>NZ_CP109364.1:6330000-9652113 GCF_045208415.1 Kitasatospora sp. NBC_01560 | reverse complement strand
GTGTCGAAGAGGATCTCGTCACCGGCCGGGAGCCCGAATCCGCACAGCGCCATTTCTCCAGTCAGCTGTGCAGTGCCAGGGAATACGTGCCCAAGCGAGGCACCGATCAGGACGACGTCGTGGCCGCTCCGCAGTTGGCCACGTACGCGTTCGACGCTCTCCTCGTACGGCGAGAACCTCACGAACTGCGATCCGTCAGCCGCGCTGGTGGTGGTCCCTACTCCTGGCACGTCGAAGGCAGTGCCTTGAGGTCTTCCACTCTCTACGAGCATCAGCTGACCGCCGACGGTCGCCCCATTGATGGACCAGGTACAGGCGTAGTCCCCAGCGGAGACCGGCAGCTTCATCATCCTCGAAGGATAGGGCGGCTGTGAAGTGCTGAGGAATGGTGAGTTACGGCCTTACACGGCCACCTGGGCTGCGCCGTCAGGCAGTTCGGGCGTCGGCCAGGTGGGGTCCGGCGTCCAGGTGGGCCACGGGCCGGCGAACGGGCCGGCACGGCCCTGAAGGAGGCCGAGGGCGCGCTCGCGGGCCTGCTCGACCAAGCGGTGGTCCTGGTCGGTGATGAAGCCAAGCCGGCGGCCGTGAGCATACTCGTCCTCGTCCTTCCACCTCACCGAGGAAAGGTCGGGCTCCACCACCAGGTCGACGAGCAGGTCCAGGGTGTCGATCCCAATCCGGGTACGGACCGCCGGGCGCTCGAAGTTCACGTACAGGCGCAGCGACTTCCCGGTCGGCGTCTGAATGTGGTGCACAGAGAACCATTCGCCGGTCTCGAAGCGGGACCGGCGAACGGTGTCGCGCCAGGCCCAGGGGCCGAGCGTCCAGGTGCCGGCGGCGAGGTTGGTCAGGCCGTTGCTGCGCGCCTCGTCGTCGCCGGTGCGCAGCGCCGTGGCCAAGGTGGTGGGTGCGAGGGAGCGAATGCCCGGCCAGTAGGCGAGCTCGAGAACGGTGCCGGTGTCGGCGAGTGCCGGTAGGGCTGGGCGGACCACACCTTGCCCACGTGGATGTCGCGGCGCACGACCGTGGCGCCGGACTCGAACCGGGCACCCAGCCCGGCGGGGGTGGTCACGGCCGGCTCCAGGTCCGACAAACGGGCTCGTGCCAGGTGGTCCTCACGACCATCCCGCCCGGGGAGATGTGCTCGTTGGACCACGTCCGGCAGCACCCGGCACCCGGCCGGGCTGGGGCCGGCGCCCTGACGGCACGGACTAACCGCCACCAGGGCAGGGCGCAGCGCGGGGCAAGGTGCGGGGCCGGGCCTGCGATAGCCCGGCGGGCTTCTACGACGCGACGGGCCGCTTCTCCCGGAGGAGTTCGCGGATCGGTGCTGGTAGGGGCTCGGCTGCAAAGGCACTTATTACAACGTCACCGTGAAGCCCCATGCCGCGTTCGACGGACTGGAGGTACTCGGCCCTAATGCAGGCCGTGCCCGTCGCGATCCCACGTGCAGCCGCCTCCTTGGCCGCAGGTCTGCCACGGAAGGTGACTACGCGATCCGGCGCGCCGCCCAGCAGCGTGCTGTGAGGTGCGCACCGCGCGGTCACGTCGAAGACTTCATAGTTCCGCTCGCGCCTGCGGAGCCGATCGAGGCCCTCGCTGGTCACCATCACCAGCACGCCTTCGACAGCCGCAGACGCATCTTCTTCGACGTCGAGGAACAGGACTTGGACCGGCGGTTCGGCGGTGCGGTCCGGGGTGAGGTAGACGACCGCGGCCCGATCGTCGGTGTTGTCGGTCGCCACGCTCCAGGTCCGGCGATATCCGGACAGCTTCGCAGGCACATAGTCCAAGTCCGGGGCCAAGGGGCGTCCCAGGTACTCGGCCAGGGTCGTGGTGTCGACCAGACTCCCGTAGACGAAGACAGCCCACCGCAGCGGATCCTCGAAACGCTTCCAGCCGCGCGAGCCCTTGGCCACGTCCTTGCCGATCTCCACCCCGGCGAATCGGCCGATTTGCGTGCCTTCGGATTCCCCTAGCTGGTACCACTGTTGCCCGGAGATCGCAGTCGCCAGCCCGACGGCCTCGCCTCGAAGCTGGATCACGAGCCTGCCGTTTAGTCCGGTGATGTCGCGGCCCTGGACGTGGCGGATCTCGCCGTCCGTCAACGGCGCGTCGAGGGGCACCCATAGGGTGAACGGCGCGCCGGTTCGGGCGATCGGCCACGTGCGCTGCTGCGCGCGATTGCCATCGCCGTCAAGAACGTCGAGCTGCACCCTTCGCGCGGTTATCGTGCCGTCCACTGGCGACGGCGCCACATAGTGCAGGAACACTTTGGCCGTCAGATCGTTGATCGTTAGCCGCCTCAGCCGCTTGTACCACCGGATCGCCACGATGATGTCGTTGGAGTCCGAGTCTGCGCGCTGGGGCTCGTAGTCCATCTCCCAGGGGAAGCAGAGGCTGGTCGTCTTACGCCATACGAAGGGGTCGACCGCGAAGACGCGGATCACGAACGTAGCGACGACGAGGGCAGGAATGAGCAGGGACAGCACACCCACGACGAACGAGATCGCCTCGTCCGCGTCGTTGTGGCCAGCAGAGGCGGGATACGCCCCGGTATTGATCAGGGCGCGGAGCATCGCGCTGGTGCGCGTAAAGAATGCGTTTAGCGCGAACCTCTTTGACAGCGGGTCCGCCGCCACCGTGGTCACATCCTGAAGCGCGGCAATCGAGGCCGCCAACATGACAAGTGCGGCGATCGCGAACAGCGTGAGCTTCCCGGCGGGAAGGCGGGCCACGCTCCATCGGAAAGACGTTGAGGAGCGGGGATGGTCTGCGCGAAACCCCAATTCTGAGCATCTCCCTGACTGCGGCGCGACAAGGCACGTAGGGCTGACCATAGCGGGGAAGTATGATGCGACCAGGGTGACGCTCCGGTAAACTCACGTGATCACCGATCGACCGAATGCGAGAATGCCGGTGCGGTGCACATACTGTCACGAAGTCATATCAGAGGCGTCCTGGTTCGCCGATCCACCCGAGCCGTCGGCGCCGTGGTTCCGGCCGACGTCGGCGCGGCAGATTACAGACATAGCGGCGGACCTCGGTCTGGAACTGACCTGGCTGTCCGACGGCTGGGTGGTCCGGCTGCGCCGCGATGCCGTGGTCAGGCACGTCATCGGCTACGCCTTCCCGCCGAACTCCGCCGTGGCAGCCCATTTGGCGGCAGACAAGGTCGGCTGCTTCGCAGTGCTCGAAAACGCTGGCATCCCGGCCGTTCCCCATCGGATCGTCCGCGCCGGATCGTACGGTGCCGAGGAGTTGTACTCAGCGGTCGCGCAGGCCCATGAGCTGCCGCTCGTCCTCAAGCCGAACGACGGCGACGGCGGCGTCGATGTCTACCGCGCCGACACGCCGACCGACCTCCGTCGGATCCTCGCCCACATGTTCGACCGCTATCGCGCAATCGCGATAGCGCCGTTCGTGGAAGGTGCCGAGGAATACCGGGTCGTCATGCTGAACGGCACGGCGTTTCCCATCTATCGGAAGCTGCGTTCGCTTGCGGACGATTGCGTCGCCGAATGGCGAAACAATCTACGCCACGGAGCACGACCCGAACTGGTACGGAACTCAGCCCTCAAAAGCCAGCTGACGATTCTGGGCCGCCGCGCCATGGACACGCTCGGGCTGATGTTTGCCAGTGTCGACATCCTGTTGGTCGACGGCGGTTTCCGGATCTTGGAGGTCAACAGCTCGGTCTGTTTCGAGCGGTTCTCCGGATTCGGGCCCGGGAACTATCACATCGCCTACTGCGTATACCGCGAGGCGCTGCGTCAGGAGTTCCACCGCTAGGCCTGTGCGCGGACAGACCTTGCCCGCCGACCCCTCGTCCGCGGTCTGACGGCATCCCTTGTCCCGCCCGTTGACCAGCGTGTTGTCCCGCCCGGTTCGCCCAGGTCAGGGGGCCTTGTCCTCTCGGTTTGTCCGTGACGGCGATCACCTCGGGGCGGGCGGCGGTACGGGCGGTCGGGCGGCTGGCCAGTAGGCGGCGAGCCGACTCGCGAGTTCTGCGGCGACGTCGCCAGCCGCCAGGGCCTCGGCGACCGGGCCGGGCAACGGGCCGTCCAAGGGCGTGGTGTCGTCGGCGCCCGGCGTCGGCCACACGACGCCGCCGTTGAACCACGGCCGGACGAAGCCGGCGACGGCGGCCGGGCTCGGCAGCACGCAGTCGCCTGCGAAGATCTCGGAGGCGTAGTCGTACCGGCCGCGGCCGTCGACGTCGCGCCCGGTCCAGCCTCGGGCGAGGCCGGCGCCGTGGTGGAGGGTGCGGATGCCGTCGTGGCCGGACCAGCGCAGCCACATCGAACCGCGCACCAGCGGCGAGTCCAGGACCGCCCGGCCCAGGTCCCGGTCGGCGGGCGCGGGCCGGCTGCTGCACAGGCCCAGCTCCAGTCACCCGGGCGCGGCGGCGGGGTCCGGGGCGGGGCGGGTGGTGTCGGTCATCGCGGGTGCCTCCGGGAGTCGGGAGCGGGTACGAGCGGCCGTCCCGGCCTCGGTGAGCCGGGACGGCGGGGGTGCGGGGCGGGTCAGCCGGTGACGGTCTCGGCGTGTCGGTGGAGAGCGTCCAGGAGCGCGATCTGCTGCTCGGTCAGCTTCCCTTGGGCGCGGGCCTTGTCCTGCTTTCGCAGCCATGTGCCGGGGCGGAACGTCGGGTCCGCGTCGCCGCCAGTGCGGTTCGCCGGGCCGTCCAGGGTGCCGCCGGCGGCGAGGTAGGCGAGCAGGCGGCGGTAGGAGCGGTTCCAGTCCGGCTCCAGGTGCCACAGCTCGTCCAGCGCGTCGAGCTTGGCCACCTGGTCTGCGGTGAGGTTGTCGGCCTTGCGCTGGCGGCGCATCCACGCGCCCACCGCGTAGTCGTCGAGCTTTGTGGTGGCGGGGATCGCCAGGTGGCCGTGCTGGTGGTGGAAGGCAGCGGCGTAGGCGTAGCCGCGTTCCCAGGCGTTGGCGTTCTTCGACCAGATCATGCCGAGGGCGTCCAGCTCGCTGATGCGGGCGGCGTCGAGGAGGTGCTGGCCGTGGAGGTGGCGCTGGCGGGTGAGCCAGGAGATCAGCTCGGCGTGCTTGGTCTTGTCGGTGGGGTCGAGGTGGCCGTGCTGGAGGTGGAAGACCGCCGCGACGGCGTGCATGCTCTGCCACTCCACGGCGCGCGGGTTGAACGCGCGCAGCTTGACGGTCTGGAGGATCCGGGCGGCGTGCTGCTTCGCGTTGATCCGCAGCCACTCGATCGGCGACTCGGCCGGGGCCGGCTGCTGCTCTCCCTCCCCGGCCTCGGTGGCCTCACCCTCGGAGGCCGCCGTGGTCGCGGTGGTGTGCGCGGTGCCCTGCGAGCGGCTGGCGCGCAGTTCGGTGATCCGGCCGACCACCCGGGCGTCGTGCGCGGCCAGGGCGCGCAGGACTCGCCAGATCGTGCGGAAGGAGCTGGCTTCGATCTCGGCGTCGGCCTCGGCCTTCACGGCCTCGCCGGCGTCGTGGACCTCGGCCGGGTGCGTGGTCGCGGTGTCGTCGCCGACCTCTGGCGTCGGCAGGTAGACCGGGATGATGACCCAGCTGACCTTGCCCTGCCGGTAGGACTGGCGCAGCGCGCGGCCGACGGCCTGGACGATGTCGATGACGCTCGACTTCGGGTCCGCGAAGCAGATGGCGTCCACGGCGGCGACGTCGATGCCCTCCGTCAGGAGCCGACTGTTGCAGAGGATGCCGCACTCCTCGCCGTCCTCGCCGGTGTGGGCCTTGAACTCGGCGAACGCGGCCCGGCGGTCCTTGAGCCGGTCGGTTCCAGCCACCGCCTTCGCCCAGATCCGCTCCGGACGCTCCGCGTCGGGCAGCAGCTCCGAGGCCTCCAGCAGAGTGCTCGCGAACTCCCGCGCCCCAGCCACCCGCGAGTGGAACGTGATGACCCGGCGCAGGCCGAGGTCGGCGACCGCGCGCAGCACCGCGATCTGCAACGCGAGGCGCAGCAGTTCCTCGTTGCTGCGCTGGGAGCGCAGGTCGGCGACGGCGGGGAGGTTGAGCAGCTCGCGCAGGTCCTCGTCCGTCACTACCGGCACGAGTACCCGGTAGTCGGCGAGGTAGCCGTGCTCGATGCCCTGGCCGAGGGTCCAGGTGAACACGGTCTTGCCGTAGATCTCCTCCGAGTCCATGGAGCAGAGGACGGGCAGCTTCTCGGTGCCTTCGGTGTCGGCGAGGTCGGCTAGGCCGTCCTCCGCCCGCCGGTCGTCCGCGATCCTGGGCGTGGCGGTGAAGTACAGCCGGCGCGCGGCGGGGACCTGGGCGTCGTCGTGGACGGCCGCCCACGCCTTCCCCTCGGCACCTGCCGTCCGGTGGGCCTCGTCGATGATCACGAGGTCCCACTGGGCCAGCCCCCAGCCCTGGTGGGCCTGGACGATGCGCTCCAGCGAGGCGTAGGTGGCGTACACGGTGACCGGCTGGTCGTCGGGGGCGCCGTTGACGAGGTCGGTGATCCGGACGGCCTGCGTGGTCACCTGGACGTGGACGCGGCCGCCGGCCTCCGCGCTCTCCAACGCCTCCTCCCGAGAACACGCCGCCACCGCCAGGCCCCGGCGCCCGCCCCGCAGCGACCACGCTTCGGCGGTCTGCTCCAGCAGCTCGATCGTCGGCACCAGCACCAGCACCCGGCCCCGCGCGGCCAGGCGCCGGGCGCAGCCGGCCGCGATGAGGGTCTTGCCGGATCCGGTCGCCGCGACGATCGTGGCGCGGCCGCCGTCCTTCACCTCGCGCACCGCGGCCGCCACCGCGTCCTTCTGGAACCAGTGCAGCGGCAACGGATTCGCTGCGGCGGCGCCGGACGGCTGCGCCGGGACCGGCTGAGCGGCTGCGGCGCGGAACGCGGCCGGCACGTCGGCCTCGGTGGCGGCGGTGGTGGTCTCCACGGCGGTGCTTCTCCTTCGGATGCTGAGACGGCCCGGCGAGGCGCTCGGTGCTGTGGGAGGGTCGGGGCGGGCGGCCTCTCCCCGGGGCCAGGTCATGGATGGGGAGAGGCCGACCGGACTACTGCTGGTCCTCGGGGATCCAGCCGCGGACCTCGAGGTAGGCGATGTCGGCGTCCTCGACCGCGCGTCCGGTCTCCACCAGCCAGGCCCGCATCGCCTCGGTGACGTCGCCGTGATGGTCGGCGACGCGCTGGGACCACTCGGCGGCGTCGAACCCGCCCGTGGAGGCGGAGCCGTAGGTGCGCTCCTCCGTGCCGTCGGAACGCGGGATGAAGCCACGGCGGATGCCGCCGGAGTCCTTCTCCGACCCGGCCGAGTAGACGTACTGGTCGGCCTTCATCCGGACGGTGAAGGCGAGACGGCCGCCAGCCTGGCCGGTCTCGTGCACCACCGGGGCGAGGTGGGAAGCGCCGGACTTGATGGCCTGCTTGCCCGCGCGGCCGGCCATCGACTCACCGGGCTTGCCGACGACGTCCTTGCCCCGCACCCGGGCCTTCTGGCCCGTCTTGGTGGTGCGGCGCTTGGTGTTCGCCTCCGCGATCCCGGACAGCGCCTCGGTGTCGCGCTCGCCGCCGCGCACCGCGCGGACGACCTGGCGCAGCGCGCCGACGAACGCCTTGCCCTTGCCCTTGGTGAAGAACTGGCTGACCAGGCTGGCGTCGCGGCCGAGCATCTTGGCGACCTGGCGCTTGGTGTAGCCCTGGTCGATCAGCTCCTGGGTCAGCCTCGCGGCCTCGTTCGGGTTGTTCGGGTCGGCCGGGCTCACCGGTCACCTCCGGCCGCCTGCTCGGCGGCGAGTTCGGCGCGGCCCAGGCCGCGCAGCTTGAGGTACTGCTCCTGGCTGACCGGGTGCTCCACCGGGCCGGTCAGGTGGCCCTTGAGGAGGTAGTCACCCGGCTCACCGCGGTAGGGCCAGGGCTGGCGCTCGGTCAGGGCGATGCCGTCCGTGCCGAAGTACACGACCGTGCCCGGCTTCGCGTGAAGCGCCCCGGCGTAGCCGATGACCTCCTTGCCCTGCCGGTACTTCATGTCCAGCAGCGCCGCCCGCGCCCCCGACCACACGTACGCCGCCCACTCCGGGTGGGCGTAGGGGTCGCGGGAGAAGCCGGCCTGCCGCTGCCACGTAACCACCTCGCCGTCCTGGCCCAGGATCTCCACCCCGGCCGGGAGGCTCTCGCCGACCGGGGTGGTGCCGGACACCAGGCGCGGGCGCTGCGCAAAGCCGCCCAGGCCGAACAGCAGCACCGACCGGACCGCGCGGGAGGCGAGGTAGGCCGCCTGTCGCTGCCGCTCGTCGCCGTGCATCTTCGAGAGGTTGGTCAGGTCCGCCCACGCGGCCTTGAGGCGCTTTCCCCACTCATCCAGCGGCTTGCCGTCCTCGAACAGCAGGCCGCCCAGGATCTCGACCTTCCACGGTGCGAGGTGGTTCGACAGCGCCAGGTGGACCTCGGCGCCGCCCGCCCACGTGGTGAACGTGGTGCCGGGCTCGGAGGGGTAGATCCAGGCGCGGTCACCGGTCACGGGGGCCGGGAGCAGGCCGACGTGGTTCCACCCGGCCGGGACGGTCACGCGCACGTTCCAGTGCGAGCAGGACATCAAGGCCTTGACCTGCTCCTGGTCGGTCATCGCGGCGAACGCGGCCGCGGTGATCCGGCGCGGGATGCCGACCGGGGACTTCCACAGGTGCTTCGCGTAGGCGAAGGTGCGGTCGTACTCGACCAGGGCGGGCAGCTGCTCCGGGACGCGCGGGGGCAGGATCAGCTCGGTGCGGCCCTGGCCACCGGTCGCGTGCAGCAGACCCCGCAGCTCCTCCGACAGCACCGGGTAACCGCCGGCCCACTTGCCGGTCGTCGGGACGGTGCGCGACCACAGGTCCCGGCCGGTCTGCGACGGTGAGCCCATCAGGACCGCGTCGTCCCAGTGCCGGCGCAGCGCCTGCCACAGCAGCGTGAACGCCTGGCGGCAGGTCACGACGTCGGCGCCGTCCGGGTCGAACCACTCCCCCATCGAACGGATCTCGGTGCTGCGGCTGTCCGGCGCGGCAACCGGGGCGTAGCGGCCCACCGGCTGGCGCTGGTGCACGAAGTGCCCGGCCAGCTTGTCCCGGCCGGAGCCGACAGCGGTGGTCCACCGCTCGGACGGCGTGTTCAGCCACGCGGCGACCGCGTCCTTGAGCGTGGAGTACCGCTCGGCGCCGTCGTGCCACGGGGCGCCGGCGGTGACGTAGACCCGCTCCGTGCCGGGCGCAGTGGCCAGGACGGCGTCCAGGATCTCCCCCGGGGTGCGGGCGCCGAGGTCCAGGCGCACCACGCGGTCGCGCACCGCCAGGTCACCGCTCGCCGCGTCCAGGAACACCGTGGAGCGGGCCTGCTGCGTGAAGCTGGGGCGCTTGGAGACCAGGCCCGTGGTGACAGCCTCGAACCGCGCACCCGCCGGACCCTCGGGAAGGGTGGGCAGCTCACGCGGACCGGCCTCGACCACCGGACGCGGCGCGGCAGCGACCGGCGCGACCGGATACTGCCCAATGGCGCCGGGGATCGATGTAGTGGTGCGGTCGGAGGCGGCCTGTACGCCGGGTTCTGTCTCCCCGGGGGCCGATGTGGCCGACCCTGTCTGCAGCACGGCGAGCTGCTCGGCGCCGACCTGGTCCTCGACCTCGGTCGGCGCCTCGGTCACCAGGACGGCCGGGGCCAACTGCACGACGGCAGGGGCCGGGCGGGTCAGCGCCGGGGCGACCGCAACGGCAGGCTCGGCCTCCGGCACCTCGGGCGCCGGAGTCGGGGCGGCGGCCTGGTCGTCGGCCTTGGCGGCGCGAACGGCGGCCGGGGTCGGGTCCAGCAACGGGGCGATCCGCACGACGTCACCCACCGACAGACCCGAGGCCTTCGCGATGGCCGGCGCCTGGGCGCCCTCGTACCCCGCCAGGCCGGCAACCCGGCGCGCACGCCGGTCGGTCAGCTTGTCCAGCTCCTTCTGCGCGGCCGCGACCGTCTTCTCGGCGGCCGTGATCTCGATGCGCAGCTCGCGCAGACCGGCGAGCTCGGCGGTGTACGTCTTACGGTCCATCAGCAGGTCACTCCCCCTTCTGTGACTCGGCGGCCTGCTTGAGCTCTTCGGCGACGCGGATCGTGCCCTGGTATCGCTCCAACGCGGTCCCCAGTTCGCCGACCGCGTCGAGTACGGCCTTCTCCTCCTCGGTGCCAGCGACGGAGGGGGCGAGGCCGTCGGCCTGGCGGAGCACCTCCTTCACCGTCTTCAGCAGCGGTTCAGCCTGGTTGGCCGCCATCGCCTGGCCCATGGCGAGCACCGGGATGTAGAGCCTGGCCAGCAGTTGGCTCCGCTCGTCGGTGGTGGTCATCGCCAGTGCGATCACCCGCTTCTCCAGGCTGAAGGCGGCCAGGCGCAGCGGGGTCCGCCCGTCGGCGTTGCGACTGTCCAGCCCGTAGTACGGGGTGATGGTGACTACCGGTCCGTTCGCACGGACCTGCCGGGACAGCACGGCCTGCGACAGGCCGACCTCCGGCGCGATCACCGACCACTTCATGTCTTTGCCCCGGCAGTCCCAGACCGCTTCGCGCAGCGCCCAGCCCGCGTACGGCTGGATCAGCAGCGCGAGGGCCTTCGCCTGCTCCAGCGGGTCCTCCAGTGCTTGGGCGCGCTGCGCCTCCTCGGCGATCCGCCCGAGCAGAAACCGCGTGTGGCTCGGCCCTTCGCTCAGGAGTTCGCTGTCTTCGCCGTCCGCCATCTTCCGCACCTCCCCGTTTAACTTCAAAGTCGGTATTAAAGGTTTTCCCCAGAGTATCACCGTGAGTGCATGGCTCGCCACCGCTTCACCAGGACGGGGACGAGCGCGCCGTGCGCAAGGCGGATCCGGCCTTGTCGGTGCCGTGCGGGACAGTGATCAGTTACCAGCACTGCTACCGGCGGGGGAGGTGAAGAACATGACGAAGAACCAGAAGGCGCTGCTCGCGCTGGGCGCGCTGATCGTCGTCGACCAGCTGCTCGGTGGCGCGATCCGCCGCCAGGCCCGCTCGGCCGGCGTCACCAGCGTGCAGCTCGCGGCACTGACCGCGTGCATCGCGCTGGCGGTGAGCAATGCCTGACCTGGGCCCCTACGCGGCGCCGGCCTCCGGGCAGTGCGCCGGGCACCCGCCGCAGCAGCACCGGGCCACCCGCCGCACCACCGCCTCGCGGGCGCGCCGCATGCGGACGGCACCGACCCCGTTCGCGATACCCGAGACGACGTGGCCGATGTCGCAGACCGCGCGGCAAGGTGGTCGCTCCCTGCAGGTGCTGGCCCCGCTCCGAGTCGACGTCCAGCGGGATTCGGCGTCGGCGTACGTCCTCCCCTGGGCACCCCCGGTGGGTCAGAAACCGATGCCGATCCCGCACGCGGCGGCCACGGCGCTCGGACGGTCCGCGCGGAGTGTGGTGAACAACCGCGCGTCCGCTGCGGCGCCTTCCAGACGACGGTGTTGCGCTGCGGCGAGCAGGTGAGGCCGCAGCCGGGCGGGGACGCGGAAGGCCTCCGTCGTGGCGGAGCGGCCGATGCGTCCCGGGCCGCACGTGACCGACGTCGGCAGGGCCAGTTCGTCGCCGCCGGGGGTGAGGTCCTTCAGTTGCGCGCCGCGCAGACGGTGCGCTGAAGCGCCGGTGATCCAGGCCGCGACAAGTGCCCCGGCCTGGACCGGATGTGCGGCATGGCGGCGGATCCGATCCAACACCACTGCCGGAGGCAGCCCGGCGACGGGTACGTCCCACCCCGGGATCAGGACCCGGCCCTGGGTGCGGGGCAGCGTCTGGCCGCCCAACGTGCGGGCGCCGGGTTCTTTGAAGGCGTCGCGGGCGGCGTCGAGGGTGTCGACGACCCGGTTGTCGAGGCTGCTCAACAGGTTTTCCAGGTCGCGTCCCAAGGCGGGTGCGTGCCGGACCAGGGTCAGGGCGGCACCGGTGGCGGCGTGCAGATCCAGCAGGTAGTGCAGGTTGATGCGCAGGTGAGAACGCAGCACGATCACGTGCTGGACAGCCTCCGCCCACATCCACGCCCGTACCGCGTGCTCCGCCTGCGCCTCCTGGGCCAGTCCCTGCGCCCGCAGGCCGACCACCGAGCGGCCAAGAGCGGTGAGGTGGTCGTGGAGAAGGACCGCGGTGCGGGCCGTGCCCACGGTGGGATGGACGGTGATACGGCCGACCCGGGGCCGATGGGCGGCCAGTGCGGCAGCGGTGAACCGGGCATCGTCGCCACGGTCGAGGACCACCGTCACCGGCGGCAGGGCGCGCCGCTCCGCCTCCGGCAGAACCGTGACAGGGTTCAGCAGCAGGTCGACGGCCAGGAAGCGCGCCGTCATGGCGAGCGGTCCGGCAGGCGACTCGGAGCGGGCACGGGCGTTGTCGTCCACGGCCGTGGGCTCCTCCAGGTCGCCGGCACCGCGCGTGGGAGGAGGGCGGTGGTTCACAGTCGGCTGAACGCCCAACCGAGGACCTCGCGGTCCACCCGCTGCCGGCCGGTGCGCTCCAGACCGAGGCGCACGTGGGCGGTCAGCTGGGCCCAGGCGCGGAAGTTGCCGTGGGTGGCGTGCTGGTCGGCGAAGGCGATGTCGGCCGGGTCGGTGTCGGCCCACACCGGGTGGAACAGCGGGATGACCGAACCGACTTCCTCGGGCGTGAGGCGGGAGAAGTGCTGCCAGATAAAGATGCGCGAGGAGAGCATCGGTTCGCGGCGCAGGACCTGGTGGCAGCCTTCGCCGCCGACGAAGACGATGGCGAGCCGGGTGTAGGGGTCGTCCCAGAGGTAGCGGAAGTACTCGAAGGCCTCGCCGCTGAGCCACTGGGCTTCGTCGACGACGAGGGTGCGGGGTTTGAGGGCGAGGGCTTCGCGCAGCAGGGCGTCGAACTCGCTGGGGCCGCGGGGCGGGGTGCCGGGCAGGTCGAGGGCTGCGAAGAGTTCGTGGCGCACGGCGCGGGGGGTGGGGCGTACGCGAAAGGTGATGCGGCGGATGTCCTCGGTGGGGTCGAGGTCGCGCAGGCAGGTGTTGACGGCGAGGGTCTTGCCGAAGCCGGCGCCGCCGTGGACACACATCATCGCGCGGGCGTTGATCGTGTCGGCGAGGTTGTCGCGGGCAGCGAGCAGGGCGCGGGTGGTGACGACCTGGGCGCCGGGCAGGCTCAGGTACTGGTCGCTCGCCTGGGGTGGCAGGAGTCCGGTCATGGGGTCTGCTTTCCGGTCGGGTCCGTGGCGGGGCGGGTGGTGGTGAGTAGGCCGGGCGGGGTGTTCCAGTGCCCGGGTGGGGCGGTCGGCGGGATCAGGTCGGGCCGGGCGAGGTCGGTCAGGTCGGTGTGAGTGGAGGCGGCCAGTTCGAGACCGGCCTCCGTGGCGGTCAGCCCGCCGATCGCCCGGGGCGCCTCGGGTGCGGTGGCGGCGGCGTGGCGTTCGTTGCGGGCGCGCTGGGCGTGATCCAGGTCCTTGGCGAGCCGTCGTACACGGGCGGCACGGGTGCGGCGCACCGCCGCGATCTGCTCGCGGGTGGCTTCGTCGGCGAGGTGGGCGGTGGCCAGGTGGCGGCCGGTGGCGGGATCGAAGAGTTCGATCTCGTGCCGGTGGTGGGGCATATGGCGCACGCCCACCCGGGTTCCGGCGCGGCCGGTCATCCACGGGGAGACGTAGAAACGGCCCTTGAACTTCACCCCGCGGGTGGTGACCGGGCGGGGCCCGGCCCGATCGTCCTCGAGAGTGAAGGACCACAGATCGGCTGGCGGGATGTCCCGTACCGGCGTGGGGTCCTCCTGCCACGCACCGGCGGGGGTCTTCCCGCGCAGCGGAGCCGGGCGGTGTTCGGTGTTCCACCACGCCACCCAGGTGAGCAGGCCCGCGGTGAACTCCTCGAACGACAGCAGAGCGCTTTGGTCGACCGGCCGGGGCCTGCCTCCCGGGCGGGGCTGGTGGGCGTAGCCGGGCAGCGCGGCCAGGTACATCCGTTCCACCGAGCGGTTCAGCCCCTCCACCGTGCCCTTCAGGTGGGGCGTGTAGGCGGGCAGGGGCTCGACGGTGACGGCCAGCGCGCCGAACGCCGCCGTCACCGTACGGGAGAGGAAATCCTTGCCGCGGTCGATCCGCACCTTCTCCGGCAGGCCACCCACCGGCCCGTAAGGGCCGGTGCGCAGCACCGCCGAACGCAGGGCCACGAGGACCGACTCACGGGAGGGATAGCCCGGTGTGACCGCCACGCCCGCGATCGCGTCCGTCGCGCAGTCGACGAACCAGGTGATCCACGGCCTGCGCTCCTGTCCGTCCACGAGCACGAGAACGGGCGCCTGAACGTGGTCCGTTTCCCACACCTGATTGCGGTGCCCGCGAGGCCGGGTCAGGAACACATCGTGCTTGCGGGCCGCGCGCTCCCCCGCCGTCAGCCCCGCCCGCTCCCCCGCGCTCAGGTCCCGCTGGATCGCCCGGTGCAGGGTCGGCAGCGACGGGGGTGCGGTGGGTGGCTGCTGTCGGGCGGCCCTGGCGGCGAGCTCGCGGTGCACCGCCGCGACATTGCCTTTCCAAAGGGCCAGCAGGTGGCGGACCTCCGGCGTGACGGTGAACCGGGTACTGCTCTGGGCACGGGAGCCGGGTTCACGGGCCGCAGCCGGATCCCGTCCGGCGGCGGCCAGCCACCGCCACACCGTGCGCTCCGTCACCTCCAGGCACTGCGCGACCGTCCGAACCTGCCCCGTCGTCAGGGCGCCCTCCTCCCGCAGCGCCAGCAGGCGGCGCAGTGCCGGACCGCGCAACGCGACCAGGGATGCCTCGGGCAGGACAGCATCGGCCGGCCGGTCAACAGCGACGGTGTCATCGGGGACGGGTACGGGCTCTGGTGGATCGATCACGTTCTCCTGCCTTCCTCGAGTCGTTGGCACCACCGCGCGGTGGCCATCCGGCGTTCCGGTGCCGGGCAGCTGTCGCTGCCGGTTTCATCGCGAGGGCGGGGCCGTCACACCGGTCCGGTGAGGCGGGCGCAGACTCTCTCAAGCAGCGGGCGGTCGACCACCGCGCGGGCCTGGCCGTAGACCTCCGCAGTCAGATGCGAGGTGACCTTCGCCCAGGCGCGGAAGTTGCCGTGCCCGATGTGCTCGTCCACCCACGCCATGTCCACAGATGCCACCTGCCCCCATAGCGGGTGGAACGCCTCCATCACCGGCCCCACCTCCGCCTGGGCCAGACGCGGCACCAGCTCCCAGGTCAGCACCCGTGATGCCAGCGCCGGCACCCTGCGCAGGGCGCGCTCGGCCCCCGCGCCGGCGAAGAGCAGCGCGACGTCCGTGTCCGGGTGGTCCCACAGCTGCCGCAGGAACTCCAGCGCCGGAACAGGCAGACGCTGCGCCTCGTCCAGGACCAGGACCCTGGGCCGGCGCAGCGCGTCCAGGAGCATCAGGTCCGCCGCACCGGTTGCGTGCGGCAGCCGCTTCAACTCCAACGCGTCGGCCAGCACCCGGCGCAGCTCCGGCACCGACGGGTGCACCCCGACATGGACCCTACGGACCCGGACCGGTTCCGGCAGCTGGGACAGGGCGTACTGCAAAGCCACCGTCTTGCCGTGCCCGGCGTCCCCGTACAGGCACGCCACCGCGCCCACCGCCGCAGCGTGCGCGACGCGCTGCACCACCGAAGCGACCGAGGGGGTGACGACGACCTGCGCCCCGGGCACCAGAACCGGGACCTTGGCCAGGCGGGTCTGCTCACGCAAAAACACCTGGCCACCCAGACCCACACCGCTCACCGTACCCAGGCCCAGCTCGCTCAGCGGGTCCGGGCGCAGCGGCTCGGCAAGACCCGGCTCCCGCCCGATGATCAGCACCCGCCCCGCCAGGCGGTCACGGCGCACCACCCGGTGCAACGTACCCAGCGGCGGCACGGCGGTGGCCGAGCCGGCGGCGGCAGCGAGCATGCGGCGCCGCAGTTCCGCGACGTTCCCGCCCGCTTCCGCCAGCAGCGACCATGTCTCGTCCGGCATTGCGTAGCCCTGGCGGGCAAGCTTCCTGTCGACCTCACCGGTCGCTTTCGCGGTCGCCAACCATCGCCACACTGTGCGTACCGACACCCCCACCGTGTCGGCCACCGCCCGCATATGACGTGACGTCAGCTCACCAGCCGCCTGCCGCTCCACCAGACGCCGCACAACCAGCTCACGCGGCAACCCCCTGGCCGCACGCCCACCAACGCCCTGCTCTCCCATACCGGCGATCAAAGCCTGGCACCACCAGCACTGGCATCAAATCTCTCGAACCCCAGACAGCACCACCCACGATGAGATAAGGCCCCACGACAGCGATACAGACCGCTGGCCTCTCGCCCCATGACAGTCAGCCTGTCAGCCAGCCACCCACGCCGAAGCAAGCCCGACCAGCAAAAACCTAGGCCACAGACCTCGAAGCGCTACCGACTATCACCACCACTGACACCAAACCGAGAAATCGCAGCCTGGCGGCCCATCGCCTTCTCGACCTGCGGGAGCTGGCGCAGCTGCGGAAGCCGCAGAGCGGCGTGCAGACGCTCGACCTCGGCGTCGATGCCGCGCTGGCGGCCGGCCCGCTTGAGGACGGCCTTCAGCTGGGTGCGGGTGAGCCGGGCCGCCTGCTCAGGGGTCGGAGCGGCGGCCAGCAGAGTGCGGGCCAGCGGCTCGGCGATACCGCCCTTGAGGGCTTCGATGGCGGCGAGGTAGCCGGGGAAGTACTCCCGCAGGTGGGAGCGGAGCTTGTTGCCGGCCTGATTGCGGTCCCAGACCGCGTCCTGCTGGGCGCGAGCCAGGACCGCGACGGCCTGGACGAGCTCGCTGTCGGCCGGCAGCGACCGGTGGGCGTCGGCGTCGGTGCGCAGGATGTTCGCCAAGACCATCGCGTCGAGGTGGTCGGACTTCTTGCGCGAGACACTGTGCCGCTCGCGGTAGCGGGCGGCGGCCATCGGATTGACGGCGTAGACGGGCCTGCCTGTCGCCCGCAGGCAGGCCACCAGCAGGCCGCGGGAAGTCTCGATCGCCACTGGTATTCGGCCGTCGGGGCCGTCACCGTGCTCGGCCAAGAGGTCGAGCAGCTGCTGCACGCCGGCCGCGTCATCACCGATCCGGGCCCGGCCGAGGAGCTTGCCGTCACCGTCGACCACGGCGACGTCGTGGTGGTCGCTGGCCCAGTCGATCCCGCAGAACACCTTCATGGGCGCCTCTCACGTTCTTCTGTCCGATGTGCATATCCGCTGGTCAAAGCCTGCGCGGAGGCACGCGACTCCCTAATGGAAGGGCTCTGGGCCCGTCATCCGATTGGTCGTTCGTGACCCCAGCTGACCGCAGGGGCCTCGGTCTGTGCAGGAGCTCGAAGGCGTCCCGGCGAAGTGAGAGGTGCACCCTGCGAAGGGCTCGGACCACGAGCATTCGATCACCTGCTCGGTTGCGGTTGTGGAGGCGCCGGACGCCAGGGCCCGCCGATCTCTTGCTGGAGGTCAGGGCCTCAGGTGTCTTGCAGGAGTGGCCCCGACGCCGGGCGCCCCCACAACCGCTCTCTTCGGTGGTGATCGGCCGGCACCCGGAGGCCAGCTCTTGCTGTAGGCGTGCCATGGGCCGCCAGGGCGCGCCTTGTAGCTCTACCGAGTGCCGACTGATCACCACCGAAGAGAGGCCGGTGGCCGCGGTCTACAGTGAGGCCTCGTCGGACCGGGACACGTGTAGCGATCCACCGGCTTCGGTCCCCATTAGGTGTCACCGACTCGGGGGTCGAGATGCAAGAGCTGTCAGGGACTTCACCCCCGGCCCCGGAGAGACGGCACGGGGAGCAGCACCACCAGGCCGGTGGCAGGGGGTGAACGCGGGGCCGGGGCGCAGCACCACACCACACCCAGCCCGATCCGGGCGGGATACCGGCCCGGGACCAGGGCGCAGCACGGCACCACCACCCGGCCCTCCAACAGCCACCTGTTCCGCGGGCGGCCTGCGGCCGCGGTGGGGTGCCGGCCTGGCGGCCGGACCGTGGGTGGCCGGGGGCCGGGGGCCGGGGGCCGGGGCCTGGCGGCCCGGCAGCAGGCGCGGGTGCGGGGCCGGGCCTGCGGCACCGGCCGGGGTGTGGGCGGGTCCGTGGTGGTGGCCTACGGGCCCCCTGGCGGGGGCACAGCAGGTGTGGCCGGGGCCTGGTGGTTGTCGGGGCGCGGCGGGGCGGGCCGGGCGGTGTCGGGCGCGGTGGTTGGCCGGGCCGGGCGGCCTGCGGCCCCCCAGGGGCGACGGCACACCCTGGGGTGCCCTCCCGGGATGTGCCCGGCCGCCGCCTGCTGGAGCTGGTGCTCCGGGGAGCAGCGGCAGGCAGGACGTACTCTCCCCGGGGGCCGGGAGCAGCGTGCCGGGGCGGCCGGCTGGCACCAGGCCCGGAGCAGCAGAGCAGCGCGGCGCAGCGGGGCACGGGTCAAGCGACGGGCGGGGCAGCGACTGATGCGCCCCCTGCAGCGGCCTGCCGGACGACCAGGTCTTCCAGGAACGGGGTGGGCGCGGACCGAGACTGGGCCAAGCCAGCGGCCGAAGCCCAGGCCCGGTCCGGGTCGCCAACGCGGAGAAAACCGCAGGACGGGGAGCAGCGTCAGCGGCTGGACCGGGGCCGGAACCGGCAGCACGGCCCGCCGGCCTCTCTCACCCCGCCCGCCGTTTCCTCCCGACAACAACCCAGACCGCCGACACCCCATCTGGTGCAGGCCCCGCACAAAGCCGGCCCATGAAGCGCCCCGAGGAGGTGCAGCGGCCGGGCCCCGGGGCGACGGGAGTCCTGCGGCGAGAGCGCTTGATGGGGATACACAGCTGCGCGGTTATTCTTTCGAAGGTATTTCATCAAGGGGTTGAGCATCCGCCCATCGCCGGACGAATTCTATCCCGGGATCTGTAAACTGATAACTTTCCAACAATGCCACGTTACCCAAGGCCAATTGCGCGCCTTGGTTTATCTGGACAAGATATCCGTCTTGAATTAGATACATCAGATGGATAAAAGAGCCCGCACCGAGCCTGACGTTAATCTTACGCTCTGGTTCGGGGGCCTCCCTCTGGAGAGTTTCAGCACACAAGGCTATGAGACGCCGCTCAAGATCACCGTATCTACCGTTTATGACGGCAAGGTTAGCCTTATACTGACGCAGAGATTTACGGTCAATCTGATCCGGCCCGCTTCCCTTACGGCGATGACAGGTTGGACAAAGGGCTATCAGATTCTCAAACTGGTGCTCCCTCACAGAAGCCCAATCGTCGATGTGCTCGATATCTACCGGATGCTGGCGACAGGTCGGAATAGCGCAGCGGTGACCTGCTTCAACCAGAACACGACGTTTGAGTTCAGCAGGGATCGCGGGACGTCCATCAGGCATGCGCCGCACCCTACGGCCCCTCGCGGCAGTCCGGCAGCCCCCAGAACCCGGCCCGGCCACAACGAGCGGGCAGGGCCGGGGCCGGGCGGACCGGACGGCGACCACACCGGCACTGCGGCACCGGCCACTGCCGCAGCGGGCTCCGCCGGGGCGCAGCCGGGCAGCGGCGGGGCGCGGCGCGCGGCGCAGCCGGCCCCCACCACCTCCTGGCCCAGCGCGGGCGGCCGCGAAGGGGGTGCCGGCCTGACGGCCGGACCGGGGGCCGACGGGGGCCGGGGCCTGACGGCCGGACCGGGGGTGGCGGGGGCCGGGGCCTGCGGCACCGGGACGGTGGTGGCAGGGCCGTGGCAGGGCCGTGGCAGGACCCGTGGGCGCGGGGCGGCGACGTCCTGGCGGCAGACAGGCAGACGGCGGGCGGGAGCGGGCCCCGGGACGGCGGCCAGGCACAGCTGCCCGACACCGGACACGGCGCAGCAGCGGGCCGGCGGACCGGCCCGGGCGGATGGCCGGCGGCCCGGACGGGGCCGGCGGCCGAGGCCGCCCGACACCGACGGCACGGCGCAGCGGCAACACGGCCGCGAACCGGACACGACCACCACGGCCAGGCGCAGCGGACCGGGGCCGCGGCCGGCGGGCGGGGCCGGCGGCTCCCGGGCGGGGCCGGGCGCGGGGCACCGCGGCCCCCTGTCGCAGGGGACTGTCGCGGCCCGCCCACACACGGGGGAACGGGCCCTGCCCCGCACGTCAGCGGCGCGACAGCACCCCCCAGCGCGACAGGGCACACGACAGTCCACCAACGGGCCCGGCCGCCGGGAGCCAGGCGCAGCAGTCCGGGAACAGCGGGCACCCACCATCGCGGCCACCAAGGCCAGGCGCAGCACACCGGGGCCGGGGCCGGCGGGCGGGCGCGGGGCCGGCTACTCCTGGCGGGCAGCAGCCCGGCCACCACCGCCCCGAGCACCCCGGACCGGCAGCGGCGGGCAGGCGCAGCAGGCGGCGGGCCCGGCAGGACGGCCAGGCACAGCGCACCGGGGCCGGGCCGGGAGCCGGGGCCCGGCAGCGGCGGCCATCCCTGCTCGCGGTACCGGGTGGCGGCTGATCAGCCGAGCGGGAGCAGGCGTTCCAGGTAGTACTCGGACTCGGGGTCGGGCTGGATGAGCAGCGACTGGAGCAGATAGCGCCCGGCGGGGATCGTGACCCGGAGGAGCTCCGGCGGATCGGCGTGGTCGAGCCCGCGGATGTGCTCGCCGTCGTAGCCGGCGTCGGTCAGCACGTATCGGCCGCCGAGCTCGACCGTGACCACGTCCTCCCAGGCGCCGCAGGCCAGCGCCGTATCGACGCCGGAGAGCAGCGAGCGGTCGTCGTCGGCGGACGACCAGCGGGCGAAGACGAGGGCGTACGCGATCCAGGTCACCGGCAGCGGCTCGCCGCCGAGGATCACCACGTCGTGGCCCTCGAAGCGCAGGGCCGTCGCGTACTCGCCGCACGCGTCGTACGCCTCCTCCCCGGTCCACCGGGGCACCAGGTGTTCGGGGAGGAGGGCGTAGCGCGCGAAGTCGGTACGGTCGAGCCAGGTCAGCGCAGCGGTCATCCGGTCATGATGCCAACACAGCCCGCTGCCGGACCGGAGCCGGGAGCCGGGAACGGCGGCCAGGGGGCCGGCGGACGCGGTGACGGTGACAGGAGCCGGGAACGGCGGGCAGCGCCGGGCGGGGCAGCGGCGCGGGGCGGGCAGCGGGGCAGGGCGCAACGCGGGGCGGGGCGGGGCGCAGCCGGGCACCACCACCTCCTGGCCCTCCAGCTCCTCCTGGCCCTCCACGCGCGGGCGGCCTGCGGCCGCGAAGGGGGTGCCGGCCCGGCGGCCGCACCCGGTGGGTGGCCAGGGGCCGGACCGGGGGTGGCCGGGGCGCCGGGGCCTGACGGCCCGGCAAGGAGGCCGGCGGCGGGCCCGGGCGCCTGCGGCACCGGGGGCGGTGGCGGGCGGGCCGGTGGCAGGCGGTGGTGGCCTACGGCCCCCCGGGACCGGTACCACCCGACCGACCGGCAACACCGCCCCCGCCGAACCACCCACCATCCCGGCCACCACGGCCAGGCGCAGCGGACCGGGGACCGGGGGCGGGCGCCGGGCCGGCTGCTCCTGGCGGCGGGCAGCGGACTGACCCGTCTCACCGAAGGTTGACCAGTCTCACCGAAGTTTGACCGCTTGCCGGACGGACGGCCCCGACCGAAGTTCGTCAGGCGTCCCCCGCTGACGATTGGCCTCCGGCCAGGTAGGCAGTTCCGTGCGAGACTTCGCCGGTGCTGCTGACCTGGATCGCCGAACTGGCCGACGAACCCCTGGCCCTCGAGCCCGCCGACCGTCCGGTGGAGTGGGAGACCAACACCTGGTACCTGAACGCCGAGGTGGAGGACCGTCAATCCCTCTCCGTCGCTGAGGTGGCCGCCGCCTTCGAACGGACGGCGGCCGCACTCCGGGCCCGGATCCGCGCCACCGGCTACTCCGGCCCGGCCACCTTCTACGTCTGGCACGACGAGGTGGCAGGCCAACTCCGCTGCTCGACCGGGACGGTGGCCCCGGACGACCTCCCCTTCGGCGGCGCGTACGCAGCCACCACGGATCCCGGTCCGGTCATCGTCCCCTTCCTGGCCGACGACAACCCCGGCGTGATCGCCATCACCGACACGGAGGAGCCGTATGGGCCAGCTGAGCCGATCCCGTTCCCAGTCTGGGTCAGCGCCGTCGGCGCCTGACGTGGCCTCAGATCTGAAACCGGCGGTCAACCTTCGGTGAGACGGGTCACGGACCGCCGCGAGGGCGTGTCCCAGCCCTTTCTCAGACCCGGCCCGAAAACGCTCCCACCTGGGGATACGGCCTGAGACAGTCCTAGCGAAACGGACATACCCGGCGTGCTGAGACACCGGTGGGACAGACCTGGGACAACCCCCACCCACGCCGTCCCAGGCAGGCCAGGCCAGGGCGGCGTGGGGCGGCGACCGCACCGGCGCAGCGGCACCCGGCGCCGCCCCGGCGGGACCTGCGGCAGCACCCCGGCCGGAGTCGAGGAACCGGGCGCGAGGGTGGGGCCGGCCCCACCCGGGCGGGGAGCAGCCGGACGGGGGGCACCGCCGCGCCCCTGTCGCGATGGCTGTCGCAGGCCGCCCACACACGGGGGATCCGGGCCTGGCGCCCACGTCACACACCGCGACAGCACCCCCAACGCGACAACCCCCGCGACAGGGCGTCAACAGCCCCGGCACGGCGTCAACAGCCCCGGCACGGCGGCCGGCGCCGGGTGCGGTCAGGCCGGCGAGAGCCGCACCGTCCCGTCCGGCAGCGGCTCGTAGAGGACGTCCCTGATCGCCCCGTCGACCGCCCGGGTCGAGGTGGTGGGCATGTGCTCGCCGTCGAAGACCAGCTCACCACCCGCAGCGCGGCTCAGAGCCACCAGCAGCTCCTGCGCGTGCCAGTCGGGAGCGATCCGGCGCGGGCCGTACACGTCGTCGCCCCGTACCCGCCAGGCGACCCAGCCCCCTCCCGGCCACGGCCCCGACGACGACCAGGCGCAGCCGGGGCGCGCAGCGCCAACCCGGGAGGCGGGTACGGGGCCCGGGGCCTGCCCGGCGCGGTCGCACCGGGCCGGGCCGGGGGCGCAGCACGGGCGGGCCGGACCGGGGCGCAGCGGCGGTGGCGGTGTCGGTGGGTCCGGAAGGCGGGCCGTCTCGGTGGGGCTGTCGCACCCTTCTCGGAGGAGCGCGACAGGTCCGTCGCTGCTAGCGGAGGCTGTCTTCCGGATCCAGGAACAGGGCGCTGCGGCGGAGGCCGGGAAGGGGCGCGGCCCACTCTTCGCGGGTCGCCTGGGCGAGGGAGGTGTAGCCGCGCTCGCGGATGCGGGCTTCGATCGAGTCGGGAGCCCAGTGGGAGCTCCCGCTGGGGAATGTCCAGCGGTACCGGCTGGTCGTGGTGTCCAGTGCGGTGATGTGCCAGCTTCCGCCGGGTACGGGCCAGGGGCGGGCGATGGCCAGCAGCGGGGCGCCCAGGGTCCGGGCCGATTCCAGTGCGGCTCGGACAGCCTCATCAATGATCAAGGTGTCCTCCTGACTCGGCCAGAACTGGGCGGCCACCTGCCCAACGATCCGGGCGGGCCCGGGGTGCCGTCTCTCTCCCCAGGCGGGCCCGGCCGCCCGCCCCGGGAAACAGCACAACGACCAGGACGACGACCAGGCACAGCCGCACCGGGCCGAAAGCGGCGGCCCGGGCGGGGCAGGGTAGGGCAGGGCAGGGCAGGGCGGACGCCGACTCCACCGGCGCAGCGGCACCCGGCCCCACCCCCGTGGGCTTCGACGGGCCCGCCCCGGCCTGGCCGAGAAACCGGGGCCCGGGGGCCCGGGCCGACCGGGCCGGGCACAGCCGGGGCCGGCGAGCAGGACGTGGCGCGGGGCCCGGCGGCGCGGCGGCGGGCGGGCACCACCACCTCCTGGCCCTCCAGCTCCTCCTGGTCCCCAGCGCGGGCGGCCCACGGCCGCGAAGGGGGTGCCGGCCCGGCGGCCGCACCCGGCGGTGGGTGGCCGGGGCGCCGGGCCCCGGTTTCTCGGCCAGGCCGGGGCGGGCCCGGATGCCTGCGGCTGATGAGAACCCGCGAATTTCCCCGCCCCTGCTCTCGGTTCCCCAGCTTGTTGCCACTTGAAGCAAGTGGGGAAGTTCAGTGGGCGGGGCCGCGGGGGCGCCCGTCCGTTGAGCTTTCGGCTCGGCTCGGCCCGCCCCGTCAAGGGCGCCTTGGGCGTCGCCGGGTCGCTTCGCGCAGCGGCCCGACGACGTTGCTGCCGGTCGTGATCGGCGATGCCGCGATCTAGGCTGAGACCGGTCCGACGTCGACGCCCGAGATCCGGCCGAGTTCGTCGAAGGAGACCACCGCGGTGCCGCCGCCGGGCAGCTGCGCGGTAGTCCGGTCGGCTTCCTCCCGTACCTGGACCCCGTGCAGGGCGAACCAGCCTTCGACCACCCGCCGCGGCGAGCGGGCGAAGAGCTGCGCACCGGTGAGCAGGTGGCGCGGCATGGCGACCGGGTCGAACCCTGCCGGCCGGAGCTGCGGGTCCTGCGGCACGAAGTAGACCCGGCTCCCGGGGCCGGCCTCCTGGCCGAGGTAGCCGGGTGCACCGAGCACCGCCGCGCCGAGGAAGGCCAGCGCCTCCGCGGCATGGCGCGGATCGACGAAGCCGGCCAGGTCCACACTCTCCTGCACCAGCTCGGCGACGCCGTGTCGGCGGCCGAACTCGGCGATCCGCTCACCGGCCGCGACCACCGCGCTGCCGCGCAGCCCAGGGTTGGCCCAGCCCCACAGCCAGGTCTGCTCGTCCGTGTCGTAGCTGCCCAGCAGTCCGACCCGCAGGGTGCGGCCGCCGGACTCGTAGCGGCACTCGTCGAGGTCCGCGGTCCACGGGCCGCCCGGGACGGCCTGGCCGATCAGTTCGAGCTGCTGGGCGCCCCACGCCGCGTGGTACTCGGCGGCGTCCAGGAAGGCGTCGGAGAAAGCAGTGATCATCTGGGCAGCCTAGGGGACGTCGGCCGCAGGCCCGGAGCAGGGCCCTGACCTGAGGTAGTCCCGAGATCAACCCAGGTCAACAGCCACCAGCGACAGGCCCGACCAGGCAGGCCCTGGGAACGGTCTGACTGACGGACAACCCCGGGGATGTGACGTCTCCCCAGGTCAACCGCCCGTAGACGGGGAATCGAGCAGAGCAGTTCTGTCCCACCCCCGAGCACAGGGTGGGGAATATCAACGGTTCTCATCACGCACCCGGACGGTGGTGACAGGGCCGTGGGCGCGGGGCTACATTTCCGCCCCGTGACCGATGCCTCCCGTCGTACCTCCGCAGACGACGACGCGCTTCTGGAGCGCCTGCGTGCTCTCGCGTGGGACGCGGAAAGCGCGGGTGTTACCGGCGGTTGGCTCCCGGGCCAACCGTTTCCTCCGATCACGAGGATCGAGGTCGAGCAGGTGGAGAGGCAGCTCGGGTACGAGCTGCCGCCCCTGCTCCGTCGTATCTACACCGAGATCGGCGACGGGGGGTTCGGCCCGGAAGGCGGCCTCGCCTCATTGACACCACGTCGCATCCCGGAACGGCACCGGCCGGACTGGCCGTGCGCAACCTCCCGGCGCACCCGACATCCGGAGTGGGGGCCGCCGGCGTCATGGCTCTTCCTGACCGGTGGCGGCTGCAGCATGCAGTGGCACGTCTCGTTGATAGCGATCGACAACCCCGTCGTGCTCTGGGACGCCGACGGCTGGGAACCCACCTGGGGCGAGGACCCCCACGACGGCTTGTGCTACGCCGCACCGTCGCTGCGCCAATGGCTGTGGACCTGGGCAGAGGGAGGCGACGTGTGGGACGAAGCACTCAAGATCATTTAAATGCTTCGATCGGATACCCGGGCGGGCCCGGGTGCCGTCTCTCTCCCCAGGCGGGCCCGGCCGCCCGCCCCGGGAAACAGCACAACGACCAGGCGCAGCCGCACCAGGCCGGGCGGGGAGCGGCGGTCGCCCGCACGGCCCCGGAACCGCCCGGGGCCGGCGATCGACGGGCCGCTCCCGGCAGTGGGGAACAGCCCGGCCACCACCACCCCGGTCAGCTCCGGACACGACCGCGAGCCGGGCACAGCCGCCACCCGGGGACGGCAGCCACCCGCACAACCCCCTGAACGCCCGGAACGCGCACCGCTCCCCCGCGGCACATCGGTCAGGAGCCCACGATTTCGCCGATGAGGGCGAGTTTGCGCTCGGGCGAGAGCTGCTCGGCGCGAGCAGCGAACAGGCCGTTCAGGACGGCGGGGACGTCGCAGTCGTCGGGGTCCTGAACAGCTCTGATGACCTGGCAGCGCAGGCCGCCGTCCCGGACGAACACCCACAGCTCCTGACCCTGGCGCGGCTGGCCGCTCTGGTTCGGTGACAGCCGCCCGGCCGGGAGCCAGCCCAGCCCGTCCAAGGTCAGGGTCTCGGCCATCTCCTCCAGGACATATTTGCCGAGCCGCTTGTAGCCGAGCTCCTCGCGCAGCTCGCCAAGGGTGGTCCTGAGCATGCCACCTGCGGCGCGGCACCGATCGACGACCGTGCCGGCACCTGCAGCCCCCGGCCGCCCGGGGCGCGGATCCGTTGAAGCGTTCACGTCCGGACCAACCACGTGGCCGGCAGAAAGGATGTGCCGATTCCCCGGCATGAGCGCGTCCCAATGCCGGGGGCCGGCTGCTCCTGGCAGCAGACAACAGTCCGACCACCGCCACCCCCGACCACGCCGAGCGGGAGACGGCGAGCCGGGCACAGCCGCCACCCGGGCACGGCGACCACCCGCACCGCCCCGAGCACCCCGAACGCCCGGAGCGCGCACCCCTGCCAGGACCGACGGGCGGGCGGCCGACGGGCGGGGCAGCGGGCAGGCGGCGGGCAGCAACCCGGCACCGCCCCGAACACCCGGAACCCGCTGCTCCCCCGCCCGGCTCCCCCGGCGAACCCCCGCACAACATTTCACGACCCACCGAAACAGCCCCCACCCGAGGTAATCCCGGCAAATCAACGAGGAAAACCAGAACGGAAACCGGCGGCATTTACGGCGGCATTCCGACAGGCCGTCAATTCACCGGAACACCCCGCAACGACCCCGGCCCCCGGACCGCCCGCCGAACCCCGACCGGCCGGGGAGGCGGGCGCGGGCACGGCCTACGCGCCAGGGCGCGGGCGGAACGGTACGGCGACGTCGGCCACATGCTCGCCCGGCTCGGCAGTGGCCCAGTTCGGGTAGTACACCTCCCGGTTGGAGGCACCGCGGGCGTGCCCGTGCCCGGCGAGCCACGCGCCGACGGCATCATGGGCGGCGGCCATTGCCGGGTAGCCGTCCTGCCGCTTCGTCAGGGCGGTGTACGCCTCACGGTGTGCGGGCTCGATGCGCGCCCCGATCCGCCCCGTCGGTTCGACCGCGTTCTGTGTCGGTGCGCAGACTTCGACCGGGCCGTCGGAGTCCTCGCTCACCAGGCCGTGGTAGACGGCGAAGAGCGGTCCGGACAGGCACGCACCCGCCTGCCGCAGGTGGGAGAAGAGCAGTTCGGTCGACTCCGCGAGGAAGCCGGGCAGCTCAGCAGCGCTCACGTGGCGCTGGGTGAACAGCACTTTCTGCTCGGGCACGTCGCGCTCGGCGATCTCGTACATGGTCGGGCCCCTTCCGGTCAGGACCTCTCGGACATAGCCCACCGCGTCCCGGCGGGCCTGGTGTGCGGACTCCTGCTCCCGCCAGTACGCGTCGACCAGGCCTGCCGACGTCTCACCGCTCGCGTCGAGCACCATCGCGATCCGCGCCAGCGGCATGCCGGCGGCACGCAGCAGCGCGATGCGGCGGGCCCGCTCGACCTGGATGGGGCCGTAGTGGCGAAACCCCGTCCGGGGGTCGACCCGGGCGGGTGGCAGCAGCCCCCGTTCCCCGTAGAGCCGCAGGGCCTTGGGGCTCAGCCTGGTCCTGGCCGCGAGCTCCCCGACAGTGATCAAGTCCTCTTCCACGCGGCCATCGTGCACCATGCCCCAAGGGAAGACACAAGCCAGGCGGACCAAGAGCAACCAGGGGCCGGCCAGGCTCAGCGGACCAGGGCAGCACCGGTAGCCGCGCACCGGCAGCTCTTTCCCGGCCCGGGACACCCGGCCCCGGGGAGCGGGCAGAACGGCAGCACAACGACCAGGCACAGCAGGCCAGGCGCAGCGCACCGGGGCCGGGGCCGGCGGGCGGAGCGGGGCCGGCTGCTCCTGGCGGCGGCCAGCAGCCCGGCCACCGCCGCCCCCACAGCGCCGAGGACGGCCGCGAGCCGGGCACAGCCGCCGCCCGCACGGCCCCGGAGCGCGCACCGCTCCCCGCCCGGTTCCCCCGGCGAACTCCCGCACGAAATTCACGACCCGCCAAAACGGCCCCGACCCCAGTTAATCCCGGCCGAATCGACGAGGAAAACCAGGACGGAAACCGCGGCGTATCCGGCGGCATTTCCGGCGGCATTTCCGGCGGGCCGCCAATTCGCCGGAACACCCCGCAGCGGCCCCGGCCCCCGGACCGCCCGCCGAACCCCGCCGGGCCCGGGCAGCCGACCACCCACCGTCACCGAAACCAGCCCACCCCGGAGTACCGCCAGACCGCCGGACAAGGCCCGGCCACCCACCCGGATTGGTCTACCGGAGAGCAATCCGGGCACTCGAAACGCCATGAGGTCACACACCAGAACCAGAACCGAGCCAGCGGCCGGGGCCGGCGGCCCGGCGTGGTTCCATCACAACCACCCCGTCACGAAACCCCCAGACAAACCGAGGACGCCCCGGAACGGGCAGGCAGGCAGCGGGAGGGCCGGGCGGGCGAACGGCAAGGGCACGGGGTTCAGCGAGCAGGCGGGGACGTACCGGTGCGGGCGCCCCGACGGGCCTGCCGGGGGCCGGGGTGGGCAACGCGGCGGGCGGGCACGCCGGGACAACAGCGGGCAGCGACACAGCGCCAGCGGGTGCGCAGGCCGGACCGGCAGGCAGGGCGGCGGACCGGGCGGCGGGGCGCGGGCAGGTCGGCGGCCGGGACGGTCACCGGCCGGACCGGAACAACCGACAGCGGGCACGCGACGGGCCCGCGGCGGGCGGCCGGCGGGCAGCGGGCCGGACCGGCAGGCAGGGCGGCGGCGGACCGGGCAACGGGCCGGCCACCCCGGGCGGAGCGGCCGGGGTGGCCTCGACGGCCCCGACCGGGCAACGGGGCGACGGAGCGGCGGGCCGCGGGCGGGCCGGACGGCGGCGCAGCGGCGAACGGGCGGCGGGCCGGAACAGCGGCACAGCAACGGCCCGGCGCCCGGGCACCCGAGCAGGCGCAGGACCCGGCAGGACGACCCGGCAGCCGGGCAACGAGCCACCCCCACGGCACCACGCCGGCCGGGCGGGCAGGACACGAGCCGGACCGGAACAACCGACAGCGCGGGATGGCCGACGGGCCCGCGGCCCGGGAGAGCCAGCGCGGGACGCCGCGGCCGACGGCGGCGACGAACGCGTGGCAGGCGGTGACCAGGTCGAGGAACTCCACCGACCGGTCGATCTGGCGGATCACCGGCGCGAGCGGGTTGGTCTGCTCGAAGTGCTCGCGGGCCTGGCGGCCGCGTTCGACCTGGGCGTGGTTGACCTGGTGCCTGGCCACATCGTCGGCCATTGCCCGGGCCGCGACGTCCGGGCGCCTCAGCAGGCCGGTGGTCACCTCGGCGGCGACGTGGTCGTCGCGGGTGAGCTCCTGGACCACCTTCACCTTGTCGGCCGGGGCGACCCTGGCGACCACCTCGGGCCTGCACAGGAAGGACGGGGCGACGGCGGCGGCGACCTGGTCGTCGCGGGTCAGCTCCTCGACCGCCCGCACCTTGGCCTCCGGCTCGACCTGCGCCATCACCTCCGGTCGCCGGGACGGCGGGTCCACTCGACCTGGACCCCGGGGCCGTACTCCCAGGTGCCCTCCTCCTCGGGAACGTCGCCGCAGGTGGTCGTCGCCGTACAGGACGGTGCCCGGGTCGGCCGCGGTGCCGGTCGTGCAGACCACCGGGTCCGCGACGAACCGGGCGCCGGTCTCGGCCGCGACCCGAAGCTGCGCGGCTTTGGCCTGTGCCTTTCCCGAGTCGTTGGGCTGTCCAAGTGGCGGGCGTCACCGTTCGGAGGCGGCGGACATGCGCCCCGGGGCCGGCCGGGAGGGGATGTGACTGGACGAATCGGAGCCTCTGGAAGGGCAAGACCATGAAGAACTGTCGGGACCTCACTCCCCCAGCAGCGCCCGGGGGGTGGACACGCACCAGCTCCCGCACGGCCGTGTCCACCGCCCTGGCGCTCGCGCTGGCCGGCGTGTCGCTGTGGTGCGCACCCGCCTCCCACGCCGCCAGCGCGGCCGCCCCCGACTACTGCACGATCGACACCTCCACGGGAAAGACCACCATCACCTGCCCCTATGTGAATCCCGGTGACACCGTCCAGGCCGACGACACCGGCGACACCATCACCGTCAACGGCACCAACCACGGCACCGTGCGCGGCGGCGCGGGCAACGACACCATCACCATCACCGGGCAGAACGGCGCCAACGGCACGGCCGGAGGCAACGGATCGAACAGCGGCAGCGGCCAGCCCGGCACCGCGGGCACCGCGGGCGCGGTCGCGAACGCGGGCACCGTCACCGGCGGCACCGGCACAGCCACGATCACCCTGACCGGCGGCAACGGCGGCAACGGCGGCAACGGCGGCGCCGGCGGCAACACCAGCGGCGGCACCCCTGCCGGAAACGGCGGCGACGGCGGCGACGGCGGCAGCGGCGGCACCGCCAACACCGGCCAGGTGAACGGCGCGGCCGCGGGCGGCACCATCACCCTCACCGCGGGCACCGGCGGCAGGGGCGGCAACGGCGGCAGGGGCGGCACCAACAACTGCGGCAACTTCTGTGGCGGACCCAGTGGCACCGGCGGCACCGGCGGCAACGCGGGCACCGGCGGCGACGGGTCCTCCGGTACGGCGGCCACCGTCGCCGTCCAGGCCCCCGCCGCCACCGACATCCGGATCACCGCCGGAAACGGAGGCAACGCAGGCAACGGAGGCATCAGCGGCGGCCGCGGAGGCGACATCGGAGACGTCGGCTCCAGCGGCGACGGCGGCACGGGCAACAACACCGCACTGATCACCGCCCCCGACGCCACGGTCACCACCACCGGCGGCAACGGCGGCAACGGCGGCTCCGGCAGCTTCGGCGTCCTTGGTAGACCATCACGGGGTGGCGCCGGTGGAGTCGGGAACAGCGGTGGCATCACCGCCACCAACGCCAACGCCACCGGCGGCAACGGTGGCAACGGCGGCAACGGCGGTTTCGGCGGCGGTCGTAACCCATCACGGGGTGGCGCCGGTGGAGTCGGGAACAGCGGTGGCATCACCGCCACCAACGCCAACGCCACCGGCGGCAACGGCGGCAACGGCGGTTCCGACAGCGGTCAAAACCCATCACGGGGTGGCGCCGGTGGAGTCGGGAACAGCGGTGGCATCACCGCCACCACGACCGTCACGGCCACCGGCGGCAACGGCGGCAACGGCGGCAGCATCGGCATCAGCGGTGACAACGGCAACGGCGGTGACGGGAACACCGGGCGGATCACCACCGTGGGCACCACCGGAACCCGCACCATGATCACCGGCGGCAACGGCCCCGATTCTCCGTTCAGAAGCCACGGTGGGACCGGGAACGCCGCCACGGGTGTCTTCCAGGGAGGCCCCGGCAACGACACCATCACCGTCAGGGCCGGCACCAGCACCGATCCTGCAAGAGCCGACGCCAACAACGGACGCATCGACGGCGGAGACGGCACCAACACCTGCATCATCGAAGGGCCCAACACCGGAACCATCACCCACTGCACCCTCACCCTCTGAACCCCCACAACCCGCACCCACGTGAGGCCGGGCGGGACGCTGGCACGCGGCCGCCGGGCGCTCTCCGGGCTGTCCGCCGTGCGGGCAGTCGAACGACGAACACGGCCCAGCCAAAGGTCCGGCTGGGCCGCGCGCGGTACGAGGGCAGGCCCGGGGGCTCGGGCGGCCGGTCAGACCCAGCCGCGGCACACGACCGGCCGGGCGGGCACAGTGCCGCGCAACGCGACGGCCCCGGTGCGGGTGCGCTCCAGCCAGCCCATGACCTGGCGCAGCGCGGCGGGGTCGAGCTGTTGGGTGAGGTCGCGGACGGCCTGGTGGTCGTCGTCGGTCAGGTTGTGGGGGCCGGCGCGGTCGAGGGCGGTGTAGAGGGGCTGGGCGGCGTGGCCGGCGAGGCTGCGGTGAGCGGCGTCGGACTTCTGCCGGGCCTGGTGAGCGGCCTCGCAGGCGCACGCCGCGACATCGCGGCGGCGGTGGCGGCCGGCCGCCGCCGCTGCGGGCGGGATCTTGTTCGCCACCGGCCACGCCTGCTGGACCGGTGTGCGAGCTGTCGGAGACAGTCTCGTGTGACCGGCGACCAGGGGGCGTGGTGAGCGGAGGAAACGTGGGGCTGCGGCGTGGTGTGTCGTTCGGCGGGCGGGTTGCGGTGCTCGGCGGTGGTGTGGCCGGGTTGTCAGCGGCACTGGAGCTCGCCGAACGGGGCTACAGCGTCACCGTGTTCGAGTGTCACGAGCTGGGCGGGAAGGCCCGGAGCGTGCCTGTGCCCGGCAGTGGGTTGCCGGGCGAGCACGGGTTCCGGTTCTTTCCCGGGTTCTATCGCAATCTGACGGACACCATGCGCCGCATCCCTTTTGCCGGAAATTCGAACGGCACTTGGGACAACCTGGTGCGGGCCAGTGCGTATCGGGGGGCCCGCGCGAACGGGCAGACTGACATGGTGGTGACGTTCCGGACCGGCTCTCTGCTGCCGCCGGAGAGTCACATGTTCGGGCCGGCGGAGGTGATCGCCCTCATCACCCTCGCCTCCAGCACCCTGGCCCACGTGCCGTTCCGCGAGGCCTTCTACGGCGCGCGCAAGTACTTCACCTACTGGTCCAGTTGTGACGAGCGCCGCCTGGGCCAGTGGGACCTGCTCTCCTGGAACGACTTCCTGCAGGCCGAACGGATGTCCCTTGCGTTCAGAAGTTGGTTCGCCGACGGTATGGTCCGCAACCTGGCCGCCATGAAGTCCAAGGACGCCAGCGCCCACTCCGTCGGCCTGATCCTCGAATCCACGATCTGGAGCTCTCTCGGTCGGGGAAACGAGCCAGGGGGGACCGTGGACCGCGTCCTGAACGGAAGCACCGGCGAGAAGCTCATCGACCCGTGGACCGCCCATCTGAGCGCGTTGGGTGTCGACCTGAGAGTGGGCTGGACCGTCACGGACCTGGCCGTCGAGAACAACGCGGTCACTGCGGTCGTTGTGTCCGACCGGTCCGGCACCTCCCACCGGTTCGACGCGGACCACGTCGTCTCCGCTCTGCCGGTCGAGCGATTCGCCGCTCTCCTGTCCCCGCAGCTGCTTGCCGCCGACCCCGGCCTGGCCGGCTGCGCGCGCCTGCGCACCGAGTGGATGAACGGCCTGATGTTCTACCTCCGGAAAGAGCTGCCCGTCATCCACGGCCATGTCAACTATGTGGACTCCCCGTGGGCGATCACCTCCGTCAGTCAGGCCCAGTTCTGGCAGCGCCCGTTCACCGAATACCACGACGGCACCGTCCGGGACTGCCTGTCGACGATCATCTCCGACTGGTCAGCACCCGGCATGCTCAACCGGAAAACCGCACGAGAATGCACACCCGCAGAGATCGCCCGCGAAGCCTGGCAACAGATCAAGGCCCACCTCAACAGCCATGGCAAGGTGGTACTGACCGACGCCATGCTCCATTCGTGGTTCCTCGACCCGTCCATCACCGCGCCGGGAACCCCCGCCGTGGCCAACACCAGCCCGCTGTTCGTCCAGCACCCGGGCTCCTGGCGCGACCGCCCCGGATCCAGGACCGCCCTGCGCAACCTGTTCCTGGCCGGCGACTGGATCCGCACCGACATCAACGTCAGCACCATGGAGGGCGCCAACGCCGCGGCACGGCAGGCCGTCAACGCCCTCCTGGACGCCGACGGCTCCCCCCTGCCACGCTGCGCCCTCGGGGTCCTCTACCGGCCTGCGGAGTTCGAGCACCTCAAAGAGGCCGATCGCGAACGGTTCGGCCTCGGCCTCCCCAACCTCTACGACCCGGACAAGCTCACGCCGGAAAGCACCGGCCGCAACTCCGGTCCCGTGCTCGGGAGGGGACCTGGCCTCAGCCACGACGCGTGAGTCCGCGGAGGGGCGCCGTCACACAGCACGCTCCAGAAGTGATCCGCGGAGCCGGCCGGCAGGGCTGCGGCAGGCCGGCCTACGCGGTGAGCCTGACCGTCAGATCAGCGGAGCAGGCCGCGAACGTCATGCCCGTCTCACTCGCACCGTCTCCGAAGGCGCGGGTCAGAACCGCAGCGAACGTGGGATTCACCGCGATATCGGTCGCGTCGATTCCCAGAGTCAGACCGAGCAGGGACAGATGCAGTGCGGTCGGATCGACGGCATACTCGAGGATCTCCATGCGCGTACCCACCGGATCGAAGCTGCTTCTCACCTGAAACTCAGGGTTGCCTGCCGGCAGCGCGGTACGGGGTTCTGTCACCTCGACGAAGTCACCGGTTGCTCTGCTCTCCAACCGGAACCCGCCCCGGAAGGTGATCTGGCCACGCCCGAGGACATCCAGACGCCCGCCCGGGTCTGTCAAGGTCGTCCCGGGCTGCTCCCGGTCACCGAGTTGCACGCCGGGTGCCATCGCGCGAAAGCCCACCCCCCGGTCAGCGAGCGCCTTCCACTGCCCAGGACTGACATAACAGGTGACCGTCCCGCCGTCCGGCGCCACATGCACCCCCGCGGCATGGGCGGTCGCGACCCCGCCGACCAGGACGAACGCTCCGACAGAAGCGACGACGCGCTTTCGCATGAAGATCCTCACTCGTTTCAGCAGCCGGCCTTCTCCCCCGCCGGCCCGGGCACCGACCGACTGACCGGGCCGACCCACAGGCACCTCGAGAACGCCCCGCAACCGCGCGGCCCGAGCCCGGCCGCGCAACCACCGGCGAAGCCGATCACGGTCCTCCTGCCACAGCATCCACCTGCTCGACCACGTGTGCGAGCCGGCCGATCCATCGGCGGGCACGGGGCCGTCGAACGCGGGCCGGCGAGTCGCGGCGGGCGCACGGCCGCCCGGAGAACCGGCGGCACCCACGGCCACCCACCGCCGCCCCGCCCACCCACCGGCCGGCCGGACGGCCGCGCACCTCCATCCAGTGGAACTGCCAGCGGCCACGTCACGCGTACCGCCGCGTGAGGGTAGGACTCGACGGGGCTCAAGCACCGCAAACACGGGGCAGACCAGTCGGAGGGCACAAGCATGGGGTCCGTCGTCGACACACGGCAGCCGGTGCGGCGCATCGCCGTGGCACTCACCGCCCTGGCGGTCTGGGCCGGGTGCCCGGGCAGCACGGCGGCCGCACCGGCACAGGCCCGGCAAATCCCGCCGGTGGTGTGGGAGGACTGCCCGCAGGACGCACTCACGGGCCTGCCGAAGGACGTCGACCCGGCCCTGATGCGCTGCGCGACCTACGCCGTCCCGCTGGATCACGCGCATCCCGAAGGCGGCACGGTGCCGCTGGCCCTGATGAAGCGCAGCGCCAAGGACTCGGGTAAGCGGATCGGATCCATCCTGACGAACTTCGGCGGCCCCGGCGCCGCGGGCTGGGGCGCGCCCGTCTTCTCCGAGTACTTCTTCTCGCCCGCGGTCCTGGAACGCTTCGACGTGGTCGCGTTCGACCCGCGCGGGGTCGGCCGCAGCTTGCCGCTGCGCTGCTACACCTCCCAGCAGCAGTTCGACGCGGTCGACGCCAAGCTCATGCGCGACCCGGTCACCGAGCAGCAGCTCACCGACGAGGCCGACGCCCTGCGCGTCCAGGGCGACCTGTGCCGCGACAACGCCGGCCCGCTGCTCGCCCACATGTCCACGGCCGTCGTGGCACGGGACCTGGAACTGCTGAGGCAGGCGGTCGGCGACGACAGGCTGACCTACTTCGGCGTCTCCTACGGGACGTTCCTCGGCGACACCTACGCGAACATGTTCCCGGACAAGGTCCGCGCGATCGTCAACACCGGCAACACCGACCCGGCCCTGCGCTCCTCCGACGGGACCCGCTACGAGCACGACCGCGCGCTCAACTACGAGGACGTGCTCGGCGCGGTGCTCCAGCGCTGCAAGAACGCCGGCGCGCCGGCCTGCCCGTTCGGCAACGGGGACCCCCGGGCCAAGTTCGACGCGATCCGCGAGCACCTGCGCGCCCACGCCGACACCGCCGTCACGACCGCCGACGGCACGAGCGTCACGCTCAACTCCTTCGTCAACGACCTCTACGGCAGCCTCCCCGACTCCACCACCTACGGCGCGCTCGCCAAGCGCTGGCAGGCCCTCCACGACGCCCTGCCCCCGGCAAGCGGCGCAGGATCCGCCCGCCCGCACACCGCCGACACCCCGTTCACCGGGAACAACGCCAACCCGGCAGTCAACTGCAGCGACATGCCCTACCCCCGCGACGTGAACGGCCTCGCGGACCTGGCCGAGAGCTGGGAGAAGGACGCCCCCACCTTCGGCCGCCCGCAGGTCTTCAACGGCCTCAACCAGTGCTCGACCTGGCCCTACACACCAGCCCCGGACGACGACGTCTACCACGGCCCCTGGAACACCTACACCGGCAGCACACCGATTCTCCTGGTGAACGCCCTCCACGACCCCGCCACCCCGTACTCCTACGCCCAGAACGCAGCCCGTGAACTCGGCCCCGCCACACGGCTGCTCACCGTCGACGCCTTCGGACACGGATCCATCTCCCCGGCCGAGAGCCCCTGCGTCACCGGACACATCACCACCTACCTCCTCACCACCGCCGCCCCCGACCCGGACACCACCTGCACCGACGTCACCCAGCCCTTTGACACCCGGACAGACACGAACACCACACAAATCGGATAGGCCGTGGAGCACGAGATGATGCCCTCGCCCTCCGCCCTCGGTCCGACCTCATGAGGAGATCTCCACGCACCTGGCCGACGACTACAGCGGGAAGGTCTCGGCGCACACAGGAAAGCCGCGCCGGAACAGCCGGACGGCGGCCTGCCCAGGCTGGGCTCGCCGGGCGCGAGGGTCTGCTGCCAGAACGGGGTGTCGTCGATGTCGTTGCGGGCCAGCCGGCCCTTCCAGTGCGCGTTGAGCGCCTCGGCGGCTTCCCGCACGGCAGCGCGGTACTGGTGGCTGGTCCAGTGCGCTGCGGCGGCCGTCCAGATGACCGGGTGGAGCTGGGCCGGGGAGAACGCCGGCAGATCCGTCTCGGTGGCGGCCTCGGCCTCGTCGATCATCAGACGCAGGCGGCCGCGCACGGTGGCCGCAGTGTTGCGGACGTCCTGCGGGCTGAACAGAGCCTTGGGAGCGGACATCAGTGCCCAGTTCGCGATGGGGTCGAGCGGCCCGTAGCCGGCGACGGTGATCTGTGCCCCGGTGACGGCGACCGCCCGGGAGGCGGCACCGGCTGCCTCGGCCACGTCGAGTTCCAGGGTGCGCACCCTGGAGGGATCCTGCCCGTCCTTGGTCCGCGCCGTCGGGAACAAGCTGCGGGTGCTACCGATCTCCGACTCCTCCTGGGTCGCGGCCCACTTCTCGAAGGCGATGTCGAACTCGTCCACGGCAGCATGCAGCCGCCTCAGGTAGTCGGCGCCGTATCGGGCCATGTGTCTCCCCTCCTGGTCTTGTCTGGGGTAGCGCGAGCCTACGGGCCGCCCCTGTCAGCCGGCTTCCGCCTTTCCCGGGTGGGGCGGCTGCCGCTCCCGCTCCGGGAGCAGCCCGGCCACCGCCGCCCCCCAGTGCGCCGGACACGGCCGCGCTCCGGGGACGGGCCACCCGCACGGCCCCGGAGCGCCCGGAGCGCACACCGCTCCCCCGCCGGATCTCCCGGCGAACTCCCCCACGAAATCCGCGACCCGCCGAAACAGCCACGAACGGCGGTAATTCCGGCTGAATCGACAAGCAAAGCCAGGACGGAAACCGGTGGCATTTCCGACGGGCCGTCAATTCACCGGAACACACCGAAACGACCCCGCCCCCCGAACAACCCGCCGGACCCGGATCAGCCCCGACCGGCCGGGAGAACCGACCACCCAACGTCACCGAAACCACCTACCCCCAGAACGCCCCCAGACCACCGAACAACACCCGACCACCCACCCGAATTGGTCTACCCGAACGCGACACCGGCCCTCGAAACCCAGTGAGGTCACACACCGGAACCCGAACCGGAACCGAACAGCCCCGCGCCAGCGGCAGGGACGGGCGGGGCAGGGACGGGGCCGCGCCGGGGCCGGCCGGGGGCGGGGCGGGGCGGCCGGGTTCCGTGACAAGCAGCCCGTCACGCAACCCCAAGCCAGCAAGCGGCAGGCGGACAGGACCGCCCGAACCAGAGCGGACGGACAGCCGGACAGACGGACAAGCAGGCAGGCGTGGGGCCGGCCCCACGGGCACCCAGGCCCGGCGGCACCGGCCCGGACGACGGACGGACGGGGGCGGGAACCAGCCTGACGGCCAGCACCACGACCAGGCGCAGCACGCCCCAAGCCCGGCACGGGGCAGACGCCCCCAGGGACGCCGCGCGCTACCTCGTCAGCTCCACGAACAGCGGGCTCGCCACCACGACTCTGGCTGCCTCTCTGTTGTTGAACGGTGAGTCATCGACTCTAACGTTCGCTGTCACGCGCGCATACCCGCTCACCCTGGCGGCGATCTCAACGGGATAGCGCTGGTCCAGGTCCCGCAACGCGTACCACAAGACCTGCGAGAAGCTCTGGCGCGTCAGGCCGGTGAGGAAGTCGACCAAGCCGACAGGGTCGGACATCGCTGCGGTGTGACGGGAGACGACGCTTGGCGTATCCCCCAGGCGAGTACCGACGAGGTGCTCCGGCGATCCGTGCAGCAGCAGCCGAGTGGGCCAGGCTACACCGGCGACGGGCGGCTGAGGATCCCAGAACAGCAGCGCAGGGGGTCCTGCGGGATCCGGGCCGCGGCGCCCCTCGGGGTCATGAAAGATCTGGTAGTTCATGTCGGCGGTGAACCGAACCCACTGCCCCGGACGCAGGCTCTCGTCGGTGAACGACGTCGGCGCCGGAGTGCCCTTCTCGAGATGGCGGACGACTGCGGCCAACCTCGGATGATCACTGCGCGTCGATTCGGAGAGACCGACCTGAAGCCCGCCCAAGCCCATCGGCGCGGTAGCCCCGATCTGATTGACGCGCCGCCTTCGTCCGTCCTTCCCGTCGTCGACGAACTGGCTCAGCTTCCGTTCAGACAGATAAATCAGCTCACGCATGCCCCAACTATGGGCTCCGTCAGCGAGGTTGGGCAACGGGCGACACCGGATCCGTCCCGCGGAAGCGGAACGGGCGCGGGTCTCGCGCCACAGGCCGGCACCGGGCGGAGGACGGCAAGCAGCCGGCACCGGCACCGTCGAGACAACGGCCGCCAGGCGCAGCCCGACCGGAGGGCGGCCGCGATGGGCCGGGTACGGAGGGTGGACCCGGCAGCTCCCGGCAGCGGGCCCGCTGCCGGGTGCGGTCAGGCCGGCGAGAGCCGCACCGTCCCGTCCGGCAGCGGCTCGTAGAGGACGTCCCTGATCGCCCCGTCGACCGCCCGGGTCGAGGTGGTGAGCATGTGCTCGCCGTCGAACACCAGCTCACCACCCGCAGCGCGCACCAGAGCCACCAGCAGCTCCCGCACGTGCCAGTCGGGCGCAATCCGCCGCGGGCCGTACACGTCGTCACCCCGTACCCACCAGGCCACCCCGGACGGCACCCCCGGAACGGCCCCGACGACGACCCCGGAGCACCCGGCGGCCCGAGCCCGCAGCAGCCAGGACCGGCAGCGGCGACCAGGCCCAGCAGGCCGGCGGGCCCGGCGGCGGGCCCGGCGGCCCGGCAGGCCCGGCAGGCCCGGCAGGCCCGGCAGGCCGGCGGCCGGGCGCGGCAGGCCGGCTGCTCCTGGCGGCGGGCAACAGCCCGACGGCCCCGCAGCGGGGTTGGTAGGGGCCCGGGGGCCTGCGGCACCGAGGTGGTGGCGGGCGGCCCGGGGCCGGTGGCGGGGCGCAGGCGCAGGCGGTGGCCTGCGGCCGCGTGGGGTGGCCTCGCGGCCGCACCGCACCCACCGGCGCGCTGCTCGACTCTCGGGCGAGCCACTCGAATTCGGGTGCGCAAAGAGGGGCAGCTCGGCTACAAATGCCCGATGGTGATCTTCCACTGCGCCGGTTGTGGCGAGGTTTTGACGTCTCCGCTGACGCCGCTGCCCGCCGTCCCGGAGCCACAGCCCTACGACCAGCCGAGGCCGGGAGCCCGGGGACCCGCGGCAACGATCCCCCGGGGGCACTACGCAATCGAGACCGAGCCTTGGGGCGCCCCCTACGAGCCGTACCCGGACAACGAGGACGGCCCCTCGCAGCGCCGCGCGGGCGGGAAGTCCGATATGCGGGGCTCGCTGAGGTCCGCCGGTCCCCGGGGCAACATCGTCCTGCACCCCGATGACGCAGTGGACCTGACCATGCTGGTGGACGCGAGCATGGGGTGCTGCGGCGGCCCCTCTGGCGACCAGGGCCTTAACCGCGCGTGCCGGTGTGGGAAGCCGGTCGCGACGCTGGCCGCCGACTGCACCACCGTCTACGAGCTGCACCTCGACGCGGACAGCGTGCACGCGGACAAGGCACCGGCCTACTGGGCGTTTCGTCCCTGACTCTGGGGGTTCAGGTGCCGCGCCAGGTGGGGGTGGTTTCGCCGGTGAGTCGGCGGGTCATGAGGCTGATCATCGCGAGGTGGATCATGGCCTCGGAGCGGGCTGGGAGGGTTTCGTAGTCGCGGGCCAGGCGGCGGTGGTTCATGAGCCAGCCGAAGGTGCGCTCGACGACCCAGCGTCGGGGCTGGACGACGAATCCCCTGGTGGTGGGGTCGCGACGGACGATCTCGACGTCGATGCCGAGCGTGGCGCCGTGTTCGACGACGGCGGTCTTGTAGCCCATGTCGGCCCAGGCCTTGCCGATGGTCGGGTGCTCGGCTGCGACCACGGCCAGCAGCTGTCTGCCGGCGGCGTTGTCCTGGACGCTCGCGGCGGTGACCAGCACCACGAGCAGCAGGCCGATGGTGTCGGTGACGATGTTGCGTTTCCTGCCCACGATCTTCTTCCCGACATCGACGCCCTGGCCGGCGACGGGAACGTTCGTGGAGGTCTTCACACTCTGGGAGTCGAGGATGCACGCGGTCGGCTCCGGATCGCGGCCTTCTGCGGCGCGGACCAGGCGGCGCAACAGGCCGTTGAGTTGCTCGAACACTCCCTCCTTCTGCCAGCGGGCAAAGTAGGTGTAGACGGTTTCCCAGGGCGGGTAGTCGTGTGGGAGGTAGCGCCAGGGGATGCCGGTGCGGTCGACGTAGAGGATCGCATCGAGGAGGTCGCGCAGCTCGTGCTCGGGCGGCCGGCCAAACGCGAGGGCACGTTTGGTACGGGCCCGACGCCAGGCGGTCAGGGTTGGTTCGACCAGAGCCCAACGGGCATCTGACAGGTCGCTCGGATACGGTCGACGGTCCGTCATGATGACGGCATACTGCGGAATCGCCACGCTGCCCAGGCCTCGCGACTTCCGATGGACAGACACTCCCAGCTCCGGCTTCCAGGGATGAGACAGGAGGAAGCGCACAGTTCCGGCGGGCATTTGTGTATCGGCGGCCCTCCCGTCACCAGAGCCCCAAGCGTCACCAGACGCAGACAGTCCTGGCACCGGGAAAAGCGGCGTCAACCCCCACATCTACGGCTGAAACGCCCAGTCAGTGTGTGACGCGCTGCAGCTCCACAACCAGCCCGTTCGGGTTTCGCCGGACATCGTCCCCCATCTTTTCCAAAGTCAACGCGACGGTCGAATCACCGGACGAGTTCTTCGAGAACTCCTTCGCAAGCACAACGTATACAAGGGTATCCCCGGAAGGACTCACGAGAGTAACTCCGCCATCCGAGTCGGGGGTCGGGGAACGCCAACCCTTCGCCTGAAGCCGCGACGACTCCGAGTCCACCGCCACCGACGATTCCACCCGAGCCGGCAGCAGCAGGTAGGAGATCTCGTACTCCTCCGCCCCGGCCGGATTGGTGGTGTCAACCCGGCTGATCGCAGCTCGACCATCCACTACGACCGAACGGTCTGCTGTAGGGATTTTATGCAGACCACTTCCACCGGCAACCAGGACCGCAATGACTACGGCCACGATTACCAATACGCCCGCGACCACGACACCAGCTCGACGCCTCACTGCTGACTCCAGAATTTTTCCGCAAGATCAAATTTATGCGCAAAGCCCGCTTCTCTCTCGAGCCCCGCAGCAATGTCATCCCTCCTACCCTCCTTCCAAAGGCCAATACCCCGGACATTCATTGCATAGCCGACATAAGCCGCAGAGTCGGAAAGGGCCATCGTATTCTTGAGATCTCGGAGGTTCGCCGCAGCCAACCTGATCGCCATCTTGTCATCGCGGGCCAGAATCGACCTCGCCTCCGAGTTGGTTACCTCTACTCCGCAGTTCGACTTGAGCAACCGTACTGCGAGGTCCGGGCGCATCTGCCCAATCCCGACAGTATCCCCACTGTATTCAGTAGTCTCCACTTCCCTTACTGAAATTGAATGAGTGGTGTCGGGCGCTGGTCAGGGTCAGCTGTCCATGATCAGTCCGGCTTGGGTGAGGCATCCGTCGATCAGGTGCGGTCGGTACTGGATCTTCTTCAGGCTCCGCTTGACGGTCTTGGTCAGGTGGTCGAGGTTGACCACGGCAAGGTTGCCGATGGTCCGCTTGACCAGCGACCAGATGCCTTCCTGCGGGTTGAGGTCCGGCGCGTACGAGGGCAGTTGGAAGACCGTCAGCCAGTCCTCGTTCGCGGCGATGAAGTCCTTCATCTGCGGCACGAGATGGACCGAGAGATTGTCCCAGACGAGCACGATCGGGCCGCCGAGCTGGATGCGGGCCCGGACGATGAGGTCACGGCAGTCCTGCCACGTGAAGCTCTTGCGTTCGCCCTTGCGCCCTCGGTGCAGGAGGACTCTGAAGATCAGCCGGGAGCGTTCACCCTTCTTGTAGCAGCTCATGCTGGCCATGGATATCCGTCCGGAGCCACCGCCCTTCACCCGCACGACGGGCGTTCACCCCACTCGGCCCCAGGTCCTGGCGCGCGGCGGTCTCAGCGTCTGCCCGGCTTCGTCCTCGAAGACCACCCAGGCTCCCCGAGCGGCCGCGGTGCTTTTACCTGGAGCCACACCTCCTTCCTCCACAACTCGACGGCTGCGTCGTCGCGTTCGATCGCCCGCCGGGCCGGCTGCTGCCACGACCAGCCATGGCGCTTGAGCAAGCGCCATGTCCCTTCCACGGTGTAGCTGACGTGGAACATCCACCCGATCAGCGTTCTCACCCGGGCCAGGGTCCAACGCTGGTCCTCCCAGCCATGAGCCAGCGGACCGCGCTCCAACTCCCGCTCAAGCCGGTCGATTTGCGCATCACTGAGCCTCGGCCGCCCCGGCGATCCCTTTGACTGGACCCCGTCCTGTCCCCGCTCCCGCCACTGCCGACGCCAGCGTTCAACGGACCGCTCGCTGACCCGCAACAAGGCGGCGATCTCTCTGTTCTTCTCCCCGCCCTCGAAGCGGACGACGGCTTGCAGCCGGATCCGCTCGCGCGCGGCCCTCTCGGCGTCGGTCAAGCCGCCGCCCTGCGCGTATCTCACGACCAACAGCTACCGGGGCCGTCCGGTGCCTGTCAGCCGAATGGCCCCGACATCACCCGATCAAGTTCAGTATCGCCTGAGCGGCTGGAGAACGTCTGCCTGGGCAAGCTGACAGGCTACTTGGGGATCGGGTAGATCGCGCGTAGGCACGGTGCCGAGCGGGGCAGCCGGATCGGCGCTCTGTCACTGCGTTCGCTGATGGATGACTCCGCGCTCCGGCAGCTGACTGCCGTTCGGCGAGGTATTCGTCCTGCCGCAGGCTGTTGACCTGAGCACCGCAGCCCGCGCGCTCGGACTGTCCCGGACGCCGCACACAAGCTCATCCACAGGAGTGGTTCCCCCTGCCGGGTCCTGCACCTCGGGCAGCCGTACGGGATCCCCACCCACCGATCTGCCGCGGACGCTCAAAATCGGGGAGGGGCCCGTATACCCGGCCGGTCTGTAAGCCGGCGCCCAGGTGCCCGTCAAGCGCACGGCTTTCCACCAAGCCTGCATGGAATTCGGCGCTGTGACGCACACGTTCATCCCACACCGAGAGCGGCGTCACGATCCGTTGCGGGGTGAATCTGTGCGCAGGGGATGCTGTCGACCCGGTCGGTTATGGATCCGTCTGCACGGGAGAGGACGACCCGGAGGCAGGCGTCAACGCGCGATGCGGTCGAGCTGCCGGGGTAGGTGGCTGTGGAGTTGATGCCGACCACCACCGATGTGCCTTCCCTGGCTGCCGAGACGAAGGTGACGGGCGTGCCATGCTCGAGTTCCTCGAGCGACCTGACCGTCTGCGGGCCGGCATTGAAGGCGGGCACGAGCTTGGCCGCGTACAGGTGGGCGCCCGCCTCTGCGTCTGCTGTTGCTGTCTTGCGGCGGTCCTCGAGTGTCGACCGCTGATGAATGACGTTGATCACGAAGGCCGCGATCGCCAGCGTCAGGACAGCGGCGAGGACGGCGAGGCCTCTGCGCAGGAACTTCATGTGGTCCTCTTCGGGGATGGCCGGGGCCCTGGACGGGCCCCGGCCGGCTGGGTGGGGCGGGGTGTGGCTAGTGCCGCATCAGACAACGTTCGCCCCGCCGGTACGGTCGGGGCATGAGTGCCATTTCGCAGCCGACCCTCGATGAGATCGAAGACCGTTTTGTTGCTCTTGTCGAGGGTCGGCTGACGCGGGACGAGGTCGACCGCTGGGCCGCAGGGTGGGTGACACAGGACGAGTTGGACTGGGACGACCTGTCCTGGTGGGCGTTGAGCCTCCTTCATGGCATCGATCTCTTCGAGGGGCCGGGCGGCGGCTACCTGCATGACGACGAGCAGGTTCGGCTGTGGCTCGCTGAGCTGAGGAAGCGTCGGATGGCGTGAACTGATCCCGGAGCTGGAATGGATGGTGCCGGTCACGGCAAGCTCTCTGCGTGGCTGAGCGTGTGAGGGTGCGCGAGATCGATGACGACGAGGGGCAGCGACTGCTGCGGATCATCCGCCGGGGAACGGGGTCGGTGGTGACTTGGCGGCGGGCCCAGATGGTGCTGTTATCGGCCCAGGGCATGGACGTGGCCAAGATCGCTGAGGTGACGTTCACCAGCCCCGACCGGGTCCGTGACGTGATCCACAACTTCAATGGCGACGGCTTCGCCTCGCTCTACCCGAAGTACCAGGGCGGCCGGCCCAGGACGTTCACCCTGCCCGAGCGACGTGAGATCAAGAAGATCGCCAAGTCCAGGCCGGTCGAGCACGGCCTGCCGTTCTCGACCTGGAGCCTGGTCAAGCTGGCCGACTTCCTGGTCGCCGAGGGGGTGGTCGACGACATCAGCCACGAGGGCCTGCGCATCCTGCTCCGCGAGGAAGGCGTCTCCTTTCAACGCCTGAAGACCTGGAAGACCTCGAAGGATCCCGACTACGCGGTCAAGAAGGCTCGTGTCGAGCACCTCTACGCCATCGCCGACGGCGAGGTCCTGCCCGAGCCAGGCGAGCCCGAGGTCGTGTTCTGCCTGGACGAGTTCGGGCCGCTCAACCTCCAGCCCCACCCCGGCCGGCAATGGGCTGAACGCGGCGGCAGACACAAGGAGCCCGACCGTGAACCCCGACGGCGCCGCCGGGCGACCTACACCCGCCCGCACGGGGTGCGGCACCTGTTCGCTGCCTACGACCTGGGCAAGGACCAGCTCTACGGCCACATCAAGCCGAGGAAGCACCGCACCAGGTTCCTGGAGTTCTGCCGATACCTGCGCAGCCTCCACCCGCCCCGGACCCGCATCGCCATCGTGCTCGACAACTACTCGCCCCACCTGAGCACGAAGAAGGACACCAGAGTCGGCGACTGGGCCGCGGCCAACAACGTCGAGTTCGCCTACACGCCCACGAACAGCTCATGGCTGAACCGCATCGAGGCCCAGTTCACCGCCCTGCGCTACTTCGCTCTCGACGGTACCGACCACCCCAGCCACAAGGCCCAGGGCAGCATGATCCGCCGCTACATCATCTGGCGAAACAAGCACGCCGCCGACAAGCGCCTCCGCACGGTGATCAACAGGGCGAACGTTGCCTGATGCGGCACTAGTAGCGTGCCTCCATCAGCGCGCTCGCCAGGGCGGATGCGTACAGCTTCGTCCCCATGTTGTTCGGGTGGTAGCTCTCCATGCTCGCGCACACCCACTTGTTGGGGTCTGGCGATGCGGGGCAGGAGAAGTCTCCGCCGGGCTTGGTCGAGGGTGCGGCCACGAAGTCGTTGATGGCTGCGCCGGCCTTGCTGCATACGCCGTGGTGGTAGAACTCGGTCGGTGAGTAGAAGGTGACGGGTACCGGCTTCTCCAGGGTCCGCAGGTCGGTGGCGGCCTTCTTCTGGCCGTCGCGCATGTAGTCCGCCCAGTTGTTGATCTTGGTGGCTGCATCCCCGGTCATCACGGAGCACCCGATGGTCATGTCACCGGTTTCGAAGAGTTCGGGGTAACCGAGCAGGACGATCTTCGCGGCCGGGGCCTTGTCGTGGATGTGTTGCAGGAGGGCTTTCAGTGAGTCCATGGTGTGGTCGATCTTCGTTTTGACGTCCGAATCGGACGGGCAGCTGAGTTCGACGCAGCTCTGGACGGTGTCGGCGAAGCCGGAGTCGTTCCCTCCTGCGGTCAGGGTGACCAGGGTGGTATTCGTGTCGAGGAAGCCGGATGAAAGTTGCGGCACCTCGTGGTGTTGTCCGATCTGTCCCCACAGAGGGTGACCACTCTTGTCGACGTTGCCGGTCGTGTCCATCATCGGTGTGAGGGCGCCGGAGCAGGCGGTGCTGTGGTACTCGAGGCTGGTGTCGAAGGAGTCGGCCATGCTGCCGATGCTGGCGGGCCGGCCGGGGATGACACTCTGGCGGATCCAGGAGTTCTGGCTGCGGCGACAGGCGTTCCAGGAGCGTCCCGGGGAGGTCTGCTTGGTCTGGTCGGCGTAGGGGCCCATGTCGGTGCCGTAGAGATAGGGCTGGGCGCCTTCGCCCGAGGCGTAGGAGTCTCCCATCTGAACGACGATGTCTTTCGGCTTGGCGGCGAGTGGCTGGAAGGCGGCCGCGTCCCAGGCGACGTCCTCCACGGCGTCGCCGTCCGGTGTGTAGTTGGACAGCTCGGCTCCCTGGAAGTCGTTCCCGTCAGTGAATTCGAAGACGCCGAGGCTGACCCAGTGGTTGCTGTTGGAAACGACGTTCAGGATGCGTTTCTGTGTCTGTCCGTTGCCGATGTGGATCGTGTAGATCGCCTGCTGGGTCTCGGATCCGGTGTCAGGGAGATGGACGAAGACCCTGGTCCACCCGTTCGACCGCTGATTGAGTTTCCAGGTGCCGGTAATCGCCATGGCGCCGTGCGCGTCCGGCGGGACGAGCAGTTCGTTCGAGGCGCTGGTGACGGAGTTGGCGTCGCTGCGGGTGTGGGCGTACCAGAAGTGTGCGCCGTAGCCGCCGCCGATCTGGTGCAGGTCGGCTTAGGCCTCGTAGTGGTTGGCCTGGTCGGCGTCGAAGCGGAAGCTGAGCGTGCCGGCGTTGTTCCAGGTGCGGTTGCAGCCGTCACGCATGGGCGGTGCCTGTCCGGACACCGAGTCGACGACCACTGAACCGGTCGGCGGTGCGGTGCAGTCGGGGGCTCCGGTGTTGCCGTTGCCCGGCTCCTGGCGCAGGGTCTTGTACGTCATGTACTCGTGGCCGCAGTCCGCCTTACAGGTCTTCCAGGCGGCTGAGCTGTGGAACCAGTACGGGGGGTCACACGTGGCGCCGAGGTGGTCGATCTCGCAGCGTGGCGGGCTCTTGACGTCGCAGTTGTTGAGCAGGTTGCAGAATGTCTCGAGGCCCGGCTTGATGGCGGTGCGGTCGGTCTCCTGCGTCCACCAGGCGGCGGAGTAGCCGGCGGTGTTGCCCTTGTTGAGGCTGCCGTTGTCGTCGTAGGAGCGGCCGGTGTCGATCGGCCAGGCTGCCCAGCCGAGGACCTTTTCCTGGTAGGGCCAGTACTGCGGGTGTGCGGCGTCGGCGTAGTGGTTGTGGTCCAGGAAGGGCAGGCGGTCCGGCTGGTAGATCGGGTTGACCGGGTTGTTGAGGTAGCCCAGGCCCCATTGGGTGAGCGGGGCGGCCGGGTTGTACTTGTTGAGACCCGAGTTGTAGGCCCAGGCGGCGGTGAACCAGTTCTCGATGGCGGACGGGTCGTCGTTGTTGATCTTCATTGGGTTGGGCAGGGCGGGGTCGTGGAGTTCGTTCCACTTCTCGGTCAGGGTCTTGGCCGCGGCGGCGATGTTGGACGTGTAGTCCAGTGCGACGGCCTTCTGCCTGTCGTAGGGCCAGACGACGTCTCCGGTGCGCAGGCCGGTCGGACCGTGCATGCCGTCGGTCTGCTGGCCGACGCCGTAGCCGCAGTCGACCTTGTCCCAGTTGATCTGCCACACGTCCTGCGGATGATTGGGGTCGGCCTTGGGGTGGCCGTAGAAGCCGCCGGTGAGCGGGTTTCCGGTCTGGCCGGGCAGGGCTCCGCCCTCGGCCTGCCAGAGGTTGGACTCCTGGGCCAGGATGCCGAGCAGGACCTGCGGCGGGATGTGGGCGCTCGGGGCGCCGGTCAGGGCGGCAAGGGGGAACATGGTCTGCGGGTCGACGGTGCCCAGGGCGTCCTGGCTGCGCCATCCTCCCTGGCGGACCCACTTGCTGGTCAGCTGGCCGCGCACGGCCATGTCCGCAGCCCATTCGACCTGGTTGGGGGTGGGCTGGTAGGCCTGTTGGGTGGGGTCGTTGCGGGGCACTGAGCAGGTGCGGTCCTGGTCGACCGTGTCATTGGCGTTGCTGGCGTTGGCTCGGGGCTGGGCAAGGGTGCGGGGCTGCGGGCCCGGCGGAGTTGACGGGGCGGAGGAAGCGATGCCCAGGGCCGGGGATGCGGCGGTGCCGGGTGCGGCGTTGTCGGTGTCGGGACCGATGCTGAACGTCAGTTTCCTTCCGGTGGCCGGCACCTCGGCCTGGACCCGGACGGAGGCCCTGCCAGGGGCGTCGGAGCCCTGTGCGGCAGGCCGGAACGGGTTTGTGGCCAGGCTGTGGACGGCACTGGAGACGGCTTCGTCGACGTCCGGGTGGGTCATGATCCAGCGGACTACGCGGCGGGGTCGCGGGGCGGGCCTCGGCGCCACGGGAAGCCCGTGCTTCTTCGCGGGGCGGGCCTCGGCGCCACGGGAAGCCCGTGCTTCTTCGCGGGGCGGGCCTCGGCGCCACGGGAAGCCCGTGCTTCTTCGCGGGGCGGGCCTCGGCGCCACGGGAAGCCCGTGCTTCTTCGCGGGGCGGAGGTAGCGACGGACAGTTTGGATGTTTCCCGGGAAGCCGAGTTCTTGGACTTCGCGGTGGAGTCGGGGGAGTTGGGCGTGGAGGCGTGGTTCTCGTCCTTCCGTCCTTCCGGTCCCCGCCCCGCGCGCGTTGGTCTGCTGTGGCTTGGTGCACGCGGCGGCTGCCCCGCTGTACCTGGGCCGGCGGCCGTCGGTATGGGTTCAGGGGCCGTGATGGGCGGTATGCCCGGGCAGAGGGCCGTGCGCCTCGCAGAAGTCGCAGTCGCAGCTGGTCATGAAGTTGGCCTGGCAGTGAGCGATGGGCCAGTGCGGGGATGCGCAGGGGCCGGGGTCGACAGGGGTGTCGTCGCCGGGCAGAGTGCGTCGGCACCAGCCGCAACGGATCGCGGCCGGTACGCCGGCCTGACGCAGGCACCGCGTCGCGCGGGCGGCGATGTCGAACGGGATGCCCGACCGGACGGTGGTGGGCGCGCTGTCCAACAGCTGCCGGCTACGCCACAGACTCAGCCCGGTGACCGTGCGGACCGCTTTGAGGGCTGTCGGGTCGTGAGGGGAGGTGCCGGTCATCAGGACCGTGAAATCCGGATCCTCCACGGATCCCCCTTGTTTGTCGGTGTCGTGCTCGTTCCAGTCAACCGCCCGACAGCCGGTCGGGCCATGGGTTTTCGCACGGCCGACTCAGCTCTGCTGCGGGCCGGGACCGAGGAGCGAACGGAGATGCTGGGGGAGGTCGGGGTGGTTGTGCCAGGGGGTGGCAAGGGCGCACGAGGCGGCCCAGACCGCGTAGGCAGCAGGATCCGGCTCGGGCTCGTCGAGGTGGTGCCACAGGGTGCGGTACAGGTGCTCGGAGGCGGCGAAGATTGCCCGGGCAGCCGCCCGGATGACGGCGCGCTGATCTTCACGCACGAGGGTCTTGATACTCGGGATGCAGATGGTGGGGCCGATGGCGTGGTAGGCCCGGCTGTCGACGAAGTTGTGCAGGTCCTTCAGCTGCTGGCGGGTCGGCAGCACCGGCATCGGTGTGGCGGGCGTCGTCATAGCCGGCACGCTACCGACTCGAAACCGCCCTGCGTCCTGGTCGGCCTTCGCCGTTCCGGCCCCGGCTTCGTGGTTCCCGCAGTCCCGGCGGGCCCAGCCGGTCAGCGGGCGGCGAGGGCGCGAGAGATCCGCTCGACCGCGTCGAGCTGGGCGGTGGTGAGGTGTCGCGCTTCCCAGACGACGGCGGCCACGTCGGCGGCCCGTGGATGGAGCGACGGCAGGTCATCCGGCAGGCGGACGCGGCCCAGCGCCGCCAGATCGGGGGCGGGAATGCCGAGCAGGCCCGCGAAGCCGGCGACCAGTTCCGGGGTCACTTCAACGGAGCCGCGGCCGATCCCGCCGATGGTGGAGGCCGACAGGTAGATCCGCCCGCCGGTCACTGCGTACAGGGCCTTGGCCGTGCACGTCCAGTTGAGGTTCCGGTTGTGCGTGAGTTGCAGGATTACCGCGCCGAAGCCCGGCTCGTACCGGTGGTGCGGCCGGTCGATCCCGCCTCTCCCTTTCCGTCGTACCAGGGGCTGCGCTCGGATCGCGTCCAGCAGCGGGCGCCGGTTGTCGGCGGGCATGACCATCGTGTTGTAGACGACCGAACTGACCGACCAGTGCGGATTACGGGTGACTGGTGTCAGGCCGTCGGGTACCGGCTGCCCGGCCAGGACGAAAAGGTCGGCAGCGTGCAGACTGAGCACCGGCCCGAGGTTCCTGAGCAGCCCTTCGGTCGGCGGCCGCCCGTCGAGCGCGGCCGGCAGCTCCTCCAGGCCGGTACCGGCCGCCGTCGAGAGCACGGAGGTGTCGAGCATGCGATGCCCCATCAGGCGCGCCAGCAGTGCGCCGAACTCCAGGACTCCTGTCATTCCGTCAGCCTATCGACCTGCGTAGCGGCCATCTGGAGCCTGCCCTGTGGCCCGTGTTGCACCAGCATCCGGCGCCAGCCGGGTCCGGACGCTTTGGCCGAGGCGCGACGTCCTGCTGGCTCGTGGCTGACCGGTGGCGGGTTCGACTGCACCCTGGGCGAGTTCCTCGCCCGCCTGCTCACCGATGTCGGGCTCGGCTTTGCGCCGAGCCATCTGCTGGACAGCCACCACTTCGAAAGCTGGGACCGCTGACCACGCCGATCGCTCCCCGCCGATCCCCACCCGTTCAACCGGACGAACCGAGGCGGGCAGCAACCCTGCTCGCTCTCGACCGTCCTCATCAGCGGCTGGCCAAGGCGGTGCGGTCAGCAACGGGAAGGAGAACGTGGGCGGCATCGGTCGTAGTGGCCGAAGAGTTACCGAGCCCCTGCTACACCAAGCCCGAGATCAATCGAGGGAATAGCGCACGGTCGAAACGGTCGGAACCACCCCCTCCCGCCAGTAGTCCTGGATTCGGGCAGCTTGTAGCGGTCGCCGGGTTCCGTCACCGTGGGAAGGTGACGGATCATCACGGACAGACGTCCGCCGGTGCGCCGGGACACGGCGCGAACAACCACTACCGGCCCAGACCCGCACCGGCCTCTGACTTACGGACAGGCCTGCCGTCAGGCCGCCCTACGCCGACGACTCCTGACCGAACAGGCCCCACATCTCCGCGAACAGGTCCAGGAACTGCTGAACGGCATCGACCCGGAGCCGTCCACCGCCGGACGACAGCAGATGGAACCAACGGTTCGCCGGGATGGGGACCCTGCTGCAACAGCAGGACCGGGGCTGGGACACCCTGGCGGCGAAGGGCTTCAAGGGCGTGGTCGACTTCTCCGGCGGCCAGTGGCAGCGGATCGGCACCGCTCGTACCCACCTGCGGGTCACCACGGCCGGCGCGGACGGCCGGCTCCCGTTCCTGGTCATTGCCGACGAGCCGACCAGCGCGCTGGACCCGGCCGCGAAGGTGCGGGCCCTCGACAACCTGCGGCGCCTGGCCGGCCAGGGGGCGACCGTTCTGCTGATCACCCATCGCCTGGCCGCCAGCGCCAGCGCCTGCGCCGATCTCATCTACGTCCCGAAGGACGGCTGCCGCGTCGAACAGGGCACGCACGAGGAGCTCATGGCCGCCTGCGCCGACGAGGACCAGCCCGCCGCGGGCAGCTACCGCACGGCCTTCCTCCTCCAGGGTCAGCAGTACGCCACCCGGCTCCCCGGCCCGCGGCCCGCGGCGGAACCGGGCCGAAGGAGCGGCGGGTGACGGTCGAACGCCGGTGCCGGACCGCGCCCTGGGCGGTTGTCAGTCCCCTCTGCCATCATCACCCAATGAACTTGACCGGATACCAGTCGTGACGAAAGGGGGTGTGTCGCATGCCCCCGCCGCCACCGCCACCGCCACCGCCCCCGCCGCCACCGCAGACCGCCGGCCGGGCCGCGGCGAACACACAGCTGTCCCACGCACTCGGCTGTCCACCGACGCCGCGTCCCGAGAGAGGTTCCGCCGTGCCAGCCGCCCGCGCCCACGTCGACCACGTCTACCCGGCCCTCATGACACCACGTCCGCGAACGCCGAGCGGCAGGCCGACCACCAGCTCATCCGGTTCACCCACGGCCGCCTCGTCTCCGACCCGACAGTCTCCCGGAGACAGCCGACTCCTCGCGCTGCAGCTGACGACCTGGCCGGACGGTGCCCCCGCCGGCGCCGAGGACGACACGACGCTGCTCAGCGCCCACCTCACGCATCAACCAACCCTGGGCCGCCTGCCGGCACAGCACCGCCAGTAGGAGGAGTCAGCATGATCGACGGCTGGACCACGGTCTCGTCGACCGTCGAGTACAGGGGAGTCAGGCTGGTGGTGCGCCGCGACGCGGTGCAGCGCTCCAATCAGAGCCTGGGGACGTATGAATACACCGAGTCCGTCGACGGCGTGCGCGTGGTGGCCCTCGACGACCGGAGCCGGATCGCCCTGGTGGAGGAGAGCGTCTACGTGTGCGGTCAGCGGCTGCTGATGTGTCCCGGTGGCGGGTGCGAGCCCGGCGAGGACCCGATGGCGGCCGCGCGCCGGGAACTCGCCGAGGAGGCCGGCATTCGCGCTGCCGAGGTGGAGCTGCTGACGACGATGTGGCGGATGCCCGCCGGCGCGCGCACCCGCGAGCACCTGTACCTCGCCAGGGGCCTCAGCGTCGGCAGGCATCACCGGGACGCGAGCGAGGCCGACATGGAGCTGCGCTGGGTCGCCCTGGAACAGGCGGTGGCGATGTGTGGCGACGGCCGGATCACCGAGGCCGGCACCCTCACGGCCGTCCTGCTGACCGCGCAGCGCACCGCCGCCGGATCCGCCCCGCCCGCCGCGGGCACCGGCGATGGCCCCGTGCCGGACGCGTGACTGTGCGGTGCGGCGCCGGGCCGCAGCATCGAACCTCCCTCCCCTGTTCTGCGAGAGGCTCCACCATGACGTCCACCTCCGCCCTCGGCGACCTGCACGAGCTGGTCTCCCCGCGCACCGTGGCCTTGCACAGGACCTGCGACGGCAACGACAGCGCCCCCGTACTCGGTGAGGGCCGGGACAACCGGTACGTCCCGTTCGCCGAGAACAGCACGTCGATCGGCCCGGTGCCGCCGTGCATGAAGCACTACTCCCGGCTGATCGGAGACTGATCGTGGACCTCAACGAGATCACCAGGCGGGCCATGCGCGTCCATGGCCTCTACGACGAGCTCAACTTGGCCAAGCACGGCCGCACGTGGTCGCGGCACGACTTCATACTCGGCTTCGTCGGCGATATCGGCGACCTCGCCAAGCTCACCCAGGCCGCGGACGGCGTCCGGCCGGCGCGCCCTGGGCCCGGCCTCGGGCACGAGCTGGCGGACTGCCTGTGGTCCGTCGTCGTGCTCGCCGAGCTCTACGGCATCGACCTCGAAGCCGAATACGACACGACCATGCGGCAGTTGGAGGAGTCCATCACCGGCGAACTGGAGCAAGGGGCGACGCCGTGAATCGGGTCGAGTTCGACGAGCAGGCGTACGCGCAGCGGTCCCGGACCGGCCCGTGCTTCATCTGCCGGATGCTGGCCGGCGACGAGGAGTTCCGGCACGAGATCGTCTTCCGCGACGAGCGCCACGTGGTGTTCCTGGACCGGTACCCGACCTTGCTCGGCAAGTTGCTGGTCGCCCCGGTCCAGCACCGGGAGGACGTGATCGGCGACTTCACCGGTGAGGAGTCCGCCGAGCTCTGGCGGGTCGTCCACCGCGCCGGAGCGGCGCTCCGGCAGGTCGTGCCGACCGAGCGGATCTACCTCCAGAGCCTCGGCTCGAAGAGCGGCAACAGTCATGTCCACATCCACGTGGCCGCGCTGCCACCCGGCGTGCCGTACGACCGGCAGCAGACGGCGTCCCTGCTGTGGGAGAGTGCCGGGCTGCTCGAAGTGCCGGCCGAGGAGACCGCCCGGATCGCCGGACAGCTACGAAGCGCACTCTCGCCGGGGGGTCGGCAACACGCGGAGCCCCTTGGCGAGGGGCCCGCTGCAGTGCCCGCGGAGCGGTCCGCGCCCACACCACCCCGCCACCAGACACCCGTCGACGTCCACCTCATCCTGCGCCGCGACGGCGCCGGCGGCCCCGAGGTACTGCTGTCGCGCCGCGCCGGACAGGTTTACGCTTCAGGACTGCAGCACCTGCCCAGCGGACACCATGACGGCCCGCACGAGGACGCCGTCCAGGCACTGATCCGCGAAGCACAGGAGGAGACCGGCGTCGGCATCGACCGGGCCGACGTCGGCCACGCCGTCACCGTGCACCATCGAAGCCCGGTCGGCCGCGCCCGGATCGGGATCTTCTTCGAGGTCCGGCACTGGCAGGGCGAGCCCCGCATCATGGAGCCGGCCCTGTGCGACAGGATGGACTGGTACCCGCTCGCCGACCTTCCGTCCCCGATGGTGGCCTACTGCCGGGCCGGACTGGACGCCTACCGGGCCGGCCGACAGTTCGCCGTCCACTTCCAGCGGTCCGGCGACCCGATCGCCTTCGACCCCGCGGCGGACCGCCTTCGCTCGGTACCCTCCGCCGGTGCGACCGCGGACGCGCCCGACCGGGAGGTGCGGGCGTTCACCGAGCAGGCGGTCGGGCGCGTCAGTGCCTGGACGGACGTCTCCTGGGCCCGGGCGGGCAGCCGCGCGTGGCATGCCCGCGGCACCGAGGGCGGCGAGTGGTTCGTGAAGGTCCACCAGAGCGACCGCTTCCACGACCGTGAGGTGAGCGCCTACCGGACCTGGGTCCCGCTTCTGGGCGCGGCCGCGCCCCGCCTGGTGGCCGTCGACCCCGCGGTGCGGGCCGTCGTCGTCACCGCGGTGCCCGGCCGTTCCCTGCACGGGGCCGTCAACACCCGCCGCGAGCAGCAGCGGATCCACCACCGCATCGGGGTACTCGCCGCAGCGATCCACCGCTCCGCGCCCGCCCGGCCCGGCTACCGGCCGGCAGCCGCACTCGACAAGCTGGAACGCCACCTCACCGGCGCGCGCCCCCACCTCGCACCTGGCGATGAGGACCTCGTCCGCGCGATCACCGCGAGGGCAGCCGACCTGCCCGCCCTCGACGAGGTGCCCACCCACGGCGACCTCCAACCGCGGAACCTCCTGTGGGACGAGGAATCCGGCGACCTGCACGTGATCGACTTCGAGCGCGCCGAACCAGGCCCGGCCATCCGGGACTTCGTACGCCTCGCCGACACCTGGGCCGACCGCCCGGACCTCGCCGAAGCCCTCCTCGACGGGTACGGCCGGCCTCTCACCGACACGGAGCAGCAGCATCTGACCGTCCACAGCGCCCTGGACGCCGTCTCCGGGATCCAGTACGGCGCGGCCAACCGCGACCCCGAGCTCCTCGAACGCGGCCGGCGCACCCTCGCACGCCTGCGTGCCACCCACCGACCCTGACCACCACCGACCGGGGCCGCCGCTGCCCGAGACGAGGAGCATCGTGGGAAGCGTTCCGCTCGACATCTGGGAGCAGCACTACGCCGACGGCCAGGCGTTCCATCCGCTCGGCGATGCGGAGCGGGCACTGCTCGCCGAGCACGCCCCCGCGCCCGAGGTCGGCGGGCGGGCGCTGGAGGTGGGTTGCGGCACCGGCGAGCTGGCCGCGCACCTCACCGCCGCCGGCTACAGCGTCGACGCGCTCGACCTCGCCACCGCCGCGCTGGAGCGGGCCCGCACCGAGCACGACGATGTGACGGCGGTGCGCTGGATGCGCCTGGACATCGAGCTCGACGACCCCGCCGAACTGGACGACGACGGCTACGACCTGGTCACCCTGCGGCTGGCCGTCGCGTTCCTCCACGACCGTACCCGGGTCCTGCACACGCTCGGGGAGCGGCTGCGCCCCGGTGGCGCGGTGGTGGTGATCACGCCGACGGCCACGGACACCCCGGCCGAGCGGCGGGGCATCGCCCTGGACGAGGGCGAACTCGCTCTGTTGGGGACCGGGTGGGAGACGGCGCAGCGCCTGGAGGCGGACGGTCCGGCCGTACTGGTCCTGCAGGGCCCCTGCCATGCCCGCACCGTTGCTGTGGAGCGGCGGTGTCCGCCGGCGGGCCCTGCCGCGACGGCAGCTCTCGCGGTCGTCACCGACCGGGCGGGGCGGGTGCTGCTGGGGTACTCCAGGCGCGGTATGTGGGAGCTGCCGGGCGGGAAGCCGATCGGTGCGGACCTGTTCCTCCGTCGGGTGGCACGACCCGCACGCCCTCGGCTGTCTCGGCCCGGTCTTCGCTCCGGCCGCGCACGCCCTGAACGCCGTCTGGCCCGGCGTCATCCCCGGTCTTCCGGACGTCCGGTCCTACCCCCACGCCGCCGACCGGCCGCCCGTACCCGGTGAGAGTGCCGAGGCTGCTCGCCTCCGACTCCGGATGGCCGACGCCCTCATCGCCGGCGGCTGGGCCCCCTCCGCCCACGTCCGCGCCGCACTGCGCAGCGTCCCGCGCCATCGCTACACCCCGGAACAGAAACTGGCCACCGCCTACGCCGACGACCTGGCCGTCGTCACCCGCCGGGACGGCACCGGGCGGGCCACGAGTTCGGTGTCCGCGCCCTGGCTCCAGGCCGACATGATCGAGAAGCTGCGGCTGCACCCGGGCGCAACCGCCCTGGAGGTCGGCTCGGGCGGGTACAACGCCGAGCTCATCGCGCACACCGTCGGGGTGACCGGGCACGTCGTCACCGTGGACATCGACCCGTACGTCGTGCACCGCACCCGACGGCTGACCGCGGAGGCGGGCAGCGGCCGGGTCCTGGTCGTCCGGGGGGACGGGGCACTGGGCGCGCCTGCCCGGCACGTGCCGCGCGGCGGTTTCGACGCCATCGTGATCACCCACAACGCCTGGGACATCGCCCCGGCCTGGCACGAGCAACTCACCGAAGGCGGCCACTTGGTGGTCCCGCTGGAGATCCACGGCTACACGCGCCGTCGCCCTCCAACGTCACGGCGACGTGCTGCTCGCACGGGACTGGACCTACTGCGGCTTCGTCCGCGACCTCGGGTCGATGGGCCGCACCACCCCGGTCGCCGACCTCGCCGACGGCGAGTTGCAGCTGCGTTTCGAGGACGGCCCGGCACCCGGGGTCTCGACGAGGCGCTGCTCGGGGTGCGGCACGAGGCGCCCACCGGCGTGCGGGTCGCCCGCGGCGAGTCGTTCGAGACGCTGCAGCTCTACCTCGCGACCCGCCTGCCCGGGTTCTGCCGTCTCGCGCTCGAGAGCGAGCGCGACACCGGGATCGCCGCCGTTCCGGGTGGCGCCGCCTCGGCCGCGCTGCTCGGCACCGCCTCACTCGCCTACCTCACCCACACCCCGGCCGCCGTAGACGGGGCCGAGTTCGTCGCCCACGCCTTCGGCCCCCTGGGCCCCGAGCTCGCCGAACAACTCGCCGACGCCGTCCGCGCGTGGGACCGCCACGCACGGGGCCGTGGCTACCCCCGGCTGACGATCCACCCCGCCACCGCGTCCGACGACGACCTCCCCGTCGGCGACCTCCCCGTCGGCGATGTCCTGACCAAGAGGTCGACCCGCCTGGTGTTCCAGTGGCCCGGACCCGACGTCACTCACCGCCCCTTCGAGACGGACGCGCCGACCATCAGGACGGCGTCATGACCAGGGTCCGGTGCTCCCGGCAGGCAGCGTTCCGTTGTCCGGCCCACGGAGGCGCGGGCGCTCGGCGCACCGATCACGATGTGGCTCGCAGGGTGTCTTCCCCGCCCGGACCGGTCCGCGCGGAGCCGGGGCCAGCTTCTTCGAGGGCCGGCCCGCGCCCTGGCGTCCGGCCGACGTCCCGTGGCCTGACGTCATCGCCGCGGACCGGGCGTCCGGTGGTGGGACAAGGTGACGACGGCTGCTCGGGCGCCGCGGACCGCGGCGTGGGCGAGCCGGCCCTTCCGGTATCTCCTGGGCACCCGCCGACCAGTTGACCTGCTGCCGGATCGCGAGGCGGGCACAGTCGCGGCCTGGCTGGCCGAACGTCCGGGGATCGAGGTCATCTGCCGTGACCGTGCTCCGTTCTTCGCAGAAGGCGCCAGCATCGGGGCACCCACCGCCGTCCAGATTGCCGACCGGTTCCACCTCTGGCGCAACCCCGGCGAGGCCGCGGAGCGTTGCATCTCCCGGCATCGTCCCTGCCTGCGTGCGACCACAGCTGACTCTGCCCTGGGGAAGCCAGAGCCCCGGGCACCGGCGGACGGCGGCTCGCCATGGCCCACCTGACACCGCTTCGCCGACCGCACCCGCGCCAAGCACGCCACCGTCCACGCACTGCTGGCCGCCGGCCACAGCCGGCGCTCGATCCAGCGTCAGCTCGGCATGACCTACCGCACGGTCCAGCGGCTGGCGGACGCCGCGACTCCGGAAGACCTGTTCCAGGGGCAGTGGCAGAACCGCAGGACCAAGCTCGACGACTTCAAGCCGTACCTAAGCGAGCGGTGGGCCGATGGCTGTACGAACGCCTGGACCCTCTGGGAAGAGATCAAGACGCACGGCTACCGTGGCGGCTATGGAGCCGTCCGCGCCTACCTACAGCCGTTTCGCACCACCCCGACCGCACCGGCAGCCCGACCACCGTCACCGCGGACCGTCGCCGGGTGGATCCTGACCCACCCCGACACCCTGCCGGAGAACGATCGACTCAGGCTGAAGTCAGCGCTCGCGCACTGCCCTGAACTGGACGCGCTCACCGGTCACGTCCGCGCGTTCGGGAGGATGATCACCGAGCTCCAAGGAGACCGGCTCCCGCAGTGGATCGAAGCGGTCCGCGCTGACGACCTGCCGAGTCTTCACGCTTTCGTCAACGGCCTGGAACGAGACCTTGCCGCGGTCACCGCCGGGCTGACCCTGCCCTGGAGTTCGGGCGTTGTCGAGGGCCACGTCAACCGGATCAAGATGCTGAAAAGACAGATGTACGGACGCGGACGCGCCGGCTTTGCGCTCCTGAGAAAGCGAGTTCTCCTCGCGTCCTGAGCCTGAACCGGCCGGCAACTACCCCACGAGTCCAAAGCCGTCCGGGAAAGCTTCCAGGAATTCACGACGACCGGGATCGGTCTCGGCCTCGGTCATTGCCTCGATCACCTGCTGGAACTCTGCACATTGGGAGTCCGACAAGCGATCCACCACCGCGGCGACACCCTCCAGTGCCTTCACCGCATCGTCCTGATCCATGTGCTCGTCGTCCGCGCTCTCGACGAACCATGCGAGGTCCACGAGCGCCTCCGCCAGGGCGCGGGTCAGCGACGGGTACTGCGACATGGACGATCCCCCAGAAGGTGATGGCTGCAGAACTCTCCGCACCCAATCACATGCGGCCGACAATACTCACTGTCACCTCGCCACAGAGGTTGGACCAGAACCTGAGTTCGGGAAGCGATCATCACAGAGGCGGGAAGCGATCTCCAACAAGCCGGGAACGCTGCTGGCCGGCACCTCTTGTGAACGGCCCTCAACACCACGCGTCTTGTCACCCGGGCCCATTGTCCGGTCGAGGGCCGTCGCCGAGCAGGCTGGCCAACCGAGGTACGGTCCCAGGATGAGCAGAACCGGCCTCCAGCTCCAGGAACTCATTGACATGGCCGTCGAGGACATCGTCGCGACCGCCCGCCCGGATGCGGGCCACTGATTGATCGCGCAGTTGGAGTCTCAAGGGCCTGCGGCGATGTGGGACGGGGCCTGCCTGTTGCTCGCCCCGCTCGCGGCCGGCCCGTCTACGGGCTACCAGCGGACAAGGCCGGCGACCGGCTACGCCTCACCGCCCGAACCGCCCGGCCTGAGTCGAACCTCGGGAGCTGATGGCCTTCACGTCGCGCCCAGTGGAGCAGATCGCCCGGGATTTCTTCCGCCGTCAGGACGAGATCCTGGCGGCGTGCACTCTCGCGGCCGCCACGGCCGGCAGCGTGCGGCCGGCGTGAGCGCGTACGTCCCCCAGCGGTCGGCGGCGTCGGTGTCCACGGACCGGAGGTCGAGGTGCTTGGCGTCCGGTGCGCTGTCGCGCGGGAGGAACGGTCCGTCGAGGGACAGGTCGACGTCGAACGCCGTGATCAGGGCGCCGAGGTCGGCCGCAGTGGTTTCGTCGGCCGATGCGCTGCGGGCGGCGTTGATCCGGCGGGTTGGCTCCCGGTACGACTCCACGGCCTGCGCCACGTCGAGCACGGCTACGACAAAACGTGGTCGGTGCTGTGCCATCCCCATCTGGTCCCCGGCCCTGAGCGTGGGCCCATTGTGGCGGTTCGGGGGTCCGGGCCCGTCCCGGCTCCGGGTGGCGGCTGGCGGCTGGCTCGGCCGGAGGATCTGTCGTCGGATGGAGGTCCTGGGTGGGGATGTTCGTTTTCTGAGTATCGCGCCCGGCTTCAGGCCGCGCGGGCCGGGGAGGCGGTTACGACCTGGCGCAGGAGTTCGGCGTTGCTGCCGGTGCGCTTCAGCCGGTCCAGGAGCAGTTCTGCGGCGTGGTGGGTGTCGAGGCCGGCCAGTGCCCGGCGCAGGGCCCAGGTAGCGGGTGTGCGGGCGGGGCCGAGGAGGAGTTCGTCGCGGCGGGTGCCGGAGGCCTTGACGTCGACGGCGGGGAAGATGCGCTGGTCGGCGAGGCGGCGGTCGAGGCGGAGTTCCATGTTGCCGGTGCTCTTGAACTCCTCGAAGATCAGGTCGTCCATACGGGAGCCGGTGTCGACGAGGGCGGTGGCCAGGATGGTCAGCGAGCCGCCGTTCTCGATGTTGCGGGCCGCGCCGAAGAGCCGCTTCGGGTGCTGGAGCGCGGCCGCGTCGAGGCCGCCGGAAAGAGTCCGTCCGTGAGCGGGTGCGGTGGCGTTGTGCGCCCGGGCGAGGCGGGTGAGGGAGTCGAGCAGGACGACGACGTCGTGTCCGAGTTCGACGAGGCGCTTGGCGCGCTCGACGGCGAGTTCGGTGAGCGCGATGTGCTCGCGGGCGGGCCGGTCGAAGGTGGAGGCGATGACCTCGCCCCTGACCGAGCGCCGCATGTCGGTGACCTCCTCCGGACGTTCGTCGACCAGAACGACCATCAGGTGCGCCTCGGGGTGGTTGCGGGCGATCGCCGCCGCAATCGACTGCAGGACGAGCGTCTTGCCCGCCTTCGGCGGTGCCACGATCAGGCCGCGCTGCCCCTTCCCGATGGGGGCCACCAGGTCGATGATGCGGCCGGTCAGCTGCTGCGGGCCGGTCTCCAGGAGCAACTGCTGCTGCGGGTACAGCGGCGTCAGCTCGTGGAACGCGGGCCGGGTCCGGGCCTCGTCGGCGCCGGTGCCGGTGCCGGTGGCGATGGCGGTGCCGTTGATCGTGTCGATGCGGGCCAGCGTCGGGCGCTCGCCGCCCGCGCGCGAGCGCATGGCGCCGGTCAGGACGTCGCCGGACCTCAGGCCGAGCGCGCGCACCTGCCCGGCGGGCAGGTGCGCGTCGGCGGGTCCGGGGAGGTAGCCGGAGGTACGCAGGACGGCGCTCCCCTCCCGGATGTCCAGCACGCCGGCGACCGGAGCCAGGTCGCCGGCCGCGGTGCTGTCAGGCTGCGCCGCAGGCCGGTCGGGGTTCCTACCCGTCCGCGGCGACGGGAAAGCGGGTCGGCGGCCGCCGGTGTGCGCGGTACGGGGCGCGGCCGTCGGGGTGGCCCGGCGGGCGGCGGAGCGCTCGGCCGTGATCGCCTCGACGAGTTCGGCCTTGCGCAGGCGGGTAGAGCCCGGGATACCCAGGGCGGAAGCGAGTTGGTGAAGATCGGTCTTCAGCAGGCCGTCCAGCGGTCTGCTGATCAAGGATTCAGTGGTGGTCGTCACGAGACGGTACTCCTGTGATGGGAAGGATGTGGTGGTGTCGGCGCGGGGAACGGGGGGCACCGGCCAGTGGCCCGGCCGACCGGTACCAGGCCGGCAACTTCGCGCCCGGACAGGCGCGGGACAGGCGGTGGGGGCGGGGCCCCTCGCCGGGTGGCGGGGATCCCTTGCAGACGGAGCCGGCGGTCCGGCGGTGAGGATCCGCCTGGACGCTGCCGCGGGTCGACGGCTCATGGACGCTGACGCCGTACCGGGCACGGAGCCCTCTGGAGGCGTAGCAATCTGTCGGTTTCCGAGGCCACCGTGGTGTGTTTCGGAAGAAAGGGCGCCTGGTCCCCGCACCTGAGCGGTGGGCATCCAGCATCGCCAATGGCGATGGTAGCACGACCGGGCTCGGAACGCGTAATGGTGCGGTCGTGACTGCCGCGCCGCTGGACGGCCCCGGACGCGGCCGGGCATCGCGGCTGGTGCTCCGCCGGGTGGCCCGTGGTTCTGTTCTGCAGGTCGTAACCCGGCGGTTCACCCTCCAGGCGTTCGTCCGTGCGCCCGTTGCGCCACCTGGAACCTCGATCGGCCGCTCGGCGCCTGGATTCGCGGTGTGCGCGCCGTGGGACGTGGTGTCGACGGGATGGGTTCGTCACCTGCCGGCCGGGACGGGGCCCAGGGTCGCCCGCGTCGCTGGTGGTACGGGAGAGGGGCGCGGGGTGGGGTGGAACGGGACGGACGGAGTTCTCGGCCGGGTGCGGGCTGTTGTTCGCCGGGCGCCGTGGTGGAGCGCGCTGGCGGTGGCGGCGGCCGGGTGCACGGTGCTGCGGGTGGGCGGTCCATGGCACGGCAAGGACTGACATCTGGTCAGAGCTCGTACGGATAGAGAGCGATCTTCTCGCGCTCGATGAAGAGCTCGACCCACGTGCCGTCAACACCCTCGGGCGGCGGATCAGCAAGGTCCAGCAGAATCTGCGAGCCATCGAAGTCCAGCACGGCTGCACCGTCCACGGTTAGGTCCAGTCGTCCGCGCAGGACAACGCAGTGCTCTCCAGGTCGGACTCCCGGTCCGACGCCGACAGCTGGTTTCGCGTTCCGACCCCAGGCGATGTCCTCATCGACCGTCCACTCAACGTGGTACTCGCCCGGCTTCGCAGCCTGGTCACCGCACCAGCGCACCGCTGTCCCGCCGAACGGCGTCCGGACCTGAGCCAGCCAGGGACTCCAAGGAAACTTTGAGACCTTCACCAGTTCGACCAGCATCGTTCGATCATGCAGCATCCACGTTCCTGCCGAAACCCGTGAAGTTTGGGCGCTGCCTGGCACAGGTTCGCCGGAACATGTGCGCTTTGGAGAACGACTCGTTCGAGGCGATCGCCACGCTGTTCTTTTCATCCCGTGCAGTCAGAACCTGGAAGAGGGATTCGGCGCCGCGGCGGTCGAGTTCCACGCAGCCGAGCTCGTCGGTCTATGCCGATATCCGCATGGACCGACCTGTGCCGATACCGCGACTGTGCCGAAGGCGGCGCTTGACGTCGTTGATCCGATGCTCAGGAGGCAGGTTCGTCGTCGGCATGGTCCGGAGTCAGGTCGTACTCATCGACGTCGAGGACGGCTCCGGTGCGGTGGAGAAAGCCGAGCACGTCGCGGCCGAGATGCCAGCCGAACAGCTTCGGGGCTTCGGCGGGGGCATCGCTGAGGGGATGGTCCTTCGGACCGGGTCCGTCGTTGAAGTAGCGCACGACCTCAAGGACGGCGCTCGGGCCTTGGGGGTCCTCCGCGTCCAGGCGCCGGGCAAGAGCGGCGATGGCCTCGGCGTGCGGGGCGAGTCGTTTGAGCACGCGGGCAATCTGCTCGTCGACGGACAGGCCCGGTTCACGACAGACGATCTTCCAACGGTGCACGACCGGGATCGGCTTGGGGCCGGGGATGCGGCTGCCACGGACGACCGTTTCGTCTGGTTCCAGCCCGAGGACTGCGGTCATTTCCACTGCGGAGGTGACGTAGCTGGACAACGCGAAGTAGACGTACTGATCGACGGGCATGCAGGAAGAATAGGAGTCAACTCGGTCCGTGGCTTGCCAATTTTCGGCCGCGTGCGTGTTTCTGGAGTACCGCCACAGGCGGTCGAGGAAGGCGAGGACCTGATCGGTGGGCCGGCCGGGCAGTGACCGGTGCGGTGCAGGCGAGTCGGATGAGACCCGGGCCGCCGTGCACGCCGCCGCGACCGAACTGCCGGCCGAACTCAGGGCCCATACCCGGCCGCCGTTCGTCCTGGCGGGCACCGAAGGCGAGCGGCTGATCCGCCTCTGCTTCATCGCCTCCCACTTCGAGCGGATCCTCCGCGAGGGCACCCGTCCGCGGGCCTCTGCTGCAGGCCGACCCTGGTACGACACTCCTGGACCTCCTTGACCTGGTTTCCGACTTCGCCCTCGCCGACATCGGCGCACAGCTGCGACTGGCCGTCGAGGACGAGACGCTCGGCCGGACGATCGACCGCCCCGGCGCGAACGACCCCGTGTTCGACGAAAGCGTCGAAGTCGGCAGCACGGACGCCGACTTGGCGAGGTCAGTGGGACATGCCGTCTGAAAACCCCTTGCTCTCCGGTCCGCCTGCTTGGTGGGATGCGGGGGCTTCGACAGCGGGAGGGGGCAGCTTGGCGGTGTTCGGGTGTGCGGGCTGCGGTGCGGTTCTGACGGCGGCGGTGTCGGAGGTGGCGTTGCCGATCCACCTCGCCGACACCCACTGGGAGAAGTTGCACCCACCACTGCTGGAGGCCGGCTCCTACGCCGTCGACCCCGCACCGTACGGGCCGCCGTGGCGGCAGTGGGACGAGGTCGGGGCTCGCGAGGCCGCAGAACGGGGGCGCTTCGCACCGTTCGGCGCGCTGTCCGACGGGCCGTCGGACACCGTTCTCCTCGCGCCCGGCGACATGCGTAACACCGGGCTGATCCTCGAACGGGCCGATGGATACTGCATGGGGATCGACGGGAGGGACGGGCCGAACCTTGCCTGCCTGGGCTGTGATCTGCCGGTGGGAACGAGGATGGACGACTGCGGGTGCTGGCAGGTCGTCCGGCTCGACCCGGAGGCGGTCGTGCGGCTGCCCGGCCCGCCGGAGCGGCCGATCATGGATTGGGCGGAGCTGCTGGCCACCGGCGCGTTGTGGCACCGGCTGCACAAGTACCGGGACATCCCGGCGGGCGTGGCGCTCGCCCAGGTGGTGGTGGCCGCCGGGGGCGCCCCGATCGAGGTGGCGCCCGGGCCGGTCGGGGAGCTCCTCGGCCGGGCACTTGGCTCGCTACTGCCCGCAGGGGAAGGTGCGAAGCGGCTGGACCTGGCTGGGCCGGGGTTCGGCGAGCCGGCCACGGACCTGGTGCTGGTGCCTATCCATCCGCAGACCGGAGACATGTGGCAGCCGCGCGCCGGGGCGGTGCCGGTACCTGTGGATGCCGCGCTCTGGGCCGAACTCGCCTTCCCGCCCCACCGGACCCGGCTGCCGGTAGTAGGCGGGTTGCCCGCAGGCGTGGAGCGGGACGATCCGCTGCCGCCGCACTCGTGGTATCCGTTCCAGCCGTCGAGAGAGGCCTTCCGGTGCACGCTCGCGCGGATGCCCGCCGTCAGGGAACCGTGGCTGCGGGCGATCTACGACCGAGGGTGCTGACCCGTCAGAGGTCTCGCGGACCAGACGTTGGGTTCGACGTGGACGGCGTGATCATGGACCGTGTCCCAGCTGGGGCGAGGGAGCCATCGTCAAGACCTGTGGATGGGGTGGTCGTCTTCAGTCCGGCTCGGACGGGTTGATGGCGACGAGTTCGACCTCGAAGCCGTCGGTGTTCTCCAGGTAGGCGGCGTAGGTCTGTTCGCCGCCGGCATGTGGGTGGCGGTCGGGGAACATCAGGCTCCAGCCGTGTCGCGGCGCCTCGGCGACCAGCACATCCACGGTGCCGGGATCCTCGACGTGGAAGGCCAGATGATTCAGGCCGGGCCGACACCTGTCGTGCTCGCCGGCGGTGAGGGCGCGGGACTGCTCGACGACCAGGTAGGTCGCTCCGAGCCGCCAGCTGCGGCCGTTGTCCCAGCTCTGGAAGAGCGTGTAGCCCAGGGCATCCAGCAGCCAGCCGAAGGACGCGATGGCGTGCTCCAGGTCGGGCACCCAGATCTCGACGTGGTGCAGCATCCCGCCGGCCAGCCGGGTCATGCCGCCACCGCCGCGGCTGACTCGACCGGCTTGAACACCATGGCCAGACCCGCGGCCCTGCTGCCCTCCCCCTCGGTGACCTTCGTCCGCCGCCGGACGGTGAGGGACCTGCCGGGCAAGGCCTGCTCGGTGATCGATCCCGTGGTCAGGACCATGGGGCGTCGCAGTCTCTGATGTCACTCATGTCGGGGTCCAGCATGCTGCGCAGGCAGCGGTGGAGACCGTATCCCTCGCGGTTTCCACCGCGCGCATCCATGGGAGCGGCGCCATCAACCGGGCTGTCTCGTCGGTGGCGAGGTCGTCCACCGGGGCGACCCCGGCCCCTTCCGGGAAGCGGTCCCATGGCACCTCCTCAAGCAGGAACCCGTCCTTGGCCTCCGGACGGATACCCGCCACCACCGCGCGAACGTCGAGGGGCCCACCTGTCCGGTCGAACGGATCCCCGTCCACGAACGCTCGCACCACCTCCCGATACGCCGGGTCGTCCGCCCGGTCCTGGCCGGTCATGGTCAGGAGCCGTCGTTGGCAGAGTGGAGAACGGCCTCGGCGATCTCGCGCGCGCGATCCCGGGTGATGCCCGTCCTCTGCTCGACGGCAAGGGGGTGATCGGTGGGTTCGAGCTCGATGAGGGGACGTTGACCGACCGGCCTCGTGTAGAGGTTGGTCTTCAGGTTGATGGTGCTGGACGCATAGATGGGAAGCTCGGTGGTCAGCCAACCGAAGTACGGCTTCTCGGATTCGCGCCCCGGCGTGTCCCAGAGATCTGCGGCGCGGGAGAAGTTCTCGCGGCTCAGGGAGACCCAAACGCCCCAGGAGAAGACGTCGCTGCTGCCGATGACCGGTATCTCGATCAGGCCCTTGACGAAGTAGTGCTGTGCCTTGATGACGCACTGATCCGGCGAGAGCAGGCAGTCGGGAGCCTCGTCGAAGCTCGGGTCCCAGACGTAGGGGGCCGTTGTCGAGTAGCTCATCGGCAACTCTGCGTGGTGCTCGCCGCAGCACGAGCAGGTGAACCCGGTATCACTGGTCATGAGCAGAAGCCTAGTGATCAGATCGGACACCCGGAGCGGGTTCGGAGCGAGAAACGATCACGTACAGCGTGGGAACGCGCTCTGCTCAGCGCTTGTGTAGGCCCTGATCAGGGAGTTTCGTCGGTGCCCCGTCCACCCGGGGCGGCATCGCGTTCACCTGGGCCCGCAGCTCCAGCAGCGAGGCCGGCTCCGGCTCGGGCTCCGGCGCCGCGAGTGCAGCCGGCCGTCGTCGTCAAGGACGATCTGCGCGTTCACCGGCACCCGGGAGGCCACCTCCCGGTAGGTGCCGTCCGGCAGATCGGCCCACGCCGCCAGGTGCTCGCCCGGTCGGCGGTCCCGTGGCAGTGGTGCCGTGCCGTGTCGTCGCTCGGGTTGAGGTCGGGGATGCCGTCGGTCGTGGGGCCGCTGGCACAGCGTGAGCTCACTGCTCGCCGCTGTGTGGATCACACTACGGGCGGAGGCCGACCGTGCCAATGCCGGGCCGGACGTGGCCGAGCGGGAGTGGAGCGAGCGGCCATCGCCCGCTCGCGCGTGGGCGAGGGCCGGCCCCGGACGACGACGCCGTCGCGTTCGTGGGCCGGCGCCATCCAGTCGCGGCGCGCCCGTCCCGTCCGTCACGCTCACACACCACCACCGACACCTGGTCAGAATCCGTGACACCGCGACCCTCCGGCCCCGTACGATCCGCTGCAACGACCCCACACGGCCCGACGACCGGCACCACGAAACCCGGCCGCCACAACGCGCAGGAAGGTTTCATGGGTACCAGGCGAAAGACCGGACAGAGGCGCAGCGGCAACCCCTCCCTGCATGCCGGCGGACAGGGTGAGGACGCCCCGGGGCCGGCCATGGTGCCCGTCCCACCGCCGACGCCTGCACCACCGAGCTGCGTCGGTACGCGCATTCGGTCGGCCGCCACAGCGGGCACTCCGACCTGGAGTACTCCCGTGACTACCCCCGCTGGAGGGCGATGACCGCCGCCGAGGCCCGCGCCTGGATGGCCGAGCGCACCGGCCCGAAGGGTGGCCGCTCCTACAGGACCTGCCGCCGCTGCGCCCCCACCCCCTGAAGCCCGGGACACCCGGCAGGACCCACGTTGCTGCCCGCCCACAACGCCCAGCTGCCGTGCGCGAGGCCCGAGGCGCGAGAGCGGGCCCGCGACAACACGTGACGAGAGAGCACGAGGAACGAACCATGGCGCAGCAACCGGCGACGGTGGACGGCATCGTCGAGCGGATCCTGTTCGTCGGCAGCAACGGGTTCACCGCCCTGCGCCTGGGCCTGGAGGGCGGCCGGAGCCTCACGGTCAAGGGCGAGGTGCTCGTCGGCGTCCAGCCCGGCGAGACGCTGCAGCTCACCGGGACGCACGCTCAGCACCCTTCCCACGGGGCGGAGTTCCACGCGGTGGAGTGCCGCTACGTCGAGCCGGCCACGATGCACGCGATCCGCAAGTACCTCGCTTCGGGCCTGGTGCGGGGCATCGGCCCGAAGCTGGCCGATGCCATCGTCGACCACTTCGGGCTGGACACCCTGCAGATCATCGACACCACCCCCGCCCGGCTCCGCGAGGTCCACCTGATCGGCGAGGCCCGCTACGCCGGCATCGTCGCCGCCTGGCAGGTCCACCAGGAGATCCGCCAGCTGATGGTGCTCCTGCAGGGCGCCGGCATCTCCCCCACGTACGCCCCACGGATCGCACACTACTTTCGGGTGGAGCGGCAGGAGGCCCACGACGTCGCCGACGTGCTGGAGATCGTCCAGGAAGCGCCGTACCGGCTCGCCGAGGTCTACCGGATCGGTTTCGCGACCGCGGACAAGCTGGCCCTGTCCCTGGGCTGGCCCGAGCGCAGTCCGGAGCGGCTGCGGGCCGCCCTCGTCCACACCCTGGAGGATTCCGCGGTCCGCGAGGGCCAGACGTTCCTGTACGACACGGAGCTGTTCCGCGCGACGGTGGAGAACCTTCGCGACGAAGGGCTGGCCGGTCTCCTGCCCGCGCAGCTGGACGCGCTCACCGCCGAGCGCCGGGTGGTTGTGCAGGACCTCCCCCACCGCGGCCGCCTGCGGCCGGCGGTGTTCACCCCGCGTCTGCACGCGGCGGAGACCTCGGTCGCGGCGCGCATCGCCCGGCTGCGGGCCGCTACGACGCGCCTGGCCCCCCTGCGTCCCTGGCACAACGAGCCGCTGCCGCTCCTGGACAGCGCCACCCGGCTCACCGAGGAGCAGGAGGCGGCGGTGCTGATGGCCGTCACCGAGCCCGTGTCCGTGCTGACCGGCGGCCCGGGCTGCGGGAAGTCCTTCACCGTGAAGGCGGTCCTCGACCTCGTCGAAGCCGTGGGCGGCCGGGTCGGCCTGGCCGCGCCCACCGGGCGCGCAGCGAAGCGCCTGGAGGAGATCACCGGCCGGCCGGCGAGCACCGTGCACCGGATGATCGGCAGGCCGAGGGACGAGGAGAACACCGGACCGCTGAGCCTCTTCGACGCCTACGACCCGCTGGATGCGGACCTGGTCGTGATCGACGAGGCGTCCATGCTGGAGGTGGCCCTGTTGGACCGGCTCCTCGGCAAACTCGCCCCCGGCGTCCATCTCCTGCTGGTCGGGGATGTCCACCAGTTGCCGAGCGTCGGGGCGGGCCAGGTCCTGCGCGACCTTCTCCTGGCCCCGGAGATCCCGCGCACCCACCTCGGCACGACCTTCCGCCAGGACAGCGCCGGCGCCATCCCCCGTAACGCGGAGCGGATCAACCGGGGAGAGGAGACCGTGAACGGCGGAGAGTTCTGGTTCCTGCCCGTGCCGGACCACAGGATCACCAACACCGTCGTGGACCTCGTCACCCACAGGCTCCCCGGCAAGTACCCCGTCCGGACCGGCGACATCCAGGTCCTGGCGCCCGCGACGAAGGGCCCCGCCGGCACCCGCGACCTCAACCTGGCCGTCCAGGCCGCCGTCAACCCCCACCAGGACGGCTCACCCCAGCACTTCGCCGACGGCCGCCCCTTCCGGCTCAAGGACCGGGTGATCGCCGTCCGCAACGACCCGCGCAAGAATGTCCTCAACGGCACCACCGGCACCGTCAGCGCGATCGACGACAAGGAACGCCGGATCCACGTCACCATGGACGACCAGGTGACCGCCGTCTACGGATTCGACGAACTCGACGAGCTCCTGCACGCCTACGCGATCACCGTCCACCGCTCCCAGGGCAGCGAGTACCCGATCGTCGTCGTGCCGCTCACCATGGGCTCCTCCTACCTGCTCCTGCGCCGCAACCTGCTCTACACCGCCGTCACCCGCGCTCGCCGGCTCGTCGTCGTGGTGGGCGACCGCGAAGCCCTCGCAACCGCGATCAAGAGGCCGGCCGACCCGCGGAACTCCTCGCTGACACCACGGCTCCACGAAGCCCTGACCGGCAACGTGATCCTGCCCCGCCCCACCCGCATCCCCGACGGGCAGGCCGCTCTGTACTGATCCTCCATCGCCTTGACTGCGGCACCCCACTGCCGCTCCACCGACGATCACGCCGCCCCGGCCCGACCGCCGCACGGTCCGGTTCATCGGACCGGCGCTTCGCGCCGAGGCGGAGTTCCTGGAGGTCGCCCTGGGCCCGCCGATGACGGCAGCCGGCATGGCGCGGCCTGCGGACCGCCCGGCCCCCGCCGATGCCGGTGGGTGAGCGGGTCGCCTCGACCGACCGGAAGTCCTACTGCGGTTGGGCGTGGTTCAGCGGTCCGCCGGCGGAGGTTCCTGGGACGGCAATCCCTGTGTTGGCGTCGATGGTGACGACGAGGAGCGTGGCCTTCTGCTCGCCTTCCGGCGTCATCATGCTGATCATCCAGCGTGGGTGCCAAGCGCCGCTCTGATCAGCCTGGGCGAGAAGTTCCGCGCTGGTGACGACAGCCCCTGGGTGCGCGGCGGTCGCGGTACTGCGCGCGGTCTGCTCGGTGACGGTCGCCTTGGGAAGGGCAGGGGGTTCGACATGCCGTGCGGAGAACGAGCTGACCTGCCCGCTTCCGGTGACGAGCATGTCCAGGCGCATCGGCATGAGGACGCCGTCGACGCGGGAACGCCACTGGACCGTCCTGGCTCCACCGGCGTTGGGCTGCACGTCGGTGCCGGTGTGGCTGCCGGCGAGTGCCCAGGGAAAGTGGATCTCTACGAAGCGAGTGGCCGAGGCGACCGCCGCGGCATCGGTGAGTTCACCCGGGGCCTGGTCGGGAAGGGGCCCGACGAGGCCGGTGGTCGGTTCACCGCCCGGCCAGGACAGAGTCAGGCTTCCCGCTTCCCCGGTGACGTTGATGACGCCTGGCTGGCCGAAGGTGCCGGCGACGTACTGGACGGACTTGGTCCTGGCCGCGGGGCCGAAGAAGTCCCCGAATGCCTTGGCGGCCGCGGCCCGCTGCGCCGGTCCGGCCAGGGTGCTCTCCGTGACGTCGGCGGAGATGACCGTGACGAACGGTACGACGGCGACCGCGAGAACGGCGACGCCGCCCGATCGGGCCATCGAGCCGCGTGCGATCTCGTTCCTGGACGTGAGCAGCGGCTCGACGCCGTTCCGGCGGCTCCAGAGGAAGGCGAGGCCACAGCCGACCGCTGTTCCGAGGGCGTTGTCCCACAGGTCGGCGGTGTCGCAACTCCGGCCGACCCCGGGGGTGACGGCCTGGACCGCCTCGACGGCCGCGGAGAGCAGGGTGAGCGCGACGCCCGTACTGACCGGCCGCCGGACGAGGAGGGCCGTGAAGAATCCGGCGGGCACGAAGAGGGCGATGTTCATCAGCCCCTGGGTGCTCGACATCGCACTGATCAGATCGCGCTGGACGGTGCACAGGAGGGGCGCCGGCGCACCGGGATTGATGGGGTAGAGCGTGGCGGTGAGTACGAGGGCGGTCGAGACACCGACGAGCATGGACAGGAGGAGCGGGGCGGAGCGCCTTCTGGCGACGGCCGCGGCAACGGCTGCCGAGGCGATCAGTGCGGCGAGGAGGGCCCAGAGCAGCCCGGTCTCGTTGTTGAGGACAGCGCGGATCATGCTGATGGTGCTCCGGTGGGTGGAAGGCGATGGGCCCGGCTCCTGGGCGCCGGGCCCATCGTGGAGGCAGGGGGTTCAGCAGACGGTGACAGTCGCGTTCTCGAATGTGCTCCGTCCCCGGGCGGCCATCCATCCGACGATGCTCTTGCAGGCGTTGAACCCGAGGCCGTAGAACCAGCCGTCCTTCGTCTCGCCGGCGGACTGGTCGAACCAGCCGCCCTCGTACGAGGTAGTTGTCCGGGGTGCGGGCGACCATCCGCCGGAACGCCCGGTCCCGCACGGTGTACGGCGGCGATGGTCTCCTGCCTCTCCCACCTGTGCCGGCGCGGCGGCCGGGACAGGACGGGGGCGACGGTCGGCTCGCTGCGCCCGGCGATGACGCAGGAGATGATCGTCGGGAAGCGGACGTCGAAGAACGACCACCGTTCCACGGGCCGGGAGGGGCAGGCTCAGCAGGCTCCGGACAGCCTGGTCATCGCCCCTCCTGCTGGATGGCGCTGTCGGTGGCGGGCCGTAGGGTGCGTAGCGGTCCCGAGAAACCGCCGTGCGGTGCCGGACCGCCGTGCGGTGCCGGGGCCGTTCGCGTTCCGGCGCGCGCGCTGCGCTGGGCGCCCCCTGTGCGCCGCTGAGCCCCCTGGCGTCGACGCAACGCGGTGGCCAGGATGGTGGGGTCGTTGTCCTGTGCACGAAAGGGGGCCTGATGGGGGCTCACGAGAAGCCGCCGCCGACGCCGGACCCGTCGCAGGGGAATCCGCCGCCCGGGAACGCCGACGGGCAGGTGCCCGTGCCGCTGCCTCCCAGCGATCCGAAGCACGGCAAGAAGTGAGCGGGCCGGCCCCGTGGCGGGCGCGCCTGGACGAGGCGATGGCTGCGCGCGGGGCCTGGCCCGAGCGGTCCCGGTGGTTGCGCAAGGCGGTGACGGAGCTGCCCCGTGATCTGTTCGCGCCGCGGGTGTTGTGGCGGTGGGACGGGCGGGCCTATGTGGCGGTGGACCAGGACACCGATCCGGACGGATGGCTGCGGGAGCTGTACGGCGGGCAGGACGCGGCCGCGGTGACCCAGGTGCGCGGGGGGTTGCCGTCGTCGAGTCTGTCCGCGCAGGGTGTGGTGGTCGACATGCTCGACAGTCTGCTGCTGGAGCCCGGGCACCGGGTGTGGGACATCGGCGCGGGGCAGGGATGGAACGCGGCGCTGGCGGCGTGGCGAGTCGGCCCGGGCCGGGTGGTGTCCACGGAGGTCGACGAAGGGCTCGCCGCGTTCGCGCGCGAACGCCTGACCGCGGCCGGCCTGGAAGTGGAGGTCGTGGTGGCGGACGCCACCACGGTGGTGCCGGATCGTCCGGTGGACCGGCTGATCGCCACCTACGCGGTTGAGCGGGTGCCGTGGGCGTGGGTGGAGGCGGTGCGGCCGGGCGGGCGACTCGTCGTTCCCTGGGGCCGGCTCGGACACGTCGCCCTGGACGTCGACGACGACGGCGCCGGCGCCACGGGGTGGGTGCAGGGCCTGGCGCAGTTCATGGCCGACCGCACCACCGGCCCCGTTCCGGCGGCCGGTCACGCCGGGTACGCCGCGGTGCGCGGAACCGACGCAGCGGAGGTGAAGCGGGTGGTCGACCGGGACCTCGCCCCGCTGCGCGACGACTGGAACCTGCGGTTCGCGTTGCGCGTCGCCGTCCCGGACGCCGTGGTCGTCACCGGCGCGGACGAGGACGGCGTGTCGGCGTGGGTGCACGACGGCGTCCGGTCCTGGGCGGCACTGTCCGCCGGCGGCGACGGCACGGCGACCATGTACCAGGGCGGGCCGCGCCGGGTCGGGGACGAGCTGATGATCGCCTGGGCGATGTGGGAGGACCTCGGGCGGCCCGGGCCGTACGACTACGGGATGACGGTCCGGCCGCACGGCCAGTTCATGTGGCTGAACGACCCGGTGAACGGCCCGCGGTGGGCCGCCGGTGGTGTCTGATCCGGGTGCGTTCCGGGCTCTGCTCGGGTCCGGACCGTGCCGGTCGGCGTCATGCCGTGGCGGTTCCGAGCGTGGGCGGTCGGTTGCTTCCCGCAGGCGGCGGAACCGACGGGCACCCGGTCCTGTCGATCAGGGGCACGGACATCATCTATTACGGCGAAGACCTTGCCGACTGCATCAGCCGCGAGTTCGAAGAGGGGAACGAGTATCCGGAGACCTGGAACCCACAGGCCACTGTTGCCTTCTGGCAGGACGTCGTTCGGTAGTCCATCTGTCGTGCTACCGATCTCAGACGCGGCCTGACGGTCGCTGAGGTAGGTCACAAGGAGCAGGATCAGTGCGGCGACGACCCGCTCCACAAGCGGGACCTCGTCGCTGATCATGACTGTCCGGATCGGGGCGATGCGCCGGTACTGGCCGATCGGGGCCGGGTGCTCGGCGCGGACCGTGGGCACACCACGGGTTGGGGAACGTCCGCCGGTCGAACGCCTCGAAGTTGCCTGCCCAGGTCTCCCCCCACATGCCCGGGTCGTACGCCAGGACGCGCACCCGCCCGCAGCGTCCCCCTGCGTCCCTTGGGCGGCCTGCGGGTGGACCCGGCTTCGTATGGATTCGGATCCTCGTACGGGCATGACCAGTCCCGCTGTCAGCAGTGCTCTTCCAGGTAGAGCATGCGGCGGTCGGCATCCGCACGGAACTCGTGTGCAAGGTAGCGTCCGGCCATCCGCCTTCCGCCGGGCCCCTTGTAGTCGTCCTTGACCTTGTCCCAGAGCATCGGGCGCTCGCCATCGGCGACAAGCCGCGGGCGGGTCCCGCCGCTCTCCCCAAGTAGGACGGTCGTGGCATGGTCCTTCAGCAGCCGGCGCACAGCGCGAAGATCGACTCGCTTCTTCCGAAGCAGCCACTCGACGCGGGCATCGTCCAAGAGCTTCACGGGCGCCCCGAGCTGATCCGGGTTCATGTGGAAGGCCTGCATGGCGTGAGTATTCGGCATCACCATGGGTGAGGTCATCCAGCCTTGTTGTCGAGCACGTCGTCCGGAAGGCGGCAGCTACGGATCCAGGTGCCGCTGCCTTCCCGGAAAGGGATCCACCGGAAGATCGTGGGTTCGGGTATCGAACTGGGCGCGCGACTCCGTGACGCCGAGGGCGAGCCGGGCTGTCGCGGCCAGCAGGCCCTCGGGGGCGGTTGTGATGGCGGAGGCTGTGATCACAGTCGCGGAAGCGCGATCGCTGACATCGCAGCCGGCCCAGCCGTGGCCACCGAGCTCCCAGGTCAGCCGGAGATCAGTAGGCGCCGTTCTGCCGGCGGAGAAAGTCACGGACGTCAGCGGCGAGATCGGCCATCTGCTGTCCTGCTTCCAGCCAGGTCGTGATCGAGGCTGCCCAGGTCTGGCGGGCCGTGAGGCGAGGCTGGATCGACCAGGTGACGCAGACGTGCCCGCCGGAGTGGAACGTCGCGGACAGCGCGAGATGGTTGGTCTGCCAGGTGCGCTCGCCATCCCACCCGCGAAAGTCGGCTGCCAGACCGTCGAGGAAGTCGAAGAGGTACTCGCCGTCCCAGACCCACACCTTCACGTCCTCGACCCGCGCGTGCAGCCCCTCGCCTCGGAGGCTGACGCTGAAGGCGACCCCGTACTGATCCGGATAGTCGCGGTCGGTCAAGGTCACGCACGCGCGCGGATCTTCGCTGCAGCGAATGACCACCTCGGCGGAAGGCGCGGCGTCAGGGTTGTCGGCATTCACCCGGCGAACAGTAGGCCGTCGATGCGCCTGGTGTCATGGCAATTCCTGTCTCGTGGGCTCGGTAGAAGAAACCGAAGCGGATCGGGCTGATCGCCTTGATCGGCAGAGGCGCTGAATGCTCGTCGGGGCAATGGCTGTAGAGTCCAGCCGCACACAGTCCTACTCGACGAGAGGGTGGATACCGTGCCAATCAGTGAGCGACTCGAAGGACGGATCCGGCGGGACTTCCCCGAACGCGGTTCCGCGCCGGAGATCTTGCGCATACTCGATGCTCTCCCCGACACCGCCGGCTATGACGCCAAGATGTTCGAAAGCGAGCGCCTGCAAGCCGCCATCGTGGTGCTCGCCCAAGGGAGCATCCGCCAATTCAGAGAAGCCGTCCGACTTGCGTCGACGGACTGGCGCGACCTCCTGGTGGCTGCCGAACTCGCCGACGCAGACTGGCCGGATCGTCTGAGCGCCGAACTTGGCCCTGAGCACCCTGATCGTATTTGAAGGGTCACGGGCAGGCGTCCGTCCAGTACGCAGGGCGGCGACTGCGAACCCGGCTGTGTCGTGGTCGGTGCCCACCACCACAAAGCCGGTGTTGCGCCCGCGCCGCCACCGTCAAGAAGGCGGACCGAACCGGGCGGCCGTTACGCGCAGGCCTCGGCCATCGCGTACAGCGCGGTCTCCTCGAGCTCGGTGACGGACCAATCGTAAACGTGCTCGGTTTCGGTCCAGGTCCGGGAGCAAGTGCACCAGTGGCCGGTGACCGGTGGCCGGCGGACGCCAGACCTCCGGCGGCCTACGTCCTGGCAGCGTTCTGCCGCCACCATGAGCTGTCCCTCTCAAGCACTTCCAGAGCTTCGCGCCGCTGTTCTATGTGGTCGACGAACTCGGCCGGCAGCCTGACGCCATGGTCGAGAACGTAGTGGGCGAGCCCTTCCGGCCAGAGGTAGTAACCGTCAGTGAGATCACGGGAACGAGCGCGACGATCGCGCCGAGGGCGATCTGCGCGGTGAACACCCCGAGGAACAGCGGCGCGTCGCGGAAGCTGCGGGAGACCGACGTTCGACACCCACCGCCTCACCGACCGCGTAGCCGGCCGACAGGGGGACGACGGCGCCGGCCAGGGCGGAGGCTCCGACGAGTCCGAGGGCGAACAGCAGCTCTGCGCCGTGTCCGGCGACCGGCTTGAGTGCTTCGGCGGCCTGGGCGGCGGATTCGAGCGGGCCGGTGCCGCCGATCGCGGAGGCGGTGGCGATGATGATGGTGAGGCTGATCAGGCAGGCGAACACGGCGCCGACGACGGCGTCCGCGCGGATCAGCTTGTAGTCCTCGGGCTTGGCGCCGCGGTCGACGACGCCGGCGGCGGCGTAGAACTGCATGTACGGGCTGACGGTCGTACCGATCAGCGCGACCGCGAGCAGGATGAAGTCCTTGCTCGGTTCGATGTGCGGGACAGCCAGGTGCTCGCCGACCTGCCCCCAGTCGGGGTGGCCGAGGACCATCGCGACGGGGTACGCGAAGAAGGCCAGCGACATGATCAGGAATATCCGTTCGGCCCACTTGTAGGAGCCGAACAGCACCAGCGCCCACAGCAGGACGGCGGCGGGCGGGATGACCGCCCACTTGGGGACGCCGAGGAGCTCGAACGCGGCGCCGATGCCGGCGAACTCGCTGACGACCAGTCCGGTGTTGGCCAGCCCCAGGCAGAACACGGCGAGCGCGGTGAGGCGGAGGCTGAACTGTTCGCGGATCAGCGCACCGAGGCCCTTGCCGGTGTGCGCCCCGAGCCGCACGGCCATCTCCTGCACCATGACCAGGGCGATGGTGACCAGCACCATGAAGAACAGCGTGCCGTAGGCGTACTGGGAGCCGGCGCTGGCGTAGGTGGCGATGCCTGCGGCGTCATTTCCGGCGTTGGCGGCGACCAGGCCGGGGCCGGCGATCATCGTGACGGCCGCGATGCGGCGCCAGCCCTTGCGGCGGGTGGGCGAGGCCGCGGCGACGGTCGGCGCCGCGGTGACGGTCGGCGCCGCGGTGACGGTCGGCGCCGCGGTGACGGTCGGCGCGGCGGTGACGGGGGCGGTGTCGAGGTCGCGGGTCACTTGAGGAGCCTCCGGAAGTGCAGGCGCCCGCGCTCGGGCAGCAGGGAGTCGAGAATGTCGTCGGCGAGGATCCGGCCGATCGGGCGCCCGGTGCCGTCGACGACGAGCAGGGAGGTGGCGCGGGCGGCGACCAGCCGGTCGGCGGCCTCCGCCAGGCGGGTGTCGGGGCGGACCGTGACCGGTGGACCGAACTGGGCCAGCCACTCCACCAGATCTCCGACCACGGCCGTGTCCTCGGCGACCGCCAGTTCGAACAGCGGGACATCGCCCACCAGTCGGCCGTCGTCGTCCAGCACCACCACGGAGTCGATCTCGGTCCGGTGCTCCGCCTGCGCGGCCAGCTCCGCCCGCACCTCGGCGATCGTCTGCGCGGGCCGGGCGGTGACCAGCACCGTGGTCATCGCGCCGCCCGCGGTGCCCTCGCGGTGCGTGAGCAGTGACCGCAGCTGGGATGCCTCGCCGGCCGGCATCCGGGCGAGCAGGTTCTCGCGCTCGCCCGGCTGGAGGTCGCGCAGTGCGTCGGCGGCCTCGTCCGGCGGCTGGGGCGAGGCATCAGGCGGCACCGGGGCAGCCACCTCCGCGCCCCTGGCTCGCGCGGCGGTCCGTACCCGGGGTGACACCGGCGCACGGCAACAGCTCCCGCCGGGCGGGCCCGGTCGGGAAGAGTCGCTGCGAGTCGAGCGGTTCAGGGGAGAAGAGGCTGCCCCGGGCCGATGAAGGACGGCGAGGACAACACGAGGAAGGGCCGACTGTGGCCCGGACTACTGTCCATCCCGCCTCCTCCCGATCCGGCCACGATCCGACGTCGCAGCGGCACGGCAAGGGGAAACCGGGCGACAACCCGGTGCACCCCAACTCGTCAGAGCTTTGGCACTCCACGGCGTGTCCCGCAGCACGCGGGAAGCCACTTGGGGTCACCCCTTAGGTCGGGGAGACCTGTCCTGATCCGGAGCGTCTCTCGACGGGTGGGATCAGTGGCCTGTGTCCGTGAAGACGCCTCACCGAACGAGGTGTCTGTTCAAACCCGCACAAGGATAGGCCCACCCGGCGCGCGAAACCCAGTCCTTGACCGGACCTTGACTCGCTCGGACAGCGGGATTCCGATCACCACGGTCCGCCCCGCCACGTCACGCCCTCGCCTCGGACGTCGGGGCGGACGTCCCGGTCGAGGCGGATGACGCCGCGCCGCCACCAGGGCCCCGGAAGCCAACCCGAGGCGCCGGCACAGCACGGTGGCGCAGATGTGCCGGGCGGGGTGCCGGGCGGGCCGGATACCGGGGAAGAGCCGGTCGGAACTGGCCGCCCACCCGGAGGGCGGTGGCCGCTCGGCGAGACCGGTGAGGAGGCGGCACGCAGGCGAGCACAGCCTCGGTCACGCTCGCCGCATACCGTGGACGCCTTCTTCCGAGCAGGTCCCGCCCTGCTCGGGGGGTCAGTGCCTTGGAGTACTGCCGTCGAGTCAGTGCCGTGGTTCTGCGACGCGCCCTGCCACCGCCTTGACGAAACGCCCCGGTCCTTCCGGATCGCTCTGAAGGAACAGGTTCGGCTCGATGAGCTCCAGCTCCAGGACCACCGGTTCCCCGGCGTTGTCCAGCACCAGATCCACCCGGGCGAACAGCGGGACGTGCGGCGACGGAATCGCTGCCAGCGCCGCCAGCGCGGTGCGGACCTCCGTTTCGGTCGGCTGATACGGTGCGACGCCGAGATGTGGCACCCGGTCGTTGTCGATCACCCCCGGCTCGGTCAGCAGAGGTTCCTTGCGGATCGCATGACTGAACGCGCCGGAGGCGAAGATCAGGGCGCGTTCTCCTTCTGCCACCCCGGGCAGATACGGCTGGACCATCACGCTGCGGCCCCGGTCCAGCAGCATCCGGGCGTGGCGGGCGGCGTCTGCGTGGCGGCCGGGCTCGTAGCGCGCGGTGTCCAGTGCTCCCGCGGACACCGCGGGCTTGACCACCACTCCGTCCACCTGGTCGAAGTCTTCCCGGGTGAACCGTGCTCCTGGCTCGATGAACCGGGTCGGCACGACGGCGACCCCCTGCCGGGTGAGCTCCAGCAGGTAGTGCTTGTCGCTGTTCCAGCGGACCACGGGCGCAGGGTTCCACAGCCGGGTGGCGCCCGCCGTGGTGTCGGCCCATGCCAGGAACTCGTCGAGTCGTTCCACGTAGTCCCAGGTCGACCGGATGACAGCCAGATCGAACCGCTCCCAGGAAACCGGCGTCGCATCCCACACCACCGGCTCTGCCGCCAACCCGTCGGCGCGCAGCGCCTCCACGATCAGCGGGAGATCCACGTCGTGCTCGACACCAACGTCACTGGTCACGACAGCAACCCTGGCAACACTCATCAAACTCTCCCGTCGTGCACCTCGGCCTGTTCTCCGGAAAGTCGCTGAGCGCCCCGGCGCCGGCCATGTGCAGCCGAACCTACCTCTGGACAGCGCCGGCGCCGCGAGCAGTCACTGCCTCAAGGCTTCCGCTCGGCCTCAGGCTCGCCGGATCCGGCCGACCCTGCGTGGCCGTGCATCCGAACGGCTCCGTCCAGGGGCGGACGGACCATCGGGGCCGCCCCCGACGGCGACGGCCCCGATGTCGAGGATCTTCACATGACCACGGCCGGCGGAGGCCGTGAGGCCCTTGCAAGGCCGCCCGGGCTACAGGTACACGTCGGAGATCTCGAAGGTCTGTACGGTGCGGGCGTTGAAGTAGGACCAGAACCGGTTGCCGCGCACGAGGGTGTCCGCGTAGTACTGGTAGCGCTCGCCACCGGGGTTCGTCCCGGTGGCCCACCGACCGATCAGGGCACCGTCCTGCCCCGGCCCGCTGAACCTGGACAGGTCGAAGTCGATCATCTTCCCCTCCCCGTGGTTCACGGCGACGATGACCAGCTTGTGGTTGACGCTGTCGTAGGCGGCGACGGCGTCGGGGTTGCCCGCGTCGATGATCCTCATCCCCGGGCGGATGTGCCGCATGTACTGGGCGAGTACGAAGTACTTGGCGTTGACCGCCCCGATCACCCCGTTGGTGAGAGTGATCGCACCGTAGTTCTCCCAGTCGAGGATCTGCCACATGACCCACGCCGTGGGGTGCAGCCAGCGCAGGTCGAAGTTGAGGTTCTGGGCGAGGACCATGCCGCTGGTGTCTCCGTCACCGTACTCGGACATCCAGATGTTCTTGCCGTCCGCCGCCACGACCTTGTAGAGCGCGTCGCGGTCGCCCCCGAACTCGTAGCCGTGCACGTTGACCCGCCCCACGGCCGCACGGGTGGCGGCGTTGAAGTCGGAGTTGCCGGCCCAGTTGGACACGGCACTGCTGACGCCCCAGTCGTCGAGACCTGCCACCATCATCCAACCCAGGTCCCGGGCATCAAGTTGGGAGCGGGTCTGCCGGATGATCTCGGCCAGCTGGGGGCGGTCGTAGTGGCAGCCCTCCTGCCCGGCGGGAGAGTTCGGCGCCGCCGCCCAGTCGGCTCCCGGCTCGTTGACCGGTTGCACGGAAGCGAAGTCGATACCCCAGTGGTCGTGGGCGTACCGCGCCACCGTCGCCAGGTACGCCGCGTGACGGCCGAAGTTGTCGTCCCGCAGATTGCAGGTGTAGCCGTTGGGCGCCCCGCGCGGGTCGTCGTTCTTCAGCATCCACCACATCGGCGAGTTGCTGAAGAGCTCGAACTTGTCGGCGCCCCGGTCGCGAGCCAGCCACATCATGTCGCGCTGGTTCGCGTCGGCGTTCCAGTTCCAGCTCGCCGACTGCGGGTCCGCCGAGTACCAGTCGCGCTGGTAGCCCTCGATCCGCTTGAACCCGTCCAGCGTCGGCGCGGGCTGCATCGTCCGGCCCGCGATGCTGTTCGTCCCCGAGGCGCCGGCGTTGTAACGGACCACGTTCATCCCCAGGCCGGGCAGTGTCCGACCGCGGAACTGGACGGTCTTCCGGCTGAACAGCACATCGGCCAGATCCTCCTGAGGGCCCAGCTGATTGGCCCACCAGGCCAACGAGGTGCCCCAGCCCTCCCAAGTCCCCCAGTTGGCCGACGGATTGACGGTGGTGGTGAAATCCGCCCGGGCGGTCCCCGCAGCGGCGACCACCGCCATCGCTCCGACCGGCACACCCACCAACCCACGCAGGACAGTACGACGTTCCATCAAGCCCCCCAGAAGGAATCCGCGCTCGGATCTCGACGCACGCGAACTACACGGTATCCCAGCGGTACGAGAGCGATCGGGATCGTCCTCGAACGACGCCGACCGTTCCGACTGCCGACACCGCCGGGCCACCGAGTGGCCGTCGCCCGGTTCGGCAGGACCGGCGGGACGGCGCCCCCGGAGCGCGAAAGACCACCGGGCCGGCCGGCCCTTCCCGTGGGAACCGGCGGAGCGTCAGGAGATCACCGCGGTCCGGCAACCGATCAACCCCGTTCGTGCGTGTACTGGTGCCAGGACACACACGAATCACCGGGGGGGACCGATGTTCCTGACCTTGCTCTACGCGGCGCTGCCGACGCTCTGCTGGACCCTGATCGCCCGCACACGGGCCGTCGGCATACCCGTCGGGCTCGTCCTGCTCGCCGGGACGACGGTGCTGACCGGCCACAGCCTGGGCCTGTGGAACTTCCGCGGTGCACCCGAGCTCTACCTCGAGTACGTGCTGCTGGGCGGGGCGCTGGTGCTCGGCGCCGTTCTCGCCGAGCGCCGGCTGCTCGGCGGCCCCCGGCCCAAGCCCCGGCCGCTGCGGGTGTCGGTGGCCACCGTGCTGCTCAATGTGCAGGTGGGCCTGGTCGCGTCGCTCACACCGCTGATCGCCCTGGTGATCTTCGGCAACGAGGGCGCCCCGTACGGCCCGCCCCCGTCCCTGCCCGCGGGCTACTCGCTGAGCCGGCAGCCCGGGGAGGGCTGTGGCTCCAGCGTCTGCACCGCCGTCTGGGACGTGCACGGCGGCCCGGACCTCTCCGCGGACGAGAAGGTCCGTCAGCTCAGCGCCGCCGTGCGGGGCTGCGGCCCCAGCGGCTGGCTGTTGGACCGCCGCGCGCGCTGCGTCTCCGTCAGTCACGTCGAAGGGCGGATCCAGCTGAACATCAGCACCTCCGACGCCGTCGGCTGACGCCCCCCGGGAAGCCCGCCGCACGGTGTGCGGCGCCCCCGCGACGCCCGGCCGACCCGATCCGGCCGACCCATGCACCCCTGCCGCACCGCCCCCACCCGGGTGAGCGCCGTCCGCCCCGGTCGGCTGCGCTCACCCCGGCTGGGCTGCCGCCGGCCGCCCGGCGGCCGGCTACCGGAGGCCGGCCGAGGGGTGGCGGTGCAGGGCGTACCAGAGGATGGGCGGGGCGTCGGGCCGGGTGCCGGGCGCGGGGTGGGCGGCGCCGGCGGCGGCGAGGCTGTACAGCAGGGCGGGGTCGGGCTGGGGGATCTCGCCGTGGTCCTCGTCGTCGGCGGCGACGGGGAGCTGGTGGATGACGGCGGCGATGCGGGGCGGCAGGCGTACGTCGAGGCCCTCGTGGCAGCGGGCGATGATGTCGTCGCGCACGTGGGCGGGCAGGAGGCTGGCGCCGAGGACGGCGCCGGCGGTCGCGGGTCGGGGGTTCGCGGCCAGGGACTCGGCCTGCTCGCGCCACCAGTCGGCGTCCCGGATCTCGCCGCGGCTGCGGTGGAGCAGGTTGAGGCAGCTGGCGGCGGTGTAGCTGCCGGCGCCGGCGGCGAACTCCCACCAGAACCGGGCGGCCTCCCGGTGTCCGGTCACCTGGAGGAGCGCGCCGAGGACGAGCGCGCCCTCGGGGTGGATGCGGCGGCTGTTGGCGAGCTGACGCAGTGAGGGCGCCGCCGCGGGTTGGGCGAGCACGAGGGTGACGGCGAGGTCGAGTTCGTGGGCGGCCTGCAGGTGTTCGGCGCCCAGCGGCGGCGGGGCGGCGAACAGCCGCCGCCAGGCGCGGCGGGACGCGCGCTCCTGGTCGGGCGGGGGCGGCAGGTCCGCCGGGGCCTGCCGGTCCCGGCCGGCCCGGCCCCCGCCCCGCTTGCCCGGTACCAGGCGGTCGCGTCCCATGCTCACTCCTCGTTGTTGCGGTCGGTCCCGGCCAGCAGGCGGTTGAGCCTGCGCAGCGCCTGCTGGGCCGTCGTCCGTACGTTGGTCTCCGAGCTGCCCAGGTGCTCGGCGATCAGCGCGTCCTTCAGCCCAAGGAGGTAACGCAGGACCAGGACGTCGTACTGGCGCTCGGCCAGGCGCAGCAGCGCCTGGTGGAGGTGTTCGTGGTCGCCGGGGGTTTCGAGGCCGATCCGGGCCCGGTCGGCGAAGCAGCGGATGACCTCGGCGCGGTCGGCCGGCGAACCGCCGGGCGGGCGGCCGGTCTCGACGGTCACCTCGGCGGCGGCGTCCGCCACGGCGCTCTTGATCAGCATCCAGGCATAGGAGGCGGGGTGTTCTTCGCGCAGGGCGACGGGCCACTGCTGCCGGAGCCGGTCCTTCATCTGCTGGACCGCCCGCAGGGCGAGCACGTCGTCGTGGAGCCGGGCGCGGGCCAGTCCGAACCAGGCACTGCCGTGCGTGTCGCAGAACGCGGTGAACGCCAGGTGCAGCGCGGCCCGCGAGCGGGCCGTCGCCGCCGTCTCGTGCTCGGTCACGTTGGGTTCCTCCCCAGTGGCCGGTCCTGCCGGCCGCCCGGTCCGACCTGCGGGCCGGCCCGGTGTCCCGGGTCCGGACGGTCGGCTTCCTGTGGGAGCGGTTGCTCCCCACTCGCACATCGAAGCGCATTGGCATCCAATACGTGAAGCCGATCACATAACGACATTGCTGGTCATATGGCATGACGATCAATCTTCTGATGGTGCGTCTATTTTGTTCTTTTGCGCTCGTGTTCGACCATATCGGCGGCCGTGCTCGTCCGATCGGCGCGGCCCCGGGAGCAGCGGGCCTTGATTGCCGCTCCCGGGGTGTGGGCATAGTGGGGGAAGGCCGCGCCAGGGGCTCGCCAGGCCCCGCCACGGTGGCGAGGGCTGTGCACAGCCCTGCCCGCGTGCCGTCGGAACCGCGACTGGGGGAGCAGATGGGCGAGCAGGCGGCGCAGCACGGCGGGGAACCGGCAGCCGAGGTGACGCTCGACATCCATCGGCCGCACTCGGCACGGATGTACGACTTCTTCCTCGGCGGGACGACCAACTTCGAGCCGGATCGAGTGGCCGCGGCCCAGGCCCTCGCCGTCTTCCCCAACGCTCCGGTCGCCGCTCACGCCAACCGGGCCTTCATGCACCGGAGCGCCCGGATGCTCGCCGAGCGCGGGATCACCCAGTTCCTGGACATCGGCACCGGCATCCCGACCTCCCCCAACCTCCACGAGATCGCCCAGGCAGTCGACCCGGCCTGCCGCGTGGTCTATGCGGACAACGACCCGATCGTCCTCGTCCACGCCCAGGCCCTGCTGCGCAGCTCCCGGGAGGGGCGCACCGCCTACATCCAGGCGGACGTGCGTGATCCGGAGCATGTGCTCGACGCGGTGGAGAAGACAGAAGTGCTGGACCTCGACCGGCCGGTGGCGCTCAGCATGAACGCGCTGCTGCACTTCGTACCGGACGGCGACGGCGCGCACGAGATCGCCCAGGTGCTCAAGGACCGGCTCCGCGCGCCCGGCAGTGCCCTCGTCGTCTCGCACTTCACGCCCGACTTCGCACCCCAGGACGCCGCGCGCGCCGCCCGCGTCTACCGCGAGGCCGGCACTGTCGTCCAGGCCCGCAGCCGCGCGGAGTTCGCCCGCTTCTTCACCGGCTGGGACCTCCTGGAGCCCGGGATCGTGTCCACCCCGCGCTGGCGCCCCGACGCCGAATCCTCCCGCACTGTGGTCAGCGACGCGGACGCGTCCTGCTACGGCGCCGTCGCCGTGCGCCCCTGACTCCTCCCGACGCCAAGCCCGACAACGCCAAGCGGCGTGGTGCGGAGCCGCCGGTTGCTCGCGTTCAGGAAGAGGCCCTACCCGCCAGGGCCTGATCGACCAGTGCGCGCAGCTCCTTGTCGCGGACGATCATCGGGTAGCCCCCGTCCGCCCAGAGCCGGCGGTCCGACTGCCGGACCGTCAGCAGCGCGGCCCGGATCGCGGGGCTGATCCCGCCCATGCGGATCAGTGCCCGCAGTGCGTCCCGGAAGTGGTGGAAGCCGTCGCCGCCCTCGGCGATCGGCAGGACGAATTCTTCCAGGACTTGCATGCTCGGTTCGGCCCGGCCCGTGATCGACCAGAGCGTGACCGCGGCGGCGAGGCGTGTCCCGTGCGTGCTGTTCTCCATGGCGAACCGGACCCGGGCCGCGTACGGTGCCGCGTCGGCGCCGAAGTCGCCGAGGGTGTCGATCGGCCCGTACCAGGGATGCGACGCCGTCATGACGGCGTCGCCGACGAGCCGCAATCGTGCCGCGCGGTCCCCGACGATGTACGCGGCGGTCCAGGCCACCAGCGCGTGGTTACCCGGGGAGTCCAGGACCTCGCAGGTGCTCAGGGCCGGGGCGGCCGAGGCCGCGGCCGGCCCCAGACCGCGCAGGATGGGGAGCACGAAGCCGGACGTCCAGGTGTCGGTGAGCAGCGGCAGCAGATCGGGCAGAGCCGGCAGTGCGTCCTCGCCCCAGGCCTCCAGTACGACGAGGAACTCGCGGGTCGCACCGCCGCGGGGGCCGCCCTGCCGGATCGCCTCGCGCATCGCGGGCAGCAGGACGTCCGCGTGGGCCCGTAGCGGTACCAGGACGTCCGTGACGCTCGGCCGCCGGGGATCGGCGTTGGCGTAACCGCGGCCCTGCTCCTCCTCCTGTGCGCGGAGCTGCCCGATCAGGCCCGGCAGGGCGCGGGGGTCACCGATCCGGGACAGCGCCCAGCGGGCGATCTCCGCGACCGTTCCGTCGAGGTACTCGTCGGCCGCGTCGTCGTCGAGCAGTGCCGCGAGTCGATCGGCGTACCGGACCGCGGCCGGGCCGAGCACCGCGAGGATGTTCGCGGCGCGCAGCCGTACGGCTCCGTCCGGACTGGTCAGCAGTGCGCCTGCCAGCGGCAGCAGGGTCGCCTCCACGGAACGCCGCTCGGTCAGGAGCCGCCACGCCACGTCCAGCGCCTCCCGGCACAACGCGGCGTCGCCGGTGCGGTCCGCCGTCCCGGCCAGCCGGACGGCGAAGCGCAGTTCGGCATCCAGGTCGTGCCCGAGCTTCCGGGCCGTCGACCGGACCACGTCCTCGCGGGTCCAGGGGCCCTCGACACCCGGGGTGTACCAGGCCTCTTCGAACCGCGGCCGCGACGCGGCATCGGAGTAGACCTCGATCAGCCGGTCCAGCTGCCGGACCGGCAGGTCCCGGTCGAAGTCGGACCAGGCGTGCACGGCCGCGACCCGCAGCACCGGGTCGTCGCCGTCCGCCAGCGCCGCCAGTACCGCCCGCGCCTCGTCGACCGCACGGCTCCCCGCCTCGTCGACCGCACCACCGCTCCCGGCCTCGTCGGATGCCGCGGCTATCGCCTCGCCGAAGGCGAGCAGCAGCGGAACGCGTACCGTCGGGTCCGTCTCCAGCCGCCACCGCTCCTGCAACCGTACGATGCCCCCTGCCAGGGGCAGGGCCTCCCGCCGCACCGCCGGCTCCGGATCCGCGAGCAGCGCACGTGCTTCCGTCCAGTCGAACCCCGCCAACGCCGGTGCCTGCAAGGCATCCAACAGCTCGACGAGTTCCACCCGGACGCCTGTGGACAGGGTTGGGTCGGCGGCCAGCGCGACGACGAACGGCAGGGCCACCGCCGTCACGGACGGCGTCTCGCATCCCTCGCTCGTGACCAGGGAGTACAGCGGGTAGCAGTCCTCCTCCGTGGCCTCCGCACCCGCGAGGGCGAGCCCGCGCAGCGCCCGCGCCACGTCGTCGACCGAGTCGACCGGGCTACCCGTCGCAAGCCCCTCCCACTCCACGGCATCCAGCGCTTCCCACAGCATTCCCGTCATCGCCGTCCCGTCCACCACCACACCCGCCCCGCACACCGGCAGCCGTCATCCTCCAGGAAGCCCGCCACCTCGGCATCCCCAATTCGCCCCACCCTGTGCCGAGGCGCCGCACCGGAGATCTTCCACGAGCTGCTCGCCGCAGCCGCAGGGTGCCGGACCGGCCGCAGCGCGCCGTGCGGCAGACCCGGGCAGGAGGATGTGCGACCGCCCGGCTCGGAGGACAGGAGCGTCCACTTCGATCCGGGCGCCGGAGCCGGCGCGTACCGCGCTCGGGCCGCCGCCGAAATCCACGAGCCCTTCGATCACGCATCGGGCAGGATGCCTACCTGTGAATCACGCCCTGCTCGGGCTGGCCGCCAACCCGGCCCTGCCCTCCGAACTCGCCGATCGGCTCATCGCGGGCGCGGACGCCGACCTCGCCGCGGTTCTGGCCGGCCGCCCGGACCTCGGCCGGGCACAGCTGACTGTGCTGGCCTCCCGCTTCGAGGAAGCCGCGGTACAGCTCGCGTACGAGGGCAGGCTCACCGCTGCCGACGTCGACCCGGCCGTGTACCCGCGGGCCGCACTCGCCCTGCTCGGAGAGGGCAGCGGCAGGCCGCAGTGGTCGCGGCTGTTCGCCACCGACCGTCTCGTGGAGATCAGGGAAAAGCTGGCCGCCTGCCCCGGCCTGCCGGCGGATGTGGCGCGGATGCTCGCTTCGGACCCGGATGTTCGGGTCGTCGCGGAACTCGCGCTGTGGACGACCGAACCGGATCTCGCCGCGCGGCTCGCGGCGCACCCGCATGCCGAGGTCCGCCGCGCGGCGGCCGGCAACGAGGCGACACCACCGACCGTGCTGGCGGCGCTGCTCACCGGAGAGGGACTGCCGGCGGCACGGTCCTGCCTGGTCTGCGACCGCGAGAGGACTCCCTTCGTCCACGACCCGCACTGCCCGCGGACCGATTGCGCGCTTCCCCCGGGCGCCTCCTGCGACGGCTCCCACGAGTCGACCGTGCACGACACCCGGCAGTCGGCCCTGGGCAACCCCGCAACCCCCGCGGGCGCCGCCGCGCTCTTCGCCGACCACCCTTCGCTGCTGCTGCGCCAGGAGCTGGCCGCCCGGCCCGATCTGCCGCCGCAGGTGTACGCACGGCTCGCCGAGGATCCCGTCCCCTGGGTGCGGGCCCGGCTCGCGGACAATCCCGCGATCGACGAAGCCCTGATCCGCACCCTGGCCGGCGACCGGGGCCACGACGTCCAACGCCGGCTCGCGCACCACCCCCACCTGCCACTCGACGTCCTCCCCCACCTCGCCGGCGCCACCCGGCTCGGCTCACCCCTGCTGCCGCGTATCGCCGCGGCCTCCCCCGCCGAGGTCGAGGCACTGGCCATCTCGCACGACCCGACCCTGCGGATGCTCCTGGCCCTGCGCCGCGACCTCCCGGCGCGGATCCGCGACACGCTGGCCGGCGACCTCGACGCGAAGGTGCTCAAGGCCGTCGCACCGCACCCCGGGCTCTCCGAAACCCAACTGCGGACCATGGTCGAACGGCACGGGGCCCGGGTCGTCACGGCGGTGGCAGCCAACCCCGACGCCACCCCGGCCCTGCTGGAGGACCTGGCCCGGCACCGGCCGCCGGTCCACAAGGCGTTCCGTGAAATCGCCCGCCACCGACACGCGACGGCCCCGGCCCTGCTCACCTGCCTGACGGACCGCCGAGCGCGGCCCACGGCCGCCGGCCATCCGGCCCTGCCACCCCCGGTCGTCGTCGAACTGCTCACCGACAGCGACTGGCAGGTGGTGGAAGCAGCCGCCGCCAACCCGTCGCTGCCGACCGCCGCGATGCTGGAACTGCTGCCCTGACCGACCGGGTTGCCGGGAAAGCGCCGGAAGGGCCGTCACCCGGTGGCGGCCTTCCCGCTTCCGTCGCGCGGTGTGCCTCGGCGGGCACACCGCTCGGCGGAGGGTACGCGAACACGCCCCCGTCGCGATGCGGGTGCCCGGCCCCTCAGGCGGTCGCGTTGAGGGTGTCGTCGAGCCAGTCGTAGATGCGGGCCTGGGTCAGGCGCATGGCGCCGGGGTGGCAGTGGGCGCCGGCGCCTTCCTCGGCGGTGAAGAGCATGAGGGTCTTGGGGCAGGTGAGGTGGTCGTAGAGCTGTTCGGGCTGGCCCTTGAAGAACATGTCGTCCTCGGCGTCGCAGACGAGGGTGGGGCACCGGATCTGTTCGGCGATGCCGTCGGCGAGGGTGTAGTCGAGGTAGGAGGCGTTGAAGGCCCGGGGGGTGTCGACGCCCATGACGTACATGCCGTGGTTGACCGCCCAGTGGGCGATCGGGTCCTTGGCCATGATCTGCTCGAAGGCGGCGTCGAGCTCGGGGGCGGCCTCGGCCCGCAGGAGCCGCTCGGCCTCCTCACGGGTGCCGGGGATGTTGCGGACGGAGGTCTGGCCGAGGTCGTAGAGGCCGTCGACGGCCACCAGCGCGGCCAGGCGGTGCTCGAACGCCGCGGCCCTGGGGGCGAGGATGCCGCCCATGCTGATGCCGACGAGCGCGATCCGGCTGTTGTCGACGTCCGGGAGGGTCTCGGCGAAGTCCACGACGGGGGTGATGACGTTCTCCCAGTCGGGGCGGAAGACCAGGCCCTGGTGGTGACGCGGGCCGGGCATGCCGGGGCCGTCGAAGACCAGCACGGTGTAGCCGCGCTCGACCCCGGCCAGGGCCCCGAAGAAGTGCAGTTCCTCGGCGGTGCCGTCGAAGCCGTTGTGCATGATCAGCGTCGGCCGCGGTGTCCCGGAGTCGTCGACCCGGTACAGGTAGCCCGGCAGGGTGGTGTCCCCGTACGGGATCGCGACCGGCTCGATGACCGGGGTGAACAGCGCCGCCGCTGCCCGGAAGCAGGCCACGCTGCGGTCGTAGGCGTGGTCGTGGCGGGGGTCGCAGGTGCGGCCGTGCAGGAAGAACTCGGCGGAGCGGTAGTAGTTCGACGCCCGCAGGAACCCGTCCCGGGCACTCACCCGGTGACCGGCCGCCAGCGCCTTCTCGGCCTCGCCGGCCACCCGGTCGGCGGTGGCCGACCACTCGGTGTACCAGCTGGCGTAGTCACCCTCGACGATGCGCTCGCCGGTCGAGACGACCTCGCCGAAGTCGGCCCCGCCGTAGGCGATGTGACTCATCGAGCGCAGGGTCTCGTACCAGAACTGGATGTTGTTCGGGAACAGCAGCTGCTTCATCGCACACACTCTCCTCGGAGGCGCTAAGCACTTATCTGTGCTTACAGCGAGAACCGTAGCCCCTCCGGATGGTCGAAGCAAACATCTGTGCTTACGATGTGGGGGTGACTTCGAAACAACCGACCACACGCATCCGCAAGAGCCCCGAACAGGTCCGCGCGGCCGTCCACCAGGCAGTCATCGACCTGCTCTGCGCCCCGGACGGAGAGGAACTCAACATCCCCGCGGTCGCGCAACGCGCCGGCGTCAACCACACCAGCGTCTACCGGCGCTGGGGCAGCCTCGAAACACTCCTGGCCGACGTGGTCACCACCCGCCTCGAACGCGATTCACCGCTGAACGACACCGGCACCCTGCGCGGCGACCTCCTCGCCTGGGCCGAAGCCAGCGTCGCGAGCATCCGCACCCCCGAAGGGCGCGCCCTCGTCCGCGCCGTCATCCTGTCCATGCCGACCGGCGCCCCGGCCCAGGCCCAGGCCCAGGACGAGCGTGCACAGCACTTCCGGCGCCGCATGCACTCCATCGAGGAGATCCGCCGGCGGGCCACGGACCGCGGCGAGAACCCACCGCCACTGGAACAGATCCTCGACCAGCTCGTCGCACCGTTCTACCTGCGGGCGATCTTCGGCATCGACCCGCCGACCACCGGCTACCCCGAACTCCTCGTCGACAGACTGCTCGGCAACGGACACGGGCGTCCCGCCGCCGACTGACGCACTGCGGGCCCGGACAGAACCGCCGCCGCCGGCCCGGACACCGAAACGGGGCGGACGGTGACGCCGGGCAGAGCGGGAGGGGCCGGCCGCCGCGCCTGGCCGGCGAAGGCCGGGCCCCGCGTTTGAATGAATGCTGTCATCCCACCGGGCACCGGAGGCTGCGATGCCCATGCCCGCACATCCTCCGAAGAATCCGACAAGTCCGTTCGCTTCGTTCGGCGGGCACCACGTCGGAATTCGTGTGCCGGACTACGAGGCCGCCAAGGCGTGGTACACGCAGAAGCTCGACTTCCGGGTCCTGCACGAGTGGCCCTACGGGGTGCCCCGGACGGACGGGTTGGGCCCGGGCTGAAGCTTCGACTGCGCTGCTGGTGGTGGGCACTCCTCGCCGGAGTCGTGGCCGGCCTCGACGTGGTCGCCAGGAGGTCGGCGTGCGGAAACGCGGTGGCCGGGCCGGTGGGGCGCGGAGGCGTGGGCGGAGATGCCCGCGGTGGTGGCGGCGGAAGCATTGTCCTGGCCGGGCGAGCGCACACCCCCGCCCCCAGGACGGCGGCGTGAGCACCGTCCTGGGGGCGGGGGTGTGCGAGCACGGCGGGGGTCATCGAGGTGGCTTCCCCGCGAGAGGGAGCCGGAGCCGGCGGCTCGTGGGGGCGGTCGGCCGCTCCGCTACCATCCGTTCCAGGCCTGCCAGTCGCCGGAGTTGCATGCGAACGCTCGCAAGCCGTACGCGAAGCTGTCGTCCAGGCATCGGTGTGTGGATCCGTTGCGCGGAGCGGTGGTGCCCCTGTAGGACCATTCCTGCCATTCAACCTTGTTGCACGGCAGGACGCGGAGGCCGAAAGCGAGGCTGTCGTCCAGGCATCGATTGGTTGCCTTGTTCCACATGTGTTTCGGTGATTCCAGGTTGACGTTCCACTTCTGCCACACGCCGCCGTTGCACGGGATGGCGCGCAGGCCGAATTCGAAGCTGTCGTCCACGCATCGCCCGGTGGCCTTGTTTTCATATGCTATCCAGCCCCAGTCGGTGTCACCCCACCGTTCACTGCTCGCGTGTGCAGCAGCGGGTGCCGCCACCGATACGCCGAACGCCACCATGAGTGACGCGGCGAGCGATATGAGCTTCTGTACCTTCAAGGCCAACTCCTTGATTTTCGATGATCGAGTGCTGGAGACCTTGAGCCCATGCGTGGAGCCGAGTCTCCTCCTGGGCCTCCGGATGACGGGCACCAGGCTGGCTGGGCGCACAGCGGTCGCCGGCCCGTGCCGGGGCCGAGAGAGTTCGCTCTCGACGACATGTCCGTCCCGGACGCGCTCGCGTTCGGTGGCGCGGCAGCGGGTTGATCCGGCGCCCGGCCGGCCTCGCTGTGCCGGCCCGGTGGCCGGCGCCGGATGCGGGAGTTCGGCTGCCGTCCATGAATGGGGGCGGATGGTGGACCGGCCACTCACGGCAGTGGAGTGGCCGGCTCCGGGACGGGGTTGGGACTAGACGTAGTAGAAGCGCTGGAAGAAGGTGTCGTTGCAGTCCAGGGCGCGCAGACCGTAGGCGACGCTGTCGTCGAGGCAGCGTCCGGTGGCGTTGTTCCGGAAGGTCGTGCCACCGGTCCAGGGGTTGATCGGCAACCACTGCTGAAAGTCGGAGTTGTTGCAGCCGAAGGCGCGCAGACCGTAGCCGAAGCTGTCGTCGACACAGCGTCCGGTGATGAGGTTGTGCAGGGCGTAGCTGCCGTCCGAGTGCTGGGTGAATTCGAACCTCTGGAAGTCGGAGTTGTTGCAGCCGAAGGCGCGCAGGCCGTAGGCGAAGCTGTCGTCCATGCAGCGGCTGGTTTTTATGTTCTGCAGTGCCGATATGCCGCGTGCCCCTGCGGGGCCTGCCATGGTGAGGGCGAGCGTGGCGGCCGTCAGTGTGACTGCGGCTGCCCGGGCTGCGCGGGTGCGGAGCAGGGTGGAGACCTTCAAGGTGGGAGTCCGTTTCTCCGTAGGTGGTCGAGAGCTGTCCGGGGCTCCTCGATCCGGTGGGGATCCCACCGTGCGGGCTGCTCCCGTTGTCCATCAACAGGAAACCGGTCGATGGCCAGGTGAGCAGCGGACAATCCGGCTTGTCCGCGGACAGGGCAGGGGTGGCCCGGTTGTCACCGGGCGCAGGTGGGGTCGAGCTCAGTGGCCGGGCAGGGCGGGGCGGGTGCGGCTGCCTGTCGCTCCTCGCAGAGTGTCGGCGGCGAGTGACGTGGTCCTCGCCTACCGGCGTGGGCCGTAGTCCCAGTAGTGGTCCGGGTAGTCTCCGCACGGGTACTGCATCAGCGGGGCCTGCGGGGCATTACTGCCGTGGGAGACGGCGAGACACTGATGGCTGTTGCCGTTGACGAGACGGATGCCGCGCGGCCATTTCTCGACCCTCCAGGACTGGCCGGGGGCGTTGCTGCACGCCGACTGGGTGACCTGGGCGGCGGGTTCGGTGCTGGAGTCCCGGACGGAGAGGCACAGGGCGCTGTTGTAACTGACGATCCGGTAGTAGGTGTCGCCTTCGGTGTCGGTGTAGGCCCTCCGGGTCTCCCAGAAGTGGTCGGGGTAGTCGCCGCAGGGGAATTGCTGGACCTGCTGGCCTTCCTCCCGGCTGCCGCCGGGCGTGGCCATGCACTGGAGGCTGTAGCCGTTCTTGATCTCCACCGATCCTGTCGGCGGAGTCATGGGGGTTCCGCCGAGGCGGCCGAGTACCGGGGGGTCCGTGACCGGTGTCGACACCGGTGCGGAGGGCGCCGGCGACGTTGTGGGCCTGTCACTGCCGTTCGACGGTGAGGGGGCGCCGGCCGGCGGCGGGGCGTCGGCTCCTGCGGTCCGGGCCACCGCAGTGGAGGGTGCGGGCACCTGCGGTGCGGGTGCTGCCGGTGCGGTCTGCGTTCCCACCGCCCGGGGCGGTGTACTGCTCGGCGGAGCGGTGGCCGGCACGGTGGTCGGCCCGCCGTCGGGGGCCGGGGCCGAGGGCCTGTCTCCCGCCGGGGAGGGGGAGCCGGTGATCGCGCCGGTCTGCGGTCCCACGCTGGTACCGGCGGCTTGGGGAGCTGTGTCGAGCGGAGCAGGTGCCGGGCGCAGGTGTATGCCCACCAGTACACCGGCCAGCACCAGCACACCGGCCAGCACCGCCGCCGCCATGGCCGTGCCGGTGGCGGTCCCACGCCGCCGCGCATCGGCGGGCCCGCCGTGCGGTGGGCCGATGAAGGTTGTGCCGGGCGCAAGCGCGCCGGTCAGGTGATTGTCCGGGGGCAGGACCAGCTCGCCGCGGACAATTGCGGAGCCGACCGTGCCAGGGGCCATCCGGATCACTCCCCGGCAGTGGTCCGCCAGGGCCGCCCGCACCTGAACGAGGTCGGCGCCCAAACGGCGCAGGACCGGCAGGTGTGCGTGCACCCCGTCGACCACCGCCGGCTCGAACCCCTGCGGCCGGTCGCCGCCGGGCAGGACGTGCGTGTACTCCTGGTCGGCCAGAAGCCCGATGGCGTCCTGCTCCTGCTCCGCCGTGCGTTGCGCCTCGCGCGCGCTCTGCCGGATGCGTCGCACCTCGGCCAGGCAACGCGTCGCCTCCCGCAGCCGGGCCCACCGCAGCTCGGTCGTCCCCCCGCCGGCCGGCGACCGTGGAGCGGGGCCGGTTTCGTCCTCGGCTCCGGCGCCAAGTTCTCCTCGCAGCTCGGCCACGATCGCCACCAGTACACGGATCAGTTCTTCCGCCTGCGCAACGCCCGCCTCGGCCTCGCGTTGCGCCTGCCGGGCCAGGTCCAGTGCCTGCTGCGCGGCGGGTCGTCCCGCTGCGGGCGGCTGCAGTCCCTCGGCTGCCCGGGTGGCCTGTTCGTGCAGGTGGGCGGCGCGTGTCAGCAGCGCCGCACGGGTTCGTGGGTCCGCCGCGTGGTCGTGGACGAGCCGCTGGAGCAAGTGCCAGGGGACGTTCTTCTCCCCGGAGCGGTACCCGCTCCAACTGGTCTTGCCGGCAGGGTAGTGCCGAGCGAGATCGCGAACGGTGACCCCGGACGTCACCTCCCGCACGAACCGGGCCAAGGCGTCCGCCTGCTCGGTCTCCCCCTTGAACCGCCCCTGCGGACGTCCAGCACCAGCCACCCGAAGCCCCTTGTCCTGTTCGCGACCGAGCAGGGTCGTCCGCCGCCCACCTGGCCTTCGGCCGGGTTCTTGTAGATGGACCATCACAACAGGGCGCGCGGTGAAGTCTCCACCGGTTCTTCGGACAACTTGGAGGCCCCGTGGCACAGGCGCCTGCGCAGATGTACACGACTTGCCGCCGCACCGGGAGCCGCCCGCGGCCCCGGATCACCGGCACCCACCGGGGCAGGCACGGGCAGTCGGCGGTCACGGACGGCCAGTGCCACTCCACCTCCGGCGAATGAACAAGCCGGCCGTTCCGTTCCGAAGTCGGTGCGGCACGGCACCTCTACTCATTCAGGGAACGACGCGCCGTGCGTGTGAATGCCGCCACGAGGCTCCACAAGTGAGCGCAGTTGGCGGGGAGTTCGTTCGGGTCGCCGGTGCCCCGCAGGATATCCTCCATGCGCCCGCACCATCACGGCCCCGGCATCGCGGCGAACGAACAGCGGAAGGGCCCTCTCCTCACGAGAGGGCCCTTCCGCCACCGTCAGCGATGTCGCCGTGCCCCGAAACAGCTCCGCACGAGGGGATCAGTTCCCGGGTCCACTCCGGAGACAACGGACACGGCATTCGCCAGGGATCAGGCCGCCCAGATCTGGTCGGCATAGCCGTAGCAGGTGTACTGCATTGCGGCCGTTCCTACGGAGCTGCCCTGTGCGGTCAGACACAGGTTGGTGTTGGCCTTCCTGTACTGCACCGCGCCGTTGCGGCCCGGAATCAACTCGGCAGTCCACTTCTGGTCCGCCAAGCCGGTGCAGTTGTAGATGAATGCCTTGGTACCGTCGCTATTGCCCTGAACCGTCAGGCGACCCGTTCCGTTCGCGTTCTTGAAGTACTTGTTCTGGATCACGCCGGTCGTACCCGCCGTGGGTTGGTCTCCGGTGAGCGTCGGCGGGCGAGGACGAGGCTGGTCGCCGTCGTGATCGCCATCGCGGCGATGCCGACCAGCGCTGCGGTGGTGTAGGCGTGGTCGTTCGGGAAGAGGTGGCCGGCGTCGGTGCCGGCGGCCAGGACGAGACCGCCGATGGCGCTGCCCAGGGAGTACCCGACGCTGCGGACGACGTAGTTGAAGCTCATGGCGCTCGATGTCTCGCTCGTGGGCGTGACAGCCAGGATGACGCCGGGCACGGCGGCCGAGAAGCTGCCGACGCCGAAGCCCAGCACGCCCATGGCCACGAGCAGTTCGGCCAGGTCGGACCGGGCCGCCGCGAACAGGACGAACCCACCGCCGACGACGACGGCGCTGCCGGCCAGGAGCAGGGGGCCGCCGATCCGTTCGCGGACCCGGGGCGTGAGCCTGCCGGCGACGAACCCCAGCACGGAGAACGGGACGAGGACCAGCCCGGCGACGAAGGTGGTCAGCCCGAAGCCGTAGCCGGCGCTGTGCGGCGTCTGCGCGTAGCGGGTGATGAGCGTGAGCAGGAGGTACATGCCGCTCCCGCCGACGAACATGGCGATGTTCGCCCCGGCGACCGCCGGGTGCCGTACCGCCCGGACACCGACCAGGGGCATTTTGGATCGCAGTTCGGAAACGGTCCAGCCGCAGAGCAGGAGCACGGCGGCGACGGCAAGGCTCACCGCCAGGGCGAGGTGTCGGCTCCACAGGCTCCTCTCACCGGCCAGGAACAGGACGAGGAGCAGTCCACCCGCCAGGACGAGCGCACCGGCCACATTCACGTGGGCGGAGCGGCCTTCGGGAGCTGCGGGCACGGAGCGCCACGCGATCACGAAGGCGATGGCGGTGACGAGCAGGCCGAGGCCGTAGGCGGCCCGTACGCCGCCGAACTCGGCGAGCAGCGCGGCCAGCGGGTAGCCGACGCCGGCGCCGATGATCGAGACCACCGAGATCAGGGCGATCGTCGCCGCGCTGCGCTCCTCGGGAAGATGGTCGCGGGCCACGCCCATCATCAGCGCCGTCAGACCGAGTCCGACGCCTTGGGCCGCCCTGCCCACGAGCAGCCACGCGAACGGCAGTGGCAGCACGGTGAGCACGCTGCCGGCGACGACGATCGCCAGCGTGGCGAGGATCGTGGCCCGTCGGTGCGGACCGGCGCCGAGCCGGCCCAGGACGGGCGTGGTGACGGCGCCGCTGAGCAGGGCGACGGTCAGCGTCCACTGCGCGCTGTCGAGGGAGACGTGGAACGTGGTCGCCGCACTGGTGATCAGCGGCGTCCCGAGGCTGGCGACCACCGCCACGACCAGGGCGATGAACATCAGGGCGGGGACCAGCAGCCGCGCCTCGGAGCGCTCCAGGGTGCGCCCCGTCACCGCTTCGGCCCTTCTCGCTCCTGGCTTTCGAGCTCTGCCAGGTGCGCCAGCGCCGGAAGGGCTGCCGCCAGGGCCTCGACCTCGTCACCGGTGAGTTCGTCGATCAGCCGCGCGTACGCGTCGACACCCGCCCGCTGCCGTGTCCGGACGTACGACGCGCCGGCCTCGGTCAGGCACACCAGCGTGACCCGCTTGTCGGACGGATCGCCCTTCCGCTCGACCAGCCCGGACTCCTCCATCACCCGGACCAGGACGGTCATCGCGGGTTGGGTGACACCCTCGGCCACCGCCAGATCGGTGATCCGGCGCGGGCCGGTCCTGTCCAGGGTGGCCAAGGTGGCGGCGGAGGTCAGGCTCATGTCGCGGGGAAGGCGTCTCACAGCCCTGGTGGCCAGCCCGTAGAGGGCCGACCCGATCGCAGTGGAAGCGCCACGAGTAGCGTCTTGACGGCTCATGCGTGAAGCATACAATATTTATATGAATGCTTTATGCATCTCTCGTCCCGAACGCCTCGCCCCTGCCCCGCAGTCGGCGCGGGGGGCCGACCGGGCGCCGAGGACGACTTCGCCGGGACGCTGACCGGCAGCCGCGCATAGCGGACTCGAACCAGACCGGATCAGCGCGTCCTCTCAAATGCCCGGTGCTCCGTCGCCGGGATCGATCGATCCGAGTGTCAATCCGAAGCCGGACGTGTCCGGCCGAACACAGGAGGTTTCCATGGCCAAGGGCTACTGGGTCAGTGTCTACCGCACCGTTTCCGACCCTGAGAGGCTGGCTGCCTACGACAAGCTGGCCGGTCCGGCTGTCCGGGCCGGGGGCGGGCGGGTCCTGTCCCGTGGCGGCCGGCTCGTCGCCCACGAGGCCGGAATCATGCAACGCGTCATTCTGATCGAGTTCGACAGCCTCGAACAGGCCGTCGCGGCATACGAGAGCGAGGCTTACCAGGAGGCGCTGGTAGTCCTCTCCGACAGCGTCGAGCGCGACTTCCGCATCGTCGAAGGCATCGACTGACCGACGGGGAGCAGCAGCGAGGACGGGTCGGATCAGGCGGTACCGGTGCCGGGGCCGGCCTTCTCGACGACGGCCAGTTCGTCCAGGAGCGCGGTCTGCTGGGCGGTCAGCTCCTCCTCGGCGCCGGCCTTGTCCTGCTTGCGCAGCCACGCCCCGGGGCGGAACGTGGGGTCGGCGTCGCCGCCGGTGCAGTCGGCGGGGCCGGTGAGGGTGCCGCCGGCGGCGAGGTGGGCGAGCAGGCGCCGGTAGGAGCGGTTCCAGTCCGGCTCGATGCGCCACATCGCGTCCAGTGCCACTCGGAGGCGCGCGGGTTGAAGACGCGCAGCTTCACCGTCCGGAGGATCCGGGAGGCGTGCTTGCGGGCGCTGATCCGCAGCCCGTCCACCGGTGACTCCGTGGCGGTCGGCTGATTCGTCCTCGCCCTTCCCGGCCTCGGCGTCCGTCTCCTCGCCGAGCACGTCCAGGTGACCCGACGCCGCGAGTCCGCTGCCGCCGGTCGGGCTGCCTGCGGGGCGGCTCGGTGCAGGAGGCGAGGTGGCAGGATGACGCGGCGTCCGACTCTCGGCACGAACCGTGGCCGGTCGCCTCCTCCACCCACCGACCGGTTCGCCGCCCTCCAGGACATGCAGCAGGCACGGACTTGAGTATCCGTACTCAAGACGGAGCCGGGGACCGGCGCGAGGATGACCGGATGCCGCAATGGGTGATCGACGTTCTCGTGACCGTTGTCCTGACCACCGTGGAGGTGGTCGCACTGGTCGTCTCCTTTTTCGCCATCGGCATCAAACTGTGGGCGGCGGACAAGGGGGGCCGCGGGATCACACCCGGGCTGAAACGGGTCGCCTGGACCGTGACAGTGGTGTCCTTGGCGCTGCCCCTGGCGTGCGCCTCCGGGCTGTTTCTGCTGTCGCTGCCGATCGCAGCGACCACCCAATGCCTGCTGGTGGCAGCCGTTCCGTTTCTGCGCCCCGTCCTGAGCGGTGCGAACCATCTGCGGAAAGTCTTCACGCGCCGCCGTCACGGACACCGGCGGCGCTGACGTGCCCGGAAGTGCGGTCGGCCCGGCGGTCACCAGCAAACCGCCAAGGGGCGCGCAGCCGCAGGACCGGACCGAGCCCGGACGAACCGGATCCCGGATCCCGGGGCCCGGACACCCGGACCACGGCCAGGGCGGCCAGGGCTGCCAGGGCTGCCAGGAGCAGCAGGACGACAGGTCGGCCGCCAGGACGGCACTCCTTGCCGACAACGAGGGAATTCCCCGCACATCCGGACGGCCGCATCTGCGTGGGTAATTCCCGGCGAACTGGTCGGCGAAGTCACCGGCGCGATCGGGAACACTCCGACCGTCCGTCACATCAGCCGCAGTCCGGCACCGCCAGCGGCCACCGGCCGTTCCGGGCGGCAGACCCACCCGCTACCGGGGCCCTCGTGCACGCCGTGGCGGCCGGACAGGCTAGTTTGACCGGGTGAGTCTTCTCGATGATGTGGCTGAGCGCGACGGATGGCGCTGCTGGGTGTGCGACGAACCGGTCGACCCCGACAAGTCGGTGAACGACCCGCGGGGGCCGAGCGTCGACAGCCGGACCGCCGACCGGAAGGCGAAGGTCGCCGAGCGGCTGGCGCACCGCGGGTGCAACACCCGCAAGGGCGCGGTCAAGGTGGTCATCGCCTGGCCCGAGCACCTGTACGTGGTCGAACCCGCACCGCTGATCACCGTGGCCGCACGGCTGGAACGCAAGGGCGGCCGCGAGATCGTGGGCCGTTGTCCGACGAAGAAGGACGCCCAGGAGGCCGCGGACTGGCTGGTGGACCGCTTCTCCCGCCTCGCCCCGGAGCTGCCGGTGACCGCCGGCATCGAGGCGGGCGGCGGCCAGTTCCTCGTCGTCCTGGCCACCGGCCGCCGCTGACCCGGACGCAGCTGACCCGGACGCAGCGCAGGACATTCCGGGGCAGCCCGGCGCGCCGGACGCCCGGGAGCGCCCACGGGTGCAGGACGACGGCCGGTTGAACGACGCCCACGGTGCCCCCACCTCGGTCAGAACGCCGTGCGACCGAGACTTCTGAGATCGTCGTCGGCGCGATGGCCGGTGTAGAGGCCTGCGCGGGCGAGCCGGCGCCACGGCCGGGCGCGACGCAGCGCCATGTCGATGTCCGGGTCGGTGGAGTCGAGGTCGAGGTCGGTGACGGCGAGGGCGGGCCGGTTGTCGGCGGGCGCGCGGTCGAGCCAGCGCCCGCCCGGGGCGACGATGCCGGCGGGGGCGCCGGCGGCGTACTGGGCGGGGACGGCGTAGCCGAGCCAGTAGTTGTAGAGGGTGCCGTAGGCCTGGGCGACGGTGGCGCGGGCGGGGTCGTCGACCATGACGGACAGCAGGACGCAGTCGACGTCCAGGCGTTCGTACTCGGCGAAGAGTTCGGGGAAGTTCGCCTCGATGCACGTCGCGAGGCCGAAGCGGATCCCGTCCACGGCGAACACGGTGGGTTCGGGCCGGCCTGGGGTGTAGAGGTAGGACAGTTCGGTGTGGGACAGGTATCGCTTGTCGTAGCGGGCGACCGGGCGGCCCCGGTCGGAGACGACGTAGAGGCTGTTGTGCGGCCGCGTCGGCGGTGTCAGCGGGTGCAGGGAGCCGAAGACCGTCCACAGGCCCAGCTCCCCGGCAAGCGCGGCGATCCGCTCCGCCTCCTCGCGCAGGACGTCCCACGCCGCACCGGACCAGTCCGCGGGCACCAGGGTGCCGTCGGGGCCGGCCGCCACCACCCGCTTGTCCGGGTAGACGAGAGCGCCCTCCGGGAACTGCACCAACCGCGCCCCCGATCTGGCGGCCTCGACCATCAGGGCCCGGACCTCCTCCCCCGCCGCCCGGATCGCCACCCGGTCCGCCGGGTCCTCCGGAACCGTGCTCTGCGCCACCGCCAACCGCAACGTCCGCACCATCCGGCGACCTTACCGGGCTCACCGGCCCCGCGGGCAGTGGTCCCGCCCGGAACGCCCGGAAGACCCGGAACGCCCGCACGGCTGCCCCGGGCGCGGGCCGGTTCAGGCCAGGACGAGGTCCCACCGCTGGTTGTCGGCGCCCGTGTCGGGCGCCTGGGTGACCGCCGCACCGGCCGCGGCGGGGGCGGTCAGGGCGAGGCCGGAGTGGGCGAGCGTGATCCGGTAGCCGCCGGCGTGGTCGCCCCGGATCCGGAAGGCCTGGTTCATCCGCACCATGTCCGCGACGTCGGCCGGGTTCCTGATCACGGCCGTGCAGTGGTACTGGATCAGGGCCGAACCCGCAACGGTGCTCGAACCCGGCACGTCCAGGCACAGGCCGCTGTGTGCCGGGCGCAGGTTCCAGCCGCCCAGTGCAGCCCGGAAGACGAACGACTGGTTCGGGTTCCCCGTCACCGGGAACCCGACCAGGGCGGCCCAGTCCGCGGCCGAGGATCCCGACACGTCCAGGGCCAGGCCGGTGGCCCGGTTGACGACCCGGTAGGCCTGGTCGAGCTTCGGGTCCTCGAAGCCGTAGGACATCGGCCACTGGTAGTAGCCGCGCCACGGCGAGTCGGCGTAGTACTGGCGCGAGTAGTGCTCGGCGTAGTCGCCGCCGCACCCGCCGTCGCGGAAGATCTCGTCGTCGTAGCGGCAGTAGACCTCGAACACCTGCTTCTTGCGCGCGGTGTTCACGGCGTCCAGGTTCGGGCCCGACTCCCTCGCCAGGTAGTCCCGGTAGTAGGTGATGCGCGGCCAGGCCCTGCCCCGGCGGTTGAGGGCCCCGATCAGCAGCCGGGTCGTCGCGACATGATCGGAGTGGAAGTAGCCGGCGCCCGACACCGGGTCGGCCTGCGAGGCCTTCTGGTGGTCGGCCGACGGGTCCTCGGTGTTGATCACCGTCGGCCCGAAGTCGTCGATGACGCCCTGCACGAAGGCGAGGACCTGCTCACGGCCCAGTCGCTGCTGCACCGGCGCGTCCGCACCCGGGATCGGCCAGGCCTCCTGGCCGTCCGCGTACAGCGCCCAGAGCTGGCCCTTGAACATGGTGCCCGCCTCATTGGACGCGTTGGCGTCCGGCACCCTCAGCTCGACCGTCGACACCCGGTCCCCGAGCGTCCATGCCGTCGTCTGCACACCCGCCACCGAGTACGGCCAGTGCGCCCAGCCGCCGGGCATCCCGGCCGCCGCCTGATAGGCCTGCCGGACACCCAGCTCACGGCTCTCCATGTACGCGTACTTGTCGGAGTCCCCCGCATGGGAGGCCAGGCCGTCCCGGCTGTAGTACGACCCCACCAGGAACAACGTCCGCACGCAGACGTCCGGATTCGCCAGATCGTTGATCAAGTCCGGTGCCAGGAAGATCAGATCGTCATCGTGATGCGCCACCACGTTGAGCACCCGGCCCGCCGAGCACGGTGCGGCCGGCGCGGCAGCGGCCGGATCGACAACCCCGAATCCCGCCGCCAGGACAAGAGTTGCGATGACGCCACCGAAGCGCCGGGCGAGCCGCATGAATTCCCCCTTCGACAAAGGCCACCAGCGTCTCACGACAACCGGCCCACAATCACCCGGGACCGGAAGCGGGGACGACGGAGAGCAGGCGAAGCACCACCGGTCAGTGGCGGCGAGCTGCGGCCGGGGGTGGTCAATGGCTGAGGCCGGCTGGTGTCTGAGGTCGCGTCCATGACGAGGACCACGCCCCCACGCCCGCTCGATGTCGAGGCGCTCTTCCCGGAGCTGGCCGCCTACCGGGGGACGACGACGCGGCTCCACCCGCGGCCGGGCAGCCCGCAGGTGTCGGCCAGCTCGGTGGGCGGTCCGATGCTGTGGCCGGTGGACGAGCCGTGGCCGGTGTGCGGCGAGGCCCACGGCCGCGGACGGGGGCACCGCCCGGCGGACGTCCGCCGCTACCGGCAGGAGCTGGCCGCCGCGTGGGCCCGCGACCACGCCCCGGGCCCGACGGAGCAGGAACGGGAGCTGCTGCAGGGGCTGCACCAGGAGCACAGGATTCCCGGGGTATCGGAGACGGACGGGCTTCCGATGATCGGCCTCGTGCAGCTGTACCGGCGGGACGTCCCCGACCTGCCGATCGGGCCGGACGGCTGCGACCTGCTGCAGGTGTTCTGGTGCCCCTTCAACGCACACGGCCCGGGCCGGTACGGCCTGGAGCTGCACGTGCGCTGGCGGCGGTCGTCAGAGGTCGGCGAGGTGCTGGCGGCGCAGCCAGAGCCGCTGGTCGTCGGATCGGACGGGTTCGTTCCCGAGCCCTGCGTCCTGCACCCGGAGCAGGTGGCCACCTACCAGTTCGCCGGCCTGCTGCCCGAGGAGCTCTGCGCCCGGCTCGACGCCTGGGACGAAACGCAGGAGGAGGCCGCCCGGCCGGCGGACGGGCCCTCCGCACGGCCGATCGGCTACCAGTACGACCTGTCCATCCCGCCCGGTTGGCGCGTCGGCGGCTTCGCCTCCTGGCACTTGACGGACCCCTACCCCATGGACTGCCAGGCCTGCCGGACACCGATGCACCTCCTGCTGACCATCGACAGCTCGGAGTGGGACGGCGGCAGCGGCAGCTGGAGACCGCTGGAGGACCGGGACCTGCCCACCCATCGGTCCGCCACCCCCACCGAGGTCACCGTCGGCCGGTTCGGCGAGCTCAACGTCTTCGCCTGCCCTGTCGATCCCGTCCATCCCCACCGTTGGAGCATCCAGTAGCCGGCCGGCTGCCGGCCCTGTGCAGCAGAGCAGGATGCCGGCAGAGCAGGATGCCGCGCGTGCCCGCCGCGATCGGTGCCCGGCGATCGGCACCGGGCGGGGCCGTGTCCCGCCCGATCCGCGGGACGGGGCGATCGGACCGGAGACGAGGCCACTGCGGGGAGGCTTGACGTCGGTCGTGCGACACGGTGCCATGAATCCGGACGGAGGGGGCGCACGGTGGCCGACGGGAGCAGCGACGCCGAGGGCCGGGGCGATGACAGCCGGGGCGATGAGGGCCGGGGCGATCAGGGAGACGGTGATCGGCCCGCCCGTTCGCGGGGCCGGGATCGTCCAGGGCCGGAGGACGACTTCTGGGTGGTGGTGCTCGGGCTGATCGTGGTGGTCCTCTTCCTGGTCGGCCTCCTGTCCTGGCTGGGCACGGACGCCGGGACCGCGAACCGGGACTGGAACGGCGGCGGCTGGCACTGAGTGGGTGAGCCGCGAGGAGTGCCGGCGCACCGGCTGCACCTGACCCGCGCCCCGAACCGGGCGCGGGCCGCCGGCGGGCGCCCGGGGTTCTCAGGCGGTCAGGATCCGCTGCTCCTTCCCGGCCTCGATGCCGATCGGGACTCCGGTCAGCCCCTGGGTGTAGGTGACCGTGGCCGAGCCGCCGTTGCGCAGCCACGTCCAGGTGTCCCTGGCGGTGTCGAGGACCGGTCGGCAGCGCAGCCCCGCCGCGGTCGCCCTGGAGCTGTCGGCACGCCAGGTGCCCTGCCAGTCGGGGGTGTCCGGGGTCCAGAGGGGCAGCTCGGTCCAGGGTTCGACCCCGGCGGCGAGCAAGGTCGCGTCGTCCGTCCAGACGAGTTCGGCGTCCGATCCGGTGGCCCGGACGCAGGCCTCCAGGAACGCGCCGTAGGTGGTCCGGCCGATCGGCGCGGTGGTGACGAAGCGTCCGGTCAGGCCCTGGTCGATCAGGTCGAGCCCGAAGGTGGCGAAGTCCCTGGCGTCGATCAGTTGCATCGGCCGGCCCGGATCGCCGGGGGCGAGTACCCGGCCGCCCCGGGCGATCCGCTCCAGCCACCAGGGCAGCCGTCCGATCGGCTCGTACGGACCGTACAGCAGGCCGCAGTTGAGGACGGACGAGCGCTCGCCGAAGTGTTCGAGCACGGCTCGTTCGCAGCCCGCCTTGAGGGCGTTGGCGAACGGCTGGTCCGGCGCGGTGCCCGCCGGGCACTCCAGGGTGGCGGAGTCCTCGTCGACGGGCCCGGCGGGCCAGGCGGCGAAGGCGTGGACGGAGGAGACGAAGCTGTAGTGGCCGGCGCGGCCGCGGAGCAGCCGGGCGGTCTGTGCCACGTCGTGCGGCTGCTGGCCCGAGGTGTCGACGACGGCGTCCCATCGCCGCCCGTCGACCAGGCGCTCCAAGTCCCCCGGCCGGGTACGGTCGCCGCGCACCGCCTCGGCACGGTCGAGGTCGGAGCCGCTGACCCCGCGGTTGAAGGTGGTGACCTCATGGCCACGTGCGAGGGCGTCTGCGACGTAGGCACGCCCGAGGAACTTCGAGCCGCCGAGGACGAGGATCTTCATGCCTCACAGCCTGTCCACGGCCGGTTGCCGGTACACGGCCGTCCGCTTCGGCCCGGCTCATGTCCCCGGACCTCCTCCTGGGGGTGCTGTACCCGGCGAGCGCGGCCCCGGGCCCGGCCGCGGCGCCGGCCCTGCCGTTCCGCAGGCGTCGGCCGGTCCTGGGACGGGGCCGGTGCACGGAAGGCCGCCGGCTCCTCGGCCCGCCCCGCCGTCACGTCATCTCCGGCCCGAACCGACGCCGGTATGCCGACGGGGTGATGCCCGTCCCGCGGCGCATCAGGGCGCGCAGATTTGCGGCCGTGCCGAGCCCGCTGCGCCGCGCGACCGTCTCGAAGCCCGACTCGCCGTGCTCGATCAACCGGCATGCCAGGGCGAGCCGTTCCCCCGTGACCCAGGCCAACGGCGTCGTGCCCAGTTGCGCCTGGAAGCGGCGGTGCAACGTCGCCGGGCTGACCGCCGCACGCGCTGCGAGGTCGGACACCGTGAGCGGTCCGTCCAGCCGTTCCTGGGCCCAGACGAGGACCGACGCCAGGGAGTCCTCCGGCAGGTCGGGCATCGGGCGCTCCACGAACTGCCGCTGCCCGCCGTCCCGGTGCGCCGCGAAGACCAGCCGCCGGCTCACGGAGTTGGCGACCTCCGCGCCGTGGTCGCGGCGGACGATGTGCAGCCCGAGATCCAGCGCGGCCGCGCTCCCCGCGGCGGTGAGGATGTCGCCGTCGTCCACGAACAGCACGTCCGATTCGAGGTGGACGGAGGGGAAGCGGGCGCGGAAGGAATCCGCCCACTGCCAGTGCGCGGTGGCCCGGCGCCCGTCGAGGACTCCGGCCTCGGCCAGGGTGAAGGCACCGCTACAGAAGCCGACCAGGCGCGCCCCGCGTGCGTGCGCCCGTCGGACGGCGTCGAGGACGGCGGTACGGCGCGGCACCTCGACGTCCGGGCGGTTGGGGACGATCAAGGTGTCCGCCTCGTCGGCCGCTTCGAGACCGGCGACTCCTGTGAGCGTGAAGAATCCGTCGCGCATCAGGGTGCGGGGTTCGGCGGAGCAGAGCCCGAAGTCGTAGAGATCACGGCCGATCTCCGGTCTGCGCAGTCCGAAGACCTCGGTCGCGCAGCCGAGCTCGAAGGGGTTCGAGTTCTCGTCCACGATCACGACCACCCGGTGGACGCCCGCCGGGCGACCTGCCTGCGAGGATTCTTTCGCCATGTGCAATTCCTAGCACTCACGGCGGCCGTGCGGAACGGTCCAGGATGAGCCCATGCGTAGCGAACCCATCTCCCTCGCCAAGGCTCTGGCCTCCTTCGATGCCCTGTGGAGCCCCCGTATCGTCACCCGCGTCAACGACTACGACGTCCGCATCGCCAAGGTGGAGGGCGAACACGTCTGGCACGTCCACGACGACACCGACGAGTTCTTCCTCGTCCTCGACGGCGAGCTGCACATCTCCTTGCGCGAGCCCGGCGGGGAGCGCACCGTCCTGCTCCCGCGGGGGTCGGTCTTCACCGTCCCCCGCGGCACGGAGCACCGGCCGTCCGCTCCGTCCGGCGCCGCGATCCTCATGTTCGAGCCCACCGGGACACCGAGCGTGGGCGATCGCCACGACGCGATCCCGGAGCACGTGGACTCGACGACCGGGCACGCGCTCGATACCTGAGCCGGCACGCCCGGCCGGCGAGGCCTGGCCGAGCTCCTCGCACAGTGCAGCGCAGGACAGCGCAGTGCAGCGCAGGGCGGCGCAGTGCAGCGCAGGACAGCACAGGGCGGCACAGCGCAGGCGGCGCCCGCCGGCCGCGTCAGGCCGGGTGGACGAGGCGGTTCTCGTAGGCGAAGACCACCGCCTGGATCCGGTCGCGGAGTTCGAGCTTCTGCAGGACCCGCCCCAGGTGGGACTTGACCGTCGCCTCCGCGAGGTACAGAGTCGCCGCGATCTCGGTGTTGGACAGGCCGCGGCCGACCTGGACGAGCACCTCGCGTTCGCGGGCGCTGAGGCGGCTCAGCCGCGCGTCGCGGACGGTGCCGGTGCCGGGGCCGGCGGGGAGGTGCGGGCGGAAGTCCTCCAGCAGGCGTCGGGTGATCCGCGGGGAGAGCACCGCGTCGCCCGCGGCGACGTTGCGTATCGCGGTGAGGAGCTCCTCGGGCCTGGTGTTCTTCAGCAGGAAGCCCGAGGCCCCGGCGCTCAGCCCGGCGAAGGCGTACTCGTCCAGGTCGAAGGTGGTGAGGATCAGCACCCGGCTCTGCGGGGAGACCTCGACGACCTGCCGGGTCGCCTCGATCCCGTCGGTCCCGGGCATCCGGACGTCCATGAGGACGACGTCGGGGCGCAGCTCCCGGGCGAGGCGCACCGCCTGGACGCCGTCGGCGGCTTCGCCCACCGGTGCCATGTCGGGCTGGGCCTCCAGGACGGTACTGAAGGCCATCCGGAGCAGTGCCTCGTCGTCGGCGATCAGGATGCGGATCGTCATGCGGACTCCGTCGCACTGCTGTTGAGGAGGAGGCGGGTACGGACTCCCCAGCCGCCGCCCGGGAGCGGTCCGGCCTGCAGGGTGCCCCCGTAGGCGGCCGAGCGCTCGCGCATACCGGGGATGCCGTGGCCCGACGGCGGGCCGGTGGGAGGTGGCGGGCAGGGGCCGCTGTCGGTGACGTCCACGACGACGCTGTCGGCCGAGCACCGGATCCGGACCTTCGCGTCCGTGCCGGGGGGCGTGTGCTTGAGGGTGTTGGTCAGGGCTTCCTGGACGAGGCGGTAGACGGTGAGTTGCGCGGTGGCGGGGACGTGGGCGTGGTCGCCGTGGACGTCGAGCCGGGTCGGCAGGCCGGCGGCGCGCATCTGGCCGGCGAGGGAGTCCAGCTGGGCGATGCCGGGCAGCGGGTGGCGCTGCGCGTCCGGTTCGTCGGTGCGCAGGATGCCCAGCGAGCGCCGCATGTCGGCCAGGGCCTGCCGGCCGGTCTCGGAGATCTGGAGCATCGCGGCGGTGGCCCGGTCGGGCGACCGGTGCTGCGCGTAGACGGCGGCATCGGTGAGCGCGACCATGACGGACAGGTTGTGGGTGACGATGTCGTGCATCTCCCGGGTGATGCGTGCCCGTTCCTCGGCGGCGGCCAGTCGCGCCTGCTGTTCCTGTTCCAGCTCCAGGCGCGCGGCCCGTTCCTCCACGGCCGCGAGGCCGGCGCGCGTGGTCCGCGCGTTCACGCCGAGGACGGTGACGGCCACCACCGTCGCGGTGAGCGCGACGAAGGGGGCCAGGAACGCGCCGTCCGTCGCCCAGCGCAGGCAGGCCAGCACCACCCCCGCCTCGACGACGGCGGCGGCGGCGAGCGTGCCGTGCCGGCCCGAGTGCGCGGCCGCCGTGTAGAGGGCCACCAGCACGGCGACGGCCGCCGGCAGCTGGACGCCCGTCAGCCACTGGACGAGGGCCGCGGCCGCCACCGCGCCGAACACCGTCAGCGGGGCCCGGCGCCGCCACAGCAGGGGCAGCGCGAGGGCGGCGGTGAGGAGCACCGCCACCGGCAGCTCCTGCGGCGCGTACGTGGTCACGACGTGGAGGAGCAGAAGCGCCGGCAGCAGCGACTCCTGCGCCATCGGCGGCAGCCGGGAGCCCCGGCGCCGGGCGGCTGCCCGCAGTCGCTCCGCCTGTGCGTGTGGCGGGCCGTCGTACCACCGCGGCCGGAGGGCTCCGCCCGGCCGCGGCCGTACCTGGTCCGGGTTCCCGTCCCGGCTCCGCCGGCGCACCCGGTGGGCGCTGCCTGGTCCCGCGGCCGCCTCGGTCATCACGCATCCTCGTCGATTCGACGTCCCGACGGCCCCCCGCCGGGGCCGCCACCACGTACCGCCGGGACCGGCGCCGGGTACGGGGCCGACCGTCCCGCGCCGCCCGGCACGGACCGCGGCCCTGACACGGTAGGCCGCGCGCCCTGCGAAGCGCATGAGCCCACCGTCTGATTGCACCGGGCCGCGGTACGACCACAGGAGGAGCCGCGCCACCTCCCTCGGTCGCAGTGCGGCCCCGCCCCGGCAGGCCCGACTGCCACCCCGGTCGCAGGGGACCTGCCGCGGACTGCGACCCCCGTGGCACGCGACGGCGACCCGGGACCGATGCGGCCGCGCACGCCCGGCGCCGACGATGGCCGGGTGACCGAGATCATCACGGGACCGCACATGTCCCTCCTGGAAATCCTTCTCCTGCTGGGTGCCGTCGCACTGGTGACGGCACGCTGGCTGCCCCCCGCCGTCCGCCCGCGCGCCACGGTCGCGGCGGGCGCCGTCCTCGTCCTGTCCGCGATCCTGCTGACTGCCACGGGGATCCGCTGGCAGATGCTGCCGGTCCTGGTGGGCGCCGCCGCCGCGTTGCCGTTCGCCCTCGCCCCCCTGCTGCGCCGCCGTGCCGCCCGGCCGCCGTGGCGGGCCCGCTGGTGGCTGGCCCTGCCGGGCTCGATGGCCTGCGCCGGCCTGATCGCCACGGGCCCGGTGGCCGCCTGGGCCTTTCCCGTCCCCGTCTTCCCCGAGCCGTCGGGCGAATTCGCCGTCGGCACCCGCGTGGTGCAGTGGACCGACCCGCAGCGCCCCGAGACCTTCACTCCCGACCCGGACGACCGGCGCACCGTCCTGGTCCAGCTCTGGTACCCCGCGCAGCAGAGCCCCGCGGACGCGCAGCGGGCGCAGTACCTCGGACGCACGGAGAGCGAGGCACGCACCGTCTCCGACGCCCTCGCCCGCCAGACCGGCCTGCCGGGTTTCCTGATCGAGGGCGTCGCGCAGGCCCGCACCCACGCGGTCTTCAACGCCCCGGTGGACGGCCGGGGCGGCCGCTACCCCGTCGTCCTGTTCTCCCCCGGGTCGGGCGGAGCCCGCACCCAGAACACCGCCTGGGCGGAGGAACTGGCCAGCCACGGCTATGTCGTCGCCGCCCTCGACCACCCGTACGACTCCGCCGCCGTCGTGCTCGACGACGGCCGGACCATCACCACCGAGACCCACTCCTCGGGCGACGCGGACGAGGACGCCCGACTCGCGGCCGGCTGGACGGCGCTCCGCGCCGCCGACCTCGGCTTCGTCCTGACCCAGCTGGGCGGTCTGGACCGGCAGGGCGCCGCCGACCCCCTCGGCGGACACCTCGACACCGGCCGGGCCGCAGTGGCCGGCCACTCCATGGGCGGTGCCGCCGCCCTCCAGGCAGCCCGGCAGGACCACCGGTTCGGCGCCGTCATCGACCTGGACGGCTTTCCCCACGGCCCCGCCTCACCCGCCCTCGACCAGCCGGCACTCGCGCTCACCCAGGCCGTCACCCCGGCAGCCGACCCGCGGTACTTCCCCCGCCTCACCGAGGCCCTCGACGCCACCACCGCGACGAGCTACCAAGTCACCGTCCCCGGCGCCGCGCATCTCACCTTCACCGACAGCCCCCTCTACCTGCCGCCCGTCCCCTCGATCGTCGGCACTCTGGGCCGCACCGACAGCCCGCGCATCGTCGCCGCGGCCACCCTGGCCTTCCTCGACGCCACGCTCCGGCACCGGCCCGTCGACCTGACCGCCGTCCTGCCGGCCTACGGCAGCCTGACCGTCCACCACCCGAACACCAACCCCTGAGCGGCGGGTAGCAGCCGACCGGGGTGGTGCCGGGGGCGGGGTTGGTCTTCCCCGCCGGCACGTACTCCCACGGGAAGCGGCCGTGCCAGGTGTTCGCCATCCGCCGGCCCCGGGGGGCGAACTCGTCGCCCCAGGGCACGAACCGCCGGAACGCGGCCACGGTGACGGGGTGCTCGTCCATCCAGAAGCCGTCCACCACCACCGGGTGCACCGGCCGCTCCTCCGGATAGAACCCCTCCGCACCCATCAGGAAGGACCCGCCCGGGACCAGCCGCATCCCCCGCGCCGGTGCGGGGAGCGGGCGCTGTGCAATCGTCGTCACGAACCGACGGTGCACCACCCGCACCCGCGCCGGCCCACCGACACGCGGACGGCCCACCCGCCCGGCTCGTCCGGGCCGGCCACCGCCCGCACGGGGGTCAGCCCATGCTCTTGGTGCCGTCCAGGGCCTCGCGGACGATGTCGGCGTGGCCGGCGTGCTGGGCGGTCTCGGCGATGATGTGGAGCAGGACGCGGCGGGCGCTCCAGCGGACGTCGCCGTCGAACCAGGGCGCCTTCGGCAGCGGGTGGGACACGTCCAGGTCGGGCAGGGTGGCGACCAGGTCGTCCGTGCGGCGGGCCGTCTCGGCGTAGTCGGCGAGCACCCCGGCCAGGGTCTCGCCGGGCATCAGCCGGAAGCCGTCCCGGCGCTCGGCCAGGTCCGCCTCGGTCATGGCGGTGAAGTCCGGCATCGCGGACGGGCCTTCGAGGATGAAGGCGGCCCAGCTGCGCTCGACCGCGGTGACGTGCTTGACCAGGCCGCCCACGCAGAGCTCGCTCACGGTGGAACGCTCGGCGGCCTGTGCGTCGGTCAGCTCGTTCGCGGTGAGGCGCAGGAAGAACCGCGCCTGGCCCAGCTGCTCCAGCAGGTCCGCGCGCTCGCCGGTCAGGGTCCGGGCCAGGGGGCGGGTGGTGGTCTCGGCCATGGTCTTCTCGCATTCGTGAGCTGGTGTTCCGTCTACGAGCCATACGATAGGCCCGATCTAGGACAGATCGCGTCCTAGATCGCCCCGGGCCGGGAACCAGCCTCACGGTGCTTCAGGAGGCTGGCCGGGAGCCGTGAGTGACGGGCCGCCAGAGACGCACACCCCCGGACGACGGGCAAGGGGTTGTCCGTGCACGTCGTACCGGGGCCGGCCGCCGCTCGCCCGTCCGGGTGGTGTGTCCGGGACAGGCCCCGAAGAGGTCGGCCCGCGCGGCGATCGCCCGCGACCATACGGCCATGATCACGCTACGCCGTACCACCGTCTCCGCGGTCGCCGCCTGTGCCGCGCTGCTCGTCCCCCTGCTCCCCGGCGCCGCCCTGGCGGCGCCGCTGCCCACCGCCGCGGCCGAACGCGGCGCCGCCGAGCACCGGGTGAACGCCTTCCTGGACACCGTCCGGAGTGATCCGCAGGCGCTGCGGAGCTTCCTGCACGACCTGCCGAAGGGCGGTGACCTGCACAACCACCTCTCCGGTGCGGTCACCACCGAGCTGCTGATCCGGCTCGCCGCCGAGGACGGGCTCTGCATCGACACCGCGACGCTCACCGCGCAGGTCGCGCCCTGCTCGGCGACCGCCCGTCCGGCCGCCGACGCGATCTCCGACCAGGCGTTCCGCGGGGAGGTGATCCGGGCCTGGTCGATGCAGGACTTCGTCCCCGGCGCCGAGTCCGGCCACGACCACTTCTTCGCCACCTTCGGGAAGTTCGGCGAGGCCAGCTGGCGCCACCCCGGCCGGATGCTCGCCGAGGTCACCGACACCATGGCCGCCCAGCAGCAGAGCTACCTGGAGACGATGCTGACCCCGGCCTCGTCGAGCGGTGCCGCACTCGCCGCGAAGGTCGGTTTCGACCCCGACTTCGCCGCGATGCGCGCGAAGCTGCTCGCCGACGACGGCATGGCGCAGGTCGTGGCCGACGCCCGGGGCGAGGCCGACCGGCTGTTCGCCGAGTACCGGGCCACCGCGAACTGCGAGACCGGCCGGCAGGCCCCGGGCTGCACCGTCACCGTACGGCTCATCTCGCAGGCCTCGCGCGCCTCGACGCCGGCCCGGGTGTTCACCCAGCTGATGCTCGGCATGGAACTCGCCAGCCAGGACGACCGGTTCGTCGCGGTCAACCTCGTCCAGCCCGAGGACTACCCGGCCTCGCTGGAGAACTACGACCTGCAGATGCAGATGCTCGACTTCCTGCACCCGCTCTACCCCAAGGCCCACATCACCCTGCACGCCGGTGAGTTGGTGCCCGGGCTGGTCAAGCCCGAGGACCTGCGCTTCCACATCCGCGAGGCGGTGCTCACCGGCCACGCCGAGCGGATCGGCCACGGTGTGGACGTCGTGCACGAGGACGACTCCGCCGAGCTGCTGAGCACCCTCGCCGAGCGGCACACCCTGATCGAGGTGCCCCTGACCAGCAACGAGCAGATCCTCCAGGTCTCCGGCCCCGACCACCCGTTCCCGCTCTACCGGCGGCACGGGGTGCCGACCGCGCTGGCCACCGACGACCCCGGGGTCTCGCGCGGCGACATCACCGAGGAGTACCAGAAGGCCACCACCCGCTACGACCTCGGCTACCGGGACCTCAAGGACCTGGCCCGGAACTCGCTGGAGTACGGCTTCCTGCCCGGTCACAGCCTCTGGAAGGACCGCGACCACTTCGAGCCGGCGCCGGAGTGCGCCGCCGACGAACTCGGCGGCGCCCACCCGAGCGCAGGCTGCGAGGCCCTGCTGGCGGCCAGCCCCAAGGCCGAGCAGGAGTGGGAACAGGAGTGCCGCTTCCGGGACTTCGAGGCCGCCGTGCTGCACCGCGACGCCTGACCGCGGGACACCGGGGCGCCCCCGGCCACCGGGCCTCCGTCACCGGAGGCCGCAGGCGGCCCGGGGCGCCCCGCCGGATGCCGCGGGCGGAGCCGACGGCGGGACCGACGGCCGGGCCGGACGGCACCCGCGCGGTGGAGGGCCGGTGGGGCGGAACGGCTGGAGGGCCGGTGGGGCGGAGGGGTCAGGACGCCGAGGGTGCCCACGCCGCCGAGGCCCGCGCCGAGTACCGTGCGACCGTCCTCCCCCGGCAGCGACGTGCAGGAGTGGGCGGAAGCGGCCAGCGGGCCGATGCCGACCAGCGGCGAGGTGAGCCGCACGCCGTGCGACCGCGCGTCGAAGACGGGCGCGTCGAAGGTCACCGAGGCGCAGCCGGGCAGGTCGACGCCCACCCGGGCGGTGATCGCCGACCCGCACACCTGGTAGGTGCCGCCGGTGACGGAGGTGAGCCGGACGGTGGCCGTGCAGGCCTGCTGTCCGGCCGCCAGATCACCGTGCACCGTCACCGTGCCCCGGGCGGCGTCCACCGTGGCCGTGCCGGAGCCGCAGCCGGTGGCGGCGCTCGCGCCGTCGAGGACCAGCCCGGCGGGCAGCTGCGCGGTGAAGGACCAGCCGTTCTTCGCGGCCAGCTCGGCGGTGTCGGTGACGGTGAAGGTCAGCGTGCCGGGCGCGCCGACGGGCAGCCTCGCCGCCGCGAAGCCCAGGTCGAGCTGCGGGGTGGCGTCCAGCAGCCGGGGGGGCGTTCGCCGCGGCCGGTCCGATCGCGGCCAGCGATCCGGCGGCCAACGCGGTGACGCCCAGCAGGGCCGTGACCACCCGGCCTCGCCACCGCCCACCGGCCCGTCCCGCTCCCCGCCTGCGGATCCTCCTGCTCGCCGCCGCGCCGGCCGGACCGCTGCCGGTGCGCCCCACCTCGAAGCCCCTCATCCCGCACCCCTTTTCTGCCGTCCGAGCGCTCGCCACGGCCGCACCGCGCCGACGCGACGGACGTCCCCAGCCACCTTCCCGGCCCGGGGCGCCCCCCACACCGGCGCGCGGCACCCCGGCTGGTGCGCGAGCGGGTGCGCACGCCGCGCAAGCCGGTGCGCACGGCCACGAGCCCGTCGGCCCCGGCGACGGGCCGTTCCGCGTCCCGTCCGCCCCCGCGCGCGCCCGGATCCCCGTTCTTCGTCCAGGAACTGAACCTCCGGACGTGTGCGGAGCGTAGTCAGCTACGGAGCCGCCGGACGGGGGCTCCGTCCCATCGGCGGGACGGGGGAGCGGCTGGGACCACATGGACTGGGGCAACTGTCTGCTCCCCGGCGACTCGCTGGTCTCCGGCAACGGTGACCAGCGGCTCGTCTACCAGAAGGACGGCAACCTCGTGCAGTACGACGAGCGCGGCTACGCGGTCTGGGCCAGCGGGACCACCAACTCCTCGCCCGGCAAGGTGATCATGCAGTACGACGGCAACTTCGTCGTCTACGACACCTTCAAGGGCGCCCGGTGGTCCTCCGGGACGGCCCTCGGCTGCAACCCGAGCGCCAACTGGGTGCGCCTGCAGAACGACGGGAACCTGGTCGTCTACCGCCCCCACAACAGCGGCCCGTGGACCCCGGTCTGGTCCTCCCAGCACGGGCGGGTCGGCACCTGCTGACCTGACCCGGCGCGGGGCTTTCGCGGACCTGCTGCCGGTGGCCGTCCCGGGACGGCCGCCCGGCGCCCGGTCGGCGGGATCTGCAGCGCCGGCCGGGGCGGCTGACCCGCGCGCGGTGGCGGGCTCCCGATCGGCTCCCGATCGCCTCCCGTCGGCGGACGGCCGAGGCAGGCGCGGCGGCCGGCCCCGGTCGAGCCGGCCCCACCGTGCTCCCGGACGGCCCGGTGGCACCGCGGGACGTCGCCCGAGCCGCCGTCAGGAGGTGGGCCTAACCCTCCACCCGGACCTTGTCCGCCTGCATGCCCTTCTGGCCCTGGACCGCCTCGAAGGACACCTTCTGCCCCTCCACCAGGGACTTGAAGCCGGTGCTCTCGATCGCCCGGAAATGGACGAACAGGTCCGGCTCGCCGGACTCCGGGGAGACGAAGCCGTAGCCCTTCTCGTCGTTGAACCACTTCACGGTGCCGTTCTGCCGCTCAGCCACAACCACTCCTGCCACGAGGAACCTACGGGACCCAACACGGCGATCATGGCAGGAGTCGGGGCTCCGGCGAGGCTGCCACACAAGGCCGCGCGGCCGTTCTGCAGCGGACGCGCCACCGGAGCGGCATCCGGCACCCTGCCGGCGCCCCGCTCGTGGCCCGCTCGTGGCCCGAACCCCCGGCGGCCCGGCCGCGGGTGTACCGGGGCACCGGTACACCCGCGGCCGGCCGTACACCGCGTTACGCGTCGGCCGGGCCGTAGACGGTGTGCAGGACGCCGGTGGCGAAGACCGTGTTGCTCAGGAGCTTGAGCCGGATCGGGCCGGCACTCTCGTCGAACAGCCGGACCCCGCGGCCGACCGCGATCGGGTGGACGTACAGGTGCAGTTCGTCGATCAGGGCGGCGGCCAGCAGTGCACGCACCACCGAGATCGAGCCGGACATCCCGATCGGGCCGCCGGGCTCCTGCTTCAGCGCGGTGACGGCCTCGACCAGATCACCCTTGAGCTGCTCGGAGTTGCGCCAGGTGAACGCCAGCTCCGCATTCGAGACGACGACCTTGCGGGCGTCGCCGAGCGCCCTGGCCATCGGGGCGTCGTCGCCGCCGGCCGCCTCCCGGGCCGGCCAGGAGTCGGCGAAGGTGTCGTAGGTGACACGGCCGAGCAGCACGGTGTCGGCAGCACCGAGCTGGGCGCCGACGGCTGCGCCCATCTCCGCGTCGAAGTACGGGAAGTGCCACTGCTCCGGGCTCTCCACGACGCCGTCGGCGGCGATGAACAGTCCGGCGGTGATCTTCCTCATGGTGCTCTCCCTGTGCTTGTCGCTATCGGTGCGCTTTCACAGGGTCAGACCGGCAGGCACGCCCGGACTCATCGGTCCGCGGCGAAGATTTTCAAGATTTTTCGCAGCCGTCGGCCCCACCGGCCGCCACCTGCACACTCCTGGGGCCCGGCCTCCCCACCCGGTGCGCACCCTCCGCCGCGGCGCGGGCACAGCCCTGCGAGGGGGAGGCGGCGGCGGGGCCGCTGCCGGCGGGCGCTCAGCTGCCCGGCCGGCGGCCCTCCCCCGCGGCGACCACGAACCAGTTGGCCGGCAGCGCGACCCGGGTGCCGTCCGGATGGCACTCGCTCATCGCGAGGTCGGTCGCGCCCTGGTCCAGGATCTCCAGCCCGGCGCCGCGCAGCAGCCCCGGCACCTCGCCCGGGGCGACCTCGGCCGGGCGCAGCTGGTGCTTGCGGACCTGGCGGAGCTTCTCCGGCGGGCCACCGGGCCGTTCGGCGACCTGTTGGAGCACCGCCTTGGCGGCGGCTGTCGGCTCGACCACGAAGCCCCGGCCGCGCCGGCCGAGCAGCAGGGCGACGGCGGCCGCGACCGGCGCCCGGTCGGCCGGGTCGCTCTGGTGGAGCACGGCCCGCAGGTAGACGTTGGCCTCGCCGAGGCGGTCACCGAGCCGCCGCACCCCCACCAGGTCGGTGAGGTTGAGCTGCTCGAACTCGGCCACCGCGTCGTGGTCCGCGCGACGGGCGTGTGCCACGGCCGAGGCGGAGATGTCGACGCCCACCGCCCGCGGGAAGTGCCCGGCCAGGTAGCGGGTCTGAGTGCCGTTGCCGCAGCCGAGGTCGACGATCGGCAGCGTGCGGTCGGCGTGCGCCGCGAGCAGCTCGGTGTGGGGGGCCGCCGTCAGGGTCGGATCCGCATCCCAGAACGGCTCGCCCGGCTCGCCCGTGTTCTCGGCCCAGAAGCCCTCCCACGCGCGTACGTAGCGCTCCGAAGCAGTCATCAGCGGCTCTCTCCCGGTCGTCGTGGCAGCGAATACCAGCCTCCATACCGGCCGCCGCACCGACGGAAACCACCCGGGCGGATCCTTCACCCCGTGTTCGAGCCCGCCGCGGTGAATCACCCGTTCGGTGGGCCCCGGCCGGGCCGGGGGCCCGTCCACCGCCTCCTGAGCAGCCGGGGCGGCTCCCGGATGGGAGGCGCTGCGCCGCTTTCCCGCACGGCAGGACGTACCCTTCACAGCGGTGGGAGCGCGGCAGCGCCGATGCCGCCGCCGCACCACGGCGGGGCCCGACGCCGGCGACGGTCCGTGAAGAGCGGACTGCCGCGACCACCACAACCACTACGACAAAGGACCACCTGTGGCAACCGACTATGACGCCCCGCGCAAGACTGACGACGACGGGTCGCACGACAGCATCGAGGAGTTGAAGGCGCGGCGCACCGACACCTCGTCCTCCACCATCGACGCCGTCGACCAGCTCGAATCCACCGAAGGGGTCGAACTGCCGGGCGCCGACCTCTCCGGTGAGGAACTCACCGTCACCGTGCAGCCCATGCAGGCCGACGAGTTCACCTGCGTGAACTGCTTCCTCGTCCACCACCGCAGCCGGCTCGCCGGCCTCAAGAACGGCCAGCCCATCTGCCGGGACTGCGCCTGACCGAACCACCACCCGCCCCCGCCGGGCCCGGTTCGGGCGGAGCCCGGCCCGCCCGTCCGCCGCGCGGCGGGCAGGCATGCAGGCGGGCAGAACGGGGCCGCGGCGCAGCGGGCAGGGGGTGGACAGGGGCGGGGAGGGAGGCGGGGAGGGCAGGGGTAGGGGGCACAGGGGGAGGCAGGGGGCGGGGGCCCTGGCACTGGGCCGAGAGCGGCCCGGACCAGGGGTGACCGGGCCGGCGCACCCACAGTCCGGCCCCGGCAGCTGTGCTGCCGGGGCGGCCCGATCGTCCCCGAGACTCCGGCGGCACCGCCCCGCCCGGCGGGCCGCCGGCCACCGCCGCCGGCCGGACGACACGAACAGCACCGCGGCACACACCTCGGTGCTTCCGTCCAGGACCAGCCACTCGCTGCCGTGCCGGCCGTTCGGCGGCGGGCAGGTGTCCCAGCTGGTGATGACGGCCGTGATCGCCATGACGACGCCGGCGGTCTTCGGGATCGTCGTGGCCCGGCAGTCGTACACGCTCGTCGGAGAACCGTTGCCGCTCGGGTAGTTGGGTGTGCTCGCGAGGAAGCGAGGAAGCACCGGCCGTTCCGGAACTGCCGGTCCGGGCGGAGCACGGTCACCGAGTTGTCGCGATGGCGATGGAGGAGGGCGTCACGTCCGGCGCGAACGGGCCGCCGGCGTCACGCTCGCCCTGTACGCCGCCATCCCCAGCTACTGGCCGCCGGCCCAACAACCCTGGCCGCCGCCGGCCTGGAGGACCTGGACGGGTTCGTGCGCGGCCTGCTGGAGGCGGTCCACCCGCAGTGCCCCGGCAGTCCGTGACCACGGGTGCGATCCGCGGCGCCGGCCTGCCATCCGGATCCGTCACGGCGTGCCGGTGAAGGCGCGGCGGTAGGCGCGGGGCGGCACTCCCCGGCGCCGCACGAACTGCTCCCGCAGGACGGCCGCGCTTCCGTAGCCGACCCGGCGGGCGATCTCCTCGACCGGCAGGTACGTCGATTCGAGGAGTTCCTCGGCCCTGCTCAGTCGCAGGCTCCGCAGCCAGGCGTGCGGGGTGGTGCCGGTCGCGGCGGTGAAGCGGCGGGCGAAGGAGCGTCTGCTCATCAGGGCGCGGCGGGCCGGTTCCGCGACGGGCAACGGCTCGTCGAGGTGCTCGCGGGCCCAGCCGAGCGGCGCCGTACTCCCGCCTCACCAGGTGGAGGTCACAGGTCGAAGCCCGCGGCGGCTCCCGCGCCCGTGACGATGCTCCCGTCGTCGATGTAGAGCGCATCGGGATCCACCGTGACGTCCGGGCAGCGGTCGGCGAGGAGGCCGGCGAACCGCCAGTGGGTGGTCGCCCGCCGGCCGGTGAGCAGCCCGGCCGCGGCGAGCGCGAACGTGCCGACGCAGTGGGCCGCGACCACGGCACCGCGCGCGTGCGCGGCCCGCAGCGCGTCGAGCACGGCGGGGCGGGCGGCGTACCGACGTGGTGCTCAGGGCCCACCACCCCGACAACACCATGAACGTGGGCCTCTTCGGCCGCGCCCGGGTGCACGACCACCAGGTGGAGTACCTGGGCGACCAGTGGACCAACCGCGACGCCGAGGGCTACGAACCCCCTCGCTGCGGCTGATCCGCACCCCGGGCCACAGCCCCGAGGACATCACCCTGCTCGCGGGCACCGACGCGGGCGTGGTGGCCTTCGCCGGCGACCTGTGGTGGCACGCGAACGGCCCCGCGGACGACCCGGTGGCCCCCGACCGCGAGGTACTGCGCGCCTCCCGCCTGCGGGTCCTGGCCACGGCGGACCTCATCGTCCCCGGCCACGGCGCCCCCTTCCGGGGTGACGACACCACCCCGCGGTAGGGACCAGGTGGCCCGGGCCGAGCCGTCAGCGCTGGAAGGGGCTCGGCTCCCAGGACTGGCCGCCGACCGGGTGGACGTAGAGCGGGCGGCCCTTCACCGCGCTGGTGCGGAACGGTGTGCCGTGGCCGAGATCGACGGGGAGGGTGCCCTTCCGGTCGCCGCTGGACCACTCCAGCTCCAGGTACCAGGTCACGTCGTGGGAGGTGGTCTCGGCGGAGACCTCGATGACCTCGGGGTCGCCCTCGCTCACCTTGACCGGCAGGCCGGTGCTTCCCTCGCTCACGACCGGCCGTGGACGGGCCGCGTCCAGGTCGAGGTCGTAGGAGTGGACGTCGACGCCACCGCCGCAGCCCTCGCCCATGGAATAGACGTTCCAGGCGAGCGGAGCGGCGATCCGGGTGACCCGGACGTTGAGGCCCGACAGCACCACGGTGTCCCTGCCGGTGCCCTGCACGACGATTTCGATCGACTGGTAGTGGCCGGGCACCGCGCCGAGCCGGGAGGCCCAGCCGGCCACGTCCGCCACCTCGGGCGGTCGGGGGACTTCGGATGGCGGGCGGTCCACCACGTACTGGTCGCACGCTGTCTCCCAGCCGGACGGCCGGACCGAAACCGTGAGGGGGGCGTTCGTGTCCGCGCCCGCGCCCGCAGAGGCAGCAGCCGAGGCCGCGGCGGAGGTGGAGGTGGAGGCGGAGACCTGGGACGGGAGGGACGGCGATCCGGCGGACGGCCCGATGTCCGCGACCGGCGCGGCGCCGGTGTCACCGCCCGTGGCCGTCGTCAGCCCGGTGGTGACGGCCCCGACGGTTGCCAGCGCCACCACCGCCGCCACCGCGGCCAGGATCCCGCCGCGGCGGCGCCACCGCCGAGGCTCCGCCCCGGGGACGGGGCCTGCCTCGGGGACGGGGCCTGCCTCCGGGCCGCCTGCCGTGTCCGGGACTGCCTCCGGCTCCGCCTCCGCCTCCGTCGGCAGTGGGGCGACCGGCGGATCCGCCGGTCCGGACGCAGGTGGCGGCGTCCTGCTCCCCCGCGTCGCGTGGGCGACGGCCCAGAGGCGGTACAGCTCGACGAGCTCGTCCGGCGTCGCCCCGCAGACCCGCGCGAGATGGTCCAGCGGGGCGAACTCCCCCGGCATCACATCGCCGTTGCAGTAGCGGTGGAGCGTCGAGGTGCTCAGGTGCAACCGCTTCGCCAGCGCGCCGAAGCTGAGCCCCGACCGGCTCTTCAGCTCCTGAAGAATCCGCGCGACCTCGTCCCGCTCCCGCCACTCCCCGTCCCCCTCCGGCACCGTTCCTCCATCCGTCCGTGCACCCGTTCGTGCATCCGTGGTGATCGCGCCCGTGGTCTCCCACCGCGGCCGGATCAGCGTGAAGCGATCTTCGCGACAGGAGCACGCGCCGGGCGCCCCCGCGGTTCCCACCGCCGCTCACACCGTTCCCGCACCCCTGGGACGCGTCCCAGGAAGGTTACGTCTTCCCAGCTCACAGCGGGTAACGGCGTCCCAGCGTCCCAGATCGCGCGACCGCCCTTGCGGCTGGGACGAACCGGCCGACAGGCTGGCGACGAACACCGAGGGGGAGCAACTATGAGCACTGTCCAGGCGACCCGGACCGCGATGCGCACCGGCGACCGATTCCACCGCGGCGCGGTGGCGCTGACGATGGGCGGCATCCTGCTGATGACCGCGGCCTGCGGCGACGACCAGGGCAAGGGCGGCGACACCACCCGGGCGGCGGACACCACCGCCACCGGCGGGCCGGCCGCCACGACCGCCGCCACCGCAGCTGCCGCCGCCGCCGCACCGAAGACGTCCGCCGCGGTGCTGGACGTCCAGCCGAAGGACGGCGCGCAGGGCGTCGCGCCCGACGCGCTGCGGGTGTCCGTCTCGCAAGGCCGGATCACCACCGTCGCCGTGACCGACAAGAACGGCAGGCCCGTCCCCGGCTCGGTCACCCCGGACGGCACCGGCTGGAAGCCCACCGCCGCGCTCGCACCCGGCACGGCCTACACGGTCAACGCCCAGGCGGCGGATGCCGACGGTCTCCCGGCCGCCGCCACGACCGCCTTCACCACCCGTACGCCCGACAAGCAGGTCTCCACCAACGACAACATCGCCGACGGCCAGACCTACGGCGTGGGCATGATCGTCAAGGTGGAGTTCAGCGCGAAGATCGTGAACAAGGACGCCGTCGCCAAGGGCATCACCTTCGAGACCGGCGACGGCACCGAGGTGAAGGGCCACTGGTTCGGCGACGCCCGCCTGGACTTCCGCCCCGCCGAGTACTGGAAGCCCGGCACCAAGGTCACCATCCACTACCGGCTGAAGAACGTCGAGGTCTCACCGGGCGTCTACGGCGACGTGGACAAGGACGAACCGTTCACCATCGGCCGCTCCCAGGTGTCCACCGCGGACGCCGCCGCCCATCTGCTCACGACCGTCCGGGACGGCAGGTCGACCACCGTGCCCGCCACCCTCGGCGACGACAAGCACGCCTCGTGGGGCGGCACCATGGTGATCATGTCCAAGGAGCGGGCCACCCACATGAACTCCCGGACGGTCGGCCTCGGCGACGAGTACGACATCCCCGTCGTCCCGCACGCGATGCGGCTCACCACCAGCGGCACCTACCTCCACGGCAACTACTGGTACAAGGGCGACCCGTTCGGCAAGGAGAACACCAGCCACGGCTGCGTCTCGCTCAAGGACGTCGAGGGCGGCAGCGACACCTCCGTCGCGGGCTCGTTCTTCAACAGCTCGCTGATCGGCGACGTGGTGACGGTCGTCAACTCCAAGGAGAAGACCGTCTCCCCCGACAACGGACTGGGCGGCTGGAACCTCCTCTGGGCGAACTGGTAGGCCCTGCGGACGCGTCCGCACGCGTCCCACCGGGGCGCCGGCACCCGCCCGTCCCGATCCGCCCGGCGGCTCACGCCACCTGCGCACCCCCGGTGAAGAACTCGACCAGCCCGTGGGGCGCACGCTCCCCGATGCAGAGGTCCAGGACGGTGTACGCGCGGGTGGCCGCGGCCGCACTGCGCGGGAACAGCTCCGCCTCGTACGCGGCGAGGGCCGCCTCGGTGTCGCCGGGGTGCTCGGCGATCGCCCGTCCGAGCTCGGCACCGTCGAGCATCGCGAGGTTGGCGCCCTCGCCCGCCGGGGGTGCCAGGTGCGCGGCGTCGCCGAGCAGCGTCACCCCGGGCACGCGGTCCCACCGGTGCCCGGTCGGCAGCGTGTGCAGGACGCGCGCGACGGGTGCGCTCTCGCCGTCGGTGATCAGTGCGGTGAGCTGCGGCGCCCACCCCTCGAACTCGGCGGCCACCGCGGCCCTGGCCGCGTCCGCGTCGGCGAAGTCGATCCCGTCGATCCACCCGGCCGGGCGGGTCAGCTGCGCGTAGGTGTGCAGCACCCCGCCGGCCTCCCGGTGCGCGGAGATCCCCTGCCCCGGGGCGAGCGCGAACATCGCGCCGGCCCCGACCGCCGCGGCCACGGCCGGGTGCCGCGCGTCCACGTCGTAGAGGTAGGTCTCGACGTAGCACGTGCCGAGGTACTCCGGCTCCGCGTCGGAGAGCAGCGGCCGGACCCTGGACCAGGCGCCGTCGGCGCCGACGAGCAGCCCGGTGGTCACCGCGGACCCGTCCGTGAACGCCACCTCGTGCCGGCCGCCGCCGAGGGAGCGGGCCCCGGCGACCTTGCGCCCCCAGACGATCGTCCCTTCCGGCAGGGACTCGATCAGGATCCGGCGGAGATCACCGCGGAGCACCTCGGGGCGCCGGCCCGTCCCGTTGTCGGGCTCGTCCAGCAGCACCGTGCCGTGCCGGTCGAGCACCCGGGAGGCCTCACCGCCCTCGTGGATGATCGCGCGGAACTCCTCGGTCAGGCCGGCCGCCTCCAGTGCCCGCTGCCCGTCGTGCTCGTGGATGTCGAGCTGGCCGCCCTGCGTCCGGGCCTGCGGCGAGGGCTCGGCCTCGTAGACCGTCGCGGGGATGCCGTGGACGTGCAGGACACGGGCGAGCACCAGCCCGCCGAGCCCGGCGCCGATGATCGTGACGGGAGTGCTGGAAGTGATGGGGGTAGTGGAAGTGATGGGAGTGGCGGAAACGACAGGGGTGGTGGGTGCGGTGGTCATGGCGGTGCCCTCTCTCCTCACGGGCGGTCTCCCGCCCGGGCCGAGTCGTGGAACGGCGTTCCAGAGGCAGCCTGGAACACCGTTCCAGCGCTGTCAAGCTGGAACGGCGTTCCAGATGTGTCAGGATGGAGGCATGGCAACCAGGACGCGCCGCACCGAGCGGCGGGAGGAGCCGCTCTCCCGCGAGCGGATCGTCGAGACGGCCGTCGAACTCCTCGACCGGTCCGGCGAGAGCGGTCTCACCTTCCGCGCCCTGGCGCAGCACCTCGCCACCGGCCCCGGCGCGATCTACTGGCACGTCGCCAACAAGGACGAGCTCCTCGGCGCCGCCACGGACGCCGTCATCACCGGCACCCTCACCGCCGCCGCGCCCGGCAGCACACCGCAGCAGGCCGTCCGCACCCTCGCCCTGGGCGTCTTCGACGCGATCGACGCCCACCCCTGGGTGGGCGCCCAGCTCGCCCGCCCCTCCTCGCCGTCGCCACTGCTGCGCGTGATGGAAGGCCTCGGCCGCCAGGTCCGGGCACTCGGCGTCCCCGAGCCCGAGCTGTTCAGGTCGGCGTCCGCCCTGCTGCACTACATCCTCGGCGTGAGCAACCAGAACGCCGCCAACGCCGTCGCGGCGGCCGCCCACCGCCCGCCGACCAGCCGGACCGCCTTCCTCGCCGCCACCTCCACCGCCTGGACGGAGCTGGACCCCGACGAGTACGCGTTCGTCCGCAGCATCGCCGGCCAGCTGCGCGACCACGACGACCGCGAGGAGTTCCTCGCCGGCATCGACCTCATCCTCGCCGGCATCTCCGCCCGCCTCTGACCGGCGGCCGCTCCGCACGGGCCGTCCGGGGCGGCCCCCTTGACGCGGCGTGGATCCCGGACGACACTCCGGGACAGGAATCCTCGATCGTGGGCGGGAGAGCCGTGAGGCACGCGGAGCCGGTCATCGACGGCGTGGCCCACGCCGTCCGGCTGCGCCCGGTGCTGACGTGCCGCCGCCACATCGACCTGCAACGGGTCTGCAGCAGCCTGGCAGGAGCGTCCGCTCCCCACCGCCCGGCGGCCTTCCCCGTCTGATTCCCCCTCAGGCAGTCGCGTGCCCCGATTCCTCCCCGCTCCTCCCCCCTCCCCCACCCGACGCGTCGTACGCGCCTGCGTACCCCCGACCCCCGGGAGAGCCATGTCCGCCTCGTCCCCGTCCGCCGTCCCCTCCCTCCGCGGACGGATCGGCCTCGACGCCCGCAGCGGGTACTACCCCGTACCGCACCGCTACCGGCTCCATCTCACACTCTCCTGTCCGCGCTGTCTGCGGATCGCCGTCACCCACAGCCTGCTCGGCCTCGACGACACCCTCCCGATGACCCTGCTGCCGGCGCTGCCGGACGACGGAGCGGGCGGATACCTGGCGCTGCGCCCGCTGTACGAGGCGAGCGCCCACCAGTACCCCGGACCGGCCGCGGCGCCGGTGCTCAGCGACAGCTGGAGCGGAAGGATCGTCACCACCGACACCACCGAGATCCTCACCGACCTGGCCCGGCGCTTCCCCCGTCCCGGCCTCCAGCCGTGCGGCCGGGACGCGGCGATCGACGCCGTCCGGCAGCTGTGCGCGCTGAGCATCGACGCCCCGGCCCAACGCGCGGGCCGGTCCGACTCCACCCCGGCGGAGCGCGCGACCGCCCTGCGCAGCCTGCTGGACGGGCTGGCCGCGGTCGAACACCGCCTGGAGACCCAGGAGTTCCTGCTGGGCGAGGAACTGACCCTCGCGGACGTGGAACTCTGGGTGACGCTGGTGCAGCTGGACACCGTGCACCGCTGGCACCTGGACGCCGCCGCCGTGCAGTCCGTCGCGGGGTACGGCCGGGTGTGGGCCCATGCCCGCCGACTGGCCGGACACCCGGCCTTCGGCCGCCACCTCGACCTGGACGGCATCGCCCGCCGCCACCACACCCTGTGCCTGGGCCGGGAGGCCGCCGGAGCGGCGATCCAGATCGTGGACTGGGCGGCGCACGCCCAGGGGCGGGTGCACTCCGGCTGAGCCCGGACGGACGCAGCCCGCCGGGCCTCGCACACGACGAGGCCCGGCGGGCAGGGCGCCGCACCGCACCCGGGCGGCGGCAGACGTGCGGACCGTCCGGCAGAGGGCCTAGTACGGGGCGGCGGCCATCGAGGTGACCGCCTCCGCCACGGTGGACCGGTAGATGCCCATCTGGGGGTTCAGGACCCGTGCGCCGCTGCCGAGCGGGAAGTTCTGGGTGCCGGCGAGGGGCATGGCGCCCTCGTCGTCGGCCAGCACGTTGAGTTCGTTGATGCCGGGGACGGTCCCGGTGGTGGCACCGCTCGGGTCCAGGTCGATCACCGCGTAGGCGCTCCGGCCCGCCGGGACGGGGAACCGCGCCGTGCCGCTCGCGAGCACCGGCTTGATGTTCTTGCTCCGGTCCGGGGAGGTGGAGTTGCCCAGGTCGACCCCCGGGGACGAGCTCAGGCTGCAGGCGTTCGTGCCGGTGTTGCGCACCTCGATCACCCACTGGGTGGCTGCGCCGGTCCGCCCCGTCACGTGGATCGAGAGGTTCTGGCTGTCGCACGGGCCGCCGGCGGCGCCGGCGCTCCCGGCATCGGGCCGGGCGGCGCCCGACGCGCTCGCGCCGGACGGCGTGCGTGACGCCGTCCCGGCGGCCGGCGCACTCGCCTTCGGGGCACCGGTGGACGGGCCCGGTGCCGAGGGAGCGCCGGTGGCCGGGCCGCCCGCCGTCGTGGGCGTGGCGGTCACCGCGGCGGTCGTGGGCGCCGTCGAACCACCGGCCGAATCCCCGGTGTCGGGCCCGCAGGCGGTCAGCGCGAGCCCCGCCCCGGCGATCAGGACGGCGGAGACGAGCGACGGACGGCGGCGGCGGACGGACATGGTGGCTCCCCGTTGGTGGCGCGTGCTGACTGTTCGGACACACCACAGGACGACCGGCCGACCGCGAACGGTGGCATGCACAGCGTCACAATCGTCAGGACAGGACGGGGATCGAACTGTGACATTCGGTCAGGGGCAGGACTCTCGGCCCGCAGGGCCGGCTCGGCCCCGTCCGGCGCTGGCCTCTCCGGCTCGGTCCCGGCCGGTTCGGTCCCGGCCGGTTCGGTCCCGGCCGGTTCGGTCCCGGCCGGTTCGGTCCCGGCCGGTTCGCGTCCACCGGATAATGGTCGGGCCGCGGGTCAGCGGCACGGAGCGTGGGAAAGGCAGTGGACGGATGACCCTGGAAGAAGGCCGACGCGTCAGGTTGGCCGAGGACCTCGCGATCGGCGAGGCGGTCGCCGGGGAGCCCGGGGCCGTCGTCGGGCTCCTCTCCCTGGGGGCCGGGATCGAGGGCACCGTCGAACGGGTCGACGGGGAACTCCCGGAGAGCCACGACGTCCGCGAGTACCAGCGGCTCAAGGAACTGTTCGACGACTACGGGCACACCATGCCGGCGGCCAGCCGGGACCGGCTGACCGCCGAACTCGCCGTCCTGGAGCCCGTGTGGGCCGCCCACCGGGACCTGGACGCGCTGCTCACGGTCCGCGTCCGGTGGGACAACGGCCTCGTCCTCGACGGCACGCACCAGGGCGTCCTCACCCCGCTGTGACACGGGCCGGCCAGGATGCCGGGGTGGGGCCGCCGTGCCCGGCGAGGAGAGCCGGGGACGGGCGGGGCGCCCGCGTCCGGTGCGGAGCGGGCGCCGCGCCCGGGGGCCCTGGGGCCGGTCAGCCCGCGACGGTGGCGCGCAGGCGCTTCTTGTCCGGCTTGCCCACGGTGGTGAGCGGGATCTCGGGCAGCACGTGCAGCGCCTCCGGGGCGTAGATCCGGCCCTTGTGCGCGGTGACGAACGCCCGGATCTCCTCCAGCTCCGGGCGCTGCCCCGGCGCGGGGACGACCGCGACGTGAACGTGTTCGGCCTGCTGCTCGTCGTGCAGGCCGAACACGGCGCACTGGGCGACGGCCGGGTGGGTGAGGAGGAGCTCCTCCACCTCGGAGGGGTAGACGTGCCCGCCGACCACGATGATCTTGTCTGTGAGGCGGTCGGCCAGGTAGAGGTAGCCGTCCTGGTCGAGGTGGCCGATGTCGCCGGTGTTCAGCCAGCCCTCGCGCAGCACCTCCGCGGTGAGGTCGGGCCGCTTCCAGTACCCCGCCATGAGCGAGCGCGAGCGGACGTGGATCTCGCCCAGCTCACCGGCGGGCAGCTCGGCACCGTCGCCGGAACGGATCACCACCTCGACGCCCGGGAGGGGGTGGCCGACGGAGATCCGGCCGCCGTGCCCGACCCGGTCGTGGTCGTGCGGGCCGAGGACGGCGATGTTCTGCGCCTCCGACATCCCGTAACCGCTCGCCAGGATCGGCCCGAACACCTTGATCGCCTCCCGGAGCCGGACCGGCGAGGCGACGCAGCCGCCGTACAGGATCCGCTCCAGGCTGGACAGGTCGGTGCTGCCGATCGCCGGGTGGTCCAGCAGGCGGTAGAGCAGCGGCGGCAGGACCCACAGGTCGGTGATCCGCTCGCGCTCGACGGCGGCCAGCACCTCGCCGGGGTCGAAGGAGCGCTGGAGGACCACCGAGCCGCCGTGGTGCAGCGTCAGATCGCTCAGCACCCCGGCGAGGTGGGCCAGCGAGGTGGCCGCCAGCAGACGGGGCGCAGCGCCCTGCGGGCCGAACCGCACGTCGGGCTCGCCGCCCTGCGGGCCGAACGGCACGTCGAAGGCCCTGCGGTACGGGCCGTGCAGGCTGAGGATGCCCTTCGGGACGCCGGTGGTGCCGCCGGTGTGGCGGATGCCGAGGTCGTCGTCCGGGCCGATCCGCACGGCCGGCGGCTCGGCGGGCCGGTGCGCGGCGGCGGCGATCACGTCCGCGCCGATCTCCGCCGGGCCCGGGCCGAGGGTGAGCACCGTCGGCACATCGACCAGGGCGAGCAACTCGGCTGCGTCCGCGTACCGTTCGGCGTCCACGAGGAGGACGGTGGTGTCGACGCTGGTGACGATCCCGGCGAGGACGGCGGGGCTCATGCCGTCGTAGAGGTTGACCAGCCGGGCGCCCGCGAGTCCGGCGGCGTAGCGGGCGCTGAGCGCCTCGGGGGTGTTGCCGGTGAGCAGGGAGACGGTCGTGCCGTGGGTGACGCCCCGGGCGAGGAGCTCATGCGCCAGCCGGTAGGTGGCGGTGGCCAGCTCGCCCGCGGTGACGGTGGCGCCGTCGACGGTGGTGACGGCCGGCCGGTCGGGGTCCCGGGAGAGGGACCGGAGGATCAGGGCCGGGGCGCTGATGAACTCCGCGTCGTTCATGGCCACTTCTTCTTTGTAGTTTGCAACCATATCGACAGGCTAACCCGATCCCGGGCGCCGCGAAGCCGAAACCGGCACCGCGGCCGGGACCGGCACGGCACCGGGGACGGAACCGGGCAGGGGGCTTGCGGGGAGCGGGGGTTGCGGTCGGGAGCGGGCGCGCGGGCCGGTCGGCGCGGGCCGTTGGCGTACCCGCTCAGTACTCGTTCTTGATGACGAAGTAGGAGCCGCGGATCGTCCCGGCGAGCTTCGACTTCTGACGTGCGAACTTGAACCGCGGCGCGAGCTCCTCCGGCACCTCCATCCCCTCCGAGAGCTTGAACCCGACCGCCCGCTTCTTGGCGTCGTCGACGGTGTACATCACGTTGACCGACAGGCCGCTCTCGTAGAAGACGTAGGCCATGCGGATGTTCTCGACCTCGAAGGAGGTGGCCTCCAGGGGCCGGGACGCGATGACGATGTCGCGTTCCTCCCGGAGGATCCGGTGCACCCAGTCGACGGCCTCCGTGGCCTCGTCCGCGGGTTCCACGGTGAAGACGTGGTCGTACTTGTTCTTGAAGTAGCGGGCCTCGTTCGCCCGCAGGCCGGCGAGTGCGTCGGCGACGGGCGACGACTCCAGGCCGACGGTCGACACGGTGCCGAAGTCCACGGCGTAGGTCATGACGGCTTCTCTTCCATGGGCGCGGGCGGGCGGCAGGTGGCCGGCGGCAGGCGTCGATCGTACTGGCCCGGGGTGCCACGGCCCGGGACCGGGCGGCGGGCGTGTCCGACGCCCGGCGCGCCGCCCACGCCGCCCGGTGGCATCAAGGACCTCGCCGTCACGATGGCCGGCCGGCGGGTGGAGCTGGGCAGCCGCCTCGCCGCGGGAAACGTCGCCACGGCGGACTCGTCGCTCATGACGCGCCTGCGGCGCGCCGGACTGGTGACGCTCGGACGCACGGCGACCCCGGAGTTCGCGTACAGCACCACCACGGAAAGCACCCTGTACGGCGCCACCCGCAACCCCTGGGACCTGACCCGCAGCCCCGGCGGCTCCAGCGGCGGCGCGGGAGCGGCCGTCGCGGCAGGCGTCGTCCCGATCGCCCACGCCACCGACGCGGCGGGCTCCATCCGCGTCCCCGCCGTCGCCACCGGCCTGTTCGGGCTGAAGCCGACCCGCGGCCGGATCTCCCTGGGCCCTGACACGGACGAGGTCTTCAACGGCCTCGCCGTCCACGGCGCCGTCAGCCGCTCGGTGCGCGACAGCGCCGCGCTGCTGGACCTCGTCCACGGCCCCGAGGCCGGTGACCCCTACTCCGCGCAGCGGCCCGAGCGGCCCTACCTCCAGGAGATCACCCGCTCCCCGGGCCGGCTGCGGATCGGCCTCCTCACCCGCCCCTGGGGCGGCCGGGCGGTGGACCGCGGCGTCCTCGACGCCACCCTGCGATCCGCACGACTCGTCGAATCGCCCGGGCACCGGGTGGAGGAGTTCGCGGTGGCCAGCGCCCGCCTCTGGAGCACCAATCTGGTGACGTGGATCGACGACCTCGCCGCAGCCTCCGGGCGCCCCGTGGACACCACCACGGTCGAACCCCGGACACTGGCGAACTACGCCTACGGGCAGCGGGTCAGCGGCGCCGAGTTCGTCCGGGCCCTCGCGATGCGCAACAGCGTCGCACGGGCCATCGGCCGCTACTTCATCGAGTACGACCTGCTGCTCACGCCGACCCTGCCCGAACCACCTGTCCCCCTCGGCACGTACGCCGAGGGTGCCGAGGCCGACGGTCTCGGCTGGATCCAGCAGGTCCTCCACCGCTCGCCCTTCACCGCCGCGTTCAACGTCGCGGGCACTCCCGCCATGTCCGTCCCGCTGGAGTGCGACCCCGCCACCGACCTGCCCATCGGCATCCAGTTCTCGCGGGGCACGGACGCGAGGACGTCCTCTTCCGCCTCGCCGGCCAGCTGGAGCAGGCTGCTCCCTGGGCTCGGCGGACGCCCACCGTCTGGGCGGGGCAGCAGGAGGCCTGACCTACGCCGCCGGAGCGCGCCGTCGACCGGACGGCGCTCCGGCGACAGCCCCGCTCCGGCGACCCTGCGACCCGGCAACCCAGGGCGGGGCCGGCCGGCGCAGCGGGTGCGGGGGCGGCGGGGGCGGGGAAAAATTGGATCGGTGCTCGAAGACGACGCGACCGCCGAGCCGAGGAGTGGCCCGTGAGCGAGCAGGTGCTGGCGAGCTGGAACGACGGGCCGGCCAGGCAGGCGATCCTGGACTACGTGCACGGGGCGACGACACCCGGGACGGCGTTCGTCGAGCCGGCCGACCGGGTCGCCGCGTTCGACAACGACGGCACGCTCTGGGTCGAGCAGCCACTGCCGCCGCAGTTCGACTTCGTGTTCCGCATCTGGGAGGCGGAGGTGAAGGCCGACCCCTCGCTCGCGGCGCGCCAGCCGTACAAGGCGCTCGTGGAACGCGACCAGGGGTTCTTCGAGGCCTTGGCGACGCAGGAGCCCGAGGCGGTGGCGACCCTGCTGGAGGCGTTCACGCGCTCGTGGGCGGGCACGACCCCCGGGGAGTTCGACGCGCAGGTGCGGGAGTGGACCAGGACGGTGCGGGATCCGCGGTTCGGCGTCCCCTACGTGGAGCTGGTCTACCGGCCGATGCTGGAGCTGTTCGACCTGTTGCGGGCGAAGGGGTTCCGGGTCTTCGTGTGCTCGGGCGGCGGCCGGGACTTCATGCGCGTGTTCGCCGAGGACACCTGGGGAGTCCTCAAGGAGAACGTCATCGGCTCGGCGGCCGGTTACACCTACACCGGCGGTCGGATCGTCCGCTCCCGCGAGCTGGAGGGCGGCCTGAATCTGGGGCCGGGCAAGCCCGAGCACATCTTCGCCCACACCGGGCGGCTGCCGGCCTTCGCGGGCGGCAACGCCGACGTCGACATCGAGATGCTCCGCAGCGCCGCGTTCGCCCTGCTCGTCCGCCACGACGACGACCGGCGGGAGTACGCGTACACCAAGGGCGCCGAGGCCTCGCTCGCCGCGGCCGAGCGGCTCGGCTGGACCGTGGTGAGCATGAAGGACGACTGGACGGCCCTGTTCTGACCTGCCCTGACCTGCCCTGACCTGCCCTGACCTGCTCCGGCCCGTTCCGGCTTCTTCTGCTCAGGAGGACACGGTGACCGATCTGACCGCCGTCGACGTGCTCGTCGAGCCGGACGGGGCGACCGTGCGGCACGCCCACGCCTGGAACGCCCGGATGCGCGAGAGCGTCCCGGACGGCTTCGCCCTGGACGCCTCCCACCAGCCGCACGTCACCACCCTCCAGCGCTACGTCCGGACGGCCGAGCTGGACGAGGTGCACGACGCCGTCGAGCGGACCCTGGCCGCGACCGACACGCGCACCCTCTCCTACCGGGCCGTCGCCGTCGCACACGCCGACTGGGGCGTGCCCGGGCAGGGCCTCGCGGTCGTCCTGCTGCGTCCCGGCCCGGGGGCCCTAGCCTTCCAGGCCGCCCTGCTGGAGGCGGTCTCCCCGTTCACCGAGTCCGGTGGCACCGCCGCCGCCTTCGTCACCGACCCGGGCGAGGGCATCAGCCGGAGCACCCTCGACTGGGTCGACGGCTACGTCCCCGCCCAGATCGGCCCCGACCGGTACACCGCCCACATCACCGTCGGCTTCGCCACTCTCGACGACCTCAGGACCATCGAGGCCGAGCCGTTCGAGGCCTTCACCGTCCGCCCGGCCGCCGTCGCCGTCTACCGGCTGGGCAACAGCGGAGCCGCCCGCAAGCTCCTCCGGACGTGGCCCACCCCGAACTGACCGGGCGTGCGTCCCGGGTGATGGGCCCGGGTGCGGGCTATCCGTGGCCCTTGAGCCTGACCAGGAGGACGTCGTCGGCAAGCGCGTCCAGGTAGCCGCCGAGGTCGTGCTGGTGGTGCCATCCGTCCGCCATGTGCGGGCAGGTCTCCTCGTCCTCGCAGAGCCCGTGCACGGGACGGGTCCCGTCCTCGATCCACCAGCCGTCGAGCGTGAGCACGTCGGGCTGATCAACGGTGTTGGTCATCCGGCGCACGAACGCGGACCGCTCACCGTCGAGCGCCCCGACGAGGCCGACCTGGTCGCGCAACCACCGGATCTCGCGGCGCCCCGGGATCTGGCTGAGCGGATCGGCGGCGAAGGCCCGGAGAAGTGGCTGTGCCGTGTAGTCGGCCATCATCCGCTCCGTCGAGAAGCCCTCCGGATCCTCGATGCGCCGGGCCTGGAACACCGACCACGGCAGCATCGGCGGGTGTTCGGGGGCCAGCCGGTGCCAGAGGTCCCACGGGCCGCCCGCACCGGCACGAACCGTCGCCCTCCGCTGCGAGAGCACCCGGTACTCCGTCAGGTCGAGCATCCCCCGGGGCCCGCCGGCGCACATGCCGGGCGGGCTCGGAAGCGGCGTGCCGTCGTGGCGAGGGGCATCGTGGATCAGCAACGGGCTGTCGTGGAACCCGGACAGGACCGAGAACCCGCTGCCGTCACTGCCTCCGCGGATCAGCCACGAGTCCCAGATGAACCGCCACTGGGGATTGCTGAACATCTCGAACGGCGCCATCGCCCGCGCGAGCGCCCCGGCGAGGTCATCGCGCGCAGACGCCGGCAGACACACCACGACCCGGATTCCTGCCATCCCGCCCCGCATTCCACGTCCGCCTGTCCGGTGCACGACCGTATCCGGCGGATCCCACCCGGCACGACCGGGTTTTCCCCCGGACGGACCCGGGCGAGCGGCCGGCGCTCACGCGTCGTCGCCGGTGCCGCGGCGGGCACGGAACGCCGCTGCCTTGACCCGGTTCTGGCACGGCGTCGAGCAGAACTGGCGGCCGGCGTTGCGGGACGTGTCGACGTACACCCGGTCGCAGTGCGGGGCTCCGCAGACGCCGAGGCGTCCGGCATGGTCGCCGCCCAGCACCATGGCGAGGCCGGTGGCGCAGCCGGCGCTCCAGTTGACGGCGTAGGAGTCGGCCCCGCCGTGGAAGTGGACCTGCCACGGCTCGCCGGGAGTCCGGTCGAGCTGGGGGCGGGCGCCGGTCTCGCGCAGGAGTGCGTTCAGCGCCCGGGCGGCGTCGTCGAGGCGGTCGGCGGCCACGGCCTCGAACACGGTCCGCAGGACGCGGGCGGTGCCGGCCAGCCGGTCGGCCTCGCCGAGCTCCAGGCCCTCCCCCGCGGCGAGGGCCGCACGGACCGCCCCGACCCGCTCCGCGCCCTCGGGAGCGGTGTGACGACGACCGCGCGCCTCACCGTCGGTCAGGGCGTTGACGAGCGCCACCGAGGCGTCGAGCAGGATGCGCATGTGACTGTCGAACAACACTTGACCGGTTACCTCTCGCCCGCCTACCGTTCCCGTCACTGACCATAGAGCATTGACCAGTGACGAGGTGCCGTGGCCCACTCCGAACCGTTACCCCGAACCGTCCGCCTGCTGCTGCTCGCCCGGGTCGTCAACCAGCTCGGCGCCTTCTCCCTGCCCTTCCTCACCGCGCTGATCAGCACCGACCACGGCGCGAGCCTGACCACCGCCGGACTGGTCGGCGCCGCCTTCGGGCTCGCGACGATCCCCTCCCGGCTGGCCGGCGGGAGACTGGCCGACCGGCTCGGCCGGCGCACGACCATCATGCTCGGGCTCTGCGGCTGCGCCGTGGCCCAGCTGGCCATCGCGGCCGCCACGTCGCTCGCCGGAGCCGCCGCCGCGGCGGTGCTGCTCGGACTGGCCTTCGAACTGTACGAGCCGCCGAGCCAGGCGCTCATCGGCGAGTCCGTGCCGCAGCGGCAACGGGTCCGCGCGTTCAGCCTGCTCAGCGCGGCGCTCGCGGCGGGCGCTGCGGGCGCCGGGCTGCTCGCCGCCCTGCTCGGACGCTGGGACCTGCGCTGGCTCTTCGTCGCCGACGCCGCGACCTGCCTGACCTGCGCGCTGCTGATCCGGCTGGCCCTTCCGCACGACCGGCCGGCACCGCCCGGACCGGACCGGGACCGCCCCGCCGTACGACCGCTGCGGGACCGCGCCCTGCTCAGCATCCTGGCCACCGGAACCCTCTACGCCCTGCTCCACCAGCAGACCGTGATGACCCTGCCGCTCGCACTCGCACGGCAGGGACTGCCCGCCGCCGACGCCGGGCTGCTGTTCACCGCCACCGCGGCCACCACCGTGCTCGCCCAGCCGCTGGTCCGCCTGCCCTGGACGAACCGGCTCCGCACGCCCGTCGCGCTCGCCCTCGCCCATCTCCTGCTCGCCGCGGGCATCACGGGCTACGCCCTCGCCCACAGCCTGCCCGCACTCCTCGCCTCCGCCGTCGTGTGGGGCCTCGGCGACCTGCTGGTCATCGGCCGCGTCTACGCACTCGTCACCGACCTCGCGCCGCCCGGTGGGACCGGCCGCTACCTGGCCGCGTTCGGCACCAGCTGGGGCGTCGCCGCGACCCTCGCGCCCCTCCTCGGCACCCAACTGCTCGACCGCACCGGGACGACCGCACTGTGGTCCACCACGGCCGCGCTCTTCCTGCTGCTCGCCGGACTGCATCTCCGGGTGACGCCGGAGCCCCCGCGCCTCGGCGACGATCGCGATATTCGCGACGTTCACGGCGATACGGAGCCGACCCGCCACCGGACCCCGGACCCTGCCTGACGACTGCCGTCCGTCCCGTCACCGCACGGGATCCGCACACGGCGGACGGGCGGGCGAGGCCGATCCCCTCCGGCGCAGACCGCAGCGCCGACCCGCCCGGCACCGGCGTGGCAGCGGGCACCTGCCGAGCCGGGGGGCGGCGTGCAACAAGCGTCGGCGCGGCGCTCACTCGCCGTGGGACGGCACCGGGACCTCGCCCTTCTCCAGCGCCCTCGCAGGGGCCTGGTCCGGCGTCCCAGCCGGCGTCCCGGCCGGCGTCCCGGCCGGCGTCCGGGTGATCGGTCGGCGGCGCAGCCGGGCGAGGGCCGCCGCCGACCCGAGCAGAGCGACCAGGGCGCAGAGGAGCGTGCCCCGGTCCATCGCGGCGGTGAACGCCTCGTTCGCGGCGGCGATCAGCTGACCGGCCGGGCCGGGGAGCAGCTCGGCGGCGACGAGGTGGGCGGACGTGAGGTCGTCGGCGGCCCGCGCGGGTGCGCCCGGCAGGGCGGCGGCCAGGTGCGACCGGTAGGAGGCGGAGACGACGGTGCCGATCACCGCGATGCCCAGGGCGCCGCCCAGTTCGCGGACCACGCTGTTCACCGAGCTCGCCATCGGCGCCTTCTCGCGCGGGACGGCGGCCATGCTCGCCGTGCTGGCCGGTGCCATCACGAGGCCCATCCCCGCGCCCACCGCGCCCATGGTGAGGGCGAGCACGGCGAACGGCGTACCGGCGGTGACGAAGGAGAGACCCGCCAGCCCGGCGGCCATGACGGCGAGTCCGGCGGCGATGGTGTTCCGGGGGCCGAAGCGGGCGGTGCTGCGGTCGCTGGTGGCGGCGGTGGCCGCCATCGACAGCGCGAACGGCAGAGCACCGAGGCCGGCCTCGAACGGGCTGAAGCCGTGGACGAGTTGGAGGTACTGGGTGTAGCCGAACAGCAGCCCGAACAGGGCGAAGAAGGTGATCCCGAGGATGCCGCTCGCGACGCTGAACGTCCGGTCGGCGAACAGCCGCACGTCGACCATCGGGTGGGCGGTCCGCAGTTCCCAGCAGGCGAACGCCGTGAGCAGCGCGGCCGCCGCGCAGGCCTCGACGACGGTGCCGGCCGACAGCCAGCCGCGTTCGGGGCCCTGGACGACCAGGTCGACCAGGGCGGCCAGGCCGGTTGCCGAGAGCAGCAGTCCGGGGATGTCGAGGCGGCCGGCGCGGCGGCCCGGCAGGGCTGGGACCAGCAGCAGGGCGGCAGTCAGGGCGACGACGACCAGCGGCACGTTGACCCAGAAGACGCTGCTCCAGGCGAAGTGGTCGAGCAGCAGCCCGCCGGTGACCGGGCCGGCCACGATGCCGATGCCGGCGGTCGCGGACCAGACGGCGATGGCCCTGCCGCGCTCCCGTGGACCGAACAGCGCCACGATGATCGAGAGGGTGGCCGGCATGACGAAGGCCGCGCCCAGCCCCATCAGTGCGCGGAACGCGATGAGTTGCCCGGTCGATCCGGACAGCGCGGCCGATGCCGAGGCCAGGGCCAGCACCGTCAGACCGCCCACCAGGGCACGGCGGTGCCCCAGCCGGGCACCGAGGCTGCCCGCGGTGATCAGCATCGCGGCGAACACCAGGGTGTAGGCGTTGTTGATCCACTGAAGGTCGGCGGTGGAGGCCGACAGTGCCTCGGCCAGTGCGGGCAGGGCCGTGTTGAGCACGGTGTTGTCGATGGTGGTGACGACCAGTGCCAGGCAGAGCGCCGCCAGTGCGGGCCTGCGGCGCGGGTGACCGGACTCCGGGGCGGGTGTGTCCTCGATGCTCATGACGTCCCAATCGACGTAAGGTTATTTCCGTAAGCTTACGGCTGTTAGCTTCGCGCTCCGGACGCTACAGCGATCGACTAACACCTGTAAAGTTGCCGCCATGAAGAAGGCCCCCACCGCCGCCACCGACCACCCCGCCGCCGTCACCGACCACCCCGACGACCAGGGCGAGGACGCCTCGACCCGGCCGCGGAACCGGCGCGGACAGGGCCTGCTCCTGCGCGAGGAGATCATCCGGGCGGCCACCGCCCTCATCGTGCGCACCGGCTCGGACCAGGCCGTCACGCTGCGCTCCGTGGCGCGCGAGGTCGGCATCGCCGCCCCCTCGATCTACGCGCACTTCCCCGACCGGGACGCCATCGTCGAAGCGGTCGTCGTCGAAGCGATCACACAGCTCCACCAGGCGATCAACGCTGCCGTCGCGGCGCACGACGACCCGGTCGAGGCACTGCTCGCGGGCTGCGCCGCCTACGTCGATTTCGGCGTCCGCGAACCCGCCCGCTACCGCGTCCTCTTCGGCTGGGCCCGCCCCAAGCCCGGCGCCCCCGCCGCCGACGTTCCCGGTAACCAGGGGCTCGACGCCTTCCAGACCCTCGTCGACAACCTCGACGCCTGCGTGCGCGCCGGCCGCTCGGCCAGCACCGACCCCTTCGCCGACGCCGTGACCATCTGGACGGCCCTGCACGGCCAGGTCACCCTCCGCGCCGACCTCCCCGACTTCCCCTGGCCCCCCACCGACACCGTCGACCGGATGACCCGCCGCCTCGGCCGCATCAACCCCTGACCCACCCGGCGAAGCCGGCCGTCGTCCACCTCCTCCCGCTCCTCCCCTCCTCGACGTGCCCGACGTGCCCGAGACGTGCCCGACGTGCCCGACGTGCCCGAGACGTGCCCGACGTGCCCGACGTGCCGAGGGGGGCTTCCCGGGGCCCCGCACACGACTCGTCCCTGCTCCGGGCGGGCCGCCGTCCCCGGCCGCCGCGCCGACCGGGCTACCCGGCTGCGGGGGTACCACGGAACGGCCGTCGGCGCAGGGCAGCGCCGACGGCCGCGGCCCGGTCCGCCGGGCCGGTGTCCGTCCCGTCGGTGGAGCGCCGGGCGATGTGGCCGTCGGGGCGGACGAGGACGGCGCCGTCGGGGCCGGTACCGGCGAGGACGGCGAACTCGGGCCCGGGATCGGCGTGGCGCAGGCCTGCGGCGTCGGCCGGCCCACGCCAGGCGGGTGGGCCGAGCAGGATCCGGCCGCCGGCGGGGAGGTCGAGGGTGGAGTGCGTCCGGGCAGGGTCGGTCCAGGCGTGCGGCAGGCTGGTGCCGGGGCTGCCGTCGAGGTCGGCGGCGACGGGGCCCGACTCATTCGCCGTACCGGCGAGGACGGCGGCGGAGCGGTAGCGGCCACCGAGACCGTGGGCGGCGGGGGTGGTCCAGTCGGGGTCGGGTGAGGGGTGGCTGCCGGGGGCCATGGCCCGCGCGTTGGCGCCCGACGCGGCGACGGCGTGGACGGCGGCGGGGTATGCAGTCCGCGGGGCGCCCCCTTCCGTGCCGGGCGCGGGCATGCTCAAGGCACGAAGACGATGTCCACTGTCCTGGGCACGAGCCGCGGCCCGAGCCGGGTCAGGACACGCTCGTCCGACAGCGAGCCCCCGAGGTCGAGGCGGTGCCACGCTGTCGCGGCCGAGGCACCCGAGATCCTCATCTCGAACGCCTCGCAGAGGATGTCGAACATGAAGTACGTCTTCCGGGGGGTGCCGTCGTCGGCGCCCAGCTCGGAGGACAGCCACCACAGTGTGTCGAGCGTCGATCCGCTCTTCCTGCCGTGGTCCCGCAGCCGCAGTACGAACTCGCGGCGGTCGAAACCGGCCTCGTGGAACGCGGGCATGATGTGGCTCCTTCCCATGGGTCCGTCACCGGTCGTTCCGGCCGGAAGATCACCTCGACGGAGGTGTAGTTCCCCCTGGTCCCGACGAGTTCCACGACCTCGACCCGCGTGTACTTCTGCGGCCGGCCCTCGCGTCCCGCCGTCTTGCCCGTGAACGTACCGCGCGCCGCTTCCCCGTTGGACAGGAGCGGATTGCTCCGCAGCAGCTCGTTGAGCTTGTCCAGGTTGGACCGGAGATCGCGCGAGTCGTCCCAGACGCCCCGGACGCCTTTCACCTGGTCGCCGAAGTGCTGCATGGCCGCCGTGAACTGGTCGCCACCCACCGGCACGCCGGGGCGGTCCGGACTGTGCCCCGCGGCCGGGCAGCAGGCAGCGAGGTGCGGGCGGACTCGGGCTCTTGCCCAGTCCGCCCGCACCGGTCGGTCGGGCTACGTTGCGTCGCTGCTGGCGGCTGCGGCGGCTCCGAGCCGGCCCTCCCAGCACCGGTACAGCTGGTGCGGCACGCCGACCGCGTCCAGGACCCGGCCAGCGACGAAGTCGACCAGCTCGCGGACGGTGGAGTCGCCGGCGTAGAAGCCCGGCGATGCCGGCAGGACGACGGCGCCCTGCGTGTCCAGCTCCACCAGGTGCTTCAGCGTGGTGCCGTTCAGCGGGGTCTCGCGCACGCACACGACCAGGGGGCGGCGCTCCTTCAGGGTCACACTCGCGGCCCGCTGGAGGAGGTCCTTCGACAGGCCGAGCGCGCTCCCTGCGACGGCCGGGTGAGGCGAGCACCGTTGCGGTGGCGGGGGTGACTCACCTGGACGAGGTTGTGCTCCAGTAAGGGACGTGTGGCGGCTTCCAGGGGACCGGGGGTGTCTCGGTAGCCGCCACCACGCCCGTTGAAGGACCTCTTCCTCGACTTCCTGTGCCCAGGTGGGCAGTTGGTGAGCGGGTAGCGATCCGGTGCGAAGCACCGTGTCGTACTTGGCGCGTTTCGCTTCAATGCCGGCCGGAAGGCCCGGGATCCAGTTCACGGGGGAAGTCTGCCGCCGTCGCCGCCCTGCTGTCCGCCACTTCCCGACTCGTGCCGCCGGGAGCCGAGACCTGTGCTCCAGGCCGGGGTGTCTGTAGCGGCTTCTACGCTCGGGATCATGACCCCCACCCCCATACCTCCCGAGCTTCCGCGTGCCCGCATCCAGGCGTCCGGCCCGGCCGCCGTCCTGGAGATCAACGGCCGCAACATCTCCGACCAGGTCCGCGAGTACCAGCCGCGGCACGCCGCCGGGCAGCCCCCGGAGGTGCTGCTCCTCCTCAAGCCGTCCGACGACACGGACTTCGACGGCGTAGCGCGCGTTCTCGTCGGCGAGGACCCCGCGCCGGGCCCGGCCGCCGCCCGGTTCCTTGCCGCGCTCGACGACGCCGAGGTCGAACGGGCCGTCCTCGCCCGGCACGACCTCCTCGACGGCGCCCCGCACGAGTTCGCGCGGGCGCTGCTCACCCAGCTCGCCGAGTGGGCGTCGGGCAAGCGGCAGCCCGGCGAGCCGGTCGAGGTGGCGGGCTGATGGCGTCGGTGAGCAGCAACGCCGCGGTCCTCGCGGCCCGCTTGGAAGCGCAGGCCGTGGAGCTGCTTCCCTCGGCCACCGCCGTGGTCACCCGTCACGCGATGCTGCTGGAGACCGCGATCAAGGCCGCCGCGTCCGGCCGACCGGGTCCGAACGCGCCAACGGGCGGCTACCGCCGGTCGTGGACGAGCGAGGTGGCAGTTGCTCCCCGCTCGGCCCCGGGGATCGTTGCGCGGCCTCCGTCCGAGCACGGACGGGAGCTGTTCGGCGGCGGCACCGGCGCCCCGACCCGCTCCGGCGGATGCCCGGAATCCGGGTGACACGCCGGCGACGGCTGCACGACACTGAGCGCCATGCAGCCAACCGACGAGCCCGAGGCCGTGGTGTCCCGGTTGTGGCACGAGTCCAGGAGCGAGCAGCCGTCCGCACGGCTGAACGCGGCCGAGCCCGCAGGTGTCGACCTGGCCGCACTCGACGTCAGGCTCTCGGGCTGTCTCCACACCTGGCTGTTCCACCGCGACTCCTTCGACGGCCGGCACCTGCGCACCGTCAGGGCGCTTCTCCACGAGCTGGAGCGGGCGCTCCCCGCGCTCACCGAGGAGGACGACCTGCGGTTCTGGCGGCGGTACCAGCGGATGGCGCAACTCGTCCTGGAGCACAGTCCGCACGCTTCCGGCTGAGAGGGCCTCTCGGCGCCGCCCGCCCGACCGGGGCCCGCCCGGCCCGCCGCTCCACCACGCAGCACTCCGGTACTCCGGGCACTCCGGCACTCCGGGCCGACGTCGCACCGCGGCCCGCCGCGCCTGTGCGCGCAGCCTCCCGTCCGAGGGGGCTGCGCGCAGAGGCGCGGCGGGGGTGCTCAGGAGCCGTCGAGGAGGGCCGTGATCTTGTCGGCCATCGCGGCCTGGGCGGGGTTGGCGGACGGGCGGGCGTGCTGGGCGGCCCGGACGGCGACGGTCAGGGTGGCCCGGAAGTTGTCGACCTCGTCGGGGGCCTTGGCCGCCAGCAGCTCCAGCGAACGGCGGATGGCGTCGAACACCTGGTCCGCGACCTCGGCCGTGGACTTCCCGCCGAGCTTCATGCCCTTCGGGTGCTCCGCGAGAAGGCGGCCGACCAGCCCGGTGGCGGAGCCGAGGGCCTTGCCGGCGGCCACGCCGGCCCTGGTGGAGGAGATCGCGCCGGGGTCGGCGGCGGCCATCAGGCCCGCGACGCCGTGGGCGGCGGTCCGGACGGTCAGCTTGTCCTCGGCGGTCAGCACGCCGGCGGTGTCGGACATGGCGGTTTTCCTTTCTTGTGCGTGCGCTCGGTGCGCACGTTCGGGTGTGCGCTCGGCGAGCGCGCGGAACCGGGGTGGGCGGGTGAAGGTCGGTCAGCGGGTGGCGGGCACGGGCTCGTGCGCACCGTCCTCCTCACCCGCGACCTCGGGGAGGTCGTGACGGGCGAGGCGGCCGGCGGGCAGGAACGCCCCGGCCACCGCGGCGAGCAGGTAACCGCCGACGCAGACCGGGGCCGCCGCCAGCAGGGCGGTCCGCAGCACGGCGGGGTCGTAGCCGTTGTGACTCCGGCCGAAGAAGACCGCCCCAGCGACGGCGACGCCGAGGGCCGCACCGAACTGCTGGAAGGTGCTGTAGACGCCCGAGGCGGCGCCCGCGTCCCGGACGTCGACGGTGGCGAGTGCCAGGTCGACCAGCGGCACGACCAGGAAGCCGAGCCCCAGGCCGGCGAGGGCGAGCGGCCACAGCAAGTCCCAGCCCGACAGGTGGCCGCCCTGGGAGTCCACCACCTGACGCGCCCAGGCGATGCCGCCCGCCTGCATCAGGGCTCCGACGATCACCAGCGGCTTGCCGGCCCTCGGGGCGAGCGGCACGGAGACGGCGGAGCCGAGGAAGGCGCCCGCGGTGAACGGCAGCAGCGTCAGACCGGACGCCATCGCGGAGAAGTGCAGGCCGAGCTGGAGGTAGAGTGCGAGGATCAGGAAGAAACCGGCCATCGCGGCGGAGAAGCACAGCTGGACGAGGCTGCCGGAGGTGAAGCCCCGGTCCGCGAACAGGTGCATCGGCGCCAGCGGCGAGCCGCCCCGGCGCATCCGGCGCCGCTGGTTCACCACGAACACGCCCAGTACGAGCGGGGAGGCGGCGAGCATCAACCGGATCCAGACCGGCCAGCCCGCCCCGCGGCCCTCGACCAGCGGGAAGACCAGCAGGAACAGACCGGCGGAGGCCAGCAGCAGGCCGGGGACGTCCAGGCGCAGCGGGTGGGCCGAGCGGGTGTTGGGCACCAGGCTCCGGGCGGCGGTGAACAGGGCGAGGCCGACGGGGACGTTGATGACGAAGATGCTGCGCCAGCCGATGCCGAAGGCGTCCGCGGACACCAGCCAGCCGCCGACGAGCGGACCGGCGACGGCCGCCAGGCCCGAGACGGCGCCGATGACGCCGAGGACGGCGGCGCGCTCCCTGGGCCGGTAGAGGGCCTGCACGGAGGCGAGGACCTGGGGGACCATGCAGGCGGCGAAGGCACCCTGGACGACGCGGGCGGCGACGAGCATGTCGCCGTTCTGTGCGAGGGCGGCGGCCAGGGAGGAGGCGGTGAAGCCGGCCACGCCCGTGAGGAACATCGTCCTGCGCCCGAGGATGTCGCCCAGGCGCCCGCCGGTGATCAGCACGACCGCGAACGCCAGGGTGTAGCCGCCGACGACCCATTCGAGCTGGCCGGGGGTGGCGTGCAGGTCGTTCCGGACGGCGGGGAGGCCGACGTTGACGATGGTGGTGTCGAGCAGGTCCATGAACGACGCGACGATCAGGACGAACATCGCCAGGCCGCGCCGGCGGTGGACGGGCGCGGCCCCCGGGGACGCAGCTCCCGGGGACGCGGCGGCAGCGGGCGGGGGCGGTTCGGCGGTCGCAGGCGCGGAAGTCGGCGTGGGCGCAGGCGTGGGAGTGGGCGTGGCATCGGGTGTGGACGTGGGAGTGCGGTGTTCGGGCATGGCCTTCTTCGATCGTTCGAGGGTGCGAGGGCACGAGCGCACGGGGTTCGACGTCGCGACGCTTCGAGGGGCGGATACCGCGAGGCCCTGGCCGGATGGAGCGGCCGACAGGCAGGGGGCACCACCACGAACTATTTCGTTCGGACGAAAGAAGCATAGCAAGTAGTTCGATGCGCCGAAACAGTTTGCTAGCCTTGGGTCCATGACGAGCACCGACCAGCCCTCGCGCGGCGAACTGATGGCCCGGCTCCACGCGGCCGGGAGAGAGCTCAGCACGGCTGCGGTCATGTACCACAGCGCGCTCGCGCAGCTGCACGGCCTCAGCAGCACCGAGGAGAAGGCCATCGACCTGCTCCAGCGGTTCGGCCCGCTGACCGCCCGTGAGCTCGGCGAGCACGCGGGCCTGGCGCCGGCCTCGATCACCGGCCTGGTCGACCGGCTCCAGCGCAAGGGCTTCGCCCGCCGCATCCCCAACCCCAACGACGGGCGCAGCGTGCTCATCGAGGCCGCCGAAGGCTCCACCGACGCCCTCGCCCCCCACTTCGAACACTTTCTCCGTGGCATGGACGGACTCTGCGCGCGCTTCAGCGACGCCGAACTGGCCACGATCGTCGACTTCCTGGGGGCCAGCGCCGGCATCCAGCGCGAGGCGACCACCCGGCTGACCGCCTCCCGGCCGGGCTCGCGGCCGACCGGCGGGGAGACGGCCCTGACCCGCAGCCAGAAACTGACCGTCCAGACGGCGGCGCACGGCGTCGTCAGCCTGATGGCCGCCGCCGACCCCGGGGCGTTCTCCTCCGCCCGGGCCGGCATGGCCGCGGGGAAGGCCCTGTCCTCCGCCACCGGGCTGACCGGCCGCATCCTGGCCGAGAAGCCCCGGGGCATGAAACTCGGCAAGTCCACCGCCGAGGTCGCCGACCAGGTCTTCCCCGCCCTCGCCGCATCCGTCGCCCTGCTCGGGGAGATCGACCCGGGCGAGGCCGAGAACTTCCGCTCCGTCATCCAGGTCGCCGTGGACGCCGCGATCAAGACCCGCAACGGCGAAAGCCCCGCCATGAGCGCTATGGCCGCCAAGATCGGCGCGGCTCTCGACGGCGCCTGACCGCGTCCCTGACGCGGTGATCGCTGCCCGCCTCGTGGATCGCGGGCGCGCATGACGCCGCGATCGGCCACGGAGCGTGATGGCAGGGCAGTCGGCCGGGACCGCGGGGACGGGGGGCGCCCCGGGTCCCGGCCGTGGGAGGCACCGGCCGCGCGCGGACGCAGCCGGTCTGCTCAGCAGCCCTTCAAGGGGGTGGTGGGACTGCTGTGACGGGAATGCTAGACCGGCCACGGCCTCATGAAAAGGCTTGTGACCTGGCTTGTGACCTGCCATTTTTCGACCGCGGACATGCCAGGGAGCTGTGCTCCAGCGCCACCGGCCGGGCGGTCGGCCCGAAACGTCGTCGACAAGGGCCGCCTCGCCGGGCCGAAGCCCCGCACACGCCTCCCGAGAGGACGCACCGGCGGGCGCCTCCTCCGGCCACCGCTACGCGTAGTGAGACTGCCTGACCCGCCCCGGCACGAAGCAGCGTTCCTGCTCAACCGGTTCACGCCTCCCCGGCGCCCCGGCGCGTGGACGGCACCGGGCCCCGGCCCACCGGATCCCGGCGCCCCGAGCCGGACCGACCGGTGTGCCGTCTGCACGAGCGGGACGTCGCCGGCGGCACGAACACCGGGGAGGAGGAGCGGGCGGCCTACCCCACCCTCATCGGCAGCCAGGACGGCCACCACGGCGGCCGGCCGCCGGGGCAGAGCCCGGGGAAGTAGAAGCCGGGCGCCTCACCGTTGTTGACGGCGAAGTCCCCGACGAAGACTGCGGCACAGACGGCTGCGGCCAGCAGGCAGCCGACAGCGATCGCGGCGCCGCGCGGGCGCCCCCACATGACCAGGCGGCCCAGGCCGAAGCCGAGGCAGAGGGACGCGGTGTAGCCCAGGATCCGGAGCGTGGAGAGGTCGATGCCGACTTCCACGGCCGAGTGCGGGGAGGTGTCGACAGCGACCTCGGTGGCCTGGTCCGAGCAGTAGGTCCAGGTGTCGAGGATGTTGCTGTCCTGCCACGTCATGACCACGAAGCCCAGTACCAGGGCCAGGACGATCCCCGAACAGCCCTGGTAGACCGCCCGGTTGGTCCCGTTCTGCTGCGCCGCCGCCTCGTCCTCGATGTCGGCCGCTTCTCTGCCGGTGCCCCTTGCCACTGTCCGCTCTCCCCCGTTTCCACCGACGACGAGTCGGCGCCGCTTCCCACCACAGCCCGGTCCACCGGCCGGAACCGGCCGGAATCCGTCGTGCTCCGGCGCGAAGGCCGGCTTCCGTGGGCGAACGGCCGGAGCGTGCGCGAGCCGGCTTCGAGCCGTCGGTCGCACGACGGTGCCAACCGGATCGGCGCAGGTTATCCGATCACCGGGCTGCTCAGGGAACCGGCCCACCGGGCCATCGGCCCCGGCCGGGCCGGGTGGTGACCCCGCTGCGCGGTCAGTACCGGCCGGTGGGACGGGAGCGGGGGCCGCGCGCGAGCCGGTAGAGCACGTGCCGGCGCAAGGGGTGCCCGACCGGCAGCCGTGGATGGTCGAAGTCCTCGCGCGGGTCGTGCGTCATGCCCAGGCGCTCCATGACCGCGCGGGAGCGCAGGTTGCCGGCGACGGTGAAGGAGACGATCTCCCGCAGGCCCAGCGCCCCGAAGCCGAACCCGACGGCCGCGGTCGCCGCCTCGGTGGCGTAGCCGTGCCCCCAGGCCGGCCGGGCCAGCCGCCAGCCCACCTCCACCGCCGGGGTGAAGGAGGCGTCGAACGTCGTCCACGACAGGCCCGTGAAACCGAGGAAGGCTCCCGTCGAGACCGACTCCAGCGCCCACCAACCCCAGCCCTGGTCCTCGATCGTGGCGCGGATCCGGTCGGCCAGCGCATCACTGGCCGACCGGTCCAGGGGCGCCGGAAGGTGGGCCGTCACCTCACGGTCGGCGTTCAGCTCGGCGAAGGGCTCCCGGTCGGACGGCTGCCAGGCGCGCAGCAGGAGACGGGAGGTGCGAAGCTCCACCGGCGGAGAGAACCTCATGGGACCTCCCGAACCCCGCACCGTCAGGGCGACGCGTTCCTCGGCACGATCGGACAGGTCGGACACCCCATCAGGCGTGGGGCGTCCAGAAGTGGGCGAGCCGGGTGGTGCCGGGCTCGACGGACGTCCACGGCCCGGTGAAGGTGAGGACGGCGACGGCGCTGGTCGGAAAGCCGGTGCTGTCCATGCGCGGCAGGAGGCCCTCCTCCGATTCGCCGGCCAGCGTGCCGGCCAGGGCGTGGAGGCCGGGGTTGTGCCCGACCAGGACGAGGTCGGCCACGTCGTCCGGGGTTTCGTGGAGCAGCGCCACGAGCGCGTCCGACCCGGCCCCGTAGGCTCGCTCCTCGAAGACCGTCCTGGGGTGCTCGTGCAGCTGGGCATCGACCAGCTGCCAGGTCTCCCGGGCGCGCAGCGCCGTGGACACGATGGCAAGACCGGGCGCCAGGCCGGAGACGGCGAGCCAGCGGCCGGTGACGGGCGCGTCCCGGCGGCCCCGCTCGGCCAGGGGCCGCTCGTGATCCGGCTCCTGGTCCGGCTCGGCCTTCGCATGCCGGATCAGCACGATCCTGTGCACCGCCACCTCGGACATCTCGCTCTCCCTCTCCAACGCTCAACGGGACAGCCCGACGCTACCGACCCACCGCCACCGGCCCCGCCAGGAAACCGCTCCCGCCACCCGAACAGCCGCCTGCCGGACCGCCCGTCAGCCCGTCAGCCGGTCAGCCGGCGATCGGCACACCGGTCAGGGCCGGGACGAACTGGTCGAACTCGGTGCGCCAGTAGCGGCCCACGTTCAGGCGGGTCGGCTTCTCCTCGCCGGGCAGGTGGAGGTGCATCGAGCTCCACACGGTGCCGCGGTCGACCTGGCTGATCAGGCCGCGGGCCTGCTCCAGCGGGAGGACGTGCAGCAGCGCCTGGGGCCGGTTGCTCATCCGCGAGGCGCGGTGCACGACGACCACGCGCTCGGTCAGGGTGACGAAGTAGTACTTGACGAACAGCTGGCCGATCAGGCCCAGCTGGCTCATCAGCCACGGGCTCGGGCCGGTGACGGTGTGGAAGGTGACGACGGGCCGGTCGTTCGGCTCGATGGCGGCAATCGCCTGGGCGACCTGCTCCTGCATGGTGGACTTACGGATCGCCATCTGGCGTGCTCCTCCTGGGAACGTGCGCGATCCCCCACCGGGCGCGCGGTACGAAGCCGGGAGCGTAGCGTCCGTCGGACCGTCCTATCAACGCTCGAACTCCGGCCGGTGAATTCGTGACCAAGAATTCACCGGCCCACGTGCATGGCCACCGGAGGGAGGTGGCGCGGGCCTACCGGGCCGACGCTCCCGCCGCAGCCGGTACCCGGACCTCCGGCCGCGCGGGGGCCGGTACCGCGGCCTTGCGCGCGTGCAGCACGGTGGCGTCGAGCGGCAGCGGCGAACCGTCCAGCAGTTCGAGGCCGGCGTCGGCCAGGAGCCGGGCGAAGTGGTCGGCGCGGCGTTCGCGGCCGCCGGTGTTGCACATCATGTGGAGGTCCCACGCGGTGGCCAGCGAGGCCGAGCCGTCGGCGGGCAGCACCCGCTCGACGATGAGCAGGTCGGCGTGGGCGGGCATCGCGCGGGCCACGTGGCGCAGGATCTCCCGGCACCGCTCGTCGTTCCAGTCGTGCAGCACCCGGGAGAGCAGGTAGACGTCCGCGTCCGGCGGCACGTCCGCGAAGTCCCCCGCGAGGTAGGTGCAGCGCCCCCCGAGGGCCGCCGCGTCCAGCAGCCTGCGGGCGGCGGCCACGGCGTGCGGCCGTTCGAGCAGGACGCCGCGCAGACGCGGGTGCGCGGCCAGGACGCGTCCGAGCAGTTCCCCGTTCCCGCCCGCGATGTCGACGACGGTGCCAGGAACGGGGGCCCGGCCTGCGGCCGCGAGCACGGGGTGCGCGGGAACCGGCTCGAACATCCGCGAACTCGCGGCCATCGACCGGTCGAACAGCTCCGCCAGTTCGGGATCGCGGGCGAAGTGGTCGAAGTGGTTCTCGCCGAAGAGGTGGTCGAAGGCGGCCTCTCCCGTCCGCACGGTGTGCCCGAGCTCCGCGAAGGACCGGTAGAACGGGCCGCCGTACATCAGCGCCAGCGGCTGCATCGACCCCGCGGTGTCCGCCCGCAGGAGCGCCCCCGTCCCGGTGAGCCGGAAGCCGTCCGGGTGGTGCGCCACCACATCCAGCATCACGAGGTAGCGCAGCAGGGTCGCCAGGCTCTGCGGGTGGGCGCCGAGTCGCTGGGCCAGCGCCTCGGCAGTGGTCCCGGCGCGGGTGTCCAGGGCGTCGGGCACCCCCAGCCGGGCGAACACAGCGAGGGCCTGGGTCGTCCAGGCTCCGGTGAGCAGGTGCAGCAGCCTTTCGGACCGGCGGTGCTCGTCGGACCGGCGGTGGTCGTCGGACCGGCGGTGCTCGTCGGACCGGCGGTGCTCGTCGGACCGGCGGTGCTCGGCCGCCTCGTGGTCCGGGCGGCGCGGCCCCGGAGCGTCGGCGGCCGAGGACGGCTGCCGGCCCGGCTGCCCGGCGGAGCGCTTGCCGGGGCCATTGCCGGGGTCCTTGCCCAGGTGCGCGGCCAGGGTGTCCGGATGGGCACCCGACACGTGCAGCTCCAGCCGCCGGTAGCCGGTCTCCGACCCTGCGGGCGCGGTGAAGTAGAGGACGGTGCCGTCCTCGTGCGGGTTGTAGCCCCCCCGCCGTCGGGGTTCGCGCCGTGCCGGGCGAGGAGCGCGCAGAGGCCGTCCAGGACGAGCGGATCCGTGGAACCGACCTCGAAGGCGAGGTGCGCCTCGTGCTGCCGCGCTCGCTCGTACGCGGCGAGCGCGGCCAGCCCGGAGCCCGGCGAGACGGTCAGCGCGAACACCTCGATCACCCGGAGCTCGCCGTCCGGACCGTGCACCGGCGGCCGCAGGATGGCGACGTCCAGGGCCGCCGCGTCGTGTCCGTGCCGCCGTGCCAACCGGTCCCGGACCACGACGCTGGGCGTCGACGGGGCGTCGACGGCCAGCCCGCAGGCGACCAGTTGGGCGAGCAGCGCCTCCCGGTCCGGCGGGAAGACCAGCAGGGCCGCGTGCGCGAAGCGGCAGTGGTGCGCCAGCGCCCGCAGTTGGGGTCCGTGCAGGCCGGGCAGCAGCAGGCGGAGCAGGGCGGTGCCGTCCTGCTCGCGAACGAACGCGGCCGCCGCGAGGAGGCGGGCCGCATCGTCGGCGGCGGGCGTCGTCGTGGATGCGGCTGTGGATGCTGTCGTGGGTGTGGGCGTGGGCGTGGGTGTCGTCATGGCGTGGGTCCTTCTCCGGTGTTCGGGGTCTGCCCGGCGCGGGCGGCGGGAGACTGCGGTCGGCGGGAGGCGGCGGGAGGCGGCGGGTGGCGGCGGGTGGCGGCGGGTGGCGGCGGGAAGGAGGCTCAGACGCCGACGTAGTACGTGGCGAACCAGTCCTGGCGGGTCCGCGAGGTACGGAGGGCTTCGAGGGCCTCGTCCGCCGCGGATTCGTCGAGCGGATACCGCAAGAATTCGTGGAAGAACGATTCGCCACCCGGCGCCGCCGTGCGGTGCAGCAGCCGGATCATCCAGTGCGAGAACCGCTGCGCCCGCCGGATGTGGGCCAGCGCCCGCTCCGAGTACCGCTCCAGGGCCCCGGGGTCACCGTGCACGAGGTCGGCGGTCAGGGCCTGCGCGAGCAGCTCCGCCTCCAGCACCGCGAGGTTGGCCCCCTTCGCCGCGGCCGGGCTGATCAGGCTCGCGGCGTCCCCCGCCAGGAGGAGCGATCCGTGCCGCAGCGGCTCGATGACGTCGGACTCGAAGTCGACGACCCCGCGGTGCAGGATCCGGCCGCGGGTCAGCGCCCCGTACTCCGCGGCGTACAGCCGCGTTTCGAGCTCGTCCCAGATCTGCTCGTCGGAACGGGCGCCGGCCGCGGTGCCGCGCTCGCATTCCAGGTAGTAGCGCGTGACCTCCGGGGTGCGGGCCATGTGTCCGGCGAAGCCGCGCTCGTGGACGGCGTAGCCCACGGCGTCCAGGCTCGGCGGTGCCTCGGCGAGCAGGCCGAGCCAGGACACCCCGTGGTCCCGGTGGTGGCGGACGGCGCCGCGCGGCAGGGACCGCCGGGCCGCGCCGTGCCGCCCGTCGCAGCCGGCCACGTACCTGGCCCGCCACTCGCCGGGGCGGCCGTCCGCCTCGCGCACCGCCACGGACGGACGGGTCGTTCCCGCGTCGTGCACGGCCAGGGCCTCCGTCTCGAAGCCGATCCGCCCGCCCGCCCCCAGGTAGTGGGTCAACAGGTCGGTCACCAAGTCCTGTTGGGGGTAGACGGTGTGCCGTTCGCCCCGGCCGAGACTGCCGTAGTCCAGACGGAAGCGGCCTCCGGCCGTGCGGAACTCACAGACCCCGTGCGGCCGGCCGTGCCGGTGCAGGCCCCCGGCCAGCCCGTGGCGGTCCAGGATCCGCACGGTGTTGGCCGCGAGGAAGCCGGCCCGCGCCCTGGTCTCGACGCGGGTGCGGTCCGCACGTTCGAGGACGACGCAGTCGACCCCGTTACGGTGGAGCAGGTTCCCCAGGAGCAGGCCCGCCGGGCCTGCTCCGAGGATCACCACGTCGGCCGACTGCCTTGCTGTTCCGGTGTTCTGACTGTTCGCCACAAGAAGTGGATCATAATCACCGATACTCGCCCGGAACGGCACCAGTCACCCGAATTGCCCATTAGGACGACAATCCTCGCGACGGTCGCCAGAACCGCTCCACGCGCCGCTCCACCCGCCGCGCCACCGCCCCACCCGCCATGCCGTTCGCGCGCGCACCGGCGTCGGCCCGGCCGGAAGGTGCTGGTGGGGGCGCTGTTAGCCTGTCCACATCAAAGGGGAGGATGCCAAGGTGGGGATGTCCGGATTCCTGGCGCCGAGCGGTCCGCAACGCGCCCTCATCGTCGCGAGTTTCGTCAGCCGGGTGGGCAACGGGCTGTTCAACACCGCCGCGGTGCTCTACTTCACGCTGGTGGTTCACCTGCCCGCCGCCCAGGTCGGTGCCGGCCTCACGATCGCCGGGCTGGTCGGGCTGCTGGCCGGGATCCCGGCCGGGAACCTGGCCGACCGGTACGGGCCGCGCACGGTCTGGCTGACGGCCGTCGTGCTGCAGGCCGTCACGATGGCCGCCTTCGTCCTCATCGACAGCTGGATCACGTTCACCCTCATCGCCACCCTGGACCGGCTGGCGGCGACGGCGGGTGGCGCCGCGGGCGGCGCGCTCGTCGCCCGGGCCGGCGGTGAACGCCCGGCGGCGTTCCGGGCGAAGCTCCGCACGTTCGTCAACCTCGGCGTCGTCCTGGGCACCCTGGGCGCCGCCTTCGCCGTCTCGGTCGACACCCGAGCGGCCTACACCGTGCTGATCCTCGCCAACGCCGCAAGCTTCGCCGGCGCCGCCCTGATCGGCCTGGCCGGCGTCCCCGACTACCGGCCGCTGCCCCGGCCCGCGGAGCACCGCCGCTGGGCCGTCCTGTCCGACCGGCCGTTCGTGTCCTTCGTCGCGCTCTACGGCGCGATGGGCCTGCAGTACCAGACCGTCTCCCTGCTGCTGCCGATCTGGCTCTCCGCCCACACCGACGCGCCCCACTGGACCGTCGCCGCGGTCTACGCGGCCAACAGCGGGGTGTGCGTGCTGCTCCAGAGCAGGATCGGCTCCCGGGTGGAGACCCCGCGCCAGGGCGGCCGGGCGTTCCGCCTCGCGGGCCTGCTCTTCCTGGTCAGCTGCCCCTTGATGGCCCTGACCGCCGACGTCCCGTTCTGGGTCGCACCGGTGCTCGCCCTGCTCGCCGTCACCGTGCACAGCGTCGGAGAGGTGTGGGAGTCCTCGGGCGGCTACGCGCTCGCGTTCGGTCTCGCCCCCGACCACGCCCAGGGGCAGTACCAGGGCCTCTTCGGCATCGGCTTCAACGCCGGGCAGGCGCTGGCGCCGGCGGTCCTCACGACGGCCGTCCTCGGCCTCGGACACGCGGGCTGGCTGCTGCTCGGCGTGTTCTTCGCGGCCCTGGGCGCAGCCGGCCCGCCGGTGGCCGCGTGGGCGGAGCGCACCCGCCCCACGACCCTGGACACCGCCGCGCCGCACGACCGGCCCGACGAGACCCCGGCGCTCGACCCCGCGTAAAACTCCGCGGGGTCGACGCCGCGGGTGGTCAGCGGGTCTCGATGACGACCTTCTCGATGACCACGTCCTGCACCGGGCGGTCGTTGCGGGGGTTGGTCTCGGCCGTGGCGATGGCGTCGACGACCCGCCGGCCGGCCTCGTCGGCCACCTCCCCGAAGATGGTGTGCTTCCCGGTGAGCCAGGTGGTGGCTCCGACCGAGATGAAGAACTGGGACCCGTTGGTGCCGGGCCCGGCGTTGGCCATGGCGAGCAGGTAGGGCTTGGTGAACGCCAGGTCCGGGTGGAACTCGTCGGCGAACTTGTAGCCGGGCCCGCCCGTGCCGTTGCCCAGCGGGTCGCCGCCCTGGATCATGAAGTCCTCGATGACGCGGTGGAACACCGTGCCGTCGTACAGCGGGGCGTTGCTCGGCTGCCCGGTGTTCGGGTCGACCCACTGGCGCTCGCCCGTGGCCAGCTCCACGAAGTTCTTCACCGTCTTCGGTGCGTGGTTCGGCAGCAGCCGGAGCACGATGTCACCCTTGTTGGTCTTCAACGTCGCGTACAGCTCTTCCGCCATGACAACAATCCTTCGGTGTGCGGCCTACGGGCCCGGCCAGTCTCCCGCCCCGGGGCGGCACCCCCGGGGCGATGACACGACATCTCACCCGCACGAGTGTCGAACAGGCCGTCGGGCCCGACGGACTCCCCCGGGGCGGCCGGTCACGACCTTCACCGCGGCGGCCACCGCCCCGTTCCGGAACCAGTGCAGCGGCAGCAGGCCCTCGGCGCGCGGCCCGGCCGGGCCGGGTCGCCCCGATGGCGACAGCGGTCGTGGTCTTGACGGTGGAGGACCGGCCCGACGTCGCGTCCGCGTCCGCGTCCGGCTCAGGGCCGCTCACCCAGCGGCGCGGGGTCGCCACACTCGGCCTCACCGGGACCGTGGGGATCCTCCGGCAGGCAGGAGAGGGGCCCTCGCGGATCTGCGTGATCATGCCGACGGATCACGCCTGCATGTTCGTCGTCTTCCTCGACGCCACCGCCACGACGGTGTTGGCCTGCGCCCGCCGCGGCTGCGTCCAGCCCGCGGACGGCTGACCGCTGACCGCTGGCGGCTGACGGCTGACGGCTGACGGCTGACGGCTGACGGCGAGCCGAACGGTCGGCCACGGGCGGGACGGGGTACCAGGTCGCTGCCGCGCCGGGCCCGCGCGGTGCCGGCGGGCTGTGAGCAGCGACAGCGACCTGTCGGTGGGATGTGAGTGGCCCCCGGCACCGTGGGGACCAGGGGTGGCCGGCCGTGCAGCTGGGGCCCGCTCCCTGCCGACCCTCCGACCCACTCCGAACTCCCGGGAGCCGCCATGCCCTCCGTACCCCAGGCCCCGCAGTGGGACGTTCACCGGCTGCCTCCCGCCCGGGGCAAGCGCTTCCTGGTCACCGGTGGCAACGCGGGCATCGGCTACTTCGTCGCCGAGCAGCTCGCCGGCACCGGGGCCACCGTCCTTCTCGGCAGCCGTGACCGGGCGAAGGCCGAGGCGGCGATCGGCTCCATCGGCGCGCGCGTGCCCGGCGCCAGGGTGGAGCACGTACCCATGGACCTGGCCGATCCCGCCTCGATCGAGGCGTCGGTGGACGCACTCGGGCCGGACGGCCTCGACGCGGTGGTCCTCAATGCCGGGGTGGCACTCGACCACCCGCCGCGCCGTGAGACCGGGGCCGGCCACGAGCTGATGTTCGCGACCAACCACCTGGGGCACTTCGCGCTCACCCACCACCTGACCCCGCTGCTCGCGGCGGCCCCGGGGAGCCGGATCGTCACCACCGGCAGCTTCGCGGCCAAGTCCGAACGCCTGGACCTCGACGATCTCCAGAGCGCGCACGACTACCGGCCCAAGCGCGCCTATGCGCGCTCCAAGCTGGCGCAGATGCTCTTCGCCGTCGAACTCGACCGCCGCCTCCGCGCCGCCGGCAGTACGACGCTGAGCGTGCTCGTCCACCCCGGCGGCGCACTCGACTCCCTCACCCCTTCGCGCCCGCCGGTCCACGTCCGGACCACCGGCGAGCGGCTGAGCCGGCTGCCGCTCGGCCTGGTCGTCCAAGGCAAGGACGCTGCCGCCTGGCCGGCCGTCCGGGCCGTACTCGACCCGGGCGTGCGCGGCGGCCGGTTGCTGGGCCCGCGGGCGTTCGGGCTGCGCGGTACGCCCAGGATCGAACCTCTCTGGAGCCACCTGACCGACACCACGACCGCGGCACGCCTCTGGGCGGCCAGCCGCGACCTGACCGGCACCGACCCGGTGTTCACCGCACCGACGACGGAGCCCGGCGGGACCGAAGGCCCGGCGGCCGGGCACGGCGCAGCTGACGCCTCCACCGGCTGAGGCCGGATCTGCGGCTCCGGACTGCCGGAGCCGCCGTCACCCCGCGGCCCCGGCAGGGACTCGGCCGGCGCCGTCCGGCAGTTCGGGCTCCGGCCGGGCCGGGCACGCACACGGGCCACGGGCTCGGGCTCGGGCTCGGGGACGGTCATGGGCGGCGCCAGGAGCGGCACGCCGGTTCGTGCCAGGTGGTCCGGACGACCGTCCCGCCCTGGGACCGGTGCTCACTGCACCACGTCCGGCAGCAGCTGCCGACCGGCCGCGCCGGGACCGGCGGCCTTCCGGAGCGGACCGCAACGGCGGGCGTGGGCACGGCGGGCACGGACGGGCGGGGCCGCCGGCGGGGGCGACCGGTCACGTGTGTCGTCATGCCGCAGGCTCTGCCCATTGCGGCGGGCCACCGAACCCCGCCGCCACCCGAACGGCCCAATGAAGGCCGTTCAAACCTTTGACCGGCCTGCTCAAGCGGCGTCGAGCAGGCCGCCGCCGACCGCGGCGGCCGGCCCCTTGCCCTGGGCGTTACCGATGACGATCCGCACCGCGGGTCGCCCCGCCGCGCCCGCGCCGTGTTGGATGGCCGGATGACCGACACTGCTGTGCAACGACTCCGCGATGCCGTCGACCGGACGGCGGAAGCCACCCGCGGCCGCACCGCCACCGGGCGGGGCGCCGGGCAGGCCGACGACGACGCGGGCACCTTCGCCACCGACGGCGCACTCGGCTTCGACCCGTTCCCGCTGCTCCGCGCCCTGCACGCGGCGGGCTCCCGCGCCGTCGTGGTCGGTCAGGTCGCCGGTATCCTGCACGGCTCCGCCGAGCTCACCGGCGATCTGGACCTGCTCTGGGACGGCTCCGCCACCGAGGCGGAGGCCCTGCGCGCCGCCCTGACCGCCGCCGGCTGCACGGACCTGCCCGACCTCGACCGGCCCCAGGCGGCCTACGTCGCCGTCGGCGCCGGCGGCGACCTGTGCACCCCCGACCTCCCCTGGGGCGGCCTCGACACCGCCGGCTTCCTCGACCGCGCCCTGACCGCCGCCGACGGGCCGGACCTCACCGTCCACTACCTCACGCTCGACGACCTCGTCCGGATGCGCCGGGCCATCGGCCGCCCCAAGGACCACCGCCGCGCCGACGAGCTGGAACGCCTCCGAGGCGCCCGCCCCTGACTGTCGGTGCCCGGGTCAGGACCCCGGCTCCCGCCGCTCGCGGGCGGACACGGGCCCAAGGACGACAGAACGGCCCGCGGCACCGCCACAGCAATTCGCCCCGCCCCGCAAGGGTCAGCGGGCGCCGCTCGGCCGCGGGTCCGAAGCCGCCGCCTTCATCGGGGGCTTCGCCGGGACCGCCTTCGCCGGAGGCTTGGCGGAAACGGCCTTGGCCGGGGGCTTGTCCGTGACCCGCTCCGGCGCGGGAGCGGCCACCTTGGCCGGGGGCTTCGCCGGGACGGCCTTCATCGGAGGCTTGGTGGAAACGGCCTTGGCCGGGGGCTTGTCCGCCACGCGGGCGGTCACCGGGGCGGGCGCGGCGGCGGCAGAGCCGGCAGCGATCAGCCCGACCACCGGCAGTGCCGCGACGGCCCCGCCGGCCAGTGCCAGCCGCGTACGGCGGCGTCGGACGGGTGCGGCGTCGCCGTCGGCGTCGTTCCCCGGGCGCGGGCTCATGGCGGTTCCTCTCGCAGGCCTGGACGGTGGCGTGGACGACGATAGGTCCGGGCCGGGCCGTCGGCAAGCAACTTCGGCTCCAAAAGCACGACTTGACACGATGCGGCCAGTCGGGCCGGCGACCGGGCGCTCCCGGGACGGGCGGCCGCGGCCGTCGGCCCGGTGCTCGGCCGTGGCGCGGGCCGAGGCGGAGCATCAACCGACGGGCGCGGTGCACCTGGTGACGCCCGTCCGGCAGCTGCCGGACCTTCGGTGTCCCGGGTCAGCTCCGGGCGCGGCTCCGCGCCCAGGAAAGGAGGGCGGGGACGCAGCGGTCGGCGAAGTACTCGTAGTCGGCGGCCGTGTTGTAGACATGGGCCGACAGCCGGACGTAGCCGACGCCCCCGAAGCTGGTGAATGCCACCTCGACGCCCAGTTCGGCCGCCGCACGGTCGCGCAGGGCGTCGGCCTCGACGCGGGTGCCCGCCAGGCCCGCGGGGAGGCGGACCAACCGCAGGGCGTTCACCGGCATGCCGACGTCCACGGCGGCGCTCTCGCCGGTCAGCGCGGTGACGGCCTCGCCGACGATCCGCTCGGCGTAGTCGGCGAGTGCGTGCAGGTAGCCGCGGGCGGTCCGCCAGCCCCAGGTCCGTTCGACGAACGCCAGCGAGGCCGGCGCCGCCAGGTAGCTGGTGGCGTCGATCGTCCCCTGGGTGTCGAAGCGTTCGGGGAACGGCGCCTCGGCGGCCCAGGAGTCGATCAGCGGGTGGAGTTCGTCGCGCAGTCCGCTGCGGACGACCAGCGCCGAGGCGCCGCGCGGGGCGCAGCCGAACTTGTGCAGGTTGCCCACCCAGACGTCGAACTCCAGCCCGGCCAGCGGATCCTCGGCCAGGCCCGGCACGTGCGCCCCGTCGATCAGCAGCGGGATGCCGAGGCGCCGGGCCGCCGCGCCGATCTCGGCCACGGGCATCCAGCGCGCGGTGGCCGAGGTGATGTGGTCGACGACGATCAGCGCCGTCCGGTCGGTGATCCCGGCGAGCACCGCCGCGCAGGCCTGTTCGGCCGTGGCGGCGAGCGGCACCCGTGCCGTCCGGACGCTGCCGCCCCAGCGGCGGGCCAGCCGCTGGGCGCCCATGGTGACCGCGCCGTAGCCGTGGTCGGTGACCAGCACCTCTCCCCCGGGCCGGGCCGGCAGGCTGCCGTAGACGACGCTGGCCCCGCCGCTGGCGTTCGGGACGAGGGCGAGGTCGGCCGCGTCGACCCGCAGGAAGTCCGCCACCACGGCCCGGGCTTCGGCGACGCGGCGCGGCAGGGCCGGGAACCAGACCACCGGCGCCCGGTCCATCTCGGCCCGCAGCCGCTGCTGCTCCAGCTGCGCCACCTGCGGGACGGCCCCGAAGGAGCCGTGGTTGAGATGCCTCAGCGCCGGGGACAGCGTCCAGGCCTGCGCGGCGGGCCGGCCGTCCGGCAGCAGGAGGGGGCTGGGGGCGGTGGTCATGGCCGTCTCTCCTTCGAAGTGCCGCGGCCACGGTGCGCCTCGGAATCACTGCAGGGGGGTGCTGCGCCTCGGGGCCCTGCCCCTCGGGGCGCGGGCGTCAGACGCAGTGGACTTCGATGCCGTGGGCGGTGAACTGTTCGACGGCCTCGTCGGGGGCTTCCTTGTCGGTGACGAGGACGGCGAACTCGTGGACGGTGCAGACCTGGGCGAAGGCGCGGCGGCCGATCTTGGTGGAGTCGGCGACGATGATGACCTTGTCGGCGCGCTGGGCCATGGCGCGGTTGGCGCTGGCCTCGCCCTCGTCGTGGGTGGCGGCGCCGTTGCGGGTGTCCACGGCGTTGACGCCGAGGATGGCGTAGTCCAGCGAGATGCCCTGCAGGACCATGGTGGCCATCGGCCCGGTGAGTTCGTAGGAGCTGGGGCGGGCGACGCCGCCGGTGACGACGGTCTTCACGTGGGGGCGCACGGCGAGCTCGCCGGCGATGTTGATGGCATTGGTGACGACGGTCAGCGCGATGCCCTTGGTGTGCTCGGCGAGGTCGGCGCGGGTGGCGAGTTCACGGGCGACCTCGGAGGTGGTGGTGCCGCCGCTGAGCCCGACGACGGCGCCGGGCGGCACCAGCGCGGCCGCGGCCCGGGCGATCCGCAGTTTCTCGTCCGCCCGCCGGGCGGTCTTGTAACGCAGTGGCAGGTCGTAGGCCACGCCGCTGAGGACGGCGCCTCCCCGGGTGCGCACCAGCAGCTGCTGGCCGGCCAGTTCGTCCATGTCACGGCGTACCGTCGCCGCCGACACGCCGAGCAGCACGGCCGCTTCGCTCACCTCCAGCCGGCCCCGGTCGCCGAGCACCTCCAGCAGACGCGTCCATCTCTCGTGCGCCCCCATCGCCCCTCACCTCCACCAGCAGCACAACCGGCCCGCGCAGCCCGGCGCGGACCCGGCGTCGTGATCTTCCAAATACGCCGCACATTGATGCGTCGAACAGGCCGCGTTCGAGCATATTCGATCAAGCGAGCGGAGCACCAGCCTTCACCGGCAGGCAGCTCACCCCCGGCGGGCAGAACCGCCGCACACGGCAATGCCCGCCACCGGCACGGTACGGCACCGTACCCGATGACCGGAACGGGGCGGCGCGGACCCTCCCGGGAGGCGAACGATGCGCCGCAGATGCCGACCAGGAGCAGCTGACCGAAAATGCTCCGAACGACGTCGCCATGAGCAGGTCAGAACAGGCCGCCGACGCTGCGGGGCGAGCACCCGTGCCCGGCCGGCGCCCGTCAGGCGGGCAGGCATCAGGCGGGCCGGCGGGCGTCAGGCCGGCGGGCGGAGCGTCCCGGGCACGGTCCGGACCGGAGTCTCGGCGTCCCAGGCGTGCAGCCCGGCACCCAGACAGCCCGCCTCGTCGCCCAGCACGGCGGCGGTCAGCCGAGGCCGCCGCTGAAAGGTCAGCCGCTCCTCCAGGCATTCCCGCAGCGGCTCCAGCAGGAGTCCGTCCGATTCGGCCAGGCCTCCGCCGAGCACGACGACCTCCGGCGCGAGCAGGGTGACGGCGGTGGTCAGGGCCGTGGCGAGCCCCTCGACGGCGCGCCGCCAGACGGCCCGGGCGGCGGCCTCGCCCCCGGCCAGCCGGGCGGCGACCTCCGCGGCCCCCTCGACGGGGCGACCGGAGTGCGCGGTGTAGCAGCGGGCGATCCCCGCCGCGGAGGCGATCGTCTCCAGGCAGCCCGAGCCCCCGCAGGGGCACGGCAGCCCGTCGGGCTCGACGACGACGTGGCCGAGCTCGCCGGCGTAGCCTCCGGCGCTCAGCAGCCGGCCGTCGTGGACGATCGCGGCCGAGATGCCGGTGCCGATCGCGACGAAGAGCGCGTCCTGCGCGCCGCGGGCGGCGCCCAGCCGGACTTCGGCGAGCGCGCCGGCCCGGACGTCGTGGCCGAGGGTGACCGGCAGGCCGGTCCGCTCCCGCAGGATCCGGCCCAGTGGCAGGCCCCGCCAGCCGATGTTGGCGGAGTAGACGGCGAGAGCCCGGTCGGCGTCGACGATGCCGGGAACGACCACCCCGGCCCGCCGTACGGCGAGCCCGAGTTCGCGGGCCCGGCCGGCGAGCGAGGCCAGCGCCGCCACGATCGCGTCGACAACGGCCTCCGGTCCGTCCGCGCGCGGCGTCGGGCGGCGTTCGGCGGCCAGGACGCCCGACCCGCGGTCGAGCAGCGCGCCCTTCATCCCGGTGCCGCCGACGTCCAGGGCGATCACGCACTCCGAGGGCGGCGGGCCGCCGGTCATCGCGTGCCCCGCGCGACGGAGCGGGCGGACCGAGCGGGGCGGCCGGGCCGGGGCGCGGGCGCGGTGGGCGGCCGGGCAGAGGTGGTGTCAGGCATGCGCGGCTTTCTCGTAAGGATCGGACGGCGGCCGCAGCCCGGCCGGGGCTCCTTCACCGGAGGCTCCCTCACCGCGCGCTGCTGCACGGCGGGTTGCTGCGCCGCGGGTTACTTCACGGCGGGTTGCTGCGCCTCGGCTACTTGACCGATCCGGCCGTCAGGCCGGAGACGACCTGCCGTTCGATGAAGGCGAACAGCACGACGACCGGCACGATCGCGACCACAGAGCCGGCGAACAGGAAGTTCCACTGGACGGTGTAGTTGCCGATGAAGCCGTTGATGCCGACGGTCAGCGGCCGGCTGGCCGGGACGGTCGACAGGGTCAGCCCCATGACGAACTCGTTCCAGGCCGCGATGAAGGTGAAGATGACCGCGGTGACCACGCCGGGCAGGGCGAGCGGCAGGGTGACGCGGAGGAGCGCCCGGAACCGGCTCAGCCCGTCGATCATCGCCGCCTCCTCCAGCGCCACCGGGATGGAGCCGATGTAGGCGGTGAGGATCCAGATCGCGAACGCCAGGTTGAAGGCGGCGTTGCAGAGCATCAGCGTCCAGACCGAGTTGAGCATGTCCAGCTGGTAGAACTCGCGGTAGAGGCCGACCAGCAGGGAGGTGGGCTGGAACATCTGGGTGACCAGGACGAGCAGCAGGAACAGCTTGCGCCCGCGGAACTTCATCCGGGCCGTGTAGTAGGCGGCGGGGAGCGCCACCAGCAGCACCAGCAGCGTCGACCCGGTGGCGACCAGCAGGGTGACCCTCAGGTTCCCGCCGAGGGAGGACTCCCGCCAGACGTCGACGAAGTTGGACCAGGCGAAGTGCTCCGGGAGGTAGGTGTTGTCGCGCAGCTCGTCGGCCGGGCGCAGCGCCGTGATCACCATCTGCGCGTACGGCAGCAGGAAGACGGCGGCCAGCAGCCACGCGACCGCCGTGATCACCAGGGTGCGCGGCCGCAGGGTGCGGCGCGCGCGGGGGGACGGCGACGGCGTCGCGCTGCGGCGGCGGCCCGGCGCGGTGCGGGGGGCGGCGGCGTCCAGGGTCTGCCGGCTCATCAGTTGTCCTCCTCGTTCCAGCGGCTGACCTTGAGGAAGACCAGCACCATGACGACGACCAGCGCGAAGTTGACCACGGACATGGCCGCGCTCTCACCGATGTCGGTGTCCTTCAGCTGGTACATGAAGACGGTCGTGGTGGCCGTGTCGCTGCTGGGGCCTCCCTTCGTCATCCCCCAGATGACCGGGAAGGAGTTGAAGACGTTGATCAGGTTGATGACCACGCCGACGAGGAAGGCCGGCCGCAGCAGCGGCAGGGTGATCAGCCGGTACGTCCGCCAGGTGCCGGCGCCGTCGACCTCCGCGGCTTCGTAGAGCTCGGCGGGGACGGTCTGCAGGCCGGCCAGCAGGGTGTAGGTGGTGAAGGGCAGCGAGACGAAGACCGCGACGAACATCATCCAGGGCCAGGCGGTGGCCGGGTCGCCCAGCCAGTCCTTGCTGCTGTCGATGATGCCGAGGTCGACCATGGCGGTGTTGAGGACGCCCGCGGTCTGGTTGAGCATCCACTTGAAGCCGATGGCGGTCATCAGGACGGAGGCCGCCCAGGGGGCGATCAGCGCCCAGCGGGTGAGGCGCCGGCCGGGGAACTGCTGGTTGAACAGCTGGGCCAGGGCCAGCGAGGCGATCATGGTGACGCCGACCACGACGACCGTCCAGATCACCGTCACGGCCATGACGTGGCCGAGGTCGGTCTCGCCGAAGAGCTTGCGGTACTTGTCCAGGCCGGCCGAACCGCGGACGAATCCGCTGGAGCTGATCCGCTGGAACGAGGTGTGGATCATCTCGTAGACGGGCCAGACGACGACGGCGAGGATCAGCAGGACGGCCGGGCCGATCCAGGGCAGCGGCCCCAGCCGGTCGACGCCCGTGCGGCGCACGGCGTTCGGGCTCGGGCCCGGCCGTCGGGCCCGGGAGCGGGGGGAGGTGAGGGACACCGGTGGTGCCTTCCGGTCGTGTACGGCGGGGCGCCGCACGAAGCGGGAGGGTGGGGGCGGGGCGGCGGGGATGCGTCGGGGCGCACCGCCGCCCCGCGGCGGGAGCGTGCCGGCGGAGTCGCGCGGACCTGGCGGGCTCCGCCGGTACGCCCCGGGGCCGGTCGGCTACTTGTCTCGGCTAGTTGTCTCGGCTAGTTGTCTCGGCTACTTGTCGTCGGCCGCGGCCTTGGCCTTGGACTGCAAGTCCCCCAGCACCTTGGCCGGGTCCTCCTTGACCGCGGTGCCGACGCTCTTCTTGATCTCGGCGGAGACGGTGTCCCAACTGGTCTTTCCGAGCGGGTAGAAGGCCGCCCGCGGGAGCAGGGCGAAGAAGGGCTCCAGGTCCTTGTGCTTGCCGCTGGAGGTCATCTCCTTGAGGGTGTCCTCGGTGACCGGCATCAGGTTGTAGAGCTCGTCGAACTTCAGCGTGTTCTCCTTGCTGTACGCGAAGTCGAGGAACTGCTTGATCTCGGCCTGGTGACCGTTCTTCTTGAAGGCCATCGTCCAGTCGGCCACGCCGAGCGTGGACTTGAGCGCGCCGTCCTTGCCGGGTATCGCCGCGACGCCGTAGTCGACCTTGCCGTCGGCCGCCATCTGGATCAGCGAGGGGTGGCCGTTGAGCATCGCCGTCCGGCCTGCGCCGAAGTCCGCGAACGCGGTCTTGCGGTCGGTGCTCGCCGGGTTGGCGTAGGTGAGGCCGGGGTCGACCAGGTTGGCCTTCAGCCATTGGAAGGTCTCGACGTTGGCCGGGCTGTTCAGGGTGTAGTTGCCGGAGTCGTCGGTGAGGCCGCCCTTGTTGCCGAGCTCCCAGATCAGGCTCTCGCCCTGGGCCTCCTCGGGGCCGAGCGGGAGGCCGTACGGCGTGACACCGGGGACCTTGGCCTTGATCAGCTGGGCGTCCTTCTTGACGTCGTCCCAGGTCTTGGGGGCCTCGGTGATGCCGGCCTGGGCGAAGAGCGCCTTGTTGTAGAAGAAGGCGCGGGCCGAGGAGACGAACGGGATGCCGTACTGGACGCCGTCGACCTGGCCGGCCGTGGCGAAGGTGTCGATGATGTTGGCCCGGGTGCCCGTCGAGAGCACCTCGTCCGCACGGTAGAGCAGCTTGTCGGCGACCTTGTCGGCGTAGCCGCCGGTCTGCAGGACGTCCGGCTCGTTGCCGCTCTGGATCATCGTCTTGACCTGCTTGTCGATGTCGTTCCAGTTGATGACCTGGACGTCGACCTTGATCGTGGGGTTGGCCGCCGTGAAGCGCTGGGCCACGTCGTCCCAGTAGGCCTTGGAGCTGTTGCCGGCCTTGTCCCCGTAGTCGGCCGCGACGAGCTTGAGGGTCACCGGTCCGCCCGACGAGCTGCCGCCGCCGCTGCCGCAGGCGGTGAGGGCGAGCGCGCCGATCGTGCAGGCGGTGATGAGGGTGAGTGCACGGTTCTTCATGGGTGGTCTCCTCGGGCCCCGGGCCCGGCCGGGGCCGGACGGGATTTCTTGACCTCGGAACAGCACGTCCGGGCTGTGGGGGAGAGCCGCTGCCAGGCGCACCGGCCCGACGGCAGCTACTGGATGGCGCCAGGGGTGCTGCGTGAAGATGCTCAAACCTAGCAGGTTTGAAGCATTATTTGGCGTCTTCTGCGGGCTCAGTGTTCATTGTGCGAGCCACGAGAGCTAGAGGTCGTTGCCAGGCTGTGGCCAACGCGAGACCTGCGGGCGACCCTTGCGGTGTCGCACAGCACGCCTCGTGGCCCTACCCGACTCACCACGCACCCACGCCCGGTCGAGCCACACCTCAATCAATGTCAATCAACCACTGGGCGGCCGCCACCGCCGCGATTGCGGGATCCCGGAGCCCGTGACTATCCATGATTGCTCACAAGTGCTTGAATGAAGCGTAGGTAGAGCAGTTTCAATCAAACGATCAGCATGGAGGCGCCAGATGACGCACGTGGAGACCGAGATCGCCAGCCAGCCCGACTGCTGGCACCGTGCGGCCGGGCTCGCCGCCGACCGGCAGGACGTCCTGCCGCGGGCCGGTGAGCGGGTGGCGATCATCGGGTGCGGGACGTCCCTGTACATGGGTCAGGCCTACGCCTCACTCCGGGAGTCGGGCGGACAGGGGGTCACGGACGCGTTCGCCGCCTCGGAGTACCCGCGGACCCGTAGGTACGACCGGGTGATCGCGCTGACCCGGTCCGGCACCACGACGGAGGTCCTGGAGCTGCTGGCGGCCCTGAAGGGCACGGCCCGCACCCTCGCCGTCACGGCGGACCCGAACACCCCCGTCATGGAACTCGCCGACGACGTCGTCGTCCTGGACTTCGCCGACGAGCAGTCGGTCGTCCAGACCCGCTTCGCCACCACCGCCCTGACCCTCCTGCGCGCGCACCTCGGCCTGCACACCGAGGCCGTGGAGGAGGACGGCCGCCGCGCCCTGACCGAGCCGCTGCCGGACGGGCTGGTCGACCGCACCCAGTTCACCTTCCTCGGGCGCGGCTGGACGGTCGGCCTGGCCAACGAGGCCGGCCTGAAGATGCGCGAGGCGGCGCTGGCCTGGACCGAGTCCTACCCCGCCATGGAGTACCGGCACGGCCCCATCAGCATCGCGGCGCACACCACCCTCACCTGGATGTTCGGCGAGGCTCCGGCCGGCCTGTCCCAGCAGGTGGCGGCGACCGGCGCCCACTGGGTGGAGGGCCGGCTCGACCCGCTGGCCGAGCTGGTGCGCGTGCACCGCCTCGCCGTCGCCGTCGCCGCGGCCAAGGGCCTCGACCCGGACCGGCCGCGCCACCTGACCCGCTCCGTGATCCTCGCCGACGCGTGACCGCGGCCGCGCACGCCGTCGTACCGGTCTCCCCCGGTCCGGCGGCCCCCGCTCCCGCCCCCGTCCCCGCCCCCGGGGGCGCCACCGCCCTCGCCACCGGGGGCGCCAGCGCCCTCGCCACCGGCGCCGCGGCGGACGGCGGAGCTCCGTCGTGATCCTCACCGTCACCCCGAACCCCGCCCTGGACATCACCTACGCCCTCCCCCGGCTGCGGCCGCACACCAGCCACCGGGTGGACGCCGTCCACGAGCAGGCCGGCGGCAAGGGCGTCAACGTGGCGAGGGTCCTGCACGCCCTGGGCCGCCCGACCACGGCCGTCCTGCCGCTCGGCGGCGCCACCGGCGCGGCGGTCGAGGCCGACCTCGGCCGCGCGGGCCTGTCCGGCCTGCCGGTCCCCCTCGCCGGGGGCGTCACCCGGCGGACCGTCGCGGTCGTCGACGAGCAGGACGCCACCCTGCTCAACGAGCCCGGCCCGGAGCTGTCCCCCGCCGAGTGGGAGGCCCTCCGGCTGGCCGTGGCGGGCCTGCTGCCCGGCAGCCGGGCGCTGGTGCTGTCCGGCAGCCTCCCCGGCGGTGTGCAGCCGGACGCCTACGCCGGACTCGTCCGGCTCGCCCGCGAACGCGGCGTCCCGGTCGTCCTCGACGCCGCCGGGCCCGCCCTCACCGAGGCCCTCGGGGCCCGGCCGACCGTCATCAAGCCCAACGCCGCCGAGCTGCGGGAGGCCACCGGCCTCGACGATCCGCTCGCCGCCGCGCGGCAACTGCTGGCCGCCGGAGCCCGGACGGTGGTCGCGTCGCTCGGGCCCGACGGGCTGCTGGCCGTCACCCCGGCCGGGGCCCGGCGGGCCTTCCTGACCCCGCCGGCCGAGATCCGCGGCAACCCCACCGGGGCCGGGGACGCCGCCGTGGCCGCCCTGGCCTTCTCCCTGGCGGACGGCGCCCCGCTGCCGGTGGCGCTGAGCCACGCCGTCGCCCTGTCGGCCGCCACCGTCCACGCCCCCTACGCGGGCCGGTTCGACCAGCAGCAGTACCAGCGCTACCTCACCCGGGTCCAGGTCGTCCCCGCCTGACCCGCCGTACTCCCGAGGAAGGAACCCGCCATGCCCCTCAGCAGCACGGGCGAACTCGTCGCCGCGGCCGCCGCCCGCCGCGGCGCGGTCGCCGCGTTCAACGTCATCACCCTCGAACACATCGAGGCCGTCATCAGCGCCTCGGAGGCCCTCGACGAGCCGGTCGTCCTCCAACTGAGCGAGAACGCCGTCAAGTTCCGGGCGGGCCGGCTGGATTCGATCAGCGTCGCCGCCGTGGCCGCGGCGCGCGCCGCCACCGTGCCCGTCGCCCTGCACCTGGACCACGTGAAGAGCGGGGAACTGCTCAGGAAGGCCGCCGACTGCGGGTTCGGCTCCGTCATGTTCGACGCCGCGCACCTGCCCTACGGGGAGAACGTCACCGCGACCCGCCGGGCCGCGCAGTGGGCCCACGCCAACGGCCTCTGGCTGGAGGCCGAACTCGGCGAGGTCGGCGGCAAGGACGGTGCCGGCCCGCTGGACGCCCACGCCCCCGGCGCCCGGACCGACCCCGACGAGGCCCGGCGCTACGTCGAGGAGACCGGGGTGGACGCGCTCGCCGTGGCCGTCGGCAGCTCGCACGCGATGACCTCGCGCGACGCCGTGCTCGACCACTCGCTGATCGCCGCGCTGCACGGAGCCGTGCCCGTCCCCCTGGTGCTGCACGGCTCCTCCGGCGTGGGTGACGACGAACTCCGCCGGGCCGTCGCCGGCGGCATCGGCAAGGTCAACATCGGCACCGCCCTGAGCATCGCGATGACCGGGGCGATCCGGGCCGAACTCGCCGCCGACCCGAAGGCCGTGGACCCACGGCCCTACCTGGCGGCCGGCCGCCGGGCCGTCGCCGACACGGTCGGCCGGCTCATGCGGGTCGTCACCGCCGCGTCCGCCGCCTGAACCGGGGTCGGGCGGCCCGCGGCCGGTGGCTGCGATCGGACGGCCCGTGGTCGCCCTGACGCATCAGATGAGCGAACATGCATGATCCGCCGGCCCTTCGGCCAGCATCTTGCAGAGCTTCCCCCGCATCTCGGGCACATCGCCCGCCCGGCCGGGCTCCCGCACCGCATCGGCCCGGGAATGTGGCCCCGCAGCAGGCTGCACCCGCGCACCCCGCGGCCCGAGCGGTCCGCATCTGCGTGTTTCTGACTCAACCATCGTTGTTGCGAGCATGTTCAAACTATTGACTGCACTTTTCGTGAGTGGTGTCATGCCTACGCTGCCCACTCGGCCAGTCACCCGTCGCTCTCGGCGACCGGGTCGGACCTCCTCCTACGAAGGACGTCGCATGCCACGCAACACAACACGCTGGTGGGAACGATGGGGTGGGAGGCGGCCGTTGGCCGCCGGGTTGGTCGCCGCACTGGTCGGGGCGGTGCTCTCCGTCGCCGGCCCGGCGGCGGCGGCACCCGCCTCGACCGCCGGCAACGCCACCGGGATCACGCAGTCCGGAAGCACCTACACGGTGACCACGTCCAGCGGGGCCAAGGCGCGGGTGGTCGTCGCCCGGGCCGACATCTTCCGGATCTGGCTCTCCCCCACCGGCGCCTTCACCGACGACCCCGCCGGCAACGCACTGGCCGTGAAGACCGACTTCGGCCCGGTGGTGACGAGTTACTCCGACGCCGGCACCTACTACCGGATCACCACCGCCTCGCTGACCGTCCGGGTCAACAAGTCACCGCTGCGCTTCGCCCTCTACCGGGCGGACAACACGACGCCGGTCTGGCAGGAGACCCAGCCCACCAGCTGGACGGCCTCGCAGACCACCCAGTACCTCACCCAGGGCGCCGACGAGCAGTTCTACGGCACCGGCCTGCGGCTGGGCGAGTGGGCCCTGCGCGGCAAGACCGTGCCGATCTCGGTCAGCAACACCTGGCGCGAGAACGACAACGCCAGCCCCGCGCCGTTCTACATGTCCACCAACGGCTACGGCGTCATGCGCAACACCTGGGCCCCGGGCAGCTACAGTTTCGGCGCACCGGGATCGTTCACGCACAACGAGAAGCGGTTCGACGCCTGGTACGTCGTCGGGGACTCCCCCAAGAGCCTGCTGAACGCCTACACCGACGTCTCCGGCAAGCCCTTCCTGGCGCCGATGTGGGGCTTCGAACTGGGCAACGCCGACTGCTTCAACGCCTCCAACCCGACCTACCAGGGCGACCACGACCGCGTCCGCCACCAGACGACGCCCGACGTCACCGGCTACGCGGCCGACGCCCGCAACGCCGACATGCCGTCCGGCTGGTTCCTGCCCAACGACGGCTACGGGTGCGGCTACACCGACCTCGCCGGCTCGGTGGCCGGGCTCAGGGCCAAGGGCTTCCGGACCGGCCTGTGGACGTCCACCGGCCTGTCGAACATCGGCGACGAGGTCGCGACCGCCGGCAGCCGGGGCGTCAAGACGGACGTCGCCTGGATCGGCGGCGGCTACAAGTACGCCTTCGACGGCGTCCAGCAGGCCGTCAAGGGCATCGAGGACAACTCCGACGCCCGCCGCTACGTGTGGACCGTGGACGGCTGGGCCGGGACGCAGCGCAACGCCGTCGTCTGGACCGGCGACACCTCCGGCACCTGGGACGCCATGCGCTGGCACGTACCGGCCATCACCGGCGCCGGGCTGTCGGGCCTCAACTACGCCTCCGGTGACGTCGACGGCATCTTCGGCGGCAGCCCGCAGACCTACGTCCGGGACCTCCAGTGGAAGGCCTTCACCCCGGCGTTCATGACCATGTCCGGCTGGGGCCCGACCGCGCCCTCGGCCGGGTACAACGACAAGGAGCCCTGGCGCTTCTCCGAGCCGTACCTGTCGATCAACCGCAAGTACCTCCAGCTCAAGATGCGCATGATGCCGTACCTGTACACGATGAGCCACACCGCCGCGCAGACCGGCGTGCCCTCCACCCGGGCCATGGTCCTGGAGTACCCCGACGACCCGGTCGCCCGCGGCAACCTGACGAGCGGTCAGTTCATGGCCGGCGACTCGCTGCTGGTCGCCCCGGTGGTCACCGACACCGCCACCCGGGACGGCATCTACCTGCCCGCCGGCACCTGGACCGACTACTGGACCGGCAAGGCGTACAACGGCCCGGGCTGGCTCAACGGCTACGCGGCGCCGCTCGACACCCTGCCCCTGTTCGTCAAGGGCGGCGGCATCGTCCCGATGTGGCCGCAGATGAACTACACCGGGGAGAAGCCCGTCTCCACCCTGACGTACGACGTCTACGCCCGCGGCAACTCCTCCTTCACCCTCTACGAGGACGACGGGATCACCCGCGCCTACCAGAACGGCGCCTCCGCCACCCAGCCGGTGAACGTCACCGCACCGACCTCCGGCACCGGCACGGTCGCCATCGACGTCGGTGCCGCCACCGGCTCCTACACCGGCAAGCCGGCCTCCCGCGGCTACGAGTTCAGCGTGCACGCGGCCTCTGCCCCCACCGCCGTCTCGGTCGACGGCAGCCCGCTCGCCGCGTACACCTCGCAGAGCGCCTACGACGCCGCCGCCACCGGCTGGTACTTCGACCCGGCCGACCGCTCGGGCGTGCTCCGGATCAAGGCCGGCAGCAAGTCCGGCGCGTTCACCGTGACCGCCACCGGCGTCACCGTCGCGGCCGGCGGCCCGATCCCGGCCTCCTCCACCCCGATCCCGCAGGCCGGCTGGAAGCTCCTCTCCGCCGACAGCCAGGAGACCGCCGCCGAGAACGGCGCGGCCGCCAACGCCTTCGACGGCAACCCCGCGACCCTCTGGCACACCGCCTGGTCGACCGGGACGACCCCGCTGCCGCACGAGATCCGGATCGACCTCGGCGCCCGCTACAACGTCGACGGCATGACCTACCTCCCGCGCCAGGACGGCGGCGTCAACGGCCGGATCGGCGCCTACGAGGTGTACGTCTCCGACGACGCCACCACCTGGGGGACGCCCGTCGCCACCGGTACCTTCGCCGACTCCGCCGGTGCGAAGACCGCCACCTTCAGCCCGACCACCGGGCGCTACCTACGGCTGCGGGCCCTCACCGAGGCCGGCGGCCGCGGCCCGTGGACCAGCGCCGCCGAGATCACCGCCACCGGTCGGCCCACCCCGCTGCCGACCAACGTGGAACTGGTCAACGCCGCGTCCTCCAGCTGTGTCGACCTGCCCGGCAGCGCCGGCACCCCGGGCACCCGACCCACCCTCTACGGCTGCCACGGCGGCCCCAACCAGCGATGGACCCTCCAGCCGGACGGCACCCTGACCGGCCTCGGCGGCGCCTGCCTGGACGGCAGCGCGGCCGTGGTCGCCGTCCAGACCTGCGGCGGCGGATCGAGCGGCCAGCAGTGGCAGCTCGGCAACGGCGGCACCCTGACGAACGGCGGCCGCTGCCTCGCCCCCGTCGGCGCCGGCACCGCCTCCGGCACCAAGCTCGAACTCGCCACCTGCAACGCCACCGGCGCCCAGCGCTGGACGCCCACCCCGTAGCCCGGCCGACGGCCGGTCCCGCCGCCCAGCGCTCCGGTGGGCAGCGGGACCGGCCCTTCGCATGCCGCCGGGCCCCGCCGGTGGACGGCGCGCCACGGCCGTCCACCGCCGACGGGACGGACACCCCTGCGCGGCCGCTCTCCGCCGGGCCGGCGTCACCATCGCCTCAACCCTGCTCCGGATCCGATCCTCGAAGGCGCTCTCCACGACGCTGTGCCCGGACGCGGCGCGCGTGCTCCACCGTCACCGCCACCGGCAGACCGGCCAGGAGGAGGGAGAGCCCCACCGGGAGCACCCCCGTCCACACCGTCGGTGAGACGTACGCCGTCCCGGACGTGCCGTCCACCAGCCACGCGCGGACCGGCCGCGAGCCGGCCTCGCCCTCGACGGGGACATCGAACGACGCGCCGCCGCCGTCCGGGGTGAACGTGCCCGAGCAGGCGGTCGATGTTCCCGCGTTGGCCACGGTGTTGTCGTACGTCCGGCAGCCGGCTCCGGTCACCGTCCCGGGCACGCCCCACAGCGCCGCCCGCGGCTCTCCGGTGAAGTTCATCAGCACGACGTAGGCCAGCAGCAGCCCGACCAGACAGCCCGCCACCAGCCACGGCGCGGGTCCGACCTGCGCCGGTGGCCCGTCCGGAACGTCCCCGCCCTCGCTCATCCTCGTCCTCGGATCGCCGACGGACCTCCATGGTGACCGATCCGGACCGCCCCCGGAAGCCCTCGCGCACAGCACGGCCGGCCCGGTCGGCTCGGTCGGCCGGAGGGGGCAGCTCCTCCACACCGTCGGTCACTGCCGGGCCCGGCGGCCCCGGTCGGCGGCGGGCGTCGCCTCCCGGTCGCGGTCCGGGGCCGGGATCAACGTGCCCTCGGCCGGCGCGATCGGACGCCGGCGGCGGCGGTGCGCCGTCAGGTGGCGGGCCAGCGCGAGGGCGGCGAGCAGGGCGACCAGTGCACAGACGGCCGGCCAGCCGGCGCGGCCGTAGGCGCGCACGCCGAGCCAGGATCCGACGCTGCCACCGAGGTAACCACCGCTCATGTAGGCCGTGTTGAGCCTGGACCGGGCGTCGGGGCGGAGCTCGTAGACCCGGGTCTTGTTGGCGATCATGCCGGACTGCATCGCCACGTCGAGCAACAGCGTGCCGAGCGCCAGGACGGCCAGCCCCCGGGTGCCGCCCCCGCCGCCCGCCGCGAGCACCCCGGCGGCACCGAGGGTGCCGAGCAGGCAGACCAGGTTCACCGGGTCGGAGCCGCGCCGGTCGACCAGGCGACCGGCGAGCGGGGTGCAGACCATGGTCGCCGCACCGACCAGTGCGAGCATGCCGACCTCCTCGGCGCCCAGGCCGTACGCCGGTTCGGCGAGCAACAGCGGAAGACACGTCCAGACCGCGGAGAACCCTCCGAAGACCGTCGCCTGGTAGAGGGCGGAGCGCCGCAGCTCCGGCTCGGCGCGCAGCAGCCGCAGTGGTTCGGCGAGCAGGCTCGGGTACGACTGCCTGGTGGCCGGCGGGGCGGCGGCCCCGCCCGGCAACGCCCGGCTCAGCACCGCCGCGAGGGTCAGCACCAGCACGCCGGCCACCAGGTAGGGCGCCCGCCAGCCCAGTCGTTCGCCGAGGGTGCCGCCGAAGGTACGGGCCAGCAGCATGCCGCCGATCGAACCGCTCAGCAGTGTGCCCAGCACCGCCCCGCGCCGGTCGGCCGGCACCAGCCCGGCCGCCATCGGGGAGATGATCTGCGCGGCGACCGTGGTGGCGCCGATGAAGACACTGGCGGCCACCAACGCCGGCAGGTTCGGGGCGCAGCCGGCGGCCAGCAGCCCGACGGCGCTGAGCGTGAGCAGGGTGACCAGGAGCGGCCGGTTGGGGAGCCGGTCACCGAGCGGGACGAGCAGGAAGATCCCGGCCGTGTAGCCGATCTGGACCGCCGTCACCACCAGGGTGGCGCGGTCGGCCGGGGTGCCCAGCCCGGCGGCGACCAGCGGGACGATCGCCTGCGGGAAGTAGAGGTTGCCCACGCCGAGGGCGCTGGTCAGCGAGAGGAGCAGGAGCAGACGGCGGCTCATTTCGCACCACCGCCGGGGCCGGGTCGTCGGCGTACGGTACCGGTGTCGGCGCCTGGGCCGGGGCCGGGGCCGGGGTGTCGGCGCGCGGCGCCGGGGCTTGCTGCGGATGTCATGCGGGCAAGTCGACGGCACCGGGGTGGCCCGCGCCAAGGGATGTAGCGTAGGGCTTCATGGTCGTCAGCTTCGGGCTGGGTGTCGAGGACCTCGCCGACACCCGGTTCGCCCTCTCGCCCCTGCACGAGACCGTGGTGAGCCTGCGTGTGCTCCGGGAGCCCGGTCTCTCCGCGCTGCACCTGCCGTGGCGCCGGAGCGTCCTCGGCCGCCTGGACGATCCGGGCGGCCCGGACACCGGATTGCTGCTCTCCCTGGTCTCCGCCCGGCGCACACTGCCCGACTTCCTGACGCCGCGCCCCGGGAGCTTCGCCCCCACCTTCGAGGAGGAGCTCGCCGTCGCCCGCCGGACCGCCCCCGGGACCGTCCGGCGCGACCTGCTCGCCACGCACGCCCCCGACCCGCTCCCGGCACCCCTGCGCGACGCCGTCGCCTCCCCCGCGCGGGTACGCGACGCCGTCTGCGAACTCCTGGCGCAGTACTGGGAGTTGGCCGTCCGGCCGGCCTGGCCCCGGATGCGGCTCCTGCTGGAGGCCGACATGACCTACCGCGCGCGCCGGCTGGCCGTCGGCGGCGCGCGCCTGCTCTTCGCCGACATGCACCCGCACCTGCGCTGGCACGACGGGGTGCTGCACATCAGCGACATGATCAGCCGCCACCACGTCGACGCCTCCGGGCGCGGGCTGCTCCTCGTCCCGTCCGTCTTCGCCCACAAACCCGCGCCCCCGCTCAGCCCCGACGGCGCCCCGGCCCTGTCCTACCCGTGCCGTGGCGTGGCGACGCTGTGGTCCCCGGAGCCCGTGCCCGACTCCCCCGCCCTGGCGGCGCTCCTCGGCGCGCCCAAGGCCCGGCTGCTCGCGCTCCTCGACGAGCCGCTCGCTACGGTCGAGCTCGCCCGCCGCCTGGACGTCACCCCGAGCGCCGTCTCCCAGCACCTCCGCGTCCTGCACGCCACCGGCCTCGTCGCCCGCGCCCGCGACGGCCGCCAGGTCCTCTACCGCCGCAGCCCGCTCGGTGACCAACTGCTCGGCTCCCGGGCGGCCTCCGGGGCCGACCGCGTCCGGCCGCCACGCCGCTGAGGGCAGGGCGGCGGGCCGGAGCACTCCACCGGGCCGCCGGGAGAGCCGGTGGCTCAGCCGGCGAGGTAGGTGCGGCCGATCCGGGTGCGGTGCGGCGCGAGTTCGGCGTCGATGGCCGCGGACTCGGCGGCGTGCGCGCTGACTGCGGCCGGGACGGCGGGGCGGTGGTCCAGCAGCGCGATGCGCAGGTGGGTCGGCGGGTGGGTCCCGTTCACCGCCCGGCCCTCCCGCCGCGAGCGGCGGACCAGCCGCTCACGCTCCAGGGCCGGGAGGGAGCCCACGTGGTCGCGGAGTTCCTGCCAGAGGACGTCGGTGGCCGGTGTCGACGGAACGTCACGGTGCCCGCCGCGCGGGCGGGACTGCACCAGCACCTGGGCGCGCACCCTCCGGACGACCGTCCCCGCGGCCTCGCCGAACGCCCGGCGGGGATCCACCCCGGGTGAGTCAGCGGGTCGGTCAGCGGGTGACGGTCCAGACCAGACTGCGGGTCAGGGCCGGGGTCAGGGCCGGGTCGACGACGGACGGGGTGGGGTCGTTCGCGACGGCCTTGAGCTCGTGGGCCGCCGGCTTGGGTCCGGTGGGGCCGAGGTCGGCGACAGCGATCTTCTTGTGGTCCCGCAGGGCCGTCACCTCCTTGCCGTCGAGGTACCAGCGCAGCTTGGTGCCGGAGACCGGGAGGTCGACGGTGAGGCTGTCGGTGGCCTTCAGCCGGGTGGTGACGGGCGTGCCGCTGGTGAGGGTGGAGGCGTGCCGGTAGAAGCCGGCGATCATCGCCTCGCGGCCGGGGAGGTTGAACTCGCGCCCGAGGGAGCGCATCACGGAGTTGTCGGTCGGCCGGTTGAGGCCGGACGGGTAGTTGCCGGCACCCTGGTAGGCGCCGACGGTGCCGCCGTCGGGCGAGGCCTTGCCGAGCCAGCGGTACCACTTCGTCCTGTCCTGGCGCATCCGGTCGGCGGTCAGGGTGGTGATGTTGGGCTGCGGGGGCTCCGCGCCCCGGTAGGGCTCCTGGCCCTCGGCGACGTACTCGTCCGCGAGCTTGCCGAGCGAGTGGCCGGTCTCGTGCACCGCGATCTGGCCGGAGGCGCCGTTGCCGCCGGCCACGGTGGCGATGCCCTCGTACCCGAGCGGTGACTTGGTGCTGCCGTAGCCGGCGCCGCCGTACTTGGCGGTGTTGGCGACGACGATCACGAGGTCGGCCTGCGGGGCCTTGGCGGCATAGGTGTCGACGGCGTTGATGTCCACGCAGAGCAGCCGCTCGATGGAGTTGCACCAGAAGTGCGAGCCGAGCGCGGTCTTGCGGACGGTGTCCTGCTTGGGGTCCCCCGAGACGCCCGACTGTGCGGAGACGGCTTCCACGGCCCACACGTTGAACAGCTTCCGGTACGTGGCGTACGGCTCGACGGCGCTGATGTCCTTCCACTTCGCGGCCGCGTCCTTGCGGAACTTCGCCTGCTCAGCGGTGGTGTAGCCGTCGCCGATCATGACGACGTCCAGCTTGCTGTCCGTGCTCCCGTTGTTGACGATCTTCGTGACGGCACCGTCCCCGGCGGCGGCCGCGCTCATCGACGGCTCGGCGACGAACGGGGATGCCGCAGGGACCTCGGCCCGGCTGATGGCGCCGTCCTCGGCGAAGACCTCGACGTCCTGGTCGTCCGGGGCGGCGGTGACGGCGTCCGGGCCGGACGGCTCGGGCCGGGCGGACGGCGCGGAGGGCCCGGACGTCGCGGCGGGCGCGGCGACGGCCGGCACGGCGCCGACGGCCAGGGCCGCCAGCGTCGTGACGCCGGCCAGGAGGACCGAGGTGAACCTGCTGTGGTGCAAGGGAGTTTCTCCGGAATCGATGGGCGGCGGGGCGCGATGACCAGCGGCACCGGACGGTGCCGGGCGGTGCCGGGGCAGGCGCCGTACACCCGCCCCCCTGGCCAACACGGCCGCACAGGGCCGGAGCTGACCGGGCGACACCACCCGGTCACCGCCCCACCGATGGATACGGCCCGCTCCCCACGAACGGTTCACACGCCGCCCTCGTCGTCCCACCGGACACCCGGGGCCGCCCGGCGGAGGGCGACCGCGGCCCGGGCCGGGCGGGCCGCTGCGCGGTCAGCCCGGCTGCAGCGCCCGCGCGAGGTCCTCTGCCTCGCGCAGCTGCTCGACGCCCAACCGCCGCAGGCCGCGCAGCAGCAGGGCGGCGTCCACCGCGGACTCGTCGGGCCCGGGTGACCCCGCCGGCACCGGCGGCAGCAACGGCAGCGGCGGCAGCGGCGGCAGCGGCATGCCGAGGAGCGCCGCCAGCTCCGCCGGGGGCAGGCCGAGCACGAGGGCGAAGTCGGTGAGCAGATCCGGGGTCAGCGCCGTCTCCCCGGAGGCGATCCGGCCGTAGGCGGTGGACATCCAGTAGCGGCCGGTCAGCAGGTGGAAGATCTTCGCCGTCCCGGTCCAGCCGAGGTTGCGCGCGGCGACCATCCGCATCAGCAGGTTCCCGGGGGACCGCGGATCGGTGGCCAGGGCGGGCAGTCCCTCGATCCGCCCGGTCTGCCGGGCGGGCGGCAGGGAGGCGACGAAGGCGCGGAGTTCGGCCCGCCGGTCGGCCGGCAGGGCCTTGCCGAAACGCACCACGCCGACGATGGAGGTGGTGGCCATCCCGCCGGCCGGTGCGAGGTCCTCCGGGAGCGGAACGGCGGCGATCTCGAACAGGTCGGCGGTGTCCAGGCCGAGCGCGGGTGCGAGGCGGCGCAGCAGCGCCTGCCCGGGCGCGGCGCCGGCCGACAGCGCGGCCAGGTCCGCCTCGGCGGCCCCCGCCCGGCGGGCCAGGTCGGCGGGCGCCTCGCCCCGGTGCTCCAGCAGTCGGGCCAGCAGGACGGCGAAGCCGGGGAGCTCAGTCATGGCGCCAGCATAGGGCGGCCCGGCCGGCCCGCCGCACCGCCGCCCACCTGGGGGGATGCCTCAGCCTGCCGAGCCCGGACCCGCAGCCGCAGCGGCGGCGGCGGCGGGGTGTTCGGTGCACAGGCAGCTGACGCCCTTCTCGATCCACTCCTGTCCGGTCCACTCGGGGTGCCGTTCGATCAGCACCGCCCGGACCTCGGCCGCGATCTCGCTCCCGGCCGTCGCGGAGTCGAGCCGCCGCCAGGTCTCGTCGCGCAGCTCGCGCAGGTAGTCGCGGACGTCGCCGAGGATCTGCGGGCCGCCGACGGGGCCGTGGCCCGGTACCACCGTGCGGTGCCCGTCGGCCGCCAGCCGGTCCATCACCGTCAGCCAACCGGTGCCGGAGACGTCCGTGTCGTGCGGGGGGAACCAGGGGAAGATCGCGAACTGCCCGCTCTCGGCCAGGTCACCGGTGAACAGCACACCGGCGTCGGGCACCTCGACCACCTGGTCGCCCCTGGTGTGGCCGCGGCCGGTGGCCCGCAGGTGTACGGTTCGGCCGCCGAGGTCCAGCGCGTACGCGTCCTCGTAGACCACGTCGGGGGTGACCACGCGGACGTCGCCGTCGAGGCGGTCGGCGACCGGCGGGCCGAAGCCGCGGAACATCTCCAGGTAGCCCGCTCCCCTCGTCCTGAGGTCCTCCGCCTGGGCGCGGTTGGCGAGATAGGTGGCCCGGCCGCCGAACACGTGCGCGCCGAAGGCGTGCTCGGGGTGGAAGTGCGTCGTCGTCAGGTACAGCCGCCGGCCCCGGGCCACCTCCGATGCCAGGGCCAGGACCTGCTCGGCGTTGGCCGTGCCCATACCGGTGTCGACGACCAGAACGGCTCGGGTGCCGCCGATGATGCCGATGTTGGGGACCAGCGGGATCCCGCGGTCGGGGACCACCAACAGGTCGGGGGCGATCTCCTGGGCACCGGCCACGTGGACGGCGGGGTCGGGAAGCAGTGCATCGTTCATGCCTCGATTGCACCGCCGCACCACCCCGGCCGTCCAAGACCGATCCGTTCGCACCCGATACCGTGCGGGTATCGTGGCAGCATGGAGCTCCGGACCTTGCGCTACTTCGTCGCAGTCGCCGAGGAACTCCATTTCGGCCGGGCCGCCGCCCGCCTGCACATGAGCCAGCCACCGCTCAGCCGGGCGATCAAACAGCTGGAGACCGAGCTCGGCGCCACCCTGCTCCACCGCTCCGCCCGGGGCGTCACCCTCACCCCCGCCGGAGCCGTCCTGCTCGACGAGGCCCGCAGCCTGCTCGACCGCACCGACCGGATCCGCGCACGCGTCGCCGCCGAGGCCGGCCCCGCCACCCTCACCGTCGGCCTCCTCGGCGACGGCACCGACCTCAGCGCCCGCCGGCTGGCCGACGCCCACCGCCGCCGGCACCCGGACATCGAGGTCCGCATCCGCGAGACCGACCTGACCGACCCCACCTGCGGACTGCGCGCCGGACAGGTCGACATCGCCCTCACCCGCGCACCCTTCGACGAAACCGGCCTGACCGTACGCCGGTTGCGCACCGACCCGGTCGGCGCGGTGCTGCGCACGGACGACCCCCTCGCCTCCCGCACCTGCCTGGACCTGGCCGACCTGGCCGGCCGACGCTGGTTCCGGTTCCCGGACGGCACCGACCCGCTGTGGGCGTCGTACTGGGCCGGGGGCGCGACCCGCGGGGGCCCGGTGGTGAGGGCCGTCCAGGAATGCCGGCAGGCCGTGCTCTGGAACGGCACGGTCGGCATCACCCCCCTCGGACACGACATGCCCGAGGGGCTGACCGCGGTGCCGCTGGCCGACATGGCGCCGAGCCGGGTGGTGGTGGCGTGGAACGCGGGCGACACGAACCCGCTCATCCCCTCGTTCGTCCGCATCGCGACAGCCACCCACCGCCGCTGACCTGCGCCACTGAGCTGGGCCGCTGACCTCCGCCGCTGAGCTGCGCCGCCCGTGCGCAGGAAGCAGCCCGTTACCCGCGCGGTGACGCCTGCCGGCTGTCGTAGTGCTCCTGCGCGGCGAGGAGTTCGTCCCCGTGCCGGCCGAACCACTGGATGAGCTCGGTCAGCGGCCCGGCCAGGCCGACACCGAGTTCCGTCAGGCTGTAGGTGACCTGGGGCGGGTTGGTGGGCGCGACACTGCGGTCGACGAGCCCGGCCCGGGCCAGGTCCCTGAGGTTCTGCGACAGCATCTTCTGGCTGATGCCACCCACTCGTCGGTGCAGCTCCGCGAATCGGTGCGGGCCGGCGATGAGGGCCGAGATGATCAGCGTCGCCCAGCGGCTGGTCGTCCGGTCCATGATCGGCCTGAGCGCGCACTTGTTGTCGAAGGTGTCGTGAGCCAGGAGCCGGGCGGCCGTCGCGACCTGCTGAGTATCCATCACGGCACGAGCTTACAAAAAAGTAGGTACTTCCCAGTAGTAACCGCGTTTCCTACGGTGACTTCCACAGGCACCATCGTTCGGAGGAACCACTGTGAGCAGCAACAACGCACGTACGGCGATCGTCACGGGCGCGTCGAAGGGGCTGGGTGCGGGGATCGCCAAGGCCCTGGCCGGGACCGGCGCGGCCGTCGTGGTGAACTACCGGGAGGACGCGAAGGGCGCCGAGCGGGTCGTCGCGGGGATCACCGCCGACGGCGGCCGGGCGATCGCCGTCCGGGCGGACGTGGCCCGCACCGAGGACGTGCGCCATCTGTTCGACCGGGCGCGCGAGGAGTACGGACCGGTCGAGGTGCTCGTGAACAACGCGGCCGTCGCCGCCTTCGCGCCGCTGTCGGGCATCACCGAGGAGGAGTTCCAGCGCGAGATGACCACGAACCTGCTGGGGACGATCCTCACCACGCAGGCCCTGGCCGCGCAGGACGACATCGGCGCCGCGTCGATCATCAACGTCTCGACGGCCGGCACGCTCACCCACCCGCCGTACGCCTCGCTCTACGTCGCGTCCAAGAGCGCGGTCAACGCGTTCACCATCGTGGCCGCCAAGGAGCTGGGCCCGCGCGGCATCCGGGTCAACGCGATCATGCCCGGACCGTCGGACACCGAGGGCACCCGGGCCATGGGATTCCCCGGCTCGGCCCAGGAAGCACAGGCGATCGCCGGCACCCCGCTGGGCCGCACGGGCACCCCGGACGACTACGGCCCGCTGGTGGCCTTCCTGGCTTCCGACGACGCGCGCTGGATCACCGGGGACGTCATCCTCGCTTCCGGCGGCATGCGCTGACGACCCGCCCCATGGCCAGGCCCTCCCGGCCGGACCGAGCCCCGGCCCGGCCCGGCCCGCAACGCAGCGGCCTCCCGTCGGACGCGGCCGCCGAGCCCCTCCGGTGCAGCGCGCGACCCGCGGCAAGGGCCGGCACCGTGCGCCGGGTCCAGGCCCGCCGGGGCGACGTGGCCCGGTACTGGTCCAGGCGGCCCCGGATCGCGGCATCGAGCGCCCCGTCGCCCTCGCCGTCGGGTCGGCTCAGGTCAAGTCAGGTGAGGAAGCGCTGGACGGCTTCGCGGGCGCGGGCGTTCGAGGCCGCGGCGTCGGCCAGGGCGCCGGCCAGGGCGTCGATCCACTCGTCCAGGCCCACGTGGCGCCGCGAGAGCACGATGCCGCGCACCTCGTGGCAGACCTCGCCGGCCACCCGGCCCCCGTCCAGCCGCAGCGAGAGCCGCTGCTCCCCGAGCGTGACGTCCAGTTCGGCGACCGCGCCCTCGCGCCCGGCCACCCGGTCGGCGACGGACCGCCTGCGCCTGACACGCACGGCGCCGGGCGGCAGCGCGTCCGCGAGATTCGCCGACAGCACGGCGGCGTAGAGGGTGAGGTCCGCGCTGTCCTGGCGCAGCGCCGCGGCCAGCAGATCAACGTCCCGCTCAGGCATCGAGACTCAGCACCATGGTCGGCCGGTCGATGACGTGGTCGTCGCGGAGCGGGCGCACCGCCGTCCCGATGGCGAAGAACTCGGTGGTGTGCGCTCCCCAGCTGTGCGAGTGCTGCCGCAGCTGGACCGCCACGATCCCCTCGGCCTCCAGGGCCTGCCCCTCCGCCTGCATGCGGCTCATCGCCAGCTCGCGTGCGTCGTAGAGCGCCTGGGTGAACTCGGCTATCTCGACGTTGCGGCCCGCGGTGTTCAGCACCTGGGCGAAGCGCTGGTGCGCCACGTGGTAGACGCACGAGCCCATGACCAGGTCCAGGGGGGCGTATCCGGCCCGGATCAGGGTCCAGAAGTCCTGGCCGGAGAGGTCCGAGGTGAACGGCTTGCCCTTGTTGTTGCGCCAGCTGCCGCCCGGTCCCGGGTCCGCACCGTCCGCTTTCACCGCCGTGCCGACCGCGATGAACTCGGCGATGTCCGAGCCGAACTCCTTGAACTCGATGTCCAGCCGGACGCCCACGATCCCGTCCGCCCCCAGTGCGCTCGCCTCGGCCTCCATCCGGCCCATGGCCAGCTCGCGCGCGTGGTACATGGCCTGTGACAGCTTGGTCAGCTCCTGGTTCTTCGACCACCGGCCGAGCTGGATGCCGACGTGGTAGACGGAGGAGCCGAGGACCAGGCCGAGCGGGCGGAACCCGGCCTCGCGCACCAGCAGGAACTCGTTCACCGTCAGGTCCGAGGTGAAGAGCGAGCCCTTCTCCCCCGGTGCGAGCTGCGCAAGCCGGCGCATCGCGTCCTCGGGCACGCCGCCCACCGCCCCCGGCCGCCCGGCCTGTCCGGCCTGGTCCTTCCCCGTTCGCTCGGTCATGTCAGCCCTCGCGCTCCAGTCTCATGATGGTCAGTGGCCCGGGCCCGGCGGGCCGCCCGGAGCGGCCGAACCGGGTGATGGAAGTGCCGACGAGTACCGCCTCCGCGCCGAGGTCGCGCGCGTACCCGAACGCCGGACACTCGCTCTCGCGCACCGTCAGTTCCACCTCGTCGAGCACCACCCCGTCGCCGCCGTGCTTCGCCGCATCGAGGGCGAGTCGGTTCCGGGCATCGTGGCGGACGTGGTTGATCAGCAGGGTGTAGCCGTCGATCTCCTGGTTCCCCGCGGTCCAGCGGATCCGCCGGGAGGTGCGCCAGTCGTCGTGCCGGATCGCGAGGGCGATGCCCAGGGCGAGACCGGTGGGCACCCAGCCGGAGTGCAGGAGTTTGGCGAAGTCCTGCCCGCTCAGGTGCGACGTGAAGGGAAGGCGTGGCCGGATCCGGGAACGGGCCCGGACGGCGGTGCCCCACGCGGTGAACTCCAGGCCCCCTGCCGGGAACTCCTCGGCCCGCAGCCTCACCCCGACGATCCCGTCGCCGCCGAGCGCCGCGCATTCGGCGACCGCGCGGGCGAGTGCCAGCCTGCGCGCCGCGTACAGCGTCCTCACCAGCGGCGCGTAGGACGAATCCCACGCGGAGGACGGCGCCTTCACGCCGTCCTCGGCGGACCACGCGCCGGGGCAGCCCCAGACACCGGTGTACCCGAGGTTGAAGACGGCCGTACCGAGCACCTGCCCGACCGGATCGAATCCGACACCCTCGACGGCGGCGAGCTCCTCCGCCGACAGCGTCGAATCCCAGGTGTTGGCGGCCCGCGGCCCCGCCGTCCCGATGGCAGCGGTGCCCGGCGGACCAGCATCCTGTCGGTGTGTCATCGCCCCCCGCGCCATCGACCTCTCGGCTCACCGCGCGGATCGCGTCGGCGTTCGGCAGCTTATGTCATCGAACGAACCGGCGAATCGAAGATCGCGGACTTCAACGGACCCTCCCGCCCGGCGTCCTGACCGTTGAGCAGGGCTGCGGCGCCGACGCGCGTCCGCACCGGTGGCCCGGGGCCTCGCCCCCGGCGGTCCCGGCGGACTCCGTGCGCGTCACCGGGCTACTCCTCGACCTCCGTGCGGTAGACGCGCAGGCCCCGGCTCCGGTAGTTGAGGAGCGCGCTCGGGTGATCGTCGGAGTTGGTGTGCAGCCACACTCTGCGGACGCTCTCCGCCTCCAGCGGTTCGGTCGTCCAGGCCTGTTGGAGCGCCAGCGTGAGGGCGTGCCCGCCGAGCCCGCGGCCGACGTACTCCGGCAGGAGTCCGAAGGTGCGGATCTCCACGTCCCCGCCGGGGTGGGGCTCCAGCGCGGCGATCCCGGCCGGCTCGCCCGCCAGTCCGATCATCCAGTACTGGCGGTGCGGGTGCGCCCGCGCCAGCTCCTGCCACTCCTCGGCGGAGCGCGTCGAACTGCGCCAGCCGTAGGCCGCACCGACCCGGGCCTGTACCGAGCGGGCCAGCGCCGACAGCCCCGCCTCGCGCCGAAGCCCCAACCCCGGCACGACCCGGCCGGGCTTCAGCTCGCCGGGGCCGTTCATCTCCAGGTACGTGACGGTCCTTCCCATCCCTGCACGCTACCGGGAGCCGCTGACAGCGGACGGGCCGGGCCGGGCACCGGCGGCCGGTGATGGCGGCTGGTAGCACCGGTCGGCGGCGGGACCGGACCCGAAGGCCCGAAAGCCCGGCCCCCGCCCACCGATCTGTCGCCGCGCAGCCCCGCCGACCAGCTGCCGCACACCCCTGCCACCCACTCCGGCCGCACGTCCCGCCGCCCGCCCCCGCCGCCGCCCGAAACCTGCTGGACAGCCGACCAGCCGATCGGGTGAATCCGACGACGGCCGCCCCCAGCCCGGCCTCCTCCCCCGCCAAGGCGTCCGCCACCGGCCCGGAGCTGCCCCGACAGCTCCGCTCGAACGCGCGCTCGCCGCCTGCGCACTGGGCTCCACCCCTCCCCGCTTGGGTTCGCGGCTCGCCGCCGGACACTCCCGGCAGCACCGCAGGGTGCTCGAAAAGTCCGTGTTCGACCCGGGCTCGCCCAGAGGTAATCCGCTTGAACGCCGCGCTCGAACAGCACCATCATCGGACACCCCCCGCCCGTGACTGCTCCGCCAACTCTGCTGACAGCAGGCCTACTTGGACTCTGCCTCGGCCCGGTTCGGCGCTGCCGCACGCCCGCGCACCGCCTTGCGTCCGGAGGATCCGTGACCACTCTCCCCACCCCGTCGGCCCCGCCGGCCCGCGCACCGCACGAGGAGGCACGCCCGTGAGCACCACGACGAAACCCGCCGACGAGCCCGACAACACCGACGCCCCCGACGAGGAGCTGCGGTGGCTCGCCGACGGGCGCCGTGTCGAGACGATCGAGGCGATCAGCGTCCGCGCGATGGCCCGCCGGCTGCCCGCGCTCGTCGTCCGCGCCTTCCGGCTCGGCTGGCGCATCGATCGCGGCTCCGTCGCACTGCTGCTCGCCTGCCAGGCCGTGTCCGCCGTGCTCGGCGCGGCCGGCCTGCTCGCGACCACCGGCACCGTCTCGGCCCTGTTCGCCCCGGGTCAGGTCGGTGACAAGCTCGCCCACGCCGCACCCTCGATCCTCGTGATCGCGGCGGCGGCCGGCGCCCGTTCCCTGCTCGGCATCGCCATCCGGGCCGTCACCCTCCACCTCTCGCCGCGCATCTCCCGGGAGGCGGAGGCGGCGGTGCTGCGCGCGACGGTGGCTGCCGAGCTGACCGCCTACGACCACGCCGGCTACAACGACGAGCTGGAGGCCGCCGACCGCGGCGCGGAGGTGTGTGTGGACATCGTCGGGGAGGCACAGAACCTGCTCGCCTCCCTCGCCTCCCTCGTCGGCGCCGCGGGCGTGCTGACGGTGCTCCACCCGGCGCTCCTCCCCCTGCTGGTGCTCGCCGCGCTGCCCCAGGGGATCGCCTCCGTGCAGGCGGCCCGGGTGCAGTTCCTCGCGAACCGGGCCGCGATCGCCGACCGGCGCGTCCTGGCGAACCTGCGCTGGTACATCCACCTCAAGGGCAACGCCGACCAGGTCCGCTCGGACACCATGGGGGGTTTCCTGCTCGACAAGTACGAGCAGGTCGGCCGCCGCCTGGACGCCGGCTCGCGGCGGGCGGCACTGCAGAGCGCCCGGGTGTCGGTGGTCGGCGCCGCCGCCTCCGGTCTCGGCACGGCACTGGTGTGGGCGGCGATGCTGTGGCTGGTCAGCACCGGCCGGATGAGCCTGCCGCGCGGCGGCGCGGCGGTGTTCGCCCTCGCCGCGGTCGGCAGCAGCCTGCACGGCATCGTCGGGTACGGCGCGGACCTCTTCCGCACCGGAATGTACCTGGACGACTGGTCGAGCTTCCTCGACACCGCCGGCGGCCACCGGCCCGAGCGCGGCACCGGCACACCGGGGGCACCGGGCCGGATCACGGTGGAGGACCTCAGCTACGCCTACCCCGCCTCCGACCGCAAAGCCCTGGACGGGGTGAGCCTGCACGTCGACCGCGGGGAGATCCTGGCCCTGGTCGGCGAGAACGGATCCGGCAAGACCACCGTCTCGAAGCTCCTGGCGGGGCTCTACCTGCCCGACCGCGGCTCGGTGCGCTGGGACGGACGCGACACCCGCGAGCTCGACCAGCACGCCCTGTGGCGCCAGGTCGCGGTCGTCCCGCAGGACTACGCGCGCTGGCCGCTGACCTGCCGGGAGAACATCACGCTGGGCCAGCCGACCGCCGAGGGCGACGCCGCCGTGCTGCGCGCCGCCGACGCATCCGGGGCGGCCGACGTCGTCGCGAAGCTCCGTCGCGGCCTGTCCACGCTGCTGGCGGTGGAGTGGATGGGCGGCGAGGAGCTCTCCGGAGGGCAGTGGCAGCGGCTGGCCATCGCCCGCGCCTTCCACCGCGAGGCCGGGCTGCTCGTCCTGGACGAACCCACCGCGGCGCTGGACCCGCGGGCCGAGCACCGGATCTTCCGGAACCTGCGGGCCGTCGCACGGGAGCGGGCGGTCGTCCTGGTCACCCACCGGCTCACCAACGTGGCCGTCGCCGACCGGATCGTCGTCCTGGAGGACGGCAAGGTCCTCCAGGAGGGCACCTTCGCCGAGCTGGTGGCCGACGTGGACGGCCGGTTCCGGGAGCTGTGGGACTTGCAGAACGAGCGCACCGGCATCCCCGCCCCGCGGAGCGCTGCCGCCGACGGGAACGACGGGAACCGCACGGACCGGACCGACCGCACGGACCGGACGGACCGCACGGACCGGAACGAGGGGAGCGACCTGTGATCGACTTCGACGTGCCGACCGGCCCGGCCCGCCGACCCGGGCGGGCGGTGTCTCAGGTGGCGACGGTGGCGACGGGTTCGAGGCCGTACGTGCGGGCGTAGCCGTTCTCGGTGCCGACGAGCAGCTCGACGACCTCGAAGTAGCGGTCCCAGAAGGGGGTTTCGCGCAGGGCGTCGACGAGCAGCTGGTAGGCGTGGTGGTCGTCCGCCTCCCACACCCAGATGTCGGTGACCCGCGCGGAGTAGAACTCCGTGTCGTAGAAGCGCGACCGGACACCGGTGGTCCTGGCCTCGATCGCGGGGAGGACCTGGGTGGTGAAGGCGTCCAGGCGTTCCTGGACGGTCAGGGCGAGCCACTCGGGCGTCGTCTTGACGAGCATGAACGCCGTGACGGGCGCTTCGGTCTTCTCGGCGGGCATCAGGGTGTCTCCGGGGTGACGGGGGGCGAGTGGTGAGGGGTGCCGATGCGCCCGGCGCCGGGCGCGTGGCGAGGGGTGGTGGGCCATCAGGAGAGGACGGCGGGCTTGAGGGACTCGGCGCACCACTGCGCGAAGCTCGTGGGCGAGGCGGTGTCCGCGGTGCGGGCGATGCCGGCGTCGAGGCCGGCGTCCTTGGCCCGCTTCATGTCGACGATGCCCTGGACGAAGGCCTCGTGGAGGCCGTAGCCGACCAGGGTGGTGCGGAGCTCGTCGAACGGCTGGCGCTCGTAGCGGACGGGCCGGCCGAGCTGTTCGGTCAGGATGCGGGCCACGTCGTTCGGGGAGAGGTCCTGCGGGCCGAGGACGGGGACGCTGTCGGTGCCGGTCCAGGAGCGGTCCAGGAGGAGCCCGGCGGCGACGGCGGCGATGTCCGCGGTCGCGACGAGGGGGGCCTTGCGGTCGGCGTCCACGACGTCGGTGAAGATGCCCCGCTCGCGGATCGAGTCGGCCTCCTCCAGGAGGTTCTCGAAGAAGGACGGGTTGGCCAGGGCCCGGTAGGCGACGCCGGTGCCGGCGATGAAGTCGTCCAGGGCGAGGGTGGCGGTGACCAGGCCCGCGCGGTCGGCGACCGGCGTGCCGCGGCCGAGCGCGGAGACACCGACGACATGGCCGACGCCGTGGGCGGCGAACGCCTTCGCGGCAGGGCCGGTGAAGCCGGTGTAGGTGTCGTGCGGGGCCAGCGAGGCGTCCGGCGGGACGAGCCAGAAGACGGCGTCGGCACCCTCGAAGGCCCGGTCGACGACCGCGGCGTCCCCGTGCGAGCCGGTGATCACCTCGACGCAGCCGTGCGCCGCGGCCGGGAGCCGGGCGGGATCACGCACGATGACCCGCAGCTCCTCCCCCGCCGCGGGAGCGGACTCCAGGAGCCGGTGGAGCAGGTGACGGCCGATGTTCCCGGTGGGAGCAGTGATGACGATCATGAAAGCCTCGCAGGTCGTACTGGAGCGGAACACCTCCATCCTGGGGAGGAGCGAGGTGTTGCCACAATGGGAACCTCAGCAAGGAATCATTGACGGAAATGGAATAATGCTGGTGAACAGCCCTGAGCCGGTCATCGACGCCAATCTCGCCGTCGCGCTGGACGCCCTGCTGGCCGAGCAGAGCGTCACCCGCGCCGCCGCCCGCCTGCACACCTCGCCCGCCGCCATGAGCCGCACCCTCGCCCGCCTGCGCCGCATCCTCCAGGACCCGCTGCTGGTCCGGGCCGGGCAGTCGATGGTCCCGACCCCTCGCGCCCTGGCCCTGCGCGAGGAGGCGGCCGCCGTGGTCCGCAGCCTCGGCGCGCTGCTCGGCCCCGGCGGCGGCGTCGACCCCGCCGCCCTGCGCACCACCTTCACCCTCCAGGCCGCCGACCTGGTCGGCGCGGCGCTGGTGCCCGGGCTGCTGCGGGTGGCCCGGGAGGAAGCACCGGGGGTCTCGTTCCGGCTCCTGGCCGAGGAGTTGGAGGCCGGCCCGGCCCTGCGCGACGGCCGGATCGACCTGGAGGTCGGATCCATCGACCACGTGGACCCGGAGACCCTGGTCGAGGAACTGACCGGCCTGCGCATGACGGCGGCCGTCCGGGCCGGTCACCCGCTCACCGAAGGGCCGCTGACTCCGGCCCGGCTCGCCGCGGCGGACCACGTCGCGGTCAGCCGCCGGGGCCGGTTCACCGGCCCCCTCGACGCGGCCCTCGCCGAGCTGGGCCTCCGGCGGCGGGTCTCCGTCGTCCTCCCCAGCCACCTGGCGGCCATGACCCTCGCCGCCCGCAGCGACGTCGTCTGCCTCGTCCCGGCCGCGCTCCCCGGAGCCGCCGCGTCGCCGCTCACCGACGACGCCACCGCCCTCGGGCTCCGCCTCCTCGACATCCCGCTGCCGCTGCCCTCCCTGGCCATCGGCATGGCCTGGCACCCCCGGCACGCGGCCGACCGGGGCCACCACTGGCTCCGCAGCGCCGTCCGCCGGGCCCTCCGCACCCCCGGGGGCCCGGCCACGGACCCCGGCTGAGCGCCCGCCGGCGGCCGGCGGCCGGTCGGCGGTCAGTGGTCGGCGGACAACCAGAGCGCCCGGCCGCCGCACGGGCCGCAGGACGTACCAGGCCACGGGACGCACCGGGGTACAGGCCGCACCGTGCCGTTGCGGGCCGCACCCGGCCCCGATGCGACAGGGGCGCGCAGAGCGCAGATGCTGGTCAGGAGGGCCGGACCGGCTCCCGGCGGCGCCCGCACGGTCGCGCTGCCGCTCCTCTCACGGAAGCGGACACCCCGATGCCCGACGGAAAGACCCCGGTCATGTTCGTGCACGGCCTGTGGCTGCACTCGACGAGCTGGCAGCCCTGGGCCGAGCGGTTCGAGGCGGCCGGCTACCGGCCGGTGATGCCGGAGTGGCCGGGCGTGCCCGACACCGTGGCCGCCGCACGCCAGGATCCGGACGCACAGGCCGGTACGGGTCTCGCGGAGATCTCCCGCCACCTCGCCGAGTTCGCCGCCACCCTGGACTCCCGGCCGATCCTGATCGGGCACTCGGTGGGCGGTTTCCTGGTCGAGAAACTCCTCGGCGACGGCATCGGCCGGGCGGCCATCGCCATCTCCCCCGGGCAGATCAAGGGCGTGAAGGCGATCGGTACGAACCAGGTCCGTTCCACGTTCGCGTTCCTCAGCAACCCCGCCAACCGGAACAGGACGGTGTCGCTGAGCGCCGAACAGTTCCGGCACGGCTTCGCCAACGCCGTCCCCCAGGACGAGTCCGACGAGCTGTTCGAGAAGTGGACGATCCCGAGCACCGCGCGCCCGCTGTTCCAGCTCGCGCTCAGCAATCTGGAGCCGCACTCGCCGGCCGCGGTCAACACGGGCAACGAGAGCCGCGGCCCGCTGCTGCTGATGGCCGCCAAGCTCGACCAGACCGTGGACCAGGTGCTCGTCCACTCGGCGTTCAAGCAGTACCGCCACTCCGGCGCCGTCACGGAACTCATGGACTACGACGACCGCGGCCACTCACTCACCGTCGACAGCGGCGCACCGCGGCTGATCGACGACTCACTCGCCTGGCTCGCCGCGCACGACCTCCGCTGACCTGCGCCGCCCTCCTCGCCTGCACCGCCCCGCGGCCGGCGCCCGGGCTCGACCAGGGGGGGCGGGCGCCAGGGGTCGGCGTTGGGCGCGCCAAGGGTCGGCTCCAAGGGTCAGCGCCATGCCTCGACCGGGGCTCGACCGGGCCGGCGCGTCAGCCGGCAGCGTCCGGTCCGGCGGGGCGCCCGACGCCGTAGGCTCCGTGGCGCAACCGGAACCGCAGGGGGTCGGTGCCGTCCGCCAGGATGTGCTCGACCAGCATCGTCCGCAGCGGTTCGGGCAGCTCCTCACCGTGCGCTCCGGTCCATTCGTGGGAGGCGAAGAGTGCGGCCGCACCGTCGAGTTGGGCCCGACTCGGCGGGCGGGTGACGAGTGCGGCGAGGAGAAGCCCCGGGTCCTCGGCGAGCAGGTGCCGCTGGACCGTCAGGTCGTACCACTTCAGGCCGCCGGTGGACTCCCTGACCGGTGCCCCGGCCCAGGCGAGCAGGGCGAGGATCCGCTCGGTCCCGTCGGGATGCGCGCGCCGGACGGCAGCGGCGAGCCGGGCCTCGGCGTTCCGGAGCCCGGCCGTCCAGGCCCTCCGGTCGTGCCCCGACGGCCGGGACACGTCCAAGGCCGCGTAGTGCACGGCCAGTCCGCCGGGCGCGGCCCGGACCCAGCGCAGCCGGCGCCGCTCCTCCTCGGCCTCCAGCTCGGCCTGGAACGAGCGGGCCTCCAGCGATCCGGTCAGGCCCCGCTCCGCGAGCCATGCGGTGAGTGCCGGACCGTCCCGCAGGTCGGCATCGCCCCGCCCGAGCCCGCGGAGGGCGGACCAGTGGTGCAGCGTCCAACGGGCGATCAGTTCGCCCCTGACGTCCTGCACCAGGATGGTCGGCCCGCCGTCGCACAGGCACTGCTCACCGCTGCCGCCGTCCACCACGGCCAGCAGCCGGGCCAGGCCGGCGATCTCGGCACCGGTCACCACGATCCGCGCCCCGTCCGCGGAGTCCGCCTCGGCGGGCGCTCCCTCGACGATCACGACGCGCCCCGCCCGGTTCAGCACCGCGCACAGGCGTGCCGTCGTCGGAGCGCCCTCGACCCTGTCCCTCGTTCTCCTACGACTCACGGCCGAGAGGATATCGGCACCGCAGCGGCGGTGGCCTGTGGTTTTCGGCAGGCCGGCGTCCGCTCCCCGTCGGCGGCGCGCAGCGGTGACCGGTCCGCGCGGCCCGCACGCCGACGTTCGCGGTCACCGGCGGGACGGGCACCCGCAACGGCGCATCCGGCGAGCTCACGATCGAGCATCTCCGCAGGGACGGCTCCGTCCTCACCGCCGAGCCGACCTGACGTGCGGCCGCCTGCTCCAGCCGGCGCCCGGGCACCGGCTGGAGCAGGTGGCCGGGCCGCTCACCGCCGGCCGGGGCTCCCCGCACACAGGGCGTGGTCGATCAGCGCACTGCCCGCGTGCTCCTGGGCGAGGATGTGCTCCGGGGTGTCACCGCGGGCTTCGGACATCGAGACCACGGCGCTTCGCCCGCCGTCGTCGGTGACGCCGTTGAGAGTGATGTAGCCGCCGTCGCCGCCCTCATGGCTCCAGTAGGTGCCGCCGCAGCTCAGGGGCTGCTCGACCAGGCCGAGCCCGTAGCGGCCGCCCGGCCAGAACTGTTCGGCCTCCGCGCTCACGGGGACGGTCCGCTTCATCTCGGCCAGCTGCCCCGGCGGCAGCAGGCGGCCCCCGAGCAACGCGCGCAGGAGGCGGTTCTCGTCCAGCGTGGTGGTGACCCACGAGAGGTTCTCGTGGCCCACCGGGATCTGGTCGGTCACGTCCACCCGGGCGCCGGGGCCGAAGAACTGGTAGGCCAGGGCGTGCGGCCGGGGCACGGTGGACGAGATACCCGTCCACCGGGTGTGGTCGAGGCCGAGCGGGCGCAGGATCCGCTCCTCGATCTCCTGGTGGGCGGGCCGGCCGGTGACCTTCTCGACGGTCATGGCGAGCAGGAGGTAGCCGGTGTTGGAGTAGTGCCACCCCTCGGTGGGCGGCACGGCCATCGCCCTGGCCACCAACTGCTCGTCGCTGTAGGCGCGGTGGCGCTGCTGGTAGTACTCCGCGGGCGTGCTGTAGCCGGGCAGGCCGGCGTCGGAGATGCCGCCGGTGTGCTGAAGCAGTTGGCGCAGGGTGATCCGCGTGCCGTCATTGCCGTTGCCGTGCACCACGCCCGGCAACCGGCGGTCGACCGTGTCGTCCAGTGACAGCCTGCCCTCGGCCGCCAGTTGCAGCACCACGGTGGCGATCAGGGTCTTGGACGTGCTGGCCATGCGGAGATAACCGTCGGGCGGGACGGGGCGTCCGGTCCGCAGGTCGGCGGTGCCGGCGGTGGCGACCGTCTGCCGGCCGTCGGGCGCGATCACCCGGGCCTGCACACCGCTGATGCCGAGGGCGTGAATCGCGGACACGTCCTGGCGCAGTCGCGCCGCCGGGGAGGAGCCGGCCGGAAGGGCCGCGGCGGCCGCCGCGTCGGTGGCGAGCAGCACCGTGACAGCGGCTGCCGTGGCGAGGCACTTTCGCAGGGTCGAAGTCATGGCTGGACGCTAACGGGGCTCCGCGCCCGAACGGGGCGCGATCGGGCGCACCTCAGGGGCGGTTGGGGGATGTCCCCCAGCCCGTGTCGGGGGGCCGGCCCCGAGCGGACTCCGGGGCCCCGAGGCCGACTTCGACACCCCCGACTGCCTCCGGTTGGCCGAGGGCTGCTTCGTCACCCGCGAGGGCATGCGGCGCCGTGCGTTCCGGAGGCACGCCGCCGGCCCGGCCCCGGGTCAGCCGGCCGGGCCGGACCAGACGACCTGCTTCAGAACGGAGCCGTGGGTGAAAGTGACGGAGAACGGGTCGGCCGCGGTGTCCGGCAGGGCGTACGCGGTCAGGCTGGTGGCCTGCTGGCCGGGAGCGAGGGAGCCGGAGAGAAGCTTCATCCGTCCGCTTCCGTCGATCAGCAGGAGGACCGGGTTGCCCTGGGAGTCCCGGACGCCGGGCATCCCCGAGCCGTAGAGCGAGACCTCGGTGGAACCGGTGTTGACGACGGTGATCCGCACCTGGACGATCTTGGCGTGCTTGGGGGCCTCGAACACGGTCTCGCTCGGGACGTACGGCTCCGGTGCGGCCATCGTCACCTTCAGCCCGTTCGGGTAGGTGTAGGACTGGCCGAACGACAAGTGCCGGGCCCGCTCGTCCGCCGCCGCCTTCTCGCGCTCGGCCTCGATCCGCTCCTTCTCCTTCGCCGCCCGCTCCTCGGCGGCCGCGACGGCAGCCTCGGCACGGGCGCGCGCGGCGTTCTCGTCCGCCCGCTGCTTGTCGTGCGCCGCCTGCACCCGGCTCACCACGAACACCCCGCCGCCGACCGAGACCAGCAGGCCCGCGACGCCCAGGATCACGCCGGCGAGCGCCACCCCCCGGTTGGCCGCGACCCCCTTCCGCACCTGCCGCAGCGCGACGAGGCCGAGGACCAGGGCGAGGAGGGCCGGCAGCCAGGACAGCCAGAACAGGATGACGGTCAGGCCGAAGACGGTGCCGACGATCCCGAGGACCATCGCGGCGATGCCCAGGCCGTTGCGCGGCTGCGGTGCCGGCAGCAGATACGGCGGCCAGTACGGCACGCCCAGGCCCTCGCCCGGTGCGCCCGGTGCGTTCGGGAAGCCCGGGACACCCGGGAAGCCCTCAGCCCCCGGAGTACCCGGAGTACCCGGAGTACCCGGAACGGACGCGGCAGCCGGACCGGCCGGAGCCGGCGGGGCGGGTACGCGAGACTCGGCCCCGCCCGGCGCCTCGCCCCGCCCCTTGCCCCCTTCCTGCCCCGGAGGTGCCCACGGGTTGGCGTCGGCCGGTCCCTCCGCTGACTGCGGGCTGCCGGGCGGGGCGGGAATGGTCATGCGAGATCCTTCGAGCGCGTGGAGATGATGAGCAGACGTACGGCCTCGGCCCCGGAGTCTGCCCTGCCCCCAGGACGATCGGCGACCCGTTTACGCGAGGCGGCCACGGGCCCGGGCGAACCCCCACGTCAACACCCCGGGACGGGTCGCTGATGGGGTCGGCGGGTGATCAACATACAGGGCCCCGGAAACCGGCCGGGAAACCGGCCCGGCATCGCGCCCGGCAGCCTGCCCGCTCCGAGGGGCGGCCGCACCGGCAGAGACTGTCGGTCGCGGGGTTTCACAGGGTGGCCACGGTCCAGGGGCCGCGTGCGGTGCGGATCTCAACAGCACGGACCTGGCCGGCGGCCTCAGGTCGACACAACGCCAGGGCCGCGCAAGGACACTTGAATCAACCCCGCGAACAAGCCCACCGGTTTCTTCGGGCCTTCGACCTCAGGCCTTCGAATTGTCGACGATCTCGGCGATCTCCACGTACTCGATCGCCGGCGCTGCGCCGTAGAGGTCGGTCACCCGCGCGCGCAGCTCCGGAGAGAAGAACTGCTCCGCCGCCTCCTCGGACTCCCAGACATAGAAGTTGACTGCCTGCTGCTGCTTCTCACTGAACGTGAAGAACTTGAACCGCACGCCGGGCATGCCCTCGAACATGCCGCGTGCACCCTCGGCAACCTCGACCACCCGCGCGCGGTCGAAGCCGCTGGGGTAGGAGAACGTAACGGTGACACCGATCATGAGCACTCCCCTGTAGACGGGGTGAGATCACCTCCATATTTTACACGCAAGCCGCAGTTCGTGGCTTTGGCCCTCGGGCAGCGCATCCGCCAATACCCCGGGCCTGTACGGTCGTCGGCGCAGCTCCCGATCCAGGACATCGCACCTGATGAGCGCCGCGACCGTCCCGTCCGGGGCGGTCGAACAGCCCGCCCGGCAGCAGAGCCGCGGCCACCTCCCCGGGCCTGTGGGAGGATGACCGGATGCGCAGGCTGAGTGTGCTGGGGACATGCGGGGCGTGGCCGGAGGCCGGGCGCGGTGCGAGCGGTTTCCTCCTGGAATACGAGGGGTTCCGGCTGGTGCTGGACCTGGGCTACGCCACCCTCCCCCGGCTGCTGGAACACTGTGCCGCCGCGGACGTCGACGCCGTCGTGGTCACCCACGAGCACCCGGACCACTGCGCCGACCTCAGTGCGCTGTGCCGGGCCCTCACCTTCGGGGAGCGCCGCAGCGGGCTCGTCCCGCTGTACTGCACCCCCGGAGTGGTCCGGCGGGTCCAGGCGATGGAGCCGACGGAGGATCTGCTCGACGTCTTCGCGGTGCACCCGCTGCCGGGCAGCTACCGCGTCGGCCCGTTCCAACTCGACGGTGTCCTGCTGCCCCATCACGTCCCGCACGCCGGACTGCGGCTGACCGCGCCCGGTCTGACCCTGGCCTACAGCGGCGACGCCGGCCCGGCCCCCGCGCTCGCCCGGCTCGCGGCCGGAGCGGATCTGTTCATCGCCGGCGCAACCCTCCAGGGCGCCCGCTCCGACGACGGTGATCCCCACCTGATGAGCGCCTCGGACGCCGGCACCTGGGCTGGCCGCGCTGGTGCCGAGCGCCTGCTGCTGACGCACTTCTGGCCCGGCAGCAACCGCGAACGCTCGATCGCCGAGGCACGCAGCGCCTTCTCCGGGGACGTCGTCGCCGCGGACGAGGGCATGACGCTTCCCCTCTGACCGACGACACGGCCCAGCCGGCGGCGCGGGTGGCACCGGCGGCACGGCCGGGTCGCCCGCCCACGACGCCGAAGCCGCAAGGGTCTTTCCGGCCGTTGCCCGTGCACCGCTCCGCCCGGGGACGCCGGGGCGCGGGGCACCTACTGGGTCGCCGGAGCCGGGGGCCGGGGCCGACGGGCGGGCCTGCGGGCGGCGACGGCGCGGCGTTCGGCGTGACCGGCAGGAGGTCCGGGCCCGACGGGTCCGACGGGTCGGGCGGGGCGGGTGGGGGTGCGCCGCGATCGGCCGACAAGGGCCGTACGGGTTCATGCCAGAGGTCTGGGCCATCGGGCCGTGCCACTCCTACCATGTGAGGCACCGTCGGGCCTGACCCCCTTCGGCAGCGGCCGTCGATCGCCGGACACACCGGACGGCAGCGGGCTCCCCCGGGCGTTCCGGCTCCTCCGGCACCCCGGGCACCTCGCACCGAACCACCCGACCGCCCGACCGGCCCCGGTCCCGTTCCGCTCCCCGGAACGGAGCTCTCGGCGCACGGCGCACGCCGCACCGCGCAGTCAGCAACTGTCCACGCCACCTTGGGGGTTGACGCTCATGCACGCCCGTACCGACGCACCGCCGATCAGACCCGCACGCGCCGTCCTGCTGCTGCTGGCCCTGGTGGCCGCCCTACTGGCCGCGGCCGTCCCGGCGGCCGGCCCGGCCCATGCGGCCGTGCCCGACCGCTGGGGCTTCGCCTTCCTCGACAACCCGACGCCGCCGCCGGGCTACGTCCCCGACACCACGCGCCAGTGGGGCAGCTGGACCACGCCGGCCAGTAATCCCGTCAAGGTCGACCAGGTCGCCCTGGGTTCCTACGTCGTGCACTTCCCGCTGATCGGCGGCCCGGGCGGCATCGCCCACGCCACCGCCGTCAACCGAACGGGCACCTGGTGCCAGATCAAGGGCTGGACCACCGTCGGCACCGGGCAGGACGTCTCGGTGGCCTGCTACAAGCCCACCGGCACGCCCGACAACTCGCCGTTCACGGTGCTCTACACGACCAGCAGCGGTACGCCCGCGCCGCCCGGTGGCGACTACGGCTACGTCCACTCGACGATCACCGGGGCACTGGTCACCCAGTACAACTCGGCCGGCGGGGCCAACGTGGTGAGCCACGGCTCGACCGGCATCTGGAAGGCCTGGCTGCCCGGCCTGGGCCTGGCGACCAACGTCGGCAACGTCGAGGTCACCGCGGTCGACGCCGTGCAGGGCGCGCGGTGCAAGGTGGCCGACTGGGCGCCCGCCGCCACCGGCCAGACCTTCGTCGTCGCCTGCTTCGACGCGGCGAACGCTCCGTACGACACCAGGTGGACGCTGAGCTACTCCGTCAAGCGGGCCGTCCACGGACCGGCGTTCCCGCCGAAGTCGTTCGGCTACCTCTGGTACAACGGATCGGTGCCGCCGGGGACCAACTTCAACTCGGTCGGCGCCACCAACACGCTGGCCGTCGGCGTGCCGTCCACCGTCACGCTGCCCGGCGTGGCCGTGGCCTCCGACACCGCCCAGTTCACCGCGTTCGGCGGCGGCCCCGGCTGGTGCAACCTCGCGCTCCCCTGGACGCGCACCTCCGGCACGGTCAAGCTCAACCCGCTCTGCTTCAACCCCGGCGGCACGCCCGTCGCGGCGCCGTTCCTCACGGCGTACACCTCCGCCTTCTGACCGGAGCCACGCGTACCCGTGGGCCGGGCCCGGACCGATCGGGCCCGGCCCACGGGCGTGCGCGCGCCTGCGCACACCCTGACCGGACGGCCCGCGCCCCGGCACCCCGATGCCCCGATGCCCCGACGCCGTCAGGCCTCCGCAGCACCGTGGGGCGGGGCGTGCACCGCCGCGGCCTCGGCGGCGGTGAAGGAGGCGGCGAAGGTGAACGCGCGCGGGGACGGCCCGTGCGCCCGCAGCTCCGCCAGCCGTTCCAGGGCCTCGCCGACGCCGGGGAGGTGGCCGGCGGGCACCCACCAGAGCACCAGGTGCGCCTGGACGTGCCGCTGGAACCATTCGCGGCGGCGCCGCACCACGTCCAGGTGCCCGGTGCGGTAGGCGAAGTCCCACAGGGCCTCCTGGTCCTCCCACACCGACAGGTTGACGATGACGTCCTCCCCGGCCGGGCGCAGGCCGGTGGCATCGGCGGCGCCGTCCTCCACCAGCCTCCACACGAAGCCGGGCGCACCGTCGGCGGCGGCGTTGACCGGATCGAGCAGCTCGACGAACGGCGCGATGCGCGGGTCATCCAGGGGGTGGCTGAGGGTGGCGACGTTGAGCTGGGCGAGGTGGGCGGCAGGCCCGGATGAGGTCATGGCCTCATCCCAGCATGCCCGCGTTTTCTATGTCAATCATCATTGTTTTTAGAACTCTCGACCACCACGCAGCACTCCCCCGGCCGGGCGTCCATCCGGGCGCGGACGGGGCCGTCCGTCCCCAGCAGGCCTTCCAGCAGGGCGAGGTTCATGCCGCAGACGAGCGGCGGGAAGCGTTCGGCGACGGCGTGGAACGGGCAGTTGCGCATCCGGACCACACGCGCGCCCGCGCCGCCCGCCTCCTCGGCACCGCCCGTGCCGCCGGTGCCGCCTTCACCGCCTGTACCCGGGGCGTCCTCCAGATGCGGTTCGTAGCCGCGCCCGGCCAGCACCTCAACCGCCTCGTCGAGGCCGCCGCAGGGCGCCGCCGACCCGCGCAGGGCCGCGCCCCGGCGACGCGCCGCCGCGCAGAGCCCCGCGTCCAGCCCGGCCTCCTCCGCGGCCTCGGCGAGCAGCTCGGCGGCGGTGCGGTAGTCACGGGCGGGCAGCGACACCGAACGCTCACCCCGCGCCCGCGTGTACACCTTGGCCGGACGGCCCGCCCCCGGCCCCGAGCGGCCCGACAGCCGCCGGCTGCCACTCTCCAGCAGCCCGGCCTCCGTCAGCCTGTCCAGGTGGTGCGCGGCGAGCGTACGCGTCACCCCGGTCGCTTCGGCGGCCTCGTTGCGGCCGACTTCACGGCCCTGCGCCGCCACGTACTGGTACAGCCGCCGCCGTACCGGATCCTGCAGGACGGCAATCGCGTCGATGTCTTCCACCCGCCCATTCTAGGAACAACGCGGGTTGGCGATAGAAGGTCGACCCGCGCCCCGGCGGCCGGGGCGGGACCGGACGTACCACCGTGCGGGTGACTGGTCTGGGCCGAGCGGGTGACGTGGCCCGTCCGCCGTGCGCGCGGCGGCGAAGGGGTTCGGGAGGGCAGTCATTGTCCTCCCGTGGACCGCCGTCGAAGGCGTGCCACGGCAACGTTCCGGGCGCTGCGGCGCCCCCACCGGAAGCGAGAACGATGAACCCTGTGCTCGGACGCCCCCGACCGAAGTCCACCGTCCGCACCGCCGCCATCCTCGGCGTGATGGCCCTCGCCCTGGCGAGCAGCGCGCTGGCCGGCCCGGGCGCGGGTGTCGGCTCGGCGTCCAGCCACCGCGAGGCTCCGCTGATCGCCGCGGACCCGCAGGTCGACAACACCGATGTCTACGCCTTCACCAGCCCCGACCGCCAGGACACCGTCACCCTGGTCGCGAACTGGCTCCCGTTCCAGGAGCCCAACGGCGGCCCGAACTTCTACCCCTGGGCCGACGGCGCCCACTACGACATCAACATCGACTCCCAGGGCACCGGCAGGCCCGACGTCACCTACCGCTGGACCTTCCACACCGAGGACCGGCGCGGCACCAACACCTTCCTCTACAACAACGGCGTCGTGAACAACCTCACCGACCCCACCCTGCTGTTCCGCCAGTACTACACGCTCCAGGAGCTGCGCCCCGGCTGCAAGCCCAAGACCCTGGTCGAGCACGGCACCGCCGCGCCGTCGGACACCGGCAAGGCCTCGATGCCCGACTACGGGCGGCTGCGCAGCCAGGCCACCGTCCAGCTGCCGAACGGCGGGCAGACCGTCGCGACACAGGCCGCCGACCCGTTCTTCCTCGACCTGCGGGTCTTCGACCTGCTCTACGGCGGCAACCTCTCCGAGGTTGGGCAGAACACCCTGGCCGGCTACAACGTCAACACCCTCTCCATCCAGATCCCCAAGAGCGAGCTCGCGTTCAAGGGCGACCCGGGCCGCAACCCCGTCATCGGCGTCTGGTCCAGCACCGAGAAGCAGACCATGAAGCTCAGCCCCGGCAAGGAGGAGCCGGTCGGCAAGTACGTGCAGGTCTCCCGCCTCGGCAACCCGCTGGTCAACGAGGTCGTCCTCCCCGCGGGGCTCAAGGACGCGTTCAACTCCCTCCCGCCGTCGGAGGACCACAACCAGCCCGCCGTGGTCAACAAGGTCCTCAACCCGGAGGTGCCGCAACTCATCCAGGCGATCTACGGCCTCCCCGCCCCCGCCACCCCGCGCACCGACCTCCAGGAGATCTTCCTGACCGGGATCGCCAAGGCCGCCAACGGCCCGTTCGCCGTCGACCTCAACTCCCAGCTGATGAACCAGGACATCGACGCCTCCCGGTTCGTGCCGGCCGAGGAGCTGCGGCTCAACATGTCCACCCCGGTCACCGCCAACCCCGACCGGCTCGGCATCCTCAACGGCGACTTCCAGGGCTTCCCCAACGGCCGCCGCCCCACCGACGACGTGGTCGACATCGCCCTCCAGGTGATGGAGGGCGCCACCCCCGGCCACCTCATCCCCGCCCTGGCCGCCGGTGACGGCGTGAACCAGGCCGACAAGCCGTTCTCCGCGTCCTTCCCGTACGTCGCGCTGCCGTACGCCAAGGCCGTCAACCAGCCCAACTAGCGCTCCCGGCGGGTGCGGTCCGGGCCTCGTCCCGGGCCGCACCCGCCACCCTCCGCCTGCCACCCTCGGCCCTCCGCCTGCCGCCTGCCGCCTGCCGCCTGCCGCCTGCCGCCGAGGCGACCTCGACCCACCCCCGCCCGACCCCGACCCGACCCGAAGGATCCGGGATGCGCCGCATGCCCCTGCTGCTCACCACCGCCGCCCTGTGCGGCTGCCTCGCCGCGTTCGGAGCGCTCGGCCGGGAAGGCCCGAAACCCGTCCCGCCCGCGGCCCGGCCGGCCTCCGGAACGACGGATCCCGGTGCCCTCGGCCGGAGCATCGCCGCCGACCAGCAGCGGCTGCGCAACGCCCCCGCCGACGCCGCCGGCTGGGCCCGGCTGGGCGCCGAGTACGTCGAACAGGCCCGGCTCACGGCCGACCCCTCCTTCTACCCGAAGGCCGACGAGGCACTGCACCGCTCGCTCGGCCTCCGGCCGGACGACAACGCCGACGCGCTCACCGGCCTCGGGGCCCTCGCCAACGCCCGTCACCTCTTCGCCGACGCCCGGGACTTCGCCGACCGGGCGATCGCGGCGTCCCCCCGGCACTGGCCGGCCCACGCCGTCCTCGCCGACGCCCGCACCCAACTCGGCGACGAGCCCGGCGCCACCGAGGCCGCCCAGCAACTCCTGGACCTGCGGCCCGGCACCGCCGCGTTCACCCGCGCCGCCTACGACCTCGAACAGCACGGCCGCACCGACGACGCCCGCACCGCCCTGCAACGCGCCCTCGACGACGCCTTCGACCCCGCCGACAAGGCGTTCTGCCGCTACCAGATCGCCGAACTCGACCGCAGCAACGGCCACCCCGACCAGGCCCTCACCGGCTACCGCCAGGCCCTCGCCGACGATCCCTCCTACACCCCGGCCCTGGCCGGCCGCGCCCGCGCCGAGGCCGCCCTCGGCGACCCGGACGGCGCCGTCCGCGACTACACCACCGCCATCGACCGGGTGCCGCTCCCGCAGTACCTGCTGGAGCTGGGCGAACTGCAGGAGTCGCTCCGCCACCCCACCGAGGCCCGCGAGCAGTACCGGCTGCTGGCCGCCGAACAGCAACTCGCCGCCGCCAACGGCGTCGTCGACGACCTGACGATCGGTCAGTACCAGGCCGACCACGGCGACCCCGACCAGGCCGTCACGCTGCTGCGCGCCGAGTGGCAGCGCCGCCACAACGTCCTGGTCGCCGACGCCCTCGCCTGGGCCCTGCACCGCCAGGGCAACGACCGCGAAGCCCTGCCCCTCGCCGAACAGGCGCAGCGGCACGGCTGGCACAACGCCCTGTTCGCCCATCACCGCGGCGAGATCGAACGCGCGCTGGGCCTGACGGACGCGGCCCGCGAGCATCTGGCCGAGGCGCTGCGCACCGACCCGTTCTTCTCCCCGCTGCTGGCCCCGCAGGCCCGCACCGCACTCGCCGCCCTCGGAGGCACACCGTGACCCGCCGTCCACCCCTGCGGCGCGCGGGGGTCACCGCCGCCGGCGCCCTGTGGCTCCTCGGCTCCGCCGCACCCGCCGCCCAGGCCCACCCGCTCGGCAACTTCTCCGTCAACCACTACACCGGCCTCACCGTCCACGCCGACCGGCTCGACGTCCTCGCCGTCACCGACACCGCCGAGATCCCCACCCTCCAGGCCGCACCGGCCGTCGACACGGACGGCGACGGCACCGCGAGCGAGGCCGAACGCGCCGCCTGGGCCGCCGCCCACTGCGGCGAGCGCGCCGCGCGCCTGACCGTCACCACGCCCCGGCATCTCACCTGGACGGTCGGCTCCGCCGCGTTCGACTACCAGGACGGGCAGGCCGGCCTGCGCACCAGCCGCCTCACCTGCCGGCTCGGCGCGCCCCTCAACCTGGCGGCCGGGCCGGTGACCGTCCGGGTGGACACCGGCACGGACGCGACCCGGGTCGGCTGGAACGAGATCACCGCCAAGGGCGAGGGCGCCCACCTCGAACACTCCACCGTGCCCGCGTCCTCCCCCTCCGACGAACTGCGGAACTACCCGCGCGAACTCCTCGACACCCCGCGGGGAGACAGCACGGCCGGATTCACCGCCGTCGCCGGGGACGGTACCCCCGACTCCGCGGGTACCGCGGGTGCAGGCACGACGGGCGGCGGACTCACCGCGCGGATGGAGGCCCTGTCCCGTCACCTCACCGCACTCGCCGGCGCCGAGCGGCTGACCGTGCCGGTCGGACTCCTCGCCGTCCTCCTGTCCGTCGTCCTCGGCGCCGGACACGCCCTGCTGCCCGGCCACGGGAAGACCGTGATGGCCGCCTACCTCGCCGGCCGGCGCGGCCGCACCCGCGACGCCGTCACCGTCGGTGCCACCGTCACCGCCACCCACACCGCCGGCGTCCTCGTCATCGGACTCGCCCTGACCACCTTCTCCTCCCTCGCCGGGGACACCGTCCTCGGCTGGCTCGGCGTCGCCGGCGGCACCCTCGTCGCCCTCGTCGGCGCGGGCCTCCTCACCGACGCACTGCGGCGCCCCCGTACGCACCACCACCCCCGCACACCGGCCGCCCGAGTGGCCCGCCAACCCGTCCTGCTGGGAGCCGGCGCCCCCGCCGGCCCCCACGACCACGCACACCCGCACGAGCACGAGCACGAGCACGAGCACGACCACGGTCACGGTCACGGTCACGATCATCACCACGACGTTCACGGTCACACGCACGACCACGACCACGACCACCAGCACGACGACGGGCAACCTCACCGGCACGGGATCTTCGGGGGCCACCACCACTCCCACGGGCCCGCGTCCACCGGGGCCCGACCGTTCACCACCCGGGGCCTGGTCGGCCTCGGCATCGCCGGCGGCCTCGTCCCCAGCCCGTCCGCCCTGGTCGTCCTGCTCGGCGCCGTCGCCCTCGGCCGCACGGTGTTCGGTGCCGCCCTCGTGATCGCCTACGGGCTCGGCATGGCCGCCACCCTCACCGCCGTCGGGCTGCTGCTGGTCCGCCTCGGCGACCGACTCGGCCCGCTGACCCGCCACCCGTCGCTCACCCTGCTCCGCCGCATCGCCCCGCACACGGCGGCCCTGACAGCAGTGCTCGTCCTCACGGTCGGCCTCGGCCTGATGGTCCGCAGCCTCCCGCCCCTCCTCTGACGCCCGGAGCCTCGTATGACGCCGCACCGCACCCTGCACCGCGCTGCCCGGCAGGCCCTCCTGCCGGCCGTCCTCCTGCCGGCCGCCGCCCTGTTGGCCGGCTGTGCGGGGGCCGGCACCGGCAGCCTCGACGCCCAGAGCGCGACGCCCTCCCCCACTTGCCTGGTGCACCAGACGAACCAGCCCGCCGACCGCTACACCGCCGGTGCCAACAGCGACACCCGATCGGTGCTGGAAATGATGCGCTACTACACCGCCAACGGCACCAAGGCCTACTGCGACGGCAAGCCCGCCACCAGTACCGACCGCCGCTGGACGGAGCTCTACACCGACCTCGGCGGCGACCCGGTCCACGTCCCCCGGCCGGACCGAACGCCCTGACCGGCCCCGCCCGGCCGGGCGCCGGGGCGGAGTCAGGGGTCGGGGGTCCAGGGGTCGGGGTCGGTCGGGGTCGGTCGGGGTCAGAGCCGGCGGCCGAACAGCCGCGCCGTCTCCGCCCGCCGGTTCCATGCGATGACGGCCAGCGGCACCATGAAGAGGAACGGCGTCCCGGCGTTCTCCCCGTGCATCGCCGTCAACTGGGTCACGAACGCGCACAGCAGGAACGCGATCAACGCCGTCGCCGCCGGCCCGGCCAGCCGGCGCACCAGCAGACCCACCGCACCCGCCAGCTCCACCACCCCGGTCACGTACATGAACCAGTGCCCCACACCGATCGCGTCGAACACCACCGTCGCCGCAGGAACCGCCAGCAACTTGGGCATCGCACTGCCCACGGCGAAGAACAACGCCATCACCACCCGCAACGTCCACACCACCCGCACCACCCCCCGACCGGGCGTCCCGGTGCCGGCGGAGGCGGCGACAGCAGCAGTGGCAGTGGCGGACGTGGTGCTGGTGTTGGTACTGGACATTTCAGGTCTCCCCGGTCGGCTCTCGTTGCTTTCCCGGGTAAGACCACCCCCGCCACCCGAACTCATCGCTCCCGCGAGAAAAACTTTCCCTGAAGCCCCGACTCCCGCAATCCTCCGATCGCCTGCCCCTCACCGCCGCGGAGGACCGTGCTGGACGGAGCAGCGGTCGAGCGGTCGGGTTCCCCGGCCGGCAGTCCGCCACCGCTCCGCGGCCATCCGGGTGACCAGCGGCATGACTGCCCCGGTGGCGGGAACGTCAGCCGCTAACACAACCGAACACGACAGGACGGACTCTCATGGGCAGTCAGGACCAGCACCGGACACACGAATCCGCGGAAAGCCCCTGGAACACGCCCGGCGCATCCGGCGCACCGGCGAATCCGCTCCCCGCGCCGACGGCGCCGCCCCTGCCCGAACCGGGCGCCGACGCCGGCACCGGCACCGGCCGCTCCGGCTCCCTCGGGCGGGAGGCCGGATAACCACGGGCACCGGCGGCCGGCCGGCCCGGAACCGCGTTGCCCCCATTGTCTCCGGGCGGTTGACCGAGCTCCGGTGACCGAGCTCCGGTGCTTGGAGGGGTCCGGTGGAGGATCCGGCGTTCACAGTCCTGCTCACCGGCACCCCGACCGGCGGGCCTGCCGCTCTCCGGGCGGTCCGCTCGGTCACCCGGGCCTGAGCTCCTGGACAGCGCACCCACCGTCGCCTCGGCCGACCTGCCGTTCCGCACCGCCGTGGGCGCGGCGCAGCACCTACGTAGCGCCGGGGTGCCCGCCGCCGTCCGGTGCGACCGGTGCAGACGGACCCCGCCCGACAACGGCACTCCGGCGGATCCCGGCCCGTGCACGTCCGGGGTCCGACCGCCCAGCAGCCGGCACGGCCAACCCCCGCACCCGTGGCGGCCAGCCGGCCACAGCCGACATGGTCACCGGCCAGCAGGACCGGGTGCGTCAGCCGGTCCCGGACTGCCCGGTGTCCAAGCTGAGGCTCCTGCCGCGCCGGGCCGCCAACCCCGACGGAAGCAAGCCGATCGCAACTGTCCGAGCCACACCGCGCCTGGGTCAACGCGTTGCCCGACGTCCTCGTGCCGGTCGTCGTGGAGACCGACGGGCAGCCAACGACAGTCAAGCTGCCGTTCGACAAGGCCAGGATCTTCCCCTACTGCTACAGGCACACCTACGCCCAGCGGCACGCCGACGCCGGCGTGGCCCCGGACGTCCTCCAGGCCTTGATGGACCACCGACAGATGTCGACTACCGAGGGCTGCTACCGGGTCGGACAAGAACGCAAAACGCGAGGCCTTCGACCGCGTCACCGCCCTGCAGTTCTACCGGCACGGCAACCACCTCTGGCGCAAGGTCCAAGGGCTACTGGACTCTGAGCACGTGCGCCGGGCGATCGGCGAGGTCGCCACCGCCTCCGGCGTATGTCTGGAGCCCTCCAACGTGGCGGAATGCGGCCACGCCTGCCCGCTACGGTTCCGCTGCGTGGGTTGCGACCACGTTCGCACCGACGTCTCTAGTCGACGCAAACGCGTCGCCGGAGCGATCCCGAACACCGCAAAGAACGGCATCTCGATCAGCGTCTCCGGCATCGCCCGGCAGGCCCGAACAGACCGTACGTTCCTCTACCAGCACCGCGACCTGCTCGCCCTCGTCCACACCGCCGAACGCGAACCCGCCGGCCACGACCCGGCCGGCGCCTCGCCGGTCAACCGGGCCTCGCTCCAGACCGACCTGGCCAACGCCCAGGCCCACAACACCTGCCTGACAGCTCGCGTCCAGCAACTGGAGAGACGGCTATCCCAAGCCTCGGGGGCGCAGGCCTGGCGGGAGTCCGGTCTGGGGTCTGTGTGATGTCGTGATCAGTCGGCGGTCTTCAGGAGGTCGTCGATTCAGATCATTGCGGCGTGGAGGTGAACGCCTGCGAGGTAGCTCTCGGGGGACTTGTCGTAGCGCACGACGCCGTCGGTCGCGCCCTCGACGTACCTCCGAGGACCGCCACGCCCCGTCCCCCGAGCCCGGCGTCCAGCCCCCTGCGCTCGGCCCTGCGGGCACGCGCGCGCCCGCCGCCACCTCGACGCACACATCACACGGCCCTTGTGCGACGAACACCCACATCACATTTCTGCAACTGTTCAGAAGGTTCCCCGCTGTTAGCCCAGCGCCCTGCTTGGCTGGGCCAGCACGGCGAACTCCCGTGGTGTAGTCCCTCGTTCACTGTCGCCCCGGCCCGCCGCTGGGCCGCGATTAAGGAACTCCATGCGATCACGCGCATTCTCCGTCCTCCTTGCCACGGCCGCACTGGTCGGTGGCGTGACACTTGGCGCAACACCGGCCCAGGCGGCAGGGGAAGACTGCCCGTCCGATTTCGTGTGCCTCTACGAAGACACTGGTTACAACGGTCTCAGGCACGACTTCCGGGGCAGGCTGGGCGCCATCCAGTTGAACGCGGTCCTGAACGGGATGGCGAACGACCGGACGTCCTCCATCGTCAACAACACCAACCTGGTCGAGCGCTTCTACCAGAACTACGACCAGGGCGGGAAATACATCAAGCTGTACCCCGGGTGGGCCGCAGCCGACCTGAGGAGGGTGACGATCTACAACGCAGACGGCTCCTACTTCGGCGTAAACACCTTCAACGATCGCATCTCCTCGTTCAACGGGTCGTACAACTAGGGCCCGTGTGATGCCGTGATCAACTGCTGGGTTCTGGCCTGTTCGAGGCGTGGAATCCGGTACGACTGTGGTCGTGACGCGTAGGCAACTCACTCATGCCCAGTGGAAGTTCATCGAGCCGTATCTGCCGATCGGTAGGTACGGGCCGTATCCGGAGCGGTTGCGGCAGCAGTTCGAGGGGGTGATCTGACGGTTCCGCTCCAGTGGGCAGTGGCGGGAGATGCCTGCCGAGTTCGGGCCCTGGGCCACCGTCTACGGACGCTTCCGCGTCTGGCGGGACGCCGGTGTGTTCACGGCCCTGCTGGAGGGCCTGATCGCCGAGGGTGCCCGGGCGGGAAGAACGGACTTGTCGCTGGTCAGCGTGGACTCCACCACGGTCCGCGCCCACCACGACGCCGCGGGGATGCGGGTCAGCAAGCACCTCATGAAGGCCCTGGAAGAAGCCGGGCAGGAGCAGGAGACAGCCCGGCAAAAGGGGGCGGCGCGGAGGAACAGAACGGACAGGACGAACGCCGGCGCATCCGGCGAAAACACAAGATCCGCCTGACCGAAGCCCTGCTCGGCCGGTCCCGGGGCGGCCTCACCAGCAAGATTCACCTCGCCGCGGACCGCCAGTGCCGTCCGCTCACGCTGGTCCTGACCGCCGGGCAGGCCGGGGACAGCCCGCAGTTCATCCCCGTGCTCGCGAAGGTGAGAATCCGCCTGCCGGTCGGCCGTCCCCGCACGACGCCCGGCGCGGTCGCTGCGGACAAGGCGTACTCGTCCCGCGGTAACCGCGCCTACCTGCGTAAACGCGGGATCAAGGCCGTCATCCCAGAAAAGAAGGACCAGGCCGCCAACCGCAAGAAGAAGGGCACGCAAGGCGGCCGGCCCATCAGCCACGACGCCGACCTCTACAAGGAACGCAACACCGTCGAACGCCTGATCAACAAGCTCAAAGCCTGGCGAGGCATCGCCACCCGCTACGACAAAACCCCGGAAAGCTACCTCGCCGGCCTCCACCTCCGCGCCGCCGTGATCTGGATCGACGACCTCCTCAAAACCGCCGACTGATCACGACATCACACACGCCCTAGGGGCGCCCGCCGACGTCGACGAACTCCAACGCACCATCACCCGGCTGGAACAGCGGACCGTGGAACTGACAGGACAAATGGATGAGGCGCGCGCCGACCTGGACCCCGCACGGGCGGCCAACCGGGACCTGACTCGGGCCCTCGACCAGACCTCGGTCGATCGGGCCGTCCAGGGACGCAGTGGAGCCGGCCAGGAGCCCGCGAGGCCGTAGAAGACCGCAGCCTTCCGCTCACAGCCTGAGCGCCCCAACCGGAGCGCTCAGACTGCGGCACTGGTCGCGGCGCCGACAGGCCGAGCAACTGCATTACCCCGCCCTGGTCGCCTGTGCTCACCGCGATCCAGGAGAGGAAGCAGCAAGCTATGGGTGCGGGCGCGTCGTCCGGCAGCTTGATCCGTACCAGTCTCTCCAACGCCGCCATGTCGCGAGCGCTCATCACCGCTTCACCGCCGACCTCCGCCAGGGCCTCCAGAGCGCCCGCACGCGCGGCACCAGGGCCAGCGCGACGCACAGCCTGAAGCAGCGGCACCGCAACCGCACCCCACGATGAGAACGACCGCACGGCCGTCCGCCGCACCTCCGCGTCCGGGTCGCCCAGCAACGGCACCACACGCTCCGCGAGCAGCACTCCGTCGTCCCCGCACTTGCTGATGGCCATGACCGCCGCGCGACGCACTACCGGGTCCTCATGCGTCAACGCGCCTGCATAACCGTCCAGTGCCACTACCCCGAGGCCGGTAGACACCCGAAGCGCCCGCCAGTGTGCCTGCCCCGGTGCCGCGTTCCGCAGAACGTCCAGCACGACCCGCACAGCCCACCCGCCTGCCCGGTATCGCAGTCCTCGCACGGCAGTACCCGGCGGGCCGCCTTCACGGCCTCGGCCCGCGCCCGCTGCTCGGCGCGCGGCCGTGCGGAGATTCGGCTTCCGATGCCCGGACGGGCTCGGTCGATCGGGTTACGGGCGGGGCCGGTGAGTGGCGCGTGGTCCCTGACGCCGGCGAGGCGGTCGGAGGGCGAGGCGGGACGACCGGTTCAGGACAGGTTCGCCCGCCGAAGGTGAAAATGTCATGGACACGAGGAGCGATCCGTAGAGTACGGGCTGCCCCACCGTTCGAGGTTTTGCCTGTCGAGACACTCCGACCGAACCCGATTGGACCGGTGTTGCCATGAAGAACCGCTTCGACCTACCCGCATTAGGACAGAGCCCCAGCGCGTTGCGGCAGTGGATCGCCACGCTGCTCGGCATCGTGACCATGCTCGCCGCCGTGGCCTTCGGCGGCGCGGCCCCGGTGGCCGCCGCACCCGTACCCGCACCCGCCACCTCGACCCTGACCGGCCTGTGGTCATGCTCCGGTGCACCCATCCCGTCGGGGTACGTCCTCGCCGGCTACAACCCCACCGGCTGCAACGGCATCGGCGCCTGGTACCAGGTGCCCGCCGCAGACGGCCAGTGGACGTGCTCGGGTTCGCCGATTCCGCCCGGCTATGTCCTGGGTGGCCACCAGACGAGCTACTGCAGCGGCATCGGCGCCTGGTACCAGCTGATCGCCCGAGTCGGCGTCTGGACCTGCCCCGGCTCGCCGATCCCGCCCGGCTTCCGCGCCGGCAGGTTCGAGGCGAACCGCTGCGACGGGCTGGGATCCTGGGTCCTCCTGGCCGCCTGACGGACAGCCGGCCCCGAACCGGGTGTCGGGTCCGCGGACCGACGGACGGCCCGCGGACCCGACACCACGTACCCGCCGACCGGGATCACCCGTGCCACAGCCCGCCACGGGACCGCCTCCGAGGGACTACTCGCCCTGTTCTCCGACGTGGCTGCGCGCGCCGAGCCGGCAGGCCACACGGAAACTCTCAGCGGGCACTTCAGGGCCAGGGCCGGAGAGTGCCGGGTCATTTGCCGGAGCCGATTTGCGAGTGACAGGAGTCGCTTCTGCTACTGCTCAGGGGCGTCAGCCGGCGCACCGTTCGCGGCGGTGTTCTTGCAGGCAAGGCGCTCGGGGTGCGGCCCCCGTTCGTAGTGGCGCACGCTTCACGAGGGGGACGGCCGCAGGCCGGGCAGGTTCCCCGCCGTTCGCGGGCCTTCCGTTCGTCGAGGATCGACTGGACCCGCTCGTCGTGGGGCAGCAGGCTCCACGGCCCGGCCGCACGGCAGTCCTGCCCGGCCTCCGCGCTACAGCGGGGGCACGTGCGCACCATCCACAAGCGGCGGGAGACCTTCTCCTGCGCCGACCGCGGTATTGCCCCGGACGGTACCGGGAGGCGGCCGGCGCGGCAGCCCGGTTATGCCGGCTTCGGCACGAACGATCCAGCGCTGGACGAGCGCCCGGTCCCCGGGGCCAGCTGGGCGCCGGCCCTGTCCTCCCCGCAGGCGCGGGGGTCAGGCCGCCATGCCGAGCTCGGTGCGGGTGCGCTGGACAAGCTCGCGGACGGTCGACTCGCGCCGCCACGGGGCGAGGGCGGTGTTGAACTCGCGGACGTAGTCCAGGGCCCGGGTCGACTGGACGCGGGCGAGGATGTCGACGGCCTGGTGGCCGAACCGCAGGCCCTGGTCGAGGTCCTTGGCCTGGAGGTGGGCCTTTCCCACGATGGCCAGACGCATCCCGACAGACCGGGTGAACATGCCCGGCTGCATGGCGGCGGCCTGCGCGTTCCAGGCCAGTGCGGCCTTGGGGTTCTTCAGGTCGCGGAAGATTTCGGCGGCGTCGGCGGAGAGCCGGGCATGGTGATAGAAGTCGATCCACGCGGGCTCACCGGCGCCGTCGCGGGACTGGCCGAGGAGGCTCTCGGAGGCGGCCAGGGCGGCGGAGGCGGCCTTGGCGTTGTTGTCGCGGGCGTGAGCCCGGATCTGGTCGAGTTCTGCTACCGGCTGCCGGCCGAGCACAAGATCTGCGAGCCGGCGGCCGGGAAGCGGATCGTGCGGGACGCGGCAAAGGCCCTCGGCCTGCCTAGGGAGGTCTGGGGCAGCCGGGACAAGTCGGCTTGCGGCATGGCCAGGGGCGCGGCCTGGGCGCGGACCACCGAGCCCATGGCGACGTCCAGCACGACCAGCTCGGCCTGCGACAGGTGCTCGTCCCCCGGGCGGGCGTACCGCTGGGTGTGCAGGCGGGGCTCGCCGCCATCGGCGGGCCGGGCCTCCACGAGGTGGGTCTGCCGGACGCCGCGCTCGTCGGTGCGGTGCGCCAGCACCTTCGTCGAGTCGGGCGACCACGCCGCCGCGGGCGGCAGGTGCGGCAGGCCGACCTTTCGCAGCAGGGTGGCGTTGCCCGTGGACTCCGGTCCTGCGCCGTACTGGCGGGCCGGGGCACCGTCGGCGGTCAGCGGCCACGTGCGGCCGTCGGCTGTCGAGCGCGCCACAGGTCGTGCCCGTGCCGGAACACCGCAACCTTCCCGTCCGGCGACAGCACCTCCAGCGGGTTGCCCGGCGGCGCGGCCGCGGCCCGCTCGCAGGTGCCGTCATCCGTCCGGAAGCGCCAGTGCTCGCCGAACGCGTCGAACTCCACGGCGTCCACGGCCGGTGAGACGGCCAGGAAGGGCAGCGCCGCCGGGTCGACCTGGCTGCTCGAAGGCGGCCGCCAGGGTGGCGGCAAGCCGGGCGTGGTCGAAGAGCGGCCCGCGGGCGCCCGCCGCCGGGGCGACCAGCCCGAACCGCCGGCCGGCGCAGGAGCTGCTCAGCGTCCTGGTAGTCCTGGGTGGTGGCCATGTCTCTGGTCCTTCCTGGGTGGCGGAGGGTCAGGGCCGGGCCGGGAGGATCGCTACTCAGAGGCTGCGGGCGGTGATGTCGCCGTAGGCCGTGGTGGCGTGGATGGTCAGGCCTGCGGCGCCGTCGGCGTTCCTGAGCGCGTTGTGGATCCGGCCGTGGCCGGTGCCGGCGTCCAGGCTCGCGGAGACCCCGGGGGCGGCGTCGGCCGAGATCGCGCCGGCCTCGGTGCGCAGCACCACGGTGCCGTGCACGGCCTCGGCGATCCGGATGTCGCCCTTCCGGGTGCTGATCTCGGCGGAGCCGCCCAGGCGGCCGATCGAGATGTCGCCGGAGAGGAGCGTCACGCGGGCGCCCGCCGTCTCGGCGAGCTCGACGGAGCCGTCCGCGGCCTCGAAGGTGACGTCGCCGAGCCGTCCGGTGCTCCGGAGCTCGCCGGCGGCCGTCCTGGCCTCGACACGGGAGCCGGCGGGCAGTTGGACCGTTACCTCGACGGAGCCGGGGTTGCCGAGGAGGCGGTTCTCCGCCACCGGGGCCTCGATCCGCAGGACGCCGGCGGCGTACTCGACGGTGGTCAGCTCCGCCGCCTTCACGTCGCGGCCCTTCGAGGCGTCCACGGGGAGGACCTCGACGACGGTGTCGGCCCGGTCGGCCGCGACGAGCCGGATGCGGCCGGCGGGGACGTCCAGGACGACCGAGACCGGGGTGGTGGTGTCGAACTTCTGCATGATGCTCTCCTCTGGTGGTTTCTGTTTCCGACATTGGAAACACTACGTTGCCTTCATGGATTCGGCAATAAAGTCAATCGGGGCAAATCATCGATATGACATGGTAGATGCTGCATAAATCGTTGCAACGGCCCCGAATTCAACGCAACGCATGTCTGTAGTAACGTTGCAATGAGTAGAGGTGGACGCAACTGGCGGACCGACGGCCGCGGGCATGCTGCGGCACCGTCCGGCGACCGACCCGGCGTCCGTCCGCGGACCGGCCGGCGTCAGGACTCCAGGACGTCAGGCTCCGGCGGGTGGGATCCACTCCACGAGCCGGACCACGATGCCGTTGGGGTCGGTCAGCTCCACCACGCCCTCCCCCCAGGGCTCGCGGCGGAGCGGTGCGGTGACGGCCGCACCCTCGCGCCGGAGCCGCCCGTACTCGGCAGCCACGTCGGTGACCGCGAAGGACACGAGCACCTCATCGGACCCCCGCCGGGCGGCAGTTCGAGGCCACGCCGGTGCAGCAGCACGTCCGGAACCGCGCCGTCCCGCGTGAGGCCCACGGACCCCTCGCCCGCCGGCACCTCGCGGTAGCCGAGGTGCGTGGTGAGGAACCGGCCGGAAGCGACCGGATCCGGACCGTCAGCACCAGAGTGGCAGGGTGGCAGGGATGACGTTCATGGCGGTCGACGCTCCCTCGGTCCGCGGTGGGACAACGGCCGAATCGTCAACGATCGTCAACCCGTCGGCCAACGAACCCGGGCACCCCACGGGCGACCACCCGCACCCCGCCCGCACCCTGCCCGCACCCCGCCCGCGGATCCCGCCGGCCCAGCAAGCGGCGGTACGCATTCCTCCAAGACCGCACGCCCGGGGCCGGGTGAGGCTTCTCCCGAGGCGGCGAGCCGCTCCCGCGGGCCGTGGGGGGAGGCCGCCGGGCGTGCCCGGCCGCCTCCCGGAGAGATCCATGACGAGAATGGGGACCCATCATGCGAAGGACCGCAAAGATCGCCCTCGCCACCGTCCTGACCGGAGGCGCACTGTTCGCCGCCGTCGGCCCCGCCGCCGCGTCGGCCACCTCCGTCACCGGCGCCTACGCGTACTACGACCCGAACCGGAACAACTTCGGCCTCCAGGACTCCAAGTCCGACGGCAACGGCGTCTTCATCGAGTACTGGATCGACGGGGTCAAGCAGGACCGCATCGTCAACTACAACGGCAACGGCTCGTGGCGCGACTTCGTCGTGACCACCGGCGAGGGCCGCCCGCTCCAGTGGAAGGTGTGCGTGGACATCAGCTGGGCCCCCGACCGCTGCTCCGGCATCGTGTACGACACCGTCTGACCGCCGGGCCCCGCACGACGCACGCCGAACGCCACCCGCCGGCTCCGACGCCGACCCCCTGACCCGGGGGCGCGTCGGAGCCGGTCCGGCGTCCGCGCCACCCTCGGGGAGGGCCCGGAGCGATGCCCGGCGGGGTGCGGTCGGGGTGCGGTCGGGGCGTGTACTGCCCGCTCGTCGAAGGTTTCTGAAACAGGATCGGGATATTTCCCGCACCGAGCCGTGAACGACCTCCGCCTAACGTGATCACACCGGTGAAACGCACCGGCAGAACGACAGTCGGAGACCTCCATGCGCACGCGCCGCCTCGCTCTCACCGCCGCCGCCGTCGCGGTACTCGCCGCCACCGCGACGGCCTGCGGGCCGGACAACGCCGACGCGGGCTCCACGGCCGCCGGCCCCGCGACCACCACCGCCGTCCCGGCCGGCGGTGCGGCGCCGACCGCCCCGAACGCCGCCCCGACTTCCGCGGCACCGGGCGGGGCCGCACCCACCGGGGCCGCACCGACGCAGCCCGCCACCGCACCCAAGTCGTCCGCGCCCTCCTCCCCCGCCGCCGACAAGAGCGGCCCCGGCCAGGCCTGCGGCGCCAACGACCTGGTCCTCGGCACGAAGAGCGAATCCCAGGCCGGCGGTTACATCCTGATCTCGGCCAAGGCCAAGCCGGGCATCACCTGCACGCTCCCCGCCGGCCACCCCACGATCGCGTTCGGCTCGGGCGGCATCGAGGCCGCCGGCGCCGAGCAGAGCGCCGGCGAGCCGATCACCCTCAGTGGCACCAAGGTGGCGTACGCGGGCGTCATGACGAAGACCACCAAGGACAACAAGGCGATCGAGTTCACCGACGTCATCGTGGCGATCGGCAAGGCCGACCCGAACCCGGCCGGCCTCCCGGTCGGCCCCACGCCGGTCGACAAGCCGATCGTCACCAACTGGCACACGCTCGCGAAGGACGCCGTCCCGGGCATCTGACGATCGCCGTCCCTCGCCGACTCCCGACCACCCCAGCGGCGGGAACCCTTCCCGTACGGCCAATCGGTGCACGAAGTTGGCCGGGAAGCCACTCCCCGATCATTGACGTGTACGCGACGGTTGGATCACGTCCGACCAGCCCCACCGGGCGCGGGATCGGATCCCACCTGGACAAGGGAGAGTCAGTGAAGCCAACCGTACGCCGTTCCCTCGGTCTCGCCGCCGCAGCCGTGGCCGCGCTGGTCGCCACGGCCGCCCCCGCCTCGGCCGTGCCCGCCTCGCCGGGCGCCGAGCCGGCGGTGGCGGCGGCGGCGGCGGCCGACCAACGCCAGGCGGTCTACGCCATCGCGCACCGGGTCGACACCCTGGACGGCGTGGACGCCGCACTCGGCCACGGCGCCAACGGCATCGAGATCGACGTCTGTTCGTGGTGGAATCCCAACGAGTGGCGCGCCTACCACGACTGTTCCTCGGCCGGCGACAACCGCCTGGGCCCCAGCTTCGACAGCATGATCGACCGCATCGTCTCCAACGCCAACGCCGGACGCCGGCTGGCGCTGGTCTGGCTGGACATCAAGGACCCGAACTACTGCGGGGAGCAGGAGAACCGCGGGTGCAGCGTCGCCGGGCTGCGCGACAAGGCACAGCGGCTGACGGCCGCGGGGATCCAGGTGCTCTACGGCTTCTTCGAGTACCACGGCGGCAACACGCCGGACGTCGGCGGCCGGGGCTGGAAGAGCCTGGAGGGCCGGCTCGGCAGCCTGGAGGGCATCACCTCGACCGGGAGCCGCGATCAGGTCCAGGGGGCCTTCAACCGGTCCGGGGCGGGGTTCCCGGCCGGCCACCGGGCGATGGACTACGGCGACTCCGACATCACCAAGGGCTTCGGCAACTGCACGGAGGCCAGCTACAACACGTGCGCGGAGCTGAAGAAGGGCGCCGGGGACCGGGCGGCGGGGCGGCTCGCGGCCACGCTGTCCTGGACGACCACCTACAACGACCCGTGGTACGTCGACAAGCTCCTCGGCGACGCCCGCGTGGACGGCATCATCGCCGGCTACGGCGCGTTCACCGGCGTGCGCGAGTACGACAACAGCTGGCAGTGCGCCAATGCGATCAACCTCGTCCGTGACTGGGTGAACCGCCACGGCTCCACCCACCGCATGGCCACCGCCGGGGACCGCATGTTCCACTGACGGGTCTCCCGGGCGGCCCGTCAATCCACATCGGGATCCACCCCGAAATCCACGTCGGTCCGAGCCGCCAGGACCAGCTGCCGCACGAGTTCACCGCGCGCCCGGCCCGACGCACCGTGTGCGGCCCGCCCTGGAGCCCGACCGCATCGCCGTCCTCGCCCGGTCACGGCCGGCGAGGACGGCGGGGGCTGGCCCGGTCCCTCACCGGCCGTGGTTGTCAGCGCCGCCTGCAACGATCATGGGCATGGACAACGACGACACGCTGATCGGCCAGGTCGCCACCCGCGCCGCGGGCGAAGCACGGCCGCTCGCGCCCACGGCCGGCCCCGAGGACGTCGCCGGGGCGGAACGGCAGCTCGGATTCGCCCTGCCCACACTGCTCGGACGCCTCTACACCGAGGTCGCGAACGGCGGCTTCGGCCCGGAGTACTACCTGTTCCCCCTGACCGGCGAGGGCCGGACGGCCGTCTCCGCCTACCGGGAGGAGTACGGCACGGACCGGGACGGCGCGGACGGCGCGGACGGCGCGTCACCGCACTGGCCGCGCGGGGTGCTCCCGATCATGGACTGGGGCTGCGGGATGTACGCCGCCGTCGACTGCCTGCACCCCGACGCTCCCGTGCTGCTCTTCGAGCCGAACGCCGGCCCCGACGACTGGGCGGACGCGTGGTTCCAGGACACGCCGTCGCTGACCGCCTGGCTGCGGGTCTGGCTGGCCGGCACCGGCTGGTGGGAGGAGGAGGCCCTGCACGAGGACGACGCCGTCGAACCACAGCCGTGGGCCGACGCCGCCCGGCGCCTCGGACACCACTCCTGACGCCGCACCGCCTGCGGCCGCGGGGCGGGGCCGGGCCGGGCAGCGGCAGGGCGGGGGCATGAGCCGACGGCCCTCGCTCCTCCGACGACGGCGGGCGCGCACCCGGTCGGAGCAGTCGTCCACAAAACGGGTTGAGCGCCGGCCGCGTCGCTGGCTAGCGTGACCGGTCATGACCGAGCTCCCCGTTCCCGCCGACTGGCGTGCAGCCAACCGCGCCAACTGGGACGAGCGTGTCCCGATCCACACCGCCGGCGCCTTCTACGACGTCCCCGGTTTCGTGGCCGGCAACGACGTGCTCCGCGCGTTCGAACTCGCCGAGGTCGGTGACGTCACCGGCCGGACCCTGCTCCACCTCCAGTGCCACATCGGCCTGGACACGCTGTCCTGGGCCCGGCGCGGGGCCACCGTCACCGGTCTCGACTTCTCCGAGCCGGCCGTGGCCGCGGCCGACGGCCTCGCCGAACAGATCGGCGCCACCGGGGCGCGCTTCGTCACCTCCGACGTGTACGACGCCGTCGAGGCGCTCGACGCGCAGACCTTCGACATCGTCTACACCGGCCTGGGTGCCCTGTGCTGGCTCCCCGACATCGACCGCTGGGCCCGGACGGCGGCCGCGCTGGTCGCCCCGGGCGGCTTCCTCTACCTGGCCGAGTTCCACCCCTTCGCCGACGTCCTGGCCGAGGACGGCCGGACCGTCGGGACCGACTACTTCCGGCGCGACCCGATGGTGTGGGACGAGCCCGGCACCTACGCCGACCTCGGCGCGGCCACCACCGCGAACGTGACGGTCGAGTGGCAGCACGGGATCGGCGAGGTCGTCAGCGCCCTGGTGTCCGCCGGCCTCCGCCTGGAGTTCCTGCACGAGCACGAGTTCACCCTGTTCCCGCGCTTCCCGGTCCTCGAACGCGACAACGGCTACCGCTTCCCCCCGGGCCACCCGCGCGTGCCGCTGATCTACTCCCTCCGCGCGACGAAGCCGGCGTAGCCCCCCCGGTACCCCGGTACGGCCGGACCGGCCGGAGCAGCCCCGGGAACGGCCGCACCCACCGTCACCGGGCTCCGGGCCCGGCCCTGTTGCCGGCGGGGCAGGCCCGGCAGCGCAACGGACCACGGCCCTTCCGGCTCGGGCTAAGCTCTCGGCCTGATCAAGAAAGCCAGGAGAGGAACCCATGGGCCAGAAAGTCATCCGCTTCTCGGACCTGACCGGCAAGCACGCCGAGGACGGCGCCGAGCTGGTACGCATCGTCGTGCGGGAACACCCCGACCTCGTCGACGGCCCGGTCGAGATCGAGGCACTCGCCGAGGAGTTGTCCGCGGTGGAGGAGCTGGCGCTCGACCTGGTGACGTTCGAGCTGCACCACCCGGACGCGGAGGAGCCGCAGACCGTGGTCATGGAGGCGGCCACCTTCGACCGGCTGGCCTCCGCCGGTCCGATGGCCGAGGTGCTGCGCGGAGCCAAGCGCGTGACGCGGAGCGTCCCCGCCCAGGCCCAGCCCGCCCCGTCGTCCAAGGACCGCATCAACTACGCGAGCCTGGAGCACGCCGGCAAGCCCCACAAGGGCCGCACCACCGACGCCGAGAAGCAGCTCGTCCAGCAGCACCTGGACGAGATCAACGAGCAGTTGGCCGCTCACGGGATCCGGACCGTCGACCTCGGCAACCCGGACCACGTGACGCGCTACGGTCTCGAAGCCCTGGCCCGGGAGCGCGGCGCCACCCTGGGCTGAGGCGCAAACCGGGAGAGCGGCGTGGCCGCAATTCCGTTCGGGCCTGCTGCGGACGGCCGCAACCGGCACAGCCCCCGGCCGTGTCGGCGGGCGGCGGTACCGTTCGCGGATGTCCACAACCTTCGATCTTCGTGTCGAGCTGCCCGCCGCTCTCGCCGGCCCGGCCGCCGCCTTCCGGTTCGTCGAGCGGTTCGCCGCCCACCTCGGGGCCCCGGTCGGGCCCGGCGACGGCACCCCCGAAGGGGAGTTGGCCGACGCCGAGCGCCGGCTCGGCCTCGCGCTGCCGGAGGCGATGCGCGAGTGGTACGCCCGGTTCGGGCAGCGGTGGAACGCGACGCCTACGAGGCGGACCGTGCGCCGAGCGCGTACGCCGACCGCTTCTCGCTCGCCGTCGTCGACCTGCTGATGTCCCAGAACACGCTCTGCGCGGACGGCGGCGGCTGGACGCGCGAGCGCCTCCCCGGCGATGCCGAGTACTTGGAGAGCCGGCTGGCTCTCGTGCCTCCGCTGCACGGGCCGGAGGCGACCGGTGGGCTCCGGCGCTGGTTCGCCGGCCCCGACGTCCTGGTCTGCGACGACCGCTCCGACGACGCCGTCGAGCTGGGGTGGCTGGAGGAAGATCATGGACTACTGAGACGAGGACGCCGGGCGGCCCTGACTGGCCCGGACCCGCCGCATTCCCCGCCCCGGTTCCCCGACGAAATCCCCCGCCGCCGTCCCCCTCCCGGCCTCAGACGTGCGGCGTGGTGGGGCCTCCGGCCGTACGGGACGCGCCCAGCGGAGCGAGGGTGGTGGCGGCGGCCGCCAGGACGTCGGCGAGCAGGGCGGCCGTGCGGCTCGCCTCGTAGAGCTGTTCCCGGGCGTCGCGGGCGGTACGGATCACGTCGAAGGCCGAGTCGCCCGCCGGGGCGGGGTCCGGTCCGATCCGGCCCGCAGCCTGTTCGCTGCTCAGGAAGGCCTCGACCTGGTCCAGCAGCTCCGGCAGGCGCGCGGTGAGCCCGGCCAGGGCGCCGACGGTCTCGGCCGCCTCGGCCGTGTGAAGCAGGCCCGGACGGCCGCCCTGGGGAGCGGCGCCGGCGGCACGCAGCAGTTCGGCGGCCTCGCCGGTGAGGTGTGCGACCGAAAGGTTCGGAGGGACGGGCTGGTTCATGGGTGGGTCCTCCTCGGTGGGCGGTGGTGGCGGACCGTCACCACTGGTCCCCCGGGCCCGTCTTCCCGCCCGCCCCGGTGCCACACCCCGGATTCGGCGGATTCGGCGGATTCCCCGGATTTCCCTGGCTCCGCCGCTCCGCCGACCCTCAGCGGTCGTGCGGCACCGGCCGCCACGTCTCGGACTCTGCATCGGCCCAGGCCGGCTCGGACCGGAACGCCCGTGCCGCCCGGCGACGGCCCGTCCACTGAACGGCCGAGGCGGCGACCGCCACCACCGCGACCAGCAGACCGATCACGACCACCGGGTTCACCCACCCCGGCACCAGCTCGACGCCGCTGTCGGCGCCCCGCACGACACACTGCTCGCTGATCGGGAAGAGCCGCTCCTGCCCGATGCTGTCGCCGTGCCCCAGGAGCGCGCACGCCTCCGAGCTGTCGAGACCGGGGATCGCGAACAGACCCCGGGCATAGGCACAGCCGGCCACCCCGGCGGCCCCCAGTGCCACGGCTCCGGGCATCCGCAGCAGTTCCGCCCACCGGCGGGTGGCGAGGAGGCGGCAGAGCAGCCAGCCACCGCCCACCAGCAGGGCGAAGGGCGCGGCCAGCAGCGCCACCGCCACTACGGCGAAGAGATCCGTCTCGGTCGACGACGCAGCCGCCTGCACCACCCCTGACACACCGCTCACTGCGTTCCCCCTCTGTGACGGCAGCCCGCCCCCGCATCTTTGAACACGTTCAATATAGTGCCACACCCCGCCACCGGGCGCGGCGCGGTACGGCGGGGTACGTACGACGGGGTACGGCGGGGTACCGCTCCGCCGAACGACGGTCACCCCTGCCGAAGAGCACCCCTCACCGCGCCCGTGGCGACCGCCCGACCGCCACGGAGCCCCGTACCCGGGGCCCGTTCGGCACTGTGAGCGCGCAAATCGCTCTGAGATCATCGCGGTATGACCACGAACATCCCCGCCCCGAACCCCGCACCCGCCCACGAAGTCCGCATCCCCGTCCCCGGCGGCGGCCACCTCTGGGCCGACCGCCGCGGCACCGGCAGCCCGGTGGTACTGCTGCACGGCGCCGGTATGGACTCCCGGCTCTGGGACGCGGTCCTGCCCCGGCTGGCCGGCAGCCACGAGGTGATCCGCTACGACGCCCGCGGCCTGGGCCGGTCCTCATCGCCGGACGCGCCGTTCGGCGACGTCGACGACCTGCTGGCGGTCCTCGACCACTTCGGCCTCCGGCGGGCCGCGCTGGTCGGGCTGAGCATGGGTGGCGAGACGTCGATCGACTTCGCCCTCGCTCACCCGGACCGGGTCGACTCACTGGCCCTGGTCGGGGCCTCGGTCGGCGGCCATGACTGGCCGTCGACGCCAGAACTCTCGGCCTACGCCACGGCCCGCCGCGAGCAGGACGCGACCCGCCTCGCCGCGCTGGAGCTGTCGATCTGGGCCTCCCTGGGGCGCACGGCACCCGGTGGAGCACTCATCGAGGCGATGGTGGCGGACAACGCGGACCGGCGCATCATCAGCGAACGCCACCTCGCACCCTCCGCGCACGGCGACGCCGCAGCCCGGCTCGGCACCATCACGGCGCCCACGCTGGTCGTCCACGGCGACCACGACCACCCGGAGATCGGGGTGATCGCCGAACGCCTCGCCGCCGACGTCCCCGGTGCCCGCGCCCACGGGATACCGGCCGCCGACCACTACCTGCCCCTCCGTGCCCCCGAGCGCCTCGCCGACCTCCTCCTGGCCCACCTCGCCCGGCCCTGACGGCCGGACCGGCCCCGGTCGGGGGCGGGGACGGGGACGGGGTGGGGACGGGGCGGGGTGGGGGCGGACCGGGGACGGGTTGCCGGTCGGGCGTCGCCGCGCGCCAACCCCGCGGCGCCGGCGGGGTCCGCACGGCCGCCCGCCCGGCCCGCACCGAAGGAGGTCAGAGCAGATGCACCGTCACACTGTGCTGCGAACGGACCAGTTGCAGCATCGGGCAGCGCGCGTCGGCGGCCGCCAGCAGTTCCGCCAGGGCCTCCGGCGTGGCAGAGCCGCGCAGCTCCACTGCCGCTGTCAGGTCGTACGGCACGGCGGGCGCCTCGGTCGGCACACCGAAGAACCGGGCATCGTTGTTGCGGGCGTTCACCCGCACCTCGGCACGGTCCAACGAGATGTCCTCCAGCGCAGCGATGCACAGGATGGTGTGGGTCAGGCAGGTGCTGATCACCGCGCAGAGCAGCTCCGGGGAGGACGGGCCGAGGCCGAAGCCGCCGATGTCGGGCCCGCCGTCGCCGATGAACGACCAGTCGCCCACCCGGACCTTGCGGACCCCGGTGGCGTCGTCGGCCACGCAGACCGCGCCGATCTCCTCGTCCCAGTCCGAACTCTCGGGCCGCCGCCGGGCGGCGTCACGCATCGCTGCGCCCTTGTCTCGCAGATGTTCGGCCAGACCCGGCCGGTGTGCTGCAGGTATGTGCGTCATGGCCGGTAGCGTACGGCGCACGGCCGGCCGGTCCGATCAAGGGGCCGCGGAGGCAGCAGAGTTACGGGACCGCAGCACGGCGGGCCAGTGCCGCATCAGGCAGCCGGCCGTAGAGCTTGTGCTCGGCCGCGTCCAGGGCGGCCAACAGGTGCCGTACCCCGCCGTGGCGGTTGTGGGTGACCCGGTGCGGCCTCGGCCGCCCGATGCCGCCGGAACGTCAGGTTCAGGAGGGGCCGTTCAAGCCGGCCGCGAGCACCTTTCCCACGATCCCCGACCGAGTGACGCCGTCGACCGACACACACATACCGAAGACCCGGTCGTGGCTGGTCCAGCCGTTGACGCGGCCGCGGTTGTTGCTGATCTGCACCCGCTTCCTGGCGAGGTCCACGGACGACACCAAGTGCAGGTAGACCGTCCCTGCGACACGGGCCAGGACGATGTCGCCGACCTCCAACTTCGACGGGTCGACCGGGGCAACGACCACCTGCTGCCGACTACGTATCAGCGGGACCATCGAGGAGCCGCTGGGCCGGAACGTCACGGTGGCCCCACCGGCAACCCTGCCCGCCACTGCATCCAAAGCACCCATCCGATGATCGTGGCAGATTCCCCTGCATCACCCCACCGATTTACTTCTCGGCGGGAGGTAGCCCTTGCCGGCCGCTCACCCCGGTTGCGGCCGGCGCGGGCAGCCGGACCAGCAGTCGGACCAGCGGTCGTACCCGGTGGACTTCGAGCCGGTCGAGGACGACGCCGGAGAGGTTCGCGCCACTCCGCCCGGGGGCCCACAGGTACTCGGCCGCGTCCGGCTCGGGTGCGCAGGCGTTGTCATCGGGGGCTGAGATCGTGCCTCCATGAGTGAACTGGTTGAGCATGTCGATGAGCATGACCGCGTGCTGGGAATCGTCGACCGGGACGAGGCTGTGCGTGAGAACTGGCCGCATCGCATTGCAACGACGATCTGTCGTGATCGCGAGGGGCGGATCCTGGTACTGCGGCGGGCCGAGACGTTGTCCCGGTTCCCGGGCTACTACGACGTGATGGTCGGCGGCGCCGTGAACGTGGGCGAGTCGTACGAGCACGCGGCAGCCCGCGAGCTGACTGAAGAGCTGGGCGTTCGGGTGCCGGTGCGGTTCCTGTTCAAGTTCCTCTGCCGGGCGGGGATCAGCCCCGTCTGGTTCGGGGTGCATGAGGCCGTCGTGTCGGAGGCTCTGGTGCCGGCCCCGGTCGAGATCGACTGGCAGGACTGGATGACAGTGGACGAACTGTGTGAAGTCGCCGATGAATGGCTCTTCGTTCCGGGAGGACGGGAGGCTCTGCGCCGATATCTGGAGTCCGGATTCGGCAGTGGTGCGGGCGAGCCGGCGGCCGGATGACCGGCGATGTGGTCGCGGCGGTTCAGGGCAAGCATCAGAAGGGAGTGTTCCGACGTGCGGTGGTGACGGTGCAGCGGCAAGGTGGGTGCCCCTGTCACGGGCAGCGCGTCGACCGGGTTCAGGATCCCGAGGTGTCCACCGAGACCACTCCCGCGAACAGCGACCAGCGACCAGCGACCACTCTCGCGAACAGCACCGTGGCTTGGGGGGCTGGCATCGGCTCTGTCCGGTGGGTTACGTTGCAGCCATGACTACCGGGACGGCATTGCGCCACACACGGATTGGTGACCCGGTGCTCTTCTGAGCACCGTACGGGTCGGCACCGGCCCGCTGTTGGACCGAAGGTTCCGCGCTGCTGCTCGGGCTCCGCCTCCGTCGTGTGTTGATCACAGGCTCGACACATCAACCACGACTGGAGGATTCATGCCCACCAAGATGCTGCAGATTCCCACCGCGGACGGCCAGGCCGACGCGTTCGCCGCCTTCCCCGACGGCGGCGGGCGGCACCCGGGGGTGCTGATGTACGCGGACGGCTTCGGGATCCGGCCCGTGCTGCGGGCGATGGCCCGTGAACTGGCCGGGCACGGGTACTACGTACTCGTACCCAACCTCTTCTACCGCCACGGCCCGGCACCGGTGATCGAGCTTCCCGAGTACATCGGAGAAGAGGACCGGCCCGCGGTGTTCGCCCAGGTGATGCCCTTGATCGAGGCGCATACCCCCGAACGTGTCCTGAGCGACGCCGACGCCTACCTCAGGTTCCTCACCACGCGGCCCGAGGTCAGTGCCGGCCCGGTCGCGGTGACCGGCTACTGCATAGGCGGCCTCCTGGCGATGCGCACCGCCGCGGCCCACCCCGGCCAGGTGGCCGCCGTCGCCGGATTCCACGGCCCCGTAGGCGCCGACGGGCCCGACCTCCTCTCCAGGCTCACCGCCCAGGTCCACCTCGGCCACGCCGAAGGTGACATGTCACCCGAGGCCCTCGGCGAGCTCAACCAGGCCCTGGATGCCGCAGGTGTCAGCTACACCTCCGAGATCTACCCCGACACCATTCACGGCTTCACCATGCGCGACACCGATGCCTTCAACCCCGCCGCACTGCAGCGCCACTGGGACTGCCTGCTGCCACTTCTCGGCCGCACCTTGGCCAACGGCTGAGGCTCCGGCCCGGAAATCAACCCCGAAGTACACGCTTCCGGAGTCCTGGCACTGTTTCGCAGTCGGTGAGGGCGGGTTGTGCCGGCCCTCACCGACTGCGAGTCATGTGACTTCAACGGATAGTTTGCGAGTCCGTTGTCTGCGACCAGGGGTTTCAACTTGTAGTTTGCGAGCCTTTCCGAGCGTCAACTTGCGAGGTGGCGTCCGGCGATGGTGACCGTCGGTAACGAATGACCCGTCTCGGCGACGTTTCGTCGGCGTTGGCTCGTCGACCAGATTCCTGAGAGACGCTTGCCGTGGACTGTTCCGCTCCCCATAGTCTCGTGCTGTGGCCGACGAACACAGGGCAAGCAGCGCCTTCAAGAACCGGTGCACCAACGCAGCGCTGACGCTGGAGTCCTGCACCAACTACTCCATCGAGCGCATCTCGTTGGTCGAGTCCAACGAGAACCGCAAGGGCAACGTGCTGGACGTGTGGCTGCCGCATCTGGAACGCGGCGAACTCGTGGTCTCGATCGTTCTTCTCGTCCTGCCCTACCGTCTGCGCGGCACGAGTCCGGCCTCGAAGGCGATGATTGCGAGGTGGACGCGGTCCCGAGCTTCGAGCTTGGCGAACAGCCGCGCGACATGCGTCTTCGCGGTCGCCGCGCTGATCATCAACCGCTCGGCTATCTCAGGGTTCGACAGTCCCTGTCCGACCAGTGCCAGCACCTCGCGCTCCCGGTCGGTGATCCCCGCGATGAGACTTGAGTCCGCGTCGGGCTCGGGGTCCGGTTCGGGGGCCGCGGGGCCGGACGTTCCGGCGAAGTCCGCGATCAGCCGTCGGGTCACGCTCGGCGCGATCAACGCGTCGCCGGCCGCCACCACGCGGATCGCGTCCAGGATCGCGTCCAGGGCCATGCTCTTGAGCAGGAATCCGCTGGCCCCGGCGCGCAGTGCGCCGTAGACGTACTCGTCGTCGTCGAAGGTCGTCAGCACCAGCACCTTGGGCGGGTCCGGCTCGGCGGTCGCCTGTCGGGTCGCCTCGATCCCGTCCATGTCCGGCATCCGGATGTCCATCACCACGACGTCCGGCCGCAGTTCACGCACCAGGCGCACCGCATCGCGGCCGTCGCCGGCCTGGCCGACCACCTCCAGGTCGTCGGTGTCGCCGATCAGGATCGCCAGCCCGACCAGCATCAGCGGCTGGTCGTCGACCAGCAGTACCCGCACGCTCATGCCGGGAGCCTCGCAGCCACCCGGAACCCGCCCTCCGGACGCCGGCCCGCGCTGAACTGGCCGGACAGCAACGTCACCCGCTCGCGCATGCCGAGCAGGCCGAAGCCGCTCCCGCCGGCCGCCGCCGAGAGCCTCGGACGGCCGGGCCCGCCGGGACCGTCGTCCCCGTCGTCCACCACCTCGATCGTCACTCCTGTCGGCTCGTAACCGACCGCGACCCGGCACGTCCGCGCACCGGAATGCCGCACCACGTTCGTCACCGACTCCTGGACGATCCGGAACGCCGACAGCTCGATCTCCGGCGGCAGCGGACGCCGCTCGCCCTGCCAGGTCACCTGGACCCGTACCCCGGCGTCGGCCGTGCGCTCGGCGAGCCGCGGGACGTCCGCCAGGCTGCCGGCCGGCGCCAGCGGAGCGGCCCGCGGCATGGCGTCGTCGGGCTCGGCGCGGCGTAGCGCTCCGAGCATGCGCTGCAGCCCGAGCAGCGTCTCCCGGCTGGTGGTCTCGATGCCGGTCAGCGCCTGCCGCGTCTGCTCGGGCCTGGTCTCCACGACCCGCGCCGCCGCTCCCGACAGCACCGTGATGATCCCGATGCTGTGCGCGACGCTGTCGTGCAGTTCGCGGGCGATCCGCAGCCGCTCGGCCATGACGGCGCGGGCCGCGGTCTGCTCGTCCAGGGCTTCGAGGTATTCCCGGCGTTTGCGGTACACCCCGCCGAAGACCCACGCGACCGCGAACACGAACGCGAACTGCCCGGCCCCTCGGGCCGCGTAGCCGACGGATTCCCTGGGGAAGACGAGGGTGCTCTCGACGAACACGGTCGCGACGACCGCGACGGAGCCGACGGCGGCAGCCGTCGGCTGCCGGGCGGCGAGGTACCCACCCAGGACCGGGAGCAGGAGGAGCACGATCCAGGGCCGCGCGCCGAAGAGGTTGCCGAGGGCTGCTTCGCCCAGGACCGCCGCGAAGACCGCCGCGGGCAGACGGCGCACCAGCAGGATCGGAAGGGCGAGCACGACGCAGAGACCGATCATCTGGTCGGGCCCGAGGTCGGGGAACCGGAACGGGCCGCCGCCGTGCCGGACCTGACTGGGCGGCATCGTCCAGAAGAGCATCAGCGCGTAGAAGCAGGCGGCGGCCAGCACCACGGCCTGTGCCGTCAGCCAGGTCACGGGTGCCGATGTCGAGAAACGCCGGAGCAGCTCTTCCATACGGAGATCGTATTGACTGGCGTCGGCGCTGCGCGTCGCCCCGGGGGTGTACGCGGGATACGCCGCCGGGCCGATGGCCCGGGGGAGGGGTGACATCCGCCGGCCGACGCGATGGATCATGGTCCGTTCCTAGGTTCATGGCCATGACGAATGAACCGATGATCGATCTCCAGGACGCGACGAAGAAATACGATGACGGCCCGCCCGCGCTGGCCGGGGTGACCTTGTCCGTGGCGGCCGGTGAGTGCGTGGCGATCCTCGGCCATTCCGGCAGTGGCAAGTCGACGCTGCTGAACCTGGTCGCAGGTCTGGACAAGCCTTCCAGCGGCACCGTGACCGTCAACGGAACGCGGGTCGATCGACTCGGCGAGGCCGGTTCGGCGAAGTACCGGCGGGCTTCCATCGGCATGATCTTCCAGTTCTTCAACCTGCTCGACGACCTGACGGTGCTGGACAACGTGATGGTGCCGGCGCAGTTGGCCGGGATGGGCAAGGGCGAGGTGAGGCGGCGGGCGACCGAGTTGCTCACCTCGCTGGGCATCGACCGGCACGCCAAGGCCTACCCGCAGCGGCTGTCCGGGGGGCAGCGGCAACGGGTGGCGGTGGCCAGGGCCCTGATGAACCGTCCGGCGCTGCTGCTGGCCGACGAGCCGACCGGCGCGCTGGACTCGCGCTCGGCCGAGGACGTGCGCCGGCTGCTGCTGGATCTGAACGCCGAGGGCCAGACCATCCTGCTGGTGACCCACGACATCCAACTGGCCGCGGACACCGCGCAACGCACGATCGAGCTGGTGGACGGTGCCGTGGCCCGGGACGTGGTCAACCCGGCCGGCGACGCGACCTCCAACCGGTCGGCGGGAGCGGTCCGATGAGCGCCCTGGGCAAGGTCGTGCGCTCCGGCGTCGGCCGGCGTCGTGTGCAGTCCCTCGTCATGGCCCTGACGACGTTCGCGGCCGTCACCTCCTCGGTGCTCTCGCTCGGTCTGCTGGCCGTCGTGCAGGCTCCGTTCGAGCACGCCTTCAAGGCCCGGAACGGCGCGCATCTGTCGGTCCAGTTCGACGGCTCGAAGGCCACTGCCGCGCAGGCCGCCGCCACCGCGCACGCCGCCGGCGTCACCGAGGCGTCCGGGCCGTACCCGGTGACCGCCGCCCTGAACACGAGCTTCGGCACGGACTGCACCGCGAACATCGTCCAGGGCATGCCGCTGGCCGGTCGCGTCAACGAGCCGGTCGTCGCCGCCACCCGACCCGACCTGGCCGGCGCCTCCGGTCTGGACCACCTGGCCCTGGAGCAGGGCAGGTGGCCGACCACCGCGAACGAGATCGTCCTGGCCTCATGGGTCCGTAACTGCCCGGACGGTTCCGTGGTGTTCGACTCACTGCCGGGCAAGCCCTCGTTCAAGGTCGTCGGCAAAGCGAACTCGCTGACCAACACCGCGACCGGCTTCCTCACCACCGACGGCTTCGCGCGGCTGACCACCGCCGGCGCCAAGACCGACGAGGAGATGCTCTACCGGTTCGCCAAGTCCGGGACCGACGCCGACCTCACCATGGCCAAGCAGGCGATCGCCGCCGCCGCACCGGCCGGCTCGGTCGAGAGCGGACAGTCCTACCTGGCCGTGGAGAAGCAGGCCGTCGGCACCGCGAAGTCCTACGTGCCGTTCCTGGTCGTCTTCGGGATCCTCGGCCTGTTCCTGTCGGCGCTGATCATCGCGATCGTGGTCAGCGGCGCGGTGGTCTCGGGAATCCGGCGCATCGGGATCCTGAAGTCGCTCGGCTTCACCCCCTGGCAGGTGGCCCGCGCCTACGCCGCACAAGCCCTGATCCCGGCGGTGATCGGCGTGCTGGGCGGCACGCTGTTCGGCAACCTGCTGGCTGTTCCGGTCCTGAACGATGCCAGCAAGGATCTCGGTGCCGCCGGCACCAGCCTGCCGGTGTGGGTCAGCCTCGTCGTGCCGATCGGCACCCTGGTCATCGTCGGTGTCACCGCGCTCATCCCGGCACTTCGGGCCGGCCGAATGCCGGCGGTGCAGACCCTGGTCGTCGGCCTCGCCCCCAAGGCCAAGCGCGGCCAAGGCGCACAGCGCCTGGCAAGTCGGCTACCGCTGCCCCGGCCGATGTCACTGGGACTGGCCCAACCGTTCGCCAAACCGGCCCGGGCCGCGCTGGTCGGCGCCGCGGTGCTGTTCGGCGCGGTGAGCGTCACCTTCGCAATCGGGCTGGAGACCACGTTCACCAAGTACATGGACGCGGGTACCTCCGGTTTCAAGGCCGGGTCGATGCTCGTGGTGCCCGCCGGCACGCCCTCCGGCTTCCACCCCTCCGGCGGCGGCCCCGCCAACCCCCACTTGGACTACACCGGGGTGGCCGCCGCGCTCGCCTCGCTCCCGGGCACGAAGGCCGCGTTCGGCTGGGGCACCAGCGGCGCGACCGTGATCGGCGCGCCGACGGGGGACTACACGGAGGTGGACACCACCACCGGCGACCTGTCCTGGACCAACCTGGCTCTGCTGCACGGCCGCTGGTACCAGAACACCGGTGAGGCCGTGATCAACGACCACCTGGCCTCGACGACCGGGATACAGGTCGGCGACACCGTCACCGTGGCGCAGGACAACAAGCGACTGCCGTTGCGGATCGTCGGCATCGACTTCGATGGCAGCAGCAGCGGGGTCGTGCTGACCGATTCGGCCACGTTCACCACCGCCGGTCTGACGCCGTACATCACCCAGTTCAACGTCAAGCTGGCCGACAACGTCAGCGGCCCGAACTGGTCCGCCTCGGCCGCCCCAGTGCTGACCCCGCTGCACGCCGAAGCCAGCCCGAACAACACGTTTCCGAACGTCACGGTGCTCACCATGAGCGCCCTGGTGGCCACCCTCACACTGATGATGATCGCGGTCGCCGCGCTCGGCGTGCTGAACACCGTGGTGCAGGACACCCGGGAGCGGATCCACGACCTGGGGATCTTCAAGGCCCTCGGGATGACGCCCAAGCAGACCATCGCGATGGTGCTGACCTCGGTGAGCCTCACCGGCCTGGTCGCCGGGCTGATCGGGGTCCCGATCGGGATGGCGGTGGAGAAGGCGACGCTGTCCCAGATGGTGAGCGCGCTCGGCAGGAACATGCCGTCGAGCGTGACCGACGTCTACACCCCCGGGGCACTGCTCCCGCTGCTGGCCGGCGGGATCGCGATCGCCCTGCTCGGGGCACTGCTGCCGGCCGGCTGGGCGGCGCGCTCCCGGACCGCCACCGCGCTGCGGACCGAGTAGAACCGGTCGCTCGTAGCACCATGTTCGACTTTGTTGAGACGGGTCACGGATTCGGCTGTGCGAGTAGGTCGGCGGCGTGGTCGGCCAGCCCGCCCAGCGCCGCCTGCGTCCGCAGGCTCTCGTAACGGCCCGCCTCGACGCATCCGCTCCGGGTGGCCGGCATGGGGAACAGCCAGTCCCAGCGCTGCATGGCCGGAGCCAGCGCCAGTGCCACGCACAGGCCCACGACCAACGAGTACGCCGTCAGGCTCCACCCGTAGGCCGCCCGTCGGTCCGGGGTCGGCACCGGTCCACCGCACCACCCGACCCACCGGCGGCGCAGGGCACCTGCCCCTTCGGACAACCCAGCCCTGCGTGAACGAACACGTCTCACCGGAATCATCTGCATTTACCGCCAAACACCTGGATTTTCCGGACTTCCGCGATCAAGCATCGGGCTGACGAACCATCACTGCCGTCATCGCCCCCGGCCCACGTGGAGGACCCCTTATGCCACACCCGTCCCGCACCCCCAAGGTGCTCGGCCTCGCCGCCACCGCCGTGCTGAGCCTGGCCCTGGCCGCGCCGCCCGCGCTCGCCACGCCGCCGCCGGATCCCGATCCGGTCCCCGGGCTGGTGGCCGGCCGGGACACCGCCACCCCGCAGCTGGTCACCGGCCTGGCCGAGCGCGCCGAGGGCTCCCCGGCCGCGGCCGCGCTGGCGCACCTGGCCGCCCACCCGGAGCGGTACCGGATCGACACCGGGCAGCTCACCGAGGTCGGCAGCGAGCGCACCGCCGACGGGCGGCACACCGTCAGGTTCCAGCAGATCCACGGTGGTGTGCCGGTGCTCGGCGGTCAGTACCTCGTCCGACTCACCGGTGAGGGAGCCGGCCAGCGGGTGGAGTCGGCCGGCGGCAAGTACTTCACCGGGCTGACCGCGCCGAGCACCGCGGTCGTCCCGGACGCCATGCTGCGCAGCCTCGCGCTCGGCGCGCTCACCGACCCGCGCGCCCGGACCGGGGCCACCGCCGAGGACCGCGGCGCGGTCGTGCTGCCCGGCGGCGCCGGTCGGCTGACCCGGCACTTCACCGTGCGCGGCGGCGACCGGGCCGGCGGGCAGCCGACCGTCCGCGAGGTCTACGTGGATGCCACCGCGGGCGAGATCGCCCTCGCCCACGACGCCCGCACCCCGTCCCCGTCCCCGTCCCCGTCCCCAGCCACCACTCGCCCGGCGGCACCGGCAACGACGACGGCACCGGCACCGGCACCGGCAGCGACGACGGCTGCGGCCGCGCCGGCACTCGAACCCGCCACCGGCACCGCACCGGACGCCTACGGCCGCACCGTGAAGGTGAACACCGCCCGGCTGCCGGACGGGAGCCACCAGCTCGTCGACCTGACCCGGCCCGCGACCATCACCACGTACGACGCGGGCGGACGGGACCTGCTGGACTTCATCGGCGGCCTGCCCGCCGACCTCCGCCCGGCCACCTCCCCCACCGCCGACTTCCCCGCCGCCACCGGCGCCGGCGGCGCCACCGACGCACACGTCAACGCGGGCATCGTGTACGACTTCTTCCGCGACCGGCTGGGCCGGGCGGGGCTGGACGGCAAGAACGCCCCGATCGTCTCGCTGGTCAACGTGACCAACGACGGCGCCCCCATCATGAACGCCACCTGGGACGGGGCCATGATGTTCTACGGCGGTGGCGGCCCGCAGTACCACTCGTTCGCGGTCGCCCTGGACATCGCCGGGCACGAGATGACGCACGGCGTCATCGACCACACCGCCGGTCTGGTCAACGCCGGCCAGACCGGCGCGATGAACGAGGCGCTGGCCGACTACTTCGGCAACGCCGTCGAGGTGACGGCCCACGGCGTGCCGATGACCGATCCGAAGGCCGCACTGCTCGGCGAGGCGCTGTGCCGCACCGGCACGCCGGAGAGCTGCGCGGGGCGCCGCCTGGACGACCGCCGCACCACCGTGGACGACTACCTCGGCACCGACCTCAGCCTCGACAGCGGCGGCGTCCACCTCAACTCCACCATTTTCTCCGGCGCCCTGTGGGACATCCGGCGCACCCTGGACCCGCTCACCGCGGACCGGCTGGTCTACCGCGCGCTCGCCGAGTATCTCACCCCGCTGGACGACTTCGTCGACGGCCGCAACGCCGTCCTCGCCGCCGGCCGCTCGATGAACCTCGGCCGGGCCGAACTCCGCGCGGTGGCCGCCGCGTTCGACGCCCACGGGATCCGCGCCGGTTGGGAGTCCCGGCTCGGCTCGGACAGCCGCCCGCTGGTCCGCGCGATCCCCACCGCGACGGCCGCGCCGGCCGTCGCGGGCGGCCGCTGGGTGATGGGCAACGCGACCGGCACCGGCGCCCCCGCCCTGTACACCGGCTGGACCACCGGCCCCGCGACCGGCGCCGGCGCGCCCACCCGGCTCAGCCCGGAGGACGGCCGCCGGCACAGCTGGGCCTCCACCGACGGGCGGTCCGCCGCCTGGCTGGCCGTCGGCCCCGACGCCGAGGGCCGGTTCGGCACCGAGGTGCTGACCCGCCCGCTCGCCGGCGGGACGGTCCGCAGCGTGCTCGCCTCCCGGACCGAACAGCTCGGCGAAGTCCGGGTCTCCGGCGGCGACATCGCCTTCCTCGCGGAGGACCTGGAGACCGGCCGGGCCCGGATCCTGCTCTCCCGCGACGGCGCGCCGCCGGTGGAGCTGCCGCTGCCCGAGGGCCACCGCCCCTCCGGCCTCGCCCTCCGGGACGGCGTGCTCGGCTGGACCGAGCAGTGGACGGCCGGGGGCCGGACGCTGTCGGCCGCCACCGCCCGGTCGCTCACCGCCGACCGGGTGACCGCGCGGTACGAGTCGGCCGGCACGATCGGCTCCACCGTGCTCGCGGGCGGGCGCCTGCTCTGGACGGAGACCCAGGCGGGCCCGGCCGCCCGCAGCGCGATCCGCTCCGGCGCCCTGGACGGCTCGGGCGTGATGGACGTGCTCCCCGCCGACTCCCCCGGCACCGCCGTGATCGCCACCCTCACCGCCTCCGACCAGGCCGTCACCTTCCAGGCCGTCACCCCCCTGGCCGCGGGCGGCACGCCCCCGGGCGGCTGGACCAACGCCGCGCTGCCCAAGCTCTGGCAGCTCCCGATCACCGGCGGCACGCCCGTGCGGGTCACCTGCAACCGGGGCGGCCAGTACGAGGCGGCCGCCGACCGGGGCAGCCGGGTGCTCTGGCTGGACGCCACCACCGGCCACACCGACCTGGTGGTCCGCGACCGCCCGGCCGGCCCCTGCTGAGCAGGTCACCCCCGCTGAGCGGGTCGTACGCGCGTGATGCCGGCTCCACGTCCACCGGGGCCGGCATCACGGCTGCCCGGGCTCGGGCAGCCGGCCCCCGCACCGTCACGCGTCGCTCCCCCGCCGGCGTCGACGAGCGCCCCGGTCACAGGTGCGCGAACAGCTTCTCCAACGGAGCGGGTACCTGCCCGGCGTCGAGGGCCTCGGCCAGCAGACTGCCGTAGCGGATCTTGCGGCCCTTCTTCGTGCCGAGGAACCGCTGCATCTGCCGCAACGCGGGCCGGTCCTGCTGTGCGGGCTGGCGCACGAAGATCCGCCAGGCCGGGAGATCCCCCTCGGCCTCGACGATCTCCTCGACCCGCGCCACGCCGAGCGCGCGGATGAACTCCTCCTCCAAGTCCGCCACACACACGAAGAACCCCTGCCTCGGCGCCCGGGCCCGCTCGAAGCCGCGGTCGTAGAAGCCCTGCTCGCCCTCGTCGCACAGCCCGGTGAGCCGCAGCCCCAGCCCCGGCGGCCCGAGCAGCTCGGCGAAGCGGCCGACGCTCATCGCGCCACCCATGGGGACGACGCACACCCCCTCGGCGGGCAGGTCCCGGCCGTGGCGCGCGGCCAACGCCTCCACCGCCGCGAAGTCGCTCGGCCCCTCCAACAGCACCGCCGTGCGCACGCCCAGCCGCTCGGCCAACTCGCCCGCCACCTCACCCCCCGGCCCACCGGGGCCGCCCGCCGCCCAGCCGATGACCGCGTCCCGGAACGCTCGCATGTCCGTCATGGGGTGATCCTGCCCCCGCACGGACCGGCGCGGTACGGATTTTCCGCCGCCGGCGAGAGGGCGCTGATGCCCGCAGTCCAACGCGGTGCCCGATCGGTCGTGGCGGGTGAACGCGTAGCCGACGTTCCCGCACACGATGACGCCGTGGTCAGTGACCCGTCGACATCAGGGGTCAGGACCGCGGGACGGGGACGCCGGCAGCCCGGAGGGCGGCCTCGACGAGGTCGGCCATCCGGGCCCCGGCCGGGGACTGGTTGCCGAAACGGCTGATCAGCCGGTACCGGGTGGCGTTCTCGGTGCGGGCCTGCAGGCCGGTCACGGTCGCCAGCCGGTCCGGGTGGGCGAGGTAGTACTCGGCCATGGCGGTGGCGAGTCCGGCGAGGCGCGGGTCGTCCGGCTCCCAGGCGGCGGCTTCGGCACCGCGCCTGATCAGGGTGACGAAGGCCGGGTCCTGGACGGCGTGCCCGACCTCGGTGAGGTAGTCGTCGAAGCCGTCCGGGACGAGGGCCCTGGCCAGGATCCAGCCCTCCCTGGCGGCCGCCACCTCCTCCGCGGAGAAGCCGAGGCCGGCCATCCGCTCCAGCAGGACCACCGCGCGGTCGGGCAGCAGGGCGCGGTCACCGTCGGCGAGCCGGTGCAGCATGTCGCGGCGCGCGGTCAGTTCCTCGATCCGTTCGGTGAGCTGCTGCTCGACGTCGGCGAGCGCGGCGGCGAACGGCGCGGCGTCGGCGCCGAGCAGCGGCCCGATCCCGGCCAGCGGCACCCCGGCGGCGGCCAGCGTCCGGATCTGCACCAGGCGCAGCAGGTCGGCCGATCCGTACCGCCGATAGCCGGAGTTGTCGCGTTCCGGCTCGGCGGCCAGGCCGAGGCGGTGGTAGTGCCGCACCGTCTTCACCGTGACGCCGACGAATGCCGCCGCCTGCCCGATCGTGACGCCGTTCATCGTCGACTCCTGCCTCGCTTCTCGTGCCGGGTTCTCGTCTTGGGTTGTCGTGCCGGGTTCTCTTGCCGGGTTCTCGTCCCGGGCGGCCGCGCGTGTCGCGGCCGCCCGGGGGTGGACGGGTCACGCCGGGTCGGCGGGACCGGTGCCGAACACCGCCTCGACCAGTCGCTCCATCGCCTTCTGGAATGCCGCCGCGATGGAGAGTTCGGCGTCGTCCACGCAGTTCAGCGCGGCGGTCAGCGTCCTGCTGCCGTCTGGGGTGCTGTACATCAGCGCCGCGTGGCCACCGTGGCCGCCGTTGTGGAAGAGGACGGTACCGCCGTTGTCGCCCACCTCCTGCACGCGCAGGCCGAGGCCGAATCCGCTCCCGGGGTGCGGCGTGCACATCTCGGCGAGCAGCGGGGGCGGCAGGAGTTCGCCGCGCACCAGTGCGGAGACGAACGTGTGGAGGTCCCGGGTGGTCGAGATCATGTCGCCGCCGGCGGAGATCCAGGAGGGGTTGTGGCGGGTGACGTCGACCGTCCGCCGGCGGCCGTCGTCCTCGTACCGGTAGTAGGCGTGGGCGTACGGCGCGGGGATCTCCGGCGAGGTGCCGGGCAGCAGGGTGCCCGACAGGCCGAGCGGTCCGAGGATCCGCGCCTGCGTCTCCTCGGCGCAGGACCGGCCGGTGACCTTCTCGATCAGCAGCCTGGCCAGCACGTAGTTGGTGTTGGAGTAGCTCCAGCCGGCTCCCGGTTCGAACCGTGCCGGCCGGGCCAGTGCCAGCCGGACCAGCTCCTCCGGCCGGTAGGTCCTGAACCGGTTGTCCAGCCACTCCTTGCCCGAGATCGTGGCCGGGATCCCCGTCATGACCGTCCCGTCCTCCAGGAGTTCACCGGTGAAGTTGAACAGCCCGCTGGTGTGCTGCAGCAGCATCCGGACCGTGATCCGCCCGTCGATCCCGAACTCGGGCAGGTGGTCGGCCACCGGGGCGTCCAGCCCGAGCCGTCCCTCGGCCACCAGCTGCAGCACCACCGTCGCGGTGAAGGTCTTGGTGTTGCTGCCGATCCGGACGTGGCCGTCGACCGGCGGCTCGGCACTTCCCCCCAGCTCCGCCACGCCGGCGCTGCCGACCCACTGGCCCCGCTCGTCGTGCACGCGCAGCGACACCCCGGCGAAGCCGGATTCGACGATCTCCTCGATCGCCTTCTGCAGCTCCGGTCGGTCCTGGGAAAGGGTGCTGGACATGGTGGTTCGCTCCTTCAAGGTTGGGAAGTCCCGTCCGGCTGAGCGCCGTTGCGACGAGCTTCCACCTTGACCCGGGGTCAACCTCAACGGTGATCCGGGTCACAGTCGCCGACCCCGACATCGAGGCCGCCACCGACGTTCAGCCCCTTGCGTCGCCCTCGTAGCGGACGACCTCGCGTTCCCAGACGCCGTCGCACCGGGGCACCGGCTCCAAGGTCGGACCTCACGCCGCGCCGGGCAAGGTCAGGGGCGCGGCCAGGGGCGTCCGGCGAGGCGTTCGATGCCGGCGTTGAAGCGCCGCAGGCAGGAGGCGAAGACGGCGATCTCCTCGTCCGACCAGTCGTCCATCACCTTGTCCAGGCTCGCGAGGATGCCGGCCCGCTCCTCGTCGAGCAGTTGCGCGCCCTCGTCGGTGATCCGGAACTTCCTGGCCATCCCGCCGTCGGGGTCGGGGATGCGCTCGACGAGTCCGGCCCGCATGGCGGCGGTGGTCTGGCGGTTGAGGGTGGAGACGTCGAGGTCGAAGGCCTCGCTCAGTTCGCCGATGGACATCGGGCCCTGGATGCGGATCCGGCTGAGCAGGATGTAGGCGCTGCGTTCCAGCAGACCGTCCTTGCGGCGCCCGCCGGCCTGGAGGCCGTGGCGACTGAGGAGCATCTGCTCGTACTCGACCTCGTGCGTGGGCCTGACCACCGCGTCCCACCTCCTGCCGTCGGCCGGCGCGCCGTTCGGCCGGCCCGGATTCCGTCGAAATCCTTGGCTTCCATTATGCATCCGCCATGAAATATGTACGATGCACATGGCGTGTATGCTGCACATTCTTCCCCGACAGAGAACTCAGGAGGCCCCGGATGGACACCTCGCAACGGACGGCCCGCGGCGGCGGTGTCGTCGCCACGCTGGCCTTCGCCGGCACGGTCGCCGCGATCATGCAGACCCTGGTCACCCCGCTCATCGCGGAGCTCCCGCAGATCCTGGGCACCTCCCCCTCCAACGCCGCCTGGGTCATCACCGTCACCCTGCTGGTCTCGGCCGTCTGCGTGCCGGTCTCCGGCCGCCTCGGCGACATGGTGGGCAAGCGCCGGATGCTGCTGGTCTGCTCGGTGCCGCTGGTGATCGGCTCGGTGGTGTGCGCGCTCGCCTCCTCCGTGGTCCCGATGATCGTCGGACGCGGGTTGCAGGGCATCGGCATGGGCATGGTGCCGCTCGGCATCGCCCTGCTGCGCGACGTCGTCCCGGCGGAGCGGCTCAGCTCCTCGATCGCCCTGGTCAGCGCCTCGATGGGGATCGGCGGCGGCCTCGGCCTGCCGATCGCCGCCGCGGTCGCCCAGTACGCGAGCTGGCGGGTGCTCTTCTGGGGGGCGGCCGTCCTCGCCCTGGCGGTGTCCGCCCTGATCTGGTTCCTCGTTCCGGACGTGCCGGCCACCGCGAAGGGCCAGCGCTTCGACCTGCCCGGCGCGCTGGGCCTCGGCGTCGGCCTGGTCTGCCTGCTGCTCGGCGTCTCCAAGGGCGCCGACTGGGGCTGGGCCTCCCCCATGACCGTCGGCCTGTTCGCCGCCTCCGTCGTCGTCCTGGCCGGCTGGGGCCTGTGGGAGGTGCGTACCCGGGATCCGCTGGTCGACCTGCGCACCACCGCCCGCCCCCGGGTGCTGTTCACCAACCTCGCCTCGGTCTTCGTCGGCTTCGGCATGTACGCCAGCATGCTGATCGTCCCGCAGCTGCTCCAGTACCCGGCCGCCACCGGCTACGGTCTCGGCCGGTCGATGCTGGCCGCCGGTCTGTGGATGGCACCCGGCGGCATCATGATGATGCTCGTCTCCCCGCTCGGCGGGAAGCTCACCAACGCCCGCGGCCCCAAGACCACCCTGATCAGCGGGGTGCTGGTGATCGCGGCCGGCTACGGGCTGTCGCAGGCGCTCATGGGCTCGGCCTGGGGCCTGATGGTGGTCACCATGGTCACCAGCAGCGGCGTGGGCCTGGCCTACGGCGCGATGCCCGCCCTGATCATGAGCTCGATCCCGCCGGCCGAGACCGCCGCGGCCAACGGCTTCAACACCCTGATGCGCGCGCTCGGCACCTCGATCGGCGCCGCCGTGGTCGGCACCGTGCTCTCCCAGATGACCACCACGCTGGGCGGGCACACCTTCGCCTCCGAGAGCGGCTTCCGGACCGGCCTGCTGATCGGCCTCGGGGTCGCCCTGGTCGCGGCGGCCGTCGCCGCCGTCATCCCCGCGGTGCGGCCGGCCGCTGCCGACGAGGGCACCGGGAGCGGTACCGGCATCGACGGACGCGCCGGGACCGACCTGCGGGCCGGGGCCGGCACCGGCCGCGGGACGGCTCCGGTCGAGGCCTGAGCCGTCCAGGCCTGCCGGCCAGGCCCCCGCGGACCGGCCCGGCGGACCACCGCGACCCCCGGCCGCCCCCGGCGGCCTGGCACGGACGGCCCCCCGACGCTGGCATGATCGCTGCATGGCAGAACGCATCATCGGCGCCTGTGACGGCGCTTCGAAGGGAAACCCCGGTCCGGCCGGCTGGGCCTGGGTCATCGCCGGCGACGACGGCCGGCCGGAGCGCTGGGAGGCCGGGCCGCTCGGCCGCGCGACCAACAACGTCGCCGAGCTGACCGCACTGAAGGAGTTGCTGGGCTCGGTCGGGCCCGGCACGCCGCTGGAGGTCCGGATGGACTCCCAGTACGCGATGAAGGCGGTCACCCAGTGGCTGCCCGGCTGGCGGCGGAAGGGCTGGAAGACCGCCGCCGGCACGCCGGTCGCCAACAAGGACCTCATCGTGGCGATCGACGCCCTGCTGGCCGAGCGCGACGTCGAGTTCGTGTACGTCCCCGCACACCAGGTCGACGGCGACCCGCTGAACGCCTTCGCCGACCGGGCCGCGAGCGACACGGCCGTGGCCCAGCAGCCCGCCGGCACCTCGCTCGGCTCCGCCGCGCCCGACGTCCGCACCGAGCCGGTCACGGCCGCCCGCGCCGGCTCGGCCGGGGCCTCGGCGAAGGCACCGCGGGCCCGGTCGGGCGCCAGGTCCGCCGGCGGCTCCACGGGCGGCCGGACGAAGGCGAAGTTCCCCGGCTCGTGCCGCTGCGGGCGCTCCTACGCCGCCGGCGAGCCGATCGCCAAGAACCCGGACGGCTGGGGGCACCCGGACTGCGCGAAGAGCGTCGCGACGGCCTGAGCCGTCCGGCCGGCCCGCCACCCCGTACCGCCCCACCGCCCGCATCGGCCCGCCACCCCGTACCGCCCCACCGCCCGCATCGCCCCGGCTCGACCAGGCCCCCGATGCGGGCGGTGCCCCGGCCGGCGGGCCCGCCGGGTCACCCGGGCTCAGCCGTCGTCGCGCGGGGGCTCCGGCCCCTTGCGCGGGCGCAGCAGCAGCGGGAGCAGCGAGAGCACCACGACCGCTCCCACCAGCAGCCACAGGTAGCGGTCGATCCCCGGGACGGCGGCGCCCAGCCAGTAGCCCGCGAGGACGAGCGACTGCGACCAGAGCACGCCGCCGACGATCTGCCACACGGTGAAGGTCCGGGTGGGGACGTCGAGCATGCCCGCCAGCGGGCTGAGCACCGTGCGGACGAGCGGCACGAAGCGCCCGATCACGATGGCCTTGCGGTAGCCGTAGCGGCGCAGCAGCGCCTCCCCGCGGGCCGCGGCCGCTTTGAGGCGCCCGCTGCGGGTGCGGGCCAGGAACGGGCGGCCGCCGTGCCGCCCGAGCAGGAAGCCCAGCTGCGCCCCGGCCACCGCGCCCACCGCGGCGCAGAGCATCACCTGCCAGAGCGCCAGGTGCGGCCCGGTGCCGGTGCCGGTGGCGCAGAGCACGCCGGCGGGCAGGAGCAGGGTGTCGCCGGGGAGGAAGAACCCCACCACCAGCAGCCCCGACTCGGCGAAGACCACCACCAGGACGGCCAGGGCACCGAAGGCGGCGAGCAGGGAGTCCCCGCTCGTCGGGTCGACGGCCAGCAGCAACGCCGTCACCACCGGCCGGCCGCGGCCGGCCGGTGGTCCGGGGGTCGTCCTGCGCGGAGAGCGGGCACGTCTCGACCGTACTCGGGCGGCCGGGCGGCCCGCCACAGCAGCCGCCCGGGGCCGCCCGCGCCCGCCGCGGCACGGCTCAGCGCAGTGCGGGCGGGCGGGTGCAGGGGCTACGAGTGGAACTCGACCTCCGGGTCGGCCGCCGTCGGCCCGTCCAGGACCGGCCGGGCGATGCCCTTCAGGTGCAGGTCGAAGAAGGCCGCGACGTAGGACCGGGTGAGCTCCATGCCCCGCTGGGCGGAGAGCGTCGTGCCGGGCGGGGTGGGGATGCCGAGCTTCTCGGCCAGCACCGGGACGTCGGTGAAGGAGCCGTGGTTGGAGCCGGCGAGGGTCAGCCAGCGCTTCCAGCCGTCCAGCCGGGGCCAGCTGTCCGTCCAGGTGGAGTCCTCGGGGCCGGGGAGCGGGTGGCCGAGCAGCATGAACGGCTTGCCGTGGAGACCGTCGGCGGGGACTTCGTAGTCCATGGTGCCGTCGAGGTTCACCCCGGCCAGGATCCGGTCGTCGGTGAGCAGCGCCGGGACGGCCGCCGCACCGCCGAGCGAGTGCCCGGCCGTGCCGATCCGGTCGTCGTCGATCATGCGGGCGTAGCGCCAGTCCGGGTGGGTGCGGGCGGTCAGCCGGTCGACGACGAAGGAGATGTCCTTCGCCCGGCTCGCGGAGACGGTCGCGGCCCCTCCCTCCGGGAAATGGTCGCAAATGACGCAGGGCAGCGTCGTCCCGTCGGGGAACGTCGTCCCGGTGTTCTCGTAGGTGTGGTCGACGAGCGCGACGACGTAACCGCGGCTCGCCAGGTCCTCGGCGAGGCCGGTCAGTTCGGTGCGCGGCATGGTGAAGCCGGGGGAGAGCACCACGAGCGGGTAGCGACCGTGCTCGGGGCGGGCGTCGGACTTCGCCCACGTCCGGGTGGCGGTGACCGCTTCGGTGGGGATGGTGTTCCCCGGCAGCTTGCCGTCCAGCATCAGGCGCGCGGCCTCGGGGGTCATGTACGGGGCCGGCCCGCCCGTCCCGGCCTTGGCGGGGTAGTACATCGACACCATCAGCCGGCGCGGGCCCGCCGACGGGACCCATGGGTCGGCCCGGCTCCGGTCGACGAGTTGCAGGATCTCCCGGCCGACGGCGTGCGGGCCGGTCGGCCGCGGGAGGTCGGCGTGGACGCCCGTCGGCACGGTCGGCGTGGGCGGCGCGGCGGTGACGCTGCCGGCCGGGGGCGCGGCCGGCGCCGGAGCGGCGGCGACGGACAGGGGCAGGGCGAGCAGCAGAACCGCTGTGGCGGCTGTGCGACGGATTCCGGTCATACCGACGACAGTACGAGCGGGGCAAGGGAGTTGACGTCCCCTCAGAAGCGTAGGGGTTCCGCCGGGGAGAACGGCGGACCGTCTCAGGGGCACCCCGGGGTCACCCCTGATGACAGGGTGGCGGACGTGTGCTCCCGACCGGTGAACCGGCAGATCGACGGAACGGCTAGCATCGCGCCCCGGCCCCCGGACCGGCCGGGGCACAGGAAGGGGTGGAGTTCAGTGGGCCTGGAGAGCATGCCCGGAGTCGAGTGGAAGATCGTCGACGCCAGGGGGAAGTCGTTCTCGTACGACTCGGAGGAGGAGGCGCTGGAGGAACTCCACGAGTACGGGCCGACGGCGAGCATCTGGCGCCGCGAGGTCTACCGGGTGACGCTGTTCGTCACCAAGTCCGTCAAGGGCTGGCAACTGGTCCACCCGGCGCCCCGGGAGACGGCCGGCTCCTGACGCGGCGCGGCCGGCCGTGGGGCGACATGCCGCGCTCGGCCCAAGGTCGCCGACCGGCGGCCCGCGGCGCGGCAGAATGCGCGGGACCGTACGAGGCTGGAGGGCGAACCGTGGGCGGTACCGCGCAGTTCCAGAGCTGGGACGTCCGGGAGTCGGGGCCGGCCGACGCCCCGCACCGGGTGTTGCTGCTGCCCGGCGGGCTGTGCAGTACGGCCTTCTACGCGGACATGATGGCCGCCCCGCCGCTCGCCGGCGCACCGATCCGGCTGGTGGCGGCGACCGTCCCGGGCCATGCCGGGACGGTGGCGCCCGAGGACGTGTCGATCGAGAACTACGCGGCGATCACCGGCGCCTTCGCGGCCGAACACGGCTGCACGACGGTGGTCGGCCACAGCATCGGCGCCGACATCGCGCTGGAGATGGCAGCCGGCGGGCACTTCTCCGGCCCGCTGGTGCTGCTCTCCCCCACCTTCTCGCGGCCGGACGAGTCGAAGGCGCTGGCCGTCGCCGCGGCGCTCGGCCGGGTGCCCGGGCTCGGACGAACGGCCTGGCCGGTCATGCTGTGGCTGACGCCGAAGGCGCTGGCGGACAGCCTGCCGGAGCAGCGCAGGGCGGCCCTGGTGGCCGACCTGGAGAAGAACTCCGCGGCGTTCTGCCGCCGGGCCATGGCCGAGTACTTCGCGTACCTGGACCGGCACGGCGAGCTGGTGCCGCGATTGTGCGGCTCCGGCGCCCGGGCCCTGGTGGTCCGCGGCGACCGGGACGAGGTGGGCCTCACCGATGCCGAGCACGCCGCGCTCGACGCCTGCCCCTCCATCACCCTGGCAGTGGTCCCGGACAGCGGGCACCTGGTGATGCTGGAGCAGCCCGAGGCGGTGGCCCGCCTGGTCGCCGACGCCGTTCTCGGCGCGAACCGCTGACCACCCGGCGCGGCCTGCGCCGGGCGCGCCCCCGGACGGGCGGGTTGCCGTCCCCCACCGGAGGGCGGACATTCAGGGTGGTGCTGCCGCGCCGGCGGCACACTCGGACGAGGTGGAGGTGGCTGCAGCGATGGGCAGGGTCGAGGAGTCGATCGACGTGGACGTGCCGGTACACGTCGTCTATGACCAGTGGACGAGCTTCGAGCAGTTCCCGGAGTTCATGGAGGGCGTGGAGGAGGTCCGGCAGCTGGACGACCTGCACGCCCACTGGAAGACGAAGATCGCCGGGCTGTCGCGCGAGTTCGACACCGAGATCGTCGAGCGGGTGCCCGACGAGCGGGTGGCCTGGCGCACCAGCAGCGACAACGTGAAGCACAGCGGCACCGTCGCCCTGGAGCCGATCGACGCGAGCCGGACCCGCGTCACGATGACCATGGACTTCCAGCCCACGGGGCTGGCCGAGAAGGCCGCCGACAAGCTGGGCGTGCTCGACCGCATGGTCAGCGGTGACCTGCGCCGTTTCAAGCAGTTCCTGGAGGAGCGCGCCGCGGGTGGCACCTCCGGCGGCGGGGGCCGCTGAGCAACGCCGCCGCACTCCGCCGCCCGTGCGCCGCGCCCGTGCCCCGTGCCCGCATCCCGGGGCACGGGGCACGGGCGTCGGGCGTCGGGCGTCGGGCGTCGGGCGTCGGGCGTCGGGCGTCGGGCGTCGGGTCAGAATCCGTACGCGCCGGCACCGCCGCGCAGCAGGGCGAAGGCCTGCACCGTCTCCTCGGCGGCCGTCCGTGCGACGTCGGCGACGTCCTGCCCCTCGACGAGCCTGGTCAGGGTGGAGCGTGCGAGGGCCCGGTGCACCGCCGTGTACTGGGCGGCGACCAGCCGGGCGGCGACGTCCCCGTCCGGGCCCAGGGCCGCGGCGAGCGCGCGGGTGTCGGCGGCGAGGTAGTCGAAGAGGTGGGCGGAGAGGCTGGGGGTCTCGTGGACCAGCCGGAGGAAGGCCAGCACCTCGGGGTCGTCGGTGAGTCCGGTGTTGGGGTCGCGGGCCGCCAGACGGTCCAGGTGGTGGCGCTCCAGGGCGTCCAGCGCGGTGAGCCCGGCCGCGCGGTCGCGCACGACCCGCCCGGCCTCGCCGAGGTGGTCCTCGAAGCGGTGCAGGACGAGCTCCTCCTTGCTCGCGAAGTAGCGGAAGAGGGTGGGTTTGGAGACTTCGGCGGCGGCGGCGATCTCGGCCACCGACACCTGGTCGAACCCCCGGTCGAGGAAGAGGGCGATGGCCGTGGCGGCGATGGTCTGCCGGGTGCGCTGCTTCTTGAGGGTCCGCAGACCCGTGTCTGACTCGGTCGGGCTCATGACCCAATCATAACCCGGAAACGTTTGTTACTCGGTTGCATTTCTTACTCGGTTGCTGTTCCATGGTGAGCACCAACAAGCCTGAGGGGGCGGACAGTATGACCACCGTGGTGATCGTCGGAGCGGGACCGACCGGACTGACCCTGGCGTGCGGACTGGCGAGGCAGGGCGTCGACGTCCGGATCGTCGAGAAGGCCGCCGAATTCCACACCGGTTCGCGCGGCAAGACGCTCAACCCGCGCAGCCTGGAGATCCTCGCCGACCTCGGGATCGGCGAGCGGCTGGCAGCCGTCGGCCGCACCCACCTGCCCTACCGCAAGTACTTCGCCGGCGAGTTCGCCGACGAGACCGACCCGTTCGCCGGAGCCGGCGCCGACACCACCGCCCCGTACCCGGTGAGCCTGTGGATGCCGCAGACGCGGGTGGAGCGACTGCTGCGCGAGCGGCTCGCCGAGCACGGGGTGACGGTCGAACTCGCCACCGAGCTGGTCGGCTTCACCCAGGACGAGGCCGAGGTGGAGGTGCACCTCGCGGGCGGCGGGCGGATCTCCGCCGACTACCTGGTCGCCTGCGACGGCGGCCGCTCCGCGGTGCGCAAGCTCCTCGGCATCCCGTTCGTCGGGGAGGGCCAGGAGCAGCCGACGCTGGTCTGCGGCGACGTCGAGGTCGAGGGGCTGGAGCCGACCGCCTGGCACCAGTGGTTCGGGCCCGAGGGCGTGTTCATGCTCTGCCCGTTCGAGGGCACCCGCCGCTGGCAGCTGCAGGCGAGCCCGGAGACGGACGCCGACGGCCTGACGGTCGCCCCGTCACTGGAGAGCTTCCAGCGGCTGGCCGCCCGGCACACCGGCCGCGAGGACCTCAGGATCAGCCGGGCCACCTGGCTCTCCACCTGGCGGATCAACGTCCGGATGGCCGAGCGCTACCGCGAGGGGCGGGTCTTCCTGGCCGGCGACAGCGCGCACGTCCACCCCGTCGCGGGCGGGCTCGGCATGAACACCGGCATCCAGGACGCCTGGAACCTCGCCTGGAAGCTCGGGTACGTGCTGCGCGGCCTCGCCGCACCCGCACTGCTCGACAGCTACCAGGAGGAGCGCCTGCCGATCGCCGCCTGGACGCTCGACGTCAGCAGCGCCGGCCTGGCCGCTGTCGCCCGGGGCATCACCACGCCGGGCATCGGCGTCGAGGCCGGGCGGGTCGCCGACGTCACCGGCCTCTCGCTCGGCTACCGGTGGAGCCGGCTCGCCGACGACCGGCTCGGCGGCCCGCTCCAGGCCGGTGACCGGGCGCCGGACGCCGTCCGCCCCGGCGCGGGCCCCGCCGGCGCACCGGCCCGGCTCTTCGACCTGTTCACCGGGGACCACTTCACGCTGCTCGGCTTCGGCCCGGGCGCCCGCCCGGCCCTCACGGGACTGCCCGACTTCGTCCGGGCGGTGGCGATCGACGACCGCGACGACGAGACCCGCCGGGCGTACGGGATCACCGGCGACGCCCTCGTGCTGGTCCGGCCCGACCACCACGTCGCCCTCACCGCCCCGGCGACCGGCCGCGAGGACGTCATGACCTACCTGGCGGCCCTGGAGCGGAGCTGACCCGGGCTCCTCGCCGGTCCTCACCGGTCCTCACCGGGCCGGCCCGGGCGGGAAACCCCGCTCAGGCCGGCCCGGTGAGCAGCGTGGCCACCAGGCTGTGCGCGTAGGCGCCGTCCAGGCCCCCGGGGCGGAAGAGGATCCGGTACATCATCGGGGCGACGACGCCGTCGAGCACGGCCTCGACGCCCGGGGCCGGCTCACCGCGCTCCGCCGCCCGGCCGAGGATCGCGCCGAGCTGGTCGGCCGCGAAGTCGGAGCAGCGCCCGGCGTTGCCGCCGTCCGGATCACCCAGCAGGGCGTCGCGGAGGTAGGACCGGCCGGAGGGCGAGCCCATCTCGTCGAGGAACTGCTCGGCCCAGGCGGCCAGATCGGCGGCCAGGGTGCCGTGGTCCCCGGGCGGGGCGTCGGGGCGCAGGTGCTGGACGGCCACGTCGGAGAGCAGCTCGGCGACGGTGCCCCACCGACGGTAGACCGTCGAGGGGGTCACGCCGGCGCGGGCGGCGATCAGCGGGACGGTCAGGGCGTCACGGCCCGTCTCGGCGACGAGCTCGCGCACCGCGTCGTGGACGGACTGCTGGACGCGGGTGCTGCGCCCTCCGGGACGGACACTGGGCTTGCGGCTCACGGGGCCACCTTAAAGCAACATCCATACCTTCTTCGTGGGCTGATCCTGGTCCTTCGTAAGATCGGGGCACCCAGGGGTGCCGGGTATGGCTGGCAACATCGAGCCGTTGTCGTGGCTTGCAACGATTGGCCACCCGACGCCCCGCGACGACTCGGCCGCTGATTGGGATACGCGAAGAAGATCGCTTGTATGGACGCGCCGGCGAAGTCGTCTGCTGGGACAGGGAGCTGCGGACAACGCAAGGAGGAGCTGGTGCCCGAACTCTGGGCCGGAACGGACGCTGGCAAAGCAGAGCACCACTGCACGGCGATCGACGCCAACGGGAAGACTCACCTGTCCCGCCGGGTGCCGAACAGCGAGGCCGAGCTGCTGCAACTGCTCGGTGACGTGCTTGAGCTTGCCAAAGGGGATCCGGTGACCTGGGCAGTCGACCTGAACTCCGGCGGGGCAGCACTGTGGATCGCACTGTTGGTCAGCCACGGACAACAAGTCCTCTACATCCCCGGCCGGAGCGTGCACCACGCCTCGGGCTCCTACCGGGGCGACGGCAAGAGCGACTCGAAGGACGCGTTCATCATCGCCGATCAAGCTCGCATGCGGCGCGACCTCCAGCCGCTCCGGGAGACCAGCGAGATCGCGATCGAGCTAAGGATCCTCACCTCTCGGCGTCTGGACCTCGCTGCCGACCGCACCCGGGCCATCAACCGGCTCCGCGCCCAGATGCTCGAGTACTTCCCCGCTCTAGAACGAGCCTTCGACTACAGCACCTCCAAGAGCGCGCTCACACTGCTGACCGGCTATCAGACACCGGCTGCCCTGAGACGAGTCGGCCGGGGGAGGCTCGCCACCTGGTTGAACAACCGCGGAGTCCGCGCCGACTACGCCAGGATCGCCGCCGACGCCGCGGTGACCGCCGCTGAGGCTCAACACACGGCCGTCGCCGCGGAGAAGACCTTCGCGAGGATGGTCCACGCCCTGGCCCGGGAGGTAACGGCCCTCAATGAGGAGATCGCAGGACTGGACGCCATGATCGAGACCAGGTTCCGCGAGCACCCCGACGCCGAGGTGATCACCAGCATGCCCGGGATCGGCAACCTGCTCGGCGCCGAGTTCATCGCCGCTACTGGCGGCGACATGAACGCCTTCGGAAGTGCCGACCGCCTTGCCGGGGTCGCAGGGCTTGCCCCTGTCCCTCACGACTCCGGCAAGATCAGCGGAAATCTGCGTCGGCCAAGGCGCTACAGCCGACGCCTGCTGCGAATGTGCTACCTCTCGGCCCAGGCCGCTGCCATTCACTGCCCCGAGTCCAAGGCCTTCTATCAGCGGAAGCGCGCGGAGGGAAAGTCCCACAAGCAGGCAGTCCTTGCACTCGCCAGGCGTCGTCTCAACGCGCTCTGGGCTCTCATACGCGACCACCGCACTTTCCAGGCAGCCTCCGAGCGAATGACAGCCGCAGCGGCGTGATGGTGACTGAGCGCTTCAGCTGGCGGTCAATCGAGGCCCAGGCGGCGTCCTTCGGGCTCCACCATTTGATCGCCGCACTTGTCACCTGCGTCCGCTGGTCGTTCTACCCGTCACCGCTCCTGCGGAGGCCGCCGTCAGGTGTGACGGGCGCCGGGTGGGGAGTGCTCCAGCTGGCGAGGAGGTTGAGGGCGTCGGCGTCGCGGCTGCCGGGCGGGACGTTGCACAGGATCAGGTACAGCCCGTCGTCGGTGGTGAGCTGGGTGGTCTCGTAGGTGAAGGTGAGTTCGCCGACGAGGGGGTGGTTGATGCGCTTCGCGCCGGCGCGGTGGTGGTGGACGTCGTGCCGGGCCCAGCGTTGGCGGAAGGTATCGCCGCGGGTGGACAGCTCGCCGATCAGGTCGGACAGGGCCTTGTCGTAGGGGTTGCGGCCGACCTCGGCACGCAGGGTGGCCACGTTCTGGTCAGCGACGGCGTTCCAGTCGGGGTAGAACGCGGGAGCGGCGGGGTCCAGGAAGGTGAAGCGGGCGGAGTTGGCGGGGCGGGCCGGGCTGTCGAAGACCGGGGCGAACAGGGCACGGGCCAGGGTGTTTCCGGCGAGCAGGTCCAGGCGGCCGTTGCGGATGTAAGCAGGAACGCCGCCGATGGACTCCACCAGGTTCCGCAGGCCGGCGCGGACGGGCTGCCGGGTAGGCCGGGGCGGGGTGCCGGTGGTCGCGCCGACGGCGTTGGCGGCGCGGACCAGGTCGAAGAGGTGGGCGCGTTCGGCGTCGTCGAGCAGAAGTGCGCGGGCGATGGCGTCCAGGACCGCGTCGGTGGCGCCGCGGGCGTCGCCGCGCTCCAGCCTGGTGTAGTACGGGACGCTGACGCCGGCGAGCTGGGCGACTTCCTCGCGGCGCAGGCCGGGGACGCGGCGGGCGCCGGAGAGCGGGGAGAGGGTGAGGCCGGCCTGCTCGGGGGTGACGCGGGCGCGGCGAGTGGTGAGGAAGTCGCGGATCTCGCTGCGTCGGTCCATACCCCGACCCTACGGCCGGGCACCGCGCGCAGCGGAGGCATGGGGGACCTCGTCAGGGTCTGCTTCCGTACGCTGCGGACGCGGCGGGTGGTGTTCGCTGGAGGACATGCCCCTGCTTGCACGGCACTGTGCCGACGCGGCTCGCGCAGCAGATCGCGACTCGCCCCATGGTTGCCGGGCGCCCGGGGGCAGGCGGGCCACTCTGGGAACCGCGCTCGAAGACCCCGACCGGGAGAGGCCCCAGCCTCCCGAACGACATGGAGAACACCGTGCAGCACGTCACTCTGAACAACGGCGTCCGGATGCCGATCCTCGGCTTCGGCGTCTACCAGATCCCGGCCGACCAGACCGAGCAGGCCGTCACGGACGCCCTGGCTGCCGGCTACCGGCTGCTGGACACCGCCGCCGCCTACGGCAACGAGGAAGCCGTCGGCCACGCGATCAAGAACAGCGGCATCCCCCGCGAGGACCTGTTCATCACCACCAAGCTCTGGGTCCAGGACGCACCCGCCCAGGACAACACCCGACGCGCCATCGAGACCTCCCTGACCAAGCTCGGCCTGGACCACGTCGACCTCTACCTGATGCACCAGCCCTTCGGTGACGTCTACGGCCAGTGGCGCGCCATGGAGGCCGCCAACCGCGAGGGCCTGGCCAAAGCGATCGGCGTCGCCAACTTCTACCCCGACCGCCTCCTGGACCTGATCTTCAACAACGAGACCGTCCCGCAGGTCAACCAGATCGAAACCCATCCCTTCTTCCAGCGGACCACCGACCACGCCCTCATGCACGAGCACGGTGTCCAGCACCAGGCATGGGGCGGCTTCGCCGAAGGCAAGAACGACCTGTTCACCCACCCCGTCCTCAGCGAGATCGGCAAGGCCCACGGCAAGTCCGTGGCCCAGGTCGTGCTCCGCTGGCTGATCCAGCGCGACATCGTCACCATCCCCAAGTCGGTCAACCCCGACCGGATGGCGCAGAACATCGACGTCTTCGACTTCGAACTCACCGCCGACCAGCTGGCCGCCATCGCCGCCCTCGACACCGGCACCACGCTGTTCTTCGACCACCACGACCCCGAGATGGTCGCCTGGCTCAGCAAGCGCCGTCTGAACGGCTGAGCACGGAGGCGGAGCGTCGACCGCGTACCGGCCGCAGGCGCCCCGGCAGTACGAGGCCGGGGCGTCCAGTCGTTTCAGTCGCCGGTCACAATCGGGCGACGCCAGATACTGCGACCAAGTGACACCCACCTCGACCAGTCGCACCTCCCTCGACCGCCGAGGCTCAGCTCGCCGGCTATAGGGCTCGGTCACAGTGAGGCCGTCACGAGAAGTCACTTCTCGGGCTTGACAACATCATTGGGAATCGTTGCGTCTGGAGCGCCGGACCGACCGGGCCGGCGGACTGCCACCGCACCCTAAAGGCTACGCCTTTGCTTTAGGGATTTTCGTGATCTAGGATCAGCTAACGTAAAGTCAGAGCTTTAGCCAGGAAGCGGCCCCGCGTACCCCCGCACCGGCCACCGCAGGCCGGCCACCACCGCCCACCCGCACCCCGGCCGCCTGCACGACACCCCACGAAGGGCACACCGGACCATGCTCAGCACGTCCAACGACCGGCAGGACACCACACCAGCCCCCGCTGCCACGTGGGCCGTCGGCGACATCACCGTCCACCGCATCGACGAGATGCTGCTTCCGCCCGAGACCGGGCCCTGGCTCCTCCCGGACGCCACCCCCGACCTCGTCCGCGGGCAGCAGTGGCTGCACCCCGACTTCGCCGACCACGACGGCCGGCCCCTGCTCGACAGTCACACCTTCGCCTTCACCGTCGCCGGCCTGAACGTCCTCGTCGACACCGGCATCGGCAACGGCAAGACCCGGGCCAACCCGGCCTGGCACGACCTCGACACCGACTACCTCGACCGGCTGGCCGCCGCCGGGTACCCGCCGGCCGCCGTCGACCTCGTCATCCTCACCCACCTGCACACCGACCACGTCGGCTGGAACACCCGCACCGACGGAAACGGGGCGTGGATCCCCACCTTCCCCGGCGCCCGCCACCTCGTCTCCCGCACCGAGCGCGAGTTCTGGGCCGGCCAGGACATGGACGAACCGCGCCGCCAGATGTTCCGCGACTCCGTCCACCCCGTGGAGGAGGCCGGCCTGCTCGACCTCGTCGACCTCCCCGCGGAGGGCACCGAGATCGCCCCCGGCCTTCGGCTGCTCCCCACCCCCGGCCACACCCCGGGCCACCTGGCCGTCCAGCTCTCCAGCAACGGCGAGACGGCCCTCGTCACCGGGGACTGCATCCACCACCCCGTCCAGTTCGCGCACCCGGCCATCGGCAGCTGCGTCGACATCGACCCCGACCGCTCGCGGGCCACCCGCCACGACCTGCTGCGGTCGCTCGCCGGCAGCGGCGGCCTCGTCCTCGGCACGCACTTCCCCCCGCCCACCGCCGGCCGGGTGATCGTCGACGGCGACGCCTACCGCCTGACCCCCGTCCCCGGCACCCCCGGCACCGCCCGCCCGGCCCGCCCGGCCCGCTGACCGGGGAGGCCGTGGAGGTCGGGCAGGACGGGGCGGGCGCCGGGGACACCGGGAGTGCCGGGGACACCGGGGTCGGCGGCGTCCCGCGTCAGCTCACCGGCTCGGGCGAACGCTGCTCGGGCACGCCGGACAGCCTCGCGGAGGACGCAGCCGCCCCCAGCGAGGTACCGCGCGTCTCCTCGGCCCACAGGACGCAGACCAGCAGGCCGACGGCCGTCGTACCGGCGGCGATCAGCATGGTCGGTCCGGTGCCGAGCCCGGTGAGCGACAGGGGCAGCAGGTACGTGCCCACGGCCGCGCCGATCCGGCTGACCGACGTCGCGACGCCGACCGCCGTGGCCCGGATCTCGGTCGGGAAGAGCTCGTTCGGGTAGGTCCAGTCGAGCACATTGGGCCCGCCGCAGAGGAACGCGTAGGCGCAGAGCGCGACGACGGCCACCGCGGCCGGCGCACTCGGCCAGACCCCCAGCAGGGCGAGCGGGACGATCATCAGGGCGAACGACCGGATGATCACCGGACGGCGGCCCCAGGTGTCGATCAGCCGCAGCGCCGGGAAGCAGCCCAGCAGGAAGACCAGGCTCACCAGGCCGGTGCCGAGCGTGTCCAGCACGGTGCCGCCGGGCATGCCGAAGGACGACAGGATCTGCGGGCCGAACGTCAGCATCGCGAAGAGCGGGCCGACCTGGCAGAGGAAGAACAGGCCGCAGAAGAGCGTGCGGCGCCGGTAGGGCTGGGTCATCAGCAGGCGCAGACCGCCGGGGCGGCCGGCCTCGGCCGGATCGGGCATCAGCTCCCGGCCGTCCACCCGGACGCCGAGGTGCTTCTCGACCACGCGCACCGCGTCACCGACCCGCCCGTGGGCGGCCAGCCAGCGCGGCGACTCGGGCGAACCGCGCCGGATCACCAGGAACACCACGCACAGCACGGCGGAGCTGGCCAGCATCCAGCGCCAGCTGCCCTGCCCGCCGAACCGCAGGAACAGGTAACCCGTCACGTAGGCGAGCACGGAGCCGGCGTACCAGGCGACGATCTGCTGCCCGAGAAGCCGGCCGCGGTGACGGGCCGGCAGCCACTCGGCGAGCAGCGAGGTCGCGATCGGGTAGTCGGCGGCGACCGCCAGGCCGAGCACGAAGCGCAGCACGGCGATCGCCCACACCGTGTCGACCCAGAAGGAGAGCACCGAGCAGACCACCATCACCAGGAGGTCCGCGGTGTACATCACCTCCCGGCCGATCCGGTCGGTCAGCACGCCGAAGAGCGCGCCCCCGACGAACATGCCCAGCAGGGCGGCGGCACCGATCAGGCTGACCTCGGCGGTGGAGAGGCCGAGGTCGGGGCGCATCCCGATCAGGGCCACGCCGACGATGCTCAGGATGTAGCCGTCGAGCAGCGGCCCACCGGAGCAGGCCAGGGCCAGCCTCCGGTGGAAGCCGGTATACGGGGCGTTGTCGATGGTTCGGGACATGGAATTCGGGTCCTCCGGGGCGTACGGCGGTGCTCCCGCACGTCGCACGCCTGGTAGACGACAGAAGTCGGGGCCGCCCGGGTGGGTGGCCCCGTCGCCCGGGCCTACCGGGCGACCGTCCACGGTTGCCCGCTCCGGACCGCTCCCGACGTGGCCGAAGGTCCACCGGATTCAGGCCCTTGGTCCCGAACCGGACGGGCCTTGCGACCCGTGACAAGGGGGCTCCGGCCCGTCACGGCGGGGAAGCGCCGCTCCGCCCGGGGCTGCCGCGGGAGCCGGGTGATGCTTCTCACCCGATCATCCACAATCACCCCTTTTGCCCGGTATGCGACAGGAGCGGGCCGGGCCGCGCGCCGGAAGGCGCCCTCCCGAGGACACCCCGGCCCGGCCGGCTCCGCCTGGACGTACTCGCCGGTAATCTCCTGCTCCGAAGCCCTGGACAGCCGGGCGGGCCTGGTCCACGATTCAGCTCCATGACCCCTGCCCCGGCTCCCCAGGACACCGTGCGCACCGCGCTCCTCGACGCCGTCACCGGCGTCGCCGAGGACATCGCGGCGCTGCTCCGCAGCCGCCCCGGCACCGACCGCCCGATCCCCGGCGCCCGGTGGACCGTCGGCGAGGCGGCCGCACACCTCGCCCTGGCCAACGAACTGATGGCCGCGCTGGCCGCCGGCGAGCAGCGCAGCTACGGCGACGGCACCCCGGACAGCCTGGCCGCGGCCAACGAGGATTCCCTGGCCGCCTACCCCGAGCGTGACGCGGCCGTCCTCGCCGACGCAATCGTCCGGCACGCCCGGGCCTTCACCGACTCGTGCGCCGGGCGGCCCGCCTCCGCCCCGGTGCTGACCCCGCTCGGGCCGATGGACCTCGGCACGCTCGCCTCGTACCTGCTCACCCACATGCTCGGCCACGGGTACGACCTGGCGGTCGCGCTGCGGCGCCCGCACATGGTCGACCGGCACCGCGTGGCGCTGACCCTGCCGTTCCTGATGACCGCCATGCCCCGGGTGGTCGACGGCCGCACCGCCGCCGGCCACACCGCCCGCTACGACCTGCGGGTGCGCGGCGGCGGCCGCTTCACGGTGACCTTCCGCGACGGCGTCGCCGAGGTCTCCCCCGAGGTGGCGGGCCGGGCGGACTGCACGATCCTCACCGAGCCGGTGACGTTCCTGCTGCTCGCGCTCGGCCGGTGCAGCCCGTTCGCCGTGCTGGCCCGCGGCAAGGTGCTGGCCTGGGGCCGCAAGCCGTGGCTCGCCCTGGGGTTCCCGCTGCTGTTCACCGCCCCCTGAGGCCCGGGCGGCCCGCTGCGGCCGTCACGGTGATCACCGTCGTGGTGGTCGTCGCCACAGCCGACCTCGCCGTCGCCGTCGTCGGCGTCGGCGTCGGCGTCGTTGACCCGACGGGGCGGCTCAGGGCAGCCGCCCCCAGGTGGTGATCAGGCCGGGCGAGAGGTCCGCGACGGTACCGGCGGCCAGCGACTCCCGGGCCTCGGCGAGACGCTCGGCGTCGATGATCCCGGTGGCGAGCATGGCCGCACGGGTGCGGTCCCAGGTGTCCAGCCAGAACGCGGTGATCGGGGCGCCCGCCACCAGCGCGGGGACGAACACCTCCGCGCCGACGTCGCGGAGCCCGAGCTCGCGCAGCAGCCGTGGAGTGTCGGGCGTCCAGCCGACGTCCGTGCCGATGGACGTGCGCAGCGCCCGCCACATGGCACGCATCGCGAGCCGGTAGGAGGTGTCGGGCGGGGCCGCCGTGGTGAGGTCGACGGCGTCCCCGAGGACGAGGTGTCCGCCCGGGAGCAGGAGGTCACGCAGCCGGGCCAGGACGCGGCGCCGCTCCGGCAGGTGCATCAGCACGAAGCGCGCGTGCACCAGGTCGAACCGGCCGGGGTCGAAGCCGGGCGAGGAGACGTCGGCCGTGAGCGTGCGCAGCGCCCCGCCCGCGAACGGCTCGACGAAGCGCACGTCCCGGTCGACGGCCAGGACGTCGGCCGCTCCGGCGGCCGTCGCCAGCCAGCGCGCGACGGTGCCGGTACCGGCCCCCACGTCGCAGCAGCGCACTCCGGGGCCGGCCCCGAGGGCGCGCAGCCGGGCCCGGGTGACGTGGTCGTAGGCGAGCGAGCCGAGATCGATCCGCTCGCCCTCGCCGGGCTTCCACGGCTCGAACAGGGACGCGCCGTACACTCCGGGTTCGCCGTCGGCCCCGTACGCGCCGTCGGCTTCGGTCCCGCCGTCGGCCTCGTACGCGCCGGAGGCTCCGCGGCCGTCGTCGGCTCGGGCCGGGCCCGGCGTGACCGGGTCAGTGGACATCGGCTGTCCTCCCGTTCCTGGCACCCGGCCGCGGAACGGCGGGCCCCGTACCGGCGGCCGCCACCCGCACCGGGGACACAGCCGAGCCTAATCGAGGCCGGCCGCCCCGTCGCCCGGACGGACCGGGGGCCGGGACGGCGCGTCGACGTCCTTCCGGGCCAGCAGGCGGTAGGCGTTGGCGAGGCCCGCCGGGCCCGCGACGCGGGCGAGGAGGCGGTCGGCCAGCGCGGCGAGAAGCAGGGCGGGTGCGCCGGCGACGAACACGGCGGCGCGCAGCGCCCGCCGCAGCCGGCCCGGGGGCCGCCCCGCGCGCCACGGCGCGTCCTCGCGCGGGGCGAGCGCATCGAGCAGCAGCCAGCAGGCGGCCAGCAGGTCGACGGGATCGTGCGGCTCGGTGTGCTGTTCGAGCAGCACGGTGAAGCCGAGTTCGCCGAGGCGCCGGCGCAGGTTCGCCGCCGGGGCCAGGTGGAGGTGCTGCGGCTGGAGCCAGGGCAGCCACCACCGGCCGAGCAGACGGGCGTAGCGGCTCTGCGGGTCGGGGACTTCGATCAGCAGCAGCCCGCCCGGGCACAACACCTGCCGGGCCGCGGCGAGTTCCCGGTCCGGTTCGGTGCTGTGCTCCAGGTAGTGGAACATGCTCACCACGTCGTAGTGGCGGGGCATCCGGCCGGCCAGTCCGGGGAACGTTCCGCGCAGTCCGCGGGTGACGCGGCCGTGGCGTTCGGCGAGTTCGACGCCCTCGCTGAGGTCGAGGCCGTCGAAGACCGTCGCGGGGAGGACTTCGCGCGCGGTCTCGCAGAAGTGGCCGTGCCCGGTGCCGACGTCCAGCCATCGGCCGGGCGCGGCGGTGAACGGGAGGACCGACCGGGCGCGGCCGCGGTACGTACTCCGGCGGGTGCCGAGGGTCGCGCCGAGCCGTTGTTCGCCGAGGCCGTCGTAGAAGTCGCGGTAGTAGAAGGCGAGGCCCGCCTCGGTGAGCCGGGGGTTCTGGAAGACGTGGCCGCAGGCCCCGCACTCGTCGAGGAGGAAGGTGCCGGGCTTGTACTGCAGGAGGTCGCGGGTGCGCAGCCGGAGCCGGAGGGAGAGGGCGCCGCACCAGGGGCAGTCGGTGCGGCGCGGCTCGAAGAACCGGTCGGTGCCGTCGGCGAGTTCGCTCCGGTAGGCGGGGCGCAGGCCGGCGACGGCGGCCTGCCGGGAGCGGGCTGCCGGTTGCGTGCTCATCGGGACTCCTTCGGTTCGGCCGTCGACTTCGGTTCGGCCGGCGGCTTCCGTTCGGCCGTCGACCTCGGTTCGGCCGGGGTGGCGGTGTCCGGCGGGTGGTGGGCCGCGGCCAGTGCTTCGAGCCGTCCGGCGGCCGCGGCGGCGCCGCCCGCGGCACGGAAGGAGTCGCCGATCCGGCGGGCGGCGGCCCGGTGGGCCGGGTCACCGAGCACGGTGTCGACAGCCTCGCCGAGCCGGGCCGGGTCGGTGCGGCCGAACCTGATCCGCACGCCGGCGCCGGCCGCGGCGACCTGATGGGCGATCACCGGCTGGTCGTCGCGGATCGGGGCCACCACGAGGGGGACGCCGTGCCAGAGCGCCTCGCAGACGGTGTTGTGGCCGGCGTGGCAGACCACCGCGGCGGTGTGCGGCAGCAGGTCCAGCTGAGGCACGGCGGGCAGGCTGAGCAGGTCGGGGTCCGGCGGCTCGGCCGGGAGCCCGCCGGCCGGGTCGACGATCACGCCCTGAAGGGTGGTGGCGCGGGCCCGGAGCGCCTGCCGGCAGGCCGTGAGGAAGGCGGCGCCGGTGTCGGCGTTGGCCGTGCCCAGGGTGACCAGCACGGTGGCGCGGTCCTGGTCCAGCCAGTGCCACGGGAAGGCCGGGGCCGTCGGCCGGGGCGCGACCGAGGGGCCGACGAAGTGGACCGGCCCGCTGCCGGCGGTCACCGGCCCGGTGAGGTCCGGGGTGGTGAAGGCCAGCACCAGGTACGGGGAGAACCGCGGGTCGGTCGCCGTCGGCGGGGCGCCGATCCGTCCGCGCAGGCCGGCGAGCAGGTCACGGACCCAGGCCGCGACCAGGGGCAGGTCGTCGAGCGCGCCGGTCAGCTCGGCGGAGGTGGTCGCGGAGGTGGCCCAGGGCAGGCCGAGCCGTTCGGCCACGAGGGCGCCGGCGAGGGCCTGCTGATCGGCGACGACGACGTCGGGGCGAAACCGCCGGCACGCGAGGGCGACGCCCGGTGCCATCGCCTCGGCGAGCGGGATCAGGAAGTCCTGCCAGAGGAACTTCAGCGCGCCCGGCCCGCGCAGGTCGGGTGCGCGTTCCGGGGTGCGGGACGGGGTGGCACACGGGTGGATCTCGCTGTCCGGTCCGGCCAGGTGCGTGATCAGGCCGGGGACGCCGGCCCAGGCCACGGTGTGTCCGCGCCGCGCCAGTTCGGCGGCGACCCCGGCGGCCGGGTTCACGTGGCCGACGAGGGGCGGGACGACGAACAGGAAGCGGCTCACCGGCCGGTCCGCCCCGGTGCGGGCCCGGTGCGGTCGTCGCCGCCCGCTCCGGCCGGTACGGCGGCCTGCTCCCGGCGCAGCTCCACGCCCTGCTCGCGCAGCCAGCCGAGCGCCAGCTCGCCCACCACGACGGGATTCTCCACGAGCACCGAGTGGTCGTGCCCGGGCACGAAGGAGCTGCGGCAGTCCGGCAGCAGGGCGTCCAGCCGGGCCGCCTGCTCGGCGAGGTCCGATTCGGTCCCGTAGACGGCCAGGACCGGGCAGCGGATCGCCCGCAGCTCCGCCTCCGCCGGCAGCCGGCTCGCCGGGACGTCCCGGGCGAGCGAGGTCGCGGCGAGCAGCCGGCCGGCCGAACGGGCCAGCCTGGCGGTGTGCGCTCCGCGCCGGTCGGCGACCCAGGCCAGGGTGGCTTCGTCGAGCAGTTCGGTCCCGGCCCGGCGCAGGATGCCGTCCAGCTTCACGGACCAGGCCCGGGAGGCGGGTTCGGACTCGATGGCCAGGATGCTCGCCACCGCCGCGGGTCTGCGCACGGCGAGGCCGTACGCCACGGTGCCGCCGAAGGAGTTGCCGAGCAGGTGGACCGGGCTTGTGACGGCCGACCGTTCGAGCAGCAGTGCGAGGTCGTCCACGAAGCTCTCCAGCCGGTAGCCGGTGGGCGGTCGGCCGGAGCGGCCGTGGCCGCGCTGGTCGTACATCAGCACGTCCAGCCCCGCCGCGGCGAGGGTGGGGGCGATGGTGAAGTAGTGGCTGGCCATGCTGTCGGTCAGCAGGCCGTGCACCAGGACGGCGGTGGCGGCGGGCGGGCGGCCGTCGGGCGGGGCGAGCCGCTGCACGTGGCAGCGCAGCCCGTCGAGGTCGAGGAAGGGCATCGTCAGCCCTGCCCGTCCGGGCTCAGGCGCTCCACCACGTACGCGACCAGCCGGCCCACGGTCAGCTCGATGATCTCGTCCAGGTCCATGCCGGAGACGAACTCGGCGAAGTTGATGCGGTCGCCCCAGCGGGCCTGGAGCTGCCCGGCGAGGGTCACCAGGTCGATGCTCTCCAGTTCGAGGTCCGCGGTGAACCGGGTGGCCATGGTGACCTCGGCCTCGTCGAGGCCGTACTCGTCGAGCAGCGCCGCCAGCATGGCGGTGATCTCGCCGAGGACCTGCTGGGCGGTCGGCGGGGTGCGGTCCACGGTCTGCGCGCTGACAGTCACGGGGCTGGTGTCCCTTCGGGGTCGCGGTCGGTGTGTCCGGTCTGCTCGTGGGGCCCGGTCTCCGGTCCGGGTCCGTCGTCCGGACCGGCGGTCCAGGCCACCACGTAGCGCCGCACGGGAAGGCCGGGCGGGCTGGTGACGGTGGTGCAGTGCACGCGGTGGCGACGCGGCCCGGCGGGGCCCGCGGTCTCGACCAGCAGGGTGGCGGGGTCGGCCGCCACCACCGTGAAGTCCCTCGGGCGGCCGCGCAGTCCGGTGCCCACCGCTTTGGCGACGGCCTCCTTGGCCGCCCAGAACCGGGTGAACCAGAGGGCACCGTCGGCGGGGCCGTCCGCTCGACCGCCGCCGGTGTCGATGTGGCCGTGGCCGTCGGCGGGGTCGTGGCCGGCGCGGGCCCGGCAGGCGGCCAGGAGCTCCGACTCGGCGCCGCCGAGGGCGACTTCGAGCGTCTCGCCCGGGCGGTCGACGACCTCCTCGATGTCGATGCCGACGCCGATGCCGATGCCGATGCCGTCACCGATGCCGACGGCGTCGCGGGCCGGGCGGACCAGGGCGACGGCCGCCTCGGCGCAGTGCGCGAGCGAGACGTCGAGCCCCGGCAGCGTGCGACCGTGGACGCCCGCCACCACCGGCCGGCCGGCCGCGTCGTTGCGGACCGCGATCTCGGCCGGGAAGACCGGGCCGTCACCGTGCTCCCAGAGCCGGTGCCGCACCGCGTCCTTGACCGCGATCCGGCCGAGCAGCCAGGCCCGGCGGCCGCGCGGAGGCTGCCGGGCGTACTGGTCGCGTTCGGCGGCGCCGAGGTGGTTGCGCATGATCAGGTCGCGCGAGGCGAGGTCCGGCCAGCGTTCGTGCAGCAGGACCCAGCCGCCCGGCTGCGGCCGGGACAACGTGTGGCGGTCGGCGAACCGTTCGACCGGCCGGGTCTCGGGGTGGCTGTCGAAGCGACGGTCCTGCCAGCCGTGCAGCTCCGCCCAGACCGGGCCGCCGGCGGGCCGCAGCTGCACGTCGGCTTCGAGCACCTGGTCGGTGACGGCGGTGATCCGGATGTGGCAGTGCAGTTCGGTTCCGGCCCGCGGCGCCGGGCCGTGGCTGCGCAGTCGCCGTATGCCGACCGGGAACACCACGGTGCGCTCGGTGCGCGTGGCCATGATCCAGTAGCCGAGCAGTTGGCCGACGTTGTCCAGCAGCGCACCCGGCGCCGCTGGGGCGCTGATCACGCCGCGGATGTGCGACGCGCCGATCGCGGTGAGCTCGGTGAGGCCCTGGAACGCGGGACCGTGGAACATCCACCGTTCCCCGTAGAGGCCGGCGGCGGTCAGCCGGGGCACCTGCTCCCCGGCCTCCGGGACGGGCCACGGCGCGGGCGGCGGTGGGTAGCCGTCCGCCACCTCGACGACGCCCTGGGCGAAGTGACCGAACTCGGCACTGTACAAGCCCGGTTCGGACTCCTGGAGGGTGATGGCCAGGTCGAGCGGCTCGGCGGCCGGCACCCACTGGCCGAAGCGCAGGTCGCGCCCGCCGGTGGCGATCCGGCCCGGTGCGACCCGCTCGGCCGCCTCCTGGAGGTGGTGGACGATCGTGGTGGCGGGGACGACCGGCCAGCGGTCCGCCGGATCGGGCCAGCCCTGGCGTTGCCGGAAGAAGCAGTGGTCGGACAGGTAGGGCATGGCGTCGAGCGAGACGTGCAGCGGAAGCACGTGCCGCCCGGGGCCCGGGGCGGGGGCGACAGGGCTCGGCGCGGGGGCGCTCGGCGCGACGGGGTGCGGAGCGGTGGGGCGTGCCGGGGCGGACGGTCGCGCCGCCGGGGCCGTGAGCGGCATCCGGGCGGCCGCGCCCAACAGCTCGACCGCGGTGCGCTCGGTCTCGCGCAGGAGCGCGTCCAGGCCGGCGGCGGGCGGAAAGCGCCGGCCGAGGTCGCCGAGCGTCCGGGCGGGCCGGGCCGCCGGCTTCAGCTCGGCGCGCAGTCCGTCGAGCGTGGCGCCGTCCAGCGAGACCAGGGCGCTGCCGAGGTCCAGGGGCACCGCCGGGTGCTCCCGCTGCTCCCGCGCCGTACCCCGGCTCCCCGGCCGGGCGGGCAGCAGGGCGGCCGCGTCCGGTTCGGCGCCGTCCACCCACATCGCCGCCGCCACTCGGCGCAGCTGCGCCAGGCCGTCGTGCCGGGCCGAGTTGGCCGCGACCGCCAGGTGCTCGCGGTCCTGGAGGATGTCGCCGACCAGCGAGCCCAGCTGTCCGGTGCCGACCTGGACGAACGCCCGGAAGCCGGCCGCGTACAGGGCCTCGACCAGCGGTCGGAACCGTACCGGCTCCAGCAGGTGCCGCAGGAACAGCTCACGTACCTCGGCCTCCGTCCTCGGGAACGGCGCGGCTGTCGTTCCCGACCACACCGGTACGGTCGGCCGGTGCAGCTCGAACCGCTCGGCCGCCGCCCGGATGGGGGCCAGGTACGGCCCGAGCATCGGCGTGTGGAAGCCGGACCGGAACGGCAGGACCTGCCCGAGCACCCCGCGTGCCCGGAACCGTCGCACCAGGTCCGTGACCGGCTGCTGCGGGCCGCAGACGATCGCCTGCTGCGGTGCGTTGTCGTGGGAGAGCACGACCTCGTCCATGCCGGGCAGTGCGGCCAGGGCGTCGAGGACGTCGGCCGCCGGGGCGCCGAGCGCGGCGAAGGCCAGGCCGGGCACGTGCAGCGCGTCCGGGTCGAAGGACTCCAGGAACGCGTCCACCGAGGCGCCCGAGTACAGGCCGGCGGTGATCATCGCCGTCCACTCGCCGACGCTGTGCCCGGCCACCGCGTCGGGTCGCAGACCGATCCGGCGCAGGGCGCGGTCGAGCAGCCGGCCGACCGTGACCACGCCCGCGCCGTGCCGGCCGATGTCGCCGACCCGGGCGGCATCGGCCACGGCCGGCCGGGGCAGCCCGAAGTGGTCGGCGACATCGTCCACCCGCGGCGCGAACTCGCCCTCCAGGCCCGGGAAGAGGAACGCGAGCCGCCCGCCGCCGGGCCCGAGCAGGGGGCGCGGCGCGTACCAGACGTCACCGCGCCCGCGCCAGGCCCGGCCGCGGGCCACCGCCCGGCGGGCCAGGGCCAGGCTCTTCGGCGTCGGACCGACGACGGCCAGGCGGCAGGACGGTGCCGACGGACCGGGCCCGGCCGGGCCGGCGACCGGGCCGGTGGTGTCGTCGCCGATGAGCGCCAGGAGTTGCTCGGGCGTGTCGGCCGCGAGGCGCAGGACCACCTCGGGCTCCACGACCGTCGTGGCGGCGGTGCCCGGTGCGGGCCGGGCCGCCCGCGCGTTGCCCGCCGGTGCCGGCGCCCGGGCCGGCACGAGGGCACCGGCACCGGGGGCCTGCTCCAGCACGACGTGCGCGTTGATGCCGCCGAAGCCGAAGGCGTTCACCGCCGCGCGGCGCGGTCCGTCCGCACCCTCCCACGGACGCGCCGTGCCGATGGTGGCGAAGCGCGTGGCCGCCAGGGCCGGGTGCGGATCCTCGCAGTGCAGGGTGGGCAGCAGCACCCCGTGGTGGACCGCTAGGGCGGCCTTGACCAGGCCGGCGATCCCGGCGGCCGGCATGGTGTGGCCGATCATCGACTTGACCGAGCCGAGGACGGCGCGCGGCTCCCGGGCCGCAGGGGGACCGAACACCTCGGCCAGCGTGCGGAGTTCGGCGAGGTCCCCGGCCGGGGTCGCGGTGCCGTGCGCCTCCAGCAGACCCACCGCACCGGGCGCGGCCGGGTCCAGCCCGGCGGCGCGCCAGGCCGCCCGCACCGCCCTGCCCTGACCGCCCGGGTCGGGGTTGGCCAGGGCGGAGGTGCGCCCGTCACCGGCGACCCCGGTGCCGCGGATCACCGCGTAGACCCGGTCGCCGTCCCGGTCGGCGTCGGCGAGGCGTTTCAGGACGACCACACCGGTGCCCTCGCCGATCAGGACGCCGTCGGCGCCCCGGTGGAACGGGCGGATCCGCTGGCTGGGGGACAACGCCCGCAGCTGGCTGAAGACGCTCCACAGCGTCACGTCGTGGCAGTGGTGCACACCGCCGGCCAGCACCACGTCGCACCGGCCGGTCATCAGCTCCCCGACCGCCTGGTCCACCGCGACCAGGGACGAGGCGCACGCGGCGTCCACGGTGTACGCGGGCCCGCGCAGGTCCAGCCGGTTGGCGACCCGCGAGGCGGCCAGGTTCGGCACCAGGCCGATCGCCGCCTCCGGCCGGTCCGGGCCCAGCCGATCGGTGAACGCCGCCCGCACCCGGTCGAGCTGGCCGTCGGTCAGCTCCGGCAGCAGCTCGCGGAGCGTGCGGACCAGCTGGTGCGAGCCGCGCACCCGCTGGTCGAGGCGGGCGATCCCGGGCGTCAGGTAGCCGCCGCGCCCCAGCACCACGCCGACCCGGTCGCGATCCGGCAGCCGGTCGGGGCCGCCGGCGTCCTCGACGGCCGCGGCGGCGACCTGGAGGGCGATGAGCTGGTCGGGCTCGGCGCCGGCGACGGAGTTGGGCACCAGGCCGAAGCGGGTCGGCTGCACCGTGGCGAACGCGTCCACGAAACCGCCGCGCCGGCAGTACAGCTGGTCCGGCGCGCCCGGGCGGCCCCGGTCCGCGGCCGCCCGGGGGTCGTAGTACTCGGCGTCCCAGCGCCCGGCCGGGACGTCGGTGATCGCGTCCACCCCGTCCACGAGGTTCCGCCAGTAGGTGGCGAGGTCCGGCGCGCCGGGCAGCAGGACGGCCATGCCGACCACGGCCACCGCCGGTGGCTGACGGTCCGTCACCGCGTCACCGGCCCGAGGCCGTGTAGACGACCGAGCGCAGGCCGGGATCGCCCCAGGCCAGCTCGCGCAGCAGGGCGAGCGAGCCGGCTTCCGGCGCGATCAGCTTCACCCCGCGGTCGGCGTAGCTGTGCGCGAGCTCCGGGGAGACCATGCCGCCGTGCCGGCCGGACGGCGCCCACGGCCCCCAGTGCACGGTGAGCGCGCGCTGCCCGGTCTGCTGCGCCCAGCGCGCACCAAGGCCCTCCAGGGCGTCGTTGGCCGCCGCGTAGTCGGCCTGCCCGCGGTTGCCGAGCACCGCGGCGATGCTGCCGAAGAGCACGGTGAACCGCGGGCCGGCCGGCAGTTCGGCCAGCGCCTCCAGCAGGGCGCGGGCGCCCTCGGCCTTGGTGGCGAAGACCCGCCCGAACGAGGCCGGGCTCTTCTCGGCGAACACCTTGTCCTCGATCACGCCCGCGGCGTACACCACCCCGTCGAGGCGGCCGTGTTCGGCGTGGACCTCCTTGACGGCCTGGCGCAGCGCCGCCGCGTCGGCCACGTCCACCGCCCGGTACGCGGCTCGGGCACCGAGGGCGTCCAGCTCGGCGAGCGTGGCCGCGACCTCCCGGCCCGCGAGCAGCGCGGACGCCGCGGCGTCCACCTCCGGGAGCGGCAGGCCGCGGCGGGCGAGCACCGCGCGCAGGGCGGCGCGGTCGCCGGCCGCCGCGGTGGCGGCGTCCTCCGGACCGTCCGGCGGTGCGGTGCGGCCGAGCAGCTCCAGTCGGCACCGGCTCGCCGCCGCCAGGGTGGCGGCGAACCGTGCCGTGATCCCCCGGGCGCCGCCGACCAGCAGGACGACGGCGTCGCGGTCGAGGCCCAGCGCCTCGGCCTCCGCCGCACCGTCACCGGCCGGGCCGGCACCGGTGCTGCCGAGCACGCCGAGACCGGACTCGCGCAGTGCGAGGCCGCGCCGCCCGGCCGCGGTGCGCAGCACCACCGGCTCGCGATCGGCGGCCCGGAGCTCCGCGGCGAGCAGCTCGGCGGCGAGGGCCGGGTCGTCGGTCCGGTCGAGCTCGACCAGGCGGGCGGAGAGGTCCGGGTACTCGACGGCCAGCGTGCGGAACAGGCCGCGCAGTCCCGCGGCCCGTGCGGCGCCGGCGGAGCCCGCCGCCGGGCCGTCGGCCGCCCGGGCGGCGAGCAGCCAGCGCGGGGCCCGGGCCAGCGCGGCCTGGAGGGCCGGGACGGCCGCGGGCAGCACGGGCGCGCCCTCGGGCGAGAGCGGGTCGAGCAGCACGACCCCGTCCACGGGGCCGTCCGCGGCGGACAGTTCGTATGCCGCGCCGTGGGAGGTCACCTCGGCGCCGAGGGCGCTCAGGCGGGCGGCGAGGGCGGCGGAGATGCCGTGCGTGTCGTCGCCCAGGAGGTGGAAGCGGCGGCCGGCGAGGGTGCGGCCGGGCTCGGCGGGCTCCGGGAGCGGGACGGGCTCGACGCGGAGCCGTTGCGGCTCGTGGCCCTCGGGCACCCGCCGGCCGTCCGGGCCGCCGGCGGCCTGCAACTCTGCGGTCCGGGAGTCTGCGGCCTGCGAGTAGGCGGTCTGCGAATCTGCGGCGACGGGCACGGCCGCCTCGTGGACCGGCCGCCCCTCCGCCGACGCACCCCGGTCGGCCGCGTCCGCGGCGTCCCGGGCCGGGGCGCCGGCCGGCGCAGCCGCCCCGAGGCGCTCGGCGAGCCAGTCGGCGACGGCCGCGGCGGTGCGGGCCCGGGCGAGGTGCTCGACCTCCTCGTCGCCCAGTGCCATCCGGTCGTCGGGACGGCCCGCATCGGACGGGCCGGCACCGGACGGGCCGGCGAGGCGGCGGACCAGTCTGCCGATGATCTCGGTCCGCTTGATGGAGTCGATGCTGAGGTCGGCCTCCAGGTCGAGATCGGGCTCGATCATGTCGGCCGGGTAGCCGGTGCGTTCGCCGATCACCTCGATCACCAGGGCCAGCAGGTCCGCCGCTGTCGGGGCGGCGGCGCCGCCGGGCGGCGGGTCCACCGCGAGCCGGGCGGGGGCGGGCGCCGGCGAACCGGTCACGGACGGCTGCGGCCCCGGCGGCAGCCCCGCCGTGCCCTGCACCGGGGGCGGCCACGCGGCCGGGGCCGGGAGCGCCGGTGCCTGCAGTACCGGGGCCTGCCCCACGGGGGCCGGGAGTCCCGGGGCCGGGAGTTCCGGTGCCCGGGCCGCGCCCGCCGCGCCGAAGTACGTGAGCAGGACGTCCCGTTGCGCCGCGATCAGCTCCCGGCTGCTGCTCAGGAAGTCCGCGATCAGCGTCTGCGGGTCGTCGCGCGGCGGTTCGTGCGTGGTCACCCATGCCTCCGGTACGAGTCGGGCCGGTGCGAGTGCACCGGGCGGTGTCTCTCCTGCGGCCGTGCGGACGAGGTGGCCGTCGACCGTCCAGCCCGGCCTGCGCGGCGCCTCGGCACGGCCGGCGTCCACCGCGTCGCGCCCCCGGAACAGCCGGTCGGTGTGCACCGGCACGCCGGCGACGGCCAGTTCGGCCAGGGCGTCGAGGTAGCCGGGCAGGCCGGTGCGCCTCCGTTCCAGCGGGACGGTCAGGTGGGGCCGCTCGCCGAGCACCGCGGAGACCAGCCCGGTCAGCACCGTCCCCGGCCCGGCCTCGACGAAGACCCGGGCGCCCGCCTCGTACATCGCCTCGATCTGCGCCGCGAAGCGCACCGGCGCGCCGATCTGTGCGGCGAGTTCGGCCCGGATCGCGGCGGGCTCCGTCGGGTAGGCGGCCGCCGTGCGGTTCGACCAGACGGGGAACTCCGGTGCCCGTACCGTCCGTTCGGCCAGCGCCGCCGCGAACGCCTCGCCCGCGCCCGCCACCAGCGGGCTGTGGAAGGCGCACGCCACCGGCAGCCGCTTCACCCCGAACCCGGCCGCCCGCAGCAGGCCGGCCGCCGCCTCGATCTCCGCGGTCGGCCCGGACACCACCGTCTGCCGCGGCCCGTTGTGGTTCGCGATCACCACCCCGCCGACCGTTCCGGCCTCCCGCAGGACCTGCTCGACGTCCGCGGCGCCGGCCGCGACGGCCGCCATCGTCCCCGGATCAGCTCCCGGGTCAGTCCCCGGGTCCGTTCCCGGGTCAGTCCCCGGGTCCGCTCCCGGGCCGGCGGCGGCGCCGGGCCCGGCGGCCGGCCCGACCGCCGCCAGGATCGACCGCGCCCGGTCGGCGCTGAGCTCCGGCAGGTCCTCGGCCGCCAGCGCCCCCGCCGCGCAGAGCGCCACCAGCTCGCCGTAGCTGTGCCCGGCCGCCAGCTGGGGGTGCACCCCGGCGAGCGCGAGCGCCTCGTACGCGGCGAGGCCGGTCATGCCCAGCACCGGCTGTGCCACCCGGGTGTCGGTCAGCTCGGCCCGCTGCCGCTCACGGGCCTCGGCCGTGAAGGCGGCGGGCGGGTGCAGCAGGCCGGCGTGGTCCCGCCCCAGCCGCAGGTGCCGCTGGAGGGGCGGGAACGCCGTGAACAGCTCGGCGAACATGCCCGGCCGCTGACTGCCCTGGCCGGGGAAGAGGAACGCCACCTCGCCCGGCTCGGCCACCTGGTCGCCCGGCCCGCCGCCCGGGGTCGCCCCCGTGCCCGCCCCCGCGTTCGCCCCCGTGCCCGCCTGATGGAGCCCGTGCTGCGGTGCGTGCTCGCCGGCCAGCGCCCGGTTCAGCAGCCCGACCAGCTCCGCGACGTCCGCGGCCACCACCGCGACCTGCACCCGTCCGTGCCCGCCGGCCGCCCGCCGGGCGGCGGCCAGCGCCAGGTCGCGCAGCCGCCACGGCGCACCGGGTGCCTCCGCCAGCCGCAGGATCGCTCCGACTCCGCGCAGCGCCCGCTCCCGGTCCGCCCCGCGGAACAGGAACAGCTCGGCCGGCCACCCCTGAAGGCCGTGCCCGGGCCCGGGCCCGTCGTAACCCTGGAGGACGGCATGGAAGTTGGTGCCGCCGAAGCCGAACGCGCTCACCCCCGCGACGCGTCCGGCCGGCGCCGTGGCCCACGGCCGGGCCTCGGCAGCGAACGCGAACGGGCTCCGGCCGGCCTGCCAGGCCGGGTTCGGCCGGTCCACGTGCAGCGTCGGCGGCAGGACGCCGGTGTGCAGCGCCAGCGACGCCTTGATCAGGCCGGCCAGCCCCGCGGCACACTTGGTGTGCCCGATCTGCGACTTCACCGACCCGAGCGCGCAACTGCCGGGCGCCGCGCCGGCCTCGGTGAAGACCGCGGTCAGCGTGGTCAGTTCGGTCCGGTCACCGACCACCGTCCCGGTGCCGTGCGCCTCCACCAGGCCGACCGCCGACGGCGCGAGGCCGGCGCCGTGGTAGGCCCGCTCCAGGGCCGCGCGCTGGCCCTCGGGCCGTGGTGCGGTCAGGCCCAGCGAGCGGCCGTCGCTCGCGCTGCCGATGCCCCGCACCACCGCGTACACCCGGTCGCCGTCCCGTTCGGCGTCCGCCAGGCGCTTCAGCACCAGGCAGGCCACGCCCTCGCCGAGCGCGATGCCGTCCGCGGCCGCGTCGAACGGCCGTGACCGCCCGGTCGGGGAGAGCGCGTGCACCGAGGCGAAGAGCAGGAAGTCGTGGATCCCGTTGTGCAGGTCCGCTCCCCCGCACAGCATCAAATCCGCCGACCCTGCGGTGAGTTCCTTGCAGGCCACGTCGAGCGCGGCGAGCGAGGACGCGCAGGCGGCGTCGACGGTGAAGTTGGCGCCCCCGAGATCCAGCCGGTTCGCGATCCGCCCGGAGACGACGTTGGCCAGCATGCCGGGGAACGAGTCCTCGGTGAGCCCCGGCAGTTGTGCCGCGAGAGCCTCGGGCACCCGGCCCAGGTAGGACGGCAGGACCGAGCCGAGCACGCCCGCGTTGGACAGGTCGCTGCCGGCCTCGGCGCCGAACACCACACCGGCGCGCGAGCGGTCGAAGCCGCGGCCGGCGTCGCCCGCGCCGCTGTCGTAGCCGGCGTCCACCAGGGCGCGCCGGGCCGCCTCCAGGGCCAGCAGCTGCACCGGCTCGATACTGCCGAGCGCGGACGGCGGGAGGCCGTACCTCAGCGGGTCGAAGGGGATCCGGGGCAGGAAGCCGCCCCATTTGGACGGGGTACGGCCCGGACCGCCGTCGGCCTCGTAGTACACGGCCGGGTCCCAGCGTTCCGGGGCCACCTCGGTGACGGCGTCCACCCCGGCCAGCACGTTGGCCCAGAACGCGGGCAGGTCGGGGGCCTGCGGGAACATGCCCGCCATGCCGACCACCGCGATCTCCAGCGGTTTCGGCCGCCCGGCCGGGGCGCCGTCACCGCCGAGCCGGCCGGCCAGTTCGGCGGCCCGCGCGGCGAGGAAGCCGGCCGCTCCCGCCGTCACCGCGCCGTGCAGCTCGGCCAGCGTCGTGGTGGCGCCGCGCAGCACCGCGACCTGCCCGGCCATGAACATGCCCCGGCGCAACTGGTCCTGCTCGTCGACGGGTGCCAGCCCGCCCGCCACGCGTTCCAGCCCCTTGCTGGCGACGCGCAGCCGGCCGACGTTCAACTGCTCCAGTCGCTCCCAGGCTTCGCGGTCCGGGACGCCCTGCTCCCGCATCCGCTCCCGGGCCCGGTGGAACTCCGCGGTGAACGGGCTGGGCACGCAGCGGGTCGCGTGCCCGGGGGCGGACAGCAGCAGCTCCGTGCCGCGGGCCGCGATGACCTGGCGCTGGAACTGCGGCCGCACCGCGCCGAGTGCCACCGCCTCCTCGGTGAACAGGTACGCCGTGCCCATCAGTACGCCGGGCAGGACGCCGCGTGCCGCGACCGGTGCGGCCAGGGCCGCCACCATCGCGGCCGAGCGCTCGTCGTGCACGCCGCCCGCGAACAGCACCTCGACCGCCGGCTCGCCGGGCCGCCCGGGGGTCGCGTCGAGGAAGTCCTCCAGGACGGCCAACTGGGCCTCCCAGAGCGGGAAGCTGTGCAGCGGCCCGACGTGGCCGCCGCACTCCGATCCCTCGAAGACGAAGCGGCGCGCACCGTCCGCCAGGAACTGCCGCAGCAGCCCGGGCGAGGGCACGTGCAGGAAGGTCCGGATCCCGGCCTCCTCCAGAGCCCGGGCCTGGGCCGGCCGGCCGCCCGCGATCACCGCGTGGCTCGGCCGCGCCGCCCGGACCTCGGCCAGCTGCGCGGCCCGCACCGCCTCCGGGGCGAAGCCCAACACCCCTACTCCCCAGGGGCGTTCACCCAGCTCGACAGCGGTCAGGGCGAGCAGCTCGCGGGACTGCGGCCCGTCCGCCAGGGCCAGCGCGACGAACGGCAGCGCCCCGGCCCCGGCCACGGCGGCGGCGAAGCCCGGCTGGTCGCTCACCCGGGTCATCGGGCCCTGCGCGACCGGGAGCGCGGTGCCGAACGCGCCGCTGAGCGGCGAGCCGGCGCCGAGCAGTGCGGCCCCGGCGCCGGCCGCCACGTCCTGCACCGCCCCCCGGACGGCGCGGACGCTCCGCGCCACCGTCCCCCAGCGATCGGCGAACCCGGCTGCCAGGAAAAGATCCTGACCTGCCGTCAGTTCGAATCGACCGCCGGGCCCGCCCCACCGCACCACCCGGCACCCGTCGACGAGCACGGTCTCCGAGCCGTCCGCCGACCGCAGGACGGCCGCGGCCTGCTCGGACACGCCGGACTCGGCCAGCAGGGCCAGCTGGGTGTCCAGCACCACACCGGCGGCGCCGCCGGCCACCGCCGCCGCCGCGGTGCGCAGGCCGATGCCACCGGCCGCCCAGACCGGCACCGTGACCCCGGGCGCCCCCAGGAGCTGCTGGAGCAGGACGAAGGTGCTCAGCTCGCCGACCGGCCCGCCGCTCTCGCTGCCGCGCGCGATCAGGCCGTCCGCACCGCGGCGGACGGCGTCCAGCGCCTGCGGCAGATCGGTCACCTCGACCAGCAGACGGGGGACGGCAGGCCCGCCCCGGCCCCGGCCGGGGCTGTCACCGGCCCCCGGTGCAGCGGCCTCCAGTGCGGCGGCCTCCAGTGCAGCGGCGGCCAGCACCAGGGTGTGCGGGCCGCTGCCGTCGGATCTGCGCAGCTCGCCGGCCGAGAGGCGGCAGCCCGGGCCCAGTCTCACGCCGAACCGCCCGGGTACGCGCTCACGGAGCCGGTCGAACTCCTCCCGGGCCCGGCGGCCCCCGGTCCCGAGGTCGAGCACGCCCAGCGCACCCGCCCGGCACAGGGCCTCGGCGAGGCCGGCGTCCGGCTCGTGGAACGGCGTGATCCCGACGACGAGGTCGGAAAGCGGAAAGCTGGGCGTCATCGGCACTCCGGTATGCATCGTGGTGCACCTGAGGGATGGAAGGCACCCGCACAGCACCCGCAAGGCCGTGGGGTGAGGTGGTACGCCTCGCGCGGTTCCGCTGTTCCGCTGTCCGGGTCTACGCTGATGCTACCGATCGGTAACGGGTCACAGGTTAAGCCGTGATGGCGCGCACATGTCAATAAGCGGGGGCGGGTGACTCTCTTGGGAGGAGCCGCCGCGCACCCTCGGCCGGGCCCGTCTGCCGCGGCGGGGATTCCCTTCGCCCGGTGGACCGTTGACAGCCCGTCGCGGGGCTCGGTGTAATGCGGGTTGCACGACGGAGGCAGGCCGCACCGGCCGCTCCGGACCGGTCCCGGGGGGAAGGCAGAAGCCATGGACGTGGGCACCGCGGAAGCAGTGGAATCCGCCGGTCCGGACGCCCGCACGGCCGCGCTGTACGCGCGCGACGCGACCTGCCGGGGGCTGGGCATCACGCTCGACGAGGTGGGCACCGGGCGGGCGCGGATGAGCATGACGGTGTCCGCGGCCATGGTGAACGGCCACGGCACCGCGCACGGCGGCTACCTCTTCCTGCTGGCCGACGCCGCGTTCTCCTACGCCTGCAACAGCTACGGCCCGGTGACGGTGGCACAGGCCGCGCAGGTCACCTTCCTGGCCCCGGCGGCGGCCGGGGACGAACTGACCGCCGAGGCGGTGGAGCGCGCCCGGTCCGGGCGGACCGGGATCTACGACGTGACGGTCCGCGACTCCGCGCAGAAGGTGATCGCGGAGTTCCGCGGGCAGAGCGTGATGCTCGCGGGCAGGCCGCAGGCCGGCTGACCGGGCGGGGCCGCCCCCGCCCGGCCGCCGGATCAGGCCCGATCAGGCCGGATCAGGCCGGCGGGCGCTCGTCCACGACCTGCTGGAGCTTGCCGGTGCGCGGGTTGGTGGTCAGGCCGGAGCGCGGCACCCACTCGACGGCCAGGTGGTGGATCGCGCCGGCCGCGACCTCCTCCGGGTACAGCGGCCGGGCCCGGTACACCGCCTCCACCAGCCGCTCGCCGAGGTCCGGCGGCGGCTCCTCGGTGCAGCCGAGCCGCAGGATCAGGCCGTCCTTGCCGTCCCAGCGCCGCTGCACCAGCTGCATGCCGGAGACGACCCGGCCCGGGTCGTTGGCGACCAGGACGGCGCGGATCTCCTCCGTCGGCATCGCCACCGTGCCGACCCGGGCACCCTCGGTGGACCGGCCGACCAACCGGAACCGCCCGCGCTCGACGTCCACCCACTCGGCGCGGTCGCCGGTCGGGTAGCGCAGGATCGGCATCAGGGTGCGGAACAGGTTGGTGACCACCACCCGGCCGGGCACCCCGGGGGTGGTGACGGGCTCGCCGGTGACGTCGTCGACCAGCTCCACCACCGTGCGGTTCACGAACGCCTCGTGCACCCGGACGTCGTCCCCCGGGACGGGCGCGCCGACCAGCCCCGCGTCCACCGAGGCGTACCCGATCGAGGCGACGGCCGCCCGGGGGAAGGCCCGGGAGAGGATCGGCCGCAGGTCGGCGAAGAGGAGGTCCCCGCCGAAGAGCAGCAGCTCGATGCGCTCGGCCGTCCTCCCGTGCTTGACCAGGTGCTCGGCCACGGAGCTGAGCTTCATCGGCTCCCCGGCCAGCACGTCGACGCCGAAGTCCTCGATCAGGGCGGCCACGTAGGCGTCGGGGGCGGCGCCGACCGGCAGCCGGACGTTGTCCACCGGTGCGTGGTGCAGCGCGTTCTCGATGTAGAGGAAGCCGCCGTACAGCTCGCCGGCGCAGAACAGGTTCGCCACCCGGTGCCCGGGCCGGAGGCCGGCCTGCACCAGGCCGGCGCCGAAGGCCGTCACCGAGTCGGTGTGCTCGGTGCGCGACCAGGGGGAGAACTTCGGCACACCGGTGGTGCCGCCGGTCTTGTAGACGCCCGCGTCCAGCAGCGGGCCGGTGAGCAGCCGGTTGTCCGGCCAGGAGTTGGCGGCCCAGAAGGCGGTCTGCTCGATGACGGGGAGCTGGGCGAGGTGCTCGATCCTGGCCGGCAGGTCGCGGTAGAGGTCGGCGTAGAAGGGCGAGTGGCGCCGGGCGAAGTCGATCAGCTCGGGCAGTGGTTTGGCGGGCACGGATTCTCCTGACGGTCGGTCAGCTCGGCTCGGGGCGGCCGATCCAGGTGCGGGCGAGGGTCTGGACGGCGGCGCCGTCCGGATCGGTGAGCTTCTGCTCCAGGTAGGCGGCGGCCCAGGCGTTGGTGGGCACCCGGAAGGCGGGCCGGTCGGCGCGCAACGTCCGGACGACCACCGCGGCGACCTCCCGGGCCGGCTGGCCGGCGCCCTCCCAGCCCTGGGCGCCGATCCAGGCGAGGTAGTCGGCGAAGGTGGGCGCGTAGGGGCCGGAGGCGGCCCGGATGGTCGTGCGGTCGATGTCCGGGAAGACGCCGAACTCGGTGTCGGGCACGTACCCGGGGACGACGACGGAGACCTTCACGCCGTGCGCCCCGGCCACCGGGGCGAGGCTCTCCATGAACCCCTCGACGGCGAACTTGGCCGCGCAGTAGGCCTCGTTGAAGGGCTGGCCGACCACGCCGTGCACGCTGCCCACCGTCACCAGCCGGCCAGCCGAGGCCCGCAGCAGCGGCAGCGCGGCGCGGCTGACCGCGATGACGCCGAAGAAGTTCACCTCCAGGTTGGCGCGCAGCGCCGCCATCGTGGACATCTCCAGCGTCGGGTCGGAGTTGGAGACGCCGGCGTTGTTGACCACCGCGTCGAGCCGTCCGTACGTCGCGGCCACGCCGTCCAGGCAGGCGGTCACGGAGTCGGCGTCGGTGACGTCCAGCCGGCGGACGTCCACCGTCACGCCGGCCTGCCCGGCCGCCGCGGTGAGCGCTCCGGCCCGGGCCGGGTCACGCAGCGTGGCCACCGTGGTGAAGCCGGCCCGGGCGGCCGCCACGGCGGTGGCCAGTCCGATGCCGGAGGAGCTGCCGGTGACCAGGACGACCGGCCCGCTCACCGGGCCGGCTCCGTCAGCCCGGGCTCCGCGTCGGCGGTCCGCTCCTGCTCCCGGGCGGCGGCGTCCAGCCGGGCCTGGATGCCGAGCGCGGGCAGGAAGGAGCAGGCCGCCAGCAGGGTGCCGCCGACCATCACCCAGCGGGCCGCGTCCCGGATGCCGAGGGAGTCGGTGAGCGCGGAGACGGCCAGGCCGCCGGCCAGCGCGGCCAGCGGGATGACACCCCAGGTGACGGTGCGGAACGCCGCGTGCATCACGCCCTGGTGCTCGGCGGGCATCCGGGACTGCCGGGTCGGCGCGGAGCACACGTTGATGCAGGACATGAAGAACCCGTAGCAGCCCATGGTCGCGGCGATCACCGGCCCGGGCGGCAGGGCGGGCGCGGCCAGCACCCCGAGGCCGACCAGGCAGTGCAGCAGCAGCGACCAGGCGAGCGTGCGGCCCAGGCCGAACCGCGCGCCGATCCGCGGCGCGACCACGGCGCCGGCCAGCGCGCCCACCGCGCCCACCGACATGGCCGCGCCGAACACGCCGACCGAGACGCCGAGCCCGCGGTAGGCGAGCACCGGCAGCACCGTGACGAAGACCGGCCCGCCCGAGTTCAGCGTGACGGCGGCCAGCACCACCCGGCGCAGCACCGGATCGGCCCAGTTCATCCGGAAGCCGATCGTCAGCCGCTCCCAGACCGTGCCCTCGACCACGGTGCGCTCGCCCCACGGCTTCATGGAGCGGAAGCACGCGGCGGAGACGAGGTAGCTGGCCGCGTCCACCAGCAGGGCGGCGACGCCGAGCGCGCTGTACAGCGCCGCCGCGATCGAGGGGCCGGCCACCTCGGCGACCGAGCCGCTGCCCTCCAGCCGGGAGTAGGCGCGGACCATCTCGTCCTCCTCCACCACGGCGGGGACGGCGATCAGGTAGCCGACGTTGAAGAAGATGGTCGCGCCGCTGATCACCGCGACGCAGGCGAACAGCAGCGGGGTGGAGAGCCGGTCGAGCCAGTAGGCCAGCGGGATCGCGGCGACGGCCGCCAGCCGGAGCAGGTCGCAGACGAGCATCGTCCGGCGCTTGTTCCAGCGGTCGACCAGCACGCCGGCCACCGGCCCGAGCAGCGGAATGCCCAGGTACTGGGCCATGGCCACCGCGCCGACCTGGAGGGCGGAGGCGTGCAGGGCGAAGATCATCAGGGTCGGGACGACGAGGACGGTGATCCGGTCGCCGACCACGCTGACCGTCTGGCCGGCCCAGAACAGGTTGAAGCCGCGGCCCAGGTCGGCCGGGCGCCGGGGCTTCACGAGGCCTCCTCGCCGGCCGCGCGGACCACGAAGCCGGCCGTCTTGCCGGTGCGGTCGTTGCTGACCAGCTCGCCGACGGCGCGGACCCGGAAGTTCTGCGGGTCGTGCTGGAAGGCGGTGCCGAGCGTGAAGGTCGCGGAGAACAGCTCGGCGCGCAGCCGGTCGGCGTCCACGGCGGCGTCCCGGTCGGTGAGCAGCAGGACGTCGACGCCGGTGGCCCGGCCGCCGTCCTCGGTGATCACCACCTGTGCCCGGGAGACGCCCGGCTCGCGCTCCGCCAGGGCGACCAGCTCGTCCGTGTGCAGGCCGAGCCCGCGGACCTGCACCACGCCGTCGCGCCGGCCGAGCACGCGCATCGCGCGGCCCGGGCGCCCGCACGGGCAGGCGGTCAGTTCGCCCGCGTCGCCGGTGCGGTAGCGCAGCACCGGGTTGAGCATCGCCGGGTCGAGGGTGGTGAAGTCCAGCAGCCCGTCCGGGCCGACGTGGACGAGTTGCGCGGGCAGCGGGTGGAAGGTGTCGGCCGGGCAGTCCGGGGTGTTGGTGCCGACCACCCACGTCTCGGTGGAGCCGAACATGCCCCAGCGGCGGGCCTGCGGCGCGACGGCGGCGAGGTCCTCCGCCAGCTGCGGCTGCCAGGCCTCGCCGAGCCAGAGCACCTTGCGCAGGGCCGGCAGCTTCAGCCCGGCGGCGCGCGCGTGCGCGAACCAGAGCCGCAGCACACTGGGCGTCCCACCGATCGCGGTGACCCCCTGGTCGGCGAGGAAGCCCAGCCAGTCGCCGTACTCCTCCCGGGTGACGGAGCCGAGGGCGATCACCCGGCAGCCGGCCAGGTCGGCCAGCGCCGCGGCCAGGAAGTGCGCGCCCCACATCCGGCCGGCGCCCCAGGCGTTGGCGAAGGTGTCGTCGCGGTCGAGCGGCTGCCAGTGCGCGTGCACCCCGGTCATGTAGAAGCCGGTGGGCGCGTAGCCGACCTTCGGGGCGCCGGTGGAGCCGCCGCTCTGGAACAGCCAGGTGGCGCCCGTCGCGGCGCGCGGCTCCAGATGCGCGAGGGCGACGTTGAGGTCGTCCTTGAGCAGGGGCGGGAGGGCGGCGAGGTCGTCGAGGGTGGCGACGGCGGCGGGCCGGCCGGCGTAGCGCGGGGCCAGGGCGGGCACCGTCCGCAGCTGTTCCAGGGCCCGGGCGGCGACGGGCAGGTGCGGTTCGACGGCCTCGGGCGGCAGGGAGAACGCGTCGGTCATCGGGGGTCCGTCCGTGGGGTGGTGGGGGTGCGGCCGGTGAGCCACTTGGCGTGGGCGTCCCGGTAGGCGGTGAACCGGGCGCGGGTGACGTCACGCTGGAGGGTGCGGTCCGGGTCGGACCAGTCGGGGGCGATCACCCCGTCCGGTTCCAGCTCCGAGAACCAGTACCGCTCGCCGTCGTACAGGAAGTCGACGCAGAAGAACGGGATCGCCAGCTTCTCGGCGAAGTATGCGGTGGCCTCGGCCAGTTCGGGCGGCACGGGCGGGAACTCCATCGCCCCGCCCCGGCTGGCGTTGGCCACCGGCGAGCCGGCTTCGGGGATCCGCTTCATCACCGCGTACGGCTCGCCGTCGACGACGTAGACGCGGTAGTCGACGGTGCCGTCGCCCAGGTAGGGCTGGGCGACGAGGGTGGTGTCGCCGCCCTGGGCGAGGCTGGCCAGCCCGCGGATGTCCTCGGGGCCGCGGGCCAGGTTGATCCCGCCGCCGCCGCACCAGCCGGCCGGTTTGACGATGGCCGGGTAGGTGAGGTTGCCGAGGGCGACCTCGTACTGGTGCTTGCTGATGTCCCGGCCGGTGCCGATCCGGACCGTCGGGATCGGCGGCACCGGGGAGTCGGCGAGGTGCAGCACGGTGGCGAGCTTGTCGTTGCCGATCAGCGACACCGAGGGCGGGAACGGCAGGTAGAAACCGGCCTGTTCGAGCACCGCGTAGAGCGCGAACTGGTTGAAGACGTCCATCGACTGGTACGGCAGCGAGTAGAGCGCGGTGATGAACAGGGTGTCCTGCGGGGTGACGGGCTCCTCGTCCACGTAGACCACCGGCCGGGCCGGGTCGGTGGCGTCCACCGTGACGGCGTCCGGCGCGTGCCGGCACCAGGTGAGGCCGAGCTCCTCGGCGGTCTCGGCGTAGAGGTCCCAGAAGAAGTGGTGCCAGGTCGCCGTCATCCGGGACGACTCGCGGTCGGGGAAGATCCAGCACATCCGGCGCAGCGGGCCGGGGTCGTTCACGAGGCCGGCGGGGGTCACCGTGCTCCTTCGGTGGTGGCCAGTGGGGTGGTCGGGCGCGCGGCGGGTGCCGGCGGCCCGGGGTGCGCGGCGGGTGCCGGCCGGGCGGCCGGTACGGTGCCCGCCGCCGTGCGGGCGGCCCACCAGCGGCGGCCGGCCTCCGGGAGGGTGTCCACCGGGTCGTAGTACGGGTGACGGCGGGCGAGCTGGTCCCCGCCGGCGGGCTCGCGGGCCTCCGCCCCGGTGCGGTAGTTCTTGGTCCAGTACGAGATGCCGCGCTCACGGTCGTACCCGACCGCCTGGTGCACCCAGCGCTTGCCGAGGTTCGGCACGTCGCAGACCAGCCGCGGCGTGGCGTAGCCGGGCAGGTAGCCCATGATCGCCTCCTGGAGGCGCTGCGCCTCGTGCACGCTCGTCCGCCAGTGCTCGGCGTTCGGGATCATGTCGCAGAGGTAGAAGTAGTAGGGCAGGATGTTCGCCTCGCCCTGGAGGGCGAAGCAGAGGTCGAGCAGGTCCTCGGGGGTGGCGTTGACGCCGCGCATCAGCACGCCCTGGTTGCGGACGTCCCGCACGCCCGCGTCGAGCAGCGCCCGGGCCGCCTCCGCGACCAGCGGGGTCACCGACCGGACGTGGTTCGCGTGGGTGTGCACGGCGAGGTTGACGGCACGCCGGGCGGCCACCCGGGCCACCCGTCCGACGCCGTCGAGGACGTGCGGCTGGAGCCAGTGCTGCGGCAGGCCGACCACCGCCTTGCTGGCGAGCCGGATGTCCCGCACCGACTCCAGCTCCAGCAACTGCATGAGGAAGGACTCCAGTTGCGGCCAGGGCACGTTGGCGACGTCCCCGCCGGAGACCACCACGTCGCGCACGGCGGGGGTGCGCTTGAGGTAGTCGAGCATCTGCTCCTGGCGGTCGGCCGGGCGGAGCACCAGTCTGGCCTTGGTGACCTGGGGCGTGGAGGTGCCGACGAGGTCCATCCGGGTGCAGTGGCCGCAGTACTGCGGGCAGGTGGAGGTCAGCTCGGCCAGCACCTTGGTGGGGTAGCGGCGGGTCAGGCCCTCCACCACCCACATCTGCGCCTCGTGCAGCGAGTCGCGTTCGGCCTTGGGGTGGCTGGGCCACAGCGGGTGCCGGTCGGCGTGGACGGGCAGCATGTAGCGGCGGACGGGGTCGGCCAGGAAGGCTTCGGTGAAGGCCTTCGGCACAGTCGGGGCGTGCGCGGCCACGGTGTTCAGCATCTGCGGCGGCAGCAGCATCGGCATGGTGGCGAACTCGGCCTGGTCCGCTGCGAGTTGCTCGTAGAAGGACTCGGTGAGCAGCTCGCCGGCGACGGCCCGCAGCTGCCGGGCGTTCTTGACGCAGTGCGCCCGCTGCCACTGGGCGTCGCGCCACTGGGCCTCGGTCACGTCGCGCCAGCCCGGCAGCCGGCGCCAGTCGGGCTCGACCAGTGCCGTCCGGACGTACTCGTACGGCTGCTGCTCCGGCGGCGGCGTGGTGCGGGGCGTGCTGCCGAGCGAGGTGGCGCCGAGCGGCGTGCTGCCGAGCGGGGCGGTGCGCTGCGCGCTGCCGGGCGGCGTGCTGAGCGGCGGGGGTTCGGGGCGGCGGTCCATCTCGGCTACTGGCCGGTGAAGAGGGTGGCGAAGCGGGTGCGCAGTTCGCGCTTGAGCACCTTGCCGGTGGGCCCGAGCGGGAACTCCTCCGCCGTACGGGCGATCCGGACGGCGCCGAGCCCGGCCAGGCCGGCGCAGGCCAGTGCCTTGTTGGCGGCCACCAGCACGTCCGCCTCCCCCACTTCCGCGGCCGCCTCCTGCAACTGGACCACCGCTATGGGTCGTTGGCCCTCGCTCTCGCCGCCCGGCACCCCGACCACGGAGCAGTCCCGCACCAGTTCGGCGCAGTCGGCGAGCAGGACCTCCTCGATCGGCAGGCTGTAGACCGGGCCGGCCGCGGTGTCGATCACGTCCACCGTGCGGTCGAGGTGGTAGAACCGGCCCTCGGCGTCGCGGCGGGCGACGTCCCCCGTCAGCCAGTAGCCGGCCAGTTCGAAGCTGCCGGTGAGCCGGGCGTTGTTCCAGTAGCCCGGCGTCAGGGAGGGCGAGTCCACCGCGAGCAGCCCGACCGTGCCGTCCGGGACTTCGGCGCCGTCCTGGTCGAGGACGGCCGCCCGGCGGACCACCTCCAGCGGCTTGCCGACGCAGCGGTCGTCCCGGGCGGTCTCCGGTGTGGTCACCTGGCCGAACAGCGCCATGCCCATCTCGGAGGAGCCCAGCCCGTCCACAAACTGCGAACCGGGCAGGGCCGGTTGAGCGGCCTTCTCGCTCGGCAGCAGCCAGGGCCGGATCAGGCCGGCCGGGCGCTCGCCGAGCCCGACCAGCCGGCGGATGTGCCCGTAGTGCGCGCTGTCGCCGGTGTTGAACCAGGAGTGCACCCTGGCGGCACCCCGCACCGGCAGCTCCCCGGTGGCGAGTTCGACGAAGGTGCGCGGGAACGACGCCACCATGGTCGGCCGGAACGCCTCCATCACCGGCTCGACGACCGAACGCCGCCAGTCGGCCATCACCACGGTCGGCAGTCCGAGCAGGGTCGCGGTGAGGAAGTAGCTCAGGCCGCCCGCGTGGGTGTGCGGCATCAGCGACATCAGCCGGTCGTACGGCTCCGCCGGGAACCGCACCATGCGCGGCTGCTTCCCGTCCCAGAACTGCCGGTGCGCCAGCATCGTCGACTTGGGCGTGCCGGTGGTGCCGGAGGAGTGGATCAGCGCCACCACGTCGTCCGGCGCGTGCCGGTACGGGTACGCCTCGGGGAGGCCGCCGGAGGAGTCCGCGTCGAAGGCCTGCACCTCGGCGGCGAGCGCGAGGAAGCGGGGCCGGCGCTGCGGGTCCTGCCGGTAGGCGGCGGCCAGCCGGGTGGTGTCGTCCGCGACCACCCCGACCACGCCGACGTGGTCGAGGTAGCGGACCATCACGTCGTGCCGCATGGCGTCGTTGACCAGGGCCGGGACGGCGCCCAGCGCCGTCAGCGCGAGGAAGTGCAGCAGCGGCTCCAGCCCCTCGCCGATCACCACGGCCACCGGCTCGCCGGGCCGCACCCCGTTGGCGTGGTACCAGGCCGCGTACCGGTCGCGCAGGCCGGCGAGGTCGAGCAGGCTGTGACCGCGCAGCACGACGGCGCCCCGGTGGTCGGTGTGGTGGCTGTAGGCGAACGGGACGGCGCGGTGGGGGTTGACCGCGAGGGCGTGGTCGAGGAAGTTGCCGGCGCCGAGCCCGGGCTCGGTCATCAGCAGCTCCCGGACGGCGAGTGGCGCGACGGGGCTCGGGTGGGACGTCGGGTGGGGACTCCGGTCGCTCATGGCGGCCTCCTGAGGGGGGTGACCCGCGGCCGGTTCTCGTGGAACGGGCGGACGGGCTGAGGGGGTTGGGGGGTTGGGGGGATCCGGCGCTCGGCCGGCACGTCCGTGCGGTGCGACGGCGCCGTGCTGCGAGGCGCGGTGACGCGGGCGACCCGGGAGCGCGCGGCGGTGCTGTCCGCGGAGGTACGGCGGGCGGGGGAATGCGGTGTGCGGGGGCATGCAGTGAGCGGGGCGGCGCCGTTCAGGCCGTGCGGTCGAGGATCTCCGCGACCACGCGGTGCCCGGACCGGACCGCCCCCTCCAGCAGCCCGAAGTACTCGGTGCTGGTCTCGGTGCCGGCCCAGTGCACCCGGCTGTGCGGGGCGGTCAGCGCCGGACCGAGCCGCAGCCAGTCGCCGGGGCCGAACAGGGCCGCGTAGCAGCCCTTGCTGTACGGCTCGTTGACCCAGTCGGTGACGTGGAAGCCGATCGGCTCGGGGAGCATCGGGAAGAGCCGACCGGCCTGGTCGACCGCCGCCGTCCGCTGCCCGGCCCGGTCCAGCGCGGCGAACCGGTGCGCCTCGGCACCGGTGACGAAGCCGGTCAGCACCCCGGTCGGCGCACCCGCCGGTGAGTCGTCGACCGTCGAGAGCAGCGGACCCTCGGCGTTCACCGACCAGCCGGAGAGCCCGTGCTCGCGCCAGACCGGCGCCGGGTAGACCAGGTGGACCTTCACCGCGCAGCCGCGTCCGGTCCGTTCCCCCGCGCGGGGCACGGCCGGCGCCGGGTGCTGCTCCAGGGCGTCGGCGAGCAGCGGCGGGAGTGCGACCACCGCGACGTCCGCCCGGTACGCACCGCGCGCCGTACGGACGGTCACGCCGTCGTCGTCCTGGCGGATCTCCAGGGCCGGTTCGCCGAGCCGCAGCCGCCCGTGCGGCGCGGCGGTCAGCCGGTCGGCGAGCCGCTCGCAGAGCAGGTGCGCGCCGCCGGCCACCCGGTCCTGCTGCGCACCGCCCTCGAAGGCGTTCAGGTAGCGCAGGCCGCCGCCCGAGCGGAGGTAGAAGGCCATGTGCAGGACGGAGACGTCGGCCGGGTCGGCGGCCATCATCTCGCCCAGGAAGAGCGGGAAGAAGAGCCTGGCGTCCGGGTGGGACAGCTCCTGTGCGGCCCAGTCGGCGGCCGTCGTGGTGTCCAGCCGGTCCGCGGCGGGGGTGAGCCAGGGCGCGTCCGGCCTTACGGCCGCGGTGAGTTCGGCGAGCCGGTCGAAGAGGTCACCGAGCGCCACCGCGTTGAGCGGGGGAAAGCGGCCGTCCCGCGTGGCGTGCCCGGCGTCACCGCCGCCGGTGCCGCCGGTGCCGCCGAGGGCGAAGCGGCTGGCGCCGAGCATCGTGGTCGGCGTGGTGGCGAGGCCCAACTCCTTCAAGAGCGCGTGGAGTTCGGTGTGCCGGTCGCCGAGGTAGGCGGCCCCGGCGTCCACCGCGGCGCCCGGGAACACCTCGATCCCGTGCGTCCGACCGCCGACCCGGTCCCGCGCCTCCAGCACGGTGACCTCGACCCCGCGGGCGGCGAGCCCGGCCGCGGCGGTCAGACCGGCCGCCCCGGCCCCGACGACGACGACGGACGCCGCGGCACCACCGCTGCGGCCGCTCATCCGGCGGTCGCGATCAACTCGGCGAGGCCGGCCGCGGTCGGTGCGAGCAGGAACTCCTCGAAGGACAACTCCGTCCCGTAGGTGCGGGCGACGGCACTCAGCACTCGGGTGGCGATCAGCGAGTCACCGCCGAGGAGGAAGAAGTCGGAGTCCGCCGCGACGTCGGGTCTCTCCAGGACGCGGCGGAAGATCGCCACCACGCCCTCCGTGTCGGCGGGCGTGGTGTCAGTGCTGCTCATGCCTGCTCTCCTTCGAACTGTCGGGTGCACCTGTGGGGCACCTGGTGATGACCTGACGGGGGCCCGGTCCGGGCTCCCCCAGGGCGTGTCCCGTCCGCGGCCGTACCGGCGTCCGGACTCTGGCTTCTGGGCCCGGAGGCCTGCCGGACGGGTGGCGTCGGGCGAATCCCGTCGGTCGGGCCCCGCCGAGCCGGCGCACGGCGCCGGGCACCGCTCCGGACGGGCCGGCGGATCGTCCTCGTACTGGACGTGCCCGGACGATGCGGGCGCACGTCCCCGCGGGGCGACCCGGCCGCGTGGCGGGAGCGGCCGCGTGGCGGGAGCGGCCGCGTGGCGGGAACGGCCCGCCGGGCGGTGGCTAGGGCTTGTCGGACAGGCCCTGGAGGTCGGACCGGACCGGGGCGGCCCCGGAGGTCTGCCCGGTGCCCGGCCCGCGCGCCGAGTGGCGGCGGTGCGAGCCGGCCCGGTCCACCTTTCCGCTCGCGGTGTGGACGAGCTCGGCGACGACGGTGATCCGGCCCGGCACCAGATGGCCGGGTACCCGGCCCCGCAGGTAGGCGCGCACCTCGGCGTCCAGCCCGTCGGCCGAGCCGGCGAGGCGCGGCACCACGTAGGCGACCAGCGCCGACCGGCCGGCCTCCGTCACCCCGGTCACGGCGACCGCGCCGACCCCTGGGTGACCGGCGATCTCCGCCTCCACCTCGGCCGGGTCGACCCGGATGCCGCGGACCTTCAACTCGCCGTCCAGCCTTCCCAGGTGGGTCAGCACGCCGTCCGGGGCACGGCTCACCCGGTCGCCGGTACGGAACCAGCGGACGCCGTCGGCGACGGCGAACCGCGCCGCGGTGGCCTCCGGCAACCCGTGGTAGCCGAGCGCCACCGCGGGCCCGCCGACCATCAACTCGTCCTGCTCGCCGATCCGTTCCAGGACGTGCGGCAGGGCGCGGCCGATCGGCACCCGGTCACCGGTCGCCCACGGCCGCACCCGCTCGGCCGCCAACGGCCCGTGCAGGTCGACGGCATGGGTGATCAGCGTGGTCTCGGTGGACCCGTACGTGTTGAGCAGCCGGATCCGGCCGCTGTCCAGCGCGGCCCAGTCGGCGAGCCTGGCCGGCCGGGCCGCCTCGCCCCCGATCACCAGCAGCCGGACGGACGCGGGGAGCGCCTGCCGCTCCTCGGTGAGGTGGAGCACCAGCTCGTTCCAGAAGGCCGTCGGCAGGTTCAGGACGGTGATCCGCTCGCGCTCGACCATCCGCAGGAACCGGGGGAACGAACCGGAGTGCGCCTCGGCGTCGAGCACGAGGGTGGCGCCTGCGGTGAGGGTCGGGAGGATCTCCTCGAAGCAGGTGTCCCAGTTCAGCGAGGCGAACTGCAGCACCCGGTCGTCCGGCGTCAGCCCGAACAGCTCACGCAGGGATGCGACGGCCGCGGAGATCGCCCGACGGGGTGTCACGACGGGTTTCGGCTGCCCGGTCGAACCCGACGTGAAGAGGAGATAGGCCGGCTGCTCCGGCTCGACCCGGTACGGCTCCCCGCCGCCGGGCCCGTCCGGCCGCGGTTCCGCGGCCGGATCCGCGGCCGGATCCGCCGGCTCGGGGACCGCTGATCGCGGCACGCCGACCAGGTCGAGACCCAGGCCCTCCAGGCCCCACCCCGCCGCACCGGGCTGCCCGTCCGGTGCGGCGGTGGCCGTGACGGCCGTGGTGACCGTGGCAGCCGTGGTGGCCAGCCCGGTGCGGCAGCCCACCGCCGCCAGCATCGCCACGCGACGCTGCGGCGGGAAGGCCGGATCGACCGGGCAGTACACGCCCCCGGCCGCCAGCACCCCGAGGAGCCCGACGACCGTCTCCGGCGCATGGATCGCCGGCACGGCGACCACGCCCGGACCGACCCCGAGATGCTCGGCCAACAACCCTGCCATCGCGCCGAGTTGGCGATAGCTCAGGCTGTTCCCGTGGCACTCGATCGCCGGCCGTGCGGAATACCGGCTCACGGTTTCCGTGAACGCGTCAATCAGGTCGGAAGTGGCCCCGTTGATGTTGCGGTAATTTGTCATGCCCGCCCCAAAGAATGCCCTGCGAGCCCTTGTCGGTGCTCGGCGAGCCGGGACTCTACCTTCGAACATGCGTAGCCACAATGGTTGTTGAGGATGTTGCTTCAAGGATGTGTGGTTGACATGTGAACGAGATGGGGCTTGCCCCGGCGGACCCCTGCGACTCCAGTGACTTCGGTGAGCAGTCGGTCGGCCACGCAGAGTTTCCCCTGCGCCGGAGCCCCGGCTTTTGTTGTGTGCATGCGATTGACATGGTCCGACAATTCCCGGAATGCGGGCAGTGATCACCGCTGCGAAGCCACCCCGCAAGTGATACGTACCAAAACGGTGCCCGGGCTCCAAACGATCAAGGCCGGGTGAGTGGACTCCCGGCACCCGCAGGGCGGAAAGGCCGCCGAAATCCCGCACCGAATGCGGCAGTCGGGAGGAATACCGACGGATTCCCGAGGAGCCGGCACCCCACGACCCACGTCTCCCGGCACCCCCGGTCCACCCCGCCGCCCCACCCGCCGGGCCGAACGCCGAGCCGCCCGCCCGCCAGGCCGAACGCCCCGGGCCGAACGCGGGCGGGGGCTCAGGCCCCCTGCGGGGCGGGCAGGCCGGCGCCATAGGCGTCGGCCATGGGGGAGGCGCCGGCGAGGAGGTAGTCGTGGATGCCCGCCAGGTAGGCGGCGCGGTCCACGGCGCCGTCACCGTCGGCGACCAGTGGGTCCCGCCGGTCGCGCCCGGTGGCCGCGGCCGCCCGGTCCACCCGGGCGAGGTGCTCGCCGTCGGAGATCGCGCCGTCGCCGTTCGCGTCCAGCATCGTGAAGATCCGCATCTCCGCCGAGTCCGACATCTCGTCACCTTCCCGTTCCAGCAGGACCGCACGGGCCCGACCCCGGCCAAGCCAATGGTCGGACGTGCACCGACCACGCAGGCACAGCGGCAGGCCGGCCGCGAACGATGCCCGCCCCCGGGGGAGCCGACGGCGACGGAGCCACACCAGGACGACTCCACGGATTCGGACAGAACGTCACATACCTTTTCGGCGAGGGCCGGTGCACGGGCAGGTGTGCGGCAGCCGGCTCCCGGCCGGCACCGCGCGGGCGCCCGGCACCGCCCTCGTCCCCGTCGTCTCGACCCGCGGCCGCGATGCCCGGATCCGGCCCGACCGGATACCTCGACCGGACACGCAGGCCTCCGGCGGGACGGCGATTCCGATCCCCCGAGGAGGCAGTACATCGTGCAGAAGCCCATCCGTCCCGCCCTGGCCGTCGCCACCGCGCTCGCCGCGGCGGCCGTCTGCGCCGCCCCGACCGCGTCCGCCACCGCGCGTGGCGGCGACGAGCACCCCCGCGGCGGCCACCACGCGGTCTTCGTCCAGACCGACGACCCCGCCGGCAACCGGATCATCGCCTACCGCCGCGCGGACGACGGGCAGCTGACCCAGGCGGGCTCCTACGACACGCACGGCCTCGGCGGCGTGCTCGCCGGGTCGGTCGCCGACCATCTCGCCTCCCAGGGGTCGCTCACCTACGACCCGCGCCACGCCCTGCTCTACGCCGTCAACGCCGGCAGCGACACCCTCTCCGTCTTCGCCGTGGACGGCGACCGCGTCGACCTGCGGCAGGTCGTCGGCTCGGGCGGCCGGTTCCCGGTGAGCGTCGCCGTGCACGACGACACCGTGTACGTGCTCAACGCCCTGGACGGCGGCTCGGTCCAGGGCTACACCGTCCACGACGGCCGGCTGGACGAGCGGGCCGACCGGCACCGCTGCCTCGGGCTCGACCCGGACGCCACGCCCCAGTTCACCAACACCCCCGGCCAGGTGGGCTTCACCGGCGACGGCTCCCAGCTCGTCGTGACCACCAAGGCGAACGGCAGCAACCTGCTGGTGTTCAACCTGGACCGCTCCGGATCCCCCGCCGACTCCCCCGTCGTCACGAACCTGCCCGGTGCCGTGCCCTTCGCCTTCGTGCCCAACGGCCGGCACGGGATCTTCCTCGCCGAGGCCGGCACGAACGCCGTCGCGACGTTCGCCGTCCACCCGGACGGCACCGCCTCGCAGGAGGCGATCGCGGCCACCGGCCAGTCCGCCACCTGCTGGATCGTCGCCGTCCGCGACCTGCTCTACGCGTCCAACGCCGGCAGCTCCACCCTCAGCGGCTTCCGCACCGCCGACCACGGCCGCCGGCTGACGGCCCTGGGCAACACGCCCACCGACCCCGGTACCGTCGACGCCGCGGTCTCCTCCGACGGCCACTACCTCTACGCCCAGACGGGGGTCAACGGCATCGTCGACGAGTTCGCGGTCAACGAGGACGGCTCGCTCACCCCGCTGGGCTCCCGGACGGTGCCGGGCGGCGCGGGCGGCGAGGGCATCGTCGCCTTCTGACCGGCCGCACGCCCGGACGTCCTGTCGCGGGCCCGATCGGCCGGCGGCAGGTCCGATCGGCTGGCAGCATCGCGGGGACCGGCGCGCCGGTCCCCGCATGATCGCGGTCCGGCGGCCGACGGGTTAGGTTCGCCCACGTGACCGGCAACGACGCGGTCCTGGCGCTGGTGGTGGCCACCGCGCTGGGTTTCGACTTCACCAATGGATTCCACGACACCGGCAACGCCATGGCGACGTCGATCGTCACCCAGGCACTGCGCCCCCGGGTGGCGGTCGCCGTCTCCGCGGTGCTGAACCTGGTCGGCGCCTTCCTGTCGACCGCCGTGGCGGCGACCATCGCGAGCGGGCTGGTCCAGAGCGGCGACGTGACGCTGGTCGTCGTCTTCGCCGGCCTGGCCGGCAGCATCCTCTGGAACCTCACGACCTGGTACCTCGGCATCCCCTCCAGTTCCTCGCATGCGCTCATCGGCGGGGTGGTCGGGGCCACGATGGCCGCGGCCGGCTCCTCCGCGATCAAGTGGCAGGGCCTGGTCTCCAAGGTGATCGTGCCCGCGACGCTGTCGCCGTTCATCGCCGGCACCGTCGCCGTGGTCGGCACCCACCTCGTGTACCGCTTCACCCGCGGCGTGCCCGACGGCCCGCGCGACCACGGCTTCCGGATCGGCCAGATCGGCTCGGCCTCGATGGTCTCGCTCGCCCACGGGACCAACGACGCCCAGAAGACCATGGGCATCATCACGCTGGCCCTGATCGCCAACGGCACCCTGGAGGCCGGGGCCACCGCCCCGACCTGGGTGATCACCTCCTGCGCGGTGGCGATCGCCCTGGGCACCTACCTCGGCGGCTGGCGGGTCATCCGGACGCTGGGCAAGGGGCTGCTGGAGATCGAGTCGCCGCAGGGCATGGCCAGCGAGTCGGCCTCGGCCGCGGTGATCCTCGCCTCCACCGACTTCGGCTACTCGCTCTCCACCACCCACGTGGCCACCGGGTCGATCGTGGGCGCGGGGGTCGGCAAGAAGGGCGCCGTGGTGCGCTGGAACGTCGCCCGCCGGATGGCGGTGGCCTGGCTGTTCACCCTGCCGGCCTCGGGCGGGGTCGGTGCCGCGGCCTACTGGGCCGCGAACGGGATCGGCGGGACCCTCGGTGTCGTGGTGATCTTCATCCTGGTGCTGCTGGCCTCCACCGCCTTCTACCTCGCCTCCCGCCAGCGACCCGTGACACCGGAGAACGTCAACGCCACCTGGACCGGCTCGGTCGTCCCGGAGCCCGAAGCCAACGAGGCCGCCCTGTGAACAGCTGGATCAACCTGGGCGCGCTGTGGCGGATCCTCGCGGTGGGCCTCCTCGCCGGCGCCGGCCTGCCGGCCCTGTTCGCCCTCGGCCTGCGCGCCCTCAACCCGCCGGTCCGCGCGGGCGGTGCCCCGGCCGGACCGTCGACCGGGCTGCCGGCCTCCGAGCGGCCCACCGCCGGCCTGCTGGGCCGCGTGGTGGCCGGGCTCTGCTTCGCCACGGTGCTGGCCGCGATCGGCTGGGGCATCTCCGTCATCGTCCACCACAGCTGACCGGGCCGCGGCCCGGCGCGGGCGTCAGCCGCTGCGGAGGACCCGGAAGGTCTCCGGCGCCGCCGGGTCACGGTCGACGACCTGGATCGGCGCCCACGCCCACTGCCACACGCCGACGCCCGGCGTGCGGGAGAACCGGATCCGCCCGCGGGTGCCTTCGACCGCCACGTCCGGCCAGGCCCCCGCCGTGCCGGCCCGGTCCGTCCCGTGGGTCCGCAGCACCTCGGCGAGGACGGCGACCGCGTCGTACCCCTCGAACCCGACGAAGGACGGCGCCTCGCCCAGCCGCTCGCGCAGGGCCGCCCCGACCCGCGCACCGAGCGGGCCGAGCCGCTCGGGCAGGTAGCGCAGGAACGGCACCGCGGCGCCGTCGGCGCCCAGCAGCGCCGCCCACTCGGCGAACTCGGGCTGCCCGGCCGGGGCGCCGATCATGACCTCGGCGAGGCGCCCGTCCCGGCGGACGGCGGTGACGATCGGCACCGCCGGCTCCGGGTGGCCGACCAGCAGCAGGAGGGCCGTCGCGCCCCGGCCGACGAGCTCCTCGCACACGGCCTCGGGGGTGAGCGTCCGCACGTCGAGTTCGACGACGGTGCCGCCGCGCGGCGCCAGGTGCTCGCGCAGGATGCGGACCCCGGACGCCCAGTAGACGCTCGGCTGGGTGGCGACGGCGATCCGGCGGTGGCCCGCGCCGAGGAGGAAGTCCGCGTAGAGCCGCCAGCCGCGGGACTGCGGCGGGGCGATCCGCGCGACCCACTCCGTCGGCTGCTCGGTGAGGGCGTCCAGCACCGCCGACGAGCAGAGGAACGGCAGGCCCAGGGCGTCCGCCCGGGCGGCGGCGGCCCGCGCGACCACGCTGTGGTACTCCCCCACCAGCGCGGCCACGCCCAGGCCGGCCAGCTCGTCCACCACCGCCGCGGCCCGCTCCGGATCGGCCGCCGTGTCCCGGACGAGCAGGTCGAGCGGCCGGCCGGAAATCCCGCCGGCCTCGTTGACCTCGCGCACGGCCAGTTCGAGCCCGGCCAGCAGGTGCCGCCCCGCCCCGACCCAGCCGGGCCGGGTCAGCGGGACGAGTGCGCCGATCCGGACGGACGCTCCGCCGGTCCGCTCCGGTCCGACCGACGGCGATGATGGCGTGTTCATGGGTCGGCGTCTCCCCTGCGACGGTTCGCTGGCGGCCTGCCAGGGTCACAGCGTGGCAGAGCCACCGCCGGCCATGCCCGCCAGGGCCGGTCTGCGCAGCCGGGCGGTCGGGGCGGGACCGTCGTCGAACCACTCCTCGTGCACGGCGGCGCGCAGGCCCGGCCCGACAAGCGGGTGGGGCGTCCGACCGGAATCCCTGGTCGGACGCCCCACCACGTCACGGTCTCCGGACGGCGCCGGCCCGAGTGATCAGATCGGCCGGTCCGGGTCGGAGAAGGTCAGGCCGCCGGCCGCGAGCGGGCGCCGGACCGGAGCGGTCTCGGGGACGGCCTCACCGGGCGGCTGGCGGAAGTCGGCGCCCTGCTCCACGGGCAACAGCCGGCGCCCACCACCCTGCGCGGGAACGGGCGCATCGGCGCTGGGCTCGGAAAAGGCGGGCAGCCCGAGGCTGCGACGATCAGGACTCATGCGGGCAAGTCTCGCAGGCCGAACGGGTCGGTGGCGCCAGATTTCCCGCCGACCGCCGTGGCGGTCGGCCGAACGCCCCCGGCGCGGGCCTGCGCCGGGGGCGGTTCAGAAGCCGGCAGTGTCGAGTTCGACGTCCAGCGGGGGCGGCAGCTGGAGCGGGACCCCGAGCGGGTGCGGCCCCTCCACGCCGGGTGTGGCCGAGCCGGCCCGGCCGGGACAGCAGGGTGCAGGTGCGCTCCTGCCGGTCGCCCGACCAGGCGGATCGGCGGTGTTCCGGTGCTCCTCGGCACGGACGTCGTCACCCGGGTGCCGGTCAGGCGGTCAGGCGTTCAGGCGTTCAGGCGGTCAGGCGGTCAGGCGGTCAGGGTGTGCCAGGGGCGGGTGGTGTGCTCGGCGGGGGTGCCGTCGAGGACGTGGGCGGTGCGGGCGGCGGGGTCGAGGAGGACGGTGGCCAGGCTCGCCCAGCGGTGGCCGGCCCGGCCGGCCGGGTCGGGGAGACAGGTCACCGGGGGCTCGCCCGGGCCGGTCACCAGGTGCTCGATCAACTCCTCGGCCCGCTGGGCGGGCCGCCGGGTGAGCCGGTCGTGCAGGAAGGCATAGCGCTCGCCGGAGTCGGGCTGGTAGAGCCAGGTCTTCTCGTGCTCGGCCGGGACGGGGGTGAGGAAGTGGTTGGTGCGCAGGTGGGTGCCCTCGGCCGCCTCGGGGGCTTCGAAGATCCCGGCCGGGCTGAGGTCGAGCAGGAGTGCGCCGTCCCGGTCGAAGAGGGTGAAGGAGCCGGAGGAGGTGAGGGGTGCGTCGTGCAGGATCTCCCGCGCGTGCTCGGCGCTCCCGGCTTCTTCGAGGACGAGCGCGGCAAGGACGTGGACGGGTAGGCCGCCGACGCGGTCGTCGCGGTGGCCGAGGATGTTGAAGTGCAGGGCGAGCCCGGCGCTGTTGACGCCGATCTTGGCGAGGATGCCGTGTTCGGTGAGGCCGACATACCGGTGGGCGCCACCGGCGCTGTCGAGGGTGTGCCAGCAGGCGGCGAGTTCGACGTGCCAGTCCCAGGTCTGCACCCCCAGGTGGGTGGTGGCGCCGTCGGCGGTCCGCAGGCGCCGCACGACGGTCGAGCACTCGCCGGGCGGGACGGCGCGGCTGCGGGCGAGGATCTCGGTGCGGGCGTTGAGTGCGGCGATCTGCCAGGGTTCGACGGCGGCGCCGTGGGCGATGCCCTCGATCTGTTCGCGCAGGGCGGGGCGGAAGGCGCCGACGGCGTCGAGTGCGCGGTCGGCGTCGTCGCGGACGGTCGTCGGTGGGATGCCGGCGAGGGTGAAGAGGCGGTGGTAGGCGTCGAGCGTGGCGTGCAGGCCGTCGGCGAGCTGCCGGCCGCGGGACTCTCCGCAGAGGCGGGGCTCGGCCGCGTCGACGGCCACGTGGCGGCGGTGCTCGGGGCGGGGGAAGGGGGCGGGGGTCACGGGGTGTGCTCCTGGGCGGCGTGGTGGAGGACGGTGCCGTCGACGATCGTGGCGAGGACGGGGTTGGCGGCCTGCTGTTCGGGGGTCAGGTCGAGGGGGTTGCGGGCGAACACGGCGAGGTCGGCGAGGTGGCCCGGCGCGATCCGGCCGAGGTGCCCGGTGGCGCCGGCGGCGACGGCCGGGGCGTGGGTCATCCCGGCGTAGGCCTCCCGGGCGGTGATCCGCTGGGCGGGTTGGACGGGGGCGGTGGCCGGTTGCTCGACGGGGCGGCGGAGTTGGGCGTCGGCGAGGGCGGTCCGCGGGTCGCCGACGCCGATGGGCCAGTCGGATCCGAGAGCGACGACGGCGCCGTGGTCGAGCAGGTCGCGGGTGCGCCAGCCGTGGGCGGCCCGGTGCGGTCCGATCCGGTGGGACCAGTTGTCGCTGTGGTCGGCCCTGGTCATGCGGGTGGCGTGGACGGGCTGGAGGCCGGCGACGACGCCGAGGGCCGCGAAGCGGGGCAGCAGGTCGTCGGGGATCGATTCGAGGTGTTCGATCCGGTGCGGGGCGGACGGGGCGTGGCCGGTCTCCTCGATCACGTCGAGGGCGGTGCGCACCGCCCGGTCGCCGATGGCGTGGGTGGCGGTGGGGATGCCGCGCTCGGTGAAGAACCGGACGGCCTCGCGGTAGCGCTCGACGTTCTTCCACAGCGGGTGGCGGTTCTGTCCGTGGACGTCGGGGTGTTCGAACCAGGCGGAGCCGTTGTCCGCGGTGCCGTCGAGCATGAACTTGGCGCCGGCCACGTGCCAGCGGCGGCCGGCGAGGGTCTGCTGGGCGGCGACGGCCTCCCAGACCTCGCGCGGGGAGTCGGCGGGGACGAGCGGTGAGCAGCGCACCCGCACCGGGAGGTCTCCGGTCCGCTCGATCTCCCGGTAGACGTCCTCGGAGGGGGCGGTGAAGTCCAGGGCGTGCAGACCGGTGAGGCCGGTCGCGGCGAACTCGTGCAGGCGGGCGGCCACGTGTCCGGCCGCGACGGGGAGGGGGACCTCGGGGTAGTGGGCGAGGACGAGGTCCATCGCCTGGAGTTCGACGACGAAGCCGGTGGGCCGGCCGTCCGGGCCGACGGCGATCCGGGAGGCGTCGTCGAAGGTCTCGGTGCCGGTCAGGCCGATGCGGTCGATCACGGCGGGGCTGACGACGAGGGAGTGCGCGTCGCGGGTCATGAGCGAGATCGGCACACCGGGGAAGTGCCGCTCCAGCGGGTGGCCGGTGGGCTCGGCGTCGAAGGCGTTGATGTCGAGGTTGAAGCCGGTGATCCAGACGGCGGGGCCCTGGTCGGCGAGGCGGTCCGCGATCCGTGCGCAGACCGCGTCGAGGGTGTCGAGGTCGGCGAGGTCGAGGCCGCTGCCCACCTCGATCGCTCCCCAGACGGGGTGGGCGTGGGGGTCGGTGAGGCCCGGGGTGAGGGTGGCTCCGGGGAAGTCGAGCACCTGGGTGGCGACGCCCGCCCAGTGGCGGAGGAGCTCGTCGCCGCCGACGGCGACGATCCGGCCGTCGCGGACGGCCACCACGGTGTCGGTGGCCGGGCCGGGGGTGCGGGCAGGGGTGCGGGCCGGGACGGGCGTGCTGGCGGGGGCGCAGGCGGGGCTGCGGGCCGGGACGGGCGCCGGGTCGAAGTTCTCGATCCGGGCGGCGCGCACGATGAGGTCGGCGTTCATGGTCGGTCTTTCAGTGCTGGGCGGTCGAGGGAGGGAGGGTGCCGAAGGCGCGGGAGAGGCCCCAGTAGAGGGCCGCCGCGCCGAGCACGCCGACGGGGACGGCAAGGTTGAGGCCGCCCATGGCCGCGGCGACGGGCCCGGCCCACGTGGTGGAGCCGGCGCAGAGGGTGGCCGCGGTGGCGCCGCCGAGGGTGGCGAGGATGTCCGCCCAGTTGACGCCGCCCCGGTACCAGTTGGGGCCGGTGCGGCTCTGGTCGTGGAGCTGCTCACCGTCGTAGCGGTTGCGCCGCAGCACGATGTCGGTGGCGTAGACGGCCATGCAGGGGCCGGTGACGACCACGACCAGCTCCATCATGGTGTTGACGGCGGTGAGGAAGTCGAAGACCAGGAGGGCGAAGAGCGTCATGGCGGTACCGATGGCGCCGACGACCAGGACGGCGATCACCCGGTGCAGCCGGACGCCGATCGACTGCATGGAGAGCCCGGCGCTGTAGGCGGTGAGGCCGTTGTTGGCCACGGTGTTGACGACCACGGCGGCGACGAAGAGAGGCACGAACCAGGAGGGCATGATGCTCTCCAGCGCGGCCTGCGGGTCGTTCATGTCCAGCGTGGTGGCCGCGAGGGAGCCGATCGCCGTGAACGCCACACTCGGCAGGAAGGCGCCGAACGCCGTCCACAGCGTGATGGCCCGGCCGCCGGTGTCCCGCGGCAGGTAGCGGGAGAGGTCTGGGCTGTTGGCGTACGACAGCGGCGCGGAGGCCACGATGGTGAAGCCGGACGCCAGCACGACGAGGTGGCCGAGGCCGGTGAGGGGTTGGGCCGGCGCGTACGACCAGTCGGCGTGCCCGAGGACCATCGCGCTCAGGGCGACGAACACCAGGGTGAGCAGGGCGGTCAGCGCGGTGTACAGGCGGACGATCGTCGCGTGGCCGAAGATCGCGACGAGGACGGTGGCGCCGGCGATCAGGCAGGCCACCGCGGCGTCCAGGGCCGGGGTTTCCGGCAGGCCGAGCCGGGTCGTCAGGCCGAGCCCGGCGACGGAGGCCGCCGACCAGTTCAGCGCGAGGTAGAGCGAGGAGATCAGCCACCCGGTGAGCGCGACGACGGCCTTGTTGCCGACGACCCCGTACATGGCGCGGGAGACGACGGAGCCGGAGGTGCCCGCGACGGGGCCGCTGACCGCGATGAAGCCGGTGAGCAGCCAGAACAGGTTGCCGGCGACGGTGACGGCCAGTGCCTCGGACAGCGGCAGCCCCATCAGGACGAGGGTGGCGCCGACGACGAAGCTCAGGTAGCTCACGTTGGGTGCGGCCCAGACGGCGAAGAGTTCGCGGGCCGTGCCGTGCCGCTCGGAGTCGGGCACGCAGTCGATGCCGCGGCTCTCGACCGCGCCGGCCCGGTCCTGCCCCGGTGGGGCCGCGAGCGCCGCGGCGGCGGTGGGAGAACGCTCCATGGATGTTCCTTCGTGGGGGGAGGCGGCGGCACCGCCCCGCCGCCGGGGGTCCGGGAGGGTACGGGAGGGCGCGGCCGGAGCGGCCTTCGCTTATTGGTGCCAGCACCAATAAGCCGTGGTGCGTCATCCAATAGGCTGTGGCGCATGACGTCAACCCCCCGGGTCGCACGGACGCGCAAAGCCCCCGAGGAGCGGCGGACCGAGATCCTCCAGACCGCCGCCCGCCTCGCGCTGGAACGCGGACTGGAGCGGGTCACGATGCAGCTCGTCGCGGACGAGCTGGGGGTGCGCCCGGGCCTGATCAGCCACTACTTCCCGAGCGTCGACGACCTGCTGTGCGCGGCGTTCGCCCAGGCCGTCACCGGCGAACGCGACGCCCTGCTCCCGCCGGCCGAGGCCGGCCTGCCGCCGGTCCGGCGGCTGAGCCTGCTGCTGCACCGCCTCGGCGGCGCGGACTTCACCGACCTCGGCAGGCTCTGGCTCAACGCCCGCCACCTCTCGCGCTACCGCCCGAACCTGCGGCGCACCGTCGCCGAGCAGGAGGCGGTCATGCGCGACACCCTGACCGCGGTGATCGAGGACGGCGTCCGGAGCGGGGACTTCTCCCCCGCCGACCCGCTCGGCGCCTGCCTGGTCATCCTGGTGACGATCGACGGGCTCGGCAGCTACGCGAACGACGAGTCGCCGTTCGGCCACCCTGCCCTCGACACGCTCGTCCTCACCACGGCAGAACGCGAACTCGGGCTCCCGGCCGGCACCCTGCGCGACGCCGGCTGACCGGGCCGGCGGCGCGCAGGGCCCCGCCTGCCGGGCCGCCCCGGCAACGACGGCGGGGCCCCGGGTTCGTTCACCCGGAGCCCCGCCGTCGTGCGTACGGGCGGCTACGACCGCAGCCGGACGCCGAAGCGCTCCGGCGCGCGGCCGACCCACTCGCGGCCCAGCGCCAGCAGGCTCAGGCCGAACATCAGCACCCCCAGGGGCACGTGGACCGACGGCACGTGCGCGACGCCCAGCACCACCTGCACCGACGCCAGGACGAGGAAGCCGGACGCGTACAGGACGGGGCGCCCCGGCCCGCCGCCGGGCCGCCACGCCAGGACGGCGGCGAGCACGTACAGCATCGCCGCGCCGTACATCACGCGCGCTCCGACGCTGTGCAGCACCTCGCCGCTGGAGGACGTCAGCAGCAGTCCGGCGGTGGTCGCCTGGAAGAACAGCGCCAGCGTCTGCAGGGCGACCGCCACCTGCCGGAAGCCGGTCCCGCGCCGTTCCGCCGTCGTCCTGGTGGCCATGACGCCGCCCCCTCTTCTGCCTCGCGGCCCTTGATCGATAGTGTCTCGGCAGTCCGACGACGCAGGCCCGCGAAATGTGAGGTGAGGACCGGCCTCACACTCCGGCGCGGTGTTTCGTCGAAGAACCGGGAACGCCGAAGAGCCGGAAACGCCGAAGAGCCGGGAACGGAGCCGGACGAACGAACCGAGGAGCGGTCACCACCATGAGCACCCCGTACGAGGCAGGGCACGACCGGTCCGAGCCGGCCCTGAGCGTGGTCGTCGGCGAGCGGCGCCACCTGATCAATCTCGCCTACCGGCTGCTCGGCTCGGTCGCCGAGGCCGAGGACGCCGTGCAGGAGACCTACGCCCGCTGGTACGCGATGCCGCGGGCGCAGCAGGACGCCGTCGACTCGCCCGGCGCCTGGCTGACGACGGTGGCCGGCCGCATCTGTCTGGACGTGCTCGGCTCGGCGCGGGTCCGGCGCGAGCGCTACGTCGGCGAGTGGATACCCGAGCCGCTGCCCGACCGGGCGGAGTGGTCCGGCGGGCGGCCGGGCGGCGGCCCCGCGGCACCGGCCGACCCCGCCGACCGGGTCACCCTCGACGAGTCGGTGACCATGGCCTTCCTGGTCGTCCTGGAGGCGATGACACCGGCCGAGCGCGTGGCGTTCATCCTGCACGACGTCTTCCGGTACCCGTTCGGCGAGGTCGCCGACATCGTCGGCCGCACCCCCGCGGCCTGCCGGCAGCTGGCCTCCTCGGCCCGCCGGCGCATCCGCGCCGCGCAGCAGCCGGCCGTGCCGACCGCCGGGCAGGCCGGCCTTCTGGTGCGCCGGTTCAAGGAGGCGTGGGAGGCCGGGGACATCCGGACCCTCGTCGGCCTCCTCGACCCCGACGCCACGATGACGGCCGACGGCGGCGGCCTGGTCGGCGCCGTCCTGCGCCCGGTCCGGGGCAGCGAGCGGATCGCCCAGTACCTGATCCACATCGCCGACAAGGCCCCCGGGCTGACGCTCCTGGAGCGGACGGTCAACGGCCGGCCCGGTTTGGTCGCCCAGCACTCCGGCAGCACCGTGACCGTGGCCGCGTTCGACCTCACCGACGACCGCATCACCCGTATCTGGGCGGTCCGCAACCCGGAGAAGCTCCGCTCCTGGACGGCGCACGGACCGGACGCGGCAGCTTCACCGGACCCGGCGGGCTGACCGGACACGGCGGCCCGGGCACACCGCCCGGGCCGGGCCCCACCACGCTCCTCGCCTCAGCGCCCCCGCTGCGCCGTGCGGGTCGCCCCGGCCAGCCAGTCCAGGTACCAGTCGCGGAAGCCGACCCGCCGCGCACCGGCCGTGACCGGCCGCAGGGGCGGGTCCGCGGCATGGCCGTCGACCCACAGGGTGCCGCGCTCCGGCCCGGTGACGACGAGCCAGGTGAAGTAGCCGCACCCCTGGTGGCCGAGACAGACCGCCCCCGCGGTCACCGCCGACCGGTGCTCCTCCCATTCCTCGTCCCAGGCACGGTAGGCCGCCCGGTACGCCTGCTCGTCGGGGAAGTCCGCTTCGGCGGGCTCGCGGGCGTCGAGCTCCTCCCACCCGCGCACCTGCTCCTCGGCGGACGGGAACGCCTGCCCGAGCAGCGGGTTGCTGCCGCGGACCCCCCGGCCCTCGTCCCAGTACCAGCCACGATCGTCCCGCCGGAGCGGAAAGACGCCGTAGTGGGGCCCGGCCCCGCCGGCACCGACGCCGAGGAGGAAGCCGCGGTAATCGGCGGGGAAGGAGACCCCGAGCTCCGTCTCGGCCGCCGCCACCTCGGCCTCGCGGAGCGGCGGCTCCAGCACGAAGTCGTGCCCGAAGCCCGGCTGGCGCGCCCCGAAGACCTCCGCGGCGTTCGGCGCGTCCCGCAGAGCCAGGACCCGCTCCCGCACCCCCGCCCAGCCCGCTGCTGTCCCTGTCCCCGCTCCTGGCCCCGCTGTCGCCGCCACCGGTCGCTCCCCTTCGTCCCCGGGCCGCCGAACCGGCCGCGGACGATCGTGTCAGCCGTGGCGACGGGGATCAACGGGGTTCGGGCGCGCCGGGACGCCCCGGGCGGCCGGGGTGGCGGGGGCCGTGGGCCCGGCGGGAAACCGGACGCGCCGCGCCGGAGCGGCCGGCACCGCCGCGCGGGGTCAGAGCGTGGCCGTGTCGATGACGAAGCGGTAGCGGACGTCGCTCCGGAGCACCCGCTCGTAGGCCTCGTTGATCTCGTCCGCGCGGATCGTCTCGATCTCGGCGGCCACCCGGTGCTCGGCGCAGAAGTCCAGCATCTCCTGCGTCTCGGCGATGCCGCCGATGCCCGAGCTGCTCAGGCTGCGCCGGCGGCCCGACAGCGCCTGGAGTGCGATCTCCACCCGCTCCTCCGGGAGGCCGAGGTTCACCATCGTCCCGTCCGTGCGCAGCAGCGACAGGTAAGCAGCGAAGTCGAGCGGGGCGGAGACGGTGTTGAGAACGAGGTCGTACCGGCCGGCCGCCTTCTCGAAGGTGGCCGGATCGCTGGTGGCGCAGTAGTGGTCGGCGCCCAGCCGCAGGCCGTCGTCCTTCTTCCTCAGCGACTGGGACAGGACGGTCACCTCGGCGCCGAGCGCATGGGCGAGCTGCACGGCCATGTGGCCGAGGCCGCCGAGCCCGATGACGGCGACCCGCTTGCCGGGGCCGGCGTTCCAGTGCCGCAGCGGCGAGTACGTGGTGATGCCGGCGCACAGCAGCGGGGCGGCCACGTCCAGCGCGAGGCCGTCCGGGATGCACACCACGTAGTTCTCGTCGACGACGATCCGCTCCGAGTAGCCGCCCAGGGTGGGCTGCCCGTCCCGGCCCACGGAGTTGTACGTCCAGACCGGGCCCTCGGCGCAGTACTGTTCCAGGCCCGCCCGGCAGTCGTCGCACTCCCGGCAGGTGTCGACCATGCAGCCGACGCCCACCCGGTCGCCCACCCCGAACCGCGTCGCACCGGGGCCCACGGCGGAGACGACGCCCGCGATCTCGTGGCCGGGCACCATCGGGAAGATCGCCTCGCCCCAGCCCGCGCGGACCTGGTGGATGTCGGAGTGGCAGATGCCGACGAAGGCGATGTCGATCAGGACGTCGTGCTCGCCGACGGCGCGGCGCTCGACGGTCGCGCGCTCCAGCGGGGCCTTCGCGGCGGGCGCGGCGTAGGCGGCAACGGTGGTCGTGGCGGTCATGGCGGTCTCCTGGGGAAGGGCGGCGGACGCCACGGGGTGGACGGGGGTCCGGCAGGGGTCCGACGGGGGGTCGGCTGGTCTCCGGGGGCGCCCGCCGTCACGTCCGGGCCCCGCCGGCCCGCAGCGAGCGGGTCAGCAGCACCCCGCCGACGATCAGCGCGATGCCCAGCCAGGCGGGCCCGGCGTCGGCGGCCAGGACGACGATCCCGACCGGCAGCAGGTAGCCGGCGAGCGGCACGAGCAGCGCGCCGGTCGTGGGCACCTCGGCGGGCCGGCCGGCGTCCCGGGCGATGCGCGCGCGGACCACCTCCGGGTACCACTCGGTGAAGCGCAGCGCGAGGATGATCGCGCCGATCTGGATGATCCAGCCGGTCCACAGGTTGTTCGGGTTGTGCAGGACCAAGTCCCCGTAGAGGCCGGCGAGGGCCGCGACGAGGAACGCCAGGCCCCACACGCCGGTGAGGAGGTAGTTGGTGCGGAGGAACTGCGGCGAGTCCCAGTGGGCGCGCGGTACGCGTTCCCGGGCGTACTGGAGGGTGAAGGGCAGCCGGGCGGCCATCGAGCCGAAGGCGATCGTCACCAGGGCGAGGTTGGAGACCTCCCCGGCGTACGTCTCCAGCCAAGTCAGCGTGCCCGCGGAGGCGAGCGCGCCGATCACCGCGAGGGCCGCGAAGAAGACGGCGTCGCAGACCTCCAGGATCTTCCAGGAGCTGCCCGGTGCACGGACCCGGCCGACGACGACCAGGACGACCGTCAGCACGAGGGCCGCGCCGACCGCGATCTCGAACCGGCCGGGGCCGACCAGGACGGAGAACACGATCCAGGGGGCCATCCCGAGGATCGGGCTGTCGAGTAAGCCGGCCGTGCTGCGCCGTTGGCTGGTGTCGGTGGCAGTGTTCACGAGAGTCCTCCCGGGGCCGACGCCCCCGCCCCTCCAGGATCGGCCCGCGGGCCCGGATGCCGCCACCGAGCGGGAGCGTCAGGCCGTCGGCGGCCCCGGCACCGCGCCCTTCCCCCGGCCCGGTGGCGGGCCGTTCCGCGGCCCCTTGCCCGGTGGCGGGCCGTTCCGCGGCCCCTTGCCCGATGGTGGGCCGTTCCGCGACTCCGTCGCCGGCCCCTTCGCAGGCCGCGGGCGGCGCAGCGCGGCGTAGACCGCCCAGACCACCGAGACGGCCGGGACGGCGACCACCGCGCCGATCACTCCGGCCGCGATGCTGCCGGCGAGCACCGAGACGGCGACCACCACCGGGTGCAGGTTGACCGCCCGGCTCATCACCAGCGGGTGCAGCACGTGGCCCTCGATCTGGCCGATCACCACGATCAGCAGCAGCACCACGATGGCGATCACCGGACCACGGGCGGCCAGCGCCACGATCGACGCGGCGAGCATCGCGATCGGCGAGCCGACCAGCGGGACGAAGGACGCGAAGAACTCCAGCACGGTGAGCGGCAGGACGAGCGGCACGCCGAGGAAGAACAGCGCGATGCCGACCATGATCGCGTTGCTCGCCGCGACGATGAAGATGCCCCGGGTGTAGCCCGCGAAGTTCTGCCACGCCACCCGGCCGCCCCGGTCCAGGCGGTCCTGCGCGCCGGCCGGCAGCTGGGCGGTGGTCCAGCGCCACATCTGTTCCCCGGAGTGCAGGAAGAACACCGACATGAACAGGGCGAGCGCCGCGCCCGTCACCACCTCGAACACCCGGCCCGCACCGCTGAGGGCCGTGCTGATCAGCGTCGAGCGGTGCGCGGAGACGAAGTCGGAGACCTTGCGCTGGAGATCGTCGAAGGTGCCCGGCGCGACCCGGAACGGTGCGTTCTCCAGGAACCTCTCCAGCCGGTCCAGGCCGCCCTGGAACTCCCGGCCCAGGCTGGACACGTCGGACGCCACGGTCTCGCCGATCAGCGCGAGCAGCCCGGCGGGCACCAGGATCGCCACGGCCAGGCCGGTCAGCACGGCGAGCGGGCGGGGCAGTACGCGGGCGACCAGATCGACCACCGGCCGGATCACGGAGGTGACCACCAGGGCGAGGAAGCCGGCCAGCGTGATCAGGTGGAACCGCCCCAGCACGATCAGCACCAGGTAGCCGGCCCCGGCGACGACCAGCAGCCGCCACGCGTGGTCCGAGAGCCGGCGCAGCACCGGACCGGCCCCACCGGCGGGCGCCGCGGAGGCCGGCCGACGGGGCCCGGGGCGCCTCACCTGCATGCCGCACCACCGACGCCCGCCGCCCTGCCCGGCGACCTGCCCGGCGCCCCGCCCGCCGGGCGACGTGCCGGGGCACGGTGGTGCGGCCGGGGACTGCTGGGGTTCGTAGGCGCCATGGATCATGGATAGCGGCTGGGAGCCCACCCGGGCTGTTCCCGCGCCGACGGACACCCCGTCGCCACCGCATCGCTCCTGCGACGGAGGACGGCCGCGGTCGGAGAGCGGTGGCGGAACCGCCCCACGGTCCGGGAGCGTCCGGTCGAACACGCCGAGGTCGGCGTCGACCCGTGCTCCGTCCGCCGCCGCGACCCCACCGCCGCGACCCCACCGCCGGCGTCCGCCGGCCGCGGGACGCTGTCACGACCCGCCTCAGGAGGCGGCGCGACGGGGGCGGCCGGCCTCTTCGAGGGCGTGCTGCAGCTCGTCGCGGGTCATGGTGGAGCGGTGGGGGATGTCGAGGTCGGTGGCGCGTTTGTAGAGGTCGGCCTTGGTGAGCCGGGAGAGTTGCTGCTTGCCGGTCGCGCTCTTCCGGTCCGTCGCCGGCCCGGTGGCCGGCGCCTTGGTGGAGGTGTTCTTCCTGCCGCCGGTGGCCTTCGGGGACCGGGACGCGGCCGCGGGGGCCGGCCGCCCGGCGGGCTTGCGCGGTTCCGCCGCGGGCTCGCCCTTGCCGGCGCTGTCGAGGCTGCGGCGGAGGGCGTCCATCAGGTCGATGACGTTGGTGGCCTCGGGGGCGGCGCCGGTGGAGACGGCGATCTCGCGGCCGGCGAGCTTGTCCTCGATGAGCTTCTTGACCTGGTCCTCGTAGGTGTCGTGCCACTCGTCCGGGTCCCAGTCGACGGCGAGCATACCGATGAGCTCCTCGGCCGTCCGCACTTCCTGTGCGGTCGGTGCCACGTCAGTGGGGAGGTCGTCGATCTCGCGACGGGGGTCGCGGACCTCGTCCGCGAAGTGCATGGTGTGCAGCTCCAGCAGGCCGCCCTCGGAGCGGACGGCGGTCAGGTACTCCTTGCCCCGCATCGCGAACATCGCCAGCCCGGCCTTGTTCGCGTGCTCCAGGGCCTGGACGAGCAGGGCGTACACCTTGGCGTACTCCTGGCCCTTCGGACCGAGGTAGTAGGTCTTGTCGAAGAAGATCGGGTCGACGTCGGCGAGGTCGACGAAGCCGGCGATGTCGATGGTGCGGGAGCGGCCGGGCGAGATCCGCTCCAGCTCGTCCGGCTCGACGACGACGTACTCGCCCTCCGCGACCGGGTAGCCCTTCACGATCTCGCCGAAGTCGACCTCCCGGCCGGTGCGCTCGTTGACGCGCTTGTTGCGGACCCGGTCGGAGGTGCCGCGCTGCAGCTGGTGGAAGCGCACGTCGTGGGACTGCGTCGCGGTGTACAGGGCGACGGGCACGGTCACCAGGCCGAAGGTGAGCACGCCGGTCCACACGGGTCTGGCCATGACGGCCTCCCTTCTCGCACCACGCCGGCTCCGGCGCCCGCCGGGCCACGCCCGCGGGCGGCGACGACGTCCTACCTGGCACTTGGGCAGCCGACCGCCCGCCCAAACCCCCGCCGCACGGGTATGACGCGCTGCGATCGGCCGGGTGCCCGCGTCGTGCTCGCCGGCGGCCGCGCGGGCCGCAGCCCGGCCGGCGGTCCCCACCAGTGCTCGCACCCCTGCCCGGGGCCTGTCAGGTCCGGCGGGCGGAGGCGGCGAGCCGGTCGGCGAAGGCGATGACGAGGTCCCGGAGTTCCTCCGGTCGCTCGACGACGAACGGCCGGTCCAGCGAGGCCAGCACCGGGGGCAACCAGTCGAGCCGCTCCGCCCGCACCTCGACGCGGTGCCACTGCTCGGGCTGCGGGTCGGCGGTCGGCGAGGCGGTCGGCGAGGCGGTCGGATCCGCGCCCTCCGCGGGCACGGGCTCCGCCACGCGCGCGACAGCGGCGGGAAGCCGGGCGCGGATCTGCTCGACCGTCCCGTGGATCCGCAGGGTGACCTCGTACCGGTACGCGGCCCCGGCCAGCCCCGCCAGGAGGCGCTCCGCCGGGTCGATCCCGGCGGGCGGCTCGAACGAGCCCGGCAGGGCCCTCGCGTCCGCGATGCGGTCGAGCCGGAAGTTCCGGTCCTCGCCGATGGCAGGGTCACTGCCCGTGACGTACCACCGGCCCGCGTGGGTGACGATCCCGTACGGGTGCAGGGTGCGCTCGCTGCGCCGGCCGTCGCGGTCCGTGTAGCTGATCGAGACGGGCCGGTGCCCGCGCACGGCATCGGCGACGGTGAGCAGGACGCCGGTCTCCGGGGCGGCGGTCCCGCGGGGCGGGGCCGTGAAGGCCAGGGCGGCGAGGACGGCGTCGAGCCGCCGGGCGAGACGCTCGGGCAGCACCCGGCGGATCTTGGCCGCGGCGGTCTCACTGGCCGTGCCCACCGCCGTCAGCACCCCGGCCCGGCGGCCGACGGCGAGGCCGAGCAGCACGGCGAGCGCCTCGTCGTCATTGAGCATGAGCGGGGGCAGGCGGTACCCGGGCGCGAGCCGGTACCCGCCGTAGCGACCCCGCACCGACTCGACGGGCACGTCGAGGTCGATGAGGTGGTCCACGTACCGCCGTACGGTGCGTCCGTCGACGCCCAGGCGGTCGGCGAGTTCGGCCACCGTCCGGATGCCGCCCGACTGCAGGAGTTCCAGGAGTGTGAGCACGCGGCCGGTAGGTCGAGCCATGGACGGATCGTAGCGGGGATACCGGACCGATTCTGTCCCCTATCTCCTCTAGCGTGCGAGAGGCAACGGTTCCACCAGCCCCACCGGCCAAGGAGATCACCATGGACCTCGTCTCGATCCGCATCATCACCGGCGACATCACCCGCCTCGTCGGCTTCTACGAACGCGCCACCGGCGTGCGGGCGACGTGGCCGACCGAGGACTTCGCCGAGCTCCGCACCACCGGCGGCACCCTCGCGATCGGCAGCACCCGCACCGTGGCGCTGTTCGCCCCCGGTGCGGCGCGCCCCGCCGACAACAACACGGTGATCATCGAGTTCCTCGTCGACGACGTCGACGGCGTCCACCGGGGCCTGGCCGGCTTCGTCGCCGACTTCGTCACCGAGCCCACCACGATGCCCTGGGGCAACCGCTCACTCCTGGTCCGCGACCCCGACGGCAACCTCGTGAACTTCTTCACCCCCGTCACCCCGGCGGCCGTCGCGAGGCTCGCCCGCTGACCACGGCGCATTCGAAATAGTAGCCATGGACATAGTAGCCATGTACTCTATTCGCATGAGCAAGGGTTCACCGGGCCCCACGCCCGGCTTCCTGGTATGGCGGCTCGCCAACAAATGGCGCGTCGCGGTCGATCGCGCACTGGCTCCGCTGGGTCTCACCCACGCGCAGTACTCACTGGTCGCGTCGCTGTACGGCATGCAGCGGGACGGCGAGCGGCCCAGCCAGCGCCGCCTCGCCGACCACACCGGACTGGAGGCGCTCTACGTCTCGAAACTGGCGCGCGCCCTGGAGTCGGCCGGCCTGATCGGACGCACCCGTGACCCGCGCGACCCGCGCGCCGTCCAACTGGCCCTCACCGAGCAGGGTCTGACCGTCACGCAGCAGGCCGTCACGGTCGTCCAGGGGCTGCTCCAGCAGTTGCTGGAGCCGCTCGGCGGGCTCGACGACCCGCGGACGCGCGCGTTCACCGACGAACTGACGGCCCTGCTCGACGCACCTCTCGCTCCATCCCAGCCGAACGACGAGAGCACTCAGGGGACAACACCATGACCACCACCGCCACCACCGCGTCCACCACCACCGCCGCGCCCCTCGCCGATGCCCGCATGCTCGGCCTGGCCCACTACGCCGCCCGCGGCGTCCTGGAGCACGTCCTGACCCGGCACGGCATGACGTTCCAGCAGCAGGTCGCGCTGCGCGCCGCCGTCACCGCCGAGGAGCCGCAGACGGCGGACCACCTCGCCGCCCGGATCCAGGACACCCTCAAGACCGGCCCGGCCGACGCCCGCGCCACCCTCGACGAACTGGTCGCCGAGCAGCTGCTCGTGGTGGACGGGGCGCACCTGCGCCCCACCGACGCGGGGCGCGAACTGCTCGCCGCCGTGGGCGCGGACACCGCCCCCGTCACCGCCCGCGTCTGGGGCGGGATACCCGCCGAGGACCTCGCCGCGGCGGGCCGTGTCCTCGCACTGGTCACCGAGCGCGCCAACGCGGAGCTTGCGGCACTGACCGCGTGAACAACTGCCGACCCCCCTCCCGGGCCGCCAAGGAGGGGGGTCGGCGGCCTTGCGGGTTCGTCCTTGGCCCTCTCCCGGACTACGCGCCCTTGGGGACGCCCGGGTACCACTCGGTCCAGCCGTCCCACGGGGTGAGGGTCCGGGACCAGGTCACGTTGTTGCTGTCGACCGAGCTGATGGTGAAGTTGAAGTCGCCCTGGTGGTTGAGGATCTTCACCTGCTTGACGAAGGGGCCGCCGCCCAGAGACCCCCACTTGCCGTTGTCGTCGTTGATCCAGACCGCGTGGTCCATGCCGATCACGAAGCGCGCTTCGCCCTTCGCCGTCTTCATGACGGTCTCGCCGGAGCCGTAGGCGAACCCGCAGTAGAAGAGCCCGCCCAGGTGGGAGCAGGTCTTCCCGACGACGACCGGCTTGTCGGACGCCGCGGCGGCGGGGGCGACGGCCAGGACGGCGGCCAGTGCTGATGCGACGGCAGCCGCACTTCGGATCTTGTTCATGGTTCTCTCTCACGGCAGGGCTGTGCACCGGAATCGGTGATCAGGATGCGAACCACCCTGTCTTCGTTGTCGACGCCCGGTCAAGCTGCGGCCGCCGCCGCGGCGCAAGTCCGGGCAGGCTCTGCCCGATCGTGCAGAGCGACGTGCCCGCACCACGCACCGACCGCCGGGGCAGCCGCCCCAGCTCGGCCAGGGGCCGAGGGCCCCGGCGCCCGGGCCGCGCGGGTGCGCGGGCCCGGGCACCGGGGCGGCCGTCATGCCATTCGGTCGCGCCCCTCGTCAGCCATCCTCAGCCCTCGTCATCCCTCGTCAGCCCTCGTCATCCCTCGTCAGCCCTTGGTGGCCGCCTGGGCGGTCTCGGCGGCGAAGCCCCAACCCGGGGCGGCGTCCCAGGGGATGTCCATCGCGTCGTCGGTGGCGTAGACGTAGCCCGCGCCGCGGGCGAAAGCGGTGTCCAGGGTGGTGCGCATGGCCGCCGTGTCCGGTGCGTCGTACACCAGGTGCCAGAAGGCCGTGCCGCTGGGATCGAGGGAGGCACCGGCGTAGTACCCGGCGGTGGCGTTGAAGACGTTGCCGCCCAGCCAGGCGCCGGTGTAGTCGGCGTACGTCCCCTCGAAGGTCACGAAGACGTCGGCCGTGCGGTGTCCGGGCTCCAGGTAGCAGTCGGCTACCGCGGTGCCCGGGTTGTCCACGACCAGCTCCTGGGCCTGCGGCGAGACGGCGTAGACGGTCTCCTGGACGTACGCGCGCAGCGCCGCGTAGTAGTCCCGGGTGGCGTTGCCGGCCCCGCAGTCCCGGCCGGACTGGTCGAAGAAGATGCCGTCGACGTGCAGCCGGTGGTCGGCGGTCCTCAGGTAGTTGTCGACGGTCGCCCGCACGACGGACTGCGGGAGGGTGCCGTGGGCCGTGTCGACGTAGCCGAGCACCCGGGTGTGCGTGCCGTGCGCGGTGACGGCGGTCCGCAGGGTGTCGGCCTGCGCCTGCCAGCCGGCGTCGAACGGGGCGTAGCCGTTGTAGGGGTTGAGGATGAGGATCGACGGCGCCGGGCGGGTGGTCGGCAGGGCGGCCAGCATGGGGTCGCCCGGGAGCACGTAGGCCGGGACGGCGACCTCCAGGCCCCGCGGTCTCTCGGTGGTCACCGCGGCGGCCCCGCCGGGGGACGCCGACACGGCGGCGGCCAGTGCCGCGCCGGCCAGGAGTACGGGCAGGGTCTTGGTGAACGAACGCATCGTGTCCCTTGATCGGAGAGGGGAGTCGCTCGAGGGAGATCGCGGGGGGGCTCCCCCGTGGTGCCCGGGCACGGCTGTCTCCGCACCCCGCGTCCCCCTCCGCCCGGCCCGGGCGGGCCGAACGCCCCCATTCCTACCGGTCCCGCCCCCTCAGCGGTGGCCAACTTTGAAAGAACAGAAGGAAGTTCGCGCAAGCACAGTTCTCCCGTCGGCCTGCCGGGAGGCATGTGGTCCGGAGCACGCCGGGGCCGACGGACGGGCGCGCCGAGGGGCCGCTTGACCCTGACGCCGCGTCAGGGCGCATCGTGGGTGCCGTGGAAGAGCACCTGACCGTGGGGCGTGTGGCCGAGCTGGCCGGCGTGAGCGTCCGCACGCTGCATCACTACGACCGGATCGGCCTTGTACAGCCGTCCGCCCGGACGGCTGCCGGGTACCGCGCCTACTCGGCGGGCGACGTCGAGCGGCTGCGGGAGGTACTCGGCTACCGGCGGCTGGGCTTCGGACTGCGCGCGATCGCGGATCTGGTGGACGACCCGGCCACCGACGCGGTCGCGCACCTGCGCCGGCTGCGCGGTCTGCTGCAGGGGCAGCGCGACCGCGCGGCGGCCATGGTGCAGGCCATCGACCAGGAACTGGAGGCACGGGCCATGGGAATCAGGACGACACCGGAGGATCAGTTGAAAGTGTTCGGCGCCCAGCTGTACGAAGCCATCGGCTCCGCGTACCCGGCGACGCGGCGCACCGAGCCGCGGATCGCCGCGCGCGTCTGGGAGGCGCTCGGGGACGCCCGGACGGTGCTGAACGTCGGGGCCGGCACCGGCTCCTACGAGCCCCCCGACCGCGACGTCACGGCGGTGGAGCCGTCGGCGGTCATGCGGGCGCAGCGCGCCGCGGACGCGGCGCCGTGCGTGGCCGCCCGCGCGGAGCGCCTGCCGTTCGCCGACCAGTCCTTCGACGCCGCGATGGCGTTCAGCACCGTGCACCACTGGCACGACCCGATCGCCGGACTGCGCGAGATGCGGCGGGTGGCCCGTCGCGTGGTGGTGTTCACGTACGACGCCAGTACGACCGGCTGGCTCCAGCGGTTCTGGCTCACCCGCGACTACCTGCCCGAATTCGCCGACCTCCTGGCCGGCCGGCCTTCACTGGCCGACATGACCCGCGCGATCGGGGGCCGAGCGGAGCCGGTGCCCATCCCGTGGGACTGCGCCGACGGCTTCTTCGAAGCCCACTGGCGCCGGCCCGAGGCGTACCTCGACGAACAGGTGCGCCGTGCGGTGTCGGTGTGGACCAGGGTCGGTCCGCGGGCCGAGCGGCGCGCGGTGGAGAGCCTCCGCGAGGACCTGTCCTCGGGGCGGTGGGCCGAGCTCAACCGGGACCTCGTCGCCCACGACGCGGCGGAGCTGGGTCTGCGCCTGCTCGTCGCCTGAGCCGGGTCGCCCCGGAGGTGACGGCCCACGGCGAGGAACGTCCCCGACTGCCCGGTAGCAGGAAATTCTTCGGCGTGGGCCGCTGAGTAACCCTCACTTCGAGCGGTCCAAACCGAAAAATTTCCTGCCACCGGCGCCGATGACCGGTCAGGGCCGTCAGGGCCGGTCGCCGACCCGCAGTTCGGTGGCGAGCCGGCGGCGCCCGCCGCTCAGGGTCTCGGCCAGGACGGCGCACGTGGCCAGCGCGGCGAGCGCCACGGCCGGCAGGACGGCCGGCCCGGCTGCCGGGTGCAGGCCGGGCGGCACCGGCATGCCGACCAGTGCGGACAGGTCGACGGCCGACCCGAGGAGAGTGACGGCCAGCAGCCCGCCCAGCGCCCCGCCGGCCGCGGCCGTGAGGGTCTGCGGCAGCGTCTCGGCAAGGATGAGCACGAGGCCCTGACGGGGCCGCAGACCCATGGTGCGCAGCCGGGCGAGCACCGTGGCCCGCTCGGGGGCAGCGCGCAGCAGGGTCAGCAGCAGCGCAAGCAGGGCGAGCGCCGCGGCGGCCGCGACCGCCCCGCCGAAGAGCCGGCCGGCGGTGTGCTGGAGCGGGTCCTTGGCGAGTTCGGCGGTGACGGCGGCGCTGCTGCGGCTCACGTAGCCGTTGCGCAGGGCGTCGGGGTCGTTGCCGACCATGGCGGTGGAGGCGGTCGGCCCGGGCGCGGAGCTCCGCGCGTTGGGGTCGGCGAGGGGCGAGGGCGGCAGTCGGCGGACGAGTCCGGCAAGGGCCGGCTCGTCGATCCGGCCGACGGCGAACCAGTCCGTCACGCGGCCCAGCTCCGGCAGCGCGGCGGTGGCCGCCGGGGCCGGCAGGACGACGAACGGCCGGGTGGCGCCGGGCAGCGCGGGGGTCGCCTCGACCGTGCCGGCCCGCACGGTGAGCACCTCGCCGCCGCTGGGCAGGCGCAACCGGTGGCCGCCCGGGCCGAGTTGGCGCGCGAGGGCGCTGCTGAACAGCGCGGGGACGGCCGGCGCACCAGCGGTCGACGCACCAACGGCCTGCGCGGCCGGCGCACCAGCGGTCTGCGCAGCAAGCACCGCCGGGTCGAAGGTGCCCACCCCGACGGTCCGGGCGATCCGCGCGTAGGCCTGCGGCTCGGCGACCACCACCGTCACCTGGGTGGTGTCGGGGTCGACGCCACTGGCGACCCCCGCGACGCGTTCGAGCAGGAACGCCTCGCTCTCCAGCCGGACGGCGGTGGCGGCCGTCACCCCGGGCAGGGCGGCGGCGGCCGGGGCGAAGTCGGCCGGCAGCGTGCGGCCGGCCGGCGCCGCGACGGACGCGTCCGCGCCGACGACGAGCCGGGCCGCCCGCTGCCGGGCGAGGTCGACGCCGCCCAGCACGGTCGCGCCGAACCCGGCGGTGGTGACGGCCAGCACCAGGGCGACCAGTGGCAGCGCGGAGGGGCGGGAGCGGCCGTCGCCGCCCCGGGCGACCCGGGCCAGCCCGAGGAAGGCCACCGCCCCCGCGCCGCGGCCGGTCGTGCGGGCCAGGAGCCCGGCGAGCACGGGCAGCAGCCGGGCCAGCAGCAGCGCAAGGGTGAGGGCGATCAGCAGGGGCGCCGCGACGAGCAGCAGGTCGGGGCCGTCCACGGGCGGCGCGGCGCCGCGCCGCCGGACGCCGGTCACGGCCGCCACGGTGAGCGCCAGGACGAGGAGTTCGGCGATCAGCCGGCCGCGCCGGGCGGCCCTGCCGGGGTGTCGGCGGGCCGGTGGCAGGGCGGCCCGGACGGGGGCGGTGAGCAGCGCGAGCAGGGTGGTGACCAGCGCGGCCGTGACGGCCGCCGTCCAGCGCGGGGAGGGCAGCAGCCACAGAGCAAGTGCGGTGGCCGCCGGCGCGGCGGGCAGCACCGTCACCGCGCCCTCGCCGGACAGTCGCAGCAGGAGGCCGGTGCCCGAGCCTCCCCGGGCGCGGAGCAGGCGGAGTTCGGCGCCGCGCCGTTCGGTGGTGAGGGCGGTGGCCAGGGCGAGCACGATGGCCGCGATCCCGGCGACGGCCGCCGGTCCGATCAGGGCCAGCGGCGCGACGGCGGCCTGCCGGAGCACGCCCCGCTCCAGGTGGCCCGGCAGCCCGGAGGTGATCCGCAGGTCGTGACGGTCGGTGACGTCGATCAGCCGGGCGGCGGTGGGCCCGGTCAGGTAGGAGGCGACGTCCCGCCGGACGTCGGAGAGCCGGTCGGCGCGCAGCGCGCCGGTGTCGACGGGGAGCCGCCAGAAGTCGCGTGCCTGGCGGCCCCAGGTGGCGAGGGAGCGCAGGTCGTCGCCGCCCACCATGCCGGCGGTGTGCCAGTTCCGGACGTTCGGGTCGTCGGGCGAGTGGTGCAGGCAGGCCCGGTCGGTGCAGGAGAGGTCCGCCCAGTACGGGTCGGACGGGTCGGTGACGTCGTAGAGGCCGACCACCCGGACGCTCCGCACGGGCGCGGCGTCGTTGTCGAGGACGGCGCCGACCCGCATGCCCATGGTGTCGGCCGCGGCCCGGCTCACGGCGATCGGGATCGGCTCGCCGGGCGCGGTGGTGCCTCCGGCGGGCCAGGCCCCGGCGACGAGGGTGCTGTGCGCGGTCATGTCGTACAGGTGGAGCAGCTGGAGGGTGGGCGGCGTGCGGCCGTCGGGGCGGTCAAGACCGGGGGTGGTGAGCGCGTGGATCTCGGCGGCGCGGGCGCCGTAGACCGGGCCCGAGGGCGCCAGGGGGAGGCCCGCGCCGGCGCCGGCGACGAGGTCGCCGGCCACCTTCGCCAGGTCGGCCGCAGTCTCGGCGCGGCCGGGGACGGGAGCCGCGGTGACGAGCAGGCTGGTCTCCAGCGGGCCGCGGTCGTGGAGGTAGGCGCGCAGCGCGGCGTCGGCACTGCGGTCCATGGCGCGCGGGAACGCGGCGGCCAGGAACACCAGGGCGAAGGCGAGGGCGGCGGTGAGCAGCGCGGCCGGGGGCTGCGCGCGCAGCCTGGTGCGGACCCACGGGGCGGGCCGGTGGGCGCCGGTGGGCGCGGTGCGGGCCGTTCGGGCAGGCCTGGTGCGGGCAGGGCTGGTCACATGGTCCTCTGTCGGACGGGACGGTGGTCACCGACGGTGCGTCACGGGGTAGCGGACGATGCTGTCAGAGCGGCACCCGGAACAGAAGGGACCGGTGCGAAGTATGTGCCGAAAGGGCAGCGGCGGCCCGGCCGTCGGGGCAACGGCCGGGCCGCCGCTCGGCGGTGACCGGGCCGTCCCTCGGCGGCGACCGGCCCGGGCCGGGCCGGGGCCCGGGTCAGCTCCCGGACGACGGGGCGAAGCGGGCTACCAAGTCCCCCGCGGTGATGCGCTCCAGCGTCTCCGGGGCGGCGTCGACCGGCCCCGGGTAGAGCCGGTAGGCCGTGCCGGAGAGCTGCTCCGGAGCCGGCACGTCCCCGTCCACCAGGGCGACGAGCGCCCGCCGCCCGGCGAGCAGCCGGGTGAGGTGCGCGGGAGGCGCGGCGTAGTCCTCGTCCGGGTCGCGCAGGGCCCGCAGGCGGGCCGCGAAGTCCGCCACCGGCTCGGCGGCGGCGCGGCGCCAGGCCCGGACACCGCCCGCGCCGTCCCGGTCGCGGACCAGGATCTCGTCGGTGGTCGCGGCGGCGAGGGCGCCGGCGAGGTCCCAGAGCGTCGCCCGGCTGCCCGGGGAGAAGTGGGCGAGGACGTCGGCGCTGAGCCGGCCGACCTCCTCGTGGTAGCGCCCGACGCTGTGGAAGCCGCCGTCGGCACCGGTGTTGAGGTCGGTCCAGGTGTACCGGCGGTCGGCCAGGTCGATGATCATGGGGACGCAGACCTTGGCGTCGCCCGCGAGGTCCAGTCGCTGGCGGACGGCCTTCGGGTCGTAGTGCCCGCCGCCCGGACCACCACGGCCACAGCTCCCGTCGCGGTTACCGCTCCCGCTGCCGTTACCGCTGCCGTTGCCGCCGCCGAGCTGGAGGAAGCCGGCGAAGGCGTCGGTGAGCTACTCGAACGCGACGTCGTTGTAGCTGAACACGATCATCACCGTCCCCGGAGTGGACGGCCGCGCGGTCGCCGTGCACCAGGGCGGTGTAGTCGCAGAGACCAGGTCGGCGGGGGCGTTGGCGAGCAGGGCGGCGAGGTCCTCACGGTCCTGCGGGGAGAGCGGCGTGCGGCGCGCCAGCAGCCGGTCGAACTCGGCCGTGGCGGCGGTGAGCCCGTCGTCCTCGATCAGCCGCAGCGGGCGCAGCACCTGCTCGCCGCCGAACGCCTCGGCCGCCCGGTGGCCCTCCCGGTTGTCCTCACCGAGGAAGGGCTCGGCAGCCAGCGGCGTGTCGCAGACCGGGCACCGGCCGCCGCGGCCGGTGGCGGCGAGCCCCTCGTGACAGCCGGCGCAGAGCAGATGGGCACAGGGGGCGAGGGCTCCGATGCCCGCCTCGGCGGCGGCCTTCCCGCAGTGCGCGCACGGCTGGCGGGGCTGGTTGAGCAGGAAAGCCCGGATCTGGCGCGAGTAGAAGACCTGCGCGTGGTCGGGCACCGCGTCCGGGAACCGGCGGAACAGCGCGAGGTGGCGGCGGTCCGCACCGAGCAGGTGGTCGATCCGGGCCAGCAGCCCGTCCCCCACCCGGGCGAGCGGGAGCGGCGCCAGCCTGGCCAGCGCACCCCGGAGCCGGGCTGTCAGCAGGTAGCCGCGCTCGGCGAGGTCGGCGTCGAGGGCCACCAGGCCCCGGACGCTCCAGGGGTCGGCGGCGGGCCGCAGATCGCCGGGCGGGACGCAGACCGCGCCGCGCCGGCGGAGAAGGAAGCACGTCGCGGAGCCGCCCCGCGGTGGCACTCCAGCCGAGCCGCTCCGCGGTGCCCACCGATTAATCGCGGACCACTGCCGGGCGTTCAACTGTGCTTCTGGTCAGGTGAGTTCGGCACAAAGCGGTACGGCGGTACAGGGGTGCGGCGGCACGGAGCACGGCGGACGCAGACGGCGGACGCAGCCGGTGGCGGTGGCGGTGGCGGAGAACCGTTCCCGTGGCGGGTGCGTCCGGAGGGGCATGAGTATCCCAGTTGATGCAAGGTCCGGGCGGGCGCCCGGAGTTCGGGGGCCGGCCTTCCTGCGCGGGGTCGCCGGGGTCGGGGTCGTGGTGCTGGGGCTGGCCGGCGGGTACGGGACCGCGGTGCTGGTGGCCGCGGCGCGGGCCTACTGCGATGCGGCCTGGGAGCCGCAGCACCGGTTCGCGTTCACCCTCGTGGAGTGGCCCGGCCTGGAGGCGCTGTTCCTGGTCGCGGCGGTGGCGGCGTGGGCGGTCTCGCGGCGGCTGACGGCCGGGCTGCCCATCGCCTGGCGGGGGATCGTCCCGGCCGTCCTGGTGCTGCTCACACTCGCGGTGCTGGCGGACGGGTCCTTCGCGCTGATGGGCACACCGAGCGGGTACCACGGCGATTCGGGGCTCTGCCCGAGCAGCAACGTCCCCCCGTGGTGGCCGTCCTGGCTGCCCGCCTGAGCTGCCCCTCCGTACCCGGGCCGGCACCCTGCGTACCGGGCCGTCGGACGGCCCGGCGCCACGAGCCGGGGCCCGGCGGGACGGGTACCGCGCGGACGGGCGAAGGCCGCCACCCCGCTCGTCCGGGGTGGCGGCCTTCTGTCAGGGGAACCCCCGGGACCGGCCGGATAATCCCGAGGCGCCGGAATGTGCCGGCCGCGCCCGCCGTCACCCGCCCTCGACCGGCGACGCCGGCCGCGCCGGCCCGCCCGCGCCGCTCACGGACAGCGATCACGCCGAACACGCCCTGCGACGCCGGTGCCCGTCCGCCCCGGGCGACCCGAGGGCCCCGGACCGCCCGGTCGGCCGACGCGGGCCAGGGCTGCGCGGCAGCACAGCCACGGGACAGCGCAGCACCACGACGGCATCAGCCCGCGGCCCGCTCCGACCGGGTCAGGTTGACCCCGGTGCCCGGGTGGAAGACGTGGATCCGGTCGGTGTCGAGCCACAGCTCCAGGGCGGCGCCCTCGGCGGCCCGGGTGGCGGTGTTCAGCCGGGCGACCACCCGGTGCTCCTGCATCCCGGTGTCGGCCCGGCCGGAGTCGGCGGCGAGCTCGGCCAGCTCCGCCGTCCGGGCGGGGCCGCCCTCCTCGGCGAAGTGGACGTAGACGTCCGAGCCGACGGACTCCCGGACCTCCACGGTGACGCTGCCGGTGATGCCGCCGCCGTGGGCGTCGACCAGGGCGGCGTCCTCGAAGTCCTCCGGGCGGATGCCCACGATGAGCTCGCGCGGCGCGTCCGCCGTCTCCAGGGCCCGCCGCTTCCGGTCGTCCAGCGGGAGGCTGCCGAGCGAGGTGCGCAGCACGTTCTGTTCGAGGGTGGCGGCGAGGAAGTTCATGCCGGGTGAGCCGATGAAGCCCGCCACGAAGAGGTTCACCGGCGCGTCGTACAGGTGCTGGGGGCTGCCGACCTGCTGGACGACGCCGCCGCGCATGACGACCACCCGGTCGCCGAGGGTCATCGCCTCGACCTGGTCGTGGGTGACGTACACCGTGGTGGTGCCCAGCCGGCGCTGGAGGGCGGCGATCTGGGTCCGCATCTGGACGCGGAGTTTGGCGTCGAGGTTGGACAGCGGCTCGTCCATCAGGAACACCTTCGGATCCCGGACGATGGCGCGGCCCATCGCGACGCGCTGGCGCTGGCCGCCGGAGAGGTTGGCGGGCCGGCGGTCGAGGTGCTGGGTGAGGTCGAGGATCCGGGCGGCCTCGTCGACCTTGGCGGCGATGACGGCCTTGTCCACCTTGGCGAGCCGCAGCGCGAAGCCCATGTTCTCGCGCACGCTCATGTGCGGGTAGAGCGCGTAGCTCTGGAAGACCATCGCGATGTCCCGGTCCTTGGGCGCGCGGTCGTTGACCACCTGCCCGCCGATCCGCAGGGTGCCCTCGGTGATGTCCTCCAGCCCGGCGATCATGTTGAGGGTGGTGGACTTGCCGCAGCCGGAGGGGCCGACCAGGATCACGAACTCGCCGTCGGCGATGGTGAGGTCGAGGTCGCGGACGGCGAGCGCGCCGTCCGGGTAGCGCTTGGTGATGCCGTCGAGGACGATCTCGGCCACGGTTCGCCTTCCTGGTCCGCCCGGCGGGGCGGTCTCATCCCTTGACTGCGCCGGCGGTGAGACCGGCGACGATACGGCGCTGGAACAGCAGGACGAAGATCACGATCGGGACGGTGATGACGACGGCGGCCGCGGCGATGGAGCCGGTGGGCTGCTGGAACTGCGAGCTCCCGGTGAAGAAGGCGATCGCCGCCGGCACCGTCCTGGCCGAGGTGGTCGAGGTCAGCGAGATGGCGAACAGGAAGTCGTTCCAGCAGAAGATGAAGACGAGGATGCCGGTGGTGAACACGCCCGGCGCGGCCAGCGGCGCGATGACCAGCCGGAAGGCCTGCCACGGTGTGGCGCCGTCCACCTTCGCCGCCTTCTCCAAGTCCCAGGGGATCTCGCGGAAGAAGGCGGACAGCGTGTAGATCGCGAGGGGGAGCGAGAAGGTCATGTAGGGGATGATCAGACCGGCCCAGGTGTCGAAGATCCCGAGCGCCCGTTCGATGGTGAACAGCGGTGAGACGAGCGAGATCGGCGGGAACATCGCGATCAGGAGCGACACCCCGATCAGCAGCCGCTTGCCGGGGAACCGCAGCCTCGCCACCGCGTAGGCCGCCATGGTGCCGAGCACCACGGCGATGGTGGTGGCGATCACCGAGATCCCGATCGAGTTGATCAGGGCGCGGGTGAACTCCGAGGTCCGGAAGATCCCCCGGTAGTTCTCCCACGTCCACACGCGCGGGACGAAGTCGCCGTCGTCGAGGGTGCTCGGCGCCTTGAAGGAGAGCGCCACGATCCACCAGACCGGGAAGAGCGCGTAGAGGACGACGACCAGGTTGGCGAGGCCCCAGCCGGTCAGCGCGCGGGACCGGCCGCTCATCGGCGCTCCGGTTCGCCGCCCGGCGCCGCGGCGCCGAAGACCCTGATGAAGACGAAGGAGATGATCGCCACGCAGAGGAAGACCAGCACCGAGATCGCCGATCCGATGCCCAGGTTGAGGGCGGTGAAGAGGTTGTCGTAGCCGAGGATCGAGACCGATCCGGTGTCGTTGGAGCCCCCGGTCAGCACGTAGATGTTGTCGAAGATCCGGAAGGCGTCCAGGGTGCGGAAGAGCAGTGCGACCAGGATCGCCGGCTTCATCAGCGGGAGGACCACCAGCCGCATCCGCTGGGCGAACGTCGCGCCGTCCACCATCGCCGCCCGGACGGTCTCCTGGGGCACCAGGGCGAGGCCGGCCAGCAGCAGCAGGGCCATGAAGGGCGTCGTCTTCCACACCTCGGCCAGGATGATCAGGCCGATCGCCTGCCACTGGTCCGTCAGCGGGGCGCTCCCCTCCGGCAGCAGGGCGGCGAGGTAGCCCACGCCCGGCGTCCAGGCGTACTGCCACGAGTAGGCGGCGACCACCGTCACGATGCCGTAGGGGATCAGGACGGCCGTGCGGACGGCGCCGCGCCCGAAGACCGCCCGGTGCATGACCAGGGCCAGCGCCATCCCGAGGACCAGCTCGACCGCCACCGACACCACGGTGATCAGCACGGTGACCCAGAGCGCCTGCCACCAGAACGGCGAGGTGAGCACCGCGCCGTAGTTGGCGAGCCCCACCCAGTGGGCGTCCTGGGGGAACCTCAGGTCGTAGCGCTGCAGCGAGAGGTAGACGGCGTAGGCCACGGGGTAGGCGGTGACGGCCGCCATGACGAAGGCGGCCGGCGCGCAGAGCAGCAGGCCCAGCCGGCGTTCCTGCCGGGCCCCCTCGGACAGCTCCGCGGTCTTCCGCCCGGCGGTGCCGCCGGGCGCGGTGGACGGTCTCACGGGATCAGCCCCTTGGAGCCGAGCGCGTCCTCGATCTGCCCGCGGAGGCCGGCCACGGTGCTCTGCGGCCGGATGTCGGCGGGCGGCGAGAGGGCGTGCGCGATGGCGATGGACACGTTCTGGTAGGCGGGGGTCTGCGGCCGCACGCTCGCGGTGTCGAGGGCCGCCAGCACGTCCGCGGCGAACGGGTAGCTGGCGGTCAGCTCGGCCGCGCCGTAGAGGCTGCGCAGGGACGGCGGCAGTCCGCCCCGGAGTGCGTTGGTGAGCTGGTTCTCGCGGTCCCGCAGGCACAGGGTGGCCTCGAAGGCGAGGTCCGGGTGGTGGCTGTAGGCGCCCACGGCGAGGTCGATCCCGCCGATCGTGACGGTGGCCGGCCGGTCGGGCAGGACGCCGGGGTAGGGCGCCCAGCGGAAGTGCGGGAACAGGTCGGGCCGGTTGGCCTTCATCGACGGGTAGACGAAGGGGTAGTTGAGCTCGAAGGCGGCCGTGCCGGACTCCATCGCCAGCCGGTTCTGGTCCTCCATCTGGTTGGGCAGGGAGGGATCCGCGGCCGCCGACACGGCCGTGTCGTGCATCACCGCGGCGGCCGCGACGGCGGGCGGGCCGAGCGAGGGGGCCTTGGCGTCCGGGGTGAGGATGGACCCCCCGGCACTGGTGACCAGGGTGTTGAACCAGACTGTCAGCCCCTCGTACTGGGCGCCCTGGATCTCGACGTAGTGCGGCTTGCCCTGCTTCGCCAGCGCATCGGCCTGGGAGAGCATCTCCGTCCACGTCCGGGGCGGGGCCGGCACCAGGTCGTCCCGGTACCAGAGGAGTTGGGTGTTCGAGTTGTACGGTGCCGCGTAGAGGCGCTGCTGCCAGGTCGCGGTCCGGACCGCCGCGTCGAGCGTGTCGGCCGTCGCCCGCTCCTTCACCGGTCCGGTCCACTCCCGGATCCACCCGGCCTGGGCGAACTCCGCCGGCCAGGTGACGTCCAGGCCCAGGATGTCCACGCCCGCGTCGTGCGCGGCCATCCGGCGCACGAGCTGCTGGCGCTGACCGTCGGCGCCGCGCGGCAGCTTGTTGTACGCGATGCGGTACCGGCCGCCGGACTGCCCGCCGCAGCGGTCGGCGGCCTCCTGCAGCGCGCCGGAGTCGTCGGGGAAGTTGTACCAGTTCAGCGTGACCGGCCCGGTCTGCGCGCCGCTCCCGCAGCCCGCCGTCCCGCCGACGACCACACAGAGGCCGGCCACGGCGCTCAGCCACCGGGAGCGGAAGCGGCGGACCCTCGGCATCGCTCTCCCGACGTAGGGCTGCACGGACCACCCGACCCTAGCCACGTGCGCACGGCCGACGGGCGCACCACACCCGCCCGCCAGCCGGACGGAGCAACCGCCCGGCGGCGGGACGGCTCCCCCGCGGGTCGGCAGCGTCAGCTCATCGACGGGCCGCCCCCTCGCCCCCGGCTCGACGGGGTGCGGTCGGACCTGGCGGAGAGGTCGGAGAGGTCGAGGCGCCAGTCGTTGCTGCGCATCACGGCACCGCTGCCGGCCGGGTACTCGAAGTCGCAGGCGCCGCGGAGCGTGAAGCCGAGGCGGTGGCAGAGGGCGTTCGAGGGGGCGTTCTGCACCGAGGGAAAGGCGTGCAGGCCGCTGGGGGCGCCGGCCCGGCGGGCGGCCGACCGCACGACAGCGATCAGGGCGGCGCCGGCAGCGGCGGCGATGCCCCGGCCCTGGTGGGGCGGGAGGACGTTCCAGCCGGTCTCGTAGATCTCCTCCCCCTGCCAGTCCCGCCGGTGGTAGGCGATGCTGCCGACCGGCTCGGCGCCGAGCAGAACGGCGAACATGCAGCCGCGGCCGGTCTCCGGCAGTGCGAGGTAACGGCGGTGCCGGGCGAGCAGCTGCTCCTCCGACTCGGGGCCGCCGACGTGGTGGCGCATCTGCGGGGTGTTGATGCTCCGCAGCAGGCCGAGCGCGGACTCCGACCAGGGCTCCAGATGAACGTCCATGCAGCGCAGCCTCTCAGGCCTCGGGGCACCGGGCACCTCCTTTCCGGCCGGTGCCCCCGTGTGACGGCTCCGACCGGCTCCGGGACGCCCTCGCCGCCCGCCTCGCCGATCCGGAGGAGGACGTCCGGGTGGAAGCCGCCGTACGGCTCGCGCTCCGGGACGATCCGCGGGGGGCCGCGGGTGTCCCCGGCTGCTCAGACGGGGGCGGACGGCGACGCGGGCACGGTGCCGGGATCGTCGGGCAGGCCGGTGACGGCGACCCTGGGCAGCGCGTACGGGTGTTCCGCCCGGAGGTAGCCGATGAGCTCCTCGCGGACCCAGCACCGCAGGTCGAAGGCGTCGGAGGCGTCGCGGGCGGTCATCAGCGCCCGGACCACGATCGTGGTCGGCGTGGTGTCGACCACCTGGAGGGCGCAGCCCTTGCCGTCCCAGAGCTCGGTGCGACGCAGCCGTTCCTCGAACTCCTTGCGCAGCTCGGCGACGGGGGTGCTGTGGTCCAGGTGGAGGAGGGCGGTGCCGGTCATGCTCGGGTCGTTGCGGGACCAGTTCTCGAACGGCTTGCCGGCGAAGTAGGAGACGGGCATGACGATGCGCCGCTGGTCCCAGGTGGCGATGACGACGTAGGTCAGGGTGATCTCCTCGACGGTGCCCCAGTCCCCCGCCACCACCACGTTGTCGCCGATCCGGACCATGTCGCCGAACGCCAGCTGGATCCCGGCGAACAGGTTGGCCAGGGTGCTCTGCGCGGCCACGCCCGCCACCAGGCCGATCAGGCCGGCCGATGCCAGCAGGCTGGCGCCGACCGTCCGCACGCCGGGGAAGGTCATCAGCATCGCGGCCAGGGCCATCACGGCGATCGCCGCGCTGGTCACCCGGCGCAGCATGCCGGTCTGGGTACGCGCCCGCCGGACCCGGGCGGGATCGCGCGGCCGGGTGGCGTAGCTGTTGAACGAGGTGTCGATGAGCAGCGCCGCGACCCGCGAGCCCAGCCAGGCCGACCCCCCGATGGCCAGCAGGACGACCAGGTGCCGGGCGGGCTCGCGCCAGTCGCCGGAGAGGCCGATCCCGGGCTCGACGCCCAGCAGCAGGGCCGATCCGAGGGCCAGCAGGAACGGTGGCCGGCACCGGCGGAGCAGCGCCCAGGCCGGGTTGTCGGGGCGCCGGGCCGCGGCCCGGCGGACGAGCACCTCGGCGACGCGGTCGAACAGGAGAGCAGCACCGGCTGTCGCCGCCACCACGGCCAGCGGTCGGATCACGCTCCACCAGTGCACGGGCCGGTCCTCTCGTAGGCGTGTCGTGCTCCGGCCGGACGGCCCGGGCACGGTGGGCCGTCTGCCCCGATCCGGGCGGACGTAACGCCCGTGCGAGCCGGCACGCGGCCGCACCTGCCCCGGCGGATGCGGGTCACACCTGCCCGGGGCGGGTCGGCCCGGTGGGCCGGCCCGCCTCGGGGGGCCGAAGGCGAGCAGGGGTCAGGGGGTCGCTGTGGGCGAGGGCGTGGGTGTCACGACCGGTGGGCCGGTGAGCAGGGTGCCGTCGTCGGCGTACGGCCAGCCGTTCGGCACGCAGCCGTGCAGTCCCTTGATCTGCTGCATCATCACCGGCGCCGGTGCCCCCGGGCCCGGGCACTCGACGTGACCGTGTCCGAGGAAGTGGCCGACCTCGTGGTTGAGGGCGAGCGCGTGGTAGAGCTCCGGCCGGCCGACGTAGAACTCCGACAGCTCGACCCAGCGCTTGAGGTTGATGACGACCTGTTTCCCGGCGGAACAGTTCACCCAGCCGCCCGTCTCCAGCCCGTACTGGCCGCAGATCCGGTCCGTGGACGCCGGGGTGGCCAGGTAGACGGTGAAGTCCACCGGGTCCTCGGCGACGCGCTGGAACGACCACGCCCCTCCGGCGGCCCAGCCGCGCTGCACGTTCCCGAGCACCGCGTCCACCTCGGCCGCGAACTGCCCGGGGCTCTCCTTGAGTCCGTCCTCCGCCCGCACCTTGTAGCGGTAGAGCTGCTCACCGGTGCCGAAGCGGGCGGAGCCGCCGGCGGCCGTCGTGAACGCCAACGGCTTCGGCGGTTCGGCCTTCCACGGGCTCCACCACACCAGACCGGCCGTCACCGCGGCGACCACGACCGCCGCAACCACCCCGTACCCCGCCCGCCACGTCCGGGCCCGGGCCTTCACACCGTCCGCCGGAGGGAGGCACCGCGTATCGCGGCCCGGCGGTGCCGGCCGCCGGTGACCGGCCGGACAGGGGGCAGAACTCGTTCGGACGTGGTGGTCCGGTAACTCCTGGACATAACGGTGCGGCAACTCCTCGAACAGGACCCGATCGACGGACGGGTCGACAGACAGAGCGACAAACAGGTCGACGAACAGGTCGACGAACAGGTCGGGAATAGAAGAAACGGTCGGAACCGTCCCAATGGTTCACAACACCAGAACATCCGCCGCATTCGCCCCCTGTCCAATCCCTGCCCGATCCCTGTCCGGTCTCCCGGAACACCCCGCGGCCCCCGGCCACCGATGCTGTCGGTGCGCCGCGGGACGATGCCGCGGGGCGGGACCACCTCCGACAAGGACGTCGCCATGCAAGCGGGCGGTTGGCTCGACGTGATCCACCTCACCGACGGCCCCGGCCTCGGCGGGCGGAGCGTCAACGTGCGCGTGCAGGGCCGGAGCGCGCCCGGCGCCCTCCTGGGCCTCCGCGGCAAGGGGGCGGCGGTCGCCGGGAAACTCGCTGGCGGGCTCGGTCCGCACGACCGACCATGGCAGCATGAGTGATCAACCTGACCGATGGACCCGGGCGACCGTCTACCCCGACATGTGGCTCGACCCGGACGACGACCCCCGCAACAGCGAAGGGGTCAGCCCCGACGGCGAACTGGCGACGCTTCAGGACTTCCTGACGAACTACCGCCTGACCCTGCGGATGAAGTGCGAGGGCCTGGACGCGGAGCAACTGGCCCGCCGGTCGGTGCCGCCGTCGACGATGTCGCTGCTCGGCCTCGTCCGGCACCTCGCCGAGGTGGAGCGGGACTGGCGCAACTGGATCACCGACGGCGATCCGCTGCCGAAGCTCTACGGCAAGCGGGACGCGGACTTCGACGACGTGGTCGCCGAACAGGCCGCAGTCGACGCCGCGTTCGCCGATCTGGCGCGGGAGCAGGCCGCGACCGACGCCGCGCTGGCCGGGCACCCGGACCTGGGTGTGCGGTTGGGGAAGGACGGGGTCGCGGTGCGGGAGCTGCTGGTGCACCGGATCGACGAGTACGCCCGGCACTGCGGGCACGCCGACCTGTTGCGCGAGTGCATCGACGGACGGGTCGGCCAGTGACGTCCGGCTCGCCCCAGCGGTCGCCGTGAGGCGCGGACGGGGCGGAGGTGCGACGGGCCGGGGGTGGCCGGGTCGGGCGGGGCGGCCGGGTCGGGCCGGACTCCTGCGGAGCGCCCGCCGGCGGTCCGCTTCTCCCGACGTCCCACACCCCCCGGGGGTAGGCCGGGAGAGGCCCCGCCGGACACCCCCCGGGCCGGGCCACGGCCTCCGGGCAGGGGCGGGCCGGCCCGGCGGAAGGGGGCGGCCGGCGTGGCTCCCCGGATTCCGTCGGCGGCCTGCTCTGGTTCGTTCGCGTCCCGATGTGGTGAGATGTGCCCGTCAAGAGGTGAGGGCCGCTGACGGGGGTGCGGGTTGAGGAGTGGACGACGGCTGCGTGCGGTCGGGCTGGACGCGGGTGCGGTGCACCTCGCTGCCGTGGGCCTGGTCCGGCTGGCCACGGACGAGTGCCTGGGCGAGGGGTCCGGTGCACGGCCGGGCGGCGTCCCGGGGTGGGTGTGGCAGATGCGGGCGGTCGCGTTCGCGGACACGTGGCTGGCCTTCGCCGAGTCCACGGCGCCGGGAATGCGGGTGCCCGCGGGGGCGGTCGTGCGGTCGGTCGTGGCCCGGGCGGCGGAGCTGGTGCTCCAGGCCCGCGGCGAGGACGCCCCGGCCGCGCTGGAGTGGCTCGGCCGGCAGTCGGCCGAGGCGCGGGAGCGGGCCCGCCTGGAGGACGTGGCGCATGCGCCCGAGCCCGCCGCGCTCGCCCTGGTCTGGCACGGCGTCCAGGTGGTCGCCGGTGACGGGGATCACGACGACGCGGCCGGGGACTCCCACGACCGGCACATCGCCGAACGCTGCGAGGTGTACGTCCGCGAGCGCCATCGCCGCCAGGACACCCTCGCGCTGCTGCTGAGCTGCGCCCGGATCGCCGCCGCCGCACTGGTGGAGGTGAGCGACGGCGACCCGGCGCGGGCCGGCCGGTGGCTGGAGGAGGAGGCGGCCCGCTGCATGCTGCACAGCGGCCCCGTGCCGCTCTGGGTGCCCGGCCGGCCCGGGCACCCCGCGGACTGAGACCGCCCGGGCGACGGCCCGGCGGGGCCGGGGCGGGCCACCTGGGCCCGGCCCCGGCCGCGCCGCCAACCCTTTCGCGCCGGGCCTGTGGGTCAGCCGGCCGCCGACGCCGGGCCGGCGACCGGGTAGCCGAGGCGGCGGACGGCCGGCGCCGAAACCACCTGGACGGCGCCGGCACCCGGAACGGCGACGTGGACGAATCCGCCCTCGATCGCGAACCGGACACCGGTCAGGCGCTCCCGCAGGGCACCGTCCGCATCGGTGAGGGCGTAGCCGGGAACGAGCTCGACCTCGGCGTCCTCCTGCCAGTGCAGCCGGGCGTTCACCGGACGGCTCCGGCGTCCGCCACCGGCAGGGCCTCCGGATCGACGGCCGGATCGACGGCCGGAAAGTCGAGCTCGGGCTCGGCGAGGTGGTTGAAGTAGTTGGACAGCGTGTTGAGCGCGACGTGCGCCACGATCTCGGCGAGCTCCGCGTCGGTTACCCCGTCCTGCCGGGCCCGGTCCAGCAGCTCGTCGTCGACCCGGCCGCGGCTGCGCACCACCGCCGCGGCGACCCGCAGGACGGCGCGGGCGTGCGGGTCGGCGTCCTCGGCCCGGCGGGTGGCCAGCAGCTCGTCGTCCGTCATCCGCAGCAGCCGGCCGCCGCGCAGCGTGTGCGCGGAGACGCAGTAGGTGCAGCCGTTCTCCTGTGCCACCAGGAGGGCCAGCTGCTCGCGCAGCCGCTCGGTGAGGACGCCGCCGGCCAGCGAGTCGCGCAGGGCCAGGTAGCCACGCAGGGCGGCGGGACCGTTGGCGAGCGAGGCGTAGAGGTTGGGCACCCGGCCCAGTTGCCGGCGGGTCGCTTCCAGCAGGTCGCGCTGCTCGACCCCGGCAGTCTCCGGCGTCAGCTGCGGCATGCGCGTCATGGCGTCCTCCATCGTTGCGTCGTCCATCGGTCGGTCCGTCGTCCGGTCGGTCCGGTCGGTCCGGCCAGTTCGGCCAGTTCGGCCGTCCGCCGAGACGGTACTGGTCGTTCCCGTTGGCAGGACGGTACCGATCGGTTCCGTTAGACGTCAAGGGACTTCCCGAAAGTCGGAACCGATCGGTACCATCACCCCATGGCAACCCAGGCGCGCGCCCGACTCCTCAGCACCGCCGAGGACCTCTTCTACGCCGAAGGCATCCGCGCCGTCGGCGTGGACCGCATCCTGAGCGTCTCGGGTGTCGGCCGGGCCTCGTTCTACCGGCACTTCGCGAGCAAGGACGACCTGGTGGTGGCCGTGCTCCAGGGCCGTGACGACCGCTGGCGCCAGTGGCTGCGCGAATCCGTCGAGGCCCGCATGCTGCCGCCCGAGGCGCGCCCGCTGGCAGTCTTCGACGCCCTCGCCCAGCGGTTCGCCCGCCAGGACTTCCGGGGCTGCGCCTTCATCAACACCATGGTCGAGGCGGCCGACCGGGAGAGCCCCGCCCATCACGCCGCCGCCGCGCACAAGGCCGCCGTGACCGAGTACCTCGACGTGCTGCTCGCCGAGGCCGGACACCAGGACCACACCGAGCTCGCCGGACAACTCGTCCTGCTCGTGGACGGCGCCATCGTGACCGCCGTGCGCGAGGGCACCGCCGAACCCGCGCTGCGCGCCCGCCGCGTCGCCGCAGCCCTCCTCGCCGCGCACCGGGGCTGACTCCGCGGTCGGCCGCACCCACCCCGGGCCGCCCGACGGCTCCTCGGGCGGCGGTCCGCCGGCGGTCCGTCCGCGGTCCGTAGGCGGCGGCCACCCGAGCGTGCTCCGCTCGGTTCACCGGCGCCGCCGTGCTGTTCTTCGCACCGGAACGATCGGCGCGAAAAATCGTGCACTCTCTTGTTTATTATGTGATCACATGTGTGGTGGCTGTGGTGCTCCACGCATCACAGGGGTGGGGTTCGGCCTGTCCGCATGTCAGGCCCAGTTTCGTACAGGAGACATACCATCAACACCGTTGTCCGCAGGGCCGCACGCGGCACTGTACCCGTCGTCGTCACCGCTTCCGTGCTCGCTGCCGGCCTCGCCGCCTGCGGCACCGTCGAGCAGCTTTCCGCTGCTCAGAAGGTTTCCAAGGCCTTCGACAAGCTCGGTGACAGCAAGTCCGCCGGCATCACGGTCTCCGTGGAGGCCTCTCCCGAGCAGATCGTCGCGTTCGGTGACGCCACCGGCGACAAGATCGAGCGGAAGACCGCCGAGGCCCTGTCCGGGCTGAACATCTCCGTCGCGGTGGCCTCCGACAAGCCCCTCAAGGAGCTCGACTCCCTCAAGAGCCTGCAAAGTCCGGACAGCTCCGGGAACGTGACGCCGGACAAGTCGCTGCGGGTTTCCTACGTGCTCGCCGACAAGAAGGGCGCCGCGCTGCTGGAGTACCGCCAGGTCGACGCCAAGGCGTACCTGCGCGCGGATGCCAAGGGCCTGGTGCAGCTGGTCGGCGAGGACCCGGCCGAGGTGGACAAGGCCGCGGCGGACCTCCCCGCCGAGCTGAAGTCGGTCAAGGACGCGCTCGCCGGCAAGTGGGTCTCCCTCGACCTCCAGGAGCTCGCCGAGTCGGCCAAGAAGACCGACGGGACCAAGAAGACCGACGGGACGGCGCCGGGCGCGCCGTCCGGCCGGCCCTCGCTGGACCCGGACACCGCCAAGCAGCTGACCAACTCGCTCAAGGACGTCCTCTCCCGCACCGTCACCTTCGAGGCGAAGGACAAGAAGGACGGCGCCGAGCACGTCCTGATGAGCGCCCCAGCCCGCCAGTTGGTCGACGGGGTGCTGCAGGCCGTCAAGCCGCTGTCGTCGAAGTTCCCCGAGCAGTTCGACAAGCTGCCGTCCACCGCCCCGGCCGACGTGCCGAACCGCAACATCGGTGTCGACCTGTACCTGAAGGGCGGCCGGTTCTCCTCGGCCACCTTCGACTTCGCTCAGCTGGAGCCGAAGGCCGGCCCGGGCGCGGCCTTCCCGGTGAAGCTCGCGTTCAACGAGTCCGCCCCGACCGTTCAGGTACCCGCCGACGCGGTCAAGCTCACCGAGCAGGACCTGCAGAACGCCCTGCTCGGCCTCCTGAGCGCGGGTGACGACGAGGACGCCCCGGACGCAGGCCCCGGCGCAGGCCCCGGCGCAGGCCCCGGCGCCGGCCCCGGCGCAGGCCCCGCGCCCACTGCCGGCGCGCCGCTGACGGCTGCCCAGGCCAAGGAGCTCACCGGGCTCGGCCTGAGCGAGGCACAGATCCAGATCTTCAGCGAGCTCGGCCTGAGCTACGAGGAGATCAAGAGCTTCGCCACGAAGAGCTGAGCTCCTCGCGCCCTCCCGTCGGGGCCCGGGCGGCCGGTTGCCACGGCCGCCCGGGCCCCTTCCTCGTCCGTCCGCTAGTCTTCGGCGGCACACCGATCAAACGATCAACGAGGAACCACCTTGACGACCCCGCAGTCCCCGTCCGTCGGCGACTACCCGACCGCCGACGAACACCTGACCGTCGACCAGCACCCGACCGCCGACGATCACCCGGCCGCCTCCGAGCCGACGGCCGCGGCCGACCGCACCGCCCAGGACCCCACCCAGGAACCCGCCCACGACGACCTCCCCGAGGAGGCCGGGCCGTCGCGCGGCCGGCGGTTCGGCTCGCGCCTGTGGGGGCCGCTCCTCCTCGTCGCGGGGTGCGCGGCCGCGCTGTTCGTGGCCGCCCAGGCAAGCAAGGAGGAGCCGGCGGCCGCGTCGGCGGGCAGCTGCCTGCACGCGCTCGGCACCAGCGCCTCGTCGCGGATGACGGTCGTCGACTGCACGAAGGCGGAGGCGGAGTACAAGGTGATCCAGGTCTTCCGGGACGCCACCCACGCCCACCCGTGCGACTCCGTGCTGGGGCTCGGGGTCTTCGGCTCCTACACGGAGGAGCGGAAGTCCAGCATCGTCACCCTCTGCCTCGGCCTGAACGGCGACCGGCCGGGCGGCCCGATCGACGACATCCCTGTCTGGGCCAAGGAACACTGAGGGGCTGCCGCCGCCCGTTGCCCCGGGCGGCGGCCGACGGCGGCGGGCCGTCCTGCGGTCAGCCGGCGTTGCGGGTCCGGCGGCCGGCGAGTGCGGTCAGCGAGCCGACCGTGAGGCGCGGCGGCTGCCGGAGGTCGCGGTCCGGGCGCAGGCGGGTGCGGAACGCGGCCCAGGTGAGTGCGCCGAGGACGAAACCGTAGCCGGCGACCAGGCCGTGCCCGTTCTCCTGGGCGAACCACATCGCCAGGCCGAGCACCGGCACGCCGAGCGCGAGCAGCCGCTCGGTCCGGACCGGCCGGTGGCCGGTGCCGTCGTCGTCGGTGCCGCCGTGCAGGAACAGGGCCGCGGCGAACGTCGCACCGAGGAAGTAGGTGGCCCCCGAGCTGCCGGCGAAGTTGCGGGGGTCGGTGCTGTGGGAGGTCTGGCCCCACAGGGCGTCGATCCGCTCCGGCAGCAGGATGCCCGCGGCGAACAGCCCGAGCGTCAGCGGCGCACCCCAGAACCAGTCGGCGAAGGCCGCGACGGCGGCCAGGGTGGCGATGTTCCAGGCCGCCCCGCCGAGGCCGCCGTTCTGCATGAAGACCGAGGTGACCACCCGCCACCAGCCGGACTTCGCCGGGTCCGCGTCGAGCGCCCCCATCGCGCCCGACCAGCAGAGCTGGAGCGCCACCCCGGCGAGGGCGATCACGGTCAGGCCGACCGCCGCCCAGGGGATCCGCCGCCGGCCCAGCGTGCCCTGGCCGACCAGGGCCAGCCCGCCCTTGAAGATCAGCACCATCAGTGCCGCCGTGGTCACGTTGAACAGCAGAACGTCCATCGCCGTGCTCCCCCTTCGGTCCCCGTTGCCGGGCCCCGCCCCCAAGCACTGCCCCGAGTACCGCCCGGGAGCACCGCACGCGGGCACCGCCCGTTTTTCGATCATGACAGTAGCGTGACAAGCGGCATTTTCAAACACCGTTCGAACGCTGGTCCCGCTCGCTAGACTGCGCCTGTGAAGCTGACCGCAGACCGGATCGTCGACGCCGGCATGGCCGTGTTCGCCGACGCCGGCTACCACGGCCTGTCCATGCGTCAGGTAGCGGAGCGGCTCGACGTGCACGCCGGCAGCCTCTACTACCACGTGCCCAACCGGGCCGCCCTGCTCCAGCTCATGGCCGACCGGGTGGCCCGGCAGGCCTACGAGGCGGGCACCGCCGCGCTCGCCGCACTGCCCGGACAGGCCGGCTGGCAGGCGCGGGTCAGGGCGCAGGCGGTGGCGCTGCGCCAGAGCATCCGCCGGCACCCCGGCGGGGCGATCATGCTCGCCGGCAGCCCGAAGACGCTCAGCCCGGGCGCACTCGCACTGATGGAGCGTCTGCTCGGCACCCTCGCCGAGGCCGGCGTGCCCGCGGAGGACTGCGGCACCGCGGCCGACACCCTGCTCAGCCACGTCACCGGCTATGTGCTCCAGGAACAGAGCGACCCGCCCGTCGTCCCGGTCACCCCCGAGGACGCCGCCGCCCTCCACCGGCGCTTCCCCCGCACGGTGGCGGCGGCCGGCCACGACCAGGACGAACAGTTCACCCGCAGCCTGGACCTGCTCTGCGCCGGCATCGCCACCCTGCTCGGTGGAAAACGGCTGGCCACGGGGGGTTCGGAGGGGCGAGACTCCACCGGGTGATCACCGAGCCGACGCTGCCCGTACCGCCCCCCGTTCCCGTGCCGGACCCGCGTTCGTCGGGCTGCGCGCCCGACTTCGCGGGTATGCAGGAGGTGGTCGGCGGGCTCGTCGTGCCCGCCCGCGCGCCCCGGCACGTGGCGAGCGCGCTGGAGACGTCCCGTGAGCTGATCCGGCACTCCTACTACCGGTACGAGTTCGGCACCGTCGCCGTCACACACGCGCTGCTCGCACTGGAACGGGCCCTGGCCGATCACTTCGCCGCGCCGGTGGGCGGGCACCGGGCCGAGCACCGGGCGGCCGAGCACCAGCCAGCAGGGCACCAACCGGCCGAACACCGGGCGGCGGGCGAGGAGCCGCTGCGGGGGCTGGTCGAACGGGCCGTCGGCACGGGTCTCGTCGGCACCGAACCGGCCCGGGCACTCGCGGACGCCCTGCTCCTGCGCGACCGGCTGACCCGCGGCGAGGTGACGAGTGCCGCCGTCTCCCCGAGCCGGGCCGCCGCCCTGGTGGGTGCCGTGTTCGACGCCGTGGCCCTGTTCCTCCCCCGGCCGGCCGCACCGCCGGCGTCGCTCGCGGGCCCGGGCGGCGCCCACCCCGACGAGCGGCTCGCCCGGCTGTGGGAGGAGCACCGGAGGGCGGCGTTCCCGGCGAGTTTCCGCGGTGTCCACATCGGGGGTGTGGAGCTGGTCCTCCTCGACGCGGACCTCGCCGCCGTCGTCCTGCGGGAGCTGCGCGGCCGGCTCGACGGCGAGGGCATCGCGACCCTCTGGCGGTGCATCACCGACCTCGGCAAAGTCGCCCCGCTGATCGGCGAGGAGTACTGCGCGGCGTACTTCGCGCGGCTGCGGGTGATCGCCGGCCTCGTCGCCGCAAGGCACACCCCTCGCGCGACGTGAGCGAGGCCGGTGGGCCCGGTCACGCGGGTGCGCGGCCGCCGATCGGGAGCGGCCCCGCACCGGCGAGCCGTCAGAACCCTTTGCTCAATGTTCGCGCAAATGACCATACGCAACGTTGACTTGATGGATCGTCACGCCGTACTTTCGACCACCTGGGCGTTGGCACCATTCGGTCAAGTGGGTGCCTCCCCACCCGACGGAACGGTCCGACCAGGGCCCGGACCGGATCTCTGCAGCGCACACGCAACGTGGGGGAGGGGAACCGTGGGGGACAGCGAGACGACTCCCGGGGCCGGCGAGGGGCCGGCGCCCGACGGGAGAACGCCCGGCCGAAGACCGCCGGCCCGGTTCACCGTCCTCGGACTGCTGGCCATCGCGGACAGCCACGAGACCGTCGTCCTCCAGCCCTCCAAACCCGCCGCCCTGCTGGCCGCCCTGCTCGTCCGGCCGAACAGCGTGGTGTCCGTGGACTCGCTCCAGCGGGTGATCTGGGGCGAGGAGACCCCCGCCACCGCGAAGGCCGCCCTGCAGACCTGCGTCCTGCGGCTGCGCAGGCTGTTCGGCAAGTACGGCATCTCCGGCAACACCATCGAGGCGGTGCCCGGCGGCTACCGGATGGCCGCCGACGCCGGCACTCTCGACCTGCTGGAGTACCGCTCCCTGCTCGGCCGGGCCGCCGCCGCGGAGGCCGACCCCGGCACCGAACTGGAGCTGCTCCGCGCGGCGCTCGCCCTCTGGCAGCTGCCCGTCCTGTCCAACGTCCACTCGGACGCGCTGCACCTGGACGAAGTCCCCCGGCTGACCGAGGAGTGGCTGCGCACCGCCGAGCGGGTCTTCGAGATCCAGCTCGCGCTCGGCCGATGTCGTGAGGCGCTGGCCGAGCTCCGGCCGGTGGCCCACTCGCACCCCCTGCACGAGCGCTTCTGGGAGCAGCTGATCGAGGCGCTGCACCGCACCGGCCGCCGCGCGGAGGCCCTCGCCGAGTACCGCAGGGTCGAGATGCAGCTGCGGTCGGAGCTCGGGGTCGGCCCCGGCCCGGCGCTGCGGGGCCTCGAAGCGGCCCTGCTGAGCGGCGAGCCCTGGCCGCCCGGGCGGTCCCCGGCCCCGTTCGCGGCACCGTCCGCGGCCGAGGCGCAGCGGCTCGGCCCGTCCGGAGCCCCGGCCGGCCGGACGCAGCCCGGTCCGCCGGACCCTACGGGCGTACTCGACCCGACGGACCCGACGGACCTGCTCGACCCGGCGGACCGACCGGACCGGCGGGCGCCCGGCGTCCCACGCTCCGGACTCGGGCCGGACGCCCCCGCGAGCGGCGAACTCGTCCTGGCGAGCCTGGTACGGGCCGGACTGCTGGAGGAATGGCCGCCCGGGCGCTACCGGGTGCACGAACTCCTGCGCACCTTCACCCGGGCCGCCTCGCACGGCCGCTCCCCCGCTGCCCCGGCCCACGGGCCGGACCGCTCCGACCCTCCGGACCGCTCCGACCCGCCGGAGCGTGCGGACCCTCCGGAGCGTACGGACCGGACCGATCGCCCGGAGCGTCCTCGGCGCCCGGAGCCCCCCGCTGTCGCCGGCCGACCCAACGACCGACCCAACGACCGACCCGCCGACCGTCCTGCCGGCCGACCCGTGGAGCGCGCCGCCGCCGCTCCCGGACCGGCCGATTCCCCGCGGCAGCCAGCCGCTCCGCTGCGTACGACAGAGGTGTGAGGCCCATGGCCGCGTACGAGGAGATCGCCGACACCCGCCCACGAGTCCGCCGGGACGTGCTGTTCACCCGGACACCGGAGGGCGTGCTGTTCCACAACGCCCACGGGGGCTTCAGCCTGACCACCAAGGAGGCGTACCGCTTCGCCTCGCTGATCGTGCCGCACCTGAACGGCCGCAACAGCGTGGCCGAGATCTGCCAGGGGCTGGACGACAGCCGGCGGAGCATGGTGGTGGAGCTGGTCCGGGCCCTCTACACGCGCGGGTTCGCCCGGGACGCCGGCCCGGCCGAAGCGCCCGGCGCGCCGGCCCCGGTAGCTGCGGTGGCCGCCCGGTTCGCCGCGCAGATCGACTACGTCGACCACTACGTGGGTGAGGCCGGGAGCCGGTTCCAGCGGTTCCGGGAGAGCCGGGTGGCGGTGCTGGGCGACGATCTGACGGCGCGCTGGTGCGTGCTGAGCCTGGTCCGCAACGGCTGCGCCACCGTGGGCGTGGCGGCGGGCGTCGACCGGCCGGGCAACGGGTTCGCGGAGGTCCGGACGGAGGTCGCGGCCCTGGTGGCCGAGGGCTGCCCGGTCTCGGTCACCCTGCTCGGCGGGCAGGCGGGGCAGGCGGGGCCGGCGGACGGGGGCCGGACGGGCGGCGGGGAGGCTGCGACCGGGCCGGAGCGGCACCGGTCCGGCCCGGGCCGGACCGGCTCGGGCTGGGCCGACCTGGAGGGCTTCGACCTGGTGGTGGTCACGGGCGGCCCGGCCGGCCTCCGGCAACTGGTCGGGCTGCTGGACGCCGGGATCCCGGCCGGAAAGCGGCTGCTGGGCGCCTGGACCATCGGCGACCGCGCCGTGGTCGGGCCGCTGATGACGGCGGACACCCGCGGCTGCTGGGCGTGCGCGGCGCTGCGGCTGGGCGCGAACACCGATCCGGACGCCGCCGCCGACCTGTGGAGCTCGGTCGGCCCGCTCGCGCCGCTCGACCCCGGCGGGCCCCGGATCGGCCGGCCGCTCGCCGCGATGCTCGGCAACCTGCTCGGGTACGAGGTGTTCCGTCTCACCACGGGAGCACTGCCCGCCGAGACCGACGGCCGGCTGATCGTCCAGGACCTGGACTCCCTGGACGTGGTGGCCGAGCCGCTGCTCCCCCACCCGCGCTGCCCGCGCTGCGGCGCGGCCGACCTGACAACCGTCACCGACCTCACAAGCGCCACCGACCTGACGGCCCTGTCCGACGAAACGGGCCTGTCCGCCGAAGCGGGACAGGCCGCCGACGGCGCCGCCGAGGAGGACGCCGCCCGGGCCGCGCTGGCCGAACTCGACGAGCGGGCCGTACTGGTCCGCCCGAACGCCGGGGTCTTCACCGCCTACGCGGACGACGGGTGGAACCAGACCCCGCTGAAGATCGGCACGGTGGCGCTCTCCGTCGGCCACGGCGCGCCCCGCGAGATCTCCGCCTTCGACGTGCACCATGTCGCGGGCGCGCGACTCCGCGCCCTGTACCGGGCGGCCGAGGTCTACGCCGAGCACGTGGTGCCGCCGGCCGGGCGGGTGGAGGCCGCCGAGGCCCTGGCCGGGGCGGCGCACCGGCCGCTGGTGGACCCGCGGTCGCTGGGCATCGGCGCGGGCACCGGGGCCGGCGCCGCCGACGTCCCGCTCTGGGCCGCGGCCACCTCGCTGCTGACCGGCGCTCAGGTGCTGGTACCCGCCGGCGCCCTGCGCACCTTCGGCCCCTACAACCGGGACCGGGCCTTCGAGGCGACCTGCGCCGGGACGGGTGCGGCCGGCACACCCGCCGCGGCGACGGCGCGCGGGCTGCTCTCCGCGCTGGCCCATGACGCCCTGCGCCGGACGCTGCGCGGCGCCCCGGCCGCCCGGGTCGACCCGGGCCTGTTCCAGGACGACCCCGAACTCGTCTTCCTGGCCCGCTCGGCGAAGAACCTGGGCCTGGAGCTGGAGCTGCTCGAACTCGGCTCCGGCCCCGAGCAGTTCGTCCCGGTGGTACTGGCCCGCGCCACCGACCCGGGCACCGGCCGGGACAGCTGGGCGATCGGCAGCGGACTGCGGCTTCGCGGCGCGGTGCTGGAGGCGGCCCGCGACCTGCTCGGCCGGGTACAGCTCGGCCGCGACACCGCGGGCCCGGCGGCGGGCCGCCCGGCCGCCGACCACCCCGACACCGGCGACCCGATGCTGCGCGAACTCGCCACCGCCACCCTGCCGGTGGGCACGGGCACGCCGAGCGACCCGGCTGCCGCCCGTACCCTGCCGGAGGTCACGGCCCGGCTCGGGGCCCTCGGCCGGGACGCGCTGGTGGCCCCGGTCGACGCCGCCGACCTGCGGGCCGGCCGGATCGCCGTCGCCCGGGTGCTGCTCACGGACGGGCCGACCGGTGCTCGGTGAAGTCCTCGCCCGCCCGGCCGCCTCGCCCGGACAGGCCGCGCGGACGGGGCACACCGGCCCGTGGGCGGAGGTCTGCGACGAGCTGGCCGCCCGGCTCACCCAGGCCCTGGCCGACCGGCTGCCGGGCCCGGCGCCCCGGGTGTCGGTGCTCGGCGTCCGGGACGAACTGGCCGTCGCGGCCGACGGGGACGCCCCGGCCACGCCGGTGCACCTGTACGGCCACCACGCGATCATCGGCCCCTACCCCGCGCCGGCACCCGCTGCCGGCGGGGCCGCCGTGAGCCGGGGGCCGGCGCCCTGCGCGCGTTGCCTGGCCCGGCGCTGGCAGGCCGTCCGCTCCGGCCCGCTGCGGGAGGCGCTGGAACTCGGCGGCGGCACCCGGGCGGCGGGCCGTCCGCCCTGGGCGGTGCCGTTCCTCGCCGACGCTCTCGCGGCCCTGGTCACCGCCCGGCGGGAGCGGGCCGCGACGGCCGCGGGCCCGGCGCCGCGGTTCCCCCTGGTCGACCTGCTGGACCTGGAGACCCTGCACGTCAGCGCCTTCCCGCTGGTGCCCGACGCCGAGTGCCCGCAGTGCGGACACCGCGCCGAGGACAGCGCGGACGGCGCCCGGATCGAGCTGCGCAGCCGGCCCAAGCACGCCGCCGGGGTCTTCCGGCTGCGCGGGGCCGACGCCTACGACCTGCCGCTGGAGGCCTTCGTCAACCCCGTCGCCGGGATGCTCGGGCCCTCGGTCGTACCGGACCTGGTCTCCGCGTCCACCTCCGCCACGGTCGGCTGCTTCACCATGCGCTCCGGCGACTACCTGCGCGAATGCTTCTGGGGCGGCCACACCGGCAGCTACCGGGCGAGCACCCGGGTCGGGCTGCTGGAGGGCCTGGAGCGGTTCGCCGGCATGCGCGCCCGCGGCCGGCGCACCACGGTGGTCGCCGCCTTCGACGACCTCGGCGGGCAGGCCCTCGACCCTCGCGACTGCGGCCTCTACTCCGAGGAGTTCCACCGCGCGGAGCCGGGCGTGCGGCCGTTCGCACCGGACCGCGCGATCCCCTGGGTCTGGGGGTGGTCGCTGCGCAACGGGCGTCCGCTGCTGGTACCGGAGATCCTCACCTACTACCACGCGCCCGGCGGGCTGGAGAACCGGTTCGTCCAGGAGAGCTCCAACGGCTGCGCCTCCGGGGGCTGCCTGGAGGAGGCGGTCTACTTCGGCCTGATGGAGGCCGTCGAACGGGACGCCTTCCTGCTCGCCTGGTACGGCCGGCTGGAGCTGCCCGAACTGGACGTCCGCGGCGCCGTCCGGCCCGACATCGCCGCCCTGGTCGACCGGCTGGAGATGTACGGCTACCGGGCCAGGTTCTTCGACACCCGGGCGACCTTCCCCGTCCCGGTGGTGACCGCCGTGGCCGAGCGGATCGACGGCGGCCTCGGGCGGCTCTGCTTCGGGGCGGGCGCGAGCCTCGACCCCGAGGCGGCGGTCTGGGCCGGCCTCTGCGAGATCGCCACCGACGCCGTCAACCTGCGCCGCCGCACCGCCCGTGAGGAGCGGCGACTGCGGGCGATGGCCGAGGACTTCGACCGGATCCAGGTGCTGCACGACCACCCGCTGGTCTACGGGCTGCCCGAAATGGCCCGGTACGCCGACTTCCTGCTGGCGCCGCGCCCGACCGGCGGCGGCCGGGGGCTCGCCGGACTCGACAGCCTGCGCCGGCCGGGCCCCGGCGGCCGGGCGGTGATCGAGCCCGGCGGCGACCTCCGGGACGACCTGCTGGCCTGCGTCGAGGCGGTCACCGGCGCCGGGTTCGATGTCGTCGTGGTCGACCAGACCATGCCCGAGCAGCGGGACCTCGGCCTGCACACCGCGAGCGTGCTGGTGCCCGGGCTGCTCCCGATCGACTTCGGCCGCAGCCGCCAACGGGCCCTGACCATGCCGCGGTTGCGCACCGGGCCACGCGAAGCCGGGTTGCTCACGCGGGACTTGCGCGCGGACGAGTTCAACCCGGCGCCGCACCCGTTCCCATGACCCGCCCGATCCGTGTACCGACCCGAGTACCGACCCGCGCGCCGGGCCGCGCGCCGGGCCCCGGACACCCCGTCCTCGACACCCCGTCCCCGACACCCCGTCCCCGACCGCTTCCGGCCGAGTTCCCGAAAGGACCGACATGGGCTACGCCCACGCGTACGCGAACGCGGTGATGCAGCGGGGCCGAGTCCCCATGGAGCCGGCGGACTTCGTGCCCGACTGGGCCGACCGCCCCAGGAAGGGCAAGTTCTACCCGCGGGCCGAGCACTTCCCGCTGCCCGACAGTGACGCGCCCGCCGGCGCGACCGTCCAGGACGGGCTGTTCGGACCGCCCGGGGACGGCGGGTTCACCCCGGCCCTGCTCGGCGGGATGCTCCAGGACTCCTACGGCCTGACGGGCCGCCGGCTGGCCGTCCACGCCAACTCGGACCTCGGCACCCTGCCGCTCTACACCCATGCCAACTGGTCGCGCGGCACCGCCTCCGGCGGCGGCCTCTACCCGATCGGCATCCACTGGGTCGCCGGGCCGAGCGGCCCGCTCACCCCCGGCGTCTACCACTACGCCACGCCGCACCACTCGATGCAGCGGCTGCTGGCCGGTGACGTCTCGGCGGAGGTCCGCGCCGCGCTCGGCGGCGGGGCGGACCGGGGGCCGGGTGCACCGCCCCACGACCAGGAGACCGATCAGTTCCTGGTACTCGGCGTGAAGTTCTGGCAGAACGCCTTCAAGTACAACAGCTTCGCCTACCACGTGGTCACCATGGACATCGGCGCCCTGCTGGGTACCTGGCGCCTGTGGGCCCGGGCCCGGGGCCTGGAGGTCCGGCCCGTGATGTGGTTCGACGAGGCGCGGATCGGGCAGCTGCTCGGGCTCTCCCCCGAGGAGGAGGGCGTGTTCGCGGTGGTCCCGCTCCGCTGGCAGCGCCCGGCGGCCGAGCCGGGCGAGCCGGGCGAGCCAGTGGCCGGCCCCGGCACCGGAGGCGCCACCGCCCCGGCACCCGCGCCCACCCCCGCCACGGCACCCGCACCCGCACCCGCACCCGCACCCGCACCCGGCCGAGCCGGCGGCGAGGCCCGGGTGCGGCTCAAGGAGCAGGAGAAGTCCCGACGGGTCCTCGGGTTCGAGACCGTCCGGCGGATCCACGCCGCGACCCTCACCGGCGCGGCCGACCGTCCGCCGGCCGACGCCCTGGCCCGGGCGCTGGACCGCCCGGCCGCCCCCGCCGCCCCGGCCGGTGGTGAGCCGGTACCCCTCCCCCGGCCCGACCGGCTGGCGCTCGGCGTGCGCGAGGCCCTGCGGGCCCGCCGCAGCAGCTTCGGCCGGTTCACCGCGACCGTCCCGGTCCGTGCCGGGGAGCTGGCGGCGGCACTCGCGGCCGCCGCGGCCGGCGGCGACCTCGGCAGCGACGCGCAGACCCCCGGCGGGCCGCCGCTCACCAGCCTGTACGTCTTCGTCAACCGGATCGAGGGCGTGCCCGCCGGGACGTACGCCTACGACGGCCCGACCGGCGCGCTGCGGCCGCTGAAGCCGGGCCCGCCGGGTGCCTTCCTGCAGGAGAACTACTTCCTCTCCAACTACAACCTGGAGCAGGCGGGCGCGGTGATCGTCCCGGCCGCACCCACCGCGGCCGTGCTGGACGCGGTCGGCGACCGGGGGCTGCGCCTGGTCAACGCCACCGTCGGGGCGATCTCGCAGGCCGTCTACACCGCCTGCGCAGCGCTCCACCTCGCCTGCGGCGTCGCGCTCGGCTTCGACTGCGTCTCGTACGCCGAGGAGCTCGGGCTCGACGGCCCCGGCGAGACACCACTGCTGATCATGATGATCGGCCACGAGCGGCCGCACCCGGCCGACTTCAGCCATGCGATCGCCTGAACCCGCGGAGGACCGCTTGAACGAGCATGCCCCGGCGGAGGACCGGCCGGACGGGCGCCCACCGGCGGACGAGCCCCGCGCAGCCGCCCTGAGCCCCCGGTTCGTGCTGCGCGCGGCCGGCCTGCCGATCGAGGCCGTGCACGGCCTGCGCGCCCCCGGGACCAGCCGGTGGGCGGACGAACTGCTCGGCGAGGAGGAGCGGTTGGCCGAGCTCGGGGCCCGGCTCAGCGAACCGCTGGCCGCGCTCGTCCGGGCCGCCCCCGACGAACGGTTGCGCCGCCGGGTGCTCGCCGTCCGCCGCGAGGTGTTCAACCACCGGCCGGCCCGGGACGTCGCCGACGTACTGGCCCTGGCCGGCCGCTCGGACGGCCCGGCCCACCGGCTGCTGGCCGACTGGCTGGACGCCCGCCACCGGCTGACCGGCCTTCAGGCCCGGGGCGAAGCCCTACTGGCGGCCGAACTGGGCAGCAGCCGGACCGAGTTGCGGCGGCTTGCCGGCCTCCCGACGCTCCGGCTCGGCCTGCTGCTGGCCTCCCCCGCACTGGACGGCAAGCTGGACGCCTTCATCGCCGGGCCGGCCACCGCCCCGGACAAGCGCGGCCGCAAGATGGAGCGCTCGCTGCTCTCCTACCTCTACCGCACGGCCTGCAAGACCAGCCCGTTCAGCACCCTCACCACCGTCTCCCCCGGCGTCTTCCAGCCGCCGCCGGGCGATCTCCCGGCCGATGACGCCGGTCGACTCCCGGCGATCCCCGACGTGTTGCTGGACGGCGGACCAACCGGCCACGTCCGGCTGAACGTGGTGGTCCTGAGCCGGTTGGCCGAGCTGGTCGCCGCCGACCCCGAGCGCCGCCGCGACCTGCCGCTCACCGTCGCCTCCGGCTGGGCGCTGGACGAGGACCGGGTCCGCTACGTCCGCCGGTCGGTGACGGCCGGGGACGACAGCGCCACCGTCAGCTTCGACGCCGCGCAGGACCGGCTGTTCTTCCTGCGGCTCAGCGGCGCCCTGGAGCAGGTACTGGACCTGCTGCGGACCGGGCCGCTGCTCCGGTACCGGGAGCTGACCGCCCTGCTGGCCGCCGAGACCGGCGCCAGCCCGGACGAGGCCGAGCAGTACCTGACCGCACTGCTGGACCTCGGCATCCTCCAACTCCCCTGGCTGGCCACCGATGTGCACAGTCGCGACCCACTCCGGTCGTTCCAGCGGGCACTGCGCGGCCTGGACCGCCCCTGGGCCGGTGCCCTGGCCGACCGGCTGGACGGGCCGGCCGACTGCCTGGCGGGCTACCCGGCCGCCGACACCGCCGGACGCCGCTCCCTGCTGGCCGGGCTGCGCCGCGATCTGCTGGACGTGCAGCGCGCGTTGGGCGCACCGGAGCCCTCGCTGCCGCAGACCCTGCTGTACGAGGACGTGACCGGCCCGCCGGTGGCGGCGGACGCGGCCCCGTGGGCGCGGCTGGCCGCCGGACCGCTGGAGTCGCTGACCCGGATCCTGCCGCTCTTCGACGTGGCCCTCGCCCAACGCCTCACCCTGAAGGGCTTCTTCCTGGTGCGGTACGGCCGGGGCGGCCGCTGCGAGGACCTGCTCAAACTGGTGCACGACTTCCACGAGGACATCTTCACCCAGTACCTGCAGTTCACCTCGCAGCGCCCGGCCGCCGGCCCGGACGGCGCCCACCCGCCCGAGGAGAACTGGCTGGGGATGCCGGAGATCACCGCTCTCGACCGCGCCCGGAGCGAACTCACCGCCCGGATGGCCGCGTTGTGGGAGGGGCGGGCGGCCGGGGCCGAGGAGCTCGAACTGGACGACGCCACGGTGGCGGCGGTGGCCGCCGAGCTCGCACCGCTCCCCCGGGGGTTCGAACCGTACAGCCACTTCCTCCAGTTGGCCCGGCGCGACGGGCGCCCGCTGGTGGTGCTCAACAACTCCTACGGCGGCCTCTGCTTCCCGTTCACCCGCTTCACCCACTGCTTCGACCCGGCCGAGGACACCGGGCCGGAGCCGGTCGGACCTCCCGGCACGGCCGGCGAGGCAGCGGAGGACGGGCTGGTCGCCGGGCTGCGCGGGACGCTGCGCGGGACGCTGCGCGGCCTGCAGCCTCCCGGCGCGGTCTTCGCCGAGGTCACCGCCGGCGCCGCCACCACCAATCTCAACCTGCACGCCCGGCTGACGGACTTCGAGATCGTCTGCCCCGGCGAGACCAGCACCGCCCCCGCCGCCGCCCGGATCCAGCTCGACGACCTGTACGTCGAGCACGACCCGGCGGCGGACCGGCTGGTGCTGCGCTCGCGCCGCCTGCGGCAGGAGGTGGTGCCGCTCTACCTGGGCTACCTCGTCCCGATGGTGCTGCCGGAGATCCCCCGCACCCTGCTGCTGTTCTCCCCCACCTCGCGGGTCACCCCGGACGCCTGGCGCGGGGTGCCGGCCGGCCCGGCGGACGACGGGGTGACCCACCGCCCGCGCCTGCGGCACGGCAGCCTCGTCCTGCACCGGCGGTCCTGGAGCGCCGGCCCGGGGGCGCTGCCCGAGCCGCGGCCGGGCGAGGGCGAGGCGGCCCGCTACCTGGCCTGGCAGCGGTGGCGGCGCCGGCACGGGCTGCCCGCCCAGCTGTTCGCCAGGGTCCGCCCGGAGCCCGGGCCCGGGGGTGCCACCGGCTGGCAGGGCGCCACCAAGCCCCAGTACGTCGACTTCGACAGCCCGTTGTCGCTGACGGCCCTGGACGCCCTGCTCGCGGCCGGCCCGGCCCGGGTGGTGCTGGAGGAGATGCTGCCCGGCGAGCAGGCCCTGCACGTCCGCTCCCCGCTCGGCCGGCACGTCGCCGAGCTGGCCGTGGAGATCGTCCCCCGCGCGGCCGCCGCCGCGCCCGAGCAGCAGGGAGCGCACGGCCGTGACTGACCCCACCACGCCGGACACCGACCCCGGGCCCGCCCCCGGCGACTGGCTGGCCTTCCACGTGTTCTACGCCGCGAGCCCGCGCCCGCTGCTGCTGGAGTGCGTCCGCCCGCTGACCGAGGAACTGGCCCGCGACGGCCTGCTGGCCGGCTGGTTCTTCATCAACTACTGGCTGGAGGGCCCGCACCTGCGGCTGCGGCTGCGCCCCGCCTCCCCCGCCGCGACCGAGGAGGTACGGGCGCGCGCCGAGCGGGCGATCGCCGGATTCCTGCGCCGTCGGCCGGCGTTGTACGAGGTCAAGGGCGGCTTCCTGGCCGAGCTGTACAACACCCTGTTCGAGCTGGAGTACCCGGAGGAGGAGCGCGGGCGGCTGCTCGGCGCGGACGGCCGGATGCGGCTGCGGCCCAACAACACCTTCAGCGCCGAGCCGTACGAGCCGGAGTACGGCAAGTACGGCGGTCCGGCCGGGATCGCGCTCGCCGAACGGCACTTCCAGCGGTCCAGCGAGCTGGTGGTCGAGGCGGCCCGCACGATGAACGTGCACCTGCGCACGGTGGTCCTCGGGCTCTCCGCCCAGCTGATGATGACCATGTCCGGCTGCTTCCTGTCCGGTGACGAGGCCCTGCTGTCCTTCCTGGACCGCTACCACGCCTTCTGGAACGGTGCGTTCGCCGGCACCAACTACACCGCGCGGGACGGGTACGACCGCGCCTACGAGGCGATGGACGCCACCCTGCCGCAGCGCTTCCGGGTGATCCGGGAGGCCGTCGCGGCCGGAGAGCCGCAGCGGCTGCCGAGCGTCCTGCGCGGCTGGGCCGAGCACTGCCTGGAGCTGCGCGAGCAGGTGCTGGACCTCACCCGGCGCGGCGACCTCGTCTTCCGCTCCTGGGACGGCACCCGGGACCTCCCGGTCGGCGATCCGGCCGAGTCGCTCCCGATGCTGCTCTCGCCCTACCTGCACATGACCAACAACCGGCTGTCGGTGACCGTCCGGGACGAGGCCTACCTCAGCTACGTCCTCGGCCGCGCGCTGCGCGAGCCGCACCCGGCGGCGGCGCCGTGAGCGACCGGGACCTGCTCCTCCTGAGACCGCGGATCAAGCCGGGGGTGCGGATCAGCGGCGCCCTGCGGCGCGGCACCGGCACGATCCACCTGATCCGCGACCCGGACGGCGAACGGCGGCTGGAGGTCGGGGTGAAGGAGTACTTCATCATCGTCCGGCTCGACGGCACCCGGTCGCTGGACGAGATCGGCCAGGAGTACGCGCGGCAGTTCCGGCTGCGCCTGGGCGGTGCCCAGTGGCAGCAGATGCTGGGCCTGCTGTACGGGCGCGGGCTGCTCGCCGGCCACACCCCCGCCGCCGCCCCCGCACGGTCCGCCCCGCCCCCGTCCTCGTCCCCGTCCGCACGCTCCGCCTCGCCCCCGCCCGTCAGCTTCGCCTCTCCCCCGCCCACGCCCCCGCCCGTCCGCGGGCCCGGGCGCCGTTCGACGCTGCTCACCGGCAGCGTCCGGCTGGTCGCCGACCCGCCGGCCCTGCTCGACCGGCTCCACCGCGCCACCGGATTCGTCCGCCGCCCGCTCTTCCTGCTCCCCCTGGCGGTGCTGGTCCTGGCCCTGCTCGCCGGCATCGCCGCCCGGCTCGGGCAACTCGTCGACGAAACCGCCCGGCTCACCCACCAGCCGGTGGCCCTGGCGGCCGTCGGCGCGGTGCTCTGGGTGAGCCTCGCCCTGCACGAGCTGGCGCACGGTCTGGCCGGGCGGGCCTTCGGGGCCCGGACCACCGAGATCGGCCTGCGCCGGTGGCTGCTGATGACGTACCTTTACTGCGAGATGGAGGACGTCCGGTTCCTCCCCCGCCGCCGGCAGCAGGTCGCCACGGCGGGCGCGGGGGCGCTGATGAACCTGGCCCTGCTGCTGCCGTGCTACCCGGTCTGGGCGCTGCTCCCGGAGCGGGCCCAGGCCCGGCCGTTCCTGGCCGGCCTGCTGCTGTTCGGCACCGTGATGGCGCTCGCCAATCTGCTGCCGCTGCCGCCACTGGACGGGTACAAGATCCTCGGGTACGCCCTGGGCCACGTCCAACTCGCCACCGACAGCCGGACGTTCGCCACCCTGTTGGCGCGCGCGGCCGTCCGGCGCGGCAAACCGGGGGCGCTCGCCGGGTACTCCGGCCGGCTGCGGCTGGTGCTCGGCGGCTACGCGCTGGTCTGCGCCGGGCTGGCCGCCCTGGCCCTGGCCGCCACCGGACCGCTCTGCCGTTACCTGCTGCCGGCCCGCTACGCCGGCCCGGCCGGCTGGGCGCCCCTGCTGGTGGCCGGCGTCGCCCTGGCGCTGTGGGCGGTGGGCCTGCTGGCCCGGGCCGCCCGCCGCCGGCGCGGGGGTGCACCGTGACCGACCGCCCCGGGCCGCCGCCCCCGCCCCGCCGCCCCTGCCCGTCAACGATGGAGCACCCAGCATGAGTTCAGCGCGCAGCACACCGGACGCCGGCGATGCCGCCACGCCCGCACCCACGCCCGCATCCGCATCCGCATCCGAGTCCGCCCACGCCCCCGCCGTCCTGATCAACGGGGTGAGCAAGTCGTACGGCCGGGTACGGGCGCTGGACAACGTCTCACTGACGGTCCGTCAGGGGGAGTTCTTCGGCATCCTCGGCCCCAACGGCGCCGGCAAGAGCACCCTGGTGGAGATCATGGTGGGGATGCGCCGGCCGGACGCGGGCACGGTGACCGTCCTCGGCGGCAGCCCCTGGCCGCGGGACACCGCACTGCTGCGCCGGATCGGCGTGCAGACCCAGTCCTCGGCCTTCTTCACCCGGCTGACCGCCGGTGAGCACCTGGCGACCGTCGCCGCGCTCTACGGCCTCGACCGGGCGGCCGCCGGGCGGGCCCTGGAGCAGGTCGACCTGGCCGACCGCGCCCGGACCAGGGTCGACGACCTGTCGGGCGGGCAGCGCCAGCGCCTGGCGCTGGCCACCGCGCTGATCCACCGCCCCGACCTGATCTTCCTGGACGAGCCCACCGCGGCGCTCGACCCCCAGGCCCGGCGCTCGCTCTGGGAGGTGCTCCGCTCGCTGCGCGGCGAGGGCCGCACGATCGTCTGCACCACCCACCACCTGGACGAGGCCGAGGCGTTGTGCGACCGGGTGGCGATCGTCGCGCGCGGCGCCCTGCTGGCGCTGGACAGCCCCGGCAGCCTGGTCAGGTCGCTGGGCGCCCCGGCCCGGCTGCTCGTCCCCGCGGACCGGCTCTCGGTCGCGCAGGCCGAGCGCCTCGACGGGGTGGACCGGGTCACCGTGGAGGGCGGTGAGGTGGTGATCGAGACCAGGGCCGCCAACCGGGTGCTGGTGGCGGTGGGCGACCTCGTCGGCATCGAGACGGTCCAGACCCGGACCGCGACCCTGGAGGACGCCTACCTCCGGCTGACCGGATCGGAGCAGCACTCATGAGCGCCTACGCGGCGATGACCAGGGCCACCTACCTGGCCTACGTCCGGGACCGCACCTCGGTCTTCTTCACCTTCGCCTTCCCGCTGATGTTCCTGGTCGTCTTCGGGCTGCTGTTCCGCGGGCAGACGGTCAACGGCGGTCTGGCGTACATCAATTACATCGCGCCGGGCGTGCTCGCCTGGGGCATCGGCAACGCGGCGCTGTTCGGCGTCGCGTTCACCCTCATGCACTGGCGCCGGGACGACCTGCTGCGGCTGGTCTGGCGGACCCCGACACCGCTGCCCACGGTGCTCGCCTCCCGCTACGCGGTGGCGCTGGGCACCGGGCTGGTCCAGGCCGTGCTGTTCACCGCGGTGGCGCTGCTGCCGGTGTTCGGCCTGCACCTCGCCGGCTCCTGGCCGGCGGCGATCCCGGTGCTCCTGCTCGGCGTCACCGCCTTCGTCGCGATCGGCCTGGTGGTGGGCGGCCTGGCGAACACCCCGGAGGCGGTGGCGGCGATCGCCAACTGCGTGATGGTGCCGATGGCCTTCCTCTCCGGCGCGTTCTACCCCATCGACCTGATGCCGGGCTGGCTGCAGGCCTTCTCCCGGGTACTGCCGCTGCGCTGGTTCGTCGACGGGGTGACCGACGCCCTCGCCGGGCGCGGCGGCCTGCTCGGGCCGGCGGCGGACTGCCTCGCCCTGGCGGTCTTCGCCGGGCTGTTCGCCCTGCTGGCCGCCCGGACCTTCCGTTGGAGCAACCGGACATGACCGCTGACGCCCTGCCCCTGGAGGCCGCCCGCTCGGGGCTGGCCCGCGCCCTGGCCGCCCGGGCCGCCGCCGCCGGGCTGCCCGCCCCCGAGGTCGCCGCGCTCGGCAACCGGGACGCCCTGGGGCCGGAGCCGGCCGCCTCGGCCCGGCCGCGCTCGGCCGCCACCGTCCACCTGACCTCGTCCGCCGTGCTGGTCGGCCCGTGGGGCGGCGCACCGGACTCCCCCGCCGCCTGCGGCAGTTGCCTGGCGATGCGGTGGCAGCGGCTGCGCAGCCGGACCGAACGCGAGGCCCTGGAGACGGGGCTCGGCAGCACGGCGGTGGACCCTGGCTGGCCCCGGCCGACCTCGTGGGTGACGGACGCCGTGTGGTCGCTCTGCCTGCTGGTGCTGGGGCCCGGCGCGCCGCCCTCGGACCTCCCCCGGGTGAGCCGGCTGGACCTGGAGACCCTCCGGGTGACGACGGTGCCGCTGCTCGCCGAGCCGCTCTGCCCGGTCTGCGCGACGGCCTGCGAGGCGGACGGTGAGGCAGTCGGCGAGACGGACGGCGAAGGCCCGGTGCTGCCGCTGCTGCCACGGCCGAAGCCCGGCCCGGACGCGTACCGGCTGCGCCCGCCCGGCTCCTACGCGCTGCCCGCCGAGGCGCTGGCGAACCCGGTCTGCGGGGTGCTCGGCGCGGGCACCTGGCCGGACGTCACCTCGCCGACCACGGCGCCGGTGGCGGGCAGCGTCTTCATGCGCGGGTACGCCGGGCTGACCGACGTCACCTGGAGCGGGCAGGCCAACTCGTTCCGCGCCAGCCGCGACCTGGCCTTCCTGGAGGGCCTGGAGCGCTACGCCGGGACGCACCGGCGGCGCACCGGCGCGATGCTCGTCGACTCGTACCGCAACCTGGCCGGCGAGGCCCTGGACCCGCGCGACTGCGGCCTGTACGCGCCGCGGACCTACCGCGAGGACCCGATGGTGAGCCCCTTCGACCCGGAGCGCCCGATCCCCTGGGTGCGCGGGTACTCGCTGCGGGACGCGCGCCCGGTGCTCGTCCCGGCCCGGCTCTGCTACTACAGCGCGGGGCTGGCGGCCGACAACTTCGTCTTCGAGTGCTCCAACGGCTGCGCGATCGGCAGCTGTCTGGAGGAGGCGGTGCTGTTCGGGCTGCTGGAACTGATCGAGCGGGACGCCTTCCTGCTCGGCTGGTACGGCGGCGCCCGGCTGACCGAGATCGACCTGGACTCCTGCGGCGGGGGTGCGCTGCGGGCGATGGTCGACCGGGCGGCCCTCCAGGGGTACGAGGTGCACGCCTTCGACAACCGGGTGGACCTCACGGTGCCGGTGGTGACCGGCCTCGCGGTGCGCCGGGACGGCGGGCCGGGGACGCTGGCCTTCGCGGCCGGCGCCGGGTTCGACCCCGGGCAGGCGGTGGAGTCCGCACTCTCCGAGATCCTCACCTACCTGCCGCACCTGCCCGGCCAGGTCCGCGAGCGGCCCGACGAACTCGCCTCGATGGCCGAGGACTTCGGTCTGGTCCGCCGGCTGCCGGACCACGCCGCGCTGTTCGGCCTGCCGCAGATGGCACGGTACGCCGACAGCTACCTGGAGCCCCCGGCCGTACGGTCGCTGGACGAGGTGTACGAGGGCTGGGAGAAGGTCCGGCCGCGCTCCCCGGACCTGCTGGACGACCTGCTGTTCTGCCGGGACGAGCTCGTCCGGGCCGGCTTCGACGTGATCGTGGTCGACCAGACCTCGCCGGAGCAGCGGCGGCTCGGACTGCGGACGGTGTGCACGATCGTCCCTGGGCTGCTGCCGATCGACTTCGGCTGGTCGCGCCAGCGCGCGCTGGGGATGCCGCGGCTGCGGACCGCGCTGCGGCGCGGCGGCCTGCGGGAGTCGGACCTGACCGACGGCGACCTGCGGCTGGTGCCGCACCCCTTCCCGTGAGCGGCCCGCGGACGGCGACGGGCCTGCGGACGGCGACCGGCGCGCGGGCCGGACGGCCGGGCAGGCCCGGGAGAGCTGCGCCGGGGACGCCGCCGGCCCCCTCGCTGCCGAGGAGGCCGGCGGCCCTACCACAGGGGTCAGGCGGTGCAGCTGGTGGTGCTGGTGGTGCTGGAGCAGGTGCTGGTGGAGGAGCAGCTGGTCGAGGAGCCCAGCATGACCTCGCTGGCGTCCGAGTAGTCGCTGATCTCGAAGGTCTCCGACTCCAGGTTCAGGATCTCCTGCGCGAGGGAGGCCAGGTTGGTGTCGGGGGTGGTGTTCGCCGCCATGAGAGCTCCTTCAGGACGCTGGGGACAGCCCGGCCGCATCGGCCGGACCGGACGGAACCCGGCCACTCGTACGGCCCGCCCCGCCACACCGCCCTTTGTACGGGAGGCCACTGGCAGACCCGGCCGCCGTCCGCTGTCACCTCACTGACACCGCAGGCCGGCGCCCTGACCGAGCGCGGCCGAGGGGCCGGCCGATGACCGGACCGACGCTCGGACCGGCCCCCGGCCCGGACGGGCCGACCACCCGCGCCGCCGAGTTCTACCTGACGCTGCACCGGGATCCGGAGCTGTCCGGGCAGGAGGAGCGCACCGCCGCCCGGCTGACGGCCCGGCTGGGCGCCGCCGGCTACCGGGTGGAGACCGGCATCGGCGGCCACGGGGTGGCCGGCGTGCTGCACAACGGCCCGGGCCCGGTGCTGATGCTGCGCGCCGAACTCGACGCGCTCCCGGTCGAGGAGCGGACCGGCCTGCCGTACGCCAGCACCGCGCGCGCCCGGACCGCCGGGGGCGAGGACGCCCCGGTGATGCACGCCTGCGGCCACGACGCCCATCTGGCCTGCCTGGCAGGGGCGGCCGACACGCTGGCCGGCGCGCGGGAGCGCTGGCGCGGCACGCTGCTGGTGGTGGGCCAGCCCGCCGAGGAGACCCTGCGCGGCGCACGGGCGATGCTCGCGGACGGCCTCTACCGCCGCTTCGGGCCGCCGTCGATGGTGCTCGCGCAGCACACCGCGCCGCTGCCGGCCGGGATGGTCGCGCACGGCGGCGGCCCGGTGACGGCGGGCAGCGTCACCCTGGAGGTGGTCGTGCACGGCCGCGGCGGGCACGCCGCCGCGCCGCACCTGGCGGTCGACCCGCTGCTGGCGGCGGCCGCGATCGTGCTGCGGCTGCAGGCCGTGGTGTCGCAGGAGTGCGGCCCCGCCGAGCAGGTGGTGCTCACCGTCGGGTCGCTGCGCGCGGGCGGCCCGGCCAACCTCGTCCCGGACCGGGCGACCCTGGGGGTGACCGTCCGGGCGTTGTCGGCGGCCGTCCTGGAGCGGGTGGTGGGCGCCGTACGGCGGATCGTCCGGGCCGAGGCGGAGGCCTCCCGCTGCCCGGTGCCGCCGACGGTGGAGGTGGTCGCCGAATCCGGCGTGAACCTCCCCGATCCGGAGCTGACGGCCACGGTCCGCGCCGCCCACCGGAGCGCCTTCGGCGCGCACCGGGTGGCCGACTGGCCGCCGTCCATGGCCACCGAGGACTTCCCGCTGTTCGGCCCGGCCGGCGCCGCACTGCACGGGGTGACGGACGTTCGGACGGCGTACTGGATGCTGGGGTCGGTCGGCCCCGCGCAGTGGGCGGCCGCGCCGGGGGCGACCGCCGCCGAGAAGCTGGCGGCGCTGCCCGCGAACCACTCCCCGGAGTTCCGTCCGCATCCCGGCCTGACCCTGCGGACCGGGATCGCCGCGCTGGTCACGGCGGTGACCGCGCTACTGCCGCCGGACGGCACGGCGGACGGGCCGGCCGATGGGGCGTCCGGACGTCCGGGGGCGATCCCACCCGGTCGATCCGGGAACGACTCCGCGAAGGCACGGTGAGCACCTCCAGGACTTCCCGGCCGGCATGAGCGGATCGCGCACGGCCGTGGCGGAGCAGGCCGGCGCACGGAGCCTGCCCCGGCCCGTCCCTGCCGCACGGGCGGGAGCGGGACAGGGGCGGGAACGGGCAGGCGCTCAGGCGACGAGGCGGTGGGCGAGGTCGAGGAGTTCGGGGAGCCGGAGCACCCGGCCGCCGGACCCGGGCAGCGGCACGTGCAACGGCGCCGTCCAGCGGACCGGGATCGCGCCCGGCCCGTAGACGGCCCCGGCGAGACCGCCGGTCACCGCGGCGACGGTGTCCGTGTCGCCGCCGAGGTCGATCGCGGCGCGGACGGCCTCCTCGTAGCTCCCGGTGCTGCGCAGCGCCCAGACTGCCGACCCCAGACACGGCCAGACCGCCCCGTTGGCCTCGGTGGCCCGGTCGGGGTGCCAGTCGGGAGCGAGCACGACGGCGTACCGCTCCCGGTGTTCCCGGTCCACCTGGTCCAGGACGTCCGGGAGCCCCACGAGGGGGTCCGCGCCGTGGAGGGCGAGGCGCACCAGTTCGTGGAAGACGGCGGTGCCCTCCCAGGCGGCGCGGTCGCCGTGGGTGAGGGCGGCGATCCGGCGGGCCGCGGCCATGGTCGCCTGCCGGCCGGCCCGGGCGAAGTGGACCGCCGCCGTGGACGCCCGCATGAGGGAGCCGTTGCCGGCTGCCCGCAGAGTGGTCTGGAAGTGGATGGCGGCGGCCAAGTCCCACGGCATGCCGTTGGTGAGCACGTCCTCGGTCTGGATGCCGATGTCCTTGGGCTCCGACGCGGCCCACCGCTGGAAGCGGGCGAAGACGTCCGGCAGGTCCAGCCCGCCGCGGTCCAGGAGGGACTCCGCGACCAGGACAGCCATCTGCGTGTCGTCCGTCGCCTCGCCCGGGTCCCAGCCGCCCCCACCGCACATCTCGCCGCCCGCAGCGCCGACCGCGCCACCGCCATTGCCCCCGGCGGGGAACCGGGCGGAGAACGCCCCGGCGGGGCCGAATTCGAACGGGGCTCCGAGGGCGTCGCCGACCGCCGAGCCGACGACGACGCCGGCCGCGCGCTGTGTCCAGTCCATCGCGCCAGGCTATCCAGCCCCGTTCGGGCGGCTCCGGCCCCGGGCGGTGGGCGAGGCCGCCGGAGCCGGGCGCGTCCCTGTACCGGGCTCCCGTTCGGTGACGGAGAGTGCGGGGCCGGCGGGCAGCGGGTGAGGGCTGTGGTGCGGGCCACCCGCACCCCCACCCCGACACCCCACCACCGGCACCCCCCGCCAACGCCCCGTCACCCACCGTCGACGATGTGCCCGGCCTCACACCACTTTCCCTGTGGCCCGGACCACTTCCCCCACCCCAACGACCAAGAAAATAGGCGAAAAACGGGCCAAAACAACCCAAAAGCTTGATCCATACCTCAGGTAACAGCCCCCTGACATGCCCAAACCTACGAATCCTTGAAACCCCCACCCCGACCCCCGTAACTTCGAACCCGTTGCACCGAGCAAGCCGCACACCAGGGCCCCACCGCCCCGGGAACGCGAACGGTGCCCCACCCCGCGAGCGACACCCCCGCAGAAACCGAGGCCCACCCCAGGGCCTGGTTCCGCACGCCCGCACCCCCCGCCGAAAGGACCCGCATGACCCTCCGTAACGAGACCACCGCCACCGCCACCACCGCCAAGCGCCGCAACCGCGTCCGCACCGCACTGATGGCCGGGGCGCTCGTCGCCCTCCCCGTGGCCGGACTCGTCACGGCCAACGCCGCCTCCGCAGCCCCCGCCGGCGTCTGGGACAAGGTCGCCGCCTGCGAAGCCACCGGCAACTGGGCCATCAACTCCGGCAACGGCTTCTACGGCGGCCTCCAGTTCACCTCCAGCACCTGGGCCGCCTTCGGCGGCACCGCCTACGCCCCCCAGGCCCACCAGGCCACCAAGGCCCAGCAGATCACCATCGGCGAAAAGGTCCTCGCCGCCCAGGGCCCCGGCGCCTGGCCCGTCTGCTCCGTCAAGGCCGGCCTCACCAAGTAACACCCCGCACCACGACCACGCCGCTGCACCGCCCGGAAACCCCGGACCGGTCCAGCGGCGTCGTGGCATTCCAGGAACAACCGCCAACCACCCCACCGCCCGTCCGGGTACGTGCCCCGTCGGGTCGCGTGGCGTGTGCGGCCCGCGCGGTGGCAGGATCCTTGCGACAGGGGGCTTCCGCGTCACGGACGTCCGGAGGCCCGCCCCGCCGCGGGAGTGGAAGAGGTCCGATGGCTCGCAGGAACCACCGCGTCGCCGTGCTCGTGCTGGAGGGCGCGAAGCCGCTGGACGTGGGCATCCCCGCGCAGGTGTTCTCCAGCCGGCCGAGCATGCCGTACGAGGTGCGGGTCTGCGGCGCGGCGCCCGGGCTGGTGACCGGGGGCGACGGCCTCGCCTACCACGTGGCCGACGGCCTCGACGCGCTGGAACAGGCCGACACCGTGTTCGTCCCCGGCTACCGGGATCCGGCGACCACGGAGCCGCCGGCCGCGGTGGTCGCGGCGCTGGTGGCCGCCCACCACCGGGGCGCACGGCTGGCCGCCATCTCGACGGGGGCCTTCGCCCTGGCGGCGACCGGCCTGCTCGACGGCCGGAAGGCGACGACCCACTGGCATTACACGAAGGCCCTCGCCGAGCAGCACCCGCTCGTCTCCGTGGACGAGAACGTGCTGTTCGTGGACGAAGGGGACGTGCTCACCTCGGCGGGCGCGGCCTCCGGCATCGATCTCTGCCTGCACCTGGTGCGGCGCGACCACGGGGTCGGGCTCTCCAACCACGTGGCGCGCCGGCTGGTGGCCGCGCCCTACCGCAGCGGCGGCCAGGCGCAGTACGTGCCGCGGAGTGTGCCCGAGCCGCTCGGCGACCTCTTCGCGAGCACCCGTGAATGGGCCCTGGCGCACCTGGCCGAACCGCTGACCCTCGAAGCGCTGGCCCGCATCGCGCGGGTCTCGGCGCGCACCTTCTCCCGGCGGTTCGTGGAGGACACCGGCTACACGCCGATGCAGTGGGTGCTGCGGGCCCGGGTGGACCTCGCGCGCGAGCTGCTGGAGCGGACGGACCTGGGGGTGGAGCAGATCGCCGACCGGGTGGGGCTCGGCACCGGCGCCAACCTTCGGCTGCACTTCCAGCGTGTGCTGGGCACCTCGCCCACGGAGTACCGGCACACCTTCTCGGCGCCTGTCCCATGATTCCGCCGCAGGCCGGGGGCGGGGCGCAGCAACGGCCGGGGCCCACGGGGCAACGGCAGCGGCGGTGACAGGACCAGCGGCAGGGGCGGTGACAGGGCCGGCGGCAAGGGCAGCGTCAGGGCCGGTGGCGAGATCCTTGCGGTCGGTGGCAAGGGACGTGGCGGGATCCTTGCGTACCCTGTCGATCCAGCCCCTGTCCGGCCGCCGTCCGGGCGCGGACCATGGAGAACGCACCGAACGAACTAGGGAGCCCTCCATGACTCGCATCGCCATCAACGGTTTCGGCCGCATCGGACGCAACAGCCTGCGCGCCCTGCTGGAGCGCGGCAGTGACCTGGAGGTCGTCGCCATCAACGACCTCAGCGCCCCCGAGTCGCTCGCGCACCTGCTGAAGTTCGACAGCGCGCTCGGCCGCCTGAAGCGCTCGGTCACGGTCGACGGCAGCGACCTGGTGATCGACGGCCGCCGCATCACGGTGCTCGCCGAGCGTGACCCGGCCGCCCTGCCGTGGGCCGAGCTCGGTGTCGAGCTGGTGCTGGAGTCGACCGGCCGGTTCACCTCGGCGGAGGCCGCCCGGGCGCACATCACCGCCGGTGCCCGCCGCGTCCTGGTCAGCGCCCCCTCCGACGGTGCCGACATCACGCTCGCCTACGGGGTCAACTCCGACCTCTACGACCCGGCCGAGCACGTCATCGTGTCGAACGCCTCCTGCACCACCAACGCGCTCGCCCCGCTGGCGTCCGTGCTGGACGAGCTGGCCGGCATCGAGCACGGCTTCATGACCACGGTGCACGCCTACACCCAGGAGCAGAACCTCCAGGACGGCCCGCACCGCGACCTGCGCCGCGCCCGCGCCGCCGGGGTGAACATCGTGCCCACCACGACCGGCGCCGCCAAGGCCATCGGTCTGGTCCTGCCGAACCTCGACGGCAAGCTGTCCGGCGACTCCATCCGCGTGCCCGTCCCGGTGGGCTCGATCGTGGAGCTGAACACCACGGTCTCCCGCGAGGTCACCCTCGAACAGATCCTCGACGCCTACCGCACCGCGGCCGACGGCGCGCTCAAGGGCGTCCTCGACTACGCCGACGAGCCCCTCGTCTCCGGCGACATCACCGGCGAGCCGGCCTCGGCGATCTTCGACGCCGCGCTCACCCGGGTCGACGGCAAGCACGTCAAGGTCGTGGCCTGGTACGACAACGAGTGGGGCTTCTCCAACCGCGTCATCGACACGCTGGAGCTCCTCGCGCGCGCCTGACCGGCAGGCCCGTCCCGCCCGGCCTCCGTCCCGCCCGGCCCCGACCCATGGGCCCCGGCGGGACTTCGGCCTTCTGGCACCGGACCGGCCGTCAGGAGCAGCCGGTGCGGTAGGGGGCGCCGGGGGCCAGCCGGAGCCAGTCGCGTTCCGGCACGGGCGGGCGCAGGACGGCGCAGGCCTCGCGGGCGACGGCGGCCGGATCGAGGCTCCGGAGCGGCGCCGAGCCGTCGTCACCGCCGGCCAGCACGCGGCCGTCGGGGAGGAACGCGAGCCCGTTGAGCGGCTGCCCCGGCCCGGTGAGGACGGAGGTCGGCGACGCCGCCGTGAGGTCCCACCGGCGCAGCAGGCCCTGGCGGCCGACGTCCGCGACGGTCCTGCCGTCCGGGGCGAACGCCAGGGCGTGGACGGTGTCCGGGCCCACCGTGCGGAGGCCGCCCGCCGGATCGGCGGCCGCGCCGTCGTCACCGCCCGGCGGCGCGCCGGTGGCGGCGTCCCAGACGAGGACGAGACGGTCGTTGCCGGCCGTGGCCAGGAGCCGGCCGTCCGGGCTGACGGCCAGGTGGCGGATGTGGTCCTTGTGCAGCATGGTGCTCGGCCGGGCGACGGCCGCCGCGTCGCCGGCCGTGAGGAGCCAGACCGCCTGCGAGTCGCACGCGAAGGCCAGCTCGGCGCCGTCGCCGAGGAACGCCACCGCGTACACCGGGCCCACCGCACTGTGCGGGCGGGCCCGCAGCGCTGAGCCGTCCGGGGGGCCGGTGAGCAGCTGCCCGTTCGCCGTCCCCACCGCCAGCACCGCGCCGTCGGGGCTCAGCGCGATCGACGTGGGCTCGGCGCCCACCTCGACGGTGGCCGACCGGACGCCGTCCCCGGCGCGGGCCAGAGTGACCGTGCCGCCCGCGAAGGCGGCGGCCAGGGTCCGGCCGGCCCGGTCGAAGGCCAGTGCGGTGACGGTCCGCCCGTTCGGCGCGGAGACCGCCACCGGACGCGGCGCGGCGCCGCCGACGTCCCAGAGCGCGATCCGGCCGTCGGCCGTGCCCACCGCGGCCCGGGCCCCGGCCGCGGCGACCGCCGTCACGCGCGGACGGTCCGGACCGGGCGCGAGGTCGGTGCCGCGGCGCAGGTCCCAGATCAGGATGCTGCCGGGCGGGGAGCTGATGCCGGCCGAGGTGACGACCGTCCGGTTGTCCCCGCCGACGGCGACGCCGAGGACGAAGGTGGGGTGGCCGCGCAACTCCGCGGTGACCCGGCGGGTGGGCAGGTCCCAGACCCGGGTGCTCTGGTCCGCACCCGCCGACAGCAGCGACGCCCCGTCCGGGGTCAGGGCCAGCGCGTTGACGGAGCCGAGGTGGGCGGGCGCCAGGTCGGTCACCGACCAGTCCCGGTGCGTGGCCCCCTCGGGGGACAGGTCTGCGGACGGGTCGCGGACGGACGGGTCGGCGGACGGGTCCAGCGGGGCGGCGCCGGGTTCCGCCGGGCCGGTGACCGGTGGGCGGAAGAGCCGGATGCCGCCCTCTTCACCACCGACCGCGAGCAGCCGGCCGTCCGCCGCGAAGGCCAGCGACCGCGGATCCGGCGCCCGGCCGGTGAACACCGCGGGCGCCTCGCGACCGTCCCCGACCGGCGGCGCGTCGAGGTCCCGCACCAGGACGGTGCCCTCGGTCGACGCCGAGGCGAGCAGGTGGCCGGGGCCGAACCCGAGGCCCTGGACGATGCCGGTGTGGCCGGTCAGCGTCCGCACCGGCGGGGCCGCGCCGGCGTCCGTGCGCCAGACCCAGACCCGGCCCGGCAGGTCGCTGTCACTGCTGCCCGCGGCGAGCAGGGCGCCGTCCCGGCTGAAGGCCAGCCGCTTGGCGACCGAAGTCCTCTCGGTGGTGCTGCGCGGCATCACCGGGGACGGCAGCTCCTGCCGGTCGGCGACCCGCCAGAGCACGATCCGCCGGCTCGGCTCCTTCGTGATCGCGGCGGCGAGCAGCGAGCCGTCCGGGCTGAACTTCACGTCCTGCACCGGCCGGCCGAGGTCGCGGCCCTGCAACTCGGCCACCAGGGCGGTGGTCCGCACGTCCCAGAGGGCCACCTGGCCGCGGGAGTCCCCGGTGGCCACCAGCCGTCCGTCGGGGCTGAGCGCGAGCGCGTTGACGCCCCAGGCGAAACCCGGGATCCGGCCCGTCAGGTACTGCGCCTGGGTGCTCAGCACCGCGTCGTCGGCCGCCTGCCGCAGCTCGGGGACGCCGGCCCCGGCCACCCGGCGCGCCTCGACCGACGCCAGCATCGCCGCGTACGGGTCCCGGGCCGCGTCGCGCTGCGCCTCGGAGAGCAGCACGCGGGCGAGGTTGGCGCGGTTGGCCGTGGTGGCGCGGTCCCACTGCTGCCAGGCCGCCCCGGCCGCGAGCAGGGCCGACACCAGCAGCAGCGCCAGCCCGGCCACCAGCCGGCGCAGCGTCCGGGCCCGGCGGCGCTCGGCCGTGCGCTCGTGCTCCGCCCGCGCCTGCGCGGCGGCCAGGAACTCCCCCTCGACGCGGGTGAGCAGCTCCTCGCCGGCGGGCTCCGCCGCCCACTCCCGGGCCAGCTCCAGCCGGCTCCCCCGGTACAGCAGCGCCGCCTCCCGGCCTGCCGCGGCCCAGTGCTCCGCGTCCTGGGCGAGCTGCTGGTGCAGGCGCAGACCGGCCCGGCCCTCCTCGACCCAGTCGCGCAGGCGCGGCCAGGCGCGCAGCAGTGCCTCGTGGGAGAGTGCGACACCGCTCTCGTCGACGGTGAGCAGGCGATCGGCGGCGAAGGACGTCAGTACGTGGTCCAGCACGCCGTCACCCGGCGGGCGGGGAGCCGGGCTCCGGTCCCCCGACGGACGGCCGGCCTCCGGACCGCAGCCACCCGGAGCGTGCGCCACCGGACCACCTGCCACCGAACCGCACGACTCGGAAGCACCCGCCGCCGCCCGGGGCCCGGTGCCGGTCAGGGCCGTCCGCTCCACCCGGCGGCGCGAGACCCGCCCGTCCGGCCCGAGGTGGACCAGCCGGAGCAGCACCCGCCGGGCGGTGGCCCGCGCCTCCTCGCCGTCCAGCCGGGCCCAGGCGCGCTCGGCCGTCGCCGCCACCGACCCGTGCAAGCCGCCGATGGCCCGGTAGCCGGCCAGCGTCAGCGAGCGGCCGGAGCGCTGCTGCCAGACCGCGCGCAGGGTGTGGGCGAGTAGTGGCAGCGCGCCCGGGTCGTAGGCCCCGGAGGCGCCGGCCGCGTCCAGCCCGAGGTCGGTGGAGAGCAGCTCCGGCAGGCCGGGTTCGAGTTCCAGCCGGGCGGTGCGGGCCGGCCCGGTGATCGCCTCGGCCACCTCGGCCGCGCTCATCGGGCCGAGCGCCAACTGGCCGCGCCGGACCGCCCGCAGCAGGCCGTCGTGCGCCAGGCAGTGCCCGTAGAGGTCCGCGCGGACGCCCAGCACCACCAGCCGGCCGCCCTCGGGGCCGGCCTCCCGGCAGAGCGCGTCCAGGAAGGCCCGGCGCTCCTCCCGGTCGGCGCAGAGGGTGAACAGTTCCTCGGCCTGGTCGACGATCCAGACGGCGTCCGGGCCCTCGGCGAGGCCGGCGAGCCGGTCCAGCGGGCGCCCGGTCGGGGTGAGGACGGCCGCCGTCGCGGGGCCGAGGCCGGCCAGACCGCCGCGCCGCAGGGCGGGCACCAGGCCGGCGCGCAGCAGGGAGGACTTGCCGGCGCCGGACGGTCCGACGACCAGCACCGGCCCACCGCGGTCCGTCAGCCGCTCGGCGAGCAGGCCGAGCAGGGCGGCGCGGGCCCGGTCGCGGCCGTGGAACCAGCGCTCGTCCTCGGCCCGGAACGAGGCGAGCCCGGGATAGGGGCACTGCCCGCGCGTCGCCAGCTCGACCAGCGAGCCGCCGGCCCGAAGAGCGCGGTCACAGGCCCGGGCGAAGTCGGCGGTGGCGGGCTTGTCGCCGTTCTCCACCTTGCTGATGTGGCTCTTGTCGTAGTGCACCCGGCCGGCCAGGTCCGCCTGGGACAGCCCGGCCCCGCGGCGCAGCGTTCGCAGCACCGGACCGAATCCCGCCGCGTCGGCCTCCCGGGCCGGCCCCGACCGCGCCGGGTCGCTCTCCGTACTCACCGTGGGCCCCCGTTCCGTTCGCTCCCGATCGGTCAACGAGCCTGCGCGGAGCGGGTCACGCCGTGTCGGACTTTCCCCCCGGAGGAGTGGTCGTACCAGGTCAGCGGGGTTGTCGGGATGTCCCGACCGGACGACAACAGGCAACAGGTGCATCCGGCCCGGCCGCCGGGCCAAGCTCTCACCAGGCAGCGGACCACCGCCCGGCGCACCGCCCGCCCCGACGCTCCGTCACCACGACGGGCACCGCGGCGGGCACCACCGCCGGGCACCACCGCCGACCCCCGGCAGACCTGTGAACCACCGCAGAGGAGAACCCGACGTGAAGCTCCGACCTCGCACGGCGGCCCGCACCGCCGGCCCGGCCCCCTCGGCCCCCTCGGCCGCCCGTACGGCCCGCGGTTCGTCCGGCAGTGCCGTCCGCCAGGCGCTCGGGGTGACCGCCCTCGCGGCCGGCGTAGTCGCCGCCCTGGGCCTGGCCGCCCTCGGGCCGGTCACCCCCGCCGGAGCCGCCGGGACCGGCCCGGACTCCTACACCGTGCGCGGGATCGACAGCTACCACGGCGACCACGGGCCGCAGGAGGACCAGGCCTTCGACTGGCCGGCCATCAGCCGCAGCGGGCAGTCCTTCGCGATGCTCAAGGCCACCCAGGGGACCGGCTTCACCGACGGCTGGTTCGCCCGGGACCTCGCCGGCGCGCGTTCGGTGGACCTCATCCGCACCGGCTACCACTACTTCACGGCCGACCAGGACGGCACCGCCCAGGCGGACCACTTCCTCGCCGTGCTCCGCCACGAGGGCTTCACCGGCACCGGGCCGGGCGAGCTCCCTCCCGTCCTGGACCTCGAACAGTGCGAGAACGCCGGCCACCGGCTCCGGCTCGACCAGGTGCAGGCCTTCCTGCAGCGGGTCCGGACGGTCACCGGCACCGATGCCGTCGTCTACACCCGCCGGGGCTTCGTGGACGACTGCCTCGGCGGGACGAAGGAGCTGAGCGGCCGTCCGGTCTGGCTCGCCCGCTACGGCAGCACTCCGCCCCAGCCGCTGCCCGGCGGCGGCGGCTGGGACTTCTGGCAGTACACCGACCGCGCGTCGGTGCCGGGCACCTCCGGCAAGGTCGACGCCAGCGTCTTCCACGCCGACCGGGCCGCCCTGCGCCGCCTCGCCCACCTGGGCTGACCCGGCCCGCAACCCCCGGCCCGATCCGTCCTCACCGCGCACCCGTCCACACCGTTTCACCCCGTTTCAGCCCGTTCCACCCCGTCGCATGCCACAGGAGGCAGCACCCATGAAGCACATCCGCCGATCGACCGTCACCGCCCTCGCGACCGCCGTGCTCGGCGCACTCGTCCTCACCGGACCGGCCGCGGCCCTGCCGGCCGGCGCCGGGCCCGCCCTCGCGGCCACCGACCCGGTCGCCGGCCCGGTGACCGACGCCGCGGCGGACGCGGCCGCCCTCGCCGACGCCGAGGTGGTCGGCGGCGAGGCCGCCGAGGCCGGCTCGGACACCGATCTGCGTGCCTCGGCCCCGAGGATCACCCGGGCCGAGGAGATCCGGCGGGCCAAGGTCTGGCTCACCGACAACGGCGGCAAGGGCGTGCCCTACAGCCAGAAGAAGACCTGGAAGGACGGCTACCGTCAGGACTGCTCCGGCTACGCCTCGATGGCCCTCAAGCTCCCCAAGTCGGGCCCCAACACCGTCTCGTTGAAGAACGACGGCTGGACGAAGCCCATCGCGATGTCCGAGCTGCGCCAGGGCGACCTCGTCATCAAGGCCAACAGCAGCGACCCCAACCACCGGCACGTCGTCATCTTCGACAGCTGGGTGGACGGCAAGCACGGCTCCTACCGCTCCTACGAGCAGGCCGGCAAGGTGGGCACCCGCCACACCACGCACAGCTACGGCCTGAAGTCCGGCGACGGCTACCACGCCTACCGCCCCGTCAACCTGGCCGACTGACACCCCCCGCACCCCCGCGCGGCCACACCTCCCCGCGCCCGACGCACCCCCGCGGCGACCGGTCCCCCGGCCCGCGGGGGTGCGGTCGCGACAACGCCGATTCACCCCGCACGGACGGTCCGGCACCCGGCAGACTGGGGCGATGACCTCCTCCACCGCCGGCCCGGCCCCCGAAACCGCCGCCGAACCGCCGAACTGGCCCGGGACCGACCCCGGCCACCGCGACGGAAACCCGGCCACCCTGACGGACCTCGTCCTCCGCACGGCCGCGGAGCTGGGCCTCCCGCTCCCCGCTCCGGAGGCTGACAGCTGGGAGCGGACGGCCGAGTTCCGCACCGCCGACGGCCGCCGGGCCGTCGTGCGCGTCTTCCGTGACGACCACTGCTACCTGGTCCAGTGCCGTGGAACGGAGGCCTGGCTCGCGTACGGGAGGACCACCGACCCGGCCGCCGCCACCCGGGCCGCGGCCGCCTGGGCGGGCGGCGCGGACCTCCGGCGGACGCAGGAGGAAGCCCCCTTCCTCGACATCCAGGCGTGGGCCTTCGCCCACGAGCGCGAGCCGCTCGACGCGGTCGAGCTGGCCTGGCGGCAGCGGCTCGACTCGGTGCGTCAGCCCCCGTGGGACCGCCGCCCGCGCGTCCGCACCCTCGTGGAGGCCGCGTTCGACCAGCCGGCCCTGCGCCGGCTGACGCCCGTCACCAGCCACTACATCCTCTGGTTCTCCAGCAGCCCGTCCCTCCCGTACGCGCGGGTCGGGTGCTCGATCGACCCGCACCACAACGGGAAGTACGGCGTACGGGACCGCGGGGAGATCGTCGCGCGCACCGACACCGCCGAGGAGGCCGTCGCCCTCGCCGTCGCCGCCCTGCCGCCGCACCTGCGCTCCGCGGACTGACGCCCACGCGCCGGGGCCACGCAGACCGGACAGCCGACGCCAGGCCCTGACCATGGACTTCACCGGCGCCGCTTCCCCGACCGGGGGGCACGGGCCCACCGGCGAGCCCCGCCACCGTGGGCCCCGGCCCTCGGAAACCGCCTGCCCCTCGACGGGGCCCGCGGGTCAGTGCGGGAAGGGGAACGCCCTGGCGTACGAGGCCCAGCGGGCAGCGTCGCGCCCGTCGTTGCGGCCGCTGCCGTCGAGGTCCCCCGCCGGGCCGGACCGCAGCAGGCGGCGCAGGTCGGCCGGGCCGACGGTGCCGTCCCGGTCGAGGTCCGGGGTGTGCTCGGCGAGCAGCCCGGGGCGGACGGCCAGCAGGTGGAAGCGCGTGCCGGGGCTGCCGAAGGTACCGAAGTTGTCGTCCGTCACCAGCACCAGCGAGCGCGAGCCGTCGGCGAGCCTCGGCCCCCAGGTCAGGCCCTCCACGTTGTCGGGCCGCACACCGGTGGTGGCGAAGTCGAAGAGGAGCTTCTTGCGCATCACCCGCTCGCTGCCGTCGAGCCGACGGCGCCCGGCCACGTCGGTGGCACCGACGGTGGTGGTCCAGTAGATCCGGATCCCGAAATCCCGGCCGGTGAAGGCGGTGCGCTCGACGACGAGGTAGTCGGTCTCGTTGACGGCGAGGAGTTCGGAGGCTCCGCTCTGCTGCGCGGGTGCCGGGCCGGTGCCGTCCTCGGCGAGCGGGGACTGCGGGTAGACGAACTCGCCGGTGGTCCGGCCGCCGGCGCGGTCCTGGCGCAGCAGGCGGGAGCGGCTGCCGACGGCAGGGCCGGGGACCGGGCCGTCCTGAGCCAGCGCGTCCTCGGTGAGCGTCACGACGGTGGCGCCGTCCGGGGAGAGGGTCAGCCCCTCCCAGGCCTGGTTGTCGCGCACGCCGGAGACCACGGCGCCGCCGTCGCCCAGTACCGGGCGGTAGGCGGCGGGGACGGGCAGCTCACCGCGGTGGGCGCCGTCGGGCCCGGCCGTGCGGACGAACGGCGGCACTCCGGCAGCCGCGACGCCCTCGCTCGCCCACAGGACGGCCCGGCCGCCGGGGGCCCAGCGGATCGCCTCCGGGTCGACCGAGCGGCGCGGGTAGGGCTGCCCGTCGGGCCCGGTCAGGACGGTGGCGGACTCCACGACGGGCCGCCGGGCGGCGAATCCTTGGGCACCGAGCGGCAGACGGAGGGTGAAGAAGCGGGCGGGCGCGAGCTCGGAGCGGTCGTCGCTGAGGGCGACGTACCGGCCGGTGGCTCGGTCGTAGTCGATGCCGGAGAGGCCGCCGAACGGCTGCCCGGCCTCGACGGCACCGCCCGGCACGTCGAGGGTGTCGAGGAGCCGGACGTCCGGGAGTCGGCCGGCACCGCCGCCCTCCCGCGCGGAGGCGGCCGGGGAGCCGGCCGCGGCGGCGCCGCAGGAGGCGGCCAGCACGGCGGCCGCGGCGGCGATCCACCGGCGGCGGGCACGGAACGGACGGGGCAGGCGGGTCATCGGAGCTCCGGGAGGGTACGGCCGGGTCCTCGGGCCGCCCGCCCCGGCGAGCGGGTGGCAGGCGGGTCCGCGGGGCCGGCGTGGCGCGAACGGCCGCCGACGGGGCCGTGCGCCCGTGCCCGGCGGCGGCGCCCGAACGGCGTGACGGCAAATCTAGCCCGTGGTGGCAGGCCCGCCCGTGGCCCACGGTGACGGCCGGATGAAATCCACGCGAACTCGCCACGCCCCCGACACCCTGACAGCACACCCGGTCGGCACTGGCCGGTCCGCACCGGCGGGGCCGCGCCGGGGCCGTCCCCGAACGCCCTGCCCGGCACTCGCGGTTCAGGCGCCCTCCAGTCCTTGCGGCCCTTGCAGTCCTTGCGAGCCCTCTCAGTCCTTGAGGCCTGCGGCCAGCAGCCGGGTGCGGACGGCGTCCCAGGCCGGGTCGACGGGGGCCGGCGGCCGGAGACCGACGCCGCGGTCCTTGAACCCGCTGGACGTGGCGACGCACACCACCGGCCCCTCGATCCGCTCGTCCAGCGCCCGCAGGCCGGCCAGTCCGGCCGCGGCCGACAGCTCCACCCAGAACCCCTGCGAGGCCAGTTCCTCCTGGGCGGCGCGCAGTTGGCGGTCGTCGACCAGCAGCGGCCGGCCACCGCTGCCGCGCAGCGCCAGCACCCCCCGGTAGCTGCTCACCGTGCAGCCGATGCCGTAGGCGTCGGTGGCTCCCGGCTCGACCCGGGCGACCGGCAGGTGCTCGCGGACGGCGGCCGCGAGCGGGCCGCCGGCGGCGGGTTCGCAGCTGAACAGCCGGGGGACGCGGTCGGTCAGGCCGAGGCTCTGCAGTTCGGCGAAGCCCTTGCCGATGCCGAAGAGCAGCTCGCCGTACCCGGTCGGTACGAAGACCGCCGCGGGCACGCCGAGGTCCGCGGCGATCTCGTACGCGACGGTCTTGTAGCCCTCCGGGCCGAAGGAGCTGCCGGTGTGGAACGGGGTGAGGTTGCTGACCGGGAAGAGGCCGAACTCCGCCGCGATGCGCTCGGTCAGCGGCCACCGGTCCGCGGGCGGCACCGGCAGGACCACCGCACCGTACGCGTCGAGGAAGGAGGCCATCGCCGGCGGCGTGTCGGGGGCGCCGAGCACGACGCAGCGCAGCCCGGCACGGGCCGCGTAGGCCGCGGCGGAGGCGCCGTGGTTCCCGGAGGAGGCCACCACCACCCCGGGGGCGCCGACGGCGACCGCGGCGCTGACCGTGCACCGGTTGAGCCGGTCCTTGTGGCTCCAGGTGGGGTTGCGCGTCTCGTCCTTCAGGTGGACGCCGTCGCCGAGCGCGAGCAGCGGCGTGCCGCCCTCGCCGAGTCCGGGTGCGGCCAGCGGCGGCAGTAGCGCCGCCCAGCGGTCGAGCCCGGGGCCGGCGGGCCGCGCGGTGAGGAAGTCGGCCGGCACGCGCGCGTAGTCGTAGTCCACCTCGACCGGGTAGGGGACGGTCCCGGTACTGGTGCGCGGACAGCCGCGGGTCAGCGGGGGGAGCAGCGGGTAGCGGACCAGCGGGTCGCCGAGGGAGCGCTGGCCGGAGGCCAGGGACGGTGCCGTCGTCATGCCGGGATCCTACGAGGCGCCGGCCGGCCGGCGGAAACGCCGATGCTCCTGCCGCGGACACGATCTGACGGACCGTCCTCCGCGGTGGTGGTCCGCCGGCCCGACCGCGGTGGGGGCCGGCCGGCGGGGCCGACGCCGGGTCACGGCCCGCCGGGGGCCTCGTACCGGTAGCCGACGGCGTCGACGGTCCGGGTGTCCAGCATCGCGTCGACCGTCACCGGGCCCTGCCCCGAGAAGTCCGGCAGGAGGGCCTTGACCTCGGGCGCGATCCTGACGTCGTACCCGGGGGCGTCGCCCACCCAGGGCCACATCACGTCGCCCAGCCGGTGGCCGGGCGGCGCCGGATCACCGCTGAAGGGCGACTCCTCGGCCGCCGGCGGGTAGTGGTCGGCGGGCACGGAGCCGGGCACCGCGGCCAGCCGCCCGGCCTGCCAGGCCGCCCAGATCCGGTCGACGTTGGCGTGGTGCAGCCAGAACACCGGGTCGTTCGGGGAGAACGCCTGGGACATGTGACCGCCGATGAAGTTGTGACCCCGGTTGTGGGTGCGGGTGGTGGCCTGCACGCCGAGGTCGGTCAGCACCGGCTGGGCGCCCTGTTCCAGCACGAGCCAGAAGTACCAGAACGGGTGCACCCCGGGCTGCTGCACCAGCAGTTGGGCGAGCTGGTCGACCGACGACCGGGTCGGCGGCCAGCTCACGCCCACGCTGCCGCGGGCCAGCGAGGTGCCGAAGCCCTCGACCAGCAGGGGGTGGACGGGAAAGCCGCCCGCCCCGGCCGGCCACCAGGCGGGCCGTTCGGCCGGTGGCACCTGGCGGCGCAGCACGCTGCCGGTCAACGGCGCCGGCGCCCCGGTGCGCAGCGAGCCCAGGAAGTCGTCGGTGAACAGGGTGCCGGTCGCCCCGACGTGGTCGGCCCAGTTCCAGTACGGCACGGTGACGCCGGGCACCTCGGCCTGCAGGGCCAGCTCGAACTCCCGCAGGTACTTGCGGTGCCAGGCGCAGAAACCGATGTTCCAGTGCCCGTAGTTGACGGTCTCCCCCGCGGGCAGCCCTGGGGCGATCACCGCCATCACGGCGCCGTGCAGGGCCACGAACCGGTCGTAGACGCCCACACCGGCGGGGGCGCCCGGCGCCTGGCGCTGCTTGAGCCTGATCAGGGCCTCCAGGAAGCGGTCGCGTTCCTGCGGGGTGAGGCGGGTCGCGTCCTTACGGATGTCCATGGTCGGCTGCTCCGTGGTCGTGCGCTCCGTGGTCGTGCGGGGCGGGCTGGTCGGGGGTGTGCTCCTGCGGGTGGCCGTCGCCGTGGTCGTGCGCGGCACCGTGGTCGTGCATGGCGCCGTGGTCATGCATCGCCGCACCGTCGTGCATGGCACCGTCGTCGTGCATCGCCGCACCGCCGTGCATGGCACCGTGGTCGTGCTCCAGGTGGCCGGTGGCCGAGACGGGGTACAGGCCGGCCAGGAAGGCACGGTCCGGGTCGTCGGAGAGCAGCCGGCGCAGCAGCGCGCCCAGCGTCTCGCCGGTCCGGGCCCGCAGGACCAGCTCGCTCTGGTACATGCTCGCCGGGCCGAGGCCGATCTGCAGGATGCCGCCGCCCCGGTGCTCGACCACGGTGACCGGCGCCTCCTCGATGCCGATCAGCCCGCAGTGGATCGTGCCTTCCAGCTCGCCGGCGAGGTCGCGCAGGCGCCGGACGGTGCAGCCCTCGAACGGGGTGAGGGTGGTCACCAGGTCCAGGCGCTCGAAGAGCATGCCGGGCCCGGTGACGGTGAGCCGCAGTTCGGTGGCGTCGACGAGCAGGTCCACGAGGGTCTGCCCGCCTTTGAAGAGGACCGCGGAGACCGCGGCCGGTGCAACGGAGGTCATGGGTGTTCCGATCCGGATCGCCGGCCGGCCCGGTTGCGGGCCGGGAGGCGCGACGGCCGTCGGACCGGCCCGCGCGCCCGTCCCATGCGACCACCGGACCGGGCGAGGGGGCGGTCGGCGCGCGCAGCACGCCCTCACCGCACGCCGAACAGCCCATCCCCGCACCCCGGGCCGCCGTGCCGGGCGGCGCCGCCCCGGGGCGTGCGGGCGGGCCGGCCCGCCGTGGGAGGCTGTCGGTCGTACGCGCCCCCGATCCCGCCTGGAGCCCGCCCCATGGACCGTCCGCCGGCCGCCGCCCTGCGACTCGACGCCACCGTCTCCGGGCATCCGGCCGGCGTCCTCGACGCCGCCGAACAGGCCGAACGGCGCGGCATGGACCGCGTGATGGTCCCCGAGACCGCGTACGACCCGTTCCTCCAGCTGGCCCGTGCGGCCGACCGGACCAGCCGCGTCGAACTGGCCACCGGCGTCGCGGTCGCCCTCGCCCGGACGCCGATGACGCTCGCCTACCAGGCCTGGGGCCTGCACGCGGCGTCCGGCGGACGGGCCGTCATCGGGCTCGGCTCGCAGGTCAAGCCGCACATCGAGAAGCGCTTCGGCATGCCGTGGGACCGGCCCGCCGCGCGGATGCACGAGTACGTGCACGCGGTGCGGGCGATCTGGCACAGCTGGCAGAGCGGGGAGCGCCTGCGCTTCCGCGGCGACTTCTACACCCACACCGTCATGACGCCGGTCTTCTCCCCCGACCCCGTCCCCGCCGGCCTGCCGCGGATCCTGCTGGCCGGTGTCGGACCGCGCATGGTACGGACGGCCGGGGCGGTCGCCGACGGATTCATCGGCCACCCCTTCGGCTCCGTCGGCCACCTCACCGCGCAGGTGCTGCCGCTCCTCGCCGAGGAGCGGGCCCGCGCCGAGGCCGGACAGGCCGCCTGGACCGCCCGGCCGTTCGAGATCGTCGGCCAGGTGCTGACCGCGACCGGCCGCACCGAGGAGGAGCTGCGGGCCAACCGGGCCGCCCTGCGCGAGCGCCTCGCGTTCTACGCCTCCACCCCCGCCTACCTGCCCGTCCTCGCCCACCACGGCTGGGAGGGCCTCCACGAGGAGCTGCACCGGCTGTCGTTGCGCGGGCGCTGGGCGGAGATGGCCGCGCTGATCGACGACGAGGTCTTCGACACCTTCGCGGTCAGCGGTGGCGTCGAGGAGGTCGCCCGGACGATCCACGGCCGTTTCCGCGGGCTGGTCACCCGGGTCTCCGTCAGCCAGCCCGACGACGCGGCGCCCGCCCTGGCCCTGGACGTGCTCGAAGCCGTCCGCGCCCTCGGCTGATCCACCTGGCCGGCCGGATCCACCCGGCGGGCCGATCCGCCCGGCCCCGGTGGCAGCGTGCTCAGTTGCGGGGCGTGCCGCCGACGAAGTCCTTCAGGGCGTCGATCCGGGTCCGGCGGTCGGGCGGGTAGCGGCGCAGGGCGCGCTCGGCCCGGCGGGAGCCCGGCGGGTAACGCCAACGGGCCCACGGGGAGTCCGGTTTGGCCAGCCGGATGAAGGCGACCAGCCCGACCAGCGGCACCAGCAGGCCGATCACGCCGAGCGCCGTCTTGCCCTTGAGAATGGCACCCACGCAGAACGCCAGGTTGACCAGCATCACGCCCGCGAAGACGAGGTGGTTGACGGCGCCCGGGCCGACGTCCGAGAAGGGGTTGAACCCGGCGACCAGCAGCAGGCCGACCGCCACCGCCAGGAACGCCGCGTCGACCGACTTGCGGCCCTCGCGCGCCCAGTAGACGTCCTCCAGGTGCAGCCAGAGCGCGAACTCGTCGAGCGTCAGCGCCGCTCCCGCACCGAACAGCACGGCCAGGATCTGCACGCCCGGGCTGCCCGGGCGGTAGGAGAACTCGATCGCCCCCGCCACCAGCATCGCCATGATCCCGTACACCTGGTGGTGCACGTGGGTGCCGCCGACGGACATGTCGCGGAACGGCCCGCGGCCCGCCCGGATCAGCCGGGTGACCGCGCGGGTGCCGCCGAAGGTGAGGACGAAGGCCCCGAGCATCCACAGCCCGACGCCGTGGTTCGGCGCGGTGATGACGATCTCGATCTCGACTGCGTCGTGGCGCACGGTCGCCCCGTTCGGTCAGGCGGCGTGTTGCGGCACCTTGAACAGGTCCCGCACGGTGGCCGAGGGCATGTAGCAGCGGAGCAGCGAGAGGCCGATCCGGGGCAGGTCCGCCTCGTCGCGGTAGAGCAGGTACATGGGCTCGTAGTGCGGCTGGAACTTCGCCTTGAAGGCGTGCAGCGAGCGGAACCCGTAGTACGGCTCCATGGCCGCGCCGAGCTGGTCGAGGATCCGGTCCAGCACGGTGGGCGCCCCGGGCGGGCCGGTGCGGGCCAGCGGTGCGCCGGAGAGCGAGAGGAACCGCGCACCGTCCTCCCGCAGGGCCAGACAGCTGGAGGCGATCATGAACTCGACCACCGGCCGGAACCCGTCCCGGCGCCGGCGCATCATGTCCAGCGTCCAGCCGTGCGGCACCCCGTCCTCCCCGTACACCGGCATCCAGGACGTCACGCCCTGGAGGCGGTGCTCACCGTCCGTCGCCAGGCCGACCCGCATCCGCGGGTCGAGCGCCTCGTCGACGCCGCCGAGGGTGAAGCCCATCTCCGGCAGGCCCATGTCGCCGACCCACTCCTCGGAGATGCCCCGGACCTGTGAGACCACCTGACGGGGCTGTTCCGCGAGGGCGACGAGGCGGTACTCGACGCCGTCCTTCTTCGCCCGGTTCAGCGCCGTCCGCACGTCCTGCCACGCCTTGCCGCGGAACTCCAGGTCCGGCAGCTCGATCACGGTGTCCTCGGCCACCTGGACGGACCGCCAGCCCAGCTCGTCGGTCGTCCCGGCGGCCTGGGCGGTGGCCGAGAAGAGGCACGGGACGAGCCCCTGGTGGTCGCACATCCCCGCGAAACGCGTGATCGTCCCGGCCCGGGAGCCCTCGGCACCGACCGGGTCGCCGAGGGCGACCGCCACCCCGGCGTGGACGCGGTAGGCGAGGTAGCTCTCGCCGTCGCCGTCGGGGGCGTCGGGGAAGAAGTAGGAGTTGTCCGGCCAGGTCGTCATCCAGGAGAGGTTCCCGCCGCCGCGGTGCGCCAGCAGGTCCGCCGCCCGCGCCTGCGGATCCGCGGCCGGCGCCCGGGCCTGGGCCCGCGTCGGGTCCCGGTCCGCCGCGGGCGCCGTGCCGGCCGGGGTCGCGGCCGCGACGGGTGGCGCGGCTGCCGCCGGGCCAACAGGGGCAGCAGGGGCCTGGGCAGTGCGGCGGGTGCGGCCCGGCAGCCGGAGCCTGCGCCGCGGCCGGCGCGCCTGGAACGCCTCGCGCCCGGCGAGCAGCACGACGAGTTCGGCCGTCCAGATCACAGCCGTGGGCACGAAGACCGCGGCCCCCGTGACCGTCACCTGCTCGCCGAGCGCCTTGCCGATCACGTACGCCACCCCGACGAACAGCCCCAGCAGCGCGTTGAGCAGGCAGATCGCCACCGTCCAGCGCCAGGCCGCCCGGCTCCCCCGGCGCAGCCCGTTCACCAGCAGGGCGCCCACCACGAGGAAGACGGCGATCTGCCAGCCCGGCCCGCCCAGCCCCTGGGTGTCACCGGCCGGGCTGCGGCTCGGCACCAGCCAGACCACCACCAGGATCGCCGCGAGCAGCACCAGCCCGGCCACCGCCAGCAGCCGCCACTCCCGCCGGCTCAGCCGGCCGGAGGTGTGGGCGGCGCCCGGGACCGGCAGCCAGTGGGTCGCCGCCAGGCCGCCCGCGACCGCGAGCGCGTGTTCCAGATCGTCCAGCCGGCCCACGAAGAGCAGCGACACGGTCACGTAGGCGAGCAGGCCCAGCCGGAGCCGCTGGCGCCAGGGCGAGGGCAGCGTCGCCGAGGCGACCGCGCCCGCGCACAGCACGCCCGCCGAGACGCCGACGTCGATCGCCCGGGCCGTGTCCTGCGCCCACGACCACTCCGTGTGGCGCAGGGCGAACAGCAGCAGGGCCGCCACCAGGACGGCGGCGAGCTGGCCGGCGACCGTCACCGCGGCGGTCCAGCGGCTCCCGAGCCGGGCCTCCGCCAGGCCGACGAGGAGCACGACCCCGATGAGCACCGGCAGGTAGTCGAGCGGCGTGGCACAGAGGAACGGGCCGGTGAGCACCGTCCACCAGCGCCCCGCCTCGAACGAGGGGAGGCCGTACGCGACGTCCGGGTACCAGGACCGGTCGGACAGGGCGTTCCACAACCCGCCGAGCGAGAGCCCGACCAGCAGGACCACCGCGACCGTGCCCGCTGTGAAAGGGAACCGCCGGACCGTCGAGGCCGCCACGGCGGCCGAGGACCGGGTGGCGCGCCACCATCGCGGCGGCGTCGTTGCTTCTCCCGGCACCTCGGGAGCGGTTTCTCCTGGCACCTCGTACCTCCGTACGGTGCGGCCGAGTTCACCCCCACCTTGACCCTTCACCGGGCCCGGAGCCTCCTTGCCCAGCGTAGCCGGATTCGCCGGCCGGGGCCGGGCGGGCCGTTCCCGTACCGGGCGGGCCGTTCCCGTGCCGGGCGGCGCACGCGCGCCGGGTGCGCCGCCTGGCGCGGGGTGTGGGGCGTTGCGCATAGTGGGACGCGTGAGCGAGCTCCCCTGCACCGCCGGGCGGCGGACGCTGTTGGCCGGCGGCCTGGCCGTGCTGCTCGGCGCGGCCGGCTGCGGCGGCGGCGGCCGCTCGGCGGCGCCGTCCCCCACCACGACCCCTTCCACGTCCCCTTCCGCGTCGGCGGAGCCGTCCGCCACTGCCTCCGCGACGGCGACGGCGACGCTGCCCGCCACCACGCCCTGGGAGCCCGGCCCGGGAGAGGTCCAGCCGGACGTCAAACGGCGCGCCGTCCAGCTCGTCGAGGCGCTCGGCACGTGGGGCGCGGGCGGCCAGGGCCTCGCGGCGGCGCAGCAGCGGGTGGCGGCCCTCGGACTGCCCACCGCGCTCGCCGACCAGGCGGGAGCGGCCCTGCTCCCGGACGCGCCGCAGGCCGCGCTCCAGGTGGTCGACGCCCAGTACGGCGGCATCCTCACCGACTCGGCGAGCGTGCTGGTCGTGTGCCGCCAGTGGGCCCTGGCCGCCGACGGCACGCTCACCCCGGGCGGCACCACGGTGGACGTACGGCTAGACCGGGCCGAGCCGCGCTGGACGGTCACCGCCCTGCACCCGGCCCAGCCCGGCCCCCCGGCCGCCACCCCGGCCCCGGCCGTCCTCCAGGTGCTGGCCCAGCAGCGCATCCAGCTGCCGCCCGCGGCCGTCGCCGACCTGCGCAGCAGCACCGTCCACGACAGCGTGCTGCAGGCGATGCTGACCCTCGCCCGCAGCTACACCTTCCAGGTCAGCGTGGTGCGCTCCGGCCACCCACTCGACGTCTTCGGTACCGACCGGCCCAGCGACCACCCGCAGGGCCGGGCCTTCGACACCTGGCAGATCGACGGCCACCCGGTGGTCGATCCGGCCACCCCGGCGGACCTCGTTGACGGCTTCATGCGGGCCGCGGCCGCCGCGGGCTCCTACAACGTCGGCGGGCCAAGGCAGTTGAGCGGCGGCCGGACGGCCAACCAGTTCTTCTCCGACCCCACCCACCGCGACCACGTGCACGCCGGCTTCCTCACCTGAGGCCCGCCACGGACGTGCCGAGCGCGCTCCCGCGCGAATCCCGCCGACCTCGGCCGCGGTGGTCCGGCCGAACCGCTCCGCCGATGCGCGGCGTGGGGAGCGCTGCGGGGAGGCCGCCGGTAGGGGCCGGGGTGCTCAGCCGAGGAAGTCGACGCGGTCGATCAGACCTTCGCGCACCCGGTAGGCCACCAGGACGCGGATCGGCTCCTCGGCCAGGCCGTGGGCGACCTCGTGGTCGACCACCCGGTCGCCTTCGGTGAGCCGCCCCACGATCTCGGCCCGGCAGCGGCCCTCGGCGAACTGGCCGGCGTACCTGTCGCGCAGGGCCCGCCGGCCCTGAAGGTGGCTGCCGTCGGCCCGGTGGACCGTGACGTCCTCGGCGTAGGTGGCGACGAAGGCGTCGATGTCGTGGCTGTTGTAGGCGGCGAGCTGCTGCTCGACCACGTCGCGCGGTTCGGTCATGAGCTTGATCGTTCCTTCTTCGGCGTACGGGTTCAGGCCGCGAGGCGGCGGGTGGCGAGTTCGGCGTAGAGCGCGGCTCCGTCGGGGAGCACGGCGTCGTCGAACTCCGCGTAGGGCGAGTGGTTGAGGGGCAGGTCGTCGGGGTCGGTCCCCTTCGGGGCGGCGCCGAGCCACGCGAACGACCCCGGAACGGCGGCGAGCACCCGGGAGAAGTCCTCGGCCCCGGGCATCGGGTTCGCCATCGTCCGGAAGCGCTCCTCGCCGAAGACCTCCCGGACGGTGTCCGCCAGGAAGTCGGCCTCGGCTGTGTCGTTCACGGTCACCGGGTACCCGGGAAGGTACTCGATCTCCGCCCGCAGGCCGTGGGCGGCCGCGACGGCCCTGATCAGCTCCACCGCGGCGTCGGCGGCCTTGGACCGCGCCTCGGCGGAGAAGGTGCGCACGGTCGCTTCGAAGTGGGCGGTCTCGGGGATGATGTTGCGCTGGGTGCCGGCCCGGAGGAGCCCGACGGTGATCACCACCGGATCGAACACGTCGAAGCGGCGGGTCACCATGGTCTGGAGGGCGGTGACCATCTCGCAGGCCGCGGGGATGGGGTCCATGGCCCGATGCGGCACCGAGCCGTGGCCGCCCGCACCGCGGACGGTGACGTTCAGCGCGTCGGAGGCGGCGAGGATCGGGCCGCGCCGGGAGCTGAACTCCCCGTGCGGCATGGCCGAGCCCACGTGCAGGGCGTAGGCGGCGACCGGGCGCCGGCCAGCCGCGTCGAGCACGCCCTCGGCCAGCATGGCGCCGGCTCCGTCGAAGCCCTCCTCGCCGGGCTGGAACATGAAGACGACGTCGCCGGCCAGCTGCTCGCGCCGTGCGGCCAGCAGGTGTGCGGCGCCCGCGAGCATGGTGGTGTGCAGGTCGTGTCCGCAGGCGTGCATGGCACCGTTGTCGGCGGCGAACGGGACCGGGGCCTTCTCGATGACCGGCAGGCCGTCCATGTCGGCGCGCAACAGCACCGCCGGCCCCGGTCGCCCGCCGCGCAGCACCGCGGTGACCGAACTCAGCGCGGAGCCCTGGCTCACCTCCAGCGGCAGTCCGTCGAGGGCCTGCAACACCCGCTCCTGCGTACGCGGAAGGTGGAGGCCGAGCTCGGGGAACCGGTGCAGGTCGTGGCGCAGCCGGACCAGGTCCGGGGCCAGGGCGAGAGCGTCGTCGTACAGGGGCACAGGTACCTCCATCGAGCCCGCGTGCGGCGGGAACTTGTGCAGAGCGATCTTGATCCGTGATTCTGGATCGTACGGCGGGAGCTCCCGCGATTTCGCAGGATCACGCCATGGGAGGCCGGCTGATGAACGATTCCACCGGAAGCCGACGGTGACCGGCGCCGATGTGACAGTGGATGAGCTGGACCTCGCCCTGGTGAACGCGCTCCAGCTGCGGCCCCGGGCACCCTGGTCGCTGCTCGGCCAGACCCTCGGGATCAGCCCGGTCACCGCGGCCCGCCGCTGGCGCCGGCTCTCGGAGGCCGGGATCGCCTGGGTGACGGCCTACGGTCTGCCGCACCCCGAGGACCGCGGGTGCGTCGCCTACCTCGACCTCGACTGCGCTCCCGACCGGCTCGGGCAGATCGCCGACGAGCTGGCCGAGGAGCCGCACGTGATGAGCATCGACCATCACTCCCAAGGCTGCGACCTCGTCGTCGCTGCGGCCTTCACCGACCTGGCGAGGCTCTCCCGGTACACCACCGAACGGCTCGGCCGCCTCGCCGGGGTCAATGCCGTCCGGGTCCACCTGGCGACCGGCTTCTACGCCGAAGGGATCCGGTGGCGACTGGACTCCCTGGACCCCGCCCAGCGTGTGGAGCTGCACGAAGACCACCCGCCGGGCGACGGTCAACCGACCGGATGGCGAGCTGAAGTCCGGCAAGAAGACCGGGAGTTGCTCATCCGGCTGGGCGTCGACGGCCGCCTCGACCAGGCCGGGCTGGCCGCCGCCACCGGGCTCAGCCCGTCCACGTTGCGCCGCCGCCTCGACCGGCTGGCCGCCTCCGACGCGATCCGCTTCCGCTGCGAGATCGCCGCTCGCGACGCCGGCCGGCCGATCCTGGCGACCTTCCGGGCCGACCTCCCCCCGGACCGGCTCGACGAGGTCGGCCCCCAGCTCGCCAGACTCCCCGAAGTCCGGCTGTGCGTGTCCGTCACGGGCGCGCACAACCTCGTCCTCTCGGTCTGGCAACGCTCCCTCGCCGACGTCAAGCGGCTGGAAACCGCTCTCGCCCGCAGATTCCCCGATCTGCGGGTGGCCGAGCGCAGCGTGTCGCTGCGCAGCGTGAAACGGATGGGCCGGATCCTCGACGCGGACGGACGCGCCGTCCGCGCCGTTCCGATGGACATCTGGCGAGACCCGACCCCGGTCTCCTGACGGCCGTTCGGACCGGCCGGGGGTGCGGCGGAGCCACCCCCTGATCACGGAACGGCAAGTCCCGCGCCCCGACCGGGACGCCATCCGCGCGAACTGTGCACGAGGGAGGCGGTCTCCGAGCGGGCGGACCCGCACGGCCCGTCGCACTGCCGGGCGCCCGGCCCGCCGTTCCGCACTTGACAGCACAGGCAAGGCTTACCTAAGTTCAGCCGCATGTTCCGCAACCACACCGCCGCCGCCCACCAGTCCGCCCACCAGCGGCGCCGACGGGTGGGCCTGCTGCCGATCGACCCGCAGGCCGACCCCGGGCGGCGCGCCTGGGTGGCCTGCCCGAGCTGCGACGACACGCGCGGCTGTGCCACCTGTGCCGAGCGGCGCACCTGTGCGGAGCACTGGCGCTACCTGCTCTCCAACACCGGGAGCGTGCTCCACCTCCAGTGCCCCGGCTGCACGCACGTCTGGGACCACGAGAGCGGGTTCGGCGCCACCCGGCACCACGTCCGGCGCCCGGACTGAGCGCGCCGAACCGAACGCACGGGACTGAGCGCACGGGACTGAGCGCATGGGACTGAGCGCACCGGACCGGCCAGCGACCGCGCCGACCCTACCGACCGCGCCGACCGCGCGGACCGCGTCCGTACGAAGCAATGCGGGACCGACACCGGCCGGACCGCCGCGCAGGAGCGGGCCGACCGCCCGACCGGTGTGTTAAGCGTGAACGAGAGCCGCCCCTTGGCGGCGCCACCCCGCTCTCGATCACGAGGAGACCACCATGACGTCGAGGATCGGCCTGCTGGCCCGCATCGAGGCACGGCCCGAGCACGCGGAGGAGGTCGAGGCGCTGCTGAGCGGCGCCCTGGAGCTGGCCCGTGCGGAGGAGCAGACCGTGACGTGGTTCGCCTTCCGGGAGAGCGCCACCGTGTTCGGGGTCTTCGACACCTTCACCGACGAGGCCGGCCGCACCGCGCACCTCAACGGCCGGATCGCCGCCGCTCTCATGGCGGCCGCCCCCACACTGCTGGCGACCGCCCCGGACATCCGCACCACGGAGATCCTCGCGGCGAAGCCGGTCTGAGCGACCGCCGGCCGCAGCCGGCGACCCGCGGCCCGTCGAGCCCCTGCCCGACGGGCCGCCGTCGTGCCCCGGCCGACCCGAGCAGGGCGCCCTGGCATGCCATTTGACGTGGGAACCGGCACGGCGGACCGGGCCTTCGCCCGGCCGCCACCGCCGGACACGGGCGGGCGGGGAGGTCCGGGGGTGGCCACTGGCACGACAGCGGTGCGGTTAGGCTAACCTTACTTCACAGCTTCGCACGCTTGTCCGTCAGCCGTCGCGCCCCGATCCCAGGGAGTAGGCCCATGCCACCCGCCGCCACCCGTCCGCCCGGACTTCGCCGTACCGGCCGCACCGCCGTCAAGTCGGCCGCCACGACGGAGCGGTGACCGATGGCAGCGATATCCGACGATGAGTTCGACGGCCGGACCGCCCTGGTCACCGGCGCATCCCAAGGCATCGGGGCGGCCGTCGCCGCCCTGCTGACCGCCCGCGGGGCACACGTCGTGGCCTGCGACCTCTCCCCCTCCGGGCCCTCGACGCACCGGCTCGACGTCACGGACGCCGCCGCGGTCGAGGCGCTCGTGGAGCGCGCGGAGCAGGAGCACGGGCCGCTCGACATCCTGGTCAACGTCGCGGGCGTGCTGCACAGCGAACCCGCGCTGGGCATCAGTGACGAGAACTGGCAGCACACCTTCGCCGTCAACACCACCGGGGTGTTCCACACCTGCCGGTCCGTCGGCCGCCGGATGGCCGCGCGCGGCCGCGGCAGCATCGTCACCGTCGGCTCCAACGCGGCGGGGGTGCCGCGGGTCAACATGGCGGCCTACGCGGCCTCCAAGGCCGCCACCGCGATGTACATGCGCTGCCTCGGGCTGGAGCTGGCCTCCTCCGGGGTGCGGTGCAACCTGGTCTCGCCCGGCTCCACCGACACCCCCATGCAGCGGGCGCTGTGGACGGACGAGGACTCCGAGCGCCGGGTCATCGAGGGCGACCTCGCCGGCTACCGGGTGGGCATCCCCCTCGGCCGGATCGCGGCGCCCGAGGACGTCGCCGAGGCCGTCCTCTTCCTCGCGAGTGACCGCGCGCGGCACATCACCATGCACGACCTCTACGTCGACGGCGGCGCCACCCTGCGCGCCTGAGCCCGGGCAGGCCCAGGCCCCGGTTGAGCCCAAGCCCCGGGCAGGCCCAGGCCCCGGGCGCGCCCACCGCCGCCGCCCGGCCCGGCCGCCGCCCACCCGCTGTCCGGCGCCGCCCACCAGCAGTCCGATGTCCCCTCGACCCGGTGCCGCCCGGTACCGGCAGAACGGAGCACCATGACCACGGCTTCCGAGGCCCGGTCCCCCGCCCCGACCGCGGCAACCGCCCCGACGGCCCCGGCCACGCCGACCACCCCCGCCGCAGCGACCACGGCGGCCACGACGACGGCGGCGACCGGCCACGAGCTGCTGGCCGCCTACCGGCCGGGCGCCGACCGGGCCTTCCTCGCCGGCCCCACCCGCACGCTGCTCGCCGAAGGCCTGCACCGGGCCGTCCCCGATCCGGCCGAGGCCGGCCGGATCCTGGCGGCCGCGCGGGCCGAGGGCCGTGACGCGGTGGTGGTCGGGGCCATCCCCTTCTCCCCCGGGCGCCCCGCCGAACTGTTCGTCCCCGAGCGCGTGCACGTCGCGGCGCCCGTCGGCGAGGACGTCCGGGCCCCGGCCCCGGGCGCCCGGACCGGCGAGACCGCCTGGACCAGACGCCCCGTCCCCGCCCCCGAGGGCTACCGGGACGCCGTCGCCCGCGCCGTCCGGCTGATGGACGGGCCGACCGACCTCGCCAAGGTCGTCCTCGCCCGGACACTGGAACTCACCGCCGCCGACGGCATCGACATCCCCGCGATGGTCGCCCGCCTGCTCCACCGGGACCCTCGGGGCTACACCTTCGCCGTACCGGCCGGCGGCACCGCCACCCTGGTCGGCGCCAGCCCCGAGCTGCTGCTCTCCCGGCGCGGCACGCAGGTGGTGTCGAACCCGCTGGCCGGCTCCGCCGCCCGCAGCGACGACCCGGTGGAGGACCGGCGCCGGGCCGAGGCGCTCACCCGCTCGGCGAAGGACCTCGCCGAGCACGCCTTCGTGGTCGACGCCGTCCGCCGGGCGCTCGCCCCGCACTGCACCCACCTGGTCGCCCCCGAGCGGCCGTCGCTGCTGCGCACCGCGGCGATGTGGCACCTGTCCACCACCGTCACCGGCACGCTGCGCGACCCCTCGACCAGCGCGCTCGACCTCGCGCTGGCCCTGCACCCCACCCCGGCGGTCTGCGGCACCCCGACCGACCGCGCCCGCGAGCTGATCGGCGAGCTGGAGCCCTTCGACCGCGGCCTCTACACCGGTGTGGTCGGCTGGGGCGACGCCACCGGGGACGGCGAATGGGTCGTCACCCTGCGCTGCGCGGAGGCGGACGGGGACCGGCTGCGGCTGTTCGCCGGCGCCGGCGTGGTCGCCGCCTCCGTCCCCGCACACGAACTGGCCGAGACGGCCGCGAAGTTCCGCACCTTCCTGCACGCCGTCGGACTGGAGGACACGGAGTGAGTCTCTACCCCCTGGAGGCCGCCGACCGCTACCGCGCGGCCGGCTACTGGACCGGCGAGACGCTGGACGCCATGATCCGCCGGCACGCCGCGGCCACGCCGGAGCGGATCGCCGTGACCGACGGCGACCGGCACTGGAGCTACGCCGAACTGGACCGCCGCGCCGACCTGCTGGCCACCGGCCTGCTCACCCGCGGGCTCCGCAAGGGCGACCGCGTCGTCCTCCAACTGCCCAACGTGGCCGAGTTCTTCGAGGTCTTCCTCGGCCTGCTGCGGGCCGGCGTCGTCCCGGTGATGGCGCTGCCCGCCCACCGCCGCGCCGAGCTGTCCTACTTCTGCGAGTTCGCCGGGGCCAAGGCCCTGTTCGTGCCCGACCGGCACGACGGCTTCGACCACCGCGAGCTGGCCGCCGAGGTCTGCGCGGCGGTGCCCGGTCTGGGCGAGGTCTTCGTGGTCGGCGAGCCCGGGCCGTTCACCCCGCTCGCCGAGCTGCGCGCCGACGCCCCTCTGGCGCCCGCCGACCCCCCGCACTCCGGTGATCTCGCCTTCCTCCAGCTCTCCGGCGGCAGCACCGGGCTGCCCAAGCTCATCCCCCGCTGCCACGACGACTACCTGTACAGCGTCCGGGAGTCGGCCGTGATCTGCGAGCTGTCGCCCGCCACGGTGTACCTGTGCGCACTGCCCGCCGCCCACAACTTCCCGCTCAGCTCGCCCGGCACGCTCGGTGCCTTCCACGCCGGCGGCCGGGTCGTGCTGGCACCCGATCCGAGCCCGGCCACCGTGCTCGGGCTGATCGCCCGTGAGGGCGTCACCATCACGGGCGTCGTCCCCCCGCTCGCCCTCGCCTGGGCGACGGCCGCGCCGGACAACGGCCACGACCTGTCCAGCCTGGAGCTGCTCCAGGTCGGCGGCGCGAAGCTCAGCGAGCAGGCCGCCCGGCGCCTGGGCCCCGCACTCGGCTGCCGGCTCCAGCAGGTCTTCGGGATGGCCGAGGGCCTGGTCAACTACACCCGCCCGGAGGACCCGGAGGACACCGTCCTGACCACCCAGGGCCGCCCGATCTCCCCCGCCGACGAGATCCGGATCGTCGACGACGAGGACGTCGACGTCCCCGAGGGCGGGACGGGCCACCTGCTGACCCGCGGCCCCTACACGATCCGCGGCTACTGGCGGGCTCCCGAACAGAACGCCCGCTCCTTCACCGCCGACGGCTTCTACCGCACCGGCGACATCGTCCGCCGCACGCCGACCGGCCACCTGGTCGTCGAGGGCCGGGCCAAGGACCAGATCAACCGCGGCGGCGAGAAGGTCGCCGCCGAGGAGGTCGAGAACGTCCTGCTCGGGCACCCCGCCGTGCACGACGTGTCCGTCGTCGCCACCCCGGACGAGTACCTGGGCGAGCGCAGCTGCGCCTACGTGATCCTGCGGGCCGGCGCCGAGCCGCCCCGCCCGCGCGACCTGAAGTCCTTCGTGCGCGCGGCCGGGCTCGCCGAGTTCAAGGTGCCCGACCTGGTCGAGTTCGTCGAGGCCTTCCCCAGCACCGGCATCGGCAAGGTCAGCAAGAAGGACCTCCGCACCACCTCCCGCTAGCCCAGAAAGGCCCCCTTCGCATGGCCCTTCCCGCCATCGCCCCCTACGCGCTGCCCGGCCCCGGCGACCTCCCCCCTCGCAAGGTGTCGTGGCAGGTCGACCCGGCGCGGGCCGCCGTCCTCGTGCACGACCTGCAGAACTACTTCCTCGGTGCGTTCCCCGCCGAGGGCCCGCCGCTGGAGCCGGCCCTGGCCAACACCGCCCGCATCCTGGCGCACGCCCGCGCCCTGGGCATGCCGGTGATCTACTCCCACCAGCGCGGCGGCCAGACCCCGGAGGAGCGCGGCCTCCAGCTGGACTTCTGGGGCCCCGGGCTGCCCGCCGACGAGCAGGCGCAGGGCGTGCCGGTCGTCGTCGCGCCCGCCGGGCAGGACGTCATGCTGCTCAAGTGGAAGTACAGCGCCTTCGCCCGCACCGACCTCGCCGACCTGCTGGCGGAGTCGGGCCGCGACCAGCTGGTGATCGTCGGCGTCTACGCCCACATCGGCGTCATGATGACCGCGTCCGACGCGTGGTCGCGCGACATCCAGGCGTTCGTGGTGGGTGACGCCGTCGCCGACTTCTCCGCCGAGAAGCACGCCGAGGCCCTGCGCTGGGCCGCCGAGAAGTGCGCCGTCGTGCTGAGCACCGCCGACCTCCTGGAGGAGAAGTGACCACCACCGGCGAACGGCTGCTCACCGAGAAGGTGACGCTGCGCTACGGCGACCGGGCCATCGCCACCGAGCTGTCGGTGGCGGTGCCGGACGACTCGTTCACCGTCATCGTCGGCCCGAACGCCTGCGGCAAGTCGACCCTGCTGCGGGCGTTCGCCCGGCTCCTCAAGCCCGCCGCCGGGCGGGTCCTGCTGGACGGCGAGCAGATCGGGGCGCTGCCGTCCAAGGAGCTGGCCCGCCGGCTCGGCCTGCTCCCGCAGAGCTCCACCGCGCCGGACGGCATCACCGTCGCCGACCTGGTCGCCCGCGGCCGCTACCCCCACCAGGGGCTGTTCCGGCAGTGGTCGCACGAGGACGAGCGGATCGTCGCCGACTCCATGGTGGCGACCAACGTGGACGCCCTCGCCGACCGCTTCGTCGACGAGCTCTCCGGCGGCCAGCGCCAGCGCGTCTGGCTCGCCATGGCGATCGCCCAGCAGACCCCGCTGCTCCTGCTCGACGAGCCGACCACGTTCCTCGACATCGCGCACCAGGTCGAGGTGCTCGACCTCTGCGCGCGCCTGCACCAGGAGCAGGGCCGCACGCTCGTCGCCGTCCTGCACGACCTCAACCAGGCCACCCGCTACGCCACCCACCTGATCGCGATGCGCGACGGCGCGGTGGTGGCCGAGGGCGTGCCCTCCGAGATCGTCACCGCCGACCTGGTCGAGCAGGTCTTCGACCTGCCCTGCCAGATCATCGAGGACCCGCAGACCGGCACCCCGCTGGTCGTCCCGCTGGCCCCCGTACGCCGCGGCCCGGTCCGGTGACAGCGGCACTGCGCCCCGCCGCCGCCCTGCGGGCGGTCCGCGCCGCGGAGGCGGACGCACCGGCGCTCTACGCGCTCTCCGCCCCGTTCATGCGCTCCGGCGCGCTGCGCGAGCGGACCCCGGACGCCTACCGGCACCCCGGCGACACCTTCCTCGCCGTCCGCGCCGTCCGCGCCGGGGACACCGCCGGACCGGGCCGGCTCGACGCCTGCGTCGCGCTGCGCGCGCTGGCGCCCGAGGCCGGCCGGCCCTCGACCGGGCTGCTGCACAACCTCTGCGTCCGGACCGGCCGTCAGGGCGCGGGCCTCGGCTCGCTCCTGGTCACGGCCGTCCTCGCCGAGGCCCGCCGGCGGGGCCTGCGCGCCCTGGTGACCGCCACCACGGGGGGCGGGGAGCTCTTCCTGCGGCACGGGTTCCGCGAGATCCCGCCCACGGCGGCCCCCCGCGAGTGGGCCGCCGGGCTGGACCCGGCCCGCCGCTCCCGCGTCTTCACCCGGGACGTCTGAGCACGGCGCGCACCGACGAGGGCGGGCCGGTGGATGATCCACCGGCCCGCCCTCGTCCGTGTGCCGTGTGCTCCCCGTCGGTCAGCCGCGCCCGGTGCGCCACTGGCCGAGGATCAGCCAGACCAGGTAGCAGCCGCCGATGACGCCGGTGAGGACGCCGACGGGCAGCTGGGTGGGCGCCAGCAGACGCTGGGCCGCGAGGTCGCTGAGGGCCAGCAGCAGGGCGCCCAGCAGAGTGGAGCCGAGCAGGTTCGGGCCGGTGGCGCGGGTGAGCCGGCGGACGGCCTGCGGGGCGATCAGGGCGACGAAGGGGATCGGGCCGGCCGCGGCCGTGGCGGCGGCGGTCAGGCCGACGCCGATCAGGACCAGCCAGATCCGGGCGCCCTCCGTCCGCACGCCGAGCGAGGAGGCCGCGTCGTCCCCCATCTCCAGCATCCGCAGCGGCCGGCCGAGCAGGACGGCGGCGGGCAGCAGCAGGGCCAGCGCCACGGCCATCGGGCCGCAGTGCTCCCAGCCGCGCGCGTTGAGGCTGCCGGTGAGCCAGACGGCGGCGCTCTGGGCGTCACTGAAGGAGGCACGGGCGATCAGGTAGGCGTTGAGCGAGGAGAGCAGGGAGCTGACCCCGATGCCCACCAGCACCAGCCGGTAGCCCTGGGTGCCGCCGCGCCGGGCGAGCAGGTAGACCAGCACGGAGGTGAACAGGCCGCCCACCACGGCGCCCCCGGCGACGGTGGCGGCGCTGCCGCCGATCACCAGGATCACCGCGAGGGCACCGCTGGCGGAGCCGACGGTGAACCCGATGACGTCCGGGCTGCCGAGCGGGTTGCGGGCCAGCGTCTGGAAGAGCGCGCCGGCCAGTCCGAGTGCGGCCCCGACCAGCAGGGCGGTCAGCAGCCGGGGCAGCCGCACCTCCATGACGATGTAGCGGTCGGCCCGGCGCCCGCCGCCGGTGAGCACGTCGACCACGTCGGAGACGGGCAGCGGGTAGTCGCCGGCGGTCAGGGACCAGACGGCCGTACCGCAGAGCGCGGCGAGGATCAGCAGGCCGACGACGGTGGCGCGGGGGTGCCAGCGCAGCGAGCGGCCACCGGGCAGCCGGAGGGCGCGCAGCGGGACGGCGGTGCGGGGGGCGGACGGTGCGGGGGCCGGGGCGGCGCCGGCGGGCCGCTCGACCGTGGTGGGGCTGTTCACAGTTGGGCGATCCTCCGGCCGCGTACCAGGGCGATGAAGAGCGGGGCGCCGATGAACGCGGTGACGACCCCGACCTGGAGTTCGGCGGGGTGCAGGGCGAGTCGGCCGACGATGTCGGCGGCGAGCAGCAGCACCGGGGCGAGCACGGCCGACAGCAGCATGATCCAGCGCTGGTCCGGGCCGCAGATGTGGCGGGCGAGGTGCGGGACGGCCAGGCCGACGAAGGCGATCGGACCGACGGCCGCGGTGGCGGCTCCGCAGAGCAGCGTGATCGCGAGCAGGCTGAGCAGCCGGGTGCGGCCGGGGTTGGCGCCGAGGGCGTGCCCGGCGTCGTCGCCGAGTGCCAGGGCGTTGAGCGGCCGGCCGAGGAACAGCGCGAGCACCGCGCCCACCGCGAGGAAGGGCAGCACCTGGCCGAGCACCGCGGAGTCGACGCCGGCCAGGGTGCCGACCTGCCAGAAGCGGAAGCGGTTGAGGGTCAGCGGGTCGAGCAGGATCAGCCCGTTGACGAAGGCGGTGAGCACGGCCGTGACGGCGGTGCCGGCCAGGGCGAGCCGGGCCGGGGTGGCCGAGGCGCGTCCGCTGCCGCCGAGGATCTGGACGACCAGGGCGGCGACGGCCGCCCCCGCGAGGGCGAACCAGACGAAGGAGCCGAACGAGCGCAGGTCGAACAGTGCGGTGCCGGCGGCCACGGCGGCGGCGGCGCCGCCGTTGATGCCGAGCAGGCCCGGGTCGGCGAGCGGGTTGCGGGTGAGCGCCTGCATCATCGCCCCGGCGATGCCGAGGGCGGCGCCGACGGCGATCCCCAGCAGGGTGCGGGGGATGCGCGAGTGGTGGACCACGATCCAGTCCTCGGACGTGGGTTCGCGGTTCAGCAGGACGTGCAGGACCTGGCCGGGTGCGACGGAGCGGGCGCCGACGGCGATGCCCGCGAGGGCGAGCAGCGCGAGCAGGGCGAGTGCCCCGAACAGCCAGGCGGTGCGGCGGGCGGCGCCGGCGCGGCCCCGCGGCGCGGGCGCCGCCGGGGCCGGGGCCGGAGCGGGCTTGTCGAGTGTGTCGGTGCTCATGCGTGCGGCTGGTGGTCGTCCTCGTGGTGGTCGTGGTTGGCCACCCCGCGCTTCCAGTAGCCGTCCACGTCGACCTGGTTCTTGGTCAGGCCGCACTCGTTGCGCAGGTAACGGCGGATCGGCTTGAGGGTGTTGGCCTCGCCGGCGATCCAGGCGAAGCCCATGCCCTCGGGCAGGTCGGCGGCCCGGACGGCGCGCTCCAGGAGGTCGGTGCTGCCGGATTCGGCGGCGCCGCGGTGCAGCCAGGTGACGGTGGCGTCGGTGCGGGTGGGCAGGTGCTGCTCGTGCTCGGGCCCGGGCACCTCGGCGAAGGCGAGGACCTTGACGCCCTCGGGCAGCATCTCCAGCCAGCGGGCGAGGGCCGGCAGCGCCGTCTCGTCGGCGCCGAGCAGGTACCAGTCGTGGACGAAGGGGATCTCCTCGGAGCCGCGCGGGCCGAAGACGCCCAGCTGCATGCCCGGCTCGGCCGCGGCGGCCCAGCTGGAGCCGACGCCGGTCCCGTGCAGGACCATGTCGATGTCCAGCTCCTTGGCCTCGCGCCGGTAGTGACGGATCGTGTAGTCGCGGGTGAGCGGCTCGGACATGCCCTCGGGGGCGTCCATCCAGGTGTCGTCCTGGACGATCGGCTCGACCGGGAGGTCGTCGCCGGGGAAGGCGAAGCAGAGCTTGACGTGGTCGGTCGGGGCCTGCTCGCAGAAGCCCTCCAGCGCATCGCCGGCGAAGGTCACGCGCACGGTGCCCGGGGTGACCCGGACGACCTGCTTGACCTCCAGCAGGCGGTACTTGAGCGGGTGGCGGACGATCCGCATGCGCGGCGGTGCCGTGTCGGTGTTCATCGGTCAGCCCAATCCGTGGGAGGGGTCAGTAGGCCCGGACACGCCGCGTGCCGCCGGCCCGGGGAGCCGGGACGGCGGCACGCGGCGATCGTCACGCGATTAGGTTAGCCTAACCTGCACTCTTGAGACCAGTCAGGGTCTCGCTCCGCAGGCCCTCACCTGCCGGTTCGTCACCCGCCGCCGGCTCGCCCACCAGACGCCCGCCGTCGAGGCGGATCACCCGCGGCAGCCGCGCGATGGTGGCCGGCCGGTGGGCGATCACCACCAGGGTGCAGTCGGCGCGCAGTTCGTCGAGCGCGTGCTCCAGCCGGGCCGCCGTCACCGGGTCGATGTCCGCGGTGGCCTCGTCCAGCACCAGGACGGCCGGATCGGCCAGGACGGCACGCACCACGCCCAGGATCTGCCGCTCGCCCGCCGAGAGGTTCCCGCCGCGCTGGCCCACCTCGGCGTCCAGGCCGCCGGGCAGGCCGTCCAGCCACTCGCGCAGGCCCAGCTGCTCGACGGTCCGCTCGATCCGCTCCCGGCCCGGTGCTCCCTGCACCAGGGCCAGGTTGTCGGCGATCGTGCCGGCGACCATCCGGACCTCCTGCGGTACCAGGACGATCCGGCGGCGCAGCTGCTGCTCCGGGATGTCCGCGAGGTCCGTCCCGGCGAAGCTGACCGAGCCGGTGTCGGGCCGGTAGAGGCCGCAGAGCAGCTTGGAGAGCGTGGTCTTGCCGGAGCCCGTCTCGCCGACGACACCGGTCCGGCTGCCCCGGGGGAAGTCCAGGGTGAGGCCGTGCAGGGAGAGCCGGTCGGCGCGGTAGCCGTACTCGACGGCGGTGCAGCGCAGGTCGCCGCGGGCGGGCAGGTCGTCGACCCGGGCGGGGCGGCGCCCGGGTGCGGTGGCGGTCAGCAGGTCCAGCAGCCGGGCGAGGCCGGTACGGGCCGTCTGCACCTCGCCGACCAGCTGGGAGAGGTCGGCGAAGGAGTCGAAGAGGTTGCGGCTGGCCACCACGAAGACCACCACGGTGTCGAGCTCGATGGTGCCGCGGGTGATCATCCAGCCGCCGACCAGCAGCAGCACGACCAGCGCGGTGCCCTCGATCAGGCTGACCAGGTCGATGCGGTTCTCCACCCGCAGGGCGCGCCGGGCGGCCTTCACCGCGTGCCGGTTCTCGCGCTCGAAGCGGGCGCTCCAGCCGGCCAGGCCGCGGGAGGTCTGCAGGGCCTCACGGGCGGTCAGGGTCTCGGAGAAGGTGGCGGCGACGGTCGCCTCCGCCGTCGCCTTGCCGCCGAAGGCCGCCGCCGCGTCGCGCCGGAACCAGCGGGTGACGAGCAGGGTCAGCGGCAGGAAGACGGCGAGCTGGACGAGGAGCAGCAGCCAGGAGTAGCTGACCAGCACCACCAGGGTGAAGGCCAGGATCGCGACCGCGGAGACGAGGTTGCGCAGGTGCAGCCGGACGAACGCCGCGAGCGCGGCGACCTCGCCGGTGGCCCGGCGCAGCAGCTCACCGCTGCGGTGGCTCTCCAGGAAGCGCAGCGGGGCGGTGGCGAGGTTCTCCACGGCCTGCTCCCGCAGGGTGCGCACGACGCTCTCGCCGCCCTTGATGAGCAGCAGTTCGCCGACCCGGGCGAGGACCAGCTGGGCCACGCCGAGGCCGGCCAGCAGGGCGACGGCGAGGCCGAGACCGCCGCGGTCGCCGGCCTTCAGGGAGTGGGTGGCGAAGCCGAGGAGCGGGGCGACGGCGACCAGCGCGGCGGAGTCGGCGAGGCCGACGGCGAGCGCGACGCCGAGGCGGCCGCGGTGCGGGCGCAGGTAGGGCATGGCGCGGCGGAGCACGCCGCGCTCGTCGGCCTCGTCCTGCAGCAGGGGCTGCTCAGCCACGGGCCACCTCCATGGTGTTCGGGGTGGTCACGGCGTCGGGCCCTTCGGTGGCGGCGTCGCGCCCGCCCGGGCCGCCGCGCGGCGGCTCCAGGGTGACGACGCGGTCGGCGGCGTCCAGGACGGCGGAGCGGTGGGTGGCGAACAGCACGGTGCGGTCGGGGCCGGCCCAGGTGCGCAGCCGGTCGAGGACGAGCTTCTCGGTGCCGGTGTCCAGCGCGGAGGTGGAGTCGTCCAGCAGCAGGACCCTGGGGTCGCCGAGCAGGGCCCGGGCGATGGCCAGGCGCTGCGCCTGACCGCCGGACAGCGCGGTGCCGCCCTCGCCGAGTTCGGTCTCGTAGCCGTCGGGCATGGCGGTCAGCTGGTCGTGGATGCCGGCGGTTCGGCAGGCCTCGTACAGGGTCTCCGGCGCGATGTCGCGGCCGAGCCGGAGGTTGTCGGCGACGGTGCCGGAGAGCAGCACGGGCCGCTGGGCGACGTAGGAGATCCGCTCGCGGACCTGGTCGAGGCGGGCCTCGCGCAGGTCGGTGCCGCCGTAGGTGACGGTGCCGGCGTCGGGGTCGTCGAGGCGGACGGCGAGGCGCAGCAGAGTGCTCTTGCCGGAGCCGGTGGCGCCGTTGACGGCGACGAACTCGCCGTGGGCGACGCTGAGGTCGACCGGGCCGAGGACGGTGCGGCCGTCGCGGACGGCGGTGGCGCCGGCGAACTCCAGGGTGCCGTGTTCGGGGAGGTCCCGGGCCCGGCCGGCGGGCGGTTCGGCGACGAGCGGGCTGATGGAGAGCGCCTCGTCGATCCGGGCGGCGGCGACGTCGGCCTGGCCGCGCTCCAGCAGGCGGTCGACCAGGACGCGGGTGGCGAGGGTGACGATGGCCATCCAGCTGGTGAAGGCGACGAGGCCGCCGACGGTCAGGCGGTGGTCCAGGACGGCGAGGCCGCCGAAGCCGACGCCGGCGGCGACGGCCAGGCGCGGGACGAACGGGGCGACGGCGGCCCAGCCGGCCTCGATCCGGGCGGCGACGACCGTCCGTTCGGTGACTTCGGCGCTGGCGCCGTGGTGCCGGTCGACCAGCGGGCGGTGGCCGCCGGTGCCGCGCAGGCCGGTGCCGATCTGGAGCAGGTCGGCGACGGCGTCGGCGCGGTCGCCGTGGGCCTTGGCGAGTTCGCCGCTGGCGGCGGCGAAGCGGCGCGGGAAGTGCAGGTTGACCCAGACCAGGAAGGGCAGGGTGGCGAGGGTGACCAGCAGGAGGCTGACGTCGAGGGTGGCGATGGCGGGCAGCACGGTGAGGAAGGTCGTGCCGAGGACGACCCAGATGGCCAGGCCGTGCACCCACTCGCGGACGAGGTCGGTGTCGCGGGTGGCGCGCATGGCGAGGTCGCCGTGGCCGCGCGAGGCGAGCGCGGCGCGGTCCAGCCCGGACAGGTGGTGCAGCAGGCGGGAGCGCAGGTCGGCGCCGACCTTGGCGTCGGCGTAGCCGGCCCAGTACTGCCAGCCGTAGAGGCCGGCGAACTGGACGAGGGCGGCGAGCGCGGTGGCGCCGGCCCAGCTGACCAGGGCCCCGCTGTCGTGCTTCTGCAGGCCGTCGTCGATTGCCTTCTGCACGCACCAGGGAACGGCGAGCAGGGCGAGCTGGCGGATCGCCGCGGCGGTCATCGCGGCGGCGACGGTGGCGCGGTGCGGCCGGAGCGAGCCGCGCAGCAGGGCTCTGGCCCGGCGGCGGCGTTCGGCCGAGAGGGCGCCCGGCTCCAGCTCCTCGTCGGCTAGTTGCTCGGCGGTCAGGCCGTCGGACGGCCCGGCTGCGGGTTCTGGCTGATGGGTGCTCACGGCGATGGGCCATCCGTCGGGGGTAGCTGGGGGAAGGTTCGGGGCGGGAGGGGCCGGCCGGTCGCCGGCCCCTCCCGGGCGGGCTAGGAGGCGGCGACGGCCTCGGTGCGGGCGATCAGGCTCGCCGGGCGCAGGTCCGTCCAGTGGCTGTCGATGTAGTCGGTGCAGGCCTGGCGGGTGTCCTCACCGTGGACGCTGGTCCAGCCGGCCGGGACCTCGGCGAAGGCGGGCCACAGGGAGTGCTGGTTCTCCTCGTTGACGAGCACGAGGTAGCGGGCGTCGTCGTCCTCGAAGGGGTTGGTGGCGCTCATCCGGTGTCTCCTGGGAGTTCGTGGGGCGGATTCGTGGGACTGGTTCGTGAGGGGGCTGCCCGGTCCGGCGGCGGCCGGACCGGGCAGCGGTCAGGCGGAGCAGCCGGTGCCGTCGCCCGGCTCCGTGCCGAGGGCGTGGTCGACCAGACGGTCCACCAGGAAGTCGGCGAGGGCGGCGACGGTCGGCCTGGTGAGCAGGTCGGCCAGGCAGATGTCGCCCTCGAACTCGGTGCGCAGCCGCTGGAGCAGCGACATGGCGAGCAGCGAGTGGCCACCGAGGTCGAAGAAGTTCTCGTCGATGCCGAGCGAGGGCAGGCCCAGCACCTGGACGAAAGCCGAGTGCACCGCCTTCTCGCTCGGGTACCGGGGCTCGCGCTGCGGGCCGGTCGACGTGTAGTCCTCGGCGCCGGGCTCGGGCAGAGCCTTGCGGTCGAGCTTGCCGTTGACGGTCAGCGGCAGCGCGTCGAGGACGACGAACGCCGACGGGACCATGTACTCGGGCAGCCGGGACGCCAGCATACGCCGGATCCCGGAGACCTCGATAAGGGTACCCTCACTCGGCACCAGGTAGGCAGCCAGGCGCTTGATGCCGGGGGTGTCCTCACGGACCACCACGGCCGCCTGGGCGACGTCCTCGTGGGCCGCGACGGCGTCCTCGATCTCGCCGGGCTCGACCCGGTAGCCGCGGATCTTCACCTGGTCGTCGGCCCGGCCGAGGAAGTCCAGCAGGCCTCCCCCAGCCTCCGGCCGGGGGGACCCCCAAGCCCGCCACCGGACGACGTCGCCGGTGCGGTACATCCGCGCGCCGGGCTCGCCGAACGGGTCCGCGACGAACCGCTCCGCCGTCAGACCGGGGCGGTTCAGGTAGCCGCGGGCCAGGCCCACGCCGGAGACGTACAGCTCACCGGGCACGCCGACCGGCACCGGCCGCAGGTGGCCGTCCAGCACGTGCGCGACGGTGTTCCAGATCGGCCGCCCGACCGTCGCGGTGGCGGAGTCGGTCGTGCCGCCGCCGAGCGTGTTGATGGTGTACTCGGTGGGCCCGTAGAGGTTGTAGCCCATCACCCCGGGGGTGTCGCGCAGCTTCGACCAGAGGGTCTCGGCCACCGCCTCGCCGCCGAGCAGCACCAGCACCGGGCGGTGCCGGCCCTCGTCCAGCAGCCCCCGGTCGACGAGCGCCTGGGCGTAGGACGGCGTGACGTTGATGACGTCCACGGCGTGCTCGGCGCAGTAGGCCGCGAGGGCCTCCGCGTCACGGCGCAGCGCCTCGTCCAGAACGTGCACCTCGTGGCCCTCGACGAGCCAGAGCAGCTCCTCCCAGGACATGTCGAAGGAGAACGAGACGGTGTGCGCGATCCGCAGGCGCCGGCCGCCGGCCGAGGCCACCACCGGGTCGAAGATCTCCTGCCGGTGGTTCAGCTGCATGTTGGTCAGTCCGCGGTAGGGCGTGACGACGCCCTTCGGCCGGCCGGTCGAGCCCGAGGTGAAGATCACGTACGCGGCCGCGTCCAGGTCGACGGTCAGGCCGAGCGGGGTGGCGGGCAGGGCGGCGAGCTCGGCCTCGATCTGCGGGGAGTCCAGCAGCAGGCGCTCGACGCCGGGGGCCTCGGGCATCCGGCCCGCGGCGGCGGTGCTGGTCACCAGGCAGACCGGGGCGGTGTCCTCGACCATGAAGGCCAGCCGGTCCACCGGGTAGTCCAGCTCCAACGGCAGGTACGCCGCACCGGCCCGCAGCACCGCGAACAGCGCGGCCACCATCTCCAGCGAACGCGGCAGCCCCAGCGCCACCACCTTCTCCGGCCCCGCACCACGCGCCACGAACAACCGCGCCAGCCGGTTCACCCGGGCGTCCAGCTCCGCGTACGTCCACGACGCGGCACCGAACACCAGCGCCACCTCGTCCGGCACCGCCGCCGCACGCTCCGCCAGCAGATCCGCCACCGACGCCGCCGGCAGCTCACGGCCCGTCGCCGCCCACTCCCCCAACAGCCCCCGCTCACCCGACGTCAGCACGTCCAGGGAGCCGATGCGGCGCTGCGGGTCGGCGCCGACCTGTTCGAGGACGGCGAGCAGCCGCTCGACCAGGGCCTCGGCGGTGCCGCGCTCGTAGAGGTCGGTGGCGTACTCGAAGGCGATGTCGATCTCCTCCGCGGAGGAGGTCTCCTCGAAGTTGAAGTCGAGTTCGAACTTCGCGGCGCCCAGCTCGAACGGCAGGATGCGGCTCTGCAGGCCGAGCAGCCGGCCGCCCTGGCCGTCGTTGTGCTGGTAGCCGAGCATCACCTGGAAGAGCGGGTGGCGGCCGGGCACGCGCGGCGGGTTGACGGCCTCGACCAGCCGGTCGAAGGGCAGGTCCTGGTGGGCGAAGGCGGCCAGGTCGGTGTCCCGGGTGCGGACGAGCAGGTCCGCGAAGGTCGGGTCGCCGGAGAGGTCGTTGCGCAGCACCAGGGTGTTGACGAAGAACCCGACCAGGGCGTCCAGCCCGCCGTCGGAGCGGCCGGCGACCGGCGCGCCGAGCGGGATGTCGGTGCCGGCACCGAGGCGGTGCAGCAGGGTCGCGACGGCGGCCTGGAGCACCATGAAGGTGGTGGTGCCGGTCGCCCGCGCGACCTCCCGGAGCCCGCGGTAGACGGCCGGCGGCACCTGGGCGTGCACGGTGTCGCCGCGGTAGCCGGCCACCGGCCGGCGCGGGTGGTCGGTGGGCAGCGGCAGTTCCTCGGGGAGGCCGGCCAGCGCCTGCTGCCAGTGCGCGACCTGGCGGGAGTGCAGGCTCTGCGGGTCGTCGGCGGAGCCGAGCAGCTCCTGCTGCCAGAGCGTGTAGTCGGCGTACTGGACGGGCAGCGGCGACCAGGCCGGGGCCGCACCGGCGGTGTGCGCGGTGTAGGCCGCCGTCAGGTCGTCGATGAACGGCAGCATCGACCACTCGTCACCGGCGATGTGGTGGAAGAGCAGCACGACCGCGTGGTCGTCGGGGGCGATCTCCAGCAGGGTGACGCGCAGCGGCAGTTCGGCGGAGAGGTCGAAGCCGTACCGGACGGCCGCCTCGACGTCGGCGGCCAGGGTCTGCTCGCCGGAGCGGACGACGTGGACGGCGTCCGCGGCGGCGGGTGCGTCCAGGACGGTCTGGAAGACCGAGCCGTCGCGCTCGGTGAAGACGGTGCGCAGGCTCTCGTGGCGGTCCGTCACGGCGCGGACGGCGGCGCGCAGGGCGTCGGTGTCGAGCGCTCCGGTGACCCGGACGACCAGCGGCACGTTGTAGGTGGCGCCGGAGTCGTCGAGGTTCTGCAGGAACCACATCCGGCGCTGGGCGTGCGAGAGCGGGAGGTCCTGCGGCCGCTCGCGGCGGCCGAGGGCCGGCCGGCGCTCGCCGTCGTCGCCGGTGCGGTGGGCAAGGCCCGCCGGGGTCGGCGCCTCGAAGAGGTCGCGGACGGTCAGCCGGCCGCCCAGCAGGGTGCGGACGCGGGTGACCAGGCGGGTGGCGAGCAGCGAGTGGCCGCCGAGGTCGAAGAAGTGGTCCTCGGGGCCGACCTCGGTGAGGCCGAGCACCTCGGCGAAGGCGCCGCAGAGGATCTCCTCGCGGGCGTCGCGCGGGGCGCGGCCGGCGGTGCTGACGTCCGGGGCGGGCAGCGCCTTGCGGTCGAGCTTGCCGTTGACGGTCAGCGGCAGCGCGTCGAGGACGACGAACGCCGACGGGACCATGTACTCGGGCAGGCGCCGGGCGAGGGAGTTGCGCACCTCGGCGACGTCGATGCCGGCGCCGGCCGGGACGAGGTAGGCGGCCAGGCGCTTGATGCCGGGGGTGTCCTCACGGACCACCACGGCCGCCTGGGCGACGTCCTCGTGGGCCGCGACGGCGTCCTCGATCTCGCCGGGCTCGACCCGGTAGCCGCGGATCTTCACCTGGTCGTCGGCCCGGCCGAGGAAGTCCAGCAGGCCTCCCCCAGCCTCCGGCCGGGGGGACCCCCAAGCCCGCCACCGGACGACGTCGCCGGTGCGGTACATCCGCGCGCCGGGCTCGCCGAACGGGTCCGCGACGAACCGCTCCGCCGTCAGGCCGGGGCGGTTCAGGTAGCCGCGGGCCAGGCCCACGCCCGAGACGTACAGCTCACCGGGCACGCCGACCGGCACCGGCCGCAGGTGGCCGTCCAGCACGTGCGCGACGGTGTTCCAGATCGGCCGCCCGACCGTCGCGGTGGCGGAGTCGGTCGTGCCGCCGCCGAGCGTGTTGATGGTGTACTCGGTGGGCCCGTAGAGGTTGTAGCCCATCACCCCGGGGGTGTCGCGCAGCTTCGACCAGAGGGTCTCGGCCACCGCCTCGCCGCCGAGCAGCACCAGCACCGGGCGGTGCCGGCCCTCGTCCAGCAGCCCCCGGTCGACGAGCGCCTGGGCGTAGGACGGCGTGACGTTGATGACGTCCACGGCGTGCTCGGCGCAGTAGGCCGCGAGGGCCTCCGCGTCACGGCGCAGCGCCTCGTCCAGGACGTGCACCTCGTGGCCCTCGACGAGCCAGAGCAGCTCCTCCCAGGACATGTCGAAGGAGAACGAGACGGTGTGCGCGATCCGCAGGCGCCGGCCGCCGGCCGAGGCCACCACCGGGTCGAAGATCTCCTGCCGGTGGTTCAGCTGCATGTTGGTCAGTCCGCGGTAGGGCGTGACGACGCCCTTCGGCCGGCCGGTCGAGCCCGAGGTGAAGATCACGTACGCGGCCGCCGCGGGGTCGTACTCGGCCCGGTAGGGCTCGGCCGGCAGCGCGGCGAGCTCGGCGTGGACGCCGTCGTCGTCGAGCAGCACGGTGTTGGCGTGGGCCGGCATCAGCGCGGCCGCCGTCGAGTCCGTGACCAGGCAGACCGGGGCGGTGTCCTCGACCATGAAGGCCAGCCGGTCCACCGGGTAGTCCAGCTCCAACGGCAGGTACGCCGCACCGGCCCGCAGCACCGCGAACAGCGCGGCCACCATCTCCAGCGAACGCGGCAGCCCCAGCGCCACCACCTTCTCCGGCCCCGCACCACGCGCCACGAACAACCGCGCCAGCCGGTTCACCCGGGCATCCAGCTCCGCGTACGTCCACGACGCGGCACCGAACACCAGCGCCACCTCGTCCGGCACCGCCGCCGCACGCTCCGCCAGCAGATCCGCCACCGACGCCGCCGGCAGCTCACGGCCCGTCGCCGCCCACTCCCCCAACAGCCCCCGCTCACCCGACGTCAGCATGTCCAGGGAGCGGACGGGGCGGTCCGGGTGGTCGACGATCTGCCCGAGCAGGGCGACCAGGCGCTCGGCGTGCTCCTCGACGACGGAGCGCTCGAACACGTCCGGGCGGAACTTCCACTCGAAGGAGAGCGCCTCGCCGGGGTTGGTGATGAAGATCAGCGGGAAGTGCGTGGCGTCCACGTCGACGACGTCCTGGACGCCCAGCCCCTCCCGGATGCGGTCGCGCACACCCTGGTCGGCGGGCGTGTTGCGGAGCACCTGGAGGGTGTCGAAGAGCCGGCCGAAGCCGGTGCCGCGCTGGATCTCGCCGAGGCCGGTCTGGTGGTGCGCCAGCAGCGCCGTCTGCTCCGCCTGGAGGCGGCTGAGGAAGGCGGCGACGCTCTCCGCGCCGTCGAGCCGGGCCCGGACGGGCACGGTGTTGAGGAACATGCCGATGGTGGCGTCGATCCCGGCCAGCTCGGCCGGGCGGCCGGAGACGGTCGCGCCGAACACCACGTCCTCGCGGGCGGTCAGGCCGGACAGCAGCAGGCCCCAGGCGCCGGAGAGCACGGTGTTGAGGGTCAGGCCGCGCTCGCGGGCGAAGGCGGCCAGCCGGCCGGTCAGCTCGGCGGAGACCGCCGCGGTGACCTCCTGCGGCAGCAGGGCGGCCCGCTCGCGGGCCTGCGGCGCCAGCAGGGTCGGCTCGGCCAGGCCCTCCAGCGACCGGCGCCAGGCCTCCTTGCCCTGCTCGGCGTCCTGGGCACCCAGCCAGCGCAGGAAGTCCCGGTAGGGCAGGCCGAGCTCGGGGGCCGGCTGCCCGGCGCAGTGGGCCAACAGCTCCTGGAGGAACAGGCCGGCCGACCAGCCGTCCCAGAGCAGGGCGTGGTTGGTGATCAGGATCCGCTGCCCGCCGTCGGGGGCGAGCACCGACACCAGGCGCAGCAGCGGCGGGGCGGTCAGGTCGAAGCGGGTGGCGGCCTCGCGCTCGGTCAGCCGGCGCAGCTCCGCCTCGAACTCCCCGGCGGTGAGCGCGGAGAGGTCGGTCTCGGTGAGCGGCACGTCCACGGCGCGCGGGACGAACTGCACCGGGCGGCCGGGGCCGTCCTGGAGGAAGCCGGCCCGCAGGTTGGGGTGGCGCTCCAGGACGGCGGCGACGGCGGCGCGCAGGACGTCCAGCGGCACCCGGCGGGTCAGCGTGACGACGTCGCGGGAGGTGTAGACGTCCAGGGCCTGGTCGTCGTAGCCGGCCTCGAAGAGCAGGCCCTCCTGGAGCGGGGAGACCGGCCAGATCTCCTCGATCTCCAGCTTGGGCGCGACGGCCCGGACGGCGGCGTGCTCGGCCCCGGTGGCGGCGGGCAGGTCGGGCAGTTCCGGGGCCCGGCCGACGGCGTCGCGCGCGTCGGCGAGGGCGGCCAGGGCGGCGGGGGTGCGGACCTCGAAGACGTCACGCGGGCTGAGCGAGAGGCCCTCGGCGCGGGCGGCGCCGATCAGGCGGATGGAGGAGATGCTGTCGCCGCCGAGGCGGAAGAAGTCGTCCTCGGCGCCGGTCTCCGGCAGGCCCAGGACCTCGGCGTACAGCTCGCAGAGCAGCTGCTCGGTCTCGGTCTCGGCGGCGCGGCCGGCCGAGACGCCGGTGTAGTCGAGGGCGTCGTCGGGCAGGGCGCCGCGGTCGAGCTTGCCGTTGACGTTCAGCGGCAGCGCGTCGAGCACGGCGAACGCGGAGGGGACCATGTACGCGGGCAGCCGGGCCGCGACGGCCTCGTGCAGGGCGGCGGTGTCCAGCACGGCGCCGGCGGCGGGCACCACGTAGGCGACCACGCGGTCCACCGCGCCGGAGCGCACCAGCACCGCGCCGTGGGCGACGCCGGGCTGCTCGGCGAGGACGGCCTCGATCTCGCCCAGCTCGATCCGGTAGCCGCGGATCTTGATCTGCTCGTCGACCCGGCCGAGGTAGTCGATGGTGCCGTCGGGGCGGCGGCGCACGAGGTCCCCGGTGCGGTACATCCGGGTGCCGGCGGCGCCGTGCGGGTCGGCGACGAAGCGCTCGGCGGTCAGGCCGGGGCGGTCGAGGTAGCCGCGGGCCAGCTGCACGCCGGCCAGGTACAGCTCGCCGGGGGATCCGGCCGGCGCGTGCCGCAGCAGCGCGTCGAGGACGTAGGCGCGGCCGCCGGCCAGCGGGCGGCCGACGCTCGGGGTCTCGCTGTCGGCGAGGTCGGCGAGCAGCGCGTCGACGGTGAACTCGGTCGGGCCGTAGTAGTTGAGGACGGTCACGCCGGGCTCGGCCCGCAGCGCGGCCCAGAGCGGCTCGGGCAGGGCCTCGCCGCCGAGCAGCAGGACCGGCGGGCGGTGCTCGCCGGTCAGGAGGCCGGAGTCGAGCAGCTGCCGGGCGTAGCTGGGGGTGACGTCCAGGGCGTGGATGCGCTGCTCGCGGGTGTAGCCGACGACGGCCTCCGCGTCGCGCCGGTCGGCCTCGCCGAGGATGTGCAGCTCGTGCCCGCCGATCAGCCAGATCAGCTGCTCCCACGAGGAGTCGAAGGAGAACGAGGCGGTGTGCAGGGCGCGCAGGCGGCGCAGCCCGGCGGCGTCGAGGGCCTCGGCGAAGGCGCCGGCGAGGTGGTCGTGGGCCAGGTTGGCGAGGCCCTCGTGGGTGATGACGACGCCCTTGGGGCGGCCGGTGGAGCCGGAGGTGTGGATGATGTACGCGGCCTGGCCCGGGTGGACGGGGCCGCCGCGCTCGGCGTCGGTGAGCGGGCCGTCGGCGAGGGCGGCGAGCGCGGCCCGGGTGTCCGCCGCGTCGAGCAGCAGGACGGTGGCGCCGGGCAGCCCGGGGAGCCGGGGGGCGACCGCGGAGGTGGTCAGGACGACGGCGGGGCGGGCGTCGTCGAGCAGCAGGGCGAGCCGCTCGTCCGGGTGGTCGAGGTCGAGCGGCAGGTAGGCGGCGCCGGCCCGCAGCACGGCGAGGACGGCGCCGACGGTGTCGGTGGAGCGGGGCAGCGCGATGGCCACCCGGGCGTCGGGGCCGAGGCCCTGGCGGAGCAGCAGGCGGGCCAGCCGGTCGGCGGCCGCGTCCAGCTCGGCGAAGGTCTCCGCGGTGGGCGTGCCGGCCAGCGAGGGGCCGACCAGCGCGCGGGCGGCGGGCGTGCGGCGGGCCTGGGCGGCGAAGAGGTCGGCGACGGTGCCGGCCGGCACCTCGTGGTCCGGGCCCGCGAGGGTGGCGGGCAGGGCGGCGCGCTCGGCCGGGGCGAGCAGGTCGAGCCGGGCCAGCGGGAGGTCGGGGTCGGCGGCGAAGGCCGCCAGCAGGGCGACGAACCGGTCGGCGATCCGCTCGGCCTCGGCGGCGCCGAAGACGTCCGGCCGGTACTCCAGCTCGACGCGCAGCTCGGCGCCGGGCAGCACGGTGAGGCCGAGCGGGTAGTGGGTGGCGTCGCGGGCGCCGAGCGCGGTGACGGCGAGGCCGGCGGTGCCGCCGAGGGCCTCGCGCAGCGCGTCGCCGCCGCCCTGGTAGTTCTCCACCACCAGCAGGGTGTCGAACAGGCTGCCGTCGACGGCGCTCTGCCGCTGGATCGCGCCGAGCCCGAGGTGCTGGTGCGCCATCAGGGCGGCCTGCTCGTGCTGCACCTGGGCGGCGGCGCCGGCCAGGGTGGCCCCGGCGGCGGGGCGCACCCGTACCGGCACGGTGTTGATGAAGAGGCCGACCATCGTCTCGGCGCCCGGCAGGTCGTCGGGGCGGCCGGAGACGGTGGTGCCGAACACCACGTCGGTGGTGCCGGTGAGGGAGCCGACCAGGACGCCCCAGAGCGTGTGGGCGACGTTGCCGAGGGTCAGGCCGCGGCCGCGGGCGGCGGCGGCGAGGCGCTCCGAGAGGGCGGCGTCGGCGTACCGGGTGATCAGGCCCGGCTCGACGGCGGTGGCGGTGTCGGCGCCGGGCGCCACCGGGTGGGCCTGCTCGAAGCCGGCCAGCGCCTCGCCCCAGGCGGCCTCGGCGGCGGCGGTGTCCCGGGTGGCGAGCAGCGCGAGGTGATCCTTGTAGGGGCGGACGGGCGGGAGCGCGGAGACGTCCCCCGCGGCGCCGTACAGGGCCATCAGCTCGCGGAAGACGATCGGCATGGACCAACCGTCGAGCAGCAGGTGGTGGCAGGTCAGGACGAGCCGCGAGCGGTCCTCGCCCAGGCGCAGCAGGGCGAGGCGCAGCAGCGGCGGGGCGTCGAGGTCGAAGCGGCGGTGCCAGTCCTCGTCCATGGCGGCGCGCACGGCCGCGTCCTGGGCCTCGCCGGTGAGCGCGGTGAGGTCGGCCTCGCGCAGCGGGGTGCCGACGCTGCGCTGGACGAACTGGACGACGGCCTCCGGGTCCTCGTACCAGAAGCCGGCCCGCAGGTTGGCGTGGCGGGTGAGCAGGGCGTCGAGGGCGGCGGCCAGCCGCGGCGTGGCGACGGCGCCGGCCAGGTCGAGGTGGGCCTGCACGACGTAGACGTCGCGGGCGCCGTCGTCGTAGAGGGCGTGGAAGAGCAGGCCTTCCTGGAGCGAGGAGAGCGGGTAGACGTCTTCCAGGTCCGATGCGGCCGCGCCCTCGGCCTGGGGGTCGTCGATCGGTGCGGTGGAGTCGTTCATCACGGTCTTCTCGGTCCTGGGGGTGGTGGGGACGTGGTGGTCGGTCGGGTCGGGTCGGGAGGCGGCGGCGCTCATCGGCGGCGCCGTCCGCGCAGCCGGGACTCCAGCCGGTCGATCTGTGCCTGCTTCAGCGAGACGAGGCTGAGGTCGGAGGGGGTGACCCCGCCCGCCCCGCCGTCGGCGGTGTGCCGGGCGAGGGCGTCCAGGGCGGCGAACCAGGCGTCGGCGAGGGCCGCCACCTCGGCCTCGGTGAGCAGGGCCTGCGGCCAGCTCCACTCGACGGCCAGCTCGGGCCGGCCGTCCGCGCCGGCCCGGACGACGGCGTCGATCTCCAGCGGGTAGCCGGCGGCCATCCGCGGGTCGGGGCCGGCGCCGGCGGCGACGGCGTCCCGCTCGGGCTGCGGGGCGAGCGGCCAGCCGCCGAGCGCCCCGGTCGCGCCGTCGGCACGCCCCCGGTAGTTGAACAGCACCTGCGAGCGCGGCGCGGCGGCGAGCAGCGCGGCGGTCTGCGGGTTGAGGTGGCGCAGCAGGCCGAAGCCGAGGCCCTTGTCGGGGGCGGCCCGCAGCTGCTCCTTGACCTGCTTGAGGACCTGCCCGGCGGCCGGGCCGCCGGCGAGCGCGGCGGCGGGGTCGATCCCGGCGAGGTCGAGGCGGACGGGGTGGACGGTGGTGAACCAGCCGACGGTGCCGGCGAGGTCGGGGGTGAGGCCGGGGTGGCCGCCGCGGCCGTGCCCCTCCAGGTCGACCTGCACGGCCGGGGCGCTGCCCGGGCGGGCGGTGGCCGCGCCGAGCACCAGGCCGGCCAGCAGGACGTCGTCCACGCCGGCGCCGAAGGCCTCGGGCAGCTCGGTGAGCAGCGGGGCGGTGCGGTCGGCCGGCAGGGTGCGGCGCAGCGTGCGCACGGTGGCGACGGTGTCGCGCTCCGGGTCGGCGGCGAGCGCGGCGAGCGGCCCGGCGGGCCCGGCCAGCGCGGTGCGCCAGTGCGCGGCCTCGGCGACCCGGGTGCGTTCCTGGGCGTGCGTCAGCAGGTGCTCGGACCACGCGCGCAGCCCGTACGCCTCGGGCTCCGGGGAGCGGCCCTCGTACGCGGCGGCGAGGCCGGGCAGCAGGGTGCGCCAGGAGACGCCGTCCACCGCGAGGTGGTGCACGGTCAGCAGCAGGCGGCCGTCCCGGTCGTCGCCGGCGTCGAACCAGACGGCGCGCAGCACCCGGCCGGCGGCGGGGTCGAGGGCGGCAGCGCTCGCGTCGGCCTCCCGGGTGAGCAGGGCGGTGAGGTCGCCGTCGCGGGCGTCGACCCGGCGCAGCGTGTCGGCCTCGGTGGTGGCGGGGGCCTGCGCGACCGGCAGGATCTGCTGGGTCCAGAGGCCGTCGGTGCGGTCGAGGCGCAGCCGCAGCGCCGGGTGGTGGGCGGCCAGCGCGGCCAGGGCGGCCCGCAGCGGCTCCTCCCGCAGGCCGGCCGGGACGGTGAGCAGCACCGACTGGTTGAACCGGTCGACGGGGCCGCCGCGTTCGCGCAGCCAGTGGACGACCGGCAGGGCGGGCAGTTCGCCGTCGGCCGGGCGGGCCGCGGCGGCGGCCGGGGCGGCGGGGCCGGTGGTGACGGCGTGCCCCTTGGCCGCGGCCAGGGCGGCCGGGGTGGGGTGCTGGAAGACGTCCTTGGCGGCGAGGTCGAAGCCGGCCTTGCGGGCGCGGCTGATCAGCTGGATCGAGACGATGCTGTCCCCGCCGAGGGCGAAGAAGTTCTCGTCCTCGCCGACCTCGGCCAGGCCGAGCACGTCGGCGAAGACCCGGGCGAGCGCACCGGCCGCGGACCGGCCGCCGCCGGTGGGCAGCGCCTGCTCGGCGCGGCGGCCGGGGGCCGGCAGGGCCTTGCGGTCGAGCTTGCCGTTGACGCTCAGCGGCAGCGCGTCCAGCACGGTGACGGTCACCGGCACCATGTGCTCGGGCAGCACGGTGGCGACGGCCGCGCGGACGGCGTCGCCGCCCACGCTCGCGCCGGCCTGCGGGACGACGTAGCCGAGCAGTTGGCGCGCCCCGCCCTCGGTGAGGGCACGGGCGGTGACGGCGGCCTGGCCGACGCCGGGGACGGCGGCGAGCGCGGACTCGATCTCGCCGAGCTCGATCCGGAAGCCGCGGACCTTGACCTGGTCGTCGGTGCGGCCGAGGTACTCGACCTCGCCGTCGATGCGGCGGCGCACCAAGTCCCCGGTGCGGTACATCCGCTCGCCCTGCGCGAACGGGTCGGCGACGAAGCGGCCCGCGGTCAGGCCGGGGCGGCCGAGGTAGCCGCGGGCCAGCTGGACGCCGGCCAGGTAGAGCTCACCGGGCACGCCGACCGGGGCGGGGCGCAGCGCGGCGTCCAGCACGTACAGGCGGGTGTTCCAGACCGGGCGGCCGATCGGGACGACGCCGGAGCCGGCCCACGCCCGGTGGTAGGTGACGTCCACGGCGGCCTCGGTCGGGCCGTACAGGTTGTGCAGCTCGATCTGCGGCCAGAGGGCGAGGAAGCGGTCCACCGCGGCGGCGGGCAGGGCCTCGCCGGAGCAGTAGACCCGGGAGACGCCGGCGAAGGCCGTGCGCAGGGTGTCGTCCTGCTCGGCCGCGCCGGTGAAGGCGGTCAGCATGGAGGGCACGAAGTGGCAGGCGGTGACGGACTCGCGGGCGGCCAGCGCGGCCAGGTACTCGGGTTCGCGGTGGCCGCCGGGGCGGGCCAGCACCACCCGGGCGCCGGTGACCAGCGGGAGGAAGAACTCCCAGACCGACACGTCGAAGCTGGCCGGGGTCTTCTGCAGGATGCGGTCGGCGGCGGTGATGCCGTAGACCTCGCGCATCCAGTCGAGCCGGTTGACGATCGCCCGGTGGGTGACCACAACGCCCTTGGGGCGGCCGGTGGAGCCGGAGGTGAAGATGACGTACGCGGCGTGGTCGGGGCCGGGCGCGGCGGGGGTGACGGGCGCCGGTGCCTCGGCGTCGACGGTGAGCACCGGCGCGCCCGGGACGGCGGGCAGGCCGGGCAGGCCGCCTTCCGGGCCGGGGGCGGTGAGCACGCACACCGGGGCGGCGTCCTCGACCATGGCGGTGAGGCGCTCGGCCGGGTACTCGGTGTCCAGCGGCAGGTAGGCGGCGCCGGACTTGAGCACGGCCAGCAGCGCGACCATGAGCTCGGCGGAGCGCGGGACGGCCACGGCGACGATCCGGTCGGGGCCGGCGCCGGCGGCGGTCAGTGCCCCGGCGAGTCGGGCGGCGCGCCCGTCCAGCTCGCGGTAGGTCAGCGCGGTGCCCTCGAAGACCACCGCGACGGCGTCGGGGGTGGCGGCGGTGCGCTCGGCGATCCGGTCGAGCAGGGTGCCCTCGCGCACGGTGATGGCGGTGGCGTTCCACTCCCCCGCGAGGCCGCGCCGCTCCTGGGCGGCGGTCGGCTCGATCCGGGCGACCGGCCGGCCGGGGGCGGCGAAGGCCTGCTCCATGACGCGCAGCAGCCGGGCGCCGAACAGCCGCGCGGTGGCGCGGTCGAACAGGTCGTCGGCGTGGATGACCGTCAGGTCGGTGCGGCTCCCGTCGGCGGACTCCACGAACGTGAAGGCCAGGTCGAAGCGGGCCGCGTGCACCGGGTCGGGCAGCAGGGCCGTCCGGGCGCCGAGCAGCCGGTCGAGGCCGCCGGCCTCCCGGCGGTGCTGGACCATCACCTGGAACAGCGGGTGGCGGCCGAGCGAGCGCTCGGGGTTGACGATCTCCACCAGCCGGTCGAAGGGCAGGTCCTGGTGGGCGAGGGCGCCGAGCACCGTCTCCCGGGAGCGGGTGACCAGTTCGTCGAAGCTCGGGTCGCCGGCCAGGTCGTGGCGGAGCACCAGGGTGTTGACGAAGAAGCCGACCACGGACTCCAGCACCTCGTCGCTGCGGCCCGCGACGGGCGTGCCGAGCGCGACGTCGGCGGTGCCGGCCAGCTTGCCCAGCAGCAGCGCCGCGGCGGCCTGGGTGACCATGAACGGGGTGGCGCCGGTGCGCCGCGCGTAGTCGCGCAGGGCGGCGTGCAGGTCGTCCGGCAGGCGCAGCCGCACCGCGCCGCCGCGGCCGCTCGCCTCGGCCGGGCGGGCCCGGTCGGTGGGCAGGGTCAGCTCGGCGGGCAGGGCCGCCAGCCGCTCCGTCCAGTAGCGGGCCTGGTCGGCCGCCGGGCCCTGCTCCGCGGCCAGCAGCTCGCCCTGCCACAGCGCGTGGTCGGCGTACTGCAGGGGCAGCGGCGGGAACTGCGGGGCGGCGCCGGCCCGGCGGGCGGCGTAGGCGAGGTCGAGGTCGCGCAGCAGGACGCCCTCGGACCACTCGTCACCCGCGATGTGGTGCAGCGCGATGCAGAGCACGTGCCGGGCGGGGCCGGCGCTCAGCAGGGTGGCCCGGACGGGGATCTCGGTGGCCAGGTCGAAGGCGTACGCGCCGGCGGCGGCGACCTCGGTGTCCAGCCGGAGCCCGGTGACCTCGGCCGCGGTGAACGGCACACCGGCGGCCTGCGGGTCGAGGATGCGCTGGTACGGCCGGCCCTCGTGGTCGGGGAAGACGGTGCGCAGCGCCTCGTGGCGGGCGAGGACGTCGGCGAAGGCGGCGCGCAGCGCGTCCGCGTCCAGTGCACCGTCGATCCGCAGCGCGCACGGGATGGTGTACGCGGTGCTCGGGCCCTGGAGGCGGTGGAGGAACCAGAGCCGGGCCTGCGCGGCGGAGAGCGGGATCCGCTCGGGGCGCGGGCGGGCGGCCGGGGCGGTGCGGCCGGTGGCCGCGCCGTCGAGGCGGGCGGCGAAGGCGGCGGGGGTGCGGGTCTCGAACAGGTCGCGGACGGCGACCTCGGTGCCGAGCGCGGCGCGCAGCCGGCCGACCACCCGGGTGGCGAGCAGCGAGTGGCCGCCGAGCGCGAAGAAGTCGTCGTCGATGCCGGCCGCGGGCAGGCCGAGCACGTCGGCGTAGACGCCGCAGATCACGGCCTCCCGCTCGGTGCGCGGGGCCCGCCCGGCCGGGGCGGCGAAGGCGTCGGCGCCGGGCTCCGGCAGGGCCTGCCGGTCGAGCTTGCCGTTGACGTTCAGCGGCAGCACGGGCAGCGCCACGATCGCGGCGGGGACCATGTACTCGGGCAGCTCCCCGGCGAGCGCGGTGCGCAGGGCGGCGGGGTCGGCGACGGCCCCGGGGGCGGCGACGACGTAGCCGACCAGCCGCTTGACGCCGCCGGCGGATGCGCGGGCCAGGACGGCCGCCCCGGCGATGCCGGGCTGGGCCGCGAGGGCGGCCTCGACCTCGCCGGGCTCGACCCGGAAGCCGCGGATCTTCACCTGGTCGTCGTCGCGGCCCAGGTAGTCCAGACTGCCGTCGGGGCGGTGGCGGACGACGTCGCCGGTGCGGTACATCCGCTCGCCGGGGGCGCCGAACGGGTCGGCGACGAAGCGGCTCGCGGTGAGCGCCGGGCGGTTGCCGTAGCCGCGGGCCAGGCCCGGGCCGGCGATGTACAGCTCGCCGGGGACGCCGGCCGGGACGGGGCGCAGCCGGGCGTCCAGGACGTAGGCCCGGGTGTTGCCGATCGGGCGGCCGACGAACGGCGTGGGGCTGTCGTCGAGCGCGGCGCCGAGGGTGTCGACGGTGTATTCGGTGGGGCCGTAGAAGTTGTGGCCGAGCACGCCCTCGGTCTCCCGGATGCGGGTCCACAGGGCGTCGTCGACGGCCTCGCCGCCGACCAGGAAGAGCAGCGGGCGGTGCCGCTGCGAGTCGAGCAGGCCCCACTCGACGAGCTGGCGGCCGAACGACGGGGTGACGTCGAGGGTGTCGATCCGGTCGGCGAGCAGCCGCTCGGCCAGGGCCTGCGGGTCGCGGCGCAGGTCCTCGCCGTAGACGTGCAGTTCGTGGCCGAGGATCAGCCAGAGCAGCTGCTCCCAGGAGGAGTCGAAGGAGAACGAGGCGGTGTGCGCGGCGCGCAGCCGGCGGCCGCCGGCCAGCTCCACGGCCCGGGCGAAGACGGTACTGCCGTGGTGCTCCAGCATGTTGGCCAGGCCCCGGTGCGGCACGAGCACGCCCTTGGGGCGCCCGGTGGAGCCGGAGGTGTGGATGACGTACGCGAGGTCGTCGGCGTGCGGGCGGACGGGGTCGGCGCCCAGCGTGCCGAGTTCGGCGACGGTGAGGACGCCCTTGCCGTGGGCGGCGAGCACCGGGTGGCGCTCGGCGACCTCGGGCGTGGTGAGGGTGAGCAGCGGGTCGGCGTCCTCCAGCATCAGCGCGATCCGCTCGTCCGGGTGGTCGAGGTCGATCGGCAGGTAGGCGGCGCCGGAGGCGAGGACGCCGAGCAGGGCGGCGACGAGGTCGGCCGAGCGGGGCAGCGCGAGGGCCACCACCCGGCCCGGTCCGGCGCCGAGCGCGGCGAGGTGCCGGGCGGTGCGGGTGACGCGGGCGGCGAGCTCGGCGTAGTCGAGCCGTTCGTCGCCGAAGACGACGGCGGTCTCCGCGGGCATCGCGGCCGCACGGGCGGCGAAGGCGTCGACGACGGTGCCCTCGGGGACGGCGCGCGCGGTGGCGTTCCACTCCTCCAGGACGGTCCGGCGCTCGGCCGGGGCGAGGATCTCCAGGGCTCCGACGGCGGTCCGCGGCGCGGTGGCGATGGTGGTGAGCAGCCGCAGCAGGCGCTCGCCGACGGCGCCGGCCTGCTCGGCGGTGAACACGTCGGGGCGGTACTCCACGGTCAGCTGCGGGGCCTCGCCGGGCAGGGTGAGCACGGTGAGCGGGTAGTGGGTGGCGCCGCGGTTGCCGATCCCGGCGACCCGCAGGCCGCGGGCGGTGAGGTGCTCCGGGTCGACGGGGTAGTTCTCGAAGACCAGCAGGGTGTCGAAGAGGGTGCCGTGCCCGGCCGCGGCCTGGATGTCGGCGAGGCCCAGGTACTGGTGGTCGAGCAGGGCGGACTGCTGGGCCTGGAGGCGGCCGAGCGCCTCGGCGACCGGCTCGTCCTCGCGCGGCTCGAACCGCACCGGGACGGTGTTGCTGAACAGGCCGACCATGGCCTCGACGCCGGGCAGGTCGCCGGGGCGGCCGGAGACGGTGGCGCCGAAGACAACGTCCGTGCGGCCGGTGAGGCGGCCGAGCAGGATCGCCCAGGCGCCCTGGACGAGGGTGTTGAGGGTGAGGCCGTGCTCGCGGGCGGTCGCGGTGAGGGCGGCGGACACCTCGGCCGGGATCGGCAGGTCGATCTCCCGCCCGGCGGCGGCGGGCCCGGCGGCCGGGGTGCCGAGGCTGTCGGCGAGCAGCGTCGGCGCGTCGAGGCCGGCCAGTGCCTGCTGCCAGGCGGCGGTGTCGGCGGCCGCGTCGCGGGCGGCCAGCCAGCCGAGGTGGTCGGCGTAGGGCGCGGCGGCGGGCAGCGCGGCGGCGCTGCCGTCGGCCCCGTAGGCGGTGATCAGCTCGCGCAGCAGGACGGGGGTGGACCAGCCGTCCATGACGATGTGGTGCCGGGTCAGGACGAGCCGGTGGTGGTCCCGGCCGAGCGTGACGAGGGCGCAGCGCACCAACGGCGGGCGGGCCAGGTCGAAGCGGCGGGAGGCCTCGGCGTCCTCGATCCGGGCGGTCTCGGCGGTCTGCCGGTCGGCGGGCAGCGCGCTCAGGTCGTGCTCCGTCCACGGCACCCGGACCAGGCCGGCGACGAGCTGCAGCGGCTCGGGGACGCCGGCGCCGAGGAAGCCGGCGCGCAGCGCGGAGTGCCGGTTGACGACGGCGTCGACGGCGCGGACGAGTCCGGCGCGGTCGAGCGGGCCGCGCAGGTCGAGCGAGGTGAGCGAGGTGTAGAGGTCGTCGGCGCCCCGCTCGTCCTGGAGCAGGGTGTGGAAGAGCAGGCCCTCCTGGAGCGGGGAGAGCGGCAGGACGTCCTCGGTGTCGGGGTGTTCGGCGGCCAGCTGGTCCAGGACGGCCTGGGTGACGGGGGCGAGCGGCACGTCGGAGGGGGTCAGGCCGCCGGCGTCGGGGCGGGCGGCGTACCGGGTGAGCGCGTCGAGGTGGGCGAACCAGCCCTCGGCGATCTCCCGGACGGCGTCCTCGGTGAGGATGCCCTGCGGCCAGCCGAACTGGACGGTCAGTTCGGGGCCCGCGGGGCCGTCCTGGACGAACGCGCCGATCTCCAGCGCGTGCGCGCAGGGCAGGCCCGGGTCCGCGGAGGCGGTGACGGCGTCCCCGGCCTCCGGGGCGACGCCCCACTCCTCGCCGGTGGTGGCGAAGCGGCCCAGGTAGTTGAAGAGCAGCTGCGGCTCGGCCAGGTCGGCGAGGGCGGCGGCGGACTGCGGGTCGAGCCGGCGCAGCAGGCCGTAGCCGGCGCCCGCGTGCGGCAGGGCGCGCAGCTGCTCCTTGACCAGCGCGAGGGCGCGGCCGGCGGCGGGCCCGCCGGCCAGGGCGGCCGCGGCGTCGACGCCGGTCAGGTCGAGCCGGACGGGGAACTCGCTGGTCAGCCAGCCGACGGTGCGGGCGGTGTCGGCGCCGGGGACGAGCGCGTCCTCGCGGCCGTGGCCCTCCAGCCGCAGCAGCAGGTCGGGGCGGGTGTCCTCGCCCGGCCGGGCGCGGCGCCGGGCGAGCAGGGTCAGCACGAGGCCGGTGAGCAGGACGTGGTCCACGCCGGCCCGGTGGGTGGCGGGGACGTCGGTGAGCAGCGGGGCGGTGCGCGCGGCGGGCAGGGTGAGCCGCAGGCGGCGGGTGGTGGCGGCGGTGTCCCGGCCGGCGTCGAGCGGGCGCTCGCCCAGCAGCGGTCCGCTGCCGTCCGCCAGCACGGCCTGCCACAGGGGCAGTTCGGCGCGGACGAGGTCGCCGGTGGCGGCCTCGGCGAGTCCGCGGGTCCAGGCGCGCAGCGGGGTGGGGACGCCCTCCGGGGCGCGGCCCTCGTAGGCGGCGCGCAGGTCGGGCAGCAGGATGCGCCAGGAGACGCCGTCGACGGCCAGGTGGTGGGCGGCGAGGACGAGCAGGCCCGGGGTGCGGTCACCGGCGTCGAGGTGGACGGCCTGGAGGACGACGCCGAGGCCCGGGTCGAGGCGGTCGGCGGCGGCCTCGCGCTCCAGGGCGGCGGCGGTGGCGAGCTCCTCGGCGGTCACGTCGATGTGGCGCAGTCGGTCCGCGGCGGGCGCGGCGCCGGCCGGCCGGACCTCCTGGGTCCAGCTGCCGTCCTCGGCGACGTGCAGGCGCAGGCGCAGCGCGTCGTGGTGGTCGGTCAGCGTGTCGAGCGCGGCGGCCAGGCGCTGCCGGTCGAGGCCGGCGGGGACGGTGACGACGGTGTGCTGGGCGAAGCGGGCGACCGGCCCGCCGCGCTCGCGCAGCCACTCGCTGATCGGGGTGGTGGGCAGCGGCCCGGTGGTGTCGACGGCGTGGGCGGCCGGGCCGGCGTCGGTGCGGCTGCCTTCGGCGACGGCGGCGATCCGGGCGACGGTACGGCGGTCGAAGACCACGCGCGGGGTGATCCGGAAGCCGGCGCGGCGGGCGCGGCTGCCGAGCTGGATGGCGGAGATGCTGTCCCCGCCGAGGGAGAAGAAGTTGTCGTCGACGCCGACCTCGTCGGCGGGCAGGCCGAGGACTTCGGCGACGAGCGCGGCGAGGATGTGCTCGGTCTCGGTGCGCGGCGCGCCGCCGCCGTCGCCGCGGCCGGCGGCGGGCGCGGGCAGGGCCTTGCGGTCGAGCTTGCCGTTGAGGCTCAGCGGCAGGGCGTCCAGGCCGACCAGCACGGCCGGGACCATGTGCTCGGGCAGGGTGCGGGCGAGTTCGGCGAGCAGTGCCTCCGGGTCGGCGGGCGCCGGCACGGCGTAGCCGACCAGCTGCCGGGCGCCGCCGGCGGTCAGCTCACGGGCGGTCACGGCGGCCTGGACGACGCCGGGCAGGGCCTCCAGGGCGGCCTCGATCTCGCCGAGCTCGATCCGGAAGCCGCGGACCTTGACCTGGTCGTCGGTGCGGCCGAGGTACTCGACGGTGCCGTCGGGGGCCCGGCGGACGAGGTCACCGGTGCGGTACATGCGCTCGCCCGGTGCGCCGTGCGGGTCGGCGACGAAGCGGCCGGCGGTCAGGCCGGGGCGGCCGAGGTAGCCGCGGGCCAGCTGGACGCCGGCCAGGTAGAGCTCACCGGGCACGCCGACCGGGGCGGGGCGCAGCGCGGCGTCCAGCACGTACAGGCGGGTGTTCCAGACCGGGCGGCCGATCGGGACGACGCCGGTGGCCGGGGCGGTGTGGTGGTGGGTGACGTCGACGGCGGCCTCGGTGGGGCCGTACAGGTTGTGCAGCGGCACCGCGGGGAGGGCGGCGTACCAGCGGTCGACGACGTCGCCGGGCAGGGCCTCGCCGGAGCAGAAGGCGCGGCGCAGGCCGGCGCAGCGCTCGGTGACGGTGGGCTCCTCCAGGAAGGCGCGCAGCATGGACGGTACGAAGTGCAGGGTGGTGACGTGCTGTTCGGCGATCAGCGCGGCGAGGTAGGCGGGGTCCTTGTGGCCCTCGGGGCGGGCCAGGACGACGGTGGCGCCCTCGCACAGGGCCCAGAAGAACTCCCAGACGGAGACGTCGAAGCTGGCCGGGGTCTTCTGCAGGACGCGGTCGTCGGCGCCGAGCCGGTAGGCGTGCTGCATCCAGTCGAGCCGGTTGACGATGGCGCGGTGGGTCACGACGACGCCCTTGGGGCGGCCGGTGGAGCCGGAGGTGTAGATCAGGTAGGCGGCGTGGTCGGGGCCGGGCACGGGCAGTGCGGGGGCGTCCTGGGCGGGCGCCACGGCGGCGGCCGGTCCGTCGACCAGCAGGGCGGCGGCGCGGGCAGCCTCGGGGAGCCGCTCCAGCAGCGGGCGGACGGTGACGACGCGGACGGGCGCCGCGTCCCCGACCATGTACGCGAGCCGGTCGGCCGGGTAGTCCGCGTCCAGCGGCAGGTACGCGGCGCCGGACTTGAGCACGCCGAGCAGGGCGACCATCAGCTCGACGGAGCGCGGCACGGCCACCGCGACCACCCGGTCGGGGCCGGCGCCGGCGGCCCGCAGCGCGTGGGCGAGGCCGGTGGCCCGGGCGTCGAGCTCGGCGTAGCTGAGGCTGCGGCCCTCGGCGATCACCGCGGTGGCCTCGGGGGTGGCGGCGGCGCGCTCGGCGATCCGGCTGACCAGGGTGCCTTCGCGGACCTCGCGGGCGGTGTCGTTCCACCCGTGCAGGACGTCGTGGAGCTCGGCGTCGGCGAGCAGCGGCAGGCCGGCCAGCGGCTGCTCGGGCGCTTCGGCGAGGCGGGTCAGCAGGGCGGCGAACCGGTCGGCGTGGCGGGCGAGTTCGCCCGTGCCGTAGAGCACCGGGTTGGCGTCGAACTCCAGGACGAGGCGGTCGTCCGGCGTCTTCAGGACGGAGAGCGAGAAGTCGTCGACGGGCCCGGAGGCCAGGTTGACGGTGCTGCCGGGGCTGCCCGCGAAGTCCAGGTCGAGGTCGAAGGGCTTGATGTTGAGCATCGGCCCGTGCAGGCGCCGGTCCGTGCCGACCAGGCCGAGGTCGCGCCGGATCTCCTCGCCGCGGTGGAGCTGGTGGCGGCGGACGGCCTTGAGCTCGCCGGCCGAGCGGCGCATCAGCTCGGTGAAGGAGTCCTCGCCGGTGACGGCGAGCCGGACGGGGAGGATGTTGACGGCCATCCCGGGCACCCGCAGGGTGCCGGGGGCGGTGCGGGCCATGAAGTGCATGCCGAGCACGGCGTCGGCCGTGCCGGTCATCCGGTGCAGGTAGGCCGCGAAGGCGGCGTTCGCGGCCTCGGCCCAGGTGACCCGGGCGGCCTTCGCCGCGGCGAGGACGGCGGCGGACGGCCCGGCCGGCAGCTCCACCCGGTGCCGCAGCCCGGCGGGGGCGGCCGCGGCGGTCTGCTCGGTGAGGCCCACGACCGCCGGGGCGTCGGCGAAGCGCTCCCGCCAGTAGGCACGGTCGGCCCCGGCCTGCTCGGAGGCCAGGTAGTCGCGCTCGGCCTCGGCGAGCAGGGCGGCGGGGCGGAACGGGCTGTCGGGGACGTCCGCGCCGGTGGCGAGGGCGGTGTAGACCTCGGCGACGCGGCGGCTGAACAGCGCCACGCTGTAGCCGTCCACGACCAGGTGGTGGAACCACTGGAACCACAGGTGGCTCGCCGGGCCGGTGCGCACCAGGAGGGAGCCGGTGAGGGCAGCCGCACCGGGGCCCTCCAGGACGGCGGGGACGGCCAGTTGCTCGCGGACCAGGGTGACGGCGGCGCCGAGCGGGTCGGTGGCACCGCTGGTGTCCAGCCGGGGCAGCGCCCAGGCCTCGGCGTCGAAGCCGGCGGGCACCCGGGTGGTGCGCTCCTGCGGCCCGGCGAGGCGGATGTGCAGCCCGTCGGCCTCGGTGAGGGTGCGGCGCAGCGCGGCTTCGAGCAGCTGCTCGTCGAGCTCGCCGTCGATGCGGACGTACTGGCCGACGTTGTAGGCCGGGTTGTCGGGGTCGATCCGTTGGGCGGCGAGGATGCCTGCCTGGGCTGCCGTCAGCTCCTGCGGAGCGTCCTGCTCGGCCTGCGTGGTGGTGCTGCCAGCCATGGGTCGGGCCCTTCCCGGTTTCCGCGGCCCCGCCGACGTGCCAGCCCGGGGCGCTCCTGCGCTTGGTGCGATGTGGTGGTGAGCGTCCGGGCGGCCGCGGGTGGGCGGCCGCCCGGACGTGGCGGGCTAGAGGCCCTTGAGGATGGTCTCGATCTGGTCGAGGACGTTCAGCGAGGTGCCGTACCGGTCGGAGGTGGCGTAGGTGACCGGGACGACCTTGCCGGCCTGGACGGCCTTGAGGTTCTTCCACGACGGCTGCTTGTCGAGGTCCTTGGTGTCCTGCGGGACCTCGCCGGTGGCGGCCGTCCTGGGGACGAGGATGATGTCGGCGTCGGCGAGGACGTCGAGCTTCTCGACCGAGTAGGTGGTCTCGTGCTCCTTGGTCTCCGAGGAGGCCTGGGAGAACTTGGCGCCCGCGTCGTTGAGCACGCGGCCGACCCAGGAGGTGCTGGTGTCGACCAGGAACTCGCCGCCGCCGTAGGAGGAGGCGATCGTCCACTTGACGGAGTTGAGCTTGGTCGCGTAGTCCGTCTTGATCTTCGCGGCCTTGGCGTCGTAGTCGGACTTCAGCTTCTTGAACTCCGCCTCCTTGCCGACGGCGGTGGCGATCTTCTCCTGGGCGTTCAGCAGGTCGACCGGGGTGTCGACGCCGAAGTACAGCGTGGGGGCGACGCCCTCCAGCTTCTTGACGCCCCAGTCGAAGGCGGTGGCACCCTCGACGACGATCAGGTCGGGCTTGAGCGAGGCGACCTTCTCGATGTTGATCTCGATGCCGGAGCCGATCGGCTCGATCTTCTTGGCGGCCTCGGTCTGCGAGGGCAGCAGCTCCATCGGGTTGTTGTCGTCGATGGTGCTGGTGCCGACCGGCTGCACGCCGAGGTCCAGCAGGGCGCCGGTGGCGTAGGAGATGCTGACGATGCACTTGACGCCGGCCGGCACGGTGATCTTGCCGTTGGTGGCCTCCACGACCACGGGGCCCGCCGCGGAGCCCGCCGCGGCCGAGGCCCCGGCCGAGGCGTCCTTGCTGTCGCCGTTGGAGCCGCAGGCCGCGAGGGTGAGGGCGGTGGTGGCGGCAACGGCGGCGATTCTGACGCTACGGGACGTCAGGGCGCGGGTGTTCATGGTTCTCCTTGGAGGTGATACGCGGTGCGTGCGGCGGCTCGCGGGGGTCGGCGGGCCGCCGAGGTCGGGGAGCCCGGTCCGCGGGACGCGGGCGGGTGGTGCCGGCGGGGTCGTGCGGGCCTGGTCCGGGACCGGGTCCGGGACCGGGTCCGGGACGGCTCGGGTACGGCTCAGGGACGGCTCAGGTAGGCGGACCAGGTGGTGACGGTCGGCTCGCCGAGATCGGCCAGGTCGGCGAACTCGACCCGGGCGCCGCGGGCGCGCCAGATCTCGACGAGGTGCATCAGCCGCATCGAGTCGAGGCCGACGTCCCGCAGGTTCTCGTCGTCCTCGATGTCCTCCGGACGCTCGCCGAGGAGGTCGGCGATCTCCGCCCGAATCGTGTCCGGGCCGAACCCCTGCGGGCCGGGTGCGGTGGTGGCGGTCATGGAAGAGGTCCGTTCGGTGAGGAAGGGGTGTGGTCCGGCGGGGCGGTGGTCCTGCCCGGCGGGGTTCCGACGCGGCGTTCCGGCCGGGCCCGGCGGGGAGTTCAGCCGGCCACGCCGAGCGGGCTCTGCCGGGCCCGCAGCTGGTGTCCGGCCTGCCGCAGCAGGATGGAGTCGCAGATCTCACCGGAGCGGACGGCCAGCGTCGAGAGCAGCGAGGAGGTGATGCCGTGGGTGTGCTCGGTGCCGCCCTGGAGGTAGATGCCCACGTCGACGTGGTCCTCGGTCAGCACCCGGTGGTCGCGGTCGACCCGGAGGTGGCCGGACTCGTCGGTGAGGCAGGAGGCGGCGAGGTCGCCGAGCAGCTCCCGGGGGTCGACGTGCGCGTACCCGGTCGCGAGGACGACGGCGTCGCAGTCGAGCGTCTGCTCCTCGCCGGTGAGGAACGAGCTGACGCCGGCGCGCACGCCGTCCGCCGCGTCGCTCACCCCGGTCAGGCGGCTGGCGTTGAGGATCCGGAGCCGCTCCTTGCCCGCGACCTTCTCCTGGTACACGATCCGGTACAGCTGCTCGATGAGGTCGCCGTCCACCACCGAGTAGTTGGTGTTGGCGTGGTAGCCGAGCAGCGCCCGCTTGGCCTCGTCCGACGCCGCGTAGAACTCGTCCACGGCGGACGGGTCGAAGATCCGGTTGGCGAACGGGCTGTCGTCCGCCGGGCTGTAGCCGTAGCGGGTGAGGACGGCGCAGATCTCCGCGTCCGGGAAGGTGCGGTGGAGGTACTCGACCGCCTCGGCGGCCGACTGCCCGGCGCCGACCACCGCGATGCGGCGGTGGCGCAGCTCCCGGCCGGCCAGGGCGGGCGCCTGCACCAGCAGGTCCCGGGTGTGCCAGACGCGCTCGCCCAGGGTGACGCCGGCGGGCAGCCGCGGCGTCAGACCGGTGCCGACCGCGATGTTCCGGGCCCGGCGGACCTCCCGGTCGCCGCCGGCGACGGCCTCCGAGACGACCTCGACGCTGTCGATCCGGCCGTCCGACTCCACCGGCCGGATCCCGGTGACCTGCCGGCCGTACCCGGTCTGGCCGGCGAACTCCGCGGCGCACCACTCGAAGTAGTCGTGGAACTCCAGCCGGGTCGGGTAGAACGACTTCATGTTGATGAAGTCGACCAGCCGGCCGCGCTCCTGGAGGTAGGTCAGGAAGGTGAACCGGCTGCGCGGGTCGCGCAGGGTCACCAGGTCCTTGAGGAAGGACACCTGCATCGTGGCGCCGTCGAGCAGCATGCCCCGGTGCCAACCGAAACGTTCCTGCTTCTCCAGGAAGCGGACCTGGAGCGCCTGCGCGGAGTCGCGCCGGTTGTGGTCGTCGATCGCGATGGCCAGAGCCAGGTTGGAGGGGCCGAAACCTATACCGACCAGGTCATCGACGCTGCCGTCTCCGTGGATTGCGCCGTTCTCGCGCGACATGACTCGTCCTTCCGTCTGCCTACTGCTGATTCGCGGACCCGGAGAGAAGCTCCGGGGCTGAAACTCCCGGCGCAACACCGAAGAGCTTTGGTTAGGCTTGCCTAAGTTCTCCTATCGGAGCGGCAGAGTCAAGTTCGCGACCCCCTGCCGCACCCCTGCCACCCCGCGGGTGACCTGCCCAGACGTGCCGTCACCCACCCCGGCGGCCTGCGCGGCACCCCCGGCGGCCCGGAAATCCGGACCGGCCGCACGGTCGGGCCGGGGGCACCGGGCCCCCAGGGCCGTTCACCGGTGGGCGAGTTCGCCGGGAGCCGGACTCCGCGACGCCACCACCGGAGCGGGCGGCGACGGGACCACCTCGGTCCCCGGGGCCGCCGCGCCGAAGGCCCGCAGCACGGCGTACGGGACGCGGCCGTCCAGCACCCGGACGGCACCCACCCCCGCCCGCAGGCCCGCCAGACAGGCCTCCATCTTCGGCACCATCCCGCCGGCGAGGCCCGGCAGCAGGGCCGCCAACTCCTCGGCGGTCAGCCGCGGAATCACCTCGTCGTCGGTGGGCCACTCCCGGTAGAGGCCGGGGACGTCGGTCAGCATCAGGAACACGTCCGCCCGCAGCGCACCCGCCACCGCCGCGGCGGCCGTGTCGGCGTTGACGTTGTAGACGCTGCCGTCCTCGCCCGGCGCCACCGACGAGACCACCGGGATCCGGCCATCGGCCAACAGGGATTCCAGCAAGGACGGTTGGACGGAGACCACGTCCCCCACCAGGCCGATGTCGACCCGCTCGCCGCCGACCACCGCGAAGCGTTTCGCCGCGGTCATCGTGCGGGCGTCCTCGCCGGTCATGCCGACCGCGAACGGCCCGTGGGCGTTCAGCAGCCCGACCAGCTCGCGCTGGACCTGACCGGCCAGCACCATCCGCACCACGTCCATCGCCTCGGGCGTGGTCACGCGCAGGCCGCCGGCGAACGACGAGGCCAGGCCCAGCCTGTCCAGCTGGGCACCGATCTGCGGGCCGCCGCCGTGGACCACCACGGGGCGCAGCCCGGCGTAGCGCAGGAAGACCACGTCCCGGGCGAAGGCCGCCTTCAGCTCCTCGTCGACCATCGCGTTGCCGCCGAACTTCACGACGACCGTGGAACCCCGGAAGCGCCGGAGGTCCGCCAGACACGCCTGGAGGTCCGGCGGATGCCCCTCGGCCGCCGCCCGACCTGCACCAGAAGGAGTCACACTGCCGCTGCCCACCGGTCCCCCGCGCTCGTCACCTCAACTCACCGGCGCCATTCGCGCCGGGGCCCGTCCGACCGGTCCGGCGTACGCGCCGGAAGGCGGTTCGACCCCCACCAGGGAGATTAGGCAAGGTTTACCTTACATGCTCCGCGGAGTACCGCCCAGACCGCGGTCGGCGCCGACGGGCGGGGCCCACCGGCAGAGCTGACGGACGGGCACCGGCCGACGGACGGGCAGGGACGGGCACGGACGCGACAGCGCCGCCGACGGCTCACGGCCGCCGGCGGCGCAGCGGCCTGACGGCCGGTCGGTGGGACGGGGGTGGTCGGCCCTGCAATCGGCCCTGCACCTACAGTCGGCCCGCGGCGGGGCAGGCAAGGGGCCCGGCCTCGTCGGCGGCCCACCGGCCTGACGACGAGGCCCCGCGCCGGCAGTCCTCGGCGACGAGGAGCCGTTCGTGCCGTGACGGCATTGCGGTGGGAGCCGCTGCTGAGCAGGGTCATCAGCCGGCGGTCGACGGCTCGCGCGGCTTCCGGATCCTCGTCCGCGCCCGGTGGGCGGGTTCCGAGGCCGGCGACTTGTTTGTCGCGTTCGTCGCGGCCGCGAGGCGCGCCGCGGGAAACAGGACGTGGCGCTCGGCCGAGGGGGGACCATCCCCCCGGCCGGGCGCCACGGGTCTTCAGGGCCGCCAGTAGCCGAGGGCATGCACCTGCGGCTTGGCGAGCGCGAGTTCCTTGCGGGTGAACCGGGCGAGCGCCCGGGTGGTGGCGGTGTCGCAGGCGATCCAGACGTACGCGCCGGCCGGGTCGCCCAACAGGCCGGGCAGGGCGTCGCGGACCTCGGCGACCAGCCGGGCGCCGTCGCCCTCGCGCGGGACGTGCCGCACCTCGTGGCGGGCCGGCCGGATGCGCAGCGGAAGCTGCTCGTCGGCGGCGTGCTGGGTCTCCAGCCAGATGGTCGCCGGCACGTCCGGCAGCGCGGAGAGCAGGGAGTTGACGGCGGGCACGGAGGCGCGGTCGCCGATCAGGAACATCCGCTCCGGCAGCGGCTCGGGGGCCGCGAAGGCCGAGCCCTGCACGGTCGCCGGGACGGTGTCGCCCGGCCCGGCCGCCGCCGCCCAGCGGCTGGCCGGGCCTTCGTGGAGCGCGAACTCGATGCCGAAGGTGCCGTCCGCCGGGTCGGGGTCGACGAGGGTGTAGGCGCGCTGGTGCGGGCGCCCCGCACCCGGGAACCAGACCCGCACCCACATCGTCGGGTGCACGCCGGTCTCGGCGAGCATGCCGCCGTCGGTGAACCGCACCCGCCGGCAGTGCTCGGTGACCTCCTCGACGCCGGTCACCGTGAACGTGAAGTCCCGGCCCCGCATCAGCTTGAGGACGACGCCCTCCCAGCCATGCCCCACGACACCCTCCCCCGAGCTCATCAATTATTAGGTAAGCCTACCCTGATTACCTCCATTTCGCCCGGTCGAGCACGTCACCGCGCCCCGCCCTCGAACCGGATAATGACGAACATGTTCGTCACGTACTTGTTCGGAGCAAACGCGTTCGTTACCGTGGTGGTGTGACCGAGAAGCCCAGGAACCCCGTGAGCCGCCGTGAGCGGCCTGCCAAGCCGGCCCTGACCAGGGAGGCGATCGTGGCGGTGGCACTCGCCGTGCTGCGGTCGGACGGACTGGAGAAGGTGACCATGCGCCGCCTCGCACAGGAGCTGGACACCGGACCGGCCTCGCTCTACGTGTACGTCCGGAACACCGCCGAGCTGCACGCCGCCGTGCTGGACGAGGTGCTCGGCGAGCTGGACGTCGCCGTGGCCCGGACCGGGGACGGCGACTGGCAGACCCGGCTGGAGCGCCTGCTCGTCTCCTACACGGTGCTGCTGTTCGGCCACCCCGCGCTGGCGCGCTCGGCGCTGGTCGCCCGCCCGAGCGGGCCGCACTACCTGGACCTGCTGGAGACGCTGCTCACCCTGCTCGCGGAGGGCGGCGTGCCGGACGGCCGGGCGGCGTGGGGCGTGGACGTGCTGCTGCAGTTCGGGACGGCGACCGCCGCCGAGCAGGCCGCGCGCCACGCCGCGCCCGGTGCGGACGGCGAGCTCGACGCCCTGGCCGCCGCCGTGCAGGCGTCCTCGGCGCAGACCCGGCCCCGGCTCGCGGCGGTCGCCGACGACGTGCTCTCCGGCACTCCGGAGGACCGGCTCGCCTGGGGCTTCCGCGTCCTGCTCACCGGCGTGGCCCGGACGGCGCGGCCGGGCCAGGAAACCGGCTGACCCCGCCCGCCGCCTCGCCACCCCGACCCGATCCCGAGAGGACCTCCCCGTGAACACCACGACCACCACCCCCGGCGGCGCCGGATCCCCCGCCCACCACCCCGTCGTCATCGTCGGCGCCGGGCTGGGCGGCCTCACGCTCGCCCGCGTCCTGCACGTCCACGGCATCGCCGCGGCCGTCTTCGACCTGGAGGCCTCCCCCGAGGCCCGGACCCAGGGCGGCATGCTGGACATCCACGAGGAGTCCGGCCAGCAGGCGCTGCGCGCGGCCGGCCTGTACGACGAGTTCCGCGCGCTCGTCCACCCCGGCGGCGAGGCGATGCGGCTGGTCGGGCCGGACGCGGTGGTCCGCCTGGAGGAGGCGGACGACGGCACCGGCGGACGCCCCGAGGTCGACCGCGGACAGCTGCGCGACCTGCTGCTCGCCTCCCTCCCGGCGGGTACCGTCCGCTGGGGCCGGAAGGCCGCCGGCGCCCGCACGCTCGACGACGGCCGGCACGAGGTCTCGTTCGCGGACGGCTCCACCGTCACCACCGGCCTGCTGGTCGGCGCGGACGGCGCCTGGTCGCGGATCCGGCCGCTGCTCTCGGCCGCGGAGCCCCGCTACACCGGGGTCTCCTTCGCCGAGACGGACCTGCACGACGCCGACCGGCGCCACCCGGCCGCGGCGGCCCTGATCGGCGGCGGCTTCTTCCTGGCACTGCCGGACGGCACCGGCAGCGGCCGGGCTGTCCTGGCCCACCGCGAGAGCGACGGCAGCCTGCACGTCTACACCGCACTCCGGGCGGACGAGGAGTGGCTGGACGGCTTCCGGACCCTCGGCCGGGACGCGGCGAAGGAGGCCGTCCTCGCGTCGTTCGACGGCTGGCACGAGAGCCTGCGGGCGCTGGTGGCCGACGCCGACGCGGTGGTCGGCCGGCGCATCCACGCCCTGCCGGTCGGGCACCGCTGGGAGCCGCGCCCCGGGGTCACGCTGCTGGGCGACGCCGCCCACCTGATGTCACCCTTCGCGGGCGAGGGCGCCAACCTCGCCATGCTCGACGGGGCCGAGCTCGGCCGCGCCCTCGCCGCCCGGCCGGGCGACGCCCGCGGTGCGGTGGCCGCCTACGAGGAGGCGATGTTCACCCGCTCCGAGGCGGCCGCCGCCGAGTCCGCGGCCAACCTGGAGCTGATCCTCGGCGAGAACGCCGTCGAGTGGATGGCCGCCGTGTTCACCGGCGCCGGGGCCGGGGCCGCATAGCGGCCGGTCCGCACCGGGCGGGCCGCACCGGGCGGGCCGTCAGCTCCCGTCGTCCTCCGTCGCCCCGACCGGCTCCTGCTCCTGCTCCTGCTCCTGCTCCTGGGGCGGCTCCGGCTCCTCGGCGAGGAGTTCCAGCACCGGCAGGGCGGCGAGCAGGATGTCCGTCTGGCCCGGCGAGAGGCGCACCAGGCGGTCGGCCAGCAGTTGCGAGCGCTGGGCGCGGATCTGGGCGATGGTGACGCGGCCGTGCTCGGTGAGGGTGATCCGCGCGGAGCGGCGGTCCCGGGGGTCGGTCTCCTTGGTGATCAGCCCGTCCGCGTGCAGCGGGGCGAGCGTGCGGTTCATGGACGGCGGGGCGACGCCCTCGCGCGCCGCGAGGTCCACCAGGCGGACGGGGGCGTGCGCCTCGATCCGGGCCAGCGCGGAGAGCTGGGCGAAGGTCAGGTCCAGGCGGGTGGACGCCTGCACCATCTGCCGGTGCAGGCGGGCGACGGCGAGCCGGAGCCTGGTGAGGTCCTCGGTGGGCAGGGGGTGCTCGGCCCCGGTCGGGGTCGGTTCCGTCGCCATCGGCCGGTGGCCCTCCTCAGCTGCGCGGCTCTGCCCGGGCGGAGCGCGCCGCGGCGCCCGGTTCGGTCTTCACCGTACCGTCCGGCGCCGGTGCCGCCGAGGCCGGCGGACGGCTCCGCACCAGCGAGGCGACCGCTCCGAGCAGTGAGAGCACGATGGCGAACCAGAACACCACGACCAGGCCGTCGTGGAACGGGCCGGAGATGAGCTGGGGGAAGAACTCCCGGCCGGTGAGCGTCTGCGCGTTGTCGGCGGGCAGCCGGCCGAGCACGTCCGGGCCGAGCAGTTCGCGGACCGGGTTGTACCCGAGGAAGGCCGCGAACAGCGTGCCGACCGGCGGCAGCGCGGCGATCGACTGCGCGGTGCCCGCCGGCACGCCCTGCGCCGTCAGCCCGCTCTCCAGCCCGTGCGGCAGCGAGCCGGACAGACCGGCCACCATCAGCGAGAAGAAGATGCCGATCGAGAGCACCATGCCCGCGTTCTGGAAGGTGGCCCGCATGCCGGAGGCCGCACCGCGGGCGTCCGCCGGGACGGCCGACATGATCAGCGAGGTGTTGGGCGCGGCGAACAGCCCGCCGCCCAGCCCGTTCAGCAGGATCAGCAGCGCGAACCACCCGTACCCGAAGTCGGTGGGCAGGAGCAGCAGGCCGCCGAAGGAGACGGCCATCAGCGCGAGCCCGCCGGCCGCGAAGAGCCGGGCCCCGTACTTGTCGGAGAGGTGCCCGGCGACCGGGCCGGCGATCAGGAAGCCGACCGTCAGCGGGATCATGTAGATACCGGCCCAGAGCGGGGTGTCCTCGTACTGGTAGCCGTGCAGCGGCAGCCAGATGCCCTGGAGCCAGATGATCAGCATGAACTGCAGGCCGCCGCGCGCCACCGAGCCGAAGAGGGTGGCGGCGTTCCCGCCGGTGAAGGAGGCGTCGCGGAAGAGCCGCAGCGGGAACATCGGCTCGGCGGTGCGCCGCTCGACGACGCAGAACAGCAGCAGGACGGCGGTGCCGCCGATCAGGCCGGCGAGCACCCACGGGTTGGTCCAGCCCATGGTGTGGCCGCCGTAGGGCTGGATGCCGTAGGTGATGCCCGCCAGCAGGGCGGTCAGGCCGACGCCGAAGGTCAGGTTGCCCCACCAGTCGATCCGGGCCGGACGCCGGATGCCGGTGTCGCGCAGGGAGCGGTAGGCCCAGACGGTGCCGAGGATGCCGATCGGCACGTTGACCCAGAAGATCGAGTGCCAGTTCCACTCGGCGAGCACCCCGCCGAGGACCAGGCCGATGAACGAGCCGGCGATGGCGGCGACGATGTTCACCCCGAGGGCCATGCCGCGCTGCCGGGCCGGGAAGGCGTCGGTGATGATCGCCGCGGAGGTGGCCATCAGCATCGAGCCGCCCACCGCCTGGGCCACCCGCCAGAGGATGAGCCACAGCGCGCCGCCCCCGCCGGACATCGGGTCCAGGGAGAGCGCGACCGAGGTGAGCGTGAAGATCAGGAACCCGGCGTTGTAGATCCGCACCCGGCCGTGGATGTCGCCCAGCCGCCCGAGGGTGACCACCAGGACGGCGGTGACCAGCATGTAGCCCATCAGCATCCAGAGCAGGTAGCTGACATTGCCGGGCTCCAGGGGGTTGAGCCCGATGCCGTTGAAGATCGCGGGCAGCGAGATCAGCACGATCGAGCTGTTGATCGTGGCCACCAGCATGCCGAGGGTGGTGTTGGACAGGGCCACCCACTTGTAGCGCGAGTGGTCCTGCGTCTCGATCTCCATGACGACCCCCGTGCTCCGGACCGAAGTGCCCAGAAGTAGTTAGTTGCGCTTAACTAACTATCTTCCCGGGACGGGCCGCGCACAAGACCCACCGGCAGGCGGGTGCGGAAGGTGGTGCCGGCCGCGGTGTCCCGCGCGGTGAGGGTGCCCCCGTGGAGGGCCGCGATGTCGCGCGCGATGGGCAGGCCGAGGCCGCTGCCGCCGTCGTCACGGCTGCGCGCGTCGTCGAGGCGGGCGAACCGTTCGAAGATCTTCTCGCGGTCGCCGGGATCGATCCGCGGCCCGTCGTTGGCCACGTCGAGGACGGCCTGTCCCGCCTCCGCGTCCCCGAGCAGGGTGACGGTGACGCTCTGCCGGGCGTGGCGCTGGGCGTTGTCGAGCAGGTTGGTCAGCAGTCGGCCCAGCCAGAGCGGGTTGCCGGTGACGGTGACCTCGTCGGGGGTGCGGAGGACCACCGGGTGCGGCTGGGGTCCGCGGGCCCGCACGGTCGTCCGGACGAGTTCGGTGAGATCGACCGGCTCGTCCGCCCGGTCGTGGCCGGTGGTGTCGAGGCGGGCGAGCAGCAGGAGGTCGGTGCTGAGCGCCTGGAGGCGCTCGGTGTCCTGGAGCGCGCCGGCCACCAGGTCGGCGCGGACGTCGGGGTCGGGGTGGGTGAGCGCGACCTCCAGCTGGGTGCGCAGCACCGCGAGGGGGCTGCGCAGCTCGTGCGAGGCGTCGGCGATGAAGCGGCGCTGGCGGGTGCCGGCGGCCTCCAGCCGCTCCAGCATGGCGTTCATGGTGTGGGCGAGGCGGGCGATCTCGTCGTCGCTGCGCGGTTCGGGGACGCGCCGGTCGAGGTCGCGGTCACCGATCGCGGCGACCTCGGCGCGGATCGCGTCGACCGGGCGCAGCGCGCGGCCGGTGGCGCGCCAGGTGAGGGCGCCGACGGTGAGCACCAGGACGGCACTGAGGGCGGCGAGGGCGGCGGTGGTGACGTCGTCGGCGGCGTCGGCGGTCCGCAGCGAGGCGCCGACGTGGACGGTGACCGGGCCGGTGGGGGTGTCGGCGGTGAGGGTGGTGACGCGTTGGTGGTGCTCCTCGCCGAGGGCGTGGAGGTTGTAGCTGCGGTGGCCGTCGCGGGCTCCGGTGGGGGCCAGGGCCGGGCGGCCGATGAGGTTCTGGCTGGCGGCCACGACCCGGCCGCCGGCGTCGATGACCTGGACGAAGTCGGTGCCGTGGTCCAGCGGCAGTGCCGCGGTGAGGTGGCCGTCGGTGGCGAGCCGGGCGACGGCGCGGGCCTGTTCGCGGGCACCGTCCTCGACGCTGCGTTCCAGGTTGGCGCGGAGCAGCAGGACGACGGCGGCGGAGGCGGCCAGCAGGACGACGGCCACGCTGGTGCAGGCGGCGAGCGTCGTGCGGGCGCGGACGGAACGCGGCGCCAGGCGGGTGGCCAGGGTGACCAGGGCGACCACCCGGGGGTGCCGGGTGGGACGGCGCAGGACGGCCCGGACGGCCCGCAGAGGACGAAGGGGACGAAGGGGGCTCGGTGCTCGCGGTGGCCGGGCGGCCCTCGCCGCGGGGACGGTGCGGCGGGCGCGGGTCGGGTCAGCCACCGTCGGCCGCCAGCCGGTAGCCGGCGCCGCGCACGGTCTGCACCGCCGCGCGGCCGAACGGGGTGTCGATCTTCCGGCGCAGGGCGCTGACGTGCACCTCCACGGTGTTGGGGTCGCCGTCGGGGCCGCTGTCCCAGACCTGGTCGAGGATCTCCCGTTTGGAGACCGCCTCGCCGGCCCGCCGGGCCAGGTGGTCGAGGAGGGCGAACTCGCGGGGGGTGAGGGCGACGGCGGCGCCGGCCCGGGTGCAGGTGCGGGCGGCGGAGTCCACCACGAGATCGCCGAGCACGGTGCGCTGCGGCGCGCGGCTGCCGATCCGGCGGGCGAGCGCCTTGAGCCGGGCGACCAGGACGACGAAGGAGAACGGCTTGGACAGGTAGTCGTCGGCGCCGGTGTCCAGCGCCTCCGCCTCGTCCCACTCGCCGTCCTTGGCAGTGAGCATCAGGATGCCGGCGTCGCTGCCGGCCGCCCGCAGCCGGGCGCAGACCCGGTAGCCGTTGAGGCCGGGCAGCATGATGTCCAGCACGATCACGTCGTAGGACTGGTCGGTCGCCCGGGCGAGGCCGGTGAGGCCGTCGTGGGCGATGTCCACGGTGAATCCCTCCGCCGTCAGCCCGTGCTGCAGCGCCAGGGCCAGCCGCCGTTCGTCCTCCACCACCAGTACGCGCATGCCCACCAGGGTGGCAGGTCGCCGGGCCGGCTCGCTGAAGGGGCCTTCAGGTCTTCAGCAGACCTTCAGCAAGGCCCGGTCATGCTGGCCGCGTCGTCCGGGCGCAGGGCCCGGGCCTGGCAGGGAGTCGGGGTGGGCAGCATGAGCGAGCCTTTCGGTGCACAGGAGCCGCAGGAGCAGCAGGAGCAGCCGGGCGGCGGGCGTCCGGGCCGGGCGGCGGGCGTCCGCCGCTGGGTGCGGCGGCGCCCGGTGCGCTGGATAGCGGCGGGTGCGGCGGCCGTGGTGGTGGTCGGCGGCGGTGCGGCCGTCGCCGTGCACCACGCGGCGGAGGGGCACGGCGGTCACCGCGGCCCTCTGGCGGCCGGCGAGGAGCACGGCGGTCAGGAGGGCGGCGGTCGCGGGGGCCACGACGGCCGGGGCAGGGGCGGCGACGGGAAGCGCGACGAGCAGCGGGGGCACGGCGGCCCGGAAGGCCGGGGCGACCACGGTCAGGGCGGGCGCGGCCAGGACGACCACGGGCAGGACGGGCCGGCGCCGGGTGACCGCGCCGGACGGCAGGGCCCCGCGGCCGCGCCGCTGCCCGCGCTCTCCGCGGCCGACGCGGTGGCCAAGGCGGCCGCGGCGGTGGACGGCGGCCGGGTCGAGTCGCTGACCACGGTCAGCGACCAGGGCGGCGGCCGGGCCTGGCGGGCCGTGGTGATCGGCCCGGACGGCGTCCGCCACACGGTCACCGTCGACGGCGCGAGCGGCACGCTCACGGGCAACACCGTCCTCGGCGGCTGACGGCCGTGAGCACCACGACGTCCCCGCCCGCGACGCGGCGCCGCCGGTCCGCGGGCGGGCGGCCCCGGCCCGGACCGGTACCCGGCCCCGGGGCGCAGCTGAGCAAGGTCCCGCAGGTCACGGCGGCGTTCTGGGCCGTCAAGATCCTCACCACCGGGATGGGCGAGACCACCTCCGACTACCTGGCCCGGACCCTCGGGCCCGTCCCGGCGGTCGGCTCGGCCGGCCTGCTGCTGGCCCTTGCGCTGGTGGCGCAGGCCCGCGCCCGCCGGTACGTGCCGGCGGTGTACTGGGCGGCGGTGGTCATGGTGAGCGTGTTCGGCACGATGGCCGCGGACGTCGCCCACGTCGCCCTGGGGGTGCCGTACGCGGTGTCCGCGTCGGCGTTCGCCGTCCTGCTGGCCCTGGTGTTCGGGCTCTGGCGGCGGACGGAGGGCACGCTCGCGGTGGAGACGGTCGCGGGCGGGCGGCGCGAGGTCTTCTACTGGGCGGCGGTGCTGGCGACCTTCGCGCTCGGCACCGCCGTCGGCGATCTGACCGCCGCCACCCTGGGCTGGGGCTACCTGCCGTCCGGGCTGCTGTTCGCCGGTCTGATCGCGGTGCCCGCGCTCGCCCACCGGCTGCCGGGCCTGCCGCCCGTGCTGACCTTCTGGTGGGCGTACGTGCTGACCCGGCCGCTCGGCGCGTGCTTCGCCGACTGGGCCGGTGTCGGTCACGAGCGCGGCGGCCTGGATCTGGGCACCGGGCCGGTGAGCCTCGTCCTCGGGGTGGTCATCGTGGTGGCCGTGGGGTGGTCGACGGTCGTCGACCGGCGGGCGCCGCGGCCCCTGGGCTGAGGTCGCGCCGGCCTCCGCGGGCCCGAACCGGCCGGGGGCCCACGGACCCGGCGTGCTCCCTCGGCCACTCCGCCTCCGGACTCCCCCCGGCCGGCAACGCACGCGACGCGGGGGCGCATGCAGCGCCCCCGCGTCGACCGTGTCCGTCGGGTGTTACGGGCCGTCGGATTGCTACGGCCGCCGGCCGTTTCAGGCCGTCAGGCCGTCAGCCGTTTCGAGCCGTCAGGCGCCTCAGGCCGTCGCCGCGGCGGTGACGACCGGGCGGCGGGACAGGGCCTCGGAGGCCTTGGCCGTGGCGTAGAAGGAGACGGCCAGCGCGATCGCGAGGGCGGCGCCGCCCGCGAAGACCGTCCCGGAGGAGACGGCCTTGGCACTGCCCGCCTCGGTGCGGGCGGAGCCGGCGATGAACGGCAGCACGAAGAGCACGGCCACCCCGAGGACGACCTCGCCCCAGACCACCTTGGGGAAGTGGCGCAGCGTGAGGTGCAGCAGCGAGCCGGTGTCGTCGGCGCGGCGGGCCCGGACGATCCTGGGCATCAGCCAGAACTGGTTGAAGGCACCGGCGGTGACCAGGCCGGCCACCAGCAGGATCTTGACCAGCAGGGCGATGCCGTAGCCGGTGGTCCACAGCTGGGAGATCCCGCCGACGTGCTTCCAGCTCAGCCAGAGGCCGGAGAGGACGACGGCGCCGACGCAGACCATGGCGACGAGGCTGAAGCGGCGCCACATCTCGGCCCAGAGCAGCCCGGCGCCGGCACCGAGGCGGCCGCGGGTGCCGGCCAGGGCGACCAGCAGGGCCAGGCCGCCGAGCCAGACGACACCGGAGACGATGTGCGTCTGGTCGAAGGCGAGGTCCAGCCACTTGTCCAGGTCGGCGGGCTCGGTCGCGGGGACGGCGGCGATCAGGGTCACGGCGAGCGACAGCGGCAGCGCGGTGAGGGCGATCGCGTCGGTGTGGCGGCGGACGGCCGGCACGAAGAGGGCGATCAGGGCGGCGGCCGCCATCACCAGCACCGCGTTCTGGACGATGTAGACGGTGCCCTGGGCGATCCAGGCGCCCTTGGCGGCCGGGGCCCGGAGGTAGTCCCAGATCCGGTCCGGGGCGAGGGCGTCACCGAACGGCATGCCCTTGCCGGCGCGCGCGAGGCGGGCGGCGAGCTGGAAGTAGCCCGCCACCAGCAGGACGACGCCGGCCCAGGCGAGGTAGGTCGCCGATCTTCTTCGCAGCACCGCGGCGTCCTCGGGGCTGCTGCCCGGTGCGCGGAGCGCCGGCCGGACGGTGGTGGCGTAGGTGACGGTGGCGCCGATGGCCCCGCTCAGACCGATGAAGTATCCGGTCTTGGTGAGAAGCCGCCACGACTGGGGCATGGTGTATCCGGCCGTGGTCGCGGCCAACAGGGCGTGGTTCATGAGGGAAGGCTAACCTAAATAAGGGCACCGTTAGCAACCCCTCCCGGCCCCGGTTGTTCAATCGTCACCTTTCCGTGAGCTACCGCCCGGACGGCCTCCGTTCCCGGCGTTCTCCCTGGTCGGACGGGTCGGCCCGGGCGCGGGCAGGGCCGTGCGTACACGCCGGCGCCGCCCGGCCTCCGGGGTGCCCCGGAGGCCGGGCGGCGCCGGGCGTGGCCGGGCGGACCCCTCGCGGGTCAGCCGGCCCGGTGGCCGGGGTGCCGGACCACGCGGTAGGTCTCCCGGTCCAGCTCGGTGACCTCCACCCCGAGCGCGGCCGGCACCCGGACCAGCGCCTCCAGCACCGTGAGCACCCGCGCCGTCAGCTCGGCGCGCTGCCCGGCCGAACGGCCCGCGAGGATCTTGATCTCCACGAGCACCACCGCGTGCCCGTCCGTCCCGTCGCCGACCGCGTACTGCGCGGCCGGACGGAAGACGGTCTTGCAGTCCGCCACCGTGGTGTCGATCACCTCGGCGATCAGCCCGTGCACCTCCTTGACGAAACCGGCGTGGTCGAGGTCGAGGTCGGACGAGTGGTCGACCAGAATCTGCGGCACCGAAAGCTCCCCGGGGGACAGGCCCGCCGGGGCTCCGGCGGGCGGCGTCGTGACACCGTCGTGCAGTGCGGGCACCCCGACGGGCACCCTTCTGAATGAGGTGTGACATGGCATCATGTCTCGTCGACGGTACCGGGGGCCGACCGTACGGCGGTACCCACGATTCGGCGCAGGGGTTGGGTAGCGGTACGCATTGTTCCCCCAGCGGCCGGGCCGGTTTGCTGGACCTCGCCGCACCCAGGCCGCACCGCACCGCACCCGCACCGCACCCACGCCGCCGACCCCCAACGCCACCGGAGGCCGCCATGACCCGCCGCGAACGCTTTCGGCTCTACGCCCAGGAGCACTTCACCGCCCTCGACGACCCCGGGCTCGTCCACCCCGCCCGCCGCGGCACCGCCGGCCGGCAGACCCGCCTCGCCCGGCTGGCCCGGCTCGCCCGGCTCGCCGAACGCGCCGGCCACCCGTACCGCTGACGGCCGGCTGCCGAGCATTGCCGACGGCCGAGTACTGAACTACTGACTACTGACTACTGACCGCTGACTCCCGATCGGGGCCCGGACCCTCACGAGCCCGGACGTCACGAGCCCGCCGGCCCCCCGGGGGCCTCGGTCCCCTCCTCCGCCGCCAGTGCCTCGGCCAGCTCCGAGCGGCCGGCACCCAGCTTGCGGAGCACGCTCGCCACGTGGTGCTCGACCGTCCGCGGCGAGAGGAAGAGCGCCCGGGCGATGTCCTGGTTGGCCGCCCCCTGGGCCGCCAGCGCGGCGACCTGACGCTCCCGCGGCGAGAGCCGCTCGCCGTAGCCCCGGCGGCCGGGCGACGCCACCCGCCCGAGGCCGAGGTCGCGGCGCAGGCGCTGGCACCGGGCCGCGTCCGAGGCCGCACCCAGCACCAGGTAGGTCTGCTCGGCGGCGGTCATCCGCTCCCCCGCCCCGGCCCGGTCGAGCCCGGACAGGGCCCCGCCGGCCCGCTCCTCGGCCCGGGCCGCCTCGTACGGGCGGCCGATCTCCCGCCAGCCGTCCCGGGCCCTGGTGAACGCCTCGGCCGCGCCTGCCGGATCCTCGTCGCCCAGCAGCAGGCCGCGCGCGAAGTCGAGCGCCGCGAAGGCCGCCGGGGCGTCCCGGCCCGCCAGCCTCGCCGCGGCCTCCTCCGCCAGCCGGTCGGCGGCCGGGCGGTCGCCCTCGGCGAGGAACACCTCGACCGCGACCGGCAGCAGTTCGGCGGCCCGGGCCCAGGCCCGGGCGCGGTGCAGCGCCGCGACGGCCGGCGCGAGCGTGGCCGCGGCCTGCGCGGTGTCCCCCTCGGCGAGCTGCAGGGCGGCCAGCCCGGCGGCGGCCCGCATCGCGGCCGTCACCTGGGACTCGCGGTCCCCGTACGGGCCGGCCTCGGCGAACTGCTGCCGCGCCACGGCGAGCCGGCCGCGGGCCGCCGCCAGCCGGCCGAGCAGCAGGGCCTGCTCGGCCCCGGCCATCGCGAGGTCCGGGAACTCCGTCCCCAGGGCGGCGAGCCGCTCCTCCAGACCCGCCCAGTTCCCCGCCAGGCCGTCGAGCCGGACGAGCGCGATCCGGCTGTAGCACTCCAGGTACGGGATGGCCGCCCGGCGGGCCAGCCGCCGGCTCTCCTCCAGCAGGCGCGCGGCCCGGCGGTCGTGGCCCAGCTCGACGGAGATCTCGCCGACGTTGTAGAGCGCGCGGGTGGTCTGGCGGACGATCTCGGCCTGCTCGGAGCTGCGCGGCAGCCGCTCCAGCAGCGGCCACACCGCTGGGTCCCCCTCGCGCGCCAGGAAGGTGAGCCGGGTGGCGCGCACCGCGGCGGCCACCTCCTCGTCCGGGCCGGTGGCCAGCGTGCGCTCGGCCCGCTCCAGCCACTCCCAGGACCGCTCGCCGGCGCCGTCGCGCTCGTTCATCGCGATCGCCACCATCGCCCGGGCCGCGCGCGCCGGGCGCTCCTCCAGCTCCTCCAGCGACTCCTCGATCCGGGCGAACCCGGCCCGGTCGCCGCCCTGGATGGCCATCAGGATGCCGAGGGTGAGCCGGATCTCGCCGCGGTCGGCCACCGGCAGCCTCGGGTCCGCGATGATCCCGGTCAGCGTCTCGGCGCTCGCCGCGGCGTCCACGCCGTTGGCGGCGATCCGGGCGAGCGCGAGGGCGGCGCGGCCGCGCCGGCGGGGGTCGAGGTCCGGTTCGTCGAGGAGCCGGCGCAGCAGCGAGCCCGCGAGCCCGCTGTCACCGAGCGCGACGGCCTGGTCGGCCGCCGCCTCGGCCACCTCCTGCCAGGCCCGCCGGTCGCCGAGCGCGAGGGTGTGGTGGGCGATCTGCACGAGCGGTCGCGGCTCGCGCTCCCCCAGGGCCCCCACCGCCCGCCGGTGCAGGGCGGTGCGCTGCGGCCCGGGCAGCCGGCGGTAGGCCACCTGCTGCGCCAGGACGTGCCGGAACCCGTAGTGGGCGAGCGGCTGCTCGTGCAGCAGCGTGGCGCGCAGCGCCTCGGTCAGCCCGTCCGCGGCAGCGCCCCGGTCGAGGCCGGCCACCGCGGCGAGCAGTTCCTCCGCCACCGGCAGGCCGAGCACCGCCGCCGCGGACGCCACCGCGGCGGCGTCCGGCGAGAGCGCCGCGAGCCGCTCGGTGACGGCGTCGCGCAGGCCGCGCGGGACCTCCGAGTGCTCCAGGTCGGCGGCGAGGTCCGCGGCGTCGGTCAGCCCGCCCGGTCCGCGCTGCTCGCACAGGGTGATGAGGTCCTCCTCGGCGACCAGCGGCAGGCCCTCGCTGCGGTCGAAGAGCACCCGGGTGAGCGCCGCGGTGGCGCGCAGGCCGAGGGCGGCGCGGGCCAGGTCGTGGATCTCGGTCTCGGCGAGCGGCCGCAGCCGGATCAGCGCACCGCCGACGCCGGACGGGCGCCGGTAGGCGGCGCCGAGCACGGGCGTGTCGGCCGGGAGGTCCTCCGCGCGGTAGGTGAGCACCAGGGCCAGCCCCGGCGGCATGTCCCGGGCGAGCAGCAGGAGCAGCTCACGGGTGGCGTCGTCCACCCAGTGCAGGTCCTCGATGACCAGCACCACCTCGCCGAGCACGCCGAGCAGCGCGCGCACCGCCTGGACGAGCAGGTGCCGGCCGGGCAGCCCGTCACCCGCACCCGGCGGGTAGGGCGGCAGCCGGTGGGCCAGGTCGGGCAGCAGCGGGCGCAGCGCCCCGGCGCTCGCCGGGATGCCCCCGGCCGGCGGGAGGAGCGGGCCGACGGCCCGCAGCGCGTCCACCACCGGGCCGAACGGCAGCGGCTCGCGCAGGGGGTGGCAGAAGCCGGTCAGCACCCGGCGGCCCGCGGCGGTGGCCCGGGCAGCGGCCTCGGCGACCAGCCGGGACTTGCCGAGGCCGGCCTCGCCCTCGACCAGTACGACGGCGGGCGGGCGCACCATGGCCTCGGTCAGGCGGGCCAGTTCCGGTTGCCGCCCCACGAAGTCGAAGCCCGCACCGGGCGCCCCCGGTTCCGCCGGCCGGCTCACGGCCGCCCGGCCGGTTCGCGCAGACGGCGCGAGCCGGGGAGGGGTGCGGAGGACATGGGCCCATCATGCCGTGCCGGCTTCCGGTGGCGCCCGCCGGGGTGGCCGGTCCCGGCCGGCGGGCGGACCTCGCGGCGGCCGGTCGGCCGGGCTCTGCGGCCGACCGCCGGAGCCGGGTGCGCCGAGCGGGGGCGGGGGTCCCGGCGGCGGCAGCCGGGCCGGGGGTGCGGGCGGGCGTCGGATCCACGGCGCGGAGCGGACGGTGCACGCTCAGGCGCTGCGGGCGTCGACCGGCGCCGGGCGGGTCGCCGGCCGGGCGGGCGGGCACGTCGCGAAGGCGGGCCGCGGCACCGGCGGCCGGGCCCGGTCGGCCCGGTCGGCCCAGGCGGCGCGCCCGGTCAACCCGGCACGCTCGGCCTGCGCGGCGCGGTCCGCCTGCACGGCCCGGTCCGCGCGCCCGGGGAGTTCGAGCACCTCACAGCCCAGCGCCTCCAGCCGGCACACGGTGGCCCGGGCGGCCCGGTCGTCGAGCGCGAAGACGAACGGCCCCGGCACCAGTACGACGTCCACCCAGCCCTGCACGGCCTCGCGCAGCAGACGTTCCAGGGCCGGCAGCGGCGCGCCGGAGCGGTGCCCGTTGTCCAGGTAGAGGCCCGGCGCCGGCAGCCCGTGCTCGACGGCGAGCCGCTCCAGGGCCGCGCGCTGGCAGTCGAGCCCCGCCGTGTCGCACGGGTAGCAACGGAGGTAGAGCGCGGCGCGGGCCGGGCGGCCCGGCCGGGTGGGGTGGTCGATCATGCCGTTCACCTGATCTGTCCGAACGGAGGGAGACGGGCCGGGGAGCCCGTCCACTCCAGCAGGCCCCGGGAAACCGTGCGGGAACAATAGGGGTGATCACCCAATCCCCCAATCCGCCGCATTCTCCCGTACCCGTACCCGCTCCCGGCCCGGAGCATGGGACGAGCGGTCCGGACCTGCCGACGGACCGGACCGCTCGCCGCGTGCTGCTCCTCGCCGGGGCCTGTCCGACGATTCCCGCCGCGTGCCGATGCGACGCGAATCGTCGGACAACCCCCGAACCCCCTGACCCCTAGACCGCCCGGCCGGCCGGGTGGAAGTTGACGCGTTCCCTGACGACGGGGAAGCCGGCCTTGGTGAAGTTCGCGGCCATGGGGAAGTTGCCCTGGTCCGTCGCCCCGGTGACGAACTCCGCGCCCTGCTCGACGAGGACGTGGGTGCACTCGGCGAGGAGGTCGTAGGCGTAGCCGCGGCCGCGGTGTTCCGGGACGACCCCGATGAAGCCGATGGTCGGGCCGGAGGGGTTGTGGGCCGGGATGTGGATGCCGGCCAGGTCGCCCTCCGGCGTGTGCGCGAGCTGCCACCACTCCCGCGGGGAGGGGCACCAGTGGAAGAAGTCGAGTTCCTCCTGGGCGGCCCGGTCGAGGCCGCCCTCCGCCACGGCCCTGCGCGCGTGGGCGTCCAGCGTGACGGAGTGGATGCGGCGCAGCGCGTCGAAGAACACGGTGTCGTCGGGTTCGGCGCTGAAGCGCAGGCGTCCGGGCCGCTCGGGCAGCCCTCGCTCGGGCGTCCAGCGGTAGAGGAAGCGTTCCACCAGGAGTTCGTACCCTGCGGATCGTGCGGCGGCGAAGCGAGCCTCGGCGCCGGCGCGCAGGTCGGCCCTGTCCCGCCAGCCGCCGGGCAGGTTGATCTCCAGTTCGACCTGCCGGGGCGCGGAGCGCAGGAGTGCGGCCCCGGCCTCCTCCTCGCCCTCGGCGACGTCGAACCAGTTGATGGTGACGGGCTCCGCATCGTCGGGGCCGCCCCACCACGCGCCGCGTGCGACGACCTCGCCGTCGCGCAGGGCGACGCGCTTCCAGTCGGGGCGGAACCGGGTACGCCGATGGCCTTCAGCGGCGCCCAGGGGGTCGGGGAGTGCGTCGAAGAGATGAACGTCGCGCGCGGAGAGCGCGCGGATGACCGGATCGGTCATGGATTCCTCCGGGATACAGGCTGCTTGGAGCGCTCCCGGTCAGGACTGACCAACCACGCCGGGACAGCGGACGAGGGAGCGCGGGAACGGTGTGAACTGCACGGCACTCGCCTCCTTCCATCCGTCTCAGGGCGTGTGGCCACACCGTACGTGATCTTCCGCGGGCCCGTCCACGGATTTTCGCGCCCCCGGAACGACGGGTTCGCGGCACGGGTGCGGAGCACCGTCGAGGGCTACCGGCGCCTGCGGACGGCCTGCCGTTCGCCCGGTTGTCGGGTCCCGCCCCGCCCCGGCCCCGGGCGCGGACGCACGGGTGCCCGGTCCGCCCGGGATCCGGGCGGACCGGGCACGGGAGCGGCACGGCGTCAGCGGCGGCCGGTGACCACCAGCGGCTGGTAGTCCGAGGACTTCGGGGTCGTGCCGGCGCCCACGGCGGTCAGCCGGCCGCCCGGGCCGGCCACCACCGCCTGGTAGGACTGGTTGACGTACCCGGGCACGGACAGGTCGAGCGTCTCCCACCGGCCGTGGGTGAGGCGCAGGCCGAGCGGCTGGTCCTGCTCACCACTCGCGTCCCAGCCGACCGCGGCCATGCCGCCGGGGGTGGCGGTGACCGACCAGAGCTTGCCGGCCACACCCTCGGGGGCCGCCACCGTGCTCCAGGAGCGGCCGTCGTAGTGGGCGACCAGCGGGTGGCCGCGGTCCTTGTCGGTGAGGACGGCCCGGCCCACCACCCAGACGTCGTCCGGCCCGGCGGCCGCGACGCTCTGGTACTCGCCGTAGAGCCCGGTGAAGGCGGGGGCGGCGACCCTGGTCCAGTCGTGGCCGTCGTAGTGCAGCAGGACGGGTCGGTCGTCGGGGTAGCTGGTGTTCCCGACCGCCCAGACGTCGTCCGGCGCGATCTCGGTCACGGAGTTGAGCCACCAGTTCCCGTCGATCTCGGGAGCGTCGATCCGGTGCCAGGCGGTGCCGTCCCAGCGTTCGATCACGCCGGTGGTCCGGGTCTCCGTCAGGGGCGGGTCCCCGGGGGTCGGACCGGGGGTCCGGCCGGTGACGACGCTCGCGCCGCCGACCGCCCAGGCCCGGCCCGGCCGCGGTGCGGAGACGCCGAGCAGATAGGCACTGTTGAGCTCACCGGGCGGCGCCTCGATGGTGGTGCTCGTCCAGGTGGTGCCGTTCCAGTGCTGGGCGAGGATCCGGCCGGTGTGCCGGTCGAGGTCGCCCACGAGCCAGGCGTCGCGCGCCGAACTGCCCGCCACCGCCGTCGCCCGGCCCTCGAAGTCGGCAGCGGGGAGCGGGAGTTCCCGCCAGGGACCGTCCGCTCCCACCCGCTCCGCGACCGTCGGCGCGAACCGCAGCCTGCCGTTGTCGCCGGTGAGCCGGAAGCCGGCCGCCCAGGTGGTGCGGGCGTCGAGCTGCGCGCCGGAGCTGAGTATCGCGCCCTCCAGGGGCAGCTTCGCCGGCGTGAAGCGCGCCCCGGCCGAAGTGGCCCCGGCCGCCCCGGCGGCCGTGGTGGGTGCGGTGGGTGTGGTCGCCGCGTTGGGTGCGGTCGCCGCGGTCGCGGTGGTGGCCGTCGCCGTGGCCGCCGTCAGCACGGAAACCGCCAGTGCGGCCGCGGCCCAGTGTCGTACTCGCCTCATGTGTCGATCCCCGGATTCCTCGGTAGGCGTGGCATCGAGGGGCACCATCGGCGTGATCGCGCCCCCGCAGAGAAGAGGCACCGGACCTGACGATCTGTTACACGCCCGCGCCGCACCCACCGGGGCCGACGTCGACGGCGCCGGGATGCGCGCCGCACCCACCGGGCGCGCGCCCGCCTCCCGCCTCCCGGGCCCGGACGCACGGGTGCCCCGGCCGCACGGAGCGGCCGGGGCACCCGGAGCCGGAAGGCGTCAGCCGTTGGAGCGGCTGTAGGCGTCGAGCCAGCTGATCTTCGGGCCGAAGAGGCCGACCGAGGCCCCACCCGTCGAGAGGCCGGACGCCGAGGACGGCTGCGGAGCCCCGTACGCCATCGCCGCCGTCGGCACGGCCACGGTGGCAACGGCCGCCAGCACCGCGGTGACAGCGACCTTGCAGAGCTTTCCACGAACGGACATCTCATGACCTCCAGGTCACATCGCTGCTCGTCAATCTGCCCGAGCGGGCAGGCCGGGCCCGGAACGGGCCGCGGGAAACGCCCCGCCGAGGGGCGCACGAGCCACGTTTGCACACGAACACACCGGGCTCGCACCTCTCGCAACCGCAGCGGTGCGAACGGGTGACAGAGATCCCCCGACCGGCCCAGCGCGCCCGGCCACCGGCGCCGAGGGGGCCGCCGGAGACCGGCTCAGGCCGGCCCGGCGTCCAGCAGGGCGCGCGCGGCGGCGAGTTCCTCGGCGGCCGCCACCTGGACGGCCGCCACGAAGTCCTGACTGCCCGGGCCGACCGGTATCCGCACCGGCAGCGGCCCGGGCTCGGCGACGATCCGCAGCACCAGCCGGGCGAAGTCCTCCGGCCGCCCGACCGTCGGGCCCTCGACCATCGACCCGAGCAGCCCGCGCATGGGGTCGGTGAACGGCGCGTAGAGCGGCGAGCGGCCGGCCGCGTCGGCGAGCGAGGTGCCGTACCGGGTCGCGTACCCGGCCGGCTCCAGGGCTGTGACCCGGACGCCGAACGGCGCCGCCTCCGCAGCCAGGGCCTGCGTCATGCCCTCCAGCGCGTACTTGCCGGTGACGTACGCGGCCAGCCCCGGGAAGGCCATCCGGCCGGCCAGCGACGAGACGTTGAGGATGTGCCCGCCGCCCTGCGCGCGCATCAGCGGCAGCACCAGCCCGGCCAGCCGCCACGGGCCGACCACCAGCGTTTCGAGCTGGTCCCGCAGTTCGCCGTCCGTCACCTCCTCCACCGCGCCGAACACGCCGTTGCCCGCGTTGTTGACCAGGACATCGAGCCCGCCGAGCCGCTCCACCGCGTGCGCCACCGCCGCCTCGCACTGCGCGCCGTCCCGGACGTCCAGTGCCACCGGAAGGAGCCGGTCGGGGCGGGACCGGACCAGCTCGTCGAGGTCCGCGGGCCTGCGCGCGGTGACCACCACGGTGTCCCCCGCGTCGGCGGCCGCGGCCGCCAAGGCCCGCCCCAGCCCGGACGAGCAGCCGGTCACCAGCCAGCGCCGTGTCATGCGGTACCCCCATCGTCGAACGGATCGTGCCGCGGTCACCGTCCCAGAGCCGGTCCCGCCCGCCCAGACCTGCGACGTGCAGCTCCGGGCGCACCGAGGCACCCCGGGGCGTGCGGCAGATCCCCGCACGCCTGCCGAACGACCCTCCGCCGCAGCGGAACCGGTCCGCGGGCCCGCCGCGGAGCGGACACCGCGGGCACCGCGGGCACCGCGGGCACCGCGGGCACCGCGGGCACCGCGGGCACCGCGGGCACCGCGGGCACCGCGGACACGACGACCCACCGGCGCCCCACCGGCGGCCCGCCCACGGCCCGCCCACGGCCCGTCGGCGGCACGGGGGTTCGCCCGGTGTTCACCCGCGCCTCACCGGACGCAGCGGAGCCGCTCACCGCCCGTTCGACGGGTGACCCCAGGCTGCGCAGGGCCGCGGCCGAACCGTCGGTCGCCGCACTCCCTGAAGGGCCTGGTCGTGAACCGCTCCGTCCCCCTCTCCGCCGCCATGGCCGCGGCCCTGACCGCCGTCGCCGTCCTCGCCGGCGGCACCGCCGCCGCGCACGACGCCTCCGGCGCCTCCGCCGCGTACCGCCCGTCCGACGTGTACGGGACCAAGACCCCCTACGAGCCGCAGGGGAGGCCGAAGCAGTACCAGCGGACGCCGAAGGGCTACACCCCGGTCCTCACCGAGAACGTCGCCCGGCACGGCTCCCGCGCCATGACCAACAGCGGCGACGGGGACGCGGTGCTGGCGGTGCTGCAGAAGGCCGGGCAGGACGGCGCCCTGACCCCGCTCGGCACCGAGCTGGCCCCGCAGGTACGGCAGTTGCTCGCCGCCGCGGCGGCGCTCGGCTACGGCAACCTCTCCGGCCGCGGCGCCCGGGAGCACCGCGAGACTGCCCTGCGGCTGGAGGAGCGACTGCCCGAGCTGTTCCGCACGATCACCGCCGAGCACGAACCGGTCGTCGTGGAGACCTCGGGCGTGCCCCGCGCGGTGGCGAGCGCGAACGCCTTCACCGCCGGACTGACCCAGGGTGTGCCCGCACTCGCCGGCGTCGTCGCACCCCCGGTCACCGACAAGGACCTGCTGTACTTCCACAAGCAACCGCAGAACGCCGACTACCAGGCCTACCTGGCGAGCGACCCGGACCTCGCCGCCGTGCTCGCCCGGATCGACGGCCTGCCGCGGACGGAACAGGCGGCCGGCCAGGTCGCCGGACGGCTCTTCACCGCGGGCTTCGCGGCCGCGCTGCCGCCCGCCGACCGGATCGCCTTCGCCCGTGCCCTCTACCAGCTCTTCAGTGCCGCCCCGGACCTCCGCGACGAGGCGCCGGACGTCGACCTCCGGCCGTTCCTGACGACCCGTGACGCGCAGTGGTTCGGCTACCTCGACGACGCCGAGGAGTTCTACGGGAAGGGCCCCGCCTTCAGCGGGCGCACCGTCACCTACCGGATGGCGCAGGTGCTGCTCGACGACCTCTTCCAGCAGGCCGAGGCCAAGGCCGGCGGGACCAGCCGGAACGGCGCCGTGCTCCGCTTCACCCACGCCGAGGAGATCGAGCCGCTCGCGGCGCTGATGGGCCTGCCCGGCAGCACCGAACCGGCCGCCCCGGACGAGCCGTTCGACTACCGGAGCAACCCGTGGCGGGGGGCCCGGGTCTCCCCGATGGCCGCCAACATCCAGTGGGACCTCTTCACCAAGGACGCGGGCGGGCGCGGGAAGTCCCCCGCCCACCTCGTCCGGATGCTCTACAACGAGAAGGAGACGGCCTTCAAGCCGGGTTGCCGGCCCGTCGCGAAGGGCAGCTACTTCTACGACCTCGACGAGCTGAAGCGCTGCTTCGGCCGCGGCTGACCGGTCGGCCGGGCGGGGCGCTCCCCCGCCCGGCCGTACCGTGACCGCCGCGCCCGAGCCGCCCCGGGCCGTGACCGTGACCGTGACCGAGCTGCCCCGGACCGTGCCGGTGCCACCCCCGGCCGCCCCGGGCGGCTGCCGTCGCAGCGTGGCGATTTACCCGATATCGTGAAGAATGCCGCAGGCCATCCGCGGCCTTCGCCCGTGCCGCCTGCACCCACAGGAGCCGGAATGACCGGTGGACCCGAGCCCATCAGTGCCGTCGCCCGCGAGGCGTTCGAACGCGAACTCGCCCAGCTGCGCACCGACCGCGCGGCGGTCGCCGCCACCCTGCGCGGCGGCAAGGAGGTCGGCGACCAGGCCGACCAGGCCGACGAGTTGCAGCGCGCCTCCGAACTCGACCGCCTGGACCGGCGGATCACCGGGATCGAAGGCCGGCTGCGCGAGGCCGCCGTCGCCGAACCGCCCGGCACCGACACGGTCGGCGTGGGCAGCACGGTGAAGGTCCGGTTCGCGGACGGCACCGAGTCCACCGTCCAGCTCGGCGAACTCGCCACCGCCCTGGACCGGACGCTGGTCACCGCCGACAGCCCGCTCGGCCGGGCCCTGCTCGGCCGCCGCGCCGGAGACACCGTCGCCTACGAGACCCCCCAGGGCCCGACGCGCACGGTCGTCCTGGCCATCGGCGACGACGCCTCGTAACCGACCGGCCGCACTGAACCGAACCGGACCGAACCCGCCCGGCCCGGCCCGGGCCGCTGCGGACCGCGCCGGTCAGCCCGTGACGATGCCCGTCACCAGGTTGATGGTGGTGGCCAGGATGCTGGCACCGAAGAGGTAGGACAGCAGGCAGTGCCGGAGGGTGACCGCCCGGATCGCGGACGTCGAGACCGAGGTGTCCGACACCTGGTACGTCATGCCGAGGTTGTAGCTGAAGTACAGGAAGTCGCTGTACCGAGGCGGGTCCTCGGTGTTGAAGTCGATCCCGCCCCCGGGCGGCAGGTAGTAGATGTACGCGTAACGGGTGGCGTACATCAGGTGCAGGGCCGCCCAGGCCATGAAGACGCCGCAGAGCGCCGTGGCGGCCGCGACGGGCCCCTGGTCCGAGCGGCCGACCAGGAGCAGCAGCACGATGCCGACCAGCCCGCACAGGGCCGCCGCGACGACGGCCAGCTCCTCGACCACCGGCCGGAACTCCTCGCGCCCGACGTTGCGCCGGGTGCTCGCCGCGTCCATCGGCCACAGCACCAGCCACCCGGCGACGACGAAGACCGTCTCCGCCGCCGCGATCCCGGCGAGGATGCCCAGCGGCGCCCCGGCCGGGAGGCCGACGGCGGCCCCCGTCACCGCACCGACGAGCGAGGCCCAGACGAGCCGGGGAACGGCGGACAGCACCGGCCAGTGGTTCATGCGGGCCTCACGGGTGGCGCCTCGACACCTCGGCGGCGGAGCCGACGGTGCGGCCTGCGCGGAGGGTACGGCTGGGACGACGGCGGACGGCGCCAGCGTATCCGCGCGGCCACCGGGGTGCACCGCCCCGCCGCGTCCCGGCCCGTCCCCGCCCCGCCCCGGCCACGGCCCTGCCGGCCCGTCGGGCGGATGTTGGGCCCGTCAGGCCACGGCCTGAACGACCAATCTATTTGCCTATAGGCTGTAGGCAAGCGCATGATGACCATAGGCAAATGGAGGGAACATGATGGTTCGCGCAGGCCTGACCCCCGAGCGGCTGACCCTGGCCGGGGCCGAGCTGGCCGACGAGGTCGGCTTCGACCAGGTCACCGTGTCCGAGCTGGCCCGGCGCTTCGACGTCAAGGCCGCCAGCCTCTACTCGCACCTGAAGAACTCCCACGACCTCAGGACCCGGATCGCCCTGTTCGCCCTGGCGGAGCTCGCGGACCGGGCCGCCGACGCCGTGGCCGGGCGGGCCGGCAAGGACGCCCTGGCCGCCTTCGCCGACACCTACCGCGACTACGCCCGGGAGCACCCCGGGCGCTACGCCGCCATGCGCTACCCGCTCGACCCGGAGACGGCGGCCGCCAGTGCGGGCGTCCGGCACGCCCAGCTGACCCGCGCGCTCCTGCGCGGCTACGACCTCAGCGAGCCCGGCCAGACGCACGCCGTCCGGATGCTCGGCAGCGTCTTCCACGGCTACGTCAGCCTGGAGACGGGCGGGAGCTTCGCCCACACTCCCGTCGACCCGCAGGAGTCCTGGGAGTGGATCGTCGACGCCCTCGACGCCCTGCTGCGCGGCGGCGCCGCCCGCTGAACCCGGCCGCACGGCACGCCCCCGAAGCGGGCCGGCCCGAAAGCGGCCCCCCGAACACGACCGTCCCGAGGGCGGTCACCCCGAAGACCGGACTGGAACGATGAGCACCGCGCACCCCCTGATCACCACCCCCGTCACCGCGGACCTGCTACGCGGACACCTCGACGTCGAGCGCACGCCGCACGGGCTGCTCCCGCACCGGCTGCCCGCCCGGGCGCGCCGCCAGGTGCCCGACGCCCAGCTCGCGATGGCCGAGGCCCAGCCGTCCGGCGTCCGCCTCGCCCTCCGCACCCGCGCCACCGTGGTCGAGCTGGAGACCCTGCCGACCAAGCGGCTCTACCGCGGCCTGCCCGCCCCGGCGGACGGCGTCTACGACCTGCTCGTCGACGGCCGTCCGACGGCGCACACGACCGTCGCCGGCGGCAACACCCGCGTGATCGACATGGCCGCCGGCACCGCCGAGCTGCGGGAGGGCCCGACCGGCACCGCAAGGTTCACCGGACTGCCCGCGCGCGACAAGACCGTCGAGATCTGGCTCCCGCACACCGAGATCACCGAGCTGGTCGCCCTGCACACCGACGCACCCGTGACGCCCGCGCCCGACAGCGGGCTCCGGCGGTGGCTGCACCACGGCAGCTCGATCAGCCACGGCTCCAACGCCGACCGCCCGACCGCGACCTGGCCCGCCCTGGCCGCCGCAGCCGGCGGCGTCGACCTGGTCAACCTCGGGTTCGGCGGCGGCGCACTGCTCGACCCGTTCACCGCCCGCGCCATGCGCGACACCCCCGCCGACCTGATCAGCGTCAAGATCGGCATCAACATCGTGAACGCCGACGTGATGCGGCTGCGCGCCTTCGGCCCCGCCGTCCACGGCTTCCTCGACACCGTCCGCGACGGCCACCCGACGACGCCGCTGCTGGTCGTCTCCCCCGTCCTCTGCCCCGTCCAGGAGGACACCCCCGGCCCGCTGGCGCCGGACTTCAGCAGCGGCACGCTGAAGTTCCGGGCCACCGGCGACCCGGCCGAACGTGCCGCCGGGCGGCTCACGCTCACCGTGATCCGCACGGAGCTCGCCCGGATCGTCGCCGAACGCGCGGCCGAGGACGAGCAGTTGCACTACCTCGACGGGCTCGCGCTGTACGGCCCCGCCGACCACGCCGAGCTGCCGCTGCCCGACGAAGTCCACCCCGATCCGGCGGCGCACCGCCGTATCGCGGAGAACTTCGCCCGCCTGGCGTTCGCCCCCGGCGGGGCCTTCGCCCGGCCGGCCGGCTGACGACCCCGGCCTGACGCGCGGGCCGGGGCGGCCGGGGCTGCCGCGGGTGGCCGCCCCGCGGGCCGCCGACCGTCGATCGGTCGGCGGCCCGGCCGGGCGGGCCCGGCGCACGGGGTGAGCGTCCGGATCGGATCAGAACTGGACGTCGGTGCAGGAGTAGAACGCGTTGGCCGTGTCGGCCACGTCCCAGACCGCGACGACCACGTGGTGCCCGGTGCGGCCCGTGGGGAGGGTCGCGGTGTGAGTGGTCGTGGCGGCGGGCTGGCGGCCGTTGTAGGGAACGGTCAGGAACGGGGTCAGGTCGAGGCTGGCCCGGGTGATCTTCTGGGTCGCGTCGTAACCGGGCTTGGTCAGGAAGTAGCGGAAGTTCGTGGTCGAGTGCCTGGCCTCGATCTCCCAGGTGAAGTTGAGCTGCTGGCCGGCCGTCACCTTGGTGGTCGGCCACTTCCCGCCGCGCGGGTTGTCGAGCGGCGCCCAGCGCGCGTCGGCGCCCGCGCAGATGGTCCCGTCCGCGGGGCCCTTGGCCGGGAAGCCCTTCGGCCCCTCGACGCTCTGGGGCTCCCACTGGATGTCGCCGCAGTTGGTGACGGCGCCCGTCCCGCAGAGTGCGGCCCGGCTCGGCGGGAGGTTGATGAAACCGTGCGAACTGGCCGGTGCGGCCATGGCGAGCGGCACGGCCGCGGCCGCGGCCAGGGCGGCACCGATGATCTGACGTCTGCGCATGATGCTCCTCCGTGGGGGGATGGAGAGTGCGCCCGGCGACAGGAAGCGCGTGGGGGTGCGCTGGCCACGACAGTTCTTGGCATGCCTTCGCCAGGCCGGTACCGGAAACCGTAGACGCCGCCCGACACGCCGTCAATGGTATGGACCACTGGGCCAGTTGGACAGAACACCGGTCCCGGCCGACCCCTCTGCCGGCCCCTCCGTCGACCTCCGCACCGACCCGCGACCGGACGCGCCCGGACCGCGACCGCGCCGCGCGCCGGCCCCGGACGGACACCGGCGGGTACGACCGGCAGCAGGGCCCGCGCCTGGCGCCGCCGTCGCGCTCCCGTGCGCGGCTACTCCCCGGCCGGTGGCGGCTGGTGTCATGGATGCGCCGACCGCCCACCGGCCCGCGGGAGAGACCCGCCGAGCGGGGCCGACGATCCGCCGACCGACCCGCACGAACGGGGACACGCCGTTGACCGTCAGCGCGACCGTGGCATTCGCCGTCATCATCCTCATCCGGCTCGCCCGCCGGACCGAAGCCCGGACCAGGGCGGACGAGAAGTTCACCGCCTTCCTCTGCGTCGTGCTCGGCGTACTCATCGCCGCGACGCCGTGGGGACAGGCCATTCTCCGGCTCGTCGGCGTGCTGACCCGGGCGACCCTGTAGCCCCCGGGCCCCACCCCGGGCGCAGGCCCCCGACCGCCGAGCGGCTCCAGCCGCCCCTCGCACCCTTTTCCACGTCTTCCACGATCGATTCGAGCGTGAAACATTGCCGAAGCACGCGAATCGATCGTAGAGTCAATCCCACCCCGACCCTGGAGGACCACCGATGCACCGCTCCTGCACTCCGGCCGCCGGGCCGGCCGGCCGTTCCGCCCGGGCTGCGGGGCGGTGAACGCCATGGACGGGACCGACCGGGCGATCCTGCGGGAGCTCCAGGCCGACGGCCGCATCCCCTACGCCGACCTGGGGCCCAAGGTCGGCCTGTCGCCGTCCGCGGCCCGGCTCCGGCTGCAACGGCTGATCGACGCCAAGGTCGTCCAGGTCGTCGGCGTCACCGACCCGATGGCGATGGGCGGCCAGGCCATGGCGCTGCTCGGGATCCGGGTCGACGGCGATCCGCGGGCGGTGGCCGACGCACTCTCCCGCCACGAGGAGGTCGTCTACGCCGTCCTGACCTCCGGCACCTTCGACCTCTTCACCGAGGTCGTCTGCCGGAGCCCGACCGCCCTGCTCGACTTCATCAACGACGTGGCCCGCCCGGTCGAGGGCGTGACGGCGATCGACAACTTCCCCTACTTCGGCATCCACACCCACCGGTTCTTCTGGGACGTGGGCTGAGGCCCGACCACCGCGGCCCCACGCGGCCGACCGGCCCCACGCGCCCTACCCACGCCCCTCACGCGGCCGACGCGCCCCCACGCGGCCGCTCCCGTCCGCCGCCGCCGACCCGTCCGCCGCCGATCCGACCGGCGCGCGGCCCCGCACCGCGCCGCCCCCGGCCGACCGCGCCCAGCCGAAGGAACCGCCGCATGCCCCACGACCAGCCCTCCGGCGTCGACTTCTTCGCCCGCAAGGCCCTGCCGGCCCCCCGGGTGAGCGGCCCGGACGCACGCCGGATCGCCGCCGAGGCCTTCGGACTCTCGGTGCGCGCCGACGCGCTCGGGAGCCAGCAGGACACCAACTTCCTGCTGCGCCGGGGCGACGGCTCCCCCGTGGCCGTGCTCAAGATCGCCAATCCGGCGTTCGGCGCCACCGAGATCGAGGCCCAGGACACCGCCGCCGACCTGATCGCGGCAGCGCACCCGGAGCTGCGGGTGGCGACCGTCCTGCGCGACCTCGTCGGTGCACGGCAGGCGACGACCGTCCGCACCGAGGACGGGCCGGTCACCGCGCGGCTGCTGCGCTACCTGCCCGGCGGGGCCCTCTCCGGGCCCCGGCACCTCTCCGCGCGCACGGTCGCGGCCATGGGCGGCATCGCCGGCCGGGTCGGCAACACGCTCCGCGACTTCCGCCACCCGGGGCTGGACCGCGTCCTGCAGTGGGACCCGCAGCACGCCGACCGGGTCGTCGACGCCCTGCTGCCGCACGTCCGCGAGGCGGACCGCCGCAGCACCGTGGCGGCCGCCACGGCCGGGGCCTGGGCGGACGTCTCCGAGCTCGCCGACGGCCTGCCCCGGCAGGCCGTGCACCTCGACCTCACCGACGACAACCTGGTCCGCGCCCCCGGGAGCCGCGCGAACCTCCCCGACGGGATCATCGACTTCGGCGACCTGACGCACAGCTGGGCCGTCGGCGAGCTCGCCGTCTGCCTCTCCTCCGTGCTGCACCACGCCGGCATGGAGCCCCACCACGTCCTGCCCGCCGTGCGCGGCTTCCACGCCGTCCGCCCGCTCGCCCCCGAGGAGGCGGCGGCGCTCTGGCCGCTGGTCGTGCTGCGCGCCGCCACCCTGGTGGTCAGCGGCCGGCAGCAGGCCGAGGTGGACGGCGACAACGCCTACGCCCGCGCGGCGCTCGCCGACGAGTGGCGGATCTTCGAGCAGGCCGTCTCGGTGCCCTCCGCCGTGATGGCGGGGCTGGTCACCGACGCGCTCGGGCTCCCCGCCCGGCCGGCCCCGTCGCTGCCGGTCGGCCGCCCGCTGGTGGCGGGGCTCGCCCCGGACTCGATCGCCGTGCTGGACCTCTCGACCGACTCCGACGTGCTGGACCACGGCAGCTGGCTGGAGGCCGGCACCGAGGAGCGGCTGGCGGCCGACCTGCTCGCCCGTGGCACCGCCGCCGTGGCCACCCGGTACGGCCGGCCCCGGCTCACCGCGGCCGCGCCGCTCCGCGCCGACTCGCCCGCGACCGTCGCCACCGGCATGGACCTCTGGCTCGGCGGCCCGGCCGAGCTCCGCGCGCCCCGGGACGGCGAGGTGCTCGACGCGGCGCCCGGCCGCGCGACCCTCGGCTGCGGCCTCCACCTGCTGGAGGTCACCTGGGACGGGCCCGCCGAGCCGCGGGCCCGCGCCGGCGCCGCGCTGCGCGCCGGGGAGCCACTGGCGGCCCTGCCCGCCGGGAGCCGCGTGCACCTCGCCCTGCGGCGCCGGCCCAGCCCCGCCGCCCCGCCGCTGGTACGGCCCGAGTACGCGGCCGGCTGGCTGGCCCTGACCGCCGATCCGGCCGCCCTGCTCGGCCTGCCGGCCGCCGCGCCGGCGCCACCGCCCGCGGAGCTGCTCGACCGGCGCGGCGCCTCCTTCGCCACCGTCCAGGAGCACTACTACGACGACCCGCCGCGGATCGAGCGCGGCTGGCGCCACCACCTCGTCTCCACGGACGCGCGGGTCTACCTCGACATCGTCAACAACGTCACCCCGCTGGGCCATGCGCATCCGCGCGTCGAGCGGGCGGTGGCACGGCAGTTGCGGCGGCTGAACACCAACTCCCGCTTCCACTACGCCTCGGTGGTGGAGTTCACCGAGCGCCTGGCCGCCCTGCTGCCGGACCCGCTCGACACGGTGTTCCTGGTCAACTCGGGCTCCGAGGCGGTGGACCTGGCGCTGCGGCTGGCCATCGGCGCCACCGGCCGGCACGACGTCGTGGCCCTGCGGGAGGCGTACCACGGCTGGACGTACGCCTCGGACGCCGTCTCGACCTCGGTGGCCGACAACCCCAACGCCCTGACCAGCCGACCGGGTTGGGTGCACACCGTGGACTCGCCCAACCCGTACCGCGGGCGCCACCGCGGCGCCGACGCGGTGGCCTACGCGGCCGACGCCGTCCGCGCCGTCGACGACCTGGCGGCGGCCGGCCGGGCGCCGGGCGCCTTCATCTCGGAGTCCTTCTACGGCAACGCCGGGGCGGTGGCCCTGCCGGACGGCTACCTCCGCCAGGTGTACGGCGCCGTCCGGCGGCACGGCGGCCTGGCCGTCGCGGACGAGATCCAGGTCGGTTACGGCCGGCTCGGCAGCTGGTTCTGGGGGTTCGAGCAGCAGGGCGTGGTGCCGGACATCGTCACGGTGGCCAAGGCCATGGGCAACGGCCATCCGTTGGGCGCCGTCATCACCTCGCGGGAGATCGCCGACCGCTACCGCGACCAGGGGTACTTCTTCTCCTCCACCGGGGGCAGCCCGGTCTCCAGCGTGGCCGGTCTCACCGTGCTGGACACGCTGCGGGACGAGGACCTCCAGGGCAACGCGCTGCGGGTCGGCACCCACCTGCGGGACCGGCTCCGGGCGCTCGCGGACCGCCACCCCGTGATCGGCGCCGTGCACGGCGCCGGCCTCTACCTGGGCGTCGAGCTGGTGCGCGACCGCGACACGCTCGAACCCGCCCCCGAGGAGACCGCGGAGCTCTGCGACCGGATGCTCGAACTCGGCGTCGTCGTGCAGCCCACCGGGGACCACCTCAACGTCCTCAAGATCAAGCCGCCGCTCTGCCTCGACCGCGCGGCCGCCGACTTCTTCGCCGACATGCTCGACCGCGCCCTCACCGAGCTGGCGCCGGGCCCGCGCGGGCACTGACACACCCGGGGGCAGGCCCGGCCGGCCCGTCGGCGGTCACGCCCAGGGCAGCGCCGCGCGATCCCGCCAGTACTCCTGCGCGGGCTCGGCCAGCGCGGCCAGCCCGGCGAGCTGCGCCGCGTCGGGCCGCAGCGCGGCGGCGGCGAGGTTGGACGCCAGCTGCTCCTCCGTCGCCGCGCCGGAGAGCACCACGTCCGCCCACGGCTGGGCGGCCACGGCCGCCAGGGCGACGGCGTCGCAGGTCGTACCCGCTCGGGCGGCGGCCGCCCGCAGTGCGGCGGTGTCCGGCCCGGTGGCGTTGCGGTCGGCGAGGCGGCCGTTGGCCATGCCCTCCTTCACCACCACCAGCCACCCCGCGTCGTGCGCGGCCGCCAGCGCCGGCCCGGCGGAGGGCTCCAGCAGGTTCCAGGTGGACTGCACCGCGGCGAACAGCGGCCGGCCGGCCACCTGCACCTCCAGGGCCGCCCGGACGGTGGCGGCCTGCGCCGGGCCGCTGGTCGACAGGCCGATCCGGACGCCCTCCGCGGCGAGGCCGGCGAGCCGCCCGTGCAGGGCGGGGTCGGTCAACGCCGGGCTGTCCGGCGTCACCGAGTGCACCAGGTACACGTCCGGGGCCCGGCCCAGCAGCGCCCTGCTCTCGGCGATCTGACGGTCGAAGACCTCCGCCGTGTGCTCCTTGACCTCGTGCACGGGCACCCCGGAGGTGCGCCAGCCGGCGGTGTAGGTGTAGCCCCACTTGCTGCCGACGGTCACCTCCGCGGCGGCCTCCGGCCGCGCGGCGAGCCACTCGGCGACGAACTCCTCGGCGCGGCCGTAGGACCGGGCCGTGTCGATGTAGCGGACCCCGGCCGCGTAGGCGGCGTCGAGCAGGTCGTGGGTGCGCCGGCGCAGCGCCTCGACGGTGCGCCCGGCCGGGAGGTCGAGGTCGCGCCCGAGCGTGATGTAGCCGGGCCGGCCGACGGCGGCGGTGCCCAGTCCGAACCGGGTGAGCGACGGCCGGGGTGTGGGTCCGGAGGCAGGTGCGGCCGGCATGGCGTGGTCCCTTCGACGTGGCGGTGCGCGGGTGCTCCGCACGCACCCGTCCGTACGCACCCTATCCAGCGCCCGTTCCGGGCCACCCGCCGTGACCGGCGGCGACGGCACGGACGGCCGGGGTCGGGCCGGGGCAGGCGGTGCCGGGGCGCGCGGTTTCCGGCGTTCTGCCGCTGGGCGGGTCCGAGTTCTGCCACCATCGGACTCACACCACGAGGGGTGGGCTTCACGAGGGGGTGGGGTGTGGGTTCCCAGCGCGCGTCCCTGGCCGGGCGGGCGTCCCGGATCCGGCGAGCGGCCGGCCCGGTGCCGGTGCTGCTCGCCCTGGTGCTGGCGGGCTGTTCGAGCGCCACCGGCGGGACGGCCGCGGACGGCAGCCCGGCGGGCGCCACCGGTACGGCGTCGGCCACCACCGCGAACGGCACCGCGACGGTCTCCACCTCGACGGCCTCGACGCCCTCGCCGACCGCGACGCCGGCGCCCACCGCCACCTGCTACGACACCGCGATGGTCGGGGACTCCACCGCCGCCCGGTTCCTGACCCGGCTGCTCGGCCCCGAGCGGCCCATCTCCCCCGGCATCGTGATGGATCTGGACGGTCTGCACCTCAAGACGACCAACAGCGAGCGCACCTGCGGGCCCGTCACGCTCCGGATCACCCGGTTCACCGTGCGGATCGCCGGTGCCGGGCCCGCCACCGCGACCCACTCGGTCTACGACTACCGCCCGCTGGACAGCATCACCGTGACGCTGGGCCCGGCCGACGGCCTCGCCCCGAACAGCGCGCCGCCGGCGCCCTCGGCGTGCACGGCGGTGCTCTCGGTGGCGCACCTGGGCGATCCGGTCAAGGACTCCCAGCTCCCGAAGACGCTCCCGCTGGGGGCGTCGGACCCGGCGCCGACCAAGCCGTACGCCATAACCGTCAAGGTCCAGGGCGACACCGTGGTGGCCGCCGGGCTGGTCGTGCCGCCCACCATCAACGGCTGCTGACCCCCCGATCCCCGCGATCCCCGCCCGCTCCCGGCCCGCCCGACGGCCCGGCGGCGCGGTCGGAACCGGAGAACCGGCAATGCCCGGTCGCCTTTTTGCGTGATACCACCGAACAGTTGCAGTGCCGCTCCGGCCGGGCCGACGGACCGTGCGGCCGTGCGGCCGTGCACGCACGGAAGCGGGGCGGGCACCCGAAGGCACCCCGCCCCCTCGCACCCGGCGCCCGGACGCCCCGTCAGTCGCGCTCGCGCGGCGGCGCGGTGGACCCGCGCACCACCAGCTCCGGCTCGAAGAGCAGCTCGTCATGGGTGACCCTGACGCCGCCGATCTCGCCGACCAGCAGCTCCACCACCGCGCGGCCCATGGCGTCGATCGGCTGCCGCACCGTGGTCAGCGGCGGATCGGTGCACATCATGAACGACGAGTCGTCGTACCCGACCACCGAGACGTCGTCGGGCACCGTGAGCCCGGCCCGGCGGACGGCGCGGACGGCGCCGAGGGCCAGCGGATCGCTGGCGCAGACCACTCCGGTGACGCCCCGGCGCAGCAGCCGGGTGGTCGCGGCCTGGCCGCCCTCCAGGGAGAACAGGGCCCGCTCGACGCAGTCCTCGCCCAGCTCCAGGCCGAGCCGGCCGGCGACCGCCCGGGCCGCCGCGAGCTTGCGCTGCGAGGGCACGTGATCGGCCGGGCCGAGCACCAGCCCGACCCTGCGGTGGCCCAACTGCCGCAGGTGGCCGAGGGCGTGCTCGACCGCCACCGCGTCGTCGCAGGAGACCCGCGGGAAGTCGAGGTCGTCGATCGCGGCGTTCAGCAGCACGGTCGGCAGGCTGCGCTCGGCCAGGCGCGCGTAGTGCCCGTGCGGCGCGTCGCCCTGCGCGTACAGACCGCCGAAGAACACGACACCGGACACCTGCTGCTCCAGCAACAGGTCGACGTAGTCCGACTCCGAGACCCCGCCGGCGGTCTGGATGCAGAGCACCGGGGTGAACCCGTGGCCGGCCAGCGCACCGCCGACCGCCTCCGCGAACGCCGGGAAGATCGGGTTCTGCAGTTCGGGGAGCACCAGACCGACCAGCCGGGCCCGCTCGCCCCTCAGCTGGGTGGGCCGCTCGTAGCCGAGCACGTCGAGGGCGGTCAGCACCGCGGCCCTGGTCGCCTCGGAGACGCCGGGCTTGTCGTTGAGCACGCGGCTGACCGTCGCCTCACTCACCCCGACCTTCTTGGCCACCTCGGCAAGTCGTCGTGTCATGGCGGAGAGCTTACGCCAGGCACGCAAGCGGCTTGCGCGTACTTGCAAACCCATGTCGTTCCCGAACAGTGGCCGATCGTTCCGCGATCCGTCATCACCCACTGGCTTTACCCGGCCTTTGCCGTCCTCTACAGTGCTGTAGAGATTCAGCCGGCCCTGCCCGGCCCGGCCACAAGTCCCGTGCCGTCGGGGAACGGCGACCTTCCGTCACCCCGATCCGGGCGGCCCGCCCGACAACCCGCGCCGGGACCTTCCGGCAACCCGCGCCCGCCGGGACAATGACGCAACGGCAACGCGCTCGCGACACGAAGAGAGCCCACATGAGCACCAACGATCCGTCGGGCCACGGCTACCCGACCGGCGGCCAGAACCCGTACGACCCGTCCAACCCCTACGGCCAGCAGCCGCCCCCCGGACAGCAGAGCCCCTACGGCCAGCAGCCGCCGTACGGTCAGCAGGCCCCGTACGGACAGCCCGACCCGTACGGGCAGAACCCGTACGGACAGCAGCCCCCGAGCGGCTACGGCGCTCCGCAGCAGCCCTACGCCCAGCAGCCGCAGGGCGGTTGGCCGCACTGGCTGGGCCAGCCCGACCCGTACGGCGGCGCGCCGATACCCGGCGCCCGCCGGATCGCGCCGATCGGCGAGCGGTTCGTGGCCCGGCTGATCGACGTGCTGGTGCTCATCGTCCCGAACATCGTGCTCTACATCGCCATCAACTCGTCGATCCTGTACTCGGTGGCGACGGCCGTGCTGGCGTTCGGCTACGAGGCCGTCATGCTGACCACCCAGGGCGGCCAGACGCTCGGCAAGAAGGCGATGCGGCTGCGCGTCGTCGACCTCGCCCACGGCGGGGCGCCGGCCGACAGCGGCTTCCTGACCCGCGCCGCCGTCTACGCGCTCCCCGGCGCCGTCTACTGCATCGGCTCGCTGTTCTCGCTCCTCAACGTGCTCTGGCCGCTCTGGGACAAGCCGCTCCAGCAGGCCCTGCACGACAAGGCCGCCAAGACGATGGTCGTCAAGGAGGGCTGACCGGGCACCGGGCGGCCCGCCCGCCGGCGCGCGGTGGCCCGGCCCGGAGCCCGGCCACCGGGCAGCCCCGGCGTGACCGGAGGCCGCCCGGCGGCGTTGGCCGGGCATGGTATCCACACCCCGCCCCTCGGCCGCCCGCCTGCTGGCCGCCCTCGCCCTCGCCGCCACCCTGTCCGGCGCCACCCCGGCACTGTCCGCCACCCCCGACCCTGCCGCCCCTGCCGCTCCGGCCGCACCGGCCGCACCGCCCGCACCGCCCGCCGCGAGCGCCGCCCCCGAGCCCGGCCCCGCCCCGGCCCCCGGGCCTGCCGCGTCGGCACTCTCCCTCACCGTCCACCCGGGCGAACCGACGGACGAGACCGCCGACCGCACCGTCACCCTCGGCTGCTACCCCGAGGTCCGCGGCACCCACCCCCGGCCGGACGAGGCCTGCGAGCTGCTGGAGCCGGTCGACGCCGACATCGACCGGCTGGACGCGGATCCGGGTCTGTGCACCCTGGAGTACGCGCCCGTCACGGCACGGGCCACCGGCACCTGGAAGGGGCAGCCGGTCACCTTCGCGTACACCTTCGGCAACCGCTGCGCCCTGCTGCGCCAGGCCGGCGCGCTCTTCGACTTCTGACCCGGCGGCCGGCCGGCTCCGGGGCGGGGTGGGTCGCCGGGCGGTCACGGCAGGCCGGATCGGCGGGCGGCGGCGATGATCGAAGGGTGGCGGCGGATCGGCCCCCGGCTGTCCGGGGGTGGGGGTTGCCACCGCCCCCGGTCAGGCAGGAGGACGGCGATGGGTCAGAAACAGTGGCATCCGGCCCCGCGCGCGACGCCCGCGGAACGCGCGGCGGCCGGGCGGGCGGCGCGCCGGACGGCACCCCGCTCCAGTCACGGCGAGTACCGGCCGGGCCCCGACCGGCCGGATCCGCTGGCGATCCTGGAGGCCCAGTCGGCGCTGCGGGTGCAGGAGCTGATCCCGATCCGCTACGGACGGATGTCGGAGTCCCCGTTCCGCTTCTACCGGGGCGCGGCCGCGATCATGGCCTCCGACCTCGCGGGCACTCCGGCCTCCGGCGTGCGGGTGCAGCTGTGCGGCGACGCCCACATGCTCAACTTCCGCCTGCTGGCCTCCCCGGAGCGCCGGCTGATGTTCGACATCAACGACTTCGACGAGACGCTGCCCGGCCCCTGGGAGTGGGACGTCAAGCGCCTGGCGGCCAGCCTGGTGATCGCGGCGCGGGCGAACGGCTACGACGACACCGTGCGCGCGGGCATCGTGCAGGCGGCGGTCCGCTCCTACCGGGAGGCGATGCGGCGGTTCGCCGGGATGGGCAACCTCGACGTCTGGTACGCCAGGATGGACGCCGACCGGATGCGGGAGCTGGCCGAGGGGCGGATCTCGCGGCGCGGCCGCCGGAGCCTGGACGAGGCGATGGTGAAGGCCCGCACCCGCGACAGCCTCCAGGTCTTCGGGAAGCTCACCGAGGTGGTGGACGGACAGGTCCGGATCGCCGCCGATCCGCCGCTGCTGACCCCGCTCACCGACGTGCTGCCCACGGTCGAGCGGACGGCGCTGATGACGCTCTTCCACGGGCTGGTGGAGCGCTACGGCAGCACCCTGTCCTCCGACCGCCGGGCGCTGCTCGCCGACTTCCGGCTGGTGGACGTGGCCCGCAAGGTGGTCGGCGTCGGCAGCGTCGGCACCCGCTGCTGGATCTTCCTGCTGCTCGGCCGGGACGGCCGGGACCCGCTCTTCCTCCAGGCCAAGGAGGCCGACACCTCCGTGCTCGCCGCGCACGTCGGCGCGAGCCAGTACGCCAACCAGGGCGAGCGGGTGGTGTCCGGCCAGCGGCTGATGCAGGCGGCCAGCGACATCTTCCTCGGGTGGGAGCGGGTCGAGGGCATCGACGGCCGGAACCGCGACTTCTACATCCGCCAGCTGCGCGACTGGAAGGGCATCGTGGTGCCCGAGGCGATGGTCCCGCGCGGCATGCGGGCGTTCGGCGAGCTGTGCGGGGCCACGCTGGCCCGGGCGCACGCGCGCTCCGGCGACCGCATCGCCATCGCGGCCTACCTGGGCGGCAAGGACGCCTTCGACCGGGCGCTGGTGCCGTTCGCCGAGGCGTACGCCGACCAGAACGAGCGCGACCACGCGGCCTTGCTGGCGGCCGTCCGCGCGGGCCGGCTGAAGGCCGCGGACACCACGGCCGAACAGGCCTGAGGACCACCGAACAGGCCTGAGCCCCACCAGACCGGCCTGAGCCCCGCCGGGCCGCCGCGCCGCCCACCGCCCCCGCGGTGGGCGGCGCGGCGGCTCCGGCGCGACGGCGCTCTTCCCTTCCCGGGCCCGGACCTCGTCCAATAGGGGTTGCTGTCGCCAGTCCATCCGCGAAGGAGCCCGCGTGCGCAGGAACAGCTCGGTCACCGCCGTTCTCTTGGCTGTCATGTCCATGGCTTTACTGGCCGGGGCCCCGGCCGGCGCCGCCCCCGGCGGACCGCCGCCGCACGGGCAGCGGGTCGAGGTGTTCGCCGAGGACGGCGGCATCTCCCGGGCCGACGTCTCCCCCGCCTCCCCGTACCTCGCCGACCGGCCGGCCGCCCTCGCGGGCGACGGCGCCGTCACCCCGATCGCCGGCGACGGCACCATCGCCACCAAGCTGGACGTGGTGGTGATCGGCGACGGCTACACCGCCGGCGAGCAGGAGAAGTTCCGCGCCGACGCCGCCGCCAAGTGGGCGGAGATCAGCGCCGTGGAGCCGTACGCCACCTATCGCGGGCTGTTCAACGTCTGGGCCGTCCAGGCCGTCTCCGCCCAGTCGGGCATCACCGGCGACCCCGACCGGAGCACCGTGCGGGACACCGCGCTCGGCTCGTACTTCTGGTGCGACGACATCGAGCGGCTGCTCTGCGTGGACGTCAAGGCCGTCGAGCGCTACGCCGCCAAGGCCCCGCAGGCCGACCTCGTCCTGGTCGTCGCCAACACCGCCAAGTACGGCGGCGCCGGGTACAACGACGTGAGCTCCCCGCTCGGCTACGAGGGCATCGCCACGGTGGCCGGCGGCAACAGCAGGTCCGGCCAGATCGCCGTGCACGAGACCGGCCACTCGCTGGGCAAGCTCGCCGACGAGTACTTCTACGACGGCCAGGGCGGCTACGTGGGCGAGGAGCCCGCCGAGGCCAACATCAGCACGCTGACCGCCGACCGGATGGGCGCCGGGCGGGCGAAGTGGTACCGCTGGCTCGGCCGGACGTCGCCGGACGGCGGGACGGTCGGCGCCTACCTCGGCGGGGGCTACTACCCCGAGGGCCTGCTGCGGCCGACCGAGAACTCGATCATGCGCTCGCTCGGACGGGAGTTCAACCTCCCCGGCCGGGAGGCGATGATCGCCGGCTTCTACCGCCACGCCACGCCCCTGACCAGCAGCGTCCCGGCCGGCCGGCCGCTCGACCCGTCCGGCCGGATCACCGTCGAGCTGCCCGTCCCCGGCACCACGCTGCGCTGGTACGCCGACGGGCGCGAACTGGTGGGCCTGCGCGGTCGCACCACCGTCGCGCTCGACGCCGTGGACCTCGCGGCGCCCGCACTTGCCGCGCCCGCACTGGCCGCCCCCGCACTGGCCGCGCCCGCCGCCGGAACCGGCCCGGTCGCCGCCCCGCGCGGCATCGGCCACCGGCTGACCGCCGTCGCGGCGGATCCGACCCCGGCCGTCGTCGACCCCGCCCTTCGCCCCGCCCTCACCGGCACGCTCTCCTGGTGGGTGATCGGCTGACCGCCGGTCGCTCCGGGGCCCGTGGGAACGCGCCGGGCCGCCCGGACGCCGCGCTGTGCGGAGTCCGGGCGGCCCGCCCGTCACCCGGCGGGACGGGCGGGTTCGGGCTCCGGCTCCGGGGCAGGCACCGGCTCCGGCTCCGCGCTCGGCACCGCGGCGGCCGGCCCGGCCGGCGCACGCCCGCCCGCCCGGATCGCGGCGACACCGGCGGTGATCACGCAGAGCACACCGAGGATCCCGACGGGCCCGGGCAGCTGCCCGAGGACGACGGCCCCGATCACCAGGGCGATCACCGGTTCGAGGCTCATCAGGGTGCCGAACGCGGCGGCCGTGAGCCGCCGCAGGGCGAGGAGTTCCAGGCTGAACGGGAGCAGCGGCGCGAGGACGGCCAGCAGCAGCCCGGTGAACGCGACGGACGGCGTCAGGGCACCGATCGCGGCGGGGCCCACGAAGGCCGTGGTGACGAGCGCGGCGGTCGGCAGCGAGACGGCCAGCCCCTTGAGGCCCTCGACCTGGTCGCCGGCGCGTTGGGTGAGCAGGATGTAGCCGGCCCAGCACGCGCCGGCGGCCAGCGCCAGCGCGACGCCGACCGGGTCCGTGCCGCCCCGCCAGGGTTCGGTGAGCAGGACGACACCGGCCGCGGCCAGCAGGCTCCAGCGCAGCAGCCCGGCGCGGCGCCCCGCGTACAGGGCGAGGCCGAGCGGGCCGAGGAACTCCAGGGCGCTCGCCGTCCCCAGCGGGATGCGGGCGACGGCCAGCATGAAGAGGCTCATCATGCCCGCGGTGACCACGCCCAGGACCAGACAGGCCCGCAACCCGCTGCGGGTGAAGTCGGCCCGCCGCGGCCGGGCCAGGACGAGGAGGACGAGCCCGGCCCAGACCATCCGCAGCCAGGCGGCGGTGACCGGGCCGACCCGGTCGAACTGGTCCGCGGCCAGCGCGAGGCCGGCCTGGACGGAGGTCATCGAGGCGAGCGTCATCGCGGCGCCGGCGCCGGCCCGGGAGCCGCCGGGCCCGGCCACGGCGTGGTCGTGGGTGGTCATGTCGATCAGTAGACCGCCGGGCCACCGTTGCCGTCCACGTGCCATTTCTGGACAGTCCGTTCGGACATCCTGAACGATGGGCCCATGGACACCCGCCGCCTCGCCCTGCTCTGCGAACTGTCGCGCCTCGGCTCCATGCGCGCGGTCGCGGAGAACCTCCACGTGACGACCTCGACCGTCTCCCAGCAGATCGCCGCGCTGGCGAAGGAGGTCGGCCAGGTGCTGGTGGAGCCCGACGGTCGCGGAGTGCGGCTCACCCCGGCGGGGCGCCGGCTCGTCGAGCACGGGGCGGGGATCCTGGCGGCGGTCGAACGGGCGCGGATCGACCTGAGTGCGCAGGCGCGGCCGAACGGCACGGTGCGGGTGGCGGGGTACGGGACGGCGGTGCGCGACCACCTGCTCCCCCTGGTCGTCCGGCTCGGCGAGGAGCACCCGGCGGTGCGGCTGCTGATCAGCGAGCACGAGCCCCCGGAGGCGCGGCAACTGCTGGCGGACGACGCCGTGGACCTCGCGCTCACCTACGACTACAACCTCGCACCGGCCCCGCCCGACCGGTCGGTGGAGGCGGCGGCGCTGTGGACCGGCCGCTGCGGCCTGGCGGTGCCGGCCGGCCTGGACGTGCCGGCGGGCGGGGCCGCCGAGGTCTTCGCGGCCTGCGCGGGGCTGGACTGGATCGTCAACTCCCGCAACACCGCGGACGAGACGGTGGTGCGGACGCTCTCCTCGATGGCCGGCTTCACCCCGCAGGTCACCCACCGTGCCGACAGTCTGGACCTGGTGCAGCACATGGTCGCCGCCGGGCTGGGGGTGGCGCTGCTGCCGGCCGCCCACACCCTCGTCCCCGGCGTCCGCCGGGTGCCGCTGGACAACCCGCCGACCGTGCTGCGCGCCTACGCGGTGGCGCGGCACGGCCGGCTGCGGTGGCCGGCCCTCGCCCTCGTCCGCGGCCTGCTGCAGGAGCGGGCCGGCCGGGCCGCCGGGCCGCCGCCCTGACACCGCGGCGGCCCGGCCCACTGCCTCAGCGGGCCCGGTGGCCGTACCGGAAGAGCGGGTCGCGGGTGTCGAAGGGGACGTCCTCGCGGGCGGCCCCGACGGCGGCGTCGGACCGCGGCAGGTCGAACGGGAGCGAGCCGGTCATCGGGGCGCGGCCGAGCACGGCGTCCAGGACGACGTCGTCCGCGGCGCCGAACTCGCCGACCAGCAGCGCCGCGTGCGGGGCCAGCGGGGTCAGCACCGCGGGCCGCTCCAGCTGGGCCACGAAGGCGGTGGGCAGTGCGGCGGCCAGCGCGGCCAGCCGGGCCGCCTCCGCGGGGGCGAACTCCAGCGAGCCGGAGTGGAAGTGCTGCTCCAGCAGACCCTCGCGCGCCTCGTACGGCGTGGCCAGGCGGACGACGGCCGCGTCGGCGTCCTCGGGGCGGTCGACGACGGTGCCGTGGCGGGCGGCGACGGCCGCGTCCACCCCCTCCACGTACAGCCGGGTGCCGGTGAGCGGCCGCCCGGCGAGGTGGACCAGCGAGCGTCGCTGGAGCGTGCGGCCCAGCTCCCGCCCGTCCGGGGTGCCGACCAGCCCGGCAGCCGCGTCGGCGTCCACGTACGGGTCGTCGAAGAGGCCGAGGCGGAACTTGTCGCGCAGGATGCGGCGCACCGAGGCGTCGATCCGCGCCTCGTCCACCGCGCCGGAGCGGACGGCCTCCAGGACCAGCCCGGGGTCGGTCTCGCCGCCGAGCTGGTCGGCGCCCGCGTCGATGGTGAGCGCCACCTGCTCGGGCACCGTGAGCTGCTCGACGCCCCAGTGCCGCGGGGGCAGCGAGACCACACCGGGCACCTCCATGCCGGTGATGGCGTTGAAGTCGGTGCACACGACGCCGTCGAAGCCGTACCGCCCGCGCAGCAGGCCGGTGATGACGTCGCGGTTGAAGTTGGCGCCGACCTCGGCGAGCCCGGCGCCGGAGGGGATCGCGTAGGCGGGCATGATCTGGGCCGTGCCCGCGGCGAAGGCGGCCTCGAACGGGCGCAGGTGCTGCTCGAACGCGCCGCCGGGGTAGACCAGCCGGCGGCCGGCCGCGAAGTGCGAGTCCTCGCCGCCGGCCTGCGGGCCGCCGCCGGGGAAGTGCTTGGTCATGCAGGCGACGCTGTCCGGGCCGATCCGCTCGCCCTGGAGGCCGCGGATGTAGGCGGCGATCATCCGGGCGGCGCGCTCCGGGTCCTCGCCGAAGGTGCCGCTGATCCGGGCCCAGCGGGGTTCGGTGGCGAGGTCGGCCATCGGGTGGATGGCGAGGCGGATGCCGACGGCGCGCAGCTCCCGGCCGATCAGCGCGGCGTACTCCTCGACCAGGGCCGGGTCGTCGGTGGCGGCCAGACCGATCGGCTCGGGGCCGGTGGAGAAGCCGCCGCCGGTGTGGGCGGTGGCGGGGTTGGCGGTGAAGCCGTGGCGGGGGTCGGAGGCGAGGGTGACGGGGATGCCGAGCCGGCCCGCGGCGGCGAGGTCCTGCACGTGGTTGTTCCACCGGGCCATGGTGCGGGCGTCGGGGACGGCCATCATGGCGAAGGCGGTGAGGCCGCGTTCGGTGATCAGCCCGGCGCCCGAGGGGAACGGGCCCTGGTCGCCCGGGAGCATCCGGCCGTGGCACATCAGGGCGGCCTTCTCGGCGAGGGTCATCCGGCCGAGCAGGTCCTCGACGCGCTCCGCGACGGGCAGCCGGCGGTCCTCGTAGGGCTCCATGGTGCCGTTGTGGTTGAGGTCGCGGAACGGCGTGCCGTCGTGGTGCCGGAGCAGGGTCAGCACGCGGCACCACCGGCGGCGGGGGCGGCAACGACGGTGGCGGCAGCAGTGGCGGGGGCGGCGGCCTTGGCGCGGAAGGCCTCGACCGTCGCGGCGTCCACCCCGCAGTGGGCGAGGAAGGCCTCGGTGCCGCCGTGCCGGGTGGCGACGAGCTCCAGGAAGGCCGCCATCGCCCCGGCGGGGGCCTCCAGCAGCGGGGCGGGCACCTTCAGCGCGCCGGACGCGTAGTCGTTCAGGGCGGCGCGGTTGCGCTCGGCGAGACCGGCGAAGATCTGCGGCAGCGCGTCGGTGGTGCGGGCGTAGTCCGCGACGATCTCCTCGGCGGGGACGCCGAGCAGGTCGAGCAACAGGGCGGTGAGCAGCCCGGTGCGGTCCTTGCCGGCGGCACAGTGCAGCAGGACGCCGCCGGGCCGGGCGGCGGCCTCCACGGCGAGCGCGACGGCGCCGGGGGCGGACTCGGCCATCAGCAGGTAGAAGGCGCCGAGGTCGGCGGCGGTGGTCATCTCCCGCATGGACGCCTCCAGGGCCGCGCTGGTCGGGTCGATCCGGGCGGCGACGACCTCGACGCCGGCGGCCTGCGCCTCGGCCCAGTCGGCGGGCTCGCTCTCGGCGGCACCGCGCAGGTCGACGACGGTGCGGATGCCGGCGGCTGTCAGCAGCTCGACGACCGCCGGGCCGGCGGCCGGGAAGGGCTGGGCGGAGCGGTGGAGCACGCCGGCCCGGACCCAGCGGCCCTCGGGGTCGGCGAGGGCGGCGGGGTCGCGGTAGTTGACGAGGGTCATGCGGGTGGTCCTTTCGGAGGGGCTGTCGGCCGGAACGGCTGGACATCTAGACATCTAGATGTCTTCACAGCGAGATGTCTAACGGTCGGAGGGGCTCCGGGGCAAGCCACGGGGCGGTGAACTCCCGGGCAACCCGGGGTGCCCGCCGCACGGCCGGCCGCGCACGGGCGGCGGGCCGTCGGGCACCGGCCCCTGGCGCCGCGGCCGAGTCCGTAGGATCTGGCGCGTGGCAACGCACCGAAGCGAGACCCCGCTGTACCGCCGGCTGGCCCGGCAACTCCAGGAGCGCATCGACACCGGGGCGTACCCGGCGGGCGTCCGGCTGCCCAGCGAGCCCGAGCTCGCCGCCGAGTTCGGCGTCAACCGGCTGACCGTCCGGCAGGCCGTGGCCGAGCTGGAGCGGGCGGCCGTCCTGGAGATCCGCCGCGGCGTGGGCACCTTCGTCCGCACCCCGGCCGTCCGGGTGTCGATCACCGTCGACCCGCGCAGCCAGCGGATCGACCTGGGCAGCGTGCACACCTCACTGCCGATCGGCGGACCGCCGGCGGCCGGCGGCGGCGCGTCCGCCGGCGCCGGGGAGGACGGCGCCGGGAGAGGCAGCTCCGGGGAGGACGGCGCCGGGAAGGACGGCGAGTTCGTGGTCGCCACCCCGCCGCCGTCGGCCGGCTCGGCCGAGGACGAGGAGGCCGCCCGGCAGCTCGGCCGGCCGGCCGGCGAACTGGCCCGGGTGGACACCGTGATCCGGCTCGGCGGCCGGCCCCGGGTCGCCACCAGCTACTGGGTGCCGGGCGGCCCGCTGCCCGCCGCGCTGGTCCGGCCGGGCCGGGCCGGCAACATGGTGCCCGACCTCGCCCGGGCCGCCGGCGTGGAGCTGGAGTACGACTGGCGCTCGTTCGGCGCGATCGGCGCGGACCTCGCCGACGCGGAGCTGCTCGGCCTTCCGGTCGGCACCCCGCTGCTGCTCCGCGAGGGCGTGAGCTGCACCCCGGACGGCACCCCGGCGCTCTACCTCCGGCGCCGGATCGACGGCAGCAGCGCGCGGTTCGTCCTGCACTACCGGGACGCCTGAGGCTCCGCGCCCGCCACGAACACCTCCCGGAACGCCGCCACCCAGGCCTCCAGCGGCTCGCCCGGGCCGCCGATCATGACGTGCCGCCGGATCATCCCGCTGAGCGCCGCCCCGAGCGTGTGCGGGCGCAGGTCGGTCTCCGGGTCCACGCCGAGCCGCCGCCCGGCGACCACCACCGTCTGCTGGATGATGGCGTCGATCTGGATCACCGCGAAGTCGTGCACCGACCGGATGCCGATGAAGCGCCGGCGCAGCTCCCGCCGCCGGGCGGTGTGCTCGGCGGGCTCGTCCAGCCCCCCGTCGGTGACCTCGACGGCGTGCTGGAAGGCCGCCCAGAGGCCCAGCGAGGGAGGCGCGGCGGCGAAGGCCTCCAGGATGACGGCGCCGAAGTCCAGCCCGAAGAGGATCGCCTCCTTGCACGCGTAGTAGCGGAAGAAGGTCCGGTGGGCGACGTCCGCGCGCCGGCAGATCTGCTCCACCGTGGTGCGCTCGAAGCCCTGTTCCTCGAACAGGTCGAGCCCCGCCGTCCGGATGGCCTGCCGGGTGCGCAACCGCTTGCGGTCGCGCAGCCCGATCCCGGCCGCGGTGTCCGTCCCTTGCCCCTGCATTCGCGCCCGCTCCTCGCTGCACCCGCCTCCGGGTGCGTCAACTGCCTTCTCGCGTAAGCCTTCACCCGTACGCAATCACGCCTGATGGGGGCCGCTCAAGGCGCGCGCGAGATCGTCGACAGGCCGTCATGTGAAGTTTGCACAACTGCCTTTTGGCAGTCGTGCCACTTCAGAAAGGGTGGTTCCCGGCGGCGGTCCGGAGCCGGATCCGCCCGCCGACACCCCCAGCGAACCTCCCCGAACCGGGGCGACCGCCCGCGGCAGGACCAGCCGCGGGGCGCGCCCGAGGAAGCACCGAGGAATCATGAAGCGACACCAGCACGTCGTGGCGGCCGTGGCCTGCGCGGCCGCCCTCACCCTCACCGCCGGCGGCTGCTCGGCCTCCGACGACGCGGTCTCAGGCGGCGGACCGGCCGCCGCACCCGCGAGCGACGGCCCGGCCGTCGACGGCGGCACCCTGCGGATCGGCCTGGACCGTCCCTTCGCCAAGCTCGACCCGGCCGACTCCGGCCTCACCTCGATGCCGCTGATGATCCTGGCCAACGCGCTCTACGACCCGCTGATGACCAACGGCGACGACGGCGCCGTCCAGCCCTACCTGGCGAAGGCGTTCACCCCCAGCGCCGACGCCACCGGCTGGACGCTCGACCTGCGCGAGGGCGTCACCTTCGGCGACGGCAAGCCGCTCGACGCACAGGCCGTGGTCGACCACGTCAACCGGCTCGCCAGGCCCGAGAGCAAGTGCGCCTGCGCCGCCGACGCCGCCACCATCTCCGCCATGACGGTGAACTCGCCCACCTCCGTCGGCTTCACCCTGAAGGCGCCCGACGCGGCCTTCCCCAACCTCTTCACCCGCTCGCTCGGCTACGTCGCCGAGGCGCCCGCCGCCGCGGACGCCCCCGCCGTCGGCTCCGGCCCCTACACGGTCGAGAGCGTGCAGCCCGGCGTCTCCGTCACCCTCACCCGCAACCCCTCCTACTGGGGCGCCAAGGGCCACGCCGACAAGCTCGTCTACAAGGTGCTGCCCGACGCCGACAGCCGCTACCAGTCGCTGCGCTCCGGCGACGCCGACCTGGTCTGGACCGAGACCCCCGCGCAGTTCAAGCAGGCCGCCGGAGACGGGCTGCGCGCCGCCACCGGACCCGGCTCCACCTCCACCGTGCTGTTCAACACCAAGGCCGCGCCCTTCGACGACCCGAAGGTGCGCAAGGCCCTCCAGTACGCGGTGGACCGCGAGGCCGTCGAGAAGGTCGTCTACCTCGGCCAGGGCAAGGTCGCCGACGGCCCGATCGGCTCCGCCTCCCCCTACCGGGGCGACACCGCCCACCCCGCGCACGACGCCGCCCGGGCCCGCGCCCTGCTCGCCGAGGCCGGCCACCCCGACCTCGCCTTCGAGTACCTCGTCGACAGCCGGCCCGAGGGCCAGCAGCGCGCCACCGTGCTCCAGCAGATGTTCGCCGAGGCCGGCGTCCGGATGACCATCAAGCCGCTCGACCCGGCGAGCCTGGGCACCGCGATGTACCAGCGCCAGTTCCAGGTGATGGACTTCGTCACCAGCCTCTTCGGCGACACCGACACCGCGCTCACCAGCCTCTTCGCCCCCGGGGCGCCCTACAACTTCACCGGCTGGAACAACCCGGCCGCCGGGCGGGCCGTCACCACCGGGCGCGCAACGCTCGACCGGGCCGCGCGGGCCGCCGCGTACCAGGAGGCCGCCCGGGCGGTCGTCGAGGACGCGCCGATGCTCTTCCTGACGGAGAACAGGGTCGGCCTGCTCGCCTCCGCCAAGGTCGCCGGACTGCCCGACGTCTCCCGCCGGACGGTCGTCGGCGTCTCCCCGGCCGGCCTGTGGGTGAAGAAGTGACACCCCGGACCCTGCGCCTCGCCGGCCGGGCCGGGCAGGCCGGACGGGCCGCCGCCGTCCTCCTGCTGGTCACCGTCGCCGCACTCGCACTGCCGCACGTGCTGCCCGGCTCCCCCGCGCTCGCCGCCCTCGGCCCCACCGCCACTCCCGAACAGGTCGCCGCCTACGACGCGGAGCTCGGCCTGGACCGGAACGTCCTCACCGCCACCTGGCACTGGATCGGCGCCGCCCTGCACGGCGACCTCGGCCACTCGCTCGCCACCGGCGCCGCCGTCACCGCCGAACTCGCCGACCGCATCCCCGTCACCCTCGAACTCTTCGTCACCGCCCAGTTGGTGGCTCTCGGCGTGGCCCTGCCGGTGGCCCTGTGGTCCGCCTGGCGGCCCGGCGGCGCCGTGGACCGGATCGCCACCGCCGGGGCCTTCGTCTGGCTCGCCGTACCCGGCTTCGTGCTCGGCCTGCTGCTGATCTGGATCGCCGCCGTCCAGCTGCGGATCCTGCCCGCCACCGGCTGGACGGCGTTCACCGACGACCCGCTGGACAACCTCCGCCACCTGGTGCTGCCCGCCCTCACCCTCGGCCTCACCGAGGCCGCCGTCTTCACCCGCACCCTGCGCAGCCAGCTCCTCGACACCCTCGACCAGCCGTACATCGCCGCCGCGCGCAGCCGGGGCATGGGCACCGTGCGCCTGCTGCTGTGCCGGGCGCTGCGCCCGTCCTCGCTGCCGCTGGTCACCCTGGTCGGGATCGGCGTCGGGACGTCGCTCGGCGGCTCGGTGCTGGTCGAGTCGCTGTTCGCGGTGCCCGGCGTCGGCAGCCTCGCCGCCGGGGCCATCAACGGCCGCGACTTCCCGGTGGTCCAGGCGGTGGTGGTGGTCAGCGCCGTCGCCGTGGTGGCGGCCACCTTCGCGGTGGACCTGCTGTACCGCACGATCGACCCGAGGATCGCCCATGAGCACCGCTGAACCCGCCACCGACGCCGGGGCCGCCCCGCAGACCCGCCCGGGGCCGGTGCCGGTGCGGCCCGCCGCCGCGCCGCGCGCCCCGTGGCGGCGCCCGCCGGCCGGGGTGGTGGCCGCCGGCGGCTGGCTGGCCGCCGTCGCGCTCGCCGCCCTGCTGCTCCCGCTGCTGCCCGGGTTCGACCCGCTGCACGGCGACTTCGCCCACCCCTCCGCCGCGCCCGGCCCCGGCCACTGGCTGGGCACCGACGCCGCCGGGCGCGACGTCCTCCAGCGCACCGTCGCCGGGGCCCGTGCCTCCTTCGCCGTCGCCGGGCTCACCATCGCCGTCGGCCTGCTCGGCGGCGGGGCGCTCGGGGTCGCCGCCGGCTGGTTCCGCGGCCCGACGGACAAGGCCATCGGCTTCGCCACCGACCTGCTGATGTCCGTGCCCACCCTGATCCTGGTGATGATCGTGGTCGCCCTGCGCGGCCCCGGGCTGACCGTGATCGGCACGCTGATCGGCGTGTTCACGGTGCCGCACTTCACCCGCGTGGTGCGCGCCGTGGTCCTCTCGCTCAGCGAGCGCGGCTTCGTCCAGGCCGCCCGGATGATCGGCACCGCGCCGCTGCGGATCCTGCGCCGCGAGGTCGTGCCGCACGTCGCGCCCACGGCGCTGACCTTCGCGTTCACCGCCACCACCGTCGCCATCGTCGCGGAGGGCTCGCTCAGCTTCCTCGGCTTCGGGCTCCGCCCGCCGGCCCCGTCCTGGGGCGGCATCATCGCCGAGGGCCGGACCACCCTCGGCAGCGCCCCGTGGATCTCGCTCGCCCCCGCCGCGGTGCTCTGCCTGACCGTCCTCGCCCTCAACTACCTCGGCGAGCAGCTCCGTTCGAAGGGAAGCCGGACATGACCGCCGCCCCGCAGGCCGCTCCGGCGGCGGGCCACCGCGCCGAGCCGCACCACCGCACCGACGGCGGCCGCGCTGCCGCACCGGTCCTGGAGGTCCGCTCGCTCGACGTCACCCTGCACACCCCCGGCGGCCGGGCCCTGCACGTCCTGCACGGCGTCGGCCTCGCCATCGACGCCGGTGAGTGCCTCGGCGTGGTCGGCGAGTCCGGCTCCGGCAAGTCCGTGCTCGCCCGGACCGTCCTCGGCGTCCACCCGCGCACCACCCGGGTCACCGCCGGCGGACAGGTGCTGCTCAACGGCGAGGACCTGCTCACCGCCGCCCCCACCCGGCGCGCCGAACTGCTCGGCACCGGCGTCGCCATGGTCCACCAGGACCCGATGACCTCGCTCAACCCGGTCGTCCGGATCGCCGATCAGGTCACCGAGGCGCTCACCGCCCGGCGCCGGCTCTCCCGCCGGGCCCGCCGGGAGACCGCCGCCGCCCTGCTCGCCGCCGTCGACGTCCCCGACCCGGCCCGGCGCGCCCGCGCGTACCCGCACGAGCTCTCCGGCGGCCTGCGCCAGCGCGTCGGCATCGCCGCCGCACTGGCCGGCTCGCCCGCCCTGCTGCTCGCCGACGAACCCACCACCGCGCTCGACGTGACCGTCCAGCGCACCGTCCTCGACCTGCTCGACCGCCATCGCGAGGAGCGCGGCCTCGCCACCCTCCTGATCACCCACGACATCGGCCTGCTCTACGGGCGGGCCCGGCGGATCGCCGTCATGTACGGCGGGCGGATCGTCGAGACCGGCCCGACCGGGGCCGTCACCGAGTACCCCGCCCACCCCTACACCGCCGCACTGCTCCGCTCGGTGCCGCGCGTCACCGGACCGCTGCGGCGCACCCTGCCCGCCGTCCCCGGCTCCCCGCCGGACCTCTCGCTGCCGATCCCCGGCTGCCCTTTCGCGCCGCGGTGCGAGCGTGCGGAGCCGGTCTGCACGGCCGAGGCGCCGCCCGTCCACCGGGCCGGTCCCGGCCGGACGGCCTCCTGCCACTTCCCGCTCACTCCGCCACACCCGTCGCCGCACCCGTTGGAGAAGACCGTGACCACCGCGGAGAACGCCGCATGACCGCCGTCCTGCGGGCCACCGGGCTCTCCGTGGTCCACCACACCCGCTCCAGCCCGCTGCACGCCGTCAGCGGTGTCGACCTGACGCTCCACGAACGCCGGACCCCCGCCCTGGTCGGCGAGTCCGGCTCCGGCAAGAGCAGCATCGCCAAGGCGCTGCTCCGGCTCCCTCCGCCCACCACCGGCACCGTCACCCTGGACGGCACCGACCTCGCGGCGCTCACCCCGCGTGCGCTGCGGGCCCTGCGCCCCAGGATGCAGATGGTCTTCCAGGACCCGGTCTCCTCCCTCAACCCGCGCCGCGCCGTCCGCGACCTCGTCGCCGAGCCGCTGGACGCCCACCCGGACGGCGCCCGTGACCGCGCCGAGGTGGTGGAGCGGCAGTTGGACGCCGTCGGCCTGCCGGTCGGGCTGTTCGGCGACCGCCTCCCCGGCCGGCTCTCCGGCGGCCAGGCCCAGCGGGTCGCCATCGCCCGCGCGCTCGCGGCCGAGCCCCGCGTCCTGATCGCCGACGAGGCCGTCTCCGCGCTCGACGTCTCCGCCCAGGCCACCGTGCTCAACCTGCTGCGCCGGCTCACCGAGGAGCGCGGCCTCGCCGGCCTGTTCATCTCGCACGACCTCGGCGTGGTGCGGGCGGTGAGCGACGACATCGCGGTGCTCCAGCTGGGCCGGCTCTGCGAGCGCGGCCCGACCGAGCAGGTGCTCGCCGCCCCCGCCCACCCGTACACCGCCGCCCTCCTCGCCGCCGTCCCCGAGCCGGGCCGGCCGCTCGGTGCCACCGGTCTGCTCCCCGCCGACCCGCCGTCCCCGCTCGACCCGCCGTCGGGCTGCCGGTTCCGCACCCGCTGCCCGCTCGCCGACGCCCGCTGCGCCGAGGAGGCTCCCGTCCTGCGCGAGCTCACCCCCGGCCGGTCGGTCGCCTGCCACCGGCCGCTGCCGCACTGACCCGGCGGCCTGCTCGGAATTGCCACGGCCGACGGCCGGGACCACCCCGGGTGCCCGGTCGGCCCGGGTGCCCGGTCGGCCCGTGGTAATTCCGAGCAGGCCCGCGCCAGCCGCGATATAACATGTCACATGCTATCCATGGGACGGGTCGTGCTCCGCGCACGCCAGGACACCGACATCGCCACCCTGCACACCGAGCTGTACGACGACGTGGCGACGCGCTCGCGCGCCGACTCCCGCCCGTGGCGGCCGCTCGCCGCGACGCCGGCCGAATCGCCCTACCGCGTGCCCGCCGACGCCGACGACGCGGCCTTCTTCTCCGTCGTCGACGCCGGATCGGGCGAACTCGCCGGCGAGGCCCTGCTCTGGGGCATCGACACCCACAACCGCACCGCCCACCTCGGCCTCGCGCTGCTCCCGGCCTTCCGTGGCCGCGGGCTGGCCGGCGACGCCGTCACCGTCCTCTGCCGCTACGGCTTCACCGTCCGGGGGCTGCACCGGCTCCAGGTGGACACGCTCGCCGACAACCGCCCGATGACCGCCGCCGCCACCCGGGCCGGGTTCGTCCTGGAGGGCACCCTGCGCCGCTCCGCCTGGACGTGCGGCAGCTACTCCGACGAGGTCGTGCTCGGCCTGCTCGCCGAGGAGTGGACGGACCCGGCCCGGCCCGCGGCGGCCGGCGGCTGACCGACGCCCCACCGGCCGGCGGCCCGCACCGGCCGGCCGGTGACGCGGTGCGCCGGGCGCGGCGGGCAGGCTCTAGGATCGGCCGAATGCTTCCCGTTGCCGTACACGACCGGTCCGCCCTCGCCGCCCTGCTCCGCCGGGATCCCGCCCTGCACGCCTACGAACTGGGCGATCTCGACGACTTCTTCTGGCCCTGGACGACCTGGTACCGCCTCGGCGACAGTCTCGCACTCGTCTACCACGGCGCCGGGCTGCCGACGCTGCTCGCCTTCGAACAGCCCGAACACCTCGGCGGGCTGCGGGAGTTGCTCGACGGCCTGCGCGACCTGCTGCCCCGCCGCCTCTACGCCCTCGTCACCGAGGGCGCCGAGGACCTGCTCACCTCCCTCCCGGACGCGGCATCGCGCGGGCTCTACCTCCGGATGGCCCTGACCGACCGGGGCCGGCTGCACGCCCAGGAGCCGCAGGGCGAACCGCTCTCCACCGCCGACCTCGCCGACCTGCGCGCCCTGTACGAGGCGGCCTACCCGGAGAACTGGTTCGACCCGCGGATGCTCGAAACCGGCCAGTACGTCGGTGTGCGGGAGAAGGGCGAGCTGGTCGCCGTCGCGGGCGTGCACGTCTGGTCGCCCGAGCACCGGATCGCCGCGCTGGGCAACATCACGACCCATCCGCGCATCCGTGGCCGGGGCGTCGGCCGGGCGGTCGTCGCGGCCCTCTGTCACCGGCTGCTCGGCACGGTCGACCACATCGCGCTCAACGTCAAGGCGGACAACACCGCTGCCGTCGCGCTCTACACGGCGCTCGGCTTCGAGGCCGTCGGCCGGTACCACGAGGTCTCCGTCGGCCGCTGACCCGCCCGGCGCCGCCACCCCGCCACCGCGCCGTTCGCCCCTGGTCCGGGCGCCCTCCGGGAGAGCCCCGGCCGGCGATCGGACTAGGACACGATCCGTCCTACTTCGCTCCTACTGTGGTTCTCGGCAAGGGAACAGGAACGACGAAGGCGGACATCATGACCGACAGCACCCTCACGGCCACCACCGGACCGACCCCCCGGGTGCAGGCCACCGGCGAGCGCGCCGACCTGCTGGTGATGCTGCAGACGCACCGCCACCACCTGCGCTTCACCACCCGGGACTTGACGGACGAGCAGGCCGGGCTCCGCACCACCGTCAGCGAGCTGTGCGTGGGCGGGCTGATCAAGCACGTCTCGGCGGTCGAGCGCGGCTGGGTGGACTTCATCCTGGAGGGCCCGTCCGCGATGACCGACTTCGCGGACATGACGGAGGCCGACTTCGCCCGTCGGACCGCCGAGTTCAGGATGCTGCCCGGCGAGACGCTGGCCGGCGTGCTCGCCGAGTACGCGGAGACGGCCCGCCGGACGGACGAGCTGGTCGCCACCCTGCCCGACCTGGACGCCGCGCACCCGCTGCCGAAGGCGCCCTGGTTCGAGCCGGGTGCGCACTGGTCGGCCCGGCGGGCGCTGCTGCACGTCGTCGCCGAGACGGCACAGCACAGTGGCCACGCCGACATCATCCGCGAGGCCCTGGACGGCGCCAAGAGCATGGGCTGACGCGTCCCGCCGCGCCCCGTTTCCGCCCCCGTGACCGTCCGCGCCCGCCCACCGGGGCACGGGCGGGCGCGGACGGAGCACCGGGGAGGATCAGGGGCACGTCCCGGGGTGGTCCCGGGCCGGGCGGGGGCGGATCAGGGGCACTGCTTCCAGGCCAGGTGGTAGACGGTGTTGATGCTGCCGTCGGTGGAGTCCATGGTCATGAAGCTGGTGGTCCGGGTCGGGTCCGAGGTGCCGGCGCTGACCCGGAGTTCGGTGTTGATGTTGAAGTTGCGGAGCTCCCCGCAGGGTGCCCAGACCAGGGCGGCGACCTCCACGGTGTCGGTGGCCTGCCAGCTGTTGTCGAGCAGTCCGGCGAACTGGTGGGTGCGCGAGGAGGTCTGCGGGGAGCCCTGGAAGTAGTAGCTGGCCTTCTGGAGCGCGCTCGCCCCCTTCTCCAGGCGCGCGTACCCGCGGTAGTCGGCGGAGGCGATGGCGTAGGTGAAGCCCTGCGGCACGTGGACGTTCAGGTTCAGCTGACAGTTCTTGCGGAAGTCGGTGGGCCTGGAGCCGACCCCGACCTGCGCGATGTAGTCGCTGTAGGTCACCGTGAAGGCGGTGTTGTCCGGGGAGACGGCGATGGCGGCCGTCCCGGCCGGGCAGCCGGATCCGTTGACGGTGGCCACATTGATGACGATCTTGTCCGGCGGCGGCGTCGTCCACCCGGTGCCGGCGGCGACGCCGGCGAGCGGAGTGGCGAGCAGCACGGCGGCTGCACCGCCGACGGCCAGGATGCGTGCGGTCACGGGCATGCCCTTCCCTCGCCCGCCGGTTCCCGTCAGCACCCCCACGTGCCGACCTCGGCGGGTTGTCGCGTACATGTCAGCATTGCCGGGCATTCGGCGTCCAGGGGGAGCAGCGGGGCGCATCCCCGCGCGTCGGCGTGAACGCACCGGCGCGGGCCGCTGCGTTCACGCCCCCGGCACGACTCACCCGTCGCCGTCGCGCCGCCGGCCGGGGCGGCGCGACGGGGGCCGGCGACGGTCGCCCTGCCAGGTCGTGTAGAGGCTGACGCCGATGGTGGCGATCACGCCGACCTGTGCGCCGGCGAGCAGGAAGAGCAGGGCCGCCGCCGCCAACAGGGCGAGGAGGGCGGCGAGATCGGTCATGCGCTCACGCAGCCGGCCGGGCTGCGGCCGCGGGCTGCGCCGCGGCGTGGGAGTCGGGTCGCTCATGACACCCATGGAAGGGCCCGGGGTGCCCGGGCACCCAGCCGCTCGGACGGATCCGCACGGAGCCGGACCCCACCGGACGCCCGGAGCACGGGCCGAGCACCGTTCCGGACAACGTCGGACACTCCCGGACAGCGCCGGGACCGGCTCCGGCGCGGCTCCGACCCGGCCCCGGACACCTTCCCCGTCGGCGGCCCGTTCCGGGGCGCGTCCACCGGGGAACCCATCCGTCATGACCACCAACGACACCCCGGCGGACCCGCCGCCCGGGGGCTCCTACGAGGAGCACCGCGCCGCCCTCGCCACGGAGCTGACGAGACTGTGGCGGAGCCGCTCCCTGCCCCCGATGCGGACGATGGAGAGACGCTCCCCCGCAGGCACCTCGGTCTCGTCCTCGACCATCAGTACCGCCCTCAACGGCAAGCACCTGCCGAGCTCCGACAACTTCGTGACCATCGTCCGCACCCTCCTCTCGTTCGACCAGGACGGGAAGCCGCTCCTGGGGCCGCCACCCGGGACGCAGGACCCGGTGGTGAGGGCATGGCGCGAGAGGTGGCAGGCCGTCGCGGCCCTGCGGACCGCATCCCGGAGCCCGTCACCGGCGCGGAGCGGCACCGCCGGTACCGCCTGCGACACCGGTACCGCCTGCGACGCCGACCGCACGACACTTCTCGGCCGGCTGCTCGCCCGGGAGCTCCGCCCGAAAGCGCGGGGCCGGCGCATCGTCGTCGCCGAGCCGGGGTCGGTGATCCGGCTCCGGGCGGGCAAGGACCGCACCCTGGCCGCGGCCCAGCAGGCCCTGGAGTCGGGCGAGGAGCTGCTGGCCTTCCTGGACCTCAACCACCGGATCAATCCCTTCGCCCGCGGCCGCTACCTCGCCTTCACCACGGCCGGCATCCGCTGGCTCGGCTTGGCAGGCCTGGAGACGTTCGTCACCACCGAGCAGCTCGCCGGGGCCGGGATCCGCCTGCACCGGAAGCGCAGCTGGCACCAGGCCGTCGAGGGCGGCCCGGTGCTCCCGGACGAGACCGTCCACGTGACCATCACCGACGGCCGCCGGGCACTCGACTTCCCCCATGAGGTCCTGGGCGAGGAGCGGAGCGTCCACCTCCTCAGGAGCATCCAGGCACTGGTGGCCGAGCACGCGGCCTGACCGAGCACGCGGCACGACCGAGCACGCGGCCCGACCGCGGACCGACCGCCACGGCGGCGCTCCCTCCCGGCGGACGGGCCCGGGATTTGCCCCAGAGGCAAGAGTTTTACCCTTCAATCAACAATCTGTTTATGATCTCCGGGTCCCCGACCCACCTGCCCGGAGCCCGCATGTCCACGCCACCACCCGCCGCCGGCCCCCGACCCCACCCGCTGCACGTCCTGCGCACCACCGTCTTCGCGATCGGCGCGCTGCTGGTGCTGGTCGGGGTCGGTGTGGTGCTGCGGCAACCGCTGCTGATCCCGCCGCTGGCCGCCAGCGCCGCCCTGGTGCACGGCGCGCCCGGGCTGCCGATCTCCCAGCCGCGCAACCTGGTCGGCGGCCAGCTGCTCTCCGCCGCGATCGGGTTCGCCACCCTCGCGGCGACCGGCTCCACCGGGTGGGGCGCCGCCGTCGCGGCCGGGCTCTCGCTGGGCGCGATGATGCTGGCCAGGCTCTCGCACTCCCCGGCCGCCGCCACCTCCGTGATCGTGGTGCTCCAGGCCCCGCCGGCCGCGCACTTCCTCCCGCTGCTGGCGCTCTCGACCGCGCTGCTCGTGGCGATCGGCCTACTGCCCGGCCGGATCGGCGGCCACCCGGTGCGCTACCCGCTGACCTGGTAGCACCCGCCGCACAGCGCGGTCACCGGCGCCCTGTCGGACCGCCGGTGACCGCGGGGGTACTGCTCAGCACTGGGGCCGACGACCGTGATTGGCTCGACGCTTGGCCCGGGCCTTCTTCTTGCGGCGCCGCTTCGACGACATGGCCTCTCCTCTCGCGACAGGTGCGCTCCCCCGGTTCCACGGTGGCACAGCCGGCCGCCCCGGGCCTCCGGAGCGGCACGGGCGCGGTGGCCCGTCGCTCACCAGTAGTGACGCCGTCCGCCGACCTCGTGGCCGGCCGCGCCCATCAGCCACAGGACCAGGCCGACGGCGACCAGCACCAGGCCGATGGTCCACAGGATCGAGATGCCGGCGACGAATCCGATGACGAGGAGGATGGCTCCGAGAACGATCACGACGACCTCCGGTGGTGTGCCCCCGGTTCCGGCCCCGCTGCTGCGGAGGCCAAGGTGCGTCTGTCCCGTTCCCCGGTCTTCAATCAGGCCGGAGGGCCGGGCCGGCCGGTCAGCGCGGGCCCCGGCGGTGCGGGACGACCCGCAGCGACAGCAGCGCCCGGCCCACGATCGCGCCGCCGTAGACGCAGAACCCCGCCCCGATCAGCCAGGACTGGACGACCAGCACCGTGCCGACCGGCCCGTACGCGACCACGTTGGAGACGATCAGCGGCGCGAACACCAGCCGCGAGAAGGCCCGGAGGCCTGCCAGCGCGAGGACGGTCGCGACCGCGCCCGGCAGCAGCCGGCGCCAGGGGACGCGCGCACCGAGCAGCAGCCGAGGCAGCCACCAGAACAGCAGCACGCCGCCGACCGCCGTGGCGGCGGCGCGCAACGCCGGCTGGGCGGACGTGTGCTGCCAGGGGATCCTGCTCCAGGTCGCCGCCAGGAGGTAGCCGATCAGCCCGCCCAGCGCCGCCACCTGCCGCCAGACGCCGTGCCAGGCGCCGGGCGCCAGCTGCCAGATCCGCTCGTACGCGTTCTGCACCGCCGTCATCAGGGTGACCCCGAAGACGGCGAGTGCGGCCAGGCCGAGCGCGGTGGTGGTACCGAGGACTTCCCGGCGCGAGGCGAACAGCTGCGCCACGTCGGTCGACGAGCGGCCGGACAGGCCCAGCCCGTCGGCGATCCAGTCGGCGATCCCGCCGCCGCGCGCCGGCGACGCGGCGGCGATCACGACCAGCAGCGGCACCAGGGTCACGAAGCACAGCGCCGCGAACGCCAGGGCCCGGTGCATGAGTTCCACCTCGCGGCCGCGCCGCCACACCGCGACGGCCACCCGCCGGGCGTGCCGGGCCGCGGCCCGGGAGCGGCCCGGGCGGGGTGGGCCGGCGTACCGCTCGACGCGCGTCATGGCGGCCTCCTGCCGGGCCGCTCCCTCAACGGCCGTCCGCCGCCGCGTCGGCCAGCCGCTCGCGCAGACCGCCGAGGGTGGCCGCCAGGAGGCGGGAGACCTGCATCTGGGAGCAGCCGATCCGTTCGGCGATCTCCGACTGGGTGCAGTCGCCCCAGAACCGCAGCATCAGGACGGTCCGCTCGCGCGGGAGCAGCTCCCCGAGCAGCGGCCGCACGGACTCCCGGAACTCGACCAGGGTGAGGTTGCGGTCGCGCTCCCCCAGCCGGTCGATCAGCGTACCGCCGCTCCCGTCCGCGCGGTCCTCGCGCAGCGCGTCCAGCGAGTCGGAGCGGTGGGCCCGCCCCACGTCGAGCGCCACGGCGACGTCGGCGGCGTCCAGGTGCAGGTCCGCGGCGAGCTCCGCCCCGGTGGGCGGGCGTCCGAGCTCCTGCTCCAGGGCGGCGGAGCGGCGGGCGACCCGCAGGAAGAGCTCCTGGAGACTGCGCGGGACGCGCACCGGCCAGGAGGTGTCCCGGAAGAACCGTTTGATCTCGCCACTGATGGTGGGGATCGCGTACGTCACGAACACCACGCCCCGCCGGTGGTCGTAGCCGTCCACGGCCTTGATCAGGCCGACGGTGCCGGCCTGCAGCAGGTCGTCCGGCTCGGCGGACCGGTGGCGGAAGCCCGCGGCGACGAACCGCACCAGCGGCATGTTCAGCTCGATGATCGTGCCGCGCACGCGGCTGTAGGCGTCGGACTCGCGCTCCAGGCCGGCCAGGCGCTCGAACAGGGCGTCGCTCCTCGCCCGGGCTTCGGCCTTGCCCATGGCCCGCAGCTCCTCGCGGGTCGGGCGGTGGAGGTCCTGCTCCTGCGGCCGTGGTGCGCGCACGGGCGGCACGGCAGTGGTGACGGCGGACACGGGGTCAGCTCCCTGACTCGCCCCTGCGCGGCCTCGCCCGCCGCGAGGGCTTTGTCACGCCCTGCGGGGCACGGGCTCCACCCGTGGACGGCAGCGGACTGCCGAGGACGGGGGCGCGCAGGAATTCGGGGGTGGGAGACCGTGGGACCCGGCTGCTTCAGGTGACGGCGTCCCGGCACGGTGACCGTGCCGTGAGCCCGGCGGGTGCAGAACCGCCGGTACGGAGGGGGCGCGGGGCCGAGGACTCCGTCAGGTGGTGATACCCGGCCACCGGCGGACGAACCCTTCCGCGCCCCGGCCGTCGGGTACCGGCGGGCAGCCGCCCGGGCCGTGCGCCGGCGCACGGCCGCGCGGTTCAGCCCTGCGGGAGGTCGATCTCGACCCAGACGGCCTTGCCGGGGCCGTCGACGCGCGGGAGGTGCCCCCACCGGCTGGCGAGCAGGGCGACGGTGTGCAGGCCGTGTCCGCCCGCGTGCAGCGGCGAGTGCGGCACGCGCGGCCGGGGCGGCGTGTCGGAGCCGTCCAGCACCTCGATCCGCAGGGTGCCCGCGGAGGCCGCCAGCACCAGCTGGTCCGGTCCCCCGGCGTGCCGGCAGGCGTTGGTGGCGAGTTCGGAGACGAGGAGCAGCACGTCGTCGGCCCGGGCCTGCTGGTCGGGGTCGGCCGTGGGCAGCCAGCCCCAGTCCTCCAGGGCCGACCGGGTGTGGTCCCGGCAGCGTCCGACCACTCCCGGGACGCCGCTCAGGGTCAGCCGGCGGGTCTGGCCCGTGGCGGGCAACCCGGGCAGGACCGACCGACTCGTGGTCCGGTACTCACTGGCGCTCATCTGTCCTCGCTCTTACGACCGACCGGGGCCGGGTGGTGTGGCCGGCCGTTGCTTCCTTGTGCCCGCCGACCCTCCGGAAACACCGGGAACACCGGAAACACGGGCGGGAACGCGCCGAGTCGCGCCTGCCGGGTGCACCGGGGCCGACGCCGCTCGGATCGCCGTTGCGGGGCTGGTGCCGTCAGACGAGGGCGGCGCCGACATCCGCACGGATGTCGAAGACGGCCCGTGCCCCCGTGACCTCGAAGACCCTGGCGACCGCGGGCTGGAGGTCGGCCAGGATGAGCGCGACGTGCGCCCGCTCCGCTTCGGTGCGGGTGTTCAGCAGCAGGTTGAGGCCGGTGGAGTCGCAGAACGAGAGACCCCGGCAGTCGACGACGACCCGCTCCTGCGGTTGCCCGATCGCCTCGTGCAGCCGCTCGCGCAGGAGCGCCGTGCTGTCGTAGTCCAGTTCGCCCACGGGCGACACGACGACGGCCGTGCCCGCCGTCCGCAGCTCGACCCGCAGCCGCCCGACGTCGGGCCCGCCCCCGGGCCGGTGAGGGGCGGCGGTCGGTTCGGGGACGCTGTCGCGCATCGCTCTCCTTCGTCGGGTGGCCGGCTGCACGTACGACCATACGGCGGCATCCGCAGGCAAGGTACGCCACCGGGCGGAACCCGTCGAATGCGCAGGCCGAATGTAGGGGAAACGTGAAGGTTACGGGGCCGTGTGGCGAAGGCAGGCCTGTTCCGGGCGAGGCGGGGCACGTGAGTCCCGTCGTTCCGAGCCAGTGATCACCAGCAGAGGAGAGAGCATGCCGACCGTCGCGTCCCGCCCTTCGACCACTGCCCGCACCAACAGCCCCTCGGCCCCCGCCGCGGCCGGCCCGGTTGCGGGCAGCGACGAGGTGACCTGCCCGGCCGACTTCGTCCGGGTCGCCGCCCGCCTGGGGATCTCCGCGGAACAGCCGGCCGCGGTGTGCCCCGCGGACGCGCGCGAGTTGTCGAAGGTGCTGTTCGCCCGCCTGCACGCCGCCGAGGAGGGCAGCGCCGAGTACTCGTACGTGCGCGGCACGCTGGTCGAGCTGAACATGGCGCTGGTGAAGTTCGCGGCGAGCCGGTTCGCCCACCGCAAGGAGCCGGTCGAGGACATGATCCAGGTCGGCACGATCGGCCTCATCAAGGCCATCGACCGCTTCGACCCGGCGTTCGAGGTGGAGTTCTCCACGTTCGCGCTGCCGACCATCAGCGGGGAGATCAAGCGGTTCTTCCGCGACACCGGCTGGATGGTGCACGTCCCGCGCCGGCTGCAGGAGCTGCGCCTCACGCTGGCCAAGACCAGTGACGCGATGGAGCAGCTGCTGGACCGCGCCCCCACCCCCGCCGAACTGGCCGCCCACCTGGACCTCACCGAGGACGAGGTGCGCGAGGGCCTGATCGCCTCCCAGGCGCAGAGCGCCAGCTCCCTCGACGCCCCGGCCCCCGGCCACGGCGGGGCGGACGGCGGCACCGTGCTGGCCGACCGGGTCGCCCAGGAGGAGGGCGCCTTCGAGACCGTGCTCTGCCTGGAGACGCTCAAGCCGGTCATCGCCGCGCTGCCCGAGCGCGACCGCACCATCCTCTCGCTGCGCTTCGGCGCCGAGCTCACCCAGGGCGAGATCGGCCGCCGGCTCGGCATCTCCCAGATGCACGTCTCCCGGCTGCTCACCCGCATCCTGGCCGGCCTGCGCACCGAGCTGCAGGCCGAGGCCTGAGCGGGCCGGGCCGGAACGGGCGTGGCGGGGCCCGACCGGGGGGCCGCCGATTCGGAGCCGATCAGTGCCGATCGGCGCGGTTTGCCCGCAATGTCCCGGGTAGGAGCCGCAGCGAGCGACTCCGGCGAGGAGGGAGCACCATGACCGTCCCGACGCCCCCGGGGCCCGACACCGAGCCGGTCCCGCACCCGTACCCGGCGCCACGGCCGGGCGGTCCTCCGCCGCCGGCCCCACCGCCCGTCCCGCCCTTCCCCGACCCCGGCCCCTTCCCGGCCCCCGATCCCGTCCCGCCGCCCCGGCCGCAGCCCGCACCGGCGTGACCGCCACGGCTGCCCGGGCCGGGCGGCACGCGGCTGGCGCCGTCCGGGCGGGCGGCGCACAGTGGGGTGCGTGGACGACGCGGCGTTCGGCGCGCTCCTCGGTGACCTCGTCGAACAGGCGCACAGAACCTCGCCGGACGGCCTGGCCGCCCTGGTGCGGCGGACCGCCCGCGCGATGGGCCTGGACGACGCGCGGGTGTACCTCGCGGACGTCCAGCAGACCCACCTCGTCCCGCTCCCCCCGGCCGACAGCGACAGCGACGGCCCGGCGCCTGCCGAGGACACCGCCGCCGCGACGCTGGGCGTGGAGGGCACCCTGGCCGGCCGGGCCTACCGCACGGAGTCGCTCCGGCTGAGCACCGACGGCGCGCCGGTGCTCTGGCTGCCCCTGCTGGACGGCGTCGAGCGGATCGGCGTCCTGCGCGTCACCGCGCCCGCGCCCGCGCCCGCGCCGGACGACGCCACACTCGCCCGCTGCCGCACCCTCGCCTCCCTGACCGCCCTGCTGGTGGCCTCGAAGACGGCGTTCAGCGACACGATCCTGAAGATGGTGCGCACCCGGCCGATGACCCTGCAGGCCGAGCTGGCCTGGGCGTTCGTACCGCCGCGCACCCTCGGCACCGCGGACGTCACGTCCAGCGCCGTGCTGGAGCCGGCCTACGAGATCGGCGGCGACGCCTTCGACCACGCGCTGGACGCGCACCACCTGCACGTCACCGTGGCCGACGCGATGGGCCACGACGTCGCCGCCGGCCTCTCCTCGGCGCTCGCGCTGGCCGGCTGCCGCTCCACCCGCCGGGCCGGCGGCGGCCTCGCCGACATCACCGCGGCCGTCGACCGGGCCCTCGCCGAGTGGGTGCCCGAGCGCCTCCTCACCGCCGTCTTCGCCGACCTCGACATCGCCACCGGCCGCCTCTCCTGGGTGAACTGCGGCCACCCCGCCCCGCTGCTCATCCGCGGCAGCCACGTCGTCCCCGGTGCCCTGGTACGGCCCGTGCACCCCCCGCTCGGCCTCGGGCCCGGCTACGCCGTGCCCGCGCCCGTCGTGCACCGGGCCCAGCTGGAGCCCGGCGACCGCCTGCTCGTCCACACCGACGGCATCACCGAGGGGCGCGGCGGGGGCGGCGAGCTCTTCGGGGAGCCGCGGCTGGTGGACAGCATCCTGCGGGCCACCGCCGCCGGGGAGGCCGCCCCCGAGGCGCTGCACCGCCTCATCCGCTCCGTCCTCCGTCACCAGGACGGGCGGCTCACCGACGACGCCACCATCCTGCTCGCCGAATGGCATCCCCGGGGCGCGGGCCGGGCGGGCGGGTAGGCCCGGTCAGGGCTCGTCGCGGCCGCGCTCCCGGGCCCTCCGTGCGGCGGCCCGGTGCAGCACCAGCCGGGGCAGCAGCAGCCACGCCGTGGTGAACCAGAGCAGCACGGCCGCTCCGAGCACCGCGGAGAGGACGGCGTTGTCCGTCGCGGCCCGGAGCAGCAGCAGGACGGCCGCCGAGATGGTCAGGGCCAGCAGGACGAGGCCGACGGCGATGAGCCGCGCGGCGATGTGGATGAGCTCGGGCTTCAGGTCGTGGCCGGCGAGGAAGCGGTGGAAGGCGACGGGCGCGATGAGCGACCCGGTGGCGAACGCGCCGAGGACGACGGTGACGATGTACAGGTTCTTGTCGAAGGCGGACAGCCCGGCGAAGCGCGGGGTGAAGGCGACGCCGATGAGGAAGCCGAAGATGATCTGCGCGCCGGTCTGCGAGACCCGGACCTCCTGGAGCAGGTCGTTCCACCTGCGGTCGGCGCGTTCCCGGGTCGTCTCGTGGCGCCCGCTCACCGGGGTCGCACCCCCGCGGTCGGCCCGGGCGCCGCGCCCGGCCCGGTGCGGGCCGCCGCCGCGGTCGCCGCCACCGGAGATCACGCGGGACGGCCGGGGTCGGTGCCCGTCGCGTCGCGGTGGGCCGGGGCGGCCGGGGCGACGACACGAACCGGACGGAGCGGACGCACCGGGTGGCCCGGGTGGCCCGGCAGGGCGGTGCGGGCGTCGGACCGGCTCTCCACGGTGCCTCCTCGCGGTGCCTCCGGGGCCACGGACCGGCGGACCGGCGGCGCGTCCGGCCGGGGCCCCGGGTGTGGTCCTGGCCCCCGCCCCGCCCCGGTGCGGCTGCCGGCGCGGAGCGGCCGCCGAACGGCCCGGATGCCCAGTCTGCCGGTGCGCGGGCCGCTCCGCGCGCCGTCCGGCCCGGGTGCCAGTGGGACAGCCCCTAGCGCCTCCGGAGCATGCCCCGGACGAAGGCCGCCTGGCCGATGTGCTGGAGGTCGTCCGCGACGACGCTGATCAGGCGGACGCCCAGGGTGACGGGCGGGCTCCAGGCCTCGTCCACGATCCGCTCCAGCGCGGGGCCGGTCAGCCCGCGGACGAAGGAGAGCGTCCGCTCGTGGACGGCGTCGTGGTAACCGGTGAGCAGCTCCGGGGCGTCGACGCGGACGGCGGCGACCTCGCGGGCGCGGTGGCCGTAGCCGGTCGAGCCGGCCGGGAAACCGAGGGCGAAGCGCTCGAACCAGCCGTCAGCGGTCCAGATCTGTTCGGTGCCGGCGGCATCGGCGATGTGGTCGTCCTGGATCCGGGTCAGGTGCCAGACCAGCCAGACGATCGAGTTCGCCTGCGGGTCGACGCGCGCCGTCAGCTCCTCGGCGGTGAGGCCGTCCACCACGTCGTGGACGGCCTCGTGGATCCGGCCGAAGGCGTCGGCGAGCAGGTCGGCACTCTTCATGGGGACTCCCCGTCCGGGCGCGCGGCCCTTTCGCAGCAGGTGACTGCCGGCATTGTGGACCAGCGGCGCCCGCCGCACCGCCGCCCCGCGCCGCACCCCCGCCGGGCTCACCAGCGTGGGTGCACCCCGGCGCGGAACCTGCGGTCGTACAGCTCCCGGACGGCCGCCAGGGTCTGCTCCGGCAGCGGGTCGAGCTCCGCCGCCGCCGCGTTGGCCCGCGCCTGCCGCGGCGAGCGGGCCCCGGGGATCACCGTCGTCACGCCGGGCTGCTGGACGATCCAGCGCAGTGCGGTCTGCGCCGGCGTCGCACCGGGCGGGACGAGCGAGGCGAACTCGACCGCACCCTCGACGCCTTCGTCGAAGTCGACGCCCGAGAACGTCTCGCCGCGGTCGAACGCGGAGCCGTCCCGGTTGTACGTCCGGTGGTCGGACTCGGGGAAGACGGTGTCCTTGGTGTAGCGGCCCGAGAGCAGCCCGGAGGCCAGCGGCACCCGGGCGATCACGCCCACGCCCGCCGCCCGCGCAGCGGGGAGCACCTCGTCCAGCGGCTTCAGCCGGAACGGGTTGAGGATGATCTGGACGCTCGCCACGCCCGGGCGGGCGATCGCCGTCAGCGCCTCGGCGCAGGTCTCGACGCTCACCCCGTACGCGGCGATCCGCTCCTCCGCCACCAGCGTGTCCAGTGCGTCGAACACCGCGTCCGTCGAGTGGACAGCGGTCGGCGGGCAGTGCAGTTGGACGAGGTCGAGCCGTTCGACGCCCAGGTTGGCCCGGGAACGGTCCGCCCAGGCACGGAAGTTGGCCAGGGTGTAGTGCTCCGGAAGCTGTGGCACGCGGCGGCCGAACTTGGTGGCCACCAGGAGCTGCTGACCGGGGTGGGCGCGCAGGTACCGCCCGATCAGCTGCTCGCTGCGGCCGTCACCGTAGACGTCCGCCGTGTCGAAGAAGGTGACGCCCCCGGCCACGGCCGCGTCGAGGACGGCGAGGGCGTCCTCCTCCCGGACGTCACCCCAGTCCGCACCGAGCTGCCACGTGCCGAGCCCCACCACGGACACCGGACGATCCGTCCGGCCGAGTACGCGCTGTTCCATGCCCCGAGCGTTCCACACCGCCCGCGGGCGCGGGCGGCGACACGACCGCGGCCGGCCGGGGCCCGGCCGGGGCGGGTGTGCGCACCGGGGCGGGCCCGGCCGGTGGCCGCGGCTGCCCGCCGGCCGGGCCCGCGCGGCTCAGTTGACGTGGACCACGGGGCCGCCGGGCTGGGTGGTGTCGGTGACGGGGCCGTAGGTGGCGGAGAAGTAGCCGTCGGCCGGGCAGAGCGCGGAGCCGCCGCTCTTGGCGAAGTGCTCGTTGCGGAAGCCCATGCTGTGGGCGGCGTTGTCGGCGTTGCCGGCGAACGCGCCGCTGAGCTGGTAGGTGCAGGTGATGGCGCCGAACCAGGAGTTGAGCACGGCGGTGGCCTGGATCGGCCCGGCCGCCCCGGCGGTGAGGGTGACCGGGAGCCCGGCGCCGTCGTCGACGGCGATGCCGTGCGGGAGGTTGCCGACCGTCAGGCTGCGCACCGAGGTGACCCCGGTGACGTTGCTGGTGCACGAGCCGAAGGTCAGCCCGGTGAGGGATTCGGTCGCCGTGCCCGGCGCCGCCGGGTTGCTCAGCACCTTGGCCGACAGCTGGGAGGCGGCGCAGGTGACACCGGTGGTGCTGGTCGCGGTCGAGTAGAAGGTGGCGCGGGTGCCCGCGGCGAGCGGTGCGGCGAGCGCATCGCCCGCGGCGACGGCGGTGCCGCCCGCGCCGCCGGTGGTCAGCACCGGGGTGGCGGCGGGGGCCGGTGCCGCCGCGGCGGGGACGGCGCCCAGGGCGAGCACGGCGACGGTGGCGGCGAAGGCGAGGTGGGGGTGGGTGCGCATGGGCATGCCTCTTCCTCGGTGGGGGTGCGGGAAGGCGGAACGTCCGCTGCTCCCGGCCGGGTGGGACCGGGGAGCTGACTACGTTGTAGAGCCGTGTCAGAGCACCGTCAAGGCGATCGGCGGAACTTGCTGACTTTTCGTCAGCAAGGATTTGCCGGGCCCGGATCCCGCCGAGGGCCGGGCCGCGGGCCCGGACCGGCGGCGCACCGCCGCGGCGGTGCGGCACCCCACCGGGCCGGGCTCGTTAGGGTGAGCTGTGGCCCACTTCGTCCTGACCCGCCGTACCGCCCTGCCCCCCGCCGTGTGCCTGGAGCGGCTCACCGACTGGCCCCGGCACGGCGACCACGTGCCGTTCACCCGCGTCCGCGCCTCGCGCGGCACCGGCCGCCTGGTCGGGGACGTCGTCCTGGCCCGGACGCGGCTCGGCCCGTTCGTGATCGACGACCTGATGGAGATCGTCGAACTGACCGCGCCCACGCCCGGATCCGACGGGCTGTGCCGGCTGGAGAAGCGCGGCCGCCGCGTCCTCGGCCGCGCGGAGCTGCGGGTGCGCGCGGCGGGCGGCGGAGCCGACGGCAGCGAGGTCACCTGGGCGGAGGAGATCCGGTTCGCCGGCGTCCCGCGGTTCCTCGACCCGGTCCTCGCGCGGGCCGGCCGGATCGTCTTCGGCCGGGTGCTGGACCAGCTGCTGCGCTGAGCCCGGCCGGGCCGTGCACCGCGGGCGGTCTGCGCAGCGGACGGTCCAGCACCCGGCTCAGCTCCGGGCCGCGACTCAACTCCGGGCCGCGGCCCGGGCCCGGGCCAGGCGGAAGCGGGCGGTGAGGGCCTCCGGCGCGACGATCGGCTCCGGGTAGTCGGGGGCGAACAGCCAGGGGCGGTGCACGGCCGGCCCCGGCAGGTCGGCGAGCTCGGGCACCCAGCGGCGGACGTAGGCGCCGTCCGGATCGTGACGGTCGGCCTGGCGCAGCGGATCGAGGACCCGGTCGGGCCGGGTGTCGGTACCGGTGCCCGCCACCCACTGCCAGTTGAGCTGGTTGTTCGCCACGTCGCCGTCGACCAGCAGGGCGAGGAAGTGCCGGGCCCCGATCCGCCAGTCCAGGTACAGCGACTTGGTGAGGAACGAGGCCGTCAGCAGTCGGGCGCGGTTGTGCATCCAGCCCTCGTGGGCGAGCTGGCGCAGACCGGCATCGACGACCGGGTAGCCGGTGCGGCCCTGCCGCCAGGCCTCGGCCTCCCGCTCGTCGTGGTGCCAGTGGTCGCCCCTGCCGCGGTAGTCGCGGTGCGCGGCGTCGGGCCGCGCCGCGAGCACCTGGTGGTGGAAGTCCCGCCAGGCGAGCTGCCGGACGAACGCCCGGGCCCCCGCGCCGCCGCGCCGCGCGGCGGCCGCGGCCAGCTCGGACGGGGAGAGGCAGCCGAAGTGCAGGTACGGGGAGAACCGGGAGGTGCCGTCGGCCGCGAGATCGTCGTGCCGGTCCGCGTACCCGTCGACGTCGGCCCCCCACTGCCGCCACCGGGCCCGGGCGGCCGTCTCGCCTCCCGGCGGCAGGGCGGGGGAGGCGGGCCGGGCGGTTGGCAGCGCCTCGCTGCCGAGGCCGGCCGGGGTGGTGAGCACCTGCGGCGCGCCCAGCACCGCCCGGCGGGGCGCCTCCTGCCAGGCCCGGTGGTACGGGGTGAACACCGTCCAGTGATCCCGGCCGGCCGCGCCGCCCGGGCCTGCCGGGCCTGCCGGGACCACAGTGAGGGAGGCGTCGTGGACGTGCAGCCGGCCGCCGAACCGCGCGCGCAGCCGCGCCTCGCGGCGCCGGGCGAACGCACTCACGCCGGCGGCGACGTGCACGGTGGCGGCACCGGCCTCCGCCGCGACGCGGGCCGTCTGCTCGGCGGCGTCCCCGTGCCGGACGATCAGCCGGGCGCCGGTCCGGCGCAGCGAGGCGTCCAGGTCGGTGAGGCAGGCGGCCAGGAAGGCCCGCCGGTTCGGGGCGGCGAAGCCCGAAGCCTCGACGGCGGGGTCGAGCACGAACAGCGGGACGACCTGGTCGGCCGCGATCCGAGCGGCGTGCAGGACGGGGTTGTCGTGCAGGCGGAGGTCCTGGGTGAACAGGGCGACGGAGACGGTCATCGGAGTGCCTCGGAGCTGGTGCGGTCGGGGCCGGTGCGGTCGGGGCCGGTCGGGACGTGTGCGGTCGGGTTCTTCGGACTGAACGGCGGCCCGGGCGACCGTCCGAGCCGCCTGTTCGGAGCCCACCGCCCGGCGGATTGGCCCGAGTGGGCCGGCCGCTTCGCAAAGCCGCACCGGGCCGTCGCGCGCCGGGTGCTCCGGCGCCGCTACAGCGCGAACCCGAGCCGGCCGGCCGCGGCTTCGAGGCGGGGTGCCGTCCCCACCAGTTCGCGCACCAGCGGGTGGCTGCGGACGACCTGCGGAGCGCGGCGGTCGGCGGCGAGCAGCTCGTGCGCCGCCTGGTCCCAGTGGCCGGCCCGGGTGTGCGCGCGGGCGCGGTCGATGCCGTGCCGGGCCTGCCGATCGGCCGGCAGCCCTGTCGTGTCCACCCCGTGGACGCGCTCCAGCGCCCCGACGTCCTCGCCCAGTTCGAGCGCCGCGTGGAGGGAGTGCACGGCCCACTCCCCCGTGCCGAACCCCGTCCGGTCGAGGCCTCCCGGAGCGGCGTGCGCGACGGCCGCCGCCGCCTCGGCGAGGTGCCGGGCGGACTCCGCCTGCCGCCCGCCCTGCGCCTCCACGACGGCTCCGACCAGGTGCAGCGTGCCCCAGACGCTCCAGGCCTGCGGGCCGGACCGGCCGAGCAGCTCGGCCGTCGTGGTGAGTCCGGCGTCGACCAGGGCCGCCGCCTCCGGCACGGCTCCGGCCGCGAGGCAGACCTCGGCGCGCAGCCACTGCACGGCGGCCTCCGCAACCGGGTCCGCGACGGCCGCGACCCGCGACCGGGCCTCGTTCGCGGCCACGGCGGCCAGGTCGGTGGCCCCCAACCGCTTGGCCAGCATCGCCGTCTCGTGCAGCGCCTCGACGAACAGGGCGGGCAGCAGGGCGTCCGGGTCCGCTCCGGGGGCCGCCGACACCGCGGTCAGGTCGTCCAGCAGCAGCGTCAGCCCGGCGGCGAGATCCGCGAGCCGGCCCGCCGCGCGCAGCCGGGTCACGGTGCCGAGCCGGCCGCGGAGCCGCTCGACGGCGGCCGACGACGCTCCGGGCCCGGCCGGCGCTTCGCGTGCTCCGGGCGCTCCGGGCGCGGGCGGGAGCCCGGTCCGCAGGACGGCCGGTCGCAGCGCGGCGAGCGCCCGGTGGGCGGGGGCCGTCACCCCGTCCTCCCGTCCGCACGGCAGGCCGAGGAGGTCCGCGGGGGCGACGCCCAGGGCCTCGGCCAGGGCGTGGACCATCGCGTACCGGTCCAGCCGCCGGTGCCCGGACTCCACGGCCTTCAGCCAATCGGCGTTCCGGCCGACCGCCTCGGCGAGCTCGGCACGGGTGACGCCGAACGCCCGGCGGAACCGTCCGACCCGCACCCCCACACCCGTCTTGGCGTCCACGGCACCTCCAGCTCGTTCGGCGGCCCGGCCGCGCGGACCGGCGGGATGTCCAGGACGGTCCGTGCCGTGCGGGGCCTTCATGATCTCTCACCGGCCGCCCGCCGCCCGGGGCGCAGCGCCGACGGCGCCGCCCGGGCCGCCCCGGTCACGGCCCTGCCGCGCCCAGGACGGCGGGCAGCCGGTGCGCCACCTGGTCGGCGAGGCGTTCGAAGGCCGGGCGCAGGAAGGGGGAGGCCAGCCGCGCCACGCCGTGGAAGCGCAGGTGGGCGCGGTAGACCACGAGGCTGTGGCCCGCCTCCGGCCGCACCGCGATGTCGTCGGTGGCCGTGACGGTGCGGTTGCGGCCGACGAACACCAGGCGGTCCAGCTCGTAGCGTTCGAGGCGGTAGGAGAGTTCGGTGCGGCGGCCGCGGAAGCGGGAGACGTTGCGCCAGCACGCGCCGACGACCACCGGCCCGTCGTCCAGACGGGTACAGCTCTCGGTGCCCGGGTCCCACTCGACGGTGTGGCCGAAGTCGGCCAGGTACCGCCGGACCTCCTCGGCCGGGCGGCCGACCGGGATGCGGCGCTCCACGGTGATCATCGAGTGCTCCTTCGGCTCGCGGTGCCGGTGTGCGGGGCAGACAACTCCTCGGCGCATTCGGCGCGGAGGGCGCCGCGGATTGGGGTCCGGAGGGGATTCTGCGTCGCGGGGCCGGCTCCGGCGCCCCGGCGTTCTTCGACCACCGCGACCCGGCCGTCGCCGCCGAGTTCGGCCACCGGCGCCCGACCGGCTGGGCCCGGCCCGGGGCGCCGGGGAGCCCGGTCCGCCGCGGTGGCTACAGTGTGCGCATGACGCTCTCGGCAACGATGATCACGGTGGACTGCGCGGAGCCGCAGGAGCTCGCCCGGTGGTGGGCGACGGCCCTGGACGCGGAGATCGTCCAGGACTTCGGCGAGTTCGTCGTGGTCGGGGCGCAGCCGGTGGCGCTGGGGTTCCAGCGCGTCCCCGAGGGCAGGCAGGGCAAGAACCGCGTCCACGTCGACTTCGCGTCGCAGGACCGCACCGCCGAGGTGGAGCGGCTGGTGGGCCTGGGCGCCACGGTCGTGGACGAGCACAGCGTGCCGGGTCTGACCTGGGCCGTGCTGCAGGATCCGGCCGGCAACGAGTTCTGCGTCAGGTAGCCGGGGCAGCCGGGCCGGTGGGCCCGCGGGCGCGTCCGGCGCTCGGGGCCCGTGGTGCGCCGCCCGTCAGTGGCGGCCCGTCAGGTGGGCGAGAGCCTGCTCGGCACTGTCGGGGGCGAAGGCGCCGTCGATGCCTTCCGCGGCGCCCGCGGCCGCCTCGGCGGACCGGGGCAGCAGGACGTCCTCGTAGGCGGTGACGGCGGCCTCGACGGTGGGGTGGTCGATCAGGGCGCGCGCGAGGTCGGCGCCGTCGAGCATGGCGAGGTTGGCCCCCATGCCGGAGAACGGCGACATCAGGTGCGCGGCGTCACCGAGGAGCGTGACGCCCGGGGTGCGGGGCCAGGTGTGCGGGACGGGCAGGGCGAACAGCGGCCGGTTGACGTAGCCGCGGTCGGTGTCGGTGACGAGGCCGAGCAGCTCGTCGCCCCAGCCGGCGAACTCCGCCAGCAGGGCGGCCCGGACGGCCCCGGGGTCGGCCGGGTCGACGCCGGCCAGCCGGTGCCAGGCCTCGTCGGTGCGCAGGCCGACGTAGACGCGGATGTGCCCGCCGCTGTTGCGCTGGGCGATCAGGCCCCGGTTGTCGTCGAGGGCCATCATGGTGCCGTTGCCGGTGAGCGCGGCGAGCCGGGGGTGGCGGGTGTCGGCGTCGTCGAGGCCGGTCTCGACGAAGGTGACGCCGGTGTAGGCGGGGCGGGCGTCCGACACGAGGCCGCGGACCACGGACCAGGCGCCGTCCGCCCCGACCAGCAGGTCCGTCTCGCTGGTGGTGCCGTCGGTGAAGTGCAGGCGGTGGGTGCCGTCACCGAGCGGCTCGGCCCGCTCCAGCCGGTGTCCCCAGCGCACGGTGCCCGGGGCGAGGGAGTCCAGCAGGAGGTCGCGCAGTTGGCCGCGGTCGATCTCGGGGCTGCCGGCGGCGACGGCGTCCGCCGGGGGGAGGGCGTCGACGAGGACCGTCCCGTCCCGGCCGACCAGGCGCAGGTGGCCGCCCTCGGGGCGGGACAGGGCGAGGAACTCGTCGAGCAGACCGGCTTCGTGCAGGGCGTGCCGGCCGGAGGCGGCGTGCATGTCGAGGGTGCCGCCCTGGGGCCGGGCCGTACGGGAGGCGTCGCGGTCGTGGACGGTGACGGCGATGCCGTGGCGCTGGAGGATGCGGGCGCAGATCAGGCCGCCGGGGCCGGCGCCGACGACGGCGATCCGGGGGGTGCTGGTGGTCATGGGGGTGCCTTCCTTCTGGGGGATCGGGCCTTCCGGGGGCTCGGGCGTCCGGGGCTTCGGCCCGCCGGCCGCCCGGCTACTCGGCGCCGGGCTACTCGGCCGCTCGGCCGCTCGGCCGCTCGGCCGCTCGGCCACAAAAACACACTGACCCAAAAAGTGCAACGACACAACCTTTTGCGCTGTGCCCTTTTTTCTCCCGCACACGTTTTTGCCCCGCACACCTTCCGGTACGATGCCGGCATGGATGCCACCGTCGGCCGCCGCGAGCGCAAGAAGGCCGCCACCCGCCGAGCACTCGCCGACGCCGCCCTGAACCTCTTCCTGGAGCACGGCTACGACCGGGTGACCCTCCGGGACGTCGCCGAGGCAGCGGACGTGTCGACCACGACGCTGCTCAAGCACTTCCCCGGCAAGGAGGCCCTGGTCTTCGACCAGGAACCCGACCAGGAGGCCGGTCTCCTCGCAGCCGTGCACGACCGGCCGCCCGGCCGGTCCGTCCCCGCCGCGCTGCGCGAGTACGTCGAACGCGCCCACCTGCGCACCACCGGCACCGACGACGCCGCCTTCCGGGCCTTCGCGGAGCTCGTCAGGACCACCCCCGCCCTGAGCGAGTACTCCCACCGGATGTGGGCGCGCCACCAGGGCGCCCTCGCCCGGGCCATCGCCCGGGACACCGGCGCCGAGGCGGACGACCCCCGGTGCGCCGCCCTCGCCCGGTTCGCCCTCGAAGCCTCGGCCCTCGCCCGCGACGCCGACGACCCGGCACGGGCCCTCGACGCCGCCTTCGACCTCCTGGAGAACGGCTGGAACGCCGGGTAGCCGCGCCGTGGCCCGCACGGGCCGCCCGGGTGACACTGGAGACAGCCAGGGGCGACGAGGTTCGCCCTCGACGCCACCGGCCGCTCGCGACCGATGCCGACCGCGCTCGATGCGGCAGTACCGCGGTGCCGCGGTGCCGGTGAGCCCTCCCCCGGCACGGGAAGGAGGCCGTCGTGAGCGATCCGCACCGCCTCGCCGCCGTGCGCCGCCTCCTCCGCGGACGGCGACCGGCCGGTCCCACCGCGCGCCCCGCCGAACCACCCGCCGGCCCGACCCGCGCCGCCCAGCTCCGCGCGCTGCTGCCGCTGCTGGAACGCGCCGTGCTGCTCCAGCCGGACGCCGAGGTGGTCGTCTGGGGCTGCTCCGCGCCCGGCAACACGGAGGGGAGCCTCGCCCTGCGCGCCAGCATCGTCCAGATCGCCTACTGGAAGCTGCGCCGCGATCTCCAGACCGTCCGGGCCGACCCCGCGCTCAAGGACGAGATCCAGCGCCTGCTGCTCTACCACGAGTGGTACGTCCACGACGCCGTCGCCTGCGCGTACGCCCCGGTGCAGTCCCGGCAGCTCGTCGAGAGCCGCACCCGCCTCACCGGCCTCGGCACCCCCGCCGCGCTCCTGCGCGACCTCCACCACCGCCTCGGCGAGGAGCTCGCCGCACTGACCGGCCCGCCCGGCGCCCGATGAGGGCACCGCCGGCCGGGGCCACCCCCGGGAGGAATCCTTGCGTCTCACCGACACCCGCACCGGCAGCGCCGCCGAGATCCGGCCCGCCCACCACGGCCTGCTCCGCGTCGCCGTCCACCTCGGACACCCGGGGCGCCCGTTCGACCTCTCCGACCTGCGCGCCCTGCTGACCGCCGACGTGCTGCGGCGCGCCGGCGAACTCGGCGGGCGGCTCCAGGTCAGCCTCGCCTGGGCCCACCCCGCGCTGCCGCCGGGCCAGGTCGCGGAGCTGGCCCGGCAGGCCGATCTGCTCGGCGTCCACCCGCCCGACACCGACCACCCGGCCGGCCCGGCGGACGTGCACCTCCTCGCACCGGGCACCGACGCCGGCCGCCCGGCCACCGGTGCCGTCGTGGCCGCCACGACCCCGGCCCGGCCGCCGGTGACCGGCGAGCCGCCGCTCGGCTTCCTGGAGCACGGCGGGGCGGAGCCGCTGGCCGTCCGCCTCGCGCTGCTGCGCCACTCCTACCGGGCGCCGGTCGACCTCACCCGCCGGACCCTCACCGACGCCCAGGAGACGCTGGACCGCTGGCGGCGGCTGGTCGCCTACTGGGCCCAGGAGCCCTCGCTCCCCGTGCTCGCCGACCCGCTGCGCCGCTCCCTCGCCGCCGTCGGCGACGACCTGGACACCGCGACGGTCCTGGCGGAGCTGGACGCGCTCGCCGACGGGCCCGACCCGGCCGGCGCCGGGTTCGAGACCTCCGTGCGCCTCGACCGCATCCTCGGCCTCGAACTCCCCCGCGACATCGGCCGGTCGGCACCCCGGCCGGTCGGCTGAACCGGCGCCGGCCGAACCGGCATCACCGAGGAGCCGGCGCGCCGGGGCCCGGGGCCCGGGGCGCCGCACCCCTCGTCGATCCCGCCGGCTCACGACCGCGCGGCGTCCTCCAGGGCACCCTCCCGAACGGGAGCCCCGGAGCCGGGGCGGTCCGGACCGGCGACCGGATCAGCGGCCGCATCGGTGGCCGAATCGGCGGCCGGGGCCGCGGCACGCAGCGCCGCCTCGACCTGGCGGTTGCCGGTCATGGTCGCGGTGACGGCGGTCATGGTGAGGAGGAGACCGGCGGCGACGTAGAGCGGGGTGCGCACGTCGTAGGCGGTGGCCAGCCAGCCGCCGAGGAAGGCGCCGAACGGGGCGGCGCACATGGCGAGCATGCGGGAGGTGGAGGCGACCCGGCCCATCAGGTGGGCGGGGACGATCGCCTGCCGGAGGGAGGGGGCGAGCACCATCGTGGCGCCCATGCCCGCCCCGCAGACGGCGAGCGCGAGGCCGGCGACGTACGGGTTCGGGGCGAGGGCGAGGCCCAGGACGGCGAGCCCCTCGACCGCGGCCGTGCAGGTCAGTGCGGTGCCGGTGCCGAGCCGCCGGCCGAGGAAGGAGGCGATGCCCGCGCCGAGCAGACCGCCGGTGGCCTCCGCCGTCAGGAGCAGGCCGAAGCCGAAGGTGCCCGTGCCGAGCCGATCGTGTGCGAAGAGGGCGAGGACGGTCTCCACGGCGAGGAAGGCGACGTTGCCGACCGCCGGGCGCAGCGCGAGCCCGAGCAGCAGCTGGTTCCGGAAGACGTACGAGGCGCCGGCCCGCGCCTGCCGCAGCAGCGACTCACGGGCCTGCGGCACGGGCCGGGGAGCGGCCGGCAGCGACCGGACGAGCAGGGCGGAGAGCGCGAACGACACCGCGTCGGCGAGCAGCGGAACAGCCCGCCCGAGCGCGAGCAGGGCGCTGCCCGCCGGCGGCCCCGCGAAGCCGGACGCGGCAGTCTGGGCGCCGCGCAGACGGGAGTTGGCGCGCTCCAGGAGTGCGGGGTCGCGGCCGAGAAGATCCGGCAGGTAGGCCGTGGCGGCGGTGTCGAAGAAGAGCCCGCCGAGGCCGAGCAGGAAGGCGACGGCCGCGAGCAGGGGAATGCTCAGTGCGTCGAGCGCGGCCGCTGCCGCCGGTATCACGAGCAGTGCCGCACGGGCCGCGTCCGTCACCCACATCGTGCGCCGGCGGTCCCAGCGGTCCACCAGCGCACCGCCGAGCACGCCGAAGAGCAGCCACGGCAGCGTTCCGGCGGCCGTGACGACGGCGAGCGCCATCGGATCCCGCGTCAGCGTCAGTGCGAGCAGCGGCAGCGCGGCATGCGTCACCCCGTCACCGAGCGAGGACACCGTCTGCGCCGTCCAGAGCCGTCCGAACCCGGTCGGCAACGTCGAAACGTCCGAGCTCACTCGGCACCCCCGTCGGCCTGCGCGCGGGCTGCCGGGTGGAACAGCGCGAAGACGAGCGACGCGTCCGGCAGGGACGGGTCGGACAGCGCCCGGTACTCCTTCGCCAGCGCCTGCAGCCGGGCCCCCAGCTCCGCGAACTGCCCCTCGGTGAGGCGCAGATGCATCATCCCCACGTGCCGCTCACCGTCCGCCGGCGACGCCTCCAGATCCGCCACGGCGTGCCGCATCAGCACGTCCGGGCCGCCCTCGCCCGGGTCCGGCAGCACGATCGCCCGTGCGGCCATGGCGTAGTAGCGCTCGGTGACACCCCGGACCTTCCGGGTCCGTACCACCTTCACCAGGCCGGCCCGTTCGAGCAGCCGTACGTGGTAGCTGGAGCTGCCCTTCGCGAGGCCCACCCGCTCGGCGATCTGCGTGATCGTCGCGGGCTCGAAGCGGAGCACGGCCATGATCCGGTGGCGCGTGAGGTTGGAGACCGCGCGCAGTTGCTCGTCGGTGGTGACGTGGAACGTCTCGGGAAGATCCTCGGTTGGCATGTCCCCAATGGTCAACGTTTCTTGACCATTGGTCAAGGGGTTTCCCCGAACTCCCCGGATCGACCGCCCGGCACGCGGGGCCCGCCACCCTCCCGGCACGCGGGGCCCGCCACCGCCCCGACCCGCACCGGGCACCTTCGGCCCACCCCGAACGGGGGCACTCGCACCCGGATTCGATGCCGTCGGACTATTGATAGGAAACTTTACTTTCTCCTAGACTGCTGCCCGGCGGCTTGGCGCGGCCCCCGGCCCGATGGGGTGTGACGCGCTCAGCGAGAGCTCTGACCCGGCCGCCGCGGTGGTGCGGCCGCCGCTTTGCCGGTGGGTCCGTCCGGGGCGCGCCGGTGTCCAGCTCTCGCCGTTTCTCAAGGTCAGGGAGTCCAGGGATGCGTCATGGTGTCTCGGCAAGGCCTGTTCGTACCGGTGTGTTCGCCGCTGTGCTCGCGTTGCTCGGCGGCCTGTTGCTCGGCTGGTCCGGGCAGGCGGGAGCGGCGGCCGATCCGCTGATCTCGCAGGGCAGGGCCGCGACGGCCTCGTCCACGGAGGGCTCGTCGTACGCGGCGGGCAAGGCGTTCGACGGGAGCGCCACCACGCGCTGGGCGAGCGCCGAGGGGAAGGACCCGCAGTGGCTGCGGGTGGACCTCGGTGCCGGCGCCACCGTCTCGCGGGTGAAGCTGAGTTGGGAGGCCGCGTACGCGAAGGCGTACCGGCTGGAGGTGTCGGCGGACGGGGTGGCCTGGACGACCGTCGCGGAGGAGAAGGCCGGGAACGGCGGGACGGACGACTGGACGGGGCTGGCCGGCAAGGGCCGCTACGTCCGGATGTACGGCACCGCGCGCGGGACGTCGTACGGGTACTCGCTGCTCGAAATGGAGGTGTACGGGGCCCTGGGCGGCACACCGTCACCCACGTCGACGCCCACGCCGTCGCCCACGTCGACGCCGTCACCGGGCGGAGCGTTCACCGTGGTGGCGGCCGGCGACATCGCCGCGCAGTGCACCGCCTCGGACAGCGGCTGCGCGCACCCGAAGACGGCCGCACTGGCCCAGCAGCTCAACCCGAAGTTCTACCTGACCATGGGTGACAACCAGTACGACGACGCCCGGCTGGCGGACTTCAAGAACTACTACGACAAGAGCTGGGGTGCGTTCAAGGCGAAGACCCACCCGGTGCCGGGCAACCACGAGACCTACGACCCGGCCGGATCGCTCGCCGGCTACAAGTCCTACTTCGGCAGCATCGCCTATCCGCAGGGGAAGAGCTGGTACAGCTTCGACCAGGGCAACTGGCACTTCGTCGCCCTGGACTCCAACGCCTTCGACCAGAGCACCCAGATCGACTGGCTGAAGGCCGACCTGGCCGCCAACGCGAAGAAGTGCATCGCCGCCTACTGGCACCACCCGCTCTACTCCTCGGGCGGGCACGGCAACGACCCGGTCTCCCGGCCGGTGTGGAAGATCCTCTACGGCGCCGGGGCCGACCTCGTGCTCAACGGGCACGACCACCACTACGAGCGGTTCGCCCCGCAGGACCCGGACGGCAAGGCCACCGCGGACGGCATCGTCGAGATCGTCGGCGGGATGGGCGGCGCCGAGCCTTACCCGATCGAGCAGGTCCAGCCGAACAGCCAGAAGCGGATCAGCGGTGACTACGGCGTGCTGAAGCTGGACTTCACCGACACCGGCTACGGCTGGACGTACGTCGGCACGGACGGCCAGGTCAAGGACACCAGCCCCACCTACAGCTGCCACTGATGATGTACCTGGCCACCACCGGCCGCCGTCCGGACGCGCCGCCTCTCCCCACCGGGGCGGGGCGGCGCGTCCCCGGCACGGTCGTCGCGCTCGGCGCGGTCAGCCTGGTCACCGACGTCTCCTCGGAGATGGTCACCGCCGTGCTACCGCTCTACCTGGTCCTGGGGCTCGGCCTCTCGCCCCTTCAGTTCGGCTTCCTCGACGGGCTGTTCAACGGCGCCACGGCCCTGGTACGCCTGCTCGGCGGCAGGCTCGCCGACCGGGGCGGCGGCCGGCACCGCACCGTCGCCGGGGCCGGCTACCTGCTCTCGGCGCTCTCCCGGCTCGGGCTGCTGCTGGCCGGCGGGGCGGCCGGCGGGATCGCCGCCGCACTGGCCGCCGACCGGCTCGGCAAGGGCGTCCGGACGGCGCCCCGGGACGCGCTGATCTCGCTCAGCGCACCGCCGGAGGCGCTCGGCCGGGCCTTCGGCGTGCACCGGGCGATGGACACCACGGGGGCACTGCTCGGGCCACTGGTCGCGTTCGCGGTGCTCTGGGCGACGGCCGACGCGTACGACGCGGTGTTCGTGGTCAGCTTCGCCGTCGGGCTGCTCGGCGTGCTGCTGCTGATCCTGTTCGTCCCGTCCGGGGCGGCGGTGCCGGCCGTCGTGCCGAAGCCGGCCCGGCGCCGGAGCAGGGCACTCGCCGACCCGGTGTTCCGACGGGTGGTCACGGCCGCCGCGCTGCTGGGCGCGGCGACGGTCGGCGACTCCTTCCTCTACCTGCTGCTCCAGCGCGGCCTGGACCTGCCCGCGCTGCTCTTCCCGTTGCTGCCGCTCGGCGCGGCGGCGTGCTACCTGCTGCTGGCCGTGCCCGCGGGCCGGATCGCGGACCGGACCGGGCGACGCACCCCGTTCCTCTGCGGGCACGGCGCCCTGCTCGCCGCCTACCTGACCCTGGTGGCACCGCCGGGGTGGCCGACCGCCGTGCTCGTCCTGGCGCTCCTGGGCGTCTTCTACGCCGCGACGGACGGCGTGCTGATGGCGCTCGCCGGACCGGTGCTGCCCGTGGACGGCCGGGCCGGCGGGCTCGCGGTGCTGCAGACCGGCCAGGCGCTGGCCCGGCTGGTCGGCGCGGCCGGCTTCGGCGCGGCCTGGACGTGGTGGGGCCCCCGCCCGGCCCTGGTGGCGGCCGCGGTCGCGCTCGCCGCCGCACTCGCCGCCGCATGGCGGATCCTGCCGGGACGGGAGGCCTCGTGAAGGCGCGTTCGCTGGTGCTGGTCCTCGCCGCCCTCGTGCTGCTGGGCGGTTCGCTCGGGTACGTGCTGCACGCCAGGGCCCGGGACGGCGGGCACCGACTCGTCGCGGCGGAGGGCTCGTTCACGCTGAACGAGCCCGGGCTCTACTACCGGGACACCGCCACCGGGCGGATCGCCCGCGGCCAGGGGCCCCCGGACGGGCCGTCCTGCGAGCGGTTCTACGCCGCGGGGGACCGCGCGCTCTGCCTCCAGGCGCTGCCCGGCGTCCCGGCCCGCACCCGGGCGGTGGTGTACGACCGGCGGTTCACCGAGCTCCAGGCGGTGACCGTCCCCGGCATCCCGAACCGGGCCCGGGTGTCCGCCTCCGGGCAGCTGCTCTCCTGGACCGCCTTCGCCGTGGGGGACTCCTACGCGGCCGGCGGCTTCTCCACCCGGACGTCCGTCCTGGACCTGCGCACCGGCTACCTGGTCAAGTCGATCGAATCCATCCCGCTGACCGTCGACGGCACCCGCTACCACGCCGCCGACCTCAACTACTGGGGCGTCACCTTCGCCGCCGACGACAACCGCTTCTACGCCACCGTCTCCACCGGCGGCCGGACCCACCTGGTCGAGGGCGACCTCCGGGCGTGGTCGGCGCGGACGCTGCGGGAGAACGTCGAGTGCCCCTCGCTCTCGCCGGACGGCACCCGGATCGCCTTCAAGAAGAGGGTCTCGGCCGACCCGGACGCGCCCTGGCGGCTCCACGTCCTGGAGCTCGACGGGCTGCGCGAACACCCGCTGGCCGAGTCGCGCAGCGTGGACGACCAGGCCGCCTGGCTCGACGGGGGGACGCTCGGCTACGCGCTGCCGGGGCGGGACGGGAAGGGCAGCGACGTCTGGGCCGTCCCGGCGGACGGCAGCGGGGAGCCCCGGCTGCTGGTGCCCGGCGGCTCGTCCCCGGTGGCCGTGCCGGCCCCGCCGGGCTGACCCGGCCGGCGGGGGTGAGCGGTGACGGGGCCGAGCGGTGACGGCCCCGTGCTCCGCCGCCGGGGAGGCGGCGGAGCACGGGGCCGTCGGTGGTGCGGGGCCGTCGGTGGTGCGGGGCCGTCGGTGGTGCGGGAACGCCCCGGTGAACGTCAGAAGGTGAGGTTCCAGGCGTTCACGGTGCCGGTGTCGCCGGAGGCACCGTCCTTGACCCGGAGCTTCCAGGTGCCGTTCGCCGCGCTCGCCGCGGCGTTGACGGTGTAGGTCTTGACGACGTCGTCGGCGCTGTCGCCGTCCGCGAAGTCCTCCAGGAGGTAGACCGTGCCGTTGGGGGCGACGAGTGAGATCACCAGGTCACCGCGGTAGGTGTGCTTGATGTCGACACCGACCTTGAGCGTGGCGGGGGCGTTGCCGGCCACGCCCGTGACGGTGATCGGGCTCTCCACGGTGGCGTTGTCGGTGATCGCGACGTCGGCCGGGTTCTCGAAGTAGCTGCCGGCCGGCGGGGTGGTGGTGCCGCCGAGCGCCTTGAGCGCGTCGACCTGGCCCTCGCCGAAGAAGCCGTTGTTGGCGGTGGTGCCGGTGCAGCGGCTGTCCGAGGCGGGGCAGGCCAGGTCGTTCGCCTGGGTGGCCAGCCGGGCCCGGATGTCGGCCGGGGTGAACGTCGGGTTGGCACTGGCGATCAGCGCCGCCACGCCGGTGACGTGCGGGGAGGCCATCGAGGTGCCGCTCTTCGTCCCGTACTTGCCGCCGGGCAGGGTGGAGTAGACGCCGGTCGCGCCGTCACCGCCGGGCGCCGCGACGTCGATGACGCCCCGGCCGAAGTTGGAGTAGGAGGCCTTGCCGCTGCCACTGGCCAGGGCCGCGACGGTCACCACGCCCGGGAGTTCGGTCGGGATGTCGAGGCAGGCGTTGCTGATGGTCCGGGTGACCGGGGTCGAGTCGTTCGGGCTCGCCGTGTCGGTGGTCTTGTTGGCCAGGTCGTAGTTCGAGTTGCCGGCCGCGGCGACCTGCAGCGAGCCCTTGCCCTCGGCGTACTCCTGGGCGCGCTTGACGCCCTCGATGAGGGCCGCCTGGTCGAGGTCGTTCGGGCAGTTGAACTGCCACGGGTCGGTGTAGTAGCTGTTGTTGGTCACCTTGAAGCCGTGGTCACCGGCCCAGACGAAGCCGCACACCGTGTTCTCGGCGTAGAAGAGGGTGCTGGTCGGCTCGGCGATCCGGACCGAGGCGATCTTCACGCCCGGTGCGACGCCGATGACGCCCTTGCCGTTCTTGGCGGCCGCGATGGTGCCGGCCACGTGGGTGCCGTGGGTGTCCACGTCGCGCCAGGCCCCGCTGCGCGCGTCGGGCTTGCCGTAGGCGCAGGAGACGGAGTCGGCGGCGTCGAAGTTCGGTGCGAGGTCCTGGTGCTGGTCGTCGACGCCGGTGTCGAGGACGCCGACCTTGACGGTGGGCGAGCCGGTGCTCACGGCCCAGGCCTGGTCGGCCTTGATCTGGGTCATGTCCCAGCGGTTGGACTCAGTGAGGGTGGTGGCCGCCTGGGCGGGGTTGGCGGGCAGCGCCGGGCTGTACGCGTCGGCCGGCACGTCGGAGGTGCGGGTCGCGCCGACCTGCTGGATGCCGGCGACGCCGCGCAGGGCGGCGGCGAAGCCGGTCGTGGTGGAGTGGGCGACGATCACGCCGATCGCGTCGTAGCTGGAGAAGACCGTGCCGCCCTTCGCGGCGACGGCGCTCTTCGCGGCGGCGACGTCGGCGGGCGCGCTGATCACCAGGTAGGAGCGGGTCCCGGCGGCCCAGCCGGCTGCGGCGGGCCGGACGGCCCCGGCACCGGCCGGAGCGGCGGGAGCGGCGGCGGTCACGGGGACACCGGCCGTGGTGGGAGCGGTACTTGCGGGGGCGGCGGTGGCCAGCGCGGCGGGAGTGGCGAGCGCCATCGCCGAGAGCGCGGCGAGAGCGGCGGCCGGGCGGGCGAGCCGCCGGGATATCAGGGGTGACACGTGCGTCCTCCGATCGGCCCGTGCGTGAGGGGCTCGCACGGGGATTGAACGCAACATGCCAGAACGGTGTGCATTTGGGGAAGGCTTTACGCACCAAAACTTGTCACAACCGTGTCAACATTTGATGTCGCAGCCCGGTCGGCCCCCGCCCCGCCCCTGGCCGCACCCCGCCCCGAACCCCCGTCACCACCCGCCCGCCCGGCGGTCCGTGCGGCCCCGCCGCCGGACCGCCGGACCGCCGGACCGCCGGACCGATCGGCGTCAGGCCCGCAGCTGGGCGATCAGCACCTCCTGCACGGCGGCGCGCTGCTCGGCCAGGTAGAAGTGCCCGCCCGGGAAGACCCGCAGGTCGAACGCGGCGGTCGTGTGACCGGCCCAGTCACGGACCTCCTCCAGCGAGGCCCGCGGGTCCGCGTCCCCGGTCAGCGCGGTGATCGGCTGCGACACGACCGTGCCCGGCTCGCACCGGTACGTCTCCACCGCGGTGTAGTCGCCGCGCACCGCCGGCAGCACGAGAGCCCGCAGCTCCGGATCGGCCAGCACCCGTGCGTCGGTGCCACCGAGCCGCGCCATCTCGTCGATCAGCTCGTCGTCGGGCAGCCGGTGCACGGCGGAGTCCCGGAACCGGGACGGCGCGCGGCCGCCGGAGACGAACAGGTGCACCGGCCCGGCCGTGCCGTCACGGTCGAACCGGCGGGCCACCTCGAAGCAGACGGCCGAGCCCATGCTGTGGCCGAAGAAGGTCAGCGGGCGGTCGGCCCAGGGCAGCAGCGCCTCGTGGATCCGGTCGGCCAGCGCGCCGATGGACTCGATCACCGGCTCGCCGAACCGGTTCTGCCGCCCGGGGTACTGCACGGCCAGCACGTCGGCAAACGGCGACAGCGCGGCCGACCAGTCGAGGAAGTAGCTCGCCGAACCACCCGCGTGCGGGAAGCAGACGAGCCGGGAGGGCGCGTCGTCCATGGGGTGGAAGCGACGGAACCAGTCGCTCTCGGTGACGATGTTGCTGCCGGCCATGCGGGACAACCTCTCTGCGTACGGGTCAGGTGGTGCTCTGCTCCCAGTGTCCCCACCCGTCCCCCCGGCCCACCAGGCCACCCCGCCGCGGGGAACACCCGCCGCACCGGACACGCGCGGCACCGGCGGCACGGCGGGGGCCCGGCACCGGCGGCACGGCGGCTACCCGGCGGGCGGGACCGGGCCGAAGCTGACGTCGGGGCGGCCGCGGGAGGCCCCGTCGAGCAGGAGGACGGAGGCCGCCTCCGGGACGGGCGTCGGGGCCGCGCCCCGGGCGTGCCGGGTGAGCGCCGCGACCAGGTGGTCGAGGCCGCGGCGGTGCCGGGCGAAGGCCCGGCTCGGGGCCCACCGGCCGCGCTCGCGCTGCCCGGCGAGGGCGGTGGCGGCGCCGACGTCCAGCAGCACGAGGTGGAGCCGGCGCCCCTGCCGCGCGGCCGAGCGCGCGAGCCAGCGGCGCATCCAGGCCCGGCTGCCGCAGTCGTGCACCAGCAGCGGGCCGCCCCCGCGCACCGAGGCGCGCAGCAGCCGGGCGTGCTCCAGCCGGGCCCACGGCCGGTAGACCGCGTACGGCAGGGCGGCGGGCATCACCGCCGCGCAGGCCTCGTGCACGGCCCGCGGGTCGACGGTGGCGGCCTGCGCCGACCAGCGGCGCAGCAGGGTGCTCTTGCCGCTGCCGGGCAGGCCGGAGACGACCACGACGGCGTCCGCCGGGTAGTGGACGGTGAACGACTCCCCGCCCTCGCCCCGGAGATCGACCAGTCCTCGCGGCTCCATCGCTGTCCGTGCCTCCTGCCGTACCGCGGTCTTCCCGCGCGGCCCGGTCGGCCTGCTCATGCTGCTCACTCGTCCCCGCTTCTGCCCGACCCGGAACGATAACAACCCCGGCGCCCCGGCGCCGCACGCGGCCCGGTGGCCGGGTGCAGCGCTCCGCAAGCTCCAGGACCGGGGGGCCGTGTGACGATTCGTCAGGTCCAGGATCGGCGGAGAGCCGGATGGAGAAGGGCGGGGCTCCGGGCGCCGACGACCGGGGCGGAGCGGCGCGCGGCGGCGCGTGACGCGCGCCGATGATGCCTCGACCGCCCGCGCGCACGCCCGACTGCGCGGCGGATGCTCGACCTGTCCGTCCGTGGACACTCGACCGGGCGGACCAGGCTGCCGATATCACCGGCGGTACGCCATTCGCCCCCTCCCCCGCGTCCCTCCGGAGGCACCTTCCGTGACCTGGCTCCGCATCCTGACCGCCGTCGGCATCCTCGCCGTGGCGGCCAGCGCCCTGCTCGTCTTCGCCCTCTGCACCGCCGCCGCCCGTGGGGACCGCGGCGGCCACGGCGACAGTGACAACGGCAGCGGCGACGGCCCGGGCGGCAGCGGCGGCGGACGGCGGGACGGCGTGCGGGAGGACGCCGAGCGCAGCGGGCTCATCCGGCCCACCAACGGCGAGGACTGAGCCCCGCCCGCGGCCGCACTCCCCGGCCCCACTCCCCACCCTGCGGCCGGTCCGAGGCCGGTTCGAAGTCGGCCGTCCGCGGACCGGCCTCGACGTCAGGACACATCGTGTCCTAAAGTGAACGACGTGTCCCCGGCGGCTTCCCGGCGGCCGACACCGGCGCCGCCGCGCACCGTGCGCCGCACCCCGCCGCGCCACCGCTGCACCCGCACCCGCACCCGCCGTCACCGCACCCGGCGTTCCCGACCCGAGGAGAACCACGGCCATGGCAGAGACCTTCACCGCCTCCAAGGCGGACCTGGTGGAGCTCGCCCACCGCAGCATGCGCTCCGCAATCCCCGACAACGACTGGACCACCCGTCAGAAGCTCGCGCTCACCTGCCGGATCCTGTTCGACGCCGGCCACGACTCCGGCCTGGCCGGCCAGATCACCGCCCGGGCCGAGCAGCCCGGCACCTACTACACCCAGCGGCTCGGCCTGGGCTTCGACGAGATCACCGAGGCCAACCTGCTGCTGGTGGACGAGGACCTCAACGTGCTGGAGGGCGACGGCATGGCCAATCCGGCCAACCGCTTCCACAGTTGGGTCTACCGCGCCCGCCCGGACGTCAACTGCATCATCCATACCCACCCGAAGCACGTCTCGGCCCTGTCCATGCTGGAGACGCCGCTGATCGTCTCCCACATGGACCTCTGCCCGCTGTACGACGACTGCGCGTTCCTGGAGAAGTGGCCCGGCATACCCGTCGGCAACGAGGAGGGCGAGATCATCTCGGCCGCGCTGGGCGACAAGCGGGCCCTCCTGCTCGCCCACCACGGCCAGTTGGTGGCCACCGGCACCGTCGAGGAGTCCTGCGTCCTGGCCGTCCTCGTCGAACGGGCCGCCGAGCTCCAACTGCTGGCCTCCGCCGCCGGCCGCATCCAGGAGATCCCGGAGCTCCTCGCCCGCGAGGCGCACGACTGGATCTCCACCCCCAAGCGCGGTCAGGCCTCCTTCGCCTACTACGCCCGCCGCGCCCTCCGGGCCGGCCACGGCGACGCGCTCACCCTTGCCGACGGACCCGGCCCCGGCCACGGACCCGACCCCCTCGCCGGCCCCGGCCCCCTCGCCCCGGAAGGCGGTGCCTGAGATGGCCGCTCCCACCCTGCACGGGATCATCGCCTACCCCGTCACCCCGTTCTCCCCCGCCGACGGCGGCGTGGACACCGCCCGGCTCGCCGCGCTGGTCGACCGCCTCGTCACAGCCGGCTGCCACGCCGTCGCCCCGCTCGGCTCCACCGGCGAGAGCGCCTACCTGGACGACCAGGAGTGGTGCACCGCTGCCGAGACGGCGCTCGGGGCGGTGGCCGGCCGGGTGCCGACGGTGGTCGGCGTCGCGGACCTCACCACCCGCAACGCCGTCCGGCGCGCCCGGTTCGCCGAACGCGCGGGTGCGGACGCCGTGATGGTGCTGCCGCTCTCCTACTGGAAGCTGGACGAACGGGAGATCACCCGGCACTTCACCGAGGTCGCCGGTGCCGTCTCGATCCCAGTGATGATCTACAACAACCCCGCCACCAGCGGCATCGACCTCTCGCCCGAGCTGATGGTCTCGCTGGTCGAGCGGGTGGAGAACATCACCATGGTCAAGGAGAGCAGCGGCGACGTGCAGCGGATGCACCGGCTCGCCCAACTCACCGGCGGCGAGCTGCCGTTCTACAACGGCAGCAACCCGCTCGCGCTGGCGGCGTTCGCGGCCGGCGCCGCCGGGTGGTGCACCGCCGCCCCCTGTCTGATCCCCGGACCGGTCCTGGAGCTCTACGCGGCCGTCCGGGCGGGCGAGCTGGACACCGCGCGCGAGGTGTTCCGGCGGCAGCTGCCCGTCCTGCAGTTCATCCTGCGCGGCGGGCTGCCGACCACGATCAAGGGCGGGCTGGCCCTGCGCGACCTGGACGTCGGCGCGCCGCGCCACCCGCTGCTGCCGCTGGACGAGGAGCGGACGGCGGAACTGGCCGGCCTGCTCGCCGAGCTGGACCGCTCCGCCGTACCCGCCTGACCACCGGGCCCGGCCTCCCGGCCGGCGACCGTCCGCCCGCTGCCGCCCCGGCCTCCGCCGGGGCGGCAGCGGGCGGCAGCGGGCGGCAGCGGGCGGCAGCGGGCGGCAGCGGGCGTCAGGGCAGGGTGGGCACCCGGTCGGACGGCCCGGCCGGGTCGTCGTGGATCACCACCAGGACGGCGGCCGGCTCCGCGCCCGTGCTCCGGCAGCGGTGCGGCAGCGCCGAGTTGAAGTAGACGGTGTCCCCCGGGCCGAGCCCGACCGTCCGCTCGGGGAACTCCAGCTCCACCGACCCGGCGTGGACGAAGAAGAACTCCTCGCCCGTATGGGACTTGAACGGCGAATCGCCGAGCTCGGCCGGCGGGTACATCATGAACGGCACCATCTGCTTGCCGCTGAGGCCGGTCGCGATGCCCTCGTAGTGGGGGCTGCCGGGGTTCGTCCCGGTGGCCATCGGTGTGCGCTCGCCGGCGCGGACCACGGTGATCAGCTCCGGTTCGACCTCGTCCGAGAAGAGCCGGCTGACATCCACGTTCAGCGCGTGCGCCAGCTTGAGGGCGGTCGAGATCGAGGGGTCGCTGAGCCCCCGCTCGACCTTGGAGAGGTAGCTCTTGGTCACCCCGACCTGGGCTGCCAGCGCCTCCAGGCTGAGCCGGTTCTGCTTCCTCAGCACCCTCACTCGGCTGCTCATGTGCCACCCCTCGGCCCGGAACGTTCGGTTCAGTATCCCATCGGCCCCGGGCCGCGGAGTCCCGCGGCCCGGCCGGCACCGCGACGCCCGGCCGATCCCCGGCCGATCCCCTTCCGCTCCCCCCCGGCCCGGGGCCCGGGTCAGTGCCCCGCGACGTCGTCCGGCCGGACGGCGATGTGGTCCGCGCCGAGGTCCACGGCGACCCGGTGCTCCATGCCCAGCGCCTCCAGGAACTTCACCGGCAGCTGCACCCGGCCGGTCCGGTCCAGCATCACGTACTCCCGCTCGTTGACGGACTCCTCGCCGAACTCGTCGGTCACCGTGCGGCGCAGCACCTCACTGCTGGTCCGGCCGTCCCGGATGGCGACCGTACGGCGCACCTCGCCCGCGACCATCGGGTCGTGGGTGACGATGACGACGGTCGCGCCGAGCTCCCGGTTGACGGTGCGGAAGGCCTCGAAGATGCCCGCGCCGGTCTCGGAGTCGAGCTCGCCGGTCGGTTCGTCGGCGAGCAGCACCGGCGGGTTGTTGGCCATCGCGACGGCGATGGCCACGCGCTGCTGCTGGCCGCCGGACATCTCGGCGGGCCGCCGGTGCGCGAGGTCCCCGAGGTCCATCGCCTCCAGCAGCTCGGCCACCCGGGCCGCCCGCTGCTTCGTCCGGGAGGCCGAGCCGCCCGGCAGGGCGCGGCGGCCGCGCAGTTGCATCGGCAGCGCGATGTTCTCGGCGGCGGTCAGGAAGGGCAGCAGGTTCCGGGCGGTCTGCTGCCAGATGAAGCCGACCACCTCGCGGCGGTAGCGCAGCCGCTCCCGGTTGGACATCTCCAGCAGGTCGTGGCCGGCCACCGTGGCCGTCCCGGCGGTGGGCACGTCGAGCCCGGCCAGGATGGTGAGCAGGGTGGACTTCCCGCTGCCGGAGGCACCGACCAGGGCCACGAGGTCGCCCTGCCGGATGGTCAGCTCCAGCCCCTGGAGGGCCTGGACCTCGATGCCCTCGGCGCTGAAGATGCGCACCAGGCGGTCGCAGACGATCGCGGCGCCCTCGCCGTACGCCTTGGGTGTCGCGGCGGCGAGGGCCTTCTCCTGGAGTTCCTGGAAGGTGGGGGCCGGGCCTGCGCCCGGGCTCTGCGTCGACCGGCTCGGGGTCGTCTGACTCTGGGGGACGCCGTTCACCGCTGGTCTCCTGTCGCCGCTGCGCCTGGGTGCGCTCCTGGTCGGGGGTGTCGTGGGCCGGGGGGCCGGCCGGCGCCGGTGCGGGCGGCGCGGCCGCCGCTCGCACCGGCTGTTCGGCCGCCCGGGTGGGCGGCGGGGGTGGTGGTCACCGCTGGTCCCCCACCCGCAGTTCGGTGGTGATCTGCCGCCGGCCGGAGATCAGCGCCTCGGCGAGCACCCCGGCGGAGACCAGCGCGGCCAGGCCGAGCACCTGGATCAGCACCGGCAGGACGGCCGGGTCCAGGCCGGTCCGGACGGGGGCGCCGACCAGGGCGGAGAGGTCGATCGCCGGTCCGAGCAGGACGACCGCGGCGAGCGCGACCAGACCGCCGCCGACCGCGGCCACCAGGGTCTGCGGCAGGGTCTCGGTGACGATCAGCGCCAGGCCCTGCCGGGGCCGCAGGCCCATGGTGCGCAGCCGGGCCAGCAGGGCGACGCGCTCCGGGGCTGCCCGCAGCAGCGTGAGCAGGACGGCGAGCAGGGCGAAGCCGGCGGCACCGATCACGGCGGCCCAGAACAGCCGGCCGGCGGAGCGCTGGAGCGGGTCGTCGGCCAGCTCCGCGACCTGGGCCGCGCTGGTGCGCACCAGGTAGCCGGCCGGGGCCTTGTCGGCGCCGCCGGGCGTACCGGCCGCGGGCGCCCGGGCGGCCGGGGCGGCAGTCGTCGCGGCGGGGGCCGCAGCGGGGGCCGCAGCGGGGGCCGCGGTCGTGGTCGGGCCGTCGGGCGCGGGGCCGGCGGGGCCGGCGGGACCGCTCCGGCCGGCCGACGCCGTATCCCGGACGACCGCGTTCAGCTTCCGCTCGTCCACGTCGCCCAGGGCGAACCAGAGGTTGGGCTCGCCGATCCGGGGGAAGCGGGCGGCCGCGGGGCCCACCGGCACGATGACGAACCGCCGGCTGGACATCTCCAGGGCCGGGGTGCCGTCGATCGTGCCGGCCGACCGGGCCGGCAGCTCCGAGCCGTTTCCCATCCGCAGGCGGGGGCTCGGGTCGGCACCGAGCTTCGCGGCGAGTTCGGTGCTGAACAGCGCGGGAAGCGGCGTGTCGACGTCCGCGGTGCCCCCGGAGAGCACGTCCGGGTCGAACCGGCCGCGCCCGACGGTGCGGGACAGCTCGGCGTAGGCCTGCGGGTCCACGGCCAGCACGCTGACCCGGGTGGTGCCGTTGTCGGTACCGAGGAGGAACACCTCGTTGTCCCACCAGACCGCGGTGCCCGTCCGGACCCCGGGCAGGGCGGCCGCGGCCGCGGTGAAGGCCGGCGGCAGCGTGACACCGGGCGGCGTCGCGACGGACGCGTCCCCGCCGATCGTGCTGCGGGTGGCGGACAGCCGGGCCCCGCTCACCGCGTCCAGCACGGTGGCCCCGAAGCCGGCCGTGGTGACGGCGAGCATCAGCGCGAGCAGCGGCAGCACGGAGGGGCGCGGACGGCCGCCGGTGCCGCGGGCGGCGCGGGCCAGGCCGAGGAAGCCGACCAGTCCGGCGCCGCGGCCGGTGACCCGGGCGAGCGCACCGACCAGGGCGGGCTGGATCCGGGCGAGGAGCAGGCCGCCGGTGAGGGCGAGCAGGAGGGGGGCCGCGACCAGGATCGGGTCCAGCCCGTCCCCGGGCGGGACGACCCCGCGGCGCCGGACCTCCAGGACGGCCATCACGGTGGCGGCGAGCACGAGCAGTTCGCCGACCAGCCGGCGCCGGCCGCCGCGGGCGCGCGGCCGGGACCAGAACACCAGCGCGCGCACCGGGAAGCCCAGCAGGGCGAGCAGCGTGGTGGCCGCGGCCGCGAGGACGGCGGCCGTCCAGCGCGGGGTCGGCAGCAGCAGGAGCGCGAGTGCGGTCGCGAGTGCGGCGGCCGGCAGGACGGTCACCGCGCCCTCGCCGAGCAGGCGCAGCAGCACCCCGCCGCGCGATCCGCCGCGGGCCTGGAGGAGCCTCAGCTCGCTCGCGCGCCGGTCGGTGGTGAGGGCGGCGGCGAGGCAGAGCACCACCGCGGCGACGCCGGCCAGCCCGGCCGGTCCGATGGCGGCGAGCGGCGCGGCGGCGGCCTGCCGGGCCACGGCCCGGTCGAACAGCTGCGGCAGGGCCGAGCTGATCCGGAGGTCCTGGCGGCCGGTGAGCGCGGCGAGTCGGACCCCGGTCGGCCCGGCCACCTGGGAGGCGATCTCGGAGCTGCTCCGGGTCAGGCGGTCGGCGCGCAGGGCGCCGACGTCGACGGGCAGCCGCCAGAAGTCGCTCGCGCCGCCCCAGAGGGCCAGCCGGTCCCGGTCGGCCGCGTCGACGATGCCGGAGGTGTTCCAGTGGCGCTTCGCGCTGCCCTCCAGGCAGGCCTTCTCGGGGCAGGGCAGGCCGGCCCAGTACGGGTCGTCGAGGTCGTTGGCGGTGTAGAGGCCGACCACGCGGGCCCCGATCGGGCCGGCGGAGACGTCCCGCCCGGCGTCGAGGACGTCACCGAGGTGGATGCCGATGGCGTCGGCGGCGGTCGTGCTGAGCGCGACGGCGACCGGCTCGGTGGCGGCGCCGGGGACGGGCCAGGTGCCGGCCGCCAGGGTCGCGTGGCCGGTGATGTCGTGCAGGTAGAGCAGGCCGGCCGTGGGCGGGACTTCGTCGGGCCGGGCGAGTCCGGTGTTCAGCAGGGTCCGGACGCCGTCCGAGCGGGTGCCGTACACCATGGCGTCGCTCTTGTACCGGAACGTCTCGTTCGGGTGGGCGGCGAGCTTCGTCGCCACCCGGTCGAGGTCGGTCACGTCGTAGCGGCTGCGCGCCGTGGCGACCAGGCTGGTCGAGACCGGCCCGCGACCGTCCAGGAACTGGCGCAGCGCGGCGTCCGTCCCCCGGTCGACGGCCCGGGGGAACGCGGCGGCCAGCAGGACGGTGCCGAAGGCGAGCGCCGCGGTGAGGAGTGCGGCGAGCGGCGCCGAACGCAGCCGGGTGCGCACCCAGGGGGCGGGGCGGTGCCTGTCGTCCGCTGCGCCGGCCGCGGGGCGGGGCGTGCCGGTGTCGGTACCGGCGTCGGTCGGGGCGGTCACATCTCCTCCACGTGCCGCAGCCGGGCGGCCACGTCTCGGCGGCTGCGGCCGGTCAGGAAGGCCGACAGCAGGGCGACGGCGGTGATGGCGGCCGTCAGCAGGGCGGCCCAGCCGAGCGGCAGCCCGACGAGCGCTTCGGGCACCGGCCGCCGGGCGGCCGGGGTGAGCACGACGAGCGGGACGACCAGGTGGACGATCAGGGTGCCCAGCCCGATGCCGACGGCACTGCCGAGGCCGACCAGCACGGCCTGCTCGGCGGCGGTCGTCCGTACCAGCCAGCGCCGCGGGGTGCCGAGGGCGAGCAGCACGGTGAACTCGCCGGCCCGCTCCCGGGCGGAGGCCGCCGAGGCGGCGGCGAACCCGATCGCCGCGAGGACGGTGCTGACCAGGGCGATAGCGGCGAGGGCGCTCTGCGGAGCGGCACTGAGCGGGTCGGCGAGCAGGCCGTCGGCCACCTCGTCGTTGAGGAGCACGTCCTGTCCGCCGGGTTCGGCCCGCAGCTTGGCGGCGGCCGCGGCGGGCAGCGGGTCGTCCGGTCGGGCGGCGGGCAGCCACCACTCCCCGGGCGGCGGCGTCTGGAGGCCGCCGGCCACGAGCAGCCGGCCGAGGGTGGGCAGGTCGAGGAGGATCGCCTTGTCGCCGACGACGGGCAGCGACGCGACGGCGCCGGTCACCTTGACCTCCAGGGTGACGCCGGCGAACGGCACCCGGACGGTGTCGCCGACGGCGGCCCCGACCGCGGTCAGGTAGCCGTGGGTGGCCACCCCGGAGAGGCTCTTGGGCAGCGGGGCGCCAGTGGGGACGACGACCGCCTGTGGTCCGCCGGGCCCGGGCCGGTAGTCCAGGCTCAGCAGGTTCTGCTCGCCGGCGGCCGGGGGCGCGACGGTGCCGGCGGGCGAGCCGCCCTCGCCGGGGAGCGCCGTCCAGCCGAGGCCCGCGGGGGCGGGGACGGTGACGGCCGGTCCGCCGGCGGTCGCGGCGGCGGAGATCCTGCGGACGGTCAGCCCACCCGTCAGCGGGGCGGCGCCGGACGCCACACGGTCCGGCCAGCCGTGGACGACCACCAGGCCCGCCACGGTGAGCGGTGCGGCGGCGGACCCGACCGGGGCGCCGGTGAGCGCGGCGAGGTCGGCGGTGGCGACGCCGTCGCCGCGGACGGGCACGCCGGTCAGCGGGGCACGGAAGGTGCTGCCGAACCGGTCGCGCAGCAGCAGCCACGCCTCGGGGTGCTCGTCCGCCGGCCGCACCTGGGTGACGGTGAGGTCGACGTCGATCCGCTGGGGGTGGCCGGGCAGCGGCAGCCCGGTGGGGGTGTTCCCGGGCACGGGCTGGGCGAGCGGTGCGAACAGGGCCCGGCGGTCCTGCCCGTCGAGCAGGTCGGAGCGGACGGGCACCCGGTCGGCGAAGCCGGCGGCGTCGAGGGCGATCACCTGTCCGGTGCCGCCGTCCGGCAGCGTGTTCGTCTGGCGGGCGACGGGTATCAGCCGGTCGCCGCCGGGCAGTTCGGCGTACCTGCCGCCCTGGCCCAGCGGGGCCAGCGGTGAGCCGGAGATCCGCAGGCCGCCGGCGGTGGCGAAGTCGGCCTGGTCGCGCTGGGACGAGGACCAGGTGGCGTGCTGACCGAGCGCCAGCACCCCGGTGGAGACCGCGAGCACCAGCAGCAGGACGGGCCCCGCGGCCCGGCCGGGGCGGCGGGCCAACTGCCAGCCGGCCAGGGCGGGGACGAGCCCGCTGCCCCGGGCGGCCAGCCGTCCGCCGGCGCGGGCGGCCAGCGGGAGCAGGCGCAGCACCAGCAGGGTGCCGGCGCCGAGGGCCAGCGTGGGGGCGGCGATCAGCACCGGGTCGAGGCCGAGCCGGCCGTCCGCGTCCACGGACAACCCGCCCTTGTACTGGGACAGTTGGTAGTAGGCGAGGACGGCGAGGCCGACCACGGCGAGGTCGGCGCCGGAGCGCACCGCACCGGCGACGACGGCCTGGCGCCGGCCGGCCCGGCGCAGTGCGGCGGTCGCGGCGCCGCGCAGCACGGCGGGGGCGGTGGTGAGCACGACGCAGGCGAGGGCGCAGACGGCCGCGACGGGCCAGAGCCGCCAGTCCAGGCCGGTGTCCAGCGGCACCCGGGCGAGCGGCCCGTACCCGACCAGCGCGCCCAGCAGGAGCGGGGTGAGCAGCGGGGCGAGCAGCGCGGCGGGGAGGGCCAGCAGCAGCGATTCGGCGGCGGTGAGGGCGCCGAGCCGCAGGCCGGAGGCGCCGCGCGCGGCCAGCAGCGTGTTCTCGTTCTCCTGCCGGGCGGTCATCAGGTGGACCACCAGCAGCAGGACCGCGGCGGCCAGGACGGTGAGCTGGAGGGCGCCGATCAGCAGGGTGGAGCGGGAGACCAGCGCACTGGAGTCCAACTCGCGGAGCACGTCGCGGAGTTCGGTCCTGACCTGGAGGCCGGTGGCCTTTCCGAGGTCCGCACCGAGGCTCTCGGTGCGGTCCCGGACGGCCGCGGCCCGGGCCGCGTCGATGCCGGCGAAGTCCGCGCCGATCAGCCAGCTGCGGCCGTTCTGCGGCAGCCGGGCAGCGGTGAAGACGCTGTCGTCGACGAGCAGCGGCCCGTAGGTGGTGAAGCCGCCGACCTGGACCTCGCGGCCGCCGACCGGGTCCAGCGACCAGTACCGGTCGCCGGGGTCGGCGGCGCGGTAGACGCCCGTGATCCGGACGACGAGCGGGGAGCCGTCGTAGCGGTCCTCCAGCCGGACTTCGGCGGGCAGCGCCGCAGCGGTCAGGCCGATCCTGGTCAGCGCGGCCTGCGGGACGGCGGCCTCCACCGGGCCCTGGCCGGTGGCGGCGGCCGCGGCGGGCCAGCCGCCGGCGAGCAGGGTGACGCGGTCGTGGTCGAGCGCGGCGAGCACGGTGAGGTCGGCGCCCCGCCCGGGGGCCTGGTCCGGCCGGGCGCCGGCCGGGGAGCCCGCCGGCGTGGCTGCCGCGGAGGGCGCGGCGGTGGGCCCGGCCGTCGCGGCCGGGGAGGCAGGCGCGGCCGGGGCGGCGGCCGGTGGTTGCGCGGCGGCGCCGGGGAGCCCGTAGGAGCGGCTCCGGGCGAGGGCCTCGGTGCGCACCGGCAGGTCGCCGAAGAGCTGTCCGGCGTAAGCTGCCACGGCCGCATCGTCCTTGGCCCGCTTGTCGAACCCGTGGTCGGCGCCGACCAGCACCGTGGTCCTCGCGTGGGCCGGCCCCTGGAGTGCCTGGCGCAGCCCGCCCTCGCCCACCGTGCGGTTGAACGCCACGAGCGCCGTGAGGACCGCCGTGGTGATCAGCACCGTGAGCAGGACCGCGGCAGCCAACGGCAGTCGCCCGCGCACACGGCGCACGACAAAGCCGAGCATCCCGTTCCTCCCCCAGTTGGGTGTCGGTCCCGCAGCTCTCCCCCGCCTGGGCACATCTGTGCCACGGGATGGACGCCTGTCGCGTATCGCCACGGTGATCGCCGGCGATTGATCACCGGATAGCGGACGATGCTGTCAGATCCGCTCCCTGAACGGAAGGGACTTGCGCGAATCATGTAACTAGTGAGCAAATTCTCGGCATTGGTTCGGCATTGGCGGTGCGTCGGTGAATCTCTCCGATCCACCCCCGCCGATCCGCCGCCGAATTTGCCATGAACACCTCATTAAGAGCATGTCACCGCGCGACCGGGAACCGCTCGAAGAACACCCAGGGGGACGCCGTATGACCCAGCAACCGGCCGGCACCGTCACCGCTCCCATGGTGGCCGTCACCGATCTTCGGCGCAGTTTCGGCACCGGCGAACGCGAGGTGCACGCGCTGCGCGGCATCTCGTTCTCGCTCGGCCGGGGCGAACTCACCGCGCTCAAGGGCCGGTCCGGCTCCGGCAAGACCACGCTGCTCAACCTCGTCGGCGGCCTCGACACGCCGACCGACGGCGCGATCTCCCTGGACGGCACCGACCTGGCGGGCCTGGACGAGGACGGTCGGCTGGCGATGCGCCGCGACCGGATCGGCTTCGTGTTCCAGTCCTTCGGCCTCATCCCGGTCCTCACGGCCGCCGAGAACGTCGGCGTGCCGATGCGGCTGCGCAAGGTGGCCCCCGCCGAACGCGAGGAGCGCGCCCGCACGCTGCTCGCCCTGGTCGGGCTCACCGACCACGCCAACCAGCGGCCCGGCGAGCTCTCCGGCGGGCAGCAGCAGCGCGTGGCCATCGCCCGCGCCCTCGCCAACCAGCCGGACCTGATCATCGCCGACGAGCCCACCGGCCAGCTCGACTCCGAGACCGGCCGTTCGATCATGCAGCTGCTGCGGGCCGTGGTCCGCAGCGAGGGCGTCACCGCCCTGGTCGCCACCCACGACCCGACCCTGATGGAGCTGGCCGACCGGGTGATCGAGCTCCGCGACGGCCGGCTGGTCGAGCAGAACTGACCCGACCGGGGCCCGGTCCACGGGCCCCGCACGCCGCGCCCGAGTCCCGGCCCCGGTCCCGGCCCCGATCCCGACTCCGGTCCCGCCAGGTCTGCCCGATCAGGCAGGGCGGGCGCGCCCCGGCGGCCACGCCCGACCGCCTCCGCGCCCCGTACCCCCCGCCCCTGAAGGCAGGGCGTGCGGGGCGTACCGGGCGGCGTGCGGCGCGTGCGGCTCAGAGCGCCTTGAGCGCGGCGTCGCACTCCCGGCACCGCCGGGTGCGCTGCGACGGCGGGTACCAGGGCGCCCCGGGCCCGGCCGGCCGGTAGGGCTCCCGGTCGAGGACGGAGGTGTCGAGCCCGCAGAACGTGACCGGCCCCGGATCCTCCGGCACGTCCGGGTCGGCCGGCGCCGCGTGCACCCACCGGATCCGGGCACCCACGTCCACCTCGCCCGCGTCCAGCACCTCCGTGGACGACTCCAGCTCGACCAGCACGACCACTCCGCTCATACCTCGACCCTGCGCCCCACCGGCAGCCCCCGCATCCCGGGCCGCGCCCGGGCACCGGTGCGGATCACCTACCGCAAGGAGCCCGGGCGGCGGACCGGAAAATCCGGCGCGCACTTCCGGACAATCCCGCGGGCGAATCCGCCCGTACCGACGGTCCGGCGATTTCTTCCCGTCGCCTTGATCGTCCCCGAGGGTGTTCCCCCGACAACGGCGAGTCGTTGTCCTATTCGCGGATGCCTGCGACTTCGATCGCCCGTCGGCGGGTTGCCCGTCCGGTCGCTGCCGACGCGGTGACCAGGGTGACGAGGGCGCAGAGCGCGATGGTCCCCCCGATCCGGGTCCATGGGATCACCGTCGGCGCGCCGGTCACGAGTTTGCTCAGCGAGACGTGCTGGGTCACCGCGGCGAGGCCGGTCGCCACGGCGGCGAGCACGGTGCCGACGACCACCGCCACGGCCGACTCGGCCGCGGCCACCTTCACGATCTGGCTGCGTACCGCGCCGGCCAGCCCGAGCAGGGCGAACTCTCTCCGCCGCCCGGCCATCGCCATGATCAGGGTATTGGCGACGGCGATCAGCGCGTAGGCCAGCGCGATCCCCAGGATGATCACTGCGGCGTTGTCCGTCTGCTCGGCGACGTCAGCGCGTTGGGCCTGCAGGTAGGCTTCGTAGCTCTCGACGTGTGCGCCGGAGCCGGCCAGCGCCTGGTTCACCGCGGCCGTCTGCTGCTCGTCGAGCGGCCGGCCCGTGCCCGCCCGGGAGTCGAGGTAGACCCTGCTGGGCATCACCGCGCCGGTCAGTGACGCGGACAGGTAGGTGTCGTCGCCGTTCAGGCCGCGTGCGACGACGGCCGCGATGACGGTCGGGACCCGCGCGCCGGTCGGCAGCAGGGTGACCACCTGGTCCCCGACCGAGAGGCCGTCGGACTGGGCCGCGTGCTCGTCGATGACCAGGAAGTTGTCGGCCGGAGAGGTGAGCGAGCCGGAGAGCACGGGCGGCGTGACGGTCGTGCCCAGCGCGGAGGCGGGCACCGCATTCGTGCTCAGCGAGTCGATCTGCTCGCCGTTCGCGGTGCCGATCCGGATGTTCATCGAGGTGACCGGGGTAACCCGGACCCCGGGCACGGCCGCCAGCTTCTCCAGCGTCCGCGCGTCGATCCCGGCACCGCCGGGCACCACCACGTCGGCCGCGTGGATCTCCTGCTGCTGGCGGGCGAGCACCACGGCGTCACCGGACTCCTGCATCGTCAGCAGGGTGGCGACCAGCCCGACGGCCACCACGATCGGCGCCGCCGTGGCGGCCGTACGCCGCCGGGAGGTGAGGATGTTCTCGCGCACCAGCAACGGACCGGCCTTGGCCGAGCCGCGCAGCGGCCCGATCAGCAGCCGGGTGACCGGCCGCAGCAGGATCGGCGCCAGCAGTGTGACCGCGCCGACGTAGAGGAGCGGGACCACCTCGAACTTGCGGGCGCTGGCCGCCAGGTACGGCTCGGTCCGGGCGATGACCGCCCCCGCGACGACGGCGCCGATCAGCATCCCGATCCCCAGCAGCCAGCGGATCGGCGTCATCCCGCGGCGTTCCACCGCGCTCTCGCGCAGGACCTCGATCGGCCGGATCAGCGAGACCCGGACCAGGGTGGCGGCCGAGCCGGCCAGCGCCGCGGCCACGCCGATGACGAAGGAGACCAGCAGCGGCAGGGGGTTGAAGGGGATGGTGAACCACGCCGGGGCCACGTTGTGCTCCAGCATCCAGGAGCGCAGCGGCACGGTGCCCAGCGGGGCGAGGATGCAGCCGGCGACCGCCGCCGCCAGGCCGATCAGCAGCGCCTCGCCGAGAACCATGCGCCGCACCTGCCGGGGCGCGGCACCCACCAGCCGCATCAACGCCAGTTCACGGCGGCGCTGCTCGGTGGCGAAGGCGAAGGTCGCGATGACGACGAACACCGCGACGAACACCGCCAGTCCGATCGTGCTGCCCGCCATTGCCTGGGCGTTGGCCAGTGCCTGGGCGCCGCCGGTGGAGTCGGCGTCGAGCCGGGTCAGGTCGTCGCCGCCGAGGACCGCGGCTCGGCCGCCCACGAGGGCGGACAGCTGCTTCGTGCTCCGGTCGGTGACCAGAGCGTTGACGCCGGGGGACAGCCGCTCGGCCTCGGCATCGCTGAAGAACACCGCGCTCTCGAACCAGAGCGCGTCGGTGACCCCCACGACCCGGTAGCGACCGGCGCCGTCGGGGGTGACCGCGTGGGCCTGACGCCCGATCAGCGCCTGGTCGCCGCCGCCGACGGCGATCTCGTCCGGGGCCTGCGGCGCGCGCCCGGCCACCAGACGGTAGCCCGCGAAGGCGGCCGAGGACCAGGGATGGCCGGTCGTCCCCGCGGAGCCGGGGTTCAGCCGTACCGGGAAGCTGCGGTCGGGTGTGGCCCTGCCCGCCGCGGTCACCTTCGTCACGACCTCGGCCGGCAACACCGCCGGGGCCTTCATCGGGCGCCCCTCGAAGCCCTGCGGCGCGACCACGGCCTGGGCTTCCTTGAACCGCTGCGGCCCCGGGTGCGGCGTGCCGAAGGTGGCCGCCAGGGTCAGCGTCATCATGCCGATCATCGTCGTGCCGAGCGCGAGGGCGAGAAAGGCGCCCACGAAACCCGTCAAACGGTGGCGCAGGGTCGCTACGGCGATCTTCAGCACGGGTTCGTCCCGCTCCTGCCGGGCTCCAGCTCGGCCATCCGCAGGGCCACGGTCCCGGCCGTCGGCTCGAACAGCTCGCCGGTCACTCTGCCGTCGGCGAGGAAGACCACCCGCTGCGAGTACGAGGCGGCCACCGGGTCGTGCGTGACCATGATCACCGTCTGCCCGTGCTCCTCGACGACACCGCGCAGCAGCGCCAGGACCTCCCGCGCGGTACGCGAGTCCAGCGCGCCGGTCGGCTCGTCCGCGAAGATCACCTTGGGCCTGGTCACCAGCGCACGCGCGATGGCGACCCGCTGCTGCTGACCGCCCGAGAGCTCGGCGGGCCGGTGCCCGCCACGCTCGGTGAGGCCGACCTCGGCCAGCCCCCGGTCGATCACCACCGGGTCGATCGAGCGCCCGGCCAACTGCATTGGCAGCTCGACGTTCCGTCGGGCCGTCAGCGCCGGGATCAGGTTGAAGGACTGGAAGACGAAGCCCATGTGCTCGCGGCGCAGCTCGGTCAGGGCGCGCTCGGAGAGCTCGTGCAGCGGCGCGCCGTCGAGCAGGACCTGGCCCGCGTCGACCCGGTCGAGGCCCGCCGCACACTGCAGCAGCGTCGACTTTCCCGAACCCGAGGGGCCCATGATGGCGGTGAAGGTGCCCACCTCGAAGTCGACGTCCACCCCGTCGAGCACCTGCACCCGGCTGTCGCCACGGCCGTACGTCTTGTGCACGTCGATCAGGCGGACAATGTCGCCCACCCCCTCCGCACCGACGAAGGCCGGGCTCGAAGCCCGTGCCGGTAGAGCCTTGTTCCGGAACACTCGCTCGCCTTTTCCCTAGGGGCATCGGGCGGGGCACGTCCACCCGCCGCACCGACGCTAGGGCCGTTCGTGGCATCCACGCCTCCGGACTGCCCCTGATCTCGACCCTGAGGAACCCCTGACCCGGGTAAAGGGCGGCCGGGCAGCGCAGACACCCGCAACTCGCCACCGGCGGTCCAGCCCCGGGACCGCAGCGCTGTCAGCCGCTGTCGGCCGCTGTCGGCCGCCGAGCCGGTGCGCGCCGCGGAGATCCTGGTGCGGATGGCCAAGCGCCGCGACATCCCGACCAACCTCGCCCTCGGCGTGACGGCGTCGGAGAGGTCCATCACCCAGGACCGGCGACTGCTGGCGCAGGACGAGAAGTGGAGCGCCGTCGGACGGTCCGCGGACTTCACCGTGGCCTACCCGGTGAACTTCCCGGAGGAAGAGGCCGCCTGACGGCCCGGCGGCACATGCAGGCCCGGCGCACGGACGCCCTGCCGGAGGTGGCCGACGGCACCTCGGCCAAGGCCGGGGCGGGCCTGTTCCCCAGCCCGTCAGCCGACCGTCCCACCCGCGTTGCGGATCAGGCGCTGGAGCACCTTCACCGTGGTGACGTAGTCCGCGTCGTCGATGCCCTCGTGGAGGGCGGCACGGATCGCGGGGGCATTGCGTGCGAGGCGGACACGGGCCTCCTCCCCCGCCCCGGTGAGCCAGAGCCGGCCCTCGGTGTCCCTGGTCAGCCAGCCTCGCTCCAGGAGCACTTCGGCCTCCGCCGCCAGATCGTCCTCGGGCCGGACGTACGAGGCCATGGCCTCGCGCAGCCCGGCCAGGGTCATCCCCTCGCCGTCGGGTGAGATGTCGTTCACCGACAGATTGCGCAGCAGCCAGAACTGCGGCTGGGTGTAGCCCTTTTCGGCCTGCCGGGCCCGGGTGAACGCGATGAGCGCCTCGTGGGCGACACCCGTCCAGTACGCGGCCGGCTGTCCGGCGAGTTCGGCGTCGGTGCTCTGCCGGGTCGTCATGTGACGTCCTCTCCCAGTACTTCGGTCTCCGAGCCCGCGGGTGGTGCGGGTCATGAGGCGACCGTAATATCTCAAGTGCACTTCAAGGCAAGCGCATGAGCGCCCGGCGACCCACGGCGTCGCCGATCGCGCCGAGTTCACCCGTGGCGGTGGTGACTTCGGCGAGGTCGGGCGGCCGGATTCGCCTCGGGGCCGCGCTCAGTCGTGATCGTCGTGGGCGGCCGCCGTACCGGGTCCTCCCTGGGTGGCGCGGGGGGCTGCCGGCTCCGGGGAGCCGCCCATCATGCGCAGCATCGCGGAGCCTCCCGTCCGTCGGAAGCGGATCAGGAAGGCGGCGGCCAGGGCGAGGAAGGCGATGTTGAGCCACGTGGTGTAGTCCCAGGAGACGCCGTCGGTGGGGATCGTCGCATCGGCCTGGTCGGGCACCAGGCCCAGGCCGCCGAAGGTGAACTCGACGACGTAGCCCGCCGCCACCATGGAGGCGTAGAAGGTGGCGAGCAGGAAGACCGCCATTCTGGGGCCGTAGTACTTCCGGTAGATGTTGAGGATGGGCAGGATCAGCAGGTCGGCGAAGATGAAGGAGACGACCCCGCCGAAACTGATGCCGCCCTTCCACAGCACCACGGCGAGCGGCACGTTGCCGATCGAGCAGACGAAGGACAGCATCGCCACCACCGGGCCGATCAGCGGGCCCCACAGCTTGGCGGCGAGCGGGTGCCCGGCGAAGAAGAAGGAGTGCCAGAAGGAGTCCGGCACCCAGGCCGCGATGGCTCCGGCGATCAGCAGGCCGATCACGAGGTCCCGGAGGACGGCGGCCCACTCCATGACGAACACGTGGGACACCGAGGTGCAGCCCTCGCGGGAGAACAGCCGTCGGGAGAAGGAGCCCGGGCGTCGGACGGACATGTCCATCGCGGCATGACCCTCCATGGAGCCGGCCCGACCGCGTTCGGCCTGGTGGCGGGCATCGTCGAGCAGTTGCTTCCGCAGGAAGAGCCGGAAGAGCACGGCGAGCCCGACGATCATGACGGGCCCGCCGACGAACTCGGCGGCGGTGAACTGCCAGCCCATCAACAGGGCGAGGATCACGCCGAGTTCGATGACGAGGTTGGTGGAGGCGATCTCGAAGGCCATCGCGGCGGTGAAGTTCGCCCCCTTGCGGAAGAGCGAGCGGGCGAGGGCCACCGCGGCGTACGAGCAGGAGGAGGATGCGGCGCCGAGCCCGGCGGCGATCGCCAGGGTCCGCGGGTGGTCGTCGCCGAGCAGGCGGACGACCGTCGCCCTGTGCACGACCGCCTGCACGACGGCGGACAGGGTGAAGCCCAGGATCAGCGCCCAGGTGATGCCCCAGGTCATCGCTCCGGTGATGGACAGTGCGTGAAGGATGGCGTGCATGGTGCACACCCTCCCCCGGCCGCCGGTCCGGCGGCGGCAACCGGCGAGGAGCCGTCGCCCGGACGAATGACTCCGCTGCACCGAAGGACGTGCGGAGCCGCCGCGGTGGGTGGCACGCGGCGAAAGCGGTCATCCGGTCAACCGGTCAACCGGTCCAGCCGGTCACAGGGTCGGACGATCAGCCGGTCAGGTGGCCGTCCGGGGCTGCCCGGGGCTGCCGTCCAGGAGGGCGGTCAGGTCGGCGAAGGCCGCACGGACCGCCTCCGGCTGCTCGATCCAGGGGAAGTGACCGGCGCCGCCGATCGTGCGCCGCAGGACGTGGGGCCGGTCCACCGTGACCTCGTCCCGCCACAGGCCCTGGTCGACCACGTGGTCCTCGGCGCCGCTGACGATCAGGGTCGGCACTCCACTGTCCTGCGGCCTCCAGCGGGCCCGGTAGGTCTCGTCGAAGTGGGCGTCCGCCCAGGCCACCGCGTCGTGGCAGTAGGCGAGGCCTTCCAGCACGGCACGGCCCGCCGCGAGCCCGCCGGGGGTGAAGTTCCACGCCGCGGCGGCGAGGGTGAGCGCGCGCAGGGTGTCGTCGTTCGGGTTCCGGCCGTACTCCCCCGCCAGCGCGTCCAGGCCGGGGATCGGACGGGCCTCGGCCCACCGCGCGAAGGCCGGGCGCCAGCCGGCGTGCGGGGCGCTGCTGACCAGTACCGCACCGGCCAGGCGTCCTGCCAGCTCGGGGACGGCGAGCATGAACATCCCCCCGGTGGAGTGGCCGACCATGACCACCTCGTCCAGGGCCCCGGCCGCCTCGGCGAGCACGTCCGGCCACCGCTCGTAGGGGCGGTCGGGCACCTCCGGGCCCCGGTTCGAACCGTCCCCCGGCAGGTCGACCAGCCACACCGTGCCCGGCACCCGGGCCGCGCGGGCCAGCCCCGCCACGGACTCGGACCCCAGACCCGGCCCACCCGGAACGAACAGCCAGTTCCACCGCCCCTCGCTCACCGCAACCCGGCGCAGCCTGACGCCCGAGGCCGTCCAGCGCTCCCGATCGTGCTCCACCGCACTCACCTTCCCCGGGCCCCTCACTGGGGCTCCAGGGCGACGATACGTCCCTGCGGATCCGAGGTGACCGGGGCCGGCGGCGAGGGCCCGGGGCCGGCGGCGCCCGCACGGCTCGTCCTAGCGGGGGAACCGGACGAGGCCCTGGAGCAGCATCAGGCAACCGAGGATGTACGCGTACGCGCCGGGGCCGTAGAGGTCGAACTGCAGTCTCGTACGGCTCAGAATCACGATCAGCAGGACCGCGTTGAGGGCGGCACTGAAGCCGTGCAGGTACCGGGGCCAGCGCGGCACGGAACGCGGTACGGAGTCGGCGCGGCTGCGGCGTGCGAAGAACAGCGCCAGCACGCAGCTGCCGACGCCCAGGGCCGAGGCCACGACCCACGGCAAGGAGCCGTGCGCCATGTTGGCCAGGGCACTGCTCGCGAAGCCCGACCGGTTGCCGGGGGGCAGTGCCAGGGCGAGCGGCAGGGCCACGACGGCCGTCCAGAAGGGGGTCGTGGGGCGGGCGGGCCCCGCCGGTCGGGCGCCGGCGGCAGGTGCGGCCGGGCGGGCCGGTGCCGTCGCCCCGGTGCCGGGTGCCGGGACGGCAAGGGGCTCCGGCCGGTCGGCCGAGGGCGTCGGGAGCGAGGGCGTCGGGAGCGGTGCCGTCGAGGGCGCCGAGGGCGATTCCGTCGGGAGCGGTGCCGTCGCGGCCGGTTCCGCCGGGAGCGGTGCCGTCGCGGCCGGTTCCGTCGGGAGCGGTGCCGTCGCGGCCGGCACGGCGACGGTGCTGTGCAGCGCGCGGGTCAGGGGCGCGGGTGGCCATGCGGCGGTCAGCAGTGCCGTCCCGGCGGTGGGGTGGCTCTCGCTCCGCACCGGGGCGAGGTCCTCGATCAGTGCGGTGACCGACGGGCGCCGGTCGGGGTCCTTGGCCAGGCAGCGTTCGATGATCGCCAGACCGGGTGGCAGTTGGGAGATGTCCGGTTCCTCGTACGCGATACGGAAGTTGAGCGCCTGGGCGGAGCCCGTACCGAACGGGCCGGTGCCGGTGGCGGCGTAGGTCAGCACGGCGCCGAGGGCGAACACGTCGGTGGCCGGCGTGACCGGCCTGCCGGCCAGCTGCTCCGGGGCCATGTAGCCCGGTGTGCCGATGACCATTCCCGTCCGGGTGAGCGCGGTGGCTTCGGCGGCCACCGAGATGCCGAAGTCGACCACCCGGGGTCCGTCCGGTGCGATCAGGACGTTCGAAGGCTTGAGGTCCCGGTGGACCAGATCGGCTGCGTGGATGGCTTCGAGCGCCTCCGCGAGGCCCGCGCCCAGGGCCCGCACCGACTCCACCGGCCACGGACCGTGCGCCGCAACCGCCTCGTCGAGCGGCAGCCCCGGAATGTAGGCGGTGGCGAGCCACGGCATCGCACTGTCGGGGTCGGCGTCGACCACGGCGGCCGTGAAGAATCCGTTGACCCTTCGAGCTGCCGCCACCTCATGGGCGAACCGGCGCCGGAAGCCGGGGTCCTCGGCGAGTTCGGGCCGCACGATCTTCACGGCGACCAGCCGCCCGCTGGGCGACTGCCCCAGGTAGACCTGCCCCATCCCCCCGCCGCCGAGACGCCCGGCGATCCGGTACCGCCCTATCTGCCGCGGATCGGTCGACTGCAGCTCGTTCACCCGGTTCTCCCCTGACCACGGTAGGTGCGCACCACCCTCGCGCGATTACACACCAACCCGGCCCACCCGCGCAGCCCTACGGGCACCAAGCGGACCGGCGCCGGCCCGGCCGCAGTACCGCATGCCTCGGCGTCTCCGGGGTAGGCGCGCTGCGGCCCGCCGAACTGACGGGCCATCGGCAGAGGAGGCAAATCCATGGGTATAGGCGGCTGCATCATCGTCTTCGCGATCGGCGCGATCCTGACCTTCGGCGTCGACTGGCACATGAGCGGCGTCAACGTCGACGTCGTGGGGATCGTCCTGATGGCCGCCGGTCTTCTCGGCCTCGTGACGTACGCGAGCGTTTTCCGGCGGCGTCGGATGCTCGGCCGGGCCGGCGCCGACGAGGTCGTGGAGGAGCGGCGTTACTACGACGGGCGCTGAAGGTCGCACGCCGGGCGCCCGGCGTCGAGGTCCCATCCCTCGTGCCGCCGATGACAGGTGCCACCTCGTCCTGCTGCGGATCCGATGTCGGGCGGACGGTCCTCGCCCGAATGATCCACACGATCCGGGGCAGCCGAATCCTCGACATCGACTTGGAGGTCGACATGGTTCCCCTTCTGCTGGTTCTTCTGCTGGCTGTCCTGCTGTTCGGCGCCGGTTTCGCCCTCAAGGCACTGTGGTGGATCGCCATCGCCGTCCTGGTGATCTGGCTGCTGGGATTCGTCGCCCGCGGTACGGGTGCCTCCGGCAACCGCGGCCGCTGGTACCGCTGGTAGTGCCGGCCTCGCGACAGGCTCCGGGCCGGGGACGCTCACCGAGTGAGCGTCCCCGGCCCGCTTGCGCGCGTCGGTTGGCCGCCGGATCTGCCGTCGCCTGCCGTGGCATCCCGGTCACTTTGGGCAACCCTTGTCTTCACATGTCGAACGGTCCCCCAGAGCAGGGCAGTGGAATTCTTCAGAAATGGCGGATCCTGGCGTACCTTCATGAGAGAAGAGGTCATTCACCTAATTTGTTCATCCAATTATTGAACTCAAGGCTGGGGCAGTCAGTAGGAGGGTTCCATGGTCAGCAGCGCCGGCGACGGCAGGGTCCGCGACAGGAAGGCCACCGAGAGATCCCGCGGGACGACGGGCCGGATGTGGATCCGCACGTACCGGGTGGATGCCGACGGCCGGCCACTGGGCGATGCCGAGCACGACGAGTACGCGCCCGTCGCCCCGGAGCCGCTCGCCAGGCGCACCTGGCCGCCCTGCGCGTGCCCCCGGCACATCGCGTCGCCGTCCACGTAGGTCCGCCCGGGTCCGCCGGATCCGCACAGGCCGGAAGTGGCCTCCGCCGCCGACCCCCGGACGGGGCCCCCGGACGGCGATCCAGGACTGCCGTCACTCAGAGGTGCGGGCTCCGACTCTCCGGAGCGGTGTGCAACGGGTACGGAACGAAGGTGCTGGCGTGCTCGTCGACGGCCAGCGGCCGGCCGATGGCGGGCGCGGCGCGCTGCGGGCAGGCCGGGCGCTCGCAGACCTTGCAGCCGAGGCCGATCGGGGTGGCGGCCGCCTCGTCGCCCAGGTCGAGGCCGGCGGAGTAGACCAGCCGTCCGGCATGGCGGATCTCGCAGCCGAGGCCGACGGCGAAGGTCTTGCCCGGCCGCCCCCAGCCGCCCGGTGAGCGGGAGACCGCGCGGGCGGTCCACAGGTAGCGCCGGCCGTCGGGCATCCCGGCGACCTGCACGTGCACCCGCCCGGGGGCGGCGAAGGCCTCGTAGATGTTCCAGAGCGGGCAGGTGCCGCCGGTGCGGGAGAAGTGGAAGTCCGTCGCGGACTGCCGCTTGGAGACGTTGCCGGCCCGGTCCACCCGGACGAAGGAGAACGGCACGCCGCGCAGCCGGGGCCGCTGGAGCGTACTGAGGCGGTGGCACACGGTCTCGTAGCCGACGCCGAAGTGATCGGCGAGGTGCTCGATGTCGTACCGGGAGCGCTCGGCCTCCGTGTGGAACGTCCGGTACGGCAGGACGAGCGCGGCGGCGAAGTAGTTGGCGAGCCCGATCCGGGTCAGGGACCACGCCGGGGAGTCCGGCGCACTGTCCTGGGCCGCGAGTTCGGACAGCAGCCCGTCGTGCTCCAGGTACGCCAGCTGGGTGGCCATCCGGAAGGCCTGCTGGCCCGGGCGCAACCGGTCGGACAGCCGCAGGATCCGTGCCTTCGGGTCGTACTGGTGCAGCAGTTCGCCCCCGGTGGCGATCCGGACGCCGTGCCGGGCGGCCAGCCGCTCGGCCAGCACCGTCCGGACCTCACCCCGCCTCAGGTGGATGCCCTCCGCCAACTCCTCCGCCGCGAGGTCGAGTTCGTGGAGGTAGTTCTGACGGCGGTAGAAGAACTCACGGACTTGCTCGTGCGGCGCGAGGACGTCGCCCGCCGGGCCGCGGTCCCCGGCGAGGACGGCGAGTTGCTCGGCCGCGGCCCTGCGACGCCGGGCCAGATCGGCGAGGACCTGGGCCACGGCGGGGAGCCGGGCCGCGACCTCGTCGACGTCCCCCGGGGTGATGCGGCCGGACGCGATCTCCTCGCCGAGCGCGTCGCGCAGCTCGGCGGTGAGCCGGGCGGTGTCCGACGGGGCGAAGTACCCGGCGTCGACGCCCAGTGCCTCGGTGAGGCGCAGCAGCACGGGGATGGTGAGCGGGCGGGCGTCGTGCTCCAGCTGGTTGAGGTAGCTGGGGGACAGTTCGATCAGCCGGGCCATGGCCGCCTGGCTGAGCCCCCGGTCCTCGCGCAGCCGGCGCAGCCGGGCACCGGCGAAGGCCTTTCCCATGGTCCTGTTCTCCCCTGCTCACCCTGCTCAGCTCGGCGGCCGACCGGCCCGGTAGCCGCAGCCTAGCCCTCAGCGGCACGAGGGAAACCTTCGCAACCTTCGCCGATTTGGCAGGAATGCTTCGCAGGAATTGGCCGCGCTCCAGCGGTGACGGCGGCGGCACCGGGTGCCAGAGTCGGTACTGCGGCCGGGAGGCGCACAGCACAGCCCGACACTCCAGGCCGGTGTCCCTGGCGGAGCTGTCCGGGTGACCACGTCCTGCGGTGCTCCACCGCCGCCCGGCACCTCCCGGCCGCCCGTGGGGCGAGCCGCCTCGCACGCCTCACACCCTTCGCAACGAGCACTCTCGGGAGCAGACGATGACGCAGTCGGTTCGGCAGCAGCAGGAACAGCAGGCGGCGGCGCTGGCCGCCCGGTGGGCGTCCGACCCGCGCTGGGCGGGCGTCGAGCGGACGTACGCGGCGGCCGACGTGGTGCGCCTCGCCGGCACCGTGCGCGAGGAGCACACCCTGGCCCGGCGCGGTGCCGAGCGGCTCTGGGCCCAGCTCCACGAGCAGGACTACCTCCACGCCCTGGGCGCCCTGACGGGTGGCCAGGCCGTGCAGATGGTGAAGGCCGGGCTGCAGGCGATCTACCTGTCGGGCTGGCAGGTCGCCGCCGATGCCAACCAGGCCGGCCAGACCTACCCCGACCAGAGCCTCTACCCGGCCAACTCCGTCCCCCAGGTGGTGCGCCGGATCAACAACGCGCTGCTGCGGGCCGACGGGATCGACGCCGCCGAGGGCAACGACGGCCCGGACTGGCTGGTGCCGATCGTCGCCGACGCCGAGGCCGGGTTCGGCGGCCCGCTGAACGCCTTCGAGCTCACCAAGGCCATGATCGCGGCCGGCGCGGCGGGCATCCACTACGAGGACCAGCTCGCCTCCGAGAAGAAGTGCGGCCACCTCGGCGGCAAGGTCCTCGTCCCCACCGCCCAGCACGTCCGCACCCTCAACGCGGCCCGGCTGGCCGCCGACATCGCCGACGTGCCGACGGTGATCGTGGCCCGCACGGACGCGCTCGCCGCCAACCTGCTGACCACCGACGTCGACGAGCGCGACGCCCGCTTCTGCACCGGCGAGCGCACCGCCGAGGGCTTCTACCGGGTCGAGCCCGGCATGGCCCCGGTGATCTCCCGCGGCCTGGCCTTCGCCCCGTACGCGGACCTGATCTGGGTGGAGACCGGCACGCCGGACCTCGCCCAGGCCCGCGAGTTCGCCGAGGCGCTCAAGGCCGAGTACCCGGACAAGATGCTCGCCTACAACTGCTCGCCGTCGTTCAACTGGAAGGCCGCGCTGGACGACGACCAGATCGCCAAGTTCCAGCGGGAGCTGGGCGCGATGGGCTACCGCTTCCAGTTCATCACCCTGGCCGGCTTCCACGCCCTGAACCACTCGATGTTCCAGCTGGCGAAGGGCTACGCCGAGCACGGCATGACGGCCTACGTCGATCTCCAGGAGGCCGAGTTCGCCGCCGTGCCGGACGGCTACACCGCGGTCAAGCACCAGCGCGAGGTCGGCACCGGCTACTTCGACCTCGTCTCCACCGCGCTCAACCCCAACGCCGAGACCCTCGCGCTGACCGGCTCCACCGAGGCCGAGCAGTTCCACTGAGCCACCCACGGCGGCCGGCACACCACTGGAGCGGGGAGCTCCGCGGCCGCCGCCCACCCCGCCCGGGGCCTCGTTGAGGGACGAGGCCCCGGGCCCCATCACCCCCTGATTCCCGCCGCCTGCTTCCTGGAGTACCGGATGAGCCCCACCAGCCGCACCGAGATCCCCGTCGAGATCCCCGTCGGGCCGCCCGTCGAGCTCCTCGGCGCGCACGAGGACCGCTTCGAGGAGATCCTCACCCCCGAGGCCCTGGCCTTCCTCGCCCGGCTCCACCGCGCCTTCGCCGGCCGCCGCGCCGAACTGCTCGCCGAGCGGGCACGCCGCGCCGCCGCCCTCGCCGCCGGCGCGGGCCTGGACTTCCTCCCGCACACCCGCGCCGTCCGGGAGGACGCCGGCTGGCGGGTCGCCGGGGCGGGACCCGGGCTGGACGACCGCCGGGTGGAGATCACCGGCCCGCCCGAGCGCCGGATGGCGGTCAACGCGCTGAACTCCGGTGCGAAGGTGTGGCTGGCGGACTTCGAGGACGCCACCTCCCCCACCTGGCACAACCTCGTCTCCGGCCAGCTCAACCTGCTCGACGCCATCCAGCGCCGGATCGACGACACCACCCCCGGGGGCAGGCGCTACCGGATCGGCGACTCCCCCGCCACCATCGTGGTCCGCCCGCGCGGCTGGCACCTGGACGAGGCCCACCTGCTGATCGACGGCCGCCCCGCGATCGGCGCCCTGGTCGACTTCGGCCTCTACCTCTTCCACTGCGGCAGGCTCCAGATCGAGCGGGGCAGCGGCCCGTACTTCTACCTGCCCAAGCTGGAGAACCACCTCGAAGCCCGGCTCTGGAACGACATCTTCACCTTCGCCCAGGCCGAGCTGGGCATCGCGCGCGGCACGATCCGGGCCACCGTCCTGATCGAGACCGTCACCGCGGCGTTCGAGATGGACGAGATCCTGTACGAGCTGCGCGAGCACGCCGCCGGTCTCAACGCCGGCCGCTGGGACTACCTGTTCAGCCTGATCAAGAACTTCGCCCGGCAGGGCCCGCGCTTCGTGCTGCCCGACCGCTCCTCCCTCACCATGACCCAGCCGTTCCTGCGCGCCTACACCGAGCTGCTGGTCCGCACCTGCCACCGGCGCGGCGCCCATGCCATCGGCGGCATGGCCGCCGCCGTCCCGCAGCGCGACCCCGCGGCCAACGAAGCCGCGCTGACGAAGGTCCGGGCCGACAAGGAACGCGAGGCCGGCGACGGGTTCGACGGCTCCTGGGTCGCCCACCCCGGCCTGGTCGCCACCTGCCGCACCGCGTTCGACGCCGTCCTCGGCGACCACCCGAACCAGCTCGACCGCACCCGCGAGGACGTCGAGGTGACCGCCACCGACCTGCTCGCCGTCCACCGCCTCACCGTCGGCCTGCCGACCGAGCAGGGCGTGCGCGCCAACGTCGCGGTCGCGCTGCGCTACCTCACCGCCTGGCTCGGCGGCGCGGGCGCGGTCGCCGTGTTCGGACTGATGGAGGACGTCGCCACGGCGGAGATCGCCCGCTGCCAGCTCTGGCAGTGGGTCCACCACTGCTCCCGGCTGGCCGGTGGCTCGCTCGCCACCCCGGACCTGGTCCGCCGGCTGATCGACCGCGAGCGGGCCGCACTGCTCGCCGAGGGCGCCGACCCGATCCTGGTCGACGACGCCACCCGGATTCTCACCGAGACCGCCCTCGGCACCGAGCTGCCCGCCTTCCTCACCACCGGGGCCTACGCCCGCCACCTCGTCCGCCTCACCACCCCGGCCGCCTGAACCGGCCCCCGCCAAGGAGACAGTGCATGAACGACATCCGCCGTGTCGCCGTCGTCGGTGCCGGCCAGATGGGCGCCGGCATCGCCGAGGTCTTCGCCCGTGCCGGGCTCGACACCGTCGTCTGCGAGAACGGCTCGGCCGCCCTCCGCGCCGCCCGCAGCCGGATCGACCGCTCGCTGCACCACGCCGTCCAGCGGGGCCGTCTCGGCGAACAGCAGCGCACCGACGCCTGGGCGCACCTGCTGTTCGCCGACGACCTGGAGGCGCTGGCCGACCGGCAGTTGGTGGTCGAGGCCGTCGTCGAGGCCGAAGGCGTCAAGACCGAGGTCCTCCGAGCCCTCGACAAGATCCTCGTCTCCGAGGAGGCGGTGCTCGCGACCAACACCTCCGCCATCCCGATCACCCGGCTCGGCATCGCCACCGGCCGCGCCACGCACCTGCTGGGTCTGCACTTCTTCAACCCCGCACCGGTCATGCCCCTGGTCGAGCTGGTCCCCTCGCTGCACACCGACCCGGCCGTCCTCGACCGGGTGGAGACCTTCACCCGGGACGTCCTCGGCAAGCACGTCGTCCGCTCCCGCGACCGCGCCGGATTCGTCGTCAACGCCCTGCTGATCCCCTACCTGCTGTCCGCGATCCGGATGGCCGAGGCGGGCCATGCCGGCGTCGAGGACATCGACGCCGGCATGGTGCACGGCTGCGCCCACCCCATGGGGCCCCTCGCCCTCGCCGACCTGATCGGCCTGGACACCGTCCAGGCCATCGCCGAGTCCCTGTACGACGAGTACAAGGAGCCGCTCTACGCCCCGCCGCCCCTGCTCGCCCGGATGGTCGAGGCCGGTCTGCTCGGCCGCAAGAGTGGACGGGGCTTCCACGCGCACCGGAAGGCCTGACCGTTGATCCGGAGGCGGTGCGGTGGTGGCCTCCCGGTCCTCCCGGTCCTCCCGGTCCTCCCGGTCAGCTGCGGCCCCCGTCCGCCCCTCCGGTCCCGCACCGGCGCTCAGCCGGCGAGTTCCTCCCGCAGACGGCGGGCGGCACCGACCAGACTGTCCAACGACGCCCGGGTCTCGGCCCAACCGCGGGTCTTCAGACCGCAGTCGGGGTTGACCCAGAGCCGCTCGGCCGGGATCGCCGCGAGCCCGGCCCGGAGCAGTGCCACCGCCTCGTCGGTGCTCGGGACGCGCGGGGAGTGGATGTCCCACACGCCCGGGCCGACCTCGCGCGGGTAGCCGGCCCCGGCCAGCTCACCGGCGACCTCCATGTGGGAACGGGTGGCCTCCAGCGAGATCACATCCGCGTCGAGCTCGTCGATCGCGGTCATGATCGCGCCGAACTCGGCGTAGCACATGTGGGTGTGGATCTGGGTGTCGGCCCGCACCCCGGAGGTGGCCAGGCGGAACGACTCCGTGGCCCAGTCCAGGTAGGCGGGGCGGCTCGCGGCGCGCAGCGGCAGGGTCTCGCGCAGCGCGGGTTCGTCGACCTGGACGACGGCCGCGCCGGCGGCCTCCAGGTCGGTGACTTCGTCGCGCAGGGCGAGGGCGACCTGGCGGGCGGTGTCGGCGAGCGGCTGGTCGTCGCGGACGAAGGACCAGGCGAGCATGGTGACCGGCCCGGTGAGCATGCCCTTGACCGGGCGGTCCGTCAGGCCCTGCGCGTAGCGGAACCAGTCGACGGTCATCGGGTGCGGGCGGGAGATGTCCCCGGCGAGCACCGGCGGGCGGACGTATCGGGTGCCGTACGACTGCACCCAGCCGTTCCGGGTGGCCAGGTAGCCGGTGAGCTGCTCGGCGAAGTACTGGACCATGTCGTTGCGTTCGGGCTCGCCGTGGACGAGGACGTCCAGGCCGGCCTTCTCCTGGTACGCGATCACCTCGCGGACCTCCTCCTCCATCCGCTCCCGGTAGGCCTCCGCGCCGATCCGGCCGGCCGTCAGATCGGCCCGGGCGACGCGCAGTTCGGTGGTCTGCGGGAAGGACCCGATGGTGGTGGTGGGCAGCAGCGGCAGGCCGAGGCGGGCGCGCTGGGCCTCGCTCCGCCGGGGGTAGGCCTGCGGCCGCCGGGCGTCGGCCTCGGTCACCGCCGCCGTACGGGCGCGGACGGCGGGGTCACGGGTGATCGGCGAGTTGACGCGGGAGGCCAGGTCGGCCCGGTTGGCGGCGAGTTCGGCGGTGATCGCGCCGGTGCCCTCGCGCAGGCCCCGGGCCAGCAGCGCCGCCTCGGCGGCCTTCTGCTTGGCGAAGGCGAGCCAGCGGGCGATCTGCGGGTCGATGTCGCGCTCGGTGCTGGCGTCGATCGGCACGTGCAGCAGCGAGCAGGATGCCGCGACGTCGACCCGGTCGGCGAGGCCGAGCAGCGTGGCCAGGGTGGCGAGGGACTTCTCCAGGTCGTTGATCCAGATGTTGCGGCCGTCCACCACCCCGGCCACCAGGCGCTTTCCGGGCAGGCCGCCGACGGCTGCGAGATCGTCCAGGTTGGCGGCGGCCGGTCCGGTGAAGTCCAGTGCCAGGCCCTCGACCGGAGCCTTGGCGAGCACCGGCAGGGCGTCGCCGAGGCGGTCGAAGTACGTCGCGACCAGCAGTTGCGGCCGGTCGGCGAGGGCGCCGAGGTCGCGGTAGGCGCGGGCGGCGGCGTTCAGTTCGGCGGGGGTGCGGTCCTGGACGAGGGCGGGCTCGTCCAGTTGCACCCACTCGGCGCCGGCGGCCTTCAGGTCCGCCAACAGCCGGGCGTAGACGGGTAGCAGGCGGTCGAGCAGGGTGATCGGCTGGAAGTCGGCGGCCACGCCCGGGGCGGGCTTGGCGAGCAGCAGGTACGTGATCGGGCCGACCAGCACCGGGCGGGCGCGGTGGCCGAGCGCCAGCGCCTCGCGCAGCTCCGCGACGGCCTTGGCCGGGTTCGCGGCGAACGTGGTGTCGGGGCCGAGTTCGGGCACCAGGTAGTGGTAGTTGGTGTCGAACCACTTGGTCATCTCCAGCGGCGCCACCTCCTGCGTGCCGCGCGCCATGGCGAAGTAGCCGTCCAACGGGTCGGCGTCGACGGCCGCCCGGTGGCGGGCCGGGATCGCGCCGACGGCCACGCTGGTGTCCAGCACGTGGTCGTAGAGCGAGAAGTCGCCGGTCGGGACCTCCGTGACGCCGGAGTCGACGAGCTGGCGCCAGTTGCCCCGGCGCAGGTCGGCGGCCGTGGCCAGCAGCACGTCGGCGGTGACCGTGCCCTTCCAGTACCCCTCGACGGCCTTCTTGAGCTCCCGGCCCCTGCCCTGGCGGGGGTAGCCGAACACGGTCGCGGTCGCCGCGTCTGCGGACTTCGTGGTCAAGGGACTCTCCTTCGCGAGTCTGTTTCCTCAAGTGCCCGAGGACGGCACGAGGACGCGAAGGGACGACGAACCAGACGGCAGGCCGGCGCTGCAAACGCGCACGCCCGATCCACCCGGTGTGGTCGCCGACCCGCCCTCGAGGTCATCGGACAGCCGCACGCGGGTCCACCGCGGGCGGGCAGCAGGCAGGTCTTCGGACTCGCGGGCACGCCCACCCTGGTTCCAGGGCGGACACCTACTGGCCGTCGCTTCCCAGACCCTCCCGGGCCCAGTGCGTCTGACGGCGGTCGTTCCCGCTCACCGCTGCGGGGCAGTCCCGGACTGGCCAATTGAAAGGCGTCACCGGGTTCCCTCTTACGACACCCCGCCTGGCGGACGGGGCGTACCAGCTACACCCGGCAGCCTACGGCCAATCCCGCGGCATCCGACCGGAGAATCACTCAACCGACCACATTCTGAGACGCCGTCGGAGCCGGCCGACCGGCTGTCACCGTCCCGGGCCCCGGTGCTGACGCCGGCCGAAGCCGGCGCCGGCCGGGCCCGGCCGGGGCCCACCGGCCCGGCGTTCAGGAATCCGGGAGGAGGACCGGGAACGGCGCTGTCCGGTGGACGGCAGTGGTTCATCCGGTGGACGTCGAACGATTGTCCGCATGAATGATCCGCAAGAAGGTCACTCATTGTGCACAAATTGTCGCACCATATGCCTATCGGTCGTGCACCTGCGGCCAACCGGACGGTCTGCGGCGATTCACCCACCCGACCGATCTGGAGCTGAGATGACGCCGAGCAGACCGTCCTTGTCCCGCCGTGGTTCAACCGCGGCCATCGGGCTGGCCCTGGCCGGCACGACGGTGCTGTGGGGATCGGGCACGGCAACGGCCCTGCCGAGGCCGGCCGACGGAACGCAGCCCAAGGCCGTCCCGCACACCCGGGCGGCATGCCCGCCCGCACCCCTGTGGGCGAACACCGGCGGCGGCGACCACCGGCTGATCGAATACAGCCCCACCGGCACGCAGCTGTTCAGCGTGCCGGTGGTGCGGGACTACGGCGACATCGGGTTCAGCGCCGACGGTGGCACGCTCTACGGGATCGACTTCCCCGGCTCCGCCCCCGCGCTGCGCACGATCGACCCGGCCACGGGGGCGGAGACGGCGTCGGTGGCAGTCACCGGCCCGGCGGCATCGCCGTCCGTCAGTGTGTTCAACGCGCTGAGCCCGTTGCCGAGCGGCCTGCTGCTGACCGGCACCTTCAGCACCAACACCATCTTCACGATCGACCCGGCCACCGGCGCGAGCGCCGTCTTCGGCGCCTCGTTCCCGGCCGGGTTCGTGTCGGCGGGTGACTTCCTCTCCCTCGCCGACGGTGACATCCTCGCCTCGGCCTCCCCCGCCGGATCGTCCGGGTCCACCCCGAGCGCGATCTTCCGGATCCACCCGGACAACACGCTCACCGAGGTCGGCACCGTCCCGACCACGTTCGGGATGGCCCTGTCCGGAAGCGACGTCTACCTGTTCGGCGCGAACGGCAACCTCAACAGGCTGACGGCCCCGATCCCGACCGCCGCGTCGACCGACCCGCTGGCGTTCACCCAGGTCAGCGCGACGGGGAACGCGTTCTTCGGCGCAACGTCGGTGCAGGACAGCGGGAACTGCAACACCGTGGCCGCCCCGTCGATCACCAAGACCGCGGCGGAGGGCTCGTTCGTCACCGGCGAGACCATCCACTACACGTACACGGTGACCAACAGGGCCGACGTACCGCTCACCACCGTCGCCGTCACCGACAACGGCCCGGGCACGCCCACGGTGACCTGCCCGGCCGGACCGCTCGCACCGGGCGCGTCGGCGAACTGCACCGCCAGCTACCCGGCCACCGCGGCGGACACCGCGGCCGGGAGGATCGTCAACACCGCCACCGTCACCGCGGCCGCGCCGACCGGCCAGGTCGTCACCGCGACGAGCAACCAGGTGAGCGTCCCGCTGCGGGCCCTGGCCGTCACGAAGAAGGCCACCGAGACCCAGTTCACGGCCGCCGGCCAGACCATCCACTACACGTACACGGTGACCAACACCGGCCAGGCGCCGCTGACCGGTGTGGGCGTCACCGACCTGACCCCGGGCGTGAACGTCTCGGGCTGCGGGGTGGACCAGCTCGCACCGGGCGCGACCACGACGTGCCAGGCCACGTACGTCACCACCGCCGCCGACGTCGCGAACAAGAACGTCACCGACCAGGGCCGGGCCACCGGCACCGCCCCCGGCGGCGAGAGCGTCACCACCACCAGCAACACGGCCGTCGTGCCCCTCGACGCCCTCGCCGTGGTGAAGAAGGCCGCCGAGGCCCAGTTCACGGCCGCCGGCCAGACCATCCACTACACGTACACGGTGACGAACAACGGCGCCGAGGCGCTGACGAGCGTCACCGTGGCGGACAACGGCCCCGGCACACCGGCGGTGACCTGCCCGGCCGGACCGCTCGCGCCCGGTACATCGGTGGACTGCACCGCGACCTACGTCACCACCGCCGCCGACGTCGCGGCCGGGAAGATCGTCAACACCGCCACCGTCACCGCGACCACGCCCTCGGGCTCCACGGTGACCGGCACCAGCAACACCGTCACCGAGCCGTTCGCCGGCCTGAAGATCGTCAAGGCCGTCCAGGAGACCGCGTTCTCGGCCCCGGGACAGGTCCTGCACTACACCTTCACCGTCACCAACACCGGCAACGTGCCCCTCGGCACGCTCGCCGTCACGGACGTGGCGCCCGGCACGCCGGTCGTCTCCTGCCCCGTGCCGACGCTCGCTCCCGGAGCCGGCACGACCTGCACCGCGACCTACACCACCACGGCCGCCGACGTGAAGGCCGGGAGGATCACCGACACCGCGACCGTCACCGCCACCACGCCCGACGGCACCACCGTCACCTCCCGGAGCAACACCCTGACCGTCACCGCCTGCACCCCCTGCGAGGACAAGGACCACGGCGGCTGCGAGGGTGACAACCCCGACGGCCACGAAGGCGGGGGCCACGACGGCGGCGGACACGACGGCGGGGGCCACCACCCTCCCGGCCACGACCACAACGGCCCCGGCGGCGCGACCGGGCAGCACAGTGACGAGAGCCACGGCCCCCTGCCCGCCCCCGAAGCCCCGAACGCCGCACCGACCGGCCCGGCCCTCCAGGAAGCCGGCCTCGTCCCCCTCGCCCACACGGGATCCCCGACCCGGACCGCCGGCATCGCCGGCGCCGGCGCGCTGGCACTGGGCCTCCTCCTCGTCCACCTAGGCCGGACCCGCAAGCACGCGGCGACCACCCCCCGGTAGCGGACCCCGCACAGCTGAACCCCGACGCGGTCAGGCCGGACCAGCCTGACAACGGCCCGTGTTCCGCCGGAGCTCCCGGCGGAACACGGGCCGTCCCCGGTCCGCTCATGACCCGCAACCCTCGGTACGGCGTCGCAGCACCTCGTTGTCCACGCCGGGACCTACCCTGACCGCATGATCAATGGCGGACACGTCGTCATCCACAGCCGGGACGCAGAGGCGGACAGGGCCTTCTTCAGGGATGTACTGGAGTATCCGCACGTCGACGCGGGAGGCGGCTGGTTGATCTTCAAGCTTCCGCCGACCGAGATCGCCGTGCATCCCACGGAAGGCCCGGAGATGCACGAGCTGTATCTGATGTGCGACGACGTCGACGCAACGGTGACGGCCCTGGCCGCGAAGGGGGTGGAGTTCATCCAGCCGGTCACCGACGTGCGCTGGGGGCGGCTCACCAGGTTCCGCCTGCCGGGCGGCGGCGAGGTGGGCATGTACGAGCCCCGCCACGAGCGAGCCACCGATCTGCCGGCCCCATGACGGGCCACGACCGGCAATCACCTGCCGGCCGCAAGGCAGCCGCTCACCCCCGCGCAGAGGTCCGCGGCTCCGTCACCTCGGTGTGCAGGTCGGCCGTGGTGCCACTGAGGTCACCCACCTCCAACAGCTGGTGGCAAACGGCAACGGCCCCGGCCAGATCCCTCGTCCGGCGTACCGGATACGCCTGCGAAAATCCCATGCCCGGCAGTCTGTCAGGGCCACCTCCGGGAGGGCTGCCCCATTTCCGCAGCGCGGGCGAGGACCGCCCGCCGACGGGCCCGGGCGGCCGGTGCCGGACCACCGGGGTGGACGGTCAGCCGGTCGGGCCGGCGGCGGCCGCGGTGGCCCCCGCGGCCGGCTGACGGCCGCAGAAGGCGGTCGCCAGCAGCTTCTGCGAGGTCTTCCAGCCCTGGCCGGTGTTGCGGTAGCCGTTGGTCGAGACCGCCACCAGCCGGCGGCCGTCCAGGGTGCCGTAGAGGGCGCTGTTGTGCCCGCGCCCGGTGCTGCCGTTGTTGCCCCAGATGTCGCCACAGGGCGTGGTCAGCCGGCCGATCCCCAGGCCGTACTGGGCGCCGCCGCTCGCCGGGGCGACCGTCAGCATCTCGGCGAGCAGCGGTGCGGGGAGCAGCCGCCCGCCGAGCAGGGCCTGGAGGAAGCCGGCGAGGTCCGCGGTGGTCGAGATGCCGACGCCCGCCGCGTCCATCTCGCTCGGCTCCATCTCGGTGACGTCCACCGGGCCGCCGGGCAGGTCGAGGTAGGTGTGCGCGTGCGGGCCGCGGATCTCGGTCGCGTGGACCGGCATCGACGTCCCGGTCAGCCCCAGCCGGTCGATGATCCGGCGCTCCACTTCCCGGCGCCAGTCGTGGCCGGTGACCCGGCCGATGATCATGCCGGCCAGCAGGTAGTTGGTGTTCGCGTAGTGCCAGCCCGTGCCGGGCGCGGCGTACGGCGGGTGGCTGTTGGCCACCGCGAGGAGTTGCTGCGGCGTCCAGCTCCGCCAGCGCCCCTCGCGGAGCCAGGTCTCGTGGTCGACGCCGATGGCCGGGTCCTCGGTGTAGTCGAACAGCCCGCTGGTGTGGTTGAGCAGCTGGCGCACGGTGATGGAGCCGCCGCCCGGGACGGCACCCGGCAGCAGGCTCTCCACGCTGTCGTCCAGCCCGAACCGGCCCTCGCCGACCAGTTGGAGGACGACCGTCGCCACGAAGGTCTTGGTCACGCTGGCGATCCGGAACCGGCCGTTCGCCGAGGGCTCGGCGCCGGTCGAGAAGTCGCCCACGCCCTCCGCGCCCTTCCACACCGTGCGCCCGTACTCCGTCACCCGGGCGAGGGAGCTGGACGCCCCGCCGATCCCGATCACGCCCTCCAGTGCCTCGTTCAGCGCCAGGGCGTCCACGCCGCCCCGGTGCGGGTCACGGCCGGCCGCCTCCGGGCCGTTCCCCGGCTGCTCCTCGCCGACGGCCGCGGCTGCGGCCGGCCCGGTGCCGAGGGCGCCGGCCGTCGGGGCGGTCACGCCCACCAGGCCCGCGCCCGCCAGCGCGAGCGCGACGACCCGCACGCCCCGCGCCGTCCGCGACCCGTCCCGGTGCTCCGCCACCCTCATGAGTCCTCCTGTGTCCGTGCCAACGGCTTCCGCAACGCCTGAAGAATGTGAGGGATTGACACTTTGTCAGGCGGATGCGGGCCGGTCGTCCACCCGCAGGGGCACAGCGGCTCCGCCCACGGGTGGATGCTCCTCCGGCGTGTCGGCCCTCCTCAAGTCGGAGGCGGACCCACTACGGCGCGACACCAACGGTGCGAGGGCCCGCGGTTCGTCGCGGGTCCGCGAGCCGGCCGCCCGGGAGCGCGGCCTTCGCCGGCGTCGCTCGCGCACTCGTCTGCTACCGCCGGCCTACCGAAGGAGATGACGCCGTAGGAAGTTGTCGACGAGCATGTCGGTGAAGGCCAGGTCGACGGGGTCCCCGGTGACCAGGACGCGGTGGTAGATGGGCCCCACGAGCTGGTCGACCGCGGCCACCGTGTCGAGGTCTGCCGGGAGTTCGCCGCGTCGTACCGCGTTCTCCAGGGGGAGCCTGTCGCGGCGGCGCTGCTCGTCGAGGTACCGGGTGCGCAGGACGGCGGCGAACGCGGGGTCGTGCTGCGCGTGGCCGAGCAGTGCGGTGAAGACGGCGCCCGCGTCCGACCGGGTGAGGAACTCGGCCAGCTGGTGCAGGTGGGCGCCCAGATCGGCGGCCAGGTCACCGTGATCGGGTGGGGTGAGGGCCTCCGTCGCATCCAGGAGAAAGGCGTCCAGGAGGATGTCGGTCTTGGTCTTCCACCAGCGGTAGATGGTCTGCTTCGCCACCCCGGCGCTGGTGGCGATGCCCTCGATGGTGACGCCGGAGAAGCCCTTTTCCACCAGGAGGCCGTCGGCGGCCTCCAGCACGGCCTGCCGTGCCTGCTCGCTCCGCCCGTACCGGTTGCCGTGGTTCTGCCGTGCCGCCCGGTCCGCGCCGGCGCCTTCGGCGACCGCATTTCGTCGATCCGTGTCTGCCTTCACGGGCCAAGAGTAGGTCGCGACTCCTAGACGCAACGCAACGGTGCGTCTAGTCTAGGTTCCATGACACCGACCAGCACGCTCCATGACCCCCGCGTGGCATCCGCTCTCGACGCGATGTTCTCCCGGGCGGCGGCGGACGAAGCCCACGTACGCGACCCGCGGAACGGGTACCAGAGCGTCACGTTCCCGGTCGAGGACGGCATGGAGATCAGCTGCCGCCTCTGACGGGGTCGCCAGAAGGAGAGCCGGACGCCCGAGCGGAAAATATTGACGGCTCGCTGCAAATTTTCGCAAGCATTTTGCTCTAGGATCGCAGCCATGACTCGGCGACTTGCGGAAGTGGCGAAGAAGGTCGGGATGAGCGAGGCGACGGTCAGTCGCGTGCTCAACGACAGGCCCGGCGTCTCGGAGAGCACCCGGGTGGCCGTGCTCACGGCGCTCGACGTGCTCGGGTACGAGCGGCCGACGCAGTTGCGCGGGCTGCGGTCGCGACTCGTGGGCCTGGTCCTGCCGGAGCTCCAGAACCCGATCTTCCCGGCCTTCGCGGAGAGCGTCGGGGCGGCGCTGGCGCAGAACGGCTTCACCCCGGTGCTCTGCACCCAGACGGCCGGTGGGGTGTCCGAGCCGGAGTACGTGAACCTGCTGTTGCAGCAGCAGGTTTCGGGGGTGGTGTTCTTCGGTGGCCTGTACGCCCAGGACGACGCCTCGCACGCGCACTACGCCCAGCTGTTCGAGCGGGGCGTACCGACCGTCCTGCTGAACGCCGGCACCGGCGCGCTCGACTTCCCCCGGGTCTGCTGCGACGACGCGGTGGCGATGGAGCAGGCCTTCGGACATCTGCGCCAGCTCGGGCACGAGCGGATCGGCCTGATCCTCGGCCCGCAGGACCACGTCCCCTCGAACCGCAAGCTCGCCGCCGCTCACGGCTTCGCCGCGCGATCCGGGGTCGAACTGCCGGAGCGCCTCGTCGAACGGGCGCTGTTCTCCCTGGAGGGCGGCCAGGCGGCGGCCGGGCGGCTGCTGCGGCGCGGTGTCACCGGGATCGTCTGCGCCAGTGATCCGCTGGCACTGGGAGCGATCCGCGCGGCGCGGCGCCACCGGCTGGCCGTCCCGGAGGACCTGTCGGTGATCGGCTACGACGACTCCTCCTTCATGACCTGCACCGATCCCCCGCTGACCACCGTCCGCCAGCCGATCGAGGCGATGGCGAAGACGGCCGTCGACCTGCTGGTCAGTGAGATCGCGGGGGCGCGGGTGGATCACGACGAGGTGTCCTTCGAGCCGGACTTGGTGGTGCGGGGGTCCAGCGGTCCGGCGCCCGGGCACGGCGCTCCGCCGGGGCCGCGGCAGGGTCCGCCGGGCCTTGCCGTGCCGGCGTCCGGGGCCCGGTCCCGGATGCCCTAGCGAGCCGTCGGCGGCCCGGCCGGGCGCCGCGGCGAGGGGTGCGCGCGGGCCCGCCGGGCCGCCGGCGGAAGAGGTCCCAGGAGGGTGCGAGCTGCGGCTCGCACCCTCCTGCCATGTCCGGAATCGCCCCGCACCGGGCCGCCGGTCCGGAAGTCACGACAGTACATCGCGTTTTTGCGAAATCCTGTCGACATCTTGTGGTCATCTGTCGAGGAGTGGTTAAGTGAGCGCGCCGCCAGGGGGCACCCGGCACCGGACCCGCCCAGGGTTCTTGCCGGACGCCCCGGAGGCGGCAGGAGCCGCGCAAAGCCGGTGCACCACCCCGCCCGAACGCCGCAGCCCACAGCACGCCGCACGCCGCACCTCCCCGTGCCGTCCGCAGGACAGGACGGCACGGCCCCCACCGGAACCACATGGGCTCCCGCCGCGCCCCGAGCGCCGACCGTGCCCACCGTGTGCTTGTAGAAGGGTCCACCCGAACATGAAGACAAACGGGCTTCTCCACAGATCGGCCGTCGCGGTCGTCGTCGCCGGCCTGGCGTTCTCGGCCGCCGCGTGCAGCAGCTCCGGCAGCGGGTCGTCCTCGGGCGACAACGGCAAGGCGGGCGATGCCGCAGCCCCGCTCGACCCGGCCACCAAGGTCACCATCACCGCCGACTGCCAGCCGCCGACCACCAAGCCGGCCGAGCGCAAGCAGTGGGACGACGACATCGCGGCGTTCCACAAGATCTACCCGAACGTCACGATCAAGGCCACGGACGGGCAGCCCTGCGAGGAGCCCGCGAAGTTCACGGCCCAGCTCGCCGGCAAGACCCAGCCCGACCTCTTCTACGGGTACTTCACCGACACCGACCAGATCCTCGACGCCGGGGCGGCGGCGGACATCTCGGCGTACGTGAACGACACGACCGTCCCGGCGCTGAAGGACATCGACCCGTCGGTGCTCGGCACCCTCAAGGACGCCGACGGCAAGCTCTACGGGCTGCCGGTGACGAACTACAAGATGGGCCTGATCTACAACCGCAAGCTCTTCACCCAGGCGGGCCTGGACCCCGACAAGCCGCCGGCCACCTGGGCCGAGATCCGCGAGGACGCCAAGAAGATCGCCGCGCTCGGCAACGGCGTCAACGGCTACGGCGACTACAGCGCCACCAACCAGGGCGGCTGGCACTTCACCGCCGAACTGTACGGCCTCGGCGGCAGGATGCTCTCCGACGACGGCAAGAAGGTGGCCTTCAACAGCGCCGAGGGCAAGCAGGTCCTGCAGAACCTGTACGACATGCGCTGGACCGACAACACCATGGGCGGCGCCCAGGGCCTGAAGTGGCCGGACCTCATGACGCAGACCTCCACCGACAAGCTCGGCATGTACGTCGGCGCGCCGGACGACATCACGTACATGGTGCAGACCCTCAAGGGCAACTACGAGGACTACGGCATGGGCCCGATGCCGGGCGGCAGAGCGGCGCTGCTCGGTGGTGACGGCCGCTACTTCAAGAAGGGCTCCACCCCCGACCAGATCAAGGCCGGCATCGCCTGGGTCAACTTCAAGTACCTGACCATGGGCAAGGGGCAGTTCGACTACGCCCGCAACAAGACCGACGGCCTGCCGGTCGGCATCCCGCAGCCGAACTTCTTCGGCGGGGCCTCCCTCGCGGCCGACAACACCGCGAAGGCCGCCAGCGCCACCGTCCCGGTGAAGAACTACGCGCCGTACGTCTCGACCCCCGTCCCCGGCAGGACCGAACCGGCCAACGCCCAGCAGCTCTACAAGGTGCTGGACGCCGCCGTCTCCGCCGTGCTGACCGACAAGAACGCGGACATCGCCAAGCTGCTGACCGACGCCGAGAGCCAGGCCAACCAGGTGCTCGCCGGCCTCCAGTAGCACTGGACGGGGGCCGGCCCGCCCGGCTGGCCCCCGTACCCCCGGCAACCGTCCGACCAGCCCGTAGAGCCAGAACACCAGGAGAACCGATGGCCGGGACCATCTCCCCCTACAAGACCAGCCGCCGCCCCGCGCGGGCGGGAAGCGGCCCCACCGGGCGCGGCGCCGGCGGCCGGGAGCGTTCGGGCCTCGGCCGGAGGATCCGCCGCAACCTGTCGGCGCACGGGTTCCTCTTCGGGGCCCTGGTCTGCTTCGGCTTCTTCACCTGGTACCCGATGGCGCGCGAAGTGATCATGAGCTTCCAGAAGACCAAGCGGGGCCGGACCACCTGGGTGGGGCTCGACAACCTGAAGCGGATCTTCGACGACCCGGACTTCTGGCACGCCTGGCGCAACACCTTCCTGTTCACCCTGCTCGCGCTGGTGCTCGGGTTCGCGCTGCCGTTCTTCGTCGCGGTGCTGCTCAACGAACTGCGGCACGCCAAGGCCTACCTGCGGATCCTGGTCTACCTGCCGGTGATGATGCCGCCGGTCGCCGCCGTGCTGCTCTTCAAGTACTTCTACCACCCGGACTACGGGCTCTTCAACGAGATCCTGAAGGCCCTGCACCTGCCCACCTCGGCCTGGCTCAACTCCCCGGACACCGCGATGGTCTCGGTGGTGATCGCGGCCACCTGGATGAACATGGGCGGCGCCACGCTCATCTACCTGGCGGCCCTCCAGGGCATCCCCGGCGAGCTGTACGAGGCGGCCGACCTGGACGGCGCCGGCCTGCTGCGCAAGCTCTGGCACGTGACCGTCCCGCAGACCAGGCTGATCCTGTCGCTGCTCCTGCTGCTGCAGATCGTCTCGACGATGCAGGTCTTCGTGGAGCCGTTCCTGCTCACCGGCGGCAACGGTCCGCAGAACTCGACCATGACGGTCGTCTACCTGGTCTACGAGTACGCCTTCGACCTCGGCGGCAACAACTACGGCGTCGCCTCGGCCCTCGGGCTGGTCATGCTCGTGGTGCTCGCCGGATTCTCCGCCCTGTACTCGCGGCTGAGCCGCGCCGGCGACAACGACTAGGAAGGAAGCCCACCGTGGCAGCCAAGGAACCGCGGATGCGGACGATCGTCCCGCAGACCCAGCTCGACCGGCCGCTCGGGAAGGCCGTCTACTGGACGGTCCTGACCACCGTGGTGGTCGTCTTCACCCTGGTCTTCGCCGGCCCGCTGTACTGGCTGGTGACCGGTGGCCTGAAGTCCACCCAGGAGGTGATCCAGAGCCCGCCGACGCTCTTCCCCTCGGAGCTCCACTGGGGCACCTACGCCACCGCCTGGAGGGAACTCAAGCTCGGACGGCTGCTCTTCAACACCGTCTACTACGCGTTCGGCGCGCTCGCCCTCCAGCTCGTCTTCGACGTCGCCGCCGCCTATTCGCTCTCCAAGCTGCGGCCGGTGCTCGGCAACGTCGTCCTCGGCATGATGCTCGCCACGCTGATGATCCCGTCGGCGGTGCTGATCGTGCCGCAGTACCTGACGGTGCTGGACCTGCCGCTGCTGCACCTCAACCTGATCAGCACCCCGTGGGCGATCTGGCTGCCCACGGTCGCCAACGCCTTCAACATCTTCCTGCTGAAGCGGTTCTTCGACTCCATCCCGCAGGACCTGCTCGCCGCCGCCGCCATCGACGGCGCCGGCCCGCTGCGGACGCTGCGCTCGATCGTGCTGCCGATGTCCCGGCCGGTCCTCGGCGTGGTCTCCATCTTCGCCGTGGTGAACGTCTGGAAGGACTTCCTCTGGCCGATGCTGGTCCAGCCGAACCCGGCGGACCAGACGCTCAACATCGGCATCAGGTCGCTCGCCACCGGCGTGCCGCAGAACGTCATCATCGCCGCGCTGGCCATCGCCTCGGCGCCGACCGTCGTGTTCTTCCTGATCTTCCAGCGCAGCATCATGTCCGGGCTCACCTCCGGCGGCCTCAAGGGCTGACCGGCCCCGGGCACCGCGCCCGGACGGCCGCCGGGCGGGACTCCCGCCGACTGGCCCGCAGCCCGGCCCACCACGCTCCTCTCCGCACCCGGTCGAAAGGACCCCCCCACCGTGGGACAGCACCCCAGGCACCCGTCCGAGCAGTCGGACTGGTGGCGCGACGCGGCGATCTACCAGGTCTACCCGCGCAGCTTCGCCGACGGGAACGGCGACGGCACCGGAGACCTGGCCGGGGTCCGCTCCCGCCTCCCGTACCTCGCCGAACTCGGTGTCGACGCCATCTGGTTCAACCCCTGGTACCCGTCCCCGATGGCCGACGGCGGCTACGACGTGGCCGACTACCGCGACGTCGACCCGCTGTTCGGGACGCTGGACGAGGCCGAGAAGCTGATCGGGGAGGCCCTCGACCTCGGCATCCGCACCGTGGTGGACATCGTCCCCAACCACGTTTCCTCCGAACACCACTGGTTCCGGCAGGCACTGGCGTCGGCACCCGGCAGCCCCGAACGCGAGCTGTTCCACTTCCGTCCCGGCCGCGGTCCCGGCGGTGAACTGCCCCCCAACGACTGGGTGTCCGAGTTCGGCGGCTGCCCCTGGACCCGCACCACCGACCCCGACGGCACCCCGGGCGACTGGTACCTGCACCTGTTCGCCGTCCAACAGCCCGACCTCAACTGGGCCCACCCGCAAGTCCGTTACGAACACGAGTCGATCCTGCGGTTCTGGTTCGACCGCGGCGCGGCCGGCGTGCGGATCGACTCCGCGGCGCTCCTCGCCAAGGACCCGGCGCTGCCCGACTTCGTCAAGGACGTCGACCCGCACCCGTACACCGACCTCGAAGAGCTGCACGACATCTACCGGAGCTGGCGGACGATCGCCGACTCCTACCCCGGCACCCGGATCCTGATCGGCGAGGTCTGGCTCCCCGACGCCGAGCGGTTCGCCCGCTACCTGCGCCCGGACGAACTGCACACCGCCTTCAACTTCGACTTCCTCGCCCGCCCCTGGGAGGCCGAGAGCCTGCGCGCCTCGATCGACTCCACCCTGGCCCTGCACTCCCCCGTCGGGGCGCCGGCCACCTGGGTGCTCTGCAACCACGACGTCACCCGGACGGTCACCCGGTACGGGCGCCGGGACACCCGCTTCGACTTCGCCACCAAGGCCTTCGGCACCCCCACCGACCCGGAGCTCGGGCTGCGGCGGGCCCGCGCGGCGGCTCTGCTGTCCCTCGCCCTGCCCGGCGCCGTCTACCTCTACCAGGGCGAGGAGCTCGGCCTGCCCGAGGTCGAGGACCTCCCGGTGGAGCGGCTCCAGGACCCGATGCACCTGCGCTCCGGCGGCACCGACCCCGGCCGGGACGGCTGCCGCGTCCCGCTGCCGTGGTCGGGCACCGCGGCGCCGTACGGCTTCTCGCCGCAGGGCGTCGAAACATGGCTGCCGCAGCCCGCCGACTGGGCGGCGCTCACCGTGGCGGCGCAGTCCGCCGACCCCGGCTCGATGCTGGCGCTCTACCGGGCCGCCCTCGCCGCGCGGCGTGCCGAGACCGGTCTGCACGGCGACAAGTTCGAGTGGCTGGCCGGTGACGCCGAGGTCCTCGCCTTCCGCCGGGGCACCGGGTTCAGCTGCGTCGTCAACCTCTCGCCGCACCCGGCGCCGCTGCCCGCCGGCTCCACCGTCCTGCTGTCCAGCGGCCCGCTCGCGGACGGGCACCTCCCTGCGGACACCGCCGTCTGGCTGCGCGAGGCCTGACCGGCCGCCATGCGTGGAGCATGAGCGGCCGACGCCACGAACGCGGTGGTCGCACGGCCGCCCGACGGCGCCGCCACCCCCGCGGCAGGCCGCGTCGTCCTTGAGGGGGCGACGCGGCTCCTCGCCTCTCCCCCTCCCCTTCCTCCCTCCCCCTCCCGCTCCGCCCCCTCCCGCTCCGCCCCCTCCGCGCCGTCGTGCTGCCGAGCCACCGCCGGCCGCACTGCACCGTGCCGCTGTTCGATCGCGCGCCCCCGTACCGGCGGCGCGCCGCCACCCGCCATGAGTACGTCGGCCCCTCCACCGGAGGCTCCAGATGATCTCGGCTCGCGCACCCCCTCGGACACCCCTCGCACCGCCGTCCCCCGGGCATCGCCATGCCCGCGCACCCGGACGGCACTCACGGATCGGCACACGACGGAGACACCTCCCCGGGTCTCCGCACCCCCACCCTGTCATCCTGACGAGATCCAGAGGACCCCAGTGAGATCGACAGCTCCCATCCCCCGGCTGATGGCCGCGCTGGCCTCGGCCGGCCTGCTGATCGTCGCCGGCCCGCTCCTGCCCGCGCGCGCCGCGGGCGGTCCCAACCTGGCAGCCGGCAAGGCCGTCGCCGCAAGCAGCGCGACCGACGGCCGCACCGCCGGATTCATCAACGACGGTGACCAGAACTCCTATTGGGAGAGCAGCAACAACACGCTCCCGCAGTGGGTGCAGGTCGACCTCGGCACCAGCACCAGCATCGACGAGGTGGTGCTGAAGCTCCCCAGCGGGTGGGAGAGCCGCACCGAGACGCTCGCCGTCCAGGGCAGCGCCGACGGCACGAGCCTCACCACCGTCGCCGGCTCGGCGGCGTACGCGTTCGGCCCGGGCAACGGCAACACCGTCAAGATCTCCTTCCCCGCGACCAACACCCGTTACGTCCGGCTGGCGATCTCGGCCAACACCGGCTGGCCGGCCGCGCAGATCTCCGAGCTGGAGGTGCACGGCACCACCGGCACCGGCGGCAACCTGGCCCTGGGCCGGACGTTGTCCTCCAGCAGTACCTCGCAGACGTACACCGCCGCCAACGCCAACGACGGCAGTCAGGCGAGCTACTGGGAGAGCGCCAACAACGCGCTCCCGCAGTGGATCCAGGCCGACCTCGGCTCGGCGGTACCGGTCAACAGGCTGGTGCTGAAGCTACCCGGCGGCTGGGAGAGCCGGACCGAGACGCTGACCGTCCAGACCAGCAACGACGGCACCACCTTCGCCGACCTGGTGGCCTCCGCCGGCTACGTGTTCAACCCGGCGACCGGCAACACGGTGACGCTCGACCTGGACACCACCACGACCCGGTTCGTCCGGCTGAAGGTCACCGCGAACACCGCCTGGCCGGCCGCCCAGCTGTCCGAGTTCGAGATCTACGGCCCGGCCACCGGCGACACCCAGGCGCCGACCGCGCCCTCGGGCCTGGCGTACACCCAGCCGGCCGCCGGCCGGATCAGGCTGACCTGGAACGCCGCCGCCGACAACACCGGTGTCACCGGCTACGACATCTACGCCGACAACACGCTGGTCAGCAGCGTCGCGGGCAACGTCCTGACCTACACGGACAGCCGACCGGACAGCGCCACCGTCTCGTACTTCGTGAAGGCGAAGGACGCGGCCGGCAACCAGTCCCCCAGCAGCAACACCGTCACCCGGACGGGTGCCTCCGGCGACACCCAGGCGCCGTCGGCGCCCGCGACGCTGGCGTTCACCCAGCCGGCCGCCGGCCGGATCAAGCTGACCTGGGGTGCCTCGGCCGACAACGTGGGCGTGACCGGCTACGACGTGTACGCGGGCGGCGCCCTGCGTGGCAGCGTGGCGGGCGACGTGCTGACGTACACGGACAGCCGGCCCGACACCGCGACCGTCTCGTACTTCGTCAAGGCGAAGGACGCCGCCGGCAACCAGTCCGCCGCCAGCAACACCGTGGTGCGGACCGGCAACGGCGGTGGCGGCGGCACCAACCTGGCCGGCGGCAAGCCGATCTCGGCCAACTCCAGCGTCTTCACCTTCGTCGCGGCGAACGCCAACGACAACGACACCGCGACCTACTGGGAGGGTGCGGGCGGCAGCTACCCCAACACCCTGACCACCCAGCTGGGTTCGAACGCGATCGTGAACTCGGTCGTGGTCGAGCTCAACCCGGCGGCCGCCTGGGCCACCCGGACCCAGACCGTCGAGGTGCTCGGCCGTGAGCAGAGCGCGAGCGGCTTCACCAGCATCTCGGCGGCGAAGTCGTACACCTTCGATCCGGCCTCGGGCAACGCGGTGACCATCCCGGTGTCCGCCACGGTGGCCGACGTCCAGCTGAAGATCACCGCCAACTCGGGCTCCTCGGCCGGCCAGGTCGCCGAGTTCCAGGTGATCGGCACCCCGGCGCCGAACCCGGACCTCCTGGTCACGGCCACCTCGGCCACGCCCGCCGCACCGGTCGAGACCGACCCGGTCACGCTGTCCGCCACCGTGAGGAACAACGGCACGGCGGCCTCCGGCGCGACCGGCGTCAACCTGTACCTCGGCGCCACCAAGGTCGGCACCGCGCAGGTCGGCGCGCTGGCCGCGGGCGCGTCCAGCACGGTCTCGGTCTCCGCGGGCCCGCAGAACGCGGGCAGCTACCAGGTGACCGCCAAGGTCGACGAGGCCAACGCCGTCATCGAGCAGGACGAGACCAACAACAGCTACACCAGCCCGGCCGCGCTGGTGGTCGCCCAGGTCGCCAGCTCGGACCTGGTCGCCGCGCCGGTCAGCTGGACCCCGGGCAACCCGGCGGCCGGCAACAATGTCACCTTCACGGCGGCGATCAAGAACCAGGGCACCGTGGCCTCGGCGGGCGGCGCGCACGGCGTCACCCTGACCGTCGCGGACGCCACCACCGGCAGCGTGGTCAAGACCCTGACCGGCTCCTACACCGGTGCCATCGCGCCCGGCGCGACCAGCACCCCGGTGAGCCTGGGCAGCTGGACCGCCGGCAACGGCAAGTACACCGTGAGGACGGTGATCGCGAGCGACGCCAACGAACTGCCGGTCAAGCAGGCCAACAACACCAGCAGCCAGCCCCTGTACGTCGGCCGCGGCGCCAACATGCCGTACGACACGTACGAGGCGGAGGACGGCGTCCTCGGCGGCGGCGCGGCCGTGGTCGGCCCGAACCGCACCGTCGGCGACCTCGCGGGCGAGGCCTCCGGCCGCAAGGCCGTCACGCTCAACTCCACCGGCAGCTCGGTCGAGTTCACCACCAAGGCCAGCACCAACACGCTCGTCACCCGGTTCTCCGTCCCGGACGCGGCCGGCGGCGACGGCATCAACTCCACGCTGAACGTCTACGTCAACGGCAGCTTCCTCAAGGCCATCGACCTGACCTCCAAGTACGCCTGGCTGTACGGGAACGAGACCGGCCCGGGCAACTCGCCGGGTGCGGGCGGCCCGCGCCACATCTACGACGAGGCGAACATCCTGCTCGGGACGACCGTCCCGGCCGGCAGCAGGATCAAGCTGCAGAAGGACGCCGCCAACACCACCACCTACGCGATCGACTTCGTGAGCCTGGAGCAGGCCACCCAGATCGCCAACCCGGACCCGGCCAGGTACGTGGTGCCGACCGGCTTCGCGCAGGGCGACGTCCAGGCGGCCCTGGACAAGGTCCGGATGGACACCACCGGCACCCTGGTGGGCGTCTACCTGCCGGCTGGTGACTACCAGACCGCCAACAAGTTCCAGGTCTACGGCAAGGCCGTGAAGGTCATCGGGGCCGGCCCGTGGTTCACCCGCTTCTACGCGCCGGCCGACCAGTCCAACACGGACGTGGGCTTCCGGGCCCAGTCCACGGCCAACGGCTCCACGTTCTCCGGCTTCGGCTACTTCGGGAACTACACGTCCAGGATCGACGGCCCGGGCAAGGTGTTCGACTTCGCGAACGTCTCCGGCATCACGATCGACAACATCTGGACCGAGCACATGATCTGCATGTACTGGGGTGCCAACACCGACTCCATGGTGATCAAGAACTCCCGGATCCGGGACACCTTCGCCGACGGCATCAACATGACCAACGGCAGCACCGACAACCTGGTCAGCAACAACGAGGCCCGCTCCACCGGTGACGACAGCTTCGCACTCTTCTCCGCCATCGACGCCGGCGGCGCGGACGAGAAGAACAACGTCTTCGAGAACCTGAGCACCATCCTGACCTGGCGCGCGGCCGGTGTCGCGGTCTACGGCGGGTACGACAACACCTTCCGCAACATCTACATCGCCGACACCCTCGTCTACTCGGGCATCACCATCAGCTCGCTGGACTTCGGGTACGCCATGAACGGCTTCGGCACCATCCCGACCAACCTGCAGAACATCTCCATCGTCCGGGCCGGCGGCCACTTCTGGGGCTCGCAGACCTTCGGCGGCATCTGGGTCTTCTCCGCCTCCAAGGTGTTCCAGGGCATCCGGGTGAGCGACGTCGACATCGTCGACCCGACCTACCACGGCATCATGTTCCAGACGAACTACTCCGGCGGCCAGCCGCAGAACCCGATCACCGACACCGTCTTCACCAACATCTCGATCACCGGGGCGCAGAAGAGCGGCGACGCCTTCGACGCCAAGTCCGGCATCGGGGTCTGGGCCAACGAGGCGGCCGAGGCCGGCCAGGGGCCGGCGGTCGGCTCGGTGACCTTCAACAACCTCCGGATGAGCAACAACTTCCAGGACATCAAGAACACCACGTCGACGTTCACCATCACCGTCAACCCGTAGTGTCCGCAGGGTAGTCAGCGGACCCGGTGCCGCCGGGAGGCCATGCCTCCCGGCGGCACCGCCGTGCCCGGCCTCGCCCGCACCGGCGGTGACGGGCACGGCGGTGCCGGACGTGGGGCCGGCCACGGGCACCCCCGTGCCGGCCGATGGCAGCAACGCCCCGCCGAGTCGGCGACCCGCGCTCCGGCACCCACGGGCCGCCGAACCGGCCGCCCGTCGAGCGGCCACCCGGGACGGGCGGGCCGGAGGGATCCCCGAACGGGCCGAGGCCCCTCCGGCCCGCACAGGGCGGGCCGGAGGGGCCTCGGTGGGAGCCCGGTGTCGACCGGGGTCGGCGTCAGGAGGTGTACGCCTCGAACTCCGAGAGCTGCGCCGCGGGCCAGCCGGTGTTGCCGGTGAACGAGAGCTTCAGGTAGCGGGCGGTGGTGCCGGGGACGGAGACCGTCACCGTGTTGCCGCCGGCCGGGTCGAAGGTGTAGCCGGCCGAGCCCTTCACCATGGTCCAGTTGGTGCCGTCACTGCTCGCGAGCACGCTCAGCGTCTCGGTGCGAGCGGCCCAGGCGGTGACCGGGGGCAGCTTGAGGACGAGGCGGCCCACGGCGGTGGAGGCGCCGAGGTCACCCGTCAGCGACTGCGGGAAGGCGTTCGCGGCGCTCTCCCAGTAGCTGGCGGCGTCACCGTCGTTCGCCTTGCCGGCGGCGTAGACGTCCGCGGTGCTGGTGGCGCTCAGGGGCTTGCCCGCCAGCAGGTTGGTGGTGGCCGGCGGGGTGGTGGCCGGCGGGGTGGTGGGCGTGGTGGTGGGGGGAGCCGTCGGACCGGTGGCCCGGACCTCCAGCTCGGAGAGCTGCGCCGCGGGCCAGCCGGTGTTGCCGGTGACGCTCACCCGGACGTAGCGGGTGTTGGCCCGGGCGAATCCGAGGGTCGCGGTGTTGCCGGTGGCCGGGTCGAGGGTGATGACCGTCGACGGAGCCAGGGTGCTGAACGAGACGCCGTCGGTGGAGCCCTGGACGCTCACGGTCTCGCTGCGCTTCTCCCAGCCGGACGGGAGCCTGGCGGTGACGCTGCCGACCGCGGTGACGGCGCACAGGTCGACGGTGATCGCCTGCGGGAACGCGTTGTTGGCGCTCTCCCAGTAGCTGGCGGCGTTGCCGTCCACCGCGTTGGCCGCGGTGTACGTCTGGTTGGTGCTGCTGGCGGTGGCCGTCTTGCCCTGGGCCAGGTTGCCGGTGCCCGGGTTGCACGCCGGCGGCGTGGTCGGGGCGGTCGGCGACGTCGGCGGCGGCGTGGTCGGCGGTGTGGTCGGCGTGCTGGGCGACGTGGACGGGCTCGGCGAGGAGGTGCCGCCTCCGGTGGACGGCCGCCCGCCGTAGGTCCACTGCGGGGCGGGCCAGTTGCCGCTGCAGGTGGTGCCGTTGTTCCAGCCGGAGTTGCCGCCGCCGTCGACGATCACGAAGCCGCTGCCGACGCAGTTGTGGATCGGAGTGGCCGCCTGGGCGATGTTCTTCGCCTTGACGTCGGTGAACTTCATGGTGGCGTTGGCCTGCGCCTGGACGGCGTAGGTGCCGGCGCCGTCGATGTTCACGTTGGTGAAGTTGATGCCGCTGGACGAGCCGTCGATGGTCTGGACGGCCTCGTAGGAGCTGTCCAGGATGTCCGTGTCGGTGATGTTGATGGTCGCACCGGCGATCGGCTCGTTCAGGCCGTCGAACCAGATCGCGCCGACACCGAACTGCCAGTTGAAGTCGCTGTTGCCGGTGCGGATCAGGGTGTTGCGGGCCGCGGTGATGGTGCCCGCCACGGCGGTGCCGCTGCCGGAGTTGACCCCGGGGTAGCGGTTGGCGATGTGCAGGCCGCCGCCGTTGCTGATGGTGTCCGACATGACGTTGTCGGAGATGGTGAAGTCCTTGCCGCCGTAGGTGACGATGTTGTTCGCCAGGATCGGCAGCACCACGGTGTTGTGGGTGAAGCTGTCGTTGACGTTCGGCACCCGCTCCGGCCAGGAGGCCAGGCCGTCGTCACCGGTGTTGCGGACGAAGGTGTTGGTGACGGTCGAGTTGGTGACGCCGGTGTGGAGGTTCACGCCGTCGGCCGTCTGGTCCAGGATCCGGCTGTTCCTGACGGTGAAGCGGTCCATCGGACCGTCCATCCAGGCGCCGACCTTGGTGTGCTGGAGCCAGAGGTTGTCCAGAGTGGAGTTGGACATCGCGCCGCCGACGGCGTTGACCTGGTCCTCGTCGACCCGCTCGCGGATGTCGCCGATGATGGCGAAGTCCTTGAGGGTGACGTTCTGGCTCGGTCCGCCCTGGCCGACGTACTTGCCGTAGACGCCGGCAGCCTTGGCGCGGTTGTTCGGGTCGCGGCCGCCCAGCACGCTGTACCAGGGGCCGGCCCCGGCCAGGGTCACACCGTCGACCACCACGTGGTCGTAGAGGGTGAAGGTGCCCTGCGGGACGTAGACCGCGCGGCCCTGGGACTGACCGGCGTTGACGGCGGCCTGGAACTTCGCGGTGGAGTCGGTGGCGCCGGTGGGGTCGGCTCCGAAGTCGGAGACCACGTCGATGGCCCCGGCCGGCTTGCCGATCGGGGCTCCGACCTGCTCGAAGTCGGCCAGGTCGATGGTGAAGCTGGGAGACTGCGCGGTCGAGGAGACCTGGAGCCGGATCTTCGTCCCAGCCGGGTAACTCGCCCCGAACATCGTCCGGGTCTCGTCGAAGAAGTGGTGCGGGTTGGTGTCGCCCGGGTTGTTGTTGAACGGGTAACCGCCGTAGTACCAGCTGTACTTGGACGTGACGTCGACGCTCTTCAGCTTGCTGCCGTTGACCAGCAGGTCGATCGAGGCGTCCCGCCCCTTGCCGTCCGCGGTGTCGGGCAGGCTGTAGCGGAAGTCGATCGCGTTGGCCGGCTCGGTGAGGGTGAACTCCACGTACTGGCCGACCGCACCGAGCGTCACCGCCTGGCGGCCGGAGGCCTCCGAGGGCAGGTGGCCGTAGAGCCGGTCGGGGCCGACCACCGTCCCGTTGGTGGCCGCGTACTCGGCCTCCTGTTCCCTGAACGGGACGGTGGCGCCTCGACCGGGGACGCTCAGCGGCGAGAGCGTCGGGACGCCGGCGGCGCCGGCCGGGGTGGCGATGCCGATGACGGCGGCCGTGAACAGGCCGGCACTGCCGAGCGCGACCGCGGTCAGCGCGGCGACGCTGCTCCGTAGCCGGCGGGCGGGTGGTGACTGCATGTCGGTTACACATCCTTGCTGGTCGTGGGGGTGGAACCAGGGGTGGGGACCAGGCTGCAGGGCGGTCGGTACCGGCGGCGGCTCTGCGGCGCTGCGGCCGATCGGATGGCGCACGGGCTTCGAGCGTGTGACGCGGTGGGTTCCGCCGAGCGAGGAGAGACTATGGGCGTCGCCGCATGAAGTCCATATGAGAGAGCAAGAATCTGACACTAACTACGCAAGTTTTCGATCACATGCCGAGATTTGCGTGTCGTAGCCATGGGAACGGTGGAAATCCGGCGCCCCGTCCGACCCCTGCGGGCGGGGCCTGACACGGCGCGACCCGTCGAGCTGCCCGACCCGGGGCCGGGCAGCTCGGCGGCTCACTGCTCGCGGGCCCAGTCGGGGGTACGGAAGCCGCCGCCGTACATCGGCAGGTGGATCGTCGCCCCGTAGCGGGCGAGCTGGGCCCAGGGCCGGTTGATCCCGGCGGAGCCGTACGCGCGGACCCGGGTGACGGCGTCCAGGTCGAGCACGTCGACGAGGGTCTCCTCGCCGGCGCCGGCCTGCTGGCGCACGATGCCCTCCGGATCGACGATGACGCTCTGGCCCACCGCGGCGGGGTCGGCGGCGTTGACGTTGACGACGTAGACCTGGTTGGTCCAGGCGTTCGCGCGGGCGCAGACCAGCTCCATCTCCCGGTCGCGGGTGGTGGTCAGGGTGGGCTGGACGACGACTTCCGCGCCCAGCCAGGCGAGCTGTCGCACGGTCTCGGGGAAGGAGCCGTCGTAGCAGATCGCCAGGCCGACCCGGCCGGTGCCCGGGATGTCGAAGACGACGAACTCGCTACCGGGGGCTGCCTGTTCGTAGGGCTGCCAGGGGAACACCTTGCGGTAGCGGGCGACGATGCCCCCTTCGGGGGAGATCGCGAGCGCGGTGTTGTGGACGGTCCCGTCCTCGGTGCGTTCGAACACGGTGCCGGGCACCAGCCAGAGCCCGGTGGCCCGCGCGAGGGCGCACAGGCGGTCGGTCAGCGGCCCGGGGACCGGTTCGGCGACCTGCTCCATCCACCCCGGGCGGCCCTGGAGGAGCGGCGGTTCGGCGGCGAGCAGCAGTTCAGGGGCGATGACGAGCCGGACGTGCGGGAACAGCTCCCGCACGGCGTGGACCTGCTCCTCGAAGCGGAGGTAGGTGGCTGCCGGGTCGTGGACGACGGGGCGGGTCTGCAGGGCGGCGACGGCCAGGGTGCGCATGGGTGCTCTCAGTCCTCGGTGACGATCAGGTCGGTCACGGTGCGGCGACCGTTGCGGAAGAACTCCGGGAAGCGGAGCCGGAGAAGGGCGGTGACGGGCAGGCTCAGCACGATCGAGCCGATGCCCAGCAGGAACACGCCGCCGACGCCGTCGATCGAGGTGGCGCCGTAGTCCGGGTCCACCATGTCGACGGCGCTGCGGGCGAACGCGGCCAGCATCATCAGGCCGCCCGCGAGCGGGAGCAGGCCCTTGAACACCAGCGCCCGGCCGCCGGAGCGCAGCTCGGCGCGGAAGTGCCAGACGCAGGCGAAGGCGGTGGCGCCGTAGTAGGCGCAGACCAGCAGGCCGATGGAGAGCACGGCGTCCCCGAGGAAGGCGGGCGCGGCGAAGCTGAGCACCGCCAGCAGCGCGACCGCGACGGCACCGGTGAAGAGGGTGGCGACAGTGGGGGTGCGGTAGCGCGGGTGCACCCGGGCGAAGGCCGCCGGCATCGCCCCGTGCGAGGCGACCGAGACGTTGGGGCGCGCCGTGGAGACGACACAGGTCAGCAGTGCGGCGACGGCCGACAGCGCGACCGCGAGTTGCACGCCCTTCGCGACCGGGGCGCCGAGCACCGCCGGGGCGAGCGTGCCGAGGACGTCGGCGGCGTTGCTCGCGTTGCCCAGCCCCAGGCCGGTCGCGCCCGTCCCGGCGAAGCTGATCGCGGCGACGGCGGTGAACAGGTAGGTGCTGAGCAGGACGAGGGTGGACAGCACCGCGGCCCGGCCAGGGGTGCGGGTACGGTCGCGGGCTTCCTCGTTCACCGTGAGTGCCGCGTCCCAGCCCCAGTAGATGAACAGGCACAGCAGCACGGACTGCGCGAACGGCCCGGTGCCGTGGAAGGCGAAGGGGTTGAGCCAGCCGGGGCTGAACTCGGAGGCGGCGTCGTGGGCGGCGAGGGCGGCGACGCCGAAGCCGATCAGTGCGGCGAGTTGGACGGCGACCATGACGGTCTGCACCGCGGCCGAGAGCTGGACGCCCCGGTAGCCGACGGCGGTGGCCAGCGCGATCAACAGGGCGCCGAGACAGGTGACCGGCAGGGTCCGTCCGGCGAGGTCCGTGAGCCCTGCCACGTCGAGCAGGTTGGTGGCACCGACCTGGGCGAGGGCGGTCATGGCGATCAGGGTGGCCGTCTGCGGCAGCCAGTTGCCGAAGATCCAGCCGATCCAGGGGCCGAAGCTCCGGGTGATCCAGACGAAGTTGGTGCCGCAGTCCGGCATGACGCGGTTGAGCTCGCGGAAGGCGTAGGCGGTGCACAGGATCGGCACGAAGCCGACCAGCAGTGCGGCCGGTGCGAGGTGGCCGACGGCGAGCACCACCAGGCCCAGGGTGACGGTGATGCTGTAGGCGGGGGCGACCGAGGCCAGGCCGAGGGACACCATCGACAGCAGGCCGACGGAGTCGGCGGCGAGGCCCTTGTCGGGGGTGGTCGGTCTGGCTGCGAGATCGGTGGGGGTGGACATCAGGAGCTCCTGACGCGAGAACCGGGGAGTTGTTAAACGTGAATTTAAGAACCGGGCCATTCACCCGTCAAGAGCTGGACGGCTAGGATTGAATCCCGAGTCAGAGAAGGAGCGGTCATGGCACCGGGCAGCACAGGCGGTCGCAAGAGCAAGGAGGCCCGCCGGGCCGAGCTGGGCGCGGCGGTGCAGCGCGCCCTGCTCGCCCGCGGGCTCGACGGGCTGCGGCTGCGCGACATCGCGGACGAAGCGGGGGTGACCCCGGCCGCCGTGCTCTACTACGGAGACCTCGACGCGCTGGTGCACGAGACCTACCAGCACGGCATCGAGCGCTACAGCGCGGAGCGTGAACGCGCCGCCGAGCAGTACACCGACGCCCGCGACCAGCTGCGCGCCTGCATCGAGAAGGGTCCGGCCACCGGGCCGGACGACGCCCTCACCAGGCTGCTCTTCGAGTACTGGCCGCGGTGCCTGCGCGACCCCAGGGCCGCGGCTCTGGACAGCGCCCTGAGTGAGCGTCAGATCGCTGTCTACTACGGCATCCTGCTGCTCGGGCAACATCAGGGCCACTTCACGCTGGCCGACTCGCCGCGCCTGCTCGCGGCCAATTTCGTCGCCATGGAGGACGGCTACCAGATGGACATCCTGGCCGGCCGCCGCACCCGGGCCGAGGTCGTCACCGCACTGCGCAGCCTCGCCCGCACGGTGACGGGCTTCGATCTCGGGTGAGCCCCCGGGACGACCGTCGGACAGCGACGGGCCCGTCGCGCCCCTCGGCCGACGGTGGCGCGGCCCGGAGCGGCGAGGCCGGCCGGGCCGGCACCCAGCGCGATCTCCCTCAGCCGCTCCCCGTGACGTCCGGCCCACCGCCCCACCGCGGCGTGTGACACGGCTGCGCCACGGGGTCGTCCGTGCCGCACGTCGCCCGGTAGGCGCCGGCCAGGGACGCGGCCATGGCGTCGATGCCGAATCGCTCGCGCACCGTCGCGGCCCCGGCCGCCGCCATCACCGCCAGGTCCGGCGCCGGCGTGCTCACGAGGGCGCGCAGGCCGTCGGCCAGCCGCCCCACCGATTCGGTGGCCAGCAGCCGCCCGTTGACGCCGTCGCGCAAGTAGTGGGAGGCGCCGCCGCGCCGCGGGGCCGCCACCGGGAGGCCGGCCTCCATGGCCTCCAGCACGGCCAGCCCGAACTCCTCCTTCGCACTGGGGCACACGTACAGCACGGACCCGGGCGCGCGCTGGGCCAACGCCCTTTCCAGCAGCCGGACATGCCGGTTGGACAGCGCGGGCCACAGGGCGGCCCTGCGCATCGCCACCCGGTCCGTCGCCAGGAGTTCGGCGAGGCGGCCGCGGACCGTCGCCTCCACCGCGGTCGGGTTCGTGGGTGATCCGCCGACCAGCAGCAGGGTCGTGCGGTGGTGCAGGCCCGCGAGCATCCAGGCGCGCACCAGCTGTTCCTGCTGTTTGACGGGGTGGAGCCGCCCCACGCACAACAGCAACGGCAGCCCGTGATCGGCCGGGTCGAACGCATCGGGCGCATCCGGTGTGTCGGGCGCGTCGGGCGCATCGGGTCCGTCGGGCGCGTCGGGCGCGAGTGCGCCGCCGTACCCACCGCCACCGAACAGCCGCGCGAGCAGACCGCGCGCCGTCGCCGCGTCGTCCGCGGCGGGCCGGAAAGGGGCAATGCCCTCGGGCTGCACGTGGACCGGACGGTTCCCCAACTGCGGGAAGTGCGTGAGGAGTTCCTCCAGCCCGGAGCCACCCGGCATGGCCACCAGAAGGTCCGCCCGGGAGACCAGGCGGTCGGCGACGAAAACCCGGTGCAGGTCCAGGCGCAGCGCGCGCCCCGCGTCGCCGGTCCGCTCGGGCGGCAGGCCGGCGTGCCGTTCGTCCATGGCCCGGTGGGGGTCGGGGGTGACGGTGAACGCGAGCTTCGCTCCGTGGCGGCGTGCGGCCCGGGCGACGGCGAGGGAGGCGTCGTCGGCGAACCTGACGTGCACGAGGTCCGGTCGGGCGCCCGGTAGTTCGAAGATGCGGGCCGTCCACCAGGCCAGCGCCGCATGGTGCGCGGCGGCGTTCTCCGGATCGAGCGTTCCCGGCAGGTCCACGGGCAGTCGCACCAGCACGTGCGCCCGCCCCGACCAGTGCACCAGGCCCGCGCGTTCCACCTCCGCAGGCCGGGCCGTGGTCAGGGTGAGGACTCGGGCGACGCGCGCCCCGGCCGTCAAGGCCTCACCCAGGCCGGTCAGCAACACGCTCATCCCGCCGCTGAGTCCGGCGCCCGGTTCCTCCAGGCGGCCCTGCAGCATCGACTGCGCGACGACCGGAGCGCCCCGGACGCCCACGGCAAGATCGGCGAACGCCGCCCTGAACCGCCGGCCCGCCGGTGAACCGGGGCACGCCCGCTCGGCGCACGCGGCGAGCAGCAGTCGCTCGTACGCGTCCCCGCCCGGACCGGGGGCGTGTCGCACGAGGCCGCCGCCGGGCAAGCCCGACAGGTAGCGCCACAGGGCGTGGGTCTGCTCCCCGCCGACGGGCTCCAGGCCGGCCGCCTCCCCGGGCGAGAGCGGCCGCAGGCCGTTCGCGTCCGCCACGTCCAGCAGGAATGCCGTCTCCGCCGGGCTCGGGTCCGCCAGCAACCGCCGCCGGATCTCCGCGGTCGCGGCGGGCCCGCCCGCGCGGGCGGCACTGCGCTCCCACGCCTCCGCGAGAGCCGTCCGCTCCCACGCCTCCAGGTCGGCCGCCGCACCCGTCGCGGCCAGCACCCACGCCGGCGCGGCGCGTTCGCGCCGTGCGAGGTGCCGGATCCGCGCCGCGCGCCGGTCGGAGAGCAGCAGCACCGTATCGGGCTGCGCCCACGGATCCCCGTACTCGGCCCGCGCCAGCCGTCCGAGCAGGTCACCGTCCGGGACCGCGGGGGCGCCCCGGGCCCAGTGGAAGCGGCGCCACGCGGCAAGCGTCCCCACACCTGCCGCAGCGATCCGCGGCTCGGCCGCGACCGGCGTCACGTGGTGTGTCATCGCTCCTCCTCCCAATGCCGCCGTTCGGTCTCCGGCCTTTCGGAGACGAGCGGCGAAATGGATTGCGGTGGGCGTGCCGAGTTCGCCCGGCGCCTTCGCGGGGCCGTTCCGGGAGCTTCCCGGGAGCTTCTCGGCGCCGTCCCGGGGGCTTTCCGGCCCCGCGACGACACCCGCGTTCCCGAGGAGTGGCGACGCCGGAAGGCCTGGCATCATCGAAAGCCGCGCGCGCAGTGACGCCCCCGGATGGAGAACACCGTGCCCCGTGTCGTCGTGATCAGCCCGCCGTTCCACTCGCACGCCCGGCCCCTGGCCGCTCTCGGCACCGCGCTGACCCGGCACGACGCCGGTGTGACCTTCGCCTGCACCCCCGCCTTCGCCGGCCTCGCCGCCCGCAGCGGCCTCGGCTTCACCGAGTTGGCCGTGACTCGCAACGCCAACCACGGCATCGCCGAAACCACCCGCCAGGACGACGCGGAAGCGCAGCGGCTGCGTGAGTTCCTCGACTCCACCCATCGCGGCCCGGTCGCGACTCTCCTCACCCAGGCCCGCCACCGCGCCGACGACATGCTCGCCGACCCCGGACGCGTCCTGCGCCACCTCGCCGCCCTCGACGCGGAACTCCGTCCGGACTGGTACCTCGTCGACCAGCTCTCCTACGCCGCGACCCTCGCCCTGCACTGCCTCGGTCTGCCCTACGCCACCTTCTGCCCCGGCCACCCCAGCTATCTGCCGACCGCACCGGACGCCTACTTCGGCCTCCCCTACGCCTGGCCCGCCGCCCTGCGCCCGGCCCCCGCGGACCTCCGCCGGCTGCGCACCGCGGCGGCGGCGAACGACGCCGCGTTCACCGACGCGTTCCAGGCGGTCACCCGGCGGTACGCCCCCGACCGGCCCGAACCGGAGCGTGCCTTCGCCCTGTGCTCACCGCACGCCGTCGTTTTCAACTACCCCCGCCTGCCCTGGCTCCCGCCCGCTCCGACGGGCCCCCGGGCGCTGTACACCGGCCACCTCCTGCCGGACACCGGTCCCGCACCGCTGGACGAGCACTGGCAGGCCGTCCTCGCCCGTCTGACGACCGACGGACGCCCCCTGGTACTCGTCGCCCTGGGCACCTTCCTGTCGGCGCGCGACGATGTCCTGACCACCGCCGCGGCCGGAATCCTCCGGCACACCCCGGCCTCGGTCGTCGTGGCCGCCGGCGAACGCGTCACCGCCGTCGCGGGCCACCCCCTGCTCAACGGCGCCGCGCCCGGACGGCTGCACGTCACCTCGGCGATCCCCCAGCAGGAGCTGCTCCCGCACGCCGCCGCCATGGTCCACCACGGCGGCAACAACTCCTTCACCGAGTGCCTGCAGACCGGCGTGCCCGCGCTGGTCCTGCCGTTCTCCAGCGACCAGTTCGCCATCGCCCACGACGCCGAACGTGCCGCCGTGGGCCTCTGCCTGGCGCCCAACACACTCACGCCCCACGCCGCCGGCCAGGCCGTGGCCGCGCTCCTCGCCGGACAGGCCCACGGCACCGCGGCACTCACGGCCCGGCTGCGCCCGCCGGGCGCCGCCCGGGCCGCCGCCGCTCTCCTGCGGTGCATGCCCGCCCGCGACTGAAGCGGGCGCACACCACCGGCCGGCCCGTTGCTCAGCGGGGCGAGCCGGCCACCGGTCCGGCCACCAACTCGGCCACCGCGTAGACCCGGTGACCGAGCAACGGGAGGCGCAGCAGGGCGGCCGCGATGCGCTGGGCGGCCCCGATCCGCTCCATCACGGGGTGCTCCGCGACGGCGCGCCACGCCGGTGCGGCGGCGGCGGGCCCCTCGGCGCCGCGGGCCCCCGAGCGGAAGGCCGAGCCCGGCAACCCGGGCGGCGGCGGCACCGTCCTGCTCGGCGTCGCCTGGTACGACCGGGCGTTCTTCGACGACCGCCGCGACGCCTGGTTCGGCGCCATGCACCAGCGGATCCACAAGGACCCCGGCATCCCGCTGGAGGACATCACCGTCACCCACTGGCAGCTGCTCGCGAGCTGACCGGAGCACCACCAGCACACCGGCCGGGCCCCGCCATGCGGGGCCCGTGCCCGTGCCAGGGCTCAGTCGCGGGCCGCCGGCTCCGGCACCGGCAAGGCCTCCGACAGCGGCTGGTGCCCCCGGGACAGGGCCACCACCAGCACGGTACCCGCCCCGCCGACCACCGCCACCGCCAGGCCGCCCACCAGGAACGCGGCCCTCGGACCGGCGGCGGCGAGCGCGGGGACGAACAGCATCGAGACCGTCCCGCAAGTGCGGATCACGGTCAGGTCGACCGTCAGCAGCCGCCTGCGGGCGGCCGGAGGGAACAGCGCGAAGTGCGTGGACAGCGCGATCTGCAGGAACGGCGACACCGCCCCCGACAGGACGGACAGCGCCAGCAGCACTGGCAGCGACCCGGCCAGCCCACTGGCGGCCAGCACCAGTCCGGAGGCCGCCCACGCCCCGCAGTACACCGCTGTCAGCGGCCCGGGCAGCCGCACGTTCCCGGCCACCAGGTTCCCGGCCAGGGCCCCGGCGCCGGTGCAGGCCAGCACCGCCGCATAGGCGGAGGCCCCGGCACCGAGCCGACCGGCCATCAGGGCGGGCATCGCCAGCGACACCGCCCCGGCGAAGATCCCGATCCCGTGCACGGCCAGCACCACCCCGGTGTCAGGATGGGTCCGCACCAGCGACCAGACCCGTGGCCGCACCCCTGCCGCTTTCGGTCCGGCCTGCGGGGCGGCAGCGGCCGGCCAGGTACGGGCGGCCAGCAGCACCAGGGCGAGGGCCGAGAGCGCGAACGTGGCCGCGTCGACCCAGAACAGCCCGGCCAGTGGCATCACCGCCAGCAGCAGCCCGGCCGCCCGGGGACCGGCGATCCGGGCGATGCGGCCGGTGAGATCCATCAGCCCGCTGACTGCCTGGACCTCGCCCGGCCTGACCAGGTCCGGCACCAGCGCGCCGAGGTTCGGGTCGAACAGCGCCCCGCCGACTCCCAGCAGGGCCGCCGAGGTGATCAGCCCGACTGTGCCGAACTCGGCCCACGCCCATGGCAGCGCGGCCACCAGGGCCAGCCGCACCGCGTCCACTACCGCCAGCGCCCGCAGCGACGCGAACCGGTCCATCACCCGGCGCCCCACCGTGCCGAGCACAATGTAGGGCACGGACTCGGCGACGGCCACCAGGCCCATCGCCCCGGCGCCCGACCGCTCCCAGGCCATCCACATCACGGCCATCGCGTACAGCCGGTCGCCGAACACCGACGCCGTCTGCGCCCCCCACAGCAGAAGCACAGGCCCGCGCCGCAGCAACCGCACGTATCGCATGATCCACTCCGCCCCAGGAAAACACGAAGTCCCGGCAGCGGGCCGCCACCGGGAACTCCCCACACCCCAGGGCAACTTGAAGCCCTGCCGACGCAGGCGCCCCGAGCGCCGCCGGCCGCCGGCGGCGGCCACACCCGCCACTCGCCCCGGGCCCAGAACTGCGGCAGCCTGGCCCACACCACCGCACCCGAGACCGCCGCCCTGATCATCAATGCCACCGACCACATCACCACCACACCCGAGGCGGACGTGTGGTCTCTGGCGGCCTCCCTGTTCTGGTCCTGGACCCGCACCCCGCCCACCGACTACCGCGACCCCCAGGCGCGCCGTCCCGACCTGCTGGCCGACACCACGGCCAGCCGCCGCCACGACATCGCCGCTGTCCGGCCCTGGGCCTTCCCCGCCTTCGAGGACGCCTTGCGGGCCGGCCTCGCCCACGATCCGGGGCAACGACCCTCCGCCCGCTCGCTGGCCCGATCTCTCCGCACCGCCCTCACCGAGGACGCCCAGGCCCGCAAGTAGTAGCCCGGCCCGCGGCTGTTGGGCCGCCGACGTTTTCGTCCTCGATCCCCGGCGACCACGAGCACAGGACGCCGGGACCCCGGGCCGGGCACCGCCTCCCGGACCGCTGCCGAACCGCTGCCGGAGCGCCGCCGGAGTGCCGCCGGAGTGCCGCCGGACCGCTGCCGGAGCGCCGCTCCGCGACGCGAACAGAGCCGGCGCGGGAACGCGCGCGGCGGCATCCGTTCCCCATCGGGCACGGCACTACCGCCCGGAAGGGACACCGCCCCCCGGCACGGGATCGCAGGGCGCCCGGCCGGCGACAGCGTCACGGACGCAGCGGCGGTCGGGCGGGGGCCTGCGGGTCAGCTGTGTGCTGTGTGCTGTGCCGGGATGCGGATCAGCGGGCGATCGAGATCGCGAAGGGCGCGAATCCGCTGGACCGGATCACGTGCGGCACGAACAGGATCGCGGCCTCGGTGGCGCGGGCGGTCCGGATGCCGCCGAGGTCGGTGATCCACTCCGTGTCCCAGCCGAGGTCGGTGAGCAGTTCACGGACGGTCTGCTTGGCCTGCTGGTCCTCGCCGGAGAGGAACACCTCGGGCGCCTGTGCGAGTGCGGCCGGTGCGGTCATCACCGGGAAGAGCATGGTGTTGAGCGTCTTGACGACGCGCGTTTCGGGAAGCGCCTCCTGGAGCTGCTCGGCGAGGCTCGACCCGGGGTAGAGCAGATCGCCGGGCAGTCCGTCCGGTCCGTCGGCGGTGGCGTTGGAGACGTCGACCAGGATCTTGCCCCGCAGCTCCTCCCGCAGATCGGCGAGCCGCTCCAGCGAGCCGGCGCCGGGCGTCGCGTTGATGACGACCTCGGCCGTCCGGGCAGCGGCGGAGGCGGCGCCGGGCGCGCGGTCCACCGCCGTCACCTCGTGCCCCGCCCGGGCGAGGGCGGTCGCGAGATTGCCGCCGACGCGGCCGTTTCCGAGAACTGCGATCGTGGTCATGATGAGAAGGTCCTTTCGTAGGGGGGGTCGTGGTGGGTGGTCAGCGCGAGAGGGTGGCGACGGCCTCGGTGTGGATGCCGGGTGCGGTGGCCAGGAAGCTCTCGCTCCCCGGGGTCCAGGGGCGGCCGTGGGCGTCGGAGATCCGCCCGCCGGCCTCGGTGACCAGCAGCATCCCGGGCAGCAGGTCCGCGCGGGCGCCGGCGAACTGCCAGAAGCCGTCGATCCGGCCGGCGGCCACGTTCACGAGGTGCAGGGTCGCGGGCACGGCGGTGCGCACGACGAGCGCGTCGAGGAGCATCTCGGTGATCGAGGAGCCCACGCGTCGCACGACCGTCTCGTCCTCGTCGGGCCGGGCCTGGCTGGTGGCCACGATGCTCAGGCCGAGCTCCGTGGTCGGGGAGACGTGCAGCGGCCGGCCGTCGACGTGGGCGCCCGCGCCCGCCAGCGCGGTGTAGGTCTCGCCGGTCAACGGGAGGTGCACGGCGGTGAGGACCGGCCGGTTGTCGCGCACCAGGGTGGCGGTGACCGCCCATTCCGGCAGGGCGTGCAGGTGGTTGACGTTCCCCTCGGCCGGATCCACCACCCACCATTCGCCGGACGGCAGCGCCCCGCCGTCGAGCTCGTCCTCCACCCAACCCGCCTGCGGGCGCAGCTGCGTGAGGCGGGGGCGCAGGATGGCGAGGACGGCCTCGTCGTTGGCGGCGAGCGCCGCCATCAGCTCCTCACGGGTCCGGTGGCGGACCACGTCGCCGTAGCGCTCGCGCAACGCCGAGCCGGCCGCGCCCAGGGCGCTCACCGTCCGGGCGAGCAGGTCGGCGTCGGTCGCGGCAGTTCCGGTGGCGGCGACGTCGGTGGCAGCGACCTCGATGGTGGAAGCGGTGGCGGTCTGAAGCGGTCCGGACATGGCGGTGCTCCTGTTCTGAGGGATCCGAGGAGGGGAGGAGGCCGAGCGACCCGGGCGGTGTGTCCCGTCGTGTGCTCGCACTTCGAAGATAGGCAGCCTCGTCATTAACCTCAAATGCATGTCAGGAACTTTTAGAGTTACTCAGATGCAATTGGATTTGGATCCGCTCACCGCACTCGACGCGCTGCTGGAGGAGGGCAGCGTGACCGTCGCGGCCGCACGCCTTCACGTCACCGCCCCCCGCGATGAGCCGCAGCCCGGGCCGGATCAGGCACGTGACCGGGGACTGTCGTGGCATCAGCGCTACGCCACCGACCACGCCCACACCTGGCTGCGCACACTGGCACGCACCGCGCTGACCGTGCGCAGCGCCCCGCAACCGGCACCGACGGGCCGTGACGACCGGGGCCGACGGGACGGGCGGGCGCCCACTCGACGGGCACCCACTCGACGTCAGGCCACCGGGTCGCCACCCGGTCGCCCGTCGATCGCCCGTCCCTCGTCCGTCGCCCGTCCGTCGTCCGTCGCCCGTCGCCCGTCCGTCGTCCGGCGTCGGAGAGGCCCGGGTGCGTCAGCCCGTCGGCGTGCCGATCCGGTCGCGTTCCAGGGAGGTGCGCAGCTCCGAGAGGGCCTGCGCGGCGGCCGCCAGCGGGGACGGTCCGAGTGCGCCCGTCAGCAGCTCGGCCAACCGCTCGGTGAAGGTCCCTTCTGCCGCGTCGACCAGCCGCAGGCCGTCGTCGGTCAGGGCGAGCAGCGAGGACCGGCGGTCCGACGGATTCGGCCGGCGCGCCACCCATCCCTGCTGTTCCAGACGGTCGATGCCCTTGCTGGTGGCGCCGATGCCGATGGCGAACTCGGCGGCGAGGTCCGCCACCCGGGATGCGGGGTGGTCGCGGAGGTGGCGCAGGAACTCGAACTGCGACGTGACGATCCCGTGCTGCTCACGAAGGCGGTCGTTGAGGGCGTTGTACAGACGCGTCTCACAGCGGACGAGGTCGGCGAAGAAGTTCGGGAGTTCGACGGGACCATCCGATCTATATGCCATGGAATATAGTGTAGAGGAAGGTACTTCCGGACAGGAGCACTTGCATGAGCGACGAACAACGCGCCCGGATCGACGCGATGCTGCGGCAGCCCGGACCCGAGGGCCCTCAGTCGGTCGAGGCGATCCGCGCCGGATTCGAGGCGCTGATGGCCCACATGGTCGTGCCCGACGCCATCCGCACCGGGCGAACGACGCTCGGCGACCGGCCCGCCCTGCGCGTGGAGCCGGACAGCGGCCCGCGCGCCGGGACGATCCTGTACTTCCACGGCGGCGGCTGGGTGTACGGCTCGCCCCGGACCACGCTGTCGCTGACGGGGCAGCTCGTGGCCAGGACCGGCTTCAGGTCGTACTCGCTGGACTACCGGCTCGCCCCCGAGGATCCGTTCCCGGCCGCGATCGAGGACGCCCTGAGCGCCTACCGCGCCCTGCTCGACAGCGGTGAGGACCCTTCGGCCATCGCGTTCGCCGGGGACTCCGCGGGCGGCGGCCTCACCGTCACCACCTGCCTCGCCGCCCGCGACGCGGGCCTCCCGCTGCCTGCCGCGATCGTGGCGTTCTCCCCCGGGCTGGACGCCACCCGGTCCGGGGCGAGCATGGACACCAAGGCGGGCGTCGACCCGATCTTCACCCGCGAGCGCCTGGAACACACCGGCGCCCTGTACCTCGCCGGAGCCGACCCGCATCAGCCCCTGCTCAGCCCGGCCGTCCTCGCCGACCTGACCGGCTTCCCGCCGATGCTCGTCCAGGCGGGCACGAACGAGATGCTGCTGGACGACTCCACGCGCATCGCCGCCCGTGCCCGGGCCGCCGGAGTGGACGCGATCCTCGACATCACCGCCGGCGTACCCCACGTGTTCCAGGCCTTCGCGGGCGGCGGCCTCGACGAGGCCGACCAGGCGCTGGACCGGGCGGCCCTCTTCCTCACCCAGCACGTCCGCGCTCCCGAGGCGGCGGCCGCATAGCCTCGCCGGTCGGGCCGCCGGGCGGTCCAGGGCTCGGGGCCCCGGACGGCCCTGCGGCGTTCCGTACGATGCCGCGCATGGGCTGCTTCCGGGCGGTGGTGCTTCCCGGAACGGCGAGACACATGTACGTCCCGGTGTTTCGGGTGCTGTTCAGGTTGATGACGTGGTGGTACGTCCGGCCGTTGACCGTTCTGCTCGTCGCGATGCCGATCCACCAGTACTGTTCCGCGGCCTGGGTGACGCCGCCCCACTGGATCACTCCGGTGCCGGGGCGAGTTCGGCGGTGATCCGGAGCCGAGGAAGCAGGCCCCCGGGCCCGGAGAGCAGCGGGCCGAGCCGGGCCGACGGCGTAGCCGGATCCCCGTCACGTCATCGGTGGGGTGGGCGGGAAGGCGGCCCACCAGAGCAGGACGAAGGTGGCGATCGTCATCAGCGGGACGAGGAACTTCGTCTCGACGCCGTTGCCGGTGCGCTTGATCAGGACGATCCCGCAGTGGCGTCCGTGCGGCCAGAACAGCGGTATCCCCCGCTTGGTCAGGCAGTCTCCGAGGAGGTGGGCCAGCACGCCCAGGGTCACCGCGCAGGGCAGCCAGTGCGGGGCGTTCGGGAGCCGGGTGTCCAGGCCGGCCGTGCCCAGCACGGCCAGGCCGGTGGGGACGGTCCAACCCGCCACGCCCCGGCCGGCCGGGTGCGGGTGCAGCGCGTGCATGGCCAGGGCCAGTAGGCAGAAAGCCAGGCCGAGGGTGAAGCCGCGGCCGAGCCGCGCGATGCCGACCCAGCTGCCGGCACCGGCCAGTGCGGCGAACAGGAGGGAGTGGGTCGCGTGGCGGTGGCCACCGGAGAGCCGGCCGACCAGGCGGCACAGCCCCCGGGAGACCGGCCCGAGGACGTGCGCGAGCGTGCTGTCGTGGTGGTCCAGATCGGGCAGGAGCGCTGCGCCGGCACACAGGACGGTGCCCATCAGGATGTCGCCCGGTCCGAGCGGCCCGCCGGTCAGCACGGGGGGCAGATGCGGCGCCGCGGCCGCGAACAGCAGTGCTCCGCTCACCGCGTGCGAATGTCCCAGCACGATGCCCCCCGCCTCCGTCGCTCGACCGCCGGCCGGGCGGTCGCGTCCCGGGCTCGGACCCCGCCCCGACTACCCACGATCATCGGATCGAAGCACCGCCGCCGCCCGGTACCACGGGAGCCGGCCGGTCCGCCGCTGCCTTCCGTGGCAGCACCGACCCAGGGCCGACCGGCGGTGCGCCCCCGGGGTGGGCCCCGGGGGCCTGCGCGGCAGCCTCCCGAAGGGCCCGCCGGACGTCGAACGGGACGAGGGTGGCGGCGACGTGGGGCAGGCGGTCGACGGCCTGGGCGAGACGGTCACCCGCCCGCGCGTGCAGCAGGCGGCCGCTGACGGGCCCGTACGTGCGCCGGGGGATGAGCAGGGTGACGTCGGTGTGCCCGTCGGCCGTGGCGCGGGCGGCCAGGGCGGCGACGGCGTGGTGCAGGCGGCGGTCCGGGCACTCGACGAGCTCCAGCGGCACGTCCGCGGCCCGGTTGGCGGCCCATTGGCGACGCAGCTGTTCGGCGTGCTGCTCGTCGATCACGAAGTGCACGGCGTGGAGTTCGTCGGGCCGCAGACTCTGGCCGTGGTGGAGGGCGTTGACGACGGCGAGGTCGAGCCGGTCGACGAGGACGTGGACGACGCCGCGATGGCGGAACGTGGCGGTGGCTGAGGCCGGGGCGGCCTCCAGCGCGTCGGCCTCCGTGCGGTAGCGGTGGTTGGTGCGGATCAGCGCCCAGACGCCGACCGGGAAGACGACGACGACCATCCAGGCGCCCTCGGTGAACTTGGAGACCGCGAAGACCACCACGACGGCCGCCGAGGCCAGTGCCGCCGCCGCGTTGACGGCGATCTTCGTCCGGCGGTGCCTCTCCCGGCGGGTCCAGTGGTGCTTCACCAGGCCGGCCGCCGCCATCACGAATCCGGTGAAGACGCCGATGGCGTAGAGCGCCACCAGCTTCGTGAGGTTCCCGCCGGTCACGACCAGCAGCGCGAGCGAGGCCGCCGTCAGGACGACGATGCCGTTGGAGAAGGCGAGCCGGTGCCCGCGGACGGTCAACTGCCGGGGCAGGAAGGCGTCCTCGGCGACGAAGCTGGCCAGGAACGGGAACCCGTTGAAGGATGTGTTGCCGCCGGTGTAGAGGATGAGCGCGGTGGCGACCTGGACGATGACGAACATCGCGGTGCCGAAGGCGCTCTGCCCGAAGACCAGGTGTGCCTCCTGGGCCAGCACAGTGGGGCTTCCCGAGGTGAACGGCACGGTGTGGGTCTGCCAGGCGAGTGTGGAGACGCCGAGCACCAGGACGCCCAGGAGGGTGCTCATGACGACCAGCGTGCGGCGGGCGTTGCGGCCCTGCGGGCTGCGGAAGGCGCTCACGCCGTTGGAGACGGCCTCCAGCCCGGTGAGCGAGGAGCCGCCGTTGGCGAAGGCCCGCATCAGGACGAGGAGCGAGGCGCCCATCAGGAGGCCGCCGCCCGGGTGGCCCGTGTCGATGGCGCCGGGTGCGTGCAGGTCCGCCTCGCTCAGCCGCGGCAGATTGCCCGCGGCGAGCCGGAGCATGCCGGTGAGCACGGTCAGCCCCGTCGCTCCGACGAACAGGTAGGTCGGCAGCGAGAAGGCCCGGCCGGCCTCGCGGATGCCGCGCAGGTTGCCGTAGCAGAGCAGGCACACCACCCCGGCGGTGATCCACAGCTTCTCGTGATCGATGTTCACCTGCCAGAGGACGTGCAGCAGCGAGGCGACGGCATCGGTGCCGGCGGCCGTCTGGACGGCCACGGTGACGATGTAGTCGATCAGCAACGCAACCGCCGAGACCTGCGCCACCCGCGGCCCGAAGTTCTCCCGCGCCACCACGTAGGAGCCGCCGGTGCGGGTGTACGTCGTCACGACGTCGCGGTAGCAGAGCGTGAGCAGCAGCAGGAGCGCCAGGATGACGCCGGTGACCGGCATGACCAGGGCGAAGCCGGCCACCCCGACGGCGGGGATCAGCTGGGTCAGCATCTGCTCGGTGCCGTAGGCGCTGGAGCTGATGCAGTCCGGCGCGAGGACGCCCAGCGCAACGGGCTTGGACAGCTTCTCGTTGCGCAGTTCCGCGCTGACCAGTGGCGGCCCCAGCAGGATTCGCTTCATCCGGTAGCCCGGACCTTCGGGGAGGTCGCTCTCCTGCGGGCCCGTGTTGTCCGGGCGGTCCGGTACCGCGGCCATCCCTCATCCCCTTCGGTCACGAGAACGGGCGTCGCTGCCGGACTACTGCTCCGGTCGGCCCGCCCGCGGATCCGCCCTCCTTCTGTCCCGGCGGCCACCCGGCATGCACCGGCGGCGCGCGGGAACGAACGGCGGCCCGGCCCGGTTGCCCGGCCCGACGGCCCCGAACAACCGGTCGGCTTGCCGGGCGGGATCCGGGACATACGCGATCCGTGCTGAGAACTCTCTTCGTGGCCCTGTTGGGCGGCGCCGCCGTGGCCGCCGTCGTCGTGTCGGTCCTGGTGTCGCCGTGGTGGTGGTCGGCGGCCGGCCCGCTGACGGCACTGCTGCTGCTGGCGGTGCGGGACCTGCTCCAGAAGCGGCACGCCGTGCTGCGGAACTACCCGGTGGTGGGCCGCCTGCGGTTCGTCCTGGAGGCGATCCGCCCGGAGGTCCAGCAGTACTTCGTCGAGCGCGACTTCGACGGGCGGCCGTTCGACCGCTCCGTCCGCAGCATCGTCTACGAACGCGCCGAGGGGACCGATGCCGAGGAGCCGTTCGGCACCGAACTCGACCTCTACGACAGCGGCCGCGAGTTCCTCGTCCCCTCCATGAGCCCCTGCCAGGTGGCGGAGGAGCCGCCGCGGGTGCGGATCGGCGGCCCCGACTGCACGCAGCCGTACGACATGGCGCTGCTCAACGTCTCGGCGATGAGCTTCGGCTCGCTGTCCGCCAACGCCGTGCTGGCCCTCAACACCGGCGCCGCACTGGGCGGTTTCGCCCACGACACCGGCGAGGGCGGCATCTCCGAGTACCACCAGCGGCCGGGCGGCGACCTCATCTGGGAGATCGGCACCGGCTACTTCGGCTGCCGGACGGAGGACGGCGGCTTCGACGAGCGCGCGTTCGCCGAGAAGGCTGCCCGCCCGCAGGTCAAGTGCGTGTCGCTGAAGCTCAGTCAGGGCGCGAAGCCGGGGATCGGCGGGGTGCTGCCCGGCACCAAGGTCACCGCCGAGATCGCCGCCGTCCGCGGCGTCCCGCAGGGCCGCACCGTCATCTCCCCGGCGTACCACCAGGTCTTCGGCACACCCCGCGAGCTGGTCCGCTTCCTCGCGCGGATGCGCGAGCTGGCCGGCGGCAAGCCGACCGGGTTCAAGCTCTGCGTCGGATCCCGCCGCCAGTTCCTCGCCGTCTGCAAGGCCATGATCGACGAGAACGTCACCCCCGACTTCATCCTCGTCGACGGCGCCGAGGGCGGCACCGGTGCCGCGCCCCTGGAGTTCGCCGACCACATGGGCATGCCGCTGACCGAGGGGCTGCTGACCGTCCACAACGCCCTGTTGGGCACCGGTCTGCGCGACCGGATCCGGATCGGCGCCGCGGGGAAGGTCGCCACCGGCAGCGACCTCGTCAAACGGCTGCTCCAGGGAGCCGACTTCACCAACTCGGCGCGGGCCATGATGTTCGCCGTGGGCTGCATCCAGGCCCAGCGCTGCCACACCAACACCTGCCCCACCGGTGTGGCCACCCAGGACGCCCGCCGGGCCCGCGCCCTGCACGTCGGCGACAAGTCGCAGCGCGTCCGCCGCTACCAGGAGGCGACGGTCAGGAGCGCCCTGCAGATCATGGCCGTCATGGGCGTCGACGACCCCGCCCAGCTGCGCCCGCACATGCTGCGGCGCCGGATGGACGCGCAGACCGTCCGCTCCTACGCCGAACTGCACCCGCAGCTCGAACCGGGCCGGCTGCTCAAGGGCCCGCCCGACGCCTGGGCCGAGGACTGGTACGCGGCCGACCCCGACCGCTTCACCGTGTGACCGGCCCGGCCCGGGACGCCCCCCGACACCCCCGCTCCGAAACCCCCGACCGAACCGGAGGACCAACCGTGGCCCGCACCGTTGCCCGTGTCATCGTCGAAGCCCTGCAGGACCTGGGCGTGCGCCAGGTGTTCGGCGTCGTCGGCGACGCGCTGAACCCGCTCACCGACGCCATCCGCGCCGCCGACGGGATCGAGTGGATCGGCTGCCGCCACGAGGAGGCCGCCGCGTTCGCCGCGGGCGCCCAGTCCCAGCTGTCCGGCACGCTGGGGGTGTGCATGGGCACCGTCGGCCCCGGCTCCGTGCACCTCCTCAACGGCCTGTACGACGCCGCCAAGAGCCGCACCCCCGTGCTCGCCATCGCCGGGCAGGTCCCGCTGGCCGAGTTCGGCAGCGACTACTTCCAGGAAGTCGACAACGACCTGCTCTTCCGTGACGTCGCCGTCCACCGGAGCACCGTCACCTCCCCGGACCAGATGCCGCGCATGCTGGAGGCGGCCGTCCGTGCCGCGTTCAGCGAGAACGGCGTCGCCGTCCTCACGGTGCCCGGCGACCTCGGCGACCTCGAACTCACCGACGACCGGCCCGCCCGGTTCCCCCGCAGCCGCCCCGTCACCCGCCCGGACGAGCCGGGTGTCCGGGCGGCCGCCGAGCTCGTCAACGCCGGATCCAAGGTCACCCTGCTGGTCGGCCGCGGCGCCCGGGACGCGCGCGAGAGCGTCCTGGAGCTGGCCGAGCGGCTGGCCGCACCGATGGTCCTCACCCTCAAGGCCAAGGAGGGCTTCGAGGGGGACAACCCGTACCAGGTCGGCCTGACCGGACTGATCGGCAACCCCGCGGCCGCCCACGCCCTCGACAGCTGCGACACCCTGGTCATGCTCGGCACCGACTTCCCGTACCGCGACTGGTACCCCACCGACTGCAGGATCGTCCAGATCGACCTCCAGGAACGCAACCTCGGGCGGCGGGTACCGGTCGACACGGGCCTGGCCGGCGACGTCGGCGCGACGCTCCGCGCACTGCTCCCCCACCTGGACGCGGTGAAGGACCGCGCGCACCTGGAATCGACCCGCGACCGGTTCGCCACGTGGCAGGCCGGACAGCAGCGGCTCGCGGACCCGGACCACGACAAGCACCTGACGGGACGGCTGCGCAGCGTGCTGGACAACCGCGGCCACGACATCCGGCCCGAGGCGCTGGCCGCCGCCGTGGACGCCTTCGCCGCCGACGACACGATCTTCACCTCGGACACCGGCATGGCCACGGTCTGGCTCTCCCGGCACGTCTCGATGCGCGGCGACCGGCGCCTGCTCGGCTCCTTCAACCTCGGCTCGATGGCCAACGCGATGCCGCAGGCCCTCGGCGCCCAGCTGTGGGCGCCGGACCGCCAGGTCGTCGCGTTCTGCGGCGACGGCGGGCTGAGCATGCTGCTCGGCGACCTCATGACCATCCGCACCTACCGGCTGCCGGTCAAGCTCGTGGTCTTCGACAACCGCCGCCTGGGCATGGTCGAACTCGAACAGGAACAGACCGGGCTCACCGGGTTCGGCACCGGCCTGGACAACCCGGACCTCGCCGCCGTCGCCAACTCCCTGGGGATCACCGGTATTCGCGTCACCGACCCGGGCCACCTCCGGGCCGGCGTCCGCCAGGCGCTCGACACCCCGGGGCCGGTCCTGCTGGACGTGCTGACCAACCCGGACGAGCTCGCCGTACCGGGAAAGCCGACGGTGCAACAGGGCTGGGGCTTCGCCGTCGCCAAGGTCAAGGAGCTGCTGCGGAGCGGCCCGACCGACCCGACGACGGCCTGACCCCGCCCCGGCAGGGCCCCGGCCGGTCCCCGCGGAGCGTGAGCGCCCCGCGATCCCGACGGACAGGGCCGGTCCCGTACGCCGGCTCGCCTTGAGCAGCGGCGGCCGCAGCACCGCGCACGGGACCGGAGGCGTACCCACTTATTTGTGCGTACTGGGCAGGCCCGGGGGTGGCGGGCAAGCTGGATCTCGGAGGCGGAAGGGAGATGACGGCAGGTCAGGAGGCCGACGACTCGACCGGTGCGGCCGGTTCGGCCAGTTCGGCGGCCATGCGATCGAGGCGTTCGTGGCCCCAGTCGGAGACGGGGGCCAGGGCCTCGGAGAGGCGGAGTCCGAAGTCGGTCAGGGAGTAGACGGTCTTCAGCGGAAGAACGTCGTGCACCTCGCGGTGCACCAGACCGTCGGACTCCATCTCCCGCAGCGCCTGGGTGAGGACCTTCTCGCTCAGGCCCGGCAGCTGCCGACGCAGCTCGGCGGGCCGGTGCGGGCCTGCCTCCAACAGCCAGAGCAGGGACGTCTTCCACTTGCCGTCGATCACGGAGATCGCGGCCGTCACCCCGCAGACATTCGGGTCCACCGCCCGGCTGCGCGTCATCTTCGCCCCCTCGTTCTCGATGTCCACCACCATGTCTACAGGAGCTGAAGTATGTCCACCAACCACGTGCAGTCCGCCGTCACCGTGCTCGGCCTCGGACCGATGGGCCGTGCCCTGGCCGGCGCCTTCGTCGAGGCGGGGGTGCGGACCACGGTCTGGAACCGGACGGCCGGCCGGGACACCGACCTTGTCGGCAAGGGGGCGGTGAGTGCCGCGACCGCCGAAGAGGCGGTGGCTGCAAGCGAGTTGGTCATCGTCTGCGTGGTGAACTACGACGCCTCCGACGGCGTGCTGCGCCGCGAGGACGTCACCGCCGCGCTCAAGGGCCGGACGGTCGTCAACCTCACCGCCGACACGCCGCAGCGCGCCAGGGACACGGCCGTCTGGGCGGCGGCACACGGCGTCGATTACCTGGACGGCGCCATCATGACCCCCGCCCCGAGCATCGGCACCACGGAGGCGGTGTTCATCCACAGCGGCCCGGCCGAGCTGTACCGGCGCCACCAGCCGGTGCTGGCGGCCCTCGGTGGTACGCACACCCACCTCGGCGAGGAGATCGGCCGGGCGGCCGGGTTCGACATCGCGCTGCTCGACATCTTCTGGACGACGATGGCCGGGTACGTGCACGCACTGGCGCTGGCCAAGGCGGAGGGGATCGACGGGCGGGAGCTGGCACCGTTCGCCCAGGGCATCGGCGCGATCCTCCCGCCGCTGTTCGCCGAGTTCGCCGAGGACTTCGACAGCGCCAGCTACTCGGGTGCGATCAACCCGCTCACGTCGGCGGTCTCCACGATGGCCCACGTCGTGCACACGGCGGAGGCGCACGGCATCGACTCCGGCGTGATGCGCGCCGCCGAGGGGCTCGTCCGCCGGACCATCGCGCTGGGCCATGGCGGGGACGGTGCGAGCCGCCTGGCCGAGGTGCTCGGCCGGCGCTGATCGCCGGCGGCGGGGCGGGCGGCGACGGGCGGCGGCGTCGCCCGTCCCGCCGCCCACCGCCCGCTGCCGAGCTGCCGAGCTGCCGAGCTGCCGCCGGACTCGTCGTCACCGCCGCTGCGCGGCAGAACCCCGGCCCGCGACGCCGCTGTCGGCGCCCGGGGTGTCACCGCCCGGGGTGTCGGAACGGGTGAACGCCCAGAGCGCGAACGCGAGGCAGCTGAACGCCGCGCCCAGCGCGCAGACTGCGCCCCAGCCGGCGACCGCGCAAAGGGTGGTCGCGGCGATCGCACCGGTGGCGCTGCCGATCGAGTAGAAGACCATGTACCCGCCGATCAACCGGCTGCCCGCGTCCGGGCGCAGAGCGTAGATCAAGGTCTGGTTGGTGACGTGGACCGCCTGCACCGCGAGGTCGAGGAGGACGACGCCGATGACCAGGGCCCAGAGGGAGCTCCGGGTGAAGGCCAACGGCAGCCAGGATGCGGCGAGCAGCGCCAGGGCGGTGCCGGTGGTCTGTCGGGAGAGTCCGCGGTCGTTCAGCCGGCCCGCCGCGGTCGCCGCCAGGGCGCCCACGGCTCCGACCAGACCGAATGCCCCGATCGCGGTGTGGGAGAGGGAGAACGGCGGATCGCTGAGCGGCAGTGCGATGCTGCTCCACAGGGTGCTGAAGGCGGCGAAGATCAGCAGGCCGAGCAGGGCTCGGACCCGCAGGACGCGTTCCCGTGCGAACAGGGTGACGGTGGAGCGCAGCAGCTGTCCGTACCGCAGGGAGGTCGGCGGGAGGGCGCCGTGGCGCGGCAGCACCAGGTGCAGGGCCACGGCGAGCAGGGCGGTGAGCCCCGCCGAGGCGAGGTAGACGGAGCGCCAGCCGGCAAGGTCGGCGACGAGGCCGGAGGCGGTGCGGGAGAGCAGGATCCCGATGACCACGCCGCTGGTCACGAGACCGACGACCCCTCCACGGCGGGCCGGTGGAGCCAGTGAGGCCGCGAAGGCCACCAGGGTCTGGGTGACGACCGCGAGAAGCCCCATCGCGGCCATCCCCGCGAGCAGGAGCGTCGCAGTGCGGGCGACGGCGACCGCTGCCAGCGCCACCACCAGCAGGAGCAGTTGGGCGACGATGAGCCGTCTGCGGTCCACCACGTCACCCAGGGGTACGAGGAGGAAGAGGCCCACCCCGTAGCCGACCTGGGTGAGCGCGACGACGCCGCCGACCAGTGCCGGACTCATGGCGAGATCGTGGCCGATGGTCGCGAGGAGCGGTTGGGCGAAGTAGACGTTGGCCACCGCCGTCCCACAGGCCACGGCGAACAGGACGACCACCCCGCGGGACAGGACGGACGCGGACCCTCCGCCGTCGCGGGCCGCGGCCTGCCGTGTCCCGGCCTCACAGTCGCCGATCATTCGACACCCTCTCCCTACCTAGTTTCATCTTGCTACCGATCGGGACCGTAGCCGAGGTTGGTATCATGTTGCAACCGACATGATGGGAGGACGGCATGGTGGCAAGGACACGCTTCGACGACAGCGACTGCCCCGTCGCGCGATCGGTGGACGCGATCGGCGACTGGTGGTCCCTCCTGATCGTGCGCGACGCCTTCGACGGGAGCCGTCGCTTCGGGGAGTTCCAGCGCAGCCTCGGCGTGGCGAAGAACATCCTGACCACCCGCCTGCGGGCCCTCGTCGCCGGCGGCATCCTCGAAACCGTCCCCGCCTCGGACGGCAGCGCCTACCGCGAATACGTCCTGACCCCGAAGGGCAACGCCCTCTTCCCCGTCATCGTGGCGCTGCGCCAGTGGGGCGAACAGAACTTCTTCGCCCCGGACGAGCCGCACTCGCAGCTGGTCGACCGCCGGCACGGACAACGCCTCCACGACCTCGAAGTCCGGTCGGCGGACGGGCGCCGCCTGAACCCCGACGACACCACGGTCCACAAGGTGTCCTGACCGGATGCCGGGCACCGGAGCAACGGGAAGCGGAACGGACGGAACCGGCCGACCCCCGCACCGAAGCCGGCCGCCCCGCCCGGGGCTGCGGCGCGCGGGCGCGGCGCCCTGGTCCTGGACCTCTGGCTGACCGCCTGAACTCCCAGGGGCCCAGCCCTGCCGGGCTGGGCCCCTGGACCCGGGACGACTACGCCGCCCGTGTCCTCTGCTGCTTCACCCAGGCCTGGACCTCCGACACCTTGAACTGCAACTTGGCGTTCCTGCCACACCCGAACTTGCAGGGCACGAGCCCGAGGCGCGGAGCGTCCCGGTAGGCCCGGGCGAGGGACATGTTCAGATACGTCGCCGTCTCCTTGGCAGTCATGAACTGCTCCGGCACGGCACCCTCCTGCTGTCGTCAAACCGCCATTCGCTGACCACTCGTCTCAGTGGACAAGAGTGAGTTGGCCCCACCGCAAACGGCTGGTGGAGCGCATCGGCGGCCGTTGCATCCCTTCGGAAGCGAAGACAGGCAGAACTGCCGCGCGGCCTTCTTCTCACCGGCCCGCTCGGTAGGCGTGGGGGTGTTCCACCGGGACGTCGGTGTCGTCATCGGTCCAGTCGAGCGACTGGTGCACGGCCACCACGCCGTCCACCGCCCGGCAGAGCTGCTCGGCGAGCGGGATCAGGCTTCGGCGGGGCACCCGTCCCGTGAGGGTCACCACACCCTCCTGAACGGCGACCTGGACGGCGTCCGGCGCCAGCCACAGGGTCTGGCCGAGCACGTCGTGCGTGATCTCCTCGCGGATCGCCGCGTCGTTCCGCAGGAAGACCTGAAGCAGGTCCCGGCGGCTCACAATGCCGACCAGCCGGCCGACCTCGTCGACCACGGGCAGCCGCTTCACCTTGTGGCGGTCCATCGCGCGGGCCGCCTCGGGAACGGACCAACCGGGTCGGGCGGTGACGGGCGGGCTGGTCATCAGGCCGCCGGCGGTCTCGGCCTCCGCGCGGGCGCGGTCGTGGGCGTCGAGCCGGCGGCCCGGGAAGTGACCCTCGGGATCCGGCAGGACCGCCTCCTTGCGGATCAGGTCGGCCTCGGACACCACGCCGAGCGGGCGCCCCTGGTCGTCGATGACCGGGATGGCGGTGATGTCGTTGCGGTGGAAACGCGCCACGACTTCCTTGAACGGCGTGTCGGGCCCGGCCGTGACGACCTCCTGGGTCATCACGTCCTGGACGGTGCGGTGCCGCATGGTCCTCACTCCTTCGCGGGTCGTGCCGTACCCTCACTGTCCGCCGCCGGACCGGGCCGTTCCAGGGCCGTTCGGCCCCGCTGCCCGGGCCGGTCCGACCAGGACGGCCCACCGGGGGCGGCGCCGGGAAGCCGAGGGTGTCCGATCCGAAGGCCGCCGCACAAGGAACCCGCCTATCAGCGGACCGGAGCGCAGCCAGCGCGGGCCCGCGAGATCGGTGACAGCCCGCGGTCCGTCGCCGAGGTGCAGTGCCGGGACCGGGTCTCCGTGCGTGCCCGGTGGCCCGGCATTCGGGGCCGACCGGCCCTGGTGCGGGGAATTCCCGCCGGCGGAGGCTCGGAAGGTACCCGCCCGGAGAGCGCCACCAGGGAGCGCCACCGTCGTCGAACCGGACCGAAGGAGCCTCAGATGTCCACCGCCCACTACCAGCCGTCCGCGGCGGCGGCACGGCCGGCCTTCGGCGGTGCGGACACCGGACCGCTCGGAGCCGAGGAGTACGAAGAGCACGAGGAGCACGAGGAGCACGAGGACGGGACAGGCACCGACGGGACGCCGATCCGGCTGGTCCCTCACCTGGTGAGTGCCGTCATCTTCGACGCGGACCGTGTCCTGACCGACTCCCAGTCGCTGCGCGTCATGGCCTGGCAGGACACCCTCGACTCCTACCTGGCCCAGTACACGCACGTCACCGGTCGTCCGCAACGCCACCTCGACGCCGCGTCCGACCTTCCCGCCCACCTCACCGGCCGCCTCGACGCGGATACCGGGGCCGCCCTGCTGGCCGAACACCTGGTAGTCGCCGACCTGGCCGTCCAGCACCTCGGCCCGTCGGGGGAGGACCTGCTGGGCCTGCTCGTCCGCCACCAGGACCGGTGCTTCGAGGAACTCCTGCACTCCCAACCTGTGCCGCCGCGCAGAGGCGCTGTTCACCTGCTGCTGGCGCTGCGCACCGCCGGGATCCGGACGGCGGCGGTCACCACGAGCCGGCGCGGCGCGCTCCTGCTCCGTGCAGCCGGCCTGGCCGAGCTGGTGGACGCCAGTGTGGATGCCGGGGACGCGTGGCACTGCGGGCTCGCCGGACCACCCGAGCCGGGCCTGTTCGAGCTGGCGCTGGGGCTGCTCCAGGCCGCACCGGCGCGCTCGGTACTGCTGGCCGGCACACCGCTGGGCACGGCGGCCGGTGTCCGGGCCGGCTTCGGCCGCACGGTGGCGATCACCTTCGATCACGAGGCGCCCTCGGGACCGTGGCCGGCCGGGGAGCCGCTCGTACGAGGACTGGGTGCCGTCACGGTCGTCGAGAGCGATTGAGTCCTCGGTGCACCAACGTGGTGATCGTTCGACCGCCCAGCACGCCGCTGCCGGGGCACGCCGCTGCCGGGCCCCGGCGAGCCGTCGACGGCCACGCGTACGGACCCGGCCCCCGGAACGCCCCGCTCAGACCGGCGTGGCGAGTCGGAGTTCGACGCCCACGACCCCCGGCACGGAGCGCACCAGGCGTTCCAGGACGGGCGCGGAGACCGCGTCGGGCAAGTCTCCGGACAGGGTGATCCGGCCGTTCTCGGAGCGGACTCCGGTGTCCACGACAGCGGTCGGGCCGAGGGTGGCGACCAGTTCGAAGCGCACCCGGTCGGTGAGCCCGCGGTCGTCGTCGAGGTAGACCTTCAGCAGGTCGCTCCGGCTGACGATGCCGACCAGGTAGTCCTCCTCGTCGACCACCGGGAGCCGCTTGAGGTGGCCACGGGCCATCGCGCGGGCGGCCTCGTTGAGGGGGCTGCCGGGGTGCACGGTGACGGCCGGGACGGACATCATCCGCCCGGCCGTCAGCGCGTCGGCGCTCGCGCCGTCGCGGGCGCGGGCGCGGGCGGTGAGCAGGTCGGCCTCGGAGACCACCCCGACGACCCGGCCGTCGCCGGTCAGGACGGGGACCGCGCTGACCTGCCAGCGCTGCAGGGTATCGGTGACTTCGCGGAAGTCCGCGTCGCGGCCGACGGCCACCACCCCGTGGGTCATGACGTCGGCGACGGTGCTCGGTGTGCTGCTCACAGTGCCCTCCTCGTCCTCGCCCCTCCTCGCTCGTCCCACCTCCACTGTCGGCCCGCCGGACGCCGTCGGACAGGGCCGGACGGTCCCTGCCGCCGAGGGCGGTCCGGCCCAGGACAACGCGGCCGGACGGCGGGACGATGGAAACCCCGAGCCCCGCTGGAGGCAGCCATGACGACGGACGCCACGACGGGCACCGGCGGACCCCGACCGCAGCCCCGAACCGGCCCGCCGGCCTTCCGCGGCGGTGTGGGAACCGTCGCCGACGGCGATCCCCCGGTCAGGACCGACCACGCCCGTCCGGTGGTCGACTGCGGCCTGTTCCAGGGGACGGCCGCGGTGCCACGCCCGGGCGAGCGGGTGCTCGTCCGTTGAGCCGGACCGACCTATGGAGGTGTCAACGATGAACCGATCCATCGCCGTGGGCGTGGACCCGTCGGAGCCCAGCCGGGCCGCCGTCAACTGGGCCGCCGACGAGGCGGCACTGCGGCACGCGGACCTACGGCTCGTCCACGCCCGGTACGGCACTGCCGATCCGGGCGAGGCGCAGCTGCTCGACGAGGAGTGGGCACGGGTCGCCGAGCGACACCCGGACCTCACCGTCGCGGCCGAACTCGTGGACGGACCGCCACGCGAGGCGCTGACCGGCGCGGCGAAGGGGGCGGTGCTGCTCGTGGTCGGCAACCGGGGGTCGGGAGGCTTCACCGAACTGCTCGTGGGCTCGACCAGCCTGTACGTGGCCGCCCATGCGCCGTGCCCGGTCGTGGTGGTGCACCACGGGCCGGCGCCCGATGGCGGCGTGGTGGTCGGGCTGGAGGGCAGCGACGCGGAGGGCCCCGTACTCGCCCACGCCTTCCAGACCGCCCGGCTGCATTCCCTCCCCTTGACCGTCATCCACGCCTTCAGCTCACCACTGGTGCTCGGGCCCGGCCACGAAGTCCCGCCGGTGTACGAGGAGGGGCACGTCGCGGCGGAGCACGAGCGGCTGGTCGCCGAGGTCTTGGCGGGCCGGCGCGAGCGCTTCCCGGACGTCGCCGTCACCACGTCGGTCGTGCACTCGGGGGCCGCGAAGGAGTTGGTGGCGGCGTCTGCGGCCCACCGGCTGGTCGTGGTGGGCCGCCACGGTGAGCCGAGCGGGCCGCTCGGTCGCCTGGGCTCCACCAGCCGGGCGGTGATCCAGCACGCCCACTGCCCGGTGGTCGTCGTGCCGGTGTGAGTCGGGGTGCGGAGGTCCGGGACCGCGTCGTGCCCTGGCCGGCCGCACCCCGTACCGACTACAGGCCGCGGGACAGGCGGTCGGCGAGCAGCCGGGTGAAGCGGGCGGGGTCGGGAAGGTCGCCGCCTTCGGCGAGCAGGGCACTGCCGTGGACGAGTTCGGCGATCTCCGCCAGCGCGGGATCGTCGGGGTCGGCCTGGTGTGCCGTGCGCAGTGCGGTGACCAGCCGGTGGTCGGGGTTGAGTTCCAGGATCCGCTTGACGGAGGGAAGTTCCTGCCCCATGGCCCGGTACATCTTCTCCAGGGTGGGGGTCATGTCGTCGGCGTCGCCGACGATGCAGGCCGCCGACGTCGTCAGCCGGGAGGACAGCCGGACCTGCTTGACGTGCTCGGACAGGGTGGTGGTCAGCCAGGCCAGCAGGCCGGCGAAGTCCTGCTCGTGCCGGGCCTTGTCGGCGTTGGCCTGCTGGTCGTCGTCGGCGGGTTCGTCGAGGTCGACCTGGCCCTTGGCGATGGACTGCAGGCGGTGGCCGTCGAAGGCCGGGACCCGGTCGGTCCAGACCTCGTCGACGGGGTCGGTGAGGATGAGGACCTCGTAGCCCTTGGCCGCGAACGCCTCCATGTGGGGGGAGTTCTCCACCATCGCGCGGCTCTCGCCGGTGAGGTAGTAGATGGCGTCCTGGCCGTCCTTCATGCGTCCGACGTACTCGCGCAGGGTGGTGGTCCTCTGCGCATCGTGCGTGGAGGCGGCCGAGATCAGTTCGAGGAGGGTGTCGGTGTTGTCGGTGTCCTCGATCAGGCCCTCCTTCAGCACGCGGCCGAACTGGGCCCACAGCTCGGCGTAGCGCTCGGCGTCCTTGCCCTGCATGTCCTTGATCGCGCCGAGGACCTTCTTGACCAGTCGCCGGCGGACGCCCTGGATCTGGCGGTCGTGCTGCAGGATCTCGCGGGAGATGTTCAGTGACAGGTCGTGGGCGTCGACGACGCCCTTGACGAAGCGCAGGTAGTCGGGCATCAGCGCTTCGCAGTCGTCCATGATGAACACGCGCTTGACGTACAGCTGGACGCCGCGCCGGGTGTCGCGGGAGAACAGGTCGAACGGTGCCTGCGAGGGGATGAACAGCAGCGCCTCGTACTCGAAGGTGCCCTCGGCGCGCATGTGGATGGTTGCGGCGGGGTCGAGCCAGTCGTGGCTGATCTGCCGGTAGAACTCGTGGTACTCGTCCTCGGTGACCTCGCTGCGCGGCCGCGCCCACAGGGCCTTCATCGAGTTGAGGGTCTCGACGGTGTGCGTGGTGCCGCCGTCGGCATCCGTGCGCTCGGTGGCCATCCGGATCGGCCAGCGGATGAAGTCCGAGTACTGCTTGACGATCTGGCGGATCTTCCACTCGGACAGGTAGTCGGCGAGCCCGTCCTCGCTGTCGACGGGCTTGAGGTGCAGGGTGACCGAGGTGCCCGTGGGCAGGCCGTCGACGTCCTGGATGTCGTAGGTGCCCTGGCCCTCGGACTCCCACCGGGTGCCGGAGTCGGTGCCGGCCCGCCGGGTGCGCAGGGTGACCTTGTCGGCGACCATGAAGGCCGAGTAGAAGCCGACGCCGAACTGCCCGATCAGGCTCTGCGCCGCGGCGGCGTCCTTGGCCTCCTTGAGCTTGTTCAGCAGGCCGGCGGTGCCGGACTTGGCGATCGTGCCGATCAGGTCGACGATGTCGTCCCGGCTCATGCCGATCCCGTTGTCACGGATGGTCAGCGTGCGGGCTTCCTTGTCGACTTCGAGGGCGATGTGCAGGTCGGAGGTGTCGACCTGGAGGCCGGAGTCGGTCAGCGATTCCAGTCGCAGCTTGTCCAGTGCGTCGGAGGCGTTCGAGATCAGCTCGCGCAGGAAGATGTCCTTGTTCGAGTAGATCGAATGGATCACCAACCGGAGCAACTGACGGGTCTCCGCCTGGAATTCCAGCGTCTCGACAGTGTTACCCACTCTGGGTCTCCTTTTCCGGGTGAGGTGTGGTGAACGGATCGGCGTGAGCCCGGACGGCTCTCGCCGAACAGCGGCATGGTAGGCGACCGGTCGGCCGGCGACCGCCGCTGCACGTGGCGCGCTCCGGTCGTGGGGATCGGGCGGCCAGGTCTCGGACGATCTGGCTGACGGTCGGGGCAGGACGGTCGGCGGCATCGACCTCGGCCTCGATACCGTTGGGGTGCGGACACGGGTCGGGCGTCAGCGGCGCGCCGGTGCCGGCCCCGCCACGGACGCGGAGCTGGTACGGGGGAGGCCGGGGTGGTCGGCGAGGTGCCGGCGCACGGCTTCGAGTCCGTCCAGGCAGGCGTCCATGGCGGCGAGGGCGGAGCCGGTCTCGGTCCGCATGCGGACGCCCACGGCCTCGAACCGGCCCTGAAGCCGCTGCCAGCGTTCCTCGGCGGCGGCGACGGGGTCAGGTGCGTCGTTGGTCGCTGTCATGGCGCAGCCGGTCGGTGTGGTGGGTGATGTCGTCGAGGCGGGTGGCGAGGTGGCGGTGGCCCGTACCGAGGTGGGAGCGCATCGCGGCGAGCGGGGCCACCAGGCCGGCCGGGTCGGGGGTGCCGAGGGCGGTGGTGAGGTCGGCGAGTGCGGCGCGGGCCTGGGGGGCGAGGCCGGTGAGCGCGGCGACCTGTGCGGCGAGCACGCGCAGGTCCGCGGCGTTGGCGCGGGCCCAGGCCGTGACGGTGCGGTCCGCGGCCCGGCGGTCACGGACCGCCTTGACCCGCTCCGCGCCGGTCTCCGCGCCGGTCTCCGCGCCGGCGGAGGCGTCCTCGGTGCGGCGCAGACGCAGGTAGCGGTTCTCGGCCGCCTGACGGCTGGCGACACCCATGGGCCGGGCGAGATCGGCCCAGGTGGCGCCTGCGGCGCGGGCGGTTTCCACCAGTGGGGCCTCCCAACCGGCGAGCCGGGCACGCAGCTCCCGCAGCAGTACCAGCGTGGCCAGGGCCTGTTCGGCGCCGCCTTCCTGCGTGCCTCGACCCTCGGGGTGGCCGGGTGCCCCGGCGGTGCGGACGGCATCGTCGATGGCGGCGAGCGCCGCGGCTGCGGCGAGGAAGGAGACCGGATCGGGCCCGGCGGCGGGCTGCGGGGGCTTCTTGCTCATGCGGTCATTCTATGGACGACACCCCGTGATTGTCATCCACCGGACGACGTCGGCGCCGACGACGAAGCCGGCGTGCCGGCCCTGAGGATCCCGGTCGCCGAGTGGGCCAGGCCCCGCAGGACGGCGATCAGGCACGGCGGAGGCGACCAGCAGATCAAGGCCCGACCACGTCCCCGCGCCGCGGCCTCGCCACCGGTGGGACCGGAGTGGCGGGGGCCGGGCGCGGGGAGGGGGTGGGCTCAGCGGCGGTGGGTGATCTCGGGATAGAGGGCGGATGGCCGGTCGAAGAGCGTGGTCGGGCGGTGCCGCAGGTGGAGGTCGAAGAAGGCGGCGAGGTAGACGCGTTGGACCGCTGCGGCGCGGGTGCCGTCGAGGGAGCCGAGGAGCTGGTCGAGCTGCTCGGCGGGCCAGCCGAGGACCGGACGGGCGGCGGGCAGCAGTACCGCGAAGTCGCTGAAGGAGAGGTGGCCGGAGCCGTTCAGGGTGAGCTGTCGGCGCCAGGAGGTGAGCCGGGGCCAGAGCGCGTCCCACATCGCGTCGCGGGCCGGGCGGACGTCGGAGGCGCCGAGCAACAGCAACGGGCGGTCCACACCGTCGGTGGCCGACGTACCGAAGACCGGGCCGTCCATCGTGGTGGCGGCGAGGACACGCGCATCGTCGTGCAGGGTCTGGAGGGCGGTGGCGCCACCCATGGAGTGGCCCAGCATGCCGACGGCGGTGAGGTCGAGGGCCGGGCCGAGGCCGGACGGCAGCTCCCGGTGCTCGGCGTCGGGGTTGGTGCCGGCCGCGAGGTCGGTGAGCCGGTCCAGGACGAACCGGGTGTCGGCGGTGCGGTAGGCGACGATCTCCTCGTCGGTCATGGCGTGCACGGCGGGGGTGTTGCGGACCTCCAGCCGTCCGTCGGGGAAGCGGACCTCTCCGGCGTCGAAGGTGTGGTCGATCCCGACGACCACGTACCCGCGCGAAGCGAGGTCCTCGGCCTCGGCGGTGCCGAAGGCGCGGTCGCCACGTGATCCGGGCGAGTACAGCACGACCGGGTGGCGGCCGGTGTGCTCGGCGGGTGCGTTCACGAGGGAGTGGGTGAGCGGCCAGACGAGCCGCCCGGGGGCGGTGATGCCGAGGAAGTCGGTTTCCAGCCGGGCCTGTTCGGCGGCACCCGTCCAGGGCGCGCGCGGCAGACCGGATGAGCCGCAGGCGGCTGCCGGGTACCAGACCTGCGCCATCAGCTCCCGGGGGCGAGGGGTGGGCGCCCACAGGTCGGCGCGTCGCGGGTCGACGAGGTGCAGGACCGTGGTACCGACCGGGGACCAGCCGGTGGGTGCGGGCAGCGAGAGCCGTACCGGTGCGGGAGCGGTCACCGCGGGTGGGGCGGAGAGGTTCGGCGGGGCGGCCTGGACCGCCAGGGCGGTGACGGCGGGCGAACCGGCGGTCAGTACGGCGGTGAGCGTCCCGACGAGCAGGGACTGACGGGCTGTCATGTGGGCTCCTTCACTGGTTTCCCGCTGATCTCCTCGTGGATCCGCGCGCCGCGTTCCTGCGGTGGGAGGGAGTCGGCGGCTCCGCTCGACCATGGCGGACGTGCCGCGCCGCCGCGTCCGACCCCGGGCATACGACCGTGGTCGGATGCCCGCCGCCCGAGCCGCGGCTAGCCTGGCCGCGTGCAGATCGACGAGTCGTCCGCCACCGCCCCGTCACCCGCGCCGCTGCCGTGGACGCACCGGCCGGCGTCGTCCCCCTGGGTACTGGTCGACGCCCTCGCCGCGTCGGTCGGCACCACCGTCACCGGCGCCCGCGTGCTCGCGGCGGCCCACGAGTTCGACCCGCACGCACGCGGCAACCAGCCGCCGTCCGGCACCGCCCTCCCGGTGGCGCTGCTGGCCGTCGCGGTGCTCGGTACGGTGCTCGCGCTCCGCCGTCGGAGCCCGGCCGGGGTCTGCGGGCCGGCGGCGCTCGCCTGGGTCGTTCTGGTGGCCGGCTGTCGCCAGCCGGCGATGGGCCTGGTCGTCGGGTTCTGGGCGGTACTCGTCGGCGTGCTGGCGACCTACACGGCGGCGGCCCACGCCCGGTGGGCCGGCCGGGTGGCGCTCGGCGCCGCGGGCCTCGGCTGGGCGGCCACCCTGGCCTCGCCGGGCGAGGTCCGCGGCAACGTGCTGCTCGCCGTGGTCGGCCAGTCGGCCGCGTGGGCGGTGGGGGCGGCCGTCCGCCGCCACCGGGTGCTCACCGCGGCGGCGGCCGCCCATCGGGCGGCCCTGGACCGGGCCGCACGTGACGGTGAACGCCTGCGCCTGGCGCGGGAGGTGCACGACATCGTCGCCCAGGGGCTGGGCGTGGTGAGCGTGCAGGCGGGCTTCGGCCAGTACGCACTGGAGCATCGACCGGAGGAGGCCGGAGCCGCCCTGGCCGCCATCCGCGCGGTGAGCGCGGAGGCCCTGCGGGAGACCCGGGCGCTGCTCGCCGTCCTGCGCGAGGACACCGGATCGGCGCCCGCCGTCCTCCCGCCGGTACCAGGCCTGACGGCGGCGGACCTGGGCCGGCTGGCGGCCCGGACGGTGGCCGGCGGGGTGGCAGTTGACGTCCGGGTGCGCGGGTCCGAACGTCAACTGCCTCCCGGTGTGGGCCTGTCGGCGTACCGGGTGGTGCAGGAGGCACTGGCGAACGCGGTCCGGCACTCGGGGGCGGCAGGCGTCCTGGTGGAGGTGGAGTACCGGGACGGCGAGGTGTGGTTGGAGGTCACCGACGACGGCCGTGGCAGCGAGGTCGCCCCGAACCCCTGCGGCGGTGCACACGGCGGTACCGGGCTGACCGGGATGCGCGAGCGCGTCGCCTCGTACGGAGGATGGTGCACCGCCGGGCCGCTTCCGACCGGGGGGTTCCGGGTGACAGCGGCCCTGCCGTCGGCCGGAGCGGACGGCGCATGACCGTCCGGGTCCTGATCGCCGACGACCAGACGCTGGTTCGCGCCGGATTCGCGGGCATCATTCGGCTCGCCCCGGGCTTCGCCGTGGCAGGCGAGGCGGCGGACGGCGCGCAGGCGGTCGAACTCGCCCGCCGGGAACGGCCGGACGTGGTGCTGATGGATGTCCGGATGCCCGGCCTGGACGGCATCGAGGCGACTCGCCTGATCACCGCCGGTCCCTCCGGCAGCCGGGTACTGATCCTCACCACCTTCGATCTGGACGAGTACGTGCGCGGCGCGCTGCGGGCGGGGGCGAGCGGGTTCCTCGTCAAGGACGCGGAACCGGCGGAACTCCTGGCGGCGGCCCGTGCGGTCGCCGCCGGCGGTGCCGCACTCGCGCCGAGCGTCACCCGCCGGCTGATCTCCGGCCTCCTCGGTGCCGGGCCCACCGGGGAACAGCCGCTCCTGCCCGACCCGGAGCGTGCCAGGGCCCGCGCCGCCGTCGCAGCTCTCACGGCCCGGGAGCGTGAAGTGCTCGCCCTCGTCGGGGACGGCCTCACCAATCCGGAGATCGCCGCCCGCCTGCACATCACCGAGGGCACCGCCAAGACCCACATCGGCCGCCTGCTCCACAAGTTGGCCGCCCGCGACCGCGTCCGCCTCGCCATCCTCGCCCACCGCGCGGGCCTCTCCCGCTGATCGGCCGGGGCAGCCCAGCCGGCAGAGACCGGCCACGCGGACGCGGTCGGCGACGGAGGCCGCTGCGGGGCGGTCGGCCCGCGTCCCGAGCCATCGGCGGGTAGCCGTCCGGGCCGCCTTGGGCAGCGGCCCTCACCCGGCCGGCGAAGAGGACGTCGTCGCAGCCTTCGCCCGCCGGCCGGTCCGGACCGTCCGGCCTGTGTTCGGGGCCGGTGGGCCCATGCCCTGACGCCCCGCGCGGAGCAGCATGGAAACGGGATCGAACGAGGAGACGGGCGCCGACGCCCGGGCGGCAGCCCGGAGCGCCGACCGGAGCGCCGACCGGAAGGGATGCGCTGGTCATGACCGAGCAATCATTGTCCCTGGAGCAGCTGCGACTCCTGGCCTCCGCGGCAGGCGCGGCGCCATCGCTGCACAACAGCCAGCCGTGGCGCTTCACCCCGATGCCCGACTCACTCGGTGTGCAGGTGTACACCGACCCGGATCGCGCTGTACCGCTCACCGACCCCGACGGCCGGGCCTTGCACATCTCGGTGGGCGCGGCCCTGTTCAACCTGCGCGTCGCCGGGCTCCGGCTGGGCCGGGATCCGGAGGTACGGCTCCTTCCCGAGAGGGACGAGCCGCACCTGGCGGGTACGGTCCGCCTCTCCCGTCCCGCTCCTTCCTCGCCTCCCTACGGAAGGGATCTGTTCGAGGCGATCTGGCAGCGTCACTCCAGTCGCCAGCCGTTCGCCAACCGTGACGTGCCCGAGGTGGTCCTCGGCGAGCTGACGGCGGCGGCCCTCGGCGAAGGCGCGGTGCTGTCCGTCCTGGAGGAGGACGGGGTGCGCAGGGTGCTCTCCCTGACCGGAGATGCCGAACGTCGCACCCATGCCGACCTGGCACGGATGGCCGAGACGCGCGCCTGGCTGCGGCTGGAGGCGCCGGCGGCGGACGGGATTCCGGCAGCCGCGTTGGGCCCGCAGGATCACGATGCCCGTGTGCCCATGCGGGGCTTCACCGGGCGGACGCTGTCCACGTCGCCGTCCCAGCGCTTCGAGGCGCTGCCCCAGCTGGCCACTCTCAGCACCCACGGTGACCTGCCGGCCGACTGGCTGCGCGCCGGCCAGGCCCTGCAACGCATCTGGCTGCTGGCGACGGCCCACGGCCTGCGCGCCTCCGTCCTGCACCAGGCCGTCGAGTGGCCCGACACCCGATGGGGCCTGCGCGACCCTGCCGAAGGGGTCGGCCACGTCCAGCTCGTCCTGCGCCTCGGCTACGGACCGCCCGGGCCCGCCACCCCACGCCGTCCGGTCGACGAGATCCTCGACCTGACCGGCTTCCGCGACGCCCGTGTCGGCGGGGAGTCGTCGTGCTGACGCACCGCACCGTCCAGGACGTGATGACCCGCGACGTCGTGCGCGTCGTACCGGTCACGGGAGTCGTCGGGGTCGGCGGGTCGACCTCCTCGCCGAGGACTCGCGGGCGCCCTGACCCCCGACAGGCGTGAGTACTCCCGGTGGGGGTGGCCCGGGAGGTGGTGCCCGGCAGGACCGCACCCGCCCCGGGGCGGCCTCGCGGGCCGGGTCTCCGGTGACCTCTCCTGCGCACGCACCCGGCGCACACCGATCGGGCCCGAGCGGCCGGGCGGAGCCACTCCGTGTCACCACCGGCCACCTGCGCGTGGGTCGCGCCCCGCGTCAAGCGGGCCGGTCACGACGGGAGCAGGCCCGTTCGGCCCTGTCGCCGACTCCGGATGCGGAGCAGGCTCACGGTAGGACCGAAGACCGGTCCCGCGCCTCCCGGTCGCTCCGCTCGTGGCGACGCTTTCCCGGGCCCCGTTCTCCGCACAGGTCCGCAGTCGAAGGGAGCCGAAATGACTGCCTTGATCGCCGTTGTGGTGGTGCTCGTCATCCTTGTCCTGATCGGGCTCGCGATGTCGATCCGCATCGTCCGCCAGTACGAGAAGGGGGTCGTCTTCCGCTTCGGCCGGATCACCGGAGCACGCGACCCGGGATTGCGCCTGATCATCCCGTTCGCCGACGTCATGCACCACATCTCCCTACGGATCGTCACCATGCCGATCCAGTCGCAGGGCATCATCACCCGCGACAACGTCAGCGTCGATGTCTCCGCCGTCGCCTACTTCCGCGTCGTGGACGCCGTCAAGTCGGTCATCGCCATCGAGAACGTGAACTCCGCGATCAACCAGATCGCCCAGACGACCCTCCGCAAGGTCGTCGGCCGGCACACCCTGGACGAAACCCTCTCCGAGACCGACCGCATCAACCTGGACATCCGCCAGATCCTCGACGTCACCACGACCGAATGGGGCGTGGACGTCACCCTGGTCGAGCTCAAGGACATCCAGTTGCCCGACACCATGAAGCGCGCCATGGCCAAGCAGGCCGAAGCCGAGCGGGAGAAGCGTGCCAAGATCATCAGCGCGCAGGGGGAATCCCTGGCCGCCTCCGCACTCGGCGAAGCCTCCGACACGATGATGGCCCACCCGCTCGCCCTCCAGCTTCGCAACCTACAGAGCCTCGTCGAGATCGCCGTCGACAAGAACAGCACCGTCGTCTTCCCCGCCCCCCTGATGAGCACCATCGGCGAACTCGGCTCCTTCCTCGCCCGCGAGGCAACTGCGGCCGCCTCGCCCGCACCGCGTCCGCTCCCGGACACCCCGGACACCCCGGACACCCCACTCGCGACGAAGCCCGTTCACCTGCCCGCCCCCGCCCCCGCCCCCGTGCACGTGCCGGCACCCAACGGGGCAACCGCGACCCCGTAGACATCACCGTCCCCGTTCGGCCCGGTCCGAGGGATCACCGCGTCGGCCGGGCGACGGGCGGAACGCCCCGCACGGAAGGCCCAGGAGAACATGACGCAGCCCTTCCACCCACCGCACCACAGGTCGCACCGCATCCCCGAGCGCTGGAAGGCCGTGGCGGCCGACCACCGTACGCGTGCCGCTGCCCGGCGGTGGCAGCACGTCGGCACCGAGCCCCGCTGGGCACGCAGCGATCTACCGGCCCGGCGACTGCTCGGACGGATCTTCGTCCCGTTCTTCCTGCTCGCTACCGTCGTCCTCACGTTGCTCGCGGCGAACGCACTCCCCGCACCGAGCGCCGACCGTGCGTTCTTCACGGGCCTCGCCGTACTGTGCGCCGTGTCCACCGTCGTCGCGCTGGTCGACCTGGTCGTCATCCGGCGCCGGATGGCGGAGCAACGACGGTGGCACCGCTGACGACACGGCCGGGCGGAGGACACGGCCGCACGCTCCCCCGGCCTCAGCACGGTGCGCGGAGCAACGGGCACCGCGACGGCTTCCCGCCGGGGTGCGGACGCCCCAGGGGCAGTGTCATGAACCGGCTTGCCGTCTTGTCCGCACCGCGGGGAGGAGGGCCTCGGCCACCTCCCGATCGAACGGTTCGGTATCGGGAGTGAGCACCGCGGCGGCGGCCACGGCCACCCCGAGCGCGCAGGCCTCGACCGGATCGTCCCCCGCGGCCAGCCGACAGGTGAGTGCGGCCACCATGGCGTCTCCGGCCCCGGCGTCGCTGAGCGGCTCCCCGGGCAACGGCGGGACTCGCAACTCGGTGTGACCGTGCCTGCTCGAACAGAGTGCGCCCAGTTCCCCGAGGGTGGTGATGGCGATCTCGGTCGGTCCCGCAGCGAGCAGGTACTCGTTGACGGCGCGGGCGTCGTCGAAGCTCCGGACCGGCCGGCCGACAAGACTGGCGGCCTCGTGGTTGTTGCACCTCCGCAGATAGACGGGCTCGTGCAGCGACCCACGCAGGGCACGTCCCGAGGTGTCCAGCACCAGCCGGGCCCCGGCCTCCCCGACCCGGCGGGCGACGGCCGCGTAGAAGGTGTCGGGCAGGCCGCCGGGCAGACTGCCGCTGGCCACTGCGTACTGGTCGCCGCCGACTGCTCGGCCCAGCGCGTCCAGGAGGCGTCCTGCCTCCTCATCGTCCAGTCGAGGGCCCGGCGGCACGATGTGATAGCTGCGGCGTGACGCGGTCTCGAACAGCACGAACGCTTCGCGGGTCTCACCCGCGATCCCGAGAGCGAGGTGGTCGACCCCCTCCTCGTCCAGCAGGCGGTTGAGGCGCTGACCGACCTCGCGGCCGGCGGTGTGGACGGCGGTCGCCCGTCCCCCGAGCCGCGACACGCCCCGGGCGACATTGATCCCTCCCCCGCCGGCGGCCACGAACCTGACCCGGGCGCGGGTCTTGCCGATGTCCGCCAGGCGGTCGACCTCACAGCAGATGTCGACGGTGGGGTTCACCGTCAGAGTGACGATCGGCGACACGGTCTCCGGCAGCGGACTCCGCCCGCTGCCACCCGCCGGAGGCGAACCGGGCACGTCGGGGCCGCTCATGGTGGTGACACTGCGGTCATGCCCTCGCTCGTCCGTGGCCGCCCTCCAGGATTCCCGTCGACGGAGTGGTTCGCCAACGCATCTCGATCTCCTCACCCGGGCACTCCTTCCATCGTGCTGCGCGAGCACGGGAGACGCGATCGGAGGCACCCGCAGCCGTCGGCGCGCACCGGCTCCGGCCGTTGATCGGCGGCGCGCCGACCCTGTCGGCGGTGAACCGCGCGTCCCGGTTCACCGTCGGCAACCCCGCACCGGGGGTCAGGCCCGTTCGGCAGCGGCCACGTGCTTCTTCACGGCCACGAAGCTGTCCGGCGCCACCGAGATCGAGTCGATCCCGGCACTCACCAGGAAGCCAGTGAACGCCGGGTCGTCACTGGGCCTCTGGCCGCACAGGCCCACCGGGCGGCCGGCCGCGTGCGCCGTGGCGATCAGGGCCTCGACACTCCGGGTGACGGCAGGATCGGTCTCGTCGAAGAGGTGCGCGAGGGCGTCGGAGTCACGGTCGACGCCCAGGGTGAGCTGGGTGAGGTCGTTGCTGCCGATGGAGAAGCCGTCGAACCGTTCGGCGAACTCCGCCGCGAGGATCACGTTCGCCGGGATCTCCGCCATCACGTACACCTTCAGTCCGTTGCCACCCCGTGGCAGGCCCTCGTCGGCCATCACCGCGAGTACCCGGTCGGCCTCCCCCGTGGTGCGGCAGAACGGGATCATCACCACCACGTTGGTCAGGCCCATCTCGTCGCGGACCCGACGCAGCGCACGGCACTCCAGGGCGAAGCCCTCCCGGTAGCCCTCGCTGTAGTACCGGCTGGCGCCCCGCCAGCCGATCATCGGGTTGGCCTCGAACGGTTCGAAGGGGCGCCCGCCCACCAGCTTGGCGTACTCGTTGGTCTTGAAGTCGCTGGTGCGCACGATCACCGGATCGGGCCAGCGCGAGGCCGCGATCCGGGCGATGCCCTGGGCGAGGCGGTCCGTGAAGTACCGGGTCCGGTCCTGGTAGCCGTCCGTGAGTGCGTCGACGCGGCGCCGCTCCTCGGCGTCGAGGCGTTCGGGATGGACCAGTCCCATCGGATGGACCTTGACCTGGTGCGCGACGACGAACTCCGTCCGGGCGAGCCCCACGCCGTCCGCCGGCAGCTGCCACCAGCGGGACGCGGCAGCCGGGTCGGCCAGATTCAGCATGACCCGGGTCCGCGTTTCCGGAAGTCCGTCGAGGTCGATCTCGGACTGCTCGTAGTCGAGCAGTCCGGCATAAACGTGACCGTCCTCGCCCTCGGCGCAGCAGACCGTGACGTCCTGGCCGTCGTGCAGCAGCTCCGTCGCACGACCGGTTCCCACGACGGCCGGCACGCCGAGTTCGCGGCTGACGATGGCAGCGTGCGAGGTGCGCCCGCCGTGGTCGGTGACGATCGCGGCGGCCCGCTTCATGAGCGGTTCCCAGTCCGGGTCGGTGATCCCCGTGACCAGCACGGCCCCGGCCGGGAAGCGTTCGAGCTCGACGGGTGTGCTCAGTACGCAGACCGCTCCCGTGCCGATCGCTTCACCCACCGCGATCCCGTCGACGAGCGATTCCCCCGAGCCGGTCAGCCGGAAGCGGTGCAGCACCGCCGCGCGCCGCCGGGAGACCACGGTCTCGGGGCGGGCCTGGACGACGAAGATCTCGCCGGTCCGGCCGTCCTTGGCCCACTCGATGTCCATGGGGCAGCCGTAGTGCCGCTCGATCGCCACACCCCAGCACGCGAGGAGGCGCACCTCCGTGGCGTCCAGCACGGGGCGGGCGCGCTCCTCGGCACTGGTGTCCTCCGTACGGGTGAGGCCGCGATCGGCGTAGACGGCCTTGCGGCGCTTGGCACCGACCTCGGTGTGGATGACCGGGTCGAGTCCGGGGTTCTCCAGCAGCGGTTTGAAGACCAGGTACTCGTCGGGGTCGACCTGCCCACTGACCACCGTCTCGCCCAGTCCCCAGGCCGCGCTGAGCACGACGGCGTCCGGGAAACCGCTCTCGGTGTCGAGGGTGAACATCACCCCGGCCCCGGCCAGATCGGAGCGGACCATCAGCTGCACGCCGACCGAGAGCGCCACCGCGAGTTGGTCGAAGCCCATCCGCTCGCGGTAGTCGATCGCCCGGTCGGTGAACAGGGAGGCGTAGCAGCGTCGGCAGGCGTCCAGCAGGGCCTCGCGGCCCCGGACGTTGAGGTAGGTGTCCTGCTGTCCCGCGAAACTCGCCTCCGGCAGGTCCTCGGCCGTGGCGCTGCTACGCACCGCGACATCGGGATCCTCCCGGCCGGCCTCGCGCCCGAGCCTGGCGTACGCCTCGGCCAACTCCTCCTCCAAGGCGGGCGGCAGGGGTGTGCTGAGCATCGCGGCGCGGATCGTCGCGCCCACCTCGTCGAGTGGCGCGCCGCCGTTCAGCAGGTCGATCTGGTCGGTGATCCGCTGCCGGAGGCCGCCGGTGTCAAGGAACTCCCGGTAGGCGTCGGCGGTGCTCGCGAAGCCGTCCGGCACGCGGACACCGGCCGGTCCCAGGTTGACGATCATCTCCCCGAGCGAGGCGTTCTTCCCTCCGACGAGCCCGACGTCCTCACGGCCGAGACCGGAGAACGGGATCACCCGGCGGATCGTGGACATGGGTTCCTCCGCTGTTGCGAGCAGGAAGGGCGACGGACGCGCGCCGACGCGACGGTCTCCGCCCTCGGGGGCATCGCTGACAACGCACGCCCCGTCCTTCTCCGACTCCTCGACGCGGATCCCATGTGCTCCCCCGTCCGCAGTTCGACGGGGAAGTCCTTGAGCGACTCCGCGAACGGGGCACCGGTGCGATCAGCTGTGGAGCGTGTCGCCGAGCGCGTCGGGCCTTCTCGTCCGTCCGGGCTTCTCCTTCCATCGTGCTGCGCGACCGCGTCCACCGCGATCGGAGCAACCGCCCGCGGCATCCGCTCTGTCCCGGCCTCCCGGTCCGCGGCTTCGCGGATGCCGTGGGGCGTGTCGCCACCCGCGCAGCGACCGTTGATCCTCCGGGGCGTTCCTCGTTGTCGTCGTCGGTGCGAGACGGGGCGGCGCAGTCCGTGCGCCGGCAGAGGTGAGCCCCACCAGGCGCCTCGGCCGGGTCGGACATCGAACCGCCGAGGGCCGCGAGGACGAACGGGACCTCCCTGCCGAACGAATGCGGGAAGCCTCGCCCTGGCAGACCCTGGGAAAGAAGACCGACCTCGGAGGAGAGCGATGACCAGTACCGGTGGCCCACGGAAACCGAGCGCCACGGTGCACATGTCGATCTCCGGGGCGCCACGCGTGGCGAACAGGGTCGCCGACACGGTCGGGCAGTCGTTCAGACTGATCGTCGTCCCTGGTCCTGGCACGGCGGGGGACTACGTCTCACCCGGCGAACACGTGGTTCGCACCCGCTGGCAGGTGGACACGTCGGCGCCGGTCGAGGAGGCCCCGGCAGGGCCGGTCGCCCTCGCAGATGCCGGTGCCGGCCCGGTGCGCGTGGAACTCGGCGGTCACGCCGATGCCGTGGTCAAGGTCGATGCGCTGATCCGCGCGCACTTCCGCGCCGGACCGCCGGCGGGGATCTCACAGGCGTTCGACGTATGGCCGGACAGTCCGCCGCAGGCCGCAGGTGGGCCATGACCGGGGGCACGCGCCCGGCGAACGGTCCGGCCCCACCGCACTGTCGCAGTGCACGCCGGGCCACCAGGTCGTGGGTCGTGTTCTCCACCGCGGCGCCATGGTCCTGGACTTCTCCCCCGGCGACCGGGTCGGCATGGCCTGGCTGGCAGGCACCTGCGGCGATTGCCGGTACTGCCGGGCCGGCCGGGAGAACCTCTGCCCGGGCTCCCGGTACACGGGCTGGGACCTGCACGGCGGCTACGCCCGGTACACGGTGGCCGACGCCCGCTTCGTCTACCGGCTGCCGGAGGGGCCACCCGACGAGGAACTGGCGCCGCTGCTGTGTGCGGGGATCATCGGCTACCGCGCCCTGGAGCGGGCCGAACTGCCGCCGGGAGGCCGGCTGGGGATCTACGGGTTCGGCGCTTCCGCGCACCTCACGGCGCAGCTCGCCCTCGGCCGCGGCGCCACCGTGCACGTCCTGACACGGGCCGAGGAGGCCCGGCGGCTGGCGTTGGAGCTGGGCGCGGCCTCCGCGGGCGACGCGTACGGGTCCCCGCCGGAGCCGCTGGACGCGGCCGTCCTCTTCGCACCGGTCGGTGATCTGGTGCCGGTGGCCCTCGCCGCTCTGGACCGCGGTGGGACACTCGCGGTGGCCGGCATCCACCTCACCGACATTCCCGTGCTCGAGGTCCAGTGGTCGGACACCGGGCACTCCACCCTGTTCTTCCCCGGTCCGGACAGCCGCCTGCACCACTTCACCCGCCAGGACCCGAGCGGGCAGGCACCCAGGTCTTCCGACCGGCCGCAGAGCTCCTCGACGCCGGAGCGGAGCGGGCCCGCCGGACCGCGCGAACCCCCCGGCGGTCCGGAACGGACCAGGCCGAGCAACCCCGGCGACCTCGGCAGACGAGTCGCGCTGCGCCGCGAGCAGCTGGGACTCGGCCGGGAACAGACCGCGGCTCGGGCCGGCATGGCGGTGTCGTACCTGGAGTACCTGGAAACCTCCCCCTCCGACGTCGAGAGGGGCGCATTGGCCAGGCTGGCAGCCGTACTGGAAACCTCGGTCACCCGGTTGCTGGGAGGTGGACCCGACCTGCCGCCCGGCCGGGCGAGCGCCGCCGCGCACCCGGTGCTGGAGGAGCTGGCACGTTCCGAGTGCTGGGAGCGACTGTCCACCGACGGTGTCGGCCGGGTGGCCCTGGGCACCGCGACGGGCCCCGTCGTCCTCCCGGTCAACTACTGGGTACTGGACGGCACACTGATCTTCCGCACGGCTGCCGACGGGCCGCTCGCCGCCGCCGTCGGCCGGCGCGTCGCCTTCGAGGTCGACCGGATCGACGAGGCGCTGCGCACCGGCTGGAGCGTGCTGGCCACCGGTGACGCCCACCGGATCGACGACCGGCCGGCACTGGCCCACCTGAAACAACGGGACAAGCCGTCGCCCTGGGCGGGCGGCGAGCGGGAGTTGTGGGTCCGGATCACGCCGACCGAGCTCAGCGGCCGCGTGATCCGCACCGCCGACGACCCCACCTGACGCCGGTCCGACCGGACGCGAGCAGGCCCGTCCGGCCCGCCCTCCGCGACTCCGATCAGGTGCTCCCCGAGCCGTTCGCCGAGCGGTTCGACGGCTCGACGGCTTCTCGACGGGCAGCAAGGCCGGGAACCCGTGACCGCCGTCGGCATCCGGAACGACACGCTGGCGACCGCATCACAGCAGGCCAGGAAGCGGCGAGCACCTGCCCGAACACCGCGCGGCCCACCGTTTCACGGTCCGACCACGACAGCCGGCCGAAACGGAGGAACGATGGAAGCCCCGGGGAATCCCGATTCGGAGGCCGCCATGACGGCAGACGGCAGCACCCCTCCCCCACGCCCCCGCCCGGGCCTGCTCACGTTCCTCGGCGGTGTGGGAACGGTGACCGGGAGCAAATTCCTTGTGGAGACCGACCACGCCCGGGTCATGATCGACTGCGGCCTGTTCCAGGGCCTGGCCGAGTTCCGTCGCCGCAACTGGCGCGCCCTGCCGCTCGACCCGGCGGACGTCCAGGCGGTGGTGCTCACCCACGCCCACCTGGACCACTGCGGCTACCTGCCGCGCCTGGTCCGGGAAGGCTTTCGCGGCCCGGTGCTGACCACCTCGAACACCGCACGGCTGGCCGAGCTGATCCTGCGCGACAGCGCCCATCTGCTCCGGGAGGACGCCGATCACGCCAACGCGCACGGCTGGTCCAAGCACCGCCCCGCCCACCCGTTGTACGACGAGGACGACGTGGAGCGCACCATCGCCATGTTCGACCCCGTACCGCTGGACACCGATGTGGAGATCACCACCGGCACGGTGCTCCGGCTCCACCACGCCGGCCACATCCTCGGGTCCGCCTGGGCACACCTCACCCTGGAGGACGGGCACAGCCTGGCTGCCAGTGGCGACCTCGGCCGGCCCGTCCACCCGCTGCTGGAACCACCGGTGCCCTTCACCGGAGCCGACGTCCTGCTGATGGAGTCCACCTACGGCAACAGGCACCACGAGGAGACCGCCGCCCGTGAGTGGTTCGCCCGAGCGATCGAGCGCACCCTCGCCCGTGGCGGTACCGTCGTCATCCCGTCGTTCGCCGTCGACCGGACCGAGGTCGTCCTGCACCAGCTCGCCGAACTGCGCCGGGCCGGACGGCTTCACTCGGGAGCCCCCGTGTACGTCGACAGCCCGATGGCGCTCGCGGCCCTGCAGATCTACCGTGAGGCGTTCGCCGACCGGTCCCCCGAACTGCGCCGGGAGGTGGCCGACCACGGCGCAACAGCCCTCGACCCGGAACCGTTCTCACTGATCCACTCACTGCAGGAGTCGCTGGCCCTGGAACGTTCCAGCCTGCCGTCCGTCCTCGTCTCCGCCTCCGGCATGGCCACCGGCGGACGGGTCGTCCATCACTTGCGCAGGCTGCTGCCGGACCCGCGGAACACCGTGATCATCGTGGGCTACGCCGCCGCCGGCACCCGGGCCCGTGACCTGGTGGACGGCGCCAAGGTGCTGAAGATGTACGGCACCTACGTGCCGGTCCGCGCCGAGGTGGTCAACGTGCCCGCGTTCTCCGCCCATGCGGACGCCTCCGAGGTGATCGACTGGCTCAGGAACGCTCCGCCGCCGAGCACCACCTACCTCGTGCACGGCGAGCCCGAGGGCTCCCGGGAACTGCGCGACCGGATCGACCGCGAACTGGGCTGGACGGCGGTCGTCCCGCGTTCGGGTGAGCGTGTCCTCGTGCGCTGAGGGCTCCCCCCGGTCTGGTCCCGACGGGCGGTCGTGCGCCCCGGGCGGGTGCATCTCGACCCTCCGTCGTCGCCGGGAATCCCCCGGACCAGGGCCGGTCGGCCCCGACGGCCGGGGCACCGGGCCGCCACGGACACCCGGACCCGGCATTGCGCCCGTTCCGGGGACCGCAGCTCGTCACCGACCTCACCGACCTCGTGGACCACTCCGGCGTGGGCCCGCGACGACACCTGGGCGCAGGGCTGCCGGGCCTCTCCCCGGGGCCGGTCGGCCCTGCTGCCGGGCACGCTCCGGCGCCTACGGTGAGGAGAGGGCCCGGGTGCGCCGGGCCGCCCCACGACCACCGGGGAGGGAGCATGGCCCCGACCACCGCCCTCCGGCCGGCCGACCGGTCGGACTCCCCCGACCCGCGCGAGCCGATCACGCTGCTCTTCCGGGACCTGCGCACGTCGCCGGCGGGTCTGGCGGAGCGCGAGGCGGTCCGACGCCAGGCCGTGTACGGGCCCAACACGCTCACCCGGCGCGGCGGGCGGCGCTGGCCCCGCGAGCTCGCGCAACAGTTCACCCATCCTCTCGCCGTGCTGCTGGCCCTCGCCGCGGTACTCGCCGCCGTCAGCGGGGCCCCCGCGCTGGCGGTCGCGATCGTGGCCGTCATCCTGCTCAACGCCGCGCTCGCCTTCGCCCAGGAGCAGCAGGCCGAGCGGGCCGTGGAGGCGCTGGCGGCGTTCCTGCCGGAGCAGGCGACGGTGGTCCGCGACGGCGCCCGACGGGAAGTGGCCGCCCGGTCGCTCGTTCCGGGCGACGTCCTGGTGGTCGAGGAGGGCGAGCGGATCTCCGCCGACGCCCGGTTGCTCTCGGGTGGCGTCGAGGTCGACCTGTCGGCCCTGACCGGTGAGTCGGTGCCGGTGTCCCGCTCGGCCGACCAGGTGGACGTCGAAGGCTCCCTGCTGGACGCCCGCGACCTGCTGTTCTCCGGCAGCACCTGCACGGGTGGTGATGCCCTGGCGGTGGTGACCGCCACCGGTATGCAGACCGAGCTCGGCCGGATCGCCGCGCTGAGTCAGCGCACCCGGCGCGAGGAGAGCCCGCTGGAGCACCAGGTCAAACGCGCCGCCCGGCTGATCGCGGTGGTCGCCGTCGGTGTCGGACTGGCCTTCCTGCCGATCGGTCTTGCCGCGGGCCTGTCGCTCGCCGCCGCGGTGAGCTTCGCCATCGGCCTGCTGGTCGCCAACGTCCCGGAGGGCCTGCTACCGACCATCACCCTCGCGCTGGCCTCCGGCGTCCGCGACCTGGCCCGGCGCGGGGCGGTGGTCAAACGCCTGTCCGCCGTCGAGACGCTGGGTTCCACGACGGTCGTGTGCACCGACAAGACGGGCACGCTGACCGAGAACCGGATGCTGGTGACGACGGTCTGGACCCCGGACGGCGAGAGCACCGTCGATGCCCCGACTGAGGTGCCGCCGCAGGTGCGGCTGGTCGCCGAGGCGGCGGCCGCCTGCACGACGGCTCATCCGGACGCGGGCCACGGCGACCCGACGGAACTCGCGCTGCTCGCGCTGGCCGACCGGCTCGGTGTTGCGTCCCCGCCCGAGCGGCGTGACCTCGACCGTCGGGGCGTGTTCCGCTTCGACCCCCGCGTCAAACTCATGACCACCGCCGACGCCGGGGACGGCGCGGTCGTCCTGCACACCAAGGGCGCGCCGGAGGAAGTCCTCGCCCACGCCGCCCGGCTTCTCGACCACGGGGTGGAGCGGGCCCTCACCCCGGACGACCGGACCGAGGTCGCCGACGCCGTCGGTGCCCTGGCCGCCCGGGGCCTACGGGTGCTGGCGGTGGCCCGGCGGCGGCTGCCGGCCGGCGAGCCGCCGCCCGGCAGCCGGGAGGACGCAGAACGGGAGCTGTGCCTGATCGGCCTGATCGCCATGGCCGATCCGGCCCGGCCCGAGGTCGCCGCTGCGATCGAACGCGCCCACCGGGCCGGCATCACCGTGCACGTGGTCACCGGTGACAACGGCCTCACCGCGGCCGCCATCGCCGCCCAGGTCGGCATCGGCCACCGCGGCTCCCGCATCGTCACCGGTACGGAGCTGGCCTCGATGAGCGAGCCGGAGCTCGACACGCTGCTGGCACGGGGCGAGGAGGTGATCTTCGCCCGTACCTCGCCCGAGGCCAAACTGCGGATCGCCGACGCGCTGCGCGCCGAAGGCCACACCGTGGCGATGACCGGGGACGGCGTCAACGACGCCCCGGCCCTGCGGAGCGCCGACATCGGCGTCGCCATGGGGCGCTCCGGCACCGATGTCGCCCGCGAGTCGGCGACCATGGTGCTGACCGACGACAACTTCGCCACCATCGTCGCGGCGGTCGAGGCCGGCCGGCGGACGTACGACAACATCCGCAAGTTCATCGTCTACATCTTCGCCCACGCCGTCCCCGAGGTCGTTCCCTTCCTGGTGTTCGCCCTCGCCGGCGGTGCCGTCCCGCTGCCGCTCACGGTGATGCAGATCCTGGCCATCGACCTCGGCACCGACACCCTGCCGGCCCTCGCCCTCGGCCGCGAACGCGCCGAGCCGGGGCTGATGGACCGCCCCCCGCGCCCGCGGGGCGAGCGGGTGATCCAGCCCGCCATGCTGGCCCGGGCCTGGGGTTTCCTCGGACTGATCTCGGCCGCGCTGGTGATGGCGGGGTTCCTGCTCACGCTGACGCTGGGAGGCTGGCATCCCGGCGACCCGACCGGCCCCGGCACCGCGCTGCACCTGACGTACGAGCAGGCCACCACGGTCACCTGGCTCGGCATCGTCGCCTGCCAGATCGGCACGGCCTTCGCCGCCCGCACCGACCGCGCGTCGCTGCGCTCCGTCGGTGTCCTCAGCAACCGCCGACTGCTCGGCGGTATCGGCTTCTCGCTCGCCTTCGCCGCCGCGATCGTCTACCTGCCGCCGCTGCACCACGTGTTCGGGACGGCGGCGCTCACCCCGGCCCAACTGGCCGTCGTGGTGCCGTTCCCGTTCGTCGTCTGGGGCGCGGACGAGCTGCGCCGTGCCCTGCTGCGTCACCGCGCGGCCGGACGCGTCGCGCCGGCCGCCGTCGCGCCCGCGCCGGTGCGCCCCGTCGCCGGGACGTCCGGGCACCACCCGCTCGCCGTCCTCCTCGCCCGGCACGGTTGGAGCGCCCACCGGCTCACCCGTGCCCTCGGCGTCAGTGAACACACGGCCGACGAGATCGTCGCCCACGCCCGCCGGGTCGCCGCCGACCACGGCCGCCGCACGCACCGAGGCGGACCGCCACGAGCCGCAAGCGGGCCGAAGGGCTCCTCGGCCCACCCGCTGTGACGGGAGGATCGGCCCGCGCGCGCCCGGGCGGGCCGCACCGAAGGCCACCGGCCCGGTGGACGGCCGTCCAGGTCACGGTGCGGACCGGGCGGCCGGGTCGAGGCCGCGCCGGTCCAGCCGGAACGGCGGGTAGCAGCCGGTCATCAGGGCCGCGTACGCGACGACCCGGAACACCAGCGGTTCAGACCCACGAGGAGGTCGAAAATACCGCTCCGCCGGGGCGACTCGCGGAGTGCGCCGCACCGTGGCGGGGTGGAGAGTGGAACAGGCGGGGCGGACCGTGCCGCACAGCCTGCGGAGCCGCCGACCTGCCGGGAAGCGGGGCGAACGATGGACAGCGACGTCCCGGCGGCACGCCGGATCGTGGTCGGTGTGGACGGGTCGCCCGCCTCCCGGCAGGCATTGCGCTGGGCGGTCGGGCAGGCGCGGCTGACCGGCGCCGTCGTGGACGCGGTGCTCTGCTGGGTGCTCCCCACGATGTACGGGCGCGCGCCGATGTCCGTGGACCGTGAACTCGGGCACACCGCCGAGAAGGTCCTGGCCCAGGCGGTCGGCGCGACGGTCGGCGACGAGCGAGCGGCGGAGATCCGGGAGACGGCCGTTCTGGGGAACGCCGCCGAGGTCCTGGAGGAACGGTCTCACGGGGCCGATCTGCTGGTGGTGGGCAGCCGTGGCCACGGCGGCTTCGCGGGCGCCCTGCTCGGTTCGGTGAGCCGTCACTGCGTCCAGCACGCGGCGTGCCCGGTCGTCGTGATGCGCGGTGCCGATGGCTGACGACCTCGCGGAGGCCGTCCGGCGGGCGCGGTGGGACCGGTGGACCCAGGCCGGGGCGACGCACCGGGAGGCGGGGTGGCGGTCACCGCGGGCGGAGGCGGTCCACGTGCTGCACGTGGGAGTCGCCGTGGCGTCCGACCGGCCCGAGGGATCCCACGACGACCGAGCACCCCCGCACCCGGAGCAGCTGCCGCACGCACCACGCGCGCGCGGCCGACCGGCGGAGCAGTCCTCCGCCGCGCCGGTCACGCGGGCGCGGGCGAGCACCGGAGGCCGTGGAACCGACACACGGTCACGTACCCGGTCCAGATCCTGTCGGCCACGCAGCGCATGCAGGGAGCTTCCTCATGGGATCCACGCAGGACGACACCCACACCATCGTTGTCGGCATCGACGGCTCACCGTCCTCGTCGGCCGCACTGCACTGGGCACTCGAACACGCCCGGCTGGACGGCTCCACGGTGCACGCCGTGACCGCCTGGGACTACCCTCCGCTGACCGGCTGGGGCCTGTCGGTCCCCGGCCCCGAGATCGAGGAGGCGGCCCGTCTCAGCCTGGCGAACGCCGTGCAGCGCGAGGAGAGCGCGGAGAGCGCGGCAGCCCCTGCGGTGCCGGTCCGCCAGCACACCGTGTACGGCCACCCGGCCGAGGTGCTGCTGCGGGCCGCCCACGGGGCCCGGCTCCTGGTCGTCGGCAGCAGGGGCCTCGGAGGTTTCAAGGGCACCCTGCTCGGCTCCGTGAGCCGGCACTGCGTCGAACACTCCCCCTGCCCGGTGGTCGTCGTCCGCGGCACCTCCTGAGCCACCGCTCCGGGGGCCGGCCCCTCCCGGTCGATCACCACCGAGCCGTCCACGCCGACCTCCACGCACCGGACCTCGCACGGCTGTGGCCTGCTCGCTGAACGGTCGCGGCCCGGGGCGCTGCCGCCGTCGAGGTCGTCCGGTGCCCGGCGGAGGACCGCCGGGACCGGGCGACCGGCGCGGGACGGATCAGGGGGCGAGGTCCCGGCGGGCGAACAGCCGGAAGGCGACGGCGGTCCCGGTCAGGCCGACCGCCGCGAGGACGGCCACCGACCCCCAGGGAACGGACCCGTCGGCGAGCGCGTCGGCCGGCGTGTAGTAGTGGAACGGGCTGAGGTACCGCAGCGGCGCCGCCGGCGCCCAGGCGAGCGCCACGAAGTTCAGGGCGAAGCCGACCGCACCGAGGGCCACGGTCGCGCCGATGACGGGGGCCCGGTGCCGGCCCGCCGCCGAGAAGGCCAGCACCGGTCCGGTCAGGCAGAGCGCGAAAGCGCAGCCCAGCAGGCCGGCGGCGAAGACTCCGCCGATCGGCACGGCCTCGTGCAGCTTCGGTGACAACGCGACGCCGACCGCGATGGTCAGCGTCGCGGCGGCATTGAGCAGGATCGAGGCGGCCGCCAGGGCCGCGGTGCGTTCGGCGAGCAGCCGGGTGCGGGTGACCGGGCGGGTCATCAGCAGCTCGATGGTGCCCGACTCGATGTCGGCCGCAACGGCCGCGGCCCCCAGTGAGCCGATCGCGGTGAGCTGCATCGCGATCCAGAACGGGTGGGTGAGGCCGGCACCGAGAAGTCCCGGGTAGCTCGCGATGGACACGTCCCCGTTCGAGCCGCTGAACGCCCGGAAGGCACCGGGGGGCCGCCCTCCGCTGCCGAAGATCTGGCTCGGCGGGATCGTGCTGGTGATCACCACGATCAGGGTCTCGAACACGATCATGCCGAGCGCCAGCGCGACCAGCATCCGGCGGCGGCGGTGCAGCGCGAGCCAGACCAGCGGGAGCCGGGCGCTCACCGTTGCGCGGCTCATCGCCGGACCTCCGTCGTGGAGTCGGTGCCCGGGGTGCCCGGGGAGTCCGGGGTGCTCGGGGTGCCCGGTTGCCCGGTTGCCCGGTAGAGGTCGAGGAAGGCCTCGTCCAGTCCCGCCTCCTCGATGGTCAGGTCGGCCACCGGGAGGTCGGCGAGCAGGGCCCGCACGGCCCCCACCACCTCGTCCGGGGGCACCAGCAGCTCCACCCGTTCACCCTCCCAGCGGGGCGACCACCGCTCCGCCGGGCCCAGCGGCCGGGCACCCCGCCCGTCGGCGAACGTGAGCCGCACCCGCCTTGCCCGCGCCTGCCGCAGCTCGGACACGGACCGGACGGTGACCAGCCGGCCCTGCCGGACGATCGCCACCCGCCCGCAGGCCCGCTGGACCTCGGGGAGGACGTGACTGGACAGCAGGACGGTGCGGCCCTCGGCGGTCTCACCGGCGAGCAGCTCGAAGAAGCTCTCCTGGACCAGCGGGTCCAGCCCCTCCGTCGGTTCGTCCAGCACCACCAGTGCCGGCCGGTGCTGGAAGGCCTGGACGAGGCCCAGCTTCTGCTTCATGCCGCGCGAGTACTCCCCGACCGCGCGGTCCAGGTCGGCTCGCGAGAGGTTCAAACGGTCACAGAGCTCGGCCTGCCGGGGGACGGCGGCGCCCTGGACGGCGGCCAGCAGGTCGAGCGTCTGCCGGCCGGTGAGCTCCGGGTAGAGCCGCAGCTCACCGGGGAGGTAGCCGACCGAGCGCGCGAGCCGGCCGTGGTCCGCGACCGGGTCCAGCCCCAGCACCCTCACCTCCCCGGACGTCGGACGCAGCAGTCCGACCAGGCACCGCAGCGTGGTGGTCTTCCCGGCCCCGTTCGGCCCGAGCAGGCCGAACACCTCACCGGTGCCGATCTCGATGTCGAGCCCGTCGATGCCGACGGAGCGCCCGTACCGTTTGGTGAGCGAGCGGAGTTCGATCACCGGTCTGCTGTCAGGCATGTCGTTCCTCCCGTGCCGGCTGCGCACTCCGGAGGCTCGAACACCCCCTCCCGGCAACCGCCGCTCCGAGCGTGACGCCGCCGACCCCCCGCCGTCACGGGGCCGGACGTCCCTTGCGGAATCTCCACACCTCCGGAGCCGCCGCGCGGGTACGGAGCGGCTCAGTCACCGCCGATCCTGCGTCCGGTGATCTCGTCCGCCCGGATCCGCACCCAGAGCGGGCGGTCCCCGCCCGCCCACGGGGTGGTTCCGGGCAACCCCGCCAGCCGGCGCACCTCGTCGGCGTCCGTCACGTGCTGCGCCTCACCGAGGATCAGCACACTCCAGCCCCGGCGCAGCGAGTCGTCGATCCGGTCGACCTGGAAGGACACCGCGGCCCCGTCCTCCGGGGCCGCACCGCTCCGCACGGCCGTACGGAAGACGACCGTCCCGGCGTCCACCGCGTAGTTGACCGGGAAGACGGCCGGACCCGGCTCGACGGGCAGGGCGATCCGGCCCACGCCGTGGCCACCGATCCTGTCCCAGCACTCGGACGCGGTGAGGCGGAACAGCATGGGTCCGCGTCCGGGCCCCGGCTCCGCCTGCCCCGGCGGGGCGTCGGTGCGCCCGTCCACCAGGTCCTGGAGGGTGAGGCCCAGAGCGGCGGCGATCCGGACGAATCCACCCGGGTCGAAGTCCGGTCCCGCCTCCAGCAGGTACCGGAGGTACCGCGGCGCCATCGCCGCCTGTCGCGCCAGCATCTCCTCGGTGAGGCCGAGCAGGGTGCGGCGTTCGGTGATCCGGCGCGCCGTGTCGGCCGGGTCCGCCGGGTCCGCCGGGTCCGCCGGGTGCGCAACCCCGACCTCGTGCTCCTGGTCCATCCCGTTCTCCTTCGGCTCACCGGCGCCCGGTCACGTCCGGAAGAGTGCGACCTTGAGAGCGCCGTTGCCGCCCGCGTCGGCGAAGACGTCGTAGGCCTCCTGCATCTCGTCGAGGCCGAACCGGTGGGTGACCAGCCCGGAGACGTCGAGCCGGCCGGCGGCCAGCATGTCGAGCAGCAGCGGGGTGCTGCGGGTGTCGACCAGGCCGGTGGTGATGGTGACGTCGCGGATCCAGAGGTCCTCCAGGTGGAGCACGGCGGGCTTGCCGTGCACGCCGACGTTGGCCACCCGCCCGCCGGGGCGCACCACGCGGGTGCACAGCTCGAAGGACTCGGGGACGCCGACCGCCTCGATCGCCACGTCCGCCCCGAGCCCGTCCGGGCCAAGTGCGCGCACCGCTTCGGGGGTGGCCTCGGCGACGGTCAGCACGGTGTCGGCGCCCATCCGCTTCGCGGCGTCCAGGCGGCTCGCTGCGAGGTCGACCGCGATGATGCGGGCGGGGCTGTAGAGCCGGGCGGTGAGGATCGAAGCCAGGCCGATCGGGCCCGCACCGACGACCACGACGGTGTCGCCGGGGGTGATCCGGCCGTTCAGGACCCCGACCTCGTAGGAAGTGGGGAGGATGTCGGCGAGCAGGAGCGCGTCCTCGTCGGTCACGCCCGCGGGCAGCCGGTGCAGCGAGTTGTCGGCGAAGGGGGTGCGGACGTACTCGGCCTGGCAGCCGTCGACCAGATGGCCGAGGATCCACCCGCCGCCCCCGGTGCACTGACCGTAGCTGGCGGCGCGGCAGTAGGCGCAGCGGCCGCAGGCGGAGATGCAGGAGACCAGGACGCGGTCGCCCGCCTCGACGGTGCGCACGCCCGGTCCGGTCTCGACGACCGTGCCGACGGCCTCGTGGCCGAGGACGCGGCCGTCGGTCACCTCGGGTACGTCGCCCTTGAGAATGTGCAGGTCGGTGCCGCAGATGGTGACGGCGTCGACCCGGACGACGGCGTCCTCCGGGTCGCGGACGGCAGGGTCGGGGACGTCACCCCAGGTACGGCGGCCCGGTCCGTGGTAGGTCAGCGCTTTCATGTCCTGATCACTCCTGTCGGACGTCGGGCGCGCAACGGCACGTGCCGTCCCGTCTCCCCTCCAGCGTTCCCCCTGGGGCCGGTGGTCGCCATGGGGCGAACGGGGCCGGCCGCTGGGCCGATGGGCCCAGGCGGTCCCGCGGGGCAGGACGCGTCCGGGCGTCGCGTCTAGTCTGGCCATGGCACCCGGCAGGTCTCGGATCCCGGAGGAACCGGTGGGCAGCGCTTCGGAGAGCTCGACCCCTCTGCCGCAGCTGCGTCTCGACGAGCTGCTGGACGAGCTCCAGGCCAGGTTGGACGCCGCGCGCGGCACGCGCGACCGGGTGCACAGTCTGCTGGAGGCGGTCCTGGCGGTGGGCCGCGACCTGGACCTGGCCCAGGCCCTGCGGCACATCGTCGAAGCAGCGGTCACGCTGGTCGACGCCGAGTACGGTGCCCTCGGGGTGATCGGCGAGGACCAGCAGCTCTCCCAGTTCGTCCCGGTCGGCGTGACGGAGGAGCAGGTGAGGCGGATCGGACCCCTGCCCTCCGGCCACGGCGTCCTGGGCGAACTGATCCGCAACCCGGTGCCGCTGCGTCTCAGCCGCATCGCGGAGCACCCGGTGTCCTACGGGTTCCCGGCCCACCACCCGCCGATGAACAGCTTCCTCGGAGTGCCGATCCGGATCCGGGACAAGGTGTTCGGCAACCTCTACCTGACCGAGAAGCGCGGCGGCGGCGAGTTCGACGCCGAGGACGAGTCCGTGCTCGCCACCCTGGCCGTGGCGGCCGGGGTGGCGATCGACAATGCCCGTCTCTACGCCCGGGCCAGGCTGCGCGAACGCTGGCTGACGGCCAACACCGAGATCACCGGGAGGCTGCTGGCCGGAGCCTCCGAGCGGACGGTGCTCGGCCTGTTGGTCACCCGGGCGGCCGAGATCACCGGCGCCGACCTCGCGGTGGTGGCGCTGCCGCTGCCCGGTTCGGACGACCTGGAGGTCCGAATCGCCGTCGGCCTCGAAGAGACGCGTCACCTGGGCCTCGTCCTCCCACTGGACGGCTCCTTCGCCGGGGCCGCCGCCCGGACGGGTGGCCTGGTGGTGACCGGCAACGTCCGGCAGGACCCCCGCATCACTGCCGGGCCACCGCGCTGGGAGGGTCTGGGACCGGCGGTCGCGGTACCGATCGGCACCGCGGGGCACGGGCTCCGCGGGGTGCTGATGCTGGCCCGCGCAGCCGGCGCAGCGCTCTTCGGGGAGGACGAGTCCGGGCCGCTCCTGGGCTTCGCCGGCCAGGCAGCGGTGGCCATGGAGCTGGCGGAACGCCGCCGCGACTCGGAAAAGGTCGCCCTGCTCCAGGAGCGCGACCGGATCGCCCGTGACCTGCACGACCTGGCGATTCAACGCCTCTTCGCCACCGGGATGACCCTCCAGGGCGCCACCCGCTTCATCGACCACCCCGAGGCGACCGACCGGGTGCTGCGGGCGATCGACGACCTGGACGACACCGCGAAGACCATCAGGGCCACCATCTTCGGCCTACGGGCCCGCGAGACGGGCCCGGCCGCTGTCGGCCTGCGCGCGCGCGTGGTCGAGGTCGTCGATCGGGCGGCGCGGACGCTCGGCTTCACCCCCGGCCTGCGGATGACCGGACTGCTCGACGTCACCGTGCCGGCCGAGATCGCCGACGCGGTCGTCGCCGTCCTGGAGGAGGCGCTCTCCAACGCCGCCCGGCACGCCGCCGCGAGCAGGGTCGAGGTCTCGCTGACGGCCGGCGCGGAGCTGGCGCTCAACGTGACGGACAACGGTGGCGGGCTGCCCGAGGGCGGCCGGCGCAGCGGGCTGGCCAACCTGGCCGAGCGGGCCACCGGACTGGGTGGCACCTTCGCCGCCCGTGCACTGCCCGAGGGCGGCACCGAGCTGCTGTGGCGGGTCCCCCTGCCCCGGCCGTCCTAGGTCTTCCGGGGGTCGAGCACCTCGGCGGCCGCCAGTCGGGGTGTCGGCGTTCCCTCCGGACCGTAGCCGAGGCGGATCAGCATCTGCACGCACTCGGGCCCCGTGTGCGGCTCCCGGGCCTCCCGGCGCAGTTCCGGCCACTCCATCACCTGGTGCAGGAGCGAGGCCCGCACCTCGTGGACGGTGGCCGTCAGGAGGACGTGTTCCAGGCCGAGCCCGGTGCGCAGCCAGTCCTCGGGGCGGTCGTTGTCCGTGGTGAGCACCGCGAGGAGCGGCTCGTGCTCGAAGGTGGCGGGCCGCTGGTGCTCGGCGGGGCGCAGGGCGGCGAAGTCCCGCATGGGGAGGCGGCCGCCGCGGTCCTGCGGCCCGAGGGCGTGGGCCGGTATTCCGTACGGTGGTACGTCGCCGCTGCGGACCCAGTTGCGGCTCTCGGTCCGCTGGGCGGCATCGGTGGTGTTGCGGCGTTCGGCCTCCGCGGTGAGTTCGAGCAGCCGGGCCGTCTCCGCACGGCCGGGGAGGTGGAGGACCGTGCCCTCCGCCGCGGCCGCGGTCACCAACCGGTCGAGGACGTCCGGCGGGACAGGACGGTCGGTGAACGGGGTACGGATGGAGTGGCGCCGCCAGACGGCGGCGTAGAGGGCCTCGCTGCCGGGGAGCCGGACCGGGGACGCCGCGTCCAGCCGCACGGTGGCGAACAGGTCCGGCTCGGCGGGATCGGGCAGCAGCCGTACCTCCGGTGCCCAGCCGAGGTGGCGGGCGGCGACCCGAAGGTTCAGCACGGCCGCACCGACGGAGATGTGCATCGCCCGCCCCTGGGGGTCGGCGGCCGGGACGGCGCGCTCCCGCACCGCACGGACCTCCAGGACGGAGATCTCGGGGTCGAGCCGGAAGTGCCAGGGCTGGCTGTTGTGGATCGAGGGTGCGGCCACCGCGGCGGAGACCAGCTTCTCCAGGGCAGCGGCGTCGAGTGCGAGGGTGGGCATGGCGGTCTCCCTGGGGGTGCCGTCGACCGAGGGGGCGGCCCGCCGCCGGGGTACGTCCTCGCGGGCTTCCCGGCCGGGCGGGGTGGGCCTGTGGCCCCGCCTCCACCGTGCACCGGGGCGGCGGGCCGCCGCTTGGGCCGACCGGCCCATCCGGGCGGGCCGGGCGGGCTCAGTGCGGCCGCTGGTGCTGCGGCTGGTGCTCGGTGTCCGTGTGGGCGGCGAGCACGGCCGCCTGGAGACGCCGCTCCACGCCGAGCTTGGCGAGCAGCCGGGAGACGTGGTTCTTGACGGTCTTCTCGGCGAGGTAGAGCTCCTGGCCGATCTGCCGGTTGGTCTTGCCCTCGCCGACCAGGACGAGGATCTCCTTCTCGCGCGGGGTCAGTTGGGCGAGCGCGGCCTCGGTGGGGCTCTCCTCGTGGTGGCGCAGGCTCTCCATCAGCTTGCGGGTGGTCGCCGGATCGAGCATGGACTGCCCGGCGGCCACCGTCCGCACCGCGCCGACCAGGTCGACACCCTTGACCTGCTTCAGCACGTAGCCCGCCGCGCCCGCCATGATCGCGTCCAGCAGCGCGTCGTCGTCGTCGAACGAGGTCAGCATCAGGCACGCCAGCTCCGGCATCCGGTCGCGCAGCTCGCGGCAGACGGTCACCCCGTCGCCGTCGGGCAGCCGCACGTCCAGGACGGCGACATCGGGCCGCAGGGCCGGAACGCGGGCCAGCGCCTGCGCGCAGGTGCCGGCCTCGCCCACGACCTCCAGGTCGGGCTCCGCCTCCAGCAGGTCGCGCACCCCGCGCCTGACCACCTCGTGGTCGTCCAGCAGGAACACCCGTACGCGCTGCGCGGGGTCTGCGGGCCGAACGGGCTCGGTCGCGTCCATCGCCGGCACTCCTCCGGTTGGCGTCGTCACCCCACGATTCTGCGCGCCCGGCCGCCGCGGCGCACCGGAGGAACCGGGCCCCCCGTGCGGGGCCGCGTGGCACGCCGCCCTCCTGGGGGCCGGGTGGGCGACGGTCTCGGCCGGTGTGCCGTCCGGGATGCTGTGGTTCGTCGTGCTCACTCGTCCTGCACGGCGGCCGGTCGGCGCAGCCGGCGCAGGTAGGGGTCGAAGGAGGGGCGGGGTTCCAGCCTGATCCGGGCGTCGACGCAGATGACGCCGTCGGGGCGGGCGATCAGGGGGTTGAGGTCGGCCTCGACGAGTTGGGGGAGGTCGGCGGCGAGCCGGGAGATCCGGGCGAGTACGTCACGGACCGCCGCGAGGTCGACCGGAGGTGCGCCCCGGTAGCCCAGCAGCAGTGGTGCGCCTCGTAGTTCGGTGACCATGGCGGTGAGATCGTGCTCGGTGAGCGGGGCCAGGCGGGCGGTACGGTCGGCGAGGACGTCGGCAGTGGTGCCGCCCATACCGAGGACGACGAGCGGACCGAAAACGCGGTCCTGGACGACGCCGACGAGCAGTTCGAGCCCCGGGGCGGCCATCGGCTGCACCACCGCGCCGCTCAGCCGTCCGCCGAAGCGTTCGCCGAACTCGCGGAAGACGGCCCGGGCCTGGGCGTCCGTGGCCAGGCCGGTGCGCACCGCTCCGGCGGCGCTCTTGTGGACCTGGCCGGGCCAGTACGCCTTCAGCACGACCTCTCCTCCGTGCCCGAGGCCGCGCAGGCCTCGGGCGGCCGCCACCGCGCTGTGTTCGTCCCGTGCCCAGACCGAGGTGGTCAGCGGCAGTCCGTAGCAGTCCAGCAGGTCGGCCGTGCTCAGCGGGTCGAGCCAGCCGCCGTCCGGCTCGGCAACGAGGTGGGCCTCGACCAGGGCCCTGGCGGCCTTCGGATCACAGCCCGGCGGGTCCGCCTCCGCGGTGGACGGTTCGGCGAGCCACCGGGCGCGGTCACGGGCGTGGGCCAGCGCACGGGCGGCGGCCACCGTGTCGGAGTACGACGGCAGCCGGCCGCCGTCGTCGCACGTCAGGTGGCGGACGGGCACCTGTTGGTCGAGCAGGACGGCGACGATCGGGATCCGGCGCCGGGCCGGGCCGTCGAGCAACGCCCGCACCGGATCACCGTCGGTCGCCGTCGCGAGGGCGGTGGGGACGAGGCAGACCAGCAGGGCGTCGACGGCCCGACTGTGCTCCACCGCCTTGAGGCAGCGGGCCAGTTCGGCCGGGCCGACCGCTGCCGTGGTGTCGACCGGGTTTCGGGCCGAGGCACCTTCGGGGAGCGACTCCAGGAGATCGGGAGCGAGCTCGGGCAGCAGCAGTCCGGCGTCGGCGCAGGCGTCGGCGGCGAGGATGCCGATGCCGCCCGCGTTGGACACGACGGCGACCGCGCCGCGCGGGGCGGGAAGCGGCTGGGCGTACAACAGTGCTGCCGTGCCGACGAGTTCGTCGATGCTGCGGGTCGCGGTGATCCCGGCCTGCCGGAACAGCGCCTCGCGGGTGACGGTGGGGGTGGCCGCGGCCGCCGTGTGCGAGGCGGCGCCGCGCCGGCCGGCGGTCGAGCGGCCGGCATCGACGGTCAGGACGGGCAGCTTCCGCGTCACGCGGCGGGCGGTTCGGCCGAAGGCCCGCGGGTTGCCGAAGGACTCCAGGTGCAGCAGCACCAGCTCGGTACGGCCGTCGCCCTCCCACCACCGGAGCAGGTCGTTGCCGCTGACGTCGTACTTGTCGCCGAGCGAGACGAAGCCCGAGACACCGATGCCGAGCCAGGCCAGTCGCTCCAGCAGCGCGATGCCGACTCCCCCGGACTGGACGGCGACGCCGGCCGTTCCGGGCAGCGGGAACGCCCCTCCGAACTCGGCATCCAGCCGGACGGCGGGGTCGGTCTGGGCCACACCGAGACTGTTCGGGCCGACCATCCGCATGCTGTGGCGGCGGCAGGCCCGCATCAGCTGCCGCGACTCGGCCTGCCCCAGCCCGGCGGTGAGCACCACCAGCGCCCGGACACCGGCCCGTCCGCACTCCTCGGCGGCACCTGCCACGACCCCGGGCGGCACGGCCAGCACCACGAGGTCCGGAACGGCCGGCAGAGCACCCACCGACGGGTAGGAGCGCTCGCCCGCCACTTCCTGGGCCTTGGGGTTGACCACCCACAGGGGCCCGGTGAAGCCCCCGTCGCGGATCTTCCGCAGCACGGTCCGGCCGACCGACCCCGGTCGGCGCGAGGCTCCGAGGACCGCGACCGATGCCGGCCGCAACAGCGGGCCCAGGCTGGCGACGTCAGCACGGCGCCCTCGCCCGTCCACCGCCTCGCGGTAGTGCTCGTCCGTCTCGTCCAACGGCACCCGCACCCGGATCTCACCCTGTTCGAGGCGACGGTGCACGGGCAGCCCGAGGTCGGCGAAGACGCGGTGGACACCCCGGTTGCCGGCCAGGGTGTCGGCCTCGAAGACGCGGACGCCCCGGCCGCGTGCGGCATGGACCAAGTGCTCCAGCAGCAGGGTCGCCACGCCCCGGCGGTGCCACTCGTCCGCGACCGCCAGTGCCAGCTCGGCGGTGGCCGGGTCGTCCAGGGCCTCGCAGTCGGCCTCCCCGATCAACTCCCCTCCCGCCCAGGCGCCGAGTGCGAGCAGGCCGGGCCGGCCGTCGGTGCACAACCGCTCCGCGGCCAGCTCCGGCGCCCGCCGGCTGGCACCGAAGAAGCGCAGCCGCCGGCTTTCGGCCGACATCCGGTCGGCGTGCAGGCCGAGGACGGCGTCGCGGTCCGACGGGGCGATCGGGCGGATCTCGACCGTCGTCCCGTCGGCGATCAGCGCCTCGACGGCCGGCGGCGGGTGCGGGACGGTGGACATGGCGCCTCCTCGGCCTCGGACCGGTGGTGCGGACAGATCCAGCGTCCGCACCCCTGCGCGCCCTCCGGAAGGGCCGACCGGCCCACCTTCGGGACGGAATCCGGCGGACCGTTCGGCGCCGCGCGCGACCCGGCCGGCCCCTCGCACCGCTCCCGCCCGCCACCGACCCTGGAGTCGTGCCGGTCGACCGGTCCGGTACCGGGGCCACGCCCTCGAACGGGCGCCGTTCCCGTGGCAGCACCCCGAACGGTTCGGGCCTCGAAAGGAGCGGGCCATGTTCATGGCACTCACGGGCGGGGACCAGCCTCGGGGCCGTCCCTTCCGGTCCGACGAGGCCGACGACGCCCCGGCCGGTCCGGGCGACCTCGGACGCCGGATCGCCCTGCGTCGTCGACAGCTCGGACTCAGCCGTGCGGAGACGGCCGCGAGGGCCGGCATGGCGGAGGGCTTCCTGGAGTACCTGGAGTCGTCACCGGCCACCATCGGGAGCGGAGCGCTGATCAGGCTGGCCGACGCCCTCGGCACGTCCGCCACGCAGCTCCTCGGCGGCGATCTCGCGCTACCGCCCGGGTGGGCGGCGGCCACCGCCCACCCCGTCCTGACCGAGCTGTCGGCCCCGGAGTGTTGGGGCAGACTGGCTCCGGGCGGCGTCGGGCGGGTCGCCCTGAGCACGGCCGAGGGCCCGGTGGTGCTCCCGGTCAACTACCGCGTCCTCGACGGGACGCTGATCTTCCGCACCGCCGCCAGAAGCACCCTCGCCGCCGCCCGGGGCCTCCGGATCGCCTTCGAGGTCGACCGGATCGACGACTCGGCGCGCACCGGCTGGAGCGTCCTGGCCGTCGGCGACGCCGCCGCCTTCGACGAACCGGAAGCCGTCGAACGGCTCCTCCGCCGGGGCAGCCCGGACCCGTGGGCCGGAGGGCCGCGCGAGGTGTGGATCCGCCTCAGGCCGACGTCCCTGACCGGCCGGTCCATCCGCACGGCGGAGGAGGGACCGCGCGCGGACACCGCCGAATGAGCGCCCCGTCGCCGCGTTGCGCAGACTGGAGGGACGCCGACAGCACGGAGGCCGCCGCGTGGAGCCGGAGACCCTCACCACGACCACGACAGCCGGCGCGGCGATGCCCGACCCGTGGACCCTGCGGTACCAAGGCTTCGACCCGGCCGGGGAGGGTCTTCGGGAAGCACTCTGCGCGGTCGGAAACGGCTACGTCGTCACCCGCGGCGCCGCGCCCGAGTCGACGGCCGACGGGGTCCACTACCCGGGCACGTACCTGGCCGGCTGCTACGACCGCGCGTCCTCGATGCTCGCCGGCCGGGCGGTCACCAACGTGGACCTGATCAACACCCCGAACTGGCTGCCCCTGACCTTCCGCCCGGCCGGCGGCGCATGGTTCACCGGCCCGCCCGCCGAGCAGACCCTGGAGCTGGACCTCCGGCGCGGTCTGCTGACCCGGCACGCCCTCGTCGTCGACACCGACGGGCGCCGGACACAGCTGGTCCAACGCCGCCTCGCCAGCCAGGCGCAGCCGCACCTGCTCGCGCTGGAGACCACCCTCTCCCCCGAGAACTGGTCCGGCCCGCTGGAGATCCGCTCCGCCCTGGACGGCACCGTGACCAACACCGGGGTCGCCCGCTACCGCGGCCTGACCGCACGCCACCTGGTACCGTCCGGCCACGGCGTGGACGAGGACGGGACACTCTGGCTGGAGGTCGCGGCCACCGGCTCGCCGCTGCGCATCGCCCTCGCGGCCCGGACCCGCCTGTACCGGGCGGGCGTGGCCGTCGACGCCGACCACCGATGCGAGTTCCGGGACGGCTGGGCGGCGCAGACCCTCAGCACGGACACCCGGCCCGGCCGTCCGGTAACGGTCGAGAAGACGGTCGCCGTCCACACCTCGCACGACCCCGCGATCACGGCACCGCCGGAGGCATCCCGCCTGCTCGCCGCAGAGGCCCCCGGCTTCGGCCCCTTGCTGGCCGCACACTCCTCGCGCTGGGCCGAGTTGTGGCGGCGCTGCCGGATCGACGCGGACTTCGACGGCGCCGGCCCGCTGCACCTGGACCTGTTCCACCTGCTCCAGACGTACTCGGAGCACTCCGTCGACCTCGACGTCGGCATCCCGGCCCGGGGGCTGCACGGGGAGGCGTACCGCGGGCACGTGTTCTGGGACGAGCTGTTCGTCCTCCAACTGCTCAACCTGCGCTTCCCCGAACTGGCGCGAGCCGTCCTGCACTACCGCCACCGCCGTCTGGACGCCGCCCGGCAGGCCGCCCGCGAGGTCGGCCTGCGCGGTGCGATGTACCCGTGGCAGAGCGCGATCGACGGCCGCGAGGAGTCCCAGCGGCTCCATCTGAACCCCCTCTCGGGCCGCTGGCTGCCCGACCACAGCCACCTCCAGCGGCACGTCGGCTCGGCCGTTGCCTACAACGTCTGGCAGTACTACCAGGCCACCGGGGACCTCGACTTCCTCGCCGGGGCCGGCGCCGAGACCTTGCTGGAGATCGCCCGCTTCTGGTGCTCCGCCGCGAGCTGGGACCGTGACCGTGAGCGCTGGTCGATCCGCGGGGTGCTCGGCCCGGACGAGTACCACGACGCCTACCCCTGGGCGGACACCCCCGGCCTGGACGACAACACCTACACCAACGTCCTCGCCTCCTGGGTGCTGGCGCGCGCCCTGGACACCGTCCACGTCCTGCCCGGCCGCCGGCGCGACGAACTGCTGGAACGGCTGGCCATCGACGACACCGAACTCGACCGCTGGCGCGAGGTGGGCCGACGGTTGCACGTCCCCTTCCACGACGGTGTGCTCAGCCAGTTCGACGGCTACGAGCGGCTCGCCGAACTCGACTGGACCAGGTACCGGAGCCGATACCCCGACCTGCGCCGGCTCGACCGGCTCCTGGAGGCCGAGGGCGACACCACCAACCGCTACCGGGTGTCCAAGCAGGCCGACGTCCTCATGCTCTGGTACCTGTTCTCCGCCCGCGAGGTCCGCGACCTGCTCCGGCACCTCGGCCACCCCGCCGGACACGAGCTGCTGCGCCGCACCACCGGCTACTACCTGCGGCGCACCGTGCACGGCTCCACGCTCAGCTCGGTGGTGCACGCCTGGGTGCTCACCCGATCCGACCGCCGCGCCTCCTGGCGCCACTTCCGCGACGCCCTGACCGCGGACCTCCGGGACTCCCAGGGCGGCACCACCGCCGAGGGCGTCCACCTCGGCGCCATGGCCGGCGCGGTCGACCTCCTGCAACGCTGCTACACCGGCCTGGAGATCCGCGAGGACGCGCTCTGGCTGGACCCGCACCTGCCGTCCGCCCTCGGCCGGCTGGAGCTGGAGCTGCGCTACCGCGGCCACTGGGGCGTGGTGATCGCCACCGACCGCCGCACGGTGACGGTGAGCCTTCGCGAGAGTCACCAGGATCCCGTCCGGATCCGGTTCCGCGGCACCCCGGTCCTCGTCCGGCCCGGTGAGAGCCGGGTCTTTCCGCTCTGAACCGTCCGGAAGGCCTCGCTCAGCTCCGCCCGGACCAGAGCGGTTCGACCTGCTCCCACTCGGGTTCCCAGCTCATCTCGGCCCGGCGCCCCAGCGTGCGGCGGCGCAGCGCGTAGGCGCCGGCCGCCACGGCGGAGAGCCCGGTCGCCGTGCCGAGGCCGGCCGCCACGGCGTCCGAGGTGATCGCCTGCCGATCCTCGGCCGGTGCGGCAGGACGGCCCCCGTCGTCCACCTGGATCGGCACGGCCGTTCCGGACGTGGTGCCGGCCGGCACCACGATCAGGCCGCTGCCCGCCACGGCCCGCGGCACGTTCCAGGTCGCCGGGGCCCGGGCCCGGCCACCTCCCGTCCTGAACCCGTCGGACTGCGCCGGGCCGGTGGTCGTCGCCGTCACGGCGTGGCGGTGCCGGGCCGTCTGCTGCGCCGTCCGGCTCTCGCCCCGGAACACCAGCAGCGCGATCACGGAAGCCACCACCAGAGCCCCGAGGAGCGTCAACGTCACCATGACGGCGAGGCGGCTGAAGGCCCTGTCCACCCGCCGGCACAGCGGGCTCGGATCCCGGCCGACGGCGCGGCGGAGGTGACGCCACGGGGTGGTGCGCGTGGCCGGGTGCACACGGGTCACGGACGACGCTTGCACGGCGCGCCTCCTCACGGCGATGCGGACCGGTGGCTCCACTCTTCTCGGCGTCCGGGACCTCTCCAAGGGCCGGGAGGTCCGGCCGTCCGGCTCCCCGGCACCTTCGAAAGGGGTCTCATGGCCCCCGCTCCGGGGGCGCCCGGCCCTGCCCGCACGCGCCGAGCGTGATGCCGTCGCCCCCGCGGAGGCTGCCGCGGACGAGGGGGGCCGGTCCCGGTCGGGGAGGGCCGACCGGCCCTGCCACCGCTGCCCCGGTCCTTCTAGCGTGGACGTAGGACCGGATCCGGGCCTCCGGTCGCCCGACCCGTGGAGGAGCCATGACATCCCCGACCTCCGGTGGGAACCGTCCGATCGTCCTCGGCGTCGATGCCGTGGCCGCCGGGCGGATGACCGCCGTCTGGGCCGCCGACGAGGCCGACCGCCGTGGCCTGCCGTTGCGCCTGGTGCACGCGGTCCCGGTCCAGTTCCGCGAACTTCACGCCCACGACGAGGGCCACTACCGCAAGGCGCTGCGCGAACGCGGCGACGAGGCCCTGGACCTGGCCGCCACGGCGGTCCGCGAGCGGCACCCCGGCCTGACCGTGACCACGTCCGTGACCGAGGACGTCCCCGCCCTGGCGCTGTGCCGGGAGTCGGCCCACGCCGCGCTCGTCGTCCTCGGCTCGCGCGGGCTCAACCGGGCCGAGGAGGTGCTGAGCACGTTCTCCGTGACCGTCCCGGTCAGCGCCCAGGCCCGCTGTCCGGTCGCGGTCGTGCGCGAGCCCGAGCACGTGACCCAGGATCCGCCGTACGTGGTCGTGGGGGTCGACGGCAGTCCGTCCTCGGCGGCGGCCGTCGACGCAGCCTTCGAGGTCGCCGCGCGGCGGGAGGCGTGCCTCCGGGCACTCTGGGTGTGGCAGTCCCCGCTGATCAGCCGGGTCGACGAGGCGTCCGCCGTCAGGACGCTGCAGCGCCAGCTCCACGAGACCACGGCCGGCAACCACACCCTCCGCCCCGACGTCCGACTGACCCACGAGGTGATCCGCGGCCACCCCGTCGAGGAGCTGGCCACGGCCTCGGCGCACGCGCTCGCGGTCGTCGTGGGACGCCGCGGTGACGGCGGCTTCACCGGCATGCGGCTCGGCTCCGTCCCGCACGGCCTGCTCCACCGCGCCCACTGCCCGGTGCTCGTCGTGCCCACGGCCCGCCGGAGCCCGGGATGATGCCGAGCAGACCGCACCGGCCCGGCTACCGCGAAGGAGGCCGTCCGGTACGGACCGGGCAGCCGGACGGCCGGACGGCCGGACGGCCGGGAAGCACGGGACGGGACCGCGCGACCCTCTGCACTTCTGCCGTCCGCCGAGGTCCTGCCTAGGGTGGAAGGGCGGGAGACACCCGTGTCGTCCCCCGGCCCGGGGCCGCTCGGGTGACCGCCGGCCCGCCGCGACGGAATGTTCAGCAGGCCGACCGAAGGCAGGCTCGATGGACCAGGAGGAAGGACCGACGCCGCCGGACGTGCCCGATCCGGACCACCGGATCGACGACGAGCTGGATCGGATCGTCGGACGTCTGCGGACCCTGGCCAACGCCCGGGACCGTTTCCAGGACTTGCTGGACGCGGTGCTGGCGGTGGGCCGGGAGCTGGAACTGCCGGTCGTGCTGCACCGGGTGATCACCGCGGCGATGGGCCTGGTGGACGCCCGCTACGGCGCACTGGGCGTGCTGAGCGAGGACGGCGGACAACTGGAGGAGTTCATCCCCGTCGGGCTGAGCGAGCAGGAGCTGGCGGGCCTCTCCGACGTCGCGCTTCCGCACGGGCGCGGCCTCCTGGGGCACCTCATCGAACATCCCGAGCCGCTGCGGGTCGCCGACATCGGCGCCCACCCGCGGTCGGCGGGCTTCCCCCCGGGCCACCCGCCGATGCGGACCCTGCTCGGGGTGGCGGTCACCTCCCGGGGGCGCGTCTACGGCAACCTGTACCTGTCCGAACGGCGTGACGGGCGCCCGTTCGACCACCACGACCAGGACATCGTCGTGGCGCTCGCCGGCGCGGCCGGCCTCGCGATCGAGAACGCCCGCCTCTACCGGCAGGTCCGCACCAACGCCGAGTACTTCCAGCGCCTCCTCCTGCCCCGGCTACCCGAGCTGGCGCCCTTGTCCGTCGCCGCGATCTACCGCCCCGCCACGGCCCCGGACCACATCGGTGGCGACTGGTACGACGCCCTGGCGCTCCCCGACGGCGCCTGTGCGCTGGTCATCGGCGACGTCGTCGGACACGACCTGAGGGCCGCCGCCGCGATGGCCCGGATCCGCAACATGCTGTGCGCCCTGCTCTACGACCGCCGCACCCCGCCCAGCGCCGTCCTGACGCAGCTCGACCGCACCCTCCAGGCGATCACCGACAACCCGATCACCACCACCTGCCTCGCCCGCATCGAACCCGCCGAGGACGGTTGGACGCTGCGCTGGAGCACCGCAGGACACCCTCCTCCGCTCCTGATACCGCCCGACGGCCCCGCCCGGTACCTGCACGCCGACCCCGGCCTGCCCCTCGGTGTCGACCCGGACGTGCCCCGCCCGGACCACGTCCGCCCGCTCCCCGCCGGCAGCACGCTCGTGTTGTTCACCGACGGCCTGGTCGAGCGCCCCGACCGCCCCCTCGACACCGGCCTGACCGCCCTCGCCCGCATCGCCACCAGCCACGCCGACCTGCCCCTGGACGACCTGTGCCGGAGGCTGGCGGACGCCCGCCTGGGAGACGGCCGCGACGATCTCGCCGTCCTCGCCCTGCGCACTCCGACGACCTGATCCCCACCGGCCCCGACGCGCTCGGCACGAACCGCCCGCCGGGAGCCTCCGGGAGAGCGGCCGGCCAGGGGGACGCCACCATCACCGACCGTGCGCGGGACGTCCTGGTGGGCGTCGACGTCCGACAGCCGGCCGACGACGTTCTCGCCTTCGCCTTCGAAGCCGCCGCCCGGCGCTCGGTGCCCCTGCGGGCCGTTCACGCCTGGGCGCCCCCGATCGGCAGCGAGTACATGGCCTACGATGCGATCCGCGGCGTGGAGAAGGATCTCTCGGCCGCCGAGAGCACGCAGTCGGCCGACGCGCTGGCGCCCTGGCGGTCCCGCTACCCGCAGGTCGACGTGAAGTCCGACCTGGTGCGGGGCAACGCCGCCGACGTCGTGGTGGAGGCCTCGGCGGCAGCCAGCCTGGTCGTACTCGGCCGGCACGGCCGCCGGCTGCCGCTCGGCCCCCACCTCGGTCCAGTGGCCCACGCCGCGATCCACCACGTCCGCTGTCCCGTCGCGATCGTCCCCCACCGCTGACACCGCACCGCACCGCGCCCGGGGCCCTCGACGCCCGGTCGGACGAGGAAAGGAGATCGGGCCGTCCACTCCCGGTTCACCTCGTGCCGTTAGGATCTCGCAGCTGATCAGCGAGGGCGGGAGTGGGTCCGGTGGAGGGCGAGCAGAGGTCTGCGGCGCAGCGGGTCGGGCTGGGGACGATCGTCCGGGCGTGGGGTTGGATCGGCTGCACCGGATTCGGTGGCCCGCCGACCCACATCGCCTTGCTGCGCAGGCTCTGTGTGGAGCGGCGCGGCTGGATCTCGGCGGCCGAGTTCGAGGACGGGATCGCGGCGACGAACCTGCTGCCCGGGCCGGCCTCCACCCAACTGGCGATCTTCACCGCCTGGCGCCTGCGCGGCGTACCCGGCGCGCTGGTCGGCGGCGCGGCGTTCATCCTGCCCGGTCTGGCGCTGATCATCGGGCTGGCCGCGCTGTTCCTGGCGGGCAGTCCACCGCTGTGGGTGGCCGGTGCCGCGGCAGGAGCCGGGGCAGCGGTCGCGGCGGTCGCGGTCCAGGCCGCCCGCGCACTCGTCCCGGCGAGCTGGAAGCGCGCCGGTGACGCACGGGCTGCGCGGGTCCGGTGGATCGGCTACTTCCTCGCCGGCGCGGTGGCAACCGTACTGGTCGGCCCCTGGATGGCGCTGGTGCTGCTCGGTGCCGGCGCGGCCGAGGCGGCCGTACGGACCCGTGGCACCCGCCTCCGCGCTCAGCAGCGGGCGACGTGGCCGTTGCCACTGGCCGCCGCCGTGCCCGCCCTGGGCGGCCTGCTCGCTCTCGCCTGGGTCGCCTTCAAGGTCGGCGCGCTGTCCTACGGCGGTGGCTTCGTGATCATCCCGATGATGCAGAGCGACGCCGTCCACACCTATCACTGGATGACCGACAGCCAGTTCCTCAATGCCGTCGCCCTCGGCCAGATCACGCCCGGCCCCGTCGTCCAGACCGTCGCCGTCGTCGGCTACGCGGCAGCAGGCGTTCCCGGCGCGCTGCTGGCCGCCGCCGTGGCCTTCGCCCCCTCGTTCCTGTTCGTCCTCCTCGGCGCTCACCGCTTCGACCGGCTGCGTGCGGACGCCGGGGTGCAGGCGTTCTTCACCGGCGCCGGCCCCGCCGTGATCGGAGCGATCACCGGCTCCGCCGTCCCGCTGGCCCTCGCCCTCCAACACGCCTGGCAGTACGGAGTCCTCGCCCTCGCCGCCCTGTGGCTGCTCGCCGCCCGCAAGGGCGTCGTCGGCAGCCTGCTCGGTGCCGGGGCCCTCGGTGTCGCGGCATCCCTCATCGGCTGGCCCGTCGGCTGATCCGTCCCTGAACACGAAGCGGACGCGGCGTGGTCCCGGGCCCGCTCTGCCGCTCGCCCCTGCTCCGGGCCGGCAGCCCACGCCGCGGTCCTCCCCCACCACTGACACCGCACCGAGGGCCGTTCGACGCCCGGCCAGGACCGAACGGCCCGTTCCCCGGCGGGACCGGCGCGGGACGCTGGAACCGACGAGAGGTGGGAACCATGCACACCGTGATCGTGTACGAGAGCATGTACGGCAACACCCGCGAGATCGCCGAGGCCATCGCCGAAGGGGTGCACCAGGCCGACCCCGAGGCGTCGGTCGACTGCCTGCCCGTGGCCCGGGCCGACACCGGGATGACGCGCACGGCCGACCTCCTCGTGGTGGGCGGCCCCACCCACATGCACGGAATGTCCTCCGGGCTCAGCCGCCGGATGGCGGCCGTGGCCGAGGCCAGGAAGGAGGACCGCGCGGAAGCCGCCGAGGAGGCGTACGAGACCGCCGAGGGTCCGGGCCTGCGGACCTGGTTCCACCGACTCCCGAAGACCGAGCCCGGAACCCACGCCGCCGCCTTCGACACCCGCGCCGAGATGCGGATGAGCGGGGCGGCCGCCGAGGGCATCGCCCAACGGCTCTCCCGCCACCACTACGACGTGGTCGCCGAACCCGAGGGGTTCCTCGTCGAGGACGCCGACGGCCCGCTGCGCGCGGGCGAACTCGACCGGGCCCGTGCCTGGGGCGCCGGACTGGTCTGACCGTCCGCCACGGCCCGCCCGCAGCCCCCGACCGGTCCCCCGTCGCCTTCGACCGGCACGTGCCGAGCCGGCCTCGTGCGCCCTCGGAGCGACGTGCCGGGGATCAGCCGGCCGAACGCGGTGCGGCGGCGGCATCGGCCGCCCGGTGGTCGAGGCGGTTCGTCACCGAGACCACGCCGTCGACGCTCCGGCACAACCGCTCGATGACGGCCGGCAGGCTCCGGTGCTCGACGGTGCCGCCGAGGGTGACCTGTCCGTCGTGGACCTCGACGTCGAGGCTGTCCGGCGGGATGCCCAAGGTCCGGGAGAGGACCTCGCCGCGGATCTCCTCGCGGATCGCCCGGTCGTGACGGAGGAAGACCCGCAGCAGGTCGGAACGGCTGACGATGCCGATCAGACGGCCGGCCTCGTCGGTCACCACGAGGCGCTTGAGGTGCTTGGCCTGCATCACCCGGGCGGCCTCCACCACGGTCCACTCGGGGCGGGCGCACACGGCCGGGCCGGCCATGAGGCCCTCGGCCGTGGTGGCGCGGCTCCTGGCCCGGCCCGGAGCCGACAGCCGCGGGGTGGGCAGCAGGCCTGCGGGGTCCTCCCGGGAGGCCTCCTTGAGCAGCAGGTCGGCCTCGGAGACCAGGCCGAGCGGCCGGTCCTGTTCGTCGACGACGGGCACGGCGGTGATGTCGTGGTCGGCGAGCAGGCGGACGATCTCCTTGAAGCCGGTGTCGGGTCGCACGTGCACGACGGCGGAGGTCATCAGCTCTCCCACGATCCGGTGTCGCATGGTCGGACTTCCTTTCGGGTGCGGGGCCGCAGCGTGGGCCGCCGGGGTCGGGATCGGGCAGGTGCGCCGGGCCGGCGAGGCCCGGTGGGGCGTGTCGGCCCCGGGTGGAGACGGAAGCCCGGAGCGGAACCGTCAGACGGTGTGCAGCCCCTGCGCCGTGAACACCGCACGGGCCGCGGCCGTCTGGTCGCGGGTGGGCACCGGAGTGTCCGAGAGCGTGAACTCCAGACCGAGCGCTCGCCACTTCTCCGCGCCGAGCTTGTGGAAGGGCAGCACGTCCACGCGGGAGACGTTGCCGAGCGAGGCCGCGAAGGCCGCGACGCCCTCGACGTTCCCCTCGGCGTCGGTCAGGCCGGGGACGAGCACGAAACGGACCCAGACCTCCTTGCCGAGATCGGCGAGCCGGCGGGCGAAGTCCAGGGTGGGAGCCAGCTCCTGGTGGGTGAGGCGCCGGTAGAGCGCGCGGTCCCAGGACTTGATGTCCAGCAGGACCAGGTCGGTGTCGGCCAGCAGCGCGTCGGTGGCGCGGGCGCCGAGGAAACCGGAGGTGTCCAGGGCTGTGTGGAGACCGAGGCGGTGCTTGAAGCGGTGCAGCAACTCGCCGGTGAGGACCGGCTGGAGCAGCGGTTCACCGCCACTGACGGTGGCGCCGCCACCCGATGCGCGGATGAACTCGGTGTACTTGGAGGCCTCCCCGACGATCTCGTCCGCGGAGGTGCGCCGGCCGTCCCGCAGGTGACGGGTGTCGGGGTTGTGGCAGTACAGGCAGCGCAGCGGGCATCCGTCCAGGAAGACCACGAAGCGGGTGCCGGGGCCGTCGACTCCCGTGGAGAGGTCCCAGGAGTGGAGCATCCCCGCGGCGGGGCGCCGCGTGACGGCGGCGGCCGGGGTGGCGGCGATCGGAGTGACGGCGATCGGGGCAGGCGCTGCCGGGGGGCGACTCGGCGCACCCGGGGGAAGGGCGGGTTCGGCCATGACGGGGCTCCGGGGGTGGCAGGTGAGGACAACGGGCGCCGGCGCCCGGTGGTCGGGGCGGGCGCCGGCGAAAGGTCGCGCCCTACAGCGCGTCGTGGAAGGTGCGGTTGACGACGTCGAGCTGCTGCTCGTGGGTGAGCCGGACGAAGTTGACGGCGTACCCGCTGACCCGGATGGTCAGCTGCGGGTACTTCTCGGGGTGCTCCATCGCGTCGATCAGGGTGGCGCGGTCGAGGACGTTGACGTTCATGTGGAAACCGTGGCAGGTGACGTAGCCGTCCAGGACGCCCACGAGGTTGCGCACCCGCTCCTCCTCGGTGCGGCCGAGGGCGTCCGGGGTGACGGTGTTGGTGAGCGAGATGCCGTCCTGGGCGTCCTCGTAGGGCAGCTTGGCGACGGACAGGGCGCTGGCCACGTAGCCGTGGCGGTCGCGCCCGTTCATCGGGTTGGCGCCGGGGGAGAACGGCTCGCCGGCCCGCCGGCCGTCCGGGGTGTTGCCGGTCTTCTTGCCGTAGACGACGTTGGAGGTGATGGTGAGGACGGACTGGGTGTGCTCGGCGCCCCGGTACGTGGGGTGCTTGCGCACCTTGGCCATGAACTCCTCGACCAACCGGACGGCGATGCCGTCGGCCCGGTCGTCGTTGTTGCCGTACGCGGGGTAGTCACCCTCGATCAGGTAGTCGGTGACCAGCCCGGTCGCGTCCCGGACCGGGGTGACCTCGGCGTACTTGACGGCCGCCAGCGAGTCGACGGCCACTGCGAGCCCGGCGATGCCACAGGCCATGGTGCGCCTGACGGCCCGGTCGTGCAGGGCCATCTCGACCCGCTCGTAGGCGTACTTGTCGTGCATGTAGTGGATGACGTTGAGCGCGTGGACGTACGTCCCGGCAAGCCACTCCAGCTGTTCGTCGAAGCGGGTCAGCACCTCGTCGTAGTCCAGCACGCCCTCGCCGACCGGCGCGGTGGCCGGGCCGACCTGGGCGCCGGACACCTCGTCCCGGCCGCCGTTGACCGCGTAGAGGAGCGTCTTGGCGAGGTTGACCCGGGCCCCGAAGAACTGCATCTGCTTTCCGACCTCCATCGCGGAGACGCAGCATGCGATCGCGGTGTCGTCGCCGGTGCGCGGGCGCGTCAGCTCGTCCGACTCGTACTGCACCGAGGAGGTGTCGATCGACACCCGGGCGCAGAACTCCTTGAATCCCCGCGGGAGTCTCGGCGACCAGAGCACCGTCATGTTCGGCTCGGGCGCCGGCCCGAGGTTGTAGAGGGTCTGCAGGTAGCGGAAGGACGTCCGGGTGACCAGGGTGCGGCCGTCCGTGCCCATCCCGCCGATCGACTCGGTGACCCAGGTCGGGTCGCCGGAGAACAGTTCGTCGTACTCCGGTGTGCGGAGGAACCGCACGATCCGCAGCTTGATGACGAAGTCGTCGACCAGTTCCTGGGCCTGGGTCTCGGTCAGCGCTCCGGCCGCCAGGTCGCGCTGGAGGTAGACGTCGAGGAAGGTCGAGGTGCGGCCGAGCGACATGGCCGCGCCGTTCTGCTCCTTGACGGCGGCCAGATAGGCGAAGTACAGCCACTGGACCGCCTCGCGGGCGCTGCGGGCCGGCTCGGAGACGTCGTGTCCGTAGGCCGCGGCCATCTCCTTGAGTTCGCCCAGCGCCCGGATCTGCTCGGCGAGCTCCTCGCGTTCGCGGATCCTCTCCTCCAGTCGCGCCGGGTCCGCGGGCGCCGCGCCCAGCCCGGCCTTCTCGGCGAGCTTGGCCCCGATCAGCCGGTCCACGCCGTACAGGGCGACCCGGCGGTAGTCCCCGATGATCCTGCCGCGTCCGTAGGCGTCCGGCAGACCGGTGATGACGCCGGCCTTGCGGGCGGCGAGGATCTCGGGGGTGTAGGCGTCGAACACCCCGGCGTTGTGGGTCTTGCGGTACTCGGTGAAGACCTTCTCCAGCTGCGGGTCGACCGGGTAGCCGTACGTCCGCAGCGCGCCCGCGACCATCCGCCAGCCGCCGTTGGGCATGATCGCCCGCCTGAGCGGGGCGTCGGTCTGCAGGCCGACGATCAACTCGAGCTCGCGGTCGATGTACCCGGGCGCGTGCGCGGTGATGGTCGACGGCACGTCGTACGCGACGTCGTACACGCCCTTGGCCCGTTCCTCGGGGAAGCGGTCGGTGATCCGCCGCCACACCGCGGCGGTCCGGCCGGTGGGGCCGGCCAGGAAGGCGGCGTCGCCCTCGTAGGGGGTGTAGTTGCGCTGGATGAAGTCACGGACGTCGACGGCGTCGCACCACGGCCCGCCCTGGAATCCCTCCCAGGCGCTGCGGGCCGCAGCCTCGTTCTGCTGGACAGTCATCTTCTCGCTCCCGTCTCGGGTTTCCTCGTCACCACGGTGGTCCGCCGACGGCCCCGGTCCTTGTCCGGAAGGTCCCGGATGACCGGGCCGTTGGTCCTCAGCTCCGGTCGCCGTAGTAGGCCTGGCGCATCAGCCGCTGCATGTCGGCGAGCATCGGCATGCGGGGGTTGGCGGGGGCGCACTGGTCCTCGTAGGCGTTCATCGACTGTTGCGGCAGCGCTGCGAGGAAGGCCTCCTCGTCGACTCCGGCCTCCTTGAAGGAGCGCGGGATGCCCACCGCGTCCCGCAGCTCCTCGACCGCCGCCGCGAGGGACGCCACGCCCTGCTCGGGGGTGACGGCCGGCAGGCCGAGCATCCTGGCGATCGCCTGGTAGCGCGCGGGGGCGACGTAGCTCTGGTACTTGGGCCAGCCCGTCACCTTGGCCGGGGCGGATCCGTTCCAGCGGATCACGAGCGGCAGCAGCAGCGCGTTGGTGCGCCCGTGGGCGACGTGGAAGGTGGCCCCGAGGGTGTGGGCCATGGCGTGGACGGCGCCGAGGAAGGCGGAGCCGAAGGCCATCCCGGCGATCGTGCCGGCGTTGTGCATCCGCTCCCGGGCGGCCAGGTCGTTCCGGCCGTCCAGGACCGCGCGCTCCAGGTTCTCGAAGATCAGCTTGATGCCCTGGAGGGCGAGCCCGTCCGTGAAGTCGTTGGCGTAGACCGACACGTAGGTCTCGATGCAGTGGGTGAGGGCGTCGAAACCGGTGTCGGCGGTGACGTCCTTCGGCAGCAGAGTGGTCAGCGCCGGGTCCACGATCGCCACGCTCGGGGTGAGCGCGTAGTCCGCGAGCGGGTACTTCTGGCCGGTCGCGGTGTCGGTGATGACCGCGAACGGGGTGACCTCGCTGCCGGTGCCCGAGGTGGTCGGGATGCAGACCAGCTTCGCCTTCTCGCCCAGATCGGGGAAGGTGAAGGCGCGTTTGCGGATGTCGAAGAACTTCTCCTTCAGGTCCGCGAACTCCACTTCCGGGTGCTCGTACATCAGCCACATCACCTTGGCCGCGTCCATCGGCGAACCGCCGCCCAGCGCGATGATCGTGTCCGGTGCGAACTCCCGCATCAGCTCCGCGCCGCGGCGCACCGTGTCGATGCTCGGGTTCGGCTCGACGTGGTCGATCACCCGCACCTCGACCGGCTCCCGGCGCCGGTCCAGGACGTTGCGGATCCGCTCCAGGTGCCCGATCCGGACCATCGTGCGGTCGGTGACGACGACGACCCGGTGCGTTTTCGGCATGCTCGCCAGGTACTTGACGGAGTTGCGTTCGAAGTAGATCTTCGGCGGGACCTTGAACCACTGCATGTTGGTGTTGCGCCGTCCGATCCGCTTGATGTTGAGGAGGTTCAGCGCCGAGACGTTGCCGGACACCGAGTTGTGCCCGTAGCTGCCGCAGCCCAGGGTCAGCGAGGGGGTGAAGGCGTTGTAGACGTCACCGATGCCGCCCTGCGAGCCGGGTGCGTTCCAGATGATCCGGCAGGCCTTGACCGCGTGCCCGAACTCCTCCACGAACGCCGCGTCCTCGGTATGCACGGCGGCCGAGTGCCCGAGCCCGTCGAACTCCACCATGGCGGCAGCGAGTTCGGTCCCGTCGTGGCGCGAGCCGGCACTCAGCACCGCCAGGACCGGGCACAGCTTCTCCCTGGTCAGCGGCTCCGCCGGCCCGACCTGCTCGCAGTCCACCAGGATGACCGAGGTGGCCTCGGGCACCTCGAAGCCCGCCGCTTCGGCGATCCATGCGGCCGAGCGGCCCACCACGTCGGCGTTCAGCCTGCCCCCCGCGCAGGAGTTCCCCTCACCGGTGCCGAACAGGAGGCGCTCCAGCAGCACCTTCTCCTCGGCGCTCGCGTGGTGCGCCTTCAGCCTCCGGAACTCGGCGAGCGCGGCCTCCCGAATCTCGGAGTCCAGGATCACCGCCTGCTCGGAGGCGCAGATCATGCCGTTGTCGAAGGACTTGGAGAGCACGATGTCGTTCACCGCCCGCCGGACGTCCGCGCTCCTCTCCACGTACGCGGGGACGTTGCCCGCACCGACCCCCAGCGCCGGCTTGCCGCACGAGTAGGCCGCCCGCACCATGGCGTTGCCGCCGGTGGCCAGGACGGTGGCGACGTCCGGGTGGTTCATCAGGGCGTGGGTGGCCGCCATCGACGGCTCCTCGATCCACTGGATGCAGTGCACCGGGGCACCCGCCGCCACCGCCGCCTCCCGCACGATCCGGGCCGCCTCGGCCGAGCAGCGCTGGGCCGAAGGGTGGAAGGCGAAGACGATCGGGTTGCGGGTCTTGAGCGCGAGCAGGCACTTGAAGATGGTCGTCGAGGTCGGGTTCGTCACCGGGGTGACGCCGGCGACCACCCCGACCGGCTCGGCGATCTCCACGACACCGTCGATCTCGTCCCGGTGCACGACGCCGACGGTCTTCGTCCGCCCCATCACGTGGGTGACGTTCTCGCAGGCGAAGACGTTCTTCACCGCCTTGTCCTCGAACACCCCGCGGCCGGTCTCCTCCACGGCCAGGACGGCGAGCCCGGTGTGCTCGGCCAGCGCCGCCAGGGACGCCTTCCGGACGATGTGGTCCACCTGCTCCTGGGTGAATGAGGCGTACTCCTCCAGGGACTCCAGGGCGGAGGCGACCAGGACGTCGACGGCCGACGGGACGGACGGGGTGGCGGAGGGCGTGCCGGGGGCGGGCGGGGTGGCAACCGTGTCGAGGGAGCGCGTGCGGTCCGCTGTCTCGGCCTCGGGGCGGGAGCGCGGCATGGTGATCACCTTTCGGTTCGTCGTCCGGTCAGGGCGTTCCGGTCGCGACGCCTCCGGAACCCCGGCTTCGCCGCTGCTCAACAGACTGCCGTGGCAACGGACTTCGGCAGGAGCGCCATAAGGCCGTCCCTTCGGGCCGAAGGTCCCTACTTCGCCTGGAGCGCGATCGCGGTCGATCGGTCCGGTGCGGCCGGCCCCGTGCGGCACGACCGGTCCGGGCCGGCCAACGACCGCGGCCCGGACCTCGAAAGGTCCGGGCCGCGGTACCACCGGGCGGTACACCCGGACGGTTCGGCCGTGCGGTTCAGTCGTGCGGAACGATCGCGACCGGGCTCTGCGCGTGGTGCAGCACGGCGTGGGCGACACTCCCCAGCCGGGGCATGCCCGGCTGGTGCCCGGAAGCCCGCCGCCCCAGCACGACGAGCGAAGCCCCCCGGGAGGCGTCGACGAGCACCCCACCCGCGTGACGGGAAGTGAGCTCGGTCCCCACAGGAACCTGGGGGTACTTGTCCCGCCAGCGGGCCAGCGCGTCCTGGAGGCGCACCAGCTCCGCCGTCGCCATGGAGTCCTTGATCTCCCGCTGGTCGACCGGGGCGTCCGTCAGGTAGGGACCGGCCGGGAGCGTGCGGCACTCCACCGCGCGGAGCGTGGTGCGGCGGCGGGCCGCCTGCTCGAAGGCGAAAGCGAGCACCGGATCGCAGGGACGGTCCCCCTGCACGCCCACCACGACGTCACCCGCCCCGCCGGCCGTGCCCTCCGCGTCCGCGCGGACGAGGACGACGGGGCCGGGCGCGTGCGCGGCGACCCTCAGCCCGACCGAGCCGACGAGCAGCCCGGCGAATCCGCCGAGCCCGCGCGAGCCGAGGACGAGCACGGCCGCCCGCCTGTCGGCCGCCACGAGCGCGTGGGCCGGGTGACCGGGAATCCGCTCGACCGACAGCTCCAGACCGGGCAGCGCGGTCGCGATGCGGTCCCGGACCGCGAGCACCGACGGCGGCAGGCCGTCGTCGACGCCCTCCGCCCGCAGCGGCCTGCCGTCCTCGGCTCCCCCGACGTGGACCATCCTGAGCGCCCGCCCGCTCCGGTCGGCCTCGGCAGCCGCCCACGCGGCCGCCGCCGCGCTCTCCTCCGAACCGTCGATCCCCACCACCACGAAGCGCGACATGTCGCAGCCTCCCTCGTCCCGCGGGACGCGGCCGTCCGCGTCCTCGTCGTCCGGACAAGCCTCGCGCCGCACCCCGGGGTCGTGGCAGGGGCCGAGCAGCCCTGTGCCCGGACCGAAGGTCCCGGCACAGGGCAGGACCGAGCACGGAGCTGTCCGCCCGCCGACGGCGCCTCCTGATCACCGGTCAGGACCCCCACGCCCAGTCGACGACCTCCGGGAGGTCCGTACCGTGTTCGCGGATCCAGTCGTGGTGGCGTGCGCGCGAGTCCGCCATCCGCTGCCGGACGGCGGCTGCCCGCACGGCGAGGCCGGGGGTGCGGTCGATGACGTCCATGACCAGGCGGTAGCGGTCGAGGTCGTTGCGGACCACCATGTCGAAGGGCGTGGTGGTGCTCCCGGACTCCTTGTACCCGCGAACGTGCAGCTGGGAGTGGTTCGCACGGCGGTAGGCCAGCCGGTGGATCAGCCAGGGGTAGCCGTGATAGGCGAAGATGACGGGCCTGTCGCGGGTGAAGAGCGCGTCGAACTCGGCGTCCGGCATGCCGTGCGGGTGCTCCTCGGCCGGCATGAGCCGGGCCAGGTCCACCACGTTCACGACCCGCACCGTCAGGTCCGGCAGATGACGGCGGAGCAGACCCGCCGCGGCGACCACCTCCTGGGTGGGGACGTCCCCGGCGCAGGCGAGGACGACGTCGGGCCGGCGGCTGCCGTCCTCGGTGCCGGCCCACTCCCAGATTCCGGCGCCGCGGGCGCAGTGCACGCGGGCCTCGTCGAGGGTGAGCCAGTCGAAGCAGGGCTGCTTGCCGGCGACCACGACGTTGACGTAGTCACGGCTGCGCAGCACGTGGTCGGCGGTCACGAGCAGGGTGTTGGCGTCCGGCGGGAAGTAGACGCGCACGGCCTCGGGGCTCTTGTTGAGCACGTGGTCGACGAAGCCGGGGTCCTGGTGGGAGAAGCCGTTGTGGTCCTGGCGCCAGACGTGCGAGGTGAGGAGGTAGTTGAGCGAGGCGATCGGGGCCCGCCAGGGGATCCGCCGCGCGGTGCGCAGCCACTTGATGTGCTGGTTGACCATCGAGTCGACGATGTGGACGAATGCCTCGTAGCAGGAGAAGAGGCCGTGCCGGCCGGTGAGGAGGTAGCCCTCCAGCCAGCCCTGGCAGGTGTGTTCGGAGAGGATCTCCATCACCCGGCCGTCGCGGGCGAGGTGTTCGTCGGTCGGCAGGGTCTCGGCCTGCCAGGCCTTGCCGCTGGCGGCGTAGACGGCCTGGAGGCGGTTGGAGGCGGTCTCGTCGGGGCCGACCAGCCGGAAGTCGCGGCGTTCGGCGGTGCCGGCCATCACCTGTTCGAGGAGGTCGCCGAGGACCCGGGTGGGCTCGTGCAGACGCGTACCGGGCTCGTCGACGACGACGGCGAACCGCTCCAGCGGCGGCAGGGGCAGGTCGCGCAGCAGCAGACCGCCGTTGGCGTGCGGGTTGGCACCCAGGCGGCGGGCGCCGTCGGGGACGCAGGCGAGCACCTCGGGCACCGGGCGGCCGGCGGGGTCGAACAGTTCCTCGGGCCGGTAGGAGCGCAGCCAGGCCTCCAGCTGAGCGAGGTGGGCGGGGTTGTCCCGGACCTGGTCCAGCGGCACCTGGTGAGCACGCCAGGTGCCCTCGACGGGCACGCCGTCCACCTCGGCCGGGCCCGTCCAGCCCTTCGGCGTCCGCAGCACGATCACCGGCCAGGCGGGCCGCCCGGTCGCCGCGTCCTCCCGGGCGGCCCGCTGGATCTCGGCGATCCGCTCCACGGCGGTGTCCAGGGCGGCGGCCAGGTGCCGGTGGACCGTCAACGGGTCGTGCCCGGAGACGTGGAGCGGTTCGTGGCCGTACCCGCGCAGCAGTGCGTCGAGCTCGACCTCGGGCAGGCGGGCGAGGACGGCCGGATTGGCGATCTTGTAGCCGTTCAGGTGCAGGATCGGCAGGACCGCCCCGTCGTGCACCGGGTCGAGGAACTTGTTGCTGTGCCAGGAGGCGGCGAGCGGGCCGGTCTCGGCCTCGCCGTCGCCGATCACGCAGGCCACCAGGAGGCCGGGATTGTCCAGGGCTGCACCGTAGGCGTGCGAGAGCGCGTAGCCGAGTTCGCCGCCCTCGTGGATCGAGCCCGGGGTCTCGGGCGCGACGTGGCTGGGCACGCCACCGGGGAAGGAGAACTGCCGGAACAGCTTCGCCATGCCGGCCTCGTCCCGGGTCACGTCGGGGTAGGTCTCGGAGTAGCTGCCCTCCAGCCAGGAGTTGGCGAGGACGGCCGGCCCGCCGTGGCCCGGGCCCCAGACGCAGATCGCCTCCGTCCGGTGCTGCCGGACGATCCGGTTGAGGTGCGTGTGCACCAGGTTGAGACCGGGTGAGGTGCCCCAGTGGCCGAGCAGACGGGGCTTGATGTGCTCGGGCCGCAACGGCTCACGCAGCAGCGGGTTGCCCATCAGGTAGATCTGGCCGGCCGCCAGGTAGTTGGCGGCCCTCCAGTGTGCGTCCAGTGCCCGGAGCTCCTGGTCGGACAGGCCGCCGGGCGCCGGAGGTGGGGTGGCGGGCATGGTGGGGTCTCCTCGGGATCGTGGGGCGCGGCACTGGGCGCCCGGGGCCTGGCCGATCGTCACACTCCGTGCATGGGCCTGTACAGGGCCGATCGGAGCACTGCCGGGTCGTGCGGCCGGGACCACCGGCCCAACGGCCGGTCCCTTCGGTCCCTTCTCCGGACCGGCCTCGGGGCGGCAGATTCGGTGGCGTGCCGGACGCCGTTCGGCCCACCCGACGCCTTGATCCCACGAGGGGGAACCACCATGACGCGCTACGTCCTGACCGGAATCGACGGATCGCCGCAGAGTGAGGCCGCGGCACTGTGGGCGGCCGTGGAGGCCGCCCGCCGGGGCTGCGCGCTCCGACTGCTGCACGCCTGGCCCTGGCTCGACACCGGGGACGAGGACCCCTCCCGGCCGGGCGACCTGCGGCCGCGGGCCCTGGAGGCGCTCCGCGTGATCGGCGACCGGATCCGGCACGACCACCCGGGGCTGGCCGTGGAAGCGACAGTAATCTCGGACGACCCCGTCGACGGACTGATCGCCGCGGCGAAGGGGCTCGATCTCCTGGTGCTCGGCTCCCGCGGGTTCGGCGGTTTCACCGGCCTCCTGGTCGGCTCGGTGGGACTCGCCGTGGCAGCGGGCACGCCCGTCCCGACGGTCCTGGTCCGCTCCGGGCAGGCCCCGGCGCACCGGCCCGCGGCCGGCGGGGCGACGCGGGAGGTGCTGGTCGGTCTCGACGGCCGTGAACCCGGCGACGCGGTCGTCGAGTTCGCCGTCGCCGAGGCTGAGCTGCGCGGCTGCCGGCTGCGTGTCGTACACGGGTGGGACTTGGTACCCACCTGGTCGTACGGCGGCCTGATGCCGCCCCAGGTGAACCTGGTCGAGCAGGAGGCCACCGAGGCGGCCCTGATCTCCCCGGTCCTCACCGCCCTGAGGTCGAGGCACCCCGACGTCGACATCGTCGAGGACATCCGCCTCGGCGGCGGAGCCCGGGCCCTGTTGGACGCCTCCGGCCACGCCGACCTCGTCGTCGTCGGCCGGCGGGAGCGCCGTCACCACCTGGGGCCGCGCCTCGGCCCGGTGGCCCACGCCGTGCTGCATCACTGCTCCGCCCCGGTCGTCGTGGTCCCCCACCCCTGAGCCGTACCCGCCCCTCATCGGCACCGTCCTGAACAGCCACGAGGAGTACCGCCGTGTCCAGCACCCACCGCCCGCCCCGGGCCGATGGTCCGCCCGCACGGCCGTGCGGCCACCTCCGCCGGGCTGCCGGCCGGGAACGCAATCCGCTCAGCCGCGCTCTCGACCGGGCCCGGAGCCGGGCGGTGGTGCTCACCGCCCTCGGGATCGTGCTCGCGGCGCTCCTCGGGGCCGGGGCCGCCGTCGCCCGGCTCACCACCGATCAACGGCAGGCCGCGGTCACCACCGCCCGCCTGCACCGCGTCGAGGCCGTCGTGCAGGGCGAGGCCAAGCGGACGGACACTGCCGTCGTCGGTGGAAGGGCCGTCTACCGTGCTGACGCCGTCTGGACGTACCCCGGCGACCGGCGCAGCACCGGCAGCGTCGACGTTCCCAGGACGGCCGGTCCCGGCGTCGCCGTCGGAATATGGGTCGACCGCAGCGGCCGCCCGGCCGCAGCGCCACCGAGCTCCGCCGACCTCGTGGCCGACGCCGTGTGCCTGGGCCTGTTCCTCTTCGGCCTGCTCGGCTTGCCGGCCTGCGCCGGTCTCTGCACGAGGCTGGGCGTCCTCGACCGCCGGGCCGACCGGGCATGGACGCGGTCCTGGGCCCGGCTGGAGCCCGTTTGGAGCGGCCGTTCCACGCCCGGCCACCACGGCGACTGACCGCACACGTCACCGCGGTTCGCTCGCCCGCAGCCCCGAACTAGCAACCACAGGGCCGGACGGCCCTATCGCAACCACCCTTTCACAGGCCAGACTTCGCGGAGGTGCACGCGGCCTGCCACCGGGGCGGGGCGGCGGGGTTGGAGCGGTGATGACGGAGAGTCCGGCGGCTGGGGTCAGCAGCTCGGTGAAGGTGTTCCTGCTCGACGACCACGAGGTGGTCCGCCGGGGCGTGCACGACCTGCTGGACGCCGAACCGGACCTCCGGGTCGTCGGTGAGGCGGGCACTGTCGAACAGGCGCTCGCCCGCGTCCCCGCGCTGCGCCCCGACGTCGCCATCCTCGACATGCGGCTGCCGGACGGCGACGGGGTGACGGTCTGCCGCGAACTGCGCTCCCGCATGCCTGACCTGATCTGCCTGATCCTTACCTCGTTCGACGACGAGGAGGCCCTGCTGGCCGCCATCATGGCCGGGGCCGCCGGCTACGTCCTCAAGCAGATCAGCGGCACCGATCTGGTCACCGCCGTCCGCACGGTCGCGGCCGGCCAGTCTATGCTCGACCCCGGCGCGGCCACCCGGCTGATGGCCCGCCTGCGCGGCGACACCGCCACCGAGCAGAGCCCCGACCTGCCCCAGCTCACCGAACGCGAACGGGAGGTGCTCGCCCTGGTCGGTGAGGGTCTCACCAACCGTCAGATCGGCCAGCGGCTCTACCTCGCCGAGAAGACCGTCAAGAACCACATCTCCCGGCTGCTGGCCAAACTCGGAGTGGAGCGGCGGGTCCAGGCCGCTCTGATCGCCACCCGGACCCTCACCGCCCAAGGACAGCCGAACGGCCGGACCGGCCGTTGAACGACGCCGGACCGGTGAGCGTCACGCGGCCCGGTACGGTCCGGCGTCGTCCGGGTCCTTCCCGAACTGGTGACCGGCCGACTGGTCCCGACCCGCCTGCTCCGGCGCCGCCCGGATCGCAGGCCCGGAACACCTCCGCACCACGAGCGGGAGCGGAGAGCGGTCAGTGTTCCAACGGCACCGACCAGGACATCCTGGTACCGCCCCCCTCCGGGGAGGTCGCCGCCTCCTACATCACGGCCGACGCCGCCGAGTACTTCTCCCTCCCCCGCGACCGCACGATCATCATGGGATCGCACATCGAGGTGTAGACACGCCGGCCGCCGAGGACCGCATCCCCGGCCCGCCCCGATTCACACCCTGACCACTCCCGACCGGACGCCGCCGTTCGTGAACCACGGGAGTCCCCACGCGAACCTGAGGCCCCATCAGCAGAGGTCAGCAAAAGTCAGCACCAGTCCGAGTACACGTGCCCGGACGTGAGCACACCTGAGGACTCGACCCACCGCGCGTCGCAGGTTCACCGCGCCGGTGCGCCGCTCCGACAGGACGGCCGCGCCCCGCGGGCGTAGTTCTGCTTGTCATCACGAGGTCGACGTTTCCGCCCAGCTCAAGGGCATGATCCACCATCCGGAGTCAGCAAAAGGTCAGCAAGACTCCGGGGGTCGGCCATCATGGCAAGCACGAGTCTCATCCGCGGCATGGGCAGCTTCTTCCGACGCCTCCGCATCCGCTGGGACATACGCGACGACATCCATGAGGCATTCCTCAAACTGGCATGCTGCGTCATCACCTATCGGCGCGTCCGGGCTTTGTGTTAGCTCCTCTAAGGCGTGTCTGATAATTGATCTTGTGGCTGGTCGAGGCGAGTTGACGGACGCGGCGTGGGCGCGGATAGAGCCCTTGTTGCCGCAGGTGGACGGGCGTTGTCGCCCGTGGCGTGATCACCGCCAGGTGGTCAACGGCGTGTTGTGGCGGCTGCGGACCGGGGCGCCGTGGCGTGACCTGCCCGAGCGGTACGGGCCCTGGCAGACCGTCTACGAGCGCTTTTCGCGCTGGGGTTGTCCCCCCGTGGTGACCACGACCTACCCCTGGCGGCGTCGCGGCAGCTGCGGCCAGAGTGCCAGTCAGGACCGCCTGGGACTCGCGTCAGTGACTGGGGGCTCATCTTCCTCAAGGTCTGGGCGGAGGTTGTCGAGGAGGTCGTGCACAGCCAGCAAAAGCGCCCAACGATCAACCAGAAGCCGCGATGCGCCGGATCGATGACGATCGACCGCAGTACACCAATTACGTCCACCGGCTCGCAGACAGCGGCCTCGCCAACCAGCGTTCCGTCGGGGTCACGCAGACCCAACCGAAGGTCTGGGGACTCGCCTTCGGCGGTGCCCTCGGCAATCGGGGCAGGTGCGGATCTCGCCGACGCCTTCGCGCCGGGGCAGCACCGGTGAACCCGGCACCACTGGCACTGGCAGGCCCCTCAACCCCAGCGACAGGGCGGTGGGCAGCTCCGGCAGAGGCAGGGAGCGGTTCGTCAGTGGCTGTGCCGCAGGATCCATCGGACGCCACGGTCCGCGCCCGCGCAGCGCCGCCGGATCCTCGCGTGCCGCGCGTGCGGCACTTCATCGGACAGCTGCCGGGCCACGTCGGTCAGTTCATGTGCTCGGCACTGGAGATCGAGCAGGTAGTCAGGGTCGGGTCGGGGAGCGGCCATCAGGCGCTCGTACGCCGTCTCCACCGCGGCCAGCGCCGCACCCAGGTCATGTCGTGCCGTCTGCGGACGGTGCGGAAGCGTTGCCATGCCCTCTCCTACACGGTAGTGGCGCGCCGATCCTGCGGTCGGTCGCCTTCGACGGGTCCGGGGGCCGACCGGTCGCCCGATCCGCCCCCAGCGCCTGATGTCACGCACCCCCCGAAGCGTCGGTGTCCGGCTCGGCCATCTTCTGCTGCGCCTCGGCGATCGCACCCTTCAGGGCCTCCACGTGGTGCCCCTCGGCCTCGCCGACCGCCTTCTTGACGGCGCGGGTCACGGCCGGTTCGACCTTCCCGGCCGCCGAGCGCGGGAAGGCGACGACCAGTCCCGCACCACCGAGCGGGATGGTGGCCCCCACCTGCTCCTCCAGTTTGGCGGCCGTCCTGTGGTGGACCAGTTTGCCGGCGCCGGCGCCGATCACCGCGCCGACCGCGGTCGCGGCCAGCAGCGGTGGCGCGAACAGCCCTACCACGAACCCGACGGCCCCCAGGCCGGCTGCGCCCTCGCGAACCATGTGGTCGGTCTCCTCCACCGACAGGTCGCCGTTGAGGTCCTTGCTCACGACCACCGCACCGTGCAGGTAGCCGCCGCCGGCCAGGACCGCCTCGTAGTCCTCCCGGGCGGCTTCCTTCGACATGTAGCCGCCGATCAGCACGTCAATGGTCTCGTCGTCGAACTTCATCGGTCCTCCTCTGCTCCGCGAACGTGCCTCACCCGGAGAGTCCGTGCCCGGCGTGCCCGTGGTGGGCAGCGGTGTGCAGCGTGTCCTCGTCCTCGGCCGACGGGTGCGACGTGATGTCGAAGGTGACCTTCTTGACGGTGCCGGTGAAGGCGAAGGGCTTCTTGTCCTCGTAGCTGAGGTCGACGACTCCGCCGTTGTCACGGCCGATGTCCATGCCCGCGTAGGCCGAGAAGCGGATCGGGACGGTGTGATCCATGCGGCCGGTGGCGACGGCCTTGCCGTCGATCAGCAGGGTGACCTGTCCGCCGGTGGCGGGCTTGGGCGCATCGGCCACGAACTCCATGCGCACGTTCACCTCACCCGCCGGCAGCTGCACTTCGGCCTGCTGCCGGTAGACGAACACGCCCATCATCGAGTAGGTGTGGGTGAGTCTGCCGTCCTGGACGAAGAGCGAGAACCCGCCCAGATGGTCAGCCTCGGCCACGATCACGCCCTCGACTCCCTCCGGCGGGACAACCAGGTCGGCGCTGATCGTGTACGAGTGGTTGTAGATGCGCGGGATCATCCCCGACATGACGTTCTGGACGTCTCCCCGGTACTCGAAGTGGTCCAGATCCGGCCGCGGCGGGAGGATGCCGAAGAACGCGGACAGCGTGGCGAGCAGGGGGAGCACCTTGTACCTCTCCGCCTCCTGCCAGAAGAGCTCCCTCAGCTCCCGTACCTTCTCGGGGTGGTCCGCGGCGAGGTCGTGGGCCTGGCTGAAGTCGTCGGGCAGGTAGTACAGCTCGGTCGGGTCGTCGTCCGGATTCCAGACGCCCGGTGCGTACGGCCTGAGCGCATGGGGCGTGACCACCCACGGGATGCGCTCGGTCTTCATCGCCAGCCACCAACCGTCCTTGTACATGGCGCGGTTGCCAATGCTCTCGAAGTACTGCTGGGTGTGCCGTTCGGGGGCGGCCGCGTCGGACAGCGACTCCGCGAAGGTCACGCCGTGGTGGGGCTCCTGCTCGATCCCGTCGACATGGGAGGGGGCCGGGATCCCGACGACGTCCAGGATCGTCGGACCGATGTCGATGACGTGGGTGAACTGCGAACGCAGCGCGCCGGGGTCGGTGATGCGCGACGGCCAGTGGACGACCATCGGGTCACGCGTCCCGCCCAGGTGGGACCCCACCTGCTTGCCCCACTTGAACGGAGTGTTGCCCGCCCACGCCCACGCCGCGGAGTAGTGCGGGTCCATGAGCTGCGAGCCCCAGGCCTCGATGCCGCCGTAGCGGTCGGCCAGTTGGAGCTGCATCTCGTCGCTGAGCGGGATGCCGTTCTGCATCGTCATCTCGTTGAACGAGCCGGTGACGGTGCCCTCCATGCTGGCCCCGTTGTCACCCCAGATCCAGATGATCAGCGTGTTGTCGAGTTCGCCGAGCTCGTCGATCGCGTCGATGACCCGGCCGACGTTGTGATCGGCGTTCTCGGAGAATCCCGCGTAGACCTCCATCTGGCGGGCGTAGTAGGCCTTCAGCCGGTCGGAAATGTCGTCCCATGCGGGGAAGGCGTCGTCACGCGCTGTCAGTTCGGCTTCTGCCGGGATCACACCCAGTTCCTTCTGCCGGGCGAAGACCTCCTCCCGGAGCCGGTCCCAGCCCTGGTCGAACCTGCCCTTGTACTTGTCCGCCCAGTCGGAGGCCACGTGGTGCGGGGCGTGGCTGCACCCGGTGGCGAAGTAGGCGAAGAACGGTTTGCGTGCGTTCTGCGCCCGGACACCGTGGAGCCACTCGATGGTCTTGTCGGCCATGTCGTCCGGCAGGTAGTACGGGTTCTCCTTGTCGTAGAAGCCCTCCGGAGTACCGATGATCTTCTGGTTCTCCGCGAGGCACGGGTCCCACTGACCCGCGTCACCGCCCAGGAAACCGTAGAAGTAGTCGAAGCCCCACCCGTTCGGCCAGCGCGCGAACGGTCCGGCCGGTCCCTGGTCGCCGTCGGGGGTCAGGTGCCACTTGCCGAACGCCGCGGTGCTGTATCCGTTCTCCGCCAAGACCCTCGGCCACGGCGTGCAGTCCCGCGGCACGATCGCCGTGTAGCCGGGGAAGCCGCTGGAGAACTCGCCGATCGAGCCGAATCCGACCGTGTGGCTGTTGCGCCCGGTGAGCAGGGCCGCTCGTGTCGGGGAGCACAGCGCCGTGAGGTGGAACCGGTTGTACCGCAACCCCGTCTCGGCCATCTGGGTGAAGCGCGGGGTGTTGATGGGACCACCGAACGTGCTCGGGTTGCCGAAGCCGGCATCGTCGATCAGCACCACCAGGACGTTCGGGGCCCCGTCCGGAGGCTCCGGGTGCCCGATGAGGTTCCAGTCCGGCACCGATCCGTCGAGCGTTCTGTTGCTCACACCCTGGAACGGCGGCCTGCGTATCGGAAGCTTCGTGCGGTCAAGCTCGCTCATCGTTGTCCTACTTCCCGTTCACAACCATCAGCGTCAGGGCTGCCGGGGTCAGGGAGGCCGATCCCGTGAGTCCCTGCATCTGTTGTCGGCGGCGGCTGAATCGTGACCGGCTCCGGACGGTTGAGTTCTGATGCTCTCGTGTCGCTCTCCGCCCTTGTTCCGTCGCCGCCAGCGGCGTTGGGCTCTCGACGAGGCGGGCATCTCGTCTGCGCTGACCGGATCCGTCCCCGATGACTCCGGTACCGAGATGCGGGAAGCCGGCGTCGCCGGTCTGCTTCCGCCCGCGCGACGCCCTGCTCGGGGTCGGGGAGAGCCTGGCGTCCGGCTCAACAGCGGGCGCGGCGGCCCGAGATGTCGTCGCCGGCGATGACGGCGACCTCCTCATTGTCCGCCGGGACCGTCCCGTCCGCCCGATGACGCGAGTTCGGAGGGACGAAGGGCTGGTCCCGACACGGAACGTAGTGGACGCGGAACGACACAGCATCGCCGCATGCCGCGGCACACCCGGGCGGCGACTCGAAGTTCGCTGCCTCCGCCGGGAACTCAGGGAGCGCCCGTCGTCCACGCGGGAGGGAGAAACGGACCATCCTCGGGTGTGGTCGCAACGTCTGCCGACGTCGGTGGCTACCGGCGCACGCAGCGGTGTGCGCCGATGTCCCACGGTCGAAGCGGACGGCATCTGCCGTGTCCAGGCTGGGACTTCGGCCGGGATGCGGGCTCACAGCGACCGTGCAAGGCTGTCGATGGGACCGACATGGCCGGCACCTCCATGGGTGCGGACAGGCGCAACGGCCGAGAGTTCCCGAAGAATCCTGGCAACCGGATGGACAGCGCTCGCCGCCGTTGCGGTGATCTCCGCCGGCACTGCGGCGGTCTTTGCGGCAGCTCCGCCATCGCTGAGGCCCGCCCACGGACGAGCGGTGCGCTGGAGCGGGCGGGCACGCACGTACTCGAAGTCTCGGAACCTGCCGACCACCGACCATGCCACCCGACCTCGGGCGAGCGCTCGGCGCGACAACGGAGGCGCAGATATGACATCACCCGACAATGACGATTTGGGACCGGTCGACTACCTAGTCGTCGAATTTCCGCCGGCCACCTCGCACTTCACCGGCGAAATGGCCGCAGAGCTCGACAAGCTGGTCACCTCGGGGACCATCCGGGTCCTGGACCTGGTCGTCCTGACGAAGGGGCCGGACGGTGAGCTGGACGTCCTGGAGGTCAACGACCTCGAAGGCGTCGGCGAACTGCGTGCGGCAGAGGCGCAGTTGGCCGGCCTGCTCGCCGAAGAGGACGTCGTCAACCTGGCCGCCGCCATGGAGCCCGGCACGACAGCAGGAGTGTTGGTCTGGGAGAACACGTGGGCGGGACCGTTCGCCTCCGCCGCGCGCCGCTCCGGAGCCCAGCTCATCGCCAACGGACGCATTCCGATCCAGGCCATCCTGGCCTCGATCGAAGCCGACGACGAAGGAGAGTGAGATGCCTCTCGGACCCATGCGCAGAGGACGACGCGGGGTGATCGGCGCCCCCGTCGCTCGCACAGCGGCTGTCGTCGGCACCGCAGCTGTCGTCGCCCACGGGGTCGGCCGCCGCAGCGACCGGCGCGAGGACCGCCGGGACGACCGCCAAGACCGCCGGGAGGACCGCCGGGACCGGCGCTGATCAGGTTCGGCGCCGCCCGGAGTCAGGTGCTCCGGCTGCGGCGCGAACCGTTCGACCCCGAGCCTCACCGGCGGCCGAGTCCCACGGGAAGGACGGGACGAAATCGAGCTGCCCGCTGCCTGCCACGGCACCGGGGCCCGATGCGAGTGCACGTGCGCCTGCCGCCGTCTCCTGCGGAGCACGTCGACCAGCGCAGGTGGCCGACGCATCGCGGACAGGATGCTGCGTGCCGCTCATCCATCAGCCGGGCCTGCGCAGCGGAAGCCGATGTTGCCAGTGGAGGAGTCCGGGGTGTTGGGCATCCGGGCGGAGACCCGGTAGCGGCGGCAGTACGAGGCGTGGCAGAGGTAGGAGCCGCCGCGCAGGGAGCGCGCCGCGCCGGTCGGCGGGCCGGCCGGGTCCTCGCGGCGGCCGGCGACGTTCCCGACGGGGTGGAACCGGTCAGCGGTCCACTCCCAGACGTTGCCCGTCATGTTGTACAGGCCGTAGCCGTTCGGGGGGAAGGCATCCACGGGACAGGTGCCGAGGTAGCCGTCCTCCAGGGTGTTGTGGTCGGGGAAGGAGCCGTTCCACACGTTCATGCGGTGCCGCCCACCGGGGCGGAGGTCGTCGCCCCAGGGGAAGGGCTGTTGTTCGAGCCCTCCGCGGGCGGCGTACTCCCATTCGGCCTCCGTCGGCAGTCTCCGGGCGGCCCAGGTGCAGTACGCGACGGCGTCGTTCCAGGAGACGTGCACTACCGGGTGCGCCGCCCGGCCGCCGAGGTCGGACGCGGGGCCGTGCGGGTGCCGCCAGTCCGCGCCGAACACCTCCCGCCACCACGGAGCGGCGGCGACCGCCCGGGTAGGCGGGAAGTCGTCGGGCAGGAGGCCGCCGAAGACGAACGAGGCCCCGTAGCGCTCGGCATCGGTGACGTGGCCGGTGGCGGCCACGAACGAGGCGAAGCGGGCGTTGCTGACGCAGTGCGCGTCGATGGCGAAGGGGCTGAGCCGGACCCGTCGCACCGGGCCCTCGCCGTCCTCGGGGTAGGCGAGCGCGTCGTCGCTGCCCATGCGGAACCGGCCGCCGTCCAGCCGGACAGGCCGCGGCCCGGCGGGGGGCGCGTCCGACTGTGCGACCGGCGGTGCCGACAGTCCGGGCGGGCCCGGCTCCCCGGGCCCCTCCGGACGGCGGCCCGGGGTGCAGCAGGAGGGGGTGTTTCGTGTCATATGCTCGGTTTCTCCGTTTCCTGGTGACCGTAGGAATCCGGATCGTTCATGCTCCATTCCTCGCACATCGGACCGGGCGCCGCAGTCCGGGGCTGCCGCATCGTCGGTACGCGTGGCGTGAGGACGCCGACCGTGACAGGGTGACCGACCGGCGGAGCACGGCCGGGCGGATGACTCCGTTCGATGGCCGGTCTTCGAGTGCGGAGCTGGTGCCGAGCGTGCGGGCGTCCCGCGCTCCCGCTCGGTCCGGAGCGACTGTGCGCAACTCCAAGTCGGGAGCAGCGTGTGACTGGCGCGTTCGCACACACAGGGACGGCGGTGGCCGCTGCTGCTCAGGAGCTCAATCCATTGATGTCCACAGGGTTCTGACTGACCATCCGGACAACGGACCCTCGCGCCCCAGACCGCATCACAGGCAGAGGACGCTCCCGTACACAACCCTCGGCGGCTGGTACCGCGAGACGGGCCCAAGCGGAGAGGGCGTGGGGCAGTCCTGGAGGTGCTGCCTGACTACCGCCGTGGCAGCCTGGATATGGAGTCTCCGACCAGGTCGTCCGATTCGGCGACGAGGCTGTTCTCGAAGGAGCCCGAACATGGCCAGCGATGTCAGCGGAACGCCGACGGATGCCCACGCTTCCCGAAGGCCGTTCGCAACCGGCTGGACCGTCTTTGCCGCAGTTCTCATGATCTTCGGCGGCGCGATGGCGATATTCGAGGGGATCGCGGCCATCGCCAAGGACGACCTTATCGTCGTCACCCACAACTACGCCTACAAGATGAACACCACCGGCTGGGGCTGGATCCACCTCATCCTGGGAATACTCATCGTTCTCGCCGGTGTGGCCCTCTTCAGTGGTGCCGTATGGGCACGTGCCGTCGGTGTCGTCGTCGTCGGGCTGGGGATGATCGCGAACTTCCTGTGGCTGCCCTACTACCCGTTCTGGGCCATCGTGCTGATCGCCATCGATATCTTCGTGATCTGGGCTCTCTGTGCCGGAACGACCAGAACATCGCTGCGGGACTGATCCGCTGCCGCCGGCCCGTGGTGCAGGACCGGTGGCACTGCGCTGGTCCGGGAGACCGCCGTAGATAGCACAGCGCTGCGAAGCTCGGCACTCGGCATCGAGTCACACCAGCTGTGAGAGGCTCTCGCCCACCAACCAGAAGCCGACCAGGAGCGAGAGCACGACGATCGCCGGCTCCTGGTGGTCGACGATCCACCGACGCAGCTGCTCCAGTCTGACCTCGGCGGCGCTCGGGGCGAACACGGTGTAGAGCTCCATCGCCAGCTGACTCGAGGCCGCCAGGACGCAGAAGGCGAACAGGGCGAACCACGTGGCGTCGTCGGAGAGGTTCGCCTGGACCACTGCGGCCGCGCCGGCGGCCACCAGCCCCCAGGGCTGGAGCAGTACCGCGACTCCTGCCGCCGACCAGGAATTGGACTGGTCGAGGTGTCTCTGCCACTTGGGGGTCTTCCGCTCGTGCGGTGCCTTGACGCGGCGTCGCTTGTGCTCGCCGTATGCGATCAGGCCGATGCCCACCGCCAGCTTGACCACCAGGGCTGCCGTCGACGAAGCCGAGTTCCTGGCCGGGGGCTGACCACCAGTCATCAACAGCACTGCGGCGATCACCACGACCAGGCACGTCAGCCAGGCAAGGATGAAGGCGAGCCCCTTGCGGACCCCCTGCTCGGCGGACAGCAGCAGAACGAACGCGATGAGCGGGAGCGGCTCGAGCGTGATTCCCAGACCGATCACCATGAGCTCCAGGACCATCGTCAGCCACCTTCTGGATTTCCGGACACGAGTGCTGCGGCGGTGGGTGCGGTCCTCCGCCGGAACGGTCGGCCGACACGCGTGGCAACTCCGTGGCATACGAATCCGTCGTGAATGTCATGGCCTCGGCTCGTCCTGACGTGCTGCCACAGGCTCGGCCTCCTCCGGGCGAACTCGTGGCAACGGGGCGGTGGTGACGCGGCGGTCATCCGGACGGCCCGAGGTCACCCTCTGCCGGGTCACCCGGCCCGTCCGACGCGGGCCGGGCGGCACCGGGCGGTGGGCCCCCGGACTGCACACGCCGGTCGAGACCCCTGCGCACGGCCTCCAGCATGACGTGTGCGATGACACCGATCAGGAGCACGTCCGCGAGCATCTGCAGAACCGTCGTGATCCTTGCCGCTCCCGTTTTGGGGGCAATATCACCGAAGCCCACGGTGGAGAAGACCGTGACCGTGAAGTACACGGCATCCGTGCGGGACAAGGACTCGGTGAAGGACCCCGATTGGCTCCTCTCCAGGAGGAAGTAGCTCGTGGCGAACAGCAGGATGAGCAGGGGGAAGACGGTTGCGAGCGCCTCTACGGCCCGCAGCCTCGGGTACGGGGAACGGCTGACCGACCGCGTCTGCCACACGAGGAGGCCGGACACCGCCACCAGACCGAGGACGAGTCCCAGCACCGTTGCGGCGCTGTAGGGCTTGTCCATGGGGAGCAGGTAGTAGGCCGTCACCAGACCGGCGGTGGTCACCAGCGGTCGCAGTAGTGCGCGCACCAGGAGTCTGCGTCGCTTCCTCCGGGGAAGGTCCTGAAGATCCGGCCTCACCATCCCGTGCCCATCAACTCAGGACCGCAACGACAACCGATGAATCGCCATACAGATCACGATGCAGGATGCGCGCGCGGATTCGGCGCCCCGGGACCTCCTTACGGGGTGCGGACCACCCGGTCGGCCCAGTCCGCCCCCGGCGAGCGGAATCCCCATCTGTAACGGTGGGTGATCTACCCGCACGAGAAGTACGGCCTGGCTCCCAGCATCTCTCTGGCGATCGCCGCAAGCTCGGCAAGGCGACGGCTTCGGGCCGCTTCGGCGGCCTGCTCCCGGCTGTGACTGAGCCGTTGGAGCCGGCCGGCAGAGCTGCCGCTGGCGTCGCGGTGTGGTGCACGCCTCTCTGCGAGTCGCCTCGGTTCGCGCCCGGCGACTTCCCCGCGCAGCGGCCGGGCTGCGCTGTATCCGCCCTGTCTGCCCCCGTTGGGGTGGTTCGGGGTTGGACGGGTGCCGGGCGTGGGAGAGGCCGGTGATGACGAGATCTACCACGGGCCGCCGGCGCCGCCGGCCGACCACACATGCCGCCGCGTCGGTCGCTTCAGCTCATCCAAGCGCGCTGGCTGCACGGTCCGACCTGTGTCCGGCTGTGCCCTGCTGCCGGACCTGGAGCAGTGAGCACCTGTTGCCGGGAGGGGCGGTGGTGGCTACCACGTGGCATGAGCCGGCATGCCAGACCTCGGGGGCGCGCCCATGACCGGCAGCGTTTCCGTGGGACCCGATGGCGCGCCCAAGGGGTTGACGGCGCCGGTCGGCCGTCTGCCCGGCGACATCGCCGCGCGGATTCGGGCTGCCCGGGAGGCGGGGGTCGAGGAGCGCCACCTCGCGGTGATCCTCGCCGAGGCCTTCCCTCCGTTCGGCACCGGAGGCACGAGCTCTGACCGGCTCCGGGCTGACATGTGACCACCACCCCCGAACCGGAGCAGCAGGAACGCGGGCAACGACGTGAGTGCGGGGTCGCGCCTTCCTGGTCGCGGAGCCTCAACCGCCCGGGCGCGGGGCGCTTTCGACAGTGGGAGCCGACGGCGGTGGAGGGGAGTCTCCCGGTTCCGCGTCCAGGAACTCCCGAATGGCGAACCCGACCAGCACCACCACGACGATCCACCACACCACAGCCGCCGTCGGGTAGCTCCACGTCGCGAGGACGACGGCCGCAACGGCAAGGACCGCTGCTCCGATCCAGCGCTTGTAGTGGTGAACGAACCGGCCGACCGGCCCGAGGCGCATGCCGTGTGCAGTCGACACCTCGCGCAGGGCACCGATCGCCGAGCTGCAGGCGGTGCGGATCCAAACGGCGACCTTGGACGGGCCGATCAGGAAGGCGCCGACGCCCGTCACCAGCGCGGTCACGCCCACGGCGCGGACACTCGCGCGCAGGAAGCGGATCAGTGCGTCGTAGATCGCGCCGGCGGCGGCCTGGGATGCCCCGGGCGGCAGGTGGTCGAGGTAGAACGACCGGAAGACCGTCAGGACGACGCCCAGCAGGAGCATGGCGACGGCCACCCCGAGGGCGGCGCCGATCAGGCCGTGGCGCCGGTTCACGGCGGTGAACACCCCCGCGGCGGCCACCAGCACGGCGAGGATCGGGAGCCAGGTCCCCATGATCTGAAGGATCCGGAAGTAGGTCTTGACCTTGCCGACGTCCTTCGAGGAGAACACCACGAAGCTCGTGTGCACCTCCGGGATCTTCGCGGCGGGTCCGAAGCCCGAGGCCACCAGTTGGTCCTTGACCTTGGCGACGAACGGCCCGATGTCGATGGCGACCTGATTGTTCTCCAGCGAGACCGCGCCGCCGCCCTTGCCCGTAAGCGCCTTGTCGAGCGAGGAGTGCACCGCCCGGTTCGCGTCGACCCACAGGGTCTCGAACTGGTCGCTGGTCACCACCTTGTTCACGGTGCTGCTGACCAGTTGGGTGAGGCCGCTGGTGATCGGCCCGCTCAGGCCACCGATCAGCTTGCCGAGCTCGGGCGGCGCACCCTGCTGGACGGCAGCCTGGGAGAGCTCGTCCACCACGGCCTTCACGTCGATCTGGGCCAGGACCTCCGACGTGACCCGGCTGGTGAGCGCGGCCTGGACATCCGGGTTGCTCGCCAGCGGCGCCACCGTGGCCACGTACCGGTCGGTGTCCCCGACAATCGAGTCGGTCCACACCGCGATGACCGCGAGCAACGACAGCAGGGAGGAGATGACGATCAGGACGACCGAGCCGGATGTACGGAGGCGGTGGTGGCGCGCCCTCGGTGGCGGTGCGGACGCCTCGAGGACGGTGAGCCGGTGCCGCAGTGCGTCCAGCTCGCTGCGCTCGTCCCTCGGGAGCCCTGCCGGCTCCGGTGGCCCGCCGGTATCCGGCTGCTCGCCCTTGGGCCGGCCGTCCTGGGGCCGCGCGTCCCCCGTTTTCCCAGGATCCGGTTCGGGCGTGTCGGAAGGCATCGCAGGCTCCCAGGATCAGCTGTCCTTGACGAGGTGGTCTGACGCTCGGCCAGCCCTTCTTCAGGGAATGCTCGACGTGTCAGGACCGCCACCGGGGCGCGCACACGAGTGACCGCCGACCGGGTGTCCCATGTACTTCGCGAGTCGGCCGCTCGGCCCGGGACCAATTCGAGCCCGGGTGAGGCCCCTGTGCGCGGCACCACGGACTCCTGGTGGCTCGGTACGCAAAGGCGCCGGGTCCGGTGAGCGCGGGGCGGTGTTCCCGAACTCGCCCCAACGGTCGCCCGGCACCCCACCCGCCAGGCCATCGCCCACGCCTACCAGCGGAGGCGCCAAGCAAAAGCCCGCGCCCCCAGCGACCGCCACGACGAACCGCAGCAGACCCGCCGGTCTCGGACTGAAGGGACAGCAAGCATGGGCTTCAGCCTCCGCACTACCCCGAAGGGCGAGTCCTCCTCCTGCACATGTTGATCGCGCGAGCGATCACCAGCCCACCGATTCCGACAGACGCCACCGCTTCCGTCATCATCAGCAGCTTGGCCCACCGCTTGATCGCGGAAATGTCGGTGGGGCTGAACGCAGTGGCGCAGCGGCCTGGTCCGGCATCAGCGGGGGCGGAGCGACCAGGTGCGGGCCTGATGCCAGTTCGTGGAATGGATGCAGGGCCTTTCTATCGGTGTCTCGTCCTCGGACATGGTGTGCGACCTGCCCTGTTGCGCGGCTCACAGTGTGCGGCAGGTGTCGGGCAGGGGCGTGTGTCCGACAGGCCAGGGTGCGGCAACACGACCCAACTACCGATACAGGTCACCCAAGTGCCGGCCCGGTACGTCCCGCTCCTGCGCGACTTCCCCGGCTCGACACTGACCCTGGTGTCCACCGCCCGCGAGGAGGCCGAGCACCGGCACCTCGCCGCCCGGCTCGCGGGGGCGACAACGGCCGACCTCACGGTGGAGCGCTTCCCGCAGCTGACCGGCGACGAGCTGGCCGCCCTCGGCGAGGCCACCTCGCCCGCGAACGCGGCCTGCTGCTGGCCGTCATGCACAACCGAGGCGCCGACCCGGACTTCCTCGCGTTCGCCGACACAGTCCGCTCCCGCGGCCGTGCGCCCCTAGCCGTCACCGCCGACACCCTGGTCACCCTGCCCGGCCCGGGCTTCCGCAGCGGCCAGCACCGGCCCGTCGCCACGGACCTCGCCGTCCACGCCTTCGACCAGGTCCGCTCGCTGATCACCGCGCCGCCCACCGAGGTCACCTGCACGGAGACGGCGACCGGCTTCCTCGCGGCCCACAGCTCGATCGCCACGATCACCGTCCGATTCGCCGACGGCTCCCTGTTCACCTACCGAGGCGGCTACGTCGTCGATCCGGCCCTACGGACCGACGCCAACGGCGACTGGCGCATCAAGGGCCGTGGCTTCGCCGCCCGGTGGGCCCCGGACCCCCACCGGGCGCGGAACGCGTCCGAAGCCGGTCCGCCTGCCTACCAGCGGTGCATCACCGCCATGGTCGATGCCCTCCACCAGGACGGCCCCCTCCCGGTGCCCGCCGTCGCCAACCTCACCTCCATCGCCCTGCTGGACGCCGCCTTGGCCTCCGCCACCCACCGCCGACCCGTCCCCGTGCCGGAGGTGCCCGATGCCCACCTCTGACGCCGTGATCGTGACCAGCCGCGCGCACCCGCTGCTGGTCGACGCCCTCGCCGCGGCGGGCTTCGACGCCGCCGACGCGCACTTCACCCCACTCAAGGCCGGAACGGACAGCCTCCCCTTCGCTGCCAACACCCGCGACGGCGACAACCTGGTCGTCAAGATCCGCCGCGCGGGCAGCCGCTCCCGCTACCCGACCGCCGCCTGGGCCTCGGCCCGCATGCGCGAAGCCGGTGTTCCGGCCGCCGAGATCCTCTGGCACAGCCGGGAAGCGTGCGTGGAGACCTGTTGCTCCGGCCGCCCCGTCGAAGCCGAACCGCCCACGCCGCAGGACCTGGACGCGGCGAGGTGCGCGGGCGAGGTGCTCCGGCGCCTGCACACCATCGAGGTCGGCAGCTTCGGCCAGCTCGACGGCCACGGCATCGGCCAGCACGCCACCATCCAGGGCTGGTTCCTCAGCCTTGCGCCCCGCAGCGTCCCGAGCGTCGACGGCATCGACCTGCCCAGGTTGCTGCACCGGGCCCGCCTCATCCTGGACGTCGGATCGGGCCGCCTGGCCTCAAGTCCGCCCCGGCTCCTGCACGGTGACTGGGTCGGCCGGCACCTGTTCACCGATGACCGGCGGATCACCGGCGTCGTCGACCTGGAGAGCGTGCGCGGCGGCGACCCTCTGGTCGAACTCGCCGGCTGGTCGCTGCGCGAGCCGGCCCCGATGACCGAGGCCCTGTTCGCGGGCTACTTCGACGGCCCACTGCCCGCCGACTGCCTGCTGAGGCCGCCGGCGCCTGCTCTGCGGTCCTGGCCACCCACACCTGGGGCATCCCCGCCCGCATGGACCAGCTCCTCGGCGCCACGGAGCTGCCGATCGTCGAGGACTGCTCGCACGCCCACGGAGCCCTCTACCAGGGCCGGTCGGTCGGCTCCTGGGGTGCGGCCGGATGCTTCAGCCTCCAGGAGTCCAAGGCCGTCTCCGGCGGAGAGGGCGGCGTCCTGACCGCCATGGACCGGGAGGTCTACGAGCGGGCCCTCACCCTCGGCCACCACCCCGCCAGGCTCGCCGCCGAGCTCACCCTGCCCGAGCTGAAGCCGTTCGCCACCACCGGGGCCGCCTACACGTACCGGATGCCCGCCCTGTCCGCTGTCATCGCCCGCCAGCAGCTGCGGTCACTGCCCGACCGGATGCTGGCCGCCGAGCAGAACCTCCTCGCCCTCCGCGAGGCCCTGGAGGAGTACGACGCGCCCATCGCCTGGCCCGAGATCGGCGAGCTGTCGGTGCGCGGCTGGTACGGCACCCCGTTGACGATCGGCGTCCGCGTGCCGGACCCGGCGGAGCTGAGCAAGCGGTTCAAGGCCGCCGGCATCCCCGTCCGCTCTCTGTACGAGGACTGGACGCAGGCCCCGCTCTTCCAGCGCCCGGACCTGGCCGCGCGCTTCTGGCCGCACCTGGCCCGCAGCCCCTACCAGCCGCCGACCAGGGACGAGCTTCCCAACTTTCACAAGGCGATGCGGCAGATGATCGTCCTCAAGGTGCCGCAGATCCTGGCCCCGGACTACATGGAGCAGGTCGGCGAGACCCTCGCCGCCGTGCTGGTCCGCACGCTGGTCACGGCATAGCCGCGAACGCCTCCTGCACGTCCGCGCGCCGCTCGGTCCACCAGGCCAGCAAGCGATCGGCGGGCAGGAAAAGGTGGTCGCAGGAGTGGTCGTCGCGGTCGTAGTGGAAGACCAGCTGCCAGTAGTCCGACATGCGCTTCCACCAGAGCCGCTCCACCGCGTCTGCCAGGGCCGCCACCGGGATCGGCACCACCGACCGGTAGCCGGCCACGAACGCGGTCGTCCGCTCCAGGTCGAGGAAGCCGTCCTCACCGCCGAACTGCACGGTAGCGGTGCGGGCGACCTCCTCGCCGAACGGGCGCACGCGAATGCGGTCCCAGTCGATCACCCCGGCGATCTTGCCGTCCCGCCACAGCACGTTGCGGTGCTGCACGTCACCGTGCGTCCAGCCCACCGGGCCCGCCGCCACCTCGGTGGTCGGGCGCTCGCGGGCGTACTTGTCGAGCAGCACCTTGCGCTCACCCAGTGCCCGGACCGCGTCGGCATCGAAGGCCGTGGGACTCTCAAGGGCCGCGATCAGCGCCGAGAAGCGGGCCGCCTCGGCGTGCGCCGCACCCGGGGTAGTAACCGGGGCAGCCAACGGCTCCGATCCCGGGGGCAGCAGCCTGGCGGCCCGCTCGCCGTTCAGGCTCCGGTGGATCTGGCCGAGCAGGACACCGAGGTCCCCCGCCTGGTCCAGCGTGAGCTCCGTCCCGGGCTGGTGGCCGCCTTCCAACCAGGGGATCAGGCAGTAGCCGCGGCCCGCGACCTCCGCCACGATCTGTCCGGAGGAGGTGACCATCGGCCGTCCGACCGGGACTCCGGCGTCCGCCAGCTCGGACAGGACCGCAAGGTTGCGGCGGGCCAGCTGCAGCGACACGTCCATGATCCGCTTCAGCGCGAACACGCCCTCGGCCGTCTCCAACCGCCAGTTGCCGTTCATCAAGCCGTTGGGCAGGAAGCGGCACGCCTGGACCTCACCGAGCCCGAAGGCCCCGCCGAGGACCACCAGGTCCTCCTCGATCTTGCTGTAGCGCGAGCCACACGAGGCGTCGTCCATCGCTTCCGTCACCTGAAGCAGGCTAGCGGAGCGCGGGGCCCGGCGAGTCCGGTTCGGCGGGCGCATCGCCCGCGTCCGTGGTTCATCCGGCCACTCGGGCGAAGGCCAGTCCCGGGAGCCACAGCAGTCCCGTCAAGCCCGTCGTGACCGGCCTGGGCGTGGGCACCGAGCCTGCCCAAACCATCGTCGACGACCTCGGATACGCCGAGGACGGGATCATCCACGTCACCGCCCGGTTCGGCTACGTGGAAACACCGGACGTACCCGGCACCCTGGCAACGCTCACCCCGGCCGAGACCGAGGGACAGCTGCAACTCGACCAGGCCTCCTACTTCCTGTCGAGGATCGAGCTCCGCCGCGGGAAGACACCCACCATGGCACCCTGGCGCAAGCGGCTGTTCATCGCCACCTCCTACATCACGGCCGACGCCGCCGAATACTTCGGCCTCCCCCGCGACCGCACGATCATCATGGGGTCCCACATCGAGGTATAGGCGCGCCGTCCTGCAAGTCACCGCGACCACAGCAAGGCGCGCCGCATCTGTTCCGGTCCGCCCGGATTCGCCCCCATCGCCGGGCAACGTGCGATGGCCCGGCCCGAAGCCATGAAGTTCACTGCGCCAGGACGAGCAGGGCTGTAACGACGGAGGCCGCCGCCCCGGGCAGGGGTGACGGCCTCCGGTGCCGCGGTGCTCGGCTTGATGCCAGGTGTCACCGAGTGCACGCGGTACCTGGCCCATGTGGGACGGCCCGACGGGTTGCGGCGACGGGGTGGGGAGGTCGGTAGGCGCAGGTGGTGTTGCCGCCGAGGCTGGTGGTGACGCTGGCGAAGCCCTTGCCGAGGATGTCCTCGCAGCGGGCGGCGGCGGTGCCGTTGCCGAGCTGGTACGGCGCGCGGCGCTGCGCGCCGCTCAGTCGAGGTGATTGCCCAAGGCCGACGCCTCGGCTGCCGCGTCCGCGCGCCTCTGCAGGAGTTCGCGGTGGCGCTTCGCCGGCGGGTAGGCGGCCAGGCTGCCGACCGCGAAGAGCCCGAGGAGTAGGGCTCCATCGGGGCGGGCGTCCGCGATGAGCACCGCCAGCACCGTGAAGAGCGCAGCGAGGAGCAGCAGGAGGGCCGGGTCGTTCTGGGCACGGATCCGGTCCGCGGAAGGTCCGGGCATCCGGTCGGGGGCGGGGCGGAGCGGGGTGTGGCCCTGGGGCCGGCCCGGTGGTGTCCACGCCCACGGAGTGCCGGCTCCTGCGGCGCAGGTCCACGGCACCGGGGAGTGAACGCCGGGGGTCAGGTTGGGCCTGCGCATCCAGGCGCCTCGGGCGCGCGCGGCCGGGTCTTGGTCGACGACGGCCAGAAGTTCCGTGTTCGGCCCGGCGCGGCGCTCGCTCGCTATCCGGTAGCCGTAGAGTCGGCAGACCCAGCGGGCTTCGGCGTCGGTGGCGCGGAACAGGTGGGGCCGCAGAGTCACGGCAATCCGGCCGTCGAGTTGCTCGGCGAGTTCGGTCAGGTTCACGGCCTGCGCTTCCGGCTCGATCGGTCAGGCGGCCGGGTCCGGCCGGCATGCGTCGAGTGCGGTCGAGGCGTCGGTGACCGCTCGGTCCACCTCGTCGGTCCGCCAGTGCCACCGGTTCAGCGCCACACGGAGCGCGTTCCCCGTGGCGAACCCCTCGAGGGCGGCCACTGCGGCAGTACCGGACCGCTCACCGAGCGCTCGGGCCTCGGCGTTCTGGTCCGCGATCTCTCTCAGCACGGCCCTGACCGACGTGGGGCTCCCGCCAGAGCCGGTCTTGCCCTCGTTCTTCGGCGAACCACTCACCGCTGATCATTCCCCCCGGGTCGGCAATTCGCTCAAACTAGCTATCGGAGAGCTGAGTTAACAACTCGTCAACCGCTCCGAACGCCTTTCCTGACGGCTTCCTGACGCCCTCGGCAAGAGCTTGATAAAATACGATCACGGTGTGCCGGGAAGCCTGGTCGGCCGGGGGACGGACCGCGGCAGTCGGCCGCGGCGCCCCCGTGAGCGAAGTCCGGGGTTTCCACAGATGCGCGCGGTGGGCACGGTTCTCCTTCTTGTGGTGCTGGCGACGGCGGTGGCCACCGGTGCCCGCCGATGGCGGGTGCCCGCGCCGTCCCTGCTCGTCCTGGCCGGGCTCGCGGTCGCCCTGATACCCGGGGCGCCGGCCCTGCACATCGCGCCGGAGACCATCGGCCTGGTCGTCCTGCCACCGCTGCTCTACGCCTCCGCCGAGGAGTTGTCGCTGCGCGACCTTCGCGCGGTTTGGCGTCCGGTGACGGTGCTCGCCTTCGGCCTGGTGCTGGCCTCCGCCGCCACCGTCGGCCTGCTCGCCGCCGCGCTGACGCCGCTGCCCGGGTCCATGGCGTTCGTTCTCGGCGCGGTGCTGGCCAGCACCGACCCGGTCGCGGTGACGGCTCTTGGCCGGCGGCTCGCACTACCCGGGCGGGTGCAGGTCCTCGTCCAAGCGGAGAGCCTGTTCAACGACGCGACCTCGCTCGTGTTGTTCCGGGTCGCGGTGACCATCGCGGTGGCCACCGGCGCGGTCGGCTGGCAGTCGGCCGGGGGCCAGTTCCTGCTGCTCGCGGGCGGTGGCTGTGCGATCGGCGCGGCGGTGGCCGGCGCCGTCGCGCTGATCCGCCGCCGCACCACCGACCCGGTGCTGGAGACCGTGATCGCGCTGGTCACTCCATACGGCGCCTACGTCCTCGCCGAGTCCGCGCACACCTCCGGGGTCACCGCCGTGGTGGTGGCCGGAGTGCTTCTCGGTCACTCGGGGCACCGGCTCAGCGACGCCCGGATCAGGCTCCAGCTGCACGCCGTCTATGCGGTGGTGATCTTCCTGCTGGAGAGCGTGGTGTTCAGCATCATCGGGCTCGAACTGCCCACCCTGGTCAAGGAGCTGCCCGGCGGCACCGGGCTTTGGCCACTACAGGCGCTCGCCCTGGCCGCGGTGCTGATCGGGCTGCGAGTGGTCTGGATGCTGCCACTGTCGGCGGCGGTCAAACCGACCGGGGGCCGGCCGTCCTGGCGGGTGGCGAGTGTGGTCGCCTGGGCCGGCACCCGGGGTGTGATGCCACTGGCTGCCGCCCTCTCCATCCCGCTGGCCGCCGATGACGGACAGCGACTGGACGGGCGCCCACTGGTCCTGGTGCTGACCACGGCCGTGGTCGTCTTCACCCTGGTCGTGCAGGGGCTGAGCCTGGCCCCGTTGGTCACCCGGTCCGGGCTGGCCCTGGCACCGGAGCACACGGCGCGCGAGGAAGCGCAGGCCCGGGCCGCCATCGCCCGCGCCGGACTGTCCCACCTGGACCAGCTCACCGACCTGGAGTCCGTCCCCGACCACGTCCTGGACCGGGTCCGCCGGGGCCTGGAGGCCCGCCTGCGGCACGCCGACGAGCCGGACGACTCGGCTGGTGTCGACGTCCTGGCCTCCTACCGGGAGGTCCGCCGCGAGGTCATCGCCGTGCAGAGCGAGGAACTGCACCGCCTCTACGACGACCACCGGATCAGCGACACCACCCTCCGGCAGCTCCAGCGCGACCTCGACCTGGAGGAAACCGGCCTCGGCGGGCGGTGAAGGCGGCGGCCGACGATCCCGGGGAGTCCGCGCGGCGGCCGGTTCGAGGCGCTCGTGCACCCGCCGTGGAACCTTGACGCAGGGATAACGTCACGCCCGGTCGGCGACGGCGATACTGACAGGGCCGCGAGCGGTGGATCCGGTGGACGGCACGGCCCGAGGACGGGAGGAACCGTGGGAACGACGACCGGGATCACGGCCGCCCTGGCGGTGTCCGCGGGTCTGGGCGGCCTCGTCGCCTACCTGGCCGGACTGGCCGGACTGCGCGACCTCCGGCGGCTGCGCCAGGTCGGCGTCCCGGTGCGGGCACTGGTACGCGAGCGCATCCCCGGGCCGGAGGACCGCTCGGCCGCCTCCCGCCCGCTGCTGCAGTTCACCACCGAGGACGGCCGCGTGGTCGAGGTCTTCTCACCGGTGCCGGCGAGCCGGCGAGCACCCCTCGTCGACGGCTCGTACGTCGCCATCCGCTACGACCCGGCGGACCCCCGCCAGGTCCTCGTCACCGGGCGCGAGCGCCGCGGACTGGAGTACGTCTTCCTGGGGCTGGGCAGCGTCATGGCACTCACCGCACTCCTCCTGGTGGTCCTGAGCGGGTGACCTCGTCCTTCGGCCTACGCAAGGGGCATCACCTCTGTCGCCGTCCGACCGGAACCCCGGGAGGCCGGCCGTGGTGTCCCCGCTGCTACCTCGTCCGCCGGTTCCTGGGCGCGCTCGGCGCAGGACCCTAGTGCGGCGCGAGGATCACGAGAACGACGGCCGCCACGACGAGAACGGGTACGAAGACGAGGGCGAGGCCGAGCACGGCGGGAGTCAGCCGGTCCCGGAACTGCTTCGAGGGCCGGACCCGTGCGGCCGGGTCCGTGCTCAGCTCCCACCAGTTGACGACCCGCTGGAACTGCTCGTCGAAGTCGGGGGCCGGATGCGCGTCGCCGCGGTAGAGCCCGGGCAGCGAACGACGCCGCCCGCTCGCCAGGAACATCCGAACCGCGTACGACGACGAGCTCTGGCCCTTGGACTCGCGCACGTCGATCCACCGGATCTCGTACCAGGGGTAGGTCCGACCGCGCCCAAGGCCCCAACAGATGGTTATTCCGTCGGCCCCGACCCGCTCCAGCTCCGGTACGACAGGAGGACGACCGGGGCGAGGAGAACGATGCTCCCGCCCATCAGCCAGGAGAAGCCCACCGCGCCGAGCTGGGTGAAGGCGGCGGACCCTTCGACGACCAGGACGACAAGGGCCAGCACCACGTACAGCTTCGTCGGACGAGTCCGATCCATCGCCCGGAAGTTCAGTTCGATCACATTCGGCACACTACGCCTCCGGCCTCGGCCTCGAAACGGCGGGATTGGACCGTCATTGACGGTTGGTCAGAGATGGACGGTGGGTGTCGGCGCAAGCCCGAGCCCGGGTCCGCACCGCCGACCTACGGGGTGGCGGCGCGGGACCGGGGACGGTGCTGCCGCCCCGCTGAGCGGCGCCCCCGCCGGACGTCAGGCCAGCGCGGTCCCGAACGGGTCCACGCCGGGCAGGGCCGGCAGGTCCTCCACAGCCGGCAGGTCCGGCACCCGGAAGCGGACGCTGCGCAGGAAGGCGACCAGCAGTGGCGCGTAACCGTCCGCCCAGTGGTCCGCGTCCGGGGTGGTCGGTTCAGCGATCAGGACGCCGGGCAATGGCGGCTGCAGCGGTAGGTGGGCCTTGGCGGAGAGCAATGGGACGTTCTGCTCGCCGGTGAGCTGCCAGCCCGGGGTCTGCTCCAGGGAGACCACCACCGGACCGGCCGGAGCTTCGAAGCGGCGCACCAGGCGATGCGGTCCGTGCCCGTCGGCAGGGGCCGGCACAGGGGCGAGCATCTCCGTCAGGGCGGCGGCCACCGCCTCCTGCGGCGCGTCACCTGCCGTCTCCAGCTGCGTGACGGTCAGCGTCGCCAGGGACAGCCGCCCGTCGAGGGTGCCGACACAGGCGCCCGACCAGATCGCGTCGAGCTCGTTCAACGCAGCCGAGCCTGCCAGGTAGAGGTCGGTCAGCGCTCTGCGCCGGTCGGCGCCAAGCCAACCGGCTTGCTCGCCGAGCCGGCTCAGAACCAGCTCGTACGCCTCCTCCGGGTCGTCGGTGGCATGGAACTCCTCGAAGAACTCCGGGACTTCGAACTCCACGCTGCCGGTGGCCGGGTTCACCGCGTCTCCCCTCCGTCGTTCTGCTCACCCGCACGGGGTGCGGGAGGCGGCTCGGGCGGCGGGATCGTCCCGCCGTCCTCCGGGTACATCGGACGGCGCCCGCCTGCGCGGGCCAGCAGCCGGTGTCCGGGTCGAGCACCGCCCGGACCCGGGCGCTCCCGAAGCGGTCGGAGAGCTGTTTGAAGCCCTCCAGGCGGGTCCGAACGCGTTCCCGGCGCCGCAAGCCGCGTCAGGCGTACTCCCGCAGCCTGGGTCGGACCCCCAGCAGGGTGAGCGCCAACACCGCCGCGAGCACCGTCCCGCCCGCGGCCGCGGAGACCGCGTCGAGGTCGTCGTCGGTGGCCGCGACCGCGTGGTCGAGTGCGCGCTGGTTGATCGCCTGGACGTCGTCGATCGCCGTGCTCAGGACGCCGAAGTCGGCGTTGGACTGGCCGGCGGCGAGGCCGGTGTTGAAGGTGACGGCCTCCTTGAGGAGCCCCTGCGCGTACAGTTCGCGAATCTTGCGGTCGTCCCGCTGGTAGGCCTGGAACGCCGCCAGCACCCGCTCGGCCGCGTCCTGCTCGCCGACGAAGGTGATGTTCCTCAGCTCGTCGCCCAGGAAGCCCCCGAAGCCGACGGCGGCATGGTCGGCCCGGTGCGTGTCCGCCAGGGCGGCGAGCTTCGCGTTGTAGCCGGAGAGGGTGGCGCCGTCGACGCGGGCGAAGGCCTGGGTCTTGTCGAAGAAGCTCTGCTCGTACGCGGCCGCGCGGGCCGGGTCGGTCAGGTAGCGGCTCTCGTCCGCGTTCAGGTCGTACGCCACCGCACGGGCCCGGCCGAGGGCGATCACCGAGTCGTAGGAGTTGCTCTTCACGACGGTCAACTGGTGGTCCGCCCGGGAGGCGAGGGCCAGCCCGGTGATCAGCCCGGAGAGGACCAGCAAGGTGGTCACGGCGAGCGGCACGTTCACCAGCCGGTGGAAGCGCACCGTCAGCACGCGCTGGAGGGCACCGAGGGCCGCGAGCGCGAGCAGACCGGTGACCAGGATCCACCACCAGCCGGTGTCGACATCTCCCCGTTGGGCCGCGTAGATCCGTTCCACGGTGGCCGAGTTGGCCGCCGTGACCTCGTCCACGGCGGGCAGCAGGCGCTGCCGCAGCAGGTCGGTAGCCTCCCGGTAGGCCGTGAGCGCCTCCGCCGACGGCTTGCCCGCGGGCGCGTGGGCCTGCTCCTCCAGCAGCTGGGCCCGGGCCACCCGGCTCTCGTAGCGGCCGAGTTCACCGATGACGGTCTGCACCGCCCGCTGCCCAGCCGGATCGCCGGCCACCGCCTCGGCGACGCGTTGCAGGTCGGTGTCGGCCTGGGCACGGCGCTGCTCGTACGTCTCCAGGGTCTGCTTGCGCAGGACCTCGAAGTCCGGATCGGCGCCGAACAGCAGCAGATTGGCGGCCTGGGCATCCATGTCGTTCAGCGCGAAATACAGGTCCGCGGAGCGCACCACCTGGGGCGCGGCGTGGTGGCCGATGGTATCGGTGCCGCCGCGGGCCCCGATGAGGACGGTGGCAGTGGCCGCTGCCGTGGTCAGCAGCGCCGCCAGGCAGAGCCCGGTGAGGCCGCGCACCAGGCGCGGCGAGTTCCACCACGAGCGGTGGAGCCAGCCATGGGCGCCCCCCGCACGAGGATTCCAGTGACGGGAGGCGCGCGGCACGGGTGTTGATTCGAGCGGATCAAAGTCCGCCTCCCCCGGCGAACCCGTTGCCCCCACGACAACCGATCTGCTCGACGTACCCGTTGGCATCGCCGCGCGCCCCCCTCCCCTGTTTTTCACTGGCCGCCGAAACGGCCCCGGAGGAACCGCCGGGGCTGGGATTCGGCACGGCGCGCCGCCAGTCGTTGACTCTGGCGGTTAACCGTTCCTCACCGCTGACGCTATGCCCCGCCGATGCCGTGATCGGACCACCCTGACGCCCCCTTGACGAGTCACCCGGCGATCTTGACGAAGCCTTGGCGCCGCAAGTCACGGCTGGTAGCGGTAGCCGATTCCGGGCTCGGTGACCAGGTGGCGCGGTCGGCCCGGATCGGCTTCGAGCTTGCGGCGCATGGCGGCCAGATAGACCCGCAGGTAGTTGCCGTGGCCCGCCCCCTCCGGTCCCCAGACCTCGGCCAGAATCTGCCGCCCGGGCACCAGCCGGCCGGGATTTGCCATCAACAGGGCGAGGATCTTCCACTCCGTGGGCGTGAGCCGCACCGTTCCGTCCGGCCCGGTCACCGTGGCGGCGGCGAGATCGATCTCGTACGGGCCGATCCGCGGCGGCGGTCCGGGGACAGTGGTCACCGGCCGACGCAGGATGGCCCTGAGCCGCGCCAAGAGCTCGTCCATGACGAACGGCTTGGTGACGTAGTCGTCCGCGCCCGCGTCGAGCGCCCGGATCTTCTCCCCGGTGTCGGCCCGTCCGGACAGCACGATGATCGGAACGTCCAGCGTGGAGCGTACGCCCCGGATGACGTCCACCCCGTCGAGGTCGGGCAGCCCGAGATCCAGCACCAGCGCCTCAGGAGGCGCCTGTCCGACCGAGTCCAGCGCCTCCTGGCCGGTGCCCGCGGTCAGGACCGAGTAGTGGCGCGCCTGGAGACTGATCCGCAGTGCGCGCAGCAGCGCCGGCTCGTCGTCGACGACCAGGATGTGGCTCATCGGTACGTGTTCCTCTCCAGGTGGTCCGCACCGGCCACAGGCACCGAACCCGTCAGGGTGCCCCCGTCAATGGCCGCCTCGTCCGGGGCGGCGGGCAGGGTCAGGAGCATGGTGGTGCCGCCGCCGGGGGTGTCCTCGACGTCCAGGCTGCCGCCCATGGCCTCGGCGAGGCCTCGGGAGAGCGCGAGGCCGAGGCCGACGCCGGTGGTGTTGTCGGTGTCGCCGAGGCGCTGGAAGGGCAGGAAGACGCGGTCTCGGTCCTCGGGGGCGATCCCGGGGCCGCGGTCGATCACCCGGACCTCGACCCGCTCGGCGTGGTGGCTGGCGGCGACCAGCACGGGCGCGCCGGGTGCGTTGTACCGCAGCGCGTTGGCAATCACGTTGGCCAGCACGCGCTCCAGCAGTGGCGGGTCGACCAGCACCGCCGGCACCGTGTCCAGGTCGAGCGGCTGAACCGGCGCGTACGGGTCCGGGAGCGAGTCCACCGCGCGCGGCAGGATCTCTTCCAGATGTGTGGGCGCCAAGTGGAGGGTGAGGGCGCCGGCCTGGAGGCGACTCATGTCGAGCAGGTTGTCCACCAGCCGGGTGAGCTTGACCAGGGACTCGTCCGCCATGGCGAGCAGCTCGGCCTGGTCCTGATCCGAAAACGCCACATCTGGACTGCGCAGCGAGCCGATCGAGGCGAGGGCGGCGGCCAGTGGGGTGCGCAGGTCGTGGCTGACGGCGGCGAGCAGGGCGGTGCGCATCCGGTCGGCGGCCTTGATCGGCTCGACCTCGGCGGCGACCACTGCGAGCCGGTCACGTTCGAGGGCGGCGGCGACGTGCGCGGCGAAGGCGGTGAGGACGCGCTGGTCGGCGGCGGGCAACCGGCGGCCGGTGAGAACGAGGAGGGCGCTCTCCCCGACGGGCATCTCGGTCACCTCGTGGTCCGCGACACGGCCGTCCCCGCTTCCATGCTCGGCGCCGGCGTCAGCCACCGCCTCGCTGCACGCGATCGTCCGGCCGGTCGCCCGGTCGAGGAGGGCGACGGAGTGCATGCCGAAGGCCGTCCGGGACTTCTCCAGCAGTGCGGGCAGTGCGTCGGCGCCGCGCAGCACGCTGCCGGCGAGGGTGGAGAGGGTTTCGGCCTCGGCGGTGGCCCGGGCGGCCCGGGTGGTGAGCCGGCTCGCGTGGTCGACCACAGTGGATACGGTCAGGGCCACGGTGGCGAAGGCGATCAGGGCGACGAGGTTGTTGGTCTCGCCGATGGTGAGGTTGTGGACGGGCGGGATGAAGAAGTAGTTCAGCAGCAACGAGGCGATGACGGAGGCCAGCAGGGCCGAGGTCGCTCCGCCGAGCAACGCCACTGCCACCACGCCGAGCTGGAAGATCAGCGCGTCCGTGGTCAGGTTCAGTTGGGTGTGGAACGGAGACAGCAACGCGGTCAGCAGCGCGGGAACCACCAGCCCCGATGCGAACCCGGCGACGGTGCGGCGCCTGGAGTGGCGGCGGCCGAGCGAGGGCAGCCGGCCGCGGCCGGTGAACTCGTGGGTGACCATGTGGACGTCGATGTCCTCGGACGCGTCCACGGTGGTCTGCCCGTTGCCGGGCCCGGTGAGGAAACGGGTGAGGCGACCCCGGCGACTGGTGCCCAGCACCAGCTGCGTGGCGTCATGCGCCCGGGCGAAGGCGAGCAGTGCGGTCGGGATGTCATCGCCGACCACCACGTGGTAGCTGCCGCCCAACGCCTCGACCAGCTGGCGCTGCTGGGCAAGGGTCCCCGACGACGCCCCCGCCAGCCCGTCACTGCGGCTCACATGCACAGCGAGCAGATCACCGCCCGCCGTCCGGTCCGCGATCCGGGCGGCCCGGCGGATCAGGGTCTCGCCCTCGGGGCCGCCGGTGAGGGCGACCACGACGCGTTCGCGGGTCTCCCAGACGCGGTCGATGTTGTGGCTGGCCCGGTAGTCGCGCAGGCCCTCGTCGACCCGCCCGGCCACCCAGAGCAGGGCGAGTTCGCGCAGTGCGGTCAGGTTGCCGACCCGGAAGTAGTTGGAGAGCGCGGCGTCCACCTTCTCCGCCTTGTAGACGTTGCCGTGGGCCATCCGGCGGCGCAGCGCCTGGGGGGCCATGTCGACGAGTTCGATCTGGTCGGCCCGGCGGACCACCTCGTCCGGGACGGTCTCGCGCTGGGGGATGCCGGTGATCTTCTGGACGACGTCGTTCAGCGATTCGAGGTGCTGGACGTTGACGGTGGTGATGACGTCGATCCCGGCGTCGAGCAGCTCGTCGATGTCCTGCCAGCGCTTGGCATTGCGGCCACCCGGGATGTTGGTGTGCGCCAGCTCGTCCACCAGTGCCACCGAGGGACGCCGGGCGATCAGGGCGTCCAGGTCCATCTCCTCGAACTCGGCGTCCCGATAGGTCCGCCTGATTCTTGGCAGCATTTCGAGCCCATCCACCAACCCTTCGGTGAATCTCCGCCCGTGACATTCGATGTAACCGACCACCACGTCCGCACCGCGCTCCTGTCTGCGGTGGGCCTCGTCCAGCATCCGGTAGGTCTTGCCGACACCGGGGGCGGAACCGAGGTACACCCTCAGCCGGCCACGACGGTGCGTGGTACCGAGGGTGAGGTCGCGAGCCATGGGCGCTGCTCTTTCGTCTGAGGGGGCCGATCGGAGGTACAGCGGATATGGGCGACCGACCCGGGCACAGGAGAGGTTCTCCTGTGCCCGGGTCGGTCCGGTCACGCGGTTGTACGGCGCGACGTCACTTCTGCTCGCTCAGCGCCTTGTTGAGGAGGACGACGTTGACGCCCTCCTGGCCGAGGAAGCCGAGCGAGCGGCCCTCGGTGTACTTCCCGATCAGCGTGTTCACCGCCTGGACCGGCAGGTTGCGGGTCTTGGCGACCCGGTCGGCCTGCTCCTTGGCGTAGGCCACGGAGATGTGCGGGTCGAGGCCGGAGCCGGAGGCGGTGATCGCGTCCGCCGGCACGCTCGCCGGGTCGACGCCGTCGAACGCGGCGACGGCCTTGCGGCGGTCCTCGACCGTCGTGGTGAGGTCCTCGCTGTTGGGGCCCAGGTTGGAGGCGCCGGAGACCTTCGGGTCGTAGCCGTTGGCCGAGGGCCGGGGCTGGAACCACTGCGGGTCCGGCTTGGCCTCCTCGTTCTGGTCGTCGGGGTTCTGCTTGGGCAGGTTGTAGTTCTGGCCCAGCAGGCTGGAGCCGGACTCCTTGCCGTCGACCGTCACGATCGACCCGTTGGCCTTGTCGCTGAAGGCGACCTGGCCGATGCCGGTGACCAGCAGCGGGTAGGCGAGGCCGAGGATCACCGTCATCACCAGCAGCATCCGCAGTGCGGTGAAGTGCGTGCGCACGGTGGTGGGCAGGGGCTTGGACATCTGGGTTCTCCTCTCTCAGCTCAGGCCGGGGATGAACTGGACGACGAGGTCGATCAGCTTGATCCCGATGAAGGGGACGACCAGCCCGCCGAAGCCGTAGACCCCGATGTTCCGGCGCAGCAGTGAACTGGCGTCGGAGGGGCGGTACTTGACGCCGCGCAGGGCGAGCGGGATGAGGCCGACGATGACGAGGGCGTTGAAGACGATCGCCGAGGTGATCGCGGACTGGGGGCTGTGCAGGCCCATGATGTTGAGCTTGTCCAGGCCCGGGTAGACGGCGGCGAACATCGCCGGGATGATCGCGAAGTACTTCGCGACGTCGTTGGCGATCGAGAAGGTGGTGAGGGCGCCGCGGGTGATCAGGAGCTGCTTGCCGATCTCGACGATCTCGATCAGCTTGGTGGGGTTGGAGTCGAGGTCGACCATGTTGCCGGCCTCCTTGGCCGCCATGGTCCCGGTGTTCATCGCGACGCCGACGTCGGCCTGGGCGAGGGCGGGGGCGTCGTTGGTGCCGTCGCCGGTCATCGCGACGAGCTTGCCACCCTCCTGCTCCTTCTTGATCAGGGCCATCTTGTCCTCGGGGGTGGCCTCGGCGAGGAAGTCGTCCACGCCCGCCTCCTCCGCGATCGCCCTGGCGGTCAGCGGGTTGTCGCCGGTGATCATGATGGTCTTGATGCCCATCCGGCGCAGCTCGTCGAACCGTTCCCGCATGCCCTCCTTGACGACGTCCTTGAGGTGGATGACACCGAGGGCCTTCGGGGCCGCACTGCCGGTCCTGGAGGCGACGAGCAGGGGGGTGCCGCCGGCGGCGGAGATGCCGTCGACCAGGTCGGCGACGTCCCTGCCGACCGTGCCGCCGTTCTCGGTGACCCAGTTGGTGACCGAACCGGCCGCGCCCTTGCGCACCGAGTGGACGCCGTCGGCCTCGTCGAGGTCGACGCCGGACATCCGGGTCTGGGCGGTGAACGGCACCCAGGTGGCGTGCGTCAACTCGCCCTGGGCGCGGGCCCGCAGGCCGTACTCGGTCTTGGCGAGGACGACGATCGAGCGGCCCTCCGGGGTCTCGTCCGCGAGGGAGGAGAGCTGCGCGGCATCCGCGAGGTCACCGATGCTCACACCCTTGGCCGGCTGGAACTCGGCGGCCTGGCGGTTGCCGAGGGTGATGGTGCCGGTCTTGTCGAGCAGCAGGGTGTTGACGTCGCCCGCGGCCTCGACGGCGCGGCCGGACATCGCCAGCACGTTGCGCTGGACGAGGCGGTCCATGCCGGCGATGCCGATCGCGGAGAGCAGCGCGCCGATGGTGGTCGGGATGAGCGCCACGATCAGGGCGACCAGCACGATCATCGACTGCGGGGCGCCCGCGAACGTCGCCATCGGCTGGAGCGTGACGACCGCGATCAGGAAGACGATGGTCAGTGAGGCCAGCAGGATGTTGAGCGCGATCTCGTTCGGCGTCTTCTGCCGGGCCGCGCCCTCGACCAGGGCGATCATCCGGTCGATGAACGACTTTCCGGGCTCCGAGGCGATCTTCACCACGATCCGGTCGGAGAGCACCTTCGTCCCGCCGGTGACCGCGCTGCGGTCGCCACCGGACTCGCGGATGACGGGGGCCGACTCGCCCGTGATCGCCGACTCGTCGACGGAGGCGACGCCCTCGACGACGTCCCCGTCGCCCGGGATGATCTGCCCGGCCTCGACCACCACGTGGTCGCCGAGCCGCAGTGCCGTCCCCGGCACCTCCTCCTCGGCCCGGCCCTTCGGCCAGTCGAGCAGCCGGCGGGCCATCGTGTCGGTCTTGGTCTTGCGCAGGGTGTCCGCCTGCGCCTTGCCGCGGCCCTCGGCCACGGCCTCGGCCAGGTTGGCGAAGACCGTGGTCAGCCAGAGCCAGACCGTGATCGACCAGGCGAACACCGACGGGTCGGCTATCGCGGCGACGGTGGTGACCACCGAGCCGACCTCGACCACGAACATCACCGGGTTCTTCACCATCACCCGGGGGTCGAGCTTCTTCACCGCGTCGGGGAGGGAGGCGACGAGCAGCTTCGGGTCCAGCAGGCCGCCGGATACTCTGTGCGGCGCCGCCGCGGCGGGCGCCTCCGGCTGCGGGGCCGGCTTGTCGGTCAGGGTGGACGACATCAGGAGAGACCTTCCGCGATCGGCCCGAGGGCCAGGGCCGGGAAGTAGGTGAGGCCGACGACGATCAGGACGACGCCCGACAGCAGGCCCACGAACAGCGGCTTGTGGGTGGGCAGGGTGCCCGGGGTGGCGGGGACGGGCTGCTGCTGCGCGAGCGAGCCGGCCAGCGCCAGGACGAAGACCATCGGCAGGAACCGGCCGAACACCATCGCCAGACCCAGCGCCGTGTCGTACCAGTCGGTGTTCACGGTGATGCCGGCGAAGGCCGAGCCGTTGTTGTTCGAGGCGGAGGTGAACGCGTACAGCACCTCGGAGAAGCCGTGTGCACCGGAGTTGAGCATCCCGGCCCGCTCACCGGGCAGCGCCATCGCCAAACCCGTGCCGATCAGCACGATCGTCGGCGTGGTCAGGATGTAGAGGGAGGCGAACTTCATCTCCCGGCCGCCCAGCTTCTTGCCCAGGTACTCCGGGGTCCGGCCGACCATCAGACCGGCCACGAAGACCGCCACGATCGCCAGCACCAGCATCCCGTACAGGCCGGAGCCGACCCCGCCGGGCGCGATCTCGCCCAGCATCATGTTGAACATCGTGATCCCGCCGCCGAACGGCGAGTACGAGTCGTGGAAGGAGTTCACCGCACCCGTCGACGTCAGCGTCGTCGACGCCGCGAACAGACCCGAAGCGGCCACGCCGAACCGCTGCTCCTTGCCCTCCATCGCCGCGCCCGCCGCCTGCATCGCGGCACCGGAGTGCTGCGCCTCGAAGAAGGTGATCAGCGCCACCGAGGCCACCCAGAACAGACCCATCACCGCGACGATCGCGTAGCCCTGGCGGTTGTCCCCGACCATCTTGCCGAAGGCGCGCGGCAGCGCGAACGGGATCAGCAGAATGAGGAAGATCTCCAGGAAGTTCGTGAACCCGGTCGGATTCTCGAACGGGTGCGCCGAGTTGGCATTGAAGAAGCCGCCACCATTGGTGCCCAGCTCCTTGATGACCTCCTGCGAGGCCACCGGCCCGCCCGGAATCGCCTGCGGGTCGCCCGCCAGGGTGGCCACCTCGTGGAAGCCGTGGAAGTTCTGCACCAGACCGTTCGCAACCAGGACCAGTGCGAACACGATGGACAGCGGCAGCAGCAGGCGCAGGGAGATCCGGGTCAGGTCGACCCAGAAGTTGCCCAGCCGGTCCGTGCGGTTGCGGGTGAAACCGCGGATCAGTGTGGCGACGACGGCGATGCCCACCGCGGCGGAGACGAAGTTCTGCACCGCCAGGCCGGCCATCTGCACCAGGTGGCCCATCGCGGACTCGCCGCTGTAAGACTGCCAGTTGGTGTTGGCGACGAACGAGATCGCGGTGTTCCACGCCTGGTGGCCCGCCATCTGCGGCACCCCCAGGCTCAGCAGCAGGTGGCCCTGGAGGCGGATCAGACCGTAGAGGAAGAGCACGGAGACGGCCGAGAAGGCCAGCACCGAGCGCAGGTACGCCGGCCAGCGCTGGTCGGCGTCGCCGTCCACGCCGATGACCTTGTAGAGGCCGCGCTCGACTCTCAGGTGCTTCTTGGAGGTCAGGAGGTGGGCGATGTAGTCGCCCAGGGGCCGGTAGCACAGCACCAACGCGGCCACGAGGGCCAGGAACTGCAACCAGCCCGCAACAGTGGAGCTCATGTCAGAACTTCTCCGGGTAGATCAGCGCGAGGATGAGGTACCCGACGAGGGCGACGGCGACGATGAGACCTGCGATGTTCTCCGCGCTCACAGCTTCTCCACCCCCCGGGCGATCAGGGCGATGACGCCGAACACGGCAACCGTGACGGCGACGTAGATCAGATCGGACATGGGCTCCACCAGAGCGACTACGAGGATGCCGCGGCCGGCCCCGGAGGGCTCGGCGCAGCACCGGAGGAAGACCGGCTGGAGCAGCAAACCAGCTGGTGGGGGCGCGCAGCGGTTCCCTGATGCCCTCCATACGGGTGATCCGGAAACATTGACGCGGCCTTGATATCCGCGTCATTCACCCGAGACCACGGGTTGTCCTAAACGCTTCGGGTCCCGGACAGCGCCGCTGTCCGGGACCCGCGGGCCAGGCCCTGCACTGCCGCGCTACATCCGCATCCGGAGCCGGCAGACCACCGCGTCGGTGTGGCGGCGCAGCGCCCGGTCGATGACGGCGCCGCGCCGGTTCTGCAGCGCCCGCTGCCAGGAGCGGGCCGGTTCGACCTCGGGGATCAGCACGGTGAGCCGGTCGTAGGCGTGCTCGGCGGCGAGCTCGTTGACGAAGGCGGCGATCGGCGGGCCGAGCCGGCGGTGGCCGTCGGGGAGCTCCACCAGCGGCACGCCGGGCTGCCACAGCTCCCAGTCCCGGCGCAGCGCCTCCGCCTCGGCGCCGTCGTGGACGACGGTGACGGCGAGGACTTCGTCGCCGAGCGAGAGGGCGGCGGAGAGGGCGTCGCGGGTGAGGCGGGTGATGGCGGTGACGGGGACGACGACCAGGCTGCGCTGCGGGGTGAGCGGGCCGGGCACGCGGCCGAGCTCCAGGCGCTCGCCGATCCGGGTGTAGCTGCGGTGGATCCCCTCGAAGAGGAGGACGAGCAGCGGCAGGGCCAGGCAGATGCCCCACGCGCCCTCGGTGAACTTCGTGCCCGTGACGACGACCGCGGCGACGCCGGTGAGCAGCGCGCCGAAACCGTTCAGCGCGGCCCTCGCCCGCCAGCGGGCCGGCCGTTCGAGGCACCAGTGCCGGACCATGCCGACCTGGCAGATCGTGAAGCCGACGAACACCCCGATCGCGAACAGCGGCACCAGGCTGTTGACGTCCCCGCCCGAGCCGGCCAGCAGCAGCGCGGAGACGGCGGCGAGGAACAGCACGCCGTGCCGGTGCACCTGGCGGTCGGCGCGCAGCGCGAAGACGTGCGGGAGGTGGTTGTCGCGGGCGAGGAGGTGGAGCAGGACGGGCAGGCCGCCGAAGGAGGTGTTGGCGGCCAGAGCGAGCAGCACGACGGTGGCGAACTGCACCAGGTAGAAGCCGGCGCCGTGGCCGAGCGAGGCGTCGGCGAGCTGGGCCAGGACGGTGACGCCCTCCACCGGCTGGAGGTGGAAGCGGCCGATCAGCACGGCCAGTCCGATCAGCATCACGCCCAGCAGCACGCCGAGCGCGACCTCGGTGTGCTGTGCGCGCTTCACCCGCGGCGCGCGGAAGGACGGGACGGCGTTCGCCACCGCCTCCACGCCGGTCAGCGCCGAGCAGCCGGCCGCGAAGGCCTTGAGCAGCAGCAGCGCGCCGACCGCGGTGGCGTTCCCGGCCAGGACGGAGGCGTGCCCGGCGGCGGCCTCGGTGCTCGCCGGCGCGTCCCGGAACAGACCGACGACGACGATCGCCAGGACCGACAGCACGAAGACCGCGGTGGGCGCCAGGAACCAGCGCGCCGACTCCGCGATCCCCCGCAGGTTCACCGCCGTCACCAGCGCCAGCACGCCCAGGCAGAGCCAGACCCGGTCGCCGTACAGGCCAGGCACCGCCGAGGTCAGCGCCGCCACCCCGGCCGTCACCGACACCGCCACGTTGAGGATGTAGTCGATCACCAGCGAGGCCGCCGCGGTCAGCGCCGTCCGCCGCCCCAGGTGCGCCTTGGCCACCGCGTACGAGCCGCCGCCGTCCGGGAACGCCGCGATCACCTGCCGGTACGAGGCCACCAGCACGGCCAGCAGCACGGCGATCGCCGCCGTCACCGGCAGGGTGAACCCCAGCCCGTACGCGCCCGCCGCGGCCAGCACCAGCACGATCGACTCGGGCCCGTACGCCACCGACGCCATCGCATCCAACGACAACGCCGCCAACCCGCCCAGTGCGGTCAGCCGGTGGCCCTCGTCCGGAACCGAGCCGGTATCCGGGGGCTCGGGCTCGGCGGTGGCAACCGGGGTGGTGATGTCCGACATCCACTTCTCCATCGATCGTGTGTTCCACGATCGTGGGGGCTGTCCGGAAGCCCGGCCGCCGCTTATTGCGTTCCCTTGACGCGGACACCAGCAGCCTTGACGGCATCTTGACGGCCGCAGGCATACAACGGCCCCCGGGGCCGTCCGTCCGCCACAGTCCGGACAGGGGCCACCGGGGGCCGATCGTTCACCCGGTGCCGGTGGCACGCGGCACCGGGTGGTTCATGGGGTTACTGGCCCGGCTTGCGGCCGTGGTTGGCCTTCTTCTTCCGCCGGGCCTTCTTCTTGCGGGCGCGCTTGGACATGTCGTTCTCTCTGCCAGCAGTAAGGGGACGGGTCAGGCCTGGCCGACGAGCTGGTCGGCAAGCTTGGCGAGGCGGCGCTGCGAGCGCTCCTCCTGCACGATCGCGGCCGTCGGGGCGAGCTCGCCGCCGTCGTAGTACTCGCCGTTGAGCAGCGGTACGTCCGGCAGGCAGAGCCGGACGACGGCGGCCGCGCCCGCGGCCGGCGGCGCGCCGACCCGGCCGTAGAGCGGGAGCAGCGCGGTGTCGCACAGGCCCGGGTTGAGGCTGACGGCGGTGATGCCGGAGCCTGCCGGGGCCATGTCGGCGGTGGCCATGGTCAGGGCGAGCTGGGACTGCGCGTATGCCGCGACCCGGGAGTACTTCTTGGTGCGGTGCGGGTCGGTCCAGTTCATCGAGGCGGTGCGGTGCAGGGAGGAGGAGACGTTGATGATCCGCGCGTCACCGGCTGCCGAGAGCGGGGCGCGCAGCATTTTGGCGAGCAGGTGCGCGGCGAGGAAGTTGACCTGGAGCGAGACCTCGTTGCCGTCGTCGGTGAGGGTGCAGCGCTCGGGGGCCATCATGGCGGCGTTGTTGACCAGCAGGTCCAGCGCCGGGTAGTGCTTCACCACGGTGCCGGCCAGCACCGCGACCTCCGAGAGCCGGGTGAAGTCGGCTGCCAGTTCGACGAGTTGGTCGCGCCGGGCGCCGGCGGCGACGAGCCGCTCGACGGCATCCTCGGCCTCGGCGGTGCTGCGGGCGTGCACCAGGACGGTGGCGCCGAGCCCGGCCAGCAGACGGGCGCTCTCCCAGCCGATGCCGGAGGAGGCGCCGGTGACCAGGGCGGTGCGGGCGGACAGCGTGGACAGCGTGGACAGAACAGCGTCGGACATGACCCATCCAAGGGTGGCGGGCACCGCCGGGGTGCCGGCGGGCGTGACGGTGCACGCCCCCCGGGGGCCGGTGGTGCGGAGAAGGGTGGAACGGTGAAGGACGCGTCCGCCTCCCCCGCGCGGAGTGGCGAGGGAGGCGGACGGCACTACGCGGCACGCGGGCCGGCGACGGAGCGGGGAGGCTCGGACCTACCGGACGGCGGCGGTGACCGCGACAGCGACGACCCGCGGCCGCGTATGCGGCGGGCGGTCGTGGTGGCGTGTCGAGCGGTTCATGTCCCCATCCAACGCCACCCTGCGGAGCCCGGGCAAGCCTGCTCGCCATCCATGACGAGCCCCTGACGCCCCCCTGACAGGCCCTTGACGTCCGACCCGTCCGGGCCGTGTGAATTGGGGCCGAGTGGCAGCGGTACAGCGCCCCAGCCTCCTACTCCGACATGGCGTTCGAGAGTAGTGCGGCCCACTCGGGCTTCCGCCGGCACTGCTGCCGAACCGAGTGCTCGCGATGCCGACCCACAGCCCCACTACTCACTCTTGCTAAGTACTGGTAGTCAGCGTTACTGTGTAGCAGTAGTCAGCAACACTAAATACCTCAGAAAGGAGGTTTCCCATGTCCAAGCTGGAGACGGAGATGCTCAAGGGCACGCTGGAGGGCATCATCATCGCGTCCCTCTCCAGCCGGCCCGCGCACGGCTACGAGATCACTGCAGGGCTGCGGGAGCAGGGTTTCTCCGACATCGCCGAGGGGACCGTCTACGCGCTGCTCGTCAGGATCGAGAAGCGCGGCCTCGTCGATGTGGAGAAGGTCCCCTCCGAGAAGGGGCCGCCACGCAAGGTGTACTCCCTCAACGCTCAGGGACGGGAGTACCTCGAAGAGTTCTGGAGGACATGGAGCTTCCTCACGGAACGACTGGAACAGCTCCGCGAAGGGGGAAGGTGACCATGTCCGATGTCGAAAAGGGCGGCTTCATCTCAAAGGTGATCGGGCCCAAGAAGCGTTGGAGGGCGTACAAGGCCCGCGTCAAGGAGCTTCCCGAGAACTACCGCACGGCGGCCGAAGCGATCGAGCGGTACCTGATGCACTTCGTGCCGACCGACGGCGACAGCAATGCGTCGATGTTCGAAGACCTCGCCGACCTGTTCGAACAGGCCGCGGCGGACGGAATGCCGATTCACGAGATCGTCGGGGAGGACCCCGCGGAGTTCGTCGAGGCGTTCGCCCAGAACTACTCGGAGGGGGGCTATGTCCCCACTCGCGCGCGGAAGCGGCTGGCCGACGACCTCGCGCACGCCGAAGACCAGGCGTCCTGAAGACCGCACGCACGAACGACGAGATCACCGGATTCGGTCGCACTCGGGACCGCGCGCAGTGACGTGATGGTCGGCATCGGCGCGGGCACCGCGCTCCGAGCCGACGTCAACTCGACTTCCGGGCAGGTGCGCAACGCGCTCCCCGTGTCCAAGGCCCGGAGGAGACCGAGGACACCGCCCAGATCCGCACCCGCACGTCACCACCGATCCGCCGTGCCCGCGCCCGACCCCGAAGCGCCATCCTCAGCGCTCACCCCCAGCCACTTCAGCCTTCGAACGGGAGGGCTCCATGCCTTCATCTGTCATGCCCACATCCACCAGGAGCGGCGGCTACCCGTCCCCGGCTGCCGTCTCCGCCGTCGGTCTGCACAAATCGTTTGGCGACAAGACCGTCCTCGGCGGAATCGATCTGCACATCCCGGCCGGATCCGTGTTCGCCCTGCTCGGGCCGAACGGCGCCGGCAAGACCACCGCCGTCAAGATCCTCTCCACCCTCATCACCGCCGACGGCGGACAGGCCCAGGTCGCGGGCCACAACATCGCCGCCGACCCGCAGGCCGTGCGGGCCGCGATCGGCGTCACCGGGCAGTTCTCCGCCGTCGACGGCCTGATCACCGGCGAGGAGAACATGCTCCTCATGGCGGACCTGCACCACCTCTCGCGCAGCGAGGGGCGGCGCACCGCCGCCCGGCTGCTGGAGCGCTTCGACCTCACCGAGGCGGCGAAGAAGCCCGCCTCCACCTACTCCGGTGGCATGAAGCGCCGCCTGGACATCGCCATGACGCTGGTCGGCGACCCGCGGATCATCTTCCTCGACGAGCCGACCACCGGCCTCGACCCGCGATCCCGGCACACCATGTGGCAGATCATCCGCGAGCTGGTCGCCGACGGCGTCACCGTCTTCCTCACCACGCAGTACCTGGACGAGGCGGACGAGCTCGCCGACCGCATCGCCGTCCTCAACGACGGCAGGATCGCCGCCGAGGGCACCGCCCAGGAGCTGAAGCGGCTCGTCCCCGGCGGGCACGTGCGGCTGCGCTTCACCGACCCGGCCGTGTACCGGGCCGCCGCCACCGCCCTGCCCGGGGCCGCCGGGGACGACGAGGCCCTGACGCTCCAGGTGCCCAGCAACGGCAGCCAGCGCGACCTGCGCTCCGTCCTCGACCGGCTGGACTCGGCCGGCGTCGAGGCGGACGAGCTGACCGTGCACACCCCCGACCTCGACGACGTGTTCTTCGCCCTCACCGGACCCGCCAACATCCCCAACCAGTCCAAGGAGAGCGTCCGATGAGCTCCCTCTCCCTCGCCGTCCGCGACTCGTCCACGATGCTGCGCCGCAACCTCCTGCACGCGCGGCGCTACCCGTCCGGAACCCTGAACCTGCTACTCGCGCCGATCATGCTGCTGCTGCTCTTCGTCTACATCTTCGGAGACGTGATGAGCGGGGGCATCGGCGGCCACGGCGCCGACCGCTCCGAGTACATCGCCTACATCGTCCCGGGCATCCTGATGATGACCATCGGCAGCACCGTGATCGGAGCCGCGGTGCACATCTCCATGGACATGAGCGAGGGCCTCATCGCCCGCTTCCGCACGATGGCGATCCACCGCGGCTCTGTGATCATCGGGCACGTCATCGGCAGCGTGCTGCAGTGCATCGCCAGCGTGGTCCTCGTCGGTGCCGTCGCCGTGGCCGTCGGCTTTCGCCCCCACGATGCCACCGTTCTGGACTGGCTCGCGGCGTTCGGACTGCTCACGCTGTTCGCCCTGGCGTTCACCTGGATCGCGGTCGGCATCGGCATGGCCAGCCCGAACGCCGAGGCGGCCGCCAACAGCGCACAACCGCTGATCCTCCTCCCACTCATCTCCAGCGCCTTCATCCCGGCCGACACGATGCCGGGCTGGTTCCAGCCGATCGCCGCGTACCAGCCGTTCACTCCGGCCATCGAGACCCTGCGCGGCCTGCTGCTCGGCACCCACATCGGCAACAACGGCTGGATCGCGATCGCCTGGTGCGTCGGCCTGGCCGCGCTCGGCTACCGCTGGTCGACGGCACAGTTCAACCGCGACCCGAAATGAGTGCGCGGGCTGCACCCTGCAGCCCGCCTCCCTCCAGGACGGCGCACTCCGACACGGCATCGTTCGCCGGCGTGACAGCGCAGGCCAGCCGGGCACCAGGGTCAGATCGCCCGAGGGTGAGATCCCCTCGGGCGAGGGGACGCGAAGGATCCAGGCGCCCCGGGCGCCGACGACATCCGCGCCACAACCTCGCACGGCGACGTCACCGCCCGCAGCCTTTGGAAGGCGGCACCGCGAGACGTACGACGATCAGGCGATCGGCAGCCGGTCGACCCTGACTGCCCGGCGCGGCAGGGCCGCGGGCATGGCGAGCAGTAGGGCGGCCGCGGTGAACAGCGCGTAGTGGCCGCTCTCCGCGCCGACGCCGGACCAGCCGAGTTCGGCGTGGCTGTGCTCGGCGAAGGCGTTGCAGCACAACCAGGCGGCTATGCCGATCACCGGTGCTGCCAAGGGACGGGAGAAGGCCCCGAGCAGCGCACTCAGCCCAACGTAGGCGGCATACGCGAACCAGCCGGAGTGCAGCTCACCGAGCCTGCCCAGGCCGAGCGCCAGGGCACCGCCGACGACCAGCGTCACCGTGCCCGACATCGCGACGGGCAGCCGGTCCAGCACGGGGTGGTAGCGGTGGCCGCCGGGGCGGGCCGAGTACATCCGCACGGCGGGCCTATCCCTTCGCGCGGACCAGCTCGGGCGCAGGCCCGACCGGGAGGTGCCACTGGTTGCGCCGGTGCAGCGACTCCAGTTCCTGCTGCAACTCCGGCCGTGGGACGGCGAGGACGGAGCAGCCGGCCTTCCGCATGCAGTAGGCGGTCACGGAGTGCCGCAGCCGGCGGCGCAGCAGGCTGCCGCTCTGCCCCACCACGAGGAGGTCCCCGGGGTGGTCGGCGGTCCGCACCAGTGCGGGGCCAATCTCGCCGCGAACCACCAGCGGATGCATCGGCACACCCGGGCCGGCGCCGGCGAAGGCCGTGTCCAGGGCGTCGCGCAGGCGCTGCTCAGCGGTGTCGCGGACGACCGCGAGCAGCGGCGGGCACGGGGAACGGCGGTAGCCGAGCTCACCGCCCGGCGGTTCCCAGGCGAGTACGGGAATGACCTCGGCACCGGTGCGGCGGGCCTCGGCGACCGCACGGTGCAGGGCGGCCAGGCTGCCCAGGGAGCCGCTGACTCCGACCACCACGCGGCCCCGAGGCCACTCGTCGTTCCGGTGGCTGCCGTTCATGTCCTGTCCTCACGCCGCTGCGGCTCACGCGTCTTTTTCACGCGTCTTGTCCTCGGCTGTCCTTCAGCCGCTTCCAGCCAAGCCGCAGGGATGGCCGATCAGCGCGGCCTTGACGGGATTCTGACGCGGCCGACCATGATCCGAACGCGGCCTTGACGCCGTGTCGCGGGCGACCGCGCCCCGGATCGCGCCAAGGTAGCGTCAGCATCGTGTAGGTCACCGCCAGACTTCCGTCAATGACCGGCCAGCGGACCATCCGGTACGCGGTACTGGACGGGTGCCCGCATCCGTCACCGCCCCCGCCACAGCGCTCCCTTCCACCGAGTGGTTGACCCCGGAACTGCCCGGGGCCACCACCCTGGCCGCCCACGTCGAGCGAAGCGGCCACGGCGGCTGGTGGGCGGACGATCCCGGCCTCGCCCGCGCGCTGCTGGTGCACTGCGGGCCGGAGCGGCTGCTGCGCGGCGACCCGGACCGGCTCGACCCCGCCGCCCTCGCCGGCCTCGGGCGGGGTCGGTTCCACGCCCCGGACCGCTTCCTCCCCCTGCTGGGCCGCACCTTCACCCACCTCACGCCGTGGGTCCGCGCGGTATACGTCCAGCGGGAACGCCCGCGGCCGGTGTCGCCGCACACCGCAGGCTGGGTCCGCCCGCTCGGCCCGGGCGACGAGGGCAGGCTCGACCGCTTCGCGCTGCGCGGCGGTGCGGTGCGAAGCGGCCAATCACACTGGACGGCCGGGACCTGGGGCGGCCACCGCGCACTCGCGGCGAGCGGATTCGCCTGGGGCGCGTTCCTCGGCCCGTACCTTGCTTCGCTCGCCCGCGGCTACCTCGTCGGCCAGGACCATCTGGAGATCGCCGTCGCGACCGATCCCGCATTCCGCCGCCTCGACCTCGCCCTGGCCTGCGTCCACGCGGCCACTACCGCCGCCCAAGCGCACGGCCTCACCCCTACGTGGTCCGCTCCGGAGAGCAACCTCGCCAGCCGGACCCTCGCGGAGGCCGCGGGCTTCCGGGCCGTCCGGCGCGAGGTCGTGTATTGGGCGGGCCCGGCCGCGTCCCGGTGACCCCTGCGGCCGACAGGGCATCAGGTGCCCGCGTCAGGGTCGCGTCAGGGATCTCCCGTGTCACGCCAAGCAGGCGTCAAGACACGTATGGCGTGTGGAGATCCGGTGTTTCGCTGTGCGGCGTCTCCATTCCCCCGTCGGCACTGAACCGCCGCCCCCGTCTCTTGGGAGCGGCCCCGGAAGGTCCCAGAACTGATGCGCCGTTCGGCCCTCACCCCACCGGACACCACCACCACACCGGACGGGCCCGTCCCGGACTGGTTCCGCCGCCCAAAGGTCGCCGGCGCCGAGCCGGCGCACCCGAGCCACCGCCCCTCCGCGCCCCGGCCCGGACGCCGCCGGCTGATCACCGCACGCCAGCTCCGCGAAGCCCTGCCCGCCGCCCTGCGCAAACTCCACCCGCGCACCATGGCGAAGAACCCGGTGATGCTGGTGGTCGAGACCGGCTCCGCCCTCACCACCCTGACCGCGGTCGTCCATCCGAGCGTGTTCGCCTGGCTCATCAGCTTCTGGCTCTGGCTCACCGTGCTCTTCGCCAACCTCGCCGAGGCCGTCGCCGAGAGTCGCGGCAAGGCACAGGCCGAATCGCTGAGGCAGGCGCAGACCGGCACAACCGCCCGCCGCCTGCTGCACTGGCGGGCCGGCATCCCCGACCACCGGCATGAGATGCTCCCCGCCGAGCAGTTGCTGCTGCACGACATCGTCCTCGTGCGGTCCGGTGAGGCGATCCCCCGCGACGGCGAGGTGATCGAGGGCGTGGCCGCGGTGGACGAGTCGGCGATCACCGGCGAGTCCGCGCCCGTGATCCGCGAGTCCGGCGGCGACCGCACCAGTGTCACCGGCGGCACCCGGGTACTCTCCGACCAGCTCGTCGTCCGGATCACCTCCCGGCCGGGCCAGAGCTTCATCGACCGGATGATCGCCCTGGTCGAGGGCGCGAACCGGCAGAAGACCCCGAACGAGATCGCCCTCAACATCCTCCTCGCCTCGCTCACCATCGTCTTCGTCCTCTCCGTGGTCTCACTCCAGCCCATGGCGATCTACGCCGGCGCCCCGCAGACCAGCGTCGTCCTGGTCGCCCTGATGGTCGCGCTCATCCCGACCACCATCGGTGCCCTGCTCTCCGCCATCGGCATCGCCGGCATGGACCGCCTGGTGCAGCGCAACGTCGTCGCCCTCTCCGGCCGCGCCGTCGAGGCGGCCGGCGACGTCGACGTCCTGCTGCTCGACAAGACCGGCACCATCACCCACGGCAACCGCCGCGCGACCGCCCTCCACCCGCTCCCCGGCGCCACCGTCGAACAGCTCGCCGAAGCCGCCCAACTCGCCTCACTCGCCGACGAGACCCCCGAAGGTCGCTCTGTCATCGAGCTGACCAACCGCCAGTACTGGGTACCACCACGTGCCGACGGTGAACTCGGCGAACAGACCACCGTCCCGTTCACCGCCCAGAGCCGGATGAGTGGCGCCGACCTCGCCTGGCCCGACGGCACCACCTGCCTCATCCGCAAGGGCGCCGCGAACGCCGTCGCCCACTGGGTGGTGCGCTCCGGCGGACGGCTGCCGATCGAGGCCAAGGGCGTCGTCGACCGGATCTCCGCAGCCGGCGGCACCCCGCTGCTGGTCGCCGTCCACGACCGGCACAGCGCCCGGGCGCTCGGCGTGATCGAGCTCAAGGACGTGGTCAAGGAGGGCATCGCCGAACGCTTCGCCGAACTTCGCCGGATGGGCATCCGCACCGTCATGGTCACCGGCGACAACCCGCTCACCGCCCGCGCGATCGCCGCCGAGGCCGGCGTCGACGACTACCTCGCGGAGGCCACCCCCGAGGACAAACTCGCCTACCTCAAAAGGGAACAGGCCGCCGGGAACATGGTCGCGATGACCGGCGACGGCACCAACGACGCCCCCGCCCTCGCCCAGGCCGACGTCGGCGTCGCCATGAACACCGGCACCCCGGCAGCCAAGGAGGCCGGCAACATGGTCGACCTCGACTCCAACCCCACCAAGCTGATCGAGATCATCCGCGTCGGCAAGCAACTCCTCATCACCCGAGGCGCGCTGACCACCTTCTCGATCACCAACGACGTCGCCAAGTTCTTCGCGATCATCCCCGCGATGTTCTCCGCCTCGCACCCCGGGCTGCGGCACCTCAACATCATGGAACTGCACAGCCCGACCTCCGCGATCGCCTCCGCGATCATCTTCAACGCCCTGATCATCGTCGCCCTGATCCCGCTCGCCCTGCGCGGCGTCCGCTACCAGCCCGCCTCCGCCACCGACCTGCTCCGCCGCAACCTGCGCGTCTACGGACTCGGCGGCCTGATCCTCCCCTTCCTCGGCATCAAGGCCATCGACCTGCTCGTCCAGTTCGTCCCCGGCCTCGGCTGATGCCGGGGCCGTCAAGGGTCCGTCAAGGACAGGGCTCCGGGCGTCATGGTGCCGTCATCGGCCGGGTCGGCCGCCCCGGCGGGGCGTTCCATGGAGGCAATGACCCATCGGGTGTCACGTGTGATCGATGCGGAGGCGAACAGCCATGACCGGCACCACCAGAGTGATCGTCGGACTCAGCGGGTCACTGGGCAGCCTCGCAGCGCTCTACCGCGCAGTGACCGAGGCCGCCCGGCTGGAGGCCGTCCTCGTCCCGGTCGCCGCCTGGTCGCCCTCGGACGGCGACCAGCACGGCCCGCGCCCGCTGTCCGAGCTGGAACACGCCGCCCGCAGGCGCATCGACACCGCCTTCGAGCAGGTCTTCGGTGGCTACCCCGCCGACCTGGTCGTCCACCCGCTGGCGGTCCGGGGTCACGCCGGAGCAGCCCTGGTGTCCGCCGTCACCGGCCCGGCCGACCGGCTCGTGGTCGGGACCGGCCGGCACGGCCGCCTCGACCGTCTGCTGCACGGCTCCGTCCTGCGCTACTGCCGCACCTACGCGACCTGCCCGGTCATCGCTGTCTCCCCGTCCGAGCTGTTGGAGACACTGGAGCTCAGCGCCCGCAGCGGCGCGCCGCTCCCCCTCGCCGCCGGACAGCGTCACGCCGGCCATCGGGGCGCCCGGGCCGCCACCACGCACTGAGCATCAGGCTGCCGCGCGGACGAGGGCAATGACGTAGGCCGTCCCGCCGCCGGGAGCCTCCTCCGTGGTCAGCTCACCGTTCATCGCCCCGACGAACCCCTCGGCGACCGCCACTCCCGGCCCGCCGGCGGCGCCGTGGCCCACCACCCTGACGTGGAGCCGCCCGGCCACCAGTCCGGCACCGACCATCACCGGCCCAGGCCCCGCCGCCGCCGCCGCCGACCGAGCCGCGGCGAGGACGTCCGCGAGGGCGCGTTCCAGCAGGCCCGGGTCGGCCAGTGCCCGCGGCAGGCCGTCCACCGCCGCGACCTGGACGGGAGGCGCGGCCGGATCCTCCGGCAGCCCGGCCACGGCTGCCCGGACGATGTCACCGACTGCCGTCGGCCGCAGCACCACCGGAGCCACCCCGGCCCGGAGACGGCCGAGGTCCAGCAGGTTCGCCACCATCCGCTCCATCCGGGCCGCCTCGACACCGATCCGGTCACCGGCCGCACCGGCCGGCCCGTCCCCCGCCGACAGCACGGCGGCCGCCCGGCGGACCGCCGCCAGCGGCTCCCGGAGGTCGTGGCCCACCGCTTCCAACAGCGCCGTGTGCAGGGCGTCGGTGTGCGCCATGGCGTCGGCCGCCGAGGCCCGGGCCTCCAGCTGTTCGCGCTCGCGGGCCAGCCGCAGCTGGGTGACGTAAGGGCCCAGCAGCCGGGTGTCCTCCCCGCTCAGCGGCGGACCACGCAGCACCAACGCCGCGCCGGTGCCCAGATCGACGGAGAACGACGCCTCCTCGGGCCTGGGCGGTACCGCTGCCCCGGCGGAGGCGAGCGACTGCCAGAGTGGCCCGGCCTGTTGCAGCACCGCCGCGCCGTCCAGCCCGAACACCTGGCGCAGCTCCGCCACCAGCTCGGGCAGCGTCCGGGACCCGGAGTCCACCGTCTCGCCCGCCAGCCGGGCCAGCACAGCCGCCTCCGCCCGCGCCCGGTAGGCTTGCTGGGCGCGCCGGGCCAGGCCGTCGATCAGATGGGCGATGATCCCGGCGACGGCCAGGAAGACCGTCAGCGCCGCGAGGTCCGCGCCCCGCTCCACGACCAGGCTGTGCCACGGCGTGGTGAAGAAGAAGTCTGCAGCGAGCGCGCCCGCCGCGGTGCTGCCTGCGGCCGGCAGCAGCCCGCCGAGCCGGGCCGTCCCGGCGACCGGGAGCAGGAGGCAGAGCAGCACGCCTGACAGCCCCAGCGAGTCGCGCAGGGGCGAGAGCGCCCAGGCCAGCGCGGCCGTCCCGGCCGGACCGACCAGCCACGCCGTCCGGCGCCGCCGCGCCGGCACCGTCGCCGGACGGCGCCGTCGGGGTCCGGGCGGCACGGCCAGCAGACCGGGCTCGGGCGGCGGCAGGACGTGTACGTCGATCGGCCCGGCCAGCCGGATCACCCGGTTGATCACAGAACCCGAAGCCAGCTCGCGCCACCGTGACCGTGTCGTCGGCCCGAGCAGGAGCTGGGTCGCGCTCTCGGTGTGCGCGAAGTCCACCAGGGCCCGGGCGACGTCGCCGCCCCCGACCTCGACGTACGTCCCGCGCAGCTCCCGCAGCAGCTCGCGCTGGGCCGCCAGGCCCGGTGGCGCGGCCTGCGCGGTGCCGTCGTCCGCACGGACGTGCACGCCGATCAGGTCGCCGTGCACCCGGGTCGCGGTGCGGGCGCCGCGCCGGATCAGGTGCTCGCCCTGCGGGGCGCCGTCCATCGCGACCATGATCCGTTCTTTGGTCTCCCACGGCGCCCGGATGCCGTGCCGGGCCCGGTAGTCGGCAAGCTCCTCCTCCACCCGGTCCGCCAGCCAGAGCAGGGCCAGCTCCCGCAGCGCGCCCAGGTTGCCGGCCCGGAAGTAGTGGTCCAGCGCGACGTCGATCCGGTCCGGCGCGTAGATCTCGCCCTCCGCCATCCGGGTGCGCAGCGCCTGCGGGCTCAGGTCCACCAGCTCGATCCGGTCGGCCGCGCGCACCACCTCGTCCGGGATCCTCTCCCGCTGGGCGACACCGGTGATCTGCTCGACGACGTCGTTGAGACTCTCCAGGTGCTGAATGTTGAGCGTCGTCGCCACATCGATGCCGCTGTCCAGCAACTCCCGCACGTCCTGCCAACGCTTGGTGTTGCCGCTGCCAGGCACATTGGTATGCGCCAGCTCGTCCACCAGTGCGAGCGCGGGCCGACGCGCCAGCAGCCCGTGCAGGTCCAGCTCGGCCAGCTCGATGCCCCGGTACTGCACCCACCGGCGCGGCTGCACCGGCAGGTCCCCCAGCTGCAACTCGGTGCCACGGCGGCCGTACGTCTCGGCCAGCCCCACCACGACGTCCAGCCCGTCGCCGCGCAGCCGCCGCCCCTCGGCGAGCATGGCGTACGTCTTCCCGACCCCGGGCGCCGCCCCCAGAAACACCCGCAGCTTCCCCGGCACGGCCCGCTCACCACCTCCGTCACGTCCATGCTGCCCCGGCGCGGGTCCGGTGTCTCGGGGTGGCGGCCCGGGCGAGGCCGCTCCGGCCTGGGCTGCCCCGAAGAACCGGACGTCTGCCCCTTGGCGCAGGCCGTGCATGGGCGGCGTATGGATCGCAGGCCAAACGATCAAGACTCCGTCTTCTCCCCGACGATGGTCAGCGGCGTCCCGTCCGGGCAGCCGGCCGACCCCGGAAGGCCCGGATCGCCGGCCGTCCCCGCCGTGCCCGTCGAGGTGCCGGGCGTCATCGTCGGCGTTCCGGCCACTCCCGGCGTACCCGCCAAGCCCGGTGTGCCCGCCAAGCCCGGTGTGCCCGCCAAGCCGGGCAAGCCTGCCGAGCCCGGCACACCGTCCGGCTCCGGCCGCCCGCCGCTCGGCACCCCCGTCCACCTCAAGACGGTCGACAACCTCGGCGCCGTCGCCACCGACGACACATCCGGGTCGACGGTGATCGCCGGCAAGCCGGGCGGCGCCGGCGCCCAGTGGACCTTCCAGGATGCCGGCAGCGGCCGCTACCGCATCACCAACGGCCTCGGCCCGGACCTCACCGAGAACACCGGCACCTACTTCGCCAACGTCTCCGCCTGGAAGGGGAGCTCGGCCCAGAAGTGGGAGGTCCTCAACGTCAGCGGTGACACGTACCGGATCAGGATCAGCGACCAGGACTGCCTGACCTACCACGAGGACAACAAGACGCTCGGAGTGTGGACCTGCGACGGCTCCAAGGACCAGCAGTGGACGATCACCCGCTGAGCCGGTTGCGCGCCCGGCAGAACCGGTCCGGTGCCCGGTGGCTGCGGAGCCACCGGGCGCCGGATCACACATGCGCCGGGGCGCATCGCGACCGCGGCTGTGCACTCAGCCGACGTGGACGCGGGGGCGGCGGTTGCGGTCCGGCTCGGCCTCGCGGAGCACCTCGCGGGTGACCGGAGCGACCTCGCCCTGCCCGAACAGGAAGAACCGCAGGAACTGGGCGAACGGGTTGCCCTCCGTCCACTCGAAGTAGATGTGCGGCTGCTGCCCCGTCCGGTCCCGGACCTCGATGAGCAGTGCCGCCAGGGCGTTCGGCACGCTGGAACTCTCCAGTGAGAGCACCCGGTAGCGGTCGTGCAGCACCTCACCGCGGACGGTCAGCGCCGCCTCGAACTCCGACGGGTCGAGCACGGTGACCTCGACGAAGACGAGGTCGTCCTCGGCGGGGATGTCGTTGTCCGCCCGGATCTGCCGCTTCTTCCCCTGGTACTCCGCCAGATCGCGGGCGTTCGGCTCGTTGGCGATCAGCCGCAGAGGGCGGTGCGTGTAGTCGCGGATGAACCGCTCGGCGGCCTCGTCGAACTCGACGTCCGTCACCCGGAGTTCGAAGGCGCGCTTGAGCCGGGAGAGCAGCGACACCAGAATGATGCCGGCGATGAAGCAGGCGCCGATCTTGACGCCGTCCGGCCGCTCGGCGATGTTGATCGCCGTGGTGTAGAGGAAGACCGCCGCGATCACCGCGAAGCCGATCGTCCAGTTCCGCTCCCCCGCTTTGTGGGCGGCGATGGTCACGGCGATCGCGGCCGAGCTGATCAGCACCAGCACGCCGGTGGCGTACGCGCCGCCCTGGGCGTCCACGCTGGCGTCGAAGATCCAGGTCACCAGGAAGGCGATCAGGGTGAGGACGATGACCATCGGCCGCACCGCCCGTGCCCAGTGCGGCGCCATGCCGTAGCGCGGGAGGTAGCGGGGCATCAGGTTGAGCATGCCCGCCATGGCGGAGGCACCGGCGAACCAGAGGATGAGGATGGTGGAGAGGTCGTAGATGGTCCCGAAGGTATTGCCGAGGTACTCGTGCGCGAGGTAGGCGAGGGCGCGGCCGTTGGCCTCGCCGCCCGGCTCGAACGCCGCCTTCGGGATCAGCAGGGTGGTGATGAAGCTGGTGGTGATCAGGAAGACGCTCATGATCAGCGCCGCCGTGGTCAGCAGCTTCCTGGCACCCCGGATCCGGCCGGTCGGCTTCTCCTCGGTGTCCTCCGGGTCCCCCTCGATGTGCGGCATCACCGCGACACCGGTCTCGAAGCCGGACAGGCCCAGGGCCAGCTTGGGGAAGACCACCAGGGCGACGCCGATCATGGCGACCACGTTGCCGTGCTCGGCGGTCAGCGCGTCCGACCAGTCGCTGACCAGGTGCGGAGCCTGCAGAACCTCCCAGAGCCCGGTGATGACGACGACCACGTTCAGCGCCAGGTAGATCGCGACCAACACCACGGCCAGGCCGATCGCCTCGCTGAACCCCTTGAGGAAGACGCCCCCCAACAGCGCGACCAGGATCAGCGTGATCATCACCTGTTTGCCGCTCAGCGCACTCTGCAGGTGCGGGTTCTCCACCAGGTGCGCGGTGGCGTCGGCGGCCGACAGGGTGATGGTGATCATGAAGTCGGTGGCAGCGAAGCCCAGCAGCGCCAGGACGAACAGCTTGCCCTTCCAGAACGACAGCAGCCGCTCCAGCATCGCGATCGAGCCCTCGCCGTGCGGGCTCTCCTGCGCCACCCGCCGGTACACCGGCAGCGCGCCGAACAGCGTGACCAGCACCAGCACGATCGTCGCCACCGGCGACAGCAGACCGGCCGCCAGCGCGGCGATGCCCGGCTGGTAGCCGAGCGTCGAGAAGTAGTCCAGACCGGTCAGGCACATCACCCGCCACCAACGGGCGCCCTTGTGCTCGACGGGGGCCTGCGCATGCGGCCCGGGGTGCTGCTTGGCCATGTCGGCCAGCCCCTCCAGCAACCACGCGCGGACCCGCTGCCGTCCGGACGGCACAGCCCCCGGATCGACTGAACCCGACGAAACCACGCCGCACCCCTGTCCACAAATTTGAACCGCCCCGCCGTCCGGCAGACGGCAAGGCGACAGGGTATGCGATTCAGATGATCAGACCGCGCAGCGCCGGGAGGATATCGCCGTAATGGCGGAACACTCCCCACCGATCACACGGCTCCACTCCGAAACCCGATCGGTTCCTACCTCTGAGTGGCAAGAGTCATCCTCAGATTCGGCGTGCCGGCCGGAGGCGGCGGCCCGCCCGCTCACGGACACTGCGGCGACGCTGCGCCGGCGCACTCAGTGGTCGGACTCCCACCGGGCTTCGAGCCGCTGGACACCGTCCGGGCCCGTAACGGGTTGCCAGGACGCTGTCATCCCGCTCCCTCGACGAGCGGCACCGAGCGCGCCGGAGGCCGGCGCCCCGCCGATGGCCTGGAGCACGCTGCTGTCGAGCGGACTGTCTGCGAGCCTGCGCAGGATCGCCGCCGGGGTCGCCCCCGCGGACCCCCGGGTACGGGCGCCGGAATGGAACGGCCGGCGTTGGAAGGCACTGAGAACGGTCACGTGGACCTCACCTCCGGTAAAGCATCCTTCGATGCGGCAGGGACGACCGGCCCGACACAACTCCCGGGCGGCGGGGCAGTCACCCCGATCCGGCCCCTGCGGGCCTCAACAGCTCGAACACCCCGAGGCTAGTCCGGCGCGGGCACCTGCCGACCGGCCCTGACAACTCCTTGATTCCTCCCACGTGGCTGCTAACGATGCTCTGACGCCGGAGCCGGACGCAGAAGTTCGGATCTTCCGCACATCATCACGGACAACGGCCTGGCGCGTCCGGTCGACGAGCGCGGCCAACTCCTCGGGAAGACTCGGCTTCCCCGTGGGGGACGCGGGTGCGGGGACGATGTTCGCGGTGCCGCTCAGAGCCGAGGTGATCGACCGGATCTGCGCCAGCGACCAGTTGGTCCCGATGCCACGGGCGTGGCAGGAGAAGCGACCGGCGCAGGAGGCCAGCGCGGCGGCCAGTTCGTCACGGCTCTCCGCCTCGGCCTCGGTGTCGGTCAGCAGGATCGCGGTGCGTACGGCGTCCGCGTGGCCGGCGAACAGCCGGTCGGCGAGCCGTATCCATCGGCCGAATGCCGCCACCTCGATGGGTTCCAGCCCGGCCAGGGCCGCCCGCGCCTCGGCCTTGGCGACCGCCGTCGCCCGGACCAGCCGCAAGGTGTCGGGGTAGAGCATCCGCGCGTACTCCGACCCTGCGACGACAGCGAAGGAAACGCCGTCGTCGAGGCCGTCGATGGTCGCGGCAACCGTCGTCCTGACCGCTTGGAAGTCCGCTTCGGACAGCTCCGTGGAGAGACCGAGCAGAAAGACGAGCGTGCGGGGCACGACCGCCACCGGATCGCCCGCCACCGAACCCCCGCCCGTGACGGTGACGATCGTGTTGAGCTCGGTGGCGCCCGGCGCGAGGTACTCGTTGTGGTACAGCTCCAGGCCGAGCTCCGGAAGGACGTCGGGTGCCCGAAGGCCCGGGGCGGAACGGCCACGGCCCACGTTCCTCAGCCGCTCCGCGACGGCTCCGGCATCGGCCGGGCGACCCGCGGGTTCCTTGCTCAACAGCGCCGACACGAGCCGGTCGAGATCCTCGGGGATGCCCGGCCGGAGCGAGCCGAGGCGCGGGGGCGGGCTCTGCAGGTGATGCGTCATCGACACCCGGACGCCGCCACCCGTCGGGAACGGCGGCTTTCCTGTGAGAAGGGCGAAGAGCACACAGCCGAGAGCGTAGAGGTCGGCCCGTCCGTCGACCCGCGGGCTCCGCCACTGCTCGGGTGCCATGTAGTCGGGCGTCCCCATGAAGCTGCCCTCCCGGGTGAGGCCAGAGTCGCCCTGGAGGTATCCCGCGAGCCCGAAGTCACACACCTTGATCCGGTCTCCGGGGAGCAGCATCAGGTTGGCGGGCTTGATGTCCCGGTGGACGATGCCCGTCCCGTGGGCGTACGCCAGGGCGTCGGCGACCTGGGCGGCCAGGTCCACTGCCTGCTGAACGGGCAGTCCGGACGGCTGTTCCCGAAGCACCTCCGCCAGGTTGCTCCCCCTGATCAGCTCCATGACCAGGTAGAGCTGCCCGGCCCGCTCCCCGCTGTCGAAGATCTGGGCGATACCCGGATGCTGGAACCCCGCAGTGACCCGGGCCTCGCGGTGGAACCGCTCCAGGGCACTGCCCCTGGAAGTCGGCTGAGCAACGAGGAACTTGACGGCAACCTTGCGGTCCAGCCGCGGGTCGTGGGCCTGCCAGACCTCGCCCATCCCCCCGCGTCCGAGCAGCGACTCCAGCCGGTACCGGTCGGCGATCCGCATCCCCGGAATGTTCACAGCCCCCCGCAATCCGCCGGACGCCGCCGTCCCCAAGGCCCTGATCGTTCGGCATCCTACCGAGCGCCTCTCGCCAGCCACAGCTTCCCGTTCCGCGGGCACGCCGCACTCCCACGATCGCCGGAGACACCCTGGGGGACGGCCGTGGACATCGAGAGCAGACTGCTCCCGGTCTCAGCTCTCAACGCAATCGCACCAGGTACCGCCTGCCAGCCCCCGCCTCGACCCGCATCTCGCTACCCGGACGCTCCTCGCACACCAGGTCCGGGCACCAATCAGCAACCAGGCCATTTCCGCGCATGCGCATGCAGAGGCAAGCCGCAGAGCTTGTCCAGTCCCTCGCCAGCCTCTCCGACCACTACTGGTCGAACAGCTGCCGCCCGCGCCGATCAAACCTGACTGACCATCAGCTCAGGTCAGCAAAAGTCAGCATCAGTACGAGTCCACCCTCACAGATACGCGAATACTTGAGAGCTCAGCGCACGGTGGGGCGGACCCGCGCCGGTGCCGCAAGGAAGTCCGGCCGCCCTGCCTCGCTCGTGACAGAAAGCCACGTCGACCTCTTTACACACACCATTTACCCCAATATCATCCGTTTACCGGATGGTTGACATGGCACTGTGCGCTGGTTCAGGACGGCAGGGTGATCGACTGGGCGTGGTGGAACACGTTCCGCTCGTCCCAGGTCTTCTTGGCCCGCTGCAGGCGGGCGTAGTTCTGCTTGTAGTAGAGGCGCTGGTAGGGCGGGTCGGTCTGGCCGGCCGTCCCGAGGTCGACGTCGGGGTAGTTGACGTAGGCGCCGTCGGTGTCGGTGTTGATCTCCGGGATGCCGCCGGTGGCGCCGTAGACGTCCCGGTAGAGGCCGCGCAGGTAGTCGAGGTGCAGGGAGTCCTTGGCCGGGTCGGTCCAGTAGGTCTGGTACTGGAGCTTCATGATCGAGTCTCGCTGCGGGATCGCGTCCTCGGTGGGCGTGCGTGCATTGATCCGGCACCCGTATGAGTCGATCTGGACGAGCGTCTGCTGCAGCTCGGCGCCGTCGACGTCCTTGGTGAGCCACTCCCAGAAGGCGTCGATCTGCCGGGGGGTGAAGCGCCTGCGGTGGTAGGCCGACTTGTACTTGCCGCGCTGGTTCTCCCCCGAGCCGTTCAGCGTCATGGTGGCCTGGAACCACGGCATCTGGCGGCGCTGGTCCGGGTACGGCAGGAAGAGTCCGCCCGCGCTGTGGGTCTGGACGGTGGCCCGGGTCTTCATCCCGTCCTCCACAGCGGCCAGGAATGCGTCCAGCGGCGCGGGGTCGTCCTCGTCCCACTGGCTGAGCAGGACGACGTTCCCGTTCGACCGGTGGGTGAGCTTGAGGATGGCGAACAGGCCCCGGTAGGCCGTTTCCGCCTTTCCGCTGTGCGCGGTGAAGAAGGCACCGAAGTTGTTCACCAGCCGGTGGAAGTCGGCCGGCTCCTTGAGGAGGTCCGCCCACGGCCAGGCGACGCTGCTCAGCCAGACCCGCGGCGGCGGCTTCGGGATGTCGTGGCGGAAGTGGTAGCGCAGCACGACGCCGAAGTTCCCCCCGCCTCCGCCGGTGTGCGCCCAGAAGAGGTCCTGGTCCGCCGAGTCCTTCGGGTCGTTGCGGTGCGCCCTGGTCACTTCCACCCTGCCGCCGCGGACGGTCACGACGTCGACCTGGACCAGGTGGTCGACGGTCAGCCCGTGCCGCCGGGAGAGCAGCCCGTACCCGCCGCCACTGATGTGCCCGCCGGCCCCGACCGAGTAGCAGGAACCGGCCGGCAGCGTGACACCGAACTTGCGGAACAGCGTGGTGTAGACGTCCCAGTTGGTGGCGCCCCCCTCCACGCTGTAGGTGGGCGCACCGTACTTGTCGGTCGCGGTGCGGACGCCCCGCAGGGTGCTGAGGTCGAGGATGACGCCCCGGTCGTTGTCGACGAATCCCTCGTAGCAGTGCCCTCCGCCGCGGATCGTCGGCCGGAGCCCCTTGTCGAGTGCCGACCTGAGCGCCGTCACGGCGTCCGCCTCACCGCCGACCACCCGGATATAGGACGGGGTGCTGCTCCAGCGCTGGTTGAAGCCCTGACTGAGCGTCTGGTAGCGCCCGTCGGACGGGAACACCGTCTCCCCGTCGGACAACCCGTCCGACCCGACCGGATCGATCGGACCGACCGGCACACCGGGCGCGGCCGGGCCGACGGGGCCGACCGGACCGACCGGCTCGTCCGCCGATGCCGGCCCGGCACCGGCGGCAAGGCCGAGAGAGGCGGCGGACACCCCTGCGGCGGCGATTCCGGCGGTACCCAGGAATCCGCGACGGGAAAGTTCTTGATGCATGATCGGGACCCACTTTCTCGACACTGAGAAGCTGGCAGCCGCACGCTAGCACGCACGTTTGCTTTTGTGAATCCTGTACGAATTAGTGTGACAGTACGTCATTTCCAGAAAACGACTTCACCCGAATATTCGTCATTCTTTCTCGCGAGACCGGCCGGTATTGCGTCAACCACCGGTCCGCCGTCGGCCGCGCCGCGCCGCCCGCCCGCCCGCCCGCCCGCGCGCACGCACGACGACGCCCCGGCACCCGTTGCAGGGGGCCGGGGCGGGGAGGTCACGTCGCCCGGAGTGTGACCGGTTACTTGCCGCGCGGCTGGGTGAACCGCAGCATGTTCCCGGCCGGGTCCCGGAAGGCGCAGTCGCGGACGCCGTACGGCTGGTCCATCGGCTCCTGGAGCACCTCGCCGCCCGCGGCGCGGACCCGCTCGAACGTGGCGTCGCAGTCGGTCGTCCCGAAGATGACACCGCGGAGCATGCCCTTGGCCATCAGCTCGGCCACCGTCCGACGGTCGGCCTCGGAGGCGTTCGGGTCGGCGAGCGGCGGCTCCAGGACGATCTCCACGTCCGGCTGCGAGGGCGAGCCCACCGTCACCCAGCGCATGCCCTCGAAGCCGACGTCGTTGCGCACCTCCAGACCGAGCGCGTCGCGGTAGAAGGCGAGCGCCTTGTCGTGGTCGTCGACGGCGATGAAACACTGTGCGAGCTTGATGTCCATGGCCTTCACGCTACGGACCGGGGGTGGATCCCGCTTCTCCGTTCCTGACCGGCCGGGTGTGCATCTTGGCCACGCAGGCCGGGATGCCGGCGCCGTGGTCGTGGTCGCGGGCCCGGTACGCGCTCGGGCTCTCCCCGACCAACTCGGTGAACCGCGCGCTGAACGACCCCAGCGACGTACAGCCGACCGCCATGCAGACGTCCGTCACCGAGAGGTCACCGCGTCGCAGCAGCGCCTTGGCCCGCTCGATCCGGCGGGTCATGAGATAGCTGTACGGGGTCTCGCCGTAGGCGGCGCGGAAGCTGCGCGAGAAGTGCCCCGGGGACATCAGGGCGACCTGCGCCAGGGCGGGTACGTCCAGTGGCTGCGCATACTCGCGGTCCATCAGGTCGCGGGCCTTGCGGAGTCGGACGAGGTCGGAGAGATCCACGCACCTCACGGTACAGACCCCGCAGGACGGGGCACCAGCCACGCGGGCCGGGCCCGGAACGGGGCCCGCACCCGCGCGGGAGGAGGCGCGAACCCGCCCGCACCGGGGCGCGAGTCCGGCACCGGCCGCCGCCCGCGCCGCCGGCCGGCTTGACGACACAGATGGTTAGGCACCATATTACTTCCATGACCCAGCCGCACCGCCCGAACACCCGCCGCCCCGGCAGCGGTCCGGACGACGACCGGAGCCCCGACCAGGGCGCACCGACGCTCGACCAGGCCCGGCGACAGCTGAACCGGTACGGCCTCACGGCCGACCCGCAGGCCGTCCTGGTCGCCGCACGGCTGATGACGGCGGGCGCGCGACTGGGCCAGGCCGGAGAGGCGCACTTCGCCCGCTTCGGCCTCTCCACCGGGCGCTACCGGCTGCTCGCCGACCTGGAGGACCACGGCGGCGAGAAGTCGCCCTCCCAGCTGGCGGCGAGCCTCGGCGTGTCGCGGGCGACGGTGACCGGCCTGGTCGACGGGCTGGAACGCGAGGGCCTGGTGGCCCGCCGGCCGTCCACCGAGGACGGCCGCGGCAACGTGGTGATCCTCACCGCCCGCGGCGCCGAGCGCCTGCGGGAGATGGCACCCCAGCACTACGCACGCATGGAGGCCATGGTCGGCGGGCTCACGGTCGAGGAGCGCACGGTCTTCCTGGATCTGCTGGCCCGCCTGGTCGAGGGCATCTCCGCCCTGACCGACGACTAGCCCCGCCCCGCCCCCGAGCACGGTCCGAGCACCACCCCGGCACCACCCGAACCCGGCACGCCGCCGCAGCACCCGCGCGCGACGGGCCCGGCCACACTCAAATAGTTAGCTACCTAAGCACATATAGTTAGCCACCTAAGCAAAGAGGAGCCGCACACCCATGGCAGGAACGCCCGACTCCCCCGCCCAGCCCCCGCCGTTCATCCTGTGGCGCGAGGTCCTCGTCGCCTACCTGATGCCCGCCGTGATGGCGGGGATCGGCGGAGCCGTCACGCAGCAGCCCGAGCTGGCGATCGCCGCCGCCACCAGCATCGCGGGCACCTCCGCCGTCGTCGCCGCCCTGCTCGGCGCCCGGCTTCGCCGCCGCCCGGACCGCTCCTGGACCTTGCGGCCGCCGCGCGCCCTCCTGGCCGTGGGCTTCGGGCTCGGCGCCGCCGCCCTGGCCCTGCTCATCGGCCGGTCCGGCGCGCACTGGCTGCCGCAGGTGCCCGCACTGGCCGACAGCCGGTGGCCCGGCAGGCTGCCCATCGACCTCCCGGTCTCCGCCGCCATCGCCGCGACCATGATCACCTGGCGCTGGCGCGGCAGCCGGTCGAACCGGCACCGCCGGACCTGACCCCGCACCCCCACTCCCCACCCCCGAAATCCCCCTCGAACCAGACCCGCACCAGAAAGGCAGACCACATGATCGTCATCATGGGAGCGACCGGCGCCACCGGCGGAGCGACCCTGCAGAGCCTCGCCGCACTCGGCGTCCCGGCCCGCGCCCTCAGCCGCGACCCGCACCGCCTCACGGCCGCCCTCGACCACCGCACCCGCGCGCTGGTCGAGCCGGTGACCGCCGACGCGGCCGACCCGGACTCCCTGCGCGCGGCCTTCCGGGGCGCCCGCCAGCTCTTCCTCACCATGGCCAACGGCCCCCAGCAGGTCGAGCACGAGCTGCGCGCCGTCGACCTGGCCGTCGCGAGCGGCGTGGAGCACATCGTCAAGATCTCCGCGCCGGCCGCCGAACCGGACTCCCCCGTCGCCGTCTCGCGCGGTCACCACCGGGTCGAGCAGCACCTGCGGGCCACCGGGATCACCGCCACCGTGCTGCGCCCGTACGCGTTCATGCAGAAGCTCCTGCTACTGGCCCCCGGAGTGACCGCCGCAGGGACGATCCTCGGCGCGATGGGCACCGCTCCGTGCAACTACATCGACTGCCGGGACATCGGCGACGTCGCGGCCTCCGTGCTCACCCGGCCCGAGCAGGCGGGCGGGACGTACGAGCTGACCGGCGGACGGGCGTACAGCCACCCCGAGCTGGCCGCGCTGCTGGGCTCGCTGCTCGGCCGGCCGGTGCGGTCCGTCGACCTGCCGCCGGCGCAACTGCACGCGCACCTCGTGCAGCGGGCCGGGATGCCGGACTGGCTGGCGGCCCACGTGGTCGAGATCCAGCGGCTCGCGGTGGACCGCCCGGAGCGCCCCGACGACGCCGCCGCCCGACTCGTCGGACGCGCCCCGCGTACCCTTGAGGCGTTCCTCCGCGAGCACCTCGACCGCTTCCACTGACGGGGGCGGCGAGCCCCGGGAGCCCCGGCGGGCCCGGAAACGGGCCGGTCGGGGCCGCCCGCCACCCGAAGGGAGCACAATCCGGTGTGGCGTGGATCACGCCGCCGAAAATGAGCTGACGATCCGTCAAAATGACTGACATTCCGTCACCATCGCCCCACGGCAGCTCAGTTATTGCCTGACAAGCCGTCAGATTCGGCTGGTCGAGCGCGAGTTGGGTGGAGTGTCGGGGTGCGGTGCGTTCACCACCCGGGGCTACCATCGGTCGGGTTGTCCGCTCCCGCCCCGGAGTGAGGTCACCCGAACAGTCGAGTGGTCCCACCGCCCCCAGGGGCCGAGCGCCAGTCGCAACAGGGGCGAGGACGAGGAGCGCACGGGCTGCCATGACAGTCGAACCGAGTCAGACGGAGCAGACCCCGCAGGCCCCACCGATCCCGGACGGAGCCGCGGCCGCGGTCCCGACGCCGACCACGACCCCTGCTCCGGCCCCGGAACCGGCGATGGCGACAGCGACGGCGCCGGCACCGCCGACCGCGCCGGCCCGCGACCCGCACGACGCCCCCGCCACCATCACGGCCCCCGAGGGCACCGGCCGGGCGCTCTTCCCCGGCCGCCCGGCACCCGCCCCGCGCACCCTGGTCGACATCCTGGACGCCACCGTCCGCTCCCACCCCGGCGAGCCGGCCCTCGACGACGGGCGGACCGTCCTCAGCTACCGCGCGCTCGCCGCCGAGGTCGAGCAGCTGCGCCGCCGGCTCGCCGCCGCCGGGATCGGCGCGGGCGACCGGATCGGCATCCGCGTCCCCTCCGGCACCAACGACCTCTACGTCGCCATCCTCGCCGTGCTGGCCGCCGGCGCCGCCTACGTCCCGGTGGACGCCGAGGATCCGGACGAGCGCGCCCAGCTGGTCTTCGAGGAGGCCGCCGTCGCCGCCGTGGTGGGCGCCGAGCGCGCGCTCACCGTCACCGAAGGTCACCGCGCCGCCACCCCGGCCGCCCGGCCGACCACGGAGCACGACGCCTGGATCATCTTCACCTCGGGCTCCACCGGCCGCCCCAAGGGCGTCGCCGTCACCCACCGCAACGCCGCCGCGTTCGTCGACGCCGAGGCCGCGCTCTTCCTCCAGGACGAGCCGATCGGGCCCGGCGACCGCGTGATGGCCGGGCTGTCCGTCGCCTTCGACGCCTCCTGCGAGGAGATGTGGCTGGCCTGGCGGTACGGCGCCTGCCTGGTGCCCGTCCCGCGGTCGCAGGTCCGCAGCGGCGCCGACCTCGGGCCCTGGCTCGCCGAGCAGGAGATCACCGTGGTCTCCACCGTCCCCACCCTGGCCGCGCTCTGGCCGGCCGAGGCGCTGAACGAAGTCCGGCTGCTGATCTTCGGCGGCGAGGCCTGCCCGCCCGAGCTGGTGACGCGGCTGGTCACCGAGGGCCGCGAGGTCTGGAACACCTACGGCCCGACCGAGGCGACCGTGGTGGCCTGCGCGGCCCTGCTGACCGGCGACGGCCCGGTCCGGATCGGCCTGCCGCTGGACGGCTGGGACCTCGCCGTCGTCGACGAGGCCGGCCTGCCGGTCGCCTCCGGCGGCACCGGCCAGCTGGTGATCGGCGGGGCGGGCCTGGCCCGCTACCTCGACCCGGTCAAGGACGCCGAGAAGTACGCACCCCTGCCCTCGCTGGGCTGGGAGCGCGCCTACCGCAGCGGCGACCTCGTCCAGGCCGACCCGGACGGCCTGCTCTTCCTCGGCCGCGCCGACGAACAGATCAAGCTCGGGGGCCGCCGGATCGAGCTCGGCGAGGTCGACGCCGCCCTCCAGGCGCTGCCCGGTGTGGCCGGCGCGGCGGCCGCCGTCCGCACCGCACGCGGCGGCAACCAGCTGCTCGTCGGCTACCTCGTGACCAAGGACGGCTGGGACCGCGAGCAGGCCGTCGAACGGCTGCGCGCCGAGCTGCCCGCCGCCCTCGTCCCGCTGCTGGCACCGGTCGACTCGCTGCCCACCCGCACCTCCGGCAAGGTCGACCGCAACGCGCTGCCCTGGCCGCTGCCCGGCCTGGAGACCACTGGCCCGACCGAGCAGCTCTACGGCACCGAGGCCTGGCTCGCCGAGCAGTGGACCGAGATCCTCGGCGTGCCGGTGAGCGGCCCACGTGAGGACTTCTTCGCCATCGGCGGCGGCAGCCTGGCCGCGGCCAGGCTCACCACCCTGCTGCGCACCCGCTACCCGAGCGCCGCCGTGCTGGACATCTACCAGCAGCCGACGCTGCGCAAGCTCGCCCGGCACCTCGAACGCTCGGTGGCGGACGGCGGCGAGGCCCGCACCGTCGCACCGGTGCCGACCCGCGCCAAACTGCTCCAGCTGCTGATGCTGATCCCGCTCTTCACCGTGACGGGGCTGCGCTGGACGGTCGCGCTGCTGGCGCTCGGCAACGTGCTCGCCTGGTTCGGCGCCTACCCGTGGGCGCCGACCGCGTCCTGGTGGGTGGTCGGCGCGGGCGCACTGGCGCTGTTCAGCCCGGCGGGCCGGCTGGCCCTCGCGGCCGGCGGCGCCCGGCTGCTGCTGCGCGGTCTGCGGCCGGGCAGCTACCCGCGCGGCGGGAGCACCCACCTGCGGCTCTGGGCCGCCGAACGGCTCGCCGAGGTCAGCGGTGCCACCGCCCTCTCCGGGGCGTGGCTGACCCGCTACGCGCGGGCACTCGGGGCCAAGGTCGGCCCCGAGGTGGACCTGCACTCGCTGCCGCCCGTCACCGGCCTGCTCAAGCTGGGCCGGGGCTGCGCGGTGGAGGCCGAGGTCGACCTCTGCGGCTACTGGCTGGACGGCGACCGGCTGGAGGTCGGCCAGGTCAAGGTCGGCCCCGGGGCCGTGGTCGGGACGCGCTCGACGCTGCTGCCCGGGGCCCGGGTCGGCAAGGGCGCCCAGGTGCTGGCCGGCTCCAGCGTCACCGGGCACGTCCCGACCGGCCAGCGCTGGGGCGGCGCGCCCGCCGTCAAGCTCGGCCGGGCCGTCCGGACCTTCCCCAAGGAGCGGCCGGCCCGCCGGGCCCGCTGGGCCGCCCTGTACGGCGCGAGCGGCACGGCCCTGGCCCTGCTGCCCGTCCTGCCCGCGCTCGCCGGCCTGGCCGTGCTCTCCGGGTTCGTCCACCCCGGTACGGACCTCGGCACGGCGCTCGGCGGCGCCCTGCTGGGCCTGCTCCCCGCCACCCTGGCCTACGGGCTGGTCTACTCGGCGCAGCTGGTCGCGGCCGTCCGGCTGCTGAGCATCGGGCTGACGCCGGGCGTGCACCCACTGCACGGCCGGGTCGGCTGGCAGGCGTGGACGGTCACCCAGCTGATGGACCAGGCGCGCGAGATTTTCTTCCCGCTGTACGCGGGCCTGGTCACACCGCTCTGGCTGCGGGCGCTCGGGATGAAGGTCGGCCGGGGCGCCGAGGTCTCCACGGTGCTGGCGCTGCCCAGCCTGACCACCGTCGGGGACGGTGCGTTCCTGGCGGACGACACCCTGATCGCCCCGTACGAGCTGGGCGGCGGCTGGGTGCGGCTCGGCGAGGCGAAGGTCGGCGAGCGGGCGTTCCTCGGCAACTCGGGGATGACCGCGCCCGGCCGGTCGGTGCCCAAGCGGGGCCTGGTGGGGGTGCTGTCCGCAACCCCGGCGAAGGCCAAGAAGGGCAGCTCCTACCTGGGCATGCCGCCGATGCGGCTGCCGCGCGCGGCCGACCCCGCCGACCAGAGCCTGACCTACGAGCCGCCGGCCCGGCTGCTCTGGGCCCGCGGGCTGGTGGAGGTGGCGCGGCTGCTGCCGGTGCTGGCCTCCGGTGCGCTCGGCGCGCTGACGCTGGCGGCGCTCTCCTGGCTGGCGACCGGCTGGTCGCCGGTGGCGGCGGCGCTGCTCTCCGGCGTGGTGCTGCTGGTGGCCGGTGGCGCGGCCTGCGTGGTGGCAGCGGCGGCGAAGTGGCTGCTGGTCGGGCGGTTCCGGGCGGTGGAGCACCCGCTGTGGAGCGCCTTCGTCTGGCGCAACGAGCTGGCCGACACCTTCGTCGAGGTGCTCGCGGTGCCGTGGCTGATCGGCGCGGTGCCGGGCACCCCGGTGCTGAACCTCTGGCTGCGGGCGCTCGGTGCGGCCGTCGGGCGGGGCGTCTGGTGCGAGAGCTACTGGCTGCCGGAGGCGGACCTCGTCACGCTGGGCGACGGCGTGACAATCAACCGGGGCTGCGTCGTACAGACCCACCTCTTCCACGACCGGATCATGCGGATGGATACTGTCATTCTCCGCGAGGGCGCCACCCTGGGCCCGGGCGGGATCGTGCTGCCCGGCAGCACGGTGGGTGCGCGCAGCACGCTTGGCCCGGCCTCGCTGGTGATGCGCGCCGAGTCGGTCCCCGCGGACACGCGGTGGCTGGGCAATCCGATCGAGGTGTGGCAGACCACCTCGTGACCGGCCCGGTCACCCCCGTACCCGCATCCCCCACGTCCCCCATGTCGCAGGGAGCGCACGACCCGGTGAAATCCCGCCCGGTGAACCACCAGCACGCCCCGGCCCCCTCCGCCGCGCCCGACCCGTACTTCCCGAACAGCGGCGACCACCGCTACAAGGTGCACCGGTACGAGCTCGCGCTGGACTACCGGCCCGGGCCCAACCGGCTCGGCGGCACGGCCCGGCTCAGCGCCGTCGCGGGCCCGGCCCTCGCCGAGTTCGCGCTCGACCTGGCCGAGTTCCGGATCGGCCGGGTGCTGGTGGACGGCAAGGCCGCCCGCTACACCCACCGGGCCGGCAAGCTGCGGGTGCGCCCGGCGAAGGCGCTGGCCGCCGGGGCCGCGTTCACGGTCGAGGTGCACTACACCGGGAACCCGCGCCCGGTGCGCAGCCCGTGGGGCGGCCTCGGCTGGGAGGAGCTGACCGACGGGGCGCTGGTCGCCAGCCAGCCGGTCGGCGCGCCGTCCTGGTTCCCGTGCAACGACCGGCCGGCCGACAAGGCGACGTACCAGATAGCGGTCACCACGCCGTCCCCGTACACCGTGGTGGTCGGCGGCCGGCTGCTCACCCGGACCACCCGGGCGTCCAGTACGACCTGGGTGTACGAGCAGTCCGCGCCGACGTCGACGTACCTGGTGACGGTCTCGATCGGCCAGTACGCCCCGGTCGGGCTGGCCGGGCGCCCGGCCGTGCAGCAGACCGGGTACGTACCGGAGCGGCTGGCCGTCGACTTCGCCTCCGACTTCGGCCGGCAGCCGCGGATGATGGCGTACTTCGAGGACGTCTTCGGCCCCTACCCGTTCGGCGAGTACACGGTGGTGGTGGCCGACGAGGAGCTGGACGTGCCGGTGGAGGCGCAGGGCGTCGCCACCTTCGGCACCAACCACCTCGGCGGCGGCTGGGAGCGCGAGCGGCTGGTCGCCCACGAGCTGGCCCACCAGTGGTTCGGCAACAGCGTGTCGATCGCCGACTGGAGCCACATCTGGCTGAACGAAGGGCTCGCCAAGTACGCGGAGTGGCTCTGGTCCGAGCACGCCGGCGGCCCGTCCGCGGCCGCGCACGCCGCCATCGCGCACGCCCTGCTGTCCCGGCTGCCGCAGGACCTCCGGCTCGGCGACCCCGGCCGGAAGCTGATGTTCGACGACCGGCTCTACCAGCGCGGCGGCCTGACCGTCCACGCGCTGCGGAAGGCCGTCGGCGAGGAGGCGTTCTTCCGCCTGCTCCGCGAGTGGGCCCTGCTCAACCGGCACGGTGTCGTGGCGACGGCCGACTTCCTGGCCCACGCCGCCCGCTACACGGACGGCCCGCTGGAGGCGCTGTTCACGGCCTGGCTGCGGGAGCCTGCGCTGCCGCCGCTGCCGCTGGGCTGACCGGCCCCGCCCGGGCGGGCGGGGGCGGGGCCGGCCGGTGGAGGACGGCGGGTCAGCCGGTGAAGCCTGCCGTGATGGAGGTGAACTGCCAGTCGTTCTGGGCGATGCCGGAGCAGGTCTCCTGGAGGCCGCCACCGGCGCAGCCGCGGTCGCGGTTGACGGACCAGAAGGCGAGCCGGGCGATGTGGTGGCTGTTGGCCCAGTCGCGGATCGCGGTCCAGTTCTGGACGGTGGTGGTCTCCCCGGTGTCGCTGAGACCGTTCATGCCGGAGAGGCCGATGTGCGCGTAGGCGGTGGCGTCGTCCCACCCGAAGGTGGACTTCAGCTTCGCCTTCAGACCCTCGGCGGCGCTGACGGTGGCGGCGTACATGTCGGTGGAGGCGTTGCCGAAGTCGAACGGCATGATGGTGAAGACGTCGATGTCCGCGCCGAGCGCCTTGGCCTGCTCGATCAGCCGGTTGCCGTAGGAGGTCGGGCCGGTGGTGTCGGTACCGAAGGTCAGAATGGTGCGCAGGCCGGGGTTGTTCTGCTTGACGGTCTTGAGCGCGCCGAGGATGCGGTCCTGGACGGCGGCGTTCTCGAACTCGTCGGTGTTCTCGATGTCGACGTCGATCGCCTTGAGGCCGTAGGCGTCGATCACCTTCTGGTAGGCCGCGGCGAGGTCCGCCGTGGTGGCGCAGTTGGGGCCGAGCTTGTTGCCGCTCCAGCCGCCGATGGACGGGACGACGTCGCCGCCGGCCGCCCGGACGGCGTTGACGGTGGCCTGGTCCACGCCGTTCAGCAGCGGGCGCTGGCTGTCCCAGGCCGGGTTGCAGCCGTTCTGGGCGAGGACGAAGGCCAGGGTGAACCACTTGACGCCGGTGGCGTTCATGACGGTGGTGGCGGCCGGCGGGTTGCCCCAGCCGTTGTAGAGGTAGGGCGCGGCCTGCTTGAAGCCGGTGGGGGTGCCGCCGCCCGCGGTGTCGGTGGTGACGGCGAGCGGGCCGGAGGCGGCGGAGGTGTTGCCCGCCGCGTCGCGGGCCCGGACGGTGAAGCTGTAGGCGGTGGCCGGGGTGAGGCCGCTGACGGTGGCGCTCGCCCCGGTGGCGGTGGCGACCTTGGCGGCGCCCTGGTAGACGTCGTAGGCGGTGACGCCGACGTTGTCGGTGGCCGCGTCCCAGGCGAGGCCGACGGTGGTGGCGGACTTCGCGGTGGAGCGCAGGTTGCCGGGGGTGGTGGGGGCCTGGGTGTCGGCGGGGGTACCGCCGCCGGGGCCGTCCAGGGTCAGGTCGTCGGCGTAGTAGGTGCCCTGGCCGTACCAGCCGTTGAGGTAGACCTCGGCGCTGGTCTGGGTGGCGCCGGTGGTGAAGGCGACGCTCAGTTTGGTGTAGTCGGCGGCGGAGGTCCAGCTGGAGGCGCCGCCGGTGACGCCGAGGTAGACGTAGCTGCCGCGGACCCAGCCGGAGAACGTGTAGCTGGTGTTCGGCTGGACGGCGACCGTCTGGGTGCACTTGGCGTTGTCGCCCGCGCTCGCGGCGCCGGCCAGCGCCTTGGCGCCGCCGTGCACAGGGGCACCGACGACGGAACCGAGCCCGCCGCTGCAGGACCAGCCGGCCAGGGTGCCGGTCTCGAAGCCGGGGTTGGTGAGCTGGTTCGCCGCGTGGGCGGCGGTCGGTGCGGTGAACGCGGCGGCCGCCGCGAGCAGGGTGGCCGCCGCGGCGGCGGGCAGTCGGGTGCGCTGGTGCACCGGTGACCTCCAGTGGGGGTGTGGGGGTGGAGGTGCGGGGAGAAGCCCAAAATGGACTGGACCAATTCACGGTGTCAAGTCCCGCCCGCCGAACGGACGGCGGCGGATCGACGGCGGATCGGCGGCGGATCGGGGACCGGGGTGCGCCGGGGCGGCGAGCGGGGTGCGGCCCGGCCACGGCGCCGTTCCGGCCACAGCACCGTTCCGGGACGCCCCGGGAAAAGGTGTGGATCCGAACAGACCCCGGGGCTAGGTTGGGAAGGCCGTTCGCGCTGCCGCCGACGCCCCTGGTGACAGCCCCCGGCACCCGGCGGCCCGAGCCGTTCGAGCGCTCCTTCGGATGATTCAGAGGATCAGATGACCGACCTGTACGACGAGCTGTTCCCCACCACCCGCCGCGCCCTGCTGCACCGGATCGCGGTGGCCCAGACCGAGGGGCGCACGCCCTCGCTGGTCGCCGCGGTGGTACGGGACGGCCGGCCGGTCTGGAGCGGTGCGCGCAGCATGATCGACGGTCATGCGCCCACCCCCGACGTGCAGTACCGGATCGGCTCGATCACCAAGACCTTCGTCGCCGTCCTCGTGCTGCGGCTGCGCGACGAAGGCCTGCTCGACCTCGCCGACCCGCTCGGGCGCCACCTGCCCGGCACCGCCGCCGACGGCGCCACCGTCGCCCAGCTGCTCTCCCACTCGGCCGGCCTCGCCGCCGAGACCCCCGCGCCCTGGTGGGAGCGGACGGACGGCGCACTGCGCCCGGAGCTCGCCGACGTCCTGGAGGGCGAGCGCCCGCTGCGACACCCGGCCGGCCGGCTCCACCACTACTCGAACCCCGGCTTCGCCCTGCTCGGCGCGCTGGTCGAGCGGCTGCGCGGCGAGCCCTGGGGCGACGTGCTCCACCGCGAGGTGCTCGAACCGCTCGGTATGGACCGCACCACCCTGCTCCCCCAGCACCCGCACGCGGGCGGGTTCGCCGTCCACCCCTGGGCCGACGTCATGCTCCCCGAGCCGCTCACCGACACCGGCGTGATGGCGCCGGCCGGACAGCTCTGGTCCACCACCACCGACCTCGCCCGCTGGGCCGCCTTCCTGGCCACCGGCGACGACAAGGTGCTGGCCGCCGACACCGTCGCCGAGATGCGCCGGCCCGCCGTCGGACCGGAGGGCGACGACTGGTCCGACAGCTACGGGCTCGGCCTCCAGCTGATCCGGCACGAGGGCCGGCTGCTCCACGGGCACTCCGGTTCGATGCCCGGGTTCTCCGCCGGGCTCTGGATCAGCGGGACGGACGGCCTGGCAGCGATCACCATGGCCAACGCCACCAACGGCACCAACACGACGCGCGTCGCGGCGGACCTCATCGCGCTCACCGCCCGGCACGAGCCCCGGCTCCCCGAGCCCTGGCGCCCGCTGCCCGAGGTCGACGAGGAGCTCCTCGCGCTCACCGGCCCCTGGTACTGGGGCGCCGCCGGGCACGCGCTGCACCTGAAGGCCGACCGCGTACTGGAGTTGGTCACGCTGACCGGCGGCGCGCGCCACTCCCGGTTCCGTCCCGAGCCGGACGGCACCTGGACGGGCCTGGACAACTACTACGCCGGTGAGACGCTCCGGATCGTCCGCACCGCCGACGGCTCGGTCAGCCACCTCGACCTCGGTTCCTTCGTCCTGACCCGCGAGCCCTACGGCCCGGCCGACGTGATCCCCGGCGGTCTCGACCCCCGGGGCTGGTCGGCCGGCTGACCCCGGCCGGCGGACCGGTCGGAGCGACACGAGGGCCTGCCCGGCGAGCCGGGCAGGCCCTCGGCGTCCCGGGCCGCTGCCGCCACACCGCGGGTGCCGGTTTCCACCCCATGTCGTGGAGCAGCGGGCGGCGGGCGGGCAAGGGCCAGGTGACCGGCAGGCGCCGGGCGGCCTCATTCAGCAGGTGCACATCTACTCTCCGCCGAACCGCAACGTGGACGCCAGCCGGCTCGGAAAAACATACGGATACCGGTTCGCACGCCCGACGACCGAGCGGGCCGGGCCGGTGCCACGGCGTTCCGTGGCCGCCGCCGTCCGTGCTGCCCTGGAGGGTCCGCCATGACCACCGTCCCCACGTACGCTCCGCTCGCAGTCGCCCCCGGCCACACCGCCGCGGTCCCCACTCCGCGCCCGGCCCGGCCGGCCATCGTCCCCGCCACCGTTCCCGCCCCCACCGCTCCCGGCACTCCCGGCACCGCTCCCGCCGCCTACACCGTGTCGCTGGCGCAGGACGAGGACGACGTGCGCGCCGCCCAGCGGCTGCGCCACCAGGTGTTCGCCGCCGAGCTCGGCGCCGTGCTGCGCAGCCCCGTCCCGGGCCTGGACGTCGACCCGTTCGACGCGTACTGCGACCACCTTCTGGTCCGCGAGGGCGAGTCCGGCACGGTGGTGGGCACCTACCGGCTGCTGCGCCCCGAGGCGGCGCGGCGGGCCGGCCGGCTCTACTCCGACAACGAGTTCGACCTCCGCAACCTCGGCCCGCTGCGCGACGGCCTGGTGGAGCTCGGCCGCTCGTGCATCCACCCCGACCACCGGGGCAACGGCGCCGTGATCAACCTGATGTGGGGCGGCATCGCCCGCTACCTCGCCGACACCGGCAACACCTGGGTCGGCGGCTGCTGCTCGATCCCGCTGGACGACGGCGGCGCCACCGCGGCCCGGGTCTGGGACACCGTCAGCGCCAAGCACCTCGCCCCCGAGCAGTACCGGGTCACCCCGCACCGGCCCTGGGACGCCACCGGCGTGACGCGGGCCGACCGGGCCGCGCTGCCGCCCCTGCTCCGCGGCTACCTGCGGCTGGGCGCGTGGGTCTGCGGCGCCCCCGCGCACGACCCGGACTTCGGCACCGCCGACCTGTACGTGCTGCTGTCCCTGGAGCGCACCGACCCGCGCTACCTGCGGCACTTCCTCTCCGGGCAGCCCGGGCTCACCGGCTCCGGCGCCGCGCCGGCCGCCACCTCATGAGCGTCTGGCTGCCCACCGCCCCGTGCACGCCGGAGACCTGCCTGACCGACCGGGCCCCGGTCGTCGCGCCGCCCCGGCGGGTGCTGCGGCTGGCCGCCTGCCTGGTGGTGCTGGTCACCGGCCTCGCGCTGATCCTGCCGGTGCGCGCGCTCCCCGCGGGGGTGCGCGACCGGCTGGTCAGGCGCTGGGCCCGCACCCTGCTCGGCTCGCTCGGGGTCTCCCTCCGGCTCGGGGCGCCACCGGTGGCCCAGGGCGGGGTGCTGGTGGTGGCCAACCACGTCTCCTGGCTGGACATCCCGCTGATCGCCGCCGGCCGGCCGGGGCGCTCGCTCGCCAAGACCGAGGTGGGCCGGTGGCCCGTCCTCGGGACGCTGGTCGCCTGGGGCGGCACGGTCTTCCTCGACCGCGACCGGCTGCGGACGCTGCCCGGCACCGTCGCCGCCGTCGCGGAGGTGCTCCGGGCCGGACGGCCGATGGTCGTCTTCCCCGAGGGGTCGACCTGGTGCGGGCGGGAGAGCGGCCGGTTCCGGCCGGCCTTCTTCGAGGCCGCCGTCCGGACGGGCGCTCCCGTCCAGCCGGTGACGATCCGGTACCGGCTGGCGGACGGGCTCCCGACCAGTGCGCCCGCCTTCGTCGGCGAGGACGGGCTGCTCAGCTCGCTCGCCCGGGTGGTCGCGGTGCGCGGGCTGGTGGCCGAGGTAACGTTCCTGCCGCCCGTCGCGGCCCCGGCCGGGGCGGGCAGCGAGCGGTGGCGGGCCCGCCGGGAGCTGGCCCGGGCGGCCCAGGCCGCGGTGGAGGCGGCCGGGCGGCGGTGACGCCGGCGGCGGCGGGCGGACGGGCATCGCCGCCGGACCGCAGGACCGCAGGACCGCCCGACCGCAGGAGCCCCGTCCGCGGGCCGGGCGGCGGTGCGTCAGCCCGCCCGGCCCGCGCCCACCGGGTGCCGGCCGGCGGTGTCCGGCTGCCCCGGTCCGCCGTCCGGCGCCGCCGGCCCGGACCGGCCGCCCCGCCGGAGCAGGACGGCGACCACCACGGCCGTGGCCGCCAGCCCGGCCGAGCCGCACCGGACGGCGAGGTGCAGCCCGTCGACGAACGCCCCGTCGACCGCCGCCTGCACCGACGCCGGCAACACCGCCCCCGCCCCGCCACCCGGAGCACCGGCGGGCCCGGCGCCGCCCCCGGTCAGCGCGTCGGCGCCCCGTCCGGCCAGCTCGGGCGGAGCGCCGAGCCGGGCCGCCGACGCGGTGAGGGACTCGGTCAGCCGGTGGGTCAGCACAGCGCCGAGGGCCGCGACGCCCACGACGCCGCCGAGTTCGCGCAGGGTGTTGACGGTCGCCGAGGCCATCCCGGTCCGGGCGGGGGTGACGCGCTGGAGCACCGCGATCGAGACGGGGGTGAACGTCAGCCCCATCCCGAGGCCCATCGCGAACAGCGTCCACAGGTACTCGGGGTAGCGGGCCTGCGCACCGTAGAAGGAAAGGCCGCCCAGCCCTGCGGCGCAGAGCAACAGGCCCAGCACCAGCGGCAGTCCGGGACCGTGCCGGCCGGTCAGCCGGCCGGCGACCGGCGCGCCTGCCACGATCATCGCCGTCATCGGCAGGCCCGCGTACCCGGCGTCGGTCGGCGCCCACCGCAGGACGCCCTGCATCAGCAGCGGCAGGAAGAACATCGCGCCGAACATCCCGAAGCTCACCATGAACCCGCTGAGCAGCGCCCCGCCGAGGACACCGTCGCGGAACAGCCCGAGGTCCAGCATCGGCTCCGCCAGCCGGCGTTCGAGCAGGACGAAGGCCACCAGCAGGAGCACCGACGCCGCCGCGCAGACGAGCACCCGGGCGTCCGTCCAGCCCCGGGACGGGCCCTCGATCAGCGCGTAGACGAGTGCGCCGAGGGCGGCGGCGGACAGCACCAGGCCGCCGAGGTCGATCCGCCGCGCCCGCGGGGCGAGGTCCGGCAGCACCCGGCCCGCCAGGACGAGCCCGACCACCCCGACCGGCACGTTGATCCAGAAAACGCCTGCCCAGCCCAGGTGGTCCACCACCGGACCGCCGATCACCGGCCCGACCGAGAGGCCGAGCGCCGAGACCGCCGACCAGAGCCCGATCGCCCGGGCCCGCTCGCGTTCGTCGGTGAACACGTGCCGCAGGATGGCGAGACTCCCCGGGGTGAGCAGCGCGGCGCCGACGCCCTGGAGCATCCGGGCCGCGACCAGGGTGCCGGCCGAGCCGGCGAGTGCGGCGGCCGCCGACCCGACGGTGAACAGGGCGAGCCCGAGCCGGAACACCCGGGTACGGCCGTAGCGGTCGCCGAGTGCGCCGCCGGTGAGCAGCAGCGCCGCGTAGACGAGGCTGTACCCCTCGACCACCCACTGGAGGCCGCTGATCCCGGTGTCCAGCTCCCGCCCGATCCGGGGCAGGGCGATGTTGACGATGACGTTGTCCACCATGGACATGAACATGGTGATGCACAGCGTCGCCAGTGCGAGCCCCTTGCGCCGGGCGCCCGACTCCCCCATGACTGCTCCTCCTTGGTCGTGGCCTCCGTGAGCCGGAGCTCCGTGGGCCGAGTGCGTGCGGGCCGAGCCTTCGCGGCCCGGTTCTCCCGGCCTGAATCTCCGGGATCCGGATCTCCGCGGTCCGGATCTCCGTGAACCGGGATCCCTAACACCGTTAGGGATCGCTCGGCAGGGACAGCGTGTCCCTAACGGTGTTAGATTGCAAGCGGAATCTCCGCAGCCGCGGGAATCCGGACGGACGCGGGGCCCGGAGCCACCCGGAGCCGCAGGACCCCGCCGTCCCGGGAGGCGAAGCGAGGCCCCATGCCGGCGGACGACGACACCCCGCCCCAGCCCGCCCTGACCAGGGAGGCACTCGTCACGGCCGCCCTGCGGGTGCTCGAACGGGACGGCCTGGCAGGCCTGTCCATGCGGAAGGTCGCGGCCGAGGTCGGCGTGAAGGCGGCCTCGCTGTACTGGCACGTCCGCAACAAGCAGGAACTGCTCGACCTGCTCAACGACGCGATCATGGCCGACGCCGTGGCGCCGCCGCGCAAGGGGGACTGGCGCAGCCAGTTCCTGGAGTACGGCCGCCGCTACCGCCGGCTGCTGCTCGACCGGCGCGACGCCGCCAAGGTGGTCGCCGGGCGGCTCGCCCCCGGCCCGCACCTGCTGCGGCTGATGGAGGAACAGCTCGACCGGCTGCGCGAGGCCGGCTTCTCCGACGCCGACGCCGCCATGACCACCTACCTGCTCGGCGCCTACGTGCAGGGCTTCGTGCTCCAGGAGCAGTCCCCCATCTCCGCCGAGGAGACCACCGGCACCGCCCGCGGCGCCATCGCCGCGGCCGCCGGCGAGCGCTTCCGCGCACTGCCGCCCGGAGAGTTCCCCAACCTCGTCGCCCTGGCGGGCGCCCTCACCGAGCCCGCCATGGACGCCCGCTTCGACTTCGGCCTCGAACGCATCCTGGACGGCCTCGCCACCCTGCTCCCGCCGGACAATCGCTGACCGCGGCCGCGAGCACGCCCGCGCCGGCCCCGGCCCCGGCCCCGGGCGCAGGTCGACGACCCGTCGGTGCAGGCCGGCTGACGGACCGTCGGGAAATCCGATCGACGGGCGCCGCGGCGGGCGGGTAGCCTCCCACGGCCCGTCCGTTCGCACCGGGAGGTACTCCGCCATGTCCGCGTTCCATCCGCTCCGCGAGGCGTACGCCGAAGGCCTGTTGGAGGTCGGCGACGGCCAACGGATCCACTGGGAAGCCTCCGGGAGCCCGCAGGGCAAGCCCGCGCTGGCGGTGCACGGCGGGCCCGGCTCCGGGCTCAACCCGACCAGCCGGCGCTACTTCGACCCCGAGCGCTACCACCTCGTCCAGTTCGACCAGCGCGGCTGCGGGCGCAGCCTGCCGCACGCGGCCGACCCGGCCACCGGCCTGGAGCACAACACCACGGCCCACCTGATCGCCGACATGGAGAAACTGCGCGAACACCTGGGCATCGAGCAGTGGCTGCTGTACGGCGGCTCCTGGGGATCCACGCTGATCCTCGCCTACGCGCAGGCCCACCCCGAGCGGGTCTCCGAGATCGTGATCTGCGGGGTCACCATGACCCGCCGCGAGGAGACCGACTGGCTCTACCGCGGCGTCGCCCGGCTGTTCCCCGGCCCCTGGGAGGCCTTCCGCGACGCGCTGCCGCCGGCCGACCGGAGCGGTGACCTCGTGGCCGCCTACAGCAGGCTGCTGAACAGCCGGGACGAGACCGTCCGACGCTCGGCCGCCCGCTCCTGGGCCACCTGGGAGGACGCCGTCATCGCGCACGAATCGCTCGGCAAGCCCAACGCCTACACCGACCGCCCCGACGACGCACTGATGGCCTTCACCCGGATCGCCGCGCACTACTTCTCCCACGGCGCCTTCCTGGACGACGGCCGGCTCCTGCGCGACGCCGGGCGGCTGGCCGGCATCCCGGGCGTGCTCATCCACGGCGCACTCGACCTGGGCTCCCCGCTGGAGAGCGCCTGGGCACTGGCCAGGGCCTGGCCGGACGCCGAGCTGACGGTCGTCCAGGAGTCCGGGCACACCGGGAGCCCGGTGATGCGCCGGGCGATCTTCGAGGCCGTCGAACGGTTCGCCGCCACCGGCCCGCGCCCCCTCCGCCGACACGAGCAGTGACGAACCATCAACGGTCCGCATCCGGGGGGTGACAGCCCGCGCCCGGGCCCCGACACTGGAGGTACGAGCTCCACACCAACCGGTCGGCCGGTGCCCACCGACACCGGCCGCGGAGAGGGCAGGCCGGCCATGAACACGCCGTCCGCCAGGCTCCCGATCATCTACGTCCGGGGTTACGCCGGGGGCACCTCGGGGATCGAGAAGGCCGTCACGGATCCGTTCTACGGATTCAACGAAGGCTCGATGCACATCCGCGTCGGGCGTGAGAACTCCCCCGTCTTCTACCAGTTCGAGAGTCCCTTACTGCGCCTGCACCTCGACGAGGGCTACCACATCTTCGTCGAGGGCGGCCAGGGAACATACCTGGAGACCCACGACCGGATCCCACCCGACAGCATCTGGATCCACCGCTTCTACGACCTCTGCTCCGGCAGCTGGGGCGGCCGGCCCGAGCGGTTCGACCTGGAGTCGGCCGCCGCCGACCTCCTCGCGCTCATCGAGACGCTCCGGGACCGCACCGGCGCCCCGCGCGTCCACCTGGTCGCCCACTCGATGGGCGGACTGGTCTGCCGCTGCCTGCTGCAGAAGACCATCCCCGACCAGCGCCCGGGCCGCCGGGCCGCCGACTACGTCGAGAAACTCTTCACCTACGGGACACCGCACGGCGGGATCACCTTCGACGCCGGCCCCGCCGTCCCCGAGGCGCTCCGCGACGCCCTCAACATCAACGGCTCGGACATCTTCGGCCCCGCCCGGATGTACCAGTACCTCACCCCCACCGCCCTCCTCGACCCGGCCGGTCCGCCCGACGGCTGGCGCGCGGTCGACATGCCCGACGACGACGGCAGCGGCACCGCCGAGGAGGCCGCCGGCAGCTTCCCCCTGGAGCGGGTGTTCTGCCTGGTGGGCACCGACCCGTCCGACTACGAAGTGGCCCACGGGATCTCCTCGGCGGCCGTCGGACCGCGCAGCGACGGCCTGGTGCAGATCGCGAACGCCAGGGTCACCGGCGCCCAGCAGGCCTTCGTGCACCGCAGTCACAGCGGGCGGTACGGGCTGGTGAACTCCGAGGAGGGCTACCAGAACCTGCGCCGCTTCCTCTTCGGCGACCTCCGGGTCAGCGCAGACCTGGTCGGGCTCGACGTCCCGGTCGACGACCCCGACGTCACCTGGCAGGCCGAGGTCTCGCTCTCCGTGCGCGGATTGCCGGTCACCATGCACGAGCGCGCCGCGCCGCACTGGTGCCCGATCCAGCTCACCGACCCGGCGGAGAGCGGACTCGGGAACGGTCACGGGAACGGGAACGGGAACGGTAGCGCGAACGGGAACGGGAACGGAACTGCGAGCAGGAACGGCGACGGCACCGTCCGGCTGGCCACCACCTTCCTCTCCAGCGCGCTCCCGCGACCCGACGCGACCGGCCCGCTGCGCTACGCACTCGACCTGCGGGTGTTCTCCCTCCACGAGCACCACGGCTTCTTCGGCTTCGGCGACCACCTGGAGACCACCGCCGACTTCGCCGACAGCCTCATCGTCGACGTCGACACCTCCGGTCCGCGCCCGGCCGCCTGGGCCCACTGGAACTCCCAGGTCACCGGAGCCGTCAAGGACCTCCACCCCACCGGCGACCCGCTCCCCGACGACGACCCGACCGCCGCGTCGTGGGTCGGCCACCTCGACCTACCCGCCACCGCCACCCCGTTCCTCGGCGCCCGTGCCGCCGTCCGGCTCTCGGTGGGCCCGTGGAACTAGGGCCTCCCTCATGGATCAGGTCGGCCTGATCAGGTCGGCCTGATCAGGTCGGCTGGCTCGGATCGGCTGGATCGGATCGGTGCCCGGCATGATCCATAAGGGCCGGGACGGCACCGGCCCCCGCTCCGTACTGCTTGGCGAGCCCCCGGGCACTCGGCAGCGCGCCGCCGGCTTCTCTCCTCGATCGTCGGCAACCGCTGTTCGAGCGGGTCGAGTTCACCGAATCAGCCGTCCCGGACAGCCCCGGCATGCAGCGCGCAGGCGAAGGAAGCCCCGGGCTGTCCGCCCGTGCCGACGCCACAGGCCGGTCAGGCCCGGGACGCTCCGAGGAAGCGCAGAACGGCGAGCACGCGGCGGTGGTCCGTGTCGATCACCGGCAGGTCGAGCTTGGCGAAGATGTTGTTGATGTGCTTGGCCACCGCGCTCTCGCTGACCGTCAGCGCCTCGGCGATGCCGGCGTTGGAGCGCCCCTCGGCCATGAGGCCCAGTACGTCCAGTTCACGAGGGGTCAGCCGGTCCAGCGGGTCGTTGTCCCGTCGCAGCAGCAGCTGCGCGACGACCTGCGGATCCAGCGCCGTGCCCCCGCCCGCGACCCGCTGCACCGCCTCCACGAACTCCCCCACATCGGCGACGCGTTGCTTGAGCAGGTAGCCCACGCCGCTGGTGTTGGTCGCCAGCAGGTCGGCCGCGTACCGCTCCTCCACGTACTGCGAGAGCAGCACCACCGCCGTTTGCGGCCACCGCCGACGGATCACCAGCGCGGCGCGCACCCCTTCGTCGGTGAAGCCGGGCGGCATCCGGACGTCGACCAGGGCGAGTTCGGGCCGGTGCTCCTCCACTGCCGCCAGCAGCGCTTCCCCGTCACCGACCTCCGCGGCGACCTGGAAACCACCCGTCTCCAGCACCTTGACCAGACCGATCCGCAACAGCACCGAGTCCTCGGCGATCACCGCTCGCACAGCAACTCCGCCGCGACGGTCGTCGGTCCGCCGACGGGGCTGCTGACGCGGAAGGTCCCGTCGACGGAGCCGACCCGCTTGGCCAGCCCGCTCAGCCCCGTACCGGCGGAGGCGTCGGCACCACCCAGTCCGTCGTCGGTGACGTTCACCCGCAACACCTTCCCGACCCGCCTGACGGTCACCTCGGCACGTGTCGCGCGAGCGTGCTTGGTCACGTTGGCCAGCGCCTCGGAGATCACGAAGTACGCGACCGACTCCACAGCGGGCACCACCCGCTCCTCAAGATCGACCCGCAGGCGCACCGGCAACGGCACCCGGGCGGCCAACCCGGACAACGCCGCGTCCAGCCCTCGGTCTTCGAGGACGGCCGGGTGCAACCCGCGTACCAGATCGTTGAGTTCGGCGATCGCCTCCTTCGCCTCAAGGTGTGCCTCAGCGATCACCTCGCGGGCCTCACCCGGCAGGTCGGGGCGCGTGGCCATGGCCAGGCCCAGGTTGACCGCGAGGGAGACCAGCCGCTGCTGGGTGCCGTCGTGGAGGTCACGCTCGATCCGGCGGCGCTCGGCGTCGACTGCCTCGATCAGGTCGGTGCGGCTCCCGGCCAGGTACTCGACCCGCTCCTGGAGCCGCTGGGCCCGGCTGGGCCCGAGCAGCGCCAACGCGACTCGCGACTCCGTCCGGGCCACCGCCCCCGCCGTCCAGGGCACGGCACACAGGAGGGCGAGGCCTCCCACCGTGTAGCACGGCACCTGTGTCGTGTAACCGAACCAGTCCTGGCGGACCCCCACCGGCAGCGCCCACACCCAGCCGCAGGCGATGGCGCCCACCAGGCCCGCGGCCGCCATCGCCAGCACCGACAGCTCCAACGCGGCCACCAGCGGGCCCAGGAGAAGGTGGTATCCGAGCTGACGCAAGATACGCGTCAAGGAAAACCGCCGGGCCGCTGCCGCCCACGACCACCGCTCCGGCGTGGGCGTCGGCCGGGGGATGTCCACTCCGAGGAGTGCCCGGTGGCGGTACCGCTGAACGGCCGTCAGCACCGGGGCACCGAGCAGGATCAGGGCGGCCGACGCGGTGAGCACCGAAGCCCAGTTCCCCGTCCGGGCAACGGCCGTCGCGCCCCAGGACCACACGGGCACCAGGACCAGGTGCGGCATGACACCGGCGGCCAGGAAGCCGGTGTCCCGCCGCACCCGAAGCGCCGAGCGCCTCAGCACGGGTGGAATCATCATGATCCGACACTAGGACACCTCGACCGGGGTCTGCCATGAGCCTGGCATCCGAATCCATGGTGGCACCAGTGCCACCGATGCTGGTTCTGCAGTCGGGCGCGTGAGGCGCTGGAGCCTCGACATCACCGCGAGCGCCCAGCCAACGCTTCGCCGTTACCAGTTGGGGTAGTGGCCGAGCCGACGAGTGACGTACGACTCCGGCACGGCATCTGATTCGGTATCCGATCCGGCACGTCCTTCGGACCATGCCGGCAGTGCCCGGCAGGCGTGCACCCGCTGATTCCCCGCGGAGCCCGGCCCCTTCACCCGGTACTCAGGCTCGCGCCCCGGTGGCTCTGCCCCGGTCTCCGGCCCTGGTTCCGCCTCTGGATCTGGCTCTGGATCTGGCTCTGCCTCCACCTTCGCCGGGACCGCCGTTGCCACAGCGCCGTCAAGCGCCACGACCGCTTCCACGACCACGGCCGGCACACGGCCGGCACCGCCGCCGAGCAGGCGGCCGCCCGCCCGACACCCCATCCCACCGACCGAAAGTGCTGCCGACATGCGCCCCACCCTCTTCACCGTCGACCTCCCCGGTCCCGGACGGCTGAGCACCATGGCCAAACCCCGTGGTGACGACTGGATCGACGACGAAATGACCGCGCTGCGCGCCGGCGGCGTCGACATCCTGGTCTGCACACTCACCGGACACCGCGGAACAACGGGAGTGGACCACCAAACTGCCCCGGAGCACCGCGCCCTGACCCGTCGGATGCCTCCGACCGGCAGCGGAACGATCAGATCGACCTGACAAAGTACTCCTAAGAACCCTACCGGGGAGAGGAGAGTCGGATGGAGCGGGCCCGGATCCTGCTGTTGGACGCGGCTCCCGGTGCGCTGCTCGGCCGGGAGTTGGAGCGTTGGCTCGACCACGGACTGGCCGTCACGCTGAACCTGCGCCGGGTGGCCGACCACGCCGCAGTGCGTGCCCGCTGGGACGACCGGGTGGACTTCACCGACTTCGACGCCTTCGACGAACCCGCACTGCTCGCCGAGACCCTCCGGGACGGGCACGGCTACGATTCGGTCAAGTCGCGGGCCGGCGTTCCGCTGCGCGCGGCCTTCCTCGCAGCCGCGACCGACCCGGGCCTGACCCACCGGCTCCGGGTGATCGGCCGGGCCGGTGCGGGCACCGACCACGTCGAGCTGACTGCCGCCGCCCGCCACGGCGTCGCCGTCACTCACACCCCGGGCTCCAACGCGCCTGCGGTCGCCGAGTTCGCCCTCGCCCAGCTGCTCGCCCTGCTCCGCGATCTCCCGGCCCACAATGCCGCCTCCCACCAGGGCAGTTGGCGCCCACCCGCCACCCCGGCGACGGAACTGTCGGAGCTCACACTCGGCATCGTCGGCCCCGGGCGGATCGGCCTCGCCCTGGCCGACCGGACCACGGCTCTCGGCATGGACGTGCAGTGCTTCTCACGACGCACGACCGGCGGCCCACTGCCCCGCACCACCACCCTCGGCGCACTGCTCGCCACCAGTGACGTGGTCTCCCTGCACCTCCCGCTCACCCCACGGACCCGGGGCATGGTCGGACGGGCAGAGCTGGCGCTGATGCGCCCCGGTTCGATCCTGCTGAACACGGCCCGGGGCGGAATCGTCGACGAGCAGGCGCTGGCCGACGCGCTGCGCGACCCCGGACACCCGCTCTCCGCAGCCGCCGTCGACACCTTCGAGCACGAGCACGCCGCCTTCGCCTCGCCGCTCTTCGGCCTGCCGAACGCCCTGCTCACCCCGCACGTCGCCGGGATGACGGGAAACGCGATGGCCACGGCCGCCCTCCACTGCGCGGACCACATCGCCGCCCTGCTCGCCGGCCGCCCCGACGGCGTCCCGGTGGCCGGCGCCTGACGTTTCGTCAACTTGGCAGCACGCGGCACTGGGTCCGGCCGCGACGGCCTGGGACGAGACGGACGCGACGGACGCGACGGACATGCTGAACAGCCGTGCCGTCGGGAGCCGCCGGGCCGGAGTGCGGGCCCCGCTCAGAGCCGCCTGAGCCCCGCGGCCGTCGGCAGGAAGCCGCACTGCGCGTAGAAGGATTCGAGGCACGGCTCGTAGTCGACGTGCAGCCACTGCGCACCGGCGGCCTTCGCCTCGTCCGCAGCCGCGCGGACCAGCCGTATCCCGAGCCCCTGCCGGCGCTGGTCCGGGTGCACGGTGGTGTCCAGGATGAAGGCGTGCGCGCCACCGTCGCCGACGACGTTGACGAATCCGACCAGCCGGCTTCCGCGGCGCGCGGCGATCCAGGTGAGACTGCGGGCCAGCACGGGCGCGAAGGACGTCGGCCTGTGGTCCGGCCACGCGGCGTCGAACAGCTCGTTGAGCTCGGCATCCGTGAGTTCGGGCCGCACCACCAGCACCTCGTCGCCGTTCTGCGACGGATCATCGATCATCATGCCGAGCAGCTTGCCACGCGCCCCGGCCGGCTCCTGCCCCTCAGCGGCGGGCGGGTTCGAAGACCGGGACGGGGAGCAACGCGCCCCCGGCTTCGCCCTCGCCTTCGCTGTCGTCGCCGTCATCGCCGTCATCGCCGTCGTACTCGTCCTCGACTTCGACTTCGAGTGAGAACGCCTCGGTCGTGATCCGGCCGCTCAGCAGACCGTGGAGGAACTCCACCGCGCCCATCTCGTGCGACTCGTAGTACCAGCTGCGCGGAGTCCAGGCGACGACCGTCCAGGTGTCCGGCTCCCCCTCGGTGCGCCAGCAGAGGCGAGCGCCGTTGTCGACCGCGGCCCACTCCAGCAGACCGCCGGGCTCCGGGTAGAAGAGGTGCGGGCACTTCTCCGGATTGGTGCGCCGGAAGGACCGCTCACCGTCCAGCAGTCGTCGAGCGTGCTCCAGCAGCAGGTTCCTCGCGCCGAAGGACGTCAACGGGCTGATGAAGTCGACGAAGAGGCCACGGCCGTAGCTCGCGTCGAGCGCCTTGAAGTCTGCCGGAAGTCCGAGCCCGAGCGCGGCCTCGACCTGCTGCCAGTCGCCGGTCGTGTCGACCGGGTCCGCCGGTGGCGGCACCAGGCGGCGCAGCTCGTCGATCGTCGTCATGCCGCGGAGTGTACGCGGCACGGCCGGCAGCGCGGCTGGAGGCGGCGTGGGAGCGGCCGACCCGACCGCACCGGCCACACCGGCCGGGCCTACGCCCCGGAGCACGGCCCGTTCGCGGCATCGGGAGGCTCGGCACCTTCCACCACCAGCAGGACGCGACGGAGGAGGTCGGAGAGGACCTGCCGTTCGTCCGGTGCCAGCACGCCGAGGAGGCGGCGTTCCTCCCGGCCGACCACGTCCAGGGCCTCGTGCCATGCCGCCCGGCCGGCCTCGGTGAGTTCGACGTCGACCCGGCGCCGGTCCTCGGTGGAGGGGGTGCGGACGATGAACCCACGCCGCTCCAGGGCTTCGAGGCGGCCGGTCACGGAGGCGGGCGCCAGATTGAGGTCGGCCCGCAGCTCGGACGGGGTGGCGCGGCCGCCGCGGCCGGCCAGTTCGTGGAGCGTGTCGAACTCGTGCTTCTGGAGCCCGTAGTCGGCGACGCCCTGCTCCCGCACCCGGCCGAGGTGCCGGGTGAGCTTGGACATCCGGGTGACTGCGCCCTCGATGGCCGGGTCGAGGTGCGGCAGGGCGGGGCTCCAGCGCGCAACATGACCGTCGGTCCAGTCGCGCGGCTGCGCGCCCGGTCGGCTGCCCGCGCCCTCGACCTGGTCCGCGTCGCCGCCCCGGCCCGGTTCCGGGTCTTGCCGGGTGGGCGGTTCGTCGGCTCGACGCGCGGAGTGCTCCATGCGACGAGAGTCTAGGCGGCGGACGACCGCAGAGCCCGTCACGAACCCCACAGGTATTTCGTTGCCGAAATTTCGGTAACGAAATATAGTTCCCGACGTGACTCACCCCCTGCGACTCCACAACTTCCGGCTGCTCTTCATCGGCCGGACCATCTCCGCCCTCGGCGATGCCGTCGTCCCCACCGCCTTGGTCATCGCCATCACCCGGGCCACCGGATCCGCGGGTGCACTCGCCCTGGTACTGGGCTGCGCGATGGTGCCCAAGGTGTTACTGCTCCCGCTGGGCGGCGTGGTCGGTGACCGCTTCCACCCCCGCGTGGTCGCCATGGTGACCGACCTGGTCCGCGCCGCCGCACAACTCTTCGTCGCGGTCGAACTGATCGGCGGCGAACCCCGGCTGCTGCACCTCGCCGTGGCCTCGGCCATCGGCGGCACCGCCTCCGCCTTCGCCATGCCGACGGCCGCCCCGCTGGTCGCCGCCACCGTCGACGGACCACTGCGGATGCGGGCCAACGCCCTGCTCGCCTCCGCGGGCAACCTGGCACGCCTCGGCGGCCCCGCCCTGGCCGGCCTGCTCGTGTACACGACGGGGGTGGGCTGGGCGTTCGTCCTGGACGGGATCTCCTTCGTGGTCGGCGCGGCGCTGCTCGCCCGCCTGACCGTCCGGCACTCGCCCGCCGAGCGCCGTCCGTTCTTCGCCGACCTCGCCGAAGGTTGGATCGAAGTCCGCTCCCGGGACTGGTACTGGACCAGCCTGATCGCGCACGGCGTGTGGAACGGCGCCAGCACGGTGCTGATCACCCTCGGCCCGCTGATCGCCAGCCGCCACCTGGGCGGGGACGGCGTCTGGATCGCCATGACGCAGGCCGGCGCGCTCGGGCTGCTCGCCGGTTCGCTGATCGCCGGCCGGGTGCGACCGTCCCGCCCGGTGCTGGCCGCCAACCTCGGTCTCGCCCTCTACGCGCTGCCGCTGCTCGCCCTCGCCGTCACCGCCCCGGCACCGATCACCGTGACCGCCTACGCCGTGGCGATGGCCGGGCTCGGCTACCTCAACCCGGTCTGGCAAACCGTGGTGCAGCAGGAGTTCCCCGCCCAGGTGCTGGCCCGGGTCACCTCCTACGACTGGCTGCTCTCGCTGGCCGCCGCCCCGCTGGGCTACACGCTCGCACCCCTGGCCGCCCAGACCTGGGGAAGCACCGGACCGCTGCTGGTGACCGCCGCTCTGGTCGCCCTGGCCTGCGCGGGCACCGCGGCCGTGCCGGGCGTGCGCCGGATCGGCCGCCCAGTGCCGACGGAGCCGACTCGGGCCACCACCCGGGCTACCCCGGCCGAGCCGATGCCGGCAAGGAGTGGGCGAACCACCCCTGAGGGAAAGGGAAGTGAAGGAACGGAGCCCGGCCGACCTGACGCATCGAGGCCCCTGGCCGACCGCTCCGACCCGGCCCCTACGATACGAGCATGATCGCCTACGCCCCAGCGGCCCTCTTCTTCGTCCTGTGCGGGATCGGGGTCCTGCGCGACCGTCGCCGGTTCAGCAACGCCGTCCTGCTCGGCATCGCCGTCTCCCTGCTCGCCCTGGCGCTGCTCGCCGAACTGCGGAAGGCGCCCACGCTGGTGGCCGAACTGGCGGCGGCCGCGATCATCCTGCTGCCCGCGATCGGCACGCTGGCGCTGATCGGTTTCCTGATCTCCAACGGCCTCACGATGATCCGCAAGGAGGGCCTGCGCCCCGCCAACCTGCTCTCCCTCCTCGCCGGGCTCGGCATCCTCGCGGTGCTCGGCCTGCTGCTCGCGGCGGTGATCACGGACTCCTACCGGCTGGGCATCCTCGCGGGCACCGCCGTCCTGGTGGTCGGGTACGTCTCCTTCCTGTTCGTCTGCTTCGTCGGCTACGCCTTCCTCTACGGTCGTCACCGGCCGCGCCGGGACGTGGACTTCGTCGTGGTGCTCGGCTCCGGTCTGATCGGCGGCGAGCGGGTGCCGCCGCTGCTCGCCAGCCGGCTCAACCGCGGACGGGACGTGTACGAGAAGCAGGCCGCACGCGGCAACCCTCCGGTGCTGATCACCTCGGGCGGCCAGGGCCCCGACGAGAAGCTGCCCGAGTCCCACGCGATGGCCGACTACCTCGTCGAGCGCGGATTCCCGGCCGAGCAGATCGAACGCGAGGACCGCTCCCGGACCACCGAGGAGAACCTGCAGTTCAGCAGGGTGATCATGGAGCAGGCCAAGCCGGACTACCGCTGCGTGATCGTCACCAACAACTTCCACGCCTTCCGCGCCGCACTGATGGCCCGCAGGACCGGCGTCAACGGGCAGGTCTTCGGCTCCCCGACGGCCGCGTACTACTGGCCGAGCGCGACCATCCGCGAGTTCGCCGCGGTCTTCCTCTCCCACAAGCTGGTCAACTTCGGCATCTGCGGCCTTCTCGCCCTGTGCGGACTGCTCGCCGCACTCTGATCCCGGCCGCAGGACGACCGCGGCTGGGGGACGACCGCGGTGCGGGAGCACTCCGGCCGCAGGACGACCGCGGCCGCACGGTGATCACGGGGCGCGGTGATCACGAGGCAGCCGGGGTGGCCATGGCGGTGCGGGCCATGACGGGGAGTCGGAGGCCGGGTGACCGTCACATGTCTCCCGCCGGCGGGACGCGCCACGCTGCACGGCAGTCCTCCGTACTCCTCCCCCACTCCGGAGTCCTCATGACTGCGCTGTCTGCCGCCGGTCCGCACCTCCCTCCGCCACCGTCCTCCCGCACGCCCTCGTCCTCGTCCTCAGCGTCGCTCCCGGCCTCCGTGGTACCGGTTGCCACCCGGCGCCGTCACCGCGGGGGCTTCGGCCGCGGTAGGCGGTTCGCGCGCACCGCGGCTGCGGCGGTGCTGGCGGCGGGTCTGCTCACGGCCACCGCCGCACCCGCCTCGGCGGCCTCCACCCGCCCGGCGAGCGTCACCACCTCTTCCGCCCCCGCCTCTGCCACCGCCTCTGGCACGACCAATGCCGATGCCGCAGCGGGCGGGACGTTCCAGCAGGTCACCGGTTTCGGTGCCAACCCGGGCAACCTGGCCATGTACGCCTACGTCCCCGCAGGGCTGCCGACCGGTGCGCCGCTGGTGGTCGCGCTGCACGGCTGTGTGCAGACCGCCACCGACTACTACCGCAACTCCGGCTGGACCAAGTACGCCGACCTGTACGGGTTCGCGGTCGTGTTCCCGCAGACCGGCTCCGCCAACAACAGCCTCTCCTGCTTCAGTTGGTTCGACGCCACCAAGGACGGCCGGGGTTCGGGCGAGGCCGAGTCGGTCGTCGAGATGGTGACGAAGGCCCGGTCGCTCTACGGCTCGGACAGCCAACGGGTCTTCGTCACCGGCCTCTCGGCGGGCGGCGGGATGGCGGCCGACCTGCTGGCCGACTACCCGGATGTGTTCGCGGGCGGTTCCGTCGACTCCGGCCTGCCCGCGCACTGCGCCACCTCCCAGAGCGCCGCCTCGGGCTGCCAGAACAACGACCAGCGGCTCACCCCCGCTCAGTGGGGCGACAAGGTCCGCCGGGCGTACCCGGGTTACACCGGTCCCCGGCCGCGGGTGGCAATCTGGCAGGGCACGGCCGACACCACGGTGAAGCCGGTGAACGCGACGGAGCTGCGCGACCAGTGGACGGACGTGTGGGGCATCGGCCAGAGCGCGTCCGCCACCCGGAGCCTGCCGGGCGGCACCACCCAGTCCGTCTACAACGACGCCGGCGGCCGGGCGGCCGTGGCGCTCTACTCGGTCGCCGGGATGGGCCATGGGCTCGCGGTCGGCCCGGGCGCGGGTGCCGACCAGTGCGGGGCCACCGGCGCCTACTTCCTCGACACGATCTGCTCCAGCTACTACACCGCACAGTTCTGGGGCCTGGACGGCGGTGGCGGACCGTCCACCCCCGGGCTGCCCGCGCCCGCCGGTGTCACCGCGGCCGGCACCGGGCCGGACGCGGTCGCCCTCACCTGGCAGGCCGTCACCGGCGCCGCCTCCTACGCCGTCTACCGGGACGGCGTCCGGGTGGCGACTCCGGCCGCCGCCGCGTACACCGACACCGGGCTGCGCTCCGGAACGTCGTACGGCTACGGCGTGGCCGCCGTCGACGCGACGGGGGCCGAGGGAGCCCGGTCGGCGACAGTGGCGGCGCGCACGACAGGCGGCGCGCAGCAGTGCTTCACGGACAGCAACTACAACCAGGTGAAGGCGGGGCGCGCGACGCAGAGCGGCGGACTCACCTACGCCCTCGGCTCCGGGCAGGCCATGGGCCTCTGGAACACCTTCACCACCCACACCCTGCAGCAGACCGGCCCCGGGTACTTCGTACTCGCCGACGGACAGTGCTGACGCCCGCCGGGCCGGAACGGGACCCGCACCCGGGCCCGCACCCGGGCCCGCACCCGTAAGGCTGACGTGGCTCATCCAGCGGCCTCCCCGGGCCTGAGACCGGCGAACAGGTCCGTCTCGGGGAGCGCCGCCCGGACGAGGCTGCGCGCCAGGTGGTAGTCCTCGGTCGGCCAGACCTCGCGCTCGACGTCCCGCGAGTGGGCCATGAACCCGGCGCCGGGCTCGATCTGGGTGGCGTGGGCGAGCAGCGCGGCGTCCCGTACGGGGAACTGGTCGGCGCAGGCGATCCGCGTGGTGGTGGCGAGGGCGGGAGGGGTTTCGGGCCAGCCGGCGAGCAGCTCGCCCATCGCCGAGCCGACGCCCCGGGCCGTCATCGCGTCGTGCAGGGTCTGGAACCAGAGCCGGGACAGGGCGAGGTGGTAGTAGAGCTTGGCCGGCTGCCAGGGCTCGCCCGACTCCGGGTAACGCCCGGGGTCGCCGGCCGCTTCGAAGGCCTCGACCGTCACCCGGTGGGTCATCACGTGGTCGGGGTGCGGGTAGCCGCCCGTCTCGTCGTAGGTGATGACGACCTGCGGGCGGAAGTCGCGGATCAGGGCGACCAACGGCGCCGCGGCGTCCTCGACCGGCCGGAGCGCGAAGCAGCCCTCCGGCAGCGGCTCGTCGGGGCCGGGCAGGCCGGAGTCGGTGAAGCCGAGGAAGCTCTGGCCGACCCCGAGGATCTCGCGGGCGGCCGCCATCTCCTCGCGCCGGATCCTGGCCAGGTCGGCCCGGACCTCGGGGCGGTCCAGTGCCGGGTTGAGTACGGAGCCGCGCTCGCCGCCGGTACAGGTCGCGACCATCACCTCCACCCCCTCGGTGGCGTACCGGGCGAGCGTGGCGGCGCCCTTGCTCGACTCGTCGTCGGGGTGGGCGTGGACGGTGAGCAGGCGAAGGCCTGGGGGCTTGGTGAACACGGGTACTCCTTCTATTGGGAAGCCGGGTGGCCGGTGACAGCCCGTCTGGCCGGTCTGGCCGGCTGGGACCGATGACGGTCGGGGCGGACCGGATGCGCGCCCGCCGAGGAAGAACTTAGGTCCGACACACTCACTAGGTCAAGCACAATTTCTGTGTCGGACCCAACGAATCTGCGCTAGGCTCTCCTCCATGACCGACGGCACCCCGAACCTGCGCGAGCTCAACAAGCGGCGCACCCGCCAGGCGATCTCGCACGCCGCGACCCGGCTGTTCATCGAGCAGGGCTTCGACCGGACCACGATCGCCGAGGTGGCGACCGCCGCCGGCGTGGCGAAGATGACCGTCACCAACCACTTCCCGCGGAAGGAGGACCTCGTCCTCGACCTGCACGCGGAGCTCGTCGCCGGCCTGGCCCGCACGGTCACCGACCGCTCCCCCGGCGAGTCGGCGCTGGCCGCGCTGCGCCGGGAGTGCCTGGCGGCCCTGGACCGGCACGACCCCTCCCTCGGATTCGCCGGGGCCGACTTCGCCCGGACCGTCACCGACAGCCCCGCGCTGGTCGCACGCCTGCGCGAGATCCACGAGCAGAGCGAGGACGCGCTCGGTGCGGCGCTCGCCGAGGCCACCGACTCCCCGCCCGCAGACCTCACCGCCCGGCTCGCGGCCGGCCTGCTCGCCGCGATCCACCGGACGCTGTTCACCGACGTGTTCCGCCGCGGGCTGGCCGGCGAGGACCACGCGACGACGGCCCGGGCGATCCGCCCGGCCGCCGTCCGGGCCTTCGACCAGTTGGAGAGCGCCCTCGGCGGGTACGCCGTCCGCCCCTCACCATGACCCGGACTCGCCCTGACGCGGCCCCACCCTGACCCGGACATCCCCACAGCCGGCCAACAACCGCGACCACGACCACGACCAGCACCACCCGAACAGACCGGGTCCGAACAGCGGGGAAGGCCATGCGGGCAGTTGACGAAAGGTTGACCTGCTCACGGCAGAACGTTGGTGACCTCCGCGCCTATGGTCGGCGCATGCCCCCTCAGCCCACCGGGCGGACGGTCCTCCCCGTCCTGCCGTACCGCAAACCCACGCCCGGCCGGGACTACTGGCTCCTGGACAACGTCCTGCCCGACCCCGACGCCGTCAGGGAACGCGTCCTGGCCCGCGGCGACTGGACCGAGGGCTACCCGTACCGGCCCGAGGCCTGGCCCGGGCTGCGGACCATGCCCGGTCTGGAGCCGAACGAGCTGGCCCGGGTGGAGTCCCTGGTCCGCAAGGCGACCGGCGCGTCCCGGCTCTGGGTGCAGAGCACGCCCGGCGGCGGCACCCTCAACCACAACTGCGTGCAGGTGGTCGGCGCCGGCGAGTCGGAGTCCCGGCCGCACACCGACTCACGGGCGCTGTGCCGGTACGCCGCAGTGCTCTACCTCTCCCCCGGCGCGCCCAAGGACGCCGGCACCAGCTTCTACCGTCAGCAGTTCCCCGGCGGCCGGCTCGGCGGCAACCTGGTCAACGCGCCCCACAACAACCTGGTCGAGGCGCTCGGCACCCGACACGTCCCCGGCGACTCGTTCACCGAGGACGTCCGCGTCCCCAACCGGTACAACCGACTGCTGCTCTACCACGCCAACCTGATCCACAGTGCCACCGCCTACTCCGGCATCACCCTGGAGGAGCGGCGGATGACGGCGGTCTTCTTCTGGATGGCCTGACGACGACGGCGGTCGGGCCCAACAGCCTCACCCGGCACACAGTCGGACGAGCTCCGGGTCCGCCATCAGCACCACCCGGCCGGCCCCGGGCTCGAAGCCGAGCACCGGCCCCCTACCGCCGTCCCGGACGCCGACCCTGGTTGACGCCGTCCGCGCACGGGGAGGTAGCGGTCATGGAGAACGACCCGGCGCCCGCGCCGAGCAGGGACCCCGCCGGAGGCGCACCGGCGCCGCCCGCCCCGAACACCACCCCGAACACCGCCCCGGCCGGAGCGGCGACGGAGGCCGTACGCCCGGAGTGGGCCGAGCTCGACCTGCTGCCGACGCTCGACCTGCTGCGGTTGATGAACGCCGAGGACCGCACCGTCGCCGAGGCGGTGGCCGGCCGGCTGCGGGAGATCGCGGCGGTCGTCGACGCGGTCGCGGCACGAATGGGCCGAGGCGGTCGGCTGGTCCATGTCGGCGCCGGCACGGCAGGGCGGCTCGGAGTGCTGGACGCCGGGGAGTGCCCGCCGACCTTCGGCACCGCGCCCGGCCAGGTGGTGGGCCTGATCGCCGGCGGGCCGGCCGCCCTGGCCGGCGCCGTCGAGGGCGCGGAGGACCGGCCCGAGCTCGCCGCCACGGACCTGGCGGCGCTCGTGCTCACGCCGCAAGACACCGTGATGGGGATCTCGGCCTCCGGCCGCACCCCGTACACGGTGGCCGCCGTCCGGCAGGCCCGGGCCGCCGGGGCGCTGACGGTGGGGCTGGCCTGCACCCGGGGCTCCGCCCTGGTGGCCGCCGCCGAGCTCGGTATCGAGGTGGAGACCGGCCCCGAGGTGGTGGCGGGCTCGACCCGGCTCAAGGCGGGGACGGCGCAGAAGCTGGTGCTGAACCTGCTCTCGACGGCCGTCATGGTCCGGCTCGGCAGAACGTACGGAAATCTGATGGTCGACGTCCGAGCGGGCAACGAGAAGCTCCGCGACCGGGCCCACCGGATCGTCGTGCAGGCCACCGGCGCCGACCCCGACACCGTCCGGGACGCCCTGGCCGCCACAGGAGGACGGGCGAAGGACGCGATCCTGGTCATCCTGGCCGAGGTGGATGCGCCGGCGGCCGACCGGCTGCTCGCGGCCTCGGGCGGCCGACTGCGCGAGGCACTGGACTCCGCGCGCCCACAGGCCTGAAGCCGAACGGCGCCCGACCGCCCCGGACACCCGCCCCGGCCGTACCGGTCCGTCCCGGACGGGCTCCGTGGCCGCACGGCCGGGGTGGAGTTGCTGATCGGCTCCGCGGGCCCGGCGCTCGGCGATCTGCGGGCCGGGGGCCTCGCCGCCCGCTACGGGATCCGCGCCGCGCTCCGCAGTGGCGGGCTGCTCTGCCTGGGATCCACCGGCGTGCTCGCCGCCGCACTGCCGGCCCTCTGGCGGTACGACGTGCGGACGGACCCCCACGTGGCGGCCGTCCGGGCCGCGCAGCCGGCGGGCTCGGGGGAGGACGGCGGTGCACCGGACGCCCCGCACCCCGCGCCCGCCGGGTGAGCCCCGCGGGGCGGCAGCCGGTCAGGCCTCCTGGGTGTCGAGCCAGTGCAGCAGGACGGCGCGTTCCATCTCGTTGCCGGCCTTGGCGGCCGGGTCCAGCGCCCACCGCCGGATCCGTGCCACGGTCTGCGGGTCGAGGTCGAGGTAGAGCCGCCAGTGGGCGCGCGGGTGGCAGTCCGGGTCCTGCGGCTCGTCGCACTCGTGGCAGTGGGTGAAGAAGGCGTCGACCAAACGGTGCGCGATCGTCTCGGCAGACATGGACGGCGTACTTCCTCACTGGCTCGGGTTGGCGCCGCCGGCCTCCTCGGACCGGCGGGCCCGCTCTCCAGGGTGCGCGGCCGGGCCGTCCGCCCGGGAGGGACGAACGTCCCGCGCCGGGTGCCCGGTGCCCGTTCGTGACCGGGAACACACCGGCGCGGACGGGCACACCGGCCCCCGCCCCCGCACCCACATCGGCCCCCGCCCCCGCCCCCGGCGAGCGCTCCGGCCCCGGACAGCACAAGGCCCGGTACCCGTGGGGGTGGGTACCGGGCCGGTCGCGGAAGCGGTGCGGGTCAGCCGCGACCCGAGGACTTCTGGGTGCGGCGCGAGACCGAGTCGAGCACGACGGCGGCGAGCAGCACCGCGCCGGTGATCATGTACTGGATGGCCTGCGCCGCGTGGACCATGTCCAGGCCCGTGGTGATCGACTGGATCACCAGGATGCCGAGAAGGGCGGACCAGGTCTTGCCGCGCCCGCCGAAGAGGCTGGTGCCGCCGATGACCGCGGCCGCGATGGCACTCATCAGGACGTTGCCACCGCCCAGCGCCTTGTCCGCCGACCCCTGCTGCGAGGCGATGAACAGGCCGCCCAGGCCGGCCAGGCCGGCCGAGATCATGAAGACCGTGATGCGCACCCGGGCGACGTTGATGCCGGACCGGCGGGCGGCCTCGATGCCACCGCCGACCGCGAAGATCTGCCGGCCGTAGGAGGTGCGGCGCAGGACGAAGTCGGTCAGCACGACGACGCCGAGCAGGATCACCAGGGGCAGCGGCAGGCCGCGGTCCTGGTTGAGGGTGTAGGCGCCGACCAGGGCGAGCACCGACATGGCACCGGTGCGCAGGGCGATCTCGCCGGTGGTCCGGGCCGGCAGGCCGGCGGCCGCGCGGCGGCGGGCGTCGAGCAGCTGGCCGGCCAGGAAGACGGCGATGGCGAGCACGGCGAGCAGCCAGGCGTACAGGATGTCGCCGTCACCGATGAAGTAGGTGTCGAGGTTGGCGACGACGCCGTCGTTGATGTTGTTGATGGTGCCGAGCTTGCCGAGCACGTAGTCCTGCAGGCCGCTCCAGGCGAGCATGCCGGCGAGGGTGACGACGAAGGCGGGCACGCCGATCTTGGCGAAGAAGAAGCCGTGCAGGGCTCCGATGGCCACGGCCGCGCCGATCGCGAGCAGGATGGCCAGGCCCTCGTTCAGCCCCTGCCGGACGGCCAGCACGGAGGTGATCGCGGCGCAGACGCCGGCGACGGAGCCGAGCGAGAGGTCGATCTCGCCGAGCAGCAGGACGAAGACCACACCGACCGCGATCAGGCCGGGACCCGCGATCCACTTGGTGATGTTGGTCAGGTTGTCGGCCTGGAGGAAGTGGCCGGTGACGCTCTGGAAGATGACCGCGATCAGGATCAGGCCGATGACGACCGGCAGCGAGCCGAGGTCACCGCTCTTGATCTTGCGGCTGAACTCCTCCAGGTAGCCGGCGACGCCGCCCTGGCGGACCAGCAGCCGGGGGTCGGTCGCCGGCGTGGCGGGGGTTTCCGCGGCCTGGGTGGGGGTGGACTGGCTGGTACTCACTTCGCTTCCTCCGCGATGCGTGCCTGGCGCCGGGTGACGGCGTTGTCGGTGGCGCCGGTGATGGCGGAGATGATCTCCTCGTGCGAGGTGCCGGCGACCGGGAAGACCCCGTTGTTGCGGCCCAGGCGCAGGACGGCGACGGTGTCGGCGACCGCCTTGACGTCCGCCATGTTGTGGCTGATCAGGATCACTCCGAGGCCGCGTTCACGGAGCCGCTCGACCAGGTCGAGCACCTGCGCGGTCTGCTCGACGCCGAGTGCGGCGGTGGGCTCGTCCAGGATCACGATCTTGGGGTCGCCGACCAGGGCGCGGGCGATGGCCACGACCTGGCGCTGGCCGCCGGAGAGTGCGGCGATCGGGATCCGCACGCTGGGGATCCGGATCGAGAGGGTGTCCAGCAGTTCCTTGGCGCGCCGTTCCATGGCGACCTCGTCCAGCGTGCCGAAGCGGCGGAGCTCACGGCCGAGGAAGAGGTTGGCGACGACGTCGAGGTTGTCGCAGAGCGCGAGGTCCTGGTAGACGGTGGCGACGCCGAGCGCCTGGGCGTCCTGCGGGCGGCCGATGCGCACGGCGCGGCCCTCCCAGGAGATCTCGCCCTCGTCGATCGGGTGGACGCCGGCGATCGTCTTGACCAGGGTCGACTTGCCGGCGCCGTTGTCGCCGACGAGCGCGACGACTTCGCCGGCGTGGACGTCGAGGTCGACGTCGGTGAGTGCCTGGACGGCGCCGAAGCGCTTGGAGACCTCGCGCAGCGCCAGTACGGGTGCGCCTGTCACGTGAACCATCTCCTGCGGGGTAGTGCGTGGCGTGGGGTGGGGTCGGGTGTGCGGGCGCGGGGCCGGCGCTCCCCGGGTGGGGCGGGGAGCGCCGTGGCCACCGGGCCCGGCGGGCGCGTTACTTGATGCCGGCTGCGGTGCAGGCCGCGGCGTAGTCGCCGGCGCAGATGTCGGCGGCCTTGTAGAGGCCGTCGGCGATGACGGTGTCGGTGATGTTGGCCTTGGTGACGACCTTCGGGTCCAGCAGCTTGGCCGGGATGCCCTTGTCGGTGTCGCTGTCGATGGTCGACGGCGCGACGGCCTTGATGTCCTTGCCCTGCAGCAGGTCGACGGCCAGCTCGGCGGCGCTGTCGGCGAGCGGCTTGTAGGCCTTGTAGATGGTGTAGGCCTGGTCGCCGGCGACGATGCGCTGCACGGCGTCGAGACCGGCGTCCTGGCCGCCGACCGGGACGTTGATGCCGGACGACTTCAGCTGGGTGATGATCGCGCCGGCCATGCCGTCGTTGGCGGAGTAGACGGCCTGGAAGCCGTCCTTGCCGAACTGGGTGATAGCGGCGCCGATCTTCTGGCCGGCGACGGTGGGCTTCCACTCACCGGACTGCTCGTAGACGACCTTCTTGACCTTGCCGTCGAGCGCCTTGTGCGCGCCGGACTTGAACTTGGCGGCGTTCGGGTCCGCCTCGTCGCCGTTGATCATCACGATGTTGGCGTCGGCCGCCTTGGCGCCGAGCGCCTCGATCAGGGCCTGGCCCTGGAGCTCGCCGACCTTCTCGTTGTCGAACGACACGTAGGAGGAGACCGGGCCGGTGGCCAGCCGGTCGTAGGCGATGACCTTCACACCCTTGTCGGCGGCCTCCTTCACCCAGGACTGGGTGGACTTGGCGTCGAAGGCGTCCAGGATGATCACCTTCACACCCTGGGTGATCAGCGTGTCGAACTGCTGCTTCTGCTTCGCGGCGCTGCCTTCGGCGTTGCTGTACTGCACCTTGCAGTCCGGGCAGAGCGCCGAGACCTTGGCCTCGATGAACGGCCGGTCGAAGGACTCGTAGCGAGTCGAGGAGGCGTTCTCCGGGAGCAGCAGGCCGATGGACTTGGTGTCGCCGGAGCTCGCGCTGTCCTTCTTGTCGCCGCCGGCCTTGCCACAGGCGGCCATGGACAGGGCCATCGAGACCGCGGCGGTGCCGATGACGACGCGACGCATCGTTGCGTTCATGGTGGGGGGTGCCTCCCTGACGGTGCCGCAGCGCTGCGGCGGGGTGGGAGGAGTTAACCCGGCCGTCTCGCATGACGTCAATAAGTAAATCCAAGACGCGGCGAGTCGTCGGCTATTCGTTATCTTCGTGAACGCCTACCCCTCGTTGAAACCTGGAGGAAACTCCGAGAGCCAACCCGACAGGACATGACAGAAGGGACGAATGGTCGCGATTCAACCCCTCCACCTGGTACGGACCTGCCATGGCCGAAGCGTGGCGGTCGACCATCAATCCCACCCGTCATAGTCACATTTTCTTGACAAGAGCAGGGCAAAGAGAGCCTTGTGTTCAAGACTTTGATCAGTGGTGGAACGAACGGCCCGCACCGGAGTTCACTCGTTGCACAGCCGACCCGTGCGCACCACGCGCCACGGGCCACGCTCCATACGCCACGGGCCGGACGGACGGCCCACTCCGGGGCGCCGGCACCTCGTCCGGCGTCTGCACCTCACCCGGCGGGGGAGCCCTCGACCGGCTCGGCGCGCGCCGCGCGGTAGCGGCCCGGGGTGGTGCCGAACAGCCGGCTGAACGCGTGCGACAGCGCGTAGGGCGTGCTGTAACCGACCCGGCGGGCGATCGCCTCCAGCGGGTCGTCGGTCTCCTGGAGCAGGGTCGCGGCGCGGGTCATCCGCCACCAGGTGAGGTAGGCCATCGGCGGCCGGCCGACGAGCGCGGTGAACCGCCGGGCCAGGGTGGCCCGCGAGACGCCGGCCCGGGCGGCCAGCAGGTCCGCGTTCCACGCCCCGGCCGGGTCCTCGTGCACGGCCCGCAGCGCCGCGGCCACCACCGGGTCGTTCAGGGCTGCGGGCCAGCGCCCGCCGCCCGGACCGGGCCCCGGCGCGGCGTCCGGCTCCCGGCTCAGCCAGGCCCGGACGAGGTAGACCAGGAGCAGGTCCACCAGGCTGGGCACGGCCAGCGCCGCACCGGCCCGGTCGGCGGCCAGCTCCCGGCCCAACAGGTCGACCGCCGACCGCAGTTCGGGGTGCTCGCCGACCCGGTTCGGCAGGTGGACGACGTCCGGGAGTTCGCGCATCAGCGGGTGCGTGCGGGTGTGCTCCACCCGGTACTTCCCGCAGAGCAGTTCGGCCACCGGCCCACCCGCAGCCCCGCCGTCCACAGCTGCGCCGCCCGCCCGCGGCCCACCCGCAGCCGCAGCCGCACCGCCGACGGCCGGAGCATCCGCCGCCGTGACGACGGGCCGCGACGCGGTCGGCACCGGCCGCCCCGGGCCGAGCAGGAGGTCGATCGACACCGCCCGCGCCGCCTCGGCCCGCTCCAGCGGCGCGCTCGCGAGCACGTGTCCCGTGCCGTGCGGCAGCAGCACCGCGTCCCCCGCGCCCAGGCTCAGCGGCGGGCCGCCGTCCGGCAGCAGCCAGCAGCCGCCCTCCAGCACGACATGGAAGCCCGCCCCGGCATAGCCGGGGATCCGGGTGCACCAGCTGCCGGCCACCCGCAGCCGGTTGGTGGTCGGCCGCCCGATCCGCACGGCCGCGATCGCGTCGCTCACCACGTCCATCCGGCGAGCATAGCCCGAGCGGCGCAGGAGTGAGCAGTTCACGTATCCGGATGAGCCGAACCGGCATTGAGTCGCTCACTACGGCTTCCTAGGCTGATCGACAGGGGGCGAGAGAGCCCCCGCAGGGGCCGGGAGCGGCCGGATCGGGAGGAAGCACCATGGAGCGGATCGTGCTCGGCGACGCCGAGATCATCAGGGTCGTCGAGTGGCAGGGGCCGTTCGCCCCCGCCGGCGTGCTGGTCCCCGGGGTGGCGGCGGAGCACTGGAAGGAGAACGAGCCCTGGCTCGCCCCCGACCACTGGGACCCGTCGGCCGACACCTGCCGCGCGGCACTGCAGACCTGGGTGGTGCGCCACGGCGGCCGGACGGTCGTGGTCGACACGGGCGTCGGCAGCGGTCGGGAACGCCCCAACACCCCGCAGTTCCACCGGCGGGAGGGCGACCTCCTCGCCCTGCTCGCGGCGGCGGGCGTGGCGCCGGAGGAGGTCGACACCGTCGTCAACACCCATCTGCACGCCGACCACGTCGGCTGGAACACCGTGGACCGGGACGGCGCCTGGGTGCCGGCCTTCCCGAACGCCGCCTATCTGATGCCGGCCGCCGACCACGCGAAGCTCGCCGCGCTCGCCGGAGCGACCGCCCCCACCCCCGCGGGAGACGTGCCGCAGACCCAACTCGACGAGTGGCGGCTGATGTTCGCCGACAGTGTGCTCCCCGTCCAGCAGGCCGGGCAGGCCGTGCTCTGGGAGGACGAGTACCGGATCGACGACGCCCTCACCCTGGAGGCGGCCCCGGGGCACACTCCCGGCTCCTCCGTCCTGCGGCTCGCCTCGCACGGTGAACGTGCCGTTTTCGTCGGCGATCTGATGCACAGTCCGGTCCAACTGTCGTACCCCACCTGCAACAGCTGCTTCTGCGAGGACCCCGTCGAGGCCGCCGCGAGCCGTCTCCGCATTCTCGGACGGGCTTCGGAGAAGCACGAGTTGGTGATCCCGGCGCACTTCGGCGGCGCCGGTGCCGCCGAAGTGCACCGCGCCGGAGCGGGGTTCGCGATCACCCGGTGGGCCGGCTGACCTCACCCGCGCCGACGCCGGACGCCGGAGCCCCGCCGGAGCCCCGCCGGAGCCCCGCCGGGCCCCACGGCTGCGGCTGCGGCTACCGCCTGATCGCGTCCACCAGCCGGGCGAGGTCCTGCTCGGCGAGGTCGGGGTGCGCGAGCAGCAGGTCGCGGACGGCGGTGAGCACGCGGCCGCCGCCGGCCAGGCCGAGGTCCTTCGCCGCCAGCCGGACGGGGAAGTCGGCGTCCTGGCTGCGCGCGCGGTCCACCGCACCGCCGAGCGGCCCGCCGGCCAGGGCGCCGAGGGCGAGCTCCTCCGGCAGGCCGAGGGAGTCCGCGAGTGCCAGGGCCTCGCCGATCAGTGCGACTCCCCCGACGACCGCGCTGATCACGACGAGCTTGAGGGCGGCGCCCGAACCGGGGCCGCCGCACTGCACCACCCGGCCGAAGGTGTCGAGCACGGGCCGGGCCCGGTCGAGGGCCTCGGCGCGCCCGCCGGCCAGCACCGTCAGCCCGCCGGTGGCGGCCGGGCCGACGCTGCCCAGCACCGGCGCGTCCACCAGCTCGACGCCGTCCGGCAGTCGGTCACGCAGGGCCGCGGTGGCGTCGGGGCCGATGGACGACATGTCGATCCAGAGGGTGCCGGGGGCGAGCGCGTCCACAACCTGTCCGGCCACCGCGTCCACGGCCGCCGGGTCGGCCAGCACGGTGACCAGGATGCCGGCCCCCCGGACCGCCTCGGCCGGGGAGGCTGCCACGTCGAGGCCGGTCGCCCGGCCGGGGGTGCGGTTCCACACCGTCAACGGACGCTCGGTGGCGGCGAGTCGACGGGCCATCGGCAGACCCATCCGGCCGAGTCCCAGAAATGCGATCTTCTCCATGCCCCCACGCTAAGGAGCGCCGATCCAGGCGACAAGCGAATGTCTCGCATGATAGCCATGCTGAATGGACATGGCTTGGCTCGAGGTCTTCCGCACCGCCGCCCGACTGGGGTCGTTCACCGCCGCCGGGGAGCGGCTGGGCTTCACCCAGTCGGCGATCTCCCGTCAGATCTCCACCCTGGAGGCCGAGTTCGGCTCCGCGTTGTTCGACCGGATGGCACGCGGCGTCCGGCTGACCGAGCACGGGCGGGCCCTGCTGCCGCACGCCGAGGCGCTGCTCGACCGGCTCGACGGCACCCGGCGGGAGCTGGCGGCGCTGACCGAGCTGAGCCGGGGCCGGCTGCGGGTCGGCGCCTTCGACAGCGCCAACGCCGCCCTGGTTCCCGGTGCGCTGGCGGCCTTCCGCGCGGCGCACCCGCTGGTCGCGATCTCGCTCACCGAGGGCCTCTCGGCGGCGCTGCTCGACCGGCTGAAGGACGAGGAGATCGACCTCGCCGTGATCGCCGGCTACCCCGAACACACCTACGACACCGAGGCCTTCGACCTCCGGCCGCTGGTCGACGACCCGGTTCTGGTGGCGCTCCCGCGGGACCACCCGCTGGCCACCCGCAGCCGGCTGCGCCTGGCCGACCTCGCCGAGGAGGACTGGATCGCGGCCAGCCGGCAGCCCGAATCCACCCTGCTCGCCGCCTGCGTCCGCAGTGGCTTCCGCCCGCGCGTGGAGTACGTGGTGGCCGGGTGGACGGCCAAGCTGGGCCTGGTCGCCGCCGGGCTCGGCGTCACGCTCATCCCGTCCCTCGCGGCCCGCGCCGCGCCGTCCGACGTCGTGCTGGTCACCCTCCACCCCGAGGACACGCCCGTCCGCCTGGTGCGGACGGCGACCCTGCGGGGCCGGTCCGCGCCGCCCGCCGCCGTCGCCTTCCTCGCGCTGCTGCGCACGTCCGCGGGCCTCCCGGCCGGCACCGCGGACGCGACGGAGACGGCCGGTACGACCGGCCCCGCGGAGACGGCGGGCACGGCCGGGCGGTGACACCCCCGCCGCCCGACGAAGCGGTCAGCCCCCGCCCGGACCGGAACGGACCCTACTGAACCGGCCCGAACCGGCCTGAACCGGCACGGACCACCCGCGCACCAACCCGCGACGGGCGTGCGCCGTCACTGCGGCACGTCGTCGCGGATCCGGAACGCGTCGGTGGCGGCGGTGATGTCGAGCATCCGCAGGAGCAACGGGCGGGGCCGGGCGATCTCGACGCGGCTGCCGCCGGCGTCGGCGAGGGCCCGGGCGTGCAGCATCACGTTCAGCCCGGTGGAGTCGCAGAACTCCAGCTCCCCGCAGTCGATCACGACGGTGGTGTCCCTGGTGGCCAGGGCCTCGTCGAGCGCGGCGCGGACGGGGTCGACGGTGTCGAGGTCCAGTTCGCCGCGCAGGGCGACGACGGTGCCGCCGGCCCAGGCACGGCTGGAGACGGTGAGGCCGCCGGGCTCGACCACCCGGGCCCCGTGCTTCGGCGTACGACCCTTCATCGGACCGACTTCCTGCGCCCGCTTCTGCCGTGTCCCTCCACCTTAGGACGGGTCGGGGACGGGTACACCCGGTCGGGTGAAATCCCGGAGCACCGGCTCCACCCGTGGCCGTGCCGGGAGCCGGGGGCGGCCGGCCGGCGGCGGCGCCCGCCCCCGGGCGACGGATTTCACCCGCGCTGCCGAGTACCGGGGCCGACCGGTGGGCGAAGTCGGTGGGATGTGCGTTGGCTTGAGGCAGTACACCCGCTACCCCTGCTGCTCCGGAAAGGACGCACCATGACCGTCACCGCCGACCTCGACAAGATCCTCGACAAGGCCTACGAGAACCTCTCGCTGCAGGAGGTCCTCGGCTCTCCGATCGCCGCGCTCGCGGGGCTCACGGATGCCCACGGCACCGCCCTGGAGGCGCTGAGGATCAAGACCATCGGCGACCTCGGGCGCAACAAGTACATCCGGGCCGCGGTCGCCATGGCCGACCTGCAGGACCGCGCGAACTGATCCGCACCGGCCCCGGTCACCACGGCGGTGACCGGGGCGGTCCGGCCCGCACCACCGGCAGCCCGCACCTCGGCCCCGCCCCTGCTCAGCCCCGCCGCACCTCGGCCCCGCCCCTGCTCAGCCCCACCACTGCTCGGGGACGCCCACCGGCTCCTCCCCCGCCCCGGCCGGTGCCGGGGCCGGCGACACGGCCTCCGCCACCGCGGGCAGCGGCCCGGCGATGACCAGCACCCCGTCCGCCCCGGTCTCGGCGACCCGGTAGCCGGACTCCCGCAGCACCACGGCGACCGCCCCGCTCACCGCCGCCCGGACGCCCTCGCCGGGCGGGCCGCCGTCGTCGTCGCCACCCGGTCCGGCGTGGTCGGCCGGCGTCCAGCCGACCACCACGCCCTGCGGCCGGTGGCCGATCCGCAGGCCCGACGGCCCCCGTCCGATGTCGAACCCGGCGTGGGCCAGGGTCGCGGTCACGTCCTCGAAGAGTTCCCGGTGATCCACCATTGGCGCAGCGTAGGCCCGGGGGCGCGCCCGCCCCGTGCACGGCGCGCGCCGAAACGGTTCGGCGGCCCACCAACAGCACCCGGGCGTACCACGCCGGGCCCACCGGCGGCCGAACGGCGTGAAGAACCCCCGGACGCCCGACACGAGCGGCCGGACGGCCGGATGAACGTGCACAGGCGGCCCGCTGCCGACAGCATGGCAGGGTAAGCGCTCCATCACTTTGAGCAACGGGACCGGCGGATCGGCGGATCCGCGCGCCGGGGATCCCCGGCGGTCCCGTATCGAGAGGTCCCATGATCACATCAATCCGCCGGCCGGCAGCTCCGCAGGCGGGCTACCCGGTCGGTACGCAGCGGACGCCGGGGAGCCCGTCGTGAGTGCCGACCAGCAGTCGCGCCCGGGACCGGTCACCAGCACGCGGGCCGCGCCCGCCAACAAGGCCGAGGCCCTCGCCGACTGGACGGACGGCCGGCTCGGCATCTACACCCTGTCCAGGGCCAACCTGCGCAAGATCTTCCCGGACCACTGGTCCTTCATGCTGGGCGAGATCTGCCTGTACACCTTCGTCATCATCATCATCACCGGCGTCTGGCTGACCCTCTTCTTCATCCCGTCCATGGGCGAGGTGATCTACGAGGGGTCGTACATCCCGCTCCGGGGTGTCCAGATGTCCCAGGCGTACGCCTCGACGATCGACATCAGCTTCGACATCCGCGGCGGCCTGCTGATCCGGCAGATCCACCACTGGGCGGCGATCGTGTTCGTCGCCGCCATGCTGGTGCACATGATGCGCGTCTTCTTCACCGGCGCGTTCCGCAAGCCCCGCGAGATCAACTGGATCTTCGGGGCGCTGCTGCTCTTCCTCGGCATGTTCGACGGGTTCATGGGCTACTCGCTGCCCGACGACCTGCTCTCCGGCACCGGCATCCGGTTCATGGAGGGTGCCGTGCTGGCCGTGCCGCTGGTCGGCACGTACCTGCAGATGTTCATCTTCGGCGGGCAGTTCCCGGGCGTGGTGATCGTGCCGCGACTGTTCACCGTGCACATCCTGCTGATCCCCGGGATCATGCTGGGCCTGCTGGTGGCCCACCTGATCCTGGTCTTCTACCACAAGCACACCCAGTTCGCGGGGCCCGGCCGGACCGAGAAGAACGTCGTCGGCATGCCGCTGATGCCGGTCTACATGGCGAAGGCCGGCGGGTTCTTCTTCCTGGTCTTCGGCGTCATCAGCGCGATGGCGGCGATCGCCACCGTCAACCCGATCTGGGCGTACGGCCCGTACCGGCCGGACCAGGTGTCCACCGACGCCCAGCCGGACTGGTACATGGGCTTCTCCGAGGGCCTGATCCGGATCATGCCGGGCTGGGAGATCGGCCTCTGGGGGCACACCCTCAACCTGGGCGTCTTCATCCCGCTGATGATCTTCCCGATGGTCCTGGTGGCGATCTGGTTCTACCCGTTCATCGAGGCCTGGATCACGGGCGACCGGGGCGAGCACCACATGGCCGACCGCCCGCGCAACGCCCCGGTCCGCACCGCGTACGGCGCGGCCTGGGTCAGCCTCTACCTGCTGCTGCTCGCCGGCGGTGGCAACGACCTGCTCGCCACGCACTTCGGGCTGTCGATCAACGCGATCACCAACGCCGTCCGGATCGGCTTCTTCGTCGTGCCCGTGGTGATCTTCGTGATCACCAAGCGGTGGTGCCTGGGCCTCCAGCGCCGCGACAAGGAGAAGGTGCTGCACGGGCGGGAGACCGGTGTCATCAACCGGCTCCAGCACGGCGAGTTCGTCGAGGTGCACGCTCCGCTGCCGCAGGACCGGCTCTACACGCTCACCTCGCACGAGCAGCCGCAGCCGGTCGTGCTGCCGGCCGAGACGGACGAGAACGGCGTGGCCCGCAAGGCCGGGCTGCTCACCCGCACGCGGGCCAAGCTGTCCCGCGGGTTCTACGGCGAGGGCAGCCAGATCGCCAAGCCCACGACCGAGGAGCACGAGGAGATCACCAGCGGCCACGGCCACCACTGAGCCGCGGACGTTCGTACGGCAGGGGCCCGCCGCACCATCCCGGTGCGGCGGGCCCCTGCCGTGCCTGCGTCCCGTGCCGGTCCCGGGCGGCGGCCGGGTCAGCTGCGCAGGGCCGCCGGCACCACGGCGAGCAGCGCCGCCGCGAGCGTCACCGACAGGCAGACGGCCGCCCAGCGGGCACAGATCCGCCGGCACTCGCTGCGGTAGCGGGCGGCCAGTTGCCGGCACCGCTCGACCGCCCGGTCGACGACGTCCTCGGCGTAGCGCAACCGGTCCGCGGCGTAAGCGCGTTCGAGATCGTCCCGCTCCGCGGGCGAGAGCCAGCGGAACTGCCCGGCGAACGCCCTGGCGTCCCGCTCGGCCGCCGACACCTCGGCCTCCCAGGCGAGGTAGCCCTCCAGTCGGGCGATCTCCGCCCGGGCGTCCACCCGCGTCTCCGCCCGGGCGTCCGCCGCACCGGATCGCTTGCCCGGCCGAGGGCTCCGTGCTCTCGGCGGGCGCTGTCTGCCACCCATGACCGCTCCTTGTCCAGCACCCGGCACCGCGGCGAGCAGCTCGGCGGCAGCGGCGCACACCTGTGAGTCGGCCGCCCGGCCCCCGACCGGAGCCGCAGCGCAGCCACGCAACTACTACCAGTAGCCGGATGCCCGGTGGCCTGCGACGCGCCGACGTGGCAGGCGCCCGCCGGGCCGGTCGGCGCCGGCGTGCGATTGCGGCGCGGCGCCCCGGCGGGCATCGGACACGCTCCGCAGCCGAACGGGTACGATCGGCGATCGAGGCGGCGCTCGGCCCGGCCGCCGGCCCGGCTGCCCCGGCCCTCCCGGGGCGCGATCCAGGAGGTCAGAGCCATGCCCGACGCCGGTCGGTTCAGCGAGTTGGGCGAGCAGGGCTCGCAGGCGGTGATGGAGGCCGCCGCCGTGCTGGAGCGCGAGCTGTCGGCCGGGCTCGCCGACGCGAAGACGGCCGGTGACCGGCTCACCGCCGAACACCGCGTCGACCAGGAGGAGTTCGACCGCCTCGTCCACCGCGTCTCGGAGAACACCCACGAGCTGATCGACGCCGTCAGCGCCCGTGTGCTCGGCGGCACCGGCGGCGAGACGGCCGAACACGCCCAGCGGATCGCCGCCAACGCGCACGACATCCTCGACCTGCTGCTGAACCTGAGCAGCCTCGCCCCGGCGCTCGCCAACCGGTCGATGCGCAGCGCCTTCGGCCCCCAGCAGCCCGCCCGGCCCCAGGACGGGGCGCACGGGTGACAACCCCCGCCCCGGCACTGGCCGGTGGGGAGGCCCTGATCGACCGGGTGCTGGCCCGCTACCGGGAGCGGACCGTCACCGAACTGCTGCGGCACATCCCCGGGCAGAGCCCGCCGTACCTGTACGAGCTGGCCTCCGACTACCCCGTCCGGCCGTCCAAGGGCCTGCGGGGCGCGCTCTGCCTGGCCACCTGCGCCGCGTTCGGCGGCCGGCCGGAGCGGGCGCTCAACCCGGCGGTGACGGTCGAGTTGTTCCACAACGCGTTCCTGATCCACGACGACATCCAGGACGGCAGCGAGCTGCGCCGCGGCGCGCCGACGCTCTCGGCCGCGTACGGCGTGGAGGTGGCGCTGAACGTCGGCAACGCCACCAACCTGCTCGGCCTGCGGCGGCTGATGGCCAACCGCCGGGAGCTGGGGGGCGAGTTGGCCTGGCGGCTGTTCGAGGAGACCGAGCTGATGTGCCGCCAGTCGCTGGAGGGCCAGGCGATGGAGATCGCCTGGATCCGCGACCACGCCTGCGCGCTGGCCCCCGCCGACTACTACCGGATGTGCCTCAAGAAGACGTCCTGGTACACGTTCCTCTACCCGTGCCGTACCGGCCTGATGGTCGCCGAGGGCCCGGGGGCCGACGCCGCCCGGCTGGACCGGTTCGGCTGGTACCTGGGCGCGGCGTTCCAGATCCAGGACGACGTGCTCAACCTGGTCGGCACCCTGGCGGACTACGGCAAGGAGATCGCCGGGGATCTCTGGGAGGGCAAGCGCACCCTGATCCTGATCCACCTGCTGGAGCGCTGCACCCCGGCCGAACGGGCCCGCGCCGAGCGGTACCTGCGCGGCACCCGGGCACAGCGGGGCCCCGACGCGGCGGCGGACGTCTGCTGGCTGCTCGACCGGATGACGGCCTACGACTGCATCCGGAGCGCCCAGGAGGCGGCCGCGGGGCTGGTCGCCGCCGCCGATCAGGAGATCGCCCGGATCATGGCCGCCGCTCCGCCGCTCGCCGGGGAGGCCGGTGACGAGGCCGCCGAGGCGCGGGAGTTCCTGCTCGCCCTGCCGGACTTCGTGGTGACCCGGGGCCGTTGAGGCCGCCGCGGGCCACGCTCCGCCCCGGGCGTCCGGCCGTACCCCTGCCCTGCGACCGGCCTCGGCCGCGGAGCAGCACAGCTGAGTACTTCGCGCACCGTGACCTGAGTACCTGTCCGCTGCCGGGCGCGGCGGGCGGGCGGCCATGATCGTCGCATGACCGAAACCGCCGTCCGGCCGCACCCGAACTGGTGGCGTGCGCCGATGATCTCGACGCTGCTCACCCTGCTCTGCCTGCCGCTCTTCCGTGCCCTGCGGGGGCTCGCGGAGATGGGCCTCGACCCCTGCTACCGGCCCGGCGACTGCACGTCGACGTATGCGCACCTGGCCCTCGCCGACCACGCGCTGGCCGCCGTTCCGTTCCTGATCGTGCTGCAGTGGCCGGCGGCGTACCTGCTCCGGCCGCAGCGGCGCCTGATCGCCCTGCTGCCGGCCGCCGGGCTGCTGGTGATGGTGGCGGCCGTGATGACCATCGACCCGGGGACGTGAGGCCGGGGCCGGACCGCTGTCACGCCTCCGGTCCGAAGCCTCAGGCGAACGCCGACGGACGGCCGAGGGCGACGAGGTGGTGGTCCTTGGTGCCGACGTAGATCCGGCCCTTGTCCGTCGCCGGTACGGAGAACTTGCTGACCGTGCCGAGCGGGAAGGAACGGCGCAGCCTGAGCGTGCCGCTCACCGGCACCGGGTCGTAGGCCCGCAGTTCGCCGCCCTCGCCGTACTGGCCGGTGCCGGACCAGATCACCCAGACCAGGGCGGAGCCGCTGCGGGTGCCGTCGGAGGTGACGACGGGTGAGCCGGACATCTTCAGGAAGTCCTCGGCGCTCGTCCCGGCGTCGGTCAGCTGCGGGAGGCCGGTCGCGCCGACGGAGTACTTGAGGGCTCGCAGTCTGCCGTAGTTCTCGACGGTGTAGACGTAGCCGCCGTCGCCGCCCCAGACGGCCGGATGGCCCCAGACGCCGCCGTACGGGCCGGTGATGCCGAGCGCCTTGTCGGTGCCGCCGGGGCCCTGCCCCATGCCGCCGAGGTCGTCGCGGTCGAGCAGGAAGATCCGGCCGTCCTTGCCGACCTGCACCAGCAGCCGGGGGTGGGCCGGGGTGCCGAACAGCTCCGCCGGGAGGGCGACCGGGCCGCCGGAGCCGAGGTCGGTGTCCTTCTTGTCGAGGGTGGCGTTGTTGGTGGGGCTGAAGAAGTCCTTCGGGGTGAGGCCGCCGTCCTCGTCGACGGCGAGGCGGATCACCGACTCGCCGAGGCCGCCGGGCGGTTTGCTGCCGGGCCCTTTGGCGGGTGAGGCCCCGGCGCCCTGGCCGTTGGCGGTGGTGAGGATGATCCGGCCGGGGCCGTCCGAGAGGAGGCCGCTGCCGGCCATCCAGATCGAGGCGCGCTGGGTGTCGGAGCCGGCGACGGTGGACCAGAGGGTGAGCTTGCGGGTGCGGGTGTCCAGGCCGGCCAGCGTGCCGATGTAGTCGCCGATGCCGCAGAGCGAGCCGAAGCCGAAGTAGATGCGCCCGTCGAGCAGCAGCAGCCCGGGGCGCTGGAGCGAGCGGTAGGCGTTGAACGGCTTTCCGGGAGCGTTGACCGGGTCCCCCTGGACGGTGACCGGCCAGCCGCTGCGCTCGGCGCCCGTCCCGGCGTCGACGGCGTGCACGTAGTAGTGCGGGTGCTTGTCGTCGGGGCCGTCGTCGACCTTGCTGGTGAGGTACACGGTGCCGGTGGCCGGGTCGTACACGGGCGTGGCGGTGGTGCCGACGTTGGGGCCGGGGTCGGAGCAGCCGATCGCGGCGGAGGCCCAGGGGGCGCCCATCGCGCGCTGCCAGGTGATCCTGCCGGTCCTGGCGTCGATGCCGTAGACGTGGTTGGTCTCGGTGGCCACGACCACCGTCCGGCCGATGACCAGCGGCTGGGCGAAGACCTGGCCGTCGAGCGGGGTGGAGAAGCGGACACCGAAGTCCGCCGCATCGACCTCGGCGGGGGCGAGGCCGGGTTCGTCACGGTCCCAAGCGGTGCGTTCGGTGGTGACGGAGACGGTGGTGACGTCGGCGTGCGCGCTGGCGGCGGGCGCGAGCAGGGCGAGGCCGGTGAGCAGGGCGGCGGCCCGGACGCGGGGTCGGTCGGTGCGGTTCATGGCGCCCATCGTTCGGGGGCGGCCGCGGGGCCACCAGCCGAGGTGGTCCAGTCGGCCGTCGGCCGTCGGCCGTTCGCGGCCGACCCTCGCGTGGCCCGCACCGTCTGAACTATCGTCATCGCGGCGCACGCCACGGGGCGTGCGGCCGGAAGAGGGTGGAGACGCAGTTGCGCATCGGAATCATCGGCACCGGTACGGTCGGCCGGACGCTCGCGGACAAGCTGGTGGCGCTCGGCCACGAGGTGACGCTGGGCTCGCGGAGCAAGGACAACGAGGGGGCGCTCGCCTGGGCGGAGCAGGCCGGCCCGAACGGCCACAACGGGACGTTCGCCGACGCGGCGGCGTTCGGCGAGGTGGTGCTGAACGCGACCTCCGGCACCGTCTCCCTGGAGGCCCTGCGGGCGGCGGGCGCCGAGCGGCTGGCCGGCAAGGTGCTGGTCGACGTCTCCAACCCGCTGGTCTTCTCCGCCGAGGGCGTGGTCAGCCTGGACCCGGTGAACACGGACAGCGTGGGCGAGCGGATCCAGCGGGAGTTCCCGGACGCCCGGGTGGTGAAGACGCTCAACACGCTGTCCGCTCCGCTGATGGTGGAGCCGGGCCGGCTGTCGGGCGAGCACAACGTGTTCGTGGCCGGCGAGGACGCCGCGGCCAAGGCCCAGGTGGTCGCGCTGCTGGGCGAGTTCGGGTGGCCGGCCGACTCGGTGCTGGACCTCGGCGGGATCCAGGCCGCCCGGGGCCTGGAAATGCTGATGCCGTTCTGGCTCCAGCTGATGCGCACCTTCGGCACGACCGACTTCAACTACTCTTTCCAGCGCGCGAAGTAGCCCGCCGCGACGGCACCGGCCCCCTGCGGTACGGCAGTTCCGTACGGCAGGGGGCCGGGCCCGTCCCGGGAGGTCGCCCGCGCGAGCGGCGATCCGGTGCCGCGGCTACCGCGGTCCGGAGCCGACCGAGACGCGGTCGGCCGGACCGGGGTGGCCGGACCGTCGGGGATCGCCGTCCGGGGCGGCGCCGGGAGCACTCCCGGTGCCCGGCCGGGGCGGCGTGCCGCCGCGGCCGGCCCGGGCCGCGCCGAGCAGGGCCAACTGCCGGTCGGCCGCGGCCTGGATGGCGTCCTTGTCGCCGATCTCGGCGTCCGGCAGCGCGTCCGGCAGCAGGTCCTCGATCAGCCGCAGCGGCCGGTAGGCGAGGCCGAGCAGGCCCCAGACCGCGAGCACCACGCCGACCAGGACGAGCAGCAGGCCCGCGCCGCGGCCCGGTCCGGTGCCGATGAGCATGCCGACCGGCTCGGCGAGCGCGCCGCCGGGCCGCATCAGCGGCTCGAAGACGTGGTCGGAGAGCGGGCCCGCGGTGAGGAAGCCGAGCGGCATCATCGACATCGCCAGCATCTGGTTGGTGGCCAGCACGCGGCCCTGGAGTTCCATCCCCACCTTGGTCTGGATCAGCGCCATCCAGTGCGAGTTGAGGATCATCAGGGCCGCCCAGAGGACGAACAGCCCGCAGGCGGTCACGGCGGCCTGAGGGCGGCTGCCGGCCAGGACGGCGGCCAGGCCGACCACCGAGGTGAAGCCGATCATGCCGGTCGCGCGCCGCCGGGTGCCGCCCCAGAGGGCCATCACCAGGGCTCCGGTCATCGCACCGAGGCCGCCCACCGCCGTCACCACGCCGAGCTGCACGGCCGAACCGCTCGCCAGCACCATCGGGGTGATCAGGACGGTCGCCACCGCGAAGAGGTAGTTGAAGACCACGAAGAAGACCACCATCGCGACCAGGCTGTGCCGGCGGACGATGTAGCGCCAGCCGGTGACCACCTCGCGCAGCAGCGGCTCCTCCTGCCGGTCGAACATCGCGTCCGGGAACCGCACCAGCAGCAGGCAGGTGACCCCGGTCAGGAAGGTCGCCATGTCGAAGAGCACGACGCCGTGCAGACCGATCAGCGAGACCAGCACGCCACCGGCCAGGACGGCCATCATGTCGCCCGCCCCGGTGCCGAGTTGGGCGAGTCCGTTGGCCTGTCCGAGGTAGCGTTTGGGCACCAGCTGGGTGATCGCGGCCAGGTAGGCCGGGCGCTGGAAGGCCGTGCAGACCGCGCCGGTGCAGGCGACCAGGTAGATGTGCCAGACCTCCAGCAGGCCGGACCAGAGCAGCCCGCCGAGGGCGAGCATGCCGGCCGCCGCCACGGTGTCCGTGACGATCATGATCTTCCGCCGGTCGACCCGGTCGGCCAGCGCCCCGGCGACCGGCAGCAGCAGCACCGCGGGCAGGACGGCGACCACCGAGATCATCGCGAAGTCGAAGGCGGAGCCGGTCTGCTGGTACACCCAGACACCGAGGGCGAAGGTGGACAGGCTGGTCCCGACCATCGAGACGAACTGCCCGATCGCCACCTTGGCGAAGGTACCCAGCTCGGCGCGGGCCGCCGGCCGCTTCGCCGCCCGCTCCTCGACGACCGTGCCGGTGGCCGTGAACTCGGCCAGCACCCGGGCGAGTTCCGCCGCCTGGTGCTTGAGGAAGTAGTGCCCGGCGCGCGGGACCACGGCCAGCTCCACGGTGTCACCGAAGTGCTCCCACTCGGTGTACCGCTCCTCGTACAGCAGGGTGGCGCGGTCCTTCTCGCCGACCACGCAGAGGATCGGCGCCGCGATCCGCGCCGGGCGCCCCTCACCGTACGCGCGGGTGTAGAAGTCCTCGGCCTGCCGTACGTCGTGGCGCAACGCCCTGACCAGGAAGTCCTGTTCGGCCTGGTCGTAGACGTCGGTGAAGCCGCCCATCGCGCGCAGGTAGTCCAGGTAGGAGCGGTTGGAGAGCATCCGGTCGCCGGGCAGGCGCCGGGCCATCCACTCGGCGAACCGGCCGGGCAGCCGCGCCGCCGGGAAGGTCCCGCCGAGGGCCACGCCCCGCAGCTCCACGCCGGCCGCCTCCAGCCGGGAGGCGAGGGCGGTGGCCAGCGCACCGCCGAGGCAGTGGCCGTAGAGCAGGACCGGGCCGCCGATCCGCTCGGTGATCTGCTCGGTCAACCGGTCGGCCAGGCCGTCCAGCCCGGCGAGTTCGTCGTCGGGGCGGCTCGGGTCGTGGCCGGGCAGCTCGACCGCGTAGAGCTGGTGGCCGGGCGGCAGGGCGTCGGCGAGCGGCTGGAAGGTGACGGGGCTGCCTCCGCCGTACGGGACGCAGACCACCGTCACCCCGGCGGGCGCGTCACCGCGGGTGAGCCGGTGCAGCAGCGGGCGCGGACCCTCGTCCGCGCCGCCGGCCCGGGCGTCCAGCAGGGCGGCCAGCCCGCGGACGGTCGGGTGCTGGAAGAGGTCGATCACCGAGAGCCCACGGCCGATCAGCCGAACGGCGTGCACGGCGGAGAAGGAGTCGCCGCCGAGCGCGAAGAAGTCGTCCGCCGCACCGATCTCCTCCACCACCAGCACCTGCCGGTAGGCGGCAGCCACCTCCTGCTCGGTGGCGCCCGTCAACTCGCCGCCGCCCGAGACCGGTTGGCCGGTGGCCGGCTCGGGCAGGGCGGCCCGGTCGACCTTGCCGTTGGCGTTCAGCGGCAGGGCGTCCAGCACCACCAGCGCGGCCGGCACCATGTAGTCGGGCAGCCGGGTGCGCAGCGCGGCCCGCAGCTCCGCCGGGTCGGGGGCGGCGGCCGGGTCGGCGGGCACCAGGTAGCCGGCCAGGCTGCGGGCGGCGCCCTCGCCGCGGGCGACCACCACGGCCTCCCGGACGTCCGGCCGGGCGGTCAGCTCGGCCTCCACCTCGCCGATCTCGACGCGGAAGCCGCGGATCTTCACCTGGTGGTCGACCCGGCCGAGGAATTCGATCGCGCCGTCCGGCCGCCGCCGCACGAGGTCCCCCGTGCGGTAGCTGCGCCGGCCGTGCACCGGGGTGAACCGCTCGGCGGTGAGGTCGTCACGGCCGAGGTAGCCGCGCGCCACACCGCCGCCGGAGACGTAGAGCTCGCCGGGCACACCCACCGGCACCGGGCGCCGCCGGGCGTCCAGGACGTGCGCGCCGACGTTGCCGAAGGGCAGGCCGAGCGGCGCGGTGGCGGCGTCGCCGAGGTCGTCCGGGACGGCGGCGCCCAGCATCGAGACCGTGGTCTCGGTCGGCCCGTAGTGGTTGTGCAGCAGCAGCTCCGGCCGGGCGGCCCGGATCCGGGCGACCAGGTCGGGCCGGAGCGCCTCGCCCGCGCAGATCAGCAGCCTGGCCGGCAGCATCCCGCCGAGGCCCGCACCGTGCGCGGCGAGGCCCTCCAGGTGGCTGGGCACCAGCTTCATGGCGTCGATCCGGTGCTCGGCCGCGTAGGCGGCGAACGCGGCCGGGTCGGTCGCCTGCTCCCGGGTGAGCAGGTGCAGGCAGCCGCCCGCGGTGAGCGCGCCGAACACGTTGGTGGTGCCGAGGTCGGCGGCGAAGGTGGAGACCAGCGCCCAGTTCCAGCCCTGCTGGTCGCCGCCGATCCGCTCACGCAGCCCGTGCAGGTAGTTGCGGTAGTTGCGGTGCTCGACCGCGACGCCCTTGGGGGCGCCGGTGGAGCCGGAGGTGAAGACCAGGTAGCAGAGGTGCTCCGGGCGGACGTCCACCTCGGGGGGCTCCGCCGCGGCCGCACCGTCCGGCACCACGGCCGGCCGGCCGTCGCACCGCGCGCGCTGGTCCTCGGTGGTGACCACGGCGACGGCGCCGGCGGCCGTCAGCAGGGCCCGGATCCGCTCGTCCGGGTAGACCGGGTCCAGCGGCAGGTAGGCGCCGCCGGCCTTGAGGATGCCGAGCATGCCGACCACCAGGGCGGCCGAGCGCTCCATCAGCAGCCCGACCGGGCGGTCCGGGCCGGCCCCGAGGGCCACCAGCCGGTGCGCCAGGGCGTTGGCCTGCCGGTCGAGCTCGGCGTAGCCGAGGACGCCGTCGGCGCCGCGGACGGCCGGCGCGTCGGGGGTGCGCCGGGCCTGCTCCTCGACCAGACCGTGCAGGGTGGCGCCGAGGTCCCAGCCGCGCAGGGTGTCGTCCCAGCCGGCCAGCTGCCGCTCCTCGGCGGGGGTGAGCAGCGGCAGGTCGGCGAGCGGGCGGTCCGGGTCCGCGGCCATCGCGTCGAGCACCGTGGTGAGGTGGCCGAAGACCCGGCGGACGGTCGGCTCGTCGTACAGCTCGGTGCGCCAGACCAGGTCGGCGTGGAGATCGCCGCCCTGGTCGACCACCGCGACGGAGAGGTCGAACTTGGCGGTGTCGGTGCCGACCGGCCGCCAGCCCGCGGCCAGGCCGGGCAGTTCGAGGGTGGCCTCGGCCTGGTTGTGGACGTTGAGCAGGACTTGGAACAGCGGGGTGTGCGCGAGCTCGCGCTCCAGCCCGAGGGCGTCGACCAACCGCTCGAACGGCAGGTCCTGGTGGCCGAAGGCACCGAGCGTGCCCTCCCGGACGCGCTCCAGCAGCTGCCGGACGGTCGGGTCGCCCGAGAGGTCGGTGCGCATCGCCAGAGTGTTGACGAAGCAGCCGACCAGCGGCTCGGTCTCGCTGCGGGTGCGCCCGGCGACGGGTGTGCCGACCACCACGTCCTCCACGCCGGTGTACCGGGAGAGCACCGTCTGCAGGGCGGCCAGCAGCACCATGTACGTGGTGCTGCCGGTCCGTTCGGCGAGCGAGCGGATCCGGTGGCTGCGGTCCGCGCCGAACGTGACGCCGAGCTGCGCGCCGCGGGTGCCGGCCAGCGCGGGGCGGGGGCGGTCGGTGGGCACGGTGACGGTGGCGGTCGCACCGCGCAGCCGCTCCTGCCACCAGGCCTCCTGGCGGGCCAGCTCGGCCGTGAGCCCGGTCTGCTGCCAGTGCGCGACGTCGGCGTACTGGACGGCCAGCGGGGTGAAGGCCGGCGCGCGGCCCTCCCGGCGGGCCGCGTAGGCGGTGGCGAGGTCGGCGAAGAGCAGGCCGATCGACCAGCCGTCGGCGGCGATGTGGTGCAGCACGAGGCTCAGCACGCTGCCCCGGCCGGTGCGCAGCAGGAGAGCGCGCAGCGGCAGGTCGGCGGCGAGGTCGAACGGCCGACGGGCCTCCTCCGCCAGGGCGGCGTCCAGCCGGTCGACGGGGACGTCGGCGGTGGCGAGGGTGAAGGCGGCGGCGTCCTGCGCCTCGGGGCGGACGTCCCCGTCGACGGCCCGGTAGACGGTGCGCAGCACTTCGTGCCGGGCGAGCACGTCGGTGAGTGCGGCGTCGAGCACGGCGGGGTCGGGCTCGCCGTCGAGGTGGACGGCGAGCGGGATGTGGTAGGCGGCGCTGTCGGGCTCGTACTGGGCGAGGAACCACATCCGGCGCTGGGCCGAGGAGAGCGGGGCCGGGGTGCCGGCGGGCCGGGGGCCGATGCCGTGCCGTTGCGGGGCGCCGGGGGCGGCGCCCACTGCGGCGCCGGGGGCCGCTCCGGGCGCGGCCCCGGCCTCGCCGGCGGCCTTCGCGGCCTTGGCGGCCTTGGCGGCCTTGGCCTGGGCGAGCCGGCGGCGGAGCAGTTCCTGGCGGCGGGCGTCCCGGTCCTGGGCCGGCTGCGGGGCGTCGGGCTGTCCGGTGGACTGCTCCCCGGTGGTGCCGGGCGTGCCGGGCGTGGTGGGCGTGCCGGGCATGGTGGGCGTGCCGGGCGTGGTGGGCGTGCCGGGCGTGGTGGTGGGCCGGTCGCTCATGCGCGCTCCCCCGTCCGGATCTCGGCGGCGTCCGTATCGTCCTCGAACTCGTCGATTTCGTCGAGTAGTTGGTCCTCGATCCGGCGTGCCATCGCGATCAGGGTGCGGGCCTCGAAGACGGCGCGCAACGGCAGTTCGGTGGCGAAGGTGTCGCGGATCCGGGCGGTGAGGCGGGTGGCGAGCAGCGAGTGGCCGCCGAGGGTGAAGAAGTCGTCGTGCCGGGAGACCAGTTCGAGGCCGAGGACCTCCTGCCAGAGGTCGGCGAGGAGTTCCTCGCAGTCGCCCTCGGGCGGTGCGCCGGCGCCGCCGAGCAGCGGTGCGGGCAGTGCGGCGCGGTCGACCTTGCCGGCCGGCGTCAGCGGCAGTGCGTCGAGCAGCACGAGGGCGGCCGGCACCATGTAGTCGGGCAGCAGGCCGGCGAGCGCGGTGCGCAGAGCCGGCTCTGTCACGGTGGCATCGGCGACGGCGTATCCGGCGAGGACGGGCCCGGCCGGGGTGTCGGCGAGGCGGGCGGCGCCGGCCGAGACGCCCGGCACGGCGGTGAGGGCGGCCTCGACCTCGCCGAGTTCGATGCGGAAGCCGCGCAGTTTGATCTGGGCGTCGGTGCGGCCGTGGTACTCCAGGCGCCCGTCGGCGCGGCGGCAGGCGAGGTCGCCGGTGCGGTACATCGGCGGGCCGTCGGGGTGGCCGGGCTCGGGGACGAAGCGTTCCGCGGTGAGGTCGGGCCGGCCGTGGTAGCCGAGTGCCACGCCCGCGCCGGCGATGCAGAGTTCGCCGATGCCGTTGACGGGGACGGGCCGGCCGGCGGTGTCGAGCAGGTGCAGCCGGGTGTGGGCGATGGGCGCACCGAGGGCGATCACCCCACCATGGGCGGCGAGTTCGGGGCCGACCCGCTGGACGGTGGACCAGACGGTGGTCTCGGTCGGGCCGTAGAGGTTCCACAGGGCGTCGGTGCGCTTGAGCAGGGCCCCGGCGAGGTCCGCGGTGAGCGCCTCGCCGCCACAGAGGGCGGTCAGGCCGGCGCGGCCGGGCCAGTCGGCCTCCAGCAGCATCCGCCAGGTGGCGGGGGTGGCCTGGAGGTGGGTGATGCCGCGCCGCTCCAGCCATTCCGCGAGGGCCCGGCCATCGGTGGCGGTGGCCCGGTCGGCGATCTCCACCCGGGCCCCGGTGACCAGGGGCAGCCAGAGCTCCAGGCCGGCGATGTCGAAGGTGACGGTGGTGACGGCGGCCATCACGTCCTGCGCGGTGAGGCCCGGTTCGCGCCCCATCGAGGTGAGGAGGTTGACGATCGCCCGGTGCGGCACGGCCACGCCCTTGGGGCGGCCGGTGGAGCCGGAGGTGTAGAGCAGGTAGGCGCGGTCCTCCGGGCCGACGGCGGCGGCCGGGGCCTGCGGCGCGGCGGCGGCCTCCGGACCGTCGATCAGGACGACCGTCCGGCCGTCGAGCACCTCGCGCCCGGCGGTGGCGCGTTCGGCGACCAGCAGGGTGACGCCGGCGTCCGCCAGCACCGCGCGGTTGCGGGCCGCCGGCTGGTCGAGGTCGAGCGGCAGGTAGGCGGCGCCGCTGCGGAGCACGCCGAGCAGGGCGGCGGGCAGCAGCCGGCCGCGGCGGACGGCGACGGCGACCAGGGAGCCGGGCCCGGCGCCGTGCCCGGCCAGCAGGTGGGCCAGCCGCCCGGCGGTGGCGTCGAGTCCGGCGTAGTCGAGCACGCCGTCGGCGGCGGAGACGGCGACGGCCTCCGGCGTCCGGGCGGCCTGCGCGGCGACCAGCTCGTGCAGGCGGGCGTCGGGGACGGCCGGGCCGGCCGGACCGGTGCTCCCGTGGGCGGCGAGTTCGGCGGCCGAGAGCATCGCCAACTCGGCCATCGGGCGGTCGGGTTCGGCCACCGCGGCGGCCAGCAGCGCGACCAGGTGGTCGAGCACGGCCTGCACCGAGCGCTCGTCGTAGCGGGCCGTCCGGTACTCGGCGGAGAGCAGCGGGCCCTCGGCCGGGAACTCCAGGAACAGCGAAAGATCGGTCTTGGCCGTGCCGTTGCACACCTCGGCCACGAACTCCAGCCGGAGGTCGGGGAGTTCGACGCCCGCGACGGGGTGGTTCTGGACGGCGAGCAGCACCTGGGCGATCGGCGAGGCGGTCAGCCCGGCCGAGCCGTCGGCCCGGCGGGCCTGCTCCAGGAACGGGTGACCGCTGTGCTCCGCGGCCTCCAGCACCACCGGGCGCACCCGGGCGACCAGCTCGCGGAAGGTGTCGGAGCCGGCCGCCTCGAAGCGCAGCCCGACGGTGTTGATCAGCGAGCCGAGCACCTGCTCCAGCTCGGGCACCGGCCGGACGGCGAACGGGCTGAGCACCGCGAGGTCGGTGCGGCCGGTGTAGCGGTGCAGCACGCCGCCGAGCGCGGCGAGCACCGCCATGTAGAGGCTGGCGCCCTCCTGGGCCGCCCACCGGCCGGCGGAGTCGAGCAGGCCGGCGTCGATCCGGCGGGCGATCCGGCGGCCCACCGTGTCGTGCGGGTCGGGGTGCGGGCGGTCGCCGGGCAGGTGCTGCTGCTGGTCCAGCCCGTGCAGCCGCTCGCCCCAGCGCAGCGCGTCCGCGCGGCCGGCTGCCACGTACCGCTCCTCCCAGCGCGCGACGTCCGACAACTGGAGGATGGGCTCGGCGAGTTCGCCGCCACGGTAGGCGCGGCCGAGCTCGGCGAGCAGCAGGCCGGCGGCCCAGCCGTCCATGGCGGCGTGGTGCACGGTGAGCAGCAGTTCGTGCCGCTCGTCGCCGGTGCGCAGGGCGAGGGCCCGCAGCAGCCGGCCGCCGGCGAGGTCGAGCGGCCGGGCGGCCTCGGCGCGCAGTGCGGCGTCGAGCTCCTGGGCGGTCGCGCCGGTGAGGTCGAGCAGCGGCACGTCGACGGCGTACGGCGGGCGGACGTCCGCGACGGGCTCGCCGTCCCGGCCGGTCAGCGCGGTGCGCAGCACCTCGTGCCGGCGGACCACCTCGGTGAGCGCCCGGCCGAGTGCGGCGGCGTCCAGCACGCCCTCGGCGCGGATCCGCAGCGGCACGTTGTACAGCGCGGTGCCGGGCTGGACGGACTCGTGCAGCCAGAGTTCGCGCTGGAAGGCGGTGACGCGGGCGGGCAGGCCGGCCCCGCGCACCGGCGGTGCGACGGACGGGCGCCCGCCGCCGCCGTTGGCGACCCGCACGGCGAGCGCGGCGACGGTCGGCGCGGCGAAGAACTCGACGAGCGGGACGCGGGTGGCGTACTCGCGCTCGATCCGGGCCAGCAGGCCGGCGGCCAGCAGCGAGTGGCCGCCGAGGTCGAGGAAGACGTCGTGCACGCCGACCTCGGCAACGCCCAGCAGCTCACGCCAGAGCCCGGCGATCCGCTCCTCGACGGGCGTGCGCGGGGCGACGAACAGCTCCTCGCCGCCCCGGCCGCGGGCGACCGGGGGCAGTGCGCCGCGGTCGGTCTTGCCGTTGGGCGTCAGCGGCAGCCGCGGCAGCACGCCGACGGCCAGCGGGACCATGTAGCCGGGCAGCGCGGTCGCGCAGTGCGCGCGCAGGGCGGCCGGGGTCGGTTCGGCGCCGCCGGGCGCGGGCTGGACGAAGGCGGCCAGGTAGTCGCCGGCCTCGTCCTGCCGGACGACCGCGACGGCGGCCTCGACCGCGGGGTGGGCGGTCAGCACCGCCTCGATCTCGCCCAGCTCGACCCGGAACCCGCGCACCTTGACCTGGTGGTCGGCCCGGCCGTGGTACTCCAGCTCGCCGCCCGGCAGCCGGCGGACGACGTCCCCCGTGCGGTAGCAGCGTTCGCCGCCGACGGTGACGAACCGCTCCGCGGTGAGGTCCGGGCGGCCGTGGTACCCGCGGGCCAGGCCGTCGCCGGAGAGGTGGAGCTCGCCGATGCCACCGTCCGGCACGGGGTGCCGCCGCTCGTCCAGGACGTGGCCGGTGGTACCGGGCAGCGGGCGGCCGATCAGGGGCTCGCCGCGTTCGTCGCGGCCGACCAGCGACCAGGTGGAGTAGACGGTGTCCTCGGTCGGCCCGTAGAGGTTGTAGAGCCGCTCGACCTGGGGCTGGGCGTACACCTGGTCCGCCAGGCGGCGCGGCAGTGCCTCACCGGCCAGGTTGACGACCCGGACACCACCCGGCAGCCCGCCGCCCGCGCCGCGGAGCAGTGCGGCCATCGCGCTCGGCACGGTGTTGACCAGGGTCACTTCCTCGCGGGCGGGCAGCTCGGGCAGCGCGAGGACGTTCTCGGCCACCACGACGGTGCCGCCGACGGCCAGCGGGAAGAACAGCTCGTACACCGAGATGTCGAAGCAGACCGAGGTGCCGAACAGCACGCCGGCCACGTCGGCGGGGGTGTACGTGGCGGCGGCCCAGCGGAGCAGCGCGTTGACGCCGTGGCGGGTGACCGCGACGCCCTTGGGGCGGCCGGTGGAGCCGGAGGTGTAGAGCACGTAGGCCAGCGCGTCGGCCGCGCCCGGGCCGGCGGAGCCGGTGGGTCCGGCGGGTCTGCCGGGTCTGCCGGGTCTGGTGGGTCTGGTGGCGCCGGCGGGTCCGTCCGCACCCGGGGCGGCCGGGGCGAGCGGACCGGACGGCCCGGCCGGGTGCCCGTCGCCGGCGTACAGCAGGGTGGCGCCGGCGCCGGCCAAGAGGTGCTCGTGTGCCCGGTCGGTGACCACCACGGGAGCCTGCGCGTCGCCGATCACCAGCTCCAGGCGGTCCCGCGGGTAGGCCGGGTCGAGCGGCACGTACGCCCCGCCGGCGCGCAGCACCGCGAGCAGGGTGACCACGAGGTCCGCCGACCGGGGGAGACAGACCCCCACGAGGGTCTCGGCACCGACACCGGCGCCGGCCAGACGGTCCGCCACCGCGTCCACGGCGGCGTCTAACTGACGATAGGTCAGGCGCTGCTCGCCGTCGATCACGGCCGTGGCGTCGGGGGTGCGTCCGGCCTGGGCGGCGACCAGTTCGGCCGGCGACGCGGTCGGATCGAGCGGAGGAAGTCCCGTCGAACTCATCAACTCTCCTGAGGGATGGCCCTGCACCGACTTGTGGTCGGCTGGATTCGGGCGGTGTGCTCTCGGAGATGGTGGGGTAAAGATCTTCGAAAGACCAGCACATGTCCGACACTCGTTCGATATGCCGGAAAGATCGCTTCTGTCTCCGCGCCGACCGGTGAGCGGACCTGACGATTCGTCGACGATCTCTCACGGGCAGTCACCACTCGTGGCATCCGGGCACGCGGACCGCTACGGTCGCCCTCGAAGCACCTGACGCCCGTCGACCGAGCGCCGACGGCACATCGCCGGTGGACCTCCTGGTCGGATGCGCCCCGATTCCCGCCCTGCCATGCACCTGACCTGCCGTGCGTCCCCCGCACCGGCTGTCCCCCCGCACCGGCGATCCGCAGTGCCGGGTCGACACCGGGCCGGCCGCGGCGATCTACAGTGCGTGCGACGAGGGCGGACGCCCCGGCGGAATCGAGCGCCCGGCGCCCGCGGCCGCCGGGGCCGAGATCGGAGCGAACGATGAAGGCAGTGCGGTTCAGCAGGTTCGGAGACCCCGGCGTCCTGGAGATCGTCGACCTCCCCGCCCCGCACCCCGGGCCCGGGCAGATCCGGATCGCGGTGCGCGCGGCCGGCGTCAACGTCAGCGACTGGAAGAAGCGCCGGGGGCTGATGGACCAGGAGCTCCCGCAGACCCTGGGCCACGAGGCGGCCGGCACCGTCGACGCACTCGGCGAAGGCGTGTCGGACGTGGCCGTCGGCGACCGCGTCCTCGGCCTCTCCGGCGCGGGCGCGGCCCAGGCCGAATCGGCACTGCTGGACCACTACGTGCCCGTCCCGCCCGCGCTCGACTTCGCCACCGCCGCCGCCCTGCCCGCCGCACTGGAGACCGCCGCGCGCGCCCTCGACCAGCTCGACGTCCGGGCCGGCCGCACGCTGCTCGTCAACGGCGCCTCCGGCAGCATCGGCAGCGCCGCCGTCCAACTCGCCGTCGCGCGCGGGGCCCGGGTGATCGGCACGGCCGGACCGGCCAACCACGCGTACCTGCGCTCCCTCGGCGCCGAACCCGTCGCGTACGGCGAGGGCATGGCCGAGCGGGTCCGCGCACTCGCCCCCGGCGGCACCGACCTCGCCCTCGACGTCGCAGGCAGCGGCGTCCTGCCCGAACTCGTCGGACTCACCGGGGCCGCCGCCAACGTCGTGACGATCGCCGACTTCGCCGGCGCGCAGGAGCACGGCGTCAGGTTCAGCCGCGGCGACACCGGCCGCGCGCTGTACGTGCTCGACGAGATCGGCCCGCTGATCGAGGCCGGGCGGTTGGCGCCGCCCGCCGTACGGACCTTCCCGCTCGCCGACATCGCCGAGGCGCACCGCCTCGGCGAGGAGGGCCGCGACCGCGGGAAGATCGTGCTCCTGATCGGCTGAGCCGACTGCCGGAGCAGCGCGGCTGCGACGGGGCTCACGGCCGCCGGAGCAGCGCGGCTGCGACGGCGCTCACCACCGCCGCAGCCGTCCCGGCCCTCAGGACCGGTCGGACGACCCCTGACCGGCGCCGTCCGGCGCAGCCACGGACGCGGCCCCGGGGGCCGCCGCGGCACCGGCAGCGGCACCGGCAGGAGCAGCAGCGGAGACGGGAGCGGCGGCGGGAACGGCAACGGCACCCGCCGGGGCGCCGTACCCGGCCGGCACCGGCGGCTGGAACGGCAGCCGCGCCACCAGCGCGAACCGCGACTCCTGCATCGCCGTCAGGCGCCGCACCACCAGAACGGCCAGCACGGCTGCCACCACCCTGAGCCCGTCCGCCACGAGCTCCACGCCGAGCGCCGACCCCGGGGAGTCAACCCCGCCCGACCGCTCCATCATCGCCTGGACTCGCGTGACCAGAATCGATCCGAGCCACGCGGCCCACCAGAGCGACACCAGGGACTGCGATACCGGGCGCCGCTGACCGTCCGCGTCGACCGGACCGCTCGCCTGCCAGCAGTCCACCACCAGGCGCCACGGGAACCAGAACTGCACGAACGGAGTGATCCAGGCGCCGATGACCCAGCCCGCACCGTGCTGGTGCCCGTTGGGCACGAGCAGGTCGGCGTTGGCCCGTACCCGGCGGAGCCAGCAGATGAACACCACCGCCGTGCCGACCAGCGCCACGTAGAACAGGCCGGTGACCGCGGAGGAGAACAATGCGAGCAGGTCGAGAGGCTCGTCACGCGTGCCGTCCGGCGCGACGAGGAGGTCGTCCCCGGCCACCAGGCGCCAGATGTCGACGGCGACCGCGAGCAGCGCGACCACCCCGCTCACGCCCAGCATCACCCCGGCCGCCACCCCCAGGCCGGCCGGTGACCGGTAGGCCCCCGGCCAGGCGGGTGAGGCCTCCGAACACGCGAAGCAGCGCCCGTTCGCGCCGCTCACCGGACGCGCCCCACAAACCGCACACCACACCGACCGCTCAGCTCCCCACCGCACGTGACATCCGGGTCGGACCTTTCCGACCCGCCGCCACCCCGGAGCGGGGGGCGGGCGCGCCGACTCTAGGGGCTCCGACCCGACGGCCGCCACTCGAATTGCACACGAAAGACAGCAGCTCAGCGCAGGTATCGGCAGATTCCCGACGGATCCGGGCAGACGGTCGACCACCTCGTCCCGGCCCGGCGCTCGCACGGCCCCGCGAACCGGACCGCACCACCCCCGCGAGGGGTGAGAATGGACGCCATGTCCCGACGCCGCTCCGCGCCCCGCGCCGCCGCCCCCACCCCCCGGCTGCTGCCCTCCTCGCCCTGCCCGTGCGGCCTCCCCGCCGCCTACGGCGACTGCTGCGGCCGCTACCACCGCGGCCAGGCCGCCGCGCCGACCGCCGAGGCACTGATGCGCTCGCGCTTCAGCGCCTTCGCGGCCCACGACGAGGCCTACCTGCTGCGCAGCTGGCACCCCGACACCCGGCCCGCCTCGGTGGACTTCGACCCGGCGCTGCGCTGGGTGCGGCTGGAGGTGCTCTCGACCAGCGACGGCGGCGCGTTCCACGCCGAGGGCACCGTCGCCTTCCGGGCCCACTACACGGAGGGCCGCGAGGAGGGCGCCCTCACCGAGCACAGCCGCTTCGTCCGCCACGAGGGCGCCTGGGTCTACCTCGACGCCCTCTCCCTCGACCCCGGGATCTGAGCGCCAGGGACGTGAGCGCCAGGGACGTGAGCGCCAGGGACGTGAGCGCCCGAGACCCGGGCCCCGGGAAGCCGGGCCGCCGAGGACCCGGGCCGCGGACGAGGCGGGGCCGCAGAGAGCCGCGCTCCCGGGGACACCCGCCGTCGAGCCGCACTCAGCCGGCGGCGGCGCCGAACCACGTGGACAGCCGGTCGAGCAGCTCCTGCTGGTCGTCACCGACCCACGCGACGTAGCCGTCCGGCCGCAGCAGCACCGCGGGCACGTCCAGTTCCTCGGCGGCATCGACGACGTGGTCGACCCGGTTCTCCCAGCCCCGCACCGAGAGCCGGCCGGACCCGTCGAGCAGCAGGCCGCGGCCGCGGTGCATCAGCTCGTAGAGCCGGCCCTCCTTCAGCGTCACGTCCCGCAGCCGGCGGCCGAGCAGTTCGTGCCCGTCGCCGAAGTCGTAGCGGACGTCCACCGCGGTGATGATCCCGGTCACGTACCGGTTCACCTCCTCGAAATCCATCAGCTTCGAGAACAGCTCCCGCAACGCGGTCGCACCGGGGTCGCTCCCCAGCAGGGTCATCTGCGCGCGGGTGTTGTCCAGCACGCGGGCACCCACCGGGTGCCGTTCGGTCCAGTAGCTGTCCAGCAGCCCCTCCGGCGCCCAGCCGTTGACCGCCGCGGCCAGCTTCCAGCCGAGGTTGAACGCGTCCTGCAGGCCGAGGTTCATCCCCTGCCCGCCGGTCGGCGGGTGGATGTGCGCGGCGTCGCCGGCGAGCAGCACCCGGCCGACCCGGTAGCGCTCGGCCTGGCGGGTGGCGTCGCCGAACCGGGACAGCCAGCGCGGCGTGTGCACACCGAAATCGGTGCCCGCGACGGCTCGCAGCCGCTGCTTGAACTCCTCCAGGGTCGGCGCGGCCGCCCGGTCCTCGGCCACGCCGTCGGCGGGCACGATGACCCGGCACGTCCCGTCCCCGTTGGGGATGACGCCGAACCGCTGCTCGGTCGCCCGCACTTCCCCGACGACGGCGGCCACCGTCGCCGGGTCCTCGGTGAGCTCCATGTCGCCCAGCAGCGTCTCGACCGTGGCGGGCTCACCGGGGAAGCCCACCCCGATCAGCTTGCGCACGGCGCTGCGCCCGCCGTCGCAGCCGACCAGGTAGCGCGAGCGCAGCTGCGTGCCGTCCGCCAGCCCGACGCTCACCCCGTCCTCGTCCTGGCTCAGCCCGACCACCTCGCAGCCGCGCCGGATCTCGGCACCGACTTCGAGGGCGTGCTCGTTGAGCAGCCGCTCGGTGACCGGCTGAAGGACGGACAGGCCGTAGGGGTGGGCCGTGTCCAACCCGTCCGGCCACGGCTTCATCACGCCACCGAACAGACCGCCGACCCGGAACTTCTCACTGACCGCCAGGAACCTGTCCAGCAGGCCCCGCTGATCCAGCATCTCGACGCTGCGCGTGTGCAGGCCGCGCCCACGGGTCTCCTTGGTCGGCTCGGTCAACTTCTCCAGCACGACCACGCGTACGTCGTGCAGTCGCAGCTCGCCGGCCAGCATCAAGCCGGTCGGTCCGCCACCGACCACGATCACGTCAATCATTCGGAACGCCCGTTCGACGAGGTTGGATTCCGGCCGGCCGCTTCGCGCAGCCCCGGCGGCGACGACGCCGCCGGTGCTCCGCAGAACCGCGATCTCCGCTGGTCACGGCCTTGGCCGACCATTCTGCGACGCCACCGGGGCCTTGCCGCAAGGCCCCCCGTGCGCTATACCTTGGGAGTGGCGAGGAGCGGATTCTCCCCTCGGCCACCCTCCCGCCCGGCATGAACGGACCGGCCCCGTACGTACGCTGACGCACCGTCCTCGTGCTTGGCCTCGTGCCGTTCCCGCACCGTCCCCGCGCCGTCCCCGCACCGCCTCTCGCCCTGGCGGGCAACCGGCGAGCCGGCCTCAGAGGTAGTCGTCCAGGCGGGCGAGGGTGAAGCCCTGCGCGGTGACCTCGTTCACGACCTTGCGGAGCAGGTCCGGCATGCTGCCGTTCCAGAGATCGGTGCCCCGGAAGTGGGTGAGGATGATGTCCCCTGGGTGGAGTCGCTGGTCCTCGTAGCGGTACTCGATCCGGTCGGGGAAGGCCTCTTCGTTCCAGAGCGGTACCGCCTCGATGCCGCAGGAGGCGGCGGCCCGCAGCGTGTCGTCGTTGTACTCGCCGTACGGGGGCCGGAAGAGCCGGGGCCGGACGCCGATCTGCTGCTCCAGCTGGTCCTGCTGCCGGCAGATCTCGTCGCGCTGCGTGGCGTAGTCGAGCACCTTCAGGTTGCGGTGGTTGATGGTGTGGTTGTTGACCATGTCGCCCTGGGCGGCGAGCTTGCGGAAGTAGCCGTAGTCCGAACGGGCCAGGTAGTCGGCGACGAAGGTGCTGAGCGGGACTCCGAGCTCGTCCGCCATCCGGGAGAAGTCCGGGTCCTTCTCCGCCCCGTCGTCCACCGTCAGGAAGACGATCCTCTCGTCGGTCGGGACGCGGTACACCACCGGCGGCAGCCCGTTCGCGAGCTTCACCCCCTGGACGGGCCTGAGCTCCGGCTTGACCGCCGGCCGCTGCGGCGCGTGCGGCGGAAGCTCCTCCAGACCCCAGCGGTGGGCGGTCTCCAGCCCGGCGCGGACGGTGGCCTCGCGGCGGGCCACCGCGTCGGCGCTGCTCTCCTCCTCGGCCCTGGCCGGCCCCGGCAGCGCCAGCGGTACGGCGGGCGGGCGGGGGACGCCGCGGTCCGCCGCGTCGGCCTCGGGCTGCTGCCCCGGCGGCCGGTCCGGCTGCGCGTCCGCGCCGGCGGGCGCCGCACCCGCACCGGCCGGGGCCGCGGCCGCGGCCGCGTGCGGCCCGGCGGGCGCAGCGGGCGCGGCACAACCGGCGATCACGGCGGCCAGGCAGACCACCGCGAGGATTCCGCTCCCGGCCCGGTGACCCGTCGGCCGCTGACGTCCACTCAGGGTCGGATTAATACGATGATCTGATGGTGTGTCCATGGAGCACTGCTCCCCCGACACGCCCGTCGGCCAATCCCCCTCTCACCCGCCCGGCCTACCCCCAGAGCCCCTCCGGCCACCACCGCAACCCATCGACCCGCACCGCGGGGCCCCGACGACTGCCGTCCGCCCGGCCGTCACCGGAGCCCGTCGGCCCACACGGCGAGCGCCTCGAAGTCCGCCGCCACCAGCCCCCGGCCCGGGTGCACCCGGTGCAGCAGGGCGGGCCCCGGGTGGTGCGCGGCGACGTAGGCCCGGTCCGCCTCCCCGATGTCGTCGTCCACCCAGGCGAACGGCCGGCCGGCGGCCCGGTCGACCAGCGGCCAGGTCTTCGGGCAGGTGTCGTCCGGCCGCCAGACGGCCGGACCGGGCAGCGGCACGAACGGCAGCGGGGGCAGCCCGAGCGCCGGGGCGATCCAGCGGTTCGCACAGGCCTGCCAGGTGGTGGCCCACACCAGGTCGAACGGCAGGGCGCGCAGCGCCTCCCCGTGCGCCGCGTCCAGCCACACCTCCACCGGGCCGGGCGCCCAGGCCGGCTCCGCCCGGTACGGCCGGTACGTGGCCGGGCGGCTGTCCGGGTCCGCGTGGTACGGGTTGAGCGGTCCGTCGACGTCCAGCAGGAGCAGCGGGCGCGCGTGCCGGCCCCGGCTCGGACGGGGGTGCGGGCTCGTCGGCCGGCCCCGACTTGGGTGCGGGCCAGGGTGCGGGTTCACCGGGGAGAGCGTAGCCGGGGCGGGCTCGGCCCGCCGATCACCCTCGTGACCTCGGAAAATGGCTCGCGGACGGAACGGTCGGCCACCGATAATGCGCACATGACGACCAGCACGCCGCGAACGGCCGACCTCTGGACCGTCTCCCGGGCCGACGTCGGCTCCGCGGAGGCGCTGGCGCTGCTGCGCGCGTACTTCGCCGACGTGGCCAACCGCTACTACCGCCTCCACTTCGACCGCGACTGCACGGCCGAGGAGATCGACGCAGGTCTGGCGGACACCCCCAGCGACGACCTCGCCGAGCCCACCGGCCTGTTCCTGCTGGGGCGTTACGACGGCCGGCCGGAGTCCTGCGCGGGCCTGCGCATCCTCGACGCCCGCACGGTCGAGCTGACCAGGGTCTTCGTCCGGCACGCCCGGCGCGGCACCGGCGGCGGCGGGCGCCTGCTCACCGCCGTGGACGAGGCCGCCCGCTCCCTCGGCGCCGAGCGCATCGTGCTCGACACCCGGCTCGACCTGGTCGAGGCCCGCGCGCTCTACACCCGCCACGGCTACCGCGAGATACCGGCGTACAACAGCGGCCCGTACGCCCAGGTCTGGTACGGCAAGGACGTCACCGCACCGGCGGCGCCGGCCCGTTGAGCCGGGGCTGAGGCCGCCGACGGGCCGCGCACGCGTCAGCCCGGGTGCCCGCCCGCGGCACCGGCGTTCGCCTCCGTACCCGCCACCGCGCCCAACGCCGCCCGGAGTTCGTCGGCGCCCGGCGGGTCGGCACCCGGCCGGGAGACGGTCAGGGCGGCCGCGGTGACGGCCCAGGTGAGCGCCTCCTCCAGGCCGGCGCCGGTGCAGCGGGCCTGGAGCAGGGCCGCCATGAAGGCGTCCCCGGCGCCGACCGTGTCGGCCACCGGGGTCGGGCGGGCGGGGGCCTCCGCCCGCCGGCCGTCCGCGGTGAGGGCGAAGGCGCCCTCCGCCCCACGGGTGACGGCGACGGTGGCCGGCCCGAGGCCGAGCCAGTGGCGGGCGACGGACTCCGCGTCGCGGCCGGGGTAGAGCCAGGCGAGGTCCTCGTCGCTGGCCTTGACCAGGTCGCTGAGTGCGACGCAGCTCTCGACCCGGCGCACGGCCTGCCCGTGCTCCCCCATCAGCGCGGGCCGGACGTTGGGGTCGTAGCTGATGCCGATCCGTCCGCGCCACCGGCGGGCCAGGGCGAGCACGGCGGCCGCGCCCGGTTCGGTCACGGCGGCGATCGAGCCGAGGTGCAGATGGCCCGGCGGGTACGGGAGTTCGAGCTCCGGCCGGTCGGGCAGGGCCCAGCCGATGTCGAAGGTGTACCGGGCCCGGCCGGCGTCGTCGAGGCGGACCACGGCGGAGGGCGTCCGGCCGCCCCGGGGCGGTTCCGCGAGAACGGTCACCCCGGCCGACTCCAGGTGTTCCCGGATCAGCCGGCCGTTGGCGTCGGCGCCGAGCTCGGTGAGCAGCATCGCCGGCCGGCCGAGGCGGGCCAGCCCGTGGGCGACGTTGGCCGGGCTGCCACCGGGGTGGACCCGGTCGGGTGCGCCCTCGGTGCGGACGATGTCGGCGACGCACTCGCCGACCACCAGGACGTGCGGGGCGGGGCTGGTCAAGGCTGCGACTCCTGCCGGTCCGGACCGCCGGCGCAGCGGCGCGCGCCGGGGTGCTTGCGGCTGCACAGCCTACGCGGTGGGGCGCTGCCGGACGCGACCCTGCCCGGGCTTCCGGGCGCCGGGCAGGGCGCGGGCATGAGGGACGGCCGCCGGACCTGGCCAGGTGCTCCGACGGCCGTGGCCCCGCCCGTCAGGGGGTGGGGCACTTCGAACGTTATGACAGCCTGCGGTCGGTCGACCACCACAGTCGGCCGTCCGGGGGACGGCCGCGTGTCGCGGGGGCGGCCGCAGTGTCGGAGCGGTCCGCTACGATCCGTGTCCGGAGAGTCGCAGAACGGCATCGTCCCTGGACTGCGGCGCGGACGGCAGCACGAACGCGCGACCGCCGACCGCCGATCCCCGACCGCCAGCGGGGCAGGGGCAGCGGGACAGCGGGCAGCGGCACGAGCGACGACACGAAAGCGGTGATCACCGTGGTCAGGCCCCGTTCCGGTCCCGCCGTCGCGGCGGCGCTCGCCGCCGTGCTCCTCGGCACCACCGTGCCCGCCTCCGCCTCCGCAGCACCGGCCGCGGCCGCGGCCGGCGGGCCCGGTGACGCGGTCTTCCCCGCGCTCGGCAACGCGGGCTACGACGCCCTCGCCTACGACCTCGACCTCCGGTACCGCCCGGACGACCGGACGGCCGACGGCACCTCCGTGATGACGGCCCGCGCTCTCACCCCGCTGCCGCAGCTGGAGCTGGACGCACTCGGCCTGGCCGTGCACGCAGTCCGGGTGGACGGCCGGCCGGCCGGGTTCCGCACGCACGACGAGAAGCTGGCCGTCGTCCCGGCCGCGACGGTGCGCCAGGACGCCGTGCTGCGGGTGGAGGTCGACTACACGGCGGACCCCCGGGCGGTGCTGCCGCACACCGGCTGGGTGCCCACGCCCGACGGGTTCGCGGTGGCCGGTCAGCCCGACGGCGCGCACACCGTGTTCCCGTGCAACGACCACCCCGGCGACAAGGCCCGGTTCTCGGTGGCCGTCACCGCGCCGGACGGGCTGTACGGCGTCGCCAACGGCCGGCTCACCGCCACCGACCACCCGCGGAGCGGCCTGACCACCCGGCGGTACGTGTCGCGCGAGCCGATGGCCACGGAGCTGGTGCAGGTGTCGGTCGGCGACTACACGGTGCGCGAGCGCACCGGCCCGGGCGGCCTGCCGCTGCGGGACGTCGTGCCCACCGCGCGCGCCGCCGCCCTGGAGCCGGCCCTCGCGCTGACGCCCGGACAGCTGGAGTGGGCCGAGCGGCACCTCGGCGCGTACCCGTTCGAGACGTACGGGCTGCTGCCCGCCAACACCGACGACCCGGCGGCGTTCGCCTTCACCGGTCTGGAGACGCAGACCCTCACCCTCTACAAGCCGGGCTTCCTGCTCCAGGAGGAGCGCCTGATCGGCTCGCACATGATGCACGAGCTGGTGCACTCGTGGTTCGGGAACAGCGTCTCGCCGCACCGCTGGTCGGACCTCTGGCTGAACGAGGGCCACGCCGACCTCTACGGCCTGATGTACCGCTACGAGCGCGGCTGGCCCGACGCGGGCGGGTTCAGCACGCTCGCGGACCGGATGCGCGACGTGTACGCCAAGGGCGACCAGTGGCGACGCGACTCCGGGCCGGTCGCCGCCCCGACGGCGGCCGACCTCTTCGACAGCCAGCGCTACACCGGCGGCGCACTGGTGCTCTTCGCGTTGCGCGAGCGGGTCGGGGCGGACGCCTTCGACCGGATCGAGCGCTCGTTCCTCCAGGACCACCGGAACGGCTCGGCCACCACCGCCGACTACCTCCGCACCGCCTCGGACGTCTCCGGCCAGGACCTCACGGCCTTCCTGACCGACTGGCTCTACGGCACGCGCACCCCGCCCATGCCGGGCCACCCGGATTGGACGGTCGATCCGGCCGACCGGACCGACCCAGGGCCGCGCCGGCTCGCCGCCGCACCGCAGGGCTCCGGGACGCTCTGAGCCGGCCCGTCCCGCCGGCCTGTCCCGCCTGTCCGGTGCGCCTGTCCGGTGCGCCCGGGCGCCTGTCGCGCGCCCCTGGACGGCGGATACCGGCGGGCGGATCGTGGTGCCACGGCCCGCCCGCCGCCCGGCCGAGCTCCGGCCGGCTCGCGGGCCGTCCATCGCTCCCGGCCGCTCGACAATTCCCGCTCTCCCCGCGTTCCCGGCAGCGCAGCGTTTCCCGGTCTCGCAGCGTCCCCGGCATCCGTGCGTTCCCGTACGGCCCCCGCAGAGCGACCCCCGGCCGGTCCCGGAGAATGTCCCGGAGAATGTCGCGGGGAATGTCGCGGGGAATCCGAGAAAACCGCTCCGGCCGGGCAACCCGGACGTACTCCCACCGCGTTCAGCTGCCGTGAGACGAACACGGACAACACCCGGGGAGCGGCCGGACCGGCCGGAAACCCCGGCAGCGACGGCGGCGGCGACGGGAACACCATGGCGGGGGCAGGACGATGAGGGACGCGAGACCGGACTTCGAGGAGTTCGTCGCTGCCCGCAGCCCGCGACTGCTGCGCATGGCGTGGCTGCTGACCGGCGATCCGCACCTGGCCGAGGACCTGCTGCAGACGGCACTCGCCAAGGTCTGGCCGAAGTGGGACAAGATCTCGATCGACCGGCCGGAGGCGTACGTCCGGCGGGTGCTGGTGAACTCGCACGTCTCCTGGTGGCGCCGGCGCTGGCAGGGGGAACTGCCGCACGGCGAGCTGCCGGAGCCGCCGACCGACGCGGATCCCTACGAGGACGTGGTGGTCGGCCACGTGGTGGCCTCCGCCGTACGGGCGCTGCCGCCGCGGCAGCGGGCCGTGGTGGTGCTGCGCTACTTCGAGGACCTCAGCGTCGAGGAGACGGCCGCGGCACTGGGCTGCAGCACCGGCACGGTCAAGAGCCAGACGCACCGGGCGCTGCTGGCCCTGCGCGGCAAGATGCCCACCCGGGAACTGCTGCTGAGCGGGGGACGCAGTGACGGAGCCTGACACCGGCCGCGGCCGGTACGGCGGACCCACCGGGTACGGTCCGGGGCGGCCCGGGCACGACCGCTCCGGCGACGGGCCGGAGCCGGCCGAGGACACCGAGGTGGAGCGCGAGCTGCGCATCCTGCTGCACCGGGACACTCCGCACCTGTCGGCGCCCGCCGACCGGATGGACCGGATCATCGCCCGCGCCGACCGGACGAGGCGCCGCCGCCGGACCGCCGCACTCGCGGCCGGGCTGACCACGGGGCTGGTCGCCGCCGCGCTGGCCGCCGCGCCCGCGCTGGCTCCCGGGCCGGCGAACATCGCGCTGCGGCCCGCGACCGCGGCGCCACCACTGCCGGGCGGCACGGGCGGCACGGGCGGCACGGCGGGTGGTCCGGCGGCGAACGCACCGGGCTCCGGCTCCGACGCCGAGCCGGGCACCGGACCGGCGTCGGGCACCTCGGCGGGGTCGGCACCGACCGCCACACCGAGCATGCCCTCGGCCTCCGGAGCCGCCATGTACCCCCTGCGGTTCCCGGACCTCGGCGGACTGGTCGTCGACCTCCCGGCCGGCTGGTCGGCCATGAGTGTGCCGAGCGGAAAGCCCCAAATCGGCTACGGATACCTGGCGAACCGGTCGGTGGGAGCCTCCCCGTGCTCGGACGCCCGGGGCGACTGCGATCCGCTGGGGCATCTGGCCGACGGCGCCGTGCTCGTCACGATGACGCTGATCGGGGACCGCGTCCAGGTGGAGAAACTGTCCGGATCGACCGCCCCCGCGGTCGACACCGTGATCGACAAGCCCTGCGGCGTCCGTGGCGGCACCCGCCAGCTCGTCGGCCACCGCAGCATCGGCCTCTCCGGCCCGTCCGTGCTGGTGGAGCTGACGGCCTGTCTCAACAAACCCGCCCCGCAGACCGTGCTCCAGGTGCAGTCGCTGCTCGACTCCCTGCGCACCACCGGCAACGCCGCGATCGCGCCGGGCAGCAGCCACAGCTGACCGCCGCCCCTCCCCCGGGGGCGGTCACGCCCCGGCGCCCACCCGCCGGGTAGGCCGGTGTGCGCCGGGCGGGGGGTGCCGGGCGGGGAGGGGCGACGCCGTCAGTACCGCAGGACGGCGGCGATCCGGCCGCGGTCCGCCAGGACGCCGGCGGGGACGAACTGGACGGTGGCGCCGGTGTCCAGGGCCCGCTCGACGATCTCGTCGACCATGTCCTCCCGGACGTCCGGCCCGTCGGTGGTCGCGGGGACGAGGTGGTTGTCCGTCACCAGGACGGGCTCCCAGTAGTCCTCCTCGACCGCGAGCAGGCCGACCCGGCCCTCCCCGACCTTCCGCCACACCTCGTCGATGCCGCCCGCCAACGTCTTGACGCTCTGCGCGTGGTCGAGCCGCTGGTGGAGCTCGGCGACGGCCCGCTGCGCCTGCTGGTCGACGGCGGCCCGGACGGCCTCGGCGACGGCGGCGGGCTGGGCGTGGCCGAGACCGCCGCGCGGCACCTGGGCCGCCGCCCGCTTGACCGCGGTACCGACCTCGTCCAGCAGGGCCAGCGCGGCGGCCTCGCCGAGCACGTAGAGCGGCCGGGGGTCCGACTCCAGCAGCGCGCCGAGGGCGGCGTCCGCGTCCCGCAGGAAACGCCGGGTCTCCTCGTCGCGGAAGGTGCTGGGCACGTCGCCGATCCGTTCCTGACGCTCGACGTCCCAGTCGGGGCGGACCTGGTCCAGTGGGAAGCGGCCCGCGGTGTGCTCGGCCAGCCGCGACCCGGTGCCGCCGAACAGTGCGACCCGGTCGGCGGCCACCGTCAGCACCCAGTACGGCGCACCGACGGTGTAGGCGGAGACCAGGTTGCGGGTCAGGAAGGTCTCGGAGAACACCACCCGGGACGGCACGGTGCGCGGCAGCGACCAGACCTGGTGCTCGCCCGGCGCCACGAAGATCGCCAGGCCGTCCTCGGCGTGCACGAGGTCCACCTCGCGCAGGGCCCGGTCCAGCTGCTCGACCACGTCCAGCCGGTCGGCCCGGGAGACCGCCTCGTCGGCGTGCAGCCGGTTCTTGGCCTCGGCGATCAGGTTGCGCAGGCGGACCGGGTCCTGGGTGTTTTCGGGCTCGCTGCGGTGGGTCGGCAGCAGGACGGAGACGGCCGGGTAGCGCCGGTGACGGCGCAGCTCGGCGAGGACGGCGGGCGTGAGATCGGCTGCGTGCATCGGGTGCCCTTCTTGTCGGGGTTGACTCTGGTCTGACGGTGATGGGATCAGTGCATCGGGAAAAACCGGTCTTGACCTGATTTGCTCCCCGACCCCTCCCCATCCCACCGCCCTCCTATGCCACCCGCCACCGGAAACCGCTCCGTGCGCCGGGCGGCCTCCCCGGCCCTCCGCCCCGCACCCCGCCAAGCCCCCGTTCTCCGGCGCGGCCCGGTCAACGCCGTACGCCGAGCCGTAACCCGGGTGGCGGAGTCTCGTTGGACGGGGCATGAAGAAGCGCAGCATGCTCGCCGTCGCCTCGCTCGCCGTGGGTGTCGTGGCCTCCCTGACCGCTCCCAGCGCGCACGCGAGCGCGGTCGGCGGACAGGGCGATCTGACCGGGCCGCTCCAGCAGGGCGAGGCGCTGACCACCGCCCCCGGCGCCGTCCAGGGACAGGTCGGGGACGCCGGTGGCGTGGTCGGCGAGGCGACGAGCCACGGGACGGGCCGGGTGGTCGGCCTGGTCGGCCTGCCCGTCTGACCGCCTCTGACCGCGTCGGGCCCCCGCCCGGCCCGACGTCGGACGTCCGACGTCCGGGGTCCGGGGTCCGGGGCGTGGCTCCGGGGCCGGCGGCGGGGAGTTCCGGGCACTGCCGGAAGTGAGTGGGCCGTCCGGGGCCCGGCTCCTAGCCGAGGGCGGCGCCGAGGTCCTGGGTCCAGTACAGGCCGGCGGGACCGGTGGCGACGCCGATGCCGACGTCCTTGAAGGCGCAGTCCAGCATGTTGGACTGGTGGATCCCGCCGTCCATCCAGCGGGAGAACACGGTGGCCGGGGCGGCCGGCCCCCGGTCGAGGTTCTCGCCCCACTGCGACCAGCGGTAGCCGGCGGCCGTCAGCCGGGCATCGGCGCGGGCGCCGTCCGGGTTGACGTGGTCGAAGAAGCTGCGGGCCACCATGTCGTCCGCGTGCTTCTGGGCCGCCGTGTGGAGCCTCGGGTCGATCCGCAGCGGTCCGCAGCCGGCCCGGGAGCGCTCCGCGTTGACCAGGTCCACCAGTTGGCGTTCCGGGCTGGGCGGGGTGGTCGCGGTCGCGCGCGCCACCGTCGGAGTGGGTGCGGGCGCGGCGGGGACGGGCGGGACGGGCGGGTCGGTCGGCGCGGGGGCCGGTGCGACGGTCGGCGCGGGCGTCGGGGCCCCGGTCGTCTCCGCCGCGGGCGGCGCCGGCATCGCGGGCACCGAGGCCAGGTCGGGCGCTGAGGCCGGGGTGGTCGGTTCGGGCGCGGCCTGCTCGGGTTGCGGGTGGTGCGGCCAGACGAGGGCGAGCGTCGCGACGGCGAGGACGGTCGCCGCGCCACCCGCGACCACGGTCTTCCGCCGGGTCAGGGCGCCCCACGGCCCGTTGCCGCCGGCGGTCGGGTCGGCGGGGCCTGCGAGGCCCCCGGACGGGCCGGCCGCCGCTCCGTTGGCCGCTCCGTTGGCCGCGGCCCCGGATGCCGACGCGGCGGCCACGGCCTGGAAATGCAGCAGGGCGGGCGAGTCGAGCGGGATCGGCACCAGCGCCAGGCCCGCGAGCAGCCCCTCGGCGGGGAAGAGATCCCGGCCGAGCCCGTCGCAGGCGGCGCAGCCCCGGATGTGCCGGGCTATGCGCTTGCGCCAGACCGAGTCGGGCGTGCCGTCCCACCCTCCCGTCAGCTCGGCGAGCTCCGGGCAGCGCGGGTAGGCGGTGAGCGCGCGGACCACCACCCGGCCGGCCTCCAGCTGCTTCTTCATCCGCTGCACCCGGACCGCCGTGTGCTGCGGCGTCAGGTCGAGCGCCTCGGCCAGTTCGGCCCGGGTGAGGTCGCCGCAGGCCTCCAGCCACCAGAGGGCGAGCAGCTCCCGGTCGTCCGGCTCCAGCCAGCGGGTGGCCTCGGCGACCTCGCGGCGCTGCCCGGACAGGCCGAGCCGAAGGATGGTCAGGTCGGTGAAGTCGGCCCGGGGGTCGGCGATCTCCCAGGCCTCGTCGAGGCCGCCGACCGGGCTCTGCTGCTGTCCGGTGCAGCGGCGGCGGACCTGGTTCATGGTGATCGCGACCAGCCAGGAGCGGAACGACTCCGGATCGCGCAGCCCGTCCAGGCCGTCCAGCGCCCGGATCATGGTCTCCTGCGCGACGTCGTCCACGTCGGCATGGCCGTTCAGCGCGCGCCCGGCGACGTTGTAGACCAGCGGCAGCCAGGTGGCGACCAGCGCCTCCTGGGCCTGCCGGTCGCCCGCCTGGGCCGCCAGCACCAGGGTCGTCCCGGTCCTGTTCTGCACGTCAACGTTCATGGGTCCGCACTCCGTCTTGCCGAGATCCGTCCGCCGCTGCCTCCTGGGAGACCTCCGGGGAGTGCTCAGATAACAACAATTCGCGCGGATTCGGAAAACGGGTGTTCGGCCGGGGTACCGGCGGGCGGGACGACGGGCAGGACGGCCACCCGGTCCGGCGCCCGGCCTGCGGTCCGTCCGTGGGCGGACGGGCCGTGGGCGGACGGGCCGTGGGCGGACGCAGCGTGGGCGCACGCAGCGTGGGCGCACGCAGCGTGGGCAGGGCGGACGGGACCGGCGGGGGAAGCGCGGGGATCGGCGGGAAAGGCGCGGGGCGGAACGGAACGGGACGGGCGGGCGTGGTGCCGGTCAGGCCGGGACGGCGAAGACCTGCGTCCACCAGGGGCCTCCGGAACCGGTTCGGACACCGACACCGATCTGCTTGAACGAGCAGTTGAGGATGTTGGCGCGGTGGCCGGGGCTGTTCATCCAGGCGTCCATCACGGCTGCCGGGTCCTTCTGGCCGCGGGCGATGTTCTCGCCCCAGCTGCTCCAGCGGTAGCCGGTGGCCTCGATCCGGTGGTCGGCGTGGTAGCCCTCGGGGCTGGCGTGGTCGAAGTAGTTGCGGTTCGCCATGTCCTCGCTGTGGCCCTGGGCGGCGGCCGCCAGCCGGGGTTCGGCGGTCAGCGGGCCGCAGCCGTTCTGGGCGCGCTGCGCATTGACCAGGTCGACGACCTGCTGGGCGTACTGGGCCGCCGTCCCGCTCGCCGTGGTGGCGGGGGCGGGCGCGCCGGTCCGGGCGGTGCTCGCCGTGCTGCTCGCGGCGGTGGTCGCGGACGCCTTGGTGGCCGGGCTCGACGCCGGGCCGGAGCTCGCCTTGGCGGAGGCGGCGGAGCTCGGGGCGGTGGCGGAGGGCGTGCCGGAGGTGGTCGGAGCGGCCGTGGTCGGGGCCGCGGTGGCGGGCGCGTCGGTGGCGGCGTGGGCCGGGTCGGCGGCGGACGGGCTGCCGGCGGCGGCCGGGTCGGCGGCTCCGGCACCCGGGACCTGGATGCCCTCGTGGTTGCCGGCCTCGGCCGCGATCTGCGGGTCGAACGCCACGGCGGCCTGGTCGCTGCCGTCGCCGCCCCGGTACATGCCGTACCCGGCGCCGGCGAGCGCGGCTATCACCCCGGTGCCGGCCACCGCGGCGACCACCGCCATCACCGGGCCGACGCCCCGGCGGCCCCGGCGGCCGCGACCGCGCTTCCGGTCCGCGGCGCGGCGCGCAGCACGGCCGCCGTCCGCGGTGCGGCGGCCGGACGCGGGGAGGATGGTCGTCCTGTCTTCGCTGTTCACCTGGGCACGCTTCCTGTGTCGGGGTCGGCCGGTACGGGTGCCGACACCTGGGAGACCTCACGGCCACGCGCAGATAACAGAAAACACGAACGAATTCCGGATTCCCCTGTGATTCCCGTGTCCCGCCCGGGCCGGCGCCTCGCGGACCGGTCCGGCCGGGAGCCTACGCCGCCCGCCCGCGTGCCCCCGGGCCGCCCCCGTCCCCGCCCCGCCGCGGGTCGGTCCGGCTCGGGTCGGGTCGGGTCGGGTCGGGTCGGGCCGCCGCGGGTCGGTCCGGGCCGGGTCAGTCCGTGGCCGGCGCCATGTCGTAGGTGACGAACATGGTCCGGGTGGCGACCTGGTCGTACTTGCTGCGCGCCCGGTGATTGTCGTCGGCGGTGATCCACCGCACCGCGTTCCAGCCGCGCTCGGTGGCGATCACCCGCAGCCGGGCGAGCAGCGCGTCCACCGCGCCGCCGCCGCGCACGTCCGGGCTGACGAACAGGTCGTCCAGGAAGCCGGCGACCGCACCGTGCAACGGGCGGACGAACGGCCGGTAGTGCGCCAGGCCGACCGGCGTTCCGTCGGTGTCGCGGACGAGCAGCCCCTCCAGCTCGTGCCCCGGGTCGGTGAGCCAGGACCAGACCAGTTCGGCCTTCTCCTCCGGCATCGGCACCCGGTAGAACGCGCAGTAGCCGCGGAAGAGCTCGCGCCAGGGGGCGTAGTCGCCGGCCTCGGGTGCGCCGACGCTCCAGCGGGCGGCGGGAGTGGTGGTGCGGGGAGTCGTCTCGGCCTCCAGGAATCGGGCGGGAGCACCGTCGGCGCGCGCGGTGCTCCGCATGCGGTGTCGCGCCGGCATGACGGCCCGTCCGGTCACTTTGCCCGGACGCCGGGGACAAGAACCCGGCCGCTCCAGTACGGAACGGCGCATCCGGCGGGGGCGTGTCGCCCTGGCCCGTCCGGGCCCGGGCGCCGATGCTGGAACGTCCCGACCGCGCCGCCCCGGACCTCGTCCACCCCGAGGAGTCCCCGCATGCTGCTCCGTCACCTGGCCCTGACCTCCCGCGCCGCCGCCGGCGAACCCGGCCGCCGGGCCAAGACCACGCTGCTCGCCGATTGCCTGCGCGAACTCGGGCCGGGCGAGGCACCCTCCGCCGTCGCACTGCTCTCCGGGGAGTCGCACCGCCTGCGCACCGGCATCGGCCCGGCCGCCCTGCGCGACCTGCCGCCCCCGGCCGCCTCGCCGTCGCTGGGCGTCCGGGAGGCCGAACGGGCGCTCGAAGCCATCGCCGAGGTGCACGGCACCGGCGCGCAGGCCGGGCGCCGCCGGTTGCTCACCGCACTGTTCGAGCGGGCCACCGACGTCGAACAGGCCTTCCTCCGGGCCGTCCTGATCGGTGAACTCCGGCAGGGCGCACTGGACGCGGTGGTGGCGGACGCCGTCGCCCAGGCCGCCGGGGTACCCGCCACGGCGGTGCGCCGGGCGCTGATGTTCCGGGGCTCGGCCCGGGCGGTGGCCGCAGCGGCCCTGACCGGCGGCGTGCCCGCGCTGAACGCGTTCCGGCTGGAGGTCGGCCGCCCCGTCCGGCCGATGCTGGCGGCCTCGGCCCCCGATGTCGCCGCCGCCCTCGACCGGATCGGCCCGGCAGCACTGGAGTGGAAACTCGACGGCATCCGGGTCCAGGTGCACCGGGACGGCACCGACGTCGCGGTGTTCACCCGAAGTCTGGACGACATCACCGCCCGGGTGCCCGAGGTGGTCGAGGCCGCGCTCGCCCTGCCGGTCCGCTCGGCCGTGCTGGACGGCGAGGCGATCGCGATCGGCCCGGACGGCCGCCCACGCCCGTTCCAGGAGACCGCCGCCCGGACGGCTGCCCGCCGGGACGTGACCCGGCTGCGCGCGGAAGTCCCGCTCGACACCTACTTCTTCGACCTGCTGCACCACGACGGCGACGACCTGGTGGACCGGCCCGGCCGGGAACGCCGGGCCACTCTCGCCGGGTCGGTACCGGCCGGCCTCCTGGTCGCGCGCACCGAGACCGGCGACCACGACCGGGCCCGGGCCTTCTTCCGGGACACCCTGGCGCTCGGCCACGAGGGCGTCGTGGCCAAGGACCCGGCGGCGGCCTACGCCGCCGGACGCCGCGGCGCCGGATGGATCAAGGTCAAGCCCCGGCACACCCTCGACCTCGTGGTGCTGGCCGCCGAGTGGGGCAGCGGCCGCCGGCGCGGCCGGCTCAGCAACCTCCACCTCGGCGCCCGGGCCGCCGGCGAGCCCGGGCTCGGCCCCTGGGTGATGCTCGGCAAGACCTTCAAGGGCCTGACCGACGAGATGCTCGCGCGGCAGACCACCGAACTCCTGGCCCGCGAGGTCGACCGGGACGCGTTCACCGTGCGGGTACGACCGGAACTCGTGGTCGAGATCGCCTTCGACGGCGTCCAGCGGAGCCCCCGCTACCCGGCCGGGCTGGCGCTCCGGTTCGCCCGGGTGCTCCGCTACCGCCCCGACAAGACCGCGGCCGAGGCGGACACCGTGGCCACCGTCCGGGAGATCGCCGCGACGGAGGGGCTGTGAGCGCGCCCGCTCCCGCCCGACTGTATCTGACGACTGCTCAAACCTTTGTGACCACAGGAGTGTTCAGGCCCGTAGGGGAATCGGCCATTCTGCGTGGGATCGGCGCCGCGCCCTTCGTGTGCGACAGAGCGGTGGTTAGGTTGACACCAGCGGGGGGCGGCCGGCCCGGGTGATCCGGTGCCACACCACTGAGAGGTGTCCGTACATGCAGGTGAGCATCGACCAGGACCTCTGCTGCAGCTCCGGCCAGTGCGTCGCGACCGTGCCCGAGGTCTTCGAACAGGACGACCACGACGGTCTGGTGAGAGTGCGGCGGACCACCCTGGCGCCCGCGCTGCACGCCGACGTGCGGCTCGCCTCCGTGCTCTGCCCGGGCGGGGCGATCACCGTCACCGAGGACCGTCCGGCCGGCGGCCGGGGCGCGTAGTCGCCGTCCCACGACGCCGTCCCACGACGCCGTCCCACGACGCCGGTCCACGACGCCGCTCCACGCACCGGCTGCACGCACCAGGTCTCCGACCCCGCAGTCCGCCGCTCGCGGCGCCCACAGCCGCCGCCGTGCCGACCGGCCACCCGGCGTGCCGGATGCTGCGTGCTGCCCCGGCCCGGGCGGAGCGCGGGCCGCAGACGTCCGCCGACCACCGCCCCGCCGACCGCTGCCCGACGTCCGCCAGGCCACCGCCCGACGTCCGTCACTTGTCACTTGCCACTTGCCCCGCAAGGAGATCCCACCTTGACGAGCACGCCCACCGCCCCCGCCCCGCTGCTGCCCGCCCCCCAGGACGGCGGCTGCCCGTTCAGCCCGCCGTCCGTCTACACCGACGCCGCCCGCACGGGCACCGTCACCCGCGCCACGCTGCTGGACGGCTCCTCCTGCTGGCTGGTGACCGGCTACCAGGAAGTCCGCACGGTGCTCTCCGACCGCCGGTTCAGCGCGGACGCCCGCCGGCCGGAGTTCCCGTTCTTCGTCCCCGGCCGGCGCGAGATCGCCGTGGCCAACCCCAACTTCCTGCGCCTGGACGACCCCGAGCACGCCCGGCTGCGCCGCATGGTCACCGGGGACTTCCTGGTCAAGCGGGTGGAGGCGATGCGCCCGGAGATCCAGCAGATCGTCGACGACGCGATCGACCGGATGACCGCGAGCGGCTCCACCGCCGACCTCGTCACCCGCTACGCCCTGCCGGTGCCCTCCCTGGTGATCTGCCTGCTGCTCGGCGTCCCCTACGAGGACCGGCAGCTGTTCCAGGACCTCAGCCGGGTGCTCATCAGCAGCACGGCCACCACGCCGGAGGTCTCCCGGGCCCAGCAGGAGCTGCTCGACTACCTCGGCGGGCTCGCCGCGCAGAAGCGGCACCGGCCCGGGAACGACATCCTCAGCCGGCTGGTCGCCCGCGACGACCTCAGCCTCCGGGAGATCGCCTCGACGGGCCTGCTGCTGCTCGTCGCGGGCCACGAGACCACCGCCAACATGATCGCGCTCTCCACCCTCCTGCTGCTCCGGCACCCCGAGCAGGCCGCCCGGCTCGCCGACCCGGCCGCCGTCCCCGGGGCCGTCGAGGAGCTGCTGCGCCACCTCACCATCATCCACACGGGCCTGCCCCGGCTCGCCGTGGAGGATGTCGAGCTGGGCGGGACGCCGATCCGGGCCGGGGACGGCGTGGTGGCCATGCTGTCCACGGCCAACCGGGACGAGGAGCTGTTCGGCCCGCCGGGCACCCGCCCCGTCGACGAGCTCGATCTCGACCGCGACGCCCGGCGCCACCTCGCCTTCGGTTTCGGCGTCCACCAGTGCCTGGGCCAGCCGCTCGCCCGCGCCGAGCTCCAGATCGCGCTGGAAACGCTGTTCCGCCGCCTCCCCACCCTTCGCCTCGCCGGGACCGGAGCCGGAAGCAGTGCCGGTACCGAAAGCAGTGCCGGTACCGGTACCGGCACCCACGCCGACACCACGCCGGCCTTCCGCACCGAATCCCTCATCTCCGGGCTGCGGGAACTGCCGGTCACCTGGTGACCCGGCGCGGGCGCGGAGCGGCTCGCGCTGTCGGGGATTGAACCGGGCCCGACCGGGCAGTCGCAGGACGGACGGCGGCCGCCCCGGGGCCGGTCCGGTTGGCCGCGGGGTGGCTGTGGAGGCAGGCTGGAGGGGTGAGACAGAGACCCGGTCCGGCGACCGGCCGGTAGCGCCCCCGCGACGGGGCGCCCGGTGCGGCACCGGCCGGCCGAGGAGACGGAGGGCGCGATGACCGACATGAGCGCACGGTCCGAGGTGAGCGTCGACCGCGAGGAGGACGTCCGCGCCGCCGACCCCGAGGAGGGCATCACCTCGATGCAGAACCAGCACGCGCAGGACACCTCGCAGGCGGAGGGCGAACCCCTGGAGGAGCCCGGGGCGCGCAGCTGACCGTCCACGGGAACGAGTTGCCAGGAGGCCGCCCGGTGCACGGGCGGCCTCCGCGACCACGGGTGTCGCTGCCGCAGCGGCGGCGGACCGGCGAGGGAGGATGGGCGCATGAGCGAGCAGCAGCAGGGCGCAGCACCGGCGCAGGGCGGCGGGGCGACCGGGCCACCGGGGGATCCGCGGATGTCCTGGGCCACCTGGACCACGCAGTCGATCATCAGCGGCCCCGGCGGGGTCACCACCGCCGAGGTCGGCCCGATCTCCGGCGACCTGACCGTGCACACCACCTGGGTGGACGGCGAGGCCCGGCTGACCGTGCAGTACACCGGGGCGCTGGACTGGTACAGCGTGGCCGGGAGCCCCGTACCGGCGGCGGACGAGATCACCGCGCGGGCGATTCACCAGGCCATGGTCAACGCCGTCAAGGCCGGCCGCGGTGCCGGTGCGCCGGTGGCACCGGGCATCTGATCACGGCCGCTGACGAGCCCCGCCGGGATCCGGCCCCGGCGGGGCTCGTCAGGGGCCGGTCCTGCCGGGCAGGACCGGCCCCGCGGCGGACCAGTAGCCGCCGTCCACCGGGGGGCGGGAGCGCAGGTCGGCGCGGACGGCGCGGCCCACCTTGCGGGTGTCCCGGCGGTTGACGGTCGCACCGATCCCCGCGCCGACCAGGAGCGGGACGAGTGAGGGCAGGCGGCGCAGCGTGCTGCGGGTGAGCCGCTTGCGGACCTGCTGGCGGACTTCGGCGCCGAGCGCCATCGCGGCGAATCCGGCCGGTTTCACGAGCAGCGTCGCGTCGATGCCCCGGCGGTTGGCCCAGGCCCCGACGTAGGCGGAGGCGCGCTGGGTGGTGGTGCCCTGCGCGGGCTGGCCGTAGGCCTCGTGCAGCTCGGCGATCAGCTTGATCTCCACCGCCGCCACGGCGAGCGTCTCGGCCGCGATCTCCAGGGCCATCGCGGGTGGCACGGGCAGCATCGCCGCCGCCCCGACCCCGGCACCGAGGGCGGCGGAGGCACGGGAGGCGCCGGTGACCAGCAGGTCGGCGAGCTGCTCCGGGTCGTTGGCGCCGGGGTGCTGGGCCCGCAGGGTGGCGAGGCTCCGGACCGGGATGCGCGGCGCCGCCACGAGGAGCTGCTCGGTCAGCGTCCGCCCGCCGCGGGCCGCACCCTTGGCGGCGAACCGGCCGCCCCTGCCGAGCTGTCCGGCGACCCCGGCGACCAGCGCCGCCCCGCGGCGCCGGCCGCGCTCGGCCCGCTCCTCGGAGACCGGCCCGGCCGGGCCTGTGTCGACCGGGCCGGTGGCGGGCTGCTCCAGCTCCTCGACCAGCTCGGCCAACTCGTCGGCGAATTGGCCCGGGCGAGGTTCCGGCTGCCCGGACCGTCCCGGTTTCCTGAAGATTGCCATGCTCTGCCGGTACCCGGAGGGGCGCGGTGGTACGCGCTATTCGGTGATCTCCACCCCGCGCCAGAAGGCGATCCGGCCGCGGACGTGCGAGGCGTCGGGCTTCGGATCGGCGTAGTACCAGGCCGCGTCGGGGTTGGTCTCCCCCTCGACGTGGATCGTGTAGTACTCGGCGGTGCCCTTCCAGCCGCAGACGGTCGTGGTGTCGGACGGCCGCAGGTACTCACTGCGGACGGATTCGGCCGGGAAGTAGTGGTTGCCCTCGACGACGGTGGTGTCATCGCTCTCGGCGATGACCGTGCCCTGCCAGCGCGCGGTAGTCATGCGGGCGATTCTGCCGGACGGCGGCGCGCCGCGGGAGTGCGCCTCCGACGTGGGTTTCGGAGGCGCGGTTCGCAGATGCGGTTCGCAGATGCGGTCCCGAGCCGCGGTCCGAGCCGCGGTCCGGAGCCGCGGTCCGAGCCGCGGTCCGAGCTGCGGTCCGGACCCGGGCTCGGGGCGCTACGGGAGGGGCTGGGCGTGCACGGGGAAGTGCGGGGACTGGTGGCCGCCGCTGGCGAGCATCCGGACCTCGCCCGAGTCGCTGATCTCGGCCCGGACGATGCCGCTCGCGTCCTCGTAGACGGGGTGCCCGCCGGGGCCGGTCGTGCTGGTGCGGGTGACCACGACGACATCCTGAGGGGCCTGGGTGCCGGGCGTGCCCGGGAAGGTGAGTGCGAAGCGATCCGCGGGGCTCATCGCCGACCTCCTGATTCCTGCGGGTCCGTTCCGGTCCTTGCCCGGTCCTTGCCCGGTCCGTTCCTGCCCGTGTCTCTCGGTGCCTGGTGGCCGTGCCCGTGGTTGGCCGTGCCCGTGCCTGCCTGCCTGCCTGCCGTGTGCCGCTGTCTGCTGCCTGCTGCCTGCCTGCCGGTGCCTTCTGCGCGGTGCCGGTCCCGGCCGCGCCGACCGGCAGGCCGGGCCGGGGCTTCGCGGTCCGGCTGCTGCCGGCGGGTGCTGCGTCCGGTCCCGCTCAGGTGTCGGCCGGCGCGGGGCGGGCGGACGCGCCGCGCACCTCCAGCTCCGCGAGCAGCCTCGCGGTCGCCTCGGTGACGGCCTCCACGGCCCGGTCGAAGGCCTCCCGGTTGTGCGCCGCCGGGGCCCGGAACCCCGACACCTTCCGCACGTACTGCAGTGCGGCGGCGTGGAAGTCCTCCTCGGAGGCGTCGGGCGTCACCGGCGGTCTCAGCGTCTTGATACTGCGGCACATGACCCCAGTTTCGCGCGCGGAGGCCCGGCTGGCGACCCTCGTCCGTCACCGTTCCGACATGGGCGCATAGCAGCGGCGTCATCCGACCGGATTAGGATTTCGGACGAACTAATCGCTCTCCGCCCGCCTCGCACCCCCGCCCGCACCCTCACGCCACCACCTCCACGCCCTCGCGCCCCACGCCCTCCCCCGCCGCCCCGCCGCCTCTGCCGCGCCGCCGTCGCCGCCGCTCCTGCCGCCGGGCCCCTGCTCCTGCCCCCGTCGGCCCGACGACCGTGCCGACGCCCTCCCTGCCCTGCCCTCGGGCGGGCGTCACCCCGGAGTCCCGCCTTGCCACTCGCGCTGGTAGCCCTGGCCGTCACCGCTTTCGCCATCGGCACCACCGAATTCGCCGCCATGGGGCTGCTCCCCCAGGTGGCCGACAACCTCGACGTCTCCATCCCCCGGGCGGGATGGCTGATCTCCGCCTACGCCATTGGCGTGGTGATCGGCGCCCCGCTGCTCACCGCGCTCGCCGCCGGCCGCCCCCGCAAGAAGGTGCTCGTCGCCCTGGCCGGCCTGTTCGCCGCCGGCAACCTGCTCTGCGCGGTCGCACCCGACTTCTGGTCGCTGGCCGCGGCCCGGCTGATCACGGGCCTGCCGCACGGCGCGTTCTTCGGCGCCGGGGCGGTCGCGGCCGCCGAGCTCGTCGCCCCGCACCGACGGGCCCGGGCCGTGGCCGTGATGTTCTCCGGCCTGACCGTCGCCAACATCGTCGGGGTGCCGGCCGCCACCCTGCTCGGGCAGCACCTGGGCTGGCGGTCGACCATGCTGGTCGTGGTCGCCATCGCCGCGGCCGGCACGCTCGCCATCGCCCGTCTGGTGCCCGAGCTGCCCACCCCCGCGCAGTCCGGTCTGCGGCACGAGCTGAGCGCCTTCCGCAACGGGCAGCTCTGGCTGGCCCTGGCCACGGTGGTGTTCGGCTGCGGCGGCTTCTTCGCCTGCTACAGCTACATCACGCCGCTGCTCACCGAGGTCTCCGGATACGCGACCGGCTCGGTGACGATGGTGCTGGCGCTGTTCGGCGTGGGGATGACGATCGGCAACGTGCTGGGCGGGTTCGCCGCGGACCGTGCCCTGCGCCCGACCGTGTGCGCCGCCTTCGTGCTCTCCGCCGGCGCCCTCGCGCTGCTCGCCGTGACCGCCCAGGCCGCGTGGTCGGCCGCCGTCACGGTGATGCTGGTCGGGCTCTTCGGCTTCGCGATCGTCCCGGCCGTGCAGACCCTGGTGATGCAGAAGGCGCACCGCGCGCCGACGCTGGCCTCGGCCACCGTGCAGGGCGCGTTCAACCTGGCCAACGCGCAGGGTGCGTACTTCGGCGGCCTGGCCCTGGACGCCGGGCTCGGCTGGACGTCACCCACCCTGGTGGGCTCGGGGCTGGCCCTCTCGGGCGCCGCCATCGCGCTGATCGCCTGGGCCGCCGACCGCCGCCGGCCGGGCACCGCCGAGCCGGCCGGGCCTTCCGGGCCGGGCGCACCCGCGGCTGCGGTTCCGCCGCCGCGGGCCCCGGAAGCGGCCGACACGGGCCCCGCGGCCGTGATCACGGCGAAGGGTGCCTGATCGCCCCGGGGCCCGTCCCTGATGCCGTGCCGCCGTCCACCGCACCGCCGTCCGCCCACCGCCGTCCACCCCACCGCCGTCCGCCCACCGCACGCCGGGCGGACGGCGGTGCGGCGTCCGGCCGCCGAACCACCGCCGTTACTGCGCCGGGCGCTCGACCGGCACGATCTCCCGGTGGCCGTCGGCCAGCAGCCGGTAACCCTCGCCGTTGAACTTGATCCCCGCCCGCTCCTCCTCGGTCAGCTCGCGCCGGACCTTCGCCGGCACCCCGGCGACCAGCGAGCCGGGCGGCACCTCCATCCCCTGCGGCACCACCGCACCCGCGGCGACCAGCGAGCCGGCGCCGATCCGGGCACCGTTCAGGACCGTCGAGTTCATCCCCACCAGGACGTCGTCCTCGATCGTGCAGCCGTGCAGCACGGCGTTGTGCCCGACGGAGATCCGCTCGCCGATCACCAGCGGGAAGCCGAGGTCGGCGTGCAGGGTGCAGTTGTCCTGGATGTTGCTCCCCGCACCGACCGTGATCACCTCGGCGTCGCCGCGGATCACCGCGCCGTACCAGACGCTCGCACCGGCACCGATCGTCACCGAGCCCACCACCACCGCGTTGGGCGCGACGAAGGCCGTCGGGTCGACGGTGGGGACGCGACCCCCGACTGCGGCGATCAGCGGCTCTGCCATGTCTCGTCCTCCTGGTGACGCCCGGCGCTCGGTGTGCCGCACATGATCGCACCCCGCTCCGACCGGGCGGCCCGGGCCCCGTCACCGGACCGTCCCGCTGGACCATTCCACCGGGCGGGTGGGCCGGAAAGGCCGGCCGGCGCCCCCCGTGGGGGACGCCGGCCGGCCGCCGGGCACGGTTCAGGCGAGCGGGGCCTTCACCCGCAGCACCTCGACGAAGGCGCGGATCCACGCCGGGTGGTCCGGCCAGGCGCGGGCCGACACGACCACGCCGTCGACGACCGCCTCGCCGTCCACGTACTCCGCGCCCGCGGCGGCCACGTCCGGCTCCAGGGCGGGGTAGGCGGCGCTGCGCCGGCCGGAGAGCACTCCGGCGGCGGCCGTGACCAGCGGGCCGTGGCAGATCTGCGCGACCGGCTTGTCGGCCTCGAAGAAGTGCCGGACGATGCGCTGCACCTCCGGGTCGTTCCGCAGGTACTCCGGGGCGCGGCCTCCGGGGATCACCAGGGCGACGTACTCGGCCGGGTCGACGTCCGAGAAGGCGAGGTCGGCGGGCCAGGTGTAGCCGGGCTTCTCGGTGTAGGTGTCGAAGCCCTCCACGAAGTCGTGCACCACGAACTGGAGCCGCTTCCGGGTCGGCGCCGCGATGTCGACCTGGTAGCCCTCCTCGCGCAGCCGCTGGTAGGGGTAGAACACCTCCAACGACTCCGCGGCGTCACCGGTGACGAGCAGGATCTTCGATGTCATCGCGGACATTCCTCCAGATGATCGACCGTCAGACATGGTGCGGGCCCGCCATGGTGAGCACCGGAGCGGGCCTGGACCAACCTCCCGCACCCGGTGGCACCGGCGCAACAGGGCGCACCGGTCGTCCAGCAGCGCGCGATCCGCGGCGCGCGCCCCTCCCGACCGCGGGGCACCGGCGTCAGTTCCGGCGGAACATGAGCTCCTTCGGCCGGTACATCGCCAGCCTCGGGATGCTCTGGGCCGTGAAGGCGAAGAACGTCAGGGTGCAGGGCCCTTCCCGGCCCGTCCGCGAGATGTCCACCCCGAACCGTCCGTCACGCTCGAACTCCTCCCACGTCCCCGTGGCCGGCGTCGGCGCGGAGTCGGGGCCCGCGTTCACCCCGCCGCAGAGCGCCGCCGGGAGGAGCGACCCGCCGCCCAGGCGGCCTCCCCCGTCGAAGACCAGCACCGCCGACCCGCTCGACCAGCGCCCGACCGGGCTCGCCGGCTTCTCCCCCCTGTCGGAGAGGAAGACCACCGCGAGGACCACGACGACGAACACCACCACCCCCGCCACCGCCCCCCGCACACCGCCGCTCACGGATCCCCCGTTGCTCACGATCCGGATCATAGGACCGGACACGGGCCGATCGCCCTGGGGTTTCCGCCTTGCCCGCGGGCGTGGGCCGGACAACCGGGCGCCTCAGCGGAGGCCGGCCGCGTGCGCGACGCAGGCCAGCAGAGCCGCGTTGCCCACCGCCCCCGCACCGACGGCGCCGAGGAACCGCGCGGAGGTACCGTCCGGCCACGGGCTCAGGACCAGCGCGGGGAAGTAGCCGGGCATCGCCCACAGGGCGGCCGCCCACCGCCGGCCGTGCCCCGCCGGCCCGGGCCCGGCGGACGGCCCCCGCACGCCGGACGACTCCCGCGCGGCGGAAGGCTCCCACGCGGCGGCGAGGGCGAGTACCGAGGCGACGGCGAGGTACCCGGCCGAGGGGCAGAGCACGGCGGGGAGACCGAGGACGGTGTGCGGCATGCTCCCATCCTGCGACGCCGGCGGGGCCGTCCGCATGAGTACCGGTACTCAGGCGCGCCCACGGGCGCTCCCGCCCGCCGCCGGCCCGGTAGCACCGCATCCACACCGATACGTGGCGGAACTTCGCCGGTCGTTCGCCCCCAGGCCACCCGCCCGGGCACCACTGCTCCTAGTCTGCGGGCGGCGGCCACCACCGCACGCACCACCGCGGTGCCGCCAACCCGGCCACCACCGCCACGCCACCAGTGCGAGCTAGGAGCTTCCATGACGTACCGTCCGCTCGACGGCAGCAGCCCGGAGACACCCGCGCCGGGCGCCGACTCCTCGCGCCGCCGGTTCCTGCGCGCGACCGGCGTCGCCGGCATCGGCGCGGCCGCGTTCGCCGCCGGGGCCGGGGACGCCTTCGCGGCGTCCGGCGAGGACCAGCCCGACGCCGCCGACGAGCGCGGGGCGGCCGCCGCCCCGACCGGGACCCGCACGCCCGTCCGCACCGGCACCGGCCTGGACCGGCTGCCGCACCCGCTGGTGATCGGCCACCGCGGCGCCCCCGGCTACCGCCCGGAGGAGACCCTCGGCTCCTACGAACTCGCCCTGGAGCTGGGCGCGGACGTCATCGAGCCGGACCTCGTGCCGACCAAGGACGGCCAGCTGGTGATCCGCCACGAGAACAACATCGCGGAGACCACCGACGTCGCCGACCACCCCGAGTTCGCGGGCCGCCGGGCCACCAGGACCATCGACGGGCAGCCGCTCACCGGCTGGTTCACCGAGGACTTCACGCTCGCCGAGCTGAAGACCCTGCGGGCCAAGGAGCGCCTGCCGCTGCAGCGCCAGCGCAACACCCTGTACGACGGCCGCTGGCAGATCCTCACCTTCCGCGAGCTGGCCGACTTCGCGCGCAAGCGCGGGCGCGAGCTCGGCCGCGAGGTCTGGCTCTACCCGGAGACCAAGCACCCGAGCTACTTCCGCTCGATCGGCCTGCCGCTGGAGGAGCGCCTCGCGGACGAGCTGCGCCGTACCGGCCTGGCGGGCCGGCGCGGGCGCGCGATCCTGCAGTCCTTCGAGCCGAGCAGCCTCCAGCGGCTGGCCAAGCTGGTCGACAACCCGCGGATCCAGCTGCTCGGCGCCGAGAACACCCAGCCGTACGACTTCGTGCTCTCCGGGGACAAGCGGACCGTCGCCGACCTGGTGAAGCCCGAGGGCCTGCGCTGGCTCGCCACCTTCGCCCACGGCATCGGCCCGACCACGCAGTTGATCGCGCCGGTGGACGCGAGCGGCAAGCTCCGGCCGCCGACCACGCTGGTGCGCGACGCGCACGCGGCCAACCTGCTGCTGCACCCGTACACGGTGCGCAACGAGAACGCCTTCCTGCCGCTGGACTACCGCCGCGGGACGGACCCGAACGCCTACGGCGACGCGATCGGCTGGGCGAAGTACCTCTACGAGCTCGGCGTGGACGGCTTCTTCACCGACCAGACCGACACCACCATCCTGGCGCGGCAGGACTTCTGGGCGGCCAAGGGCGTCGGCTGACGGCCTGCCCCGCGCCCTCGGCGGCTGCCGACGCCCGTGCCCCGGACCGTTCGTACGGTCCGGGGCACGGGCGTCGGCAGGCCGGATCAGTGGTCGTCGCCCTGACCCTCCGTCTGTGCCTGCCCCTGCCCCTGGCCCTGGTCGGTGGGCTGCGCGTTGCGCGGCCGGGTGGGTGCCGTGGTGCGCCCGCCGCCGGGCCAGCCCGGCGCGGTCTCGGGCCGGCTGCCGCCCGGTGCGCTCGCGCCGCTGCTGCCGGACCCGCTCGCGCTCGGGTCCTTCTTCGGCGGCGGGTCGGGGATGTAGACCGTCCGGAAGTCCTGCTCGGGCATGCTCCGGACGGCGTCGCTCATCGCCTTCTGCCAGATCGGACCGGGCCCGGTCGCGCCGAACACCTCGTCCTGGTAGTGCCCGCCGATCCGGATGTTCTTCATCGGCACGCCCTTGGCCGGGCCGCCGAGCCAGACCGAACCGGCCAGGTTGCCGGTGTAACCGCTGAACCAGGCCGCCTTCTTCTCGTCCGCCGTCCCGGTCTTGCCGGCGATCTGCCGGTCGTCGTCGAGGCCGAGGTCCCGCGCGGTGCCGCCCTTCTCCGTCACGCCGAGCAGCACGGTGTTGATGACGTCCGCGGTGTTCTCCGCCATCACCCGGTCGCACTTGGCGGGAGTGACGGGCACGTCCTTGCCGTCCACCGTGGTGATCCGGTTGATCGCCAGCGGCGTGCAGTAGGTGCCCCGGGCGGCGAAGGTGGCGTAGACGTTCGCCATCGTCAGCGGGCTGACCTCCTGGGTGCCCAGGCCGAGGGCGGGCACCTCCTCCAGCGCGTCGCCGTTGGCCTTGCCCGCGACGCCGAGCTTGTTGGCCATCTGCTTGACGGCGCAGAGGCCGATCTCCTGCTCCATCTGGACGAAGTAGGTGTTCACCGAGAGGGCCATCGCCTGCTTGAGCTCGTACGGGCCGGCCTCGCTCGCCGACTCGTTGGGGACGGTCCCCTCCTTCTTGCCCTTCTTCAGGTTCTTCCACGTCCCCGAACAGGTGGACATGTTCGGCCAGTCGATCCGGTTCTGGGCGGGGTAGGACTGCGTCGACGGCAGCCCGGCCTCCAGAGCGGCGGCGGCCACGATGGGCTTGAAGTTGGAGCCCGGCTGGAAGCCGTTGCCGCCGCCCATCGCCGCGTCCACGTTGTAGTTGACGACGGTCTGGTTCTTGTTCGGGTCCAGGCCGTACGGGCGGGTCTGGGCCATCGCGAGGATCTTGCCGCTGCCCGGCTCGACCATCGTCATGGCGGCCGAGACCGGGTCGGTGACGAAGACCTTGGTGCTGACGGCGTTCTGCGCCGCGGCCTGCTTCACCGGGTCGAGGGTGGTGTAGACGTTCAGCCCGCCCTGGTCCCACAGCTTCTTCCGCTCGGCGGCGGTCTTGCCGAACACCGGGTCCTGCTTGATCACGTGACGCACGTAGTCGCAGAAGAAGCCCATGCCGGCGTTGGCGGTGATGCAGCCGTTCTGCGGCTCCTTGTAGCGCAGGCCGAGCGGGGCCGCCTTGGCCTCCCGGGCCTGGTCCGCGGTGATGTGCTTGTTCTCCACCATCTTGTCGATGACGGTGTCGCGCCGCTTCTGGGCGGCGACCGGGTGGAGCTTGGGGTCGTACTGGGTCGGGTTCTGCACGAGCCCGGCCAGCGTGGCCGCCTCGGGGAGGGTCAGGTCCTTGGCGTCCTTGCTGAAGTAGCGCTGGGACGCGGCCTGGATGCCGTACGCCTGGTGGCCGTAGAAGGTGATGTTCAGGTAGTTGCTGAGGATCTGCTCCTTCGTCAGGTCCTCCTCCAGCTTGATGGCGTACTTGAGTTCCTGGATCTTGCGGCCGATGGTCTTGCGCTGCGCCTCGCGGACGGCGACCTGGTCGTCACCGGCCTTCTCGACGTTGACGTTCTTCACGTACTGCTGGGTCAGCGTCGACCCGCCCTGGACGGCGGTGCCGCTCTCCGCGTTCTTGGTGACGGCCCGGAGCACACCCTTGAGGTCGACCGCTCCGTGCTCGTAGAAGCGCGCGTCCTCGATGTCCACCTGGGCCTGGCGTATCAGCGGTGACATCTGGTCGGCGGGTATGACCGTGCGGTCCCGTTCGTAGACCTTGGCGATCAGCCCGCCGCCGGCGTCGAAGATCTGCGAAGCCTGGCTGAGCGGCGGCGTCTTGAAGTCGTCCGGGATGCTGTCGAAGTTGTCGGCCGTGTTCTTGGCGCTGAGCCCGAGCGCGCCGGCCGCCGGCAGGATCAGGCCCGCCAGCAGGACGCCGGCCAGCGTGCTGTAGCCGAGGAACTTCAACAGGTGGCCCACCAGCCCGAGCGGGGTCTCCCGGCGCGGGGGGCGCGGGACCCAGGTGTCGCCCTGGTGCGGGGAGGAGGTGCGGCGGCTCATCCGTGACATAGCGGGAACACTACGTCCACGAAAACCCCGCGCGGGGCGGGTGTTGGCCAAGCTTTGTCACAAATCGGCGACAGATTCACCTCATCGGAAGCCGCTGGACAACCAGCCCGCCCAACCACCCGGAAAGGCAAGGTCCGTTCGTCCACGCCCGGACCCGCCCCGGGCCGTCCGACCTGCGGTTGACGTGAGCGCGGCGGCCGCAGCGCCTGACGGTCAGTCCGGCTTGCGCTTCTTCCGCAGGCCGAGCACCGCTCCCACCACGGCCAGCAGGAACACCACGCCGAGCGCACGGTCGGACGGCCCGCCCGAGGAGGCGGGCGCAGCGGACGATCCGGGCTGGGCGGACGCCCCGCCGGAGGAGCCCGGGCCCGGGGCGGCCGGGGCTCCGGAGGTCGGCGCAGCGCCGGGCACGGGCTTCACCGTGTCCGGGAACTGGTCGTCCGCCAGGGGCTCCCGCCAGACCGGGCTGTCCTTGCCCTCGGTGCCGTACAGCACCGCCCGCCCGTCCGCCGTGAAGGTGACGGACTCGCCCTGGCGCTGCAACGGCGCCGAGAGCGCGCCGAGTTCGACGGGCGCGCCGTCCTTCCAGCGGTACAACTGGGCGGAGAGGTAGCCGCGCAGGACGAGCCGGGTGCCGTCCGGGGAGAAGGCGCCGTCGGTGACCCAGGGGGTGTCGCCGATCCGGCGGAAGGTGTTGATGCCCGCGGTGGAGAGCTTCTCCGGCCCCTGGTAGAGCCCGCCCCCGCCCTGCTTCTTGCTGGCGATGTAGGCCCGGCCGGTGACCGGGTGGACCATCAGCGCCTCGGCGTCGCGCGGCCCGTCCTCGTAGCGGACCCGGTAGCGGACGGCGTCCACGGTCTGGTCGCGCAGTTCGGCGGGTTCGGCGAAGGAGTAGATCCAGACCTCGGGCCACTTGCCGCCGAGGTTGTCGCCGATGTCGCCGACGTAGAGCCGGCCGTCGGGGCCGAGCGAGATCGCCTCGACGTCGCGCGGTTCGATGCCGCGCAGGGTGACGGTGGCGACGGTGCGGCCCTGCGAGTCGACGGCGTAGACGTACGGGCCGTCGTCGCTGTCGTTGTGCGTCCAGTAGACGCCGGGGTGGGCGAGGCTGGCGGCGAGGCCGCTCGACTCGGTGATGCGCGGGTCGCCGATGGTGAAGGCCTGGCCGGGGCGGTCGGCCGCGTGGGCGGGCGGGGCGGCCGCCACGACGACCCCGAGCGCGGAGGCGGTCGTGCAGACGGCCGCGGCCAGGGCCGCCGACGCGCGCACCGCCCGTCGATGCCGCTCCCACCGCGTCTTCGTTCGCATCCTCAGCACCCGGCGATCCTCCCACGCCGGGCCGGGCGGACGCCGGACCGGCCGGGCACCACCCCTTTTCGTCATCTTGACGAGATTGCCGTGGAGCCAATATCGTCCCAGTGACGAAAAGGGGTGCCACTCATGGCCGACATCACCCGGCGCTTCGGACTGCGCCACCTGCGCGCCGTCCCCACCGCCCACATCCGCCACCTGAAGCGCGGCACGATCGCCCACGAGGGCGCCGGCCTGGCTTTCTGGTTCCGGCCGCTCAGCGCCGCCCTCTCCGAGGTGCCGGTCGACGACCGCGAACTCGCCATGCTCTTCCACGCCCGGACGGCCGACTTCCAGGACGTCACCGTGCAGGCCACGCTGACCTACCGGATCACCGAGCCCGCCACCGCGGCCACCCGCGTCGACTTCGGCATCGACCCCGACACCGGTGCCTGGCGCGCCGCCCCGCTCGACCAGATCGCCACCCTGCTCACCGAGACCGCCCAGCAGCACGCGCTCGGCCTGCTCGCCCGGACCTCGCTCGCCGCCGCACTCGTCGACGGCGTCAGCGCCGTCCGCGAGCGGATGGCCGCCGGGCTGGCCGCCGAACCCCGGATCACCGAGACCGGGCTCGCCGTGATCGCCGTCCGGGTCGTCGCGCTGCGCCCCGAGCCCGAGGTCGAGCGCGCCCTGCGCACCCCCGCCCGCGAACTCGTCCAGCAGGAGGCCGACCGGGCCACCTTCGAGCGGCGGGCCGTCGCCGTCGAGCACGAGCGCGGCATCGCCGAGAACGAACTCGCCAACCAGATCGAACTGGCCAAGCGGGAGAAGCAGCTGATCACCCAGCAGGGCGCCAACGCCCGGCTCCAGGCCGAGGACGAGGCGGCCGCCGACCGGGTGCGGGCCGACGCCGAGGCCGAACGCCGCACCCGGCTGGCCGGCGCCGAGGCCGAGGCCGCCCGCGTCCTCTCCGGTGCCGAGGCCGACGCCGCCCGCGCGCTCGGCGAGGCCCGGGCCGCCGCCGAGGCCGCCTGGCTCACCGCCCACCAGCAGGCCGACCCGGCGGTGCTGCGGGCGCTCGCCCTGATGCGGCTCGCCGAGCACCTGCCGAAGATCGACAGCGTCACCGTCACCCCGGACCTGCTCACCGGCCTGCTCGGACGGCTCGCCGGGCCCACCGGCCCCGTTGTGCCGGGCGCGGCGGGCGCGGGTGAGCGATGACGCTCGCGCCCCGGGCCGTCCTGGTGCACCGCCGCACCGAGTACGAGGAACTGCTCGCCCACCACGGCACACCCGGCCAGGCCGCCTTCTTCCTCTCCTCGCGCGGCCGGTCCGTCGCCGAGGTCGAGGCCCGCCACCGGCGGCAGGGTGAGGCGCTCGCCCGGGCGGCCGCCGCCGTCCCCCTGGACTGGCGGCGCACCCGGGTCGAGCGGGCCGACCTGCCGCGGTTCCTGTTCGAGCCGGAGGACGTCGTGGTGGTGGTCGGCCAGGACGGACTGGTCGCCAACGTCGCCAAGTACCTCGACGGCCAGCCGGTCATCGGCGTCGACGCCGACCCCGGCCGCAACCCCGGCGTCCTGGTCCGCCACCGCGCCGACGCGCTGCCGGCCCTGCTCCCGGGCGCCGTCGCCCGCAGCGCCGCCCGGCACCTGGACGAGCGCACCATGGTCGAGGCCGTCGCCGACGACTCCCAGCGGCTGCTGGCGCTCAACGAGGTGTACGTCGGCCAGCCCGGACACCAGACCGCGCGGTACCGGCTGGCGGTGACGGAGGCCGCGGCGGCGAGCCGGCCGGTGGCCGAGGCCGCCGCCGAGCCGCAGGCCTCCTCCGGGGTGCTGGTCGGCACCGGCACGGGCGCCACCGGCTGGTGCCGGTCCGCCTGGCTGGAACGCGGCGGACCGCTCGACCTGCCCGGAGCGGCCGCACCCGCTCTCGCCTGGTTCGTCCGTGAGGCCTGGCCCTCCCCCGCGACCGGCACCAGCCGGGTGCACGGGCTGCTGGACCCCGGCCGGCAGCTGGTGCTCACGGTCGAGTCCGACCGCCTGGTCGCGTTCGGCGACGGCATCGAGACGGACGCGCTGGAGCTCACCTGGGGCCAGACCGTCCGGCTGGGCGTCGCGGCGACCAGGCTGCGGCTGATGACCTGACCGGGTGACGGACGCCGTGGGTGTCATGGCTGTCGTGGGTTTCGTGGAGCGGGACGGTAGGACGGGTGGGACGGCTCCGCACCGGGGTGGCGGCCCCGCGCCGGGGCGTCAGCCCTGTGCGGCGCGGTCGGCGTGCGCGGCGAGGACGGCCAGGTAGCGGCGGTGCACGTCCTCCCGGTCGGCCGGCTCGGTCACCGACTCCGCGCTCACCCGGTCGATCATCCCGGCCTGCCGGAGCAGCACCTCGCGCTGCTCCTCCGTCCTGGTCTCCCGCATGATCTCCGCCAGGGCGTCGAGCTGCCGGATCAGCACGGCCGGCATGCCGTGCGCGGTCTGGCGGATCTTCTCGAAGGCGCGCTCCACCAGCCGCTCGTAGCTCACCGGCGTCGAGATCACCCGGATGTGGCCCGCCGCGTCCCGGTGGACCGGGTCGGGCTGCCAGCGCGACGCGATCCGGCAGAGCCCCTCCCCCAGCCAGTCGATGCAGGTCAGCGTGGTGAAGGTGTCGTTCACCGCGGTGGACAGCGCCCGGATGGCGATCTCCACCAGCTGATCCACCGCGAAGGCGATGTCCTGGGCGAGCGTCCTGGTCGGACCGGTGATGTGGGCCCGGGCGAAGCTCCGGGCCACCTCGTCGGCCGCCGTGGCCGGCCAGACCGTGGCGAGCTGGTGCCCCTGCACCAGGAAGTGGCCCGGCCGGTGGTCCAGGCGGATCACGGCGTCGAGCTCCGCCGCCATCGCGACCAGCGTGCGGTGCCGGACGAACTGCAGGTAGCCGCTGGCCGGGGCGGGGACGCTCGCCCCCGCGGCGTCCAGCCGCTCGTGCAGCTCGTCGGCGCTCGGGCCCCGGTCCACCGCGCCGCCCGGGGCGGGCTCACCCGCGCCCGCGTCGATCGCCGCCGAGAGCTCGGCCGCGATGTTCGCGATGACGTACGGCAGTTGGATGGAGGTGGCGATGTGGTGGATGAAGTAGATCAGCACCCCGAGGTCGGCCAGGACCAGGGCCATGCAGACGGTGATGGACAGGTGCGGGACGAACTCGCCGCGCGAGGACGGTCCGATCACCACCAGCGCGAGCACCGCGAAGAAGAACGTCCCGACGAAGGTGCCCAGGGTCAGCTGGGTGGTGCGGTCGCGGATGAAGGTCCGCAGCATCCGGGGCCCGAACTGGGTGGAGGCCAGCGTCAGGGTCACGATCATGATCGAGAACACCACGCCGACGACGGTGATCAGGGCCGCCGCGATGGCGGCGAGGATCTGCCGGGCGGCGTCGGCGGTGCCGCTGATGACCCAGCTCGGCAGCGTCAGCTCGCCCCGGTACGCGGCCCGGTCGAGGGACCAGGTGACCAGGAAGAGCAGCCCCGCGAGCACCACCTCCAGCATCGGCACCACCCAGAGGTTGGTCCGCAGTGCCTCCCGACGCCACTGCGCCTCCAGATGGACCCCACCGATCACCTCGCCCGCCTCCAGCCCCTGCGCACCGGCCCGCCGAACGCCTCCTCGTCCCAGCGTCGTCCGGGCGGGCGGCCGGCGCCCGCCGGGCCGCCCGCCCGGGTGGCACCGGCGGCCGGCCGGAGCAGCGGTCGGCGTGCTGGAGGAGGCGCTCCGCCCCGCGCTGACGGGCCAGGACCGTGCGCAGGAACGGTGGGTGGTGAGCGGCGCTCAGAGGCCGAGCAGCCCCGGGTCCGACGCCAGCGCGCGCAGTGGCTCGCGCGGGTCCGCGACCAGCCGCCGCGCGGCCAGGTCGAGGAAGCCTCCGACGCACGTCACCTCGGCGGCGAGGACGCCGTCCGCCCGGGTGATGGTCTGCACGAGCTCGAAGGTCTTGCCCGACCCCCAGACGAAGCGGCAGCTCACGCCCACCTCGTCACCGGCGCGCAGCTCCCGCCGGTACTTGACCGTGGTCTCCAGCACCACCGGGCCGACGCCCTTGGCCAGCAGGTCGGCCTGCTGCACGCCCGCCGCCCGCAGGTGCTCCCAACGGGCGTGTTCGGCGTACTGGAGGTACACGGCCTGGTTGAGGTGGCCCTGGGTGTCGGTCTCGTACCCGCGTACGGTGACCGGCACCGTGAAGTCATGATCCGTCATGGCCTGCACGCTACTCCGGGTTGCCCGGCCGCCTGCGGGTAACCTCCGTCACGGTCGCCCCCGTTCGACGGCCCGGGCAGCCGTCGGGCGCCCCGCCCGGCGGACTACGGCAGGGTGAGGATCCGGGGACCGTCCTCGGTGATCGCCACCGTGTGCTCGATGTGCGCGGCGCGGGTGCCGTCGGTGGTGCGCAGGGTCCAGCCGTCCGGGTCGGTGTCGTAGTCGTCGCGGCCGCCGGCCGTGAGCATCGGCTCGATGGCCAGCACCAGGCCCGGCCGGAGCGGGTAACCGCGCCCCGGGCGTCCCTCGTTGGGCACGTGCGGATCCTCGTGCATCCGGCGCCCGATGCCGTGCCCGCCGAAGCCCTCCGGCAGCCCGTACCCCTGCGCGCGGGCCACCCCGGCGATCGCGTGCGCGATGTCGCCGGTCCGGTTGCCGACGACGGCCGCGGCGATCCCGGCCTCCAGCGCCCGCCGGGTGGCGTCGATGAGCCGCACGTCGGCCTCCGCCGCCGCCCCGACCGTGAAGCTGACCGCGGCATCGCCGGCCCAGCCGTTGAGCAGCGCGCCGCAGTCGATGCTCAGAAGGTCCCCGTCGCGCAGCCGGTAGCCGTCCGGGATGCCGTGCACCACGGCGTCGTTGACGGAGGCGCAGATCACCGCCGGGAACGGCACCGGGGCGAAGGAGGGCCGGTACCCGAGGAACGGCGAGCCGGCCCCGGCCTTGCGCAGCACCTCCCGCGCCACCTCGTCCAGCTCCAGCAGGCTCACCCCGACGCCGGCCGCCGCCTCCACGGCCGCCAGCGCCTCGGCCACCACCCGCCCGGCCTCCCGCATCGCCGCGAGCCCTGCGTCCGACTTCAGCTCGACCATGTCGTCGATCTCCTCGATCCATCCACCCAATTCTTATACCGGTATTTCTATCACGGTCGCGGCGGTATTAGTATTGGCCCATGGTGAGGACCCCGTTGACCCCCTGGGAGCGCAACCGCGGCGAGCGCTTCGGCGCCCTGCTCCGCGAAGCACGCGGCAACCGCAGCATGGTCGAGGTGGCGGCAGCGGCCGGCATCTCCGCCGAGACCCTGCGCAAGATCGAGACCGGCCGGGCCCCCACACCCGCCTTCTTCACCGTCGCCGCGCTCGCCTACGCGCTCGGCCTCTCCCTCGACGCCCTCTCCGCCGCCTGCGTCCTCCCCGAGGACGGCGAGGCACTCTCCGCGTAGCCGGGGCTCCAGGGCAGGAGTGGGGGTCCGGGGCAGGAGCCGGGGTCCGGGGCCGGGGCATCGGGGCGGGGGTCTCGGCGCCAGGGCATCGGCCGACGCCCGACCCGCCGGCTGCGGGCACCCGTCCGGCTCCGGTGCAAGGATTGCGCCATGAAGTACCTGGTGCTGATGTACGCCGATCCCGCAGCGACCGCGGCGATGACGGCGGAGGAGCGGGCCGACGTGTTCCGCCGGCACGAGGCACTCCACCGTGACCTCGACGGCTCCGGCGAGATCCTGAACGGCGCGGGCCTTGCCTACCCCGAGGACACCGCGACCCTCCGCGGGACGCCCGACGGCCCCGTCACCACGACCGACGGGCCACTGGTGGCGGCGACCGAACAGCTCACCGCCTACTACGTGCTCGACTGCGAGACTCCGGAGCGGGCCCGCGCCATCGCCGAACGCGTCGTCGACTTCCACGTCGTGGCCGTCGAAGTCCGGCCGATCCACGACTCGTTCGGCATGGATCACGACAGCGACTGACCCGCCCGGCGGGCGGAGCGGCGCTGCCGTGACGTCAGCGGCTGCGCTGCCGGAGCGCGGCGAGCGCCAAGGCCGCCGCCTCGGCGGCCGAACCGACCACGTCGACGGTGACAAGGAGCCCCCGCGCGGCGTAGTACCGGGCCATGGGCTCCACCATCGCGTCGTACCTGCTCAATCAGCCGCGGATCCGGTGCTTGATCTCCAGTTGCGCGCGAGTCGCCTCGGCGGCGTGCCACCGTTGCGGACGTGCGACGACCGGCCGATCGGCTTGTCGCCGGTCGGCCGGTCGCGGGTCGGTTGCGGGCCTGGGGTCGTCGGGCGGCGTCAGGCTGTGATGCCGCCGTCGAGGACGAGGTCGGCGCCGACGGTGAACGCGGCCTCCGGGGAGGCCAGGTGGAGGACGGCGGCGGCGATCTCCTCCGGGGCTCCGGCGCGGCCGGCGGGGACCTGCTCCTTCATCCGGTCGGCCTTGTCCGCGGCGCTCTCGCCGGGCCGGCTGGACATGCTGGTGTCGACCGGGCCGGGGCTGACCGAGTTGATCCGGACGCCCTCGGCGATGTGGTCGCGGGCCGCGGCGCGGGTCAGCGTGCCGACGGCGGCCTTGCTGACGGCGTAGGCGCCGAGGCCGGCGAGGCGCATGTGGGTGCCGAGGTTGGACGAGATGTTGACGATGGCGCCGCCGCCGCTGGTGCGCATCTCGGCTATCTGGTGCTTCATGGCCAGCCAGGTGCCCGTCAGGTTGGTGTCGATCACGCGCTGCCAGTCCTCCTCGTCGAGGTCGGCGAGCGGGCCGGGGGTGCCGAGGATGCCGGCGTTGTTGACGGCGACGTCCAGGCCGCCGAACCGCTCGACGGTCTCCCGGACCAGCCGGGCCGCGTCGCCGCTGCGGGCGACGTCCCCGACCAGGGCCACGGCCTTGCCGCCCGCGGCCTCGATCAGGGCGACGGTCTCGGCGAGCGGTGCCCCGGTGCGGCCGGCCACGGCGACCTGGGCCCCCTCGGCGGCGAAGGCGAGGGCGATGGCGCGGCCGATGCCGCTGCCGCCACCGGTGACCAGGACGGACTTGTCGGCGAAGCGGGCGGTGGTAGCGGCGGTGCTGCGGGCGTTCATGCGGAGTACTCCTGGGTGTGGGTGATTCGGGCCGGCCGGGAGGTGTTCCCGGTCGACAGGGCGACCGCGGCTGCGGTCAGGGCGAGCCCCGCCGCGGCGGCCGCGAAGGCGGCGGCGTAGCCGCCGACCACGGTCGGGCGGGTGGCGGCGAGCGCCATCAGGGCGGCGACGCCGGTGGTGGGGCCGAGTTCCATGGCGGTGTTCAGGACGCCCGCCGCGAGGCCGGTGCGCCCGGGGCGCACCCCGCCGGTGGCCAGTGCCGACGCGCCGGCGAAGGCGGGGCCGGCACCCGCCGGGAGCAGCAGCAGCCCGGGCAGCAGGCCGGTGGCGTACGGGCTGCCGGGGGTGAGGCCGGCCAGCAGGGCGAGCCCCGCCGCGGCCACCACCAAGCCCCCGGCGGTGACGGCGGTGGCGCCGTACCGGACGGTGAGCGGCGCTGCCAGCCGGCCGGCCGTCAGCAGTACCGCCGCGTACGGGAGGAAGGCGGCGGATGTCGCCAACGCGCCCCAGCCGCGGACCTGTTGGAGGTAGAGCGGCAGCAGCAGGAAGGTGAGTGCGGTACCCGCGGCGGTCGCCATGACGGCGGTCAGGGCGGCGGCCCGCCGCCGGTCGGCGAGGAAGCCGGGAGGCAGCAAGGGCTCGGCGGTGCGGCGTTCAACGGCGGCGAAGGCGAGCAGCAGGGCGACGCCGACAGCAAGTGGGCCGAGGACGACGGGCGCCCGCCAGCCGTTTTCGCCGGCCGCCACCAGGCCGTAGCCGCTCGCGCAGATGCCGCCGGCGGCGAGGGCGGCGCCGGGCAGGTCGAGCCCGCCGGGCAGGCGGCCACCGAGCCGACCGGTGAGCCGAGCGGTGAGCCGACCGGCGCGCAGCCGGGGGGACGGCGGCCCGGCGGGCGGGAGCGGGGAGGCAGCGGGTGGGAGCAGGGCGGCGGAGCGGGCGAGCACCGCGAGGGCGACGAGCACGGGGACGGCGAACAGCCAGCGCCAGGAGGCCCAGGCGGTGACCGCGCCCGAGAGCAGGTTGCCGGCGGTGGCGCCGAGCACCGAGAGACCGCCCCACGTGGCCATCGCCCGGCCGTAGTCGGCGGTGCGGGGGAAGAGCGCCCGCACGACCGCGACCGCCGCGGGGGCGGCCAGTGCGGCACCGACGCCCTGGGCGAAGCGGGTGACGAGCAGGACCGGGAAGGTCTGTGCCGTGGCGGCGGCCGCCGAGGCGGCGGCGAGCAGCAGCAGGCCGGTCCGCAGCATCCGGCGGCCGCCGTACCGGTCGGCGAGCCGGCCACCGAGCAGCAGCAGCGAGCTGAAGGAGAGCCCGTAGGCAGCGCTGAGCAGCAGGACGCCGGAGGGGCCGAGGCCGAATTCGCGGGCGACCAGGGGCAGCGGGACGGACAGGATCATGATCGTGAAGATCAACGTCGCCTGGACGGCACCGAGCAGTGCGAAGCCCGGCCGTAAGGATTGCGGAACCATGAAATCCCCCCTCGCTTTACAGACCGTTCGGTCTAGTATCGAGTCGAAAAACGGGCCCCAGGCGCCCCATGCGTCACACCCGCCCGCAGCCGGACGGCGATCCCGGGGCACCCCCGCCACCCCGGGATCCGCTCAGCCCAGCAGCGCGAGCGCCTGCTCGGCGGCGTCGTCCAGGCGCGCGGTGGCGTCACCGGCCTTGCCGATCACCCGCATCCCCTGCAGCAGCACGAGCAGCATCCGCGCCAGCGCCCGGGGATCCCGCCCCTCGGGCAGCTCCCCCTGCGCCTCGGCCCGGACCAGCGCCGAGGTCAGCAACGTCTCCAGGTGACCGAGGCTGTCCGCCACCCGGCGGGCCGCACCCGCGTCGTGCGGGGCGAGCTCGACCGCCGTGTTGGTCACGAAGCAGCCGCGCCGGGGCCCGCCGTCCCCGTCCTCGCCGGCCTCCCGCGCATAGCGGCGGACCACCGCGCGGACGGCCGGCAGCACCGGGCCGGGCTGCGAGAGCTCGGCCAGCAGCACCGGATCGCCCTGCTCCCCGTAGCGCTCCAGCGCGCGCAGGTAGAGCTCGCGCTTGCTGCCGAAGGTGGCGTAGATGCTGGCGCGGGCGATCCCCAGCCCCTCGACGAGGTCGGTCATCGAGGTGGCTTCGTAACCGCGCTGCCAGAACAGCTCAAGAGCGGACTGGAGCGCCGCGTCGGGGTCGAATTCCTTGGTGCGGGCCATGACTGAACCCTAGTCATATCGAGACCGAACGGTCAAGAAAGATCGAGGGTGGAGCCCGGAACTTCGAGCACGGCCTATTTGACGGAGCCTTGTCAAGTGCCCATCAGTAAGGCTACCCTTACCGCCGCTCGTCCCCCGTCCCCTCCCCACAGGAGGCACCTCCCCATGCCTGCAAGCCCGCAACAGACGATCGACGCCGCGCGCCCACTGGTGCTGACGGCCTTCCGGGTCGTCGTCGGACTGCTCTTCGCCTGCCACGGCGCCGCCTCGCTCTTCGGCGTGTTCGGCGGCGCCAAGGGCGGCGGCACCGTCCCGGTCGGCCAGTGGCCCGGCTGGTGGGCCGCACTGATCCAGCTCGTCGGCGGCCTGCTCGTCCTGGTCGGATTCGGCACCCGGATCGCGGCCCTGCTCTCCTCCGGCTCGATGGCCTACGCGTACTTCACCGTCCATCAGGAGCACGCGCTGCTCCCGCTGCAGAACGGTGGCGAGGCCTCGGTGATGTTCTGCTGGGCCTTCCTGGCGATCGCGGCACTCGGCTCCGGCCCGTTCGCGGTGGACCGCCTGTTCAGCAGGAGCACCACCGGCCGGACCGGTCGCACCGGACAGCCGGAGACCGCCGGGCGCAGCTCGCAGCCGACCGCCGCGGGCTGACCGGCAGCCGCCGACGGGCGGCCGCCGGCCCCGCTCGCACCGGGACCGGCGGCCGCCCCGCAGCGCGCCGCACCACCTCGCGGCGCTCAACACCCGCGCACCGGCGGCGGGGAGCCGCCTCACCCCTCGGCGAGGTACCGCTCGACCGTGGCCACCTTGGCGGTGAGGCCGTCCGAGACGCCCGCCCGGTCGTCGATCTTGATGACGGTGCTCACCCGGCCGCTGTAGGCCTTCACCGCCTCGATCGCCGCCCGGATCACCGGCATCACCTCGTCCCACTCCCCCTCGATGCTGGTGAACATGGCATCGGTACGGTTCGGCAGCCCGCTCGCGCGGACCACCCGGACGGCGGCGGCGACCGCCTCCCCCACCTCCTCGCCGACCCCCAGCGGGGTGACCGAAAACGCTGCGATCACAGTCCTGCGCTCCTCTCCCGGACGGCCCGGCGGTCCGGCTGCCCGGCGGTCCGGCGGCTTCAGGAGCCGACGGCCCGACGGCGCTGCGGCCCGACGGACCGTCACGATGCTGCTGCCCGGCAGGCCGCCGGGCACCGCCACCAGGCTAGGGCGCGTCCGGCGAGCGCACTCGGACGAGCGCACGTCCGACGGCGCTGCCGCCGGCACCGGACTCCGGCCGGGTGCCGGACGCCGCGTCAGACCACTGTCGGCAGCGGCGGATCGACCGCCAGCGAGGCGGTGCTGCGGGCCCGGTGCTGGGCCGCCCAGGCGGTGAGCGCCACCGTGCAGGCGTGGTCGAGATGGCGCAGCCCGGACCAGTCCAGCTCGACCGGGCGGTCGGCCGGCAGGCGCTCCAGCGCGTCCAGCAGTCGGGGCAGTCGCAGGAAGGTCGCGTTCCCACTGAGCCGGACCCGCATCACCGGCCCCTCCCCGACCGCCCCGTCGGACAACCGGTCGGACAACCCGCCGGCCGCCCCGCCGGCCGGCCCGTCGGTCACCCCGCCCGCCGTGCCCTCCCGGGCCGGCAGCTCCTCCACGCCGATCTGCAGATGCGAGGTCTGCCAGGCCGACTTCACCACCGCGAGACCGATCCCGACCAGCACCCCCTCGAACAGGTCGGTGGTGATGACCGCCACCGCCGTCACCACCAGCACCAGCGCCTCGCCGCGGTGCTCGCGGCAGAGCGCGACGATCCGCCGGACCGGGACGAGCTTGGCCCCCGCGTGCACCAGGACGGCGGCCAGCGCCGTCAGCGGGACGAGGCCGAGGGCACCGGGCACCAGCGCGGTGAAGAGCAGCAGCCAGAGCCCGTGCAGCACCCGCGAGGCCTTCGTCCGCGCCCCCGCCTGGACGTTGGCCGCGCTGCGCACGATGACCGCCGTCATCGGCAGTGCGCCGAGCAGCCCGCAGAGCGTGTTGCCGACGCCCTGGGCGGTCAGCTCCCGGTCGTAGTGGGTGCGCGGGCCGTGGTGCATCCGGTCCACCGCCGCGGCGCTGAAGAGCGTCTCCGCGGAGGCGATCAGGGTGAAGGCGAGGAGGGTGCCGAGGCCCGCCGTGCTCGCCAGCTCGCCGAGCGCGCCGCGGTCCGGCAGCTGCACCACGTCCAGCAGACCGGCCACCCGGATCCGGGCCACCGGCAGGTCGGCGGCGGCGGAGACGGCCGCCGCGAGGCCGACGGCGGCCAGCGGCGCGGGCACCGCCCGGCCCACCCGGGCGGGCAGGTACTTCCAGAACACCAGCACCAGCAGGGTGCCGGCGCCGAGGGCGACCGCGCTCGGGGTGGCGGCCCCGGTGACGGCGTCGCGGAGCAGCGCCGGCAGCCCGGCGATCTTCTCCGGCCCGGTCGCGGGCGCCTTGCGGTCGGCGAGCGCGTACAGCTGGCCGAAGAGCAGGGTCAGACCGATGCCGGCCAGCATGCCGTGCACCACCGAGGCGGACATCGCCCGGAACCAGCGGCCCAGGCGTAAGGCACCCATCGCCAGCTGGAGCAGGCCGGTGCCGAGCACCAGCAGGCCGAGCGCTCCGGTGCCGAACTCCTGCACGGCCTCGTAGACCAGGACGGTCAGCCCGGCGGCCGGGCCGCTGACCTGGAGACTGCTGCCGGGCAGTGCACCGACGACGAGGCCGCCGACGATCCCGGTGACCAGCCCGAGCTCGGCGGGGACGCCGGAGGCGACGGCCACCCCGACGCAGAGCGGCAGCGCGACGAGGAAGACCACCAGCGAGGCCGGCAGGTCGAAGCGCCAGGGCACGGCGCGCAGCGCGGCGGCCGGAGCGGCGAACCGCGACGCCCGGCGCGGCCGGGCGCGGCCCGGCGGGGCGTTCCGGCGCGGACCGCCGGGCGGGCTCTTCCGGCGCCGGGGCAGGGCGCTCACCTCGCCACCGCCGGGGCGTGCGAGGGGCGGACGGGGGGACGGCAGGCGGTTCGGTGCATGGCTGCGTTCCTTCCGCGCGCCGGCCGGGAGGCGGGCGCGCCACTGGGAGGGAGCCCGCCGCCGCGCCGTTCGGCACGGGCGCGAGTACGGCACGGGCGCACGCAGCGCACGGGCGCGCGGTCGGCTCGGCGGCGGGGTCGTACGGGCGGATCGGCTGGACGCTCGGCGCAGCGAAGTCCCGCCCGGTGCGGCGACGGGACGCCCGCCCGGTGTCCGCGGCGCCCGCGCGCCGCGGTGGGACCGGTCCCGGCGGCGCGGGCCCGGCGGTGGACGAGCGGAGTCGGCGGACGCGACGAAGTCGGCGGGTGCTGCGAAGTCGGCGGGTGCTGCGAACGCCGCGGACTCTGCGACTCGGCGGACTCGGCAGCGGTGCGGCCGGCGCCCCGGCGGAGCGGGCGGCGGCGATGGGTGTCGGGTCGGGTGGCGTGCGGTCAGGGGGCGTGTCCCTCGGTCGGGTAAGGGCGGACCGGGCGCGCGTGGTCCTGGACGGGACAGCACGGCCGGAGCTCCCCCGCTCCCCGGTCGGTCCCGAACCCCCCGGCCGCAGCCCGTGTTGAACATGGCAACCATGACGGGCCCGGCGTGGCACCGACGGTACCCACGGCCCCGGCCGCCGCCAACCTCGTCCACCCTCCCTTCACCGCGACGGCACACCGGGGCCGCTTTCCGGCCCGGATCGAGCCGGAAAGCGGGCACACCCGTTCGTGCACCGACCTGGTATGCGAACGATGCCCGGCCGACCGGGCGCGGCGGTAGGCCCGCGATCGAGCGGGCGGCGGAGCGGGCGCTTTGCAGGAAGGGACGACGAGCGGCCCCGGAGCGCCGCCGCGGACTGGAGGAACGGGCGATGGATCGGGCACCCCGGCCGTGACAGCCTGGCCGGACGCCGGACACCGGGGCCCCACCCACCACACCCCGCCCACCGGCCACCGGGCCCTCGCCCACCGGCCGCCGGTCGGCCGCGACCTGCGGTTTCCGCCGACCGCCGGCTTCCACATTCTGTTGAAACTCCCCTTGACGCCCCGACAGGCGTCGCCTTACTTTGTTTCCGCATACAGAAACCGTTCTTCCGTATGGTGGAATTCTGGAGATGAGCCCTCCGACCCACTGCGGGCCGACGCAGGAGATACCCGATGCCTCGTATGACAGCCGCCCGTGCGGCCGTGGAGATCCTCAAGCTCGAAGGCGTTGAGGTCGCGTTCGGCGTGCCGGGCGCAGCGATCAACCCGTTCTACCGGGCCCTCAAGGAGGGCGGCGGCATCCGGCACACGCTGGCCCGCCACGTCGAGGGCGCCTCCCACATGGCGGAGGGCTACACCCGGACCAAGGCCGGCAACATCGGTGTCTGCATCGGTACCTCCGGCCCGGCCGGCACCGACATGATCACCGGCCTCTACTCGGCCATCGCCGACTCGATCCCGATCCTGTGCATCACCGGCCAGGCCCCGGTCTCCAAGCTGCACAAGGAGGACTTCCAGGCCGTCGACATCGCCTCGATCGCCAAGCCGGTCACCAAGAAGGCCACCACCGTGCTGGAGGCCGCGCAGGTCCCGGGCGTGTTCCAGGAGGCCTTCCACCTGATGCGCTCCGGCCGTCCCGGCCCGGTCCTCATCGACCTCCCGATCGACGTCCAGCTGACCGAGATCGAGTTCGACCCCGAGACCTACCAGCCGCTGCCGGTCTACAAGCCGCAGGCCAGCCGCGCCCAGGCCGAGAAGGCGATCCGGTTCCTGCTGGAGTCCGAGCGCCCGCTGATCGTCGCCGGCGGCGGCATCATCAACGCCGACGCCTCCGACCTGCTGGTCGAGTTCGCCGAGCTGACCGGCGTCCCGGTCATCTCCACCCTGATGGGCTGGGGCACCATCCCGGACGACCACGAGCTGAGCGCCGGCATGGTCGGCGTCCAGACCTCGCACCGCTACGGGAACGCGACCTTCCTGGAGTCGGACTTCGTCCTCGGCATCGGCAACCGCTGGGCCAACCGTCACACCGGGTACAACCTGGAGGCGTACACCAAGGGCCGCAAGTTCGTCCACGTCGACATCGAGCCCACCCAGATCGGCAAGATCTTCGCCCCGGACTTCGGCATCGCCTCCGACGCCAAGGCCGCACTGGAGCTCTTCGTCCAGGTCGCCAAGGAGCTCAAGGCCGAGGGCCGGCTGCCCGACTTCACCGCCTGGGCCGCGTCCGCCCAGGAGCGCAAGGCCACCCTGCAGCGCCGCACGCACTTCGACAACATCCCGATGAAGCCGCAGCGCGTCTACGAGGAGATGAACAAGGCCTTCGGCCCGGAGACCCGCTACGTCACCACCATCGGCCTGTCCCAGATCGCCGGCGCGCAGATGCTGCACGTCTACAAGCCGCGCCACTGGATCAACTGCGGCCAGGCCGGCCCGCTCGGCTGGACCATCCCGGCCGCGATCGGTGCCGCCACCGCCGACCCGGAGACCCCGATCGTCGCGCTCTCCGGCGACTACGACTTCCAGTTCATGATCGAGGAGCTGGCGGTCGCCGCCCAGCACAAGATCCCCTACGTCCACGTCCTCGTGAACAACGCGTACCTGGGCCTGATCCGCCAGGCGCAGATCGGGCTGGACATCAACTTCCAGGTCAACCTGGAGTTCGAGAACATCAACACCCCGGAGCTCGGCGTCTACGGCGTCGACCACGTCAAGGTCGCCGAGGGCCTGGGCGTCAAGGCCATCCGGGTCACCGACCCGAACGAGCTGGGCGCCGCGTTCGAGGAGGCCAAGAAGCTCGCCGCCGAGCACAGCGTCCCGGTCGTGGTCGAGGCCATCCTGGAGCGCATCACCAACATCTCGATGAGCCGGACCGTCGACATGAGCGACGTGACGGAGTTCGAGGAGCTCGCCACCCTGCCGGAGCACGCCCCCACGGCAATCAAGCCGCTGGCGCTCTAGCCGGGATCCCCGGGACGTCCGGGACGTCCGGGGCGGCCGCAATCGGGGGGACCGCGGCCGCCCCGGGCGTTTGCGGGTACGCGGGTGCGCGGATACGCGGGTACACGGCCGATCGTGCGGGTACGTACCGGGGACGACCCGCGGGCGACCGCAGCCCGCGGGCGCCGGCTCCCGGGAGGCCCACGCCGTGTCCTTCACCATGAGCATCGCCGAGCGCGAGCACTTCCTGGCCGCCGTCCACGTCGGCGTCCTCGCCGTCGGGGCCGACGGCGCCGAACCGGGCAAGGGTCTGCTGGCCGTCCCGATCTGGTACGACTACCGGCCCGGCGGCGTCCTGACCGTCCTCACCGGCCGCGACTCCGCCAAGGCCCGCCGGATCCGGGCCACCCGCCGGTTCGCGCTCTGCGCCCAGCAGGAGGACCCGCCCTGCCGGTACGTGAGCGTCGAGGGCCCGGTGGTCGCGATCGAGGACGGTGTCGACCCCGCCGAACGCGCGGCGATGGCCCACCGCTACCTGCCGCCGGCCACCGCCCGTGCCTACCTGGCAGCCACCACCGAGCAGCTGACCGCCGACATCGCCGTCCGGATGCGCCCCGAACGCTGGCACAGCGCCGACTTCGCCGCCGTCGCCGCCCGCCTCGACGGCCCGCTCCCGCCGACCGGGACGGAACACCCGTAGCCCGGTCGTGGTTGGGGCAGGCAGGGGCGGCTACCGTTCGGTGACGAAGCCCGTCCCGACACCGACACCCGAAGGGGACCTTCTCGTGAGCCTGTACGACATCCCGCTGCGCACCCTGTCCGGCGAGGCCGCCTCGCTCGGCGACTACAAGGGCAAGGCGCTGCTGATCGTCAACGTCGCCTCCAAGTGCGGCCTGACCCCCCAGTACGCCGGCCTGGAGCGCCTCCAGGAGCGCTTCGCCGCGCGCGGCTTCACCGTGCTGGGCTTCCCCTCGAACCAGTTCGCCGGGCAGGAGCCGGGCAGCGCCGAGGAGATCCAGACCTTCTGCTCCACCACCTACGGCGTCTCCTTCCCGCTGTTCGAGAAGACCGACGTCAACGGTGACGACCGTCACCCGCTCTACGAGGTGCTGACCAGGACCGCCGACGCCGAGGGCCAGGCCGGGGACGTCACCTGGAACTTCGAGAAGTTCCTGGTCTCCCCGGACGGCACCGTCGCCGCCCGGATCCGCCCGCGCACCGAGCCGGAGTCGGACGAGGTCGTCGCCGCGATCGAGGCCGTCCTGCCGGCCTGACCCGCACCACCGCCGAAGGGCCCGGGGCCACCGCCCCGGGCCCTTCCGCATGCGCGCACGCTTGCAACACGTGGTGGGGGTAACCCCTCACGAGTTCGCATCTCGTACTCTCCGCAGTCAGAGAGCCCGTACGGGTTCACGGTGCGGGCCCTCCGCGATTTGGCGGTGTGATTGCCGCGAATCACGCAGTGGGAGAGCCGCCGTGTCTGCGAGGGGCGGACATCACCCGCCGTACTCCACCCACCACGGGCACGGGAGGGACAGCTCAGAGGCCCTCCATCGCAGGCAGCCAGACCATGCACACCGCTGACCTCCTCACCGACCATGGTCTCCCCGTCGATGCCGGCGCCACTCCGGTCAATAATGCGTGGCGAAGCCAGAACTCCGTCGTCGCCCAAGCAGCCGGCAACCCGAACGAGACCGTCTACGTCGATGAGCAGCGCAACAACGACATCGTCGCCGCCAACGGCCAGCGCCCTGCATGCCGCGTATTGCCACCGACGGCCCTGGGGCTATCTCCAGGCGGACGGCCCAACCGTCATGGCAGACGCCCGACTGGCAGGCCGACTCGATCACCGACCTACCGTCATTCCTCTCGTGGAGGACCGAAGGCGGCCTCATTCCCTACCCATGAGCTGAGCCAGCAGCGCAACTACCGCAGTTGCTCCCACCACGGCGAACCCAAGCGGGGGTGCACGCACGATAAGAACGACGACGAGAACGCCCACCAGAAGGAGAACGACGGCGCGAACACTGAGCTGATCCATGGAGACCTGACTTCCCTGTCGGCGATCGGCATCTGCTGTTGCCACACCCAGCATCAGCCTCCGACAGCAGCCACTGACAGCTCCAGACGGATCCTGACGACATCAGCCGACTACGGGCAACTGCGCGCAGTCGTATGACAAAGTTTGACGAAGGCGCACCATCGCGTTGGTGGCTGATAGATGATCAACTCCAAGCTGGCGGAGGAAGCATGCGCGCCCCGTTGTGGACAAGGCCCGATCTGTCCCAGCAGCCTCGCCTGAAGGAGCTGAACACCGCTCTCCATGACCTCAGAACGGATGCCGGACTCCCCTCCGCACGGGGCATTCGCGACCAAATCGGTAAGGACGCACAGGAGTTCTGGATCGTCAATCACCAGGCGGTCCTGGACGCCTTCCAACGGACTGATCTACCGCACAGGGGTCGTCTCGACCTCATCGTCCGTGCCCTGGCCGAGATCGGCGGCCACGAAGAGGACGCTGTGGCTGACCGGTTCAAGGGGCTGTGGGCGCTGGCCGTCACCGAGACCGTCGCCCAGGCACACGAAGGCCTCCCAGGAGACGCCGCAGAGCCTGACGGCGAGGAGGAAGACGACGCACACAGCGACACCTCACTGGAATCACTGAAGGCACTGATCATCAATGCGGCACAGTCCCTGTGGAACGACAAGGACGCACTCAGGGTCTTCCTCGGCGTGGTCCGCCGCAGCAAGGGATTCGCCAAGATGGCGGATGCACTGGAGAAGCACCAGCCGGCGAATGCGACCTTCTACGACGTTCGGAGCCATGAGTTCGAGGTCGCTCGTTCCCCCGCCCGCGGAGACCTCTACGCTGTGCACCACTGCCTCGACGAACACCGGCTGAAGCACCAATGGTCCTTCACCGATCTGGAACACCAAACACGGATCTCCGCGGACAAGTGGATCCGCTGGCACACCCACAACGAGCTGCCCGAGCGCGAAGCGCTCATCGCCTTCTCCAATGCAGCACACCTGTGGGGAAAGGACCACGCGCTACTGCTCGGGCTTTGGAACGCTGCCCATGAAGCCTTGGAGCGCCAGTCACGCTACGATGCCCTGCCGTTGAACTTCGACTTCGACGAAGCGTGGGGAATGCGGTCTTCTGCGGCACCTCGACTGTGGGCGCTCGCAGGCGTTGGAGGCGACCCTCTTGCCGCCCACGGCCCCGATCTCGCAGCCGGACCCGCTCCAGTCTTCATCATCGCCGGACCAGCCGGATCAGGACGCTCCACAGCGCTGACGACGGTCGCGCGTTCTCTGCTGGAGAGGCGCACCAGGCTGCTCCTCATCGCACCACGGCCTTCACCACTGCGCGAACTGGCAGCGCGGCCGTCAGTTCTGGGCTGCCTCATACAGGAGAACGTCAGTCGCCAAGAACTTGAGGAGGTACTTGGCGCGGCCTCGCAGGACGACCCCGTGGTGGTAGTGATGGACGATGCCGAGGTACTGGCGGACTGCGATGCCCACCCTGTGCTGAGGCGACTGCTGCATCGCGGTTTCAGTGAAAGCGCAGCTCTGGTCGTAGCCGGAGACGAGCAGACAATCAGCAATGGCAGGAGGTGGCAGAGCGAACTGACCAGGGCCCACCGCGGCCTCCTGCTCGCTCCTCAGAACTCGAGATCTGGTGAGTTGATCGGCAGCGCCTCGGCGATCTCGCTCGTCAGTGATTCGCCTGTCCCCGGCCGAGGCTGGCTGCACCTCGGCGATGGCAGTCTCCTGGCGGTGACCGTTCCCCAGTAGCGCAGGCCGCTTCCTTCGATAGGTAGCGCGGCAGAGCCGTCGCAGGGTTGCGGGACCCGACCGCTCAGGGCCGCCCGGGCCCCTCGTCATTGCCGCTCCCCGCCTGTATCCATGCCGTACAGCAGGGAAGCAGAGGAGCCAGTCGACGTCCACCTGCGTGCCGCCTGCTCCCGGAAGGCTCTGTCGGCCGGCGCGACGAAATTGGATCACCGGCACCGCCAAGCCGAACCGATCGGCCGAGAACCGGGCATGCCCCATCGCCTTCGCCTCGAACCGCCGGATTCAGCTCTGCCGCGGCCAGCGGCTACGGCTCTGGAAGTACTCGAGAGCCGCAGGTTCCTCCGTGAACTCAAGCAGGCCGCCTACCCTGTCTGCCAATAGTGCTCGGACCTCGGATGGCGTGGCGAAGAAGAACTCTCGTCGCTGATTGGCGAAGTTAACACGCCTATCGGCGAATGCTTTGTGCAGTTCGGACTCCAGCGTCACGGCGTCATCGGAGAAGAACAACGCATGAACATCGTATCGAAACGGAACCGAAGCGTCTCCAAGCTCCCGGACGCGGTCCATCGGCTCGAGGCGGCGGGTCATTCCAATCTTGACGATGTTCGGGCCGAAGGCGCCAATATTGGAGATGACATATACGTAGCCGGCTCGAGTGTTCGCGAGGCGGTAGTCGTTGGCTGTGATGCGCGTCTTCGACCTGCGCAAGATCCTCAACACCGAATCCGGCGGCGCCGCCGACCGGATCGGCCGCCAGTCCCCGAGTGTCTATTACGCCCACAACTACGCCTACGTGCTGCCTCAAAGAGCGTTTTGTCCTGGCTGGGGCGTTTGATATCTCTCGGGTCGGCGGGGCTGGAGGCCGTGCAGGTTCGCGTGTGAGGATCCGCTCGTGAAGTGCGATGTGTGTGGACAGGCGATGTGGCGGTGGCCGGTGGCGCCGACAGCGTGTGAAGAGGAGCTCTGGTCCTGTTCCTGGTGTCATGCAGCCACGCATGTGGGCGGTGAGTGGTTCGAGGTCTCGCGACCGCCCTACCTGCCCGTGGAGACGCGCTGGGAGAGGGCCGTTGCGGACGGCCTGGCCGCAGGCGTCGCCCACGCGTTCGGCATCTTCGACAGGACGCTGTGCGGAGTTCGGGAAACTGGCATGTCGCCGTCCGACTATGGATGGCAGCCGGAACGGGCGAACGCCTGTGATGCCTGCCGGGAAGCGGCGGATGTCATCGATGACCGCTGGCCACAGGCGATGAGAGGCGAGGGCGCGCGGGTCAACGTGGCTCGGCGCCTATGAGTCTTTCCAGTTCGGAGTCGACTCTCGCGTGAGCTGTGGCTCATCAGGTCGATCATCGCAAGGCGGATCATGGCTTCGGAGCGGTGCGGATGGGTTTCGTAGTCGCGGGCGAGTCGGCGGTGGTGCATGAGCCAGCCGAAGGTCCTCTCGACAACCCAACGCCGCGGGATCACCTTGAACCCCTTCTCGGCGGGGTCGCGGCGGACGACTTCGACGTCGATGCCAAGGCGGGCGCCGTGGTCGATGGCCTTGGTGTGGTAACCGGAATCGGCCCAGGCCTTGGTCACACGCAGGTGTGCCTTCGAGATCTGCGAGAGCACCTGGATGCCGCCGGCGTTGTCGGAGACGCTCGCGGCCGTGACCAGTACGGCGAGGGGGAGGCCGAGGGTGTCGACCCCGATGTGTCGCTTGCGGCCTGCGATCTTCTTGCCCGCGTCGATGCCCTGGCCGGCAGCAGGGACATTGGCGGAAGTCTTGAAGCTCTGAGCGTCCAGCAGGCACGCGCTCGGCTTGCCGTTCCGGCCCTCCGCCTCGCGGACCAGCCGCCTCAGCACCCCGTTGAGCTGGTCAAACACGCCATCCTTCTGCCACGCGGCGAAGTACCCGTAGACCGTCTCCCACGGCGCAAAGTCGTGAGGCAGGTACCTCCACGGGATGCCGGTTCGGTCGACATAGAGGACCGCATCCATGATCCGCCGCAGGCCATGCTCGGGGGGCCGGCCTATGTCCAGCCCCTTTCCCCTTCGCTCGGCCCGCCAGGCCGACAGAATGGGCTCCATCAACTCCCATCGGGCATCGGAGAAGTCGCTCGGATACGGCCGTTGTCGAGGCATGTTTCGGTAGTACCGTCGACACCCCTTCGACTACAGGGCGCAAACAGGGGTGAGGGAAGCGCCTTGGGATCAGACAGGAGCGAAGGGGCCCAAACGGACACCCAACCGTCGCCACCGGTCCCAGACATCGCGACAGCAGACAGAAGCACCAGCCGTCCCAAGTCCGCTGGCCACCCAGACCGCCGCCAAACGCATCTGCCAGGACAAAACGCTCTTTCAGGTCGGCACAGTCACGTCGCAGACGACCTCCGCCGACGGCCTGGGGTCGTCGTCGATCTCCCTCGACCGGGTCAGCAGGTCGATCGTGATGACGGAGTACACCTGCCGGTCGGGCTGCACCGACTACCCCAACCGCCCGCCGAGGGCCGTCCTTTTCCCGTTCGCCTCCGGGGCGACGACGTTCGCCGCGACGACGACCGCCGGTCAGGCCCTCCAACTGCCCTGGTACAACCTGAACGGCATGGCTTCCCACAATGGCCGGTGGTGGTTCAACTCCTCGGGGCAGAAGAAGCTCTACTACTGGACCCCGACCGCAGACCCCGCCACCTTTCGCCTGGGTGGGCGGCGGCGACCCCGATCTGCTCTGGTCGCTGCAGGAGACCACGGGCGGCCGCAACGTCTTCGCCGTCACCCAGGCCACCTACGGCGGCGGCTGAGCGGGGGACCTGCGTCCGGCCGGGGCGGATGAGCGGAGCTCAGGAGCAGTGGTAGGTGAACGAGGTGGCTGCCGTGCGGGGGGCCGGGGAGAGGATCTCCAGGGTCGCGGTGGCCTGGAAGGAGCCCTGGCCCTCGAAGCTCCAGCGCAGCACCAGGTCGGTGTGGTGGGCGCCGGAGCGGACGTCCTGGGCGATCTCCCCCGAGGTGGTGCCGTCGCTGCGCTGCCAGCGGTAACGGACGGTGCCGGCGCCGCCGTTGGTCTCGACCGCAGCCGTGATCACCGCCGTGCCGCCGCAACCGGGGCCCGCCGGATCGGTGGTCACACCGACGCCGGTGACTGCCAGGGCCGGCATGGTGAAGCGCCAGAACAGGAAGGCGAGTACGGCCAGCAGCACCGCCACCGGCACCAGCCACCGCCGCACCCGACGAGGGCGCGCGGGCTGCGGCGCGTCCGCAGCGGGGGCGCCGTGCCAGACGGCGGCGGCCTGGGGCGGGACGCCGGGGCCGAAGCGTCGCAACTCGCCCGGGGCGAAGGACCGTTCGCCCTGCGGGGCGACGGTCGCGGTCGGGCCGGAGGGCTCCGCCGGGGTGGACGCCTCGACGGTGCTGGTCAGGGGCGGGGCGGGCACCGTGCTGGTCAAGAGGGCCGGCACCGTGCTGCCGTGTGCCGGGGTCTGGACACGGGTAGTGGTCTCCCCCGCCTCGGCAGCGCCCCAGACCCGCGGGTCGAGGAAGGTCGCGCTCGCCGCCTCGGCGCTGTCGAGCCGCACGGTGGCCTCGGTGTCGGGCGACGCGGCGACCGGCCCGGCGCCGAGCCGGACCGTCCCCTCCGCCGCCCCGGCCGGCTCCGCACCGAGCCGGACGGTCCGTGCCGCCTCGTCCGCAGGCGTGCCGAGCCGGACGGTCCGGTCTGCGGCCGTGCCCGGTGCCGGGGCGGGGTCGGGGCTGGGCGTGGGCATGGCTTCTCCAGGGAGCGGGGCGGGGCGGGTGGTTCGGCGGGCAGGGCTCAGCGGGGCGGGTCGCAGAGGTAGGCGGCCACCGTGCTCGATGTCTTGCCCGGCCTGACCGCGGCCGGGCTGGTACCGATGCTCACGCCCCAGGTCGGGAAGGTGTCGGCCGAGCCGAAGTCGTGCGACCGGGTGACGGTGGCGCGGCCGTCGCGGACCACCACCGTGTCGGTCGCGACGGTGACCGGCCGGCCGGTCAAGGTGTGGAACCAGTTCAGCGTCAGCGTGCCGGAGCCGGTGCCCTGCGCGACCACCGTCACCGTCGCGGTCAGGCTCCACCGGCCGCTGCAGGTCAACGAGTCAAGGTTCACCGTGCTGACTGCGACGGTCGCCGGCGCGACCGTCGCGGTGAGGGTCGGGGTGGGCGCCGCCGTCGGCGCGGCGGTGGTGGCGCTGGGAGCGGCGGGCGGGCCCGAGGGCGGCGCGGCCGTGGGGGCGCCACCGCCGGTCGGCAGCGGCGGCAGGCCGGTGGCGGGGCCGCCGGTCGCGGGCGGCGCGCCCTTGGTGGTCGGCGCCTTTCCGGTCGGCGTCCCCGTGGCGGAGGCGCTCGGGCTGCCGGTGGTCGCCGAGGGCGAGGCCGACGACTCGGACGGCGAGGCGCTCGGGAGGTCCGTGGCGCTGCTCGCCCCGGGCGACGGAGCGGCCGTCGGGCCGGCTGCTCCGAGCGTGGTGGTGGCCTCCGGCGAGGCGCCGCCGACGACGGTGCGGGCACCGCCGTCGGCGGCGCCCGCGATCGCCATGCCGGCCAGTGTGGCCAGGGTCAGGGTGCCGGCCACGACGCCGACGAGCGCCTTGCCCCGGCTGCCGAGCCGCACGCCCCGGCGGACCGGCGTCTCCCGGGCGAGCACCTCCCGGACCACCGCGGCCGGCGCGGCGCCGGTAGCGGTACCGGCGGCCCCGCCCGCGGCGGCCTGGGGCGGGACGCCGGCCAGCGCGGTGTGGGCCAGCGAGGTGCCGCCGGCCGCCCCGCCGCCGACGCCGGGCAGCAGCAGCGCGAGCAGCGCCACCAGCGCCGTCAGGTCACGCCGGCCCTTCTCCTCCCACTGCGGCCCGTACTCCGCGGACGCGACGGCCTCCAGCTCCTCGACCAGCGCGGCGGCGCTGCCGGGGCGGGCCTGCGGGTCCTTGGCGAGGCCGGAGAGGATCAGCGGCCGGACCATGTCGGGCGCCAGCGCGGCGGGGATCGGGGCCTCGGTGTGCTGGACGGCCAGCTCGGCGATCGTGGTGCCGCCGTAGGGGCGGGCGCCGGTGAGGCATTCGAAGAACGTGACGGTCGCCGCGTAGACGTCCCCGGCCGGGGAGGCGGGCCGCCCCGCCCACTGCTCGGGCGGCATGTAGGCGGGCGTGCCGGAGACGTCCCGGTCGTCGCCGCTCGGCACCGCGATGCCGAAGTCGACCAGCTTGGACGTGCCCGCGGTGTCGACCAGCACGTTGGCGGGCTTGTAGTCGCGGTGCACCACGCCCGCCTCGTGGGCGGCCGCCAGGCCCAGCAGTGAGCCCTTCAGGACGACCAGCGCGGCCTCGGGAGTGGTGGCGCCCTCCGCGCGGAGCAGGTCGCGCAGTGCGATCCCGTCGACCAGCTCCATCACGATGGCCGCGCCCCGCTCGCCTTCCACGTACTCGTAGAGCCGGGTGACGTGCGGGGAGTCGATGGCGGCGAGGGTCTCGGCCTCCTCCCGCAGGGCGGGCGTGCCGACGGTGCTGTGGAGGTACTTGATCGCGACGGGGGTGCCGGTCTCCCGGTGCCGGGCGAGCACCACGCGGCCGCTGGCGCCGGAGCCGAGCTCCCGCTCGTGGAGGTAGTCGGGGAGCTCCCAGGGGCGCTCGTCCTCGACCGCCGGGGCGCCGGGGGCCGCGCCGGAGCCGGCCCGGACGTCGACCGTGTCGTCGAGCCCGGCCCCGGTCGCGTCGGCCGCCTCGGCCGCGGGGGCGGTCCCGGTCTCCGCCGTGGCCCCGGCCGCATCGGGTGCCCCGCCTGCGGGAGCGCTGCCGCTCCCGGCCCGTCTGCCGTCCTGCTGCTTCCCGTTGTTCATCGCGTCGTACTCTCCCCGTGACTGCCTGCTGGGCCCTGCGGCGTCGCACCCTACGACACCGCGGCTACCGGCTGGGACGCGGCCCGGGGAACAGCGGGTTCCGGGCCCCCGGATCCGGAAGGTCACGATTCGGGTGATTCGCACACCGTGCCAACCATTCGCCGCGGCAGGCCCGCCCGGACCGGGCTCGGGTACGACCACGGGACGGACCACCGGTACGACTACGGCTCCAGCAGCAGCCGGGTGCCGGGCGGGAGCCCGCCCGACCGGGCCGCGTCGCGCAGGTGGGCCAGCACGGTCTCGCGCAGGGCCGCCGCCGCCCGGGTGAGCGGCACCTCGTGGCCGTGCGCGACGGCGATGGTCCGCCCGAGCCCGGGCCCGGCGAAGGGGGTGACAGCCAGCCCCGAGCGGGCCGCGACCATGCCCGGCAGCACCGCAGGGCCGAGCCCGGCCCGGACGAAGCCGAGCACCGCGTCCATCTCGCCGCCCTCCACCGCGAACTCCGGCTCGAACCCGGCCGCCCGGCAGGCCGCCAGGGTGGTCTCCCGGAGGTCGTAGCCCTCGCGGAACATCACCAGGGGCCGCCCGCGCAGGTCCGCCACCCGCACCTCGGCGCGCCAGCCGCCGGCGGACCGGGCGACCAGCACCAGCTCCTCGTGCAGCAGCTCGGTGACGTCCAGCGCGGACGCCGTCTCGCCGCTCGGCGGGGTGATGATCAGCGCGAGGTCCAGCTCCCCGGCCGCCAGCATCCGGACCAGGTCGCGCGAGCCGCCCTCGCGGACCATCAGCGCCACTCCGGGGTGGCGGTCCCGGAAGACCCGCAGCACGTCCGGCACCAGGCTGGTGCAGAGGCTCGGCGGGGCCCCCAGCCGGACCCTGCCCCGGCGCAGCTGCACCGTCTCCTGGACGGCCAGCCGGGCGCTCTCGGTGTCGGCGAGGATGCGCCGGGCGAGCGGCAGCAGGGCGTCCCCGGCGTCGGTGAGCGCGATGTTGCCCCTGGTCCGGTGGAACAGCTCGGCGCCCAACTCCCGCTCCAGCGCACGGATCTGCTGGGACAGCGAGGGCTGCGCGACATGGGCCGCGTCGGCCGCCCGGGTGAAGTGGCGGGTCTCGGCGACGGCAAGGAAGTAGCGGAGTTGCTGAAGCTGCACCCCGCCAGGGTAGGCCCGGCCCCCGGGCCCCGGCGATAGGCCACGGCTATCGCGGCGAGCCGCATCATGTCTTGGACGTACCGAGGGGCCCGTCCTTACCGTTGTCGCCATGACAACCGCGACTCGGACGGCCCGGCATCCGTCCACCCTGGCGCTCCTGTGGCGGTCGACCGTCGGCAAGAAGGCGGTCATGGCCGTCAGCGGACTGGTCATGCTGCTGTACCTGGTCGCGCACATGCTGGGCAACCTCAAGGTCTTCTTCGGCCCGGACGACCTCAACGGCTACGCGCACTGGCTGCGCACTCTCGGCCAACCGGTCCTGCACTACGAGTGGTTCCTCTGGATCGCCCGGTTCGGCCTGCTCGCCGCCGTCGGGCTGCACGGGGTGGCCGCGTACCAGCTGAGCCGGCGCGACCTCGCCGCCCGGCCGAGCAAGTACGTGCACCAGCGGCGCCGGGCGAGCTACGCGACCCGGACGATGCGGTGGGGCGGGGTGATCCTGGCCCTGTTCATCGTCTGGCACATCCTGGACCTGACCACGCTGACCGTGAACCCGGCCGCCGAGCACGGGCATCCGTACCAGAACATCGTGGCTTCCTTCTCCCACTGGTACAGCTGCGTGATCTACATCGTCGCGATGCTGGCCGTCGGGCTGCACATCCGGCACGGCTTCTGGAGCGCCGCGCAGACCCTCGGTGCCAACAACGCCCGGCGTGACCGCGCGTTGAAACTGACCGCCAACGGCCTGGCGCTGGTACTGACCGTCGGCTTCCTGTCCGTCCCCGTGGCCGTGATGACCGGAGTGGTGAGTTGATCCCCTACAGCGAGTACACCGTCGGCGATCCGGTCGCCGACACCAAGGCCCCCGCCGGACCGATCGAACAGCGCTGGGACCAGCGGCGGTTCGACGCCAAGCTGGTCAACCCGGCCAACCGCCGCAAGCACACCGTGATCGTGGTCGGCACCGGCCTGGCCGGCGGCGCGGCCGGCGCCACGCTCGCCGAACAGGGCTACCGCGTCGTGCAGTTCTGCTTCCAGGACTCCCCCCGGCGGGCCCACTCGATCGCCGCCCAGGGCGGCATCAACGCCGCCAAGAACTACCGCAACGACGGCGACTCCGTCCGCCGGCTCTTCTACGACACCGTCAAGGGCGGCGACTTCCGGGCCCGGGAGTCCAACGTGCACCGGCTCGCCCAGGTCTCGGTGGAGATCATCGACCAGTGCGTGGCCCAGGGCGTGCCGTTCGCCCGCGAGTACGGCGGCCTGCTGGACACCCGCTCCTTCGGCGGGGTGCAGGTCTCCCGGACGTTCTACGCCCGCGGCCAGACCGGACAGCAGCTGCTGCTCGGCGCCTACCAGGCGCTCTCCCGGCAGATCGCCGCCGGGAACGTCGAGCTGCACGCGCGCACCGAGATGCTCGACCTGCTGGTGATCGACGGCCGGGCCCGCGGCATCGTCGCCCGGGACCTCGTCACCGGCGCGATCTCCACCCACACCGCCGACGCGGTGGTGCTCGCCAGCGGCGGCTACGGCAACGTCTTCTACCTCTCCACCAACGCCAAGAACTCCAACGCCACCGCCGTCTGGCGGGCCCACCGGCGCGGCGCCCACTTCGCCAACCCGTGCTTCACCCAGATCCACCCCACCTGCATCCCGCGCTCCGGCGACCACCAGTCGAAGCTGACCCTGATGAGCGAGTCGCTGCGCAACGACGGCCGGATCTGGGTGCCGAAGGCCGCGGGAGACACCCGGCCGCCGGGCGAGATCCCCGAGGCCGAACGCGACTACTACCTGGAGCGGATCTACCCCTCCTTCGGCAATCTGGTGCCCCGTGACATCGCCTCCCGGGCCGCCAAGAACGTCTGCGACGAGGGCCGCGGCATCGGCCCCGGCGGCCAGGGCGTCTACCTGGACTTCGCGGACGCGATCCGCCGGCTGGGCCGCGACGCCGTCGAGGCCCGGTACGGCAACCTCTTCGAGATGTACGAGCGGATCACCGCCGAGGACCCGTACCGGGTGCCGATGCGGATCTACCCCGCGATCCACTACACGATGGGCGGGCTCTGGGTCGACTACGACCTGCAGACCAGCGTGCCCGGCCTGTTCGCGATCGGCGAGGCCAACTTCTCCGACCACGGCGCCAACCGGCTCGGGGCCAGCGCCCTGATGCAGGGCCTCGCGGACGGCTACTTCGTCCTCCCGCCGACCCTCAACGACTACCTCGCCCGCCACCCGCTGCCCGCCGTCCCCGCCGAGCACGAGGAGATCGCCGCCGTCGAGGCCGAGGTGACCGACCGGCTCAACCTCATCCTCGCCGTGGACGGCGACCGCACGCCCGACTCCTTCCACCGCGAGCTGGGCGAACTCCTCTGGAACGAGTGCGGCATGGCCCGCGACGAGGCCGGCCTGCGCCGCGCCCTGGCCCGGATCCCGCAGCTGCGGGAGGAGTTCTGGCGCCGGATCAAGGTGCCCGGCACCGGCCAGGAGCTCAACCAGTCGCTGGAGAAGGCCAACCGCCTGGTCGACTACTTCGAACTGGCCGAGCTGATGTGCCTGGACGCCCTGCACCGCGCGGAGTCCTGCGGCGGTCACTTCCGCACCGAGAGCCAGACCGAGGACGGCGAGGCCGCCCGCCGCGACGAGGCGTTCGGCTACGCCGCGGCCTGGGAGTTCACCGGCACCGGCACCGCCCCGGTCCTCCACCGCGAGGACCTCGCGTTCGAGCACGTCCACCCCACCCAGCGGAGCTACGCATGAACCTCACCCTGCGCATCTGGCGCCAGGCGGGCCCGGAGGCGGCCGGCTCGATGACCACCTACCGGGTCAGCGGGATCAGCCCCGACATGTCCTTCCTGGAGATGCTGGACACCCTCAACGAGGAGCTGATCACCCGCGGCGACACGCCGGTCGCCTTCGACCACGACTGCCGGGAGGGGATCTGCGGCGCCTGCGGCATGGTCATCAACGGCCAGGCGCACGGACCGGAGCGGACCACCACCTGCCAGCTCCACATGCGGCACTTCAGCGACGGCGACACCATCGACGTCGAACCGTGGCGGGCCTCGGCCTTCCCGGTGGTCAAGGACCTCGTCGTCGACCGGTCCGCGTTCGACCGGATCATCGGCTCCGGCGGGTACATCACCGCCCCCACCGGCAGCGCCCCCGACGCGCACGCCACCCCCGTCCCCAAGGAGGCCGCCGACACCGCCTTCGAGCACGCCGAGTGCATCGGCTGCGGTGCCTGCGTGGCCGCCTGCCCGAACGGTTCGGCGATGCTGTTCACCTCCGCCAAGGTGGTGCACCTCAACGTGCTGCCGCAGGGCGCCCCGGAACGGAAGGCCCGGGTACGGAACATGGTCTCCGCGATGGACGCCGAGGGCTTCGGCGGCTGCACCAACACGGGCGAGTGCGCCACCGCCTGCCCGAAGGGCATCCCGCTGCCGAGCATCGCGGCGATGAATCGCGAGTTCCTCCGCAGCGCGGCCGGCTGAGCGCCCGGCCCACGCCTGCCCACACCGGCCCACACCTGCCCACACCTGCCTGTCCGCCCGCGCCTTCCTGCCCCGCCCGTGCCCGTCCGTCCGCCTGCCGGAGTGCCTCGCGGGACCTCGGCCGGGACGGGCGGGGCGGGCGGGGCGCGCGGCTCGGCCGTGCGCTCCCCGCAAGGGTGGTGGATCGTCAGGACCGGTGCTCCACGCAGGAAATTCGCGCTACGGTGGTCCCCGCGCCAAGGAGGGTCATATGCCCGAGGTTCAGTCCTGCACCGGGTGTGGCGGGTCCGGCGGGACCCAGAAGACCGAAGCCACGGTCGAACTGGACGAGGAAGGGGGCATGGTGCCGAAGCTCAACACCTTCTGGTCACCGTGCGGTCGGTGCCACGGATCCGGGACGGTGATCGTCGGATGAGGATGGTCTTCGAGTGCGTCGAGTGCGGCAGCCACTACCTGCCGCCGGAGGAACTGAGCTACCCCGACGGGCCCGCCTCGCCCGTCTGGTGCACACACTGCCAGACGGCGAAGCGGGCGGCGGGCGTTCGCGAGGATCCGCTGCTCGCCCGGCTGGCGCTGGCCGCCGCCCGGGCCGCGCTCGCCCGGCGGGCCGCGGAGGACGCGGCACCCGCACGCTCCGACATCCGGCCGTCCCGGCCGCCGCGCTCGCACCGGGCACGGTCCGGTCCGGGCGGGGTGCGCAGCCGACTGGGCTGAGCAGGCCCGACGGCTCGGGCACCGGCCTCGGCAGCGGCATCGGGTAGGAGCACGGCACGAATGACCGGGCCGGCACTGCGGGGCCGGTCAGAACAGCGCCTCCTGGGTGTCCGCCTCCGGCGGGCGGACCCGGGCCCGTACGGTCAGGCCCGTGGTCGGGCGGTCGCCCGCCGGGGTGAGCGTCCAGCCCGTGAGCAAGCGGGTGTCGAGCAGCAGCGGCTCGGGGTCGTCGGGCCGGTCGAGCCAGAGGTAGCGCCCGACCGGCGGGCGCAGCGTGCCGGCGACGACCGCGCCGGCCGCCAACGCGTCGATCTGCCCGTAGACGGCCGGGGCTCCGCCGGCCAGGCCGAAGAGGTCCACGTGGTCGGTGACGGGGTGGCCGGGCAGCAGCTCCAGCGCGTGCCCGTCCAGCAGCCGGTGGGCACGGGTGCGGGCGTCGGTGAGGATCCCGCGGCGGTGCGCGGCGTCGCCGTGCCGCCACCAGTGCTCCGCCTTCACCTTGGCCGTGAACCGCTCGCGGGCCAGCCCGGAGGCGGCGACGGTGAGTTCGGCCCGGCGGACGGCGGGCAGGCTGCCCCGGGCGGCGAAGGTCCAGGCGAGCGCCCCCTGTTCGAGCAGCCGGGCGGTGCCGCGCTGTTCGGAGGTCAGACCCACCTTGAGCAGGCCCTCGCCGAACCAGGCGAGGTAGAGGCGGTAGGTGCGGCCGTCGTCGAGGATCTGGTCCCTGGCGATCGCCAGCCCGCGGTCGACGCTCTGGCAGGCGGAGCACTGGACGGCACCGCCGTCCGGGTCGATGACGGCGTGGTGCGGGCAGGGCGTCCGCTCGGTGGCGCCGACCAGCCAGGCGCCGGTGCAGCGCCGCGGGCCGGCCAGCAGCCAGCCGACCGGTGTGCCCGGCGCGACCGCCCGCTCGTGCCGGCGGCGGCCGTTGACCGCGGTCAGCACCGGCCGCCCGTCCTGCCAGTGCAGCCCGGTGGAGATCCACCCGCCGGCTGCCTGCTGCTGTCCGACCACGCCCGTCCTCCCGTCCGAACCTGCGAGGTTACCCGCCGCCCCCGACACCCGGCCCCATCCGGCCCCGCCCGGGATCGGACGGGGCCGGGTGCGGCCGGGTGCGGCCGGGTGCGGCCGAGTACCGCCGGGTGCTGCGGTCAGCGGACCAGGGTCGTCACCTTCAGGTGCGGGGCCGCCGTGATCTCGGCCTCGGTGAACCGCTCGGTCACCCACTGCTTGCGGGCGAAGAGCCGGGTCTGGTCGGTGTAGTGCGGCGAGGTCGGATCGGCGGACTCGCCGTAGCTGAGCAGGGTCCTGGTCCGCGGGCCCTGCCGCGTCAGCTCGGTGGCCATCATGAAGCTGGACCCGTGCGGGACGCTGCGCAGGTCGGCCGGGCGGGTGCCGCCGCCCCGGCCGGAGTCCGGGGCGGCCGTGAGCACGTTGAAGCAGCCGAGCCCGCCGGAGCAGCCGGGCAGCGGGATGCCCGCCCAGCGCTGGCGCAGGCCGATGGGTGCGTCCAGCGGGACGCCTTCGCCCGCCAGCTGCCGCACGGCGTCGGCGAGGGCGCGCTGTGCGGCCCGGTCCTCGCCGACGATCCCGCGCGGGGTGGTGAGCGGCTGGGCCGGGTCGTACGGCACGCGCTGCCAGGAGTCGGTACCGCTGCGGCTCAGGGCGAGCCGGAAGGCCTGCCAGAGGTAGGTGCCCCTGCTGTCGGCGTCGGCCCTGGTGTCCCAGGCCGCGAGCACCGCGCAGGCGGCCGCGAGGTCCACCGGGGTGCCGTCGGTCGCGGTCGCCGCCGGGTGGGCGCGGCACATCGCGACCGCGTCGTCACGGTCGAGATCGGCGGTGTACACGCGGTCCCCGAGCATCGTGGCCTGCAGGGTGGGCAGGCTGAAGCCCGCGGCGCCGAACCCGTCCCGGCCGGCCCGGCGGTCGGCGATCATCCGCAGGCCCAGCTGGGGGCGCGGGGCGATCCGGGTGCCGTTGTTGTAGATGGCCGGCAGGCCGGTCAGCGGCGCGTCCGCGTTGGTCAGGTACGGGCCGTTGTTCGAGTTGGCGACGTAGTCGGTCCGGGTCAGGCTCGGCTGGGCGGCCGGTCCGAACACGCCGGGCACCAGCGCGTCCGGGTCGCTGCCCCAGTCGCACGCGGTGGTCGAGCCGTCCAGGACCTGCCCGAAGTCCTCGGTCTGCCGGGCGCACCGGGCGTTCTGCTCGTCGGTCACGTGCGGGACGACGGAGCTGTCGGTGAAGTACGCCGTGCCAGTGGCGTCGGTGGCCATGGTGTACGTCCACGGCACGCCCTGGTAACTGCGCTGGGCCTGCTTCAGCTGGTCGAGGTTCTGCGCCTTGCCCATCGCCAGCCACTCGTTCATCGAGCGCAGGTTGTCGGCGTTGGCGTCGCGGACGGCGTAGGCGTGGTCGGTGGTCCAGCCGTCCGCGAGCACCGGTCCGTACCGGGAGTCGTACAGCGTGCGGGTGACGGTGGTCACCGTGCCGTCGGCCGCCCGGACGGCGACCGGGACGCTCCGGGCGGTCATCCGCTCGGCGCGGCCGTCGACCAGGTACCGGGTCGGGTCGCCCGGGGCGAGTGACAGCCGGTAGACGGAGGCGTGGTCGGCGTAGCTGGTGGTGTGCGTCCAGGCGAGGCCGCGGGTGTGCCCGATCTCGACCAGCGGGGTGCCGTAGAGGCCCGCGCCGGCGACGTCCATCACCCCGGGGACGGTCAGCTGGACCTGGTAGAAGCGGTCGCTGCCCGCCCAGCGGAGGTGGGGGTTGGCCAGCAGCATCCCGGTGCCGTCGCGGGTGGCGTCGCGGCCCAGGGCCCAGCCGTTGCTGCCCAGGTCGGAGGCCTCGCTGCCGCCGACGCGTGCGGCGGCGGAGGCCAGCGCGGCACGGGCACCGGTGGCCGGCGGGGCGGCGGCCGGTGCGGCGGCCTGCCCGGCCGGGGCCGGGGCGGTGGGCGGTGTCGCGGAGCCGATCCCGCCGGTGACCCCGGACTGGCCGGCCGCCGTGTCGACCTCCAGGATCAGCGACCAGAGGTCCAGGGCGGTGATCGGGCCGACCCACGCCTGTCCCCGGCAGGTCGGGTCCGGCAGCTTCGCCACCCCGGTCTCGCCCAGGTAGCGGTTGTAGCCGGCCGCGTAGCCCTCGACCATCCGGCGCAGCTCGTCCGTCGGGCCGAGCGGCGCCGGCCGGTCCAGCAGCCGCTGGACGGTACCGGCCTCGCGCAGGCCGCGGTGGTAGGTGTCGCCGGCCAGGTTGGGGGTGGTCGGCGCGTCGGTCGAGGTGGCGTCGGGGCCGAACCAGCGGGACCGCTCGCCACGCAGGGTCAGCACGTGGTCGGCGAGCTGGCACAGGTTGTCCTGGGCGAAGGCGTACCCGTAGCCGAATCCGAGGCCGCCGAAGTCCCGGGCCAGGATGTGCGGCACCCCGTACTCGGTCCGCCGGATCTTGGCCGTGTACCCGCCGCCGCGCTCCTCCGTGCCGTCCGCGCCGGCCGCCTGGGCCGGTAACGGCGCGACCGCCACCGCGGAGACCGAGGCGAGGCCGAACGCCACCGCACCGAGCCCCAAACGCCTCAGCAGACCGCCACTCTGACGACCAGTCACCTTGTTCGTCGTTGTCATGCCAATCAGGCTGCCGTTCGCCGCGGCCCCGGCGCATCACCCCTCCGGACGACCACGGAACGCCCCGATCGACCCACGGGTGTACGACCGGTGGCCCTACGGGCGTACATCGTCGAAGGTACGGACGCCACCCGCGGCCAAACCGTCACCCGGATGAACGGCAACCGGCCGGGTCCCCTCGTCGTTCTCCGGGCATGAGCCATCCGAACCCGCCCCGCGTCCTGCACATCGTCTCCGGCCGACCCGAACCTAAGCTCCCGGCGGCGGAGTTGACGCAGTCCTGGAACAGCAGCGCCGCCGAGCAGGCCGCCGACGCGCTGGACGCGCTGCGGACGGTCGAAGTCCCGGTGGGCGCCCTGCGGGCCGCGTTGCTGATCCTGGCGGACCTCGTCGTCCGGCCCGGGGAGAGCGAGGAGATGCGGGCGGCGGCCGCCGAGGTCTGCGGCCTCCTGGCCGGCCTGACCGACGCCCTGTCCGCCTGAGGGTTGTCCCGTAACTGGTCCTCGACAGCACCGAAGTCGCCGGCCGGGTGCCCTTCGGGGAGACGCCGGCCTCGGTTCACCCCTGCGAACGCACGACACGAAAGCGGGTAGCAGCCCTCCTCCCGACCACGCGCGAACCTCCTGACCTGGGAAGATGAGCAGGGCCCCTGTTATTGTGCGCCAATGTCAACGATCAAGCAGTTCCAGGTGACCTTCGACTGCGCGGAGCCGGTGCGCCTCGCCGCCTTCTGGTGCGAGGTGCTGGGGTACGTCATGCCGACGGTCCCGGAGGGCTTCGCCACGTGGGAGGAGTGCTACCGCTCGCTGCCGCCCGAGGATGCGATCTACTTCGCGTGCACCGATCCCTCGGGCGTGGCCCCGCGCCTGCTCTTCCAGCGAGTCCCCGAAGGCAAGGTCGTCAAGAACCGGGTGCATCTCGATGTGCGGGCCGGCGTCGGGCTCGTGGGTGACGAGCGCCTGGCCACACTTGAGGCCGAATGCGCACGGCTGACGGTGCTCGGCGCAAAACACGTGCTGACGCAGCGCGCCGATGGCGTCAACGAGTCGTGCATCACGATGCAGGACATCGAGGGCAACGAGTTCTGCCTCGCCTGACTACTCCTCCGGGACTGCGAGGTGGGGAGCCGTTTCCCGGGACCCTCTCAGCCCCCGCAGGCGGCGGGAGTCGTCCCGCGGGAGCGAGGTTGTGCAGGCGGGCAACGCCGGGCATCGCGTGGCGCACACCGTCGCCTCCGGCGAACGGAGTTGTCCAGGACGGCTCGGACGCCGTGATCACACACCAGCCACGGCCAGGATCCTCCCAGGGCAGGATCACTTGAGGGACAGCCCTCAGGGGTTGGCCGTTCGGTCCGGGCCACGGTCGGGGGGTGACTCGTCGGCGAGCCGGTTGCTGCGGTCGATCTCCGCCATGTGTGTCTCGGCCCAGACCCGCAGGACGGAGAGCGGCCCTTCGAGGGACAGGCCGAGCCCGGTGAGCCGGTAGTGGACGGCGGGTGGCACGGTGGCTTCCACCCGGCGCGCGACCAGGCCGTCGCGGACGAGGCTCTGCAGGGTGACGGACAGCATCTTCTGCGAGATGCCGGGGATGCGGCGCCGCAGTTCCGCGAAACGGCGCTCGTCCGGCGCCTCCTCGGCCAGCACCTTGACCACCATCGACGTCCACTTGGTGCCGATACGGTCGAGCAACTGGCGGGTCGGGCAGAGGGAGTCCAGCAGATCACCCCGCTCACCGGGCCGCCGGCCGCTTTCCCCGGCCGTCGATGTGGTCACTCGGAGCTCACCACCTGAAGGGAAAGTGCCGTCTTGGAGCCACCAACATAGTTCCTTAGCGTGAGGTGGTCACCATTCCTCACCACACCTGGAGCCTCCCGTGCCCGAGCTGCGGCGCATCCCCGTCAACGGTGTCGAACTCAACGTCGCCCTCGCCGGATCGGGCCCGGCCGTCCTGCTGCTGCACGGGTTCCCGCACACCTGGGAGCTGTGGACGGACGTGATGGCCGGCCTGTCCGGCCGATACCGCGTCATCGCGCCGGACCTGCGCGGGTTCGGCGCGAGCAGCGGGACCGCCTCCGGGTACGACGCGGGCACCCTGGCCGAGGACGCCGCGGCGCTTCTCACCGCGCTCGGCGTGTCCTCGGCCGCGGTGGTGGGCATCGACGCGGGTGTCGCGCCGGCCTTCCTTCTCGCCCTGCGCCGCCCCGGCCTCGTCCGGCGCCTGGTCGTCATGGAGTCGGTTCTGGGCAGGCTGCCCGGCGCCGAGGAATTCCTTGCCGACGGGCCGCCGTGGTGGTTCGGATTCCATTCCGCGGCGCCCGGCCTTGCCGAGACCGTGCTGGAGGGCCACGAGGCCGCCTACGTCGACTGGTTCCTGAGTACGGGCACGCTCGGCGACGGAGTGCGCCCCGCCGTCCGGGACGCCTTCGTCCGCGCATACACCGGCCGCCGGGCGTTGAGCCGCGCGTTCTCGTACTACCGGGCGCTGCCCGAGAGCGCGGTACAGATCGAGCGGGCGGTCGCCACTGCCCGCCTGACGGTGCCGACGATGGCGTTGGGCGCCCGGCCCGTCGGTGCGGCACTGGAACGCCAGCTCCGCCCGATCACCGACGATCTCACCGGACACGTCGTCGAAGACTGCGGCCACATCATCCCGCTGCACCGGCCGCACGCCCTGCTCACGCTGCTGCGTCCGTTCCTCGCCGGTGAGCACGCGAAAGCAACGTGCCCCGGTCCGCGGGGCCGACGTTCGACACAGCCCTGCACAGGGGCACCGCGGCTGCACCTCCCGCCCCCGGTCCCCGGCCCGTCCGCCTCTGCCACGGCTCCTACCCCGCCGGCCCCCGCCGGACCCGTGGCCGGGGCCGGCGAAGTGCCCCGCAGGCGCGGGCAGGCTCGGACGGGAGGGGTCGGCCGCGCCGCGAGTACAGTCGCGCCATGATCGACAGAGCTCCGGAGCCGGACCACGCCCCCGCCGCCGACGACGACGCCGCCCCCGTCACCGCCGACGACCTCGCCCTCGCGGTGCGCCTGGCCGCCGACACCCTGCGGGCCGCCCCGGCGGACGCCGACTGGTCGCGGCCCGCCGGGGCGATCGACTGGGACTGCTGGGCCACCGTCGAGCACCTGGCCGACGACCTGCTCGCCTACGCGGCCCAGCTCGGCCCGGCCGCCCCGCCGCAGGACCGCTACGTCCCGTTCCTCACCACGCGCCGCTTCCCCGGCGGGCCGAACAGCTTCGTCTTCGCGGACCGCGCGGCCGGGCCTGCGGGGCTCGTCCAGGTGCTGGAGGCGAGCGGGGCCCTGATGGTCGCGATGGCCCGCACCGCCGCCCCCGGGACGCGCGCCTACCACCCGTGGGGCCTCGGCGACCCGGCCGGGTTCCTCGCGATGAGCCTGCTGGAGACGCTCGTCCACCTGCACGACGTCGCCCAGGGCCTCGGGCTGCCGTGGGCACCCCCGGCCGGCCTCTGCCGGCGCACGCTCGCCCGGCTCTTCCCGGACGTCGCGCCCGACGCCGCGGGCCCCTGGCCCACGCTGCTCTGGGCCACCGGCCGCACCGCCCTCCCGGGCCGCCCCGCGCGCACGGAGTGGCGCTGGTACGCGGACGTCCGCTCCGACGGCTGAGGGGCCGGTCGGACGGGGCGGCCGGACGGGGCGGCCGGACGGGGCGGCCGGACGGGGCGGCCGGACGCGGCGGTCGCCGGTCAGGCCTGCGGGGCGGGGGCGGGCACGGCCGGGCCGCGGACCTGCTCCAGGTCGTCCAGCAGCCCGGTGAGCCAGACGGTGACGTCGACGGCGTGCAGCGCCGCCGCCCCGGTGGGCAGGCCCGTCGCCGCCATCAGCTCGCCCGACAGCGCGGCGCGCTCCCGGGCCAGTGCGTCCTGCCCGGCGCCGGCGGGTTCGCGCGCGCGCAGCGCCGCCGCCTCCCGGCGGAACGCCGCGGCCACCTCGTCCGCCCGGCGCACCAGCTCCGCCGTGCCGTCCGGGCCGGGCATCGCGGTGCCGGGCGGGATCCTGGCCAGCAGCGGTTCGGCGCCGCGCAGGGTGTGCTGCCCGGTGAGCACCGCGGCCTGCCAGTTCGGCCCGTCCTCGGCGGGATCGTGGCGCTCGCTGCGGTACTGCGCGTACAGCGCCTCGGTGAGCAGCGAGGAGCGGCGCAGCCGGGCCAGCGCCCCGCCGGCCGGGCCGGTCCCGGTCACCACCGCCACCGTCTCCCGCACGGCCTCGGCGCCGTCCTCCAGCAGGGCGGCCGTCCGGCGCCGCAGGTCCTGGCCGCCGCCGCGCGGCCAGGCGCAGAGCCCGGCCAGGATGCCGATCGCCGCGCCGGTGGCCACGTTCACCAGCCGGGCCTCCGCCAGCCGCCAGCTCGCCGGGGCCAGCTGGGTGAAGACCAGGGCGACCACGACGGTGAAGAGTCCCTGGCCCCAGGCGAGGCCGAGCGCCGGGCCGACCGCGAAGGCGAGCAGCATGACCGGCGGAAGGGCGGCCGCGTAGACCACCGGGTGCTCGCGGATCAGGAGCAGCATCGCGGCGGTGACGGCGGCGCCGCCGGCCGTGCCGACCAGGGCCGGGCGCAGGGTCATCCGGGTGTCGGTGGCGCTGGTGCGCATCAGGGTGAGGGTGGCCAGCAGCACCCAGAAGCCGTGCGAGAGGTCGAAGGCGCCGGCCACCAGCCGGGCGGCGCCGAGGGCCAGCGCGGTGCGCAGGGCGTTGCGGAAGAAGACCGAGTGGGTCGTCAGATTGCCGCGGAACCGCCGCCACCAGAGCAGCGGGGCCGGCTCGTGGGCGTACCAGAACGGCCCGGGCCACTGGTCGGCCGGTGTCCCGTCGGGCGGCAGCGGCGCGCGCCGGCTGACGGTCGCCGCCCGGGTGACGAAGCGGGCACCCTCGGCGGCGTCCAGGGCGACGGTGCCGAGCGCCAGCCGGACCGGCGTCGTGCTGCCCGGGCCTTCGCCGTCGGCGGCGCGCGCCGCGTCGAAGGTGGCGAGCTCCCGGTCGATCGGCCCGGTGACCGGGACGGGGCCGCCCTCGCGCACCCCGGCCGCGGCCGCGCGCAGGGCCTGCCCGGTGGCCGTCGCGAGCACCGCGGCGCCGGGGTTGGGCCGGTCGGCACCGGCGAACCGGAGGAGCCGGTAGAGCTGCCTGCCGGTGTAGTGCAGGGCGATCGCGCAGTGGGTGAGGGCGCGGTCGACGGCACCGGCCGAGGCGGGCCGTTCCATCACGGGGATCCGGGAGAAGCGCAGGTCGTCCAGGAGCGCCCGGGCCCGCTCGCCGGGCGGGCCGGCGCCGGGCGGGGCTGCATCGGGCGGGCCGGCGCCGGGCGGGCCCGGGCCGGGCGGGGTCCCTCCCGCGACGGGCGGCGCGACGGGCCGCCCCGCGCACGCGGCCGCGGACACGTCGGCCAGGTCCGCCAGGGCCGAGGCGGCGCGGGCCAGCCGGTCCCGGTAGTCGGGCGGCGCCGGCTCCGGCCAGAGCAGCCGCTCCGCCGCGGCGAGCAGCAACAGGCCCACGGCCACCCCGGCCAGCCGCTGCGGCAGGGTGTCGGGCCGGAACGGCGGGAAGCAGGGGAGGATGTAGAAGAGCTGCAGCCCGTTGGCCAAGCCCACCAGCCGGGGCCCGCCGACCGCGCCGAAGGACACCGCGAAGCCGACGCCCACCATGCCCAGGGCAGCCGTCCAGGCGTGCACGGCGAGCGCGGTGCCCAGGCAGACCAGCGCGCAGGCGAACGGCAGGGTCAGCAGCAGCGTCCGGGAGCGGGCCCGGGCGCTGCCCTCGACCCGCGCCAGGACGCCGACGGCGACCGCCCCGAACAGCGCGTAGGTGGCCGACACCGGGCTGTGCAGGCCGTAGCGGAAGGTGTAGAAGCCGATGCACGCGGCCAGCGTGACGCGGACGGCGCGGTGCACCGCCGCCGCGTCCGGGCGGGCCCGGCGGCGCGGGGGCCCCGTCCGCCCTGGCGATCGGCCCATCGCACCTCGCTCCCGTGGGCTGTGCCGCTCCCGGTACGCCCCGCCGCCACCGCGGGCGGCCACGCCGTTCGCGCCGGACTGTTCGCGCCGGACCGTTCGCGCCGGACCGTGCGACCAGGACCGTGCGACCAGGACCGGCAGGCGGTCGCGGAGCGCGACCCGGACGGCCGGAACCCGCCGGTGGGATCCGGCCACTTTTCACCCTAGGGCCCCTCCCGCCGTCCCGCCTGACGCGCCCGCAGCGCCGCAGGTCATGGGCGCTTCGCCGGTCCGCCGGTCCACGTTCTATTGTGGCGGGCGCGACGGGCGGTGCGGCCGGGAGGCGGCGCGCGGGTGCCGCCCGGGCACGGAACGAAGGGGTGGACGGTGGCGGGGCGGCGGAACGACGGGGTGCTGGCGATCTGGGCGGAGGCGCAGCGGCAGGAGCAGCGCCGGGAGGAGGCCCGGGGGCGGGCCCTGGCGACCGAACAGCGCAGGCTCGAACGCGAGGCGCGCGAGGCGCAGCGGGCGGAGGCCCGGGGCGAACGCGAGGCGCTGCGGGCGTACCAGCAGTCGCGGGAGACCGAGGCGGCCCGGCGGACGGCCGAACTGGACGGCCGGGTGGAGGAGTTGCGGGGGCTGCTGGCGGCCGGGCTGAGGCAGCCGGCGTTCAGCCCGCGGGCGCTGCTGGCACCGCGCACGCTGCCGGCCTTCGAGCCCGGCCGGCTCGGCGAGCCGGTGCCGATGCCGGACCAGGCGCACTACCAGGTGCCGCCGCCCGACCCCGGGCAGGCCCGCAATCCGGCGATCCGGCGCCAGTACGAGCAGTACGTGGCACAGGCGCGGGCCCGGTTCGAGCAGGACTGGTATGCGGCGCAGGCGGCCGAGGCGGACCGGCAGCGGCGGCTCGCCGAGTACCACGGGCAGTACCTGGAGTGGGTGGCGCAGCACCGCCGCCAGGACGAGGAACGGGCTGCCGGCACGCAGGAGTTGCTGCGCCGACTGCGGGGCGGCGAGGCGGAGGCGGTGCAGGAGTACTTCAGCGCCGTGCTGTACGGCTCGGCGGGCTGGCCGGAGGGGTTCCCGCACCGGCTGGTCGCGGCCTGGGAGGCGTCGAGCCGTCAGCTCGTCGTCAACTGGGAGCTGCCGGGCGCGGAGGTGGTGCCGGCGAGCACGCGGGTGCGGTACGTGAAGACGGACGACCGGGAGGCGGAGGTCGCCCGCCCGGCCACCGAGCGCAAGGCGCTGTACCGGGAGGTGCTGGCGCAGAGCGCGCTGCGGGTGGTGACCGAGCTGTTCCGGGCGGACACCGACGGCCTGCTGTCCTCGGTGGTGCTGAACGGCTTCGTGCGCGGCATCGACCCGGCGACCGGCCGGGAGGCGGAGCGGTTCCTGTCGACGGTGACCGTCGACCGGGGCGAGTTCGCCGGGCTGACGCTGGACCGGGTGGCGGCCGTGGAGTGCTTCCAGGGGCTGGGCGGGGTGCTCTCGGCCCGGCCGGAACGGCTGGACGAGGTGCGACCGGACCGGCTGCCGGAGACCGTCGGCGGCAGCCTGGCCGGGCAGGGCGGCGAGGACGAGCCGGACCTCTTCGAGATGGACCCGATCGAGTTCGAGGAGCTGATCGCCGAGCTCTTCCGGCTGCGCGGGTTCCGGGTGATGACCACCGCCCGCAGCGGCGACGCCGGGGTGGACGTGGTCGCCGAGGACCTCGACCCGGTGACCGGCGGCCGGATCGTCATCCAGGCCAAGCGCTACCGCTCGACGGTCTCCCCCACCGCCGTCCGGGACCTCGACTCGACCGTCCGCCACCACGGCGCGATCAAGGGCATCCTGGTGACGACGGCGGGCTTCGGGCCCGGCTCGTACGACTACATCCGCAACAAGCCGCTGACGCTGGTGAGCGGGCCGGAGCTGGTCGAGCTGCTCGCCGAGCAGGGCCTGCGCGGGCGCCTCGGCGGCGGCCGTGCGGGCGGCACCGGCGGTGTGGGCGCGGGCGCCGCCGCCGGACCGGCCGACGGCGGCGGGCCCGCCGACCGCCCGACCAGCGTGCAGGTGTCCTGGCGGAGCCGGACCGCCGGCGGGGACGCGGTGGAGCTGGACGTCTCGGCCTTCCTCTGCGCGGGCGGCAAGGTGGTCGGTGACGAGCACTTCGTGTTCTTCAACAACCCGCAGGACCCGGGCGGCGCCGTCCGCCTCCACCCGACCCGCTCGGTGTCCGGCGAGCCGGTCCGCGCGGCCGAGCTGACGGTGGACCCGCTCCGGCTGCCGGCGGGCGTGGACTCGGTGGTGGTCGCCGTCTCCACCGAGGAGGAGGAGCCACCCGCCCTGCCGCTCGGCTACGTGCACGGGCTGGCCGTGACCACGGCCCACGGCCCGGGCACCTCCGGCCCGGAGCGCTGGGCGGCCGCCACCGGGGGCGTGCCGGACACCGCCCTGATCGTGGGCGCCTTCCGGCGGACCGGCGGCGGCTGGCAGTTCACGCCGGACGGGACGGCCGTGGCAGGCGGGCTGGCCGGCCTCGCGGTGCACTGGGGCGTCGCCGTCGAGTAGCCGGAGGGACGGGCGGGCCGGGTCGGAGTCCGCGGTGGTGCTCCGGCCACCACAGCGGTGGGGTGGCCGGAGCACCACCGGCCCTTCGGTGCGTTCGGAAAGCCCCCTTGACCGTGGCCACCCGACCTCCGGAGGCTGGAGGCCTTCGCATATCTGTCACACCGTCAATTACGTGACAGGGAAAGCGGATACACCGATTCCAAGCTTTCGGAAGGACGATCCGATGCGCCGCACCACCACACTGACCGCCACACTCCTCCTCGCCGGGGCCGCGGCCCTGGCCGCACCCACCGGCGCCCTGGCCGCGCCCGCACCCGCACCTGCCTCCGCACCTGTGAACGCTTCTGCGAACGCGCCGGCCGTCGTTCCGGACGGTCCGATCGGGCCGGTCGCGCCCGGCTACCTCGTCGGCATCCTGAACCGGTGCGTGAGCGTGAAGTCGGGGCTGGGCCAGGACTGGGAGCCCGTCACGGCCAAGCCCTGCAACAGCAGCGCCGCCCAGACGTGGACCCCGAACCTCGACGGCACCGTCACGGCCCTGGGCAAGTGCCTGGACGTCTACTACGGCCAGACCTTCAACGGCGCCCGCGTGCAGATCTACACCTGCAACGGCACCGGAGCCCAGCAGTGGCGGCTGCGGGACGACGGCTCGCTCTTCAACCCGCAGTCCGGCCGGTGCGTCACCGGGCTGGGCCTCACCGCCGACGAGAACTACCAGCTGTACATCTGGGACTGCGACGGCGGCAACGCGCAGTACTGGAAGCTGCGCTACTACGTCTGACGGGAGCTGCCCGGCACTGCGAGCACGGGTGGAGCCCCGGACCGGATCGGGTACCGGTCCGGGGCTCCGGCCCGGGAGGCGACGCCCGGGGACGCAACACCCGGGTGTCGGTGGCGCCTGTGGTTCCTGCGGCGCCTGGGAGGAACGATTCCTCAGCAGCCGTTGAGGATCGAGGTCAGCGCGCTCTTCTCGGCGGTGTCGACGTTCAGGCCGTAGAAGTACTTCACCTGCACCCAGGCGCGGGCGTAGGTGCAGCGGTAGGACGCCTGCGGCAGCCAGGTGGCCGGGTCCTGGTCGCCCTTGCTGCGGTTCGAGCTCGCGGAGACGGCGATCAGCTGCGGGCGGGTCAGGTCGTTGGCGAGGGCCTTGCGCTGGTCGGTGCTCCAGGCCCAGGCGCCCGAGCGCCAGGCCTCGGCGAGCGGCACCAGGTGGTCGATGTCGAACGACGAGGCGTTCGTGGTGGTGGCGTTGTCGTACGCCGACACCCAGCTGCCGCTGACGGAGGAACAGGCCGAGTTGGTCACCACGCCGCTGCCGTCGCGCTTGAGGACGGTCTCGCGGGTGTCGCACGTGCCCGCGATGGTGATCCAGTGCGGGAACAGCGTCCGGTCGTAGGTGTCGGCGTGGGACTCCGCGGCCACCGGGATCGCGGCCAGGTACGTGCGGGCGGTGGCGGCCGAGACCGGGGTGGGCAGCGCGGCCTGGGCGCTGCCGGCACCGGCCACCAGGGTGGTGAGCGCGAGCAGCAGGGCGCCGGAGGCGGCGGCCAGGGCACGGCGGGGCATGCGTATCGCAGACATGCGGACTCCAGGGTCGGCGCGGGGGCCGGATCGGTGCGAGGGCAGGCGAAAACCCCCGGGCGGGGCCGCCCGGGCTGGCAACCAGCATGCCGTGCAGGGGGTTTACGCGGGTAGACCCCAGAGGGGAAATTCTGAATGACGCTCAGCCGACCGTCCGCGCGGCCACGACCACGGCCCGGCTCCCGGCGGCACCGGGCCGGGAACGGCGCCGCGCCGGGAACGGCGCCGCGCCGGGAGCGGCGCCGCGTCGGCGATGGCGCGGGGCCGGGGCCGAGCCCGGGCGGCCCCGCGCGACGCCCTATCGGGAGAAGTAGGCCTTGACGCTGACGGCCGCACCGCCCGCGTACTTCTGCACGGCCGCCCTGGCCTCTCCCGACACGGCCACGGAGGAGGTGCCCCCGGCCGGAATCGTCGTCAGCCCGCCGATCGGGACCACCTCGACCGCCTGCTGGGGCGAGCCGGGCTTCGGCTGGTCGTAGACCAGGTAGACGACGCGGACCGACACCGCCGTGTCGTTCGGGTTCGTCAGGACGACCTGCTCGAAGGCGGCGAACTTGCTCAGCGGCCGGCCGGACGCGTCCGCCGGCTTCACGTCGACCGGACTCACACCCGACGGAAGGTCCGCCGGGGCGAGCTCCTTGACGGCCACCCTGACGTCGGCGACCTCGCCGACGCCGGTTCCGCTGAACGCCAGGACGTCGTAACTCCCTCCGGGTTCGACGACGAGGCTGCCCCGGTCGCTCCCGTAGGCGGTCGTGACCCGCACGCCGGGCAGGTCCTTCCCGGCACCGTCCACCGCCGTGATGGCCAGGGTCGGTATCACGCTCGCCCCTCCGTCGTTGCCGATGAGGAGCGTCTGGTCGATGTACTCCAGCTTGCCGAGCGCGTGGTAGTCGAAGGACAGCGCTGCGGCCGACGGGCGCGCGGCAGGGCTCGCCGCGACCGGCGCGGCGGCTGGCGCGGCGGCCGACGGCACCGCTGCGCCCGGGACGTCCGCGGCCGGGGCCAGCGCGCCGGCCGGACTCGTAGCGGCACCACTCGAACCGCAACCGGCCAGTGTGACGATGCCGAGGACAATGCCCGCAACCGTCGCGCCCCGGCGACGCCGAACAGAAGATCGATCAGTATCTTGCATTCGCCGGAGACTAGCGGAAACCGGACAGTGAAGATCAATTCAGAGCTCCGAGAAGGAGACCGGGCTCGTCGCTCGCGGGGGTTCGGGCGGCTGACGGTGTCTCCGATCCGGTCTGGGCGCGTCTCAATGCGCTGGTCAGCGTGGTGGCCGCAAGTGGGGACGTCCCACGGCCCGTTGGGTGGTCGCCGGTGGGCCGCGAGGGTCGAGAGTGGTGCGAGCCCCGTGACCGGGGTGTTCGACTGTCGACATGTGCGGAGAAGGAACATGAGCATCATCAAGAGGGCCGCCGCGGTGGCGGTTTCCGTGTCGCTGTTCGCCGGGGCCGGCGTGCTCACCGCCACGGGCGCGTCGGCGGCCACCGTGTACGGCTGCCAGCGCTACCAGGGCGCCTCCCAGCAGATCGGCGCCTACTGGGGCCACTTCGCCACGTACGGCTACTACGACGGCAACAGCGCCGTCCCGACCAGCGGCGCCTTCAGCTCCGCGGCGGTCGAGGCGCAGTGTGCGCTGAAGAGCCTCGGCTACTCCGTGACCGCCGACGGCTACTACGGCCCGAAGACCCAGTCCGCGGTCGCCGACTTCCAGTCGCACCACGTGCTGAAGGTCGACGGTTTCGTCGGCCCGAGCACCTGGCCGGCGCTGCGCTTCTACGCGGCCGACCAGTCGGCGGGCTGCGGGCCGACAGTGGTCGCCGCGGGCGCCTCCCGGAAGAGCGCCGTGGCGGCCGTCCCGATGGGCTGCTGACCGGCCCCGTTGAAATGAAGTCCCGACAACAAGCTCCGGCGGTGAGTACGTACCGGCAGTGAACCCCGTTGTCCGGTAACGCCCCTGACGGCCCGCGACCCGGCGACCGGGCCGTCGGGGGCTGCGGCCGTCAGGGGCCCCCGACCGAGCGACGGCCGGGCCGTCAGCCGCGCAGGGTTGCCGCGGCCTTGTAGGTGCGCAGGACCGGTGCGGTCTCGATGCGGGAGATGGCGTCCAGGGCGACGCGTCGGGTCAGGTAGTGGTGCAGGGCCTCCGCGTCCCGGCACAGGGCGTGCGCGACCAGGTTGGTGGGCCCGGTGGTGGCGGCGACGACGGCGAGTTCGTCGTGGGTGGCCAGTGTGGTGGCGACCTCGTCGAGGCGGCTGGGGGCGACCTGCATCCACAACAGCGCGGACACGGGAGCGCCGAGGACGGCCGGCTCGACGTCGATGTCGAAGAACAGCGCGCCGCGGGCCCGCAGTTCGGTCAGGCGGCGGGCGGCCGTGGCGGGCGTGGAGCCGGTCGCGGCGGCGAGGTCCGCGTAGCCGGTCCGGGCGTCCTCGCGCAGCGCGGCCAGCAGGCGCAGGTCGGCCTCGGTGAGGACGTACGGGTCGCCGTCGTCGGCGGCGGGACCGGCCGGGACGGCGTGGGCGCGCAGCCGGTCCTGCTGCTCGGCGGTGAGCACACCGATCCGGCCCCGCCAGGCCGTGGGCCCGCCCAGGTAGGTGTGCAGCAGGTAGTGCGCGGAGACCGCGGTGATGCCGGCGGTCCGCGGGATGTCGCGCAGCAGCAGGGAGTGCGCGTCCGGGCCGCTGGGCGCGGTGTGGATGATCGCGACGATCTCGGTGCCGCCGGAGGTCAGCCGGACCCACGAGGTGTCGGGGCGGCGGGCCAGCGCGACGGCGATGTCGTGGGCGGTGCGGGTGGCGGCGGTGAGCCTGACGAACCACTGGTGGGCGCGGGTGCTGCGTGGGTTCGGCAGGGCGACGACGCGCAGGCCGCATTCGGCGGTCAGACGGCGGTAGCGGCGGACGACGGTCTGGGTCGAGCAGCCGAGCACGTCGGCGACGAGGGTGAACGGGGCGCGCGCGTCCACGTGCAGGGCATGGATCAGGCCGCGGTCGAGGTCGTCCAGGTCGGTCATATTCAGCAATCTAGCCGCCGGGGACGGAACAGATCCTCGCTTTGGTGGCCAAAGATGGAAGTCGTTGCGGGGGCCGGGCCAGGGTGGTGGCACCGGAAGGGGGCAGCGGGACGGCCGCCCCGGCCGGCCGAGGCTCCGCACACCACACCACCCCGGGGGAATCCCATGACCGAACGGTCCACCGCACCCGCCACGGAGCACAGGTCCGGGGCCGCCACCCGGGCGTCTGCCCGACCCACCACCCGGGCGTCTGCCCGACCCACCACCCGACCTGCCACCCGACTCGGCGAACCGGGCCCCGACCTGGCCGCCGCCCCGTACCGGCACCGGTGGGTCGCCCTGGTGGCCCTGCTCACCGCCGAGGCCATGAACCTCCTCGACGCGACCATCGTGCAGGTCGCCGGCCCCGTCGTCCACGCCGACCTGGGCGGCCCGGCCGCCGCGATCCCCTGGTACAGCGCCGCCTACACCCTCGCGTTCGCCCTGGGCCTGCTCACCGCCGCCCGCCTCGGCGACATCGCCGGCCGCCGACGGGTCTTCCGGATCGGCGTCGCCGCGTTCGCCCTCACCTCGCTGGCCTGCGCGCTCGCCCCCACCGGTGGCGCCCTCATCGGCCTGCGCGCCGCCCAGGGCGCCGCCGCCGCACTGATCGTCCCGCAGACGTTCGGGCTGATCCGGGCCATGTTCGACGGCGACGAACTGCCCCGGGCGCTGGGCACGATCGGCCCGGTGATGGGGCTGTCCGCCGTGCTCGGGCCCGTGCTGGGCGGCGTACTCACCCACGCCGACCTGTTCGGCAGTTCCTGGCGCGCGGTGTTCCTGGTCAACCTGGTGCCGGCGGCCGCCGTCCTGGCCATCGCGCCGCGCCTGCGTGAGGACCGCGCCCCCGTACGCCCCCGCCTCGACCCGGCCGGCACCGTCCTGGCGATGGCCGGGACCGCGCTGCTGGTCTGCCCGCTCACCGCCGGCACCGGCGCGCCGAGCGGCACCGCGTGGGCGGCGGCCGGGCTCGGCGCGCTCGTCCTGGCCGGGTTCGTCGCCCACCAGCGCCGCGCGGCGGCCGCCGGACGCTCCCCGCTGGTCGAGCCCTCGCTGCTGCGCGGCCGTGCCTTCCCCGCCGCCCTGGCCACCTCCACCCTGTTCTTCGCGGTCATGAACGGCGTCATGATCACCGTGGTGCTGCACCTGGAGCTGGGCCTGCACACCGGCCCGCTCACCGCCGGCCTCACCCTGCTGCCCTGGTCGGCCGGCCTGGCCGTGGCCTCCTGGGCCGCCGGGTCGCGCCTCGTCCCCCGGTACGGCAGCCGCGTCCTGCACGCCGGTGTCGCCACCCTGGCCGTCGGCCTCGCCGCCGCCGCGCTCGCCTACCGGGCCGCGCCCGCCGGCCACTACCCGCCAGGTCTGCCGTTCGCCCTCGCCCTGGCCGGCCTCGGCGTGGGCCTGTTCACCCCGCCGTTCTTCACCGCCGCGCTGCGCGGCGTCCGCCCGCAGGAGACCGGCTCGGCGGCGGGGCTCCTCAACGCCGTCCAGCAGCTCGGCGGCACGCTCGGCGTCGCCGTCGTCGGCGGCGTCTACCTGACCGGTGCCGGCTCCGGGCAGGCCGCCGCTCCCGCCGCGCAGCACGCGCTGGCGGCGGCCGGGGCACTGCTCGCCGTGACGGTCCCGGCCGCCTGGGCGATGACGGCGGGAGGCCGGGCCGGCCGCCGGGCCCCGGCGGGCCGCGTGGGCGACGCGCGCTGACCCCCGGTGGCGCGGCCTCCACCGGGACGCTGAGCCCGGCGCAGGCCCCGGCCCTACGCTGGAGGTGACGAACCGACCGGGCCGGACGGCCCTGCCGGGAGGAGGATCCATGGCTTCCAGCAACCGGCGCCGCCCGGTCGTCCTGGGGATCGACGCCTCGGCCCCCCGCTCCGCCGCCGTCCTCTGGGCCGCGGCGGAGGCCGGGCTGCGTGGGGTGCCGCTGCGGATGGTGCACGCCGTCCTCCCCATGGAGGTGAACCTCCGGGGGTTCGAGGAGTCCGACCACCACCGGCGCCTGCGGCAGCGGGGCGAGGAGGCACTCGACGAGGCCTCGGCGCTGGCCCGCGACCACCACCCCGGTCTGGAGCTGAGCACCCACCTGGTGGGCGAGCACCCGGCCCCGGCGCTGTGCCGGGAGTCGGAGGAGGCTCAGCTCGTCGTGGTCGGCTCGCGCGCGCTGAAGCGGTGGGACGAGATGCTGAGCACCTACTCGGTGGTCGTGCCGGTGTCCGCCCGGAGCCACTGCCCGGTCGCCGTGGTGCGGGCGGAGGGGCCGCCGGCCCCCGAGGGCGGACGCGAGGTCGTCGCCGGCAGCGACGGCAGCCCGGACGCCGTCCCGGCCGTGGCGTTCGCCCTGGACCTGGCGGCCCGGCACGGGGCGTCCCTGCGGGTCGTGCAGGTCTGGCGGCCGCCGTGGCTGATCCCCGTCGACGAGCAGTCCGTCCTGGTGGAGCTCGGGCGGTCCCTCCGGGAGAGCACCGCCGGGTTGTCCGCGGACTTCCCCGACGTGCCGCTCACCCACGAGGTGCTGCGCGGCCACCCGGTCGAGGCGCTCTCGGCCGCCGCCGGGCAGGCGCTGGCGGTGGTGGTCGGCCGGCACGGGGAGGGCGGGTTCACCGGTCTGCACCTCGGGTCGGTCGCCCACGGCATGATCCATCATGCGCCTTCGCCGGTGATCACCGTCCCGCTGCCCGCCCGCTGACCCGGGCCGGGCCGGGGCGGTCGGGCTCGGCGGGCGGGCTCGGCGGGCGGGCTCGGCGGGCGGGCTCGGCGGGCGGGCTCGGCGGGCGGGCTCGGCGGGCGGGCGGAGTGCCGGGCGGAACGGCCGGGCTGTCGGCGCTGCGTGCGAGGATGGCCGGGTCGGCCGGGTCGGCCGCACGGGGGAAGGACAGGGGTGGGGCGATGGAGCGGAGCAGGATCACGGGTGAGGGCCCGGACGGCCACCAGCACGTCGTGCGGATCGTCATGCGGAACAACGACTACGAGCAGGTGGTCTGCGACTCCTGCGGCTACCGCAAGTGGTCGGCGATCGGTGCCCGCGGCAAGGCCGAGCGGCACCTGTCGGAGTCGCACGAGGCGCAGTACCTGCGGCAGGAGCACTCACCGGCCCGGTGGGTGATGACCGGCGTCGGCCTGATCGGCTTCGTCGTCTTCCTCTTCAGCCCGTACGGCTTCTTCCACTGACACAGCGGCACCGCCCCGCCCGGCGGTGGCCGGACGGGGCGGTGCGAGGTGCTGCTGTGCGGTGCTGTGCCGTGCGCCTGCGGGGGCTCAGGCGGCCGTTCCGGCGGCGTCCGCCTTCGGCACGACCGGCTTGGCCGGTCGGCCGCCGAAGAGGCCGAGGAAGATCGCCAGGGTCGGCAGCAGGTACGCGAGCCAGACGACGAGCTGGAGCACCGTCGGGTCCGGCTGGAAGTTGAACACGCCCTTGAGCAGGGTGCCGTACCAGCTGTCCTTCGGGATGGTGCTGCTGATGTCGAAGGCCACGTCGTGCAGGCCGCCGAGCCAGCCGGCCTCCTGGAGGTCGTGCACGCCGTAAGCCAGCACGCCGGCGGCGACGACGACGAGCATGGCGCCGGTCCAGGTGAAGAACTTGGCGAGGTTGATCTTCAGCGCGCCGCGGTAGAAGAGCCAGCCGAGCACCACCGAGGTGAGCAGGCCCAGCGCCGCGCCGATGATCGGGTTGTAGCCGTCATTGGTGGCCTGCACCGCCGACCAGATGAACAGCGCCGTCTCCAGGCCCTCCCGGCCGACGGCCAGGAAGGCGGTGATCACCAGCGCGAACGTCCCCATCGCGAGGGCGGCGTCCAGCTTCCCGTGCAGTTCGGCCTTCAGGTGGCGGGCGGTGCGCCGCATCCAGAACACCATCCAGGTGACCAGACCGACGGAGATGACCGACAGCGAGCCGCCGAGCGCCTCCTGCGCCTCGAAGGTCAGCTGGGTCGAGCCGTACTGCAGCACGGCGCCGAAGGCCATGCTCAGGACGACCGCCGCCGCGACGCCCGCCCAGACCGGCGGGAGCTTGTCCTTGCGGTCGGTCTTGACCAGATAGGCGATCAGGATGCAGACGACGAGGCTGGCTTCGAGTCCTTCGCGCAGGCCGATCAGGTAGTTGCCGAACACGCTGGCTCCTGTGGGGTGAAGAGGTGGTACGTGCGGGTGGTGGCGGAGGGTCAGCCGAACAGGGCCTGGCCCCACCACTCGCCGGGCTTGCGGACGCCCGCCGGGCAGGCGAAGTGGGCGGAGCCGACGTGCTGGATGTACTCGTTGAGCTTGTCGCTGGACGCGAGGCGCTGCTGCAGCGGGACGAACGCCTTGCGGCTGTCGCGCTGGTAGGCGAGGAAGAAGAGACCGGCGTCGAGACGGCCCAGGCCGTCGGTGCCGTCGGTGAAGGAGAAGCCGCGGCGCAGGATCATCAGGCCGTTGTTGGTGTCCGGGTGGGCCAGCCGCACGTGCGAGTCCTCGGGCATCGCCTTGAGGTCCGGCGCGTCGTGCTCCTTCGGCTTGCCGTACGGGGCGCCCTCGCCCTTCGTGCGGCCGAAGACGTCCTCCTGCTCCTTGAGCGAGGTGCGGTCCCAGGTCTCGATGTGCATCCGGATCCGGCGGGCCACCAGGTAGGAGCCGCCGGTCATCCACTCCGGGCCCTCGCCCGGGCCGACCCAGACGTGGTCCGCGAGCTTCGCGGTGTCGGTGCCGGCGATGTTGTGGGTGCCGTCCTTGAAGCCCATCATGTTGCGCGGCGTCTGGGCGTCCGGGGTGGTGGAGGACGTCTTGCCGAAGCCCAGCTGCGACCAGCGGATGTTGACCGTGCCCATGCCGATCCGGGCCAGGTTGCGGATCGCGTGCACCGCGACCTGCGGGTCGTCGGCACAGGCCTGGATGCAGAGGTCGCCGCCGCTGCGCTGCGGGTCGAGCTTGTCGCCCTTGAAGTTCGGCAGGTCGATCAGGGCCTCGGGGCGCTTGGCCTTGAGGCCGAAGCGGTCCACGCCGTCCTTCTCGAACAGCGACGGGCCGAAGCCGATGGTGAGGGTGAGCCGGCAGGCCGGCAGGCCGAGGGCCTCGCCCGTGTCGTCCGGGGGCGCCTCGGGCAGGCCGCTCGCGGCGCCGCTGCCGACCTCGCGGCCGCCGGTCATCGCGGCGGCGGCCTTGGTCCACTCCTTGAGCATCTTCACCAGCGACTCGCGGGTGGCGGTCGCCGAGACGTCGAAGGAGGCGAAGTGCAGCCGGTCCTGGACGGGGGTGGAGATGCCGGACTGGTTCTCGCCGAAGAAGGGGATGTCCGCGGCGGCGGGGGCCTGGGCCGGGGCCGGGTCGTCCTGCCGGGTGGCGGCGGCGACCGAGCCGACGCCCGCGGCGCCGAGGGCGACCCCGGCTCCGGCCCAGCCGATGACGGCGCGCCGGCTCAGCGGGCTGCGGCCGGAGCCGTCCTGCCCGGCGTCGGTGACGGTGGCGGGGGCAGCGGTGCCGGCGTCGGTGCCGGCCGGGGTCCCGGTCTGCTGCTCGTTCTCGGCGTCCATCGGCGGGCGGCCCTTCTCTGTACTGAACTCACGGATGCCGTGGCGGCCGCTCGGGCCGCCACGGCGGTGTGGTGGTGGGTGGTGCGCTGTGCCCGGCCGCCCGGGGAGGGCGGCCGGCCGGGACTACTTGACGACCACCGCGGCGGCCAGCTTCGACAGCGGCTCGCCGAGCGAGTTCACCGCGTCCGAGAAGGTCTTGCGCTCGGCCTCGGTGACCTTGTCGTAGGAGGTGTAGGTGCCGTCGGTCTGCTTGTACTTGGCGAGCAGGGTCTGGATGGACGCGAACTCGCCGTCCAGCGTGGTGGCGAGGGCGGCGTCCTTCTCCGCGGCGACCGGCTTCAGCAGCTCGTAGGCCTTCTGCGCCCCCTCGACGTTGGCGACGAAGTCGGCGAGGTCCGTGTGGCTGTAACGGTCCTCCTCGCCGGTGATCTTGTTGGTGGCGACCTCGTCCAGCAGTTCCTTGGCACCGTTGGCCATGCTGGTCGCGGTGATCTCCGCCTCGGGGATCTTCTTCTGCCAGTCCTTCAGGTCGGCCACCAGCTGGTCGGCGAGCTTCTTCTCGTCGTCACCGATCTTGGCGTCGGCCCAGAGCGACTTCTCCAGCTTGTGCCAGCCCGTCCACTCCTGGCCGGCCTCCAGCTTGTCCTCGCGGGTGTCGGTCTTCGGGTCGACGTCACCGAAGCTCTCGGCGACCGGCTCGGTGCGCTCCCAGCCGGCGCGCGACGGCGCGTACAGCGACTTGGCCTTCTCCAGGTCACCCGACTTGATCGCGGCGACGAAGGCCTCGACGGCCGGGATGGTGGCGTCGGCCTGCTCCTGGGCGTACTTGCGGTAGGAGTCGACGGCGGCGGCCAGACGCGGGTCGGTCGCGGCGGCGGAGCCGGAGGCGTCACCGGTGACGGTGATCTTCTGGCGGATGCCGTCGCCGACCATGCCCGGCTTGCAGGCGACCTCGTAGGAGCCGGCCTTGATCTCGGCGTTGATGCTGGCCTTGGTGCCGGGGCCGATGTTCTCGCGCTCAGTGATGATCTTGTCACCGTCGCCGTAGACGTAGACCTCGGTGGTCTTCGAGCCCTTGTTGGTGATGTCGATCACGACGTGACCGGCCGGGAAGCTGGTCTTGGAGACCTCGCACGCGGTGTCGGTCGCGTTCACCTTCACGGCGTCGGCGGAGGCCTTGTCGTCCTTCTTCTGCGAGCAGCCGGCCAGCGCGGCGGTCGCCACAGCGAGGGTGAGCAGCATGGCTGCGGTGGAACGACGGGCGGACATGAAGGCTCCAGCGGGCAGGCAGGGCGAACGAGGGCAGGGCTGAGCACAGGTGTGAGAACCGGACTCGTCCGGCATCCCCACCCACTTAGCTAAGGCATACCTTAGGGATATCTGATTTCGCCGTCTACACCGCCCCCCGCTTGCGATCCGCGCAGGTGGGGGGCGGCCTTGGCCTCCCGGTGTCGTCAGCCCACCGACCATTTCCGGCCACAGCCCCCGCCGAACGGCGGGGTGGGCCGCCGCACGCCGGCCGACCGCCCGCCACCTGCGGCCGGCCCCGATGTCAAGCCCGGGTCTCACCGTACGGACACGGCTGCGGAACGGAGGGGGCGGGGCGGCGGCGGGGCGGTGAGGCGGCCGGGTCCGGGCCTGACACTCCCCGGGCGGGGGGTGGCTCCCGTCCGACGGGGGGTGTCAGTCCCGCGGTGCCCGACGGGCGGCGGCGCGGGCGGTCCAGCGGCCCTCGTGACGGCTGATCCGGATCGGGTGCCCGAAGCAGGCGCTGATCAGCTCCGTGGTCATCACCTCGTCCACCGGGCCGGCGGCCACGCACTCGCCGTCGCGCAGCAGCAGCGCGTGGGTGGTGCTCTCCGGCAGCTCCTCCAGGTGGTGCGTCACCAGCACACTGGCCAGCTCCGGATGCTGATGGCGCAGCAGATCCAGGCTGTCCAGCAGCAGCTCACGGGCGGTGAGGTCGAGCCCGGTGGCCGGCTCGTCGAGCAGCAGCAACCGGGGGCTGGGCATGAGCGCCCGGGCGATCAGGGCGCGGCCTCGCTCACCCTGCGAGAGCGTCGTCCAGGGGGACTCCGCCATCGCGGCCATGCCCAGCGTCTCGATCAGCTGCCCGGCCCGGTCCAGCTCCTCGGGGGTGGGCTTGCGGTTCAGGTCCGGCTCGATGGTGTTGCCGGCGCCGGTGAGCACCACCTCGCGCACGGTCAGCGGCGAGCGCAGCGGGTGCCGCGGGTTGACGTGGCCGAGGTGGCCGCGCAGCTCGCGGATGTCGACCCGGCCGAGCCGGCGGCCCAGCACGTCCACCTCGCCGCGGGTGGGGTGGGAGACGGCGCCGAGCAGCCCGAGCAGGGTGGACTTGCCCGCCCCGTTGGCGCCGAGCAGCGCCCAGTGCTGCCCGGGCTCGATGGTGAGCGTGATGCCGCGCAGCAGGTGCCGGCCGTCGCGGACGACGTCGACGTCCCGGGTGCGCAGCAGCGGACCGCGGGCCAGGGGGTCGGCCGGGGCGGCGGCCGGCGGGTCCGCGGGGGCGGAGCCGGTGAACGGCAGATCGGCGGACGGCAGATCGGCGGGCAGCGGGTCGGACGTGCTCATGGCGGGGCGGTCCTCCGGGGGTCGGCGCCGGGCAGGGGTGCGGGTACGGCACCGCCCCGGGCGCGCCGGCGGCGACCGTCCGCGTGCAGAGTACAACCGTTGGCGGGGTGGCGGCCGGGCCGTCCGCGTCGTGGACGCCGACCGCGACCGGTCGGGTCGGGGTGGGTGGGGTCGGGGCGGGCTGCTCCGGGCGCGGGTGTCGCCAGACAGCGGGGGCGCAACCGCTTTGGTACCGCGCACGCCCTGTCGCCGGTCGGCGATCGGCGGCACGATCGGGGAGAACCGCGGGACGAAGGGGGCTGGACGCATGGGGTGGGACGGGGAGCAGGTGGCAGGAGACGCCGAGCCGGCGGTGCGGGGCGCGGAACCGCCGGTACGGGGCGCGGAGCCGGACAGCCTGGGTACCGGGCCGGCAGGGCGGGCCGGCACGCTGCACGGGAGGTTCGAGGACCACGCGTGGCGCTCGCCCGAGGCCGTCGCCGTCCGCTGCGGCGCCCGGGAGCTGACGTACGGTGAGCTGGACGCGCGGGCCGACCGGCTGGCCCACCACCTGGTCGCGCAGGGGCTGCGGCCCGGTGACCGCGCGGCCGTCGCCCTCGGCCGGGGCACCGAGGTGTTCGTCGCGCTGCTCGCGGTGCTGAAGGCGGGCGCCGCGTACGTCCCGCTGGAGCCGGGCGCCCCCGACGCGCTGCTGCGGCACGTCCTGGCGGACGCCGCCCCGGCCCTGGTGGTGACCGAGGAGGCCCACCGGGTGCGGCTGACGGATGCCGGCGGGCGGCCGGTGGTCTGCCCGGACTCGGCGGCCGGAGCGATCGCGGCGCTGCCCGCCGGTGCCCCGGCGGTGGTCACCGGCCCGGCGGACCTCGCCTGCGTCTTCTTCACCTCCGGCTCCACCGGCCTGCCCCGGGGGGCGCTGATCGAGCACCGCAATCTGCTGGCCGCCCACCGGGGCTGGTCCGAGGTGTACCGCCTCTCGCCCGCCGACCGGATCCTGCAGACGGCGAGCCTGGAGTTCGACGTCTTCACCGCCGACTGGGTGCGCGCGCTGTGCAGCGGCGCCACCCTGGTCGTCGCGCCGCGCAACCTCACCCTGGACCGCACCGCCGACATCGCCGATCTGCCCGCCCTGGTGGCCGCCGAGCGGATCACCGTCCTGGAGCTGAACGTCCGCACCGCACGCCGGCTCCACGACCACCTGGCCGCCTCCGGCACCGGACTGCCGGGCGTACGACTGCTCACGGTCGGGGCGGAGAAGTGGTACCTGGACGAACAGCTCGGCCTGCAGCGGCTGCTGAACCGGGACACGGCCGCGCCGGGCGCGGACCTCGGGAAGGGCGGCGGCACCCGGGTCCTGAACGTCTACGGCCTCGCCGAGGCGTCCGTGGACTCCACCTGCTTCGACGCCGCCGGCTCGGCGGGCGGCGAGCTGAGCGAGCGGGTGTCCCTGGTCGGCACGCCGTTCCCCGGTGCCCGGGTGCACGTACTCGGGCCGGACGGCGCCCCGGTGCCGGCCGGGAAGGTCGGCGAGATCGCCGTCGCCGGGCCCGGCCTGGGCCGCGGCTACCTGAACCGGCCGGAGGAGACGGCGCGGCGGTTCGTCCCCGCGCCCTTCGACCCGGACGGCCGGGTGCTGCTCACCGGGGACCTCGGCCGGGTCCGGGCCGACGGCGTCCTGGAGTTCACCGCCCGGGCCGAGGCGGTGGTCGGGCCCGTCGACTCCGTCCGGACCCCCGACGTGGTGCGGCGGGTCGCCCGCGCCGCGCACGCGGAGGGCGTGCTGCGCAGCCACCCGGCCGTCCGGGAGGCCGCCGTCGCGGAGGTCGAGCCTGAGCCGGGGCGCCCGACGCTGGTCGGCTACGCGGTGACGACGCCCGGCGCCGAGGGGGCGGACGCCTGGACGCTCTCCGCCCGACTGACGGAGGAACTGCCGACCGGTCAGGCGCCCGCCGCCGTGGTGCCGCTGCCGGCCCTCCCCCGCACCCGGGCCGGCAAGCTGGACCGCTCCGCCCTGCCGCTGCCGGCCCCGCGCGACTACTTCTCCGCCGGTGCGGCGGGCGGGAAGGGCGGCCGGGCCGGGCGCAAGGGCGGCGGCAAGGCGGGTGCGGGCCGCCCTGGCGCGGCGCCGGCGACCGGCCTCGGCTGCGGGTGGCTGCTCCTGGCCCTGCCGTTCGCCGTCCTCGCCTGGCTGCTGACCGACACCTTCTGGCCGGGCTCCACCGACCTCTCGGCCGTGCCCGACCGCTACGCCTTCTGGTTCCACGTCCTGTACGTCTTCGAGTGGCTCTCGTTCGGCCTGGGCGTGGCCTTCCTCCTGGCGGGCCCGGCCGTGATCGCCCGGCACGGCCGGCCGATCGGGCTCTCCGTCGCCGCGACCGTGTCCGTGTTCTGGCTGCTGGCCGCCTGGTGGCCGCAGGACAACCTGTACCGGACCGCGTCGGCGACGGACTGGCCGCGGCAGGTGGCGCTGGTCTACGTGTTCAACGTCGCGCTGATGGTCGCCGCCGCGGTCCTGGTCCGCTTCCTGGTCTGGCGCCCGTCGGCCGGACGGAAGTGACGGCCCGCCGCGCGGCGGCGGGGTGGGGTGACGGGCGGGGTGACGGGCGGGCGGCCTCGGCGCAAGGTCGCGGCGGGGCGGCGGTGGTGCCCGGCGGTGCTGCCCGGCGCTGACGGGCCGTAGTGGCGGGGCAGCGGTGGCGGGGCGGCGTCAGCGCAGGGCCTCGAACATCCGGCCCAGCCCCTCGTTGGCCGCCCCGACCAGCGCTTCGGCGGCGTCCAGGGCCTGCACCGCCTCCGCGGCCCGGGCCGGATCCGGGGCCTCGCCGCCCGTTCGGGCCCGAAGGCGCTCCGGCGGCGCGTCCCGCTCGCCGGCGCCGTACACGGCGAGGGCCAGGCCGACGGCCGGCTCCGGTTCGTAGCCGGCCGTCACCACCAGCGGCAGCAGCATCACGCCCAGCCGGGCGCAGCGCGGCCGGAGCCGCTCCAGGTGGTCGTACAGCGCCTCCTGCGGGAGCCGGGCACCGAGCGGCATCCCGTCCAGGGTGCGGACGAGGTGGCCCGGGCCGCGGACGTGGTCGAGCCGGGCCTTCAGCACAAAGGCGACGGCCGGCCCGGTGAGCCGCAGATTGGTTTCGGTGGGCGCGAGCCTCCGCTCCCGGTCGGTGACGAAGTCGACGTCGTACCAGCCGCGGTGGCCCTCCGCGGCGAGGCGCTCGCCGACGGCGAGCCCGAACCGCGCGGCGGCCGCCGCCGCGCCGGGCGGCACCACTCCGGGACCGACCGTCACGCCCTGGTACCGGGTGCCGTCCACCGCCATCTCGCCGACGCCGACCGGGTGCACGCGCCCGTCCTCGCCGATCACCGCGTCGAAGGTGAGGTCGCGCAGCCGGCCGCCCCGGCCGCCGTCGACGTACTCCTCCAGCAACAGCGGCTCACCCGCCGGCAGCAGTTCGTCGCGCACCAGCCGGCGCAGCAGGGCCCGGGCGCCGCCGGCCGCGAGCAGCTGGTGCGGCGTCACCACGACGGTGCCGTGGCCGCCGACGCCGTACGGGCTCTTCACCACCGTGGTCAGGCCCCGGCCGGCCCGGGCGGCGAGCCGGCGGGCGGCGCTGCGCGCCGAGCCGGGCCGTTCCTGGTGCGGGACGACGACTCCCGGGTGCTGCGGGGCCAGTTCGGCGAACAGCCCGTGCGCGGCCTCCTTGGACTCGTAGCGGCGGACCGCCGCCAGCGCCGCCCCCTCGCCCCGGTCGGGCGTCCGGCCCCAGGCCACCACCGGCGCGGATCCGTCCGCGATCCGCGCGGTAAGGGCCGGACGGGCGGCCAGCGCCTGGGCGAGGGTCTCCGCCGGCGCGATCCCGCTGTGGAGCTCGACCGGCCCCCAGTCCAACTCCCGGGTGAGCCAGTCGATCCAGGCCCGGTCGACCTCGGCCGGCAGCACCAGCAGGGCCGGCTCGGGGCTGTAGCAGGTGGCCATGCCGGCGTAGTGGTGCGCCTGCCGCAGCCGCCGGGCCCGCTGCGCGGCGTCCGTTCCCGCGGCGAAGAACTGTTCGTTGAAGTCGGCCACGTTGCCCAGGTGCACGGCCCGCCGACCGCCCGTCCAGGCCCCCACCCATCCGTCCATCCCGCGAGCGTAGGGCCATCGGCGCTCTCCAGGAGCGGTGTTCACTCCCAGTCACCCTCGATCCGATCATTTTTGATCGGTACAGGACACAGATTGGTCAAGATCTGACTCAACATCTAGCCCCGCTTGGCCGCGGACCGTCAATCTCTGACCCAGCTCCTTCCCTGCAGCTACCCCGACTGGAGTCAGAGTGAGCCCCACCTCCTCTCACCGCCGCCACATCGCGGCCGGCGCCCTCGCGGCCACCGCCGCCCTCGTGGCCGCCACCTTCCAGGCCGGCACGGCATCCGCCGCCCCGGCCAACCGCGACACGGCCATCGCCCAGGCCAGGGCCAACGTCACCCACAACGCCGGTGTGTTCGGCTTCGGCGACGGCCAGGACCTCCAGGTCAAGGACGTCGTCATCGACGCCGACGGCACCCAGCACGTCCGCTTCGACCGCACGTACCTCGGACTCCCCGTCGTCGGCGGCGACCTGGTGGTGCACCAGGACGCCCGCGGCCGGCTCAAGGACTCCTCCCGCGCGGCGGCCCACGACGCCGCGGTGAAGTCCACCGTCCCGAAGGTGCCCGCGCAGGCCAGCGCCGGCCAGGCCCTCCAGGCCGCACCGGGCATCACCGGCGCCACCAGCTCGCCCGAGCTGGTCGTCTGGGCCGCCGACGGCACGCCCCGGCTCGCCTGGAAGACCACCGTCGCGGGCGTCGGCGACCACGGCCAGCCGGCCGGCAAGGTCGTCGTCACCGACGCCACCACCGGCGAGCAGATCGAGACCTACGACTCCGAGCACCAGGCCTCCGGCACCGGCCACTCCGAGTACACCGGTGACGTCACCATCGACACCACCGCGCAGTCCGGGGGCTACGCCCTGATCGACCCGGTCCGCAAGCACATCACCAAGGACGCCCACAACGTCGCCGCCGGCTCGCTCAACGCGAACTCGGGCACGCTCTTCACCGACACCGACAACGTCTGGGGCGACGGCAAGAAGTTCTCCACCGACCGGGCCACAGCCGCCGTCGACGCCCACGCCAACACCGCCTGGACGTACGACTACTACAAGAACGTCTTCGGTCGCAACGGCATCAAGAACGACGGCAAGGGCGCCACCGTCTTCGTCCACGTCGGCACCAAGTGGGACAACGCCCAGTGGTCCGACAGCTGCTTCTGCATGATGACCGGCGACGGCGACGGCACCACCGACCCCGAGCAGGTCGACCTCGACACCATGGGCCACGAGATGACCCACGGCGTCACCAGCGCCACCGCCAACCTCCGTTACAGCGGCGAGTCCGGCGGCCTCAACGAGGCCACCAGCGACATCTTCGGGACGATGGTGGAGTGGTACGCCAACAACAAGGTGGACACCCCCGACTACCTGTTCAGCGACCAGTCCACCCCGCCGTGGCTGCGCCGGATGGACAAGCCCTCGCTGGACGGCCGCTCGGCCGACTGCTGGACGAGCAAGGTCGGCCAGCTCGACGTGCACAACTCCTCGGGCGTCGGCAACCACTGGTTCTACCTGGCCAGTGAGGGCAGCGGCAGCAAGACCATCAACGGCTACACCTACAACAGCCCGACCTGCAACGGCTCCGCCGTCACCGGCATCGGCAACCAGAAGGTCGCCAAGATCTGGTACCGCGCGCTGACCGTCTACATGACGTCCACCACCAACTACAAGGGCGCGCGCACCGCGTCGCTGAGCGCGGCGAAGGACCTCTACGGCGCCACCAGCGCCGAGTACAAGGCCGTCGCGGCCGCCTGGAGCGCCGTCTCGGTCGGCTGACACCGTCCCTGATCGGTGCGTGATCCCGTGCGTGATCGGTGCGTGATCCCGTCCCTGATCAGTGCGTGATCCCGTGCGTGATCCGGGGCCTGATCCCCGGCACCGGTGGACGGTGTTGCGTGACGGGGACGGATCGCGGAGACCGGTGACGGCTGCCCCGTGACCGGCCCCCGCCTCCCGCCCGGTCGGTCCTGCCCACCAGCAGGACCGACCGGGCGGCTGCGCGTCCCCGGACGTTCGGGCGGCCACCGGGCCGTGGCAGAGTCGACAGGAATATACAGACCGGTCTACTGTTTTCGGCATGGGAGTCAAAGGCGAGGAGACCCGCGCCCGGCTGATCGCCGGGGCGCGCAGTCTGATCGAGGCGCAGGGCTACTTCGGCACCGGCCTCAACCAGATCGTGGCGGAGAGCGGAGCGCCGCGCGGCTCGCTCTACTTCCACTTCCCCGAGGGCAAGGACCAGTTGGTCGCCGCCGCGCTCCGACAGGCCGGCCAGGAGGTCGAGGAGCTCCTCAAGGCACAGGCCCGCCGGGAGGCGGACGCCGCCGCGATCGTCGGGCAGCTCACCGAGGTGTTCCTCGCGCGCCTGGAGGAGTCCGACTACACCAAGGGCTGCCCCGTCGCGACCGTCGGCCTGGAGACCGCCGGCAGCAACGAGGCCCTGCGCCAGGTCTGCACCGAGGTGTACGCGAGCTGGCAGGCCGTCCTCGCCGAACGCCTGGCAGCCGAGGGCTTCGGCCCGGCGGAGGCCGACATCGCGGCCACCCAGGTCCTCGCTCTGCTGGAGGGGGCCGTACTGCTCGCGCGCATCCGCCGCACCCGGCAGCCGCTGGAGGACGCCCGGCACGCCGTGCAGCACCTGCTCGCCCCGCAGCGCGCGGCCGCGGCGGGGAACGCGGCAGCAGGGCGGACGACGGCAGGACGCACGACGCCGCGACGCTGACCCGTACCGGCGCCGGCCGGAGGGCGGGGCGCAGCAGGCAGACGGGCGGGCAGGGAGCAGCGGGCTGGACGTGTGTTGATGCCCACCCGGCCCCGGGCCTGGAGGCCGGGCCCCGGTCGCAGCACGGTCGCGCCCGGGTGGGCCATAGGTTCGCTCTATGAGGTCATAGGGCGGCGGCCCCTACAGTGGCACAGGTGGAACGGGTTTGCTTCAGTCACCACTCCCGCTTCCCCACCCGCCGCACCGCCCGCCTGCTCGCCCGTCGACCGCCCGGAGGAACGCACCGCCATGTCCCGCCCGATCCGAATCGCGATCGTCGGAGCCGGCCCCGCCGGCATCTACGCCGCAGACGCCCTGCTGAAGTCCGATGCCGCACGCGAGCCCGGGGTGTCGATCGACCTGTTCGAGCGGCTGCCCGCCCCGTTCGGACTGATCCGCTACGGCGTGGCGCCCGACCACCCGCGGATCAAGGGCATCGTCACGGCGCTGCACCAAGTCCTGGAGAAGCCGCAGATCCGTCTGTTCGGCAACGTCGACTACCCCGGGGACCTCACCCTCGACGACCTCCACCGCTTCTACGACGCCACGGTCTTCGCCACCGGCGCGGACGCCGACCGCGCGCTCGACATACCCGGCATCGAGCTGGACGGCTCGTACGGCGCCGCCGACTTCGTCTCCTGGTTCGACGGACACCCCGACGTCCCGCGCACCTGGCCGCTGGAGGCCGAGAAGGTCGCCGTGCTGGGCGCGGGCAACGTCGCGCTCGACGTCGCCCGGATCCTGGCCAAGACCGCCGACGAGCTGCTGCCCACCGAGATCCCCCCGAACGTGCAGGACGGGCTGCGCCGGAACCGCGCCCTGGAGGTGCACGTCTTCGCCCGCCGCGGGCCGGCCCAGGCCAAGTTCAGCCCGATGGAACTGCGCGAACTCGACCACTCGCCCACCATCGAGGTGATCGTCGACCCCGAGGACATCGAGTACGACGACGGCTCGATCGCCGAACGGCGCGGCAGCAAGCACGTCGACATGGTCGCCGCCACCATCGAGAACTGGGCGATCCGCGACGTCGGCGACCGCCCGCACCGGATCCACCTGCACTTCTTCGAGTCCCCCGTCGAGCTGACCGGCACCGACGGGCGGGTGAGCGGCCTGCGGACCGAACGCACGGAGCTCGACGGCACCGGCAACGTCCGCGGCACCGGCCGCATCACCGACTGGGACGTGCAGGCCGTCTACCGGGCCGTCGGCTACTACTCCGACGAACTCCCGAAGCTGCCGTTCGACCCCGTCGCCGGCACCGTGCCCAACGAGGCCGGCCGCGTCCTGTCCGGCGACGGCTCGCACCAGGCGGCCACGTACGTCACGGGCTGGATCAAGCGCGGCCCCGTCGGCCTGATCGGCCACACCAAGGGCGACGCCAACGAGACGATCGCCTGCCTGCTCGCCGACCACGCCGAGGGCCGCCTCCCCGGCGCCACCGAACCGGACCCTGCGGCCGTCGAGACCCACCTGCGCGAGCGGGGCGTCCGCTACACCACGTGGGAGGGCTGGAAGCAGCTCGACGCCCAGGAGCGGGCGCTCGGCGCGGCGGAGGACCGGGAGCGCGTGAAGGTCGTGGAGCGCGAGGAGATGCTCCGGCACAGCGGCGCCTGACAACACGCCACCTGCCGCCGGCGGGGCCTTCCGATGCTCGGGCATCGGAAGGCCCCGGCAGTGGCGGGCCCCCGGCGGTGGCACGGGCCGTCGTTCCCGTCGCCGCTCTTCCCGTCGCCGTCGTTCTCACCCCGTCTCCTGTCCCCTCCTTCCCGGCCCGTCTCCCGTTCCCTCTTCCTGTGGGCTCGCAGGCGGGGGTATCTTCACCTGTGCAACGCCTGTATCTACGAGTGCACCCCGCTGATCCATTGGACGGCGGTTCCTTGCCGCGCAAAAAATATACCGACCGGTCTACAGAAACTTCTGGGGCGACGAAACTGGCCCGCCCTCGGAGGCGGCACCCGCCTCGCCGGCCGCCCGAAAAATATGCAGACCGGTCTACATATCTCCTGGCGCCCCGCTGCGGCACCCCCACGCGCACCCTCAGCTCTCAACCTCGCCCCTCAGCCACCCACCCCGCCCCGCCCCACTCCCCCACCTACCGGCCCGCCCCGCCCCACCCACGCCACGCACAAAAAATATGCAGACCGGTCTACAGAAAAGGACCCACCCATGAACGCCAAGCCCGCCACACCCACCCCTCCGACTCCCGCACCCCCGCGCACGTTCGTCCTCGGCGCCACCGGCTTCCTCGGCCGCTGGCTCGTCCTCGAACTCCTCGGGCGGGGCGAGCCCGTGGCCGCTTCCGTACGGGGTGGGCGCGACACCCCCCGGGACACCGAGCTCCGCGACTGGCTCCGCGCCCACGGCGCCGACGACACCGCCCTCACCACCGTCGCCGCCGACCTCACCCGCCCCGGTCTCGGCCTCTCCCCCGAGGACGACGCCCGGCTCGCACACGTCCAGGACGTGCACAACCTCGCCGCCCGCTACCGCTTCGGCCTCCCCCGCGCCGAGGCCCACGCCGCCAACGTCGACGGCGCGCTGCACACCCTGCACTGGGCCGCCGGCCTGACTGGGCTCCGGCGGCTGGTCCACCTCTCCGGCTACCGGGTCGGCCGGGACGCCGCCCCGCGCCACCCGCTCCCCGCCGCAGAGGCCGACGCGCTCTACGCCCGGCTCGGCGCGTACGAGGCGTCCAAGCAGCTGGGCGACGCCGCCGTCCGCGTCACGGCCGCCCGGCTGGGCGTGCCGCTGACCACGGTGAACCCGAGCAGCGTGATCGGGCACTCGGTCACCGGTGAGGCCGGGCAGTACATCGGCCCGGCCGAGCTGGTCCGGCAGCTCTGGGCCGGGCGGCTGCCGCTGCTGCCCGGGACGTCGCGCACCTTCCTCCCGGTGGTCGCCGTCGACCATCTGGCCCGGTTCCTCGCGGCCGTCCCCGAGCACGACGACGGCCCCGCCCGGGCGCACACCGTGCTCGACCCCGCCACACCGCCGCTGCCCGAGCTGATCGCCCTGCTCGCCGACCACCTGGGGGTGCCGGCACCCCGCCGGCTGGTCCCGGTCGGCCTCGTCCGCCGTCTGCCGCGCGCCCTGACCGGTGCCGACCCGGAGACGCTCAGTTTCCTCTCCGAGGACACCTACGACACCGCCTCGGCCGACCGGCTGGCCCGCGCCGCCGGGCTCCACCACCCGCCGGTCGCCGAACTGTTGCGCCGCTGGGCCACCCGCCTGGTCGCCGACGGGTTCGGCACGGAACCGCCCGGCCGGGCCCTCCCCGGCGAGTTCGCCGAAGCCGCCGGCTCCCGCAGCTACCTCGTCGGCGACACCACGGACGCCCGTTACGTCCTGTTGCACGGCCCCGGCGCCGACGCCGACGCCTGGCACGAGGTGACCGCACGACTCGACGCGCCCACCCTGGCCGCCGACCTGCCTGGCCTCGGCCGTTCCTCCCGCACCACCGCCCCCGACGAACAGTGGCTGGCCGCACTCCTGGGCCCCCTGCGCACACGCCCCGTCCTGATCGCCGCGGCCACGACCGCCGGCATCGCCCTGCGCTATGCAGCCACCCACCCGGACCGCCTGGCCGGAGTCGTCGTGATCGCACCCACCACCTCATCCGCCGACCACTCACCCATCGGCCGCTCACCCGCCGCGACTCCGGCCCACCGCCCGGGCGCGTCCCGCCGCGCCGCCCGCCGCCTCCGCCACTCCGTCCGGCCCGCCGAACGGGCGGCGCTCGCCGACCTGCTGCGCACCTGCCCGGTCCCCGTCCGGGTGCTCCCCGACCCCGCCGGCCCCTCCCCCACGAGCCGGGACGTCACCCGCCCCTACACCTACGCACCGGAACTCGCGGCCGCCATCGCCGAGTTCGCCCACTCCCTGTCCGCGTCCGACTGACCCGCCTCGGGCCACCCGTCCCGCCGGGGATCCGTACCGGCCGGACGGGGCCGGCTCGGATCACCCCCCGGTTTCCGACATGCTGTCTGCATCGGCACGAGCACCCCGGACCTACGATGGAAATGACCCACTGTCAGTCCTAGGAGTTGCTCCCCGTGGCTACGTTCCTGGTCGGCTCGCGCGCAAGCAACCTCGCCCGCGCCCAGGTCCGCGACTACCTCGCCCCCTTCCGCGAGCGGTTCCCGGAGCACACCTTCACGCAGCGGGTGATCCTGGAGGGCGGCGACCGCGACCGGCACTCCCTGCTCGCGGACGTGAGCGCGGTCAGTGGCGGGTCGGCGTTCAGCACCGAGCAGGAGGCGGCGCTGGTGCGCGGTGACGTCGACGTAGTCGTGCACTCCCTCAAGGACCTGCCGACGGCCAACCCGACGGGCCTGATGCTGCTGCGGCCGCCCGCCCGCGAGGACGTCCGGGACGCCCTGTGCGGGTCGACGCTCGCCGGGCTCCGCAAGGGCGCCCGGGTCGGGACGGGGGCCGCCCGGCGCACCGCCCAACTCCTCGCCGTCCGGCCCGACCTCGACATCGTGCCGATCCGCGGCAACGTCCCCACCCGGCTCCAGAAGCTCGCGGGGATGCGGCTGGACGCCGTGGTCCTCGCCGCCGCGGGGCTCCGCCGGCTCGGACTCGAATCGGCCATCGGCGAGCTGCTCCCCCTCGACCTGTTCCCACCGAGCCCCGGACAGGGCGCCCTGGGGATCCAGGTCCGCGAGGACAGCATGCCGATCCGAGCCGTGCTGTCGACCGCCGGCAGCGCAGCCGTCGACGCCGAGGTCCGCGCCGAACGGGCCCTGCTCGCCGATCTGCACGGCGGGTGCAGCGTGCCCGTGGGCGCCTACGCCGAGACTCTGGCGGACGGCTCACTGACCCTGTTCGCCCAGGTCACGTCGGTCGACGGAGGTCAGCGCGTCACAGGCCGCCGGTCCGGGCCGGCCACCGATCCCGAGCAGCTGGGCCGCACCCTGGCCGAGGACCTGATCGACCGGGGCGCACGCGTGATCCTCGACGGGATCCGGCCCCCTGCCGCGGTATAGCGCCGCATCAGGCAAACGAGGTGATCGGGATGAACGGGTGGTCGGGTGCTGTGAGCGGCTGCGCTCGCGGAGCGACGCGGCACTCAAGGCCGTCGAGGAGCTCGACGACCAACTCCGCCCCGTGCCCGCGCGACCGCGGGGACGGCCGCTCCACCGCCGAGTGCCCGAGGTGAGGGCTACCGCCGGGCGTTGTTGACCGTGGGCTGCGTCTTCTGGTTGTAGATCTCCTTGCCGTCGGCGTTGTAGGCGTGGATGTAGGGGGCCGGGGGGAAGGCCTTCGGGTCGGTGCTGGTGGTGATGGCCGCGGTGTGGACGAACGCGCCGCCCGCCATGACGGTCGGGTACTGCGTCGGGTCGTCGCCGTAGCTGACGGTGACCTTGGCGACGTCGGGTGTGTAGTGCCCGGCGCCCAGGGAGAGGCGCTGCCCGGCGGTGGCGGCCGGCGTGCTGAAGCTGTCGAAGAACTCGATCAGGTGGCCGGTGCCCCACAGGCGGTCGTTGATGAACGTCGCGGGGACGGACCTGCTGGTGCCCTTGCTGCCCTTCGACTCGCATTGCACGTACTGGTTGGCGGAGTTGACGGCGATGACCACGCCGTCGGTGTCCGCCGAGGCGACGGGGGTGCGGACCGCGATCACCGCGTGGTACTGCGACGCGTCGGAGCCCAGGCAGGAGGCCAGGATCCCGGCGACGGCCCCGGCGTCGATCGGGGTGGTACTCGTGCCGGCAACGGTGAAAGCGGCCGGGGGACGCGGGGAAGCCGGAACGGAAGCAGGCGCGGAGGAGACGTCCGTGGTGGCTGCTCCTTCCTGTGGTACCGGTGGGCGCAGCACGGACGGGAGAGCCAGGCACAGGGCTGCCGCGGTACAGGCCGCGGTCGCAACGAGGGCGTGCCGGCGGTGCCGGCGCCGGTCGGCGCGTCGGCGGATCTCCGCAGCAGGCAGCGTCGGCGCGGGCATCTGGGTGCCGAGCAGCCGCAGCCTGTCGCCGAGGGTGTCGTGGACGGGGTCAGACACAGAGCTTTCCTTCCTCGCTGGTCGGGGTCCAGTCGGCGAGCACGGCCGCGAGCGCGGCCCGGCCGCGGGCGAGGCGACTCTTGACGGCGCTGACGCCGGCGCCGGTCTCGACCGCGACCTGCTCGACAGAGAGGTCGCACATGTGGTGCAGGACCAGGGCGCTGCGCTGTGCCTCGGGCAGCTCACGTAGCGCAGTGACCAGCATCAGGTGCTCCTCGGTGGGCGGCTCGACGGTGGGCGGTTCCCGGCGGTGGTGGCGTCCGGCCAGGTGCAGGCCCCGGGACACACGTCGCCAGCGGGAGATGGCCAGCCGCCGGGCCGTGGTCCGGATCCACGCCTCCGGGGCGCTGTCCGGGTCGAAGGTGCGCCTCCGGTCCCACGCGCGGATGAACGCCTCCTGGACCACGTCCTGTGCTTCGGACCAGTCCCCGGTCAGCGCGTAGAGCTGCCCGGTCAGGCGGGAGAAGGACGCCGCGTAGAACGCGTCGAACTCCTGTGGCGTCATCAAGGGCCTCTCCTCCGGGGCTGTCCGTGGGCTCGCGGCACGGGCGGCTCGCGAGGAAGCACTCCTCGGCTGCGGCGGTGGAGCCGTGCGTCCTGGGTGGAGCCTCCCGCCCTTTACCCACGAGCACCGCCCCAGGGTTGCACCCACGGCCTATGACCTGGATCACGTGCGCGGGGTGCGACCCGCCGGGCGTCGGGAGCCCTACAGGGGCGCAGGCGTCAACCGGACGCCCAGCAGGAAAGGACACGGATTCATGCGTATCCGCCCGATCACGCTCGTCGCCGCCACCGCCATAGCCATCGCGACCGCGGGGGGAATGGCCACGGCCGCAACCAGCACCTCCACGCCCACCCCCACGGCCCACGGTGAGGCCTCCGCCGCGCCCACCGCTGAGCCCACCGCCGCGCCCTCCGCCGCGCCGACCGCTGCGCCCACCGCATCGGCCCCCGACGCCGGCTCGGCCGGCGCCTCGGCGGTCCCCAGCAGCGGCCCGTCCGTCACCCGTTCGACTGCCACCCCGGCCGCTTTCACCGTTGCCGGCACGAGTACCACCCCGATCGACGCCGGGGCCGTCGCCGGGATCCTGGCCTCCTGCCTGGGCTCCGACGCGTCGCAGTACCACGCGGTGATCGCGGTCCGCACCCCCGTCGCCTCGGCGGACACCGACGGCGTGGTCATCGCCGTCAACTCCGCCAACCAGTACGTGCAATGCGAGTCGAAGGGCAGCAAGGGCACCAGCAGGTCCGTCCCCGCGACGTTCATCAACGACCGCCTGTGGGGCACCGGCCACCTGATCGAGTTCTTCGACAGCTTCAGCACGCCGGCCGCCACCGCCGGGCAGCGCCTCTCCCTGGGCGCCGGGCACTACACACCCGACGTCGCCAAGGTCACCGTCAGCTACGGCGACGACCCGACGCAGTACCCGACCGTCATGGCGGGCGGCGCGTTCGTCCACACCGCGGCCATCACCACCAGCACCGACCCGAAGGCCTTCCCCCCGGCCCCCTACATCCACGCCTACAACGCCGACGGCAAGGAGATCTACAACCAGAAGACGCAGCCCAACGTCAAGAACACCCGTCCGTAGCCCCCGCCTCGGGCACTGGTCAGCTGTTCACGTGGCTGTTGTCGTTCCGATCTTGAGGGGTACTGATCGAACGGGAGTCTCGATCGGGTGACCGCGGCGGCAGCCGTGCACGAAGGCAGAGCCTCTTGGCAGCTCGAACGGTGTCGAAGCCGACGAGCTTGCCAGGAGGCCCTGTTGACGCAGTCCCACGCCACCGCTCAAGGGACGGGAGTTCGCGTGGTCGCGGACCCCGAATCGACTTCTCCGAGCGGTCCCCGGCCGGGAAGGTCGTCGTCGAGCAGCAGCCGGAGGACGGCCGCTGACGCCGGAGGGGGCGGGAGAGCCGGGCGCGGGCTACCGGGGGGACGACTCGAAAGCGAGGATCGTCCAGCTCACCCCCGGGCGGTCGTGCAGGTCGGCCCGCGGGGTGCGGACCAGCAGGCGCAGCCCGCGCTCGTGGGCCTGGCCGACCGTCTCGTCGGCCGGGACGGTGAACATCCGGCGGCCGGGCGGGACGGGGCCGTAGCGCAGCGAGAGCACCACCCGGCCACCCGGGGCGAGCAGCCGGGCGAGCGCGTCCATCGCAGACGGCCGTTCGTCGGCGGTCAGGTGCATCCAGACGGCGGAGAGCAGGATCAGGTCGAAGCGTTCGCCCGCCGTGCCGAGGCCGGCGAGCCCGGGCAGTGCGTCGTCCACCCAGCGGATGCCGCGGCCGGCGTGCAGCCGTTCGCCGGCGAGGCGCAGCTCGGCCGTCGGCTCGGCGGCGACGAGCCGGTGGCCGCGTGCGGCCAGGGCGGCCGCGTCCCGGCCGGTGCCGGCGCCGACGTCGAGGATGTCGGCGGGCTGCTCGGGGAAGAGGTGCAGCACCTCGCGGTGGACCTGTTCGAACGTCACCGCCTCGTACTGCGCGACGCGCTCCGTCGCCGTCTCCCCGTACCCCGCATTGCTCATGAGTTCGCTCACGGTTCGTCCCCCTCGTCCGCCGGGCGTGCACGGCGGGGGCCCGGCCGTGCCCGGTGGCACGCCGGCGGCCGGGCCGGATCGCCCGGCACGGTCAGGACCGCTCCCCCGCCACGGTCAGCACGATCTTGCCCCGGTTGCCGCGCGTTTTCCACCTGCCGGTGCGCGGCGGCGGCGTCCTCCAGGGCGAACACCGACTCCACCGGGGTGGTGGACACCTCGGCGGCCACCCGGTCGGCGATCTCCCGCAGGTCCGGGCGCCCTCGCGAGGATCGCCGGCTACCGCGCCCGTAGCCGCCCCTGAGGCCGGCCCCCGGCGCCGCCCCTGAACCCGCGTCGGGCCGGGGAGCGCGCCGGGCTCCCGGCGCGCCGTCACGCCTCGCCGGGGTGCCAGGCCGGCCACTCCCACGGGCGGTCGGTCCAGTGCACCTGGACGGGGTCGCGCGGGTCGAGGTCGGGGAAGAGCTGGTGGATCCTGGGCTCGAACTCCTCCGGGGCCAGTGGCTCCCAGCCGTGGCCCGCGAAGTGGACCAGACGGTACCGGCTGTCGGTGCGGAACTCGGCGACGTCGACCAGGGGCTTCGCGGCGCTGTCCGTCGTGTGGTGGGTGTCCATTCCCCCAGCATGTGCCGTACCCCGGGTGGGCGCACCCGGGGTACGGCAGGCAGCGTACGGGCGACCGGCCGGGCGACGGTGCGTCGGACGACTGCGCGACGGTGCGTCGGACGGGTGGGCGACGGAGCGTCGGAAGGCCGGGCGGCCCGGTGCGGAGAACCCCTCGTCCGAGTCATGTCCCGGCGTCGGCGCACTCGTTGAGCAGGGCGAGCAGCTCGCCGGTGGTCGGCGACGGCCGGCAGGAGGACACCGGACATGGGCACGCAGCCGACGGACGGGCAGTGGCAGTGGCCGAAGCAGGCGTGGCAGCCGCCCCCGGTGCCCGCACCACCCGTACCCGCACCGCCGGCTCCGGCCGCCGCGCCGCCGCCACCGCCGCCCGGGCCGGCGCCGGCGGGCCGGCCCTGCTGGGTGTGGCCGGCGTCGGCGGCCGGGATCGTGGCGGCGCTGGCCGCCGTACTGGTGACGTGCGGGCCCGGGTCGGGCGAGCAGTCCTCCGGCGTGGTGGCGTTCCCGTCGGCCTCGGCCTCCCCGACCGGGCCGCCGTCCGGCGCGGCGCCGGGCTCGCCGTCCGGATCGCCCGCCGACCTGCTGCCGGTACCGCCGGTGCCCGATCTGCTGCCCGCCCCGGCCACCACTCCGCCCGGCCCACCGGCCCCCTCCCCGGAGGCCGCACCGGCCCCGGGCGGGCCGGTGGGTACCGAGGAGGGGCCGGCGGACGGCCGCTCCGGCACGCCCCGGCCGCGGCCGGGGCGCCCACCGCGCGCGCCCTCACCGCACCCGGTGGGCGGGGCGGCGGGCGGTACGGCGGCAGCCGGCCCGCCGTCGGCGCAGGCACCGGCTCCGGGCGGCGCGCCGAGCCTGCCGACGGTGGCCGGGGCGGGCTCGCTCTGCGAGCAGGCCGAGCGTCTCGGCCGCTGGCCGGCCGGCTCGGAGCAGGCGCGGATCTGCCACAGCATCTACGGCTGAGGCCCACCGCCCGGCCGCCCAGCACCGGGCGGCCGGCGCCCCGCGGCCGGCCCGTCGATCCGTCAGCCGATCCGTCAGCCGGTGCCGAGCAAGCCCCGGTCCAGCCGCGGGGCCAGCACCCGGGCCAGGGTGTCGGTGATGTGCCCGCTGTCCCGGTAGAGCACCACGCCCTCCAGGACGGCCGGGCAGTCCGGGCCGGTGCCCGGGCAGAGCAGCGGCGCGAGGTCGAGCACCCGGACGCCGTACCGGGCGGCGAGGCCGCCGTCGATCAGCGGGTCCCGCTCGAAGGCGCTCTCCCGGGGGAAGAAGCAGGCGTCCGAACGACCGTCGGAGGCGGCCAGGCAGGTCGGGATGTCCTTGCCCGGCATCGGCGTGTCGGCGAGGTAGGCGAGGGGTGCGCCGACCGCCGCGAGCCGGTCGAGGGTACGCGTCCAGCCCTCGGCGCGCTCCTCCTGGCTGCCGTACCGGTTGAGGCCCGCCATCAGGACGAGGCGCGGCCTGGGCCCGGTGGCGAGCCTGGTCAGGGTGGTCTCGCGCCACCGGTCGCACTCGTCGAAGGTGCGGCCGAGGACGTTGTTGCGCACCGTCAGGGTGGCCAGCGGGCAGCCCGGCTTGACCAGCACCTCCAGCGCCCAGTTCCGTTGCCCGGCCAGGGCCAGTGCGCCCGAGATCCACTGGCCCGCGTGCGAGTCGCCGATCAGCACGATCCGGTCGGGGCCGGCCTCGGTGCCGGCACCGGTGCCGGGGCCGAACAGGCAGCGCGGGCTGCTGTCGGCGCCGAGCGGGATCTCGCAGCCCCGGCCGGGCGGGAAGTCCTCCCGGGCCCGGGCCAGCGACGGGGTCAGGGTGAGCAGCCGGGTGCCGGGGGCGAGCAGGGCGGGGCCGTCGACCGCGCCGGCCGGGACGACGACGGGCGGACCGGCGTCGCCGAGCGCCCGGACGGTGCCGCCGCCGAGGGTCAGACCGGCGATCAGCGGGATGATCAGGGCACTGGCGCCGACCGCGAGGCCCCGGCGCGGGGCCGGGCTGCTGCCGCGCCGCAGCGGCTGCTCGACCAGCCGCAGGGTGAGCCAGGCGGGCAGGGCGGAGGCGGCGGTGAGTGCGACCAGGGTGGTCCACGGCAGGGTGCCCCAGCGGGCCTGGGCGATGGTCAGCACCGGCCAGTGCCAGAGGTACCACGCGTAGGAGAGCCGGCCGGCGGCGCGCAGCGGGCGGACGGCGAGCAGCCGGCCGATGTCACCGGCGCCGGCCGTGCGGTGCAGCGGTGCGGCGAGCAGGACGGCGCCGGCGCCGAGGACGGGAAGCAGGGCGGCACTGCCGGGGAACGGTGTGTTGCGGTCGTAGCGGAAGACGGCGAGGAGCACGGCGGCGGCGCCGGCCCAGCCGAGCAGGCGCAGCACCCAGCGGGCGAGCCCGGCGGCCGGGCCCGGGCGTGCCGTCCGGGCGGCCAGGGCCACCCTGAGCAGGGCGGCGCCGGCACCGACGGCGAACTCCCAGAGCCGGGCGGCGGTGGAGAAGTAGCCGAGCGGCGCGGAGCCGGCCGTCCAGCGGATGCAGAGGGCCAGCGAGACGCCGCCGATCGCGGTGACCGTGACGGCGACCGCCGCCGTCCGTCGGCGGCCTGACAGCAGGCGGGCGAGGCCGAGCAGCAGGACGCCCCAGAGCAGGTAGAACTGGTTCTCGACGCCGAGCGACCAGAAGTGCTGGAGCGGGCTCGGGTCGCGCTCGGCGGCCAGGTAGTCGGTCTGCTGCCCGACGAACCGCCAGTTGGCGAACTGGCCGGCGGAGGCGATGAGGTCGCGCGCGAGGTCGGTGCCGCGCAGCGGGTCGAGCAGCGCGCCGCCGGCCAGGGCGGTGGCGACCAGGACGACGGCGGCCGCGGGCAGGATGCGGCGGGCGCGGCGCGCGGCGAAGTCCCGCAGGCCGGTCGGGCGGGCCAGCAGCAGGCCGGTGATCAGGAATCCGGAGATGACGAAGAAGACGTCGACGCCGACGTAGCCCCCGGTCAGGCCGGGGACGGCGGCGTGGAAGGCGAGCACGGCGAGGACGGCTACGCCGCGCAGGCCCTCGATGTCCGGGCGGAAGGCCGCCCGCCCGGGCGGCCCGGCGGCTGGCCGGGTCTCGGGGTGCACACCCGAACGTAAGGCCGGCGCGGTGCCGCGAGCGATGTCGGACGTGACGTCGGACGCGGTGTCGCGAGCGGTGTCGGACGTCGAACGGTGGACGACGTCGGACAGGAACGCGACGGCGGGGGCCGGGGCGGCGGGCACGCCGGCGGGCGCCGGTGCGGGCGCGGTGGCGGGCGCGGTACGGGCGGAGCCCGGCGAGCGGGTGCTCGGCGACTCCGCGGACGGGCGTCGGGCGCCCGGTGGTACGGCCGTGGACACGGCGGTGCTCCTTGCATGACTGGCAGCGGTGTTCGGGACCGCCTGGCCGATGGGGCGGCCGGGCGGTGGGTCCGCGCCGGTGGGGCGACGCGCAAGGGGAGCGAGGGGAAGAACGAAGGGGAAGGGGGAAGTACGACGCGACGGGACGTCAGAACAGCAGCGGGTCGGCCCAGCCGGAGGCCAGCAGGCCGCAGAGCAGCAGCACGGCCGTGAGGGCGACGGCATCGGACCGGCCGAAGCCCAGGTCGGAGGTGCGCCGGGTGGGCGGGGGCACCTCGGCGACGGCGGCATCGTCGCCACCGCGCAGCAGGGGCCACAGGGACCGGACGAGCGGGACCATGGTGTAGGCGGTGAGGCCGAGCAGGGCGGCGAGCGCCCAGTAGGGCTGCCAGCCGTACAGGGCGACGGCCCGGGCCAGGCCGGCCACTCCGGCGAGCACGACGAGGCCGAGCCAGCCGACGCCGATCCGGGCGACCGTCCGGGCCAGCGAACTGCCGCCGGAGACGGCCCCGGTGGGCACCCAGTCGGCGCTGCGGCGGCGCAGCGCGTGCGCGATGGCGACCACGTGGCAGAGCCCGCCGAGCAGTTGGACCCGGGTGACTTCGAAGCGCCAGCGGGTGCGGGACATCGCGGGCAGCAGGACGAGCGCGACCCAGATCGGCGGCAGGAACGGCAGCACCTGCCAGGGCTGGATCTCCTCGGGCCGGAAGAAGAGCATGATCAGGGCCGGCAGCGGGATGGCGAAGACGTTCACCGCGCTGGTGAGGTAGCCCAGGATGCCGTTCCAGAAGCAGAGCCGGGCCGATCGGGGGAGCGGCCCGCGCCGGAAGTCCTGGTCCCCGACCAGGGCGAGCGAGCCGAGGCACCAGCGGTACTGCTGGCTGATGAAGGCGGGCAGCCCGGTGGGAGACATGCCCTTGGCGACCAGTGCGGGCACGTACCGGGTGGTCCACCCGGCGCGGGCGAGCGAGAGTCCGGTGTAGAGGTCCTCGCTGTGGTCGATCTCCGCGAAACCGCCGACCCGCTGCAGCGCGGCCCGCCGGTAGAGGGCGTTGGTGCCGCAGCAGACGGTGCCGTCCTGGGCGTCCCGGGAGGGCTGGATCCAGCGGTAGAAGATCTCCTGGGTCGCTCCGGCGGCCCGCTCCAGCCACGACATGTCGGGGTCGGTGTCGAAGCACTGCGGGCTCTGCACGATGCCGACCTCGGGGTTGTCGAGGTAGGGCACCAGGTGGTGGAGGAAGTCGGGGCGCGGGCAGAAGTCGGCGTCGAGGACGGCGATGATCTCGCCGGTGCCCTCGGCCAGCCCGTGGTTGAGGTTGCCGGCCTTCTTGAACCGGCCCCGGTCGGGCCGGGCCCGGTACCGGAAGCCGTGGCGTTCCGCGAGTTCGCGCACCTCGGGGCGGGCGGCGTCGTCGAGCACCAGGACGGTGAGTTCGCCGGGCCAGCGGACGGCGGCGGCGTACCGGTAGGCGTTGGCGAGGACGTCGAGCGGTTCACCGGCGGTGGGCAGCAGCAGGTCGACGCCGGGGTGGCGGGCAGGCTGCCAGGCGCGCAGCAGCAGGTCGTGCGAGTCGCGGGTGTAGCGGCGGGCGCGCTGGCCGTCGGCGATCGAGAGCAGCCAGGTGGCGGCGTTGAGCACGGTCAGGGCCAGGAAGGGCCAGAGCAGTGGCCGGCTCAGGGCGAAGAGGCCGAGGGTCGCGGTCGCCCCGGCGTAGGAGAGGGTGGCGCAGAGCAGTACCCAGCGGCGCTGCGGGCCGAAGTACCAGTAGAGCTCCTCGTCGTCGGGCGGGCTGGGGAGTCGCAACGCGGTTTCCGCGGCCGGGCGGCGCGCGGCGGGGTCGGTTGCGGGCATGGCGGTGCCATGGAGTGCGGGCATGCGGAGATGGCCCCCCTGGGCTGGGCGGAACGTGGCCGTTCGTGCGCCAGCCTCTCACATTGGCCTAGACCAATAATGAACGAGGTATGACATCTCCGCATTGCCGCAGGTCAGCGATGACGCCTCATCACATCTACTGTCGAGTAAGGTTCTTCACCAGCTTCTCGAAGCGCAGATCGGAGCGGAGCGGGATGCCGAAACGCTCGTCGCCGTACGGGAACGGGGAGTGGATGCCGGTGCGCCGGAAGCCCCGGCGCTCGTACCAGGCGATCAGATCGGCACGCTGCTCGATCACCGTCATCTCCAGCTCGGCGGCGCCCCACTCCTCCCCCGCGAACCGCTCCGCCTCCGCCAGCACCGCACGGCCGACGCCACCGCCCTGCCGGCCCGGGCCGACCGCGAACATCCCGAAGTAGGCGTGCTCGCCGCGGCGCTCCAACTGGCAGCAGGCGAGCAGCTCGCCGCCCTGCTCGGCAAGCAGCACCACGCCCTCCGCATGGGTGACGGCGGCCGTCACACCCTCGACGTCGGTGCGCTGCCCGTCCAGCAGGTCCGCCTCGGTGGTCCAGCCGGCCCGGCTGGCATCACCGCGATAGGCGGACTCGACCAGGGCCACCAGCGCCGGCACGTCCGCCTCGGTGGCGGCACGGAAGGCGAGGCCGGGCGCCTCGGGCTGGGCGGCGTCTCGGGTGGTCTCGGGCACGGGGGGCCTCTTCTCTCCGGTGTGGCGGCGGCTCGGCGCCGGTCCTGGCATCGTGCCACAGGGCCGTCCGGCCCCGACCGGCCCGGACGGCCCCCGCCGGCTCCCCCACCGGCTCCCCTGCCGGCTCTGCCGCTGCCGCCCGGCACCTCCGGGCCTTCACCCACCTGCCCGGCCGCTCCCCTCCCGCGGCCGGGCAGGTGCACCGGCCGGCACCTCCCCCGGCACCGGCCGACAGCCCGATGTCAGGACGCCTCCCCCGGCACCGGCCGGCGGACTCGGCCGAGGGTGAGCATCAACCGGTTCGCCCACGCGAAGAACGCCGTCGCCTGGACCAGGTCGAGCTGCTCCAGGACGGAGAGGCCGTGGCCGCGCAGGCGTTCCAGGTCGGCGGCGGAGGCCGTCGGCGCGCTGGTGCTCAGCCGGGCCGCGAAGGCCACCACGTCCGCCCAGCGGCCCTCGAAGCCGTCGAAGCGGCCCCCGAAGAGGCGCTCGACCTCGGCCTCCCGGCCGGACAGCCGGGCCGCCAGCCGGCTGTGGACGGAGGCGCAGAACACGCATCCGTTCAACCGCGAGGCCACCGTGGCGGCGAGCTCGCGCTCGGCGCGCGGCAGACCGCCGGGACTGCGGAAGATGCCCCGGTCGGTGCGGGTCCGGTGCCGCAGCACCTCCGGATCCCGGGCGAGCAGACGGAAGTAGGGCCAGCTCGCGTCGGGGGCGGCGGCCAGCCCCGCCTGCTGCGGGCCGGTGGCCGCCTGCGGGTCGACGGGCGGCACCCACGGGTCCCAGTCGAGCACGTCGAAGGTGAACGGGATCTCCCCGGAGGGGAGTTCGGCGCCGTGCGGCAGGGCCGGCGGCACTCCCGGCACCCGCACGCCGAGCGCACCGGCCGGTCCGGCGGCGGCACCGGGCTCGTCGGTGGCCTCGGACCCGTCGGCGGCCTCGGCCAGCAGGGAGAGGCCGTGGACCAGCCGGGCCTGGTACGAGACGTAGGCGGCCACCTGGGAGAGGGTGACCACCTCGTCCGGGGTCAGCCCGGCGTCGGCCAGTGCCTGCTGGTGCCCCTCCGTCGCGGCCAGCGGCTCCAGGGCGAGCAGGGTGGCGTGCCCCAGCAGCGCCGCCGTCCGGGCGTCGCCGGGGCCGAAACCGGTCGAGCCGGCCGCGTCGACCAGCACCGGGTCGGCGCCGAGCGCGGCCAGCTGCGCCCGGTAGTGCCCGGCCAGCCGGCCGGTCGCCGGGCCCGCTGTGTGCAGGACGGCTACCCGCAGGGCGGCGGCCAGCCGCTCGGCCGGTGTCAGCGTGGTGAGGGCCGCTCCGGGATCGAACAGCGCGCGGTAGGTGTCCTGTGTGCCCAGGACGGCGTCCGGCCGTTCCGCGCGGGCGGCGGCCAGCGGCCCGTCCGCCGGGTGCGGGACGAGGGCGGCGACCAGGTCGGCGGCCGGCGCGGCAACCGGATCGGCGGCCTGGTCCGGGGCGGCGGCGACGGCGGTGCCGGCGTCCCGGGGGGCGGGGGAGGTCATCGGAGCTCCTGGAGTACGGGGGCGGTGAACGAACGGGGCGGCGGCAGGGGGCCGGGACAGAGTGCGGGCCGGGACGGCGGAGCAGGTCGGGACGGCGGAGCAGGTCGAGCGAGGCCAGGTCGGGCGAGGTCAGGTCGGACGAGGTCAGGCGGCGCCCGCGGCCGTCGCCGGGCCGGCGCCGGCCCGGCGCCCGAGCTGCGGGGCCACCTCCCGGGCGATCAGCTCCAGCGCGGCGAGCGTCCGGTCGTGGTTGAACCGGCCGGGGTGGGTCTGCACGATCAGCTCGTCCGCCAGCGGTACCACCTCGTCGGCCAGCAGGGACGCGGCCACCTCGTCCGGGTGCCCGGCGTGGACGTGGGCGCGCGCGAAGTAGCCGTCCAGTGAGCTCACCGGAGGGAAGAGGCCGGCCCGGACGCTCTGGTCCACGTTCTCCACCACCCCGGCGGTCAGTTCGGCGACGGCCGTCCGGCGGTCGGCCGCCGGGTAGACCGTCCGGGACACCCCGATCCGCGGGGGGCGGCCGCCCGTCCAGCGGTCGAGATAGCCCCTGGCCAGCGGCAACTGTGCTTCACCGGTCGGGAGTTCGGTGCGGAAGGCGGCCTTGGCGAGCAGCAGGCCGTCCCCGTCGCCCGCGATCCGGACGGCGCTCTGCGCACTCGTGGTGGACTGCCACAGCCGCCCCGCCACACCCGTGCCCTCGGGCTCCAGCCGGGCACCGCCGGGCAGCGGGCCACCGTCGAGCGTCCGCCGCAGCAGCGCCAGCGACTCGGCGTACCGCTCGCGGCGCCGCTCCGGATCCACACCGAAGGCCGTGAGCGTGCCGGGGTCACCGCCCGTCCCCAGTCCGAGCTGGAGCCGGCCGCCGCTCAGGACGTCCAGCACCGCGGCGTCCTCGGCGACGCGCACCGGGTCCTCGGCCGCGAGCAGGACGACGGCCGTGCCGAGCCGGATCCGCCGGGTGTGCTGGGAGACGGCCGCCAGCAACAGCAGCGGGGAGGGCAGGCCCCTCGTCTCCCCGGCGAAGTGGTGCTGCGCCACCCAGCCGCCGTCGAATCCCAACTCCTCTGCGGCGACGAACAGTTCGACCGTCCGCCGGTACAGGTCGGCAGCCTCGGTCAGGTCGGTGCCGTCATTGTTGACATGAGTGAGGAAGCTCAGGCGCAGGGCCATGGCGGGGGTTCTCCCGGGGGTCGGGGACGGCGGGCGGCTGCGGGCAGGGGCTGCCCGCCCGGGCGGCGGTGGGCGCGCGGCACGACACGGTGCCACGGCACAGCGTGGAGCGGGGTGGTACGCCCGGCAGGGCAACCGGCCCGGGAGGCGCGGTGAGGTCCGGTGGTTCAGCGACAGGCTGCGGAGGCCACGCGCAGCAGGTCGACGTGGCGCCGCGCAGTGAGGCGCGTCGGCGTCTTCATGGCAGCACCTTGGGACACGGAATGACGTCCTGTCAATTGCGGGCCGAGCGGGTGGCCCCGCTTCGGGGCGCGACCACCGCCCACCGGCCGGAACGCCGGGCGGGGATGCCCAGGTCACGACAACTGTGCTTCCTCGCACGATGATTGACATTGGTTCATTTGTACTCCTAGATTCGTACCGTGCATTCGGACCAGAGCATTCGCGGACACGTCGACCACTGTCGCGTCGCCAGTGCGCTGTGTCCCGCCGGCGCGTGTCCCGTCGGCACGTGTCCGGCCGACGCATGTCCGGCCGCTCCGGGCCGCGCCGCCCGCCGCTGACCACCGCTGCGGCTCCGGCCGCCCGGCGCCGGCCCCGGCCCGCACCGCCCGGCCCCGCGCACCCCGGTCCGAAGGACGCCCACCGGCAGCCCTGCCGGCACGCGGCTGGTCCAACGGTCTGCTGATCCGCCCGAGGACCCACCCGGATCCGCCTGCCGATCCGTGGGCGGCCCCGACCGCACCGGAGCGGCCGGACCGCGCCCACGCCCTGCCGCACACCCCGCACCGGGCACACCCCGCCGGTCCCTCCCGCCCCGCGCGGCCCACGCATCCCGTGCACCGGGACCGCTCACCGCTCACCGCTCACCACCGACCGCTCACGCCTGCGCAAGGACACCCATGACCTCCACCCGTATCCCGGACGACGACACCCTCCTGGACGACACCGCGGACCCCAGGCCCGGCCTGCGCGACTACCTCGCCGTCAAGCGGGCCGCCCTGCTGGCCCGCCGCAAGAACGCGGACGGCCCCGACGTCCCCGCCACCACCCTGCGGGCCCGCACCACGGCGGAGGACCGCAGCGGCGTCCGGCGGATCCGGATCCGCGAACACACCGTCCTCAGCGACTCCCCCGCGGACTTCGCCGGCTACGACCTCGGGCCGAGCTCCCCCGAACTCCAACTCGGCGTTCTCTCCAGCTGCCTGACCCACATCTACCTCATCCAGGCGGCCGACCTGCGGATCCCGCTGGACGCCCTGGAGGTCGCCGTCGAGGCCGAGCACGACGGCCGCGCGGGCACCCCCGGCTTCGAGGACGTACCGGTCCACCCGCACAACATCCGCTTCACCGTGTACGTCACCTCGCCCGTCCCGCGCGGGCGCATCGACGAGCTGCACGCCGCGGTCGAACGCAGCTGCCCGATCTACCACCTGCTGCGCGAGCCGCAGCAGGTCACCGGCGAGGTCGTGCACACGCTCTCCGGCGGCCCGGCCGGGGAGGACACCCGATGACCCGCACCACCCCGGCCGGATCCACCCCGGCCGACGGGCCCGGCCCGCGGCCGCCCGGCCCGCAGCGGCTCGGCGTGCTGTTCCACGTGTCCGGCACCGGCGATCCCGGCCGGATCCTCCGCGAACACCTCCGGCTCGCCGTGATCGCCGAGGACCTCGGCTTCCACTCCTTCTGGATCGCCCAGCACCACCTGGGTGCGGAGAGCGGCGTCGTCCCCTCCCCGTTCGTCTACCTCGCCGCAGTGGCCGCACGGACCGACCGGATCCGGCTCGGTACCGCGGTGGCGACGCTGCCGCTGGACGACCCGCTCCGGGTCGCCGAGGACGCCGCCCTGGCCGACCTGCTCAGCGGCGGCCGGATCGAACTCGGCATCGGGAGCGGCGCCCACCGCCCGTCCTTCGAGGCCTTCGGGCGCGACTTCGAGCAGCGCCGGGAGGACCAGGAACGGGCCGCCCGGCTCCTGGAGGAGACCCTGCGCGGCAAGCCGCTGCCGGGCGGCACCCTGCTGCACCCGCCCGCGCCCGGCCTGGCGGACCGGATCTGGGAGGCCACCGTCTCCGGTACCGAACGGGCCCGCGCCGCCGCGGCGGCCGGCCACGGGCTGCTCCTCTCACGCTCCGACGTCCGCGGCTCACTGCCCGTCGGCGAGGCCCAACTCCCCACCGCCCAGGCCTATCTGGACGCCTTCGCCGGGCCACCGGGCAGCGCCCCCCGGCTCGGCGTCTCGCGCACCGTCTTCCCCGCCGCCGACCGCGCGGCGGCGGTGCACGACCTCGCGCCAGGCGCCCGGTCCTGGCTCGCGCAGACCGCGTCGAACTGGGCGGGCATCGCCGTGCCCCCGGCCGACGCGGAGGACGACGCCCTGCTGCGCCGCCAGGACATCCACGCCGGCCCTGTCGAGGACGTGGCGGCGGGGCTGGCGGCCGACCCGGCCGTCGCCCTGGCCACCGACCTGCTCGTCCAACTCCAGCCCGGGCTGCCGTCCTTCGGCCGCGCGGTCGCGGCCCTGGAGGCCGTCGCCAGCTCCGTCGCCCCCGCCCTCGGCATCCCTCTTTCGCACCACGCCGACGCCGGCTGACCCGCCCGCTCCCGGCCCCCGAACGCCGCCGCACGCCCACGCACGCCCACGCACGCCCACGCACGCAGGCCGGCGCAGGCGTTCGCCCCGGCACCGCACCACCGACCCGGTACCGCCGGCGCCCGCCCGTCACCCGGGCCGCGCCGCGGCCGTCCCGCTCCCGACACCCCTTGCACCGGAGGACCACCCGTGCCCGCGCACAGATCCACCCCTCGGCAGCCGCAGCCGGCCCGCCGCCCGCTCACCGCCCTGCTCTCCCTGCTCCTCGCCGCCCTCCTCACGGCCGTCCTCACCGCCTGCGCCGGCAGCACCGCCGGCAGCACCGCCGGCAGCGGCTCGGGCGCGGCCGGCAGCAGCGACCTCTCCCGGGTCACGCTGACCGTCGGCTCCCCCTGCAAGGCCTGCCTGAAGCGGCTGCTGATCGCCTCCGGCCAGGACAAGAACACGCCGTACCGGATCAACTGGGCGGACTTCGACTCCACCCCGACGCTGGTCGAGGCGATGAAGGCCGGCAAGGTGGACGTCTCCCAGGGCGGCGAGACGGGCGTGCTGTTCGCGCTGGGCAACGGCGCCGACCTCAAGCTGCTCGGCGCGGTGAGCCAGTACCGCAGCGGCGGCACCGTCGTCCTGGTGAAGAAGGGCTCGCCGATCACCGACCTGGCCGGCCTGCGCGGCAAGAAGGTGGCCGTCCCCTTCTACACCGCCCAGCACTACCAGTTCGCGCGCTCGCTGGAGGCGGCCGGGCTCAAGTGGTCCGACGTCAACGCCGTCAACCTCACCACCACCGACGGCCTGGCCGCGTTCAACTCCGGTGACGTCTCCGCGTTCGTCATCTGGGACCCGAACGCCGCCGTCGCCGAGCTGCACCACGACGCCCGGATCATCCAGGAGCTGGGCAGCGTCCTGCCCACCTACAGCGCGCTGTACGCCACGGCCGCCGCCACCACCGACCCGGGCAAGCGGGCCGCACTGGAGGACCTCGCCCGGCGGTCGGTGCGGGCCTTCGCCTGGGTGAACTCGCACCGCACGCAGTGGGCCCAGGAGTTGTCCGGGCTGGCACAGATCCCGCTGGACTCCGCCCAGTTGGCCGCCGACCGGTCCGAGGCCCAGCTCGGCCCGGCCGACGCCGAGGTGCGGGCGAGCTGGCAGGCCGAGATCGAGTACTTCCGGGGCCAGAACCAGATCAAGCAGAGCTACCCGATCGCCGACCGGATCGTCCCGGGATTCGACGCCGTGATCGCCGACGAGCTGGCGAAGAACGGCGGCCGGCCCTCCCCCACCGGCACCGCCCCCGGCACTGCACCCGGCACCCCGGCCGCCGCCCCGGCCGGTACCCCGACGGGGAGCCACTCGTGAGCGGGACCGCCGCCCGCCCCACGGCCGGCCCCGCACCGCAGCACCGGCGGACGCAGCGGGAGGGGGGACCGCACGGCGACGGATCCGAGCACGTCGACGGACCCGGACATGGCGGCGGACCCGACACACCCGCCGGCCCGCCCACCGGCCCATCGGCCGGCCGGAAACCCCGCGGCGCCCGGCGTCGTCCGGTGGCCCCGCCGCGCTGGCTGCGCAAGACCGTCGCCCCCGTGCTCTTCCTGCTCGGCTGGCAGCTCGCCTCGGCAACCGGCGCCCTCGCCGAGGACGTGCTGCCCTCCCCCTGGACGATGGCCGGCACCTTCGCCGACCTGGTAGCGGACGGCTCGCTCGGCGAGGCGATGGCCGCCTCGCTGGGCCGGGTCGCCCTGGGCCTGGCCATCGGCGGCACCGCCGGGCTGCTCCTCGCCCTCGTCTCCGGGCTCTCCCGGCTCGGCGAGGACGTCGTCGACGCCCCCATGCAGATGCTCCGGACCCTGCCGTGGGCCGGCATGATCCCGCTGTTCATCATCTGGTTCGGCATCGACGAGCGCCCCAAGGTCGCGCTGGTCGCCTTCGCGGTGGCCTTTCCGCTGTACCTCAACACCTACGCCGGCATCCGCGGCGTCGACAGCAGCCTGGTCGAGGCGGCCCGCACCCTCGGCCTCGGCCGGCTGGCCATGATCCGCCACGTCGTCCTCCCCGGGGCCGCCCCCGGCGCCCTGGTCGGCCTGCGCTACTCGCTCGGCACGTCGTGGCTCGCGCTGGTCTTCGCCGAGCAGGTGAACGCCCAGAGCGGCATCGGATACCTGATCACCCACGCGCGCGAGGTCTACCGGACGGACATCGTCGTGGTCGCGCTCGTGGTCTACGCCTTCCTCGGTCTCGGCGCGGACATCGTCGTCCGCCTCCTGGAAAGGGTCCTGCTCTCGTGGCGACCGGCCTTCAGCGGCACCTGACCGACCCGTCCCCGGCCGGCCCGCCCGCCGGACCGCCACCCGCCGCCCGGGTCCGCGGGCTGACCCGCCGGTTCGGCGCGCGGACGGTCATCTCCGCGCTCGATCTCGACCTGGCCCGGGGCGAGTTCGTCGCCCTGCTCGGGGCCAGCGGCTGCGGCAAGAGCACCCTGCTGCGCATCCTGGCCGGGCTGGACGCCGAGATCGAGGGCGAGGCCGAGGTCACCGAGCGGCGGGCGGTCGCCTTCCAGGCACCGCGGCTGATGCCGTGGAAGCGGGTCTGGCGCAACGTCGTGCTCGGACTCCCCGGGCGCCCCGACCGGGCCGTGGCCGAGCGGGCGCTCGCCGAGGTCGGCCTCGCCCGGCACGCCGAGGCCTGGCCGAAGGACCTCTCCGGGGGCGAGGCGCAGCGCGCCTCACTCGCCCGGGCGCTCGTCCGGGAGCCGGACCTGCTCCTGCTGGACGAACCGTTCGGGGCGCTCGACGCGCTCACCCGGCTCAAGGCGCAGCGCCTGGTGATCGACCTCTGGCAGCGCCACCGCCCGACCGTCCTGTTCGTCACCCACGACGTGGACGAGGCCCTGCTGCTGGCCGACCGGGCCCTGCTGATGGCGGACGGCGTGATCGCCGACGAGCTGGTGGTCGGCCTGCCGCGGCCGCGCGATGTGACGGCACCCGGCTTCGGCCGGCTGCGGGCGCGACTGCTGGAGGGACTCGGCGTCACGGACGGCCCCGACCACGCCGATCACGCCGGCCTCTCCGGCCACGCTGACGGTCCGGGCCGTCCGGGCCGCTGACGCGCTGCGGTGAACGTGCCGGTGGCCGGCACCCCGGGTGCGGGGTGCCGGCCACCGGCGTACGCGTCGGGCGATCAGTACCGGTACTGGTCGGCCTTGTACGGGCCCTCGACCGGGACGCCGATGTAGTCGGCCTGGTCCTTGCTGAGGGTGGTCAGCTTCACGCCCAGCGCGTCCAGGTGCAGCCGGGCGACCTTCTCGTCCAGGTGCTTCGGCAGCACGTACACACCGATCGGGTACTGCTCGGTCTTCGTGAACAGCTCGATCTGCGCGATCGTCTGGTTCGCGAACGAGTTCGACATCACGAACGACGGGTGACCCGTCGCGTTGCCCAGGTTCAGCAGACGCCCCTCGGACAGCACGATGATCGTGCGGCCGTCCGCCTTGCGCCACTCGTGGACCTGCGGCTTCACCTCGGTCTTCACCACACCCGGCAGCTGCGCCAGCCCGGCCATGTCGATCTCGTTGTCGAAGTGACCGATGTTCCCGACGATCGCCTGGTGCTTCATCCGGGCCATGTGCGAGGCCATGATGATGTCCTTGTTGCCCGTCGTCGTGATGAAGATGTCCGCCGACTCGACGACATCCTCCAGCGTCGCGACCTGGTACCCGTCCATCGCCGCCTGCAGCGCGCAGATCGGGTCGATCTCCGTGACGATCACGCGGGCACCCTGGCCGCGCAGCGACTCCGCGCAGCCCTTGCCCACGTCGCCGTAGCCGGCGACGACCGCGACCTTGCCGCCGATCAGCACGTCGGTGGCCCGGTTGATCCCGTCGATCAGCGAGTGACGGCAGCCGTACTTGTTGTCGAACTTCGACTTGGTGACCGAGTCGTTGACGTTGATCGCCGGGAACAGCAGCTGACCGTCCCGGTGCATCTCGTACAGACGGTGGACACCCGTCGTGGTCTCCTCCGTCACGCCCTTGATCGTGGCCGCGACCTCGGTCCACTTGTTCGGCGTCTCGACCAGCGTGCGGTTCAGCAGTTCCAGGATGATCCGGAACTCGTCGTTGTCCGCGGTCGACGGGTCCGGCGCGGCACCGGCCTTCTCGAACTCGACGCCCTTGTGGATCAGCAGCGTCGCGTCACCGCCGTCGTCCAGGATCATGTTCGGCGTCTGCCCGTTCGGCCAGGTCAGCGCCTGCTCGGTGCACCACCAGTACTCCTCCAGCGTCTCGCCCTTCCAGGCGAACACCGGCACGCCCTGCGGGTTCTCCGCGGTGCCCTCCGGGCCGACCGCGATCGCCGCGGCCGCGTGGTCCTGGGTCGAGAAGATGTTGCACGAGCACCAGCGGACCTCGGCGCCGAGAGCCGTCAGGGTCTCGATCAGCACCGCCGTCTGCACGGTCATGTGCAGCGAACCGGTGATCCGGGCACCGGCCAGCGGCTGCGACGCCGCGTACTCGGCACGGATGGACATCAGGCCCGGCATCTCGTGCTCGGCCAGCTGGATCTCCTTGCGCCCGAACGGCGCCAGGGAAAGGTCGGCAACCTTGAAATCGGCCTGGGTTGCCGTGGCGGCGGGGGAAGACATGGCGTAGTCGCTCCGTTGTTCGCGGGCCTGCGGGACAGGGGGCCGGGTGGGTGTCACAGGGCGTGCTGGAGGCGGCCGCGCAGCGCGTCGGCGGCCGGGGGGCCGTAGGCCCGTTCGATCCGGGCGATCAGCCGGCCGGCGGACAGCTCGTACGTCTGGCTGCCGGCGGACTCCAGCACCGTGGCGGCCAGGGCGCAGCCGAGCCGGGCGGCCGCTTCGTCCGGCCACTGCCAGGCCAGGCCGGCCAGGAAGCCGCTGCGGAAGGCGTCGCCCGCGCCGGTCGGGTCGGCGACCGTGCCGGCCGGTGCGGCGGGGACGGTGAGGTCCGGGCGGCCCTCGCGCGCGACGGTGACGCCGTTCGCCCCGAGGGTGGTGATCCAGCCGCCGACCAGGTCGAGGATCTCGGCGCGGCCGAGGCCGGTGCGGTGCTGGAGCAGTGCGGCCTCGTACTCGTTGGTGAACAGCAGGGTGGCGCCGTCGATCAGGCTGCGGATCTGCTCGCCGTCGAGCCGGGCGAGCTGCTGGGACGGGTCGGCCGCGAAGGGGATGCCCAGGGCGCGGCAGCCGGCGGTGTGCCGGATCATCGCCGCCGGGTCGTCGGGGGCGACGAGCACCAGGTCGAGGCCGCCGGCGCGGGCGGCCACCGGGGCGAGGTCGATCTCGCGGGCCTCCGCCATGGCGCCGGCGTAGAAGGTGGCGAGCTGGTTCTGGTCGGTGTCGGTGGTGCAGACGAAGCGGGCGGTGTAGCGGGTGGCGCTCTCCCGGACGGCCGTGGTGTCGACGCCCTGCGCGTCCAGCCAGCTGCGGTACTCGGCGAAGTCGACGCCCGCGGCGCCGACCAGCAGCGGGTCGAGGCCGAGCCGGCCGAGCCCGACGGCGATGTTGGCCGCCGCCCCGCCGTGGTGCACCTGGAGCTCGTCGGCGAGGAAGGAGAGCGAGAGGTGGTCGAGCTGGTCGGGCAGCAGTTGGTCGGCGAACCGGCCGGGGAAGGTCATCAGGTGGTCCGTGGCGATGGAACCGGTGACGGCGATGCGCATCCGAGGTCTCCTCCGTGACGCCAGATCAGTCCTGCACGGCCTTCTTCAGCTGGTCGACCCGGTCGGTCCGCTCCCAGGTGAAGTCCGCCAGCTCACGGCCGAAGTGCCCGTACGCCGCGGTCCGGGCGTAGATCGGGCGCAGCAGGTCGAGGTCGCGGATGATGGCGGCCGGGCGGAGGTCGAAGACCTCGGTGACGGCCTTCTGGATGGTGAGGACGGGGACGGTCTCGGTGCCGAAGGTCTCGACGAAGAGGCCGACGGGCTCGGCCTTGCCGATGGCGTAGGCGACCTGGACCTCGGCGCGGCGGGCGAGGCCTGCGGCGACGATGTTCTTGGCGACCCAGCGCATGGCGTAGGCGGCGGAGCGGTCGACCTTGGACGGGTCCTTGCCGGAGAAGGCGCCGCCGCCGTGGCGGGCCATGCCGCCGTAGGTGTCGATGATGATCTTGCGGCCGGTGAGGCCGGCGTCGCCCATCGGGCCGCCGATCTCGAAGCGGCCGGTCGGGTTGACGAGGAGGCGGTAGCCCTCGGTGACGAGCTTGATGCCCTGGTCGGCGAGGGCCTTGAGCTCCGGCTCGACGACGAACTCGCGGATGTCCGGGGTCAGCAGCGAGCCGAGGTCGATGTCACTGGCGTGCTGCGAGGAGACGACCACGGTGTCGAGGCGGACGGCCTTGTCGCCGTCGTACTCGATGGTGACCTGGGTCTTGCCGTCGGGGCGCAGATAGGGGACGGTCCCGTTCTTGCGGACCTCGGAGAGCCGCTTCGACAGGCGGTGCGCCAGGGTGATCGGCAGCGGCATCAGCTCGGGCGTCTCGTCCGTCGCGTAGCCGAACATCAGGCCCTGGTCGCCGGCACCCTGCTTGTCCAGGTCGTCCGTGCCGTCCGTGCCGTCAGCGCCGTCCGGAAGGTCCGCGTCGCGGTCCCGGGCGGAGCCCTCGACGCGGGCCTCGTACGCCGTGTCCACACCCTGCGCGATGTCGGGCGACTGCGCGCCGATGGACACCGACACGCCGCAGGAGGCGCCGTCGAAGCCCTTCTTCGAGCTGTCGTAGCCGATCTCCAGGATCTTGTCCCGGACGAGCTGGGCGATCGGCGCGTACGCCTTGGTGGTCACCTCGCCGGCCACGTGCACCTGGCCGGTGGTGATCAGCGTCTCCACGGCGACCCGCGAAGTCGGGTCCTCCCGCAGCAGAGCGTCGAGGATGGTGTCGCTGATCTGGTCAGCGATCTTGTCGGGGTGTCCCTCGGTGACGGACTCCGAGGTGAACAGGCGGCGAGACACAGCGCTCCCTGGGGTTGCAGCGGCTGCTGACTGGGGTTCCGGGGCAGGCCCACGCGGAACAGTACGTACTCTTTCGGATGGTCCGGCGGGCGACAAGGGTGCGGGCCCGGCCCGGCGACACTTTGGGAGGTCGCCCCGCGGCCGCGGGGGCACGCCCACCGGAACGGCCCCGCCGGCCCGCGCGGAGCGGGCCGGTCGATGTGCACCGGTCCCTGTGGGCCGGACGGCAGACGCGGACCGGACGGCAGCCGCGGACCGGCGCCGGGGAGGCCTGGTCCGCGCCTGCCGTCCGGAGTCCGGCGGGCCCGAGGGAGGGGGCGGGTCAGCGCGCCGCGAGCGCCTCCTCGTCCGTCTTGGCGGGCTCCGCGCCCCCGGCGGCGGAGGGCTTGCGCAGGGTGAAGGTGAGCAGCAGGCCGAGCACCATGCCGGCCGCGGTGAGGACGACGACCAGGAACTCGCCGTCCGCGGTGGCCTTCAGCAGGGCGTCGCCGGCCTTGCCGCCCGTCCCCGCGTCGGCGATCGCGGTGAAGACGGCCAGGCCGATGGCGTTGCCGAGGTTGAGCGCGGTGGAGGCGGCGCCGTTCGCCACGCCCTGCTCGTGGGCGGGGGTGCCGGTCGCGGCGGCGATCCACATGGCCGTCCACACCACGCCCTGCCCGACGCCGGAGACGATCAGGCCGGGCAGCAGGGCGAGGTAGCCGGCGTCGGCGTCGAAGCCGAAGGCCAGAACCGCGGTGCCGACCGCACCGACCAGGAAGCCGCCGATCAGGGTCGGACGGAGCCCGCTGCGGGTGGTGAGGCGCTCGCCCAGCTGGGTGCCGAGGGCGATCGCCACCGAGGGGACGAGGAAGGCGAGGCCGGTCTCCAGGGCGCTGTAGCCGTGGACGGTCTGCAGCAGGACGGTGAGGAAGTACGGCAGGACGCCGAAGGTCGCCATGTAGATGAAGGTGATGGCGGTGCCCGCGGTCAGGTTCGGGTTACGGAAGATCCGGAACGGCATCAGCGGGTCCGCGCTGCGGCTCTCGATCAGGGCGAAGCCCGCGAGCAGCAGCACCGCCGCGGCGAACGCGCCGAGCACCCAGCCGCTCAGCCAGCCGAGCTCGGGGCCCTCCACCAGGGCGAAGACCAGGAGGGTGGCACCCGCGGTGACGCTGAGCGCGCCCGGCAGGTCGAAGCGGCGGCGCTCGGTGCGCGCCGGGTCCTTCGGGATCACGAACAGGGCGGCGAGGGCGACCAGACCGGCCAGCGGGACGTTCACGTAGAACACCGCGGGCCAGCCGAAGTTCTCCGTGAGCACGCCGCCGAGCAGTGCGCCGAGGGTGAGCCCGCTGGCTCCGGCGCCGCCCCAGACGGCCAGGGCACGGTTGCGCTTGGGGCCCTCCTCGAACTGGGTGTTGATCAGGGAGAGCGTGGAGGGCAGCAGCAGCGCGCCGCCGATGCCCTGGACGATGCGGGCGCCGATGATCACGCCGGGGCTGCCGGCCAGACCGCCGGCCAGCGAGGACACCGCGTAGATGGCGAGGGCGAGGATGAACATGCGACGGCGCCCGAGCAGGTCGGCGGCCCGCCCCCCGAAGAGCAGGAAGCCGCCGGCGAAGACGACGTAGGCGCTGACCACCAGCTGCTGGGTCTGGCCGGGGAAGCCGAGATCGGAGCCGATCTCGGGCAGGGCCACGAAGACGATGTTGAGGTCCAGCGCGTAGATCAGCTGCGCCAGGGCGAGCAACGCCAGGGTCCAGCCCAGGTGCCGGGCGCCGCCGGGAGCCTGGGCGTGGCCCGCGGACGCGGACGAAGTGGACATGGGAGTGCACCCTTCTCGGGTCCGGTCGCGGGATGCCCCGGACCGGGGGAATCGCGGGCGGAAAGCCCATCGTGAGTACGACTGTTTGTATCTTTGCGTACTCTAGGACTGTTCGGCAACCCGGGCGGTGATCGCACGATCACCGGACGGTCACCGGCGGAGACCGCCATGGCGGGAAGGGGGTGGCACGTGCGGACGGTTCATCGTTGGACTGTCGCGGTACCGTGGGAGCATGAGCTACCGCCACCCAGACCGCGAGCAGATCCGCATCGAGAACGTCCTCTCCGCCCTCGGCAGCCCGGTCCGGCTCGCCGTGGTGCGGGTCCTCGATGCAGGGGGAGAGCACAACTGCGGCAGCGTCCTGAACATCCTGGGCGTGACCTCGAAGTCGACCATGACCCACCACTGGCGGGTCCTGCGCGACAGCGGCGTCATCTGGCAGCAGCCCTCCGGACGGGAGAACGTGCTGCGGCTGCGCCGGGACGACCTGGACGCCCGCTACCCCGGACTGCTCGACGCCATCCTGACCGGGGCCCTCGACGACGAGACGGTCGAGGCCGCCCGCGAACGGCTCCGCGCCGGCAGCTGAACCACGCATCGGAACTCCCCGCGGCCACCCGGCACGGGCAGCCGGTGCGTGTCCACCACCGCCTGCCCATGCCACCACCGTGAGGAGTCCCATGCAGTTCGGGATCTACAGCGTCGGGGACTGCACCCCCGACCCGAACACCGGCCGCGCCATGACCGAGAACCAGCGGATCAAGGCCATGGTCGCCATCGCCGTCAAGGCCGAGGAGGTGGGCCTGGACGTCTTCGCCACCGGCGAGCACCACAACCCGCCGCACGTGCCCAGCTCCCCCACCACCCTGCTCGGCCACATCGCCGCCCGCACCGAGCGGATCATCCTCTCCACCGCCGTCACACTGATCACCACCAACGACCCGGTGAAGATCGCCGAGGACTACGCGATGCTCCAGCACCTCGCCGACGGCCGGGTCGACCTCGTGCTCGGCCGGGGCAACACCGCCCCGGTGTACCCGTGGTTCGGCCAGGACATCCGGCTGGGCATCCCGCTCGCGGTCGAGAACTACGCACTGCTGCACCGGCTCTGGCGTGAGGAGGCGGTGGACTGGGAGGGCCGGTTCCGCACCCCGTTGCAGTCCTTCACCGCCACCCCGCGCCCGCTGGACGGCGTCCCGCCGTTCGTCTGGCACGGCTCGATCCGCAGCCCGGAGATCGCCGTCCAGGCCGGCTACTACGGCGACGGCTTCTTCGCCAGCAACATCCTCTGGCCGAAGGAGCACTTCCAGGACCTCATCGCGCTCTACCGGGAGCAGTACGCCCGCAACGGCCACGGCACCCGCGAGCAGGCGGTGGTCGGGCTGGGCGGGCAGGCCTTCATCCGCAAGCGCTCCCAGGACGCCGTCCGGGAGTTCCGCCCGTACTTCGACAACGCGCCGGTGTACGGGCACGGGCCCTCGCTGGAGGAGTTCATGGACATCACGCCGCTCTCCGTGGGCAGCCCGCAGCAGGTCATCGAGAAGACCCTTCAGTTCCGCGAGTACTTCGGCGACTACCAGCGCCAGATGTTCAACATGGACCACGCCGGGCTGCCGCTGAAGACCGTCCTGGAGCAGCTGGACCTGCTCGGCGAGGAGGTCGTGCCGGTGCTGCGCAAGGAGTTCGCGAAGGGACGCCCGGCGAGCGTCACCCCGCCGCCGCTGCACCCGGCCGTCCGCGCGACCCGCGGCGGCGCGGACGGCCGGCGTGACGCCGGCGCGACCGGCCCGGCCGGCCCTGTGGACGGCGCCGGTGCCGTCGGCACCGCCGCGGCCCGCTGACGCGGGCCGGACACGACGCAGCGCCCGCCCGGGGAGGACCGGGCGGGCGCTGCTGGCCGTTCACGGGGCGGTCGTGGTCGCGCCCGTGCGTCGCGCCGTGGAAGGATCCTGACGAGGCGTCAGGGCTTGCGGGCGACCCAGACGCCGTTGGCACCCTGCCCCTCGAAGGGGACGACGCCCTCGGGCTTCAGACCGAACTCGGCCGCCCACTCGCCGTACTCGGCCGCGGTGTAGTTGCGGCCCCACGTCTCGACCAGCATGTTGAAGCTCATCAGCGCCGCGGGGGCCGGCCCGCGCTTGTCGTCGTCCACGAAGGACTCGGTGATCAGCACCACGCCGCCGGAGGGCAGCGCCTCGGCCGCGGCCCGCAGGATCTTCCGCGCGTCGTCGATGCCCCAGTCGTGCAGGATGTTGGAGAGCAGGATCGCGTCGTAGCCGGACGGGATGCCGCCGACCTCGAAGAAGTCGCCGCTGGCGAAGTCGATCCGGTCCGACAGGCCGGCCGCCTCCACCCGGGGCCTGGTCAGCTCGCAGACGAACGGCAGGTCGAAGACCGTGGTCCGCAGGTGCGGGTGACGGCGCGCCAGCTCGATGTCGTACGCCGCGCCGCCGCCGCCGACGTCGAGCAGCCGGTGGATGTTGGTGAAGTCGATGGCCTCGGCCAGCCGGCCCGCCGTGTAGGCGGACAGCGAGTGCATGGCGTCCCAGAAGTGCTCCTTGACCACCGGGTCGTCCGGCTGGAAGAGGGACTTCTGTCCCTCGACGTCCCAGGTGCTGGGGTGGTTGCCGCGCAGCGAGTCCAGGGTCTTGATGTACGCCGGGTACTCGTGCTTGTCGACCAGGGTGACCCAGCCGCCGAAGTACCGCGGCTTCCCCTTGACCAGGTACTCCTCGGTGACCGGCGTGTTGCGGTAGAGGCCCTCGTCGTCGAGGGTCAGCAGGTCGAGCGAGACCAGGGCGGTCAGCAGCAGTTCGGCCGGCCGCTCGTGGATGCCGTGCCGCGCGGCGAAGCCCTCCAGGGTGACGCCCTTGCCCTCGGCCAGCTCGGTGAACACCTCCAGTTCGGTCGCCAGCGCCAGGGCCTTGAAGGCGTAGACCCCGAGAGTCAGATCCATCAGTGGAGTTGGGGAAAGGGGCGAAGACACGATTCTCCTCCAGACTGTTCCCGGCACCCGATCGGGCGCCGTACGACCATTTGCATCATTTCGTATGATTGGTCCCCTGGGCAGTGCTGCCCGCAGGACCGGTGAGACTTTGGTAAGTCCGTTCCACGGCAACGGCGTTCGCGCAGGTCGCCGAGGTGGCGGTACGGACGGCCGGAGTGGGGGCACGGGCCGCCGCCTCGGCCACGGCGTCCAGGACGGCCGCCGCGCGCAGCAGCTCGGCCGCCGTCGGCGCCTCCCAGACCTCCTCGCCGCGCAGCCCGGCGAGGAACGCCTCGGTGGCCGCACCCGCATAGGGCGCGGCCGTGGCGGCCGTCAGCTCCAGCGCACCGGTGAGGACCAGCCGGCCGCCCTCCACCACGGCCGTGCCGCGCTCCCCCGCGACCCGCACCGACAAGCCGCCCGGGCGCGCGGCCCAGCCTGCGTGCAGCGAGACCGGCACCCCGCCCCAGGAGAGCAGGGCGGCGCCGCCGACATCCGGGACCGTCCCCGGCCGGTGGCGCAGCGCCGCGCCCAGCACCTCCGGCACGGCGCCGCCGTCCAGCCAGAGCAGCAGGTCGACGAGGTGCACGGCGAGGTCGGCGAAGGCGCCCGCGGCGCCCGCGGCCGGGTCCAGCATCCAGCCGGCCGGGCCCGCGAAGAGGCCGTCGGTCAGGCCGGGGTGCGCGAACCCGGCCTCCACGGAGGCGATCCGGCCGAGCCGCCGCCCGGCCAGCAGCTCGCGCAGCCGGCGCAGGGCCGGAGTGCAGCGCAGGAACATCGCGGTGGTCGCCCGGCTCCCGCCGGCCGCGAGTACGGCCAGCAGGTCGGCGGTCTCGGCGGCCGAGCGGCCGAGCGGCTTCTCGCAGAGCACCGGCAGCCCGGCCGCGGCCACCAGGTGCAGCAGCGCGGCGTGCTCCGCGGTGGTCGAGGCGATCAGTGCCGCGTCCGCCCCGGCGAGGGCCTGCTCCGCGGTGGCGGCCCGGCGGACCTCCGCCGGCAGCTCCGGCCACGGGCCGCGGCCCGCGTGGACGGCGGTGAGCTCGACGCCCGCGGCCGCCGTGACGGCCGCGAGGTGGTCGGGCAGGTGGACGTGGGCGGTGCCGAGGACGGCCAGCCGGACGGGCCCGCACCTCACCGCGCCCGGGCCGGCTGGTCGAGCGGGACGGGCCGGGTGAACCGGCGGTCGCTGTAGACCAGCGGCGGCCGGCTGCCGGTGTACAGCTGCTCGACCCGGCCGACCAGGATGCTGTGGTCCCCGCCGTCGAGGATCCGGTGGGTGGTGCAGGCGAGCCGGGCGGTGGCGGACTCCAGCCCGGGAAGACCGAGTTCGCAGGTCACCAAGTCACCGGCGGCGAACCGGTCGATGTTCGAGGTGGCGAACCGGACGGCCACCTCGGACTGGTCGTCGGCCAGGATGTTGACCAGGAAGCGGTCGGCCGCGGTGAAGGCGGCGTGGGTGCTGGCGGCCTTGTCCAGACAGATCAGGACGAGCTGCGGGTCGAGCGAGAGGGAGGTGAAGGAGCTCGCGGTGAACCCCCAGTGCCGGCCGTCCCGGTCGGTGGTGGTCGCCACCGTGACGGGCGCGGGCACGCGGGACATCGCCTGGGTGAATGCGGCCTGGGCCACGGGCATCAGAGGTCTCCGTCGGCAGTCGGTGCGGGTGGGGCGCCGGTGGGCGGGGCCGGTATGGCGGCGGGTGCGGCGGCGGGTGTTGTGGTGGGTGCGGCGGCGGGTGCGGCGGCGGGTGTTGTGGTGGGTGCGGTGATCGGCGCGGCGGTGGCCTCCGGGCCGGTCACGTAGTCGTGCAGCCAGGCCCGGAACTGCGGCCCGAAGTCCTCCCGCCGGCAGGCGATCCGGACGATGGCGCGCAGGTAGTCCGCCCAGTCGCCGGTGTCGTAGCGCCGACCCCGGAACACCACCCCGTGCACCGGCCCGCCGATCCCCTCGTCCGTCGCCAGCCGGTGCAGCGCATCGGTCAGCTGGAGCTCACCGCCGTGGCCCGTCCCGCTCTCCCGCAGGACGGCGAAGACCGCCGGGTCCAGCACGTAACGGCCGATCACGGCCAGGTTGCTCGGGGCCTGCTCCGGCGCGGGCTTCTCGACCAGGGCGGTCACCCGGACGAGGTCGTCCTCGCCCGTCGGCACCACTCGGGCGCAGCCGTACCGGTGGATCAGCTCCGGCTCGACCTCCATCAGGGCGACGACGCTGCCGCCCTTGCGCGCCTGCACCTCCGCCATCCGGGTGAGCAAGGGGTCCTCCGGGTCGATCAGGTCGTCCGGGAGCAGTACCGCGAACGGCTGCCCGGCGATGTGCGGGGCGGCGCGCAGGACGGCGTCACCCAGGCCCTTCGGCTCGCCCTGGCGCACGTAGTGGATGTCGGCCAGCTCGACCGGCTCGCGGACGCCGGCCAGCCGACGGGTGTCGCCACGCCGCTCCAGGGCGCTCTCCAGCTCGTGGTTGCGGTCGAAGTGGTCCTCCAGTGCCCGCTTGTGCCGGCCGGTCACCACCAGCAGGTCGTCCAGTCCGGCGGCGACCGCCTCCTCGACCACGTACTGGATCGCGGGCTTGTCGACGACCGGGAGGAGCTCCTTGGGCGTCGCCTTGGTCGCGGGCAGGAAGCGGGTGCCGAGGCCGGCCGCCGGGATGACGGCTTTGCGCAGGGTGCCAGCGGCGGGCCGAGGACCGGCCTGCGCGGGCAGCGTCCGGCCGGCGGCGCCGGCCTGTTCGGCGGCGCCGCCGTCGGTGCCGGCGCCCTCCGCCGTGGTCTCCCCGGCGCCGGCGCGGCCGGCGGCCGGCGGCGCTCCGCCCGCCAGGACGTCGAGGAAGGAGCGCGCCCAGTGCGCCACGTCGTGGCCGAGCACCTGCCGGCGCAGGCCGGCCATCCGCCGGGCACCCTCCTCGGGCGTCAGGTCGAGCGCGGCGGCCAGGGCGGACTTCACCTCGTCCAGGTGGTGCGGGTTGACCTGGAAGGCATCGGTCAACTCCCCTCCCGCGCCGGCGAACTCGCTGAGCACCAGGGCGCCGCCGAGGTCGTAGCGGCAGGCCACGTACTCCTTGCAGACGAGGTTCATACCGTCCCGCAGCGGCGTCACCAGCATGACGTCGGCGGCGCGGTAGAAGGCGGCCAGCTCCTCCGGACCGACCGAGGTGTGCAGGTAGTGCACGGCCGGGTAGCCGACCCGGGCGAACTCGCCGTTGATCCGGCCGACGGTGCGCTCGATGTCCTCCCGCATCCGCACGTAGTGGTCGACCCGCTCCCGGCTGGGGGTGGCGATCTGCACCATGGCGACGTCGTCGGCCTTGATCCGCCCCTCGGCGAGCATCTCGTGCAGGGCGCGCAACCGGACGTCGATGCCCTTGGTGTAGTCCAGCCGGTCCACACCGAGGACGAGGTGGCGCGGGTTTCCGAGCTCGGCGCGGATCTGCCGGGCCCGGCGGCGGGTCTCGGGCCGGCGGGCCAGCCGTTCGAGACCCGCCGCGTCGACCGAGATCGGGAAGGCGCCCACCGTGACCGTCCGCCCACCCGTCCGCAGGCGCCCCGAACCGTCGCCGGCCACCTGCTGGCCGCGGTCCGGCTGCGCGCCCGCCAGCCGCTCCGCCAGCCACTGGAAGTTCCTTGCACCACCGGCCCGTTGGAAGCCGATCAGGTCGGCGCCGAGCAGGCCGCGGACGATCTCGGACCGCCAGGGCAGCTGCATGAACAGCTCCACCGGCGGGAACGGGATGTGCAGGAAGAACCCGATCCGCACGTCCGGCCGCAGCTCGCGCAGCAACTCCGGGACGAGCTGGAGCTGGTAGTCCTGCACCCAGACGGTGGCCTCCGGGGCGGCCGCCGCGGCGGCGGCGCGGGCGAACGTCCGGTTGACCCGGACGTACGCGTCCCACCAGTGCCGGTGGTACTCCGGCGGCATCGCCACGTCGTGGTAGAGCGGCCAGAGGCTGGCGTTGGAGAAGCCCTCGTAGAAGTCGCGGACGTCCGCCGCGGAGATCTCCACCAGGTGCAGGCCCGGGCCGTCACCGCCCTGCGGCGGCGGCGCCGGGACGGGGCCACTCGTCCCGGGCCAGCCCACCCAGGCCCCCCGGTGCTCGCGCAGCACCGGTTCGAGCGCGTTGACCAGCCCGCCGGGGCTGTGCCGCCAGTGCTCGACGCCGTCGGCGCCGCGCTCCAGGCTGACCGGCAGCCGGTTGGCCACCACGACGAGCCGGGCGCCGCCGGGCGGCGGCGCGCTGCTGTCCTCTTGCATCCGACTCGCCTCTCTCGGTCTCGCCGGGCCTAGTTGCGGAAGTCGACGATCGTCTTGAGGTCGGTGGTGCTGCGGTAGTTCTCGAAGATCTCCACCAGGCCGTCGTAGTCGCTGAACTTGTGCACGGTGCTCAGCAGGGCCTTGCCGTCGACCACCCCGGACAGCAGCATCTGCATCGCGGAGGCGATCACGTTGGCCGTCTTGTGCATCGGGAAGTGCGTGACGTCGAACGGCGCCGAGGTGATGGTGATGCCCTTGGCGAGCATCAGCCAGGTGTCGAACTTCTGCATCTCCTGGGACGCGCCGTACAGCACGTACCGGCCACCGGCCCGGAGCTTGCGCATCGCCACCCGGCGCGGGTCCTTCGCCTCGTCCGGGACGTTGACGGTGGGCAGTGCGTCGAAGACGTAGTCGAAGGTGCTGTCCTCGACGGTCTCGATCAACTCGTCCGGCAGGTAGGCCCGCTGGGAGAACTGGCTCTCCGCGAAGTGGTTCCGGGCCGGGTTGGCGTCCACCGACACCACGACGTTGGGCGCCAGCAGCCGGCGGATGATGCTGCCCGCGATGACGCCGATCGGGCCGGTGCCGAGGATCAGCACCTTGTCCCCGACCCGGGGCGGGTTGGAGAGCACCGAGCGCAGCGCCCCGGTGACCGGTTCGATGAACGAGGCCTCCAGGTCGCTGAGTTCCCTGGGGATCTTCACCGCGGCGGCCCGGTGGTCGTCGTGGAAGTTCCGGTCCGCCTCGAAGATGTCCTCCTTGACCTGACCGGAGAAGATCGGGCGCAGCGTGCGGTACTCGGCGAAGCCGCCGAAGTCGGTCTGGCCCCAGTAGACGACCCGGTCGCCGACGCTGATGTCGGCGCCCTCCTGGTCGAACTTGGCGCCGATGTCGACGACTTCACCCAGGTACTCGTGGCCCAGGATCACCGGGTACTCGGAGGGGAAGAGGTGCCCCTCGAAGAAGGAGATGTCGGTCGAGCAGATCGAGACGCAGCGGGTCTTCATCAGCAGACCGTCCACCGGGGTTGCCGGAACGGGCAGTTCGGAGAGCACCGGCTTTCGGGGTGCCAGCAGCTGTACGGCCTTCATCGTCTCCATGTCCTTGGAACCTCGTCTCTCGTCGCTCAGCGGAGGGTGCGGTGGTGCCGTGCGGTGCGTGTGCGTGTGCGTGGACGTGCTTGGGCGTTCGGGCGCGTGCGGGTGCGTGCGGGTGCGTTCGGGCACGCAGGGGTTCGGGTGCGGGCCCGGCGGGCGGCGCTCAGCGGCGCATCTGGAGGCCGCCGCCGAGCAGGTACTGGCCGGCCATCTCGAAGTGCGTCGACGAGAGCGTGATGTGCTTCACCGCCGAGTGGACGTCCCGGAAGCACCGCTCCAGCCGGCTGGCCGCGTACACCGAGGTGGCCCCGGCGAGGTCGTAGGCGGTGTCCACCACCGCGACCGCCTTCTCGGCCACCGCGGCGGCCGTCAGCCGGACCACCGCGGTCAGCGAGTCGCCACCGGTCGCCCCGGTCTCGCGGACCAGTCGCGCGGCGTCGAGCAGCAGCACCCGGGCGCTGTACGCCTCGAACTCGGCGCGCGCCAGCCGGTCCTGGACAACGTGGCTCTGCGCGAGCGAACTGCTGCCCGCCGTACGGGTCTTGCGGACGGCCAGCTCCTTGAACTCCTCCAGGGCGTGCTGCGCGATGCCCAGCGCGGTCGAGGCGGAGGTGAACGGGCCGAAGTCGTAGTAGCTGATCCCGTACGCCCGGGAGGCCCGGGCGGCCGGCGGCCGGTACATGTCCGTGCCCAGCACCGTCCGCCCCTCCGGGACGAACACGCCGTCGACCCGGTAGTGGTTGCTGCCGGTGGCGCGCAGGCCCACGGTGTACCAGGTGTCGCGGAACTCCACGTCCCCGACCGGCACGAAGAGCTGGCGCAGCACCGGGCCCTGCTCGGTGGTGCGGACGGTGCCACCGTCCGTCACCCAGGCCGCACAGACCAGCCAGTCGGCGTGCGCGGAGCCGCTGGCGAACGCCCACTCCCCGGTCAGCCGGTAGCCGCCCTCCACCGCCTCGGCGTGACCGGACGGGTTGACCCCGCCGACCACCAGACCGGTGTGCTCCTTGAACAGCAGCCGGGCCGACTCCTCCGGCAGGTAGTCCGACAGCCGGCCGATGGCGCCCTGCACGCCCATCTGCCAGGCGATCGACGGGTCCAGCCGGGCCAGCGCCTGGATCACCGCCGAGCCGGTCTCGATGGCCACCGCCTCGCCGCCGAACGCCGGCGACACCCACATCCGGGGGATCCCGGCGTCGCGCAGCGCCTCGAAGACCGGGCGCGGGGTCGACCGCTCCCGCTCCCCGCGCTCGCGGTTCTCCTCGATCAACGGCGCGATCTTCTCGACGCGTGCCAGCCACTCCGCGGCCTCGTCCGAGACTGCGGGGCCGGGCAACCGGCCGAGGGCCCCTGCTGAACTCACGGTGATCCTCCTCGATGCTTGTCGGTGCTTCTCGGTGTCTCTCGGTGTCTCTCGGTGTCTCTCGGTGTCTCTCGGTGGTTCTCGGTGCTCGCGGTGCTTGTCAGTTCATCTCGGTGCTTGTCGACACGTCGCCGGTACGTCGCCGGTACTCGCCGGTGGGGCAGCAGTGGGCGCGCTCGGCGGGCGGAACGCGGGAGGCGGGCCGACGCCCGCGGCGTGTACGGCGTGCCGGGCGGGACAAGGGCTGCCCTCGGAGCGGGACCGTGATCCGTACGGCCCGCCGGGCGTCCTCCCCGTGGGATCTTCCCGCCCTTCCATTCTTGGGCGTCCGCCGTTGCCCGGACAATCGCGACCTGGCGAAGTCGCAGAGGCTTTGCCCGGGGCCCCGACCGGCCCCACCGGCACGACCGGCACAACCGGCCCCGACCGGCACGACCGGCACGACCGGCCTCAGGCCGAACGCCGGGCCGGTCCGCCGAGGCGCTGGGCCGGGATCCGGGTGCGCAGCCCCGTGGGCTCGGCCTCGCTGCCGGCGTGCAGCCGGCGGTAGGCGGCCGCCGCCGAGGCCATCGTCATGTGGTGGTGCCAGCCCGGGTAGGAGCGCCCCTCGAAGTCGAGGACGCCGAAGTTCTCCTCCAGGTCCGCCATCGTGCGCTCGGCCGAGCCGACGGCGCCCACGAGACCGAGCACGTCCTCCACCCGGCGGGCCGTCAGGCTGGTGATCCAGTAGCGGGCCGGCTGCCGGGGCCCGACCGCGGGCCGGACCAGCACCCGGTAGACCCGCTGCGAGACCCCGCGCGGCGCCCCGGCCCGGGGCAGCCGCACCAGCGCCGAGTGCATCGTGACCGGCTTGGGCCGCCCGTGCGCCTGGCGCACCACCAGGTGCGGCTGGCGGGCCTGGCTGCGCGCCATCAGTTCGCCGACGGCGGCCAGCGGCGCCACGGCCCGGGACACCGACTGCACCGGCTGGCCGGGAGCCACCTCGCAGACGAAGTCCATGCCCAGCCGGCCGAGCCCGGCCGCCACCGGTCCGATGTCCGGGGCCCGGCGCAGGTCCAGCACCCACGGCAGGGCGGCGAACCGGGGCTGCCCGGCGACGGCCCCGGCGAAGTCGAGCACGTGCGTCCAGGCCGGCCGGGCGGGCACGCCGTCCGGGATCCGGGCCCGCCGACGCCGCCCCTCGTCCGCGAACCACGACTCGTCCAGGGCCAACTGCCAGTCCACCGGCACACAGTGGGCATCGCCCACCAGGAACGACCCGCTCGCCAACTGGCAGTTGACGGTCCGCCCGGAGCCCGCGTCGAACCGCCGGTGCACCCCCACCGAGTGGTCGCCGCGTTTCGGTATGGTCAGCTCCGCCACCGTCCAGGCACGGGGCGCGGCCTGGCCCGCCACCGCCCGGGCCACCGCCTGGCGGACCGGCCCCCACTCCCACGGGCTCGCGTTGATGAACTGCTGGAGCCCGTGGGCGCCCGCCGTCGAGGGCGAGACCGAGCGGGCGAGTCTCTGCAGCGTCTTCTTGCCGGGCACGTTGAGCAGGCCGGACAGGTAGGCCCGGGCCCAGCGCCGCTGGTCGGTCCGAACCAGTGAGTCGAAGACCTGTTCCACGTATGCGTGCAGGGTGACGGGCCCGTCGGACCCGTCGGACCCGTCGCTGTGCATCTCGTCCAACCGCATGTGACGTCCACTCCCCTTGAATCGCCGGTGCGTCGATGCGCCGCTGCTCGTGCTCGCGCTACGCCGGTCCGTCTCGCTGGTGCGTTCACTGGTGCGTGCTGTTGGTGCGCCTTCGCCGGTGCGTGCACCGGTGCTCTCGTCGGTTCTCTCGTCGGTGCGCCTGGCCGGTGTGCTGCGTCCGCACGCGGCGTCGGTGCGTCGGTGCGTCGGTGCATGGACCGTACGGGCCGGTTCGGGCCGGTGCGCTCCGTTGCTGCGCCGGCGCTCGGTCGGCGTGCCGCACCGACCTGCCTCGTGCGCACGCTCGAACTGCTGAGAAAAAAATACCTTCACGGAGGAACGTTCTGCTGAGCCTTTGAGCGACTTTGCCAGATCGGGCGCCGACCTGCGCGTATCCCGGCCCGCACGGCGCACGCGCGGGCGTGCGCGGACAGGCGGATTCCTCCCGGGTGGGGACGAACCGCCCAATCCGGCTCCCGCGCGCTGCTTCCCCCCTTGCCCGGCGGCCGCACCGACGGTAATAGAGTTGCCACAGACAGTTCCGAATTGTTGCGTCGACACGGTTGAGAGGCATCGTGATCAAGCAGGAACGGGCCCTGAGGACGCATGAACTGCTGCTCGACGCCTCCGCCGACGAATTCGTCAGGCACGGCTACGCGGGCGCGAACCTGCAGCGGATCGCGGGCCGCACGGGCATGACCAAGGGCGCGCTGTACGCGCACTTCGCCTCGAAGCAGCAACTGGCCGCCGCCCTCACCACACCCTTCGACCAGGCGTGGCGGGAGGTCCTGGACCTCGTCGAGCAGGTCGACGAGGGCAACCGCCAGCCCCTCACGGCGCTGCGGTGCATCACCTTCAACCTGGTCGGACTGCTCCACTCCTGCCTGCGCTTCCGGGCCGGCCTCCACCTCGTGCTGGAGGAGGCCCGGGCCCGCTGCCAGCCCCCGGACGTGATCACCGACCTCACCCGGGCACTGACCCGGCTGGTCGACGAGGCCCAGCGGGCCGGGCAGTTGGAGCAGGACCACGAGCCCGCGGCGGTGAGCAGCTTCGTCATCGCCTCCGTGATCGGCACGTACTACACCGCGGTGGCCGAGGCCCGCCTCGACACCCTGCCCGACCGGGTCGAGGACATCTGGCACCTGGTCATGCCGCCGCCGGTGTGCGACGCGCAGCCGGGCTGACCAGGTTCGGCCGGACGGCGGCCCGGCGGTGGACGCGCCGCCCGGCGGGCGCCCGCGGCCGTCACCTGTACAGCACCCGGGCCGACGGGAGCGCGGCGGCCAGGGCCGGCTCCGCCCCGACGACCACGGGGTGCCCGACCTCGGCCAGCATCGGCAGGTCCGACACGTGGTCCCCGTACGCCCAGCAGTCCTCCGGGCCGAGCCCCGGGTAGCGGGCCAGGATCGCCCGGACGGCCGCCGCCTTGCCCTGCCCGATGGCGGGCTCGCCGACCACCGCGCCCGTCAGCCGCCCGGCCCGGACCTCCGGGACGGTGCAGACCAGGTGGTGCGCGCCGACCTCGGCGGCGATCGGTTCGAGCAGCGCCGGGAAGCCCCCCGACACCAGGACCAGGACGGCACCCGCCTCGCGGTGGGCGCGCAACTCGGCGCGGGTGCCGGGCAGGTAGAAGCCGGGCTCGCCACCCTCGGCCGCGTACCAGTGACCCACCAGTTCGGCGACGTCGTCGGCGCGCTCGCCCTGCCAGGCGCGGTAGTAGGCCAGGTTCCCCTGGTCCCTGGGGGCGCCCGCGGCCGTCAGCGCCCCCAGGCAGCGCAGGGTCTGGTCGGCGTGGCGCCGACCGGAGCCGCCGTGGCGGCGGGCGAAGTAGTAGGTGAAGAAGTCGATCAGGCTCTTGCGGGAGATCAGCGTCTCGTCGACGTCGCTAAAGACCAGCCGGGTCGGGGCCGGTGGGGCGGGCTCGGTGGGCACGATGGGCTCCGGAGTCGAAGGGTCTGAACGAGCTGCGTTCCGGGCGGATCGCCGGCGGGCGTGGGGCTACGACCGGCGTGGGGCTATGACCTAGGCGGGGTACGGCCGGGGTGGGGCTACGGTCCGATCGTGGCGGGACAGTTCGCGGGGCCCCCGGCCGGCACGGGAGCGGCCGGCACGGGAGCGGAGCCGTGCGCGACGGCGTACGGCGCGGCGGCCGCCGAGAGCCGCAGCCCGCCGTGGGAGGCGACGGTCAGGACGTCCCGCCAGGCGCGGTTGAGCTCCCCGTCGAGCTCGCGCTGCGCCGAACCCCCGTGCCGCACGAGGGAGTCGACCACCGCGGCGAGCCGCTCCGCGCCGTACGCCGCGTCCCGCCGGTTGCGGGCGACCGCCGCCGGGGTGACCGGTCCGTGGTCGGCCCGCCGGAGGGCCTCGCGCAGGAGCAGTTCGACGGCGTCGAGCTCGGCCGCGGAGCGTGTCAGCAGTTCGTCCGCCCCCGGACCGGCGGTGCCGGCCCAGTGGTCGAGCGCCGTCCGCGCGGCGCCGAGTGCGGGTGCGCAGAAGAGCAGCCCGCCGGCCAGGTGGGCCGGGACGGTGTGGCACCGGGCGCGCCCGGGCGGGCCGGTGCCGTCGATCATGGCAGCGAGCGGCGTGCTCAGCCGGTCGGGCACCGACAGCGGCCGGGGCGCGGTGACGGTGTGGCTGCCGGTGCCGCGCAGTCCGAGGCTGTTCCAGGTGTCCTCGATCGCCAACTCCCCGCTGCGGACGGCGAACACCCGCGGTCCGCCGACACCCGCGCCGATGCCCGCGCCCGCGCCGTCCACCCCCGCCGTGTCCGCGACCGCGAGGAGCACCCAGTCCGCATGCTCGGCGCCGCTGACGGTGGACCACCGCCCGGTGACCTCCCAGCCCCCGGGGACGGCACGCGCCGCCCCCGCCGGCGGCACCAGCCCGGCGGCGATCCGCACCTCCGGTCCGGCAGCCCAGATATCCCGCTGCCCCGCCTCGGGCAGATGGGCGGCGAACCTCCCGTGCGCAGCCCACAGACCGGCGCACCAGCCCGCCGATGCACACTGCCGCGCCACCGCCAGGACGTCGTCGAAGACCTCCGTGAACGTTCCTTCACAACCTCCCCATCCGGCCGGGACGAAGTGCCGGGGGAACCCGGCGCCGTCCAGCGCGGCCATCACCTCCTCCGTCAGCCGCCGGTCGCGGTCGGCCGCACCGGCACCCGCCCCCGCCAGAGCCGCCGCATCGGCCACCGCAAGGAGGCGAACTCGGCTGCTTTTCAAGCTAGTTGACTGTTCATCAATTCCAGCGGCCACCGGCCCGACCGCCGCGGCCGACCGGCCGCCCCCGGGCGGCGAGGACACGGCCGGGCCGGCCACCGCCGGCCGGGAGCGCCCGGGGCCGCTTGGCAAAAGGACGTTCAAGGCCTCTCCCTCGTCATTGCTTACATTCCTTCGTGACGGTATTTCTATGGCCGGGACCGCAGCGACGAGGAGGGGGTCAACGCCGATGGCCCTGATCCGCGCCGGTCGTCGTGCCCCGGCCCCAGACGGACTCCGATGTCAGCAGGAGGACGCCCTCCTGCACCGCGTCGATCGTCAGCTCCGCACGCCCGGACGCCCCCGGACTCCCGGCCCCGCCGCGGACCACCAGGGTGATCGGCGCGTCGAGCTCGGCGAACGCCAGGCAGCGGGTGTCCACCGCGAGCAGCGTGCGGGCATCGGCACGGGTGCCCCCGCCCCCGCCGGGTCTGCTCACCGGCTGGTGCACCAGCAGGTGGCCGAGCTGGCGGACGCCTTCGAGCAGCGCCATCAGCGGGACGTGGTCGGTCGGATGGTCGAAGAGGATCGCGTGCCCCGGATCCACCAGCAACTGCCACTCCCCGTCGGCCGGTCCGGCCGCCAGGACGGAGTCCTTGGTCCGCAGCCGGCCGACCAGCGGCGGCCGGATCCGGCGCCGCACGGCGACGGCCGGTGCGCCGGGCGCACCAGGCACGCCGGGCACGCCGGGCACGCCGGGCGCGCCGGGCGCGCCGTCAGGACCGCCGCCGAACGCGTCGCCGGAACCGTCCGGACGACCACCTCCGCCCCGCCCCCGGAGCGTCCGGTAGGTGCGCTCGTCGACCGCCACCACCGTCAGGCTGCCCCGGCCGCACTCCCGGCCGGCCAGCGAGAGGACGACCTCCAGGCGCATCCCGAAGCGCCGCGGCGGCCGGTTGCCGACCCACGTCCACTCGCCGGACAGCACCGCCCGCTGCGGCCCGGTACCGACCAGGAGCGCCTCGGGATCGGTGATCGTGAAGTCCATGCCGGTGCCCACGAACCGGTGGGTCAGCGGCACGTCGTAGTAGCGGTGGGCGAGGCAGACCAGCGACTGACGGATCGTCTCCGCGAAGAGCAGCGGATCGCTGAGCCCCTGCCCGTCCGGGTGGTAGAGCGCGTGGTCGCGCGGCCACTGGGCGCCGATCAGGAAGCGGTCGCCGCCGAGGGCGACCGTGTCGGTCAGGAACACCTCGGCGACCGCGGCGCGGTGGACGAAGTGGCGGGGAACGGTCTGCTGGAAGGCGAGTTCGAGAGCCGGGTCGACGGTGACGGCCTGCGCCTCGCCGGTCGTCACCCCGTACGCCGTCATATCGCCGAGGTCCGAACGGCGCGCGACATCAGGTACGAGTACATGATCTCCCCCCGGAGGTCATGGGAGGGCAGCGGCAGCGGTCCCCCCGTCAATGCCAACAAATCTACCTTCACGAAGGTTTATTTCAAGGGGCGAATCCCTCTGTAACGCCGTGTTTCACGGTGCCCCGCTTGCCAGTTACGTCCGCCTGCACAGGAGAACCCGATCGTGAAATCCCCTCAGCGCCCCCCGCTGACCGCACCCTCCGGCATACCGCGACCGGCGCCGCGCGGCAAGGACGTCAAACAGGAACGCGCCGTCCGCACCCAGGAGCGGATCCTGCGCGCCGCCGCCGAGGCGTTCGCCGGCAAGGGCTTTCCCGCCGTCACGATCCTCGACGTCGCCGAACTCTCCGGCATGACCAAGGGTGCGGTGTACTTCCACTACGCCAACAAGGAGGCACTGGCCCTCAGCGTGGCGGACGAGTTCTACCGCCGGATCGCCGTCATCGCGGACGCGGTGGCCGAGTTGGGCGTGCCGCCGGTGCCGGCGGTGGCCGAACTACTGCTGCACACCGCGGTGGCGCTACGGGACGACGTCGTGATGCAGGCCGGCGCCCGGCTGCAGATCGAGCGGGCCATGATCGAGGCCGAACTGCCCCTGCCGTACCAGAGTTACACCCAACTGATCTGTTCCTGGCTGACGGAGGCGGCCCGGCTGGGTGAGCTGGCCCCGGGTGCGGACCCGGAGGTGCTCGCCCAGGTACTGGTCTCCGCCTTCTTCGGCGCGCAGCACATGTCGTGGGTGCTCAACGACCGCGCCGACATCACCGAGCGGACGAGGGCCATCATCCGGACGATCATCCCTTGTGCGGAGTCCCCCCTCCTGACCCGGTCGGCGAGTTGGCGGGCGTGACGCGGCAGCGTGGGCCGGCGGGCGTGAACCGGCGGGCGTAACGCGGCCGGGACGCCGGCCGGCCGCGCCGCGCGGGGAGGGCGAGGAGGGCGAGGAGAGGCGGAGGAGGCGAACGCGGCGTCCGCCATGCACATGTGACGCCGGTTCACCATGTGGCCCTGGGTACCTGGCGGACGTGGCGGGTGCATGGCTACCCTGCTCCCGGCCGGAACCGTACCGGCTGAACCGCCATCCACGGGTCATCAGAACCGGACCAGAGGAGTGTTCATGTCCAGCACTTCCCGCTCCGCCCGCCCCACCGGTACCACCGCAACTCCGACACGCCGCAGGCTCCCCGTCCTCGCCGCCCTGGCGGCAGCGGTCGCCCTGGCCACCGTCACCGCCGCCCCGGCCTACGCGGCCGACCCCGCGCCCGCCCCGACCACCGCCCAGGACACCGGGCAGGCCGACGCCGGGCGACCCGCCCTGCACCCCGACCGCGACTTCGCCGGCTCCACCGTCGCGGCCCACGAGGGCAGAGAGAGCACCGCCGGCGTCCTCGCCCTCGCCGCCACCCAGACCCCCGGGCTGGACGTCGCCAGCTACCAGGGCAACGTCAACTGGTCCTCGGTGGCCGGCAACGGCGCCCGCTTCGCCTACGTCAAGGCGACCGAGGGCACCACCTACACCAACCCGTACTTCGCCCAGCAGTACAACGGCTCGTACAACGCCGGCCTGATCCGCGGCGCCTACCACTTCGCCCTGCCGGACCGCTCCTCCGGCTCCGCGCAGGCCACCTGGTTCGTCAACCACGGCGGCGGCTGGTCCCGCGACGGAAAGACCCTCCCGCCCGCCCTCGACATCGAGTACAACCCCTACGGCGCCACCTGCTACGGCCTCGGCCAGAGCGCGATGGTCAGCTGGATCCGCTCCTTCAGCGACACCGTGCACTCGCGGACCGGCCGCTACCCCACCATCTACACGACCGCGAACTGGTGGGCCACCTGCACCGGCAACAACGCCGGCTTCGGCGCCACCAACCCGCTCTGGGTGGCCCGTTACGCCTCCTCGGTCGGCACCCTCCCGGCCGGCTGGTCCTACCAGACCTTCTGGCAGTACGCCGACTCCGGCACCTTCCCGGGCGACCAGAACCTCTTCAACGGCGCCTACGACCGCCTCCAGGCCCTCGCCAACGGCTGATCCCGACCGCCGGGCAGGGTGATGGCGAAACGTTTCCCCACCACCCTGCCCGGCTCCCTTGTCTGTCGCCGAGCCCGCCGTTCACTTCGGGGCAGGACCGGCCGCGCTCGGCCCGCCGCCCGGCCTGGCATCATCGGTGCCGTGGAAGACGGCGAGGGGGCGGTGCCGAGGTTCGTCATCGGCGAGGGCTACGCGTTCTACCGCGGCCCCGCGGCCGACAGCGGCTCCCACCGCCACGCCGCCTTCCAGATCGCCGTGGCCGCCCGGGGCGAGCTGACCATGGTGGACGCCGCCGGGGCGCACCACCGCGCCGCGGTGCTGGTCGTGCCGCCGATGGTGCGCCACCGTCTGCTCGCGGTGACGCACCTGCGCACCTTCTTCGTCGAGCCGCACTGCGCCTTCGCGGACCGGCTGCGGGCGCGCTGCGAGGGCGGCATCACCGCCGCGCCCGAGTTGCGCGGGCTGAGCGAGGACGAGGTCCGCCCCGCCGGCACGCGGCCGTCGGCCGGGCTGGACGGGCGCCTGGTGGCGGCGATGAACGCGGCGGTGGAGCGGGCGCTCCCGATGCCGGCCCTCGCCGCGGGGGTCGGGCTCTCGCCGCAGCGCCTGCGGGCCCTGGCGCAGCATCAGCTGGGCATGCCGTTGCCGCGCTGGCGGATCTGGCGGCGCCTGGTCCGCGCGGCCGAGGCGCTGGGCGAGGGGCAGTCGCCGGCCGCCGCGGCGATCACCGGCGGCTTCGCCGACCAGGCGCATTTCACCCGGCAGATGCGCGAGATGGTGGGTCTCACGCCGTCGGCCGTCCTACCGGCACTGCGCGCGTCAGCCGCGCCGCGCCACGTAGACCGAGATCGATCCGGTGACGGTTGACACGACCTCGGCCTCGCGCACGTCGCGGAAGCCCGCCTCGGAGATCAACCGCAGCAGGACGCCCGCCGCGTTGGGCCGGGTGTCCTCCCTTCCGTCCGCCAGTTGCACGAACCCGAACGCGAGGCGCATCAGCGGCGTCCGCTGCCACCCGTAGTCGGCGATCACCAGCTTCCCGCCCGGTGCCAGGACGGCGGACATCGAGGCGAGGATCGCCCGTTTCATCGCGAGCGGGCACTGGTGGAGCACCAGGCTGGACACCACCGTGGTCGCCGAGCCGGCGCCCACCACCTCCTCCAGCGCGTCGCCCATGCCCTGCTGCCACCGGGGCGCCGCACCGGGGGGAGCGGGCTTACGCCGCGCGATCGCCAGGACCTCCGGATCGGGGTCCACGCCGATGATCCGGGCCCGCGGTTCGATGCGGCTCAGCAGCAGGCTCGTCGAGCCGGTGCCGCAGCCCACGTCGACGATCACGTCCTCCGGCTGCGGCGCCACGTGCATGGCCAGCAGGCCGCGCCACAGGCGTTCACGCATCAGGGCGACCACGGGATCGTAGAGGCGGGTCGGGGCGAAGCGGCCCGCCGCCGGGGTGAAGGTTCGTTCGGTCATGCGGAGAGTCTCGGTCGCCGGGTGCCGCCCGGTCTTGAACGAAGCGCTTGCCCCGGACGCCGCGAGGCAGCCGGCGGGGGCGGTGGGCGCGGCGGGCTCCGAGGCGGGCGGCGGCGCGCCGGAGCTTCGGTCCGTGCTTGACGAGGAGCAGCCACAGGAAGAGCAGTTGGAGGGTGCCCTCGACGCCGATGACCAGGGCACCGTCCAGGATCTGCCGCAGGTTCCCCGCCGCCGCTCCGGAGACGACGTTCCCGACGGAGTGCGCGAACAGGGACACCAGGATGGGGCCGGTGAAGTAGGCGAACGCGACCAGCGTCACGAGCGAGCCGAGCGGCATCACCGCCGCGTACAGCCTCACCGGTCTGCGTTCGTGCCGCGGGATCAGGAGGGTCGGGTCCGGCGGGGGTTCGCGCCCGAGGGCCGCCGCGCCGACCCGCCGGAGCACGTACCGGGTGTACGCCCAGGCGTCCGCGTAGAGGTTCTTGCAGCGCAGCAGCTCCTGGAGGACGAAGTACATGTCGGTGCGCATGTAGAGGGCGAACTGCTGCGCGACGGCCAGCAGCAGCGCGAGGACGAGCGCCCGCAGTGACCGCAGCAGGAACCCGGTCGGCTCGCCGACGGTGATGGCGAGGGAGCAGGCCGCGGCGATCGCCAGGTCGCAGACGACGCCGGCCAGGTAGACGCGGATCCGGACCCGCCGCGGCGCACCCCAGAGCCCGGAGACCGTCGTCTGGGCGACCAGGAACTGGAGCCTGGTGCCGACGCCGATCCGGGCGTAGACGTTCTCGGCGCGGGCCGCCGCCAGGTGCCAGAACTCGTGGATGCCCAGTGCGGTCAGGAACATCGCGGTGTTCCAGGCGAGGCTGACGCTCTGTGACTCGACGACGAAGTACGAGCGGTAGCCGGGCAGCAGCTCGTGCCGGAGCGCGGCCGCCGTCCACCCCGCGGCGATCAGGGCCAGCACCAGGGCGGCCACGGGCCGGGAGAACACCCACCGGACGTGCTCCGGCCGGAGCCGGGCGAGGCTCGGCGGCCGGTGCGGGTCGCCGACCGGCCGGCCGTCGACGGCCGAGACGAATCCCAGCCCGACCAGGTCGTCGACGAACGTCACGGCGTCGATGTCCGCGCCATGGCGCTCCCGCACGCTCCGGTGGGCGTCCGGGATCCCGCCACCCTCCCCCAGGGCGCGGAGGAACGTCACTGCCTCGTCGGGGAGTTCCACGAACTCCCCGGTGTCCACCCGGCCGACCACCCAGCTCCCGCCGTCGACCTTGAAGAGCAGGGGGTGGAGGCTGATCCGGCTGGTCGCGGTGACGGTCACCCGGGATCACCCGGCCGGTCCGCCGGGGAGGGCCCGCAGTCCGGGCAGTCGGCGCGCCGCTCGGCCTTGATCGCGTACTGGTGGTCGAGGTCAAGGAAGTTGCGGTGGTACTTGAGCCCCGCGGTCGGCACGTTCAGGCCGAGCAGGAGGTAGAGCGCCTCCAGTGCGGCGAAGTGTCCCGCCATCTGGGCGGTGGGGGCCAGCACCGGGTGGAAACCGGGGATCTTCCGGTCCTGCCAGAGGTCGCCGCGGCCGACGTCCTCCAGCCGCTCCCGCTCGGTGGTCCACAGGCAGGTGTTGCAGCCGGTGACGCCCGGGACGAAGGTGCCGACGGACAGCATGGGGCCGGTGTAGGCGCCGTGGATCCACGGGATGCCGAGGGCGAGCGCCGCCCTGTTCGCCCACCCGTCGATCTCCATCGGGTCGTCGGCACAGAGGAGGAAGAGGTCGGACCCGGTCACCGCGGCCGCGATGTCGTCGGGGCCGGTCAGCAGCCGCTCCTCGCCGGTGACCGTGACGTCCCGGTTGAGGCGGCTCAGCCGTTCCACCGCCACGGCGGTCTTGGGCCGCCCGAGGTCGTCCTCGTCGAAGAGGAACTGCCGGTTGAGATTCGTGAGTTCGACGGTGTCGTGATCCACGCACCGGACCAGGCCGACCCCGGAGGCGACCAGGCTCGAAGCGACGGCGGAGCCGATGCCGCCCACGCCGAGCACCGTCACGGTGCTCGCCTTGAGCCGGGCCTGGAGATCGAGCGGGCTCGCCCGCGGCGTGGTGTCGATCCAGGAGAGGAACTGCGTGCTCCGGCTGTACCGCTCCTCCTCCCGGCGCGACAGCCCCGCCGGCCGCGCGGCCCCGGCGTCCTCCACCCACCCCTGGGCGCGGAGGAAGTCGAGGACGTCGGCGACCTCCCGCTCCGGCCGGCCGTGCCGCCCGGCGACCCCGGCGATGACGTCCCGCTCCGTCCTGGTGCCGTCCATCCACTCGCACAGGGAGTGGACCAGGCCGGATTCGTCCTGGAGCTCGGTGGCGAGCCCGTAGTGCAGGCTTCCGATCCAGATCGTTCCGTCCGGCCGCAGGTGCGGCCGGTGAGGTGTCTTGATGCGCGGCTTCTGCATGGGGGCCTCCGAACGCCGGCCGCGACGGGCCGGGGCTGTCGCACGGCAGCCCCGGCCCCCGAACTGACTTGCCACTGGGCGGCCGTCAGCCGTCGGCCGGCTTGCGCGGCCCCGTGGTCTCCAGCTTGTCGAGCTTGCGGATCTTGATCTGCACCATCACGCCCACCTCCTCCCTCGGCTCGTCTGCGGTAGCAGCGGCGGCTGCGCCCTGCGGTGCAGCACCACTGGGTTCAGCCTGGCCGTCCCGGAGTCCCGGCCGCCTGAGCCACCGGCCCCGCCCCGGTCCCGAACCGGTCCCGAACCGGTCCCGGGCCCTGCCGCCCGGCGGCCCCCGCCCGCGCCCCGGGCCCGTCCGCGCGGGCCCGTCCGACCGGTGCCCGGGAGCGGATCGGGTACGCCGCAAGGCGTCCCGGTTCTGCCCCAGTGACGCGTACGTGAAGTGTTTTCTCGCCCTCCGGCAAGGGTTCCGCGCGGACCTGACAACAGCTCAGACTGCTGCCATGCGAACTGCTCTACGCGCGTTGAAGACCCGCGCCGCTTCCGTCGTCGCCGTCAGCCTGCTCGCCCTGGCCCCCGCCGCCGTGTCCGCCACCGAGGCCCACGCCGCCGTCAGCGGCAGCGTCTGCCTCACCGCCCTGCCGAGCCAGGCCCGGGACACCCTGGACCTGATCGACGAGGGCGGCCCGTTCCCGTACTCGCAGGACGGCATCGTCTTCCAGAACCGTGAGGGCGTGCTGCCCGCCAAGTCCTCCGGCTACTACCACGAGTACACCGTCATCACCCCCGGCAGCCCGACCCGCGGCGCCCGACGGGTCGTCACCGGCCCGATCTACCACGAGGACTACTACACCGCGAACCACTACGCGACCTTCGCCAAGGTCAACTGGGGCTGCTGAGCCCCTCCCCCACCCCCACCGGCCCGCCGCCCCGCCCCGATTCCCCCGGGCCGGGGCGGCTTCACCGCTCCCGCGACCGCCTCGCGGGCAATCCACGACGGGCGCACCGAATCCTCGACGAGCGCACTGTATGCCGGATATTTACCTTGTATTCTGGTCTGTACCGCCACCGGCGGGACCGCCTCGGGAAGGCCCGCCCGGCGGCGCCGGCACCCATGGCGAGGAGCGCGGACATGGCCGAGCGGGGCGGTACGGAGAAGCGCGGGCGCCTCAACCGCCCGCTGGTACTCGCCACCGCCGTCGCCCTGGTGGACCGGGACGGGCTGGCCGCGCTGACCATGCGCCGCCTGGCCGGCGCCCTCGGCGTCGAGTCGATGGCGATCTACCGCTACACCCCGGGCAAGGAGGCGCTGCTCGACGGGCTGGTCGAGGCGTTCTTCGCGGAGGTCAACGACCTGCTGCGCGACACGGTCGAGCCGGACGACGGCCGCACGACCCCCGGCACCGCAGGCACCCCCGGCAGGACAGGAACCCCCGGCACCGCAGGCACCCCCGGCACGGCAGACACTCCCGGGGCGGAGCCCGCCGTGCCGCCCTGGTGGGCCGAACTGCGGCGGATCGCCCGCGCGTTCGCCTCGGTGGCCCACGCCCACCCCGCGATCCTGCCGCTGGTGGCCGTCCGGCCGCTGACCGTGCCGGTGGCCCGCCGCCCGGCACCGGCCCTCCGGCTCACCGAGCACGTCCTCGCCGTCCTGACCCGGGCCGGGTTCGACGACTCCACCGCGCTCGCCGTCTACCGCGCCTTCGTCGCGTGGACGCTCGGCTGCCTCCTGGTCGACAAGCGCCAAGTGGTCGACAACCCCGACGAACCGGACCCGCTGCTGCGCCTGGGCCTGCACCGGCTGCCCGCCGCGGACTACCCCCGGCTTCGCGCGCTCGTCCCCCGGCTCACCGAGTACGACGACGAACGGGAACTGCTGGCCGGCCTGGACAGCCTGCTGACCGGGGTGCCCGAGGCGCCCCTTGACTCGTTCCACGACAGAGGCGCAGGCTGAGGATACGAGGTAAACATCGGCCATATACGGACAACACAGACGCGCCCCGGGCCCCCTACGAACCCGGTACGGACGCGCTGCGGACCTCGTCCGACCCGACCCGGAGCCGACCCACACCCGACCCCGCCCAGACCTGACCCGACCCCAACCCGGCCCGGAGCCGACCCGACCCTCACCGGACACCCCCGTGCATCAGCGCCCGCGCCGTCGGAATCGCTGGTGTCAGACCCGACGGCGCCCGAAAAGAGGTCGCCATGTCCACTCCCCGTTATGACATCCTCCGTGTCCGTGTCACCGCCGAGGACGCGGAAACCCTGCGCACCCTGCTCCGCGAAGTCCACCCGGACGTCGGCGGTCACCCCACCCGGGGCGCCGACGGCCGCTGCAGCATCGATACCTACGTCCCCTCCGACCAGGTCGCGGTCCTCGAACGCGAGGGCGTGACCGTCGAGAAGGTGGGAAACGCCTCGGAGGCCGGCCGCCTCGCCCAGGCCCAGGTCGGCACCGGCGACCGGTTCGCCGCCGAGAGCGCCCGTCCCCGCGGACTGGCCGTCAAGGTGAAGGACTGACCCGCCATGTCGTACCTGAACGTCACCGAGGTCGAGTCCGCCGTGGTCAGCCTCTCCACCGCGTTCCCCTCGCTCACGAGCCTCGTCGACCTGCCCGAACGCTCCGTCGAGGGGCGGGCGAGCCACGCCCTGCGGATCGGCGCGGAGTCCGTGGCGCCCAAGCGCTGCGTCGTCCTGACCGGCGGCCTGCACGCGCGCGAGTGGGGCAGCTGCGAGGTGCTCGTCCACCTCGCCGCCGACCTGCTGGAGGCCTACGAATCCGGCACCGGCCTGCGCTACGGCGGCACCACCTTCACCCTCGACGAGGTCCGGCGCATCCTGGACGAGGTGGAGGTCGTCGTCTTTCCGCTCGTCAACCCGGACGGCCGGCGCTACAGCCAGGACGTCGAGCCGATGTGGCGCAAGAACCGCAATCCGGCCCACTCCGGGGGCGACCCGGCCTGCATCGGCGTCGACATCAACCGCAACTTCGACTTCCTCTTCGACTTCGCCACCGCCTTCGCGCCGACCGCCGGCCCCCGGGTCTCGGCGGACCCGTGCGACCCGCAGGTCTACCAGGGCCCGCACCCCTTCTCCGAGCCGGAGACCCGCAACGTCCGCTGGCTCCTCGACCGGTTCCCGCGCACGCGCTGGTTCGTGGACGTGCACAGCCACGCCGAGGACGTGCTCTTCGTCTGGGGCGACGACGAGAACCAGTCCGTCGAACCCGGCATGAACTTCCGCAACCCCGCCTTCGACGGCACTCGCGGCATCGCCGGCGACCTCGCCTACGCGGAGTTCATCGAGAAGAGCGACGCCGACAGCTCGGCGCTGCTGGCCGAGCGGTTCTGCCAGGGCCTGCACGGCGTGCGCGGCCGCACCTACACCCCGATGTCCGGGTTCCAGCTGTACCCGACCAGTGGGACGAGCGACGACTACGCGTACTCCCGCCACATCGTCGATCAGGACCGCGGCAGGATCCTGGCCTTCACGATCGAGTGGGGCGAGATCTTCCAGCCGCTGTGGCCCGAAATGGAGCGGATCGTGCTCGACGTCGACGCCGGGCTCGTGCAGTTCTGCCTCGCCGCGCTCTGAAGGACCAGTGGCCCCCGGTCCGAGGCGTGGCTCCGCCCAGGTCCCGCCGACACGCAGCCCGCCGGCACGCAGCCGGGCGGCACCCGGGCGGGCGCATCGGGACGGCGGCGCCCGGGGTGCCTCGGTAGCTTGGGCGGGACGGCGGCGCGCAGCGGTGCGCGCCGCGCGGCAGCAACGGGCGCAGCGCGGACGGCGCGCGCGGAGCAGCGGAAGGCCGGGCGGGTTCAGATGGTCAGTGGCGAGCTCGATCTCTCCGGACTGCGGCGCGTCTACGGGCGCCCGGGCAGCCGGCTCTTCTACACGGCGGTCTGCCGCAACGCCCGGCACTGGGGGTGGACCGAGCCCGGGCAGTCGAAGTGGCGGTGCTGGCGGGCACAGCGCCAGCTGGAGGGCGTGCTCGGCCGGAAGCTGGCCCTGCCGGCCGGCTCGCGGGTGCTGGACGCCGGCTGCGGTGCGGGCGTGGTGGCGCGGGAGCTGGCGAAGCGGTTCGGCCTACGGATCAACGGGGTGGACGTGCTGGACTTCCACGTCCGGGAAGCCCGGCGGCTGAGCAACCGGGCCGCGCTGGAGGACCGGACCACCTTCTCCTGGGGCGACTACCACGATCTGGAGTTCGCCGACGGCTCGTTCGACGGCGCGTACTCGATGGAGACCCTGGTGCACGCCTACGATCCGGAGCGGGCGCTGGCCGAGTTCCACCGGGTGCTGCGGCCGGGCGGCCGTCTGGTGCTGCTCGGGCCGATCGGCGCACCGCCGGAGGAGATGAGCCCGCAGGGCCGGGCGGTGCTGGAGCCGTACCTCGACGCGATGGTCTTCCCGGGGGCGAAGCGCTACGACACCCGGAGCCTGAACGAACTGCTGGTCGGGGCCGGGTTCCGGATCGAGGAGGCGCTCGACGCCACCCCGCGCTACCTGCCGACCTCGGAGGCGCTGTACGCCTACTTCCGGGTGCCGTACGCGCTGCTGCGGCTGTTCGGCCCGGCGGAGCGGTGGCTGAACCTGCGGTCGGTGGTGGAGATGTACCACGTGCGGGAGTACGTGTCCTGGTACGTGCACACCGCCGTCAGGCCGTGATCCCGGCCCGGGCTCAGGCCCGCGTGCCCAGCATGCGCAGCACCAGCTCGCCGTAGCGGCGGCCGAGCTCCTCGGGCGTCTCGCTGCTGCGGTCGGTGTACCAGCGGGAGACGTCGATGCCCAGCGAGGTGACGGCGCGGGCGGCGGTGCGCACCTCGGCGACGTCGAAGACGCCGGCGGCGACGCCCGCCGCGATGAGGTCGCTCACCTCGCGCTCGATGTCCAGCCGCAGTGCGGCGACCACCGCGTACGCGTCCTCGGGGAGTGCGTGCAGTTCGTAGTTGACCACCCGGCCGACCGTCCGGGCCCGGGCGTGCCAGGCCGTGAACTCCTCCACCAGCCGCCGCATCCGGGCGGCCGGTCCGTCCTCGCCGGCCGCGGCCGTCCGGACCAGTTCCAGCGTGGCGGCGTGCCCGGCGCGGCTGATCTCGGCCAGCAGGGCGGCCTTGGACGGGTAGTGGATGTACAGCGCGGCCGGGCTCATGCCGGCGCCGGTGGCGATGTCGCGGGTGGTGGTGGCGTGGAAGCCGCGCTCCGCGAAGGACGCGACAGCGGCCCGGAGCAGCCGGTGCGCCGCCTCGGGGCGGGTGTCGGCGCTGCCGGGCAGGCTGGGCCAGAGGTCGGCGGTGGGCGTGCTGCTGGTCATGGCGCCATCCTCCCAGAAGGGGTGTCCGGGCGGCCCGGCAGGCGGCGGGGCGGACTGTTGACAGCCTCCCTCACCGACACCATGCTAAGCAAGCGCTTAGTCACAGCGGGCCAACTCCATCGACCTACCGACCGACGCCTTCGAGCGACGCCCTCGACCGACCATTCCGGCCGACGCCGTCGACCGACCCGAAGGCGCGCGAAAGGACCCTCCGTGGTGCACTCCTTCAAGGGCCAGGTGGCCGTCATCACCGGATCCAGCCGGGGCATCGGCCTCGGGATCGCGCGCGAGCTGGTCGCCCGCGGCGCCCGGGTCTGCCTGACCGCCCGCAACGCCGAGCCGCTCGCCGAGGCCGTCCGCGACCTGGGCGGCCCCGAGGTCGCCATCGGCGTCGCGGGCAAGGCCGACGACCCGGCCCACCAGGACGAGGCCGTCGCCCGCACCCTGGAGGCCTTCGGCCGGCTCGACCACCTGGTCAACAACACCGGCATCAACCCGGTCTACGGCCCGGTGCTGGACACCGACGAGGCCGCGGCCGCCAAGATCCTCGCCGTGAACGTGCTCGCCCCGCTGGCCTGGACCCGCCGCGCGCACGCCGCCTGGATGGGTGAGCACGGCGGCTCGGTGGTCAACGTCGCCTCCATCGCGGGCATCCGCGCCTCGCTCGGGATCGGCCTCTACGGGGTCTCCAAGGCCGCGCTGATCCGGCTCACCACCGAGCTGGCCGCGGAGCTCGGCGGCCAGGGCATCCGGGTCAACGCCGTCGCCCCGGCCGTGGTGAAGACGAAGTTCGCGGAGGCGCTCTACGAGGGCCGCGAGGAGGAGGTCTCCGCCGCGTACCCGCTCGGCCGGCTGGGCGTGCCGGAGGACGTCGCCGGCGCGGTCGCCTTCCTGCTCTCCTCGGATGCCGCCTGGATCACCGGCCAGACCCTGGTGGTCGACGGCGGCGTCACCCTGGGCGGTGGGCTGTGAGCACCCCGGGCGCCGGCCCGGAGACCGCGCCGAGCGCCGACCCCGTCGCCGCGGCGGGCACCGCCGGGCCCGGCGGCTTCGCCGGCCAGGGCGTGGTGGTCACCGGCGCCGGCCGCGGCATCGGCGCCGCACTGGCCCGGGCCTTCGCCGCGGCCGGGGCCCGGGTGGTGGTCAACGACCTGGACGCCGGGGCCGCCCGGGCGGTGGCCGCCGAGGTGGGCGGCACGGCCGCCCCCGGTGACGCCGCCTCCGCGGAGGGCGCGGCCGCCCTCGTCGAGCGGGCCCGGGCGGCGCTCGGCGAGATCGACGTCTGGTGCGCCAACGCCGGCGTCGCGCCGGTCGGTGACGCCGGCGCCCCCGCCGCCGCCTGGGCGAGCGCCTGGGAGGTCAACGTGCTCGCGCACGTCCGGGCGGCCGATCTGCTGCTCCCCCGCTGGCTGGAGCGCGGCACCGGCCGCTTCGTGGCGACGGTCTCGGCCGCCGGGCTGCTCACCATGCTCGGCTCGGCCCCGTACGCCGTCTCCAAGCACGGCGCGCTGGCCTTCGCCGAGTGGCTGTCCGCGACGTACCGCCACCGCGGGATCCGCGTGCACGCGCTCTGCCCGCAGGGCGTGCGCACGGACATGCTCGCCTCGACCGGCGCGGTCGGCGAGGCGCTGCTCGCCCCGACCGCGCTGGACGCCGGCGAGGTCGCCGATGCGACCCTGGCGGCCCTGGAGAAGGACCGTTTCCTGATCCTGCCGCACCCCGAGGTCGCCGAGTACTACGCCGTCCGGGCCACCGACCCGGACCGCTGGCTGGCCGGGGTGAACCGGCTCCAGCAGGGGCTGGAGAGGAGCAACGCGCTGTGAGGGCCTGGCAGGTCACCGAGCCGGGTGAGCCGCGCGAGGTCATGCGGCTCGTGGCGGACGTCCCGAAGCCGGTCCCCGGACCGGGGCAGCTGCTGGTGCGCGTCCGGGCCGCCGCGGTCAACTTCCCGGACGCGCTGATGGTGCGCGGGCAGTACCAGGTCCGCCCGCCGCTGCCGTTCACGCCGGGCGTGGAGCTGTGCGGCGAGGTGGTGGCGGGGCCGCGGGCCGGCGAGCGGGTGATCGGCAATCCGGTGCTGCCGGGCGGGGCCTTCGCCGAGTACGCGCTGCTGGAGGCCGCCGGGGCGTTCCCGGCGCCCGGGGCGCTGGACGACGCGGGCGCCGCGGCGCTGCACATCGGCTACCAGACCGCCTGGTTCGCCCTGCACCGCCGGGCCGGGCTGCGGCCGGGCGAGACCCTCCTGGTGCACGCGGCCGCGGGCGGGGTGGGCAGTGCGGCGGTCCAGCTCGGCCGGGCCGCCGGGGCCCGGGTGATCGCCGTGGTCGGCGGCCCGGACAAGGCCGCCGTGGCGAAGGAGCTGGGCGCCGACCTGGTGGTGGACCGGACTGCGGTGGACTTCACCGCCGCGGTGCGGGAGGCCACCGGCGGGCACGGCGCGGACGTGGTCTTCGACCCGGTCGGCGGCGCCGCCTACACCGGCTCCGCCAAGTGCGTCGCCTTCGAGGGCCGGATCGTGGTGGTCGGCTTCGCGAGCGGCGAGATACCGGCGCCCGCGCTCAACCACGCGCTGGTGAAGAACTACAGCGTCCTCGGGCTGCACTGGGGCCTGTACAACACCCGTGATCCCCAGGCCGTCCGGGCCGCCCACGCGGAACTGACGGGGCTGGCCGAGGCCGGCACCGTCCGGCCGCTGGTGAGCGACCGCGTGCCGCTCACCGGGGCGGCCGAGGCCGTCCAGCGGGTCGCGGACGGGCGCAGCACCGGCCGGGTGGTGGTGCTGGGCGAGTAGCGCGCGCGTCGGCCCGTACGGGGGCGCGGCCGCCCGGACGCGGCCCGCCCCCCGTACGGGCCGCGTCCGGGGAGCGGGCACCGCCCCGCGTCACCGGGCGGCGTCCGTGCCCCCGGCGATGACGTCGAGGGCCGGGCGCGGTGCGCGGCCGAGCAGGGCGGGCAGGTCGTTCTTGACCTGCCGCCCGTCCAGGAAGCCGTGGGCGATGGCCGACCAGGTGCTCGCCACCATCGGCACCTGGAAGGCCGCCGCTCCCGAGGCCGCCACCGCAGCCCGGGCCTCGGCGAGGCCGGCGGGCCGGTACTCGACCGGGCGGCCGGCGGCCCGGCCGAGCGCCGCCGCGATGTCGGCGGCGCCGACCGCCTCCTCCCCCACCAGCTCGTAGACCTGCCCGGCGTGCGCGGCCGGAGCCAGGGCGACGGTCGCCGCGACCTCGGCGAGGTCCGCCCGGGCCACCGCCGCCAGCCGGCCGTCGCCGAGCGGCGCGGTGATCACGCCGTGCTCGTCCGGGGCCGCCAGGGAGCCCAGCAGCTCGGCGTAGAGGCCGTTGCGCAGCACGGTCCAGCGCAGCGTCGAGGAGGCGCGCAGCCGCTGCTCCGTCCAGCGGTGGGCCAGTGCGAAGGCCAGGTGGTCGCCGTCGCCGGAGAGGCTGGTGTAGACCACATGCTCGATGCCGGCCTGCTCGGCGGCCTCGATCGCGGCCCGGTGCCGGGGGATCACCACGTCGTCCTCGCCGTAGCCGGCCGAGACCAGCAGCAGCGTCCGGACGCCCGTGAAGGCCTCCGCCAGGGTCTCCGGGCGGTCGAAGTCCACCGTGCGGACCGGGACTCCGGCCACCGGGGCGCGGTCGGCCGTGCGGCTGCCGGCCAGCAGGCCGTCGGGCCCGCCCTGCAGCCGGACCAACTGCTCCAGGACCAGACCGCCGAGACCTCCGTTGACGCCGGTGACGAGAAGCACGATTCCTCCAGGGTGGTGTACGGGCGGCGGTTCCTCCGCGCGCCCGGTTCTGCTCGGCTCTGCTCGGCTCGGCGCTGCGCTGCACTACTGCTCGGCACCGCACTGCTCTGCTCTGCTCTGCTCTGCTCTGGGACCATCCTGGGTAACGTGGGCGATCTACGTAAGGAGGCACTTGCATGTCAGTGGGGCACACCGGGGTAACCACCCCCAGGCCGGTGGTCTGGTGCGAGGACGGCGTGGACTGCGGGATCCGCGATCTGCTCGACCGGGTCGGCGACAAGTGGTCGGTCCTGGTGGTGGTCGAACTCGCCCAGGGGGTAAGGCGGTTCCGCGAGCTCCAGCGGGCCGTGCCGGGCATCTCGCAGCGGATGCTGACGCTGACCGTCCGTCGGCTGGAGCGGGACGGCCTGGTCTCCCGGACCGTCCACCCGACCGTCCCGCCGCAGGTGGACTACGAGTTGACGCCGCTCGGGCACAGCCTGACCCACCTGATCCGGGCGATGGCGGACTGGTCCTACGACCACCACGACGCGATCGTCGACTCCCGGCAGAGCTGGGACGCGGCCAACCCGGGTTCGGAGATCCGCTAGGAGCACGGCGATCGGGGGGAGCCGGGGGGAGCGGGGCGGCGGGGCAGGCGCCGCCGCCCGGCGGGCTCAGCGCGCGAAGTCCATCTCCGGGAACCGCGGCGAGGGCCCGTCCAGCAGGTGGTCGTCGTGCCCGCGCAGCCAGCGGTCGAAGAACGACGCCACGTACGCGCGGGTGGCGGCCACCGCGCGCTCCGGGCGGACGTCGCCCACGTCGTCCCGCAGGACGTCCGGGGTGACGGCGCCCTGCCGGGCCAGCTGGGGCAGCAGCGACTGCGCGTCGGTGTACGAGGAGTGCCGGGAGCCGGCCAGAGTGACGTCGACCTTCCAGCCCGGGCTGTGCTGCCAGAGGCCGTCCCAGCCGGGCTGGTGGTGGTAGTCGCCGGAGTCCGCGTTCTCGGTGCCCATCAGCAGGAAGGGACGGTCCAGGCCGTCCTGGGCGACGCTGCTCAGGTACACCCCCGTGCCGTCCGGCCCCGGGAAGTGCAGCTGGCCGTCCATGTTGACGCCGGCCTTGATCCGCGGGTCGTCGTGCATGGTCTGGACGGCGGTGGATCCGCCGGCGGAGTGGCCGACCATGCCGATCCGCGTGAGGTCGATCGAGCCGGCGAGGGCCGCGGGCAACCGCCCGTCGGTGCGCAGCGCGGCGAGCTCGTCCAGTACGAAGCGGGTGTCGTCGACCCGGGTCTGCAGGGCCTTGCGGAGCAGGGCACCGAGGTCCAGACCGGGGCCCAGCATGCCGGGGAACACGGAGTCCGCCCGCCGGCCGTCCGGGAACACCACCTCGGACGCGTCGTAGGTGTGGTCGACCGTCACCACCAGGTAGCCGCGGGAGGCGAGGTCCTCGGCGAGGCCGGTGCCCAGGGTGCGCGGGTCGCCGAGCCCGGCCGAGTAGAGCACCACCGGGCGCGGCCCGTTGCCGGGCAGTGCGGGCGCGTCCTGCCGGGCGTGCGTGCGGATCTCGGACCAGTCCGTCCGGCCGGGCTCCGTACGGTAGTTGAAGACGCCGGCGCCGTCGTTGCCGCCGAAGTGCTCGGCCGCCTGCGGCTCCATGTAGCGGGCCCGCTCGGCGCCGCGGGCGGGGCGGGTGGCCGGGTACCAGAAGCTGACCATCAGCTCGCGGGCCTCGCCGGGCTTCCACGGGTCCGCCCGTCCGGCGTCGGTGAGCCGCAGCGCGGTGGTACCGACGGCGTAGGGGCCGGTGGGCTGCGGCAGGGCGGCCCGCGCCTGCCGCTGCGCCACCGCGGGCGCCGCCACCGCCGGTGCGGCGGCGACCCCCAGCAGCGCCGTCGTCGCCAGCACCGCCGCGGCGCCCGTCCGTACCGCCCGTCCCTGTCCCCGCTTGCGCATGGTCTCCCGCTCCCCGTGGTGATCGCCCGCCGTCCGCCGGCCGGCCCGTACCCGGACAGTACGGGCCGGGTCGGTGCGTGGGCGTCATACCGCGGTGCCAACCCGCCGGGTACCACCCAGGTATGACACCGACGGCCGAGGCCCGGCGGAGGCCCCGGCCGGGCGCCGCCGCGGGTGCGCGCTCAGCAGGTACGCGCTCAGCAGGTATGCCCTCAGCGGTGGCGCGCTCAGCGGTGGCGCTTCAGCTCCCGTCGGGCCAGCGAGCGCTTGTGCACCTCGTCCGGCCCGTCGGCGAGGCGCAGGGTGCGGTTGCCGGCCCAGAGCTGGGCGAGCGGGGTGTCCTGGCCGACGCCGGCCGCGCCGTGCGCCTGGACGGCCTTGTCGAGGATCCACTCGACGGTGCGCGGGGTGGCGATCTTGATCGCCTGGATCTCGGTGTGCGCGCCGCGGTTGCCGACGGTGTCCATCAGCCAGGCGGTCTTCAGCACCAGCAGCCGCAACTGCTCGATCCGGACGCGGGATTCGGCGATCCAGTCCTGGACGACGCCCTGCTCGGCGAGCGGCCTGCCGAAGGCGACCCGGTCGAGCGTGCGCCGGCACATCAGCTCGACGGCGCGTTCGGCCATGCCGATCGCCCGCATGCAGTGGTGGATCCGGCCGGGCCCGAGCCGGGCCTGGGCGATGGCGAAGCCACCGCCCTCCTCACCGATCAGGTTGGCCGCCGGGACGCGGGCGCCGTCGAACTGCACCTCGGCGTGGCCGCCGTGGTCGGCGTCGTCGTAGCCGAAGACCTTCATGCCACGGCGGACGGTGACGCCGGGGGTGTCGCGCGGGACGAGGATCATGCTCTGCTGCCGGTGCGGCTCGGCGGCCGGGTCGGTCTTGCCCATCACGATGAAGACCCGGCACTGCGGGTTCATCGCCCCGGTGATGTACCACTTGCGGCCGGTGACCAGGTACGCGTCGCCGTCACGCTCGATCCTGGTCTCGATGTTGGTGGCATCGGAGGAGGCGACGTCGGGCTCGGTCATCGCGAAGGCGGAGCGGATCTCGGCGTCGAGCAGCGGCCGCAGCCACCGCTCGCGCTGCTCGGCGGTGCCGTACTGGGCGAGCAGCTCCATGTTGCCGGTGTCGGGGGCGGCGCAGTTGAGGGCCGGCGGGGCGAGCTGCGGGCTGCGGCCGGTGATCTCGGCGAGCGGCGCGTACTGGAGGTTGGTGAGGCCGCCGCCGGACTCCTCCGGGAGGCCGTGCCGGTCCGTCAGGAAGAGGTTCCAGAGCCCCTGCTTTCGCGCCTCGGCCTGCAGCCCGGCCACCACCGGCGGCACCGCCCAGGCCTCCCGCGCCGGGTCGGCGAGCTGGGCCTCCAGGACGGGCTCGGCGGGGTACACGTGCTGGTCCATGAAGGCGAGGAGGCGCTCGCGCAGTTCGAGCGTGCGGGCGTCGTGGGCGAAGTCCATCAGCGGTCCTTGAGGGTGGTGAGGCCGTGCTCGGCGAGGACGGGGGCCATCTCGCCGGCCCGTTCGAAGCCGGCGCCGAGCGTGCGGCCCTGGCGGAAGCGGTAGTGGATGCCCTCGGCGACGACGGCGAGCTTGAAGGAGGCGAAGGCGACGTACCAGTCGAGGTCGGCGGCGTCGCGGCCGGTGAGCCCGGCGTAGCGGGCGACGAGTGCGCCGGCCGACGGGAAGCCGGGGGCGGTCGCGGCGGCGGGGATGATGCCGCCGCCGACGCCGGCCAGCTCGGTGTACATCACCAGCAGGCCGACATCGGTGAGCGGGTCACCGAGGGTGGACATCTCCCAGTCCAGCACGGCGGTGATGGTGCCCCCGGGGTCGACGAGGACGTTGTCCAGCCGGTAGTCGCCGTGCACCAGGGCGGGCGCCGGCGAGGCGGGCAGCCGGGCGGCGAGCAGGTCGTGCAGGCGCTCGACGCCGGGCAGCTCGCGGCTGCGGGAGGCGGCCAGCTGGGTGGACCAGCGGCGCAGCTGGCGCTCCAGGTAGCCGTCGGGGCGGCCGAAGTCGGCGAGCCCGACGGCGGCCGGGTCGATCCGGTGCAGGGCGGCGAGGGTGTCGACGAGTCGCTCGCCGAGCGCGTGGACGCGCTCCGGGCCGAGGGCGGCGAGCGGCGCCGCGTCCCGGTGGGCGGTGCCGGGGACGTACTCCATCAGGTACCAGGGGGCGCCGAGGACGTCGGTGCCCCGGTCCAGCAGGAGGGTGCCGGGCACGGGGACGCCGGTGCCGTGCAGGGCAGTCATCACCCGGTGCTCGCGGCCCATGTCGTGCGCGGTGGCGAGGACGTGCCCGAGGGGCGGGCGGCGCAGCACCCAGCGGCCGGTGCCGTCGGTGAGCACGTAGGTGAGGTTCGAGCGGCCGCCCTCGATCAGGTCGGCCCGGAGCGGGCCGCGGACGGTGCCGGGCAGCTCGCGGTCCAGGTGGGCGCGGAGCCGCGCGAGGTCGAGCCCGGGCGGGTCGGCGGGGTTCTCTGGCACGGGGTCGGTCTCCTCACTCGACGGGTGACTAAGCGCTTGCTTAGCATTCAACCGAGGGGGCGCGCTGTCAATGCCGTCGTGCCGCGCGCCCCGGCCCCGCCGCGTCCTGCCCGCCGCATCCGGCCCGCCCCTCCCGGGTGCCGTGCCGCCTTGCCGGGCCGGCCGGCGCCGCCCCGCGGTCGGTGCACCGCGGTGCACCGGGCCCGGCTGCCGCCGTCCCGGGGACGGTGCACGGCCGCACTGCCGCCACAATGGCCCCATGAGGTTGATCCACTCCCTGGCCGGCGTGCTGATCCTGCTGCTCACCATCGGCAGCATCCTGCGCACCCTCGTCGTCCCGCGCGGCCTGTACTCCGCCCTGGTGCACCGGCTCTGGCGGAGCCTGCGCACCCTGCTGCGATGGTCCGCGGCGCCGTTCGGCTCCTACCGCGCGCAGGACCGGGCGCAGACCTGGCTCGCCCCGATGATCCTGGTCGGCATGCTCGGGGTCTGGCTGGGCAGCATGCTGATCGCCTACACCCTGCTGCTGCACGGCACCTCCGAGCTGAACTGGGCGGTCTCGTTCCGGGAGGCCGGCTCCAGCCTCTTCACCCTCGGCTTCGCCAGCGGGGAGCGGCTCCACCTCTCCGCCATCGACTTCCTCGCCGCCGCCAGCGGGCCCCTGGTGATCGCCCTTCAGATCGCCTACCTGCCCACCCTGTACAGCGCCTACAACCGCCGCGAGGTCGAGGTGACGCTCCTGCAGTCCCGGGCCGGCGAACCCGCCTGGGGGCCCGAACTCCTCGCCCGGCAGTCCCTGGTGGACACCGAGAACGCCCTCCCCCAGCTCTACCGCGACTGGGAGCGGCTCGCCGCCGACATCGGCGAGAGCCACTCCAACTACCCCGTGCTGCTCTCCTTCCGCTCCCCGCAGCCGAACCGCAGCTGGGTGGTCGGCCTGACGGCCGTGATGGACGCGGCCGCGATCCACCTGGCCGTCAACCCGCGCACCGCCCCGCCCGAGGCCCGGCTCGTCCTGCGCGCCGGCTTCACCGCGCTGCGCGACATCGCCCGCTCGATGCGGGTGGAGTTCGACCCGGATCCTGACCCGGGGACCCCGATCCGCCTCAGCTACACCGAGTTCGACGCCGCGGTGGCGATGATCACCGCCGCCGGATTCCCCCGTGAGCGCGCCACCCCCGAGGCCTGGCCGCACTTCCACGGCTGGCGCGTCAACTACGAGTCGCTCGCCTACGAGCTCGCCCGCCGCAGCGACTCCGTCCCCGCACTCTGGACCGGGCCGCGCGACTTCCGCGCCCCGGCCATCCCACCGGCCCGCCCCGCCGACCGCCGCCCGGGCGCGGCCGCGCAGGGCTGAGCGCTCAGCCCTCGTCCACCCAGGACGGCAGCGGTTCACGGCGGGCCGCCCAGACCTGCGGCGCCCCGCCCAGGCCGGTGCGCGCCGCCACCACGCCGCCGGTGATGGCGCAGGTGGTGTCGACGTCGCCCAGCCCCTCGGCGGTGGTCCACAACGCGTCGGTGAGGCTGCCGAGATGGTGGGCGGCCGACCAGAGCGCGAACGGCACCGTGTCGCCCGCCGTGATCCGCCGGCCGTTGCCCAGGACGTCGGCCGCCCGCCACGGCTCGGTCGCGGCGGGCAGGTCCGCGGCCCTGAGCAGGCCCTCCCGGACCTCCCCGGCCGGCGTGCGCCCGGCCACCTGGGCCAGCAGCTCCGCGCCGTCGGGCGCGGCCGTGCGCGAGGCCGGATCCGGGTCCGGGTCCGGGTAGGCGTGCAGGCCGCGGCCGGCTGCACGGTCGGTTTCCCGGTCGTGGCCGGTGTCACGCCCGGCGTCCCGCCCGGCGTCCCGGCCGGCGTCACGTCCGCGGGCCGCGAGCGCGGCGGCCAGGGCGACCGCCACCGCCCCCGCCACTCCCTCCGGGTGGGCGTGCGTGACCTCCGCGGAGAGCGCCGCCTGCTCAGCCACCTCGTCCAGGTCCGCGCAGAACCAGGCCCCCAGCGGCGCCACCCGCATCGCCGCCCCGTTCCCGAGGCTCCCCTCACCGCCGAACAGCTCCCGGGTCTCCGAGCGCCAACTCCGCGGCCGGTCGGCCAGCTTGGGCAGCAGCTGGTGCATCCCGTAGCCGTACCCGCGGTGGCTGTCGGCCAGGTACGTCACCCCGAACGCGAGCGCCAGGTCGTCCTGGTGCACCGCCTCGTACGCGGTCAGGACCCGGTACACCGACAGGGCCATCGCCGTGTCGTCCGTCCAGTGCCAGGACAGCTCCCCCGGCACCCGCCGTGCCCTGATCTCCTGGAACGCCACCCGGGCGGGCCGGAAGAGCGGGAACCACCGTTCCCCGAAAGCATCCCCGAGGGCCAGGCCCTCCAACGAGTCACGTGCGGCAGAGAACGAGGTCATCCGCGGATCATCCCAACCGGGGCGGGACGGCGCACCCGAATTCTCGTCCGCCGGCGCCGCGCGCTGCGGGGCTGCGTCAGACCTCCGCCGTGCTGCCCGTGGCGAGGGAGCGCTCGGCGGCGGCGAGGATCTCGACCACCCGCAGACCGAAGGCCGCGTCGCACGGGTGCGGTTCGCCGTTGCGCGCCGAGTCGGCGAGGGCGTCCAGGGCACGGTGCAGTGCGGCCACCGGGCCCTCGCCGCGCTCCGGCAGGTGCACCACCCCGGACTGCCCGCGCAGCTCCAGGCCGGTCCCGCCGGCCGCGAGCGGCGCGGTCAGGCTGAGCGCGAGCGTGCTGGACGCACCACCGGCGTGCCGCAGCACCAGGTGGACGGTGTCCAGCGGGCCGGCCGCGGCGGTCACCCGGGTCACGTCGCCGAGGACCGGCAGCAGCACCGAGAGCGCGTGCGGGCCGACGTCCCAGAGCGCGCCCTTCTCCTGCCGCCACGGCGAGGCCGCGTACGGGCTGGTGCTGTCGGGGGCGAACACCGAGCCGAGCCAGTCCGAGCGGCCGGTGAACCAGCCGCCGGTGGCGGCCTGCTTCTCGATCCACGGGATCTGCTCGCCGCCGAAGCGGACGGTGAAGAAGACCACCGAGGCGACCCGGTGCGCGAGCGTCGCCCCGACCACCCGGCGGGCGTCCGGGACGGTCAGCGCGACCGGCTTGTCCAGCAGCAGGTGGCAGCCCGCCTCGGCGGCGCGCACCGCAAGGTCGGCCTGAACGGTCGGCGGGAGCGCGATCGAGACGGCGTCCACCTCGGCGAGCAGCCGGTCGAGGTCCGCGTACCCGGGCACGCCGTGCGCCGCGCCGAGTGCGCCGGCCGCCTCGGGCCGCCGGCCCCAGACGCCCGCGAACTCGTAGGAGGGGTGCTCGGCCAGGACGGGCGCGTGCACCCGCTCCGCCCAGGGGCCGGTGCCCAGCAGTCCGATCCGCATGATGTGTCTTCCTTCTCCGTGCGTGCTGTTGCGTCGAGGCCGGCGCGCGCCGGTGCCCGGTGCGGTGCGCCCCGGACGGGGCCCACCCCCCACGGACCGACGGGCCGACGGCCGGGCGGGCGGGCGGGCGGCCGGGGCCGTCAGGCGCGGACGCGGGCCAGCGTGAAGCCGTCGTAGCCCTTCGCGCCGACGGTCTGGACGGAGGTCGCGCTCACCCGGGGTTCGGCGGCGATCAGCTCGTGCAGCCGGCGGGTCGCGGTGATCGCCGGATCGGTGCTGGCCGCGTCGGCGATCGCCCCGCCACGGACCACGTTGTCGACCACGATCAGCGAACCGGGCCGGGTCAGCTCCAGCGCCCGGGCGAAGTACGCCGGGTTGCTCGGCTTGTCGGCGTCGATGAAGACCAGGTCGAACGGCTCGACGCCGTCCGCCACCAGCGCGGCCAGCGAGTCCGCGGCCCGGCCCGTCCGGACCTCCGCCACCCGCCCCAGTCCGGCCCGGTCGAGGTTGGCCCGCGCGACGGCGGCGTGCTTCGGATCCAGCTCCAGGGTGATCAGCGTGCCGTCCGCGGGCAGCGCCCGGGCGAGCCAGATCGCGCTGTAGCCGCCGAGCGTGCCGACCTCCAGGATGCGGCGCGCCCCCTGGGTGAGGGCCAGCAGGTGGAGCAGCTTGCCCTGGTTGGGCGCCACCGCGATGTGCGGCAGGCCCGCCTCGTCGGCGGCGGCGGCCGCGGCCTCCAGCACCGGATCACGGCCGATCAACTGCTCGGAGAAGTACGCGTCCACCGCGTCCCACGTCTGCTGCGCCTGCTCCGCCTGGTCCGTCATAGGGCCCTCCACCTGCCGTTTCACATGCCACCGCCGGGGTAGCCCGATGCTACCCCGGCGGTGGGAGTGTTCCGGTGGAGCGTCAGTCCGCGGCGGGAGCGGCCGGCTGCGAGGCGCCGTTCAGAGCCGCGTTCGGGACGGCGCCCGGGGCCGTCTCCGGGACGGTGGCCGGGGCGGTCTCCGCCGCCCCTGCCGCGTCCGCGGCGTTCTCGGCCGCGTCCTCGGCCTCGCGGGCCTTCGCCATCTTGGCGAGCCGGCGCTTCATGAGCCAGGCCGAGAAGGCACCGCCCACGGCGGCCACCAGCAGACCCACCCAGGAGGCGCGGGAGAGCCACTGCTCGGCGACCTTGCCCACCTGGTAGACCAGCAGCGTGGTGCCGCCCGCCCAGACCACGCCGCCGAGCACGTTGGCGATCAGGAACTTCCAGTACGGCATCTTCAGCGCGCCCGCGAGCGGCCCGGCGAAGATCCGCAGCAGCGCGATGAAGCGGCCGAAGAAGACCGCCCACATGCCCCACTTCTGGAACGAGCGCTCCGCGGTGGCCAGGTGGTCCGGCCCGAAGTGCTTGGGGAACTTCCGTCCGAGCTTCTCGAACAGCGGCTTGCCGCCCTTGCGGCCGATCGAGTAGCCGATCGAGTCGCCGATGATCGCCCCCAGGATCGCGCAGACGGCCACCCAGACCGGGCTGACCACACCGCGCGCGGACAGCAGCGCCGCCGACACCAGCGCGATCTCCCCGGGCAGCGGGATGCCGAGGGACTCCAGCCCGATGATCAGCGCGACCAGGGCGTACACCGCACCCGGTGGGACGCTCTCGATCCAGGCGTCGATGTGCAAGGCCAGTACCTCCGTGGCAGGACGAGCCGCAGTGGCGGCACGCGGTGGTGCCTGGCCGGCGGTCTCGGCGTCGATCCGATGGCGGCACCCAGGCCGCACCCCGAAAGTGCAGCCTAACGTGCCGAGGCGGCCTGTCCCCCCGGCCGATCACCCTCGGTTAGGACGTTCGGGGCGCCGCCGTGGTTCCGGCCCGGGGCGCCGGTCACCGTCCGTCCCGGGCCGGCCACGCATTCCGCCGGCACCGCACACGGCGGCTGGCCGGGAGGCCATCGGGACGGCACCGGGAGGGGAAGGACGAGGAGGAGACCGGACCGCCCCGCAAGGGCAGGAGTCGGGGCGGGCCGGGCCTCGCGGGCCTCACGCCAGCGGCGGCACCTGCTCGGCCAGCCGCCGCACCAGGCCGTCGATCCAGCCGCGGACGGTGGCCTCGTCGAAGAGGTCGGCGTCGTACTCGGCCAGGCCCGCCAGGCCGCGCCCCTCGGGCGTGAGCATCAGCAACAGGTCCGACCGTGCGCTGCTGCCCGGGACGTCCTCGACCAGGACGTCCAGACCGGTCAGCTCCAGGACCGGCGCCGGGGTGCTCTGCACGACCAGCATGACCTGGGGGAAGGACGGGGGAAGGGCCAGCCCCAGCGCCCGCAGGTCCTCCGTGAGCAGGCCGAACGGGACGTCCGCCCGGTCGAGCGTGCTCGCCAGGGCCTCGGCCGCCCGGTCGATCAGCGCGGCGAAGCCGCCCGGAGCGCGGTTGGGAAGCCGGACCGGCAGGTTGGTGGTCAGCAGCCCGACCAGCCGCTCGTGCTCCCGGCGCCGCCGGTTGGCGGTCGAGAGCATCACCAGGCTCTCGTCGTCACCGGTGAGTTCACCCAGCAGATCACCCAGGGCGGCCAGCACCACGGCCGCCGGGGTGGTCGAGCGGCGGGCCGCGCAACGGTTCAGCGCCGCGGTGAGTTCGGGCGTCAGCTCGAAGCGCAGCACGCCGCCGTGCCCGGAGCGCCGCTCCGGGCGGGGGCGGTCGGTGGGCAGCGGCACCGTGAGCGGCAGCCCGGCGAGGCGCTCGGCGTAGCGCGCGGTGGCCCGGCGCACCGCCTCGCGGGTGACCACCGTCCTTTCCCAGCAGGCGTGTTCGATCATCGAGCCCGGCTCGGGCAGCACGGCCAGGTGGTCCCCGTACAGCGTTCCGAGGTCTGCGAGCAGGGTGGCCAGCGACCAGCCGTCCAGCACGATGTGATGAATCGTCAGCAGCAGGACGTGGTGATCGGGGGCCAGTCGCAGCAGCCGGGCCCGCAGCAGCGGTGGCGCGCCGAGGTCGAACGGGGTGGCGGCCTCCTCCCGGGTGGCGGCGGCCACCGCCTCCCCGGCGTCGCCCACCGCGTCGCCCACCGCGGCGACCGGCAGCGGCAGGGCGGCGGGGGCCGGCAGCACCTGCTGGAGCAGGCCGAGGTCGGTGGGCGTGTAGCGGGTGCGCAGGCTGCGGTGTCGGGCCGTCAGGGCGGTGAGGGCGCGTTGCAGGCGGTCGGGGTCGAGCGGGCCGCGCAGGGTGATCCGCTGGGTGATGTTCCACAGGCTCGGGTCGACCACCCGGCCGTGGCTGCGGTGCATCCGGGCCTGCGCGATCCCGGCCGGCGCGGAGGCCTCGGCCGCGCCGTCCCCGGTCAGGGCGGCGAGCAGCCGCTGCCGCTCCCCCTTGATCAGGGCGACGAGGTGGGCGTCCATCGCCCCGGGCGGGGCGAGGTACTCCAGCCGGTCACCCTCGGTGGAGAGGACGATCTCCCGTTCGTCCAGCAGCCGGACGAGCCGCTTCCAGTCCTCGGTCGGCCGAGACCCGGCGGTCGCGGGAGACCCGGCGGTCGCAGCGGGCCCGGGAGGCACGGCGGATGCAGGAGGCACAGTGGTCACAGCGTCCCTCGCTCGAAGGTCTCGGCCGGCTCGGCGGTACGGGCGCGGTCGGCCATGCCGCGGATGGTGGGGCGGCGGAAGAAGTCCAGGATGCCGATTTCGAGCCCGGTCTCCTCACGGACCAGGTTGAGCAGCCGGGTGGCGGCCAGCGAGTGCCCGCCCAGATCGAAGAAGGAGGTCTCCACACCGGGGGCGGGGACGTCCAGCTCCTTGGCCCAGAGCCGCTGGAGGAGCTGCTCCAGCTCGGTGGCGGGGGCGGTCCCGGCGGCGGCCCCGATCGGTACGGCCGGCGGCAGCGCGGCGCGGTCCAGCTTGCCGTTGCGGGTCAGTGGCAGGTGCTCCACGGCGGCCCAGAGCCGGGGCACCATGTGCTCGGGCAGCCGGTCGGCGAGCTCGTCGCGCACCAGGGCGAGCCCGGCGTCGGAGGCCGGTCCGCCGCCCGGGCGCCCGGCGAGGTCCGCAGCCTCCGCGAACACGACGTACGCGGCGAGAGCGGTGCCCTGCGGGCCGTGCTGGGCGGCGACGGCGGCGCTCCGCACCCCGGGGACGGTGCGCAGCACGTTCTCCACCTCGCCGGGTTCGATCCGGTAGCCGCGGATCTTCACCTGCTCGTCGATCCGGCCGAGGAAGTCCAGTGTGCCGTCGGGCCGCAGCCGGCCCAGGTCACCGCTGCGGTAGCGCATGCCCTGCGGGGTGGGGGTGAAGGCGGCCGCCGTCTCCTCCGGCCGGTTGAGGTAGCCGAGGCCGACCGAGTCGCCGAGGATGTGGATCTCGCCGACCGCGCCGTCCGGCACCGGGCGGCCGTGCGGGTCGAGCAGTTGGACGCGGGTGCCGGGCACCGGACGGCCGATCGGGGCGTGGTCGGGGCAGTCGGCGGACAGCTCGATGCTGGTGATCGCATGGGTCTCGGTGGGCCCGTAGTGGTTGAACAGCCGGCACTGCGGGTTGTCGCGCAGGAACGCGCGCAGCGCCGGGGTGAGCAGCAACTGCTCGCCGCCGGAGACGATCTCGCGCAGGTCGGGCACCGGGGCCTCGGCGAGGGCGCCGAGCAGGCTGGTCAGCGTGGTCTGCGGAAGGTGGATGCGCTCGGTGCGGGTGTGCCGGAGGTAATCGGCCAGCGCGTGGGCGTCGTAGCGGGTCTCCTCGTCGACGAGGACGAGCGTGCCGCCGCCGGCGAGGGCGGTGAGGACCTCCTGGACGGAGACGTCGAACCCGCAGGAGGCGTACTGCAGGGTGCGCAGCGGGCCGTGCTGGTCGGTGTTCCAGTCGACCAGCGACTGGAGTCCGCGGTAGGACATCAGGGCGCCCTTGGGACGGCCGGTGGTGCCGGAGGTGTAGAGGCAGTACGCGGGTGACCCGGGGTCGGGGTCGACGGCGGCCGGCGCGGGCGGCACCGGGCTGTCGTCGTCGGCCAGGACGACGGGCAGGGTGATGCCGAGGCGGTCGGTGCCGGTGCGGGTGAGCAGGAGGAGCGAGCCGCTGTCGGCGGCGATCAGGCGGCAGCGCTCGGCGCCGTGCACCGGGTCGATCGGCACATGGACGGCGCCCAGGCGGATCACGGCGAGCAACCCGGCCACCTGGTCGGCCGAGCGGGGCAGCAGGGTGGCGACGGGGGTGCCGGCGGTGACTCCTGCGGCAGCCAGGCGCGCCGCCAACTGTGCGGATCGGTCGGTGATTTCGCGGTAGCTGACGGATGTGCCGTCCGGCGTGAGGACGGCGGTGCGGTCGGGGTGCTCGGCCGCCGTGCGGGCCAGCCGATCGCGCAGCGGTGCGGTGCCGGTCAGGGCGGGGGTGGCCGTCTCGCGGCCGCCGGGCAGCAGTTCGGCCACCGGTCGGACCGGGTCGGTGACGGCGGCGGCGAGCAGCTGCTCGAACGCGGTCAGCAGGCGCTCGACGGTCTCCTGGTCGAACAGCGCGGTGGCGTACTCGACATGGCAGCGGATGCCCTCGGGCAGGTTGGTGAGGAAGAGGGTGAGGTCGAAGCCGGCCTTGTCGACGACGTCGTCCAGCGGGCGGGCGTCGATGCCCGGGAGGTCGAGCTCGAAGAGCGCGTGGTTCTCGAACTCCACCATCACCTGGAAGAGCGGGTTGCGGCTGGTGTCGCGGGCCGGGTTCAGCTCCTGCACCAGCACCTCGAAGGGGAGCTGCTGGTGCTCGTAGGCGTCCAGCGCGGTGCTCCGCACGTGGGCGAGCAGCCCTTCGAAGTCCGGCTCCCCGGAGAGGTCGAGGCGCAGGGCGAGGGTGTTGACGAAGAACCCGACCAGGTCCTCGGTGCCCTCGTCGCGGTTGGCGACGGGTGTGCCGAGCACGATCTCGTCCTGGCCGCTGAAGCGGTGCAGCACGCCCGCGAACGCGGTGAGCAGCACCATGAACAGGGTGGAGCGCCGGGACCGGGCCAGCTCCCGCACCCGGCCGGAGAGTTCGCCGTCCAACTGGCGGACGAAGGCGCGGCCCCGGCCGTCCGGCAGGGCCGGGCGCGGCCGGTCGGTGGGCAGGGCCAGCACCGGCAGCTCACCGGCGAGGACCGTCCGCCAGTGCTCCAGGCTGGCGGTGTGCGCGCCCGACGCCACCAGCGCCCGCTCCCGGGCGGCGAACTCGACGTAGCTGGTGGCGAGTTGCGGCAGCTCGGGACGGCGTCCCGACTGCGCGGCCCGGTAGAGCTCGCCCAGCTCACGGGTGATCACCACGGCGGAGAGGGTGTCGATGACGATGTGGTGCATGGCGAGGACGAGCACGTGGTGCTGCTCGCCCAGGCGCAGCAGCCGGGTGCGCAGCAGCGGCCCGGCGGCCAGGTCGAAGCGGTGGGCGCCCTCCTCGGCGACCAGCGCGCGGACGGCCTCCTCGCCGTCCTGCCCGGCCGGGACGTCCTCGACCACCAGCGGCGTGCCGGCGGCCGGCAGCACCACCTGGTACGGCTCGCCGTCCTGCTCGCGGAAGACGGTGCGCAGCGCCGGGTGCCGTTCGGCCAGGGCATGCAGGGCGCCGTCCAGCGCGCGGTGGTCGAGCGGCCCGTCCAGGGCGATGGCCTTGACCTCGTTGTAGCGGGAGCTGTCGGGCAGCATCCGGTGCAGGAACCACATCCGCTGCTGGGCGTACGACAGCGGGGCGCGCCGCTCGCGCGGCTGCTGGGCGGTGCGGCGCAGCTCGTCCAGGTGCGGCAGGCCGGTGGCGACCAGGTCGGGCGAGAGGCCGAAGTCGACGAAGGCGGCGATCTCGTCGGCACCGGCGGCGCGCAGCGAGTCCAGGACGGTCTGCACGCTCTCGGGGGTACCGATCAGCGCGCGCGAGGCGCAGTACCGCTCGTAGGCGCGCTCCAGGACGAACTCCAGGTCCTCCTCCGGGGTGTTCTCGTAGTCCAGGGTGAGGCCGAGGCTGTTGGCGACCTGCCCGAAGAGGGAGAGCGAGGAGCGCAGGTAGTTGCAGAACGGGCGGTAGGCCTGCTCGCGGGCGGTGGCGAGCTCGGCGCCGAGGTAGGTGTGCACCAGCACCACCACTCGTCCGGCCTCGGGGTCCAGGCCGTGCTCGGCCCGGGTGCGCCGGTAGAGGGCGACGTTGGCGGCCAGCTCCTCGACGCTCTGGGTCATCAGGTTGGTGATGACGCCGAGGTCGTGACGGGCGGCCTCGCGGAAGCTGTCCGGGTTGCCGACGATCGCCGTGTACATCGGTGGCAGTTCCTGGAGCGGCCGGGGGTGCAGGTGCACCTCGATCTCCTCGCCGTTGCCGCTGCGGCCCCGGTAGGGCTCGCCGCGCCACAGCGCCCGGATCGTGTCGACCTGCTGGTGCATCAGCTCCTTGTGGGTGCCGTAGCGGTCGGGGAAGAAGAGGAAGTCGTTGGGGTGCCAGCCGCTGGCGCAGCCGAGGCCGACCCGCCCGCCCGACAGGTTGTCGACCACCGACCACTCCTCGGCGACCCGGACGGGGTGGTGCAGCGGCAGCACGGCGCAGCCCGCGTTCAGCCGGACGCGCTCGGTCTCCCGGGCCAGGGCGGCGGCCAGCACCGAGGGGTTGGGGAAGATGCCGCCGAAGGAGTGGAAGTGCCGCTCGGGGAGCCAGACGGCGTGGAAGCCGTTGCGGTCCGCGAACCGGGCGCTCTCCAGGACGATCCGGTAGCGGTCCTCGGGCCGGGTGTCGAGCGGGTAGTCGCCGAAGAAGTAGAGACTGAAGTCGACCTTGCGGTCCGGATCACCGGCCGGTGCGGGCTCCGGTATCGGTGCGGGCGCCGGTGCCGGTGCCGGCGTCCGGACCGGTGCGGGCGGCTCCGGCCGGGCCGCCGGCGCCGGTGCCGCCAGTTCCTGGCGCGGCGCGGGGACGGACGGGACGGCGACCACACGCGCGGACGGGAAGAAGCCGCCGCGCCGCATGTCCCGCAGGGACGACCGGACGGCGTCGGCCACGAACTCCACGTCGCCGTCGGAGTGCGCGGTGGAGAGGAAGAAGTTGCGCCACTCCCAGACGTAGACACCCTTGACCAGCAGGTGGTGGAAGAGCAGCTCCATGTCGGCGCGCGGCTCGAAGCGGAAGAGCGAGCCGAAGTGCGCCAGCCGGAGCGGGAACTCCTCCTCGTCGAAGAAGCGGTTGAGGCCGGCGGCCAGCTCCCCGGTACGGGCGTTCAGCCGCTCCTGCAGACCCGGCCCCTGCTCCTTGAAGTGCCGCAGCACAGCGCGGCAGGCGGCCATCGACAGCGGGTGCTGGATGTAGGTGCCGCCGAAGAAGGTCGTGTCGTTCGGCGGGTAACTGGCGTCCCCGTACTGCCAGAAGCCGCCGTCGATGCCGTCCATCACGGCGGCACGCCCCGCGATGGCACCGATCGGGAAGCCGCCGCCGAGCACCTTGCCGTACGTCGACAGGTCGGGCTCGACGCCCCAGAAGCCACGGGCGCCGCGCAGGTGCGGGCGGAACCCGGTGAGCATCTCGTCGAAGATCAGCACGATGCCGCGGCGGGTGGTCAGTTCGCGCAGCTCGCGCACGAACTCGGCCGGCTGCCGGGAGGGGTGGCGGCTCTGCACCGGCTCGACGAGCACGGCGGCGATCCGGTCTCCCAGCTCGTCGATGACCTGCAGGCTCTCCGGGGCCCCGTAGGGGAGGACGACGAGGTCCGCGACCGCGCTGCCGGGGATGCCGATCGAGACGGGCACCGTCTCGCGGTCGGCCCCGTGGCCCACGGGGCGGCCCAGCGTGTGGTCGAAGTGCCCGTGGTACGAACCCTCGAACATCACGATCTTGTCCCGCCCGGTGTACGCCCGGGCCAGCCGGATCGCCCCGGCGTTGGCCTCCGTCCCGGAGTTGGCGAACGCGACGCGCTCGGTGCCGGTCAGCTCCGCCAGCAGTTCGGCGGCCTCGCCGGTCTCCTCGCCGCGCGGGCCCAGCCGCAGCCCGCCGGCCAGGTGCTCGCGGACGGCCTCCTGGACGAAGTCGGGCTCGTGGCCGAAGAGCAGCACCCCGAAGCCCATCGTGATGTCGACGTAGTTGTTGCCGTCGACGTCCTCCAGACGCGAGCCCTGTGCGCGGCGGGCGGCGAGCGGGTAGAGCATCTCCTTGGTCGCCGACCGGAAGCCGACCACGGCCCGGCTGTCGGCGAGCACCCTGCGGTGGCGTTGGGTGAGCGCCTTGGAGGCGGCGGTGCGGGCGGTGAAGCGCTCGACCAACTCGTCCAGGTGGCGGCGCTGCTCGCCGCTCAGGCCACCCCCGGCCATCCCGGAGTCCCTGGACACCGTGACGCGCGGGCCGTGCACCTGCGGCGCGGCGGCGGGCCGGGCGGGGGCATCGTGGGCGGGCGCCGGTGCGGGCTGCACCGCGACGGGCTGCTCCGCCACGGCCGCGGCGGGGAGGGCCGGTACGACGGGGAGGGCCGGCACGGCGGGGACGGCCGGCGTGAGGGGGACCGCCGAGGTCGTGGGCGCGCCGGCGAGCAGGCCGAGCTGGTCGGTCATCAGCTGGGAGAACTGGCCCATCAGGGCGAGCTGGCGCTCGATCACCGCGCCCGCCCCGCCGGGTGCCGAAACGTCGACGGGCGCCGCGGAGACAGCCGGCGCCGACGCGGTCGGGGCGGCGGCCGTCGGCCCGGCGGGCACGGCCACGCGGCTGCCGGGGACGGCCTGCACGGGCACCGGCGCAGGTGCCGGTGCAGGTGCCGGCGCAGGTGCCGCGACCGGCTCGGGCATCGCCGGAGCCACCACCGCGACCGGTACCGGGACCTCGACCGGGGCCGGCGTCGGAACCGCGACCGGCACCGGCACCGGCGCGGGCACCAGGCCCGCCAGCGCCTCGGCGGTCATCCGCCCCGTGATCAGCCCGGCCAGCCGCGCCGGGGTGTCCGCGTCCTCGAACAGTTCACGCATCGGGACGCGTACCCCGAAGGCCCGCTCCAGGTCCCGGATCATGTTGATCATCGACAGCGAGTCGGCCCCGAGGTCGAAGAAGGGATCCTCGGCACCCACCGCCTCCTCGGTGACGCCGAGCTGACGCGCGGTCTGCGCGACGACCCGGCTCAGCACCAGGCCGGCCGCCTGCTCCACCGGGTCCGGCGTGGGCGTGTCCGTCATGACTGGCTCCTCCAGAACGGTGCGATCGGCTTCGGGTGCGCCTGCGGGTGTGCCTGCGGCTACAGCTACGGCTACGGGTCCGGTCGGTGATCCGGAGCCCGGCCGGGCTCCGGCCCCCGGCTGCGGGACGGGCCCGGCGTCGCTGCCGGGAGGCGTGAACCAGTGGTACGTGCGGTGGAACGGCCGGCCCGGGAGCGGTACGCGCCGGGCGGGCCCGTCCGGCCACCGCCGGGCGGCCGCGGCCGCCGCCCAGTCCACCGGCACCCCGTGGGTCCACAGGGTGCCGAGCGCGGTGAGCAGTTGGCGCTCCGGCCCGCGCCCGCGCCGGCCGCTCGGCACGAACACCGCGTGCGCCAGCTCGCGCCGGCCCAGCCCGCTCAGCGTGTGGTGCGGACCGACCTCCAGGAACAGCCCGTGGCCGAGCCCGTCGAGGGTCGCGAGCACCCGGTCGAAGCGCGCGGTCTCGCGGGTCTGGCGGACGAAGTGCCCGGGGTCGGGCACCGTGCCCGGCGCCAGCACCGCGCCGTCGAGGTTGCTCACCAGCGGTACCCGCAGCGGGCGCAGGGCGAGCTGCTCCAGCCGGCCCCGGAAGGGCTCCAGCACCGGGTCCATCAGCCGGGAGTGGAACGCCCGGTCGCCGGCCAGCCGCTCGGTCTCCACGCCCTCCAGGGCCAGCACCGCCTCCGCCGCGGCCACGTCCCCCGGCCGCCCGGCCAGCACGCACTGCCCGGCGCCGTTCACCACGGCCAGCTCCACCCCGGGCAGCCACTCGGCGAGCGCAGCCAGCCGTTCGGCGGAGGCGCCGGCCACCGTCATCGCACCGGGCTCGGTCGACCGGTGCATCAGCCGCCCGCGCACACCCGCCAGGAAGAGCCCGTCGGCCAGCGAGTACGCCCCGGCGGCGTACGCCGCCGCGTACTCGCCCGCGCTGTGCCCGGCCACCGCCGCCGGCCGCAGCCCGAACTCCTCCCAGAGCGCGGTGTACGCGGCCTGCACGGCGAACAGCGCCGGCTGCGCGGCCTCGGTGCTCCAGGCCTGCTCCCCGCCGTCGGGGGCCGGCTCCAGCAGCAGCGGCAGCAGCGCCTCGCCCCAGGCCTCGCGGTGCAGCCGGTCGCAGGTGTCCAGCACCTCCCGGAACACCGGGTACGCCTGGTACAGCCCGGCGGCCATGCCCCGGTACTGGGCGCCCTGCCCGGTGTACAGCAGAACGGGCGCCGCTGCGCCGCGCCCGGCGTCCCGGGCCGAGTGCGCCGGTCCGGTGGCGCGTCCGCCGACGAACGCGGCGAGCGTCTCGGCGAGTTCGGCGGGACCGGCGCCGGTGGCGGTGAGCCGGTGGCGCAGCGGGCGGCGTCCCGCGCCGAGGGTGAGCAGCAGATCGGCCGGGCGCGGCGCGTCGTCGCCGCGCAGCCGGTCGAGCACGGTGGCCGCGAGCTCGGTCAGCGCCTGCGGGCTGCGGGCGGACAGCGGCAGCAGGGCGACCGGCGGGCCGGCGGCGCCGGCGGTCACCGGCACGTCCGCCCCGGCTGGCGGGGCCTCCTCCAGGATCAGGTGGGCGTTGGTGCCGCCGACGCCGAGCGCGCTGACCCCGGCCCGGCGCGGGGCGTCCCCGGCGGGCCAGTCGGTGGCCCCGGTGGGGAGGACGAAGGGGCTGCCGGCCAGGCCCAGGGCCGGGTTGGGCCGGGTCAGGTGGGCCACCGGCGGGATCGCCCGGTGGCGCAGCGCGAGGACGGCCTTGATCAGACCCGCCATCCCGGCACAGGTGTCCAGGTGGCCGATGTTCGGCTTGACCGAGCCGAGGGCGCAGAAGCCCACCGCCTCGGTACGGGCCCGGTAGGCGCGGGTGAGGGCCTGGACCTCGATCGGGTCGCCGAGCGGGGTCCCGGTGCCGTGCGCCTCGATGTAGCCGATGCTGTCGGCCGGCACGCCCGCCACGTCCAGGGCCCGGCCGACCACGGCGGCCTGGCCGTCCACGCTGGGCGCGGTGTAGCCGACCTTGCCCGCGCCGTCGTTGTTGACGGCGGAGCCGAGGATGACCGCGTGCACGGTGTCGCCGTCGGCCAGCGCCCGGTCGAGCCGCTTGAGCAGGACGGCGGCCACGCCGTTGCCGCCGACGGTGCCGCCGGCCCGCTCGTCGAAGGCCCGGCAGACGCCGTCGGGCGCCAGGATCGAGCCCTCCTGGTAGCGGTAGCCGGCGGCCTGCGGGATGTGCAGGGCGGCGGCTCCGGCGAGGGCGAGGTCGCTGTCGCCGGTCAGCAGTGACTGGACGGCCAGGTGGACGGCGACCAGCGAGGTGGAGCAGGCGGTCTGCACACCGACGGCGGGCCCGGTGAGGCCGAGCCGGTAGGCGACCCGGGTGGCGGCGAAGTCGGCCTGGTTGCCGATCGCGACCTGCAGCGCCTCGACCGGCCGCGCCGGGTCGGCGGCCGTGCCGACGGCGTGCTGGAGGTAGGTGCGCAGCGAGTACAGCGTCATGCCGGTGCCGGCGAAGACGCCTACCCGGGTGTCCGGCGCGGTGTCGCCGTGGCCGCCGTCGTCCAGGGCCCGGGCGCAGGTCTCCAGCAGCAGCCGCTGCTGGGGGTCCATCAGGGCGGCCTCGGCGGCGCTGATCCCGAAGGCCTCGGCGTCGAAGTGGCCGATGTCGGCGATCGGCGCGGTGACCGGGACGAAGTCGGGGTGGGTGTACTCCTCCGGCCGGATGCCGGCGGCGGCGAGCTGCTCGGGGGTGTACCGGGTGGTGCTGACCACGCCGTCCACGATGTTGCGCCAGTACTGCTCGGGGGTGTCGGCGCCGGGCAGGCGAAGCGCCAGGCCGATCACCGCCACCCGCCGGTCGGCGGGCACCACCTGCGCCGTGTCGGGGGCGGCGGCCCGTACCTGCTCCTGGGGATCGCCGGCCAGATGGGCCGCCAGCGCGTCCACGGTGGGGTGGCGGAACAGTGCGGTCTGCCCCAGCCCCGGTGCGGGACCGGCCGCCAGCGCGGCCTGGACCCGCATCAACTGTACTGACCCGAGACCGAGTTCGTGGAACGCCCGGCCGGGGTCGACCGGCTCGCCGAGGACGGCTTCGAAGGTGTCCAGCACGGCGCGGCGCAGCTCGGCCGGCGCGGGCGCCGCCGCGACGGGTCGGCGGGCGGCCCCGGCGGCGGGCGCCTCCTCCGCCTCCTCCGCCTCGGCGACCAGCCGCGGCTCGCCCGCCAGCAGCCGGCGCCGGCCGGCGGGGCGGGTGGTGTCGGGGCCGGCGTAGTAGTGACCGGGCGGAGCAGTCAGCAGCGCGGTGGCCAGCTGCCGGCCCTGCGCGGCGTCGAACACGGCGATCCCGCGCTCGGCGGCGCCCTCGTCGTGGGAGGTCTCCCGGTTCATCCCGACCCCGCGCCACAGGCCCCAGGAGACCGTCCAGGCGGGCACCCGGTGCTCCCGGCGCAGCCGCTCGACGGCCGCCTCCAGGTAGCGGTTGGCGGCCGCGTACCCGGCCGAGCCGACCACCTCCTGAAAGCCGATCATCGAGGAGTAGCCGACGAACTGGGCGCCGGGGCGGGCCGCCACCAGCTCGGCGAGCGCGTCGGTGCCCGCGGTCTTGGCCCGGACGGCCCGGTCCCACTGCTCGGGGCCCAGCTCCTCCAGCAGCCCGATCCGGTAGTCGCCGGCGAGGTGCAGGACACCCTCCAGCGGTGCGCCCCACACCTGCTCGGCCTCGGCGACGGCGGCTGCCAGGGCCCCGCGGTCCGCGACGTCCGCCGTCCGGTGGTCGACCCGGCCGCCGGCCCGGACCAGCCGTTCCAGCGCGGCGCGCCGCAGGGCCGGCGCCGGCCCGTCCGCGTACGGGTCGGTGCGCCCGACGAGCAGCAGGTGCGGGCCGTGCCGGCGGAGCAGCTCCGGGAGCAGCTCGCCCGCGAGCCCGCCCAGCCCGCCGGTCACCAGCCAGCGGGCCCCGGGCGAGAGCAGGGTGCAGGCCGGTGCGGTGTCGTCCGGCGGGGCGAGCGGGCCGAGCCGGGGCACGTACGCGCGCCCGTCGCGCCAGGCCGCCTCCGGTTCGCGCCGCGGGTCGGCGAGGAAGGCGAGCACGGCTCGCGGGTCCGGCGGCGCCCCGGCGGGCAGGTCGAGGTGGCGGGCGCCGGGGAGCAGCTGCTCGGCCCGGACCCCGGCGGTCAGGGCGGCGGTCAGCGCGGCGACCGGGCGCGGTACGTCACCGTCGGCGAGGGTGTGCAGCCCTGCGCTGACGGTGGTGAGTTCGACACCGCCCGGGCCGCTGCTGCCGTAGCGGTGGGCGAGCGCGCGGACCAGGCCGAGCAGGGCCTCGCCGCACAGCACCTCGTCGGTCTCGGCGGCCTGCGCCCACAGGTGCAGGACCAGCTGCGGGCGGTGGCCCGCGGCCTCCAGGTCGTCCAGCAGCCGCGGCCAGCTCGCGGAGCGCCGCTGGTCGAGCGCGTAGCCGCCGCCGAGGCGGGCGTAGGAGTCCGCCTGCGACGCCTGGACGGCGCCCGGCAGCAGGGCGGCCAGCGCGTCCGACAGCGTGCCGGGCCCGACGGGGCCGAGCAGCAGGACGCGCTCCGGGGGCACCGGGGCGGGGGCGGCCGGCACGGGCCTGGGCTCCCAGGCCGGGCGGCGCACGATGTCCGGCAGCGTACGGGCGTTGCCCTCGGCGAGGTCCAGCCGGGCGACCAGCGCGTCGAGGCTCCCGTCGAGCAACCGGGCACGGATCGCGGTGCGTTGGATCTTGCCGCTGGTGGTGCGGGGGAAGTCGGCGGCCGGCACCGGGAGCACCAGCGCAGCGGAGAGCCCGAAGCGCTCGGCCAGCGCGGCCCGCACGGCGCCGGCCACCCGGTGCGGCTCGCCCCTCTCCGGGGCGGGCACGAAGAAGACCGCCAACTGCTCGCTGCCGCTGCGCTCGTCGGGCACGCCGCACGCGGCGACGTGGCCGGAGAGCACCCCGTCGACGGTGGAGACCACGTCCTCCAGGTCGTGGCAGAAGTGGTGGACGCCGTTGATGATGATGATCTCCTTGCGACGGCCGGTGAGGATCACCTCCCCGTCGCGCAGGTAGGCGAGGTCCCCGGTGTCGAACCAGCCGTCGGCGGTGGCAGATTCGCGGTCCGCCTGCGGATTGTTGAGGTAGCCGGGGGTGACCCTGCCGGAGGAGACCTGCAGGCGCCCGATCCGCAGCTCGGGCAGCACGGTGCCCCGGTCGTCGGCGACCCGCAGCCGGGCCCCGGCGGCCGGGCGGCCCATCGACAGGAAGCGGGTGGCGGGCTCGGCCGAGCCCTCGGGCAGCGGCCGGAGGTCTCCGGTGAGCGAGTCGGTGGCCAGGGTCTGGACGGCGCCGGCCTCGCCGTAGCGCTTGTAGGTGATGATGGTGCAGGTCTCGGCCATGCCCCAGCCGAGCAGCAGGTGTTCGGGACGCAGCCCGGAGGGTGCCAGCCGGGCCAGGAACTCGTCGGCGACGCTCTCGGTGCACTGCTCGCCCGCGTTGATCAGGGACTTGACGGCCGAGAGGTCCCAGCGCCGCTCGGGAGCGGCCCGCAGTGCCTCGGCGACGAGCCGGTAGCCGAAGTTGGGCGACCAGGAGTGCGCGGCGCGCCGGCGCTCCAGAGTGTCCAGCCACAACAGCGGCTCGGCGAGGACGAGTTCGGTGGGGATGTGGGTCTGGTCGCAGGCCGCCACGACGTCCCGCAGGTGGAACATCAGCAGGCCCGCGACATGGTCGAGCGGCAGCCAGTTCACGGTCGCGTCGCCGGGCGTGTAGCCCTCCTCGCACGCCCCCGCCACGTACTCCAGGATGCCCCGGTGGCTGATCCGGATCGCCTTGGACCGCCCGGTGGAGCCCGAGGACAGCTGAAGCATCGCGACGTCCCCGCTCGCGCCGTGCGGCGTGGCGGGCGGCTGCGCGGCGGAGCGGTCGACCGGGACCACCCGCAGCCCGGCCGCCTGCGGGTGGAGCGCGCCGATGCCCGCGAGCCCGGACACCGCCTCACCGGCGGCCAGCACGGGCGGGTGCTCCAGCGTCTCCCACGCGTTGACCAGCTTCTCCAGCACCGGGCCCGGGTGGTCGTAGCCGGGCGGGCGGGCCACCGTGACGGGCAGCACGCCGCCCAGCAGGCAGGCCCACAGGGCGGGGAAGTAGTGCTCCAGGTCGGGCACTTGGAGGATCGCCCGATCGCCCGGGCGCAGGCCCGCCGCGGTGAGGGTGCCGAGCACCCGCAGCGCCCGGTCGAGCAGTTCGGGGTAGCGCAGGGTGGTGGTGCCGCCGTCGGCGCGCACCAGGTGCAGCCCGCGCCCGGGGTGCAGCCGGGCGGCACGCAGCAGCGCGTCGGGCAGGTCGGCGGGGCCGTCGGGCTGCGCCGCCAGGGGCGCCCCGACGGCGACGGCCGGGGCGCCGGAGGCCGGCTCCGGCTGCGCCGCGGGGGCGGGGGCGGGGGCGGGGGCGGCCGCAGCGCCGGCACCGGCACCGGCACCGGCACTGAACGGGCTCCACCGGCCGGAGAGTCGGCTCAGGTGCTGCCGTGCGGGCCGGGGGTGCTCGTGCGGATCGCGGGCCGCGGCCAGGGCGGCGGCGTCCGGCGTGCCGTCGGCGGTGCGCGGTATGCCGTCCACCAGGCGGATCTCGGCGCCGGGGGCGTCCTCCAGCAGTTGCGCCGCGGCCCAGCGGCGCAGCCCGGCCCGGTCCCGGTCGTCGGCGGGCACCAGGTAGGCGACCAGCTCGGCGCCGCCCTGTGCCCCGCCGGGGACGAGGGCACAGTCGGCCAGGCCGGCGTGCTGCAGCAGCCGGCCCTCCACCACATCGAGTCGGGGGCGGGCGGGGCCGTGGGCGCTCATACGGTACCTTCCTTGGCTCTGCGGGCGGGAACGAGCTACGGCGGGCGGGAGCGGCGGCGCTGCCGACGGGCCGGGGTGCACCGGCCGTGGGCGTGCCGCGGGAAGCGGAGCAGGGAGCGGGGAGCAGGGGGCACGGAGTGGTGCAGGGGCGGAGCAGGCGGCGTCGGCTAACTCTCCGTCGGTACGGGGACCGCGGCCGGCGCGCGCCGCCGGCGGGCACCGATCCCCACCATCACCAGGAACCCGGCGGCCAGCGCGATCGGTACGGCGTGCGAGAAGCCGACCACCGTGAGCGGGCTGAACCGCTCCATCAGCCCCGCGCTGAGCAGCATGCCGACGCCCATGCCGAGGCTCTCGGCACTGGCCACCAGCCCGAACGCCTGGCCTCGCCGGTCGTCGTCGACCGCCTGGATCCGGGTGGTGTAGGAGATCTCGGTGAACCCGTCCGCCAGCCCGGCGCCGAGCGCGACGACGAGGAAGAGGGGGGTCGGCAGCCCGGTGAAGGCGAGGATGAAGCAGGCCGACATCAGCGCGGTACCCACCGCGAAGGCCCGTTCGCCCGGCTCCCGGCCGCGTTTGACCAACAGTCGGGAGACGAGCTGGTGGGCGCCCAGGCTGCCGACCGCCCAGGTGGCCCAGAACAGGCCCAGCACCGCGGCCGGGTTGTCCGGCGACGTCCGGGTCGCGAACACCGGCAGGCCGATGTTGTGCGCGGCCGAGCCGAAGGCGTCGACCAGTCGGATGGCGACCATCGCGCCGATCACCGGCAGGGCGCGCAGCAGCACCAGCCCGGCGAGGCGCCCGCTCGGCTCCGCGGCCGCCTTCCCCGGCCCGGCGTCGCGCGCGGCCCGGGTGCGCAGCGGCAGCCGCAGCACGACCGTGCCGAACACGACGAAGCTGGCCGCATCGGTGAGCAGCGCGGCATGGAAGCCGGCCCAGGCCACCAGCACCCCGGCGGAGGCGAACCCGAGCACCATCGCCGTCGAACGACCGGTCACCAGCACGCCGTTGGCGCGGGCCCTGTGGTCCGGGCCGACCATCTCGGGCACGCTGCTGCGCAGTGCGACGGCGCTGAACGTGCCGGCCGCGCCGAAGAGCAGGGCCAGCGGGTAGAGCACCGGGATCCGCGCGTGGTCGGGGACGAGCGCGAGCGCCACCAGGCCGGTGGCCTGGGTGAAGGCGCAGCCGACCATCAGCAGGCGGCGGTCGAGGCGGTCGACGACGCGCCCGGCGAGCATGCCGGCGCCGAAGCCGCCGAGCAGACGCAGCGTCAGATACCCGGCCGTGCCGAGGGCGCTGCCCGCGGCCTCGTACGCGAAGAGGCTGAGCGCCACCATGTTGAGCTGGCTGCCGTAGCTGGAGACGGCGTCCCCGACGGCAAGCCAGTAGAACGGCCTGGGCAGGCCGCTCGTGGCGGCACCCCGGCTCGGAACGGTGTGATCCCCCACGACGGCTCCATTGCCATGTGACATTTCATCTGGATCCTAGGGCGGCGCCGTCGGCGGGATCAAGGGTTTGATCGCCCACGGCGCTAAGACCATACGACAGTACGCCGTCAATCTGGACCGGAACGTTCACTTCCGGCCACCCCGGCGGCGGGGCTGGCCCGATCGCACGGGAACGCCGCCCCGGCCGCCGTCGCCGGGCGGTTCGCGGGCCTACGGCGGCCCCACGGTGGCGCGCAGCTCGGTGACGCAGCTCGGTGGCGCGCAGCTCGGTGGCACGCCCGTCGGGGCACGCCCGTCGGGGCGCGGCCGTCGGGGCGCGGCCGTCGCAGCGCCACCGCCCTGCGGCGGCCCACCCGGTCGTCCCACCGCCTACGACAGCTGGGGCCGCTCGGCAAACTCCAGGACGGTGACGGACGGGCGGCGGGTGGCCAGCGGCGGGACGGTGAGCGCGAGCGGCAGCAGTGCGCCGAGCACGCCGCGGCCGCCGGTCGGCCGGACGTCCCGGACCGCGGCCACCGCCGGGCTCGCCGTGCTCAGCTTGGCCCGCTCGCCCGCGTCCATCCCCCACGGCATCGGGGGCGCCACGTAGTCGTGACTGCGCATCCTGCCGCTCACCGTGAGCCGGCCGAACCAGCGCGGTACGGCGTCCAGCACCAGCGAGCCGCCAGGGAACCGCTCGGCGCAGCCCGCGATCAGGGCCTTCACCTGGGCCGGCCGGAGATACATCAGCAGGCCCTGGGCGGTGACCAGCACCCCGCGGCTGCTGTCCACCTCCGCGGCCCAGCCCAGGTCGGTGGCGTCGGCCGCGAGGTAGCGCTGGCGCGGGCCGGGCGGCAGCAGGCGCTCGCGCAGCGCCACCGCCTCGGGCAGGTCCACGGTGAGCCAGCGGGCCCGGCCGTTGTCGACCCGCCAGTACTGGGTCTCCAGACCCTCGCCCAGACAGACCACGGTGCCGCGCGGCTCCCGGAGCAGGAAGTCCGCCACCTCGCGGTCGAAGCAGGCCGTCCGCAGCGCCTGGAGCTGGGCCTGGGTGCCGTTGGTGCCGAACCGCTCGGCGAACGGGTAGTCGATCCGGTCGACCAGCTCGACGGCCTTGGGATCGTTCAGCACCGTGTCCGGCCGCCGCGCCTCCACCGCCCGGTGCCAGAGCGTCCACAGCGCCGTCTCCGGCACCTCCCCGAGTTCCGGCCGCGCGATCGGTCCCGCCGGCCCGGCCGGTTCGGCCCGCTCCGTCCGTTCGGCCTGCTCCGGTCGGTCCCCGCTGCTCATCCCGCGCTCCCTCGCACCGCTGTCCGGCATGGATCCGCCGATTCTGACACCCCCGGGCGCGCGGAACCGGCGCGCGACACCGCGGCACGCCGGGGAAACACGCCCGCGCACGGTGCGGTGGACGCCCCCGGCTCCGGCCCGCACGCACGGCCGCACGCGCGCACGCCCGCGCACCCGCGCACCCGCGCACCCGCACGAGGAGGGCCGCTCAGCCGACGCTGAACGCGCCGTCCGGGGGCGGCGGGCTGTCCGTCGCCCCGGCGTCCGTCACCGGGGGCGTGCGGCCGCGGAAGGACGCGAGGTCGGCGCCGTCCATGAGCCGGGCCGGGAAGATGTCGGCGGCCAGCCGGCGCGCGAGGTCCGCCGCCGGGAGCGGGGCGGCCGAGCCGACCAGCAGGATGTTGCCGTAGCGGCGCCCCCGCAGCACGGGCGCCTCCGCGATCAGCAAGGTCTCCGGGAAGACCGCCCGCAGGGTGGCCGCCTGCGCGCGGGCGAAGGAGAGCGGCGGGCCGTCGGCGAGGTTGGCGGCGTAGCAGCCGCCGGGGCGCAGGGCGGCCGCGGCAAGCCGGAGGAACTCCACCGAGGTGAGGTGGGCGGGGGTGCGCGAGCCGTGGAAGACGTCGGCGACGACGAGGTCCAGCGAGCCCGCCGGGGCGGCCGCCAGGGCGTCCCGGGCGTCGCCGACCGTTGCCGTGATGTCCGCGCCGGGCCCCTGCCAGGGCAGGTGCTCCTCGACCAGCGCGAGCAGCGGGCCGTCGACCTCGGCCACCCGCTGCCGCGAGCCCGGGCGGGTGGCCGCCAGGTAGCGGGGGACGGTGAGGGCGCCGCCACCGAGGTGGAGGGCGTCGAGCGGCTGCCCGGCGGGCGCGAGCGCGTCGACGAGGTGGCCGATCCGCTGGGTGTACTCGAACTCCAGGTGGGTGGGGTCGCCCAGGTCCACGTAGGACTGCGGGGTGTCGTCCAGGGTGAGCAGCCAGCCGCCGTCGTGGTCGATGTCCGGCATCAGCCTGGCCAGCCCGAGGTCGGTCCGCCGGGCGACCGGGACGGGTTCCGCGGCGTCCGGTCCGGGCGCCGCGGTGCCGGAGCTCCCGGCGGTGTCTCCGGTCACTCCGCGCGCTCCGGCGCCGGCAGGTAGGCGTCGAGCCAGCGGTCCAGGCCGGTGAAGACCTCGGCACGCGCCGCCGGGCCGGAGAGCACGAGGTCGTGCATGCCGTCCTTGATCCGGACGATGGTGACGTGCCGGCCGAGGCGCGGCCCGACGGCGGCGATGTCGTCGGCGCGCAGCACCGCGTCCGCGTGGTGCAGGGCGGCCTGCCACTTGGTGGTGGAGACCGAGGCGGTGGAGGCCATCAGCAGGACCGGGACGTCGATGCCGAGCCCGCGCCGGGCCTGCCGCTGCCCGCGCTGGATCGCGGCGAGCCAGCCCGCGTACAGCGGGAAGCCCTCGGCGGGCTTCAGCCGGAGGTCGAAGTCCCACTCGCCGCGGTGGTCGCGGTGCAGGCTGTGCACGTAGTGCGGGTTGAGCGTGGAGGGGAGCTTGCGGGTGGTGGCGAAGCGGCCGAGGGCGTCCACGGCGGGTGCGCCGAGGGCGCGGACGGCCGGGGCGGCGGGGAGGGAGAGGAACGGGCTGTTGAGGAAGAGCCCGTCGACGACGCCCCGCCCGGCCCGGCGGCCGGCCCAGAGCGCCGTCACCAGGCCACCGGTGGAGTGGCCGTTCACCAGCAGCTGCCGGTGCCCGTCCTCCTCGCGGATCACCCGGACCGCAGCGTCCAGCTCCTCGTCGTAGGCGGCGAGGTCGCGGACGAAGTTCGGCGAGTGGTGGGGGCGCAGCGAACGGCCGTACTTGCGCAGGTCGAGGGCGTAGAAGGAGTAGCCGCGCTCGACGAAGTGATCGGCGAGGTGGGTCTGGAAGAAGTAGTCGACGTAGCCGTGGACGTACAGCACCGCGCGCTCGCTGCCGGGGACGAGCCGTCGGACCAGGGTGGCGCTGACGTCGCCCTCCTCGTCCGGGGCGAGCGGCAGCTCGGCCGACTCGTAGGGGGCGCCCAGAATGTCTTCCCGGAACTCCATGTCCGCCGTACCCGTTTCTCTGCTCCGGCCCGCTCGGGCCTGTTCCGACCTGCTTCGGTCCTGCTCCGGTGCCGCTGCGGTCCTGCTCCGGTCCTGCTCCGGTGCCGCTGCGGTCCTGCTCCGGTCCTGCTCCGGTGCCGCTGCGGCCGTCCGTTCCGGCCCGGCGCGGGTCGCGGGCCGTCGTGGCCGCTGCCCGTCCGCCCGGGAGCACCGACGATACCGGCCGGTAGCCCGGTGTGCGGCACCGCCGTCCCCGCGCCGCCCGTGCCTCTCCGCCCCCTGTGCGCCTGCTGTGCGCCCGCGGTCCTGTGGAACGCTACCCGGGCCAGAGCCACTCCCCCTGTCAACGAAGAGAGTTGAGGAGTCAGCATGCCGCACGGGCACCATCCGCAGGCCGGCCACAGCGACCCGTCCCTGTACCGAACGCCGGCCGAGGCGATCGCCGCTCCCCCGGAGCGGCTGGCCTACGTGGCCGGGTTCGACCGGTCGGCGCAGCGGCCGGACGCACTGATCACCGTCGACACCGATCCGGCGTCGCCGAGCTACGGGCGGGTGCTCAACTTCTCCGAGCTGCCGGGGCTGGGTGACGAGCTGCACCACTTCGGCTGGAACGCCTGCTCCAGCGCCCTGGCCCACGCGTGCCACGAGAGCCCGGAGCGGCGTTACCTGCTGCTGCCGGGGCTGCGGTCGTCACGGCTGCACGTGATGGACACCCGGCCGGACCCGGTCCGGCCGCGGCTGGTGAAGACGGTGCCGGCCGAGGAGCTGGCGGCCAGAGCGGGCTACTCCCGACCGCACACGCTGCACTGCGGGCCGGACGGCGTCTTCCTGTCCTGCCTCGGCGGCGCGGGCGGCGCGGACGGGCCGGGCGGGGTGGCGCTGCTCGACCACACCACCTTCGACGTGCTGCGCGCCTGGGAGACGGAGCGCGGGCCGCAGCACTTCGCGTACGACGTCTGGTGGCACCTGGGGACCAACGTCGGGGTGACCAGCGAGTGGGGCACACCGTGGATGGTCGAGGACGGGGTGGTGCCGGAGCTGCTGCTGGGCCGCAAGTACGGGCACGCGCTGCACTTCTGGGAGCTGGACTCGGGCCGCCACCTCCAGCGGATCGACCTCGGGGACCAGTACCAGATGGTGCTGGAGCTGCGGCCCGCACACGATCCGCAGGCCGAGTGGGGCTTCGCGGGCGTGGTCGCCAACGTGGAGGACCTCTCCGCCTCGGTCTGGCTCTGGTACCGGGACGGCCCGGCGTTCACCGCGCGCAAGGTGATCGAGATACCGGCCGAGCCGGCGAAGCAGGAGGACCTGCCGCCGGCCCTCCAGCCGTTCGGGGCGGTGCCGCCGCTGGTGACGGACATCAACCTGTCGGTGGACGACCGCTGGCTGTACGTCTCCGCCTGGGGCACCGGCGAGCTGTTCCAGTTCGACGTGTCGGACCCGTTCCACCCGCGACAGACCGGTTCGGTGCGGCTGGGCGGGGTGGCCGCGCGGACGCCGCACCCGGCCGAACCGCACCGCCCGCTGAGCGGCGCGCCGCAGATGGTCGAGATCAGCCGGGACGGGCGGCGGCTGTACCTGACCAATTCGCTGTACGGCTCCTGGGACGACCAGTTCTACCCGGACGGCATCGAGCCGTGGATCATCAAGCTGGACGCCGACACCGGGGCGGGCGGGCTCTCCGTCGACCCGCGCTTCTACCCGCACGGGGCGGAGTTCCGCGGGCTGCGGGTGCACCAGACGCACCTGGCGGGCGGCGACGCCTCCTCGGACTCCTACTGCTACCGCTAGGTCCTCGGACCGAGGGCTCGGGACACTGACGGGCGGCGGGCGGCCGCACCCCCGGTGGCGGCCGCCCGCCGGCGCGTACCGGGCGTGGGCGGCCGCCCGCCGGCGTACCGGGCCTACGGGTGGTACACGACCTCCGGGAAGGCCTTCGACGGTCCGTCGAGCAGGTTGCCGCAGGGCCGGTTGCGCAGGTGGAGGTCGAAGAAGGCACGCGGGTAGGCCTGCTGGATGCGGACACCGCGATCGGGGTCGAGGGTGCCGACCTGGGCCTGGATCTCCTCCAGGGGCATGCCGAGCAGCTTGCCCGCCTGCGGGATCAGCGTCATGTTGTCGCCGTACGAGGAGTGCACGGCGCCGGTGGCCTGGACGTCGAGGCGCCAGCCGCGCAGGTGGCCCCAGAAGGTCTCGACGTACGGGCTGGCGGCCCGGGTGTAGGCGGCGGTCATCAGCATGAACGGCCGGTCGATGTCGGTGGTGATGGCGGGGTTCGACTCCATCCGGCCGTCCAGGGTGAGGCCGGCGCGGATGCGCGGGTCGGCGACCATGGCGAGGGCGGCGGCGGTGCCGCCCTTGGACCAGCCGGAGACGCCGATGTTCCGCGCGTCCAGGCCGCCGAGCAGGCCGGCCGGCAGGGCGCGACCGTCGACGTCGGGGTTGCGTCCGTTGGCGAGGTCGACGACGCGCTCGACCAGGAAGAGCAGGTCGGCCGCGTAGTCCTTCGGGACCATCCCCGGGGCGACGGCGTCCCGGACGACCACCGTCCCGTCCGGGAACTCGGTGATGCCGTCGTGGGTGTGGTCGACGGTGACGACGGCGAAGCCGTGGCTGGCCAACTCCTGGACCATGATGGTGTGGTCGCCGCGGTGACCGCCCGCACCGTGCGAGTAGAGCACCACGGGCAGCGGCCGGCCGGCCCGGTGGACGGGCGCACCCTGGTGGCCGGCGGTCAGCGGGACGAGGGAGGGGTCGAGCGGGAATCCGGTGTCGTCGAGGAAGGCGCGCAGCGCGCCCGCCGTCATCCAGGGGGCGAGCGGGTGCGCGTCGGCGTTCGCGGCCCTGGCCGGGTACCAGACGGTGGCCATCAGCTCACGGAACTTCCCGGGCCTGGCGTTCGGGTCGAGCCGGGACTCGTCGCGCAGGTGCAGCGGCACCATGCCCACCGGGAAGGGCCCGGTGGGAGCCGGCAGGGTGAGCCGCGCGGGGGTGCCGGTGCCGCCGGAGGCAGTCCCGGAGGGGACGGTGCCCGCGGAGACGGGAGCGGCCGAGGCGGTGCGGGCAAGACCCAGCGGCGCGACGACGCCCAGGGTGAGGGCGGCACCCAGCATGCGGCGGCGGGTCGGTCCGGTACGGTGTGCGGTCGCGGTGTCCTGCGGCGCGGTGTCCTGCGGCGTGCTGTCCATCGGCGTGGTGTCCATGCCCGGAACGCTGTCACGCGGTGCAGGTGGGCCGCATCAACCCACTGATTGACTCTCCGTCACGCCGCATCGGCCCACAGGGTTACATCCCCGGGCTGATGCGGAACGGGTGCGGGCCGGACCGGGGCGGCCGTCGGCACACACGGCACGGCGCGGCAGGGACACGGCGGGGACATGGCAGATTTCCGGTCATGTTGGCCGGGGTTCAGGCCGTCCTCCGTCCTCCGACGCCCGCGGACACTAGGGTGCGACGCGTCCCCGCAGTCACACCCTCCTCCCCGCCGCCCGAACGCGCCGGGGTGGACTACCGATCGGACCGATGCGTCATGACCACGATCCTCCGTCAGCAAGGAAGCCGTTCCCGGACGGCCGCCCTCCTCGGCCGGCTCGCCCGGGCGGCCGCCACGGTGACGCTGTTCGCCGCAGCGCTCACCGGCACGGCCGCCGGCGCGGCCACCGCCGCCCCGGCAGCGGCCACCGCGTCCGCGTCCGCACCCGCGGCACCGGCCGCCGCAGCTGCGGCTTCGGTGGGCGGATGGACCTGTCCGGGCGTGGCCGTCCCGCCGGGCTACGTCATCACGATGTTCGACATCCGCGGCTGCAACGGCTACGGCGCCTGGTTCCAGCAGCCGGTGCGGGACGGCATATGGACGTGCAGCGGCTCGCCGATCGTGTCCGGCTACGTCCTGACGAACTACGACCCCCAGGGGTGCAGCGGCGTCGGCGCCTGGTTCCACCAGCTGGTCCGCAACGGCATCTGGACCTGCCCGTACTCGCCGATCCCGGCCGGCTACCGCAGCACCACGTACGACGCCCGCGGCTGCAGCGGGCTCGGCGCCTGGCTCACCATCAAGGCCTGACCGGGCGCACCCGGCCCGGCTGCCGCACCCAACGCGGCAGCCGGGCCGTGCCGTCACCGCCCGGCCCGGACGGGCGCCGGCGTCAGCGCCGGGCCACCGGATCGTGGTGGACGCGGGCCGGCGGCATCCCGGCGGCGACCAGCCGGGCGCGGACGTCGTCCACCAGGCCGGCCGGGCCGCTGACGCAGGCCAGGTGCTCGGTCCAGTCACCGCTGTGACCGACCCGCTCGGCCAGCTGCCGCCCGGCGACCGGCGTCAGCTCCAACCACGGCTTTCGGCCGCCGAGTTCGGTGACGGCCTGCCAGTCGTAGAGGTCGGCCCGGTCACGAGCGCCGACGAACAGGTGCACCCGGCGGCCGCGCCGGGGGTGCACCGCCAGCTGCTCGACGATCGCCTTCATCGGGGCCAGTCCGGTGCCGCCGGCCACCAGCAGCAGGTCACGGGTGTCGTCCTCCGGCATCAGCGCACCGCGCGGCGGGCCGAGCCGCAGCCGGTCGCCGACGGCGGTGTGCTCCACCAGGGCCGCGCTGACGCCGCGCGGGCCGGTCCGCCGGACGTGGAACTCCACCTCGTTGTCCGGGCGGGGCGCGCAGCCCATCGAGTACTGCCGCCAGGTGTGCGGCAGCATCGGGTGTTCCACGGTGCCGTACTGGCCCGCCCGGTAGGGGTAGGGCTCGCCGGTGCGCAGCCGCAGCACCGCGAGGTCGGGGCGCCGGCGCTCGTGGCAGACCACCACGGCGTGCCAGTACGGGGGTTCGGTGAGCGCGGACTCGGCGCCCGCCACCATGGCCGCGACCGCGAACCGGAGCATCCGGACCCACGCCTCCTCCGGCCCGGCCGTCCACCCCGCGCCGGCCCGGTGCCGGATCGCCTCGCGGAGCGCCTCCTCGAAGGCCTCGTAGTGCACCGGCCGGACGCCCAGCTTGCGGTGGTCCCGGCCGAGCCGGCCCAGCGTGGCGGCCAGCTCGCCGGGCCGGTCCAGATGCTCGACCAGGTACGTGAACATCCGCTCCAGATGGGCCTGTTGGAACTCCATCGAGGCCGGGAAGAGCGCGCGCAGACAGGGCCGGCGCCGGAACATCACCGCGTACAGGTGCTCGATCAGCCCGGCGAACGGGGTGACCAGACCGAGGGTGCGCAGGATCAGCTGCTGGTCGGCGGCGCCGCCCCCGGGACCGCCGGGGTAGGACGCACCACCGTCGGGCCCGTCGCCCCCCGCCACCGGGGCGGCCGACCCGACCGGGGCACCCGGGTGGTCCACCGGGGCGGCCGGGCCCGTGAAGGCCGGCGCCGGGCTGAGGATCTGCCGGCGCAGCCGCATGGCATGGTGGCGCGCGATCAGGCGGTCGTACTCGGTCGTGGTGCTGGTCTCCATGACCGATCAGCCTAATCATCCCTCAGATACCGTTCGTACAGGCCCGGTTCACCTCACCGGCCGGTTCCGGGCAGGGCGGGGCCCGGACGGCGGCAGGTCCATTGAACGGCCCGGCAGGAGGGCGGGAGAAGGGCCGGCGGTCCCGGCCCGACCAGGACTTCCGGCCTAACGCGGCGGTTCCGAAGAGGACTCCCGGCCCGTCGGCCCGGCCCCGGCAGCACCGGCCGCCCGGTCGACGGGCGCCCGGTCGACGGCCCCGGTCTCGGCCCCGGCCGGGCCCGCGGGCTCCCCGCGGCCGGCCACCGGGGCGGTCGCGGCCCAACTGGCCAGCAGCCGCAGCGACTCGGCCGAGGTCGTGCCGGGTTCGGCATGGTAGGTGACCAGCACCAGCCCCGGCTCGCCGGCCGGGCGCAGCGTCTCGTACCGCAACGTCAGCCGGCCGACCACCGGGTGGTGCAGCTCCTTGCTGCCGTGGCCCTTGTCCCGGATGTCGTGGGCTGCCCAGAGCCGGCGGAAGTCGCCGCTCTTGAGCGAGAGTTCGCCGATCAGCGAGGCCAGCCGGGGGTCGTCGGGGTCGCGCCCGGCGTCCAGCCGCAGGATGCCGACGACGTCCGCGGCCTTGCCCTCCCAGTCGTCGTACAGCTCGCGCGCGGCCGGGTCGAGGAAGACGTGCCAGGCCATGTTGCACTGCTCGGCGGGCATGGCGGAGAAGTCGCCCAGCAGGGCGTTGCCCAGCCGGTTCCAGCCGACAATGTCCAGCCGGCGGCCGAGCACGTACGCGGGCACGCTCTCCATCGCGTCCAGCAGTTGCTGGAGCGCGGGCCGGATCTGCTGGCGGCGGCCGGCCGCGGGGCGCCCCGTCCGGCGGCGGGCGGGCTTGGTGATCCGCTGGAGGTGCTCCCGCTCGGCCGTGGTGAGCCGCAGCGCGCGAGCGATCGAGTCCAGCACGGCGGTGGAGACGGACTCGCCGTGCCCCTGTTCGAGCCGGATGTAGTACGCGGTGCTCACCCCGGCCAGCTGCGCCAGCTCCTCCCGGCGCAGGCCCGGCACCCGGCGGCGGGTCCCGTGGTCGGGCAGGCCGACGTCCTCGGGCCGCAGCCTGGCCCGCCGCGACCGGAGGAATTCGCTGAGTTCGGTGCGCTGGTCCATGCCGCCAGTATGAGGGTGAGTCTGCCGGTCGTACGTTGGGCGTGCGTACGACGGGGCTGCGTACGACAGGTGCTGATCTGGTTACCGCGGGCGAGCCGCCGCAGGCTGGAGCACATGACGAACACGACGACCAGCACGACGACGACCACGACGCGGTCGGCCGCCCCGGTGAACGCCACCGGCAGCACGAACTCCACCCCGACCACCACCCCGACCACCACCCCGGCTTCCGGCGCCGGCGCGGACCCGCGGACCGTGGCCGCGTACGCCGCCCCCGCCCCGAAGGCGCCGCTGGCGAGGACCACGGTCCCGCGCCGGGCGCTCGGCGCGCACGACATCCTGATCGACGTCCGCTTCGCGGGCATCTGCCACTCCGACATCCACCAGGTCGCCGAGGACTGGGGCGACGGCATCTTCCCGATGGTGCCCGGCCACGAGATCGCCGGCGTCGTTGCCGAGGTCGGCCCCGGTGTGACCCGCTGGGCGGTCGGCGACCGGGTCGGGGTCGGCTGCTTCGTCGACTCCTGCCGGGAGTGCGACCACTGCCGGGCCGGGCTGCAGCAGTTCTGCACCGGCGCCACGGGCCCGGTGTTCACCTACAACGGCGTCGGCCGCGACGGCGAGCCGACGTACGGCGGCTACTCCTCGCAGCTGGTGGTGGACGAGGGCTACGCGCTGCGCATCCCGGACGCGCTGGCGCTGGACGTCGCCGCGCCGCTGCTCTGCGCCGGGATCACGATGTACTCGCCGCTCAACCACTGGGGTGCGGGCCCGGGCAAGAAGGTCGCGATCGTCGGCCTCGGCGGGCTCGGGCACATGGGCGTGCAGATCGCGCACGCCCAGGGCGCGGAGGTCACCGTGCTCAGCCAGTCGCTGCGCAAGCGCGAGGACGGCCTCCGGCTCGGTGCGGACGCCTACCACGCCACCTCCGACCCGGCCACCTTCACCGACCTGGCCGGCAGCTTCGACCTGATCGTCAACACCGTCTCGGCCGACCTCGACCTCAGCGCCTATCTCGGCCTGCTGAAGGCCGACGGCACGCTCGTCCAGGTCGGCGCGCCGGAGAAGCCGGTCACGGTGAACGCGCACGCGCTGCTGGTGGGCCGCAAGTCGCTCGCCGGCTCGATGATCGGTGGGCTGCCGGAGACCCAGGAGATGCTGGACTTCTGCGCGGCGCACGGGATCGGTGCCGAGATCGAGCTGATCGACGCCGACCGCATCAACGAGGCGTACAGCCGCGTCCTGGCCGGCGACGTCCGGTTCCGGTTCGTCATCGACGCCTCGACGATCTGACCGGGCGGCTCCACCGGGAGCCGCACCCGAGCACCCGGAGCCGCGCCCCGAGTACCAGGTCGGGCCCTCCTCCCCCGTCGATCCGGGGGAGGAGGGCCCGGCCCTCGTCGTACCGGTCCTGACCCCGGGCCCGGTTCCGGGCCTCGGCTCCGGCGGCCTTCCCCTCGCTCACTTCGGCAGGAGGACGGCCACGGCGCCCCGCCCCCGGTGCTCTCCCATCACCGGGGGCGGGGCGCCGCGTCATGCCCGGGCCCGGCTCATGCTCCGGCCGGTCCGGGTGCTTCGCCCCGGGCCGCGCGGCGCAGCCGGCGCCGTCGCAGGGGCTGGTCCGGCAGCCACCCGAAGGTGAGGCAGGCCCCCAGTACTCCGAGGATCATGCCGAACAGGAAGCCGCCCAGGTTGGAGGTGAGCCAGCTGGCCAGTGCGGCCAGCACCGCGAGCACGGAGTAGAAGAGCCGTTGAGCGGGGTTGAACAGGATCAGCACGCCGCAGATCACCATCACCGCCGGTACCAGGTAGCCGGCCAGCCCCTGCATCCCGATGTGCAGGACGACGGGCAGCGGGGCCCGCAGCGTGAAGAGGATCTCGGCGCCGCCCAGCAGCACCAGCAGGCCGCCCCAGAACGGCCGCCGCCCCCGCCAGCCGCGCCAACCGGGGGCGGCCGGGGCCGCGGTCGCCGCCGCGGTGCCGTCGGCCGCGGGTCCGTCGGCGCCGGGAACGGCGCCGGGAGCGGGATCGTCGACGCCGGGAACGCTTTCAGGGCCGGCGCCGGTGCCGGTACCGGCCGGGTCGGGAACGGAGCCGGCCACCGTCAGCAGCCCTCCGAGCTGAAGCTCAGCCGGAGGTTGGGCAGTTTGAACGCCCCTGCGGTGGTGGCGTAGTTGTGCTGCCGCAGGTTCTTGATGGTGACGGTGTCGGCCTGCTGTCCGAACACGCCCGGCAGGCCCTTCACGCCCGCCTTGGTGTAGGTGCTGGCGTCGCCGCCGATCTCGATGTTCTTGAACGACGCGTCGCCGGAGAGCAGGTCGGAGTCGGTGGTCAGGTCGGTCGCGGTGACCGGGGTGCCGGCGTCGCCCGCCCTGATCAGCAGGTTGATGCCGCCGAGGTCGACGCTCTGGCAGAGCTTGGTCAGCTCGGCCTGCTTGATCGCCGAGACGGCGACCAGCACCTGGCCACCCGTGTCACCCTCGTTCGGGCTGCCCTCGATCATGTGGTCCAGGCTGCCGAACTGCTCGAAGCCGACGCCGTCGAGGTTGTCGGCGGTGACGGTGAACGGCATCCCGGAGATGGCGAACTGGGCGGCGAGCACGCCCTGTGCGGTGAGGGTGATCAGGACGGCGCCGACGGCGACGGCGGGTACGGCCATCAGCGCGGTGCGCCGGAGCCGGACGCGGCCTCTCGTCCCGAGGGGTGCGGTGGTGCTCTCGTTTGCGGGGGCGGCGTCCTCGGACGTGGCCATGTGTGCTCCCTGGGTGGTGGGCGGGCAGGCACTGGCACGTTGTCCTGGCGCGGACAGCGTTCTGCGGCCCGACCGGTGGGCCGCCCCGTGGCAGCGGGGCGGGCCGGACGGACCGCAGTCGGTAACTGGGAAGCTACTGCCCGGTATCCTGCGGGTCAATACGGGTGCACGAAGGATCATCACCGATGGGCCGGCGCACCGGCGCACCCGACCCGGGGACGGCCGCGAGCCGTCTCCCCGCCTCGGCGGGCCCGAGGAACGGCGCCAGGCAGAAGAGGCTCAACACGGGCAGCAGATCAGGGAGTTCCTCCGTACGGCCGGCGTCGACCACCCGGTGGATCGAGCGGTGGACGCCGCCGACCACCGCGTCCACCAGCGCCTCCACCGCGACCCCGCCGGGAGGCTCGGGCACCTCGGCGAAGAACACCCTGAAACGGTCGAGGAGTTGGGAGATCTCGCGACGCCCGTCCGGACCGACCGACTCGATCTCGATCACCGCCATGGTGGCGAACGCCGGTACCCCGGCGAGCAGTTCGAGCAGAGCGCGGAGCGCCTCACGGATGCCGGTGCACCAGTCCGGTGCCGCCGCGAAGGCCGCCGCCATCCGCCGGATGACCACCCCGGTGCCGTACCGGTGAGCGGCCAGGAAGGCGTCCTCCTTGCCGCTGAACAGCTCGTAGAAGACCGGTCTGGTGACGCCGGCCGCGCGGCAGATGTCGCTCACCGTGGCGTGCTGGTAGCCGTGTTGGGCCACGGTGTGGACGAGGCCGTCGAGCAGCCGCTCGCGCTGGGTGGCGGCGACCACGGCGGGCGGCAACCGGCTCGGGCCGCGCTTGATCGAGCGGGCCGGATCACGGCCGGTCCGCGCACCCGGCAGCAGCGGCGCCTCGGCACCCTGGACGGCATCCGACTTCATCGCCAACTCCTGTGCTCGGTATTGACATTGACGCAAGGTCTGGTTTACAACACTCGCAGGTTTCCAATCGGACGGCGATCTGCCGCCGGAGGCCTTCCCGCGTTCCGACGCTCAGTATGGCGAACGCATGCCACGGTGGCAGCCGTCGACGTGCACCCCACGCACTCCCTGCACCTCCTCGCCGTACGGGCGGGCCCGTGGCGCCGGGCCCGCCGCACCACCGGACGCACCTTCCCCCACATCGCACCGCCGACGCGCACCACGGCGCGTCACCCTGCACCGTCCCGCCGCGCGTACCTCCGCGCGAGCCCCGCGGGCTCCCCCACCCAACTCCGCACGGAGAGAGGCACCCTCATGCGCATCCGCCGCTCCCTCGGCGCCGCGGCCCTGGCCGCCGTCGCCCTGGTCACCGCCGCCGGCACCCCCGCCCAGGCGGCCGGGCCGGCCGTCCTCACCTACGGCAGCACCGGCGGCACCGCCGTCGCCGTCGGCGACGTCCTGGCCGCCAACCTGGCGCCCGGCAACTACGCCACCTTCTACTCCACCGCGAGCGGGACGAGCGGCATCAAGTGTGCCGTCTCCTCGTTCTCCGCCACCGTCACCAGCAACCCGGCGGCGCCCGGCGTGGCCACCGAGCAGCTCAACAGCCACACCTTCGGCTCGTGCACCGCCAACGTCATCGGCGTCATCTCGGTGCAGAGCATCACGGTCAACAACCTGCCGTACACCAACGCGGTGAGCGACGCCGCCGGCAACCCCGTCACCCTCAGCCCGACGGCCGGGCCGCTGCAGACCACGGTGGTGCTGAACACCATCCTCGGCGCCACCACCTGCGTCTACCGGGCACCCGGCAGCATCGCCGGCACCACCAACAACGTCGGCCAGACCATCGGCTTCTCGGCCCAGCCGTTCAGCAAGGTCTCCGGCCCGAGCACCTGCTTCGCGACCGGCTGGTTCTCGGCCACGTACGGGCCGGTCAGCGACAGTTCGGTCGCCGGCAGCCCGCACGTCTACATCAACTGACGCCCGGCACCGCGGAGCGGTCCGGCACACGGAAGTGAGCGGCGTGCGGCAACCGGGTGGTTGCCGCACGCCGCTCACGTGGCACGCCCACCGGCCGCCCGCGGCGCACCCGGCCCCGTACCGGCCCCGTACCCGGGACAGCGAAGTGACCGGCCGGTAAGGTGCGGAGCGCAACGCACCGGGCAGGGCAGCGCAGGGCGGCGGAACAGGGAGTGGAACGCATGGGTGGCGACGGCACCGGATTCTTCGCGTCGGCGGCGGACGCCGCCGCCGGACTGGCCGAGGCCGGCTACCTGGCCTCCACCGCGGTGGCCACCACCGTCTTCCTCTCCGACCGGCTGGGCAAGCCGCTGCTCGTCGAGGGCCCGGCCGGCGTCGGCAAGACCGAACTGGCCAAGGCGCTGGCCGAGATCGGCCGGGCCCGGCTGGTCAGGCTGCAGTGCTACGAGGGCATCGACGAGGCCCGCGCGCTCTACGAGTGGAACCACGCCAAGCAGTTGCTGCGCATCACCGCGGGCCGGGACGAGGGCTGGGACGAGGCCCGCACCGACATCTTCGGCGAGGAGTTCCTGCTCACCCGGCCGCTGCTGACCGCCATCCGCGGCGACGAGCCGACCGTGCTGCTGATCGACGAGATGGACAAGGCCGACGTCGAGGTGGAGGCGCTGCTGCTGGAGGTGCTCAGCGACTTCCAGGTCACCGTGCCGGAGCTGGGCTCCATCACCGCGACCAGGCGGCCCTTCGTCCTGCTCACCTCCAATGCCACCCGGGACCTCTCGGAGGCGCTGCGCCGCCGCTGCCTCTTCCTCCACCTCGACTACCCGGACGCCGAGTTGGAGCGCCGCATCGTCCGGCTGAAGGTCCCCGGGCTGGACGCCGCGCTGGCCGAGTCGGTGGTGCGGGTGGTCGGCGCGCTGCGGGCGATGGAGCTGCGCAAGGCCCCGTCGGTGGCCGAGACCATCGACTGGGCCCGCACCCTGCTCGCCCTCGGCGCGGACACCCTGGACGAGGCCGTGGTCCGCGACACCCTCGGGGTGGTCCTCAAGCACCAGGACGACATCCTGAAGGCTGCCCAGAAGCTGACCCCGGCATGACCGTGCCGATCCCCGCTCCCGCGCCCGTCCCGGGAGTGCCGGCCGCCGCCCCGGAACCGCGCGACACCGCCGCCCGGATCACCGGCCTGGTCCGGGCCCTGCGCGGCCACGGCCTGCGGATCGGCCCGGCGGAGACGGTGGACGCCGCCGCCGTCACCGAGGTCCTCGGCCTCGCCGACCGGGAGCAGCTACGGGCCGGTCTCGCCGCCGCACTGCTCCGCTCCGAGGCGCAGCGCGCGGTCTACGACGCCGCCTTCGACCTGTACTTCCCGCTCGGTGTCGGCGCGCCCGAGGCGGCCCGGAGCGGCCTCGCCGCGGAGGGCCCGGACGCCGGCAACTCGGGCGTGCCTCAGGGGAGTCCGCGCGAGCGCCCGGACGAGCTGCTGCGGGAGAGCCTGCGCGAGCGCCTCGCCGCCGCGCTGGCCGCCGACGACCGGGCTGCGCAGACCCGGCTGGCCGGCGAGGCGGTGGCCGCGTTCGGGCGGTACGGCGCCGGCTCCAGCCCCGGCTCGGACGGCTGGTCCGCCCACCAGACGCTCGGCCGGCTCGCACCCGAGACGCTGCTGGCCCGCGTGCTGGCGGCGCTGCGCGAGGGGCCGGCCCCCGATGCCCCGGGCGACGTCGCCGGCCCGCTGCTCGCCGACGAGATCCGCCGCCGCATCCAGGGCTTCCGCGCCCTGGTGGGTACCGAGGCGCGCCGCCGCGCCGCCGAGCTGCGCGGGACGGAGCGGATCGCCGAGCGCGCCGTCGCCCCCACCGTCGACCGGATCGACTTCCTCGCGGCGGGCCGCGACCAGCTGGCCGAACTGCGCCGCACCGTGCAGCCGTTGGCCCGGAAGCTGGCCACCCGGCTGGCCGCCCGGCGACGGCGGGCGGCCCGCGGGCAGATCGACCTGCGCCGCACCCTGCGCCGTTCGCTCTCCACCGGCGGCGTGCCGCTGCGCCCGGCGTACCGGCTGCGCCGACCGGCCCGGCCGGAGATCGTGCTGCTCTGCGACATCTCCGGTTCGGTGGCGGGCTTCGCCGACTTCACCATGCTGCTGGTGCAGGCGATGAGCGACCAGTTCAGCAAGGTGCGGGTGTTCGCCTTCGTCAACCGCACCGCCGAGGTGACGGCACTGCTGGCCGCGAGCGGCCGCAGCTCCGACCCCGCCGTGCTCGCCCGGCGGATCCTCACCGAGGCCAAGGTGATGGGCCACCACGGCAACAGCGACTACGGCTCCGCCCTGGGCGAGTTCGCCGAGCACCACCTGGCCGCGGTCGGCCCGCGGACCAGCGTGCTGGTGCTCGGCGACGCCCGCAACAACCACCGCGACCCGAACGTGCCCGCGCTGCGTCTGATCGCGGAGCGGGCCCGCCGGGTGCACTGGCTCAACCCCGAGCAGCCGGCCCTCTGGGGCACCGGTGACTCGGCCGCGCTCGCCTACGCGGAGGCGGTGGAGATGCACTCCTGCCGCAACGCCCGCCGGCTCACCGAGCTGATCGCCCGACTGGTGCCGGTCTGACGGACAGTCACACACCGGCCGAGGCGTCCGACGGTCCGTCATGTGATCGTCGGCAGAGTGTGGTTCACCCGTCCAGGTGCCGGAGGAAATCCAGCAGTGCCGCACTGACCTCGGCCGGCCGCTCCTGCTGCGTCCAGTGCCCGGCGCCGGGCAGGCTGACGTGCCGGTGGAGAGCGGGCGTGAGGTTCTCCAGCAGGAGGCGCAGCGCCTCGGGGCCGATCAGGGACGTCACCATGTCGCGGTCGCCCGCCACGTAGAGCGCCGGGACCTCGATCCGCCGCCCGGCGAAGGCGGTGAGCAGTTCGTTGTTGCGGTCGATGTTCCGGTACCAGTTGAGCGGGCCGGTGAAGGCGCGCTCACCGTGCTCCGCGTAGTCCGCGGCGAAGGCCTCGATGTCGTCCTCGGTGAGCCAGTCGGGCAGCTTCTCCGGTTCGGGGACGGTGTCCAGCAGGGTCCGCCCCTCCGGGACGACCCAGACTCCCCCGCGGTCGGCGCCGGAGCGGTCGCCGGCGCCGCTGTACAGGACGCGACGGAAGGTGGCGGCCGGATCCCGGGCGAGCTCGGCGTCGGCGACGCCGGGCCGCTGGAAGTAGATCTGGTAGAAGCCGTCGCCGAAGCGCTCGCGGGCCTGCGCGAGCGGCGGCAGCCCGGAGACCGGCAGCGGCGGCACACTCAGCCCGGCCACGCCGCGCACCAGGTCGGGCCGGAGCGCGGCGGTCGACCAGGCGACGGGCGCCCCCCAGTCGTGGCCGACCACCACCGCGGGCCCCCCGCCGAGCGCACCGATCAGCGCGGTGACGTCCCCGACGAGGTGGAGCAGCGTGTAGGCGTCGACGGCGGCCGGCTGCTCGCTGCGGGCGTAGCCGCGCTGGTCGGGGGCGACCACCCGGTACCCGGCCGCGGCGAGCGGGGCGAACTGGTGCCGCCAGGAGTACCAGCTCTCCGGGAAGCCGTGCAGCAGCAGGACCAACGGGCCCTCGCCCTGTTCCGCGAGGTGCAGCCGGATGCCGTTCACCTCGATGTCGCGATGCCCGATCGCGCCGTACCTGCTGTCGGTGCGCCTGGTCATGTCGCCCACCCCTGCTCCTCCGGCTCTCAGGCCCTCAGGTCCTCAGGCCCTCAGGTCCTCATGGACTGCGACCGGGCCGCCTCCGGGCCGTCACCGGCCGGTGCCGGCCCGGTCGTTCGTCCTCCACCCTGCCCACCGCGCCGGCTCCGGAACCCCCGGCCGGCCCCGGAACCGCGGCCGGCCGCCGCGCGGCTCCCCAGGCACGGGCGCGGGCCGGCCGTCGTGGCGCCCCGGGCTCAGCCGCCCGCCCCGGCCGCCTTCTCCCGGGCGTCCGCCAGGTCCTCCGCCGTGGGCGCGTCGTCCTGGGTGAGCCGGTGGCGCCAGTAGCCGGCGAAGTCCACCGCCTCCTTGGCCAGCCCGCGTTCGCCGACCAGGTGCCGGCGCAGCGCCCGGACCGCCGACGCCTCGCCGGCCAGCCAGGCGAACGGCGTGCCGCCGGGAAGTGCGGCGGCACGGACGGCCTCGGTGAGCGGCCCGCCCGGGACGGCGCCGTCGCGGTGCAGCCAGTGCTCGGTGAGGTCGGCGCGGGTGTCGAGGCGCTGCCGCTCGCCCTCCCCCGCCACTTCGAGGAAGGCGACCACCGTGGTGCCGGCGGGCAGCGCCTCCAGCAGCGTGCCGACCGCGGGCAGCGCCGTCTCGTCGCCGGCCAGCAGCACCCAGTCCGCCTCGGCGACGGCGGCGGTGAGCGGCACCGGCCGGGCGTACAGCTCGGACGGGCCGACCATGCCGAGCCGGTCCCCGGACCGGGCCCGCGCCGCCCAGGCGCTCGCCGGGCCGGCGTCGCCGTGCAGCACGAAGTCGATCTCCAGCACCCGGGTACCGGCCCGCCGCCGGCGGAGGGTGAAGCTGCGCATCCACGGCCGTTCGGCCTCGGGGACGGCCAGGTAGGCCTGGTACCAGCTCATCACGTCGTCGCGCTGCTCCGGCAGGACGGGCTCCCGCCGGCCCGGCCGGGGGAAGCAGAGCTTGACCTGCTGGTCGGGGGTTCCGCCGACACTGTGGTCGAGCGCGTCGGCCTCGAAGGTGATCCGGGCCATCCGCGGGGTGACCCGCTCGACCCCGATGACCTGGACGGATGTGACGGGCAGCTGCACGGTGGGCACCTCCGGTACCGGATCCACTGATAACCTTACGCCATAAAGAGTTACCTCGGGCTGGTTACTTTACGCCATAAGGAGTTGCCGTCGTGACCGTCTTCGCCGGACAGGGGGACGCCCGTCGTTCGCTGTCCCTGCTCTGGGCCGCCCCCGGCCACCCCCGCCCCGGGCGCAGCGGCCCCAAGCCGGCACTGAGCGTCGAGGCCATCGTGACCGCGGGCCTCGCGGTGGCCGACGCCGAGGGCATGGCCGCACTCTCCATGCGGGCGGTCGGCGAGCAGCTCGGCCGCACCGCGATGGCGCTCTACACCTACGTCCCGGGCAAGGCCGAGCTGCTCGACCTCATGCACGACCGGGTGCTCGGCGAACTGCCCACCTCCTACGACCTCACCGCCGGCTGGCGGCCCGCCGCCACCGCATGGGCCGAGGACGCGTTCGCCTGCTACCTGCGCCACCCGTGGGTGCTCCAGATCTCGCAGGCCCGGCCGGTGCTCGGCCCCGCCGAACTCGGCGCGATGGAGACTCTGCTCCGCATCCTCACGGGCGCCGGGCTCGCCCCCCGTCTCCTGCGGGGCGTGGTCGCCGCCCTCTGGCAGCTCGTCCGCGGTATGGCCCGGACGGCCGCCGAGGCCCGCGACGCGGCGGCCGCCACCGGCATCTCCGACGCCGAGTGGTGGCAGGCCCGCTCGGCCGGACTCGCCGAGTTGGCACCGGACTTCGCGGACCGGTTCCCCCTCCTGACGGCCCTGGAGAGCGACCCCGCCGGGCCGGCCGACCCCTACGACGACACCACCGGCCACCTGGAGCAGCAGACCGCGGAGGCCTTCCGGACCGGCCTCGCCGTCCTCCTCGACGGCGTCGAGGCGGCCGTCGCACACCGCCGACCGGACCGCACCTGATCCGCCCGGCCGCACACCGCCCCGCACACCGCCCCGCACATCGCCCCGCACACCGTGCCCGAACGGACCGGCGGAGCCGAACGACGCATGCAGAGCCGGGCGTTCATCAGGGCACCCGGATCCAGCAGCGGAGAGGAGCAATCCGGAGGAAGAATCGCAGACCGGGCAGCGGCATCATGACAGCACGGACTCGCGCTCTATTAACGGATCGTCAATCTTGAATGGTTCAAGTGTATTTGGCCCGTGTGCGAGGGCTCCGCCGGCATCGATTGACAGGCGATCAACGTGCTGATGATGTTGCTGCCGAGGGCCCGGCGCCGTGAATACCGGAAGGCCGTGCGGTCGGACCGCGTCCGGCCGGGGCCCGCGCACCGCCCGCCGTCCGGCCGGCGGACGGATCTGTGGTCGAGGGGCCCGAGTGTTGAGCATGAAGAACCTCTGGAGGCACGCGGCTTCGGCTGCGGCGATTGCTTCGATGGCCATGGGGACGGTCGTCGGACTGTCCGGCCCGGCCAGTGCCGCCACCGATTGGATCCAGGGTGCCGGCTACCTGGAGAACACGGTGTGCGACAAGCCGAACGTCACGAACGAGCGCCTCGCCGACATGGGAGGACAGCCGCCCTTCTCGGACCAGGGCATCTTCCTCTGCGGCGGCGGATTCAACACGATAGTGCCGATGGTGAGGATCAACGGCGTGCTGCACGTCTTCGCCATCGGAACGGACCGTGCCGTCTGGGTGAAGTACGACGGTGCGTGGCACACGCTCGACGCAATCGTCGGCACCGGCTTCGTCGCGTACACCTACAGCAATGAGAACGGCTCCCTGACCCTGAAGATCACCGGCACGGACGGTCACACCTGGTACCGGACGCGCAACAGCGGCGGCGGCTGGACCAACTGGTCCCGCTAGAAACGGTCCGGCCGATCATGTGACCACTGCTTGGCCTGCTCGTTCCTCCGGTACGGGACGGGGAGAACGCGGCGGCCCGTCGGACGTCCGCCTCCGGACGCCGGGTCCGCTGTCCGGGCCCGGCGTCCGGAGGCGGCGTTCAGCGCAGGCCGACCGCCTCGGCGGCGCCCGGCCTGCGCAGGCCCGCGTGGAGCAGTCCGGCCAGGCCCGAGAGCAGCGCCGGTGCCGCCCCCAGCGCCAGGCACAGGGCCGGCGGCACACTGCCGACCAGCAGGCCGACGCTCGCGGTGCCGCCGGCGGAGCCCGCGTTGAAGGCGGTGTTCACCCAGGCGCCCGCCCTGGTCCGGGCACCGGGCGCGGCACCTTCGTCGGCCAGCAGGTAGGCGGTGGTGATCAGGGGTGAGACGAAGAGTCCGGCGACGGCGACGGCAGCGGCGAGCACCGGCACGTCGGGCGCGAGGCCGGCCGCGACCAGGGCCGTGCCGAGCCCGGTGGCCAGCACCCGCAGCCGGGCCGCGTGCGGGGCGGACCACCGGAGCGCGCCGTAACCGAGGCCGCCGACCGCGCTGCCCGCCGAGAGCGCCGCCAGCACCCAGGCCACCGCGCCGGCCTGCCCGCGCTGCTCCGCGAAGGCGGCCACCGTCAGGTCCAGCGCACCGAGCGCCAGTCCGGTGGCTGTCGAGGCCAGCACCGCCCGGCGCAGCTCTCCCTCGACGGATCGCCGCTCCGGGCGCCCGCCGTCCGCGCTCTGCGTCCCCGGTACCTCGCCGCCGGCCTCGTTCCCGGCTTCCGCCCCGGCTCCCGGGCCGGGACCGGCCGCCGGCCCGGCGAGCGCCCGGACCGGCGGCGCGGCGGCCAGTGCGAGCGCGCCCGCGAGCACCAGCACGGCGCCCGCCACGAGTGCGGCCGCCGGGCCCGCCGGTCCGCCCAGCCCGGCGGGCCGGGCGGCCGCGAGCAGCAGGCCGACGAGCAACGGGCCGCTGACGAAGAGCAGTTCCTCGGCGACGGTGTCCAGGCTGTACGCCCGGCGGAGCAGCTCCCGGTCCGGCAGCAGCCGGCGCCAGAGCGTCCGCATGACCGGCCCGAGCGGGGGTGTGCCCGCCCCGGCGGCCACGGCCAGCGCACCGATCACCGGTGGCGGCGTGCCCGGGCGCCAGGTGACGCAGGCCGTCAGGACGAGCAGGCCCGCGTACCCCGCGGCCAGCGGCGGCAGCACGCGCCGGGGCCCGTGGCGGTCGACCAGCGCGGCCCGGGCCGGCGCGAGGAGGACGCTGGCCAGGCCGAACAGCGCCAGTACCGTCCCGGCCGCCGGGTAGGAGCCGGTGGCGTCCCGGACGGCGAGCAACAGGGCGAGCGGGACCATCCCGTAGGAGAGCCGGCCGAGCAGCGCGGCGGCGAAGGTGCGGCCGGCGTGCGGGGTGCGCAGGACAGCACGGTAGGAGGGGGTCATCGGAACGTTCCTCGGTGAGTGCGGGCACAGCCGTGCCCGGAGAGCGTGCGGGGACACCGGTGGGCCGCGCCCGGCGAGCGGGGCGCGGTCGTGGCGGGTCTGCTACGCACGGGGGAGGAACATGCCCGGCACGGTAGCAGACCCCGGCCGCCCCGGACAGGGCCCGGACGGAGCAGCGGGCGGGGCGGCCGCACGGCGGCGCAGGTACGTTCGCGGTGTGCAGCAGAGGTCCACTCAGCAGAGAACAGGGCGTCAGCAGCCCGGCCGGCAACCGTCGGCCCGGCGGACGCCGGGCCGGCCCGGATCGGCGTGGCAGCCCCGGTCACACCTCCGGTCCTCACCGGCGCCGGCGCAGCCCCCGTCCCAGCAGCCGCCGTCCCAACAGCGGCTCTCCCAACAGCCCCCGTCCCAGCAGCCCCCGTCCCAGCAGCGGCCGAACCCGCTGCGCCGGCCGGCCGCCGGCTGCGCCGTCGCCGTGCTGCTGGTCGCCGTCGCGGCGCCGGCGGCGTTCGCCCAGGACGCGGCCTCGGTGGTCGGCGGCGAGCGGCTGGGCCGGCCGGCCGTGCAGGTGGCACCGCTGGCCGGGGCGCCCGCGCTGCCGCCCGAGCTGTCCGGGCGGTCCTGGCTGATCGCCGACGCGGCGTCCGGCGAGATCCTGGCGGCGCGCAACGCGCATCTGCCGCTGCCGCCGGCCAGCACGCTGAAGATGCTCTTCGCGGACACCGTGCTGCCCAAGTTCGACCGCGCGCTGGAGCACCGGGTGGCGCCGGCCGAGCTGGCGAACCTGGGGGCGGGCAGCAGCCTGGTGGGCGTCAAGGAGAACCTGTCGTACCGCGTGGAGGACCTCTGGCGCGGCGTCTTCCTGGCCTCCGGCAACGACGCGGTGCACGTCCTGGCCCACATGAACGGCGGGCTGGCGCAGACCGTGGCCCAGATGCAGGCGCGCGCGGCGGCGCTCCAGGCACGGGACACCCACGTGATCTCCCCCGACGGCTACGACATGGACGGCCAGGTCTCCTCGGCCTACGACCTGACGCTGTTCGCCCGGGCCGGGCTGCGCAACCAGGACTTCCGCTCCTACTGCTCGACCCGCACCGCGCGCTTCCCGGGCGGTGTCGACAAGACCACCGGCGTGCGGAGCACGTTCGACATCGCCAACACCGACCGGCTGCTCGGCAAGTACCCCGGGCTGATCGGCGTGAAGAACGGCTACACCACCAACGCGGGCTCGACCTTCACCGGCGCCGCCGAACGGGGCGGCCGCACGCTGCTGGTGACGGTGATGCACCCGGAGGCGCAGGGCACGGTGTACGACGAGGCGGCCGCCCTGCTGGACTGGGGCTTCGCCGCGGCGGGCAAGGTCGAGCCGGTCGGGCAGCTGGTGGAGGAGCCGGGTGCCGCCTCGGCCCCCGCCACCGCGGCCCCGGGCTCGGGCGGGTTGCCGCAGGCGATCCGGCAGGCCGACCACGCGCTCGGGCCGGCCGGCTGGACGGCCGTCACGCTGGGCGGGGCGCTGGTGCTCTGGGGCGTGGGCCGGGTGCGCGGCAGACGGCGCCTGTACCCGGTCGCCGTGCCGGCCGCCCCGCTGCCGAGCGGCCCGCACCGGTCCGGCGCCACCGCACTGGGCGGTTCGACGGCGGTGGGCGGGCGCCACCGGCGCCGTACGGCGCGCGCCGTCCGGGCCGCGGTGCAGTCGGCGCGGCGGCGGCTGCACGCGCGGTAGGCCGCGCGGGGCGGCCGGCGACCGGCGACCGGCGACCGGCCCACGATCGGCCGTGCGTCCGGGAGCGCGTCAGGGGCACGTCGGCGCATGCAGCAGGGCGAGCAGGCAGGGTGCACTCACCCGTGATACCCGATATGCCCGACATGCAGCATTCCTCCGCCGGTGTTCTGATGGCGCAGTGTGCGGCCCCGCGCCGCCCGCCCGACCAGCCGCGGAACGGAGCGACGGATGACCGCCCTGCCCTTCGAGGACACGACCGACTTCGACAACGCCGACCGGGGGTTCGTCGCCGCGCTGACACCCGCCGTCATCGAGGACGCCGCCGGACGCGTGGTCTGGGACAACGACGCGTACGCCTTCCTGGACTCCGCGTGCCCCGACACCGCCCACCCCAGCCTGTGGCGGCAGGCGCAGCTCTGTGCCCGGCAGGGGCTCTACCGGGTCACCGAGCGGGTCTACCAGGTCCGCGGGCTCGACCTCTCCAACATGACGCTGATCGAGGGCGAGCGCGGCGTCGTCGTGATCGACCCGCTGATCTCCGCCGAGACGGCCGCCGCGGCCCTGGCGCTGTACCGGACGCACCGCGGCGACCGGCCCGTCACCGGCCTGGTCTACACCCACTCCCACGGCGACCACTTCGGCGGTTCGCGCGGGGTGCTGCCGCACGGCACCGAGGAGGGTGTCCCGGTGATCGCCCCGGCCGGGTTCCTGGAGCACGCCGTCAGCGAGAACGTCTACGCGGGCAACGCGATGACCCGGCGGGCCGTTTTCATGTACGGCGACCGGCTGCCGAAGGCCCCCGACGGGCAGATCGGGGCAGGTCTCGGCATGACCACCTCCACCGGGGCGATCACGCTCGTCCCGCCGACCCTGGACATCACGCGGACCGGGCAGGAGGAGACGGTCGACGGCGTCAGGATCGTCTTCCAGCTCACGCCCGGCACCGAGGCACCGGCGGAGATGAACTTCCTCTTCCCCGACCTTCGCGCGCTCTGCCTCGCCGAGAACGCCACCCACAACATGCACAACATCGTGACCCTGCGCGGCGCGGTGGTGCGCGACGCCCGGATCTGGTCCCGCTACCTGGACGAGGCGATCGAGTACTTCGACGGCCGGTACGACGTGGCCTTCGCCTCGCACCACTGGCCGACCTGGGGCCACGACAACGTCGTCGCCTTCCTCGCCGAGCAGCGTGACCTGTACGCCTACCTGCACGACCAGACCCTGCGGCGGCTCAACGACGGCCTCACCGGCCCGGAGATCGCCGAGGAGCTGCAACTGCCGCCCGCGCTCGAACGGCGCTGGCACACCCGCGGCTACTACGGCTCGCTGAGCCACAACGTCAGGGCGGTCTACCAGCGCTACCTCGGCTGGTTCGACGGCAACCCGGCCCACCTCTGGGAGCACCCGCCGACGGCGCAGGCGCAGCGCTACGTCGAGGTGGCCGGCGGCGCCGAGGCCGCCCGGAGCAAGGCCCGGGCGTACGCCGACGCCGGGGACCTCCGGTTCGCGGCCACGCTGCTCAACCACGTGGTGTTCGCCGACCCGTCCGACACCGCCGCGAAGGAGGCGCTCGCGGACGTGTACCGGCGGCTCGGCCACGGCGCGGAGAACGGGACGTGGCGCAACTTCTACCTGTCCGCCGCGGCCGAGCTGCGCGACGGCCCCGCCGGGGCCCGGCTGGACTCCACCAATCCGGAGATGGCCGTGGCACTCACCGTGGAGATGCTGCTCGACTCGGTGGCGATCCGGATCGACGGGCCGCGCGCCTGGGACGAGGACCTCACCGTCGACCTGGTCCTCACCGATTCGGAGCAGCGCCACCGCCTGACGCTGCGGCACGGCGCGCTCACCCACCGGTCCTCCGCGCCGAACCGGGCCGCCCGGTCGGCGGCCGGGGTGACGCTCACGCTCACCAAGCCGCAGCTGCTCGGCCTGCTGGCCGGGCAGGGCCTCGACGGCATCGGCGTGGAGGGCGATCCGCAGGTTCTGACGCGGCTGTTGGCACTGGTCACCGCGGTGGACAAGGCGTTCCCGATCGTGACGCCGTGACGCGTCGGGCCCGGCCCGTGCCGCCGCCCGCGGCACGGGCCGGGCGCGGGTGCCGTCGGCACGGGACGCCGCCCGACGCGTCCTAGACTTCCCGTCATGAACGCCGTGACGCCCGACCCAGACCCCGACCCCGACCCCGAGCGCGACGCCGCCGCCGAGCCCGTCCCCGCCGCCGCCTCCGAGCCGGCCTCCGACCCCGCCGCCGACGCCGCGGCACCCGATCCCGCCACGCAGGAGCAGCAGGAGAAGCAGGAACAGCAGGAGCGGCTGGAGCGGCTGGTCCGGCTCTCCTCCGGCAGCTACCTGCTGGTGACCACCTACAAGAAGGACGGCAGCACGGTGCCGACCCCGGTCTGGGTGGTCCGCGACGGCGACGCGCTGGGCATCTGGACGGTCACGGACTCCTGGAAGGTCAAGCGGATCCGCAACCGGGCCGACGTCCTGGTCGGCCCGTGCGACGTCAAGGGCCGCCCGACCGGCGAGTCGTACCCGGCCACCGCCGAGATCCTCGACCCCGCCGGGACGGCCGCCTACCGCACCAGGCTGCGGCAGAAGTACGGCCTGCTCGGCGTCCTCACCCTGCTCGGCAGCCGGCTGCGGCGCGGCGAGCGCGGCACCGTCGGCATCCGGATCACGCCGGCCGGCTGACCGCCCACGCGGCCGGTCGCACCGGCCGGTCCGCCGCGGCGCAGGTGTCCAGGACCACCCGGGCGACCAGCTCCGGATCGTCGCTCATCGGCACGTGCCCGCAGCCCGGCAGCCGGACCAGCCGCGCGTCCGGGAGCTCGCGCAGCGCCCGGACGCCCTGGCGGCGGAGCAGGATCCGGTCCCGGGTGCCCCAGGCGACGGTGACCGGGAGGTCCGCGACGCCCCCGGTGAACCGCAGACCGCGGCCGGCCTCCAGCGTGGCCTCGAAGCCGGTGGCGCCGCGCAGGGCCCCCGTCTCGGCGGTCGCGGCGGCGGCGTCCCGGCGGCCCGGGCGGGCGTAGATGGTGGAGACCAGGAGCGCCCGGCCGGCCCTGGAACGGGCGAGCCGGCCGACCGCGGGCTGCGGCAGCAGCCGAGCGCCGACCCGCATCCCGCCCAGGACGGCGTAGGCGTAGCGCCGCTCCGTCTCCGTCCAGAAGCCGGCCGGGGCCAGCGCCGTCACCGAGCGGGCCAGTCCGGCGCGGCCGAGGCCGAGCGCCAGCAGCCCGCCGAGCGAGTTCCCGGCGACGTGCGGCCGTTCGATCCCGAGGGCCGTACAGAGCTGCCCGAGCACCGGCACCACCGCCTCCAGCCCGTAGGGCACGCCGGCCGGCAGGGCGGGCGAGGCGCCGAACCCCGGCAGGTCGACGGCGATCACTTCGTGATGCTCGGCGAGTGCGGGAAGCACCGGCTCCCAGGCCTGCCAGTGGTGGCCGATCCCGTGCAGGAGCAGCAGCGGGCTGCCGGCCCCGGTACGCCGGTGGCGGACGGTCACCGTGCCGGGTCCGTAGGGGGTGGGCAGCGGGAAGGTGACGTCGGCGGGCATGCGGCTCCTCTGTGCGACGGGGTGTCAGCAAGGATTACCGACCGGTAGCACGCCCGGCAAGGGGGCTGCGGGAGTGATCGCGGGGCCGCGGCGGGCGGGTGCACGAACCGACCTGGTGCGTACATGCCGATCGAACTGTTCTTCCGCTGTACGTCTGGCCGTCGGCCGCCGCCCGCGGTACGGAACCCGTGGCGTTGCTACAACCACAGCGCCCGACGTTCCACCCGATTGGCCAGATCGTCAGATCGTCAGATCGTCAGATCGCCGGACCGCGCGGGCCACCCGCCCGGCCGGCCGTCGGAAGGAGAGCCCATGCGGCGAACCGATCGAGCCCGCCTCCGCACCGTCGCGGTGGCGTCCGCCGCCGCCGTGGCGGGAGCGCTCACCGCACTCCCGGCCACCACCGCCCAGGCGGCGTCCCCGGACATCGTGATCAGCCAGGTGTACGGCGGCGGCGGCAACTCCGGCGCCCCGTACGCCAACGACTTCATCGAGCTGTACAACCGCGGGAGCGCCGCGGTGAGCGTCACCGGCTGGACGGTGCAGTACGCCTCGGCCGCCGGCTCCTCGTGGTCCCGGACGACGCTCTCCGGCACCATCGCCCCCGGGCGGTACCTCCTCGTCCAGGAGGCGGCCGGTGCCGGCGCGGGCGCGGCCCTGCCGACCCCCGACATCACCGGCACCCTCGCGCTCAGCGCCACCTCCGGCAAGGTCGCCCTGGTCACCAACGGCACGGCGCTGACGTGCAGTTCGGGCTGCGCCGGCCAATCCGGCGTCAAGGACCTGGTCGGCTACGGGAGCGGCGCCGGCTCGGCCGAGGGCTCGCCCACCGGCACGCTGTCCAACACCACGGCCGCGCTGCGGGCCGGCGGCGGCGCCACCGACACCGACAGCAACGCCGCCGACTTCACCGTCGCCGCGCCCGCGCCGCGCAACTCCGCCTCCACCGGCGGCGGCACCGGGGGCGGCACCCGAATACACGACATCCAGGGCGCCGCCCGCACCTCCCCGCTGGCCGGCCGGCCCGTCAGCGGCGTGCCCGGCGTGGTCACGGCCGTCGGCCCCGCCGGCTTCTGGTACCAGGACCCGGCCCCGGACGCCGACCCGGCCACCAGCGAGGCCCTCTACGTCTACACCTCCACCGCCCCGGCCGTCGCGGTCGGGGACTCCGTGACCGTCGGCGGCACGGTGAGCGAGTACCGCCCCGGCGGCACCGGCGGCACCACCAACCTCACCGTCACCGAGCTGACCGCGCCCAGCGTCACCGTCCTCGCCCACCTCGTGCCGCTCCCCGCGGCGACCGTCGTCGGCAGCGGCGGCCGGGTGCCGCCCGCCACCGTGATCTCCAGCGTCACCAGCGGCGACGTCGAGACCGCCGGCTCCTTCCTCCCCGCCACCGACGGCCTCGACTTCTGGGAGTCGCTGGAGGGCATGCGGGTCGAGCTCGACAACGCGGCCGTGGTCGGCCCCAGCACCGCGTACGGCGAGATCCCGGTCGTCCCGCAGGGAAGCACCACCCGCACCGCCCGCGGCGGCATCCTGCTCCGGGCGGACGACGCCAACCCCGAGCGGGTGATCCTCGACGACGTGCTCGCCCCGACCCCGGCCGCCACCGTCGGCGACACCCTCACCGGGGCCACCGTCGGTGTGCTCGACTACTCCTTCGGCAACTTCAAGCTGCTCGTCACCGCCACCCCCGCCGTCACCCCCGGCGGCCTCGCACCCGAGACCACCGCCGCACCGGCCGCCGGCGAACTCGCCGTGGCCACCTTCAACGTGGAGAACCTCGCGCCCGGGGATCCGCAGAGCAAGTACGCCGGCCTCGCCGCCGGCATCGTCAGCAACCTCCGCGCGCCCGACCTGGTGGCGCTGGAGGAGATCCAGGACAACAGCGGCGCCACCGACAACGGCGTCGTCGCCCCCGACCAGACGCTCGCCAAGCTCACCGCCGCCATCACCGCGGCCGGCGGCCCCGCGTACACCTACCGGCAGATCGACCCGCAGAACGACCAGGACGGCGGCCAGCCCGGCGGCAACATCCGCCAGGTCCTCCTCTACCGGACCGACCGCGGCCTGACCTTCACCGACCGCCCCGGCGCCGGCTCCACCACCGCCGACTCCGTGGTCGACAACGCCGGCACCCCCGCCCTCGCCTACTCCCCCGGCCGGATCGACCCCGGCAACTCCGCGTTCGCCGCCAGCCGCAAGCCGCTGGCCGGCGAGTTCCGCTGGCACGGCAGGCCGGTCTTCGTGATCGCCAACCACTTCAACTCCAAGGGCGGCGACCAGCCGCTCTTCGGCCGCTACCAGCAGCCCGCCCGCCCCTCCGAGACCCAGCGACACGCCCAGGCCACCGTGGTGAAGTCCTTCACCGACCGGATCCTGGCCGTCGACCCCAACGCCACCGTGATCGTGCTCGGCGACCTCAACGACTTCGAGTTCTCCACCACCGCCGACCTCCTGACCGCCGGCGGCACCCTCGTCGACCTCCCCCGCACCCTGCCCCTCGCCGAGCGCTACACCTACGTCTACGAGGGCAACTCCCAGGTGCTCGATCACATCCTGCTCTCCGGCGCGGCGGCCGCGACGGCGTACAGCTACGACATCGTGCACCTCAACAGCGAGTTCCCGGCCCAGCTCAGCGACCACGACCCGCAGATCGTCCGGATCCCGCTGCCCTGACCTCGCCCGACCGCGGCCGACCCGACCGCTCCACCATGCCCTGCGGTACTGACGCCCCGGCAGCTCCCGCCGGGGCGTCAGTACCGCAGGGCCTTCACCGCCACGGGCAGCAGCCGCTGATCGGGCGTGGCCTTGCTGAACGCCACCGGCGCGGCCTTCTCCCCGGCGGGCAGGTGCTCGACCCCGACCACCGAACTGTCCACCGTCTTCCCGTTGGTGTCCGTGAAGTCGACCTGCACCGCGTAGGACGCGGTGTCGAGCCCGCTGTTCTCGATGGTCACCACGACGGCGCGCAGCCCACCGGTCTGCGCCAGCGGCACACCCGTCAGCGTGACGTCCCCGAGCGCGTTCCCGCCGTTCTGCAGCGGCCCCAGCACCTCCGACGCCCGCCGCCTCGCCTCGATCCCCTGCCCGGAGACCTGCGCCTCGAAGGAGGCTGCGGCGGCCGAGGCGGACGCGGCAGCCGCCGACACCGACGCCAGTGCCGACTCCGCCGTCGAGGCCAGCGCCGACGGCGGCTCGCCCGAGAACGAGGACGGCTCGGGCGCCGTGGTCAGCGTCGCCGGGGCGGAGGACGAACTCACCGACGGATTGGTCGAGGAGCTGCTGCACGCCACCGCCAGCACCCCCACCCCGCTGACCACCGCCACCAACGCCACCGCCCGCACCCCCGCACCGCACCGACGCGGCAATCCCTGAACTTCGCGCACCGCGGATCCCTCTCCCACACACTGCCCCAAGGCCGTCGGCCCGTACGTCCCCCATGCTTCGCAACAACCCACCGCCACGGCGACACCTGCTCCCCCGTTCGGGTGGAGACCCCGTCACCCGAAGGGCCGCTCCGATCCCGAAGATCACGTTCCGGTTGCATGCAGACAATCTGCCCGGAGCCTGGCCGGAGCCGCCCTCGGAGCCGCTAGGCTCCCTGCTGGCCGCCCCGGACGCATGCGGGCGGCGGAACAATCGACGGCTGCGCCGGCTCCGGCGGCACAGCCCTGGTCCTCTGGGGGACGCTCGTGCAGGACATGGTCAAGGGCGCCAACGTCGGTCTGGCGGCGCTGAGCGAGAGCGCCGACTCCGTCATCGTGAGCCTGGGCTGGAGCAGCCCCGAGGGTGACGGGGACGCCGACGTCTCGGTGCTCCTCCTGACCGCCGACGGCAAGGTCCGGAGCAACGCCGACTTCTTCTTCTACAACAACCCGACGGCCGAGGACGGCAGCGTGCAGCTGCTCGGGCAGACGCTGACGGAGACCGGCACCGAGGACCGCATCCGGCTCGACCTCACCGCCGTGCCGGCGGACGTCGAACGCCTGGTCGTCGCCGCCAGCCGGCACCGGCGGGCGGCCTTCGGACAGTTGGACGGCCTCCACCTCGAACTCGCCGACAGCACCGGCGAACAGCTGCTCGGCTTCGCCATCACCGACGCCGACTCGGAGAGCGCCTTCGTCTTCGGCGAGATCTACCGGCGCAACGACGAATGGAAGTTCCGCGCCGTCGGCCAGGGCTACGACACCGGACTGGCCGGGCTCGCCACCGACTTCGGCATCGACATCGACGAGGACGACGAAACGGCCGACGGCGGCGGTAACGGGGACGACGCCGAGGGCGCCGAGACCGACGCGGGCGAGGGCGGCACCGTCGAGGAGCGTGCGCCCGGCGCCGAAGAGCTCCGGACGACGGCGGCGGACACGGCGGACGCAGGGTCCGCGGCGCCCGACGCGCCGGCCGCCAAGGTGCTGATCCCGGCCCAGGCAGGGGCCCCCGAGGCGGCCGCCGAGGCCGCGCCCAAGCGGCTGCGCACCGCCAAGAAGAAGGTCGCCCGCCCGAGGACGGCGAAGCCGACGCTCGCCGAGAACGACTCCTGGCGCAGGGCCCGGCTCTTCCCCGCCACCGGCCTCAAGAACGACCGGGAACGCGAAGTCCGGGCGACCTCCGTCCTGCTGTCCGTCATGGCGCAGGTCCCCGCGTTCGGCCGGCGGCTGACGGCCGGGTTCGGCGCGCCGGCCGGCCGGATGGACACCTTCACCGAGGTCTCGCTGCCGCACGGCGACAACCCCAAGCGCCCCGACGGCGTGATCGTGGTCGAGCGCGCCGGGCGGCGCTGGACGGCCCTGATCGAGAGCAAGACCAACGGCAACCCGATCAGGCCGGAGCAGGTCCAGGACTACATGGACATCGCCGCCCGGCGGAACTACGACGCCGTCATCACGCTCTCCAACGACGTGGCGCTGGAGGGCAGCCCGCTCGTCGACGTCAAGATCGACCGCCGCCGCAAGCACAAGGTGGCGCTGCACCACCTCTCCTGGGCCGAGGTGGCCTTCCAGGCCAAGACCCTCGTCCACCACGAGGGCCTCACCGACGACACCCACGGGTGGCTGCTGGAGGAACTGCTGCACTACCTCCAGCACGAGAACTCCGGCTGCCACGGCTTCCAGAACATGGGCCCGGCGTGGGTCCCCGTGCGCAACGGCATCGACGACGAGACGCTCCTCGCCGGGGACGACCGCGCCACCCAGGTCGTCGAGAGCTGGGAGCGGCTCGTCCGGCAGGTGTGCCTGCAACTCGGCGGCGAACTCGGCGTCAAGGTGCTGCCCGTCCAGCGGGCCCGCCGCGGTGACGACCCCGGGGCGCGCCGGACGGCGCTGGCCGAGCGGCTCTGCGCGGACGGCCGCCTCGACGCCGAGATCAGGATCGACGGCACCCCCGGCAACCTCGGGATCACCGCCGACCTGCGCGTCGGCAAGCTGCGGACCTCCCTCGACGTCCCGGCGCCCGAGCAGGGCTACCCGCTCAGCTGGGTCAAGCGGCTGGTCCGCCAGCTCTCCGAGGCGCCGGCCGACCTCCACGTGGAGACCCTGACCGACGGCGCCGCCGCCGGGCCCCGGGGCACGCTGGAGAAGCTGCGGCCCGAACCCGGCAACCTGCTGCCCAAGGACTCCTCCAGGATCACCGGATTCCGCCTCTCGCTCTCGAAGACGATGGGCAGCACCCGCGGCAACGCCGAGTCGGGCTTCATCCGCAGCGTCGACGCGGCCGTCGAACGGTTCCACTCCGGTGTGATCGCCCACCTGGACCAGCGGGCGGGCCGCCGGGCCTGACCCTACGACGCACACCACCGGCAGGGCCGGAGCCGCACCCGCGGCTCCGGCCCTGCCTGCGTTCGCGGGGCGGCGCGGCCGGGCCCTGCGGTGGGCCGGCGCGGATCCGTCGGGACGTACGGGAACCAGGCGGGGTGGCGGGCCGACTGGTGGGGAGTGAGTGCGATGACGCCGGATGGCCGGCCGTTCAGGGTTCTGGCGGGGTTCGCCCTGCTGTTGGTGGTGGTGTTCGTGGCGGCGTTCGTGGCGGGGCGCGGGGCCGGGCCGGTGTCGCCGGGGCTGACGCCCGGGAGCGGCGGCGGCGGGAAGCCGGGGATGAGCGGGCACGACATGGGGGCGGGCCGGTGAGCGCCGTCGCGGGAGCGGAGGCCGGGGCCGCCGGCCCCGGGGCGCTGGTGAGCACCGACCTGACGGTCGGCGGGATGACCTGTGCGGCCTGCGTGGGGCGGGTCGAGAAACGGCTGGCCCGGATCGACGGGGTCACCGCGGGGGTCAACCTCGCCACCGGGCGGGCACGGGTGCTGCACCCCGCCGGGGTGAGCACCGCGGAGCTGGTCGCGGCGGTCGAACGCGCCGGGTACACGGCCGAGCCGGCCGTCGGCGGGCCCGTCCCGTCGGGCCCGGAGCCGGCGCCCGCCGCCGAACGGTGGCGGCTGCTGGTGACGGCCGTACTGAGCGTGCCGGTGCTGGTACTGTCGATGGTCCCGGGGTTGCAGTTCCCGGCCTGGCAGTGGGTCTGCGCCGGCCTGGCCCTGCCGGTGGTGACGTGGGGCTCGGCCGGGTTCCACCGGCGGGCCCGGCAGGGGCTGCGGCACGGCACCGCGACCATGGACACCCTGGTCAGCCTCGGAGTGCTGGCCTCCTTCGGCTGGTCCGGCTACGCCCTGCTGTTCGGCGGCGCCGGGGAGATCGGCATGCGGATGCCGTTCTCGCTGACCGCGGACGGCGGCGCCGCCCACGTCTACCTGGAGGCGGCCGTCGGCGTGCCGCTGTTCGTGCTGGCCGGGCGGCTGCTGGAGGGCCGGGTGCGGCGGCGCACCGGCTCCGCGCTGCGCGCGCTCGCCGAGCTCGGCGCGAAAGAGGTGTGCGTCCGGGATCCGGAGTCCGGCGCCGAGCACCTGCTGCCGATCGAACAGCTTCTCCCCGGACAGGAGTTCGTCGTCCGGCCGGGCGAGCGGGTGGCCACCGACGGAGTGGTCGTGGACGGCGGTTCGGCGCTCGACCTGAGCCTGCTGACCGGCGAGAGCGTGCCGGTGGAGGTCGGCCCGGGGGACGCGGTGGCCGGTGCGACGGTCAACGTCGGCGGCGCGCTGGTCGTCCGGGCGACCGCGGTCGGGGCCGACACCCAGCTGGCCAGGATCACCGCGCTGGTCGCGGACGCGCAGGCGGGCAAGGCACGGGCACAACGGCTGGCGGACGCGGTCGCGGGGGTCTTCGTGCCCTGCGTCCTCGCGGTGGCGGTGTGCGTGCTGGGCTTCTGGATCGGCGCGGGCGCCGACCCGCAGGCGGCCGTCACGGCGGCGGTCGCCGTCCTGGTGGTGGCCTGCCCGTGCGCGCTCGGCCTGGCCACCCCGACCGCGCTGCTGGCGGCGACCGGGCGGGGCGCCGAGCTGGGCGTGCTGGTGCGCGGCCCGGAGGTGCTGGAGAGCCTGCGCCGGATCGACACCGTCGTGCTGGACAAGACCGGCACGCTGACCACCGGACGGATGGAGCTCGCCGAGCTGACCACCGCGCCCGGTGTCACCGAGGACCAGGTGCTGCGGCTGGTGGGAGCCGTCGAGCACCGATCGGAGCACCCCGTTGCCCGGGCCGCTGTGGGGGCGGCCCGGGCCCGGTGCGGCTCCGACCCCCTTCCGGCGGTGGCCGATTTCACGGCCACCGCCGGAGTCGGGGTCAGCGGAACGGTCGAGGGGCGCCTCGTCCGGGTGGTCCGGCCCGACGCCGCCGCGGGCCCGCTGCCGGCCGGCCTCGACGAGGCTCTGGCCCGCGCGGCAGCCGCCGGACGGACCGCGGTGGTGGCGGAGCTGGACGGGCGGCCGGCCGCCGTCCTCGCCGTCGGCGACACGCTGCGCTCGGGCAGTTGGCGGGCCCTCCACCGGTTGCGCGGACTGGGCCTGGAGCCCGTCCTGCTGACCGGGGACGGCCCCGGCGCGGCGCGGGCGGTCGCGGAGGAGCTGGGCATCGTGCAGGTGCACGCCTCCGCCTCGCCGCAGCACAAGGCCGAGGTGGTCGCCGCGCTGAAGGCCGCCGGGCGCACCACGGCCGTGGTCGGCGACGGCGTGAACGACGCCGTCGCGCTCGCCTCGGCCGACCTCGGGATCGCGCTGGCCTCGGGCAGCGACGCCGCCATCGGAGCCGCCGGGCTCACCCTGGTGCGCGGTGACATCGAGGCGGTGGTGGACGCCGTCCGGCTGGCCCGGCGGACGCTCGCCACGATCCGGGCCAACCTGCTCTGGGCCTTCGGCTACAACGTGGTGCTGATCCCGCTGGCGGCGGTCGGTCTGCTGAACCCGATGCTGGCAGCGGTGGCGATGTCGCTCAGCTCCCTGCTGGTGGTGGCCAACAGCCTGCGGCTGCGCACCTGGCAGCCGGGCCGCGGCGGGGGCCGCCCGGCCGGTGGTGGCCGCCCCGCGCGCCGGCGCGGGGCGCCCGCGGGGGCCGGTGCGCGGGCACAGGCCGCGGCGCGGGCGGGGGTGCGGCGGTGAGGGCGCGGCGGGCCGACGGAGCGGGGGCTTCCGGCGAGGGGACCGGGGAGGAGCGGCCGGGGCGTGCCGGGCCGGCGTGGAGCGGTCTGCGCCGGACGGCGGGGCGGGTGCGCACGGTCGGGCCGCCGGTGGCGGCCGCCGCGGTCGCGCTGGCGCTGCTCTCCGGGTGGACGGCCGTCGGCGGGGCCGGCCGGCAACGCGCGGTCGAGGCCGGGCCGGGGTGGCTGCTGCTGCCCACGGCCGGCGCCTCGACCGCCACGGCGGCGTTCTTCACGATCCGCAACCCCGGTGACATTCCGGACGAACTCGTCCGCGCGGAATGGGAGTTCGGCGGCCGGATCACGCTCAAGCAGCACCGGCACCAGGGTGCCTCCGGCCGTTGGGAGCCCGTCCCGGCACTGCCCGTCCCGGAGCGCGGCACGCTGGCGATGTCCCCCGAGGACGCCGACCTGATGATCGCCGACCCGCCCGCGCTGCGGAGCGGGCAGTGGGTGGAGTTCACGCTCACCTTCCGCCGCAGCCCGGAGCTGAAGGTGCGGGCCGAGGTCGTCCCGCCGGGCGGCCGGCGCAGCGGCTGAGGCCACCGGCCACCCGCCCGCCAGTGCACCGGCCGCGGCCCGTCCTACCCGCCGGTGGCCGGGGGCTCGACGAGCGTCTCCTCCACCGGGCGGCGCGGGGTGGCGGCGCCGGGCGGGCCGTAGCCCATCCGCAGGACCAGCTGGACGTGGCCGGGCCCGGCGGCCGGGTCCCGCAGGCCCCAGCGGGTGTCGGGCCACTCGACGGGCTGGTGCCAGACCGTCAGGCGGAGGCCGTGCACGGTGGCCAGCAGCCAGACGCGTTCCAGCGCCTGCCCGGTGCGCAGCCAGTCGGCCGGGTGGTCGGTCGCGGTGCTGAGGGTGCAGAGCTGCGGCAGCGATTCGAAGCGCCGGGACGGCCGGGCGGGCGCGTCCTGGTAGGGCGGGCGTCCGCCGTACTCGCGCATCGGGACGCGGGCGTCGTGGTCGCGCGCGCCGAGGGCAGTGAACGGCAGACCGTCGACGGCGTCGGCCCCCGCATCGTCGGCCCGGAGCCAGGCGCGGGTCTCCGCCTGCCGGTCGGGGTCCTGCGCGATCCGGTCCTCGGCCTCGGCGGTGAGCGCCAGCACCCGGCGGACGCCGTCCTCCTCCAGGGCGGCGAGCGCGGCGCCCTCGCCCCGGGCGGCGTCGACGAGCTCTCCGATCACGGCCTCCGGCACGTCCCGGTTGGTGAACGGCTCACGGCTGGAGTGACGGTCGGGGATGGCCGGGGCGAGATCGCGGCCGAACGGGTGCGCGGCGCGGGCGGGGGCGGAGAGGTCGAGCACGGCGAGCTGGTGCGGGTCGTCCGCGTCCGGGAGCAGCCGGACGACCGGCTCCCGGCCGAGCCGGGCCGCGGCGACCACCCGCAGGTTGAACAGGGCGGCACCGGCCGCGATGTGCAGCGCGGAGCCGTCGGGATCGGCGAGCGGGACGGCCCGGGCCGGATCGGCGAGCACCGCCAGGCCACGCCCGCCCAGGACGGGGCGGAACCGCCACGGCTGGCTGTTGTGCAGGGAGGGCGCCGCTCCGCCGGCGGCGGCGAGCAGACGCAGCTCGGCCGGGGTGAGAGTGGGCTCGGTCATGGTGATCCTCTCCTTGCCTCGGACGTCGGACCTCGGGCCTCAAGCTTCTGGCCTCAAGCTTCTGGCCTCGGGCCGGGCTCCGCACACCCGGCGGCACCCGACGGCACCCGGCACGGGGCCGGTGCGGCTCTGCCGCTCCCGAGCGTGCCTCCGCGGAACGGGCGGGTGAAAGGGTCCAACGGCCCGGTTCCGGGCCCGCCTGCCCGGCCTGCGGCTCCCCGCTCCCGGCTCCCGGCTCCCGGCTCCCGGCTCGCGGCTCGCGGCTCGCGGCTCGCGGCTCGCGGTCAGTCGTGCGGCACCACCGCTACCGGCGCCTGCGCGTGGTGGAGCACCGCGTGCGCGACGCGGCCGAGCCGCGGGCCGAGGTCGTGCGGGCGCCGCCGTCGGCCGAGCACCACCAGGCCGGCCGTCGCGGAGGCCTCGACCAGCGCACGGGCGGCACCGACCCGGACGTCCTCGACGACCTCGACCCCCGCCGTCCCGGGATGCCGCTCCCGCCACCCGGCCAGGGCCATGGTCAGCGCCTCGGCCTGCAGCTTCTCCAGGCCGACGGCGTCGGGCGGGATGGGGGCGAAGCCCACCGACCCGAACGCCGGCGGCAGGTCCCAGCCGTGGACGGCCCGGAGCCGGGCGCCGCGCAGTGCGGCCGCCCGGAAGGCGAAGGCCAGCACGGAGTCGTCCGGGGCCGCGGTGTCGACGCCGACGATCACCTCGGTGGGCCCGCCGGGCCGCTGCCGGGCCGGCTCCCGCACGGGCTCCCGCTCCGGCCGGACCAGCACCACCGGCACGCCGCTGCGGGCCGCGGTCGCCGTCCCCACCGAGCCGACCAGCAGACCGGTGAAGCCGCCGAGCCCGCGCGAGCCGAGCACCAGCAGACCGGCGTCCCCGGCGGCGGCCAGCAGACCGTCCACGGCCGCGTCGAGCACCACGTCGGTGTGCACGACCAGGCCGGGCCGGTCCGCGCGGACGGCATCGGCGGTCTCCGCCAGCATCCGCTGGGCGGCGGCGGGCAGCGCGTCCTCGTCGACGAACGCGGACCGGCCGTCGGTCAGCCAGGGCCAGGCGTGCACCAGGCGCAGCGGGGCGTCCCGGCGGAGCGCCTCCTCGGCGGCCCAGTGGGCGGCCGCCGTACTCCCGGGCGAGCCGTCGACTCCGACCAGAACGGTGGGCGTCATGAGGGGGTTCCTTCCGCTGCGGGCCACTGCCGGCGCCGGCGGCACGTCCTGACGCACCGTCCGGCACCCTCACCCTCCCCGGCCGACACCGTACGCCCCAGAGCCGCACGGCCCCCGCCGGCAGGGCCGTTGGTCCCGCCCCGGCGCCGCCCGGCCGGGCGGCGCCGGGCGCACCCCGCCGTACCGGCCGGGTGCGCCCGGGCACTACCGTGAAATCCAACAATCCTCCCGGTCGGGCGACCGGGGGCGGACCGGGACGGAACGGGACAACGTGACGAGGAGGACGCCGGTGGGCGGCGCGGACGGTACGCGGGCGGGCACCGGCGGCACACCGGGTACGGCCGCCGCGGCCGGCACCCCAGGCACCGGCAGCCGGGCAGCCACCGGCACTGCGGCAGCGGAGGTACGCGGCACGGCGGACGTACGCGGCACCGCGGACGGTCCCGCCGGGGGCTCGGCGCGGATGCCGCGGCTGCGCCTCGACGAGCTGCTGGAGGAGCTCCAGTGGCGGATCGACGCCGCGCGCGGCACCCGGGACCGGGTGCACAGCCTGCTGGAGGCCGTCCTCGCGGTCGGCCGCGAGCTGGATCTCGCCCAGGCCCTGCACCGGATCGTCGAGGCCGCCGCCGACCTGGTCGACGCCCGTTACGCCGCGCTCGGCGTGATCGGCGCGGACGGGCACACGCTGTCGCAGTTCCTGACGGTCGGCCTGACGCCCACCGAGATCGCCGCGATCGGGCCGCTCCCCGCCGGGCACGGCATCCTGGGCGAGCTGATCCGCGACCCGCAGCCGCTGCGCTGCCCGGTGCTGTCGGAGCACCCGGCCTCGGTCGGCTTCCCCGCCCACCACCCGCCGATGCACACCTTCCTCGGGGTGCCGGTGCGGGTGCGCGGCGAGGTGTTCGGCAATCTGTACCTCACCGACAAGCGCGGCGGGCTGGACTTCGACGCCGACGACGAGGCGGTCATCGCGACCCTCGCGGTGGCGGCCGGGGTCGCCATCGACAACGCCCGGCTGTACGAGGAGGCGCAGCAGCGGCAGCGCTGGCTCCAGGCGAGTGCGGAGATCACCCGCAGCCTGCTCTCCGGCGCGCCGCGGCTGGAGGTGGTCGAACTGATCGCCCGCCGGGCGCGGGAGATCGCGGGTGCCGAGCTGGCGGACGTCTCGGTGGCGCTGGCCGGGCCCGGGGAGCGGGCCGGGGAGCTGACGGTGGAGGTGGCACTCGGCGGCGATCCGGGCGCCCGGCTCGGCGTGACCGTACCGGTGGACGGCACCCTCTCCGGCGCCGCCTACGCGTCCGGTTCACCGGTGACCAGTGACGAGCTGGCCTCCGACGCCCGGTTCACGGCGGGGCCGCCCGGGCGGTTCGACGGCCTCGGACCGGCGGTGGCGGTGCCGCTGGGCACCGGGACGGGCTTCGGGCGGGGCGTGCTGCTGCTCGCCCGGGCACACGGCCTCCCACCGTTCACGGCCGAGGAGGCGGGCCCGCTGCTGGGCTTCGCCGACCAGGCTGCGCTCGCCCTGGAGCTGGCCGAACGGCGGCGTGACGCCGAGCAGTTGACGCTGCTGGAGGACCGCGACCGGATCGCCCGGGACTTGCACGACCTCGCCATCCAGCGGCTCTTCGCCACCGGGATGACCCTGCAGAGCGCGGGCCGGATGATCGACAGTCCGAGCGCGGCCGACCGGGTCGGCCGGGCGGTCGCCGACCTGGACGAGACGATCAAGATCATCCGTTCGACGATCTTCGGCCTGCGCGCCCACAACGAACCCGACCGCGGGCTGCGGGCCCGCGCCACCCGGACCGTCGGCGAGGCCCGGACGACGCTCGGCTTCGCACCGCGGCTCAGCATGGAGGGCCTGCTCGACACCGACGTCCCGCCCGAGCTGGCCGAACACGTCCTCGCCGTCCTCGGCGAGTCGCTCAGCAACGCCGCCCGGCACGCCCGGGCCGGCCGGGTGGAGGTCGCCCTGCGGGCGCTGGGCGGCCGGATCACCCTCACCGTCACCGACGACGGGGTCGGCATCCCGGACGGCGGCCGGCGCAGCGGCCTGCGGAACCTCGCCGAGCGGGCCGAGCGGGTGGGCGGCACGTTCGACCTCCGGCCCGCCGAGGGCGGCGGCACCCAGGTGGTGTGGGACGCCCCCCTGCGGGCGTGACACCGCACGGCCGGGGACGGTGACGCACCGACCGGTGCCGTCCGCGTCGTCCCCCTCGTTCACCCGCCCCCTCGTTCACCCCGTCGGCCCGGAAGGCGGGGCCGGCGCGGACTGCTCGGCCGACGCGGAGGGCGGTCGGGGTTCGGCGATCGGCGGTCGGGGTTCGGCGATCGGGGTTCGGGGTTCGGGGTTCGGGGTTCGTACGAGCGATGGTCACTCGCCGGGCCGGGGCGGGGAGGGGAGGGGAGGGGAGGGGACCGTTGGTCCCGCCGAGGGCCCTGGCCCCTCAGGCCGCCGGCTCCCTCGCCGGGGCTCAGCCGCGCAGGGTGCCGAGGCCGCGCGGGTGGGCCGACTGAGCGGCCGCGGCCTGGCGCCGCTCGGTGGCGATCAGGGCGGCCTGGACGCGGCGCTCGACGCCGAGCTTGGCCAGGAGGCGGGAGACGTGGTTCTTCACCGTCTTCTCGGCGAGGTAGAGCCGCGCGCCTATCTGGCGGTTGGTCAGCCCCTCGCCGATCAGCGCCAGCACCTCCTGCTCGCGGTTGGTGAGCTCGGGCCCCTGCGGCGCGGGCCGGGCCGGTTCGGCGTCGCTGCGCAGGCGGTTGAGCAGGCGGGTGGCCGCGCCCGGGTCGAGCATCGAGCGGCCGGAGGCGACGGTGCGCACGGCCGCGACCAGGTCGGTGCCGCTGATCTGCTTGAGCACGTACCCGGCGGCGCCCGCCATCACGGCGTCGAGCAGCGCCTCCTCGTCGTCGAAGGAGGTGAGCATCAGGCAGGCGAGGTCCGGCATGCGTGAGCGCAGCTCGCGGCAGACCGTCACCCCGTCGCCGTCGCCGAGGCGGACGTCCAGGACGGCGACGTCGGGGCGCAGCGCGGGGACGCGCACGAGGGCCTGCTCGGCGGTGGCGGCCTCGCCGACCACCTCCAGGTCGGGCTCGCCGTCCAGCAGGTCGTGCACGCCGCGGCGCACCACCTCGTGGTCGTCCAGCAGGAACACCCTGACCGGCGCCGGCGCCCCGGCGCCCGCCGCACTGCTCGCCATCTCGTGGCTCCGCCTTCCTCGCGCCCGGGCGGACTGCCGCGGGCCCCACCGCATCATCCCCGACCGGCGGGCCCCGTCCCAGGGCCGAACGGCCCCATTGACGCGGCCCCGTCGATTCAGCCCGGTCGGTCCGGGCGCGGTCGGCGGGGAGCACCGGGCCCACCGGGGACGCTCCGTCAGGGCCGCCGGCGGCGGGCGTTGCCGAGGCCGATCAGCAGGAACGCCCCGGAGACCGCCACCGCGGTGCCCGTCGCCGCGGCGAGACGCGGGGCGAGCGCGCCACCGCCGGAGAGCAGGATGGAGACCGCGCCGAGCGAGGAGACCGCCAGGCCGACCAGCAGCCAGCCCAGCAGGGTCAGGGCGGCCGGACGCGGGCTGCGCGGCGCGGGGCCGGCGTCCAGCATGGCCCAGCGCAGCCGCTCCTCGCGCAGCTCGGCGTGGCGTTGCCGGAGGGCGCGCAGTCGTAGCACGGCACCGGCCAGCAGGCCGGCCAGGGCGATCCGGGCGGCCGGCTGCCAGTCGGGCACGGCCAGCAGCAGGCCGCCGGCCAGGGCGAGGGCCGCCCACCAGACGACGCAGGCCGCGGCGCCGGTGCGGGCGGACCGCGGGCGGTCGTCGCCCGCCTGGAGGTCGGCGATGGCGGGCAGGTACCAGACGCAGCCGGACGCGGTGACGGCGGCGGTGCCGATGGCCAGGAGGGTGTGGGGCATGCCTTGTGCTCCTCATCCGGTGGGTTCCCCGCAGTGACCGGCGGGGTGGGGCCGCCTCCGCCCGCCCGGGGGCATCGGTGCGGGCGGGGACGGCGTTCGGGGGTGTCCCGGCGCCGGCGGCCCGGCCCCGGGATCGGACCGGCAGAACGCGGGGGCGGGACAGGTGGGGCAGGTGGGGCAGGCAGGACGGGCGGGACCGACGGGAGCGCCCGTCAGCTCCCGGGCCTCGCCGGCGGCCGGGGCTCCCCGGCGGCCGGCCCCGGCGGGTCCGACGGCCGTGCCTCGGGGGCCCGCCGCGCCCACCGCGCCCGCGGCGCCGGCAGGTCGTACGCGGCCGGGACGACGCCGGCCAGGTGCTTGGCCGGCTCGCCGTTGTGGTCCAGGTGGTCGCGGGCCGCGATCTCCGGGTGGTGCAGGTCGAACGCCGGGGACTCCGAGCGGATCCGCGGCAGGGTGACGAAGTTGTGCCGCGGCGGCGGGCAGGAGGTGGCCCACTCCAGCGAACGGCCGTAGCCCCACGGGTCGTCGGTCCCGACCTTCTCGCCGTACTTGGCGGTCTTCCAGACGTTGTACAGGAAGGGCAGGATCGAGAGGCCGAGCAGGAACGAGCCGAGGGTGGAGACCGTGTTGAGCACGGTGAAGCCGTCCGCGGCCAGGTAGTCGGCGTAGCGGCGGGGCATGCCCTCGGCCCCCAGCCAGTGCTGGACGAGGAAGGTGGTGTGGAAGCCGACGGTGAGCGTCCAGAAGCTGATCCGGCCGAGGCGTTCGTCCAGCATCCTGCCGGTCATCTTCGGCCACCAGAAGTGGAAGCCCGCCATCATCGCGTACACCACGGTGCCGAACAGCGTGTAGTGGAAGTGCGCGACGACGAAGTACGAGTCGGAGACGTGGAAGTCGATCACCGGCGCGGCCAGCAGCACGCCCGTCAGGCCGCCGAACAGGAAGGTGACCAGGAAGCCCACCGTCCAGAGCATCGGGGTCTCGAAGCTGAGCGAGCCCTTCCACATGGTGCCGACCCAGTTGAAGAACTTGACGCCGGTGGGCACGGCGATCAGGAAGGTCATGAAGGCGAAGAAGGGCAGCAGCACCTGCCCGGTCACGTACATGTGGTGCGCCCAGACGGTGACGGAGAGGCCGGCGATCGCGACGGTGGCGGCGATCAGGCCCGCGTAGCCGAACATCGGCTTGCGGGAGAAGACCGGGATCACCTCCGAGACGATCCCGAAGAACGGCAGGGCGAGGATGTAGACCTCGGGATGGCCGAAGAACCAGAACAGGTGCTGCCAGAGCATCGCCCCGCCGTTGGCCGGGTCGAAGACGTGCGAGCCGAACTTGCGGTCGCACTCCAGCGCCAGCAGCGCGGCGGCCAGGACCGGGAAGACCATCAGCACCAGGACGGAGGTGAGCAGCACGTTCCAGCAGAAGATGGACATCCGGAACATGGTCAGCCCCGGGGCGCGCATACAGACGATGGTGGTGATGAAGTTGACCGCGCCCAGGATGCTGCCGAAGCCGGAGAGCGTGACGCCCATGATCCACATGTCGGCGCCGACCCCGGGCGAGTGGATCGCGTCGGAGAGCGGCGCGTAGAGGAACCAGCCGAAGTCGGCAGCCCCCTGCGGGGTCGCGAAACCGGCCGCGGCGATCAGCGAACCGAACATGAACAACCAGAAGGCCAGCATGTTCAGCCGCGGGAAGGCCACGTCCGGCGCGCCGATCTGCAACGGCATGATCCAGTTGGCGAAGCCGGTGAACAGCGGCATCGCGAACAGCAGCAGCATCACCGAACCGTGCATGGTGAAGGCCTGGTTGAACTGCTCGTTGGAGAGGATCTGCGTCCCCGGGCGGGCCAGTTCGGCACGCATGACCAGCGCCAGGACGCCGCCGATCAGGAAGAACCCGAACGCCGACACCAGGTACATGGAGCCGATCGTCTTGTGGTCGGTGGTCGTCAGCAGCCGGACCAGGGCCGAGCCGGGCCGGCGGACCGGGACTCCTCCCGTCCGGACGGCGGACGACGGCGGCGGCGCGCTGTCGCCCGTTGCCTCGATGGCGCTCAAGGACGCACTCCTTCGGAACTACTGCGATGGGATGGCGATCCATGATCGGAACTCGACGCCCTTGCGCCCCAGGGCCGTTGGACCCAGCCGCCCCGGGCCGGTGGGCCTCGGTCCGCGGCCCCGCGCAGGGACCTCCGCCCGGGGCGCGTCGGTGGGGGTGGCACTCGGCCCGGGGGCGCGTCGGTGCACTCGGGCCGGTCGCTGTCGGCGCAGCCACCACCTCACCTCGGCGGTGCAGCGGGCGCCCGGCACCTGGGGCCGGCTCTTCGGCCCGCTCGCGGACGGCGTCGCCGCCCACGACCGCGCGGCGAACGGGCTCCGTGGGGCGCGGCCGGACGGCGGCCGGTAGCGGACGCGCCGGGTGCGGGCCCCGGGGTGGCCGTACCGCTGCCCCGGGGGCCGCGCCCGGCGCCCCGTCCTGAGCGCTACCGGTGCGCGCCCGCGGTGAGGCGGTAGCCGGTCACCAGGTCGGGCTGGATCGCCACCGTGTGATCCGTGCCAGCCGCCACCCAGGGGCGCAACAGCGCGCGGTAGCGGGCCAGCTGGCCGGGGTCGGTGACCGGCCGGGCATAGCCGGTGACCACCACGCTCCAGCCGAGGTGGGTGAGCGGGTCGATCGCATCCGCCTCGTAGGCGACCACCACACCGGCCGCGTCGGCCCCGAGCGCCGCCGCGGTGAGCGCGGCGCCGTCGTGAGTGCGGATCACCACGGTGTCGTCCACCAGCAGGTGGTTGACCGGGCGGATGGCCGGCAGCGCCCGGGCGGTGAACACCACCCGGCCGAACGACGCACTGCCCAACAGCCGCAGGGCCTCTCCCCGTTCGACCGGCACCAGGTGGCGCGGCGGCGGCGCGGCGGGCGGGCGCCCGGCCGCACCGGGCGCACCGGGCGGGCTCGGCGGACGGCGCAGCGCGCGCAGCCGGCGGCGCACCGCCTCGTCGTTCACGAGACGGCCGCGATCAGTCCGAGCCGGCCGTCGAAGCGCCGGTAGAGCACCCGGCCGCGGTGCGTCCCCGGCTGGGCGAAGAAGAGGAACGGCAGATCGGCCGCGGAGAGCCGCTCGACGGCCTGGCCCTCCGTGAGCTCCGGCGCCCCGCACGGGTGGAGCGTGAGCGGGACGGCCGGGCACGTGGGCGGCCCGGCGGCCGCGGTGCGGGCGAGCCGGTAGCCGGTCGGGCCGACCCGGTAGACCACCGCGTCCGTCTCGGTGGCCGGGTCGGTGAACAGGTGGATGTCGAAGTCCATCGCGTCCATGGTCCGGGCCGCCGCGTCGGGCGAGCACCAGACCGGCGTGGCCCACTTGCGCCGGGCGATCCGCTGCGGCGTCTCGGCCCAGGGGACTTCGGTGCACGGGTGCGCCACCGTCCGGGCGGCACCGACGGCCACTGCCGTACGGTCGGCGCGCCACTCCCCGCCCCGCGCCACCGCGACCGGGCCGGCGCCCCGGCCGTCCGGGACCGCGCCCTGCACCGGGAGGCTCCGGCCCTGCACCGGCAGGCCGCGCCCCTGCGCGGGAACGCCGGCCAGGAGGACGCGGCCGCGCGGCCGGCGGGGCCACGGCCGGGGAGCCCAGCCGGCGGTGACGGCGGCGACCCGGGCGCGCAGCCCGTCCGCGAGCCGGTCCAACGCCTCGCCGAGGTCGGCAGCAGCCTCCTGGACGCGGATCCGCCGCCCGTCGACCTCGGCATTGACCTGGGCCAGGACGGTCGCCGCGCCGACCAGCCCGACCCGGACCCGCAGCGACTCGACCAGGGCGTCGGCCCCCTGTATCGCGGCCGCGATCCGGGCTCCGGCATCGACCGCGACGCCCCGCGACATCCCCTCGCACACCTGCACCGTGACCAACTCGCCCATCCCAGGCCTCTCCTGTCCCGCCTCGCCGTTGCACTTCCGGGTACTTCCACGCCCTGCCACGCCTGCCCCCGGCGAGGCCCGCGTACACACCCGCGCGCCGATCACGATCCCTCCGCCGCTCGCGGAGCGGGAAGGGCCGAACGGCCCCATCGACGCCCGCCGGCCGACCCCTGCACCCGGGCCCCACGACCGCCCCCACGGCGGCCCCACGGCGGCCCTGGGAGGGCTCCACGACGGCCCCACGGCGGCCCCGGCAGCGACTCGGCCCGCCCGACCTGCCGGGTGGTCAGCCCCGGTGGTCCGCAGCGCCGTTCGATCTCCGCCCTCCCGCGGCCCCGCGGACCCCGCGAACATGCGATGATCGGGGCCGCACCCGGCCCGGCGCACGCCGGCCGTCGGCCGCACTCCCCCGGATCATGCGGGACGGCCGTCACAAAGATGGGGGCCGGTCCCCCATGCCCCGGTGGGCACGACAGGACAAGGATCAACCCCGAGGGCGGCGTCTTCGACGGCAGCGCGGTCCTCTCCCGGCATCGGAGGTGCGGTGGTGGCAGAAGTGGACGCCGTGCGCAGAGCGCGCCCCGACGGGGGTGGCGCACCGGATCAGGGCCCGGTAGCACCGGCATCCGCCCAGGCCACCACGACGCCGCACCCTCCGATGCCCGGCAGCCGTCCGCCCCGCGACGGCGACCGTCCGGCCGCGGTGGTGACACCCGACCCGGCCCCGGCCCGCAGCACCGCATACGGCACGACACCCGGCACGACAGCCGCTGCGCCCCGGGCCACGACGCCCCTGCCCCCGTACCTCACCCCGGTCCCGCCCCAGGGCCTGCCCGGCGCCGCCCGGCTGCGGCCGCCCGGTGCGGCCGCCCCGTGGTGGGCAGCGGCGCTGACGCCGGGCCGCCCCTGGCCGGCCGGCCCGCCCGAGTGGGCCGCCTTCGTCGAGGCCGCCGTCGCCGCGGCCCCCGACCGGCCGGTGGTGCCGCGCGCCGCCTATCCGGACCTCACCGGCTTCGCCCTGGTCCTGACGCCGTTCGCCGACCACGCGCTGGCCCGGCTGCTCGCCGCGCTCACCGCCGCCGGTGTCACCCGGCCCGAACCGTCCGACCGGCCCGCCCGCGCCAACCCGCTGGACCTGCCCGCCCTCTGCGCCGGCTTCACCGCCCACCTCGCCACCCGGCTGAGCCGGATCGCCGCCCGCACGCTCGTCCTGGAGCTGCACACCGCACGGTCCGCGGGCCGGCTGAGCGGCGGCACCCCGCAGGAGCGGTTCCGCGTCTTCCTCGCCCTCACCGCGCGCCGGGAGGGCCTCGCCGCCCTGCTGCGCGACTACCCGGTGCTGGCCCGGCTGCTCGCCCAGGCCTGCCTGGACGCCGCCGACGCCTACGCCGAGCTGCTCGTCCGCTTCACGGCCGACCGACCGCTGCTGGTCCCCGGCCTGCTGCGCGGCACCGACCCCGGTCCGCTGGTGGCCGTGGACGCCGAGGCCGGCGACCGGCACCGCCGGGGCCGGGCCGTGGCGGTCCTGCACTTCGCGAACGGCGCCGCCGTCGTCCACCGCCCCCGGCCGCCCGCCGCCCACCGGCACTTCAACGAGCTGGTCGGCTGGTTCAACGCACAGCCCGACGTGCCCCGGCTGCGCGTGCTCGGGCTGCTCGACCGGGGCGGCCACGGCTGGACGGAGTTCGCCGAGGCCCGGCCGTGCCGCACCCACTTCGAGGTGGAGCGGTTCTACCGGCGCCAGGGCGCGCTGCTGGCCCTGCTGCACGTGCTCGACGGCACCGACCTGCACTTCGAGAACGTGGTCGCCTGCGGCGAGCACCCCGTCCTGGTCGACGTGGAGACGCTGTTCCACCCGCCGGCCCAGGCCGGTCCCGCGGCGGACCCGGCGGCCCGGGCGCTGGAGGAGTCGGTCCACCGGGTCGGCCTGCTGCCGCAGTTGCTGCTCGGCGACGACGGCGCGGTGGACGTCTCGGGCCTCGGCGGCGGCGGGGGCACCGCCTCCCCGGTGGAGGGCGTGGACTGGGCGGGCGCCGGCACCGACGAGATGCGGCTGGTGCGCCGCACCCGCCGGTTCGGCGAGGCCCGCAACCGACCCCGGCTGCACGGCGCCCCGGTCGACCCGGCCGCGCACACCGACGCCCTGGTGGCCGGGTTCCGTGCCGGGTACGCCGCGCTCACCGCCGGCCGCGACCGGCTCGGCGGCCCGCGCGGCCTGCTGCGGGCCTTCGCGGAGGACGAGGTGCGCGTGGTGCCGCGGGCCACCCGGGTGTACGCGCGGCTGCTCGACGAGTCGACCCACCCGGACGTGCTGCGCGACGCGGCCGCCCGCGGTGCCGTCCTGGAGCTGCTGCGCACCGACGCCGTCGACGACCCCGGCCGGCCCGGCCTCGCCGACCACGAGCTCACCGACCTCCGGGCCGGTGACGTCCCGCTGTTCACCACCCGGCCCGGCAGCCGCGACCTGTGGACGGCCGACGGCCGCCGGCTCCCCGGCGAGCTGGCCGAACCGGGGCTGGCCCGCGCCGAGGCCAAGCTTGCCGGCCTCGGCGGGGTCGACCGCAAGGACCAGGAGTGGATCATCCGGGCCGCGATGGCGGGGGCCGCCGCGACGCCCGCGCACCGCCCCGGCCGCCCGGCGGCGGAGAACGTCTGGGCCACCGCACCGGAACCGGAACGGCTGCTGGCCGCCGCCCGCGGCGTCGGGGACCAGCTGGTCGCCGCGGCGTACGGGGGGCGCGACCGCACCAACTGGCTCGGCCTGGAGCTGCTCGCCGACCGGTACTGGCGGGTCCGGCCGCTCGGCGCCGACCTGGCCGGCGGGTACACCGGCACCGCGCTCTTCCTCGCCCAACTCGCCGCCCTGACCGGCTCCGACCGCTACGCCGAGGTGGCCCGCCGGGCACTCGCGCCCGTGCCCGGCCTGCTCGACCTGCTCGGCACCCACCCCGACCACCCGGCCGCCGTCGGCTCGGGAGCCTTCGCCGGGCTCGGCGGCATCGCCTACGCGCTCACCGAGATCGCCCGCACCCTGGACGACCCGCTGATCCGGCAGTGGACCGGCCCGGCGGTGGCGCTCACCGCGGCCGCCGCCGAGCGCGAGAGCGACACCGGTGTGCACAGCGGCACCGCCGGCGGTCTGGCCGCCCTGCTCGCCGTGCACACCGCGACCGGCCGGCCGGAGGCCCTGCAAGCCGCCGCCCGCTGCGCGGCCCGGCTGGTCGCGGCGCCGCCGCCCGCCGGGCCCGGCTTCGCGCACGGCGCCGCCGGCACCGGGTGGGCGCTGCTGCGCTACGCCCACGCCGTCGGCGAGCCGGCCGGCGGCCCCTACCGGCGGACCGGCCTGGCGGCCCTGCACGCCGCGACCGCCGTCCGGCCCCGCGAGCCGTCCTGGTGCCGCGGCCGGCCCGGCATCGCGCTCGCCGTGGCCGACAGCCCGGCCGCGACGGCGGACCCGCGGCTCACCGACTGGCTGCAGCGGGCCGCCCGCAACACCGCGCGCGCCGCCCCGCTGCCCGACCACAGCCTCTGCCACGGCGAGCTCGGCGTCCTGGAGCTGCTCGGCCGCGACGGCCCTGCCCACGGGCGGACGCCCTGGGTGCGCCGGGCCGGCGCGCTGCTGGCCTGCGTCGACCGGAACGGCCCCCGCTCCGGCACACCCGAGCACGTGCCGCATCCGGGCCTGCTCACCGGCCTGGCCGGGATCGGGCACGGGCTGCTCCGGCTGGGCTTTCCCGAGCGGGTGCCCGCCGCCCTCCTGCTCGGCCCGCCGGCTCTTTGACCGCACCACCGTTCACGGCACCACCGGACCGGGTACGGTGCGGCGGGCGGGCAGTGCCGCCCGTCCGGGTTCCACCTCTGCCAGCACCCGATTCAATGACGAATGGGAGTACGTGAGCACATGCACGACACCGACCTGACACTCGTCCCGGTCCAGGCGACCACCCGGCCCGACGAGTCTGCCGACCACCCCGCCGGCGAGATCCGCCTGCGGGCCGGCGGCGGCCTGGGCCTGCGCTCCCACCTGCTCGCCTCCGGCAGCTCCGCAGCGTTCCCCTTCGAGTTCCCGACCATGACCGTCCCGGTCTGACACTCCCGGTCCGCCCCCGTACGGCCGGCCGTACCGTCCTCAACCGGTCCGCCGGTGGGCCGGTCCGCCGACGGTCCGGCCGTGACCCCCGCACCACCCCGGCCGACGCGCGGGAGCGACCGCGCCCGACCGGGCCGACCGCCACCGGGAACCGGGCAGCGCCCCGGTGGCGGTCCGGGGCCACCGGACCCGACCGGACGGGCACCGGCCTCCGCGGACCGCCGGGCCCTCCCGGGCGAACCGGGGCAGCACCCCGCACATGTGGTCGCGCGGTGCCGCCCGTGGTGGCGCGGCGTGCGCTTCGTGGCCGGTTCACCGCTCTACAGATCCAACAGGGCGTCAAGTAGCCTGCGGCCATGCGCACCACATCGTCGATCACCGTCGGCCGGGCGGCCGAGCTCGGCCTGCTCGGCAGCGCGCTGGCCGCCTCCCGGCAACGGGCCGGGCGGGCGGTGTTCCTGCTCGGCGAGGCCGGGATCGGCAAGTCCCGGCTGGCCGCGGAATGCGCCTACCTGGCCTACGGGTTCGGGCTGCCGGTACTGCGCGGCCGGGGATCCTCCACGCTGACGGTGACGCCGTTCCGGCCGCTGATCGAGGCACTCTCCTCGCGCTTCCGGGCCGTCGGCGCACCGGCCGACCCCGAACTCGACCCCTACCGGCCCGCCCTGGCCCGGCTGGTGCCCGAGTGGCGCGGCGCCGCGGCCGGCTCGGCCGGATACCCCGAGACGGTGGTCGAACTCGCCGAGGCGCTGCTGCGGCTGCTCGCCGTGCTCGGCCGGGAGCAGGGCTGCGTACTGCTGCTGGAGGACCTGCACGACACCGACGCGGAGACGCTCGCCGTGCTGGAGTACCTGGTCGACAACCTGGCCGGCCTGCCCGTCCTGGTGGTCGGGACGCTCCGGGCGGAGCCGGGCCCGGCGCTGGAGCTGGTCCGGGCGGCCGAGCGGCGGCGGGCCGCCGGCGTCGCCGAACTGGGGCCGCTGCCGGCGGCCGACGTCCGGGCGATGGCCGCCGCGATCCTGGAGAGCGACGTCGCCGAGGTGCCGGCGCCCGTCCTGGCGCAGCTCGCCGAGCGCGGCGACGGCTGCCCCTACCTGGTCGAGGAGCTGCTCGCCGACATGCTGGCCTCCGGCTCGCTGCACCGGGCCGGCGGCCGCTGGGCGGTGGCCGGCGGCCTGGGCACCGCGGTGCCCAGCACCATCGTGCGCAGCTGGGGCCGGCGGATGGCCGAGCTCGACCCGCCGGTGCGCGAACTCCTGCTGACCGCCGCCACGCTGGGCAGCCGGTTCTCGGTCACCACCGTCCAGTTGATCACCGGGTACGACGACCGGACGCTTTTCAGCCACCTCCGCTCGGCCTCGGAGGCCGATGTCATCGTGCCCGACGGGGCCGACCCCGACCGGTACGCGTTCCGGCACACCCTCACCGCCGACGCCGTCACCGCCACCATGGCGCCCGCCGAGCGCGCCGCAGTGGCCCGCCGCGCGGCCCGGGCGATCCTGCTCGCGGATCCGGAGCTCGGGGAGGAGCGGCGCCAGCTGGTCGCCTCGCTGCTGCTGGCCGGCGGTGACCGGGCCGGCGCCGCGGGACACTTCGCGGAGGCCGGCCGGCAGGTGCTGGAGGCGGGCGCCGCCGGTTCGGCGGTCGTGCTGCTGGAGCGCGCGCACGAACTCGCCGACGACGCCGGGCGGGCGGCCGTCACCGAGCAGTTGCTCCCGGCACTGGCCGAATCGGGCCGGCTGGACCGGGCGTTCGAGCTGGCCCGGACGCTTCCGCCGGTCGTCGCCCCGGCACCGGCCGCTCCCACGCTGACCGGCCGGGCACCGACCGCCGCGCGGGGCATGCCGGACGGCGGCCGGCGCGGGAGCGGGCACCCGCCCGCCGCCGACCGCCGGATCGAGCTGCACACCCGGCTCGCCTGGGCCGCGGTGATGGCCGAACGGACCACCGAGGCGAGAGCCCAGCTCACCGCGGCCCGCGCCCTCACCGGCGTACGGCCCCGCCCGGAGCAGGACGCCGCGCTGGTGGTGGTCGAGGGCCATCTCGCCCTGCTCCCCGGCCCGGAGGCCCCCGCCGACCCGCGCACCGACACCCCCGCCGATCCGCGCGTCAGCGCCCCCGCCGACCACCGGCCGGCCCGGGCCCGGCTCGCCGAGACCGAGCGGCTCGCCCGGCACGCCGCCGAGGTAGCCGAGCACTCCGGGCTGCCGGTCGTCGCCTGCCAGGCCTGGCAGTTGCTCGCCCTGCTGGCCCGCGAGCGCGGCTTCGACGACGCCGACGCCTGCCTGGAACGCATGCTGGCGGTGGCCGAGGCGCACGCCCTCCCGGTCTGGCGGGTCGAGGCACTGCTGCGGCTCGGTGCCAACGCCTTCATGCGCACCGGCGACGGCGCCCGCCTCGTCCGCGCCCGGGAGGCCGCCGCCGGGCTCGGGGCCATCGTGCTCACCCAGACCCTGGACGGCCTGCTCGCCATGAACGCGGTGCTGCGCGGGGAGTGGCGGACGGCCCGGGAGATCGTCGACCGATGTCTCGACGCCACCGCGCGGCTGCACAACCTCGCCGCGCACCGCTACCTGCTGCTCGGCTCCGCCACCCTCGCCGCACACCTCGGCCAGGACCGCGAGATGGAGCGCGAGCTGGCCCGGTTCAAGCAGGCGGGCGGCGAGGAGTCCTTCCTGATGCCGCTGCGCCACGGCCTCTGCCGGGCCGTCGGCGCCCTGCTCGCCGAGGACCGCGCCCGGGCCCGCGCCGAACTGGCGGCCGGACTCGCCTGGGAGCTCCAGCACCCCAGCGTCTTCTACCTGGCCGGCCGGCACGGCCTGCACCCGCTGCTGGAGGTCGTGGACGGCGCCTGGACGCGCGCCGAGTTCACGGCCGCCACCACGGCCCCGGCCGCCGGACTCGCCTGGAACCGGCAGTTCCTGCTCTTCGCCGAGGCCGTCCTGCTGGGTCGCGAGCAGCGCCCGGACGCCGCCGCCCGGACCCTCGACGAGGCCCGCGCGGCGGCCGCGCCGTTCCCGCTCGCCCATCACCTGGCGCTCCGGATCGCCGCCGAGGCCGCGCTCGCCGACGGCTGGGGCGAGCCGGTGCTCTGGCTGCGGGCCGCCGAGGAGTACTTCCACGGCGCCGGGATCCGGCCGGTGGCCGGCGCCTGCCGGGGCCTGCTGCGCCGGGCGGGCGCCAGCGTCGCGCAGCACCGGGGCGGGCGCGACGCCGTCCCGGCCCGGCTGCGCACCTGCGGGGTGACGCTGCGCGAGTACGAGGTGCTCGGGCTGCTCGCCGACCGCCCCGGCAACCAGCAACTGGCCCGGCGGCTCTCCATCTCCCCGCGCACGGTGGAGAAGCACCTCGCCAACCTGCTCTCCAAGACCGGCTGCCCGGACCGGTCCGCGCTCTGCGCGCTGGCCGCCGAGCTCGGCGGCGATCCCCCGGCCCGACCGACGGCCTGAGCGCCTCCGCACGCACCCCGCCCCCGCACGCCGCACCCCGCATCCCGCGCCCCGCACGCACCCCGCAGCGCCGGCCCGCCTACTCCGGCCGGACGGTGAGCACGCAGAGCCGCTTGGTCGCCCGGGTGAGGGCGACGTAGAGATCCCGTTCCCCGCTCGGCCGGGCGGCGGTGATCGCGTCCGGGTCCACGACGACGGCCGTGTCGAACTCCAGGCCGCGCGCCTCCGAGGCGGGCACCAGGCGGGCGTACTCCCCGACGCCCGCGGCGGCCAGGTCCTCCACCGCCGCGTCGGCGCAGACCACGCCGAGCAGTTCGCCCGGGTGCGCCGCGGCCTGCTCGCGCAGCTCCCGCCGCAGCTCCGCGGTGAGCCGGTCCGCCGTCGTGGCAAGGGTGCTGGGCTCGTCCCCGTGGCGGACGGAGCTGATCGGTGGCTGCTCGGGGGCGATCCGGGTGAGCAGCGCGGTGGTGGTGGCCAGGATCTCCTGGGTGGTGCGGTAGCTGACAGTGAGGGTGCGCAGGTCGAAACGGCGGTCGAGGTGCGGGTCCAGCGCCTCGTTCCAGCCGCGCGCGGTGGTCGCGGCGCCAGCCTGGGCGAAGTCGCCGACCAGCGTCATCGACCGGGCGGGGCAGCGCCGCAGCACCATCCGCCACTGCATGGCGGTGAGCTCCTGCGCCTCGTCGACGACGACGTGCCCGAAGGTGCGCTCCGGCGGCCCGTCGACCAGGCTCGCCGCCTCGTCCAGCAGCGCCACGTCCGCGTCCGACCACGGCTCGCCGGGCCCGCGGAGCAGCAGGGCACGCTCGGCCTCGCCGAGCCCGGGGAGGTGCTCGGCCGCCGCGGCCTGGTCGGTCAGCAGGGCCCGGACGACGTCGGCGGACACCAGCCGGGGCCACAACTCGTCGACGGACCGGTCCATGTGGTCGTCGTCCAGCAGCGCCGCGCGCATCGCGTCGGCGTCGAACTCGTCGGCGCCGGAGACGGGTTCGTCGTCCATGCCGAGGTTGCGCAGGTCCGCCGCCGCGACCCGGTCGAGGTCGACCCCGGTCAGCTGGGCGACCTGCTCGTAGATCTCCGCCAGCACGTCGACGGCGCTGCGGGCCAGCGCGGCCGTGACGGCGTCGACGAGCAGCTCCAGGAACAGCCGGCGGGCCCGGTTGTGTGCGAGCCCGCTCGACTGCGCACTGCTCCGCGCCCGGGCGACGTCCGCCTCGTCCAGCCGGATCCACTCCTGGCCCACCCGCACGGTGAACCCGCCCTCCGGCGCCTGCCGGGACCGGACCAGCCCGGCCAGCGCGTCCACCCACGCGGCGTCGCCCTTGATCCGCGCCACCGCGTACGGATCCACCGCCCCGGCCCGGATGCCGGCGAGCTCCCCGCAGGTGGAGAGCTCCACGTCGTTCTCGCCGAGCGAGGGCAGCACCTGCGAGATGTAGTCCAGGAACCGGGCGTTGGGGCCGAGCACCAGCACGCCGCGCTCGGCGGCCTTGGGGAAGGCGTACAGCACGTACGCCGCCCGGTGCAGGGCCACCACCGTCTTTCCGGTGCCCGGGCCGCCCTGAACGACCGTCACGCCCCGGTGTGTCGAGCGGACGATGGCGTCCTGCTCGGTCTGGAGCGTCGCCACCGCCGAGCCCATCCGCCCCGTCCGGCGGGCCCGCAGGGCCGCCGCGAGCGGTCCGTCACCCACCACGTCCTGGTCGGTGGGCTCGGAGCCGTCCAGTACTTCGTCGCTGACCCCGACGACCGTCCGGCCCTCCAGCCGGAGATGGCGCCGGCGGCGCAGGCCCATCGGGTGCACCGGCGTCGCCTCGTAGAAGGACCTCGCCGCCTCGGCCCGCCAGTCGACCAGCACCGGCAGCTCGTCCTCGTCCCGCTGGAGCCCCAGCCGCCCGATCCGCAGGAGCGTGCCGTCGGCCAGGTCGATCCGGCCGAACACCAGCCCGCCCTCGGCGCCCTCCAACCGCTTCAGCTCCCGCCCGAGCTGACTTGCCGCCAGCTCGCGCTCGAAGATCGCCCCCTCGCTCCCGGCCCGGGCTGCGAGCACCTCCCCCAGCTGTACCCGCGTGCGGGAAAGCCGCTCGTCGAACAGTCCGCAGATGGCGGACACCCCGGCCCGCTCGGTCTCCACCTGGCGTGCCGCGTTGTCGTTGCCCCGTGACAAGAAATGCCTCCTCTGGGTCGCGGCCTGCCACTATGCGGAGGATTCCCGGGAAAGTAAATATTGACCTTGCGGTCGGAATCGTGTCCTCGCCCGGCCTGCCACAGGCTCACCGGGGCGGCCCGGGAACGGCATTCCGTGCGGGCCGGGCCACGAGCCAGGACGGCGCCCGGGCCGCGCCCGGCAACTGCCAGGGCCCCAGGGCCTCGGGCATCGGACGTCAGTGGGTCAGGCGTCAGGCGTCAGGCGTCAGGCGTCAGGCGTCAGGCGTCAGGCGTCAGGCGGACGATCTCGCCGATCTCCAGGGCCGCGTACACGGCGCCGTCCGGGCCGACCGCGATGCCGTGCGGCTCCGAGGCGGCGACCGGCAGGTCGTACCCCCGGTAGCTGCCGTCCGCGGTGAGCGAGCCGATCCGGTTGCCGGCCCACTCGGTGAACCAGAGCCGCCCCTGCGGCCCGGCGGCGACGGCGTGCGGCCGGCCGGCCCGGTCGGGCAGCGGGTACTCGGTCACCGTGCCGTCGACGGCGATCCGGCCGAGCTGCCCGGCGCCGATCTCCACGCACCAGAGCGCACCGTCACCGCCCGCGGCGATGCCGACCGGCGCCGCCCCCTCGGTCGGCAGCCCGTGCACCGTGACCGCGCCGTCCACGGTGATCCGGCCGACGGCATGGGCCTGGTTGAGGGTGAACCAGAGTGCACCGTCGGGGCCCGCGGTGATCATCGACGGCATGCCGCCCGCCACCGGCAGCGGATACTCCGTCACCTCGCCGTCCACCGTGATCCGGCCGATCCGGCCGGCGTTCAGCTCGGTGAACCAGAGCGCCCCGTCCGGTCCCGCGGTGATCCCGTACGGTCCGGCGCCGTCCGTCGGCAGCGCGAAGGAGCGCTCGCCGCCGTCCACGTCGATCCGCCCGATCCGGTGGTCCCGCATCCGGGCGAACCAGAGCGCGCCGTCCGGCCCCGCTGTGATCACCGAGGGCCCGCATCCGGGCGCCCCGAGCCCGAACCGCCGCACCGACCCGTCCGCCGCCAGCCGCCCGATCTCCCCGGCGTGCACCAGCGTGAACCAGACCGCGCCGTCCGGTCCGACCGTGACCCCGTACGGCCCGGCCCGGCCGTCCGACACCTCGAACCGCTCGACCGTCATCGACCCTCCCCCACTATTGCGACGTGCGTCGCATTAACACTCTCGCACAGGCCCACCCGCACCACAAGCACGGCGCAGCACCGCCGACGCGGCCAACGCCGGCCGACGCGCCCGGCCGCGGCCCGGAACCTGCCGAACTGATCCAACCACCCGCCGGGCCGACCGAGTTCTGCCAGAACCTCGACCTGGTCACCTGGTTCGCCGGGCACGCGCTGCGCCGCGGCTGCCCGGTCACTTACCGCTGACCTCGGACCGCTCGGGCTCGGCCGCCCCGGCCCGGCCGCCCCGCCTGGCACGGCCGGGCGCGCCACGCAGGACGGAGATGACGCCGACGCCGGCCGCGCAGACCGGGACGGCGAGCAGCGCACCGAGGATCCCGGCGATCCCGGCACCCGCCACCACGGCCGCCATGATGGTCGCCGGGTGCAGCTCGACGGTGCGGCTCTGGATCACCGGCTGGAGGATGTTGCCCTCGATCATCTGGACGGCGAGCACCACGCCCAGCGTCCAGAGCGCCGTGCCGAACCCGCCGTCGGCCAACGCGACCAGCACGGCCACCGTCCCGGAGAGGAACGCCCCGATGAACGGGATGTAGGCGCCCATGAAGACCAGCGCGCCGAGCCCGGGGGCACCGGGGACGCTCAGCAGCAGCAGGCCCACGGTGATGAAGAAGGCGTCGATCAGCGCGATCAGCGTCGTCCCCCGCATGAAGCCGGCCATCGCCTCGAAGGCGCGGCCGGCGCAGGCGATGACCGTCTCGGCGCTGCGGGGCGGGAGGTAGGAGCGGACGGCCTCGGGGGTGCGATGGCCGTCCCGGAGGAAGAAGAAGACCAGCGCGAGGGTCAGCACGCCGCCGGTGAGGATCTGGGTGGCCAGGCCGAGGCCGGAGAGCACGCTGTTGGTGAGGGTGCTGACGAGGCCGTTGGTCTCGCCCTGCGCGTTGTCCAGCGCGTGGCGGATCTTCTCGCCGAAGGGTCCGAGCCATTCGGCGATCCGGTCACCCGCCTCCTGGAGCGCCTGGGCGATCTGCGGGGCGCTGTGCACCAGCGAGTTGACCAGCAGGGCGATCACTCCGCCGACCGCGGCCACCAGCAGCGCGCAGGTGAGCCCGGCGGCCAGGCCGCGGCCGACGCCGCGCCGGACCATCCACGGCATCACGGGGTAGAGCAGGGACGTCCCGAGCAGTGCCAGCAGGACCGGGACGGTGGCGGCGCGCAGCTCGACGAAGGCGAAGACCGCGAGCGCGAAGACGGTGATCAGGACGATGACGGCCACCGACCAGGCGGCGGCCGCGCGCACCGGCGGCGGCAGCATCAGGTAGGGCCGGCGGTGGTCCGTCCGGCGTTCGAAGCCGACGTCGTCCGGACCGCCACCCGACGGGGGCTCCCCCGACATGTCCACCTCCGACTGGGCCGACCGGTCAGTTCGCCCCATCTCAGCAGATGATCTGATCAAGTGCCCGTTTTGTCGCGTCCTGGCGCGCCCGGGCCGACGGCCCGACGCCCCCGGCCCGGGGCCACCGGCCCCACTCTGCAACCGCACCCCGGCCGCACCCCGGCGGAACGGGCGGGGCTCACCCCATCGAGTCCGCCGGGCCGGGGACACGCCGGAACACCCGCCCGACGGTCGAACGCCAGGACCGGGCCGGCCTCACCGACCGACCCGTCGACGGCACGCCGGCACGCCAGTACGACGGGCAGTACGACTGTGACGCCGCTACGAGGCCGCTACGCCGCGTCCTCGAAGCGGATCTCCCCACCGGCAGCGCCGTCACCGGCAGCGCCCCCGCCGGCACCCCCGCCGGTGCCACCGCCGTCCGGCGCCGCGTCGGCCGCGAAGGCCAGCACCCGGGCGGCCTCGGCCTCCGCCGCCTGCCGGTCCGCGGGCCGCAGCAGCGCGAACGGGCGGATCACCACCGCCCGCGCCCCGCCCCGGCCGCCCTCCGTCAGCTGCCAGCTCCCGGCCACCAGCCCGTCCACCAGCAGGATGCCGGGCACGAGACCGTTCTGCGTCATCACCCGCGGCCGGTACTCCTCGGGCAGGACGCGGGTGCGGTCGGCGTGCGAGAGCACCAGGTTGTCGAAGGGCGCCAGCAGCCGGACGGGCGCCGGCACCGACGGGTCGGGCCGGGGTGCGTCCGGCAGGTCGTGGAGCAGCCGGCCCTGCTCGTCCCGGAAGGTCACCAGCCGGGGGGCGAGCCGCTTCAGCACCGGTCCGAGCCGGCTGAGACCGCACCACTTCTGCAGGTCGGCGACGGTGGCCGGGCCGAAGGCGGCGAGGTAGCGAAGGGCCAGGTCGTCGAGGACCGGCTCGGGGTCGAGCGGGCGGCCGAGCCAGTGCTCGGCGGTGGTGTGCGCGGCGGCGCCGCTGCGGCCCCAGATCCCGCGCGGCGGCACCTGCACCAGCGGCAGCAGGCCGCGGGCGCCCTGGGCCAGGGCGGCCGGATCGCGGTCGGGGCGGGTGGCGGCGAGCAGCGGGCCGAGCTGCTGGAAGGTACGCGGCTGCTCCTCCAGCAGCGTCCGGGCCTCGGCGGCGAGCGCGTCGAGGTCGAGGCCCGCGAGCTGCTTGCCGAAGGTGCTGCGCAGGCCCTGGTCCAGGACGGGCTGGAGGAGCGGGCGCAGGGTCAGGCAGTCCTCGGCGGTGACGAGGTGGATGGTGCCGCGCTGGAGCGCGATCCGGACGACCCCGCGCTCGTCGAGGAGCGTGGTGAGCTGCGCGGCGGAGAAGCCGTCCAGCCGGGAGAGCAGCCCGAGGTAGGGCGGCTGCGGCACGGCCTGGGCCTGGAGCCCGCCGAGGTGGTGGACCAGCGCGGCGGGTGTCATGGTGCTGCGGGCGAGCAGGTGCTGACGGGCCAGCAGGGCGCGGCCCAGCGCACGGGGTGTCAGGACGGCCGGCCCGGTCACCGCCGCTCGTCCAGGACGGCGCGCAGCAGGGCGATCCGGTTGCTGGTGACGGAGTCCACCCCGGCCGCGCGGAGCCGGCGCATGGTGCGGCGCAGGTCCGCCGTCCAGGTGGAGACGGCGAGGCCGGCGTCGTGCGCGGCGGCCGTGAACTCCGCGGTGGCGAGGCCGAACGGCGGGTTGAGGTAGTGCGGGCGCAGGTCGTCGAGCAGGGCGCGGACGGGCAGCCGGGGCTGCTTCCAGGTGAGCGCGATCTCGGCGTCGGGGGCGAGCGCCCGGACGGCGAGCATCGCGGTGGCGGGGCCGCAGAAGGCCACCCGGCGCTCCGCCCCGAGACCGGTGACGGTCTCCCAGGTGGCCGCGACGGGGTGCGGGTCGTCCAGGTCGATCAGCAGCCGGGCGGCCGGGGTGGCGCCCACGGTCTTGAGCGCTTCCGCGAGGGTGGGGACGGTGAGGTCGCCGTCGCGCAGCTCGTCCAGCTGCTCCGCGGTGACCCGGCGCAGCTCGCGCGGGTCGCCCCAGAGGCGGTCGAGGGTCGCGTCGTGGAGCAGGACGGGCACGCCGTCGCGGGTGAGCCGGACGTCGACCTCGACGGCGTCGGCGCCGGCGGCGAGGGCGGACTCGACGGAGGGCAGGGTGTTCTCGCGGTACCGGTAGGGGTCGCCGCGGTGGGCGACGGCGAGCACCGGGCGGCGGTCTGCGGGCTGCGGGCGGGCGGCGTTCACGGCGGCGGCGTTCCTCGGGGCGGCGGACGGGGCGGCAGGCAGGACGGCAGGACGTGCGACGGGCGGGGCGGCGGCCGGGCGGTGGGGCACGGGCCGGGCGGCGGTCACCTCGACCGCCCCACCAGCCCGGCGAGCCACGGGGTCAGGTGGAGCATGGTGACGGCCTCCCGGTAGGCCGCCTCGCCGGGCACGGTCACGATCAGCGTGCAGGACGGCGGGAAGGCCCGCTGCCGGACGTGCACCCGCCCGCTCCAGAGCGCGTCGAGGAAGGCGGGCACGCTGTCGCGCGGCACGTCGAAGTCGATGCCGTCGACGGTGACCAGCGCCTCGTCGTGGACGAAGAGGCGGACGCCGATCTCGGGCCGGCCGCCGATCTCCAGCAGCGCCTCGTGGGGTATCGCGTCGAGTTCGTCGCCGTCGGCGCCGACGAGCCCGGCGAAGGTCCGGTCCCGGCCGATGTCGTGGGCGGCGCGGACCTCGCGGCCGTGCCGGGCGGCCATCGCCTCGACCGCGAAGACGGCGCTCTGGGTGGACGGCAGCGGGGGGTGGGGCATCGGGTGGCGGTCCTCTCGTCGGTGGGTCACGGCCGGAAGGGGCGGCTCACGGCCGGAAGGGGCGGGGCGCGCGCACGAATCGGCGCAGTCCGGCCGTCACCGCAGTTCGACCATCACGTTGGTCGACTTGATGACCGCCGTCGCGGGCGCACCGGGCACCAGCTTGAGCTCCTCCGCCGACTCCCGGCTGATCAGCGAGACCACCCGGAACGGCCCCGCCTGGATCTCCACCTGCGCGGCGACGTCACCGAGCACCACGTCGGTGACGATCCCGGGGAACCGGTTGCGCGCCGAGGAGGGCCGCCCCTCGGCCTCGGCGTTCTCGGGACGGGCGAGCTCCCGGGCGAAGGCGGCCAGCTGGGCACCGGGGATGATCCGGTGGCCGTGCTCGTCCCGCTCGGCGGCGACCCGGCCGGCGTCGACCCAGCGCCGCATGGTGTCGGCACTGACGCCGAGCATCGCCGCCGCCTCGCCGATCCGGTACGGGTTGACCGGCACCCCGGACTGGCTCATCTGCGACTCCTGACGGTGGTTCGGTGGATCGGCGGCCCGGCGGACCGGGCTGCTGAAGGGGCACGACCCCGGCCCCGCCGCCATCCTGCCGTACCGGGCACCCGCCCGGCCAAGCGGACTGCCTTCGGCACGCCACCGCGCCCCGGCCGCCGGGCCCGGCGCGCGCGTCACGAGGCCGCGAGCGGCGCCGGGAGCGCCACCGGCAGCGGCACTGGAAGCAGCACCGGGCACGGCGCCACGGCGCCGGGCATCACGGCTCGCCGAAGAGGTCCTGCCGGACGGCGTCACCGGCGGTCAGGACGGCGCCGGCGAGCACCGCGCCGCCACCGGCCGTCCCGGCCCGGACCTCGGTGCGCAGCGGGGTCAGCCCGGCGAGCCGCCGCTCCACCCGGCGGGCGAGTTCGGCACCGCCGGCCCGGCCGATCTCGCCGCCGAGGACGACGCAGCCCGGGTCGAGGACGACGCAGACGGCGGCGGCGCCGACGGCGACCCGTTCGGCGAGCTGGTCCAGGAACGGTCCGCCGGGCCCGCCGTCGGCGAGCGCGCCGAGCGCCGCACGGACGGCCGCCTCGGCGGCGGCCGCGTCGTCGGCAGGGTCGGCCGGCAGGCCGTGCTCGCGGGCCAGCGCGCAGATCGCGGCGCTGCCGACCAGGCCGTGGAAGCCGCCCTCGCAGCCGGTGGCGCTGGGCAGCCGGTCCGTGCCGGGGACGGGCAGGAAGCAGATCTCGCCGGTGCCGCCGGAGGCGCCGCGGCGCAGCCGCCCGTCGATGATCACGGCGGCGCCGACGCTGTGGCCGAGCCAGATCAGCACGAAGGTGTCCTGGCCGCGGGCGGCGCCGATCCGGTACTCGGCCCGGCCGGCCAGGTTGACCTCGTTCTCCAGGATCACGTCGGTGCCGGGCAGCGTGCGCAGGGCCGTGAGCAGTTCGGTGTGCCAGGCGGGCAGGGCGCCGGTGCTGTGGAGCCGGCCGCTGGCGGGGTCGACCAGTCCGGGCGCGCCGACGGCCACGGTGTGCAGCCGTTCGACGCCGGCCTGCCGGGCGGTGTCGAGCAGGGACCGGACGATCCGGTCGGCCGTGTCCGCGTCGCCGCGCCCCTCGACGGCCACCTCCGCGGTGGCGAGGGCGTGCCCGGCGAAGTCGGCGACGACCACGCTGGCACCGCCGGAGCGGACGTCGACGGCGCCGATGTGGGCCCGCGAGGCGACCAGTGCGTAGACCCGGGCGTTGGGACCGCGGCGCTGCTCTCCGCGTTCGCCGACCACGGCGACCAGGCCGGTGTGCTGCAGCCGTTCCAGCAGGTCGGCCACGGTCGGCCGGGAGAGGCCGGTGAGGCCGCGCAGCTCGGTCGCGGTCAGTGGTCCCTGTTCGAGCAACAGGTTGAGCGCCAGCCGGTCGTTGATCGCCCGGGCGGTGCTCGGCGTGGCCGTACGCACGGTGGTCATGGGAGTGCATCCTTCCAGAGTGTTTCTATCAGGGTCCCTTCCTGATAATTTATCGAACGACCGCGGACCGCACCAACGGCGCCGCGCGGGGCACATGCCCCACAGGAACCGACCACTCAGGAACCACCCACTGGGGACCGCCGCGCACCGACGCGGCCGGGAGGGAAGACCGGATGACCGACACACCCACCACCGCCGGGCCGGAGCCCGTCCGGCCCGGCACCCCCGGCCCGGACGGCCGGGGCGACACCCTGCAACGGCCCCGCCGCGCCAGGACGTCCGTCGCCCTGGTGTTCGCCGTCCACGGCGCCGTCGGCGGCACCTTCGTCACCCGGATCCCGTGGCTCCAGGACCGCCTCCACCTCTCCCCCGGCCAGCTCGGCCTGGCCCTGGTGATGCCCGCCGTCGGGTCGTTCCTCGCCATGCCACTGGCCGGCCGGGTCGTCCACCGGCACGGCGGGCGGGCCGCCGTCCGCGGGCTCCTCACCGTCTGGTGCCTGGCCCTGGTGCTGCCCGTCCTCGCCCCCTCGCTGCCGGTCCTGTGCGCAGCGCTCTTCGTGTACGGCGCGACCGCCGGCATGGCGGACGTGGCGATGAACGCGCAGGGCGTCGAGATCGAACAGCGGCTCGGCCGCTCGATCATGTCCGGACTGCACGGCATGTGGAGCGTCGGCTGTCTGGTCGCCTCGGGCCTCGGCATCCTCGCCGCCCACCTGGAGCTGGACGCCCGGCTCCAGCTGGTCGTCACCGCGCTGGTGCTGGCCGTCCTCGCGCAGCCGGTCTCGCACGGCCTGCCGGATCTGCGGGCGGCGGCGGAGGCGGAGGCGCCGCCGCGGTTCGCCCTGCCGCCGCGCAGCTCGCTGGTGATCGGCCTGGTCGGCTTCTGCGCGGTGTTCGCCGAGGGCGCCTCGATGGACTGGAGCGGGGTCTACCTGAAGGACGTCACCGGCGCCTCGGCCACCCTGGCCGCCGCCTCGTACACGGCGTTCGCGCTCACCATGGCGGTCAGCCGGCTGGCCGGCGACGCGGTGATCCGCCGGCTCGGCGCCGTCTGGGCGACCAGGCTCGGCGGCGCGGTCGCCACCGTGGGCGGCCTGCTGGTGGTCGTCGCCGACAGCCCGGCCACGGCCATCCCCGGCTTCGCCCTGATCGGCGTCGGCATCGCGGTGATCGTCCCGCTGGCCTTCGCGGCGGCCGGCCGGATCGGCAGCAACGCCAGCCAGGCCATCGCCGGCGTCGCGACCGTCACCTACACCTCCGGGCTGGTCGCGCCCGCCGTCATCGGCACCCTGGCCCAGGCCACCTCGCTGAGCGTCTCGTTCTCCCTGGTGACCGCGCTCGCCTTCGCGCTGGTCCTGAGCGCGGGCGCGCTGCGCCGCGCCGAACGTCCCGCCGCGCCGGCCGACTCCGGCCGCCCGCGCTCCACCCCGGTCCTGACGGAGTGACACCCGCGCCCGCCGCCCCGCCGACGGCCGGCAATTCTCCGGACCGACGCGCAACCTTTTCGAACGGCGCGTGTCCAACCAAGTGACACACCCGGCCACCCGGCTGTAGCACCGCCCCGGCCGTCCCGACCCAGCGCCTGATCCTCACCCCGCCCGGGGGGCGCCTCGTACCGACCCCGACCCGCCACGGTGGGGAGCCCGGCGGGGCTCCCCACCGCGACTGCCCCAGCACAGCCGCCCACCTCGTGCGCCATCACCAGGAGGAACGCCATGCCCACCCGCGTCAGCACCACCCACCGCCGCCTCGGCCCCGCCGCCGTCCTCACCCTCGCACTCGCCACCGGGGCGGCGGTCGCCGTCCCCACCGCCCCCGCCCGGGCCGAGGACTCCGCCCGTTTCGTGATCGGGAACCTCTCCTCCTACAAGTGCCTGGAGGTCGCCGACCGGCGCACCGACGACGGTGCCCCGGTCCGCCAATGGACGTGCACCGGCGGCGACAACCAGAAGTGGTACTGGACCGACCGCAACGAGCTGGTCAACGTCCACAGCGGCAAGTGCCTGGAGATCCCCGCCTACAGCACCACCTGGGGCACCCCGGCCGGCCAGTGGACCTGCAACGGCGGCACCAACCAGGCCTGGAGCGACGCGAACCGGCTGCACAGCGGGCTCCGGTACCTCACCAACGCCCACAGCGGCCTCTACCTGGACGTGGCCGGGGCGAGCACCGCCGACGGCGCGCCGGTAGGCCAGTGGGGCCTCAACGCCGGGTACAACCAGGTCTGGTACTACCAGCCGTTCCCGCCCGGACCGCACAACTGAACAACTGAACAACTGACGGACCGCCCGCTCCGCCGCCGCACCTCCCAACCCATCGCAGGAGACGCCGTGATCAGGCTCCGCCGCACCCTCGTCGCACCGCTCGGCTCCGCAGCCCTCCTCACCGCCACCGCACTGGCCCCCACCGCACTCGTGGCGGCCGCACCCGCCCGGGCCGCCACCACGGCCCCGTTCGAGATCAACAGCGCCGCCACCGGGAGGTGCCTGGAGGTCGCCGACTGGCGCACCGACGACGCCGCCCCCGTCCGCCAGTGGACGTGCACCGGCGGCGACAACCAGAAGTGGGTCCGCACCGACCGCAACGAGTTCGTCAACGTGCACAGCGGCAAGTGCCTGGAGATCCCCGCCTACAGCACCACCTGGGGCACCCGGGCCGGCCAGTGGACCTGCAACGGCGGCACCAACCAGGCCTGGGACGAGACCGTCGTCCACCACAGCGGTATCCGCACGCTCACCAACCGCAACAGCGGCCTGCTCCTCGACCTCGTCGGCGGCAGCTACGAGGACGGCACCCCGGTGGAGCAGTGGGGCAACAACTACGGCCTCAACCAGATCTGGCTCTACTCCCCCTGGCCGGCCGGCTCGGTCGGCTGACCCCCGCGCACCCGCGCACCCGCTCACCCCGCCACCCACCTACCGCCGGCCTGCCTGCCCGCCCGTGGCTCAGGGGCACGCCACGGGCGGGCGGGCCACCGGTTAGGCTCGGCCGGTGCCCGCACCCGCCTCGCCCACACCTCCGCCGCCGACCGCGCCGGCCACGCCGGACACGCCGGCTGCGCTGCCGGCCACGCCGGACACGCCGCCGACCGCCCGGGCGGGGCGGTCGCCGTGGCCGCGGTTCGCCCTGCTGGTGGCGATCCTCGCGGCGGCGGCGGGCTCGCTGCTGCTCTGGAACCCGACCGCCCTGCTCTCCCACGGACTCCCGGCCGGCGTGCCCGGGTACTGGCTGGCACCCGCGTTCACCCTGGTCTACGCCGTGGGGACGCTCGCCTTCGTGCCGCGACCGGCCCTGAACGCGGCGGCGGGGCTGCTGCTCGGCATCCAGCAGGGCGTCGCGCTGGCCGTCCTGGGCACCACGCTCGGCGCCGCGCTGGCCTTCGCGCTCGGCCGGCTGCTCGGCCGCGACGCGCTCCGGCCGTACCTGCGGGGGCGGATGCTGACCGCGCTGGACCGGCGCTTCACCGAGCAGGGGTTCCGCAGCGTGCTGCTGCTGCGCCTGCTGCCCGGCCTGCCGTTCCAGGCCGGGAACTACGGCGCGGCCTTCTCCGGCGTGCGCTTCCTCCCGTTCCTCACCGCGACGGCGCTGGGCGTCGTCCCGACCACCGCGATCTACGTGACGGCCGCCGCCAGCGCGGGCGAGCCGGGATCGGCGGCCTTCCTGCTCTCGGCCGGGGCGATCGCCGCCCTCGTGGTGGGGAGCCTGGTCTCGTTCTGGCGGGCCGCCGCCCGGCGGCGCTCGCCCGCCGCCTGAGCGCCCGCGCCGCCCACCGCACCCCGGCGGGCCCGCGCGCCCACCGACTATTCGGTCGCTTCCGCAGCCGGGCTGCGCCAGGATGGCCGCCATGACAAGCCCCGCGACCGCCGCTGCCGCCCTCCGGACCGACCCCCCGCTCGCCGCCGACGAGACCACCATGCTCACCGCCTGGCTGGACTTCCACCGCGCGACGCTCGCCCACAAGTGCGAGGGCCTGAACGCCGCCCAGCTGCGGCTGCGCTCCGTCCCGCCGTCCTCGCTCTCCCTGCTCGGCCTCGTCCGGCACATGGCCGAGGTGGAGCGGTTCTGGTTCCGGGCCATCCTGGTCGGCGAGGACACCGGCCCGGACGGGCTGTACTGGAGCAAGGAGCACCCCGACGGCGACTTCGACCTGGTCGACACCGCCGACGCCGAGGCGGACTTCGCCGTCTGGCAGGGCGAGATCGCGGCCGCCCGGCGGGCCTGCGCCGGCCTCTCGCCGGACACCGTCGGCAAGCGCGACCGCCGCGGCGAGCCCGTGACGCTGCGCTGGATCCTGATGCACATGGTGGAGGAGTACGCCCGGCACAACGGACACGCCGATCTGCTCCGGGAATTGGTGGACGGGACAACCGGCGAGTGAAATCGTTCCCACATTGTTGACAGAAGGTCAATTAGGCGGTGACTGCGACCGATATGGTCTACGCGCGCAACCGTCCGCCGTCCAGCTGCGTCGCATCAGTTGCCCGGGTTCGCCCGGGTTTCCGGCGCGGCGCGACTCGTACGGGGGTCGCGAGCGGGCACGGGACCGGTGATCAGTGCGATACTCGGACAGTTCCGACGAGTGGATGACGTGTCAAAAGGACACGCGCACCGGGGGACCTGAACGGAACGAGGCAGGGAGGCGCGGCATGGGAGCACTTCGCGACGAGCACCACAACGGGTGGCTGATGCCCTCCGGGAACTACCCGGCCGCGGTGTACGACGACGAGTGGATCGAGCAGGAGACGGTGTCGTCCTCCCCCGCTCCCACGAAGATCGTCTCCCTGCGGCCGACGGGCTTCGAGGCCGCCCGGACGGTGGGCGAGCACATCCGGGCCAGCACGCCCGTGGTGATGGACCTGACCGAGATGAGTGAGGCCGAGGCCAAGCGCATGGTCGACTTCGCCTCCGGGCTGATCTTCGGCACCTGCGGCGGCATCGAGCGGATCGCCCGCCGGGTGTTCCTGCTCACCCCGGCGGACGTCGAGGTGATGGTCATCGACCGCCCGCTGGACGAGACCGGCTTCTACAACCAGAGCTGATCCCGGGCCGGCGCCGAGCGCGCCGCCCGACCGTGACACCCCGACCGGGGGCGGCACCCGCCGTCCCCGGTTTTTTGCTGCCCTGCCCCGGACGGGCCCCACACCCCGGTCGCCACCCCGCCACCCCACCGCCTCCGCCACCTGCACCGGACCCGCCGTTCCAGGTACCGGATGACACGAGTGAGGAATGAATGAGACATCCATGTCTCATCTGTCGTACACTCGTCCCATGGCCACCGATCGCGACGCTGTCCTCGAAGCCGCCGTGGGCGTGCTCTCCCGCCGCCCCACCGCCCACCTGGACGAGATCGCCCGCGCCGCGGGCATCAGCCGCGCCACCCTGCACCGGCTCTACCCGGGCCGGGAGGCGCTGATCCGCGCGGTCGGTCTGCTGGGCCTCCAGCGCTTCGGCACCGCACTGGACACCGCCGCCGTCGAGGACGGCGACGCGCACACCGCGCTGCGCCGTCTGGTCGACGCGACCGTCCCGGACGCCACGCTCTGCGCCTTCCTGGCGGGCGAGAACCAGCTCTACGACGACGACGAGATCAACGACGTCTGGGAGGTGCAGATCGCCCGGCTGCACGCGCTCTTCCTGCGCGGGCAGCAGCAGGGCGTCTTTCGCGTCGAGCTCTCCGCGGCCTGGCTGAGCGAGGCCTTCTTCGACCTGGTCGCCGGCATCGGCTGGGCCATCCAGGACGGCCGGCTCGCCCCGCGCGACGCCGCGTTCTCCCTCGCCGAGCTCTTCCTCGGCGGCGCGCTGCGCCACCCGCAGCCCACCGACCCCGCCCCGGCGCACGACGGCACCACGCACGACGACACTGCGGACCCCGGCGAAGCGCCCCGCAGCACCCCGCCCCGCAGCAGCATCACCACCCACAGCAGTCCGGAACACCGGTCGGAAGCCGATACCCCATGAGCAGTACCGTCCACACCCTCCCCCGTCGGCGCTGGACCGGCCTCGCCGTCCTCGTCCTGGCCGTCACCCTGGTCGCCGTCGACGCGACCGTCCTCTCCCTCGCCATCCCGTCAATCAGCGAGACGCTGCGGCCCAGTGGCACCCAGCTGCTCTGGATAGGCGACGCCTACTCCTTCGTCCTGGCCGGCCTGCTGGTCAGCATGGGCGCGCTGAGCGACCGGATCGGCCGCAAGAAGCTGCTGCTGGCCGGTTCCACCGCGTTCGGCGCCGCCTCCCTGCTGGCCGCCTACTCCCCCAGTGCCGGGTGGCTGATCCTGGCCCGCGCCCTGCTCGGCGTCGCCGGCGCGACCATCATGCCGTCCACCCTGTCGCTGATCCGCAGCCTGTTCCCGGAGGACCGCGAGCGGGCCACCGCGATCGGCATCTGGGGTGCGGCCGCCACCGCCGGCGCCGCGCTCGGCCCGGTGGTCGGCGGCATCCTGCTGGAGCACTTCTGGTGGGGCTCGGTGTTCCTGCTGAACATCCCGGTGCTGATCCTGCTGCTCGTCCTGGGCGCCTGGCTGCTGCCCGAGTCGAAGGACCCGAAGCCCGGCCGCTGGGACGTGCTCAGCGTCGGGCTGTCGCTGGCCGGCGTGATCGGTGTGGTCTACGCGATCAAGGAGGCCGCCGCCCACGGCGTGGCCCGCTGGGACGTCCCGGTCGCGGCCCTGCTCGGCGCCGCCGCGCTGACCGTCTTCGTCCGCCGCCAGCTGCGCCTGCCGACCCCGCTGCTGGACGTCCGGCTCTTCTCCGACCGGCGCTTCACGGCGGCCGTGCTGGCCTCGCTCACCGCGCTGGTCGGGCTCTCCGGCGTGGTCTTCGTGACGTCGCAGTACCTGCAGCTGGTCCGCGGCTACGAGCCGCTCAAGGCGGGCCTCGCCGAGTTGCCGGCGTTCGCCGGTGCGGTGGTCGGCGGCCTGCTGACCGCCCGGCTGGCCCGGCGCGCCGGCGCCCGCGCCTCGCTGACGTTCGGCCTGCTCGCCATGGGCACCGGCATCGCCCTGCTCGGCTGGGTCCAGCAGGACACCACGTACCTGGTGCTGGCCGCCGCCTTCCTGATCGTCGGCACGGCCGAGGGCGTGGTCTACACGCTCGGCGCGGACCTCGTGCTCGGCGCGGCCCCGGCCGACAAGGCCGGCGCCGCCTCGGCCGTCTCCGAGACGGCGTACGAGCTGGGCACCGCGCTCGGCATCGCCCTGGTGGGCTCGGTGGTCGGCTCGCTGTACGCGAGCGGGCTGGTCGTCCCGGCCGGGACGGATCCGGAGGCGGGTGCCCGGGCCGGCGAGTCGCTGGGCGGCGCGGTCGAGGCCGCGCACGGCCTGCCGCGGACGCTGGCCGACCCGCTGCTCGGCAGCGCCCGGGACGCCTTCGTGCACGGCATGAACGTCGCGGCGATCCTGGCGGGTGCGCTGCTGCTGGCCGCCTCGGCGCTCGCCTGGCGGCTGCTGCGGGGCCTGCCCCGCACCGCCTCGTCGCAGGCTCCGGAACAGCAGGAAGAGCTGGAGCGGGCCCCGGAGCGGGCGGGCGTGTAGGACTCGCCCCCGCCCACCCGGCGATCCCTGCGGCGGCGGCCGGCCCGGAACACTCCGGGCCGGCCGCCGCCGCACTCCGCTGTCCGGGCCCACGTCCGGCCACATGGCCGGGCCCGCGTCCGGGCCCCGGTCCTCGACCGCGCGTGGCAGACGCCCCACCCCTGGTCCCTCCCGCCGGTCCGGCCCGTGCGGCGCAACGTACCCGCCGGTCCGGCCCGGCACTCCGGCCGGCCCTCACGAGCACTGCGGGACAGCCGCCGGCCCGGGCTCAGACCACGCCGAAGGGCAGCTCCAGCTCCGCCCAGACCACCTTGCCGTCGCGGGTCAGCCGGCTGCCCCAGCGCTGGGCGAGCTCGCTGACCAGGAACATGCCGCGGCCGCCCTCGTCCTGCTCGGCGAAGGGGCGCAGCTGGGGCGTCTGCCCGCCGCTGTCGGCGACCTCGACGGTGAGGACGCGGTCGCGGAACAGGCGCAGCCGGCGCGGGGCGTCGGCGTGCAGCAGCGCGTTCGTGACCAGCTCGCTGACCAGCAGTTCGGCGTAGTCGGAGAGGGCCGACAGGCCCCAGTCGTCGAGGGTGGCGCGGGTGAAGCGGCGGGCCAGGCCGGGGAGCCGGCCGCCCCCGGTGAGCGGGAGGGTGGCGACCCGGTCGGCGGGCAGCGGCAGCACCCGGGCCATGATCATCGCTATGTCGTCGTCGGTGCCGTCGGTGACCAGCGCGCCGAGGACGGCGTCGCAGCTCTCCTCCAGCGTCCGGCCAGGGCCGGAGAGGGTGCGGGCGAGCAGGCCGATGCCGTCGTCGATGTCCTGGCCGCGGCGCTCGACCAGCCCGTCGGTGTAGAGGGTGACCATGCCGCCCTCGGGGAGGGTGAACTCGATCGACTCGAAGGCGACGCCGCCGACGCCGAGCGGGACGCCGGGCGGGACGTCGATCGTGCGGGCGGTGCCGTCGGGGGCGACCGAGACCGGCGGCAGGTGGCCGGCCGAGGCCACCTGCACGGTGCGCTCCAGCGGGTCGTAGACGGCGCAGATGCAGGTGGCGAACTGGCTCTCGCCGATGCCGGAGGCCGTCTCGTCCAGCCGGGTCAGCACCTGCTCGGGCGGCAGGTCCAGGGTGGCGAGGGTGCGGGCGACGGTACGCAGCTGGCCCATCGTGGCGGCGGCCCGGATGCCGTGCCCCATCACGTCGCCGACCACCAGTGCGACCCGGCCGCAGGAGAGCGGCACGACGTCGAACCAGTCGCCGCCGACCTCGCTGACCACGCTGCTCGGCAGGTAGCGGTAGGCGATCTCCAGCCCGAGCGTGCGGTGGATCTCCTGCGGCAGCAGGCTGCGCTGCAGGGTGAGCGCCGTCTCGCGCTCGCGCCGGTAGAGCCGGGCGTTGTCGATGGCGAGCGCGGTGCGGGCGACCAGCTCCTCGGCCAGCGCGACGTCGGCCGCGTTGAACGGCTCGGGGTTGCGCATCCTGATGAATTCGGCGCCGCCCAGCACCATGCCGCGGGCGGTCACCGGCAGCATCAGGTACGAGTGGATGCCGGCCGCGATGCCGGGGGCGACCCGGTCCTCGCTGGCGACCAGGCCGCGGAGCACGTCCTCGTCCACGTGGGCGCGCAGCAGTGGGCGGCCGCTGCGCAGGCACTGGGTGTAGCTGCGCTCGGGCGTGTACTCGTTGACCTCGCCGACGGTGTCGACGGCGTGGACGAGGCCGGACTCGTAGGACTCGCCGACGGCGACGGCGCGCAGTTGTACGGAGCGGTCGGTCGGGATGGCGGCCGGTTCGGCGCCGCGCAGGACGGGTTCGAGCAGGTCGACGGTGGCGAAGTCGGCGAACCGCGGGACGACGGCCTCGATCAGCTCCTCGGCGGTGCGCTGGAGGTCGAGCGTGGTGCCGATCCGGGCGGTGGCCTCGGCGATGGTGGAGAGACGTTCCTGCGCGCGGGCGGCCCGGGCCTCGGCCTGGAAGCGCTCGGTGACGTCGATGATGGAGGAGCAGACGCCGAAGACCCGGCCGGTGGAGTCCTCCAGCCGGAAGTAGGAGGCGGACCAGGCGCGGTCGCGGCGCGGGTCGCCGGGGACCCTGCCGTGCGAGCGGGCGTCAACCACCGGCCGGCCGGTGACGAGCACCTGTCTCATGGTCTGTTCGATCTCGGCGCCGTTGATGCCGGGCAGGACGACCCCGATCCGGCGCCCGAGGTGGTCCTCGACGGGCAGGCCGTTCATCCGGGCGAGTGCCTCGTTGAGCCGGACGTAGCGCAGGTCCGTGTCGTAGACGGCCATCCCGATCGGGGACTGGCCGAAGATGCCGTCGAGCACCGCGAGGTCCGCCTCGACACGGTGCAGGGCCCGGGTGTCGGAGGCGGTGGCGAGCAGCAGCAGGGTGCCGCCGGGGCCGGCGATCGGGTAGGTGCGCAGTTCCAGCTCGACGAGGTGGCCGTCCCGGTGGCGGACCGGGAAGACGCCGGACCAGCCCTTGCCGGCCATGATCCGCTCGAACAGGGCAAGCACCTCGGGGCGGTCGGACTCACCGGTGAACAGCCGGGCGGCGTAGCTGCCGACGGCCTCCTCCTCGGGATAGCCGAGCAGCGCCTCGGCGTCCTCGCTCCAGTGCAGGATCAGACCGTCGGCCTGGAGCAGCGCGGTGGCGAGCGGGACGAGGCGATGGCCGTCCAGCCGTGCGGGCGTTCCGCCCGGTACGGGGCCGGCGGCGTCGGTCGCATCCCACTCGTGTCCGTGCATGATCAGGCAGCACCCCGGTTCGGCTCGTGCCCGGCCGGGCGGGGACTCGCGGTCCGTGCCGGCCGGGGTTCTTCTCCAGACTGCACGGACATCGGCCGCCCGGCGACCCCTTCGGTCGGGGCGTGCCGGTCGGCCAGGTGTACGAGCATCATTGGCGTACCGGCCGCAGCGTACTCTCAAGAACGCTCGCCCACTGCCGGATCACTCCGGATCGTCTGGCGCTGTCGTCGGTGAGCAGGTTCGCCAGGCCGAGACCGCGGGCCATGTCCAGGGTGGCCTGGACGCTCTCGCGGACGCCGGGCACGGTCTCGTCGGCGCCGAGGAACTCGACGGCGGCCCGGTGGGCCTCGCGGCCGACGTGGCCCTCCAGGGCGACGATCCGCTCGCGCAGCGGCTCCTCGGTGGCCGCGGCGACCCACAGGTGCAGGGCCGCGCGGAACAGCGGGCCGGTGTAGAGGCGCACGATCATCCCGACGACGGCCTCGGTCCGGGCGGGGCCGGCGGCCGGCAGGTCGTCCGCGTGGGCGCGGACAGCGGCCAGCCGCTCGGCGGTGACGTGCTCGACGGCCGCGGTGAAGAGGTCCTCCCGGGTCGGGAAGTGGTGCTGGGCCGCGCCGCGGGAGACGCCGGCGCGTTCGGCGACCACGCTCACCGTGGAGCCGTGCCACCCGGTCTCGGCGAGGCAGTCGACGGCTGCCGCCAGCAGCCGCTGCCGGGTGGCACGGCTGCGGTCCTGCTGCGGGGCACGGGCGGCGGGGTGGGCGGTCATCGTCGGCTGCTGGTCCTGTTCGTACGGCGGCGCGGCGGGACCGATCCTCGCAGACGGGTCCGGGCGCCCCGACGGGCGGTCGGCCCGCCGGGGCGCCCGCCCGGCCTCCCCGGCATGCGGCTCCCGGCCGGGGCTCAGCGGGCGGCTTCCCGGGCGCGCAGCTCCCGGCGGAGGATCTTGCCCGCCGCGGACTTCGGGACGGCGTCGAGGAACTCCACCGCGCGCACCTTCTTGTAGGGGGCGACCTGCGCGGCCACGAAGGCGGTCACCTCCTCCTCGGTGAGGGTGCTGCCGGGGGCCCGGACCACGAAGGCCTTGGGCCGCTCGGTGCCGTCGGCGTCGGTGACGCCGATCACCGCGGCGTCGGCGATCCCGGGGTGGCCGAGCAGCAGCGCCTCCAGCTCGGCGGGGGCGACCTGGTACCCCTTGTACTTGATCAGCTCCTTCACCCGGTCGACGACGTACAGGTAGCCGCGGTCGTCCACGTACCCGACGTCGCCGGTGTGCAGCCAGCCGTCGGCGTCGACGGTCGCGGCGGTGTCGGAGGGGCGGCCGAAGTAGCCCTTCATCACCTGCGGGCCGCGGATCAGCAGCTCGCCGGGCTCGCCGGGGCCGAGGTCGGCGCCGGAGCCGTCGAGTGCGGCGACCCGCAGTTCGGTGGAGGGCAGCATTCGGCCGACCGAGCCGGGCGAGGGGTCCTTTTCCGCGGGGGAGACGACGTGCGAGACCGGCGACAGCTCGGTCATGCCGTAACCCTGGAGGACACGCGGCAGGCCGAGCCGGCGCGCGCAGTCCTCGGCCAGCTCGTGGTCCAGCGGGGCGGCGGCACAGAGCAGGTACTCGACCGAGGAGAGGTCGAAGCGGTCGACGATCGGGTTCCTGGCCAGGGCGAGGGCGATCGGCGGGGCGACGATCAGGGCCTGGACGCGCTGCTCCTCGATGGTCCGGCAGAACTGCTCCAGGTCGAAGCGGGGCAGCACCACCACGGTGGCGCCGCAGCGCAGCGGCTGGTTGAGCAGTGCGGTCAGCCCGTAGATGTGGAAGAACGGCAGGACGGCGAGGATCCGCTCGCCCTCCTTGGGGCGGTAGAGGGCGTCCGTCTGCGCGAGGTTGGTGGCGATCGAGCGGTGGGTGAGCATCACCCCCTTGGGCAGGCCGGTGGTGCCGCTGGAGTAGGGCAGCACGGCGATGTCGACGGCGGGGTCGACGGCGACGTCGGGCTCCGGCCCGGAGGAGGCGAGCAGGTCGGCCAGCGAGCGGTGGCCCTGCGCCCCGTCCAGCACGATGATCTCGGCGAGCGGGCTGCCGGCGGCGGCGAGCTTCTCCGCGGCCTGCCGGGCGGTGTCCAGGAACCGCGCGACGGTGACCAGCCAGCGGGCGCCGCTGTCGGCCAGCTGCCCGGCGAGCTCGCCGACGGTGGCGAGCGAGGAGACGGTGGTGACGGTCGCCCCGGCCCGGGTCGCGCCGTAGAAGGCCATCGGGTAGCTGACCGTGTTGGGGCTGAGGAGCGCCACCACGTCCCCCTGCCGGACTCCTGCCTCGGCCAGGCCGGCCGCCACCCGGCGCACCGCCGAACCGAGCCGGGCGTGGCTGACCGTCTCCCCCGTGATGCCGTCCACCAGGGCCGGCCGGTCCCCGTAGCGGTCGGCCTCGCCGAGCGCTACGTCATGGATCGGCAGGTCGACGACGGCGACCTCCGGGAACTCGCTGTGGAACACCAAGGCGTGCCTCCTCATTGGCAGTTGACGAGTGGACGGACAGCCTCCGGACAGCGCGGACCGCCCGGCGGCCGCACTCGCGAACAGGAGCATACGGACAGTGGTCGCGCGGTACGCCATTGTGACGAGGGATCGCGGGAGCAAGCGTGGCGCGTGTGCCGGGCCGAGCGCGCGACCGGACGGCAGGTACACGACGGGCGCACGGCCGCCCGCCCCCGGGAACGGCCCTGACCAGGGAGTTTCCCCACCGGGCGACGCACCGCTCCTCCGCCGGCCTCCCCCGGCTGCCGGCGGTCGCAGGTGCGGCCGCCGCCGTACGGGCGTTCGGCGACGCGAACGACAGCGCCGGGCACCTCCGCCGGCCCGCACCGGGCCGGCCGTCAGTACGACTTCGGGAGGCCCAGCGTGTGCTGGGCCACGTAGTTGAGCACCATCTCCCGGCTGACCGGCGCCACCCGGCCGACCCGGGTGGCGGCGAGCAGGGCGGCGAGCCCGTACTCCTGGGTGAGGCCGTTGCCGCCGAGGGTCTGCACGGCCTGGTCGACGGTCCGGGCGGCCGCCTCGCCGGCCGCGTACTTGGCCATGTTGGCGGCCTCACCGGCCGCGATGTCGTCCCCCGCGTCGTACAGCAGTCCGGCCTTCTGGGTCATCAGGCGGGCGAGCTCGATCTCCACCGCGCACTGGGCGAGCGGGTGCGCGATGCCCTGGTGGGCGCCGATCGGGGCCGACCAGACGGTGCGCTCCTTGGCGTAGCCGACGGCCTTGCCGAGCGCCTGGCGGGCGAGGCCGAGCGAGAACGCGGCCGTCATGATCCGCTCGGGGTTGAGGCCCGCGAAGAGCTGGAGCAGCCCGGCATTCTCGTCGCCGACCAGCGCGTCGGCGGGCAGCCGGACATCGTCCAGGAAGACCTGGAACTGCTTCTCGGGGGCGACGAGCTCCATCGGGATCGGCCGGTACTCGAAGCCGGGGGTGTCGCGCGGGACGACGAACAGTGCGGGCCTGAGCTTGCCGGTGCGCGCGTCCTCCGTCCGGGCGACGAACAGCACGGCGTCGCAGTGGTCGATCCCGGAGACGAACACCTTGCGGCCGGTGAGCAGCCAGTCCTCGCCGTCCCGGCGGGCCACGGTGGAGATCCGGTGGGAGTTGGAGCCGGCGTCGGGTTCGGTGATGCCGAAGGCCATCTTCCGCGTGCCGTCGGCGAGTCCGGGCAGCCACTGCTGCTTCTGCTGCTCGGTGCCGTAGCGGGCGATGACCGTCCCGCAGATCGCCGGCGAGACGATCAGCAGCAGCAACGGACAGCCCGCGGTGCCGAGTTCCTCCAGGACGATGGCGAGGTCGGTGATGCCGCCGCCCCCGCCGCCGTACTCGGCCGGCAGGTTGGCGCCCAGGTAGCCGGCCTTGCCGGCCTCGGCCCAGAGTTCGGCGGCCTGCTCACCGGCCCGGGCCTTGGCCAGGTAGTACGGGGAGCCGTAGCGCTGTCCGAGGTCGGCCACGGCGCGGCGCAGGGCCTGGCGTTCGGGGGTCTCGATCAGCGGGCTGCCGGGGGTGGTGGTGCGCGGTGCGGACATGCGGTGGTCCTTTCCGAGCGGGCGGGCGGGCGGGCACGGCCGGTGGCCGGAGGCCGGTGGCGGGTGGGTGCCGAGTGAGCGAGCCGGCGGGTGGGCGCGGCCGGAGGCGGGTGGGTGCCGGGCGAAGGGCTACGGCTTGCGCTGGACGACGGCGAGCAGGGTGCCGAGTTCGACCTGCCGGCCGGGGGTGACGAGGAGCTCGGTGAGGACGCCGTCCGCCGGAGCGGTGACGCGGTGCTCCATTTTCATCGCCTCCAGCCAGAGCAGCGGTTGGCCGGCGGTGACGATGTCGCCGACCACCGCGGCCGTCCGGACGACCGTCCCGGGCATCGGGGCGAGCAGGGCACCGGGGTCGGTGTGCGCGGCCGGGTCGGGGAAGCGCTCCAGAGCCGTCAGCACCGTCGCCCCGGCCGGGGTGTCGACGTACACCCGGTCGCCGTGGCGCGCGACGTCGAAGGCGTGCCGCAGCTGCCCGGTCCGCAGGACGACCCGCTCCGCGTCGGCGGACTCCAGCACCGTTCCGGGGTGGCCCTCGGCCTGCAGCCCGTCGCGGGTGAGCCGGTAGCGGACGTCGAACTCGGCGCCGTCCGCCGCCCGGTAGCGCCTGACCTGCGGCTGGGACGGCAGGTTGCGCCAGCCGGAGGGCAGCGCCGTCCGGCGGCCGGCCGCGTCGGCCAGCGCGGCCGCCAGCGCGGCGAGTTCACCCGCACCGCCGCCCGGGGCGGTCAGCACGGCCGCGTGCTCGGTCAGGAAGCCGGTGTGCAACCGCTCGGCCAGGAAGGCCGGGTGCCGAAGCGTCCGGACGAGCAACTCCCGGTTGGTGGCCGGTCCGTGGATCCGGGCCCGGGCGAGGGCGTCCGCCAGCCTGCGGGCCGCGGCCGGGCGGGTCGGCGCCCAGGCGACGACCTTGGCGAGCATCGCGTCGTAGTGCACGGTGATCTCGTCGCCGTTGCCCGTGCCGGAGTCCAGCCGCAGCCCGCGCCCGGTGAACTCATCGTGCGGCGAGCGGAGTTCGAACCGGTGGACGGTCCCCGTCGCGGGGCGCCAGTCCTGGGCCGGATCCTCCGCGTAGAGCCTGGCCTCGATCGCGCAGCCGACCGGCTCCGGCGCCTCCCCGGTGAGCTTCTCGCCCTCGGCGACGGCGAGTTGGAGAGCCACCAGGTCGAGCCCGGTGACGGCCTCGGTCACCGGGTGCTCGACCTGGAGGCGGGTGTTCATCTCCAGGAAGTAGAACCGGCCGTCCTCGGCGAGCAGGAACTCCGCCGTTCCCGCGCCGACGTAGCCGATCGCCCGCGCGGCCGCGACGGCGGCGGCGTGCAGGCCCGCGCGCAGCTCCGCGGGGAGCCCGGGCGCCGGCGCCTCCTCGACCACCTTCTGGTGCCGGCGCTGCACCGAGCAGTCGCGGTCGCCGACCGCCCACACCGTGCCGTGGGTGTCGGCGAGCAGCTGGACCTCGACGTGCCGGCCGGTGGGAAGGTAGCGCTCGCAGAACACCTCGTCGTCGCCGAAGTTCTTCGCCGCCTCGGCCCGGGCCGCGGTGAGCGCCCCCGCCAGCTCGTCCAGCCGGTGCACCACCCGCATGCCCCGGCCGCCACCGCCCGCGGCCGCCTTGACCAGCAACGGCAGGTCGGCTTCGGCCGGATCGGTGACGGCGGCCAGCACCGGCACGCCGGCGGCCGCCATCAGGGCCTTGGCGGCGGTCTTGGAGCCCATCGCGGCGATGGCCGCGGGCGGCGGGCCGATCCAGGTCAGCCCGGCGTCCAGGACGGCCTGCGCGAATGCGGCGTTCTCGGAGAGGAAGCCGTAGCCGGGGTGGACGGCGTCGGCGCCGGCGGCCAGCGCGGCCCCGATGACGAGGTCCCCGCGCAGGTAGGTGTCGGCGGGTGTCGCGCCGGGCAGGCGGACGGCGGTGTCGGCCTCGCGGGTGTGCGGGGCGGCGGCGTCCGGGTCGGAGTGCACGGCCGTGGTGGCGATGCCCAGGCTCCGGCAGGTGCGGAAGACCCGGCGGGCGATCTCCCCCCGGTTGGCGACCAGCAGGTTGGTGATCACGAGGTCCCTCTCACATTCGGAAGACGCCGTAGCCGCGCGCGCCCTCGATCGGCGCGTTGTGGATCGCGGAGAGGCAGAGGCCGAGCACGGTACGGGTGTCGCGCGGGTCGATCACGCCGTCGTCGTAGAGCCGGCCGGAGAGGAAGACCGGGAGCGACTCCGCCTCGATCTGCTGCTCGACCATCGCCCGGATCGCGGCGTCGGCGTCCTCGTCGTAGGGCTGTCCCTTGGCGGCGGCGGACTGCCGGGCCACGATCGAGAGCACACCGGCCAGTTGCTGCGGTCCCATCACCGCCGACTTGGCGCTCGGCCAGGCGAACAGGAACCGCGGGTCGTACGCCCGCCCGCACATGCCGTAGTGGCCGGCCCCGTAGGAGGCGCCCATCAGCACCGAGAGGTGCGGGACGCGGGAGTTGGCGACGGCGTTGATCATCATCGCGCCGTGCTTGATGATGCCGCCCTGCTCGTAGTCCCGGCCGACCATGTAGCCGGTGGTGTTGTGCAGGAACAGCAGCGGGGTGTCCCGCTGGTTGGCCAGCTGGATGAACTGCGCGGCCTTCTGGGACTCCTGGCTGAACAGCACGCCCTGCGCGTTGGCGAGGATGCCGACCGGGTACCCGTGCAGCCGGGCCCAGCCGGTGGCGAGGCTGCTGCCGTAGAGCGGCTTGAACTCGTCGAAGTCCGAGCCGTCGACGATCCGGGCGATCACCTCGCGCGGGTCGAACGGCACCTTGAGGTCGCCGGGGACGATGCCGAGCAGCTCCTCCTCCGCGTACTTCGGCGGCTCGGCGGCCCGGTCCGGATCCGCGCCGGGCTTGCGGTGGTTCAGCCGGGCGACGACCCGCCGGGCCAGCCGCAGCGCGTCCGGCTCGTCCACGGCGAAGTGGTCGGCCAGGCCGGAGGTGCGGGCGTGCATCTCGGCGCCGCCCAGCGACTCGTCGTCGGCGTCCTCGCCGGTCGCCATCTTCACCAGCGGCGGCCCGCCGAGGAAGACCTTGGCGCGCTCCTTCACCATCACGGTGTGGTCGGACATCCCCGGCACGTAGGCACCGCCGGCCGTCGAGTTGCCGAACACGACGGCCACGGTCGGGATCCCGGCCGCCGACAGCCGGGTGAGGTCGCGGAAGAGCGCGCCGCCGGGGATGAAGATCTCCTTCTGGCTGGGCAGGTCGGCGCCGCCGGACTCGACCAGGCTGATCAGCGGGAGGCGGTTGGTGAGCGCGATCTCGTTGGCCCGCAGGGCCTTGCGCAGCGTCCACGGGTTGCTGGCGCCGCCGCGCACGGTCGGGTCGTTGGCGGTGATCACGCACTCGACGCCCTCCACCACCCCGATCCCGGTCACCAGGGCGGCACCGACCGGGTAATCGCTGCCCCAGGCCGCGAGCGGGGAGAGCTCCAGGAACGGCGAGTCCTCGTCGACCAGCAGCTCGATCCGCTCGCGCGCCAGCAGCTTTCCGCGGGTGCGGTGCCGCTCCACGTACTTGGGACCACCGCCGGCCAGTGCCTTGGCGTGCTCGGCGTCCAGCGCGGCGAGCCTGGCGAGCATGGCGGCCCGGTTCTCGGTGTGGTCGGCGCCGGCCGGGTCGAGGCGGGTGGGCAGGACGGTCACAGCAACGCCTCCGGGATGTCGAGATGGCGGGAGCGCAGCCACTCGCCCAGCGCCTTGGCCTGCGGGTCGAACCGGTGCTGGGCGGCGACGCCCTCGCCGAGCAGGCCGGTGAGCGTGAAGTTGACCGCGCGGAGGTTCGGCAGCAGTTGCCGGGCGACGGGCAGGTCCGCCACCTCCGGCAGGAGCAGGCGGAGGCGGTCGACGGTCAGGGTGTGCGCGAGCCAGCGCCAGCCGGCCTCGTCACGGGCCCAGACACCGAGGTTGGCGTCACCGCCCTTGTCGCCGCTGCGGGCGCCGGCCACCAGGCCGAGCGGCGCCCGACGGGTCGGGCCGGCGGGCGGCGGGCCGGGGAGCGCGTGCTCGACGAGGAGCGCATCCGCCGACGGCGGTTGCAGGGCTTGCGGGACGGGCGTCGGCTTCGGCAGGCATGTCGGCGGGACGGCGATCCGGCGGCCGTCCGGCAGCACGGCCGTGTGCTCGACCAGGGCGGCCTCCACCGGCACCGCCGTGAACACCCCGTACGGCGCGCCCGGCCCGGGCGGCGCCGTCAGATGGAAGCCCGGGTAGCCGGCGAGCCCCAACTCCACCGCAGCCTTGCCGAGTTCACGGCCCACCTTGGCCGGATCGGCGTCCCGGGCGGTGAGCCGGAGCAGCGCCGAGGCGGTCTCCTCGGTGTCCGCGTCCGGGTGATCGGTCCGGGCGAGCGTCCAGCGCAGCTCGGCCGGGCAGGCGTCCGGACCGCCCAGGGCCTCCGCCAACTGCCGCTGCACCAGGGCGGCCTTGGCCTCGATGTCGAGCCCGGTCAGGACGAACACCACCTCGTTGCGGTGGCCGCCGAGCCGGTTCAGCCCCACCTTGAGCGTCGACGGCGGCGCCTCGCCCCGCACCCCGTCGATCCGCACCCGGTCCGGGCCCTCCTGGGTCAGCCGGACGCTGTCCAGCCGGGCCGTGACGTCCGGGCCCGGGTAGCGCGCCCCGCTCGTCTCGTACAGGAGTTGGGCGGTGACGGTACCGGTGGTGACGGCGCCGCCGGTGCCCGGATGCTTGGTGATGACGCTGGAGCCGTCGGCCGCAAGCTCGGCCAGCGGGAACCCGGGGCGGGTGACGTCGTGCTCGCGGAAGAACGCGTAGTTCCCGCCCGTCGCCTGCGCGCCGCACTCCAGTACGTGCCCGGCCACCACCGCCCCGGCGAGCTCGTCCAACTGCCCGGGCCCCCAGCCGAAGTGGGCGGCCGCCGGGCCCGCCACCAGCGCCGCGTCAGTCACCCGGCCGGTGACCACCACGTCCGCGCCGGCCCGCAGGCACTCGGCGATCCCGAACGCCCCGAGGTAGGCATTGGCCGCCAGCAGGCCTTCGGGCAGGCCGAGTTCGGCCCGCCGCGGGAGGAGGTCGTCCCCCTCCACGTGCGCCACCGCCGGATCGAGCCCCTGCTGCTTCGCCAGCTCCCGGATCGCCTCCGCCAGGCGGGCCGGATTCAGCCCGCCGGCGTTGACCACGATCCGCACCCCGCGCTCCAGCGCCAGCCCGAGGCACTCCTCCATCTGCCGCAGGAACGTCCTCGCATACCCGAGCCCGCCGTCCCGGAGCCGGTCCCGCGCCAGGATCAGCATGGTCAGCTCCGCCAGATAGTCCCCGGTGAGCACATCCAGCGGCCCGCCCGTCAACATCTCGCGCACCGCCGAGAACCGGTCCCCGTAGAACCCCGAGGCATTCCCGACCCGCAACACCGCCCGCGACCCCACAGCCACGCCTCCCGTCCCGGTGGCCCAACTCCCGCCGTCGGGCAGCAGCGTGGCACCGCCACGAAGAAAAAGCAATCATGCCTGCTTGTTTTTGGCCCCGCGCCCTGCCCGCCACCGTGTGTGCGACTGTGACTGGCAGGGATAGTTGGCCATTGGCGGAGATAGTTGGCCAGAGGGCGATCAAGTAACTGTGAGTTACGAACAGGTTCGGAGATTCACCACCGGCCCGCACGCGGGGGTGGTGTCGTATGCCCATGGGTACGGAGACTGCACCCCGAGTCCGTTCTGACGAGTGCAACTTGGTCCATCTGATCGCGCCGTACGGCGGCGACAGCGCCTTTCGTCATCAGCTGGTACTGGAAGAAGGCTGGCGCCGTCGCTGGGTGACTACGTGGCTGTTCGACGGCGACCAGGTGGTCTGGCCGGTCCGGGACATCGAGTCGGTGCCGTTGCTGGCGTCGCAGCCGATGCGCCGGTTCACCTGGCGCGCCCGGCAGTTGCATCGCCCTGGGCTAGAGTTCATGGTCTCGACCGGGCGTCAGCATGGGTTCTAGTCGCTGGAGGAACGGTGCCTGCTGCTCGCGCTGGACTTTCTGCAGGTGTCCGAGGTGCTGCCGCAACCGTTCGTGCTGGACTTTGAGCACTCCTCGGGCCGCGCGGCGCACGTCCCGGACTTCCTGGCTCTGATGCCGGACGGAGGCCGGTGGCTGTTGGACGTACGCCCTGGCCACCTCATCAAGGACGACGACGCCTTGAAGTTCGCAGCGACGCGGGAGGCCGCAGCTGCGGCCGGATGGCGGTACGCCGTGGTGACGAGGTGGCGCCCGAACGTCATGAGTCTCCTGGACGCGTTGTCGGCCCGGCGGCGGCCCGCAGCTGATCCGCTGGGTCTGCAGCCCCAGTTGCTGGAAACGGCGGCGGTCGGGTCGCTGTCGTTTCTGGATCTGGTCGAGTCAACGCAATGGCCGGCCCTCGCCCGCGCTCAGGCCGTCCGTCTTCTCTGGCGGCGCCGACTGGGCATGAGCATGGATGAGTCGCTCCAGGACGGCTCACGGATCTGGCTGGGCAACGTAGTCGCCCGACACCAGAAGGGGCACGCATGACCCGGGGTGTCCTTGTCCTGGCCAACGGTGTCCAACTGCGCCTGGGTGATCTCAACTGGACCGTGCAGGAGGTGGAACCACATGTCGGACGGGTCGTGCTGGCCTCCGCGGAAGGCCGGCGCGAGCGCCGTTCGCTTCGCTGGCTCATGAATCACCCAGACGTCCAGGCAGTTGCCGTGACTGACGTGTCCCAGAATCGGTCCCGCCAGCCGGCAGGTCTTGCCGACCTGACTCCGCAACAGCTGCAGCAGGCCCGCATTCGTGCGGAGCATGTACTCGAAGCGGAGACCGGCTATCGGAGCGGAGATCCCTTCCGGGCCCTGCCTCACGAGCCGCGGCCTGCATACGATCCGGCGGCAACCACGCTGACCGAGCGTCAGCAGGCCAAGGCGGCGGAGCTGAAGCACTTCGCCCCTGCCGAGCCGGCCGCTCTAGGGCTTCGCTACATGAGCGAGCGGACTCTGCGGCGCCTGGCCGGGCGGAGTTCGGAAGAGATCGTGCTGGCGTGCGCGGACGGCCGGTGGCTGCGCGCGAGCGGCGGGCATCCCAGCATTACCGAGGAGATCCGCGAAGCGATCTTCGCAGTGAGGGAGGAGTTCCTTCGGCGCTCACGGATGAGCATGATGGCCCGGCACCGCCTGCTGCACCAGTACGTCCGCGAAGTCTTTCCCGACTTCCCGCCCGAGGACGTTCCCGGTCGCAAGACGCTGACGGCGGTCTGGGCAGAGTGGTTCGGTCCGGACGGGTCACGTCAGCGTTACGTCCGCACGGCCCAGACCGCAGACACCGGCCAGCGGGTCGTGGTTCACCGACCGGGGCAGGTGATCGCGCTGGACAGCACACCTCTGCCGGTCAAGATCCGCGAGTCGGTCTTCGGCGAGCCGATATCAGCGATGCTCTCGGTAGCGCTCGACCTCTACACGCACTCGGTTGTCGCCTTCCGCCTCACGCTGGTGTCGGACACCTCGCTGGACATCGCGATGCTGCTGCGGGACGTGATGATGCCTTTGCCGATGCGGGAAGGCTGGGGCGAGGACATGGAGTGGCCCTACCCGGGGGTCCCGGCGACGCTTGTTGCTGAGTTTGCCGGGCACCGGGTCGCCGCACTGCCGTTCTTCGCACCCGAGACGGTCACCACGGACCATGGCAGCGTCTACAAGAATCACCACATCGTGGACGTCCAGCGGACGCTGGGCTGCAACATCCTGCCCGCACGAACCCTACGGGCCACCGACAAGTCCGCTGTCGAGCGGGCCTTTTCTGCGTTCAACTCTCTTCTCCTGGAACACCTGCTGGGGTTCACTGGAGCCGATGTCGCCGACCGGGGCGCCGACCCGGAGAGCGACGCCGTCCTGACGATGTCCCAAATGGAGCACGTTCTCGCCACCTGGATCGTCAAGATCTGGCAGAACCGCATCCTGGGCGAGTACGCACCGTCCTGGGCCCCTGAGGAACACCACAGTCCGAACTCCCTGTTCGCAGCGTCGATGCAGCAGGGCGGATTCGACCTGGAGGTTCCCGGGCTGGAGCTCTACTACAAACTCCTGCCCAGCCATCACGTGAAGATCCACCGCCGTCGCGGGGTGAAGATTCGCGGGCTTTGGTACCACGACCCGGCCCTGGACGAAGACCGCTTCCTGCAGCCATCCGGGCGGGGCGGCCGGCACCGAGGAAAGTGGGTGGTCCGCTCTGATCGGCGCGATCGCCGCACCGTGTTCTTCCAGGACCCAGACGACGCCGAGCGATGGCATGTTCTTCGCTGGACCGGGCTACCGCCGGAGGGGGAGGTTCCGGCCTTCTCGGACAAGACCGTCGAGGCATTGCTTGCCGAGGTCCGCCAGAAGCGGCTGGCCCCACGAACAGATGCCGATCTCCTACCAGTGCTGCTGGATATCCTCGGTTCGGCGACCCCGGTTAGCGAATGGCCGAGCCAGATGACCAAGCGCGAGAAGACAAGCCGTTCCCGACGGGCCGCGCAGGCTGCTGCTGCAGTAGCCGACCAGACACCGACACGCAAACCACCGTCGGAAGCTGAGGTGGTCCCCTGGCCCATCGAAGCAGCCATTGTCGAGAAGGCCATGGATGCCGACCGGCGACGCCGGCGCGAATCGGTAGTTGTCCAGCAACCGACCCCACCGCCACGGCTCGGCGACAGCCTACGGCGCCGAAACGTATTCCTGTTGCCGCCCGACGAGGGCGAGGGTGACCAGCAGGTCAAGGAGGACGAATGACAGCGCCCTTGCCACTGAACCCACTTGCTGGACTTCTGGCGAGCAAGCCACCGCGCCGGGACACCTTCGAGGGCTGGCAGTACTACCGCAGCATGCGCCGCGCCTTCGTCCCCGCGCCGAGGTTGAGCCTTGACGAGTGGCGGTCGATGAGTCCGCGCCAGCGGTCCCTTCATAACCTGCTCCGCACGGCGACTCATGTGAACCTACCGCTTCAAGAGACCCCGATGTCGCTCAAGGTGGCTCGCCTGGTCCAACGACGCATCAGCAACAACGCATTGAAGGTGACTGCCGCGACCTGGCCCGGGGTAATGATCAGCGGTTGGGGCTACCAAGGGAAGACCGAGACAGTCTGTGAAGTCGCTGCCGACTTCGAGGACTCCTGGCAAGACCTCAACGAGTTCATGAACCCTGGTGTGACGCCCGGAACTCGCGCCCTGCACGCGCCAGTCGCCTACGTCCAGACTCCGGTCACCGCGAAGCCGAAGAGCACCTGCGAGGCGATCCTGCACTTCTTCGGTGCGAACACCAAAAATCTGACCCTGCCTCAGCTGGTCCGGCAGGTCGCCGGCTCTCTGGACGACCATGGGGTCAGAGTCCTGATCCTCGATGACATCACCCGACTGCGATTGCACCGAGCCGACGACCAGGACGCACTGGACCTGGTCCGGGCTTTCATGAGCATGAACGTCACCCTCATCCTGATCGGTGTCGACATCGTCGGCTCAGGCCTGCTGCGGGGAGCGAAGTGGGACAAGCGGGAGCGTCAGTGGGTGGTACCGCCCCCAGAAAACGCGCGCATCCACGGCCTGGAGGTCACCCAGACCGAGCGTCGCTTCGAGTTGGTCGAGCTCGACCGCTTCCGCTACACCACACCCCATGACATCCAAGCCTTCCATGACTACCTCGGTGGTCTGGAGGACGGACTCCGCCTGTTCAAAGCCGAGCCCGGAATGCTCACCGAAGGCGGCATGCCCGAATACCTGATGCGCCGTACCGGCGGGGTCGTCGGGCTCCTCAACCGCCTTATCGAGGACGGCGCCAAGGAAGCAATCGACGGCGGCCGAGAACTTCTGGACGAGGACCTCCTCGACGAGATCATCATCAGCCTCGATGACCCCGGACGAGACCCCGAGGCCGGTGAGGTCCCCACCATCCCGGCCCCGCTCCTCAGCGCGGAGAACCAAACCGCCGCCAAACCGAGGCGCCGACGCAACACCGTCTTCGACGATGACGGCCCGATGGCTGCTCAGGCCCAGGGGTGATCAGTGCCCGTGTCCGCCAACGAACCAGCCCCTCTGCCCAGAAGCCTCGACCCACTGCCGGGCGAGAGTCTTCCCGGCTTCATCCTGCGGCTCGCGCACCTTCTCGACCTGGCCCCGAGCGTTCTCATGCGCCAGGCCGGCCTGGCCACTCCAGGTGTCGGCAACCAGTCCTCCCAGGCGCGACACCTGCTGATGATGGAACCCACCGTCCTGGAGTCCTTCGCCCGTTGCACGCGCCTGACAGAGGCCGAGGCAGAAGCGCTCTCCATGCGACGTTTCGTGGGCCGCTATCCAGCTGTCACCGAGGCTCTGGTCAGCCCAGGGGGCACCACCTTGCGCCCGACCGGCAGGCCCCGGGACTGGCTCTTCCTGACCTCCAGCCGCTACTGCCCGCAGTGCCTTGCGGGCGACGGCAGCGAGATCCAACGCCGCCACGGCGGCGCCTGGAAAGTCGAGTGGCACTTTGGGCTGGTCTTCGCCTGCCTCCAGCACAACGCTCTACTGGAAGATCTCTGCCCGTCCTGCGTGCAACCCGCTCACAGCCGCGGCAGTTGGAGCGCGACTCGGACACTGATGCCCTCCCAGTGGGTCGCGGGTCTTCATCCCGCGCAATGCCGCACCAAGATCCGGCAGCCGGACGGTTACCAACCTTGTGGCCAGCGACTGGACACCGCAGCCGCCCTGCCAGCCCGGCCACTCACGCCTGAGCTTGCCGCGCTACAGCGCAAGATCCTCGGCCTGCTGGCACCCGGCCACGACCCGACGGCCGCCTCGGCTGCCATACGCGATCTGCAGGTCATGTCAGCCGTGGTCTGCGCAACCTGGCCGAAGGCTGCAGCCCATGCGACCTTCAAACTCCCGCCCACCCTGGACGACTACCTTTCCTCTGCCCGAACAGATCCCTCGGGCCGACTCCGGTGGGACGCGACACCGCCCAACAGCACCCTCACCGCAGCCCTCCTTGCCCTCGCTGACACACTCCTCGCCCAACCACGGCCAACGTTCCAGCAAAGCCTCGGCGTCCTGCTCCAAGACGTCGAACCGGTGATGGCCAGCAACTGGACCAAGACCCGGGGCGCCGTCGCGTCAGGATGTACGCCCCTGACCAGACTTGATGTCGAACACGCCCTCACCCTTCGCTTCCCCAAGCCCTCGATGAGGCCCGGACCCGACACCAAACCCATCATCCCCGTCCGCGAACGCGGGTACCTGCCCGAAAATATTCCCCAATGGCTGCCAGATGGCTGGCTCAGCCTTCTCATCAGCGACAGCGCCAGAGCCCGACCCGGGAGCAGTGACAGGTTCCGCAGGACTGCCGCCGTTCACCTCGTCCAGGCCGCAACCGGCTCATCGCTGTTCAGCGCCGCCCAGTTCCTCGGAGTTCCGGCATACTGCCTCAGTGGACACGGACGTACACTGACCGAAATCACGCCCCCGGGCGACCAGTTCGCTCTGCATCGGGACCGCATGGAAGCTTTCGAGGCACTCGCGCAGCACATCGCCAGCCTCCCCAATCCTGTCGACTACAGCCACCGCCGACATCAGCTCGCCCTCTGGGATCTCGGCCTGGACGAGTGGCACACCATCACGGACCAACTCCCACCCTTGACCAGCGATGCGTCAAAGACGAAGCAGGACGGCCTAATTCGCGAATGCGCATCAGCCTACATCTGGGCCAAAGTCACTGGCAGCGAATGGGCCCTGGCGCCGTGCTTCCATCCTCCATTCACCAGCCGCGACCGTCCTGTTTACCCAAACCTCCCCGAATACCGGCTCCTCGACCGAATCCGTCGCGCAGAACAAGGCCCGGATTTCTTTCACGCCCTGCAACAAGCCCTAAATACATACGTGAACCAACTGGTACTTTCGATCCCTACAGCCTCACGACTGGTTCAAGCCGCGAGTTACGGTTCTGGCCAATGGTCACACGGCAGCGCCAGCTTCGGTCTTGGGGGCAGATCGCGGCTACCGAGCTGACTGGGTCCCAGTTGAGGCACCCAGCAGCTCTTGCATCAGCGGCATGCAGGACGAGTGAGTGCGGATAGCCTGACATCAGCACCCTGATGCGCAATTCCTAATCCTAACGATATACCGTTTCCTGCCGAAGCCGGGGCCTATTCATGATCGACTGCATGCCTTAAGGAAAGATCGGCCAGCAACGCTCACGGCGCTGGAAAGCGTCGGACGAGCTCAATCATGCCGCCTGCCAGCACTTCATCCGTATTCGGACCATTCCTAACGAAGAACTTCCCGTCATACATCACCGGAGACGACATCGCGGCCGGCTCCAGCTTCCAAAGCAAACAGTCCCGATACCGGAACGGCTTCAGCGTACTAGCAAGTGCTTCCGCAAAGCGCGGCTCCAGCTTAGAGTTCTTGATCTTATCGATGAGCCATCGAAAGAACTCGTCAACCGACTTTCCGAGTGCGTCGAGCTCATGCTGCGTACCCGTGATATAAAACCGGTCCAGCTGCTGACTGTCGACGCCAGCAAATCTCTTGATGGCCTCCGCGTCGCTGGCATCATCGGCCACCCCAATGAAGATCACGCCCTTGGCTTGAGCCCTAGTATTCGCCATGGCGCTAGCGATCTTCATGATCTTACTGAAGCTGCCCTCATCAAAAACCGAAGGCTTATTCAGCTGACAGAAGCCTTGCTTCAGCTCGAAAAGCGCCTCTTCAGTCAGCGCCATACGCAAGGTCGACTCGAATCTGAAGGCCTGCTCTTGGAGCTCAAGTTTATGCTGATCCTTGGTTGCTTCAAAATGGGGCCGAAGATATCCCTTAACTGCGTTGATCAAGGAAGTCTTCCGCGTACCTCCCCAGTTTCCTCCTCCAGGGATACTCAGGTCCTTATCCCAGAATCCCTTGAGGGCAACGGAGAACTCTCTCTTGCTCTTGGGTACTAGGCTCTCCTCATGGAGAAGCTGGTCCACAGCCACGAATAGCGCATGGAAGTGGCGGGGAATTCCACGAGGGTTCTGTTGCGTAACAGTCCACGTAGAGTATGGGGCTCCCGCAATATCAAGAGTTTCCTTGATCAAATCGAGGGTGTCCATGAAGCGGCGTTCCACTTCACTCGTCCCCATGGTCAGCAGCCTTGAGCGAATAATCCCTGCTGACGTAGAGGAAGATGACCGCTCCTCAGCGTAGGCGGCGTTTCGATACTCCAGCCCACTGGACGCAAGGGGACGCAAAATTAGATCGAGAAGGAGATCGAGGACGAGCTCTTCATCACGGGACTCACGGACGGAATCACGCGAAAGAATTCCTTGCTTAACCCAGAAGATCTCTTCGTCAAAAATCCCGTAATCGAGATTCCGATTAGTGATGCTAATCTTCGGCATGTCATTCAGGTTGACGTAATCCGTCAGTGACGAGTCACCTCGGATAGCTGCACTTATCCGCCGCACCAGGCCGGAAATCTCCATAGTTGACCCGGCCTGCCGAATCTCCTGGAGGCTCAGGTATCGCCCAGATGAGTTGATCCTGCGAAATACCTCGTCAACTGATGACTCGCTAGCTGATCGATAGGTCGATACTGGGAGCTGATAGTTAGTGAAGTCTCGACAGGTTGAGCGGTCCCAGACAGGCTCTCGCTGAACAAGATTCCCTTCATCTTTGAGGAACTTGGTGTCAGCCAGGGTCTCAATATCAAAGAACTTGCCATCGACAGAAAATTCGTTCTCAATAAATGCAAACATGGCATTGAGGCGCTGAAGGCCGTCGATAACCTCCAAGCGCGCCACATCCTCATGCTGACTTTCAGCGAGCAAAATTAGTGGAATTGGAAGCTTCTTAAGCACGGAATCGATCAGCTTTTCCTTCTCTTCGACGGTCCATACGAGCTTCCGCTGGTACCGGCGATTAATCAGGAATCGATTCTTCCCGTAGTCGCTGTAGAGCTGCTGAAGGCTCTCTCCCTTGACTGAGAGCTCTGTGCTATCTGTCGCGGCCATTTCAATCTCCTAAGATCGCCCGTGATGCCAGCACACTGGAGGGACAAATTCGGCGTCTGGCATCAACGTCGTGCCAGGCTAGCGCAGAGACCAGCGGTCTTGAAGGAAATTGCCGCTCTGAATCGCAACTGCATCCGCTACGCAGCTGCTGGTTCCTCATGTGGGGCTGGCGGGTCAGGACCACACCTCAGCCGTTCCGCGATGTCGGCCTGAACTCCTGCCAGAACACGTTCGTGTTCTGGCGGCCACCGTGGTTGACCATCCTCAACCGCCGACACCCTCCGTGATCGATCACCTGCAGCACTGGCCAACCATCACTGCCTAAAGTGGCCAACAATCGCTGCCAACTCAACCCATCACCTGCACAGTCCATGCCTCAGCTGGCCAACTATCCCTGCCAGTCACAGCGACTGGAGCTCCAGGCTCCCGCCACACTGAGTGACTGTGACTGGTCGCGATAGATGACACCTGGTCGCGACGACTGACACCCAAAGCGCAACCGAACCCGTCGAGGTGGACGGCGTTCGTGTTCCTCGGCAGGGCCTCGGGCAGCACCGAGAGAGGCGGATCGAGCACGGGATCCCGGTCGTGGAGGTCGACCGGGCCGCGTCCTTCCAGGACCGTTGGGGCGGTCTCGCGCTGCCGCCTGCCCCGTTCTACGAGGGCGGTCCGCACATCCTGGGCGCCGATTGTCCCGAAGGCTCGCCCGCTGAGGGCTGGCTGTTCTCGGCGGGAAGCTGTCGGGTGTCCATGGCCACGGATTCATGATCGGCTCCGACGGCGCATTCGGGATCGATGCCTACCGCTGGACACCGCTGCATGCCAGCACAGACGGATGGGTGGAATCCTTGGCGCTCGCCGCCCATGCTCGTCGCTGGGCCAAGAGCGTGACAAGGATCAGGGGGAAGGCCGTCGAGTCATTGGACCTCGTCGGCTTCCAGCCGGTGCCTGAAGTACAGGGCGTCACGGACACGTGGTGGCGGGGCAAGGACTCACTCATCGCCCTCTACCGGGGCGAGGCCGTCGGCATGGACGCTCCGCAATGCCTGGAAGCCCACGTGTACGGCGGCCTCGACGGGTGGGGGCTCCGCGGCGGCTGATCGCCGACACCGCCGAATCTCAGCACCTACTCGGCCGGGCGGCCCACGCAACTGGCTCAACGCTGGGAACAGGTGGTCAGCCACCTCACCCGCGATGACGCGTTCCGCTGGCGGCTTGTACGCGGAAGGGGCCCAGCCTCGGCGGTGGGCGACGACCTGGCTGTTCGACGGCGGTCAGGTTGTCCGGCCGGGGCGGGACCTGGGGTCGGTGCCGGTGCTGGATTCACAGCCGGTTCGCCGATTCACCTACCTGCCCGAGCCGCAGACCCGCCCGCCAGCTACGACTTCCGGTCACCGCGTGGTGCAACCGTCAGCGATGGCTGGCGATGGCTGGCGACACGCCTGATCGACTACAGCCTGCTGTGACTCAGCAGGTGCCCTGTTGCACCGAAGCTGACGAATTCTCGCCGGAGCTCGGATCTCATCCGCGCTGCCGGATTCTCACGGATTCGCGTTCTGGCCCGGCCAGAGCCGTGTGGCTGTGCGGACCAGGCCGGCCAGCATGAGGGAGCGGCTGTGCGCGGGCCAGACGATGTGGGTCACGACGGAAGGCGCGTCGACCAGGGGAACGGCCGCGTGCTCGGCCCACAGCCAGGAGCGGGCGGAGTCGGGGACGACCGCCACGGTGCGTCCGAGGGCGATCAGCTGGGCCAGTTGTGTCTGGTTCTGGATCTCGGGGCCGGGGCCGGGCGCGTAGGTGCCGCGGGTGGGCCAGCGGGCGAGCGGCAGACCGGGGACGTCCCTGACTTCGGCCAGGGACAAGGTCTCGCGGGCGGCGAGGGGGTGCCCGGCAGGCAGGAGGGCGACCTGCCCCTCGGCCTCCAGCGCCTCGCTGTCGAACCCGGTGAGGGAGTTCCACGGCGTGTGCATGAGCGCGACATCGGCGCGTCCGTCGCGCAGCAGCTCCTCCTGCTCGCAGAGGCCGCACGGCAGCACCTCGATCTCGGCACTGTCGGGCTCGGCCGCGTAGGCGTCGAGGAGCTTCCGCAGCAGGTCGTGGGAGGCGGCGGCCTTCACCGCGAGGACCAGCCGGCCTCGGGGGCCGCCGGGACTGTCGCCGTACCCGGCGCGCCGGGTACGGCGGACGGCGGCCGCGGCCGCGTCGAGAGCCGCCCGGCCCTCCCGCAACAGCACCTCCCCGGCACCGGTCAGGCGGACGCCACGGCGGTTGCGCTCCAGCAGACCGACCCCCAGGCGCCGTTCGAGCTGCTGGATCGCCCGCGACAGCGGCGGCTGGGCCATCCCGAGGCACTCGGCGGCGCGCCCAAAGTGCAACTCCTCGGCCACGGCGACGAAGTACCTCAACTCGCGGGTCTCCAGGGTGTCCACGGCCGCAGCATACGCGGTGATACCCGCCGGGTATGACAGGGCACCGTACCGGTGTTGGCCGCACCACCCGCCCACGGGCCAACATCATCGACATGAACGAAACGAACACCGCGCTGGTGACCGGCGCGAACAAGGGCATCGGCTACGAGATCGCGGCCGGACTGGGCAGCCTCGGCTACCGCGTCGGCGTGGGAGCCCGCGACGCGACCCGCCGCGAAGCCGCCGTCGCCAAGCTGCGCGCCGCCGGCGTGGACGCCTTCGAGGTACCGCTGGACGTGACCGACGACCGCAGCGTCACCGCCGCCGCGGAACTGGTCGAACGACTGGCCGGACGCCTGGACGCCCTGGTCAACAACGCCGGCATCCCCGGCGAAATGGGCCCGGGATGGCTGCAGGAGCCGACCACACTCGACCTGGAAGTGCTCCGCACCGTCGTGGACACCAACGTCATGGGCGTCGTCCGGGTGACCAACGCGATGCTGCCACTGCTGCGGCGCTCCGCCTCCCCCCGCATCGTCAACGTCTCCAGCAGTGTCGGCTCCCTGGCCCGGCAGGCGGACCCGGACGTCGAGGTCGGCCCCGTCATGGCGGCCTACGCGCCGTCGAAGTCCTTTCTCAACGCCCTCACCCTGCAGTACGCCCGACAGTTCACCGGCACCAACATCCTCATCAACGCCGCCTGCCCGGGCCTGGTCGCGACCGACTTCACCGGCTTCCACGGACCCCGCACCCCCGCACAGGGCGCAGCCACTCCGATCCGGCTCGCCACCCTCCCCGACGGCGGCCCGACCGGCTCCTTCTTCGAGGACGACGGCGTCGTCCCCTGGTAGTCACCTGGTTGGGCTGTGCAGCGTCGCCGGCAGCATGCGACTGTGGCAGCCGTCGTCCGCCGGCCGATGGCTCGCGCTGACCATCGGCCAGGCGGACCGGGAGCTGCCGTTCGCACTGCTCGCAGCGATCGGTGAGGCGTCCTCGCTCCCGGGACGAGCTGGGTCCGGGGGGTCCGGGGGGCCGGGGACCGACCGTCACCCACCGGATCGTCATGAGCTGTGGAGTCGGCGACAACCCGCGTGCCGAGCAATCGTCAGCGACGGCCTGCCGGCCCCGGTCCCAACGGCCTCACCCGCACTGCCGGAGTGTCAGGGTGTCAGGGTGTCAGGGTGCGGTGCCGAGGCGCCTGGTGAGGTCGGCCTCCTCGTGTTCGAGCCGAATGATCTCCTCCACGGTGGCCACCCACTGCGACGAGTCCTCGGCCCGGCGGCGGCCCTCGCGCAGCGGAGCGAGGCGTGCTTCGCCTTCGCCGCGGTCGCGTTCCAGCTCCTGGACCGGGTCGAAGTCCTCGCTGTCCGGCGGCGGTCGCCCGGATGCCGGGGGCGCGACGCCCAGGGTGCGCAGGACGATGCTCGCCTCCTCCTCCCAGACGTGGACCGGCCGGGTCTGGCGCTCGACCTCCTGCTTGCTCACCGCGCCCTTCCCGAGCTTGCGCTGCAGGTAGTCGGCATCGACCATGCCGAGCAGGTCGGGCCGGTTCGCCGGGTCGGGCCGGGCGGCGGTGAAGTGCTCCTGCTTCTTTCCGGCGCGGTCGGTCGAGGTCGTCTCCGAATAGCTGTCCATGAAGCCGAAGAGGTGGGCCAGTTCGTGGGCCACCGCGATCACCCTCGACCCTTCGAGATGGGCCGGCGCGAGGCTGATCACACCGGTGACCGACGTGCCGACCGACGGTTCGCTGTCCGGCCGGCGCACCCGGATCACGAAGGCCCCCGCTGGGTTCGGGAGGTCGTTGCGCAGGTACGTCAGCCGGGGCACCAGGCGGAACTTCGTGCCGGCGTACTCGCCGTGCTCGATGTCGACCTGCCACGCGCCGCTGATCGCGGCCTCGATCCGCGGGATGTCCGCCTTCGCACGCTTCTGGGCGTCCTGGTCCGGCAGGCCCGCGTAAGCGATGCGCAGCTCGACGGTGAGCGTCACCGTGTCGCCGGCACGGGCCGCCGTCACTGCCTGCCGCACCCGGCCGGCCGCGACGGTTCCGCCCCAGAGCTCGGGGGCCGCGCGCGCCGACCGGCTCCCCGCCAGGTCGTGTTCCTTGCCGCGGGCCACCGCGTCGCCCTGCCGGGCGCGTCCGGTCGATTCGACGAACCGGTCGGTGGACTGCCGCTCCTGCCCACGCAGCTTCGCCAGCCGTGCGCGGACGGCGCTGAGCCGCTGCGACAGCGCCTGCCGGTCGTCGGCGGCCTGGACCAGCGGTGCCGGCCCGGCGGCTCCGGAGGTCTGCGCCACGACGTGACCCAGCTCGTGCGCGAGCAGCGTGCGCCCCTCCGCCGTGCCCGGCGCGTACCGGCCCGCCCCGAACACGATGTCCGTGCCGTACGTGTAGGCCCGGGCCTGAACGGCCTGCGCCGACGCCGCCGCGTCCTCGCCGGTGTGCACCCGCACCCGGCTGAAGTCGTGACCGGTGGTGGCCTCCGCACCGGCCCGGACGGCACTGTCCAACGGACGCCCGGGCCGGCGCCCCAGGAGCTCGGCGACTGCGGTGGGCGGGGTGCTCCGGAGCGCCACCGCGTGCCGCGTCCGGTCGGACAGCGGGGCGGAATGCTTCATGCCTCAGCTGTACCACCGCCGCACGCCCGCCGCACGGGCGCACCGGGACGGGGCGGGAACGCGGGCGGGCACGGGGGCGGAGCCGGTCAGCCCAGCGGGAGGACCATCTCGACCAGCAGGGCGGCCGGGTCCAGCGCGTAGGGCTCGGACTCGCCGGTGAAGGTGAAGCCGCGGCGGCGGTAGTACGCCGTGGCACGGGGGTTGCCCTCGTGCACGCGCAGCAGGAGCCGGCGTGCTCCGGCCGCGGTGCGCGCCCAGTCGAGGACGGCGTCCAGCAGGGCGTCGGTGACGCCGTGCTGCCGGCCGCGGTGCGCGGGGCCGACCCAGACGCCGACCAGCAGCGCCGTCCCCGGTTCGGGCGTGAACGAGATCATCGTCCCGACCCACGCGCCGTCGTCCGCCACCGCGGCGAACCCGACGCTGCCCGGCTCGTTGACCCGCGCCGTCCGCGCACGCCACTCGTCCTCGCCGTGGCCCAGTGCGGTCTCGTAGGTCTCCATGAACGCCATCGGCGTGTCCAGCAGCTGGGCGAGCCGGACGGTGCGCAGCCGCTGCCAGTCCTCCACCCCGATCCGTTCGATCCGGTACGGCACGCGGTCCCCCTGTCGGTGTGTCCGTCCCGGTGATCACCGGGGCCCGGGCAGCATACGATCCGCGCAGGTCAGCGCGGAATGCGGCCCTGTCGCGAGCATCGGGACCGGCCCAGGGCCGGCGCGCAGCCGAGCACCGCGTTAATCGATGGCTCCACGCGGACGCCCGCTCCTACAGTGGGCGCGGACCGAGCACGTCGACGGGAGGCGATCATGCGCGTGCACTACCCTCGTACGCCGCATCTCCCCTGGTCACCGGGAGCGGCGGCCGACGACGTCCGCGCGGGGGACCTCGCCGGCCTGGCCGGCGCGGAGGTCGTCGTCACGGAGAAGCTCGACGGCGAGAACACCAGCGTCTACCGCGACGGGCTGCACGCCCGCTCGCTGGACTCGGCGCACCACCCGTCCCGGGCCTGGGTGAAGGCCCTCCAGGGCCGGATCGGCCCGCGGATCCCGCCCGGCTGGCGGGTCTGCGGCGAGAACCTGTTCGCCCGGCACTCGATCCCCTACACCGACCTGGAGAGCTGGTTCTACGGCTTCTCGGTCTGGACCGGTGAGGACCACTGCCTCGGCTGGGACGACACCGTGCGGTTCCTCCACCGGCTGGGCGTGCCGGCCCCGCGGGTGCTCTGGCGCGGCCGGTACGACGAGCGGGCGCTGCGGGCGCTGCGGCTGGACACCGGCCGCCAGGAGGGCTTCGTGGTGCGGACCGCCGCGGGCTTCCCCCGGGGCGAGTTCGGCCGGCGGGTGGCGAAGTGGGTCCGCCCGCAGCACGTCCGCACCGACACGCACTGGATGCACGCCGCCGTCGTGGAGAACGGGCTGGGCCCCGCCGCCGCGCTCTGGGCGGTGCGCTCCGGGGCGGCGCCCGAGGTGCCGGCGCTGCGGGCGGCGCTGGGGCTGACCGAGGCCGAGTGCCCGCCGCCACCCGGCGGCCCGGCCCCGGCCGCAAACCGCGCGCCGACCGCAAACCGAGCACCGGCCGGGGACCGCGCGCCGGCCGAGGCCGCCGCGCGGCTGGACGAACTCGGCCGCAGCGGCGACGCTCGGCTGGCCGGGGTGCTCGCCACCGTGTTGCGCGGGGCCCGCCGGGAGTGGCTGGCGCCCCGCCTGGCCGGGCCGCTCGGCCTGCCGCTGGCCCGGCGGGTCGCCGACCTGGTCGGCCTCCACCCCGTGCTGCACCGCCCGTACCCGGACGAGGAGCGCCGCACCGGCCTGGTCCGGCTCTCCTTCGCCGCGGACCTCGGGGTGCTGCACGCCGTCGCCGCCGCGGCGTCGGCCGAGGCGGACGATCCGGCGGCCGCCCGCGAGCAGGTGGGCTGGTCCGCGCTGCACGCCGAGGACGCCGGGCTGCTGGACGGCGCCCGGCTGCGCCTGCTGCGGGCCGGTCTGCACGCGTCGCTGGCCGGCCTCGACCGGGACGCGGCCGACCGCTGCTGGGCGCAGGCCCGCGAGGCGTTCGCGCTCGGCCGGATCGGCACCGCCGAGGAGGCGGTGGCGGCCGGGTGGCGGTGGCGGGACGGCCGGTTCCCCCGGCTCGTCCAGCTGGCGGGCCCGGCCGGCAGCGGCAAGAGCAGCTTCGCCGCCGGTCTCGCCGCGCGCGGCGGGGCCGACGTCCGGATCGGCCTGGACGACCTGCGCGAGGCCCGGGGCTCCCGCGCCGACCAACGGGACAACGCCGAGGTGCTGCGCGAGGGCCTGGACCGGCTGGACGCCGCCCTGACCGGCAGCACGACGGTGGTCTGGGACGCCACCTCCCTCAACCGCCACCAGCGCTCCCTGGCCATGGGCGTGGCGCAGCGCCGCGGCGCCCTGGTCACCCAGGCGGTACTGCTGGTCGACGAGCCGGAGCTGCTCCGCCGCAACGCCGTCCGCAGCCATCCCGTCCCGGCGGCGGTACTCACCGCGCAGCTGCGCCGGTTCAGCCCGCCCTATCCCGGCCAGGCGCACCGCACCTGGTACGTCGGCGCGAGCGGCACGGTCGAGGACACGGCCGGCACGCTCGACCCGGCCGACGACGCCCCGGAGGACCACGCCTGATGCGCCCCATCGAGCAGATCTGTCAGCGCATCCGGTGGGACGCCCGCTTCGATCCGGCCCGCTTCGTGGTGGGCGTCCGCCAGCGCGACGACCGGACGAAGCGGGTCCCGCTGGAGGCCTTCGCCGCGGCCGGCGACATCCCGTGGCACCGCGTCCGGTACGTCGAGGCGGACGGCGAGGTGGTGTGGGACCGCTCCACCGGCACGGACCGTCTCGACACCGCCGAGGTCAGCCGCCGGACCGAGCCGCGCCGGCTGCGCGCGCCGTTCTTCACCGCCGTGACGCCGTACGCCTGGCAGCCGGCCTCCGGTTGGTGCCCGGCGGACGCCCCGGGCCCGGCCGGGCACCCGGGCGCGGCCGGACCGGCCGCCGCGGCGGAGCTGCGGGTGCTCACCTGGAACACCCTGTGGGACCGCTACGACGGCGAGCTGATCGACACCGCCCGGCGCCGCCCGCTGCTGCTCGCGGCGCTGGAGGCCGCCGACGCCGACGTGATCGCGTTGCAGGAGGTCGAGCCCGCGCTGCTGGCCCTGCTGCTCGACGCACCGTGGGTGCGGGCCCGCTTCACGGTGACCACCGACCCGCGCGGGCGGGAGGTCGACGCGTACGGTCTGCTGCTGCTCAGCCGGCTGCCCGTCCTGGAGGCGGGCCTGCACGTGCTCGGCCCGCACAAGGCCGTCACGGCCGTCACCGTGCGGACGACCGGCGCACCCCTGGTGGTCGCCGCCGTCCACCTCAGCAGCGACCACTCGGCGGACGGCGCGGGCCGGCGGCAGGCCGAACTCGCCCGGCTGGCGGAGGGCCTGGCCGGCATCGAGGGCGACGCCCTGCTGCTCGGGGACTTCAACGACGGCCGTTCGGGCGCCGACGGCCCGGCCGCCGCGCTCGGGCTGCGGGACGCCTGGACGCAGCTCCACGGGCCGGGCGACGACACCCCCACCTTCGATCCGGTGGCCAATCCGCTCGCCGCGGTCTCCTCGCTCTCCGGCCGGCCGGCCCGGCTCGACCGGGTGCTGCACCGCTCCGACGACGCGCTGGTCTCCGCGGCCGTCCTGCTCGGCGACCGGCCGACGGCGGCCGGGCTCTTCCCGTCCGACCACTACGGCGTGGCCGTGGACCTCCGGATCGGTCTCCCGGCCGACGCGGCCGGTACGGGGGTCGCCGCGAGTGCCGGTGCCGGGAGCAGTACCGGCCCGGACGGCGTGCTCGGCGTGCTCGGCGTGCTCGGCGTGCCGCCGACGGCCCGGACGGCCGTCGCCTGGTTGCCGCCCGAGGAGTTGTGGCCGCCGATCCAGGCCCTGCGCGCCGCCCACGACCCGCAGCTCGACCGCTGGCCGCCGCACGTCAACCTGCTCTTCGGCTTCGTCCCCGAGGCGCACTTCGACCGGGCCCTCCCGCTGCTGGGCGGGGCGGCCGCCGAGGTGGCGCCGTTCACCGCTCGGCTGGAGGGGGTGCACACCTTCGGCCACCGCGAGGACGCCACGGTCTGGCTGGACCCTGCAGCCGGGTCCGCGGCGCCCTGGGCGGCGCTGCGGCACGCGCTGGAGCGGCGGTTCCCCGCGTGCCGTGGCCGCGCGGACGGCTTCACCCCGCACCTGACGCTGGGGCGCAGCCGCGACCCGCTGCAGGCGTCCGCCGACTGCGCGGCCCGGCTCGGCTCGGCCGCGGCCCGGGTGGGCGAGCTGGTCGTGCTGTCGCGCCGGGGCGGCGAGCCGATGCGCGCCCGGGCGGTGATCGCGCTGGGCACCGGTGCGGTCCGCCTGCTGCCCGAGCCCGAGCCCGCACCCCGACCGCAGCCCGAGGAGGCCGGGCGCGAGGCCCTGGCCCGGCGGGTGACCGACCGGCTCGCCACGGCGCTGGCGGAGGGTGTCGTCCACCCGGTCGGTTCGCGCCGGCTGGGCTGCCAACTGGACGGCGCCGACCTGGACGTGGTGGTGGCGCTGCCCGGCGAGCCCGATCTCGGGGCGGTCCGCGACCGGGTCACGGCCGCGCTGCCGAACGCCGGGCGGGTCCGCGAGGTGCGCGGCGCGCGCGTGCCGGGCCTGCGGCTGGAGGTCGACGGCCTGGCGGTCGACCTCGTCGTGGTCTTCACCGGGGGTCTCGATCCGGCCGAAGCCGTTGGCCGGCGTGCCGAGTTGGGCGAGGCGGCCGCGATCGCCCTGAGCGCGGTCGGGGACGCCGAGGCGATCCTGACGGCGGTCGGCGGGCGTCACGACCGGTTCGCCCGACTGGCCCGCGAGGTGAAGGCGTGGGCCCGGGCCCGGGGCCTGGACTCCGCGCCGTTCGGCCAACTGCCCTCGCTGGCCTGGTCGGTGCTGGCAGCACGGACCGTCCGGGAGGCGGACGACCTCACCGCGGACGCCTTCACCGCGGACGCCCTCTTCGAACGCTTTCTGGAGACCTGGGCCTGCTGGGACTGGCGCCGGCCGGTCGGCCTGCACGGTGACGTGACGGAGCCTCAGCTCGGTTCGGTGGCGGTACTCACCCCGGCCGCGCCGGTCCGCAGCTGCACCGCCCAGGTCGGCCCCGACGGGGCGGAGCTCCTCACCGAGGAGCTCTACCGCGCCTGGGAGCTCGTGACGGCGGCGGCCGCGAGCGGAGCCGATCCGTGGCCCGAGCTCCTCTCCCCGCCACCGCTGCACCGGCGGCACGCGGCCTGGGCGGTGGTCACCGCCGAGGCCGCAGGGGGGCACTCCGGGCACTCCGACGGCCCCGGCCAGGCCGGCCCCTCCGCACGCTCCGAGCGGTTCGAGGAGACGCTGGGTGCCGTCCGCGGCCGGTTCCGGGCCCTGCTGGCCGCACTGGAGGAGGCCGGCGCCGAGGGGGTGCACGCCTGGCCGCGTCCGTTCGAGAACGGTCCGGACGTGGTCCGGTACGCGATCGGCCTCGGCCGCACCCCGCCGGGCGCCGACCGCCTCGCCGCGGTCGCCGCCGGCTGGTGCCGGGGGCTGCCGGGGGTACGGGTGGACCGCGCGGACGGCGGGGACGTGCCGACCCTGCGCTGACCCGGGGCCGGGGCGCCGGACGCAGCACCGGCGCAACGGGCAACAGACAGCGGACGCGGACCCGGACCCGGACCCGGGCGGCGGGCCCGGTACAGACGCGCGCCCGGAGGCACATCACCCCCACACCATTGACGAAAGCATGACACTGACGGACCATCATGCTGGCGCGCGCCGCAATTCCTCCCCCGCTCCGTCCCTACGGACCCCCACAGGAGGACAGTCATGCGACTGCCCCGCCGAGGGAAGCCCGCCGCGGTCACGGCCGCCCTGCTGGCCCTCGCACTCGCCTCGCCGCTCACCACCCAGGTCTCCGCGCACCCGCTCACCGCCGGTGCCGCCGCACCGGCCGCCGGTGCCACCGACCTCCCCCGGCAGTACCTCGTCGACGGCCCCCGTACCGTCGCCGAGCGCACCGCCCTGGCCGCCACCGGCGCCTCGGTGGACGCCGTCCGCACCGACTCCGTGGTCGTCACCGCCACCCCCGCCGAACTCGCCCGCCTGCGCGCCCTCGGCTGGTCCGCCACCGCGCTGCCCGACCCCGGCCCCGGCTCCGCCGGCGGCGGTACCGAGGACGACCGGGAGGGCGTGGGCGCAGCGGTCTACGACTTCCCGTCCGCCGACTCCGGCTACCACAACTACGCGGAGGCCGCCGCCGACATCGACGCCGTCGTGGCCGCGCACCCCGCCATCATGAGCAAGCGCGTCATCGGCACCTCGTACGAGGGCCGGCCGATCGTCGCCGTCAAGATCAGCGACAACGTCGGCACCGACGAGGACGAGCCCGAAGTGCTGTTCACGGCCCATCAGCACGCCCGCGAACACCTCACCGTCGAGATGGCGCTCTACCTGCTGCACGAGTTCGGCGACAAGTACGCCACCGACAGCCGGATCGCGAACGCCGTCAACAGCCGGGAGATCTGGGTGATCCCCGACCTCAACCCGGACGGCGGCGAGTACGACATCGCCACCGGCCGCTACCGCAGCTGGCGGAAGGACCGCCAGCCGAACGCGGGCAGCAGCAGCGTCGGCACCGACCTGAACCGCAACTGGAACTACAAGTGGGGCTGCTGCGGCGGCTCCTCCGGTTCCACCTCCAGCGAGACGTACCGGGGCAGCGCCCCGGAGTCCACCCGGGAGACCAAGGTCGTCGCCGACTTCGTCCGCGGCCGGGTGGTGGGCGGCAAGCAGCAGATCACGGCGGCCATCGACTTCCACACCTACAGCGAGCTGGTGCTCTGGCCGTTCGGCTGGACCACGGCCGACACGGCCACCGGCATGACCGCCGACCAGTACAACACCTTCGCCACCCTGGGCCGGAGCATGGCCGGCACCAACGGCTACACGCCCGAGCAGTCGAGCGACCTCTACATCACCGACGGCTCGATCGACGACTGGCTGTGGGGCGTGCACCGGGTCTTCGCCTACACCTTCGAGATGTACCCCGGCCCGAACGGCAGCAGCGGCTTCTACCCGCCGGACGAGGTGATCGGCCGCGAGACCAGCCGCAACCGCGAGGCCGTCCTGCGCCTGGTGGAGACGGCCGACTGCGTGTACCGGGTGATCGGCAAGCAGCAGCAGTACTGCGGCATCACCACCTGACACCCGAGCCCGGCCGGCCGGGGCCTCTCCTGCACAGGCCCCGACCGGACCCCGGGCGTAATCTGAGGAGGTCCGCTCCTCGTCAGTCCTATGCTCAGGGTCGGGAGGTGGGAACGATGAACCGTCCCTCCGGAGCCCCCACACCGCCTCCGCCCGCCGCACCCACGGTGGTCAGCTCCAGGGCGGGTGAGAAGGGCCTGAAGACCGGGGCCCTCGGTCTGGTCTCCTCCGTCGCGATCGGCCTGGCGTCCACGGCGCCGGCGTACAGCCTGGCCGCCACGCTCGGCATCATCGTGGTCGGCGTGGGCCTCCAGGCACCGATCGTCACCGTGCTGGCGTTCATCCCGATGCTCCTGATCGCCTACGCGTACAAGGAGCTCAACGCCTCGGACCCGGACTGCGGCACCACGTTCACCTGGGGAGCCCGTGCCTTCGGCCCCCGCACCGGGTGGATGGGCGGCTGGGGGATCGTGGCCGCCGACATCATCGTGATGGCCAACCTGGCACAGATCGCCGGCGTGTACGGGTTCCGATTGTTCGGCTTCGACGGGCTCGCCGAGAGCACGGTGTGGACCACCGTGGCCGGAGTGGTCTGGATCATCGTGATGACCGCGATCTGCTACGTCGGCATCGAGATCTCGGCGGCCCTGCAGCGCTGGCTGCTCTGCGTCGAGATCGTGATGCTGGTACTGCTGTCGGTCACCGCGCTGGTCAAGGTCTACGGCGACAGCCCACCGAGCACCGCGATCCACGTGTCGGGCTCCTGGTTCAACCCCTTCGAGATCTCCTCGACCACCGCGTTCACCGCAGGCATCCTGGCCGCTGTCTTCATCTACTGGGGCTGGGACACCGCGGTGTCGGTCAACGAGGAGACCGCCGACGCGGCCCGCACCCCCGGCCGCGCCGCCGTCATCTCCACCGTCCTGCTGCTGGTCATCTACGCGCTGGTCTCCACCGCGGCGCAGGCCTTCGCGGGCATCGGCACGGAGGGGATCGGGCTCGGGAACGAGGACAATTCGGGGGACGTGCTGTCGGCCCTGGGCGGCGCAGTGTTCGGCAGCGCCGGGCTGGGCTGGTTCCTCACCAAGCTACTGATCTTCATGGTGCTGACCTCCTCCGCGGCCTCCACCCAGACCACCATCCTGCCGACCGCCCGGACCACCTTCTCGATGGCCGCGCACAAGGCCATCCCCACCCAGTTCGCCCGGGTGCACCCGCGGCACCGGACGCCGACCTGGTCCACCATCGGCATGGGCCTGGCGTCCATCGCCTTCTACGTGCTGCTCACCGCGATCAGCGGCAACGTGCTCGCCGACTCGATCGCCTCGGTCGGCCTGGCCATCGCCTTCTACTACGGCCTGACCGGCTTCGCCTGCGTCTGGTACTACCGCAAGGTGCTGACGCGCAGCGTCCGCGACTTCGTCTTCAAGGGCCTCGCGCCGCTGCTCGGCGGCCTGATGCTGCTGTACTTCTTCTGCTACGGCGCCTTCGACGTCTACGCCGACCCCGACTACGGCTCCACCTCGATCGACCTGCCGATCTTCGGGAACACCGGCGGCGTCACCGTGATCGGCATCGGCGCGTTGCTCCTCGGCCTGGTGCTGATGCTGATCCAGCGCGCGGTGGAGGGCTCCTGGTTCACCCACCCGGACGTCCCGGTCAGCGTCGCCGACCCCGCCGACGCGCCGTAACGGCCGGACCGCCACCGGCACGCCCCACTCCAGCCCCGGCCCCCGGTCCGGCCCCCACTCCCGCCGTCGTACCCCTGTGGCTGCCGCCACGAGGTCCGGTCTGGCAGGTGCCGGCCGACGGATCCGGCGCACCGTCGGTCCTGCTGGCCGACGCCGACTCCCCGGCACCCATCGGCCCGGCCCGCGACACCGCGGCCCCGGACGCCCCGACGGCGACCGGCCCGACGGCGACCGGCCCGGCACAGCCGTGACGCCCCGGCCGAACGCGGCCGGGGCGCCGCTCCCCCGACCGGGTCTCAGCAGATCCGCGGCAGCTGCTCCCCCAGCGGCAGATCGACCACCCGCGTCCCGCCGAGCGCCGTGCGGGCCACCACCATGCCGGGGTGCTCCGTCACACACTCGCCGATCACCGCCGCCCCCGCGCCCAGCGGGTGGGCCCGCATCGCGGCGAGCACGGCCTCGGCCTGTTCGCGCGGCACGAAGGCGACGAGCTTGCCCTCGTTGGCGACGTACATCGGGTCGAGGCCGAGCACGGCGCAGGCGTTGGCCACCTGCGGCGGTACGGGGACGGCGCGCTCGCTCAGCGCGACGCCCACCCCGGCGGCCGCCGCGATCTCGTTGAGCGCCGCGGCCAGCCCGCCCCGGGTGGGGTCGCGCAGCACGTGCAGGTCGGGGGTGACGGCCAGCATGGCGTCGACCAGGCCGCCGAGCGCGGCACAGTCGCTCTCGATCTCCACCCCGAACTCCAGGCCCTCGCGCACGCTCATGATCGCGACGCCGTGCAGCCCGATCTCCCCGCTGACGATGACCACGTCGCCGGGGGTGGCGCGCTGCGGCCGGATGTCCACCCCGGCCGGGACGAGGCCGATGCCGGCGGTGTTGAGGTAGATGCCGTCGCCGTGCCCGGACTCGACCACCTTCGTGTCACCGGTCGCGACCTCGACGCCGGCCGTCCGGGCGGCCTCGCCGAGCGCCCGGGCGACCTTGTCCACCACGGCCATCTCCACGCCCTCCTCCAGGATGAACCCGCAGGAGAGGTAGGCGGCCCGTGCCCCGCTCATGGCGAGGTCGTTGACGGTGCCGTTGACGGCGAGGTCGCCGATGCTGCCGCCGGGGAAGAAGAGCGGCCGGACGACGTAGGAGTCGGTGGAGAACGCGAGTCTGGCACCACCCAGCTCCAGCACCGCGGAGTCGCCCAGCGAGGCGAGGGCCCGGCCGCCGAAGGCCGGGACGAAGAGGTTCTCCACCAGCTCGGCCGACATCGCCCCGCCACCGCCGTGGCCCATCACCACCCGGGGGTGGTCGCGCAGCGGCAGCGGGCAGCTCCAGCCGGAGAAGTCCGGCGCGGCCGCCGGAGCCGCCGGGGACACCGGGGACACCGGGGCCGTCAGGATCTCGGTCTCAGCCAACGGGGCTCGCCTCCCGGGGGACGGGCGGCGTGCTCAGCCGCCGGTAGAGGTAGTACGCGGCGCAGGCCCCCTCGCTGGACACCATGGTGGCGCCGAGCGGGCTGCGCGGGGTGCAGGTGGTGCCGAAGGCCTCGCAGCGGTCGGGCTTGAGCAGGCCCTGCAGCACCTCGCCGCTGCGGCACTGCGCGGGTTCGAGGGTGTTGATCCCGGAGACGTCGAAGCGGTGCTCGGCGTCGAAGTCGCGGTAGCGCGCCGAGAGCCGCCAGCCGCTCCGCGGGATGACGCCGATGCCGCGCCAGGCCCGGTCGGTCACCTCGAAGACGTCCGCCAGCATGGCCAGCGCGGCCGGGTTGCCCTCGGGGCGGACGGCCCGCGGGTAGGCGTTCTCGACGGTGTGCTCGCCGCGTTCCAACTGCCTTACGGTGCGCCGGATCCCTTCCAGGATGTCCAGCGGCTCGAAGCCGGTGACCACGATCGGCACCCGGTGGCGTTCGGCCAGCGCCGGGTACTCGGTGGTGCCCATCACGCTGCACACGTGGCCGGCGGCGAGGAAGCCCTGGACGCGGCAGTCCGGCGAGTTCATGATCGCCTCGACGGCCGGGGGCACCCGGACGTGCGAGACGAGCATGCTGAAGTTGCGGATGCCCTGCTTCCTGGCCTGGTGGACGGCCATGGCGTTGGGCGGGGCGGTGGTCTCGAAGCCGATGCCGAAGAAGACGACCTCGCGGTGCGGGTTCTCCCGGGCGATCCGCAGCGCGTCGAGCGGCGAGTACACCACCCGGACGTCGCCGCCCTCGCCGCGGACCCTGAAGAGGTCGCGGTCGGTGCCCGGCACCCGCAGCATGTCGCCGAACGAGCAGAAGATCACCTCCGGCCGGGCCGCGACGGCCAGCGCCCGGTCGATCATCTCCAGCGGGGTGACGCAGACCGGGCAGCCCGGCCCGTGGATCAACTCGACTTCCTCGGGCAGGAGTTGGTCGATCCCGTGCCGAATGATGGTGTGCGTCTGGCCGCCGCACACCTCCATCAGCGCCCACGGCCTGGTCACCGTCGCCCTGATGTCGGCGAGCAGGCCGCGGGCCAACTCCGGGTTCTGGAAGTCCTCCAGGTACTTCACGGCCGCTCCTCCTTCGCCGGCGCGCCCACCGCGGCCTCCCAGGGGTCGCCGAACTCCTCCTGCAACAGCCCGAGTTCGGTGAACAGGTCGAGCGTCCGGCGGGCCGATTCCTCGTCCAGCCGCTGCAGGGCGAACCCGACGTGCACGATGGCGTACTCCCCCACCTGCAGGTCGGGCAGGTACTCCAGGCAGACGTCCTTGACGACCCCGCCGAAATCGACGACCGCCATCCGGGCCCCCTCGCGTTCCATGATCTCCATCACCCTTCCGGGCACCGCCAGGCACATCCGGTGTCTTCTCCTCTCAGGTGCCGGCCGGGCTTGCGGCCCGGGCGGCCACCATCAGCTGGCCGAGGGCCAGTCCTCCGTCGTTGGGCGGCACCCGGCGGTGCCGCAGCACGGTGAAGCCGTCCGCCCGCAGGCCGTGCGCGGCGGCCGAGGACAGCAGCGCGTTGGCGAAGACGCCGCCGCTCAGCGCGACCGTCCCCACGCCGTGCTGCTCCCGGGCCGCCCCGCACACCGAGCGGACGAGGCCGGCCACCGCGGCGTGGAAGCGCGCCGCGACCAGGCCGGCCGGGGCACCGGCGGCCAGGTCGGCCAGCACGGCGGCGAGCACCGGCGCGGGATCGGCGACGAGCACCTCGCCCGCCGGCCGCAGGCCGAAGGCGTAGCCCTCGGCCGGGCCGTGCGCCAGCGCGGCGGCCTCCAGCTCGATCGCCGCCTGCGCCTCGTACTCGGCGAGCTGGCAGACCCCGGCCAGGGCGGACACCGCGTCGAACAGCCGCCCCATGCTGGAGCTCGGCACGCAGTTCAGCTGCCGCTCCAACTGACGCTCCAGCACCCGTAGTTCATCGGGCGGGCAGGCACGGACGGGCGCCAGGTGGGCGGCCCACGGCAGGCCCGCGGCGCGCAGCTGGGCGAGCGCCGTGCGGTACGGGCGGGCCACCGCCGCGTCCCCGCCGGGCAGCGGGACGTACGCGAGGTGGGCGAGCCGCCGGTAGCCGTCGTAGTCGGCCAGCAGCACCTCGCCGCCCCAGACCGCGCCGTCGTCGCCGTACCCGGTGCCGTCGAAGGCGACGCCGATGACGGGCCGGCTCCCGTCGAGCCCGTGCTCGGCCATCACCGAGGCGATGTGCGCGTGGTGGTGCTGCACCGCCCGGACCTCCCGCCCGGCCGCGGCCGCCCGGGCGTGCCGGACGGACCGGTAGCCGGGGTGGCGGTCGACGACCAGCAGGTCGGGCCGGACTCCGGTGACGGCGCCCAGCTGGGCCACCGCCCGGTCGAAGGCCCCGAGGGTCGCGAGGTCGTCCATGTCCCCGATGTGGCCGGACAGCCAGGCGTACCCGTCCTGGGCCAGCGCGAAGGTGTTCTTGAGGTCGCCGCCGACGGCCAGCACCGGCCGGACGGGCACCGGGAGCGGCAGGGGCAGCGGCGCGTGGCCGCGGGAGCGGCGGATCGGCAGCTGTTCGCCGTCCACCACCCGGACCACCGAGTCCTCGCACGGGACGTGGATCGGCCGGTCGTGCGTCAGCCAGGCGTCGACCAGCGGCGCGAGCCGTTCGAGGGCGTCCCGGTCGTCCGTCACGATGGGCTCGCCGGAGAGGTTGGCGCTGGTCATGACCAGCAGCCCCGGCCCCGGCGGGGCGAGCAGCAGGTGGTGCAGCGGTGCGTACGGCAGCATCACACCGAGGTCGGGGCTGCGCGGTGCCACCGCCTCCATCGCCGCCGAGCGCCGCCCGCCGCGGCGCAGCAGGACGATCGGCCGGGCGGGCCCGGTGAGGAGTTCCTCCTCGGCGAGCTCCAGCCGGGCGAGCGCCGCGACCTCGCCGAGGTCCCGCGCCATCAGCGCGAAGGGTTTGGCGCCGCGCCGCTTGCGCCGCCGCAGCCGGGCCACGCTCCGTTCGTTCCGCGCGTCGCAGACCAGGTGGTAGCCGCCGATGCCCTTGACGGCCAGGACGGCACCGGCCCGGAGCAGCCGCCGGGCCTCGGTGAGCGCCGCCTCCCCGGCGGGCGTCGGCAGCCCCGGCACCACCAGCGCGAGCGCGGGCCCGCAGGCGTAGCAGGAGACCGGCTGGGCGTGGAACCGCCGGTCGGCCGGGTCGGCGTACTCGCGCGCGCAGTCGCCGCACATCGGGAACCGGGCCATCGTGGTGTTGGCCCGGTCGTAGGGCAGGCCGGTGACGATGGTGTGGCGGGGCCCGCAGTTGGTGCAGCTGATGAAGGGGTGGCGATAGCGGCGGTCGCCCGGGTCGGCCAGTTCGGCGAGGCAGTCGGCGCAGGTGGCGGTGTCCGGTGGGATCAGCGTCCGCTGCGGGCCCCCGGCCCGGGACGGTGTGATGGCGAAGCCGGGCGCGCCGGTGGGGGCGAGCGGCTCGTGTTCCACCGAGAAGACCTGGGCGAGCGGCGGTGCGTCGCTGGCGATCCGGCGGCAGAACGCGTCCACCGACTCCCGCTGCCCCTCGACCTCGGCGAGCACGCCGTCACCGGTGTTGGTGACGGTGCCGGCCAGGCCGAGTTCGGTGGCGAGCGTGAAGACGAACGGCCGGAAGCCGACGCCCTGGACGAGCCCGCGGACGGCGACCCGGCGGCGCTGCGCGACGGCCGCCGGCCGGCCGGCCGTCACGGCCCTTCCACCACCGACGCGTGCGGGTGCGCGTGCGCGTGCCCGGAGTGCCCCTCGTGCTCGTGGTCGTGCTCGTGGTCGTGCCCGTGGTCGTCGTCGTGCCCCTTTGCAGGCCCGTGCACGTGCTCGTGCGCATGACCGGCCGCCCGGGTGCCCGCCATGACCGGCCGGTGCACCTCCGCGCCGTCCAGCACCGCGAGCGCCCGCTCCAGGAGCGCTCCCACCCCCTGCCCGCGCCGGGCCGAGGTGAACACCACCTCCACACCCGGGTTGACCCGCGCGACGCTCGCCAGGAACGCCGCCTCGTCGAACTCCGCCGCGGCCGCGAGGTCCGCCTTCGTCACCAGCACCAGGTTGGCCAGCCCGAAGGCCGTCGGGTACTTGAGCGGCTTGTCCTCCCCCTCGGTGACGGAGGCGAGCACCACCCGCAGCGACTCACCCAGGTCGTACGAGGCCGGGCAGACGAGGTTGCCGACGTTCTCCACGAAGAGCAGCCGGGTCTCCGCCGGCAGCCAGCCCGCGAGGTGCGCGCGGAGCATGTCCGTCTCCAGGTGGCAGAGCCCGTCGGTGAGCACCTGCTTGACCGGCGCGCCCGAGCGGGCCAGCCGGACGGCGTCGTTCTCGGTCGCGAGGTCCGCGGTGAGCGCCGCGACCGGCACCCCGCGCTCCCGGGCGAGCCCGAGCTCGGCCTCCAGCAGCGCCGTCTTCCCGCTGCCCGGGCTGGAGAGCAGGTTCACCACCGCCGTTCCGCGTGCGGCAAGCCGGGCCCGCAACTCCCTCGCGCCGTCGTCGTTCCGGGCGAGCACCGCCTGCCGGAGTTCCACCGTGCGACACATCGGTTTCAGCCTTCCTGATCGGCATCGGCCCGGGCGCCCGCGGGCCGCTCGGCCCACTCGACGCCGAGGATCTGCAGTTCCCGGCCGGCCAGCAGTTCGACCCGGCCGCCGTCGCAGTGCGGACAGCCCAGGTCGGGCGGCATGCCCACGGCCCACTCGACCTCGCACGGTGCGCACCTGGCGCGCGCCGGCACCGCCTCGGTCTCCAGCACCGCACCCTCCACCAGCGTTCCGGTGCAGGCCAGTTCGAAGCAGAAGTCCAGTGCGGACGGCACCACCCCGGCCAGCTCGCCGACCTGCAGCCGCACCCTGGCGACCGCGCCGGCCCCGTGCTCGCGGGCCGCCGCGTCCACCTGTTCGACGACTGCCGTCGCGATCGACATCTCGTGCATCGGCCCCGCTCCCGGCGTTGGAGGCAACAGGCTTCATTACAGGGCGCGATGGCGGGCATCGGCTCGAAGCCGCGCCGCCACCGCGCCCGGAGTACGCCGTTCGCCGCAACCCCGCCGTCACATGCGCAGGATCCGCAGGTAGCGCCTCAGGTCCGGCAGGCTCTGCCAGACCAGCGCGGCGACCGCGGCCACGACGGCCGCACCGACCAGGTTCTTCAGCATGGTGATGCCTCTCTCTCCGCCTGCGCGTCCGTTCCGACCAGCCGCAGGATCACTCCGACCGCCTCGTCGACGGCGGCCTCCACCGGGGCGCTGAGTCCGATGCCCTCCTCCAGCGACTCCGGTTCGCACCCCACCACGAGCACCCGGTCCGGGGCGGAGCCGTCCGTCCCGGCGGCCAGCGTGGCGAGCAGCGCGAGCACGGCGTCCGGGCCCATCCGGTGCCCGTCCAGCACGGGCGACTCCACCGGGCCGGCCTCCGGTTCGATCAGGTAGACCGTCCCGGGGTCGCCGCCGCGCGCCGTGGCGTCGACGAGCAGCAGCAACCGGTAGCCGTCCAGCAGCTGGTAGGCCAGGTGAACGCCCCGCACGCCGACGTCGAGCACCTCGACGTCCGGCGGCAGGGGGTGTCCGGCCAGCCGCCGCACGGTCTCCACACCGAAGCCGTCGTCGCCGAGGAAGATGTTGCCCACCCCGGCCACCAGCACCCGGCCCGCCGTCACGACTCCTCCAGCGGGGTGACTTCGTCCGGCTGGAAGTACCGGAATCTGCCCTGGGCCCGCCAGAGGTCCGCCCCGGGGTCGTCCTCCACCGTCACCGCCAGGTGCACCGAGCCGTCCACGTCGTGCAGCACCGCCTCCACCAGGGCCGTCCGGCCGTGCAGGAAGAGGTCCTGGGCGTCGGTGCGCCGGCGGCCGGGCCGCAGCAGGACGCGGCTGCCGGCGCCCACCTCGCGGCCGTCGACCAGCACCTTGTCGCGGTCGGGGTCGGTGTCCGGATCGTTGCCCGGGTCCCACCAGGGCTGCTCGGGGGCGTCCCCGGTGTCCCCGGTGATCTCGCGCAGGCCCCGGACGGCGCCGTGCAGCCGCTCCAGCACCTCCGGCGGCATCGAGTCGGCGAGGTCGATCACGGCGCCCGCCCGCTCGTCCGTGCCCCGGGCCTCGCGCTTCTCGCGCTCGGTCAGGGCGGCCGTCCGCAGGGCGAGGATCTCGTCGATCTCGGTCGCGTCGTAGAGCACGCCGGGGCTCTCGGGGGCGACCTGCGGGTGGTCCTCCAGGATGATCGGCGAGGACAGCAGCACCTGACCTCGGCCGGGCGGGCCCGCCAGCACCGGCCAGGTGTGCTCGTTGCGGCACTCGGCGGCCGCCGGCCGGGCCCACTCGGGCGGGTCCGTCACCGACAGGAAGGCGCCGCGGTCGAGGCCCAGCAGCAGGTGTGCCGAGACCAGCGCGCGCGGCAGCGCGGCGTCGCGCCCGGCGTCCGGCCCGGGCGACCAGCCCGTGCTGTTCTCCACCACGGCGGTCAGCCGCTGCACCCCGTACGGCCCGGGGACGGCCTGCGCGGTGAGGCGCAGCACACCGTCCAGTTGCTCGCAGCGGCGGAGCAGCCGGCCGACGGGCGCCCCGTCCTCGCGGAGCAGCTCCATCTCCTCGCAGGCCGGCAGCCGGAACGGCCGGACGATCCCGCCCCCGGCCAACTCCTCTACCGGGGCCACGAGTTCGATCCGCTCCTCGACGCCCTCGTCCCACGGGACGAGCACCCGGTCGGCGAGCTCCAGCTCGTCGGCGGGCTCGAACCCGCCGGTCGGCGTGGCGCGTTGGACGGTCCGCCGGCGGGCCCGGAGGAAGCGCAGCTCCACGGCGAGCCGGTCGCCGGGGCGCGGCTCCATCAGGCATTCGGTGCGCTGGTGGAAGTGCTCGCCGCTGTCCTCGCCGTAGCCGGGCGGGACGAGTACGCCGAACTGCCAGCGCAGCCGGTTCTTGGCGGCGGACGCCCGGTAGGGGTAGAGCACGTAGCCCTCGAACAGGACGGCGTCGGCGATCTGCCGGGCCTGCGCGAACCGGCTCTCGGTCTCGGCCGTGAAGGCGGTCACCGGGCGGCCTCCTCGACCGGGGCCGTGCTCAGCAGTTCGCGCACGGTCGCCTCCCACGAGGGCAGCGCCCGGCGGGAGCGGTACGCGAGCAGCTCCTCCATCACGTCGCCCGGGAGCCGCAGCCAGCCGCAGCCGGGGAAGTGCTGCTCGATCATCTCGCGCCAGACCGCGACGGGCATCCGGACGACGGCCTCCCGGTCCCAGGCCACCGGGGCGACCTGGAAGCCGCCGGGGCCGGTGAAGGCGGTGCCGGAGAACAGCAGCAGCAGGGGGGCGTCGCCGCCGTCCAGCGCCGCGAAGTACCGGGCGGATGCCACCTCCATGTCGTAGGTGCAGGGCACCACCAGGTCGGCCTCGGTCTCGCCGGTGAACCCGGGCACCATCAGCGGGACCTGCGCGAACTGGACGGGGTTCAGGGTGCTCCCCCAGCGCGAGCGCTCGCCGAACAGGTCGGCCAGCCGCCCGCCCTCGGCCTCGCCGTAGGAGCGGCGCGCCGGTTCGATCCGGAGCTGGCAGCGGAGGGCGAGCGCGTGCACCCGGGTGTCGGCGGGGGCGGTGATCCGCAGCCGGAAGACCAGGGTCGGTCCGGCCGCGTGCGGGTCGGCCCGCACCCCGGTGCAGGCGAAGGCGAGTTCGGTCACGGCGTCACGCCCTCTCGCAGGGTCCGGGCCTGCCCGGACACCCGGGCGAAGAAGGCGTCGAGTTCGGCCCGGGCCTCGCTGCCGCCGTCGAAGCCCTTCCAGCAGCGCCGCAGCCGGCCGACCAGCTCGTAGCAGGAGTCGATCGGCACCAGGAAGCACTGGACGGCGCCGTCGGAGGGCCGCCGCAGCAGCAGCGCCTCGACGTCGGGCTCCAGCTCGGCGGCCAGCCGGCTGCCGCCGAGGGCGGCCTGCCAGGCCGCCTCGTCCGGCTCGCTCTCGGTGGCCCCGCCCGGGCCGGGGTAGAGCAGGACCAGCCGGTCCTGGCGGGAGTTGCGGAACACGAAGGCGGTGCCGACCGGGATCCCGAGGGCCGCCCACTGCGCCTCGCCGAACCGGTGGTCCGGGTCGGCCAGGTGGCGGTCGGGCACCGCGCGGTAGCGGCCGCCGGCCGCGCCCGGCTGCTGGAACAGCAGCCGGCACGCCGTGCACACGCAGGTGAGCTGCTGCTCCTCGGTGTCCACCAGGTGGCGGTGCACCGCGGGGACGTGCTGGCCGCAGAAGGCGCAGCGCTCCGGCTGCGGGGGCACGGGCTCCCGCAGCCGGCGCAGCAGGGAGGTGCCGGGGCGGGCGAGCTGACGGGTGTTCACCGCACCTCCGCCGAGGCCGGGGGGCGGGTGCCGATCTGGAGCAGCTGCGGCGCGCGCTCCAGCTCCACCGCCGTCACCTCGGGCGCGTGGCAGGCCAGGGCGTCCTCGACGTCCTGTTCGGAGCAGCCGCAGCCGCTCCGGCTCCGGCGCACCCGCAGGGCCCCGGTCGCGGGGTCGAAGCCGAGCTGCTCGACCGGCTCGGGCAGAGCGGCGAGCGCCCGGGTGATCCGGGCGCCGACGTCCTCGGGGTGGAGGTCGTGCAGGACGAGCAGCCCGGCGACCGCCGGGTCGTCCAGCAGCTTCGCCAGTGCCTGGGGCGCCAGCGCGGCGACGAGCCGGGCGAGCCCGTCGGCGTAGAAGGCCATCAGTTCGCGGACGAGCTGCTCGCCGGCCTCCTGCGCGCCGTCGCCGTCCAGCCGGTCCAGCGCCTCCTGGATCCGCAGCCCGGTCTGCTCCGCCGTCATGCGGTGAGCCCGCTCAGGCCGGTGGGCACGTGCATCTTCTGCACGGTGCGGCCGCCGCCGACGTACATGTGCACGCCGCAGGGCAGACAGGGGTCGAAGCTGCGCACGGCCCGCATGATGTCGATGCCCTTGAAGTTCTCCGGCGAGTTCTCCTCGAAGATCGGCGTGTTCTGCACCGCGTCCTCGTAGGGCCCGGGCGTCCCGTAGCTGTCGCGGACGCTCGCGTTCCACGGCGTCGGCGGGTACGGGTGGTAGTTGGCGATCTTGCCGTCCCGGATCACCATGTGGTGCGAGAGGACGCCGCGCACGGCCTCGGTGAAGCCGCAGCCGACGGCCTCGTCCGGCACCTCGAAGCGCTCCCAGGTCTGGCTGCGCCCGGCCCGGACCTCGGCGAGGGCCTTCTCGGCGAAGTGCAGGGCCGCCGCGGCCGCGTACGCCTGGAAGTACGTCCGGGCGCGGTTGCGCTCGATGGCGTTGCTCCACTGCGGGATCTTCCACTCGAAGGTGACCTCGGGCTTGGTCATCGAGCGCGGCAGGTTGATCCGCACGCTGTGGCCGGTGGCCTTGATGTAGCCGATGTCGACCAGCCCGGAGAGCGCGGTGGACCAGAGGCGGGCGATCGGGCCGCCGCCGGTGTCGAGGGCGAGGTGGTCCTTGCCGTCGAACCAGCGCGGGGACATCACCCAGCTGTACTTGTCGTCGAAGTTGCGCTTCTGCGGCGCGGGGACGGTGTGCTGGTTCCAGGGGTGCCTGGGGTCGACCGGGTTGCCCAGCGGGTCGTGGGTGACGAAGAGCTCCTTGCCGGCCCAGTCCTCGTAGTAGGAGCTGCCGAGCAGGATGCGGATGCCGAGGTTGATCTCGGTGAGGTCGTTGGTGACCAGCTTGCCGTCGACGACGATGCCCGGGGTGACGAACATCTTCCGTCCCCAGTCGGTCATGTTCCGGTACGTGAAGTCGCAGTGGTCCGGGTCGTTCAGGCTGCCCCAGCAGCCGAGCAGGATGCGGCGCCGGCCGACCTCCTCGTAGCCGGGCAGCGCCTCGTAGAAGAAGTCGAAGAGGTCGTCGTGGAGCGGCACGACCTTCTTCATGAACTCCACGTAGCGCATCAGGCGGGTCAGGTAGTCGGTGAACAGCTGGACGGTCGCCACCGTGCCGACGCCGCCAGGGTAGAGCGTGGAGGGGTGCACGTGGCGGCCCTCCATCAGGCAGAACATCTCCCGGGTGTACCGGCTGACCTGCAGCGCCTCGCGGTAGAACTCGCCCTCGATCGGGTTGAGCGAGCGCATGATGTCGGCGATGGTGCGGTACCCGTGGTCGCCCGCGTGCGGTGCCTCGGTGCGCTCGGCCAGCTCCAGCACACCGGGGTTGGTCTCGCGGACCATCTTCTCGCAGTAGTCGACCCCGACCAGGTTCTCCTGGAAGATGTTGTGGTCGAACATGTACTCGGCGGCCTCGCCGAGGTTGATGATCCACTCGCCCAGGTGCGGGGGCTTCACCCCGTACGCCATGTTCTGCGCGTACACCGAGCAGGTGGCGTGGTTGTCGCCGCAGATGCCGCAGATGCGGCTGGTGATGAAGTGCGCGTCCCGCGGGTCCTTGCCGCGCATGAAGACGCTGTAGCCGCGGAAGACCGAGGAGGTGCTGTAGCACTCCGCGACCTTCTTCTGCTTGAAGTCGATCTTCGTGTGGATGCCCAGGCTGCCCACGATCCGGGTGATCGGGTCCCAGGACATCTCCACCAGGCCGCTGCCGTCGCCGGTCGCCTTGGTCGTCGGTGCCATCGTGTCTGTCGTGCCCTTCTGGAAGCGGGGAGGTCGTCAGCGGCGGAGCGGGCCGCGCGCACGGGGTGCGGCGGCCCGCCGGTTCACCACGGCGCGCGGTAGCCGGTCGTCAGCTTGCGGCCGGAGTGGCGCCACTTCGGTTCCTTGTCGACGGTCTTCGTGGTGATCGCGCGGAGCCGGCGGATCACCGCGCCGTACGCCGAGCTGGCGTCGGACGAGATGTGGGAGCCGGGCGGCGGATCCATGAACGGCATGAACTTGTCGGGGAATCCGGGCATGGTGCAGGCGATGCAGATGCCGCCGACGTTGGGGCAGCCGCCGACGCCGTTGATCCAGCCGCGCTTGGCGACGTTGCACTTGACGACGGGGCCCCAGCAGCCGAGCCGCACCAGGCACTCCGGGGTGCCGTACTCGGTGGCGAACTGGCCCTGTTCGTAGTAGCCGCCGCGGTCGCAGCCCTCGTGCACGGTCGCCCCGAAGAGCCAGGTGGGGCGGAGCTTGTCGTCCAGCGGGATCATCGGCGCGGAGCCGGCCAGCTGGTAGAGCAGGTAGGTCAGCGTCTCGGCGAAGTTGTCGGGCTGGATCGGGCAGCCGGGCACGCAGACGATGGGCAGGCCGGCCTTGGACTTCCAGTCCCAGCCCAGGTAGTCGGGCACGCCCATGGCGCCGGTCGGGTTGCCCGCCATGGCGTGGATGCCGCCGTAGGTGGCGCACGTCCCGATCGCGACGACGCAGGTGGCCTTGGGCGCGAGCCGGTCCAGCCACTCACTCGTGGTGATCGGCTGGCCGGTGGCCGGGTCGTCGCCGAAGCCGCACCAGTAGCCCTCCGGCTTGATGTTCTCGTTCGGGATGGAGCCCTCGACGACCAGGACGAACGGGTCGAGTTCGCCGCGGTCCGCCTTGAAGAACCACTCCACGAAGTTGTCGGCGCCCTGCACCGGGCCGCATTCGAAGTCGATGAGCGGCCAGTGGACGGCGATCTTGGGCAGGCCGGGCAGCGCGCCGGTGACGATCTCCTCGATGCTCGGCTGCATGGCGGCGGTCAGGGAGACCGAGTCGCCGTCGCAGCTCAGGCCCGCGTTGATCCAGAGAATGTGCACCACACCGGTATCGGTGGCGGTCGTTTCTGCAGCACCCATGAGGATGCCTCCTCGGAACTGGGAGCCGGGCAAAATGGCTCAAACCAGTCATAGCAGTGCTTCGGCCGACCCGCCGGTCCGCAGAGCCGACGGGGCGCCCGAAAGAAGCGCAAGCCCGGGCGGCCGTTCGGACCAACCGGCCGGCGGCGACGGCGCGGGGAGCTTGTGGACGAACGCCCCGCGCAGCGCGTGGTACGGCGCGTCCGGGGTGAAGAACTGACGGCGCATCACCGCCAGCTCCTCGCGGCGGTACTCGGCCAGCGGCTTCACCTGCTCGTCCGCCTCCCGGGCGGCCTTCTTCGCGGCGATCCGGCCCTGGACGGCCGGCGAGGCGGCGAGCAGCCCGGCCAGCCGGAGCACCTCGGGCCCGAACCCCTCCGGGGTGCACGGCAGCACCCGGTCGGCCAGCCCGCTCCGGCCGGCGGCCGTGGCGCTCACCGGCAGCGCCCGCCCGGTCAGCCGGCCCGCCTCGGCCGCCCCCACCCGGCGCGGCAGGGTGTACGTCCAGTACTCCGAGCCGTACAGGCCCATCAGGCGGTAGTGCGGGTTGAGCACCACGCCCTGCCGGCACCAGACCTCGTCGGCCGCCAGGGCGAGCATCACCCCGCCCGCGGCGGCGTTCCCGCCGAGCGCCGCGACCACCAGACGGTCCGTGCCGGTGAGGATCTCGGCGACCAGGTCGTCCATCGCGTTGATGTTCGCCCAGGACTCCGCCGCCGGGTCGGGCGCGGCCTCGATCACGTTGAGGTGGATCCCGTTGGAGAAGAAGTCCCGGCCGCCGCCCAGCACCAGCACCGAGGTCGGCCGCGTCCGGGCGAAGCGGTACGCGTCGAGCAGGCGGCGGCAGTGGTCGGTGCTCATCGCGCCGCCGGGGAAGGAGAAGAGCAGCCGGCCGACCGGGCCGTCCTCCCGGTAGCGGATGTCCGACCAGAGCGGGTCGCCCTCCGCCGGCATCAGCGGTGCGGCCCGCTCGGGCACGTCCGGCAGCTCCGCGCCGAGCGCCGTGACGGCCGGCAGCTTGACGGTCGGCGGGCCGCCCGGGAGCCGGCGCCGCCGGAGCTCGGGGATCCACACCGCGCCGTCGGCCGTCGCCCGGCAGACCGCCCCGGCCCGGGTGGCCAGCAGCGCGCCGGGCCGGCCGCGCAGCACCGGCTCCGGGTGCCCGCCGTGCAGGTACCACTCGGCGCCGAGCAGCTCGTCGAGCACACCGGGCCGGGAGTCGGCCGCCCGGAGCTTGCGGAGGACGGCATCGGTGCAGTCCGCCGCCCAGTCGATCCGGCGGACCTCCTGGCGCAGGTACGGCCGGGTGCCGTCCGGCACCCGGCCCCCGGGGTCGCCCTGCGGACGCGGGGCGTACCCGCCCGAGGCGAACCGCTCCACCGCCTCCAGCACCGCCCGGACCGCCGCGTCGGAGACTTCGTTGCGGTACAGGTCGCTCTTGCCGACCGGCGGCACCGGGCAGTCGGCCGAGGCCCAGACGGGGCCGGCGTCCATCACCTCGTCGGCCTGGAGCACCGTCACGCCCCACGCGGCGGCCCCCTCGTGGATCGCCCAGTCCACCGAGGAGGGGCCGCGGTCCCCCGGCGGGCCGGGGTGCACGATCAGACAGGTCAGCGACGACCAGACGTCCCTCGGGAGCGCCGTCCTCAGCATCGGCGCGATCACCAGCTCCGGACCGAAGCCCCGGACCGCCTCCCGCAACGCGTCGTCGTCACCGGCCAGGTGGACGTCGACCGTGTGCCGCCGGTCCCGCAGCTCGGCGTGGACGCGCTGCGTGAGGCTGTTGAACGCACTTGCGACGAGCAGGACCCGCATGACCGCCTCCGGAGCTACGCCCGGGGTGCATCCGCGCACCCCCGGTGGACCCGGCGATCATGCGCCCGGCGCGCCGCCGCCCACCGGCACCGCGCCGCCCGTTCACCCGGGCGGCGGGGCGGTGATCCGGCGTGCGGCCCGGCGTGCCGGCGGGCGGGTGCAGCGCCACGGAGGTGCAGGCCGTCCGGATCGTTCCTATGGTCGGTATGCGGGGCGCGGCGCGGGGACGGACCCGGGCCGCTGCACCGCCCGCCTGTTCCGACCGGATCGGAGAGTGCCGTGAAGGACCTCAAGTTCGAGCAGAAGCGCTCGCTGTCCCGCCTGGAGGCCGCCGACCAGCTCTCCGCGCTCGCGGACGCACTGAGACACGGGGGCAGCGCCGAGCTGGAGCTCGGCCCGGGCACACTGAGCTTCCGCGTCCCCGAGGAGCTCCGCACCGAGGTCGAGGTGGAGGTCTCGGACGGGGAGATCGAGCTGGAGATCGAGTTCAAGTGGCCGACCTCGCAGGCCGCCCCGGGCTCGGACGACTGAGGCTCGCAGGACCGAGGCCCGGACGACCGGGGCTCCGACGAGCGGAGCTCGGACGACCGGGCCCGGCCGCGTCGCGCGGTGCCGCCCGGGATCAGATCCGGGTGTCCTCCACCACCGGCACGCGGGCGTACCCGGTGCCGCCGCTGCCGCCGTCCTCCCACGCACCGGACGCCGGCGCGCGCAGGGCGGGGGCAGCCGCCGGGGCCGGCGTCTTACCGCAGAAGGCGGGCTCCAGCACGTTCATCAGCCCCTGGGTGACGGCGCCGTTGTTGGAGGCGTTGGCGAACACCACCACGCTGCGCCGGCCGTCGGGGGTGACGAAGCTCTGCGTCTGGAAGCCCTGGACGATGCCGCCGTGACCGAGGACGTTCCCGCAGGAGAGCGCGATCTGCCGGAGCCCGAGCCCGTAGCTCACCTTCGCCGTGGGCGTGGGGAGCACGCTGGTCATCTGCTTCAGGGAGTCGTCCGAGACGAGACCGCCGGCGCCGCCCGCGAGCAGCGCGGTGAGGAAGCGGTCCATGTCGGCGGCGGAGGAGATGACCCCACCGGCGCTCCAGAGCCAGGAGGCGGTCTGCTCGGTGGAGTCCAGCAGCGGCTTGCTGCGGTCGTCGTTGGTCAGGTAGCCGGTGACGTGCGGGCCGGCGATCCCCTGCTCGGGCACCACGAAGGAGGTCTGCCGCAGGCCCAGCGGCTCGATGACCTCCTCGCGCAACACGTCCGCGTAGGGGCGCCCGGTGAGGTGCTCGATCGCGAGGCCCATCAGCACGTAGTCGGTGTTGGAGTAGGAGTACTTGCTCCCGGGGGTGTACTGCACCCCGTGCCCGACCGAGAGTGCCACCAGCTCCTGCGGCGAGTAGACCTTGGTGCGGATGCGCGCCTCGAAGGCGGCCGTGGTCTCCTCGCCGGCCTGCTCCAGCAGGTCGTTGGTGTGGTCGTAGACGCCTGCGCGGTGCTCCATCACCTGCCGGCCGGTCATCGCCCAGCCCTCCGGCAGGGTGCCCTGCGGGAGGTAGTCGCGCAGCGGCTTGTCCAGGTCGATACGGCCCTGCTCGGCGAGGCGCAGCACGAGCACCGAGGCGAACATCTTGCTGTTGCTGCCGACCCGGAAGCGCCGGTCGGCCTTCATCGGCGTGCCGTCGAGGTCGCCCTTGCCGACGCTCAGTGACCAGCCGGCCTCGCGGCTCCCGTGGTCGCGGATCACGGCGAACGCCCCCGGCGCGCCGGCGGTCAGGGTGCCCTGCAGGGCCTTCCGCACGCCCGCCGTGTCCGGCGCCGGCGCGCCGGTGGCGGCGGCCGGCACCGGCTGGGCGGCGGCCGCGGACACGCCGACCCCGCTCACCAGTACCGCACCTGCCGCGGCCACCGCGGCCGAACGTGCGAGTCCGATCTTCACCATTGGGGAGCCCCCTGCGTCTGTGTCGTCGCGCGCAGAGATCCTGCGCGGACCAAGATCCTATCTCGTGAACACGACAAGACCTGACAGCCCGTCACCCGCGGCGGGCCGAACGGCGCAGGTGGGGGCGGGTGCGCGGCCAGGGGGCGGGGGCGGGGGCGGGTGCGCGGCAAGGGGCCGGCGTGCGGCCGCCGGGCGGGTGCGCAGCCGGGGAGCGGGGCTCAGCTCCGCGGCGGCCCGGCCAGGAACCGGTGGAGCGAGGCGGCCGTGGCGGCGGCGAACGCGGCCCGGGCCGGCTCGTCGATCCGGTCCAGCGAGAGGTAGGGGTTGAGGTCCTCCAGCTCGACCAGGAGCAGCTCGCCCTCCGGTGTGCGGCAGGCGTCGACGCGCTGGATGCCGTGGTCGAGGGTGTTCCACTCGACGAACCGGCGGGCGAAGGCGAGGTCGGCCCCGGTCGGCTCGTAGCGCTCCAGCACCCAGCGCCGGTCCGGGTCGGGGGCGTACAGGGCGTACTGGAAGGCGTCGTCGACGAAGAAGAAGGACACCTCGTAGCGGAAGTCGATGCGCGGCTGCACCAGGATCTCGCCGTACGCGAGGGCGGGCAGCCGCTCCGGGGCGACGAACTCCAGGCCGATCGAGTCGGCGCCGGCCTTCGGCTTGACGGCGTACTGGGCGGCCTCCGGCAGCCGGTCGAGGTCCTCGGGCCGGTCGACGGTGGGGATCACCGGGTAGCCGGCGGCGGTGAGGTCCAGCAGGTACTGCTTGCCGGCCATGTCCCCGCACCCGGAGAGCGGGTTGTAGACCCGCGTGCCGCGCGCCGCCGCCGCGCTCCGGAAGGCCTCGTACTGCTCCTGGTAGTGCAGCACCGGGCCGCTGTTGCGGACCACCACGGCGTCGAAGGCGTCCATCAGCGCGACGGCGTCGAGCGGGTGGCAGAGCGCGAGGTCGAAGTCCGCGCGGAGCCGGGCGGTCAGCTGGATGTCCTCGTCGCAGTAGCGCCGGCCGCGGGCCTGGTAGGCGAGGTCGGTCACGAACAGAACGCGGGGGCGGGCGGGCACGGTGCATCTCCTCGGTCGGCGGCCACCAACCTACCCACGATCACGGGCCGGCGGGAACCCGTCGCCGCAGATCAGCGCCCCTGCGACCGGGCCGCACCGGCCGCGGCGGGCGACTGCCCGGAGCGCGCCGGCGGCCGGCACCCGGCCCGGCCGGCGGGGCCGGTCCGCCGCTTCGGCGGTGCCCGTCGAGGCCGCTCGCCCTCTCGGCCCGGTTGTCATGACTGAAACACCGTCCGACCGGGCATACCGTCAGTAGCCCACCGATGGGCCCGGTTGAGACTCCCCCACGAGCGCAACCGGGCCCCAGGCCGGCGACCGGGCCTGGACGTGACTCCCCCCACGGAGTGGCGACCAGGCCCGCATGGTGTTCAACCAGCGACACGCAGCGTACATGTCATCTCCACGTAGCGCTACCGTGCCGTCCGCGGGGCTTCCCCCGACGCCCCGGGCGCGGTCGGCCGGGCCGCCCCGGCGGGCAGCCGAACGGCCCGGCGGACACTGCCCGCCGGGCCGCTGAGCAGCGCGGATGCCGCCCGACCCGCGCTCGCGCGGGGTTGCTCCCGTCAGGCGCCCACCGGGCTGCGGTCCCGGCGCGCCTGCCGGATCGGGTCGGGCACGGGCAGCGCGGCGACCAGCCGCCGGGTGTACGCGGCTCGCGGCGCGCCCAGCACCTCGGCGGCGCTGCCCGCCTCGACGATCCGGCCGCGGTGCAGCACGGCGACGCGGTCCGCCACCTGCTGGACCACCGCCAGGTCGTGGCTGATGAACAACGCGGCGAAGCCCAGCTCCCGCTGGAGCCGGACGAACAGCTCCAGCACCTTGGCCTGGACCGAGACGTCCAGCGCCGAGGTCGGCTCGTCGGCGATCACCAGCTGCGGGCGCAGGGCCAGCGCCCGGGCCAGCCCGGCGCGCTGGCGCTCGCCGCCGCTCAACTCGTGCGGGTGGCGGTCACCGTAGGCCCGGGGCAGCTGCACCGACTCCAGCAGCGCGTCGACCTCCGCCCTGACCTCCCGCCGGCCGAGCTCGCGCCGGTGGACCACCAGCGGCTCGCCCACGCACTCGGCGATCGTCAGCAGCGGGTTGAAGCTGGTCGCCGGATCCTGGAAGACGAACCCGAGCCGGCCCGCCCGGCTGCCCGCCGTCGACCGGCGCGCCCTGCGCAGTCGCCCCCGGGCCGCCAACGGCTCTCCCAGCACGTCGAGTTCGCCCGAGCTGACGCCGGCCAGCCCGGCGACCGCGCGGCCGATGGTGGTCTTCCCGGAGCCGCTCTCGCCCACCAGGCCGAGCACCTCGCCGGGGCGGATCTCGAAGCTGACGCCGTCCACCGCCCGGAAGGCCTTGCTCCCGAGGCGCGCGGGGTAGTCGACGGTCAGGCCGGCGGCCCGCACCACCGGCGCCACGGCAGCGGCGTCACCCGCACCGACGGCGTCCGGACCGGCGTCACCCGGACCGACAGCGCCACTGCTCCGCACACTCCCGGAGCCCCCGGGGCTCGCGGCAGTCCCGGCAGTCCCGGCAGAAGGCGGCACTGCCGAGGTCTCGAAGACGGGCACGGCCGCGAGCAGTTGCCGGGTGTACGGGTGCTCCGGCGCGGCGAACAGCGTCCGCACCGGAGCCTGCTCGACCACCCGCCCGTCCCGCATCACCGCCACCCGGTCGGCCAGGTCGGCCACCACGCCCATGTTGTGCGTGATCAGCAGGATCGCCGTGCCGAAGTCCGTCCGGCAGCGGTGCAGCAGTTCGAGGATCTCGGCCTGCACCGTGACGTCCAGCGCGGTCGTCGGCTCGTCCGCCACGATCAGCCTGGTGCCCAGCGCCAGCGCCATCGCGATGACGGCCCGCTGCTTCTGACCGCCGGAGAGCTGGTGCGGGTAGTGGTCCACCCGGACGGACGGCTCGGGGATGCCGACCTTCTCCAGCATCTCGATCGCCCTGGCCCGCCGCTCCGCCCGCGTCCCGCTCCCGTGCGCCCGCAGGCCCTCGGCGAGCTGCCAGCCGATCGTGAACACCGGGTTGAGCGCGGTGGACGGCTCCTGGAAGACCATGGCGGCGTGCGAGCCGCGCAGGGCGCGCAGCCGGGCGCGCGAGGCCGTCAGGACGTCCTCCGCCGGCTCGGCCGAGCCGTCCCCCAGGAGCACCCGCCCGCGGGTGGTGGCGGTGGCGGGGAGCAGCCCGAGGACGGACTTCGCCGTGACCGTCTTGCCGCTGCCGCTCTCGCCCACCAGGGCGAGCACCTCGCCGGGCGCCACCGTCAGGTCGACGCCGCGGACGGCGGGCTCCTGGCCGGCGTCGGTGCCGAACGACACGTGCAGGTCCTCGATGCGCAGCAGGTCAGTCATCCCCGGGGCCTCCGTCCGGTCGTGCGGACCGGTCGGGGGTGCGCCCCTCGTCCGGCGTGCGTCCCCGGCCGGGGCGGCGGCGCAACCTCGGGTCGGCCAGGTCGGTCAGGCTCTCGCCGAGCAGGGTCGTCCCGAGGACGGTGAGGACGATGCCGATCCCGGGCGGGACGGCCGTCCACCAGATCCCCGATGTCACGTCCGCCACCGAGCGGTTGAGGTCGTAGCCCCATTCCGCCGCGGAGTTGGGCTCGATCCCGAAGCCGAGGAAGCCCAGGCCCGCCAGCGTGAGGATGGCCTCGGAGGCGTTGATGGTGAGGATCAGCGGCAGGGTGCGCACCGAGTTCCGCAGCACGTGGTGGAACATGATCCGCCACGTACCGGTGCCGATCACCCGGGCCGCCTCGACGAAGGGCTCGGCCTTCACCCGGGCCACTTCGGCGCGGACCACCCGGAAGTACTGCGGCACGAAGGCCACGGCGACCGAACAGGCCGCCGCGCCCAGGCCGCCGACCAGGCTCGACCGGCCGCCGCTGATCACGATCGACATGACGATCGCCAGCAGCAGCGAGGGGAAGGCGTACATCGCGTCGGCGAGCCCGACCAGCAGCCGGTCCAGCCGCCCGCCGAGGTAGCCGGAGACGAGGCCGAGCAGCACGCCCGCGACCACCGGGAGCAGCAGGGCGGCGGCGATGATCTCCAGGGCTGTCCGGGTGCCCCAGAGCGTGCGGGAGAGCACGTCGTACCCGGCGATGGTGGTGCCGAGCAGATGGGAGCCGCTCGGCGCCTGCTGCGAGCCGAACAGCTTCTGGCCCTCGCCCAGTTGGGCGTAGCCGTAGGGGGCGAGCAGCGGGGCGAACACGGCCGCGAGGAGGAAGAGGCCGGTCAGCGCCGCCCCCGTCAGCAGCATGACGCGCTGCAGTCCGACGCTGCCGCGCACCCCGGTGGGGAGCGGGAGCCGCCGGCGCGGCACGGGGGCCGGCCGGGTGAGCAGGTGGTCGGCCACTCAGTACCTCACTCGGGGGTCGATCAGCGCCGCGACGACGTCGACGAGGAAGTTGGTCACCGCGACGACCACGGCGAACACCGCCACGATCCCCTGCACCGCCGTGAAGTCACGGGCCGTCAGATAGTGGGCGAGCTCGTAGCCGAGACCCTTCCACTCGAAGGTGGTCTCGGTGAGCACCGCGCCGCCGAGCAGGCCGGCGATCTGCATCCCGAGCACGGTCACCACGGGGATCAGGGCCGGCCGGGTGGCGTGCCCGGTCACCAGCCGGAACCGGCCGACGCCGCGGGAGCGGGCCGCCTCGACGTAGTCGGCGGAGAGCGTGCCGATCAGGTTGGTCCGGACGAGCCGGAGCAGGACCCCGGCGACGAGCAGCCCGAGCGCGACGCTGGGCAGCACCGCGTGCGCCAGCACGTCGGTGACGGCCGACCAGTCACCGCTGCGCAGCGCGTCCACCAGGTACAGCCCGGTGCTGCTCGACCGGTCCTGGAGCTCCAGTTGGACGTCGATGCTCGCCCGGCCCGAGGCCGGGAACCAGCCCAGCCCGACCGCGAAGACCAGCTTCAGCAGCAGCCCCAGGAAGAAGACCGGGGTGGCGTAGTTGAGGATGGCCAGCAGCCGCAGGGCCACGTCCGGCGCGCGGTCGCGGTAGGAGGCGGCGACCATGCCCAGTGGCAGGCCGACGACCAGCGCGACGAGCAGCGCGAAGCCGGCCAGCTCGACGGTGGCGGCACCGAAGGTGCTCAGCACCTCGGAGACCGCGCGGTTGTCGGTGGCGGTCGTGCCGAAGTCCCCCGTGAGCACGGCACGCAGGTAGTCCAGGTACTGGCTGAACAGCGGGCGGTCGTAGCCCGCCTGGTGCAGTTTGGCCTGGAGCTGCTCGGGGGTCAGGCGGTCGCCGAAGGCGGTGGTGATCGGGTCTCCGGTGGCGCGCATCAGGAAGAAGACGACGCTGACCAGGACGAGCACGGTGGGGATGATGAGGAGGAAGCGGACGATCAGGTAGCGGGCGAGACCGTACCCGGCGGCGCCGCCGGCCGAGCCGACGGCGCCGGAGGTTTCCTGCGCGTGGACGGTCACTTCTTCGAGAGCTCCGCCCAGCGGAACTGGTAGGCGCTGGTGAGCTTGTCCGGCACGCCGGCGATCCCCTCGCGGGTGACGATCGCGGTGGAGCCCTGGAGCAGCGGCACCAGCGGCACGGCCGCGGCGGTCGCCTCCTGGGCCTGCTGGATCAGGGTGGTGCGCTTGGCCGGGTCGGTCTCGGTCTCCTCCTGCTTGATCAGCGCCCGGACGGCGGGGTCGTCGTAGGCGTTGTTGACCCAGTTGTTGTCGGCGTAGAAGGAGGCGAGGTAGTTGTCGGCGTCGAGGTAGTCCGCGTACCAGCCGAGCTGGTAGAGCGGGTACTGGTCGGCGACGCGCTCCTTGCCGTACTGGGCCCAGGCGGTGGACTGGAGGTTCACCTTGAACAGGCCGGTGGCCTCCAGCTGGGTCTTGATCAGTGCGTACTCGTCCGCCGAGGAGGAGCCGTAGTGGTCGGTGTTGTACTGGAGGTTCAGCGCGACGGGGGTGCTCACCCCGGCCGCCGAGAGCCGCTGGGCCGCCGCGGCCTTGTCCGGACCGCCCTGCTTGTCGCCGTAGAGCGCCTTGAGGGCGGGGGTGGCACCGGTGATGCCGTCGGGGACGGAGGTGTAGAGCGGCTGGAAGGTGTTCTTGTAGACCTGGGAGGCGAGCTGGGCCCGGTCGACGGAGTCGGCCACGGCCTGACGGACCGCCAGCGCCTTGGCCGGGTCGGCCTGTTGGGTGGCGGAGCCGAACGGCTGGGTCTTCAGGTTGAAGACGATGAACCGGATGCCGTTTCCGGAGCCGGTGTGCACCACGACGCCCGGCTTGGTGGAGAGGTCCTGGAGGTCCGTGGTGGGCAGGGTGCGGTAGACCGCGTCGATGGTGCCCTGCTGGACGTCGAGCTTGAGGTTGCCGGCGTCCGTGTAGTACTTGAGCTGGATGTTCTTGGTCTTCGCGGCGCCGAACAGGCCCTGGTAGGCGGCGTTCGCGGTGAACGAGACCAGCGAGTTCTTGTCGTAGGTGCCGATCGCGTACGGGCCGGACCACGGCTTGGCGGAGACCACGGCAGCGTCGTCGAGGATCTTGTCGGCGGGGAACACCTGCTCGTCCACGATGTAGCCGGCCGCGGTGGAGAGGATCTGCGGGAAGAGCGTGTCGTTGGCCGACTTGAGGGTGAAGACGACCTTCGCCGGGTCGGTGGCGTCCACCGACCGAAGGTTGTACAGCAGCGAGGACGGGCCGTTCTTGTCCGCGATCCCGAGCTGCCGGTCGAAGCTGAACTTGACGTCGGAGGAGGTCAGTTCGTGCCCGTTGGCGAACTTCAGCCCCGGCTTGAGGGTGACGGTGTACGCGTTGGGGCCGGTCAGCTCGACCGCGGAGGCCAAGTCCGGTGAGACGTCCGAGGAGCCGTTCTTCGCGGTGAGCAGCGTCGCGTAGACCTCGCTCTCGATCGTCCCCGAGCCCGCGTCCCAGGAGCCCGCCGGGTCGAGGCCGGTCACCTGGTCCGTGGTGCCGATGGTGATGGCCTTCGCCGAGCTCCCGCCGGCGCCGGTCGTGCTCCGCGCACTGGTGCAGGCCGTCAGGGCCACCAACGTCGCCGTGCCGACGGATATCACACCGATGCCGCGAACGGCCGAAGTTCTGAAGGATGACATGGGAGTTCTCTGCTTCCGCGCGCTTGATGGACGCGAGCACGCCGGGGCCGCCGGACGGGTGGCCGGGAGCCGGGCAGGGTGCGCTCGCGTGGGAGGTCGGTCACTGGGCCCGGACGGCCGACGGCCGTCCGGAGGCGGTCAGTGACGACAGAGCGCGCTGGACACCAGCAGCAGATCGATGTGGCGGCGGCGGAAGAACCCTGCCATGCCGACCTCCTGGTGTGTGTGACCCCGGCCCGTGGCCGGTGCAATCGCGCTTGCGGAACGGAACGTCCACCGAGCCTTCACCTGGAGCACCCCACCGCGTCAGGGGGTTGCCGTCCGGCCAGCCAGGGCTTGAACACCGGAACTCGTGGCGCGCTGGAACCGTAGATCAACAAGTTCCCCGGCGTCAATGCCTGTTGGAGGCGCCCGCGGAAGAGTGACCACACCGACACCTGATCAGGGGGTGGTCCCGGGCGGGCGCACGCTCCTCCGCGCGGCGGTGCCGGGCCGACCGACAGTGGCTCAGGGCGCGGCGGAGGGTGCCGAGAAGGGCAGGGCGGAGGGCGCAGAGGAGAGCACGGTCGCGGTCACCCGGCGGCGGCCCCCGGCCGGGTGCGGCCCCGGCCGGGCGCGCCGCCGGGCCGGGTCAGCAGCCGACGTGGGCGAGGGCCCGCTTGAGCAACGCCCCCTGCCCGCCCGGCATGTCCTGCTGCACCAGCGGCGAGGCGGCCTCCGCCGGGCTGAACCAGACCAGGTCGAGGGCGTCCTGACGCGGCCGGCAGTCGCCCGCCACCGGAATGATGTAGGCCAGGGACACCGCGTGCTGGCGGGGGTCGTGGAACTCGGTGATGCCCAGGGTCGGGAAGTACTCGGCCACGGTGAACGGCTGCAGGGAGGCCGGGATCCGGGGCAGCGCCACCGGGCCGAGGTCCTTCTCCAGGTTCCGCAACAGGGCGTCACGGACCCGCTCGTGGTGCAGCACCCGGCCGGAGACCAGCGTGCGGCTGACCGTCCCGTCCGGGCCGATCCGCAGCAGCAGTCCGATCTGGGTGACCTCACCGGTGTCGTCGACGCGCACCGGCACCGCCTCGACGTACAGGATCGGTATCCGGGCGCGGGTGGTCTCCAGTTCCTCGGGAGCGAGCCAGCCCGGCGTGGTTTCCGTCATGTCAGACATTGGGCGATCGTACGTTCCCGGGGCTCCCCCGTGCTGACGCCCCGCCCGGCGGAGCAGGCAACGCCCGCCGTTCCCGTGCCGATCCGCCGCACCGCCCACGCCCGGCCGGTGCCCCCGCGGCGCGGTGCCCCGGGACGCACCGCACCCCCGGGGCACCGCCGGCCCGGGCCTCAGACGGTCTGCGGCCGCTCCGCCGGGGCGTTCCAGTCGGGCACCTCGGCGCCGGGTGTGCTGAAGGTGGCGAAGTCCGTGGTGCTGCCGAACGCCTTCTGCTGGTAGAGGTCGCGCGCGTAGGCCCACAGGTGCGGGTACTCGGCGAGGCCGGGGTTGATGGCCCGGTCGTGGTTGCTCCGGGCGTCGTAGCGCACCAGCGTCACCCAGAGCCGCACGTCCGCCTCGGTCAGCCGCTCACCGAGCAGGTAGCGGCGGGTGGCCAGCCGGGCGTCCAGCTCGGCGAAGGTCTCCAGCAGTGTCGTGCGGGCCGCGAGCGCGGCCTCCCCGGTGCCGGCCGCCGGCCCCACGCCGTGGTTGACGGCCGGGCCCAGCCGGGCGTCGAGGGCGTCGATCTCGGCCCGCAGGTCCTCCGGGTAGGTGTCGGCGCCGTTGCTCCAGCGGCCGAACTGCGTCGCCAGGTCGATGCCTATGCCGGTGAAGTCGTTGCTGACCACCCGTCCGGTCGTGCGGTCCCAGAGCGTCGGCACCGAGACGTGCCCGTCGAAACCGGGCTCGGTCCGCTCGTAGGCGTCGCGCAGCAGGGTGAAGCCGTTGACCGGGTCGGGGCCGTGGGTCTCCCGGAAGGCCCAACCGCGGGCGTCGCGCCGGTCGTCGACGTAGGAGACCGAGACGGCGTCCTCCAGCCCGTTGAGGGCGATCTGGATGGTGACGCGCTGCGCCCAGGGGCAGAACCAGCCCGCGTAGATGTGGTAGCGGCCGGGCTCGGCGAGGTGACCGCTGCTCCCGTCGGCGGTGATCCGCCCGTTGAAGCGGTAGAGCGGGCGCTCGTCGCCGGGCGTCCGGATGATCCGGTACTCGCCGTGGGCGGCGGTGTCCACGGGGCTGGCGTAGTTCACGTGCTGACTCACATCGAACTCCTCGAAGGGGGCGGAACGGTGCGGTGAAGGGGGTGGAACGGTGCGCCGGTGCGCGCAGCGCTGCCGACCGGCGGCGGGCTCGCCGGCCGGCCGGCGAGCCCGGTCAACAGGAGCGCAGGAAGCGGTCCAGGACGCGCGTCCCGAACTCCAGGGCGTCGACCGGCACGCGCTCGTCCACACCGTGGAAGAGCGCGGTGAAGTCCAGCTCGGCGGGCAGCCGCAGCGGCGCGAAGCCGAAGTGACGGATGCCCAGGCGCTGGAAGGACTTGGCGTCGGTGGCGGCCGACAGCATGTACGGGAGGACGCGCGCGCCCGGGTCCTCGGCCCCGATGGCCAGCGCCATCGCGTCGACGATCGCGCCGTCGAAGGTGGTCCGGACGGCCGGCAGGCTGTCCCACTCGCGTTCGACGTCCGGCCCGAGGAGGTCCGCGAGTTCGGCCTCGAACTCCTCCTCCCGGCCCGGCAGGATGCGCACGTCGACGGTGGCGCGGGCCTGCGAGGGGACGACGTTCCCGGCGTGGCCGGCGTTGAACAGGGTGACGTTGGCGGTGTCGCGCAGGCTCGCGCCGATCAACCGTGACAGGTGCCCCAGCCGGGCGACGGCCGCCTCCGGGTCCCGCTCGTCGAACGGGACACCCGTCAGTTCGGCCACTCCCTCCAGCAGTTCGCGCACCGGGTCGGTGAGGATCAGCGGGAACCGGTGCGCCTCAAGACGGGTGACGGCCGCCGCGAGTCTGCCGATGGCGGTGTCGGTGTGCAGCATCGACCCGTGCCCGGAGGTGCCGGTCGTCCGCAGCCGCAGCCACATCACGCCCTTCTCCGCCGTCTCGACGAGGTAGGCCCGCGCGCCGCCGTCGAAGGTGACCGAGAAGCCGCCGACCTCGCCGATCGCCTCCGTGACCCCCTCGAACAGCCCGGGGTGCTCGTCGACGAGCCGGCGCGCGCCCTGGAAGCCACCGTTCTCCTCGTCGGAGACGAAGGCGAAGACGAGGTCCCGCGGCGGGACGACGCCCTCGCGCCGGAACCGCCGGGCGACGGCCAGGGTCATCCCGACCATGCCCTTCATGTCGACGGCGCCGCGCCCCCAGAGGTACCCGTCGCGGACCTCGCCCGAGAACGGGTGGACGGTCCACTCCGCCGGGTCGGCGGGCACCACGTCGAGGTGACCGTGGACGAGCAGCGCACCGCGCGTCGGGTCCGCGCCGGGGAGCCGGGCGATCACGTTGCCGCGTCCGGGCCCGGTCTCGACGTAGGTCGGCTCGTAGCCGGCCTCGGCGAGCCTGGCGGCCACGTACTCGGCGGCCGCCCGTTCGGTGCCGGTGGCGCCCGGGTCACCGGGGTTGGTGGTGTCGATCGCGATCAACTCGGAGGCCAGCGTGACGACTTCGCGCACCGCGGCTTCGGCCTCGGGGCCCGCGCCGGGCCGGCGGGCGGGGTCCGTCCCGGGCGCCGCCGTCACGCGCCCTGCTCCCCGCCGGGGACGCGCAGGCCCAGGAAGGTGACCTTGCGGCGGAGCCGGAACCCCAGCGACTCGTAGAGCCGGATCGCCGTGCTGTTGGCCGCGGAGGTGTGCAGGAAGGGCGTGTCGCCCCGCTCGCGGATCCCCGCCGCAACCGCTCGCACCAGCCTGGTCGCCAGGCCCTGCCCGCGGTGGGACTCGGCCGTGCAGACGGCGCTGATCTCGGTCCAGCCCGGCGGACGCAGCCGCTCCCCCGCCATCGCGACCAGCTCGCCGCCGCGCCGGATGCCCAGGTAGCCGCCGAACTCGATGGTGCGGGGCAGGAACGGGCCGGGCCGGGCGTGTGCCACCAGCGCCAGCATCTCCGGTACGTCGGCGGGGCCCAGCCGGACGGCCTCCTCGTCGGGCTCGGCCCGCAGGCCGTCGTCCACCAGCTGCACACCGGGGCCGTGCATGACGATCTCCCAGTGGCCCGGCACGGTGCTCGGGTCGCCGGTGGCACTGAGCACGGTGCCCGGCCCGAACAGGGCCGCCAGGTCGCGCCAGGTCTCCTCGTCGGGCCGGTCCGGGAGGGCCGCGAACGGCGACACGTCAGCCGGGTAGCGCAGGACGTCGCCGCGCCGCTCGGCGAAGTGGGCGTGCGGGCCGAGCAGGGCGGCCCGGGCCGGATTGTCCAGGGGGTGGCGGTGCCGGTCGCCGTCCGCGGCACCGCGCGGACGGCTCCCGGGGCGCGGACGGGGCGCGGACCGCCCGGGCACCGCGGGCCTCGGACCGGCCGGTGACGGGCCGGCCGGCGCACCGTCGGGGGTGAGCAGGGGGTGCTGGGGCATGCGAAGCCGTTCCTCGTTCTCGGTCTTCCCGGTGCCTTCGGCCGCGGTCCGTCCGGCGTCGGCCGGGGGCCTGCCGGGGCCGGGGGCCGGGGAGACCGGGGCCCGCCGGGACAGCAGGACGGAGGGGCGGAAGGGCACAGAGCTGGACGGACGGACGGGCGGACGGGACGGCCGGGCCGGAGCGCGGGCCCGCCCCGCCTGCGGGAGCACAGACGCGAGGGCGTGTCGGACCGCTACGGGCAACAGAGGCCGGTCGGGGAGCCGACGCCGTCGATCCAGCGGCGCCGCACGAGCCGGGCGTCACGGGCCCGCCCGTCGGACACGGCACGACGGGGGTCACCCTCCGGTCGGCACGCCGCACGCGACCGGCGCAGGCGTCCGAAGACCACCCGCTCGTCCCGCAGCTGGCGTGCGTACATCGTCCGTCCGTTCCACATCCGGCGACCGTGAAGGTCAACACTACCGCTCGGCGGCGCCGATTCCAGGGGCAATGTCGGATCCCCGCGCGCGGACGCCCCGGCGGTGTGCCCCGGCCGGGGCGCGGTGCCCCGGGGCGGCGCTCCGGGGCACCGCGGCGCTCAGTTCGGGCGCGGGAACGGAATGCGCAGGTCGACGACCTGGCGGACGGGATCGCCGACCCCCTCGACGACCGCCAGGGGCGCGTGGTGGTAGCTGATGCCGTGCGGCTCCCGCGCCTGCGGCCGGCCGTCGGCGTCGGCCGGCCACTCCACGTCGCCCGTGACGACGCGGGCGGGGATCAGCCAGTGGTCGCCCGCGCGGTACTTGCGGGGCTTGGCCGGATCGTCACTGCCCGTGAACCTCACCTCCACGCCGTCCTCCAGCGGGAGCCAGTCGTCCTCCTGGACGAGCAGGGCTCCACCGGTCCCGGTCCCGGTGCCGCCGCCGTCGCTCGCCGGCGCCGGGCGCCGGTGGTCCCAGCGGCGCAGCGCGGGGTGGCGGCCCGGGTCGGAGCCGATCGCCCGCCGGTTCGGGTCGGTGGACGGATCGGCGTCGAGCACGACCCGGCGCGCGGTGCGGTCGACCTCGGCGACGGCGTGGAGCCGGGGGCTCGGCCGGTCAGCCGTGTCGTCGGGCCCCCGGTACACGCAGCTGTCGTCCACGAGCTCGACGAGGTCGCCGACCTCCAGGCCGAGCCGGGCGTCCCGGCCGAGCGTGTCCAGTTCGACGGTGGCCCCGGCGACGGACCGGACGGGCAGGGTCACCGAGCCGTTCTCCCGGGACCACTTGAACGTCGCCGTGCCGGCCGGACCGCCGCGGTGCACCTCCACCCGGTAGAGCTGGTTCTCCAGACCGCGGTAGCCGGAGTCGGGCGACAGGTCACTGGGCTCGCTGTCGCCCCGGGCCTGCTGGGCCCGGGCGGTGAGCAGCGGCCCCGGCTTGAAGGCCTGCGCGATCAGGCCGCTGAGGAAGCGCACCGCCGTCCCCCGGTCGGGGATCCCCCGCTCGGCGACGAGGGGGAGCCAGCAGATCTGCCAGACCACCTTGGTCCGCACGGTCGTGTCCGGCCCGTGCAGGCCGAGCGCGACCTCGCGGATCGCCGGGTCCTCGTCGGCGGTGACCAGCCGCTCCCAGACCCGCAGGTAGACCAGGAACGCCCCGGCGGGCAGCGCCGGGTCGCTCTGCTGGTCGAGGTGGCCGTCGGGTTGGGTCCAGTACTCGGTGGTGCCGGCGGACTCGCACAGGATGCCGTCGACGTACATCCGGCCGCCCGACACCTTGAGGACGCCGCCGCTGAAGTCGACCTTGAACCCGCCGTCGGCCTTCCCGTCCGGGCCGGCCGGGTAGGCGGCGGGCCCGAGCACGTCCGCGGCCAGGGTGCGCAGGTAGTGGAGCAGGATCGCCGTCTGTTCGTTGATCTCGGAGTCGAGTTGCACCCGCCCCTGCTGGGAGAGGACGGCCGAGAAGCCCCGGGCCGCCTGGTCGAAGGTGATGCGGGAGAAGTCGCCTTGCATGGTGGGTTCGCTCCCTGGCTGAGCTGCGACTGGATACCTGACCCATGATGGAAGACCGGGTACCCGGCGGGCAGCAGGCTCACGTGACGAAGTGGATCCCGCTGTCGCAGCCGGCCGGTGTGTACTCGGCGAGCCTGGCGCGCAGGCCCTCCTCCCGCAGGGGCAGGAAGAGGTCGTGCAGGGCGCCCATCTCGGATCCGTCCTCCGCGCCGCGGCGGATCTCGTCGGGGCAGTCGTCGGCGAGCCGGACGTAGCCGGGGGTGCCGTAGCGGGTGCTGGTGAACCGCGGGGCCACCCGGGCCCGGTCCCCGGAGTGGTCGGGCTCGCAGTGGAACCGCCGGGGGGTGCGGGAGCCGGGCGGCAGCCAGCTGAACCGGACGCACCCGGAGCTCACGTCGCCGATCCGCACGTCGCCGTCCAGCAGGCAGTTCTCCAGCAGTCCGACGGCGCGGGTGTGGAGCGTTCCGATCACGGTGCTGCGGCTGGCCGAGAACACCACCGGGGCCTGGCGGTCCTCCACGCCGGTCAGCGCGGCGAGGTCCCGGCCGGTGGCGTCGAGCACGCTGTCGGTGAGGTGGATGCGGTTGGGCTCGGCCGGTGCGTCCTCCCGGCCGGCCACGACGGTGCCGAGGACGGAGTGCTCGACCAGGACGTCGGCCGGGGTGTCGATCAGCTCCAGGCTGGCCTCCTCCGGCTGCTGCGGCCGGCAGCGCTCGTCGAGGTCCCATCCGGGCACCAGCGTGCAGTGCCGCAGCACGACCCGGCCGATCGGTCCGCGGATCTGCACGCTGCGGCCGGTGACGGTGAGGCCGTCGAGGACGACGACCGGCAGGGGCCCGGTGCCGCGGCCGGTTCCGGTGATCCGCAGTGCGTCGGGACGGTTGCCGGACCAGTCGAGCAGCCGGAGGACGGGCCGGGCGCCGTCGGCGGCGCGGACGGTGAGCCGCTCCCCGAGGTCGAGGCGGATGTCGACGAGGTCCTGGTAGGCCTCGCTGGAGGTGATCTCGACGACCGCGTCGACCGGGCCGGGGGCGGGCACCGGCACCACCGGGGCACCGGCTCCGGACGCCGCGTCCGACGGCCGGGCCGCCCGTCGCCGCGACCGCGGGTGCGAGTGCGGCGACGGGTGCGCCTGCGGGTGCGCCGACCCGCCCGACGGCCGCTCCGAGGCGCTGTCCGCAGGCCCGTCCGACGGCCCGTCCGACGGCCCGCCCGGCGTCCCGGTCGGTGCGCGGCCCTCCCGCGGGTGCTCCGGGCCGTCGTCGTGCTCCGGGCGGCGGGTGTGCTTGTCCTCCTGCCACTGGTCGAGCGCGTCGGTGATCCGGGTGTGGTCCCCGTGCGGTCCGACGAGGTAGCGGCGGGTGCCGGGGCGGGTCCGCGCGGTGTCGGGCCGCGGGTACTCGCCGCCGCCGAGGTCCGCGGGGAAGCCGTAGCGGTAGCTGACCCAGACGCCCTCCTCGGGCGCGTGCCTGGAGGGAAAGGCGATCCGCCCGAGGACCGGGTCGAGTGCGACCTTCCCGCCGTGCGGGCGGTAGGCCCAGCCGGACAGGTCGGCGGGCACGATCCGCGCCAGCGGCACCGGGTCGGCCGGCTCCGGTCCGGTCCACACGCAGATGCTCTTGCCGGGGCCGTAGTAGTCGGCGAGCCGCTCGACCAGGGCCCGTCGGCGGATCGGCGTCGGCAGGTTGGTCTCGTCCGCGATGTGACCGGCGGTCGGTTCGGGGACGGGCCGGGTGAGGAGCTGGGTGTCGTTGCCCAGGACGCTGAAGGTGTAGCAGGAACGGGCCCGGTCGAGGCAGAACGCCGGCGCGCGGGTCACCGTATGGGTGCGCAGGCGCCAGACGTACAGGGTGACGTCGGGGATGCCGTACCGGCCCGGGCGGCGGGCCGCTCCGCTGCGGGGCACCTCCACGGTGTGGGCCAGCTCGTCGAAGGGCCCGTCGATCCGGTCGAGGAGGTCGGTGGAGCGCAGGTCGACGAGTCTGCCGGCCCGCAACCGGCGGCGGATGTCGTGGTCGTCGGCCGTGTACCGGCGGACCGGCTGGGTGAGGGCGAGCAGCCGGCGGTGCTCGACGGCGCGGGCGGGCCAGTCGGCGACGTCGGCCGCGAGGTCCTCCAGCAGCGCGAGGGTTCCCTTGCGGCGGCGGTTGGCGACGGTGGCCGCCACCTCCCGGCGGGGCAGGGCCACGGAGAGCAGCCGGTAGGCCTCGGGCGATTCGTCCCCGGTCGCCGCCGCCGCGCCGGGGAGCAGCCGGTATCCGACCAGGTCGCCCAGGTAGGGCACGACCCAGTCCTCGCAGGTCTCGACGAACCAGTTGGCGTAGAGCCGTTCGATGTCGGCGTGGACGATGTCGGCCTGTTCGGCGATGACGGCGAGCAGCGCCGCGAGCCGGCCACCGGTCTCGGCGTCCCGCCGGCGGTGGACGGCGGGCAGCAGCTCGTACAACTGGTCCGGGGTCATGGGATTCTCCGCAGGACGAGGGTCTCGGGCAGCGCCGGATCCAGGAGGACGAGTCGGGCCGGGCGCAGCGGGCCCGGCCCGGCCGCGCGAGGCCCGGCCGCGCGCGGGCCCGGCCCGCGCGGGCCGCCCCCGGCAGGCGGGGCGGGCTCGGCGGACGGGGTGGACACGGCTGACGGGGTGGACACGGCGGGCACCGGAGGTACGGCGGGCCCGGCGGGTACGCAGGCCGCGGCCGTGGTGAGGCCGGCCGCGATCGCGGCCAGACCCTTCGGGCCGAGGTCGTCGGGGATGCCCGCGAAGACGTCGACATCCACGTGGTCGACGCCCGGAACGGCCTGGACGGCGGCGACGGCCGTGCTCAGGTAGGCCGGTCGGCCGAGGTCCGCGGCGGCGAAGCCCAGCGCGCCGAGCAGCGCGCCGCGGACCAGCGGTTCGACGGCGTCCCAGTCGTGGTCGGGCAGCAGGCGCACCCCGGCCGCGAGGACGAGCCGGACCCGCCCGCACACGTCGACCCGGACGGGCAACTGGGGGTCCCCGTACCGGTTGAGCGCGGCCTGCAGGGCGGCGACCACAGGTGACCCGCCGTCCAGGGCGGCGTCCGCGGCGGCGGCGACCGTGACGTGGACGATCTGCCGGCCGCCCTCCAGGCCGCGGCGGGCGAGGGCCTTGCCGATCCCGGCGAAGGCCCGGGCGAAGTCCTGGTGGTCGCGGACCGACACCAGCCGGTCGAGCGCGCCCAGCCGCAGCGGGATCGCGGCCCGGGTGTCGGCCGGGCCGTCGGCGTCGGTGCCGCCGGTCGAGGGCAGCGGGTTGGTGGCGCTGCTGACACCGAGCGGCCGGCTCACCACGTGGTTGATCAGGTCCGCGGCGAGGTTCCCCGCACTGCCGCCGCCGATGCGGTACCGGGCGGTGACGTTCTCCACGCCGGTCGGCAGCCGGCGGCCGCGGAGGCCGTCGCCGAACCCGACGGCGGTGCCCCCGTCGGGGGCGGTGCGCAGCCGGTACCCGGAGTCGGCCGGGCCGAGGGCGGTGAGGTCGTCCGTCGGTGCCCAGGTCACCGCGCCGACCCGGACGGTCAGGGCGGGTGCCGCGCCGTCGGTGGTGGCGGCGGGCAGCCAGGTGAGCGGCCCCTGGCGCAGCGGCAGCAGTTGGCCGGCCCGGGTGGCGTCGCCGCTCCCGAGCACTTCGCTGCGGCTCTCGCCGGCGGTGGCGGGCACGACGTTGCCGAGGATCGCCACGGTGTCCCGGCGGTAGGTGTAGGCGAGGTCGGTGGTGAGGACGATCGTGGTGCGGACCTGGTCGCCGGGCATCAGGGGGTCGAAGGTCTGCTCCACCCCGCCGAGCATGACGAGTTCGGTGCCCGGCACCCCGAGGTCGGTCCGCTCCCCGGTGACGACCAGCCACCGGCCCGGCGCCAGGCCGTCGAAGGCGTCGGCGAGTTCGATCCGCCGCCCGGACACGTGCTCGTCGATCGGCGGGCCGACGACCGGGAGCTGCTCGTCCGCCGCCCAGACGGTGGTGGCCCGTCGGACGAGCGGGTCGGCGGGGTGGTCGGTCCAGGGGCTCTCCAGGCGCAGCTGGGTCACCCTGGCCGCGTAGTTCTTTCCCGCCACGGCCACTTGGGTGACGTCCACGACCTTGATGATCCTGGGCGTGCGGTCGGCGACGAGGTCCTCGACGGTGACTGTCCGCACGGCGATCCAGCGCCCGGGCAGGATGGTGTCGTACACCGCGTCCAGGGTGAGGTCGCGGCCGTCGCCCGACCGGGCCTCCACGGACATCTGCCCGGTGTCGGGATCCGGCTCGTGGCGGTGGCTCGCGCTCACGGTGCCGGGGACGGCCGCCCCCAGCGGCGCGGCCTTGAGGCGGAAGCGGAACACCCCGGTGGACTGGTCGGTGGCGCCCGGCGAGGCGGCGGCCACGGCCCGGTAGAGCTGCCCGGCGAGCTCCGGACGGGCCGCGGCGAGGAGCCGGAGCAGCGTGTCGGATTCGCGGCGGAAGAGCTCGGTCACAGGCGTCGCCAGCTCCTGCAGCCCGGCCGGCGGGCGGGCCGGCGGACGGGCGAGGCGATCGAGCAGCGGAGCGAGCGCGTCGAGCGCGGTGCCGGTGCGGGTGCTCGGCGAGGCGTCCGCAGCTCCGGTCACGGGTGCGGGCATGACGACCGGTACCGCGACGGAGCCCGGCTCCACCGCTGCGGGCGGGCCGCCGCCCCCTGCTCCGGGCAGCGCCAGGGTGACCGCTTCCAGCGGGCCGGGCACCGGCCCGACGGGGCCGCCCCGGGTCACGGCCGCCATGGCCTCCTGGGCCTCCACGGCCCGGAACGCCTCCAGGGTCTCGATCGGCACGACCTCGCCGGGGACCTCGGCGTCCACCGCGGCGCCGGCCGCCGCCACGGCGGCCCGGACGGAGTCGGCCACCCTGCCGAGCCGCTGGTCGGCGTCGCGGTTGCTCCGGTCCCGGGCGACGCCGATCCCCCGGTCGAGCTCGGTGACCCGCGGCCCGAACGAAGCCCGGACGGCGGCCGGGTCGGGCAGGCTGCCGTTTCCGCGCACCACGCGCAGCAGGGCGTCCAGGGTGCCGGTCATCGCGTCGAGGTCGACGTCCGGCCGGACCCCCTCGGCCGCCGGTGCTCCCGCCGCTCCCCGGGCGGCTGCGACGGCCTCGGCGACCCGGCCGAGGGCGTCGGCGTAGAGCTCGGTCCTGGTCGGCACGGCAAGGGTCAGGGTGGTCCGGCCGCGCTGCGGGTCGGCGTGGCCGCCGGCCACCACGCGCAGGCGGTTGCTGCCCGGGTCGGCGAAGGTGAGGAGCAGCCGGTCGCCGGCGGCGATGGTGGGGTGGATCCCGGACAGTTCCAGCTCCTTCAGGCCGCCCGCGGTGGTCGGGGTGATGCCGGGCAGGCCGGTCAGCCGGACCGGCAGCCGGTTCCACTCGGCACGGGCGGCGAGGTCCTCCGAGGTCTCGAAGGTCTGTGGGAGCCCGCCGGGCGGCGGGCTGCTCTTGACCTGGGAGCCCGCCGGGACGGTCGAGCGGGCACCCGCGTCGAGGGTGTACGCGAGGAAGGTGCTCGCCGCGAGTGCGGGGCGGGGGCGGTGGCCGACGAGCGCGCCCAGCCGGGCCAGGGACTCCCCCTCGACGGCCGTGCGCAGGTAGCCCTCGTTGGCGATGCGCTCCTGGTAGAAGGTGAGGATGTCCGCGATGACGGCCCAGCCGTCCAGCAGGGCGATCGACGGGTCGTCGGGCTCACGGGTGGTCAGCGCGGCCGTCTGCGGGTGGCTGCCGTCGGAGAGCCGCGCCAGCATGGAGTCCAGGAACTGGCCGTAGGTGCCGGCCCGGTAGCGGAGCTCGGGCAGACCGGGCCGGTTCCGGATCGGTGCGGGCGTGCTGCGGCGGATGCCGGCGCAGCACTCGCAGGTCGGGCCGCTCATCGTCCTCCTCGCATGGTGAGGACGAGCCGCCCGTTCCGGGGGTGGGTGGCGTCGTCGTCGAGCCGGGCGATCTCCAGGGGGCGCAGCCTGAGGATCCCGGAGGCCGGGAGGTCCTCCTCGCCGTCGTGCAGCCGGCGCAGCCGGGTCACTTCGGCGTGCAGGACGCCGGGGACGCCGACGGCGAGCGCGACCAGACGGCTCACCCGTACCGGTGTGCCGAAGGTGAGGGCGTCGGGGTCGAAGAAGCCGCGGCCGCCGCCGGGGAGCCGGCCCGGTCGCAGTGCCAGCAGCAGGGCCTGCTGCACGTGCCCGGCGATGTGGTCGGGGTCGACGGTGACGTCGAGGGCGAGGTCGAGCGGCACCTGCTGGGCCGGGCCGGTGACCACGTCGTGGCCGATCCGCCGGAACCGGCGAAGGTTCTGCCGGACCTCCTCCAGCAGCGGGCGCGGCACGTCGCCGGTGCCCAGCGCGTCGAGGACGACGTCGGCCTCGTACCAGCTGCCCGTCCAGCGCAGGGAGGCGGCGGCACGCTGAACGCCGGGCCGGGCGCCGGCGAGGGTCGCGTAGTCCTCCGCGGTGATGGCGCGCAGCAGCCTTCGGAAGGGCTCGCGCGGCGCGGCCAGCCGCACGTCGGCCACGGGCTCGGGTTCGGTGCCGCCGGTGGCGGGCAGCGGGTTCCGGACGCGCAGGACGGCCCCCAGTTCGGTGGTGCGCGAGGCGATCCGGTTGACGGCCCCGCTGCCGACGTTGCCCGCGCGGCCGTTGCCGGTGCGGTAGGTGGCCAGCAGGACGGTCCCCGGCGCCGGGGCCGCTCCGCACCGGCCGTCGCCGAACCGCAGGTGGAGCAGACCGTCGTCGTCGGACTCCCCCACCAGGTGCCGGTCCTGGGGGCCGCTGGCCAGGAGGTCGCGGCGGACGTACCAGGGGTGCCGGTCGGTGCCGGTGCCCTCCGTCCGGATCCGCACGGAGGGCATGGCCTCGCGCGGGTCGCTGCGCACGGCGTCACGGGCCGGGCCGTACAGGGCCGGGTTCTGCGGGTCGACGGACGCCGCGGCCTCCTCGCCCCAGGTGTGCGCGAGTTCCCAGCCGATGTCGGCGGTGCGGAGCACGTACCCCGCGCGGGCCCGCCGGATCAGGACCAGCAGGCGCCGCAGTCCGGCGCCGAGGATCTCGTCGAAGCGGTCGAGCAGGGCGGTCACCGCCCGGGCCGGATCGTCCTCGGAGCGGTACCCGGACGGCAGGAGGGTGGCGAGCAGGCTCCGGTCCGAGGCGGTGAGCACGGCGCCGGGGTACCGCATGGCACGGAGCCGGTCCTGGACCAGCTCGGGCAGCCGGGCGAGTTGCCGGGCCTGCGCGGCGGCGAGGTCGTCCGGCCGCGGGTAGGGCGCGGACCAGGTGACCGGGGCCCTGGTGAGCACCGGGGCGAACGGTCGGGGCTGCGTCCCGGTCGGCCCGCCGGCCGCCGGCACCTTGAGGCTCTCGCGCTCGCTGCCCGGCAGCCAGCTGTTCCAGGTGCCGTGCTCGACCAGGACGGCGTTCCCCCGGGCGACGGAGACCTCCCGGTCGGGGCTGTCGGGGGCGGTGACGCAGAGCGGGAAGGTCAGGGCGTCCTCGACGGCCCAGGCGACGTCGAGGACGCGCTTGTCGTAGAGGGCGTCGACGCTCTCGGTCACCCGGGTGAGCCGAACGGCCTGACGGTGCCCGGGGTCGGCGTCGGCCTCGGTGCCGGTGCCCGGGCCGAGCAGCTCCTCGAACACCAGGACGTCACCGGGGGCGAGGCGCAGCGGCCGGGCCGGCCGCCGCTCGTCGCCGTGCGGGCGGCCGACGGAGTCACCGCGGGAGCTGCCGTACGGACCGGCATCGTCGGAGTCACCGGCGGAGTCACCGGCGGAGTCACCGGCGGAGTCACCGTACGAGCTGCCGAGCCGGCTGCCGTACGAGCTGCCGACCGGGCCGGCAGCCGGGCGGGCGGGGGCGGGCTCGGCCGGCTCGTCGAGCAGGGTGGCCCCGGTCGCGCCGACCGGCAGGCAGCACCCGCGGTCGCCCCAGGTCCACAGGCTGATCCGGTTGTGCTCGGGCCGCAGGACGATGTCGTGCCGCTGCACCGGGTGGTAGACCGGCAGGGGGCTTCGGGCCAGCTCCTGGGCGCTGATCGCGGGACCGCCCTGCGGGAAGCCGCCGGGCGGGGCCACGGTGAATCCGAGGTCGTCGGGTTTCAGAGTGAGCTGCTCGGCGGTCTCGACGAGGACGAAGGCCCGGGCCGCGCAGCCGTCGTGCATCGGATAGTCCACCAGCCGGGCGTGGCGGCGCACGGAGGTGCGCAGTCGGGCGGTCTCCAGGTAGGCCTCGGTCGCCACCGCGTCCTGCAAGTAGCTGAGCTGGTCGCCGACATGGGCGAGCAGCTCGACCAGGGTGACGCCGAGGTCGGGGACGTGGCGCTCGGTCCACTCGGGCATGGTCAGGGCGAGCCGCTCCAGGAGCAGCCGGCGGAAGCTCGCGTAGTCCTTGGCGAGGTGGTCGACGGCCGGTGCCGGGCGCGGCTGCGGCGGGCAGTCGGCGGGCCGCGGGGCGCAGTCCAGCCCGCTCGGCGGGGGCGTCCGGAAGCTGAACTCCCAGGAGGCGTACCGCGTGTCGAAGCCGTGGCCGTAGGCATGCAGCCGGTAGGCCGAGCCGTCGCCGCGCCGGTCGAGGGCCAGCCGGAGCCGGGGGGTCCGGTCCTCGCCGTCCTCCGGCTCGGCCCGGGAGACCGAGACGATCCGGATGCCGGTGACCCGCCGGCCGCCCTCGATACGGAAGCTGTGCCGGTCCAGCCCGTCGGGGAGGGTACCGAAGAAGGCCACGGTGAGGCTGCGTCCGTCGGCGGCGGCCTCGACGCCGGCGAGGCCGGCCAGCCCACGGGCCAGGACGGCCGCCCGGCGCCGTTCGTCGTCGCAGCTCAGCGGTGCGGTCATGCCGACGTCCCCCCGTCGATGAGTACCTGGCTGCTCAGCCCGGTCGCGGTCAGCCGGTAGTTCACCGACACCCGGAGGGTGGACTCCTCCGCCCTGACGGTCAGCGATTCGACGGTGAGCAGGTCGCCGAGCCAGCGCTGCAGGGCGGCCTGGGCGGTCATCTCGACGGCCGCCGCCAGCTCGGGGCCGTTGGCACCGAAGACGAGGTCGAGCAGGCCGCAGCCGAAGTCGGGCCGGTTCACCCGCTCGCCGGGAGAGGTGAAGAGCACCTGTTCGACCAGGTCGCGGACGTGCACGGCGTGGTCGGCGGCCTCGCCGGTGCGGCCGCGTGCGTCGATGCGGTAGGGGAATCCGATGTCCATCGTCCTCACATCCCCAGCACCCGGGTCTGCATGAACTGGACCATGGGCGGGTTGGGTGGCGGGCTCCCGACGGCGACGGCGATACCGGGGCTCGGGGGCGGAGTGGGTTGGAGCAGGACGGGCAGGCCGTTGACGAACACCCGGGTGGAGGTCATCAGCCAGGTGACGGTGGCGCAGGGGGTGCCGGCCGCTGTCAGTGCGCAGCCCGCGACGAGCAGGCGGTCCGCGACGGTGGCGACGGGCTGGGCGCCGACCAGTACCCTCACCTGCGAGGGCGCGGGCATGTTCACCAGGCCCGGCGGGTGCGCGCACATCATCACGGCCCCGAAGTGCAGCATCAGTCCGGGCATCGCGTTCTCCTCACTGCACCATCAGGGCGCCGTGGTTGACGATCACCTGGGTGCCGGTGAGCATGATGCTGGCCAGGCCCGGGCCGCACGAGATCTCGATGTAGGCCTCGTTGACGTTGATGAACGGTCCGGCCGCGCCGTGGAGTTGCAGCGTGATGCCGCCTGTCGGTCCGGGCAGGTCGCTGATCACCAACGCGTTCTGGGAGGGCGTCGCGAGCACGATCTGCGGGGTGCCCGGCGGGGTGGCCAGGGCGGCCGGGGGCACCTCGCCGGCACCGCCGCGCCAGAACCCGACCCAGACCGCCCGGTTCGGGTCGCCGTCCAGGAACTGCACCCACACACCGGAGTTGGGCAGCGGCACCACGTACATGCCGCTGGCCGTGCCCGCCACGGGCGACAGCGGCGCCGCCCAGATACAGGGGTCGTCGCCGAGGACATCGGGCACCCGGACCAACAGGCGGCCCATGTTGGAGGTGTCCACGTTGGACACCACGATGCCCTGGTACAGGCCGTGCCTCTTCTTGTCCTTGGCAGTCTGGGCTGTCACGGGATCACCACCGGTGTGATCGGGACGAGGCCGTCCCGGGAGAGCGTGAAGTCCTGCTTGTACTCGCCACGTTTGATGTGGTGCGTGACGCTGTTCACGTAGTAGATGCCGTCGTAGGCGAGGCCGGCCCCGCGCACGCCGACGAGGTGGCGGGCCCGGAGCACGTGGCCGTAGCGCAGCACGTCGAGACTGCCCTGGCCGGTGACGGCATCGGCCGATTCGGCGCTCCGGCCCAGGCCGAACAGCAGGGTCTCGACCAGGGAGCGCCCGGTCTGGTCCGGCAGCGGTTCCTCGCGCAGGGCCACGGCGGGCCGCAGCGCGAGCGGCGGACGCAACAGGCTGATGTCCGGGATCGGCACCGGGATGCTGAGCTTGGTGAGGGGCTCGGTCAGTCTGATGGTGTACTGGGTGCGGGAGAGGCCGTCGTAGGCGAAGCTGAGCGACTCGACGTTGGTGGCGGTGCCGCTGTCCACGGTGAGCGCCGGCTGGAGCAGCCCGGCGCGCACGTGCGGCCCCCAGTAGGCGAGGTTGACCCCGGGCACGGGCCCCGGCTCGATGAAGAAGGTGTATCCCACGTCGGCGGCCATGGAGCGCAGGTACGCGAGATCGCTGCTCGACTGGACGGGGATCTCGACCGCGGGGTTCGGCAGGTCGGGGATCACCGGGGGGACGGCCAGCGGGATGATGCCGTACTCCGCGTAACCGGCGCAGATCAGCATCACCCGCAGGTTGTGCGGCAGTCCCGGGTAGCAGCGTTCCCGGTGTCTCAGGTCCATCAGCAGAGTGAGGTCCTCGCCGGTGAGGGTGAGCGTGCTGGTGCCAGGGTCCTTCCCGGGCACCAGCTCCTGACGAGTGATCAGGCCGTCCATGAGCACGCTCGGGAACCCGCCGACCACCGCCGTCAGCACCACGCGGATCCCCGGGTCGAGCCCGCCGGCGGCCAGCAACGCCTGGATCACCGTCGCGCTCCGCCCCGCGGCGAAGGTCAGCTGGAAGCCGCTCGCCCCACTGGCGGAATTGGTGACCTGCGCCGACTGCAGGGCGTCGACGAGCACGGCCGGCGCGGGGATCGGCAGGATCTTCCCGATCAGCAGCATCAGCTGGAGGCTCCGGATCACTGCGGGCCCGCTCCCCCGGACGGTCCGGGCAGGCCGAACGGCAGGGTGATCCGCAGCCGCCTCCCGGGCACCTCCACGACGTCCGCCGGCCACATCGCCCGGTTGGCGTCGGCGATCCGCCAGGCCTGCTCGGGGTCGCCGTACTGCCGCGCGGCGATCCGGTCGAGCCGGTCGCCGGGCCGGACGACCTGCTCGCCGACGAGAGCCAGTTCGTCCGGCTGCGGCAGGAAGCGCCGCCGCACGTAGGTGACGATCCGTCCCTCCGGCGACGTCCAGGTGGCCGTGGGGAGGCCCTGGTACCTGCTGGTGGGTTCGAACATCCTCGCCTCTCTCGGGGCCGTCTCGTTCCGTCCTGGTGTCCCGGGTGCCGGGAGTCCGGGCTCAGATCCCGGTGAATCCGACCGCGGCCGGATTGCTCACCGGCAACCCGGCGAGCCGCTCCTTGTCCTGCTGGTAGCGCAGGTAGAGCGCCCCGGCCTTGTGCGTGAAGCCGACGTCGTCGACGGTGAGGGTCCGGACGGTCAGGGCGACCTTGGCCCTGACCGGGTTGAGATCCCCGTCGTAGGCCTCCTCGGTGACGCTGAGGTCCGTGATCCGCACCGGCACCACCCGCCGCGCACCCAGCACCAGCAGGGTCAGCGGCGCCTCCTCCGGCGCGATCTCCAGCATCCCGTTGCCCGCCAGCCCGTTCTCGTGGAGCAGCTGCGCACTGCTCGGGTACACGGCCGTCTCCAGCGCCGACAGCACTCCGAACAGGCCGACGCCGACCGTCGGGTTGGGCAGGCCGCCGCTGCCGAGCTGGTCGGCCGCGTCGAACTCGGCGTCGAACTTGAACGTCTCGTGCGGCGGCCCCTTGAGGCGCAGCGCTTCGAGCCGGTCCCCCGCCCCGCCCCCGACCCCCTGCGGCTGCAACGTCCGGGTGAGCGTGTCGGGGTTGTACTGGAACGGCACGACCCGCAGGACCCTCCCCTGCTCGGGATCGAGCAGGACGAACCCACCACGCAGCGGCTCGGACGTGGGTGCCACCGGTCACCTCCCTTGCAGACGGATCACACGAATGCGGGCGCGGCGGCCGCCACGCGCGGAGCGGGGCCCGGGCCCGCGGCCGGGCCGGACCGTCGGGGTCACCGGTCCGTCCCCCGGTCCGGTGGCGCGGGCGCGCCGCCGCCCGGGTTCGCCGCACCCGGTGCACCCGGTGCACCCGGTGCGCCGCCGGCGTCGACCGTGCTCACCCAGAGCCGGAGCCGGTGGACCCAGTCCTTCGCGTACGCGGCGTCGCGTTGGATCGTCGCCACGGTGGCCCGGGCGTCGGCGATCGCGCGGTCCAGGTGGTTGATGACGTGTTCGAGATCGGTCCACACCTGGAAGGCGGTGACCTCGATCGGGATGGGCCCGCTCCGCAGACCGGGCAGGCCCTTCGTCGTCAGGATCGCCTCTGCCGCCCGCCGGCGGGTGGCGGCCCTGGTGCGGGTGGCCTCCAACTGCGTGATGCGCTCGGTCAGCCCGTCCCTTGCGGAGTCCAGCCTGGTCCACACCGAGAACAGCGAGAACATGGCCGCGCGCGCGGTGTCCGGCTCGCCGAGGGTCTGTTCGAGCTGGGCCTGGAGCCCGTTCAGCCGGGTGCTGTAGCTCTCGGCCTCGACACGCCCCCGGGCCGCCCCGTCCGCGACGGTCCTGGCCTGCTCCGTCTCCTCGGTGAGGACGAAGGGCCCGCCCTTGGCGGCCCGCTCGGCCTCGGTCAGGGTCTTCTCGAACGCCATGTAGGCGTCCACGGCCTCCAGCCCCAGCAGCAGGCCGCGGAACGCACTCGACGACATCAACCGCAGCAGGCCGGGGCCGAGCCCCTTGGCCAGTGAGCCGGCCGCGCGGAGCGCACCGCCGACACGGGACGGCGCGGCCCCGACGACCACGACCCGGACGGGGACCTTCAGGAGGTTCAGGTGCCGCAGGCGGAAGAACGAGTTGCGCAGCGCCGCCTCACCGGCCTCCTGCAGCGCCCCCTGCTCCGGGGGGCTCATCCGGAACATGCCGGGGACCTCGACGTGGATCAGCAGGACGTCCGGGCGGCGCAGGACCGACTTCGTCCAGGCTCCGCCCGCCCCCTTGCGGAAGTCGGACTCGCTGGTCAGACCGGCACCGATGCCTTCGAACCCCTTGGCGGCCTCCGTCACGTTGGCCGCCACCCGGGCCTTGAGTGCCTCGGGGCTCATGTCGTCCAGCTGTTTGAGCCGCTTGATCTGGATCCAGGTGCCGCCGACCACCTCCTCGGTGACCTCGGCCCGCCCACCCGCTCCGGTGCCCTGGGTCACCGTGGGCGCGGCGTTCCCGAGCACCAGGTCGACGCCCTGCTGCTTGACCTGCGGCTGGTAGGCGCCCGCGTAGTAGAAGGCGTGGGTGTCCGCCTCCAGCACCTCGTGCAGGCTCATGCCCGGGGGCACCCTCGCCCCGGTACCCGCCGCCGCGGCGACCACCGGCGCCGCCGTCGGCGTCGGAGCGGCGGTCCGGCCCCGGGGCCCCGGTGCGGAGCCCGCTGCCGGGGCGACGGGCACGGGCACGGGCGGTGGCGGCGCGCCTGCGGCCGCGGGCACGGGCGCGCCGCCGTCCCCGGCGAGGTCGGGGTAGGCGGCGACGGCCTCCTCGTACTGGGCACGCAGCTCCGGACGGGTACCCGCGTAGCGGAGGTAGTCCCGGATCGTCCGCCGACGCTCCTCCTCCGACGCCCAGTGCGTCGCCCGGTCGGACGTGACCATGGAGATGCGTTGCGATGCGAGCCAGGCCCCCGAGCCGGGCTTGGGGCCCGCCTCTGCGGCGGGCGCGCAGTGCACCCCCACCGGGACGCCCGAGCGGACGGTGACCGGCGCGCCCGGGTCGTCGGCGAGCGCCGACGCCTCCGCCTCCGGGCCCGGACCGGACGGGACGCCCGCCGCACCCAGCTCCTGCTGGACGACATGCACCAGTTCGTGGGTCAGCAGGCGCGCGCTCTCCGGCGAACTGGGCGAGAACCGCCGCGGCGCGAAGGCGATGTGGGGACCGACCGTGAACGCCTGCGCGCCGAGGCCGTCGGCCGCCGTCGCCGCCGGACCGTCCGTGTGCAGCCGGACCCTGCCGAAGTCGTGGCCGAACCGCTGCTCGGCCGCAGCGCGCAGCGCCGGTGGCAGCGGCGTTCCCGGCCGACGGACGGCGGCCGCCACCAGCGGTGGGAGGCCGGGCCCGGGCGGAGGTGGTCCCGCGGTGTGCGCCGGCACCCCGACGAATCCGCGTCCGTCGGCGTCGGGAGCCTCGGCCGCGGGGCCCGGCTCCTCCCGCACCCGAGCCGCGTCCTCCGCAGCCGTGCCCGCACCCGCGCCCAGGTCCGGCACCCGTGCAGGAGCCCGGACCGGACCGTCCGCCCGGGCCGTGGTCCGTGTCGGTGCCACCCGCCGGGTCATCGGCGCACTCCCCGGGCCGGGTGCAGGCTGCGGTGCACGGCGCGGGCGACGGCCCGGCCGAAGGCGGCGGGGTCTGGATCGGCGGCCACGGCGGGGGTGACGGCGTGGCGGACGCGGTGGTCCCCGTCCCGGCTGGGCGGATCGGCGGTCAGCAGGGCGGCGAGCTCACGCTCCAGCGCCTCCCGCAGCGCCGGCGCGGCGCCGGGAGCGACGCCGTCCAGCACCAGCCTGCCGATCCGCAGCTCGATCCTCATACCGCCGTCTCCGTCCGGTCGTCCCAGACGAAGTCGCTCTCGGCCGCCGGCATCTCCGCCTTGTGCAGCTCGGCCCGGGCCGCCGCGAGGACGGCTGCCATGCCGATCGGGGTCCCCGCCGACGCGGCGGCGAAGGCCGCGTTGACCGCGGTGTTGCGGATCATCCCGCCGCTCAGCGGCAGCGCCGCGAGCCGCTCCAGGTCGAGCGGGCCGACCGGGGCGCCCGCCGGGAAGGCCCGCGCCCACATCGCGCGGCGCTCGCCGGCACCGGGAAAGGCGAACGGGACGACGAACCGCAGCCGCCGCAGGAACGCCGTGTCCAGCGAGCGGCGCAGGTTGGTCGCGAGGATCGCCAGCCCCTGGTACGCCTCCATCCGCTGGAGCAGGTAGCTGACCTCGATGTTGGCGTAGCGGTCGTGGGAGTCCCGCACCTGGCTGCGCTTGCCGAAGAGCGCGTCGGCCTCGTCGAAGAACAGGATGGTGCCGCCCGGCTCGGCCGCGTCGAACAGCCGCCGCAGGTTCTTCTCGGTCTCGCCGATGTACTTGCTGACCGCCGCCGAGAGGTCGACGCGGTAGAGGTCGACGCCCAGGTGCCGGGCGAGCACCTCGGCCGCCATGGTCTTACCCGTGCCACTGGGCCCGGTGAACAGGGCGCTGATGCCCAGCCCACGGGTGACGCGGTCGCCGAAGCCCCAGTTCTGGTAGACCGTCCCGCGCTGCGCCACCTGGTCGGCGATCTGCCGGATCAGCCCCAACTCCTGGGCGGGCAGCACGATGTCGTCCCAGCCGACCCGGGGCTCCAGCCGCTGGGCCAGCGCCCCGAGGCGCGGCCTGGTCCGGGCCAGGCAGCCCTGCCAGGCGGCCGCCGGGTCGCCGGCCGTCGCGGCGGCGATCTCCTCGATCGCGCCGAGGTCCAGGGCGAACTGGCCGGCCAGCCGGTCCGCGTCGGCCGGCTCGAACGCCGGCGCCCACGCCCGGGCCCGTTCGGCGGCGGACGGCGGCTCGACGTCCACCGCCACCGTCGGCGCGGGCACGCCGGGCCGGCTCTCCCGGGTGGCCAGGAAGCACGGCCCGCCGCTGCGCTCCAGGAAGCGGCCGATCCGGCGCGTCTCGTCGCGTTCGTCGCCCGGCCCGGCCTCGCCCGGGCCACCCGTCCCGTCGCCGATCCCGTCGTCGTCCGCGTCGAGGTAGAGGGCGAGCGGCAGCAGCCGGGCCTCGCGCTGCCAGAGCCGGGCGACGGTGTCGAGTTCGACCGCCGTCCCCGGGATCAGGCCCACCGGCAGCCGGTGCAGCAGCAGGCCCGCCTCGGCGGCGCACTGCGCGGCCACCGCACGCTTGCTCTCCCGGTCGGCGCCGAGCAGTTGGACCACCGGCGGCCGCCGGTCGGGCAGCTCGGGGCCCCCGGGCCAGTGCGCGGCGATCCGGGCGACCGCCGCGTGCCGGGCCCCCGACGGCCCGGCCCCGCCGGTCGGCGGCGCCACGGGCGTCACCCGCGGCTCCAGACGTTCGTCGAGGTAGTCGAGCCCCTTCAGATGGTCGACGATCCGCTCGTCGGCCCGCAGGGGGCTGCTCACCAGGGTCTGTCCGGCCGACCGGCCGATCTCGACCAGCTGCCACCAGCGCAGCCCGCGGTAGGGGGAGAGCACGTCCCAGGCGGGCTCGGGGAAGAGCGAGAGTGCCAGGGCGAATGTCGGGTCGGCCGTCCGGGCGGCTCCCTGGGCCCGGGCGTACAACTCGGCGATGCCCGGGTCGAGTGCCGGGGCGGTGCAGAGCAGCAGCGTGTTCCGCTCGAACGCGGAGAGCCCGAGCAGGCGGGCGAGGCTGATCAGGGCGGGCGGCGGGTCGACCGCGCCCGCCTGCGCCATCTCCTCCTCGGCGGTCGCCAACCGGGCTTCGGTCACGGGCTGCTCGGCGGCCTTCGCGGCCTTCGCGGCCGGCCGGCCCGGGCCGGCGGGCGCCGCCGGGGTGTCGGCGTGACGGCGGAGGAGCAGCCGGAGCCAGCCGAGTGCGGCGGTCAGGTAGCGGCTGTTCGCCGCCTCCCATGCCTCTGCCGACACCGTCGACGGCGTGGTGGCCGACGGGTGCTCGGCCTCCCGGCCCGGCGCGGCCGGCGGGGCCTCGCCGTCGCCGTCGTCCGGCCGGGCGTCGGGCTCCGGTGCGGGGGTGGTCGTCACGTCACCACCACCGCCGCGGCCTGGTCGAACTCCGGTTGCTCGGCCTCGGGGTCGAACAGCAGGCTGTCGACGCCGTCGACCCGCAGCCGCAGGGCGTACCGGCCGGGCCGGGCCTTCGCCAGCCGGAACACCAGCTTCCCGGTCGGTGCCTGGAACGGCTCGGGGGGCACCGGCGCGTCCCCGACCAGCAGCAGCACCTGCTGGCCCGGCTGCACCTTCGGCGCACAGGAGACCCGGAGCTCGACGGTGCCGGCGGCGTCCCGGGCCGCCGCCATCGGCAGGCCACCGGTGATCCGCGGCGCGATGCCCAACGGCACCGCCGTGCTGGCCCGCCGGGTGCCGTCGGCGGCCTCCAGCAGGACCGTCGCCGACCAGGCGCCGGCGGCGATGTCGCCGGGGAGGGTGGCGCTCAGCCCGCCACCGCCGTCGCTCTGCGCGGGCCGCTCGACCGGGCCGCCGAGCCGTGGGTTGGCGAGCCGCAGGATCGGCGTCCCGTCGTCGAGCCCGCTGCCGCTGAGCACGATCGGCTTGCCCGGCAGCGCCACGGCCGGGGTGACCGAGCCCAGCACGGGCTGCCGGCCGGCGGTGCCCAGGGCGGCCGACGGACCGTGGCCCTCGTCGCCGCGGCGCACCACCGGCAGCGGCGCGCGGCCGGGATCGGCGCTGTCGAGCAGCACGATCCGGGCCTCGTAGGCGGCCGACGTGCGGTACTGGCTCTGGAAGGCCGTCCACAGCTTGGAGATGTCCTCCGTCCCCAGCCCGACCGGGGTGAGCCGGACGCGCTCGGTCTGCAGGTGGAGGTCGCTGAACGGGGCGGCGGAGCGGAGGTCGGCGGGCCGCAGCTCGGGGTGGTCGTTCAGGGTCGCCATCGCCGCACCGAGGATGCGGTGCGCCGCCGAGTCCTGGGCCTCGCCGCTCGTGTACGGGGTGAGCAGGTAGTGCAGCACCAGCGGCAGCGCCGGCGGGCGGGTCTCCCCCGGCCGGGTGCCCTCCGGGTCGAGGTTGCGCATCGTGCCGTCGATGGTCGTGCGATAGAGGAAGACGTTGAGCGCGGCGTCGGGGCGCTCGGCCGCGACCTCGTCCGGCGGGCGTGCGGTGACGGTGGCGCCCGGCACCAGGGAGCCCACCGCGCGCTGCAGGATCGCGCGCAGCGTGTCCGTCACGGCGGCGACCGCGAAGGCGTCGCTCACGTCCGCCTCCGGAGGTAGTCGTCGAGGCTGAGTGCAGGCTGCCGCACGGTGCGGCGCGTGGCGACGGGTGCCGCGGCCGGCGGGGCCGCCCGGACCTCCAGCCGGTCGATGGTGACCCGGACGATCGTCTCGGGCACCGGCGCCGAAGCGGCCGTCCGGCCCTCGACGGGGGCCGCGCCGCCCGTACGGGGCTCGGCGGACGGCGGGCGCACGGCGTACGAGGCCGGGCCCGGGCCGGGCTGCCGGGCAGCCGCCGGCGAGCCCGGTCGGCCACGCTCGGCGTTCGGCTGCGGCAGTGCTTCGGCAGGCCTCGGCGGGCCGCCCGCCGGAGCGGCGGGGCGGGAGGGGCCGGCGGACGGGGGGCCGGCGGACAAGGGGAGGGCGGGCGGCGGTGCAAGGGGCGCCGGCCCGGGCACGGGACGGGACATGTTCCGGGACGCGCGTCGAGCGGCCGTGGCCTCGACGGCCGACCGGCCGGGGCCCGCGGCGGGCGGGGCAGGAGCATCGCGGACGGGCGGCGCGGGAGTGTCGGCGGCGGGTGGTGCCGAGACCGGCAGGGCACTCCCCGAGGTGCCCTCGGGCACCCGCCCGGGCCTGCCGGCACGCCCCGCTCCAGCACGCCCTGCTCCGCCGTACCCCGCTCCGGCCCGGACCCCGTCGGCGGTGGGTCGATGCGGCTCGACGCTGTCCGACTCGACACGGTGCGGCTCAGCACGGTGCAGCTCAACACGGTGGGGCAGGCGGTCGGCGTCCACCCCGCCCACCGCCCGGACCGGCGACGATGGAGCCTCCGTCGTCAGGACCGGTGCCGGGGTCGGGGCCGATCGCTGTGGCAGGTCGTGCCCGCCGCCCGTCCGCTGACGCTGGTGCTGGTGCGACTGCGACAACGGCTGTGCCGCGGGCGCGCCGGGCGGCGACGCCGTCCCCTGTTCCGCGGGCAGCGGCCGCGGTGACAGGTCGTCGACCACGCCGTCCGGCGTCCACGGGGCGGGGGCGCCCGGGTCGAACAGGGTCGGCAGCAGGGGCCGCAGCCGTGGTCCGGCCTCCCCCAGCAACCGGCCGACGAAGTCGTTCATCGGACCGCCGTCTCCAGGTAGATGCGCCGCCGCGCCGGACTGACCGCGAGCACCTCCGACTCCGTCCAGCCGTACGCCCGGGCGAGCGTGGCCACGTCGTGCAGCAGGCGTCTGGCGTAGCGCTCGACCTCGGCCCAGAGGTGTTCGGCGATGTCGAGCGCCGCCGTCCAGGTACGGCCGCAGTGCGGACAGGTGAGCGCCACGGCGGTGTCGGCTCCGGGGTCGAGGTCGGCGAGCTGCCCGGCCACCGCGTCGAGCACGGCGTCGGGCACCGTCTCCGTGGCCGGTTCGACGGCCAGCAGACACCGGGTGAGCAGGGCGCGGCGCGCGTCGGGCGCAGCGGGGTCGACGTCGAGCAGATCCCGCACGGTGAGCGGGCGGTAGCGGACCTCGTGGCCCGCGGCACTCAGGCTGCCGGTGGCCGGGCGCGCGCCCGGGACGGCACGGTGTGCGGGCGGTCGGAGCTCGTCCGCTTCGACGGTGACGTCGAGCTGTTCGCCGCAACCGGGACAGTCCGTGGTGCACGGGAACGTGGCTCCGAACGCGCTCACCCGCAGATCCAGCAGGAGCGCGTGGAGGCCGGCCAGCGTGAGATCGGGCGGCGTGGAATCGGGCAGCGTGAGGTCGGCGACCGGACCGGCCCCCGCCGCGGCGAGCAGCAGGGCCCGCGCGCGGGCGCCCTGCCGCTGCCCCGTCTCCCAGGTGTCCAGCAGGCCCGCCTCCGTCAGCTCCGGTGTCACCGGCCCGTCATCCCGAGGCCGTATCGCTGAACTGCGACAGCTGCGGCGGGTTGGTCCGCTCCCTGACCCAGCCGTGGTGTTCGAGCTTGATGTGCTCGAAGGCGACGGCGTTGGCATTGGCGTCGAGATCCGGCAGGGCCTGGTACTCCGACACCCAGGCGTCGTGGACGGAGTAGGAGAGCACCTGCTGCCCCGACTCGTCGAAGACGTCGATGACGAGATCCCGGCGGAAGTCCTTGAGCGAGGTCTCCAGGCCGCCTGCCGAATTGCGCAGGCTCCACACCCGGTTGGCCCACTCCTCGAAGGCCGTGTCGATCGTGCAGCCGCGCTCCAGCGTGATGGCCTCGTACTCCGTCCGGCCGGGCAGCTTGTGACTCGTCCCCGGATTGCCGCCGTCCCGGTGCTTGATCACCTCGGTGGTCCGCTTGAGACCGCCGACCTTGCTGATTCCCGCGATGTACTCGGTGGATCCGCCGAACTTGACCCGGAACCGGAAGTTCTTGAAAGGGTCCCGTCGAATGATTTCTGGCATCGGTGACCGTCCTCCTAGACCTGGATCTGCCCGGCGAGCTGCTGAATGTGGATGATCACGAACTCGGCGGGCTTCAGCGGCGCGAAGCCGACCAGGACGTTGACGACCCCACGGTCGATGTCGTTCTGCGGGTTGTTCTCCCGGTCGCACTTCACGAGGTACGCCTCACTGGGCGTGCGCCCCTGGAACGCGCCCTCCCGGAAGAGCGAGTTCATGAACGCGCCGACGTTCAGCCGGATCGACGCCCAGAGCGGCTCGTCGTTGGGCTCGAACACCACCCACTGCGTCCCCCGGAAGAGGCTCTCCTCCACGAACAGCGCGAGCCGGCGGACGGGCAGGTACTTCCACTCGTCGGTCAGCTGGTCGGCCCCGCGCATGGTGCGCGCACCCCAGGCCACCGGCCCGACGGCCGGGAACTGACGCAGGCAGTTGACACCGAGCGGGTTGAGCCGGCCGTTGTCGAGGTCCGTCATCGGTACATCCAGCCCGGTGACACCGTTCAGCGACGCGTCGGTACCGGCCGCGGCCTTCCAGACGCCGCGGCTCACATCAGTCCGGGCATGGACGCCGGCCATCACTCCGCACGGCGGGAACGAACGCGTACTGCCCCCACGCAGCCGGTCGGGCGCCTGCACCCTCGGGTAGTAGAGGGCGGCGTTCCGGGCCGACGGGCCGGTGAGCGGCAGGGTCGCGGCCGCTGCGGCCACCTCGGGGATCGTCTTCTTGTCCCACGCCGCCGGCGGATCGACGAGCAGGATCGCCCGCCGGTCGACGCAGAGCACCAGCGCCGCGGTCAGCAGCTCCGCATCCGAGGCAGGCTTTCCGTCGACGAGAGGCTGGTCCCTCAGCGCGTCGGGCAGGCAGAGCAGGTTGAAAATGTCGGTCTTGAGGAGCGCGTAGATGCCTGTCTTTTCGGCCGCAACGCCCAGGTAATCGGCGCTGTCCGGCAATACATCCTTGGTGGCGGTGAACTCGGGCGACGTGACCGGCGGCGGCTGCGCAGGGCCGCCCAGATGCCCGGCGCCGTCGTCGCCGTCGTGCTCGGCGCCGTTCTGCGGGGTCGCCGGGGCCGGCGTCGGCGGAGTGGCGGCAGGAGTAAACGGATCGGGGTCCGGTGCCGGGGCGTTGGCCCCTGGCATGGCCCCGCTCCCGTCCGCCGACAGGACGACGAGCCGTGAGGTTTGCAGTGCGTTCCGCAGGCAGCGCGAGTCCGCCGGGTCGGCGCTGACGTTGAGGTACTTCTCCCGCAGCCCGGTCTCGGAGTCCCAGACCGTCAGGTTGTAGAGCTTGCCCACGTCCTCGGGCGCGACGTCGTGATCGACCCGCGCGCGCAGGTGCTGGCCCCAGACACCGGGGCTGATCGGCTTCAGCACCGGCCGGGTATCGTGATCGTCCGGCTTGGACGGCCCGCTGCCGATCGCGAACAACGGCGCCTCCGACAAACCGATGATCCGGACGATCTCCGCCTCGGCACCGCCGTTGACATAGAACTGGTAGACGGCGTAGCTCATGGGGCTGTCCTGGTGGAGTCCACCGAAGGTGGTCTCGTAATCGGCCCAGGACGTGATGTGGACCGGTCCGTCGACCGGTCCGCGCGGGGCGTAGCCGACGAAGGCCGCGACCGAGGTCGGCACTCCGGTGATGGCCCGGACCGGACTCGCGATTTCTTCGATGTAGACACCTGGATAGGTGATATTCACCGGCATGGAAACCTCATTTCTCCAGCCCGGTGAGCGCCGCTCCGGGTCAGCCGCCGACCAATTCTTCGAGCGACCATAGGCACGGCTCGTCGGCGGGCGGCGGCGCGGCGGGCGGTTACTCCCTCGATCAGCCGATCACCGCCATTCGATCGGCCCTCACCGCCCGCCCCGGCGCGACCGGCGGGGCATCCGCGCCGGTGCCACCATGCGAGAGGGCCCAGGTGCAGGGAGGCCCGCCATGGACCGTGAGTATGCGAACCCGAGCGCACCGTCGGCCGACGAGACGGAGGCGCGGGCGGCCGCCCGGCACCAACGCGTGCCCGACCGGGTCGGCAAAACGCCCGCCGCGAACGCCCGGCGGGACTACCCGGGCGTGGTGCCCGGCCCCGGCGGTACGCCGCTCGCCGCCGTCCTGCCGGAGGCCGCCGGGCCGCGGTTCGACGAGGTGCGGGTGCACGCCGACGACCGGTCAGACCGGCTCGCCGCCCGTCGCGACTGCCGGGCCTTCACGGCCGACGGGCACATCCACCTGCGCCGGGGCGAGTTCGCCCCGCTCACGGGGCGGGGCCGGGCCCTGGTCGTGCACGAGGCCACCCACGTCCTCCAGCAGCGGCTCGGCGGGCCGGCGCTCCAGCGCGAGGAGCAGCCCAAGGAGGCACCCGACCGCCTGCGGGCTCCCACCGAGCTGCCGCCCGGGCGGACGTACCGGGTGGTGCTGGTCGGCTCGCCCGGCCAGGCGGAGGTCCGGGCCGGGCACGCGCTCCAGTTCGTCCGGGCCGCCCAGTTCGCGGGCTCCGGCTCCGGCCGGGTCTGGCTCGTCGAACGCACCGGCTACGAGGAGGGCAAGGTCGACCAGGCCGAGGTCCGCGCCCGGGCGGGCGGGGCGTACGGATCGCCCCCTGACGCCGGGCCCGGCGCACCGGGTGGGGTGGTCAGCCCGCCTCGATGCGTTCGACGATGAGTTCGCAGAGCTCGTGGGTGCGCAGGGCGTCGTGGGCGTCGAGGGTCTTTCCGGTGCGGACGGCGTCGAGGAAGCCGAGGACGACCTGCTCGATGCCGCGCTGGCGGGCCACCGGGACCCAGTCGCCGCGGCGGCGGACGGTGGGCTGGCCGCGGTGGTCGATCACCTCGGCGAGGTTGTGGACGGCGCGCTTGGAGTCGCCGCCGGAGACCTCCAGGATCTCCTCCGTGGAGCCGGACACCCGGTTCATGATGCCCAGGGCCGTGAAGCCCTCGCCGCCGAGGGTGAGGACGACGTGCTCGACCAGGCCGTCGCGGGTGCGGGCGCGGACGTCGACGTGGTCGATCTCGCCGGGGGCGAGGAAGCGCAGGGTGTCGACGACGTGGATGAAGTCGTCGTAGACCAGGCTGCGGGCGGCCTCCGGGAGACCCTCGCGGTTCTTCTGGAGGACGATGAGGTCGCGCGGGCGCTCCTTGGCCTGGACGTAGCCGGGGGCGTGGCGGCGGTTGAAGCCGACCATCAGGGAGCGGCCGGTCCGGTCGGCGAGGTCCACCAGCCGCCGGGCGCCGTCCACGGTCTGGTCGAGCGGCTTGTCCACGTAGACGTCGACACCGGCGGTCAGCAGCTGCTCGACGATCGGGACGTGCTGGTCGGTGGCCGCGTGCACGAAGGCGGCCCGGATGCCGCTGCCGATCAGCGCGCCGAGGTCGGTGTGGCAGTGGTCCGGGTCGACGCGGTGCGCGGCGGCGATCCGGGCGAGCTTGGCGCCGTCCCTGGTCATCAGCCGCAGGTCCAGGCCCGGCAGCGCCGTGAGGACCGGCAGATACGCCTTCCGGGCGATGTCGCCGAGGCCGATCACCCCGACCGGCAGCAGGGCGTCGGGGGCGGTGGTCGGGCTCATCGGCTCTCCTGTGGTGCGGGTGATCGTCGGCCCCACCCACCCTATTCGCCGGGCCGCCGTCCCTCCGACCGGGCCGCGGAGTGCCCGCGCCCCGCGGGCGGGCGCGGGGCCGACTGTCCCTTGCCTGCCGCATTGGTCTAGTCCAAACTGATCGTCGGTCGGAGCCCCTGCGGAGCCGGCCGGGCACGGCCCGCAATGCCGCCGCCGGTCGCGGTCGACTGGTCGCAGTCATCGGATGAGGGGGATGCCATGTCAGAGCGGACGTCGGCCACGGGACTTCCCCAGGGGGATCCGGCGGGCGAGCCCGGACCGTTCGGCCCGCGGCTCCAGTCGCTCCGCAGACGAGCCGGGCTGAGCCAGGAGCTGGCCGCGTTACGGGCCGGGATCAGCACCCGGGCGCTGCGCGACATCGAGCGCGGCAGGGTCCAGCGGCCGCAGTCCCGCACCCTCCAGCGCCTGGCCGGCGCCCTGGAACTGACCGGCGGTGAGCTGGCGGACCTGCTGGCCGCCTCCCGCACCGGGCCGGCCCGCGGCGCCGGCCGCCGGCCGCGCCTGCTGATCCTCGGCCCGCTCACCCTCCAGCACGGCCAGACGCCCGTCCCGGTGACCAGCCCGATGCTGCGCCGCCTGCTCGGGCTGCTCGCCCTCAAGCACCCCGAGCCCTCCACCCAGCAGGAGATCACCGACACCCTCTGGCCGTCCGGGCCGCCCAGCTCCCGCCAGAGCCTGATCCACACCTACGTCAGCCAGGTCCGCCAGCTGCTCGAACCGGGCGGCCCGCGGACCGTCCCGCCGCCGACCGTCGTCCGGACGCCCACCGGCTACCTGCTGGAGGCGGCCCGCAACCAGATCGACCTCGGCCACTTCGACGAGCTGCTGGCCCAGGCGAAGCGCGTGCACCGCACGCCGGACCCGGGGGCCGCGTACGAATCGCTGACGCAGGCCCTCCAGTGGTGGCGGGGGCCGGTGCTCGCGGACGCGGACCCGGTGCTGCGCCAGCACCCGGCCGCGGTGGCGGCCAACAAGCGGCGGGTCAAGGCGGTGCTGCTGCACGCCGACACGGCGCTGCTGCTGCGCCGGCCCGAGGAGGCCGTCCCGGTGCTGTGGGACATGGTCAAGGCCGAACCGCTGCACGAGGGCCTGCACGCCCGGCTGATCCTCACACTGGCCAGCTGCGGGGAGCAGGCCGCCGCGCTCAACGTGTTCAGCCGGCTGCGGGACCGGCTCGACGAGGAGCTCGGCATCGCCCCCAGCGCCGAGGTCCGCGACGCCCACCTGCGGGTACTGCGCCAGCAACTGCCCCTCGCACAGCGCCCGTACCACGCCGCGCCGGCCGACCGCACGACGCTCACCGGCCCGCTCCCGGCCCAGCTGCCCGTCAGGACCGGCACGCACGTCGGGCGGCGCCGGCAGATGCGCGAGCTGGACGCCCTCGTCGCGCCCGACCCGGCGCGCCGCTCGCCCGTGGTCGCGGTGGTCGGCGCGCCCGGGGTCGGCAAGACCGCCCTCGCCAGGCACTGGGCGCACGCGCGGCGCGAGCACTTCCGGGACGGCCGGCTCTTCGTCGACCTGCGCGGCCACTCCGCGCTCCCGACGCTGCGCCCGGGCGACGTCCTGGCGCAGTTCCTCCGGGCCCTGGGCACACCGCCCGACCGGCTGCCCACCGCCGAGGACGAGGCCGCGGCGCTGTACCGCACGCTGCTCGCCGACAAGCAGATGCTGATCGTGCTGGACAACGCGCGCGACGCCGAGCAGGTCAGGCCGCTCCTCCCCGGCGCCCCGGGCTGCGCGGTGGTGATCACCAGCCGCAGCCGGCTCGCCGGGCTGGTCGCCGGCGACGGCGCTCTCCAGCTCAGCCTGGACGTGCTCGACCAGGACGAGGCCCGCCAACTGCTGAGCAGCACCATCGGCGAGAGCCGGGTCGCGGCCGAGGAGGAGGCCGCCCGACGGCTCGTGCGGGTGTGCGGCGGCCTGCCACTGGCGATCCGGATCGCCGGCGCCGACCTGCTCGCCCGCAACGCCGGGATCGCCGGCTACTGCGCCGAGTTGGCAAGCGACGAGCGGACGGGCCGGCCACGGATCGACGGGGACCGCCGCTCGACGCTGCGGGCCGTCCTCGATCTCGCTCACCACGCGCTGCCGGCCCCGGCCCGGCGGATGTTCCGGCTCCTCGGCCTGATGTCCGGACCGGACCTCACCGTGGACGGCGCCGCGGCGCTGGCGGATTCGACCTCGGCCGACTCGGCCGGGCTGCTGCTGAGCCTGGCCGACGCCCACCTGGTGCAGGAACGGGCGGCCGGCCGGTTCGGGCTGCACGACCAGCTGCGCTCCTACGCCCGTGAGCTGGTCGGCCGGGAGGAGGCGCAGGCCGCCCGGCAGCGGCTCTACGACTGGTACCTCTACCACTCCGACGCGGCGGCCCGGCTGCTCCACCCGGACGACCCGGGCTCCGACCCGACGTCCGACACCGCCACCGGGACGGCGCCCTCGGCCGCGCTGGTCTTCTCGGACCACGGGCAGGCCTCGAAATGGCTGGACAGCGAGCGGGAGAACCTCGCCGGCGCCGTCCTCCAGGCCTCCGGCGCCGGCTTCTCCGCCACCGCCTGGCGGCTGGCGGAGAGCCTGCACGGCCACCTCGCGGCCGGGTCGCACACCGGCGACTGCCTCAAGGTCGCGACCGCGGGCCTGTTCGCCGCCGTCGCCGACGGGGACCTGCGGGCCCAGGCCGCCGCCCAGTTGCGGCGCGCCGAATGCCACCAGGTCCTGGCCAACCACGCGCAGGCGCTGGACCTGCTCGGCAGCGCACTGGAGCTCGCGCGGCAGGCCGGCTGGCTCCACGGGCAGGCGCTGGCGCTGCGCCGCATCGGCGCCGCGCACCAGGAGAGCGGCGCCGTCCGGCCGGCCTACGAGCACCTCTCCCGGGCGCGTGAACTCACCCGGCACGGCGACGCGGCGGGCGAGGCCGACGACGTCACCGACCTGGGGCTGATCTGCTGGAAGCTCGGCCGGCTGCACGAGGCCGCCGAGCACTTCGCGCTCGCGGCCCGGCTCTTCCGCGACCAGGACTCGGCCGGCGGCGAGGCCGTCGCGCAGACCCACCTGGGGATCGCCCACCGTGCGCTGGGGCGCCCCAAGGACGCGATCCGGGTGCTCGGCGAGACTCTGCCGGTCCACCTGAGGGGCGGCAACAAGGTCGGTGAGACGGTCGCGCTGAGCTGCCTCTCGGGCGCGTACACCGACCTGGGCGACCACTCCACCGGGCGGCTGCTGGCCCACACGGCGCTCGCCGGCGCGCAGGCGCTGCGCAACCGGAGGCTGGAGGCCACCGCCTTCTTCGCCCTGGGCACCGCGCAGGAGCGCGCCCACGACCTCGCCGAGGCGGCCGACAGCTACCGGGAGGCGCTCCACCTCGCCGAGGTCGTCAACGACCGCTTCCCGCAGGTCTCCGCGCTCGTCGGGCTGGCGACCGTCCAGATGTACCTGGAGCCGCAGGCCGCCCTGCGCACCGCCGAGTGCGCCGTGGCGCTCGCCCGCGAGGCGGAGTTCCGGATGCTCGAAGGCTGTGCGCTCAACGCGCTGGCCTGTGTCCGGGTACGGCTGGGCGAGTCGCGGGCCGCGCTGGAGATCGGGCACGAGGCGCTCGCCCTGCACCGCGGGACGGGGCACCGGCCGGGCGAGGCGCGCAGCCAACTGGCCCTCGGCTACGCGCAGTCGGCCCTCGGTGCGCGGAGCGAGGCGTTCGAGCACTGGCGCGAGGCGCTGCGGCTCTCCCGGTCGATGGGCCGGGTCCGTTTCCGCTGACGGCCGCCCGCTCCTGCCGCCGGCCCGGCGGCAGGACAACTGCTCCGGCAGTTGCCCGAGTTCTGCCGGTCCCCGGGGGCCGGTGGGCGGCCGCCGGGAAAGCCGCTGGTGAGCGCCGCCGCACCCGGCCGCGGGCGGCTCCCCGGAGGCTTCCGGTCCTCTGTTCCGCCTGTAGGTGCCCTACCAGCCCGGCTACGTACGGTGGTCGCACCGCAAGGATGTTCTCTGTGCCGACTCATGAGGTGACACGTTGCCACGACTCACGGTGCCCTTCACCGCCACCCGTGCGGGGCCTTCCGGGCCCCTCCCCGTCGGTCCTGCCACCACCATCCGCGCGATCAGAACGAGGTGACGATGCACTCCCCGGCACAGACCTTACGTCAGGAATCCGAGCGGACTGCCGAGGTGGACGAGTTCGTGGTGGCCTTCTACGAACGCACCGTCGGGCGTGCCGACTTCACTCCGTCCGGGATCGCCGAGGAGCTGGGCGTCCCGCAGCAGCGCGCCGAGCACGCGGTCGGCGTGCTGCTCGGACTGCGCCTGGTCAAGCCGGCGGAGGGCGGGACGGGCCGGCTGGTCGCGGTCAGCCCCGAGGCCGCACAGGTGGAGCTGCTCGTACCCCTGGAGCGCGAGATCCTCGACAGCCGCCGCCGACTCGCCGGATTCAAAGGACAGTTGAGCTCCTTCGTGGCGGCGTTCGAGAAGCAGGCCAGGACGCGCGCCGAGCCGGTGGTGATCACCGACGACCCGGAGGAGATCGAGCTGCGGCTGCTGGAGGCCGCCCAGGGCTGCACCAGCGAAGTCCTGGTGCTGCAGCCGTGCGTGGCCCGCGAGACCCGCGATCTGCAACTGGCCCGCCCGCTGGTGCTGGAGGCACTGCGACGCGGCGTGCAGGGACGGATCCTCTACCCCCACACCGCCCGCGGCGACTCGGACACCCGCGCGCACATCGGCGAACTCCTGCCGGCGGGCGGGCAGGTGCGCACCACCAACGAAGTACGCGACCGCTTCCTCGTCTTCGACCGGAAGACGGCCTTCATCCCGGCCGGCGAGGGCGACGCGATCGCCGTCGTCTACGACGGCACCGTGGCGGCCTTCCTGGCCGGACTGCACGCCCGGGTCTGGGACTCCGCGTTCGACTTCGACTCCGGCGCGGCCGGCTACGCCGGGACGCTGGAGGACCTCAAGGCCACCCTGCTCGACCTGCTGGCCTCCGGCGCCAAGGACGAGGTGATCGCGCGGCGGGTGGGCATGTCCGAGCGGACCCTCCGCCGCCACGTCGCCACGATCATGCAGGACCTCTCCGCCACCAGCCGCTTCCAGGCCGGGGTGCTGGCCGCCCGGACCGGCCTCGTCGACCCCGCCCTGAGGAGTGCCGCATGAGCCGCTACGACCAGCTCGCGTACACCGCGTCGGTACGCCGGGTCCAGCAGGAGATGGGCAGCGCGGCGGCGGCCGACCGCCGGCTCAAGCAGCCCGCCGGGGAGGCCGAGCCGCTCACCGGCTCGGAGGCCGCCTTCATCCGCAGCCTCGACGGCTTCCTGTTCGCCAGCGTGGGCGAGACCGGCTGGCCGTACATCCAGTTCCGCGGCGGCCCGCGGGGCTTCGTCCACGTCCTGGACGAGCGCACCCTCGGCTACCTCGACGTCCGCGGCAACCGGCAGTACATCACCACCGGCAACGTGCGCGGCGACGACCGGGTGGCGCTCTTCTTCATCGACCACGGCCGCCGGACCCGCCTCAAGCTGTACGGCCGTGCCACCGTCGTCCCGGCCGGCAAGGACCCGGCGCTCGCCGAGCGGCTGGACTCCCCGCGCACCGACGGGACGGTCGAACAACTCGTCACCGTCCGGGTCGAGGCCTTCGCCTGGAACTGCCCCAACCACATCACCCCGCGCTTCAGCGAGGCCGAACTCGCCGACGCACTGGCCCCGGTCCGCGACCGCCTCGCACAGCTGGAGGAGGAGAACGCCGCCCTGCGCGCGGAACTCGCCGCACACCGCGACGGCGGCCGGCCGTGACGTCCCGGGCAGCCCGCTGACCGAATTCGGCAGCCGGTTTCGGGCGGTGATAAACCCCTGCTCGATTCCCTACTCTGGAATCAGCAAAGAGCCCCCCGAAGCGAACGGAGACATCGCGATGGTCAGCGATGTGATCGACCGGAACGACCGGTTCCGGGGAATCCTGGACCGACTCGCCACCAAGTCGATCGACGACTACTACAACCCGTACCGGCTGTTCGAGTGGCCGGACCGACTCCCCGAGGACATGTGGTGGATGAGCCCCGAGCTCACCACCACGTTCGGGACGGAATGGGCCGAGCGGCTCACCCCGCAGCAGCTCCACCGGCTTTCCAAACACGAGAGCATCAATTTCTACAGCCTCAACGTGCACGGCATTCGGGAACTGCTCATCGAGGTGGTCGGCCGGATCCACACCGCCGGTTTCGAAACACCGTCGGAGTTCTTCCACCATTTCATCGGTGAGGAGAACGAGCACATGTGGTTCTTCGCCGAATTCTGCCTCCGCTACGGCGGGAAGATCTACCGGCAGCCGGCCGGCGGGGAGGCCGGCGACGCGGAGGGGACCGGCTCCGCGGCCAAGATCCAGAGCCTGCTGGTCTTCGCCCGCATCCTGATCTTCGAGGAGCTGGTCGACCACTTCAACTCGGCGATGGCCGAGGACGAGCGGCTGCACGAGACGATCCGCGGCATCAACCGGATCCACCACCAGGACGAGTCCCGGCACATCGCGTTCGGCCGTGAACTGGTCGACCTGCTCCACCAGGACCTCAAGCAGACCGCCACCGAGCAGGAACTCGCCGACGTCTCCACCTACCTGCGCCGCTACCTGAAGCACAGCTTCGACTCGCTCTACCACCCGCAGGTCTACCGCGACGCCGGCCTGGAGCACCCGCACGAGCTGCGCCGCTCCCTGCTGGAGTCGCCGGCCCGGGCCGCGGCCGAGCAGCGCACCTTCCGCAAGACCATCAAGTACCTCGAAAAGACGGGACTCGTCCGATGAACCGCCTGACCGGGAGCGACGGTGCACCCGCGCTGGCCATCCTCGGACCGCAGGCCACCCGGCTGGTCAAGGAGCTCGACCTGGTCTTCGCCGGCTGGGGGGTCGCGGCCGGCGCCGAGGAGATCAGCGCCCCGCCGCTCTTCCCGGTGACCGACCTGGAGAAGTTCGACGTCTACACCAACTTCCCCCAGCTCGCCTGGGTGGCCGGTTCGCTCGACCTGACGGACGATCAGTTCAAGCCGGTCGAAGGACGGTTCGGCCCCGGCGCGGTGACCGAGGCCCGGTACGGACTGCCGCACGCCACCTGCTACGGCGCCTACCTGTTCCACGAGGGGGCCGAGGTCGCCGACGACACCCTGGTGACCCTCGTCAACCGCTGCTTCCGCAACGAGGACCACTACGGCGGACTGCGCCGGCTCGCCAGCTTCCAAATGCGCGAGATCGTCGCCCTCGGCAGCCACCAGCACACCCAGCAGGTGCTGGCCCGCTCCACCGAACGGATCCAGGCCTTCGCCGCCGCGCTCGGGATCGAGCTGGCCAAGGTGCCGGCCGGCGACCCGTTCTTCCGCAACGACAACGGGCGCGCCCTGCTCCAGAAGCTCAGCCCGGTCAAGTACGAGTTCCAGTACGGCGACCTCGCGATCGCCTCGGTCAACACCCACCGCAACTTCTTCGGCGAGCGGTGCGGCATCCGGCTGGAGTCCGGCGAGCACGCCTACACCTCCTGCGTGGCCTTCGGGCTGGAGCGCTGGCTCGCCGTCCTGACCGAGCACTTCGACGCCGACCTCGACGCCGCGCTGGCGGCCGTCCGCGCCGCCGCCGACCCGTCGTGACCCGACCCCGGATCGGCATCGACCTCGTGCCGCTCTCCCGGGTCCGCGACCTGCTGGACCCCGACATCGGGCCGGTGCTCGGACGGTTCCTCTCCCCCGCGGAGATCATCGCCTCCCGGACCCCGGACGGCGCCCCCGACCAGGCCGGGATCGCCGGCCGACTGGCCGCCAAGGAGGCCGTCTTCAAGCTCCTCGGCGCCGTCGGGAGGCCCGTCCCCTGGCAGGCCATCGAAGTCCTGCGCGGCCCCGGCGGCCGACCGGCGGTCCGGCTCTCCGGCGGGGCGGCCGAGTTGGCCGGCCACGCCGGGCTCGGCCCGATCGACGTCAGCATCAGCCACGACGGCGGCTTCGCGATCGCCGTCGCGGCCGCCACCGCCACCGCCACCGCCACCGCCACCGCCACCGCCACCGCCACCGCCACCCACGATCACCACCTCTCGCTGGATCATCGACTCTGAAGGGAATGCCATGAGTTCCGCAGGTATCGACAAGGTCCGGGACTGGATCCTCGGCCGTCACCCCGAGCGCACCGAGCTCGCCGCCGACGTCGACCTCATCGAGAGCCGGCTCGTCGACTCGCTCTCCTTCGTCGAACTCGTCTACACGATCGAGGACGCCGCGGGCATCGAGATCGACTTCGACAACATCGACATCGAGGACTTCCAGACCCTCACCACCATCGAGAAGGCGTTCTTCGCCTGATCCCGAGGAGGGATCTTCACCATGGATGCTGTCTCGTACACCGCACAGTGGATGGCCGCGGCCCGCTCGCAGGAGTCCGAGCGCGAGGACGCGCTGTTCGTCGACCCGCTGGCCCGCGACCTGGCCGCCCCCCGGGGCTTCGAGCTGATCGAGCGCTACGCCGGCGGGGGCCTGCTGCCGTTCATCTCCATCCGGACCAAGTACCTGGACGACGCCATCCGGGACGTCCTGGCCGAGAGCGGGATCCAGCAGGTGGTGCTGATCGCCGCGGGCATGGACACCCGCGCGTACCGGCTCGACTGGCCGGAGGGCACCGAGGTCTACGAGGTCGACCACGCCCTGCTGATCGCCGAGAAGCGCCGCCGCCTCGACGCCCTCGGCGCCGAGCCGCGCACCGACCGGCGCGAGGTCTCCGCCGACCTCACCCAGGACTGGCTGCCCGCCCTGGAGGCCGCCGGCTTCGACCGCGAGCGCCCGACCCTGTGGGTCGCCGAGGCGCTGACCTTCTTCCTCACCGAGGAACAGGCCGCCGCGCTGCTGCGCCTGCTCGGCTCCGCCTCGGCCCCCGGCAGCCACCTGGCCTTCGACATCCTCGGGCGCGCCCTGCTCCGCAGCCCGTTCTCGAAGCCCTTCCTGGACACCCTCGCCGCCGACGGCACGCCGTGGATCTTCGGCACCGACGAGCCCGAGGAGTTCCTGACCGCCAACGGCTGGAGGACCACCGACCTGCGCGAGCCCGGCCAGCCCGGCGCCGGCGAGGGCCGCTGGCCGTACCAGGTCCAGCCGCGGAACCGCCGCGGCGCCAACCGGCTCTGGCTGATCCGCGCCGAGACAGCGACGCTCTGATGGGCCGTCCGACCACGGACCGCCGGATCACGCTGGAGCGGATCGAGTCGTACCTGCCCGAGCGCAGCGTCCGGATCGAGGAGCTGGGCGAGCGGCTGGGCCTGAGCCGGGCCGAACTCGGCGTGTTCCGCAAGTTCTACGGCCTGGACACGCTGCGCTTCGACCCCGCGCTCCCGCTGCTCGACCTGCTCCGGCCCGCCGCGCGCGGCGCCCTGGCCGCCCTCCCCGAGGGCGGCCGGGTGGACTACCTGGCCTACGCCCACACCACCCAGGCGGTGGCCCCGGCCGACGTGGACATCGCCCGGGTGGTCGGCGACGACCTCGGCCTCACCGGCACCGAGGCCTTCGGCCTCAGCCACCAGGCCTGCGTCAGCAGCCTGGGCGCCATCGACGTGCTCGGCGAACTCCTCCGCGCGGAGGGCGCCGAGGGCGCGTACGCCCTGATGGTCACCGGCGAGCAGGCGTACTCGCCGATCGTCCAGCACGTCCCCAACACCGCGATCATGGCGGACGCCGCGGCCTCCTGCCTGATCACCCTGGACGGCGACGGCGACATCGTCCGCTCCTTCGCCACCCGGACGCTGGGCGAGTACGCGCAGTGGCTGGAGCTGACCCCCGAGCAGAACACCGAGTTCGGGCAGCAGTACGGCAGCCGGATCGCCGAGGTGATCCACCAGGCCCTGACGGAGGCCGGGTCGACGCTCGACGAGGTCGACCTGGTGATCCCGCACAACGTCAACAAGCTGGCCTGGCGGCAGACCATCAAGGAGCTGGGGGTGGCGCCGGAGAAGGTGTTCCTGGACAACGTCCCGCGGGTCAGCCACACCTTCGCCTCGGACGTCTTCGTCAACTACACCACCCTGCGCGACGCCGGCCGCCTGGTGGACGGTGCGCACTACCTGCTGGTCTCCGTCGGCCTGGGCGCCACCTTCGGCGCGATGGTGATCACGCACCGTGCGGCAGGTGGGAGCTGATGGACCGTCAGGATGTGCTGGCCGTCATCGAGAAGGCACTCGGCGAAGTCCTGCAGCGGCCGGTCTCCGGGCTCACCGAGGAGACCGCGCTCTTCGACGAGCTGCAGCTCGACTCCCTCGCCGTGCTGGGGCTGCTGATGACCGTCGAGGAGGCGACCGGGATCGCGGTCGACCCGGAGGCGCTCGACATCGACCACCTGCGGACCATGCGGTCCTTCGCCGACTACGTCGAGGAAGCGCTCCGCCAAGAGGAGGGGACGTCATGAGCGGACTCGCCGTCCGGGCCGCCGCCGCGGTGCGCTCACCGCAGGGCCGCGCACCGGGTGACGCCGCGGCCGCGCTCGACTACTACCGCGACCTGCTCGCGCCCTACGGCGCCAAGCCGGACGAGGAGTTGCTCGGCCGCGGCGCACACGTCCGGCATCGCGACCTCGCGGACCTGCTCACCGCCGACGAGGGCGTCGGCCGGAGCCGGCCGGAGCTGCTGATCGTCACCCACGCCCTCCCGGACGTGGTGCCGTTCACCGCCGTCGCACCGTACCTGACCGATCGCCTCGGCGGCCGGGCGGCCAACTTCGCGATCGGCCAGCAGGGCCTGGCCGCGCCCTTCACCGCCCTGCGGATCGCCTCGGCGTACCACAGGGCGGGGCGGGCCGCGGAGGTGGTGCTGGCGGTGCTGGAACAGACCACGCTGCCGACGGCCTTCCCGCTCGTCGACGAGACCCCGCTGGTGGACTCCGCCGCGGCGCTCGTCCTCGGGCCCTCCACCGGGGCCGGCCTGCGGTTCGCCGGGGCGCGCTCGGCCGGGTCGGCGGCCGCCGCACTCGGCGCGGAAGCACCCGGCCCGGACCTCGGGCCCGGGCCCGGCCTCGGACTCGGGCTCGGGCTCGGGGAGGACGGCACCCTGCTGGTCCTCGGTCCCTGGGTCACCGAGGACGTCACCGAGGCCGTCGCCGGGAGCACCGCGGTGCACCGGGTGGCCCCGGGCAGCTACTGCACCAGCCTCTGGCTGGAGCTGGCCGAGCACTGGCAGGAGTGGCAGCAGGCCTACCGGCGGATCGTGCTGTGCGACACCGACCCGCGATCCGGCCGCAGCCACGTGGCACTCTTCGCCGCCGGCGAGGGGTGACTCCCCGGTCGGGGCCGGGCCCGTCCGTCACGGCCGGTCGTGGCGGACGGACCCGGCCCCGAGCACCGCGTCCGCGCAGACCGCCGCGCGGGCGCGCACCCTCGCAGCCGCCCGGCCGGAGGAGGCCGGCCCGGCCGCACCCGCTCGGCCGGGGCGGACGCTTCGCCGCCCCGGCCCGGCTTCGACAGACATCGGACGAGGCAACCGAAGGGCAGGTCGGAACACCATGACCACGGTCAACGAGCGCACCATCGAACTGGACTCCGCGAGGGCCGGGACGGGCCCGGCCACCTGGGGGCAGCGGGCGATCTGGGGTGTCGTCACCCGGCTCGGCGACGACGCCCCCCGCTACAACCTGCCGGCCGACCTCCCCGTCTCCCCGCCCCGCCCCGCCGACCGCGTGCTCGCGGACCTCACGGAGCTGCTCCGGATGCACGACAGCCTGCACACCCGGCTGCTGCCGGTGGGCGAGGACGGCCTGGAGCAGGTCGTGGACGGCAGCGGCGCGCTCACGGTGGAGGTCCGGACGTGCGCCGCGGCCGAGGCCCCGGCGGTCGGTGCCGGCCTGCTCCGGGAGCTCGCCGGACGCTCCTTCGACCAGGCGCGGGAGTGGCCCCTGAGGATCGGCCTGGTGGAGTGCGAGGGGCTCGTCCACCGGCTGGTGCTGGCGGCCTCGCACACCGCGATGGACTACTGGGGGCTCGGCCGGATGCTCCGGGACTTCGCGCTGATCGAGTCCGGGGAGTCCGCCGAGTCGCTCCGCCTGGCGCGCCCGGCCCTCCAGCCGCTGGAGGCCGCGGCGGTGCAGGCCTCGCCGCTCGGCCGCCGCCGGGACGAGGCGGCCCGCCGCTACTGGTGCGATCAACTCACCGCCGGGCCGCGGCAGATCTTCCCCACCGCGCCGGAGCTCGCGGCCGATCCGGGCCGGATGTTCCCCAACGCGCTGCTGCGCTCGCCCGCGCTGGCGGTGGCCGTCGGGCCGGTGGCGGCGGCGCTGGGGGTGAGCGACGCCGCGGTGCTGCTGGGCGCGGCCTCCCACCAGCTGGCCCGGATGTCCGGCAGCAGTGACGTGCTCTTCCAGGTGGTCGTGGGCAACCGCTTCCAGCCGGCCGCCGCGGCCGCCGTCAGCACCGTCGCACAGGAGGCGCTCTTCCTCCTCACCGACGCCGACAAGGACTTCACCGACGCGGTGCGCCGGACGCGCTCCACCGCGTTCAACGCCTTCCGCCACGCCGCCTACGACAAGTGGGCACTCGACCGGGAGGTGGCGGGGCTGGTCGGGCGCGGTGAGGCGGCCGACCACTCGTACTGGTGGAACGACACCCGGGATCCGGCGAGCGGCCCGTTCGACACCGTGGAGCGGCCGCAGGCCACGCCGGGCGAGCTGGCCGGCCGGACGGAGTTCAGCTGGCCGACGGAGTTCCTGCCCCGGGTGAACGTGTCGGTGGCGGTGGACGTGCTGACGGCCCCCGGCGCCCTCGAACTCGCCATGACCGCCGACCCGGCCGTCCTCTCGCGCGACGGCATGGAGGAGTTCCTGCGCGGCGTCGAGCAGCTGGTCGTGGCCGCGGCGACAGCGCTGGGGGAGGCGTGACCACCCGCTACGCGGGCATCGCCTGGACGGGTACCGGCTACCGCGTCGAGGTCGTCGACGCGGTGGGCCGGCGGGTGGTGGAGCCGGGCAGCTGGGACGCCGGCCGGGTCGCCGAACTCATCGTCCGGCTGCGGGAACTGGCCGGCGGCGGGGCGCTGGCCGTGGTCGTCGACAGCACCAACGGCCTGCTCGACGGCCCGATGACCGCCGCGGGCCTGGACGTCTACCGCGCCGACCCGTGGCAGCTGCCGCCCCGGCCGCGGTTCGGGTCCGTCCCCGCCGCGCTGCTGGCCGAGCAGGCCCGCAGCGCGCCGGGCACGCTGGCCCGGGTGACTGCCGAGGGCGGCAGCCTGACCGGCCGCGCCGAGGAGTTCCACGAGGGCGTGCGCGCCAGCGAGCCCGTCCGGGCCGCGCTGACCGCGGCCGGGCGCTACTTCGAACACGGTCGGCGCGACACCCCTCGCGTCGCGCTGACCTTCGACGACGGGCCCGACCCGGTCCACACCCGGCAGGTGCTGGAGATCCTGGACCGCTACGACGCGCGGGCCACGTTCTTCTGCGTCGGCCACCATGTGGCGGCCCTGCCCGACGAAGTCCGCCGGATCGCCGCGGCCGGCCACGAACTCGGCAACCACTCCTGGTCCCACCCCTTCCTCCCCGACCTGACGGCCGGACAGCTGCGCGAGCAGCTCGACCGCACGGCCGAGGCGGTCGCCCGGGTGACCGGCGAGACCCCGACCCGCTTCCGGCCCCCCTACGGCGCCCTCAGCCCCGAAGTGCCGGCCGCCCTGGAAGGACGCCCGACCATCCTCACCATGTTCGACGTGGACTCCCGGGACTGGACCAGGCCCGGGCCCGGGCAGATCACCGCGACCGTGCTGGAGGCCACCGGGCCGGGCTCGGTGGTCCTCATGCACGAGGGCGCCGGTGACCGCGGGCAGACCGTCCAGGCCCTCCCGTCGATCGTCGAGGGCCTGCTCGAACGCGGCCTGGAGCTGGTCACGGTGGGCGAACTCGCCGAGCCGGCCGGTACCGACAGCACGCAGCCACGCGACCGATGAAGAGCACGATCGACGACCGAAGGACTGAACCGTCATGGAAGAACGCTTGGCAGAGCACACGGCTGCGGAGGCGTCACCGCAGCACCAGGACCGGCCCGCCGGGGAGCCGTCCACCGAGGGGCCGCCCGCCGCGGGACCGCTCCCGGGTGAGCCGGCGATCTGGTCCCGCAACTTCCGGTACTACTTCACCGCGCGCAGCGCCGGTCTGCTGAGCTGGGCGATGCTGCCGGTGGCGGTGTCGGCCGGTCTGCTGGCGGGCGGTTACGGGCTGGACACCGCCGGGTACGCGATGGCGTTCCTGGTCGCGCCGTTCGCGGGCCTGGTGCTGTTCGGCGGCGTCCTCGCCGACCGGTTCACCGCCCGCCGCATGATGATCATCGCCGACCTCACCAACCTGACGGCGCACCTGCTGCTCGCCCTGCTGTTCCTCAACGGCATCGACCACCTCTGGCAGCTCTACGGCCTGCTGGTGGTCGCCGGCACCGCCAACGCGATGTTCCAGCCCGGTGCGTCCTCCACCGTCCCCCTGGTCTCCCGTGACGTCCAGGGGGCCAACGGCGTCCTGCGGACCTCCGAGGCGATCACCGGCCTCGGCGGCCCCGCCCTCGCCGGCGTCCTGGTCGGCTTCGGTTCGACCGGCTGGGTCATGGTCATCTCCGCGGTCGCCTACGGCACCAGCGCGTTCTGCCTCTTCACCCTCCGCCTCGGCAGGATTCCCGCCCCGCCCGCCGGCGAGAGCCTGTGGCGCAACCTCGCCGTCGGCTGGTACGAGTTCCGCTCCCGCAGCTGGCTCTGGGGCGTCATCCTGATCTGGATGTTCTACGCGATCCTCTCCTGGGGGCCGCAGCTGTCCGTCGCCGCCGGCGTGATCGTGCCCCGGCACGGTGCGAGCGCCTTCGGCCTCGTCAACGCCGCCCTCGGCGCGGGCACCGTCGCCGGCGGGCTCCTCGCGATCCGCTACAAGCCCCGCCGCCCCCTCGCCGCCGGCGCCGTCGCCATGATGGCCTACCCGCTCTACCCGCTCGGCATCGTCCTCGACTGGCCGGTCTGGCTCCTCGCCGCCGCCCAGATCGCCGTCGGCATCGGCATCGGCGTCTGGGGCGTCATGTGGGCCACCAGCGTCCAGACCCAGGTCCCCGGCGAGGTCCTCAACCGCGTCCACGCCTACGAGGTCGCCGGCTCCGTCGGCATGTACCCCATCGGCAGCGCCCTCGCCGGCCCCGCCGTCCACGCCTTCGGCACCGACAAGGTCCTCCTCGTCGGCGTCGCCGTCGCCTTCCTCACCGCCACCGCCCTCCTCCTCACCCGCCCCATCCGCACCCTCGGCCGCGCCCCCGAACGCACCTGAACCCCACCGGACACCCCGACGGCACCCCGACGGCACCCCGGCGATTCCGCAGGCGATTTCGCGTTGGCCCGGCAGTCGCGTAGAGTCGGGTTCACCGACGCGGGGTGGAGCAGCTCGGTAGCTCGCTGGGCTCATAACCCAGAGGTCGCAGGTTCAAATCCTGTCCCCGCTACGACGAAGGCCCGGGATCGGCGCACGCTGTGCGCTGGTCCCGGGCCTTTTTTCGTCGGCCGGCCGGGGGCGGCGGGCCACTCCGGCGAGGGGCCGTCACTCCCATGTTGCAGAGGAACCTCTGCAAATACCTCTATGCAGAGAACTCTCTGCATCCTACGATGACGCCATGACGGAGCACCCCGAACAGCCGACCCCGCCCGCCCGGCAGTCGCGCCGGCTCGACGCCCGGAGCCTGCGCGGCCTGGCCCACCCCCTGCGGATGCAGATCTTCGAACTCCTCAACCTGGACGGCCCGTCCACCGCCACCCGGCTCGCCGAGCGGCTCGGCGAGAACACCGGCACCGTCAGCTGGCACCTGCGCCACCTGGCCGAGCACGGCTTCATCGAGGAGGAGACCGGCCGCGGCACCAAGCGCGAACGCTGGTGGCGCCGGGTGCCCGTGGCCAACCGGCTCGACACCTCCGACTTCCGCGACGACGCCGACACCCGCGGCGCGCTCTCGCTCTACCTGCACGAGCTGGTGCAGCAGTACTTCAACCGGGTCACCTCCTATCTCGGTGAGGAGTGGGAGAACGAGTGGCGCGACGTCGGCACCGTCTCGGACTGGAGCCACCTGCGGCTGACCGCCGCCCAACTCCAGTCGCTGAACGAGGAGTTCGCAGCCGTCATCGCCCGCCACACCCCCGCCCCGGACGCCGAGCCCGACCCGGACGCACTGCCGATCGTGGTCCAGATCCAGTCCTTCCCGCGCCGGTCCCGGAACGCCCGGTGAGCGCCGCCGCGCAGGGCGGACTGCTCCGCCGCAACCGCGACTTCCGGCTGTTCTGGTGCGGCGAGACCGCGGGCAAGTTCGGCGCGTCGGTCACCGGCGTGGCACTGCCGCTGATCGCCGTCTCCGACCTGCACGCCTCCACCTTCGAGATCGGCCTGCTGAACGCCGCCGCGTGGACGCCCTGGCTGCTGATCGGCCTGCCGGCCGGCGTCTGGGTCGACCGCTTACCGCGCCGCCCGATCATGATGGCCGCCGCCGCGATCTCGCTGCTGCTGTTCGCCGCCGTCCCGGTCGCCCACCGGCTCGGGATGCTCAGCACCGGCCTGCTGCTGACGGTCGCCCTGCTGACGGGCACCGCCGCCGTCTTCTTCCAGACCGCCTACACCGCGTACCTGCCCGGCCTGCTCAGCCCCGCCGACCAGCCCGAGGGCAACGCCAAACTGCACGGCAGCGCCTCCGCCGCCCAGATCGCCGGGCTCGGCTCCGGTGGCCTGGTCGCCCAGTTCGCCGGCGCGGTGAACGGCATGTTCGCCAACGCCGCCACCTTCCTGGTCTCACTCGTCTGCCTGGGCCGGATCCGCCACCGCGAGACACCCGCCCCGCGCCGGGAGCGGGCGCTGCGGCGCGAGGTCGCCGAGGGTCTGCGCCTGGTCGCCGGGGACGGCTGGCTGCGGTCGCTCACCCTGTTCGGCGCGACGTCCAACCTGGCCCTGATGGGGTACCAGTCGGTCCAGGTCGCCTTCCTGGTCCGCGAGGTCGGACTCGGCTCCGGCACGGTCGGCGGCCTGATCGCGACCGCCGCGAGCGGCGGCATCGCCGGGGCGTTCGCCGCGCGCCGGATCGGCGCCCGGATCGGAACCGCCCGGGCGCTGCTCCTCTTCGAACTGGGCCTGTCCACGCTCGCCCTGCTCATCCCCCTCACCACCGACGGGGCGGGCCTGCTGCTCTACGTCGCGGGCGGGTTCAGCGTCTCCGCCGCCGTGGTGGCGGGCAACGTGCTCAAGTCGGGCTTCCAGCAGAGCTACTGCCCGCCCGGACTGCTCGGCCGGCTCACGGCCAGCGCCGCCGTCCTCAACTACGGCACCATCCCGGTCGGTGCGGTGCTCGCCGGCATCCTCGGCACGACCCTCGGCCTGCGACCCGCGATGTGGATCACCACGGCCGGCGTGCCGCTCGCCGCACTGGTCCTGCTCTTCTCCCCCGTCGGCCGCAGCCGCGACCTCCCGGCCACGCGTCTCGCGGACGTGACCGGAACGGACTCGGACGACCACGCACCGGCCGCGGCCCTGCGCTGAAGCACGCGTCCGCCGAGGCCCGCACCGGCGCCTCCGGGCGCCGGGAACGGGCACCGGGAACCGGTGGGACGTGCGGGAGGGGTGAGGTCGAACGGGGGGTACGTGGCGCCGCCAGGTACATCCGCCCGGGGCCGTGTCGCCAGCAGGGGTAGCACAGGGGTGCAGCAGGAACCACGGACTGCGCCGCGGGCGTGGTGATCACCGGCGGCGGGCTCGGCACGCGGACCGTCGGCGGATCGGGGCCCGGGCAGTGCGCCCGGCAGGCTCGCCGGTCTCCGCCCACCACGAACGGGTGAGCATCGGCGGACCCCCGGCGGCAGGCCGGTCGGGCCCGGCGGCCGGCGGCCGCGGGTGGTGGCGGGCGGGGGACGGGCGGAGCGGAGGAGTTGGACGGGGGCCCGGGCCTGGACCGGGGCCCCCGGGGTCAGAGTTTGAACATCGCGGTGTAGGGGTAGACGACGCGTACTTGCCGCGACCCGAAGTCGACGAGGACAGCGATGTCCCCATCGCCCTCGACCTCGATCGCCCGGCCGAGGCCGTAGCTGTCGTGGGTGACACGGTCGCCTACTTCGAAGCGCTTGACCGGCGCCTCTGGACGAGCTTTGAAGGGGCTGGTGGGCAGGGGCCGGCGGACTGCTGCTGGTTTCGTCATTCCGTCCAGTATGCGCCGGAAACCGTGGCCGTGGGCCCCAGGGGCGGGCTCGAATTCGGTTGGCCGGCATCCGAAATCGCGCCCACGGGCGGATCCGCCGCTGCCGCCCGGGCCGCTCACGACGGCGGGCGCCGGGCCGGACGGGCGCACGGCGCCCGCCGCGAGCCTCCCCGCAGCGGACTTCCGCCGGATCCGCCGACCCGGACGGCCGCCACCCCGTTCGGCCATTCGGCCTGGTCACACCGTGTGTCGCGGTTTTCCGGCGGCGGCCGGCGGCACTCCCCCGGAGCGGTTTCCACGAGACCGGGAGTGAGAATTCCGCCGCCGCGGGCCAGGGCCTGCTAGAGTGGTTCCAGTTGCAGTAGTGGTTCCCATGAACTTTGTGTGCGCCTGCTGATGGATCGCAGGCGCATTTTTTCTTTCCCGGCTCTTCCCCGGGTGGGTGCTCATCACGGCGACTCGGAGCCGGCACCGTGCGGGCTCCGGTCAGCCTCTTGAAGGAGATTCTTAATGGCTAATGGCACTGTGAAGTGGTTCAACGCGGAAAAGGGCTTCGGCTTCATCGAGCAGGAGGGTGGCGGCCCGGACGTCTTCGCCCACTACTCGAACATCAACGCCAACGGCTTCCGTGAGCTGCTCGAGGGCCAGAAGGTCGAGTTCGACGTCACGCAGGGCCAGAAGGGCCCGCAGGCGGAGAACATTCGCCCGCTGTAGTTTCACCTGCCACGGCACCCGCCCAGCAGCGAGGGGCCCGCACCGCGTACATGCACGGTGCGGGCCCTTCGGCCTTTGCTCCAAGAACGATCCGGGCCACTCAGGCCCCCGGCTCCGCCACCGGCGGCCGGTCCCACGCGAGACGCCCAGCGCCGCGTCCGGGCCGGCGCCCTGCCGTGACAGCTCACGGTTCGAGTTCTCCGCTCCCGCCGATTTCCGGTGAGCGGCCGACCGTAGGTGACGTGCCGCACGGTTCTACCGTCCACGCCCCGCCCGTCACATTCTCGGCCCGTTTCCCTTGCGGTCTCCGCCGGCGCCCCGCGCCGCTGAGCCTTCCTCGAAGCGTGCCGCCCTTGAGGAAGGTTTCCGCATGAACCGTTCCAGCCGCTCCCCCTACCAGAACTCCCGCTCCGGAGCCGGTTCCCGCTCCGGCGGCGGCCCCGCCGGCTCCCGGTCGACCGGCGGCCGGCGCCCCTCCGGCAGCCGGAACGGCCGTCAGGGCTCCGCACCGTCCGGCGAGTTCGCCATGCCGGTCAGCACCACCCCGTCCCTGCCGGCCGTCGAGTCGTTCGACGAGCTGGACATGCCCAAGGCGCTGCTCTCCACGCTGACCCGCCAGGGCGTCACCGCGCCGTTCCCGATCCAGGCCGCCACGCTGCCCAACTCGCTCGCCGGGCGCGACGTCCTCGGGCGCGGCCGGACGGGTTCGGGCAAGACCATCGCCTTCGGCCTCGCCGTGCTGGCCCGGACGGCCGGCCGGCGCGCCGAGCCGCACCGCCCGCTGGCGCTGGTGCTCGTCCCCACCCGTGAGCTCGCGCAGCAGGTCACCGAGGCGCTCACCCCGTACGCGCACTCGGTGCGCCTGCGGATCGCGACGGTGGTCGGCGGGGTCTCGATCGGCCGTCAGGCCCACCTGCTGAACCGCGGCGCGGACGTCGTGGTGGCCACCCCCGGCCGGCTCAAGGACCTGATCCAGCGCGGCGACTACCGGCTGGACGAGGTCGGCATCGCCGTCCTGGACGAGGCCGACCAGATGGCCGACCTCGGCTTCCTTCCGCAGGTCACCGAGCTGCTCGAACAGGTCGCGGAGGGCTGCCAGACGATGCTGTTCTCGGCCACCCTGGACCGCAACGTGGACCGCCTGGTGCGCCGCTTCCTCAACGACCCGGTCACCCACTCGGTGGACCCGTCGGCCGCGGCGGTCAGCACCATGGAGCACCACGTGCTGCAGGTGCAGAACCACGACAAGAACGCCACCATCGCCCACATCGCGTCCCGCGACGGCGGGGTGATCATGTTCACCGACACCAAGCACGGCGCGGACCGCCTGGTGGAGGACCTGCTCGCCAACGGCGTGAAGGCCGCCGCGCTGCACGGCGGCAAGTCCCAGCCGCAGCGCACCCGCACCCTGGAGCAGTTCCGCACCGGCCACGTCACCGCACTGGTCGCCACCAACGTCGCCGCCCGGGGCATCCACATCGACGGGCTCGACCTCGTCGTCAACCTGGACCCGCCGAGCGACCACAAGGACTACCTGCACCGCGGCGGGCGCACCGCCCGGGCCGGCGAGTCCGGCACCGTCGTCACCCTCGTCCTGCCGAACCAGCGCCGCTCGATGGCCCGCCTGATGGCCACCGCCGGCATCACCCCGGTCACCACCCGGGTCAGCGCCGGCGACGACGAGCTCACCCGGATCACCGGCGCGCGGGTGCCCACCGGCGTGCCCGTCGTGATCCCGGACCCGGTCGTCGAGCGCCCCCGCCGCGGCGGCGCCCCGGGCCGGGGCCGCCGCAGCCGCCCGGCGCAGTCCGAGGGCCGCACCCCGCAGGCCGCCTCGGGCGGCCGCCGGCGGGCGCCGCGTCGCATCGCGCTCGCCGCATAGCCGCGCAGCGACGAACACCGGAGCCCGCACAGCGTCGACACCCACCGTCAGTGCCCTGATCGCCGCCGACACCGGCGGAAGAGACGACAAGGAGCCCGCCCATGACCACCAGCGTCGAACTTCCCGTGGCCACCCCCACGGTCGGCGACCTCATGAAGCGCCCGGATCTGCAGATCAGCGACGACGTCATGGTCGACACCGCGATGGACATCCTGCGGACCTCCGGTGCGGACCACCTGCTGGTACGGGACGACGACGGCCGCTGCGCCGGGTTGCTGACCCGGCTGCACCTCGCACCGTTCCAGGCCCGGTCCTGGTACACCGAGCGCACCGCAGTGCGCGACATCGTCCTCGACCGGGCCCCGTTCGCCACGGCCGACATGCCCGCCGCCACGGCGGCCGCGGCCATGCGCTCGCGCGGCCTGGACGCGTGGCCGGTCGTGGACCGGGAGGGCCGCGTGATCGGCCTGCTCGGCGCGTAGGGCTTGTCCGACTGATCCCTGGAGGACCGAGGGAGACCTCGGTCCGGTCCGGGCCCCCGCCGTCGGGCGGCAGCCCGGCCCCCGCTGCCACCACACGAGTCCGGCCCCACCGCAAACGCGGCGGGGCCGGACTCGTGCACGTTCATCGGTCTGCTAGCCGACAGCCTGGTACCCACCGTCCTCGGCGCGGAAGATCTGCCTGGCCTTGGAGAGCAGCTGGAGGTCACGGCGCACGGTGCGCGGGTCCGGGCGGACGACGTAGGTCTCGCGGGCCCGGTTCCAGTCCCAGGTGCCGCCGTCCTTCCGCATGATCTCCAGGAGGCGCTGCCGGCGTTCGATCGCCGAGGCGGGTGGGGTGAGGTCGTCGTTCATGCGTCCATTCTCTCGCATCGCGGTGCCGGGTCGGGACAGGGGCGTGCAGGACGGCGGTGGACGGCGTGCGGTCGTCCCTGCTCCCGCCGGTCGGGAGCGGAGCGGACGGGCGGGCCGGCCCGTCGACGGCCGCCCCCGTCTCCGCTTCCCCGGGCCGGGGTTGGCGTCCTCCGGACGGCACCCTCCGGGGGCCGCCCCCTCGGTACGATCGGCCGATGACCACGATTCTGATCATCGGTGCGGGTGACATGGGGGAACGGGTCGCCGACGGGCTGGCCGCCGGCGGACCGGGACGGCGCCTGCTGGTGGCGGGCCGGTCGGCGGGCGGCGACGCCGTGGCAGCCACCGTGGCCAGCGCCCGCGACTGCCGGGTCGAGGCCGTCCGCCTCGACGCCTCCCGGCCGGACGACGTCGCCGCACTGGTCGCCGCCGCCTGCCCCGACCTGATCGTCAACTGCGCCTCGCTGCGCGGCCCTGGGCGACGGCCGGCCGTACCGACCCGGCCGCCCGGGCGATCGCCGCGGCCGGGCTGGCGCTGCGCCTGCCCTACCAACTCCCGCTCGTCCTCTCGGTCATGCGGGGCATCCGGGCCGCCGGCCACACCGGCCCGGTGGCCAACCTGTCGTTCCCCGACGTCACCGGCCCGGTGCTGGCCCGGCTCGGCCTCGCCCCCACCCTCGGCCTCGGGAACGCGGGCATGATGCACCTGCGGGTCCGCGCCGCACTGCGCGCCGCACTCCCCGACCGACCGCTGCCGCTGATCCGCGTCCTCGGCCACCACTCCCAGGTGTTCGACGTGATGCAGGCCCGGGAGCCCGCCGACCCGGACCTCCGCGTCCGCGTCCACCTCGGCGAGGACGGGGAACGGGCCGACCCGCTCGCCTACCAGGCCCCGCCCCTGGCCCCCGGACCGCGCTACAACGCCGTCACCGCCGCGGCCCTCGGACCCGTCCTGGAGGCGCTGCTGCCCGGGGCCGCCCCGCTGCGCCACTCGACCGCCGCACCGGCCGGCCTGCCGGGCGGCTACCCCGTCCGGATCTCCGGCGGCTCGGTGGCCCTGGACCTCCCGCCGGGCCTCTCCGAGCCGGACGCGATCGCCTTCAACGAGCGCCTGGCCGCCGGCGACGGCGTCCACCGCATCGACGCCGACGGCACCGTCCACCTCACCGACCGGTGCCGCCGGGCCGTCGCCGGGATCGCGCCGGACCTCGCCGACCCGATCGCCGTCGACGACCTCGCCGTCCGGGCGGCCCGCCTCGACGCCGTCCTGGCGGCGGCGGCCGGCTGACCGCACACCCGCTCACGGGCCGGCCCGTGAGCGGGCACGAGGGTGGGGTACGGAGAGGCGGAGTGCGGGGCCCGGTCAGCGGGCGTCGCGGCGGACCTTGAGGGCCCAGAGCACCAGGGGCAGCTGCACCGGAAGCCGGGCGGCCGCGACCTGGCGCCACGGTGAGGGCCGGTGGCGCCAGTCGTGGGCCATCTTCACGTTCGCCGGGAAGACCGCGGTGAACAGGCCGGCCGCCGCCAGCGCCCCCAGCGCCCGGGTGCGCGGCGCGGCCACGGCGGCGCCGACGGCGAGCTCGACCACGCCGCTGCCGTACGTCCAGGCCCGCGGACGGCCGGGCAGCCGGCGCGGGACGATGGCGTCGAACGGGCGCGGGGCCACGAAGTGCGCGACCCCGGCGCCGATGAGCAGGCCGCTCAACAGGCGGGCGGACCGGACCGACCGGGCCGGCGACAGCGGCGTCTCGGACACGGGGCGCTCCTTCGGTTCGGTGCCGCACCCGCCTCGGGCACGATGGTTACCGAACAGTAGCGTGCGGCGCGGCGGCCCGGAAGGCATCCTTCCGGGCCGCCCCGCCGCACGGCCGGTGGCGAGCGGCCGCCCCTCGGCCGGACGGCCTACCGGGCGGGGGCCGGGCCGGCGAGGAAGCCCAGGAGGTCGAAGCGGCCGGGAGCCGGGAGGGCCCGGCGGTGCAGGCCGGCCAGCATGGCGGCCACCGCCGCGGTGACCGGGGCGGTGCCGGTCCGCTCCTCGGCCCAGCGCCAGTCGCCGTCCGGGTTGACCTCCAGGAAGACCGGGGTGCCGGCACTGATCAGGAAGTCGAAGGCGCCGTAGTGGAGCGACATCGCCGCGGCCAGGGCCAGGGTGGCGGAGACCACCGCGGGCGGCGGGTCGACGGGGTGGACCGCGACCCGCTCGGGGGCCAGCCACGGGTCCGCGGGAGTGTCCTTGACCACCCGGAAGGCGTGCAGCTGCCCGGCCACGAAGTAGACGCGCAGCTCCTCCTCGTGCTCGACGTACTCCTGGACGACGACGGGCGGGCCGGGGAACGGACCGCCGCCGGGGCGGTCCGCGCGGAGGCCGGACCGGTCGACGACCACCGGGAAGACGCCGTTGAGCCGGCCCGGCACCGACTCGACGAAGTGGTGGTGGGCCGCCTTGATGACCAGCCTCGGACACGTGAACGCGTCCCGGGCGCGGGACGGGTCGGTGGTCAGCATCGTCCGCGGGACGGCGATCCGGTGCCTCCTCGCCAGGTGCAGCTGGGCGAGCAGCCCCACCGGGGCCGGGCGGAGCGCCGTCCCGGAGACGGTCTCCAGCTGGCCTGCCGCGGCCTGCCAGGACTCCCGCAGGAACTGCGTCCGGGCCCCGTCACCGGTGCCCTCGATCGCGGCCACCGAGAAGTGCCTCACCCACGTCACGGTGGGGGTCAGCCGGCGCCCGTCCAGGCAGGCCGACCGTCCGTCCGGGGCCACCACCAGGTCGGCGGTGAGGAGTTCGTCGGCGTTCAGCCGGGCCCACCGGACGCCCTCGGCGGCGAGCCGGGCCTGCACCGCGTCCAGGTCACGGTCGCAGGCCCGGCTGAGCAGCAGCACGCACGGGACGGGGCGCGGGCGGACGTCGACCGTGTGCGCGGGGTGCGCGAGCTGGGCGAGGAAGGCCGCCTGGGACGCGACGGGCCGCGGTGGGGCGGCCGGACGGGCGTCAGCCATGGTCACCGGCCAGCAGTTCGTCCGCCATCACCAGCAGTTTGTTGACGGTCGCGGCCACCTGGTCGGAGGCCTGCGGCAGCCGGTCCGCGACCCGTTGCAGCAGGAGCGCGCCGGCCGGCCCGGCGGGGGCCGCACCGGACCGGGCGCCGCGCTCGGCGTCCAGCGAGCGGAGCCGGAGCAGCAGCTCCAGCACCGTCGCCATCTCGGTCGCCAACAGCCCGAGCGAGGCCATGTCCCCGAGGTCGCAGCGCTCCCGGCTGTCGTGGTCCAGCACTTCGAGCACGCCGATGCAGTCGCCCTCGCAGATCAGCGGGGCGGCCATGATGCTGCGCGGCACGTACCCGGTGGACTCCGCCGCCTTCCGGGCGAACTGGTGGCTCTCCGAGACGTCGTCGATCACCAGCGGCTGGCCGGAGACCATCGCCCAGCCGGCGATGCCGGTGCCGCTGGGGAAGCGCGTCCCCAGCAGGTGCTGCTCGCCCTCGCCCGCGACCGCCTCGAAGACGAGGTCCCCGTTGTCCTGGTCGACCAGGAGCACGGAGGCGGCCGCCGCGCCGAAGACGCTGCGGGCCACCTCCACGATCGACTGGAGCAGTCTGCGCTGCGGGATGTCGGCACTCGCCGGCCGGTCAATCGACACGGGCACCTCCCTCGGGTGCGGCCACGTTCCCGGCGGCCAGGTAGAGGACGGACTTGAGCTGGAACGGGGTGAACGCGCGGTGCTTGCTGAGGATGAGCGCGCAGATCCCGGAGATGTGCGGGGTCGCGAAGCTGTTCCCGGTGCTGAGCAGCCGCCGGCCGCCGGGACCGGCCACCGGCACCCGGACGCCGCGGGCGTAGAACTCGACCGGGGGTGACGGGTTGTAGTAGTAGGTCATCGGGTTGGGGCTGTCGTGGCTGGCCACCGAGATGACCGAGGCGAACGGCCACGGGTAGCTGCGCACCGGCATGTTGTGGGCGGAGGCGACGATGATGCAGCGCCGGAAGTAGGCGGCGTCCGAGAGGTCGCGCAGCGCGTCGCAGAAGTCGGGCTTGGTGGTGGAGAGGCTCATGTTGATGACGTCGAAGCCCTCCTCGACGGCCCAGGTCAGCCCCTTCAGCAGGGCGGCGCCGCTGCCGTGCCGGCCGCTGGACAGCACGCGCACCGAGGTGAGCGACACCGCGGGGGCGATCGAGCGGATCACGCTCGCGCAGGCCGTGCCGTGGCCCGACGCGTCGCCGGGTTCGGTCGGGGTGACGACGAGCTCGCCGTCCTCGCCCTTGATCACGTCCAGCGCGCGGTCGAGCCCGCCGACCAGCGGGTGGTCGGCGTCCACGCCGCTGTCGAGCACGCAGACCCGGACCCCTGCGCCGTCGGCGTCCCCCCAGGCCCACTCCGGGGTGACCGGCCCGAGCGGGCTCACCGCGAAGGGCTCCTGCGGCACCACCGACACGGGCATGCTCCAGGCGGGCACGCCCGGGAAGTGGTCGCGCGGCGGCCGACGCCACGGCGGGAGCTCGGTCTCAGTCATCCGTGCCGCCCTCCCCCGCCCCGCCGGCGGCCGCTGCCGATGGACGGCCGGCGCCCGCCGCGGGCAGGGCGGTGGCGAGCCACGCCCGGACCCGCCCGGCCGGGAGCGCCGCACCCTTGGCCTCGAACCTGTGCAATGCCGCGCTCCCTTCCTCCCTCGCCCGGCCGGTCCTCCCGGCCGCGGCGAGCACGATCGCCAGATCGAAGAGCGTGTCCCCGGTCAGGCACGGGTCGTCGGAGCCGGCCACCAGGGCCCGGGCCGCCAGCGCCTCGGCGACCGCCTCCTCGTGCCGGCCGCGGACGGAGGCGATCCGGCCGCGCAGCGCGGCCGTGCCCAGGCGGGCCCGCAGGCCCGGGCTGCCGCCGTCCCGGCCGATCCGGTCGAGGGCCTCCGCGGCGGCCGCCGTCCGGCCCTGGGCGAAGAGCTCCCGGGCGATGGCGACCTCGGTGTTGCGGGTGTCGGAGGCGTGCTCGGTGGTGCGCAGCACGCTCAGGCTCTGCCGGTACCGCGCCTCGGCCACCTCGTGCGCGCCGGCCAGCGACTCCACGAAGCCGGACGCGTCCAGCACCACCGCGTCGGCCAGGTCGGCGTGCACGTCACCGGAGTAGGCCAGCGCGTCGGCCACGGTGCGCCGGGCACCGTCGAGGTCCCCGCCGAGCGCCTCCAGGTGGGCGCGGGTCACCAGGACCGGGATGAGCAGGGCCCGGCCGGCGGCGAACCGGTGGCCGAGCATGGCGCACAGCTCCAGCCCGGCCGGCACGCCGGTCGGCGCCCACTGCGCCAGCTCGCAGACGGCGCAGAGCAGCCGGTCCTCCTCGTAGCGGTCGCCCAGGGCGCGGGCGCGGGCCAGCGCGAGCCGTAGCGCGGCCTCGGCGGCGGCGGTGCGCTCCGCGGCGAGGTCGAGGTAGGCCAGCAGCTGGTGCAGCCGGCACCGGCTGAGGTCGTCCTCGGGGTGGCGCTCCAGCTCGGCCGCGAGCACGGCGGCGTCGGCCGCCACGGCGTCGGGCGGGGCCAGGCCGAGGCGGAGCGCCACGATCCCGCGCTGGACGGCGCAGACGGCCGTGTTCCGCCGGTCGGCGGGCAGGGCGGCCTCGGCGGCGGCGAGGGCGGCGTGGCAGCGTTCCTCGTCCTGCAGCCAGATCCCGGCGTCGCAGACGTGCAGGGCGAGCGGGGTGTGGCGGGGGTCGCCCTCCGGGAGGAGGTCCCGGGCGCGTTCGAGCAGTTGGACGGCGGCGGGCAGGTCCTTGCGGGCGAGGGCGGCCATCCCCTCCGCGATCAGGGTGTCCGCCGCCGGACCGGCCAGGGCCGGCAGCTGCCGGTCTCCCGGCCGCAGCTGCCGGCGCAGCCGGGAGGTGGCCTCGACGTGGTAGACGACGGCCATCGCGTCCTGCGGCCGCTCCCGGCCGAAGCGTTCGGCCAGGTGGTCGTGCCACCGCTCGCGGCGCGTCTTGGGGGTGAACTCGTAGGCGGTGTCGCGCAGCAGGGCCTGCGCGAACCGGACGGTGCCGGCGGGGCCGCGCTCCAGGACGCGCCGCCGGGCGAGCCTCGCCATCGCCTCGTCGGCCGTGGCGGCGCCGATGCCGTCCGCGTCGGCGAGCTCGCGCAGCAGCTCCCGGGTGAACTCGCGCCCGATCACCGCGGCGAGCTCCAGCAGGGCGCGTTCGGTGGCGGGCAGCTGGTCCAGCCGGGCGCCCAGGATCGCCTGGATCGTGGGCGGGATCTGGGGGCCGGGGGCGGTTTCGGCGAAGACCTCCATGAGCTGTTCGGCGAAGAGCGGGTTGCCGTCGCAGAGCACGGCGACCCGGCCGGTGACCTCCTGGTGGTCCTGCGCGGCACGCTGCTCCTGGGCATGGACGTCGCCGCGCAGGGCGAGCTGCCCGACCAGGGCCGCGGTCTGCTCGGCGTCCATCGGCCCGAGCTCCAGCGTCGTCGCGCAGGGTTTGCCGCCGCCCCAGGCGCTGCGGGTGTCGAGCAGTTCGGGGCGGGCGACGCAGAGCAGCAGCACGGGGACGTCGTGCAGCCAGGTCGCGACCTCGTCGATGAGGTCCAGCAGGGTGGCCTCGGACCAGTGCAGGTCCTCCCAGACCATCACCACCGGGCGCGACCGGCCGAGGACCTCCAGCAGGTGGCGCACCGCCCAGGCGATGTCCTCGACACCGACCTGGCCGGTGCCGCCGTCCTGGTCGACCACCGTGCCGAGGGTGTGCGCGACCAGGCTGTCGGCGGGCGGGTCGCCGGGCCGGCCCCCGTCCTCCGCCAGCAGCCGGGTGAGGGCCGGCCAGCCGCCGGGGAGCGAGCCGAGCATCTCGGCCAGCGGGCGGTAGGTGATCCCGCGGCCGTACGCCGAACAGCGGCCGGTCAGGACGGTGACCTCGCCGTCGGGCAGGGTGGCGAGGAACTCCCGCACCAGGCGCGACTTTCCGATCCCGGGCACCCCGACCACGGTGGCCAGGCAGACCTGCCGCCGCAGCCGGGTGCGCCGGAAGCTGTGCTCCAGCTCCTCCAGCTCGTCGGCCCGGCCGATGAACGGGGTCGGCGCGGGGGTGTCGGCCGCCGGGTCGGCGGTGGTGACCCGCCACGCCGGGACCGGCCGGGCCTTGCCCTTCAGCCGCAGCGGCTCGACGGGCTCGATGCCGACCTGCCCCCGCACCACGGCGGCGGTGTCGGCGCAGACCAGCACCTCGCCCGGGGCGGCGGCCGTCTGCAGCCGGCTGGCCGTGTTGACGGAGTCCCCCACGACGCGGAAGTCGTCCCCGCCCCGGGTGATCACCATGACGTCGCCGGTGCAGATGCCGGCCCGTGCCTCCAGCTTCACCCCGTACGCGGCGCCGAGTTCGGCGGTGAGGCCGGCCAGGGCGTCGAGCGCCCCGGTGGCGGCGCGCACGGCGCGGACGGCGTCGTCCTCGTGGGCCACCGTGGCGCCGAAGGCGGCCAGGATGGCGTCGCCGATGAACTTCTCCACCGCGCCGCCGTGATCGGCGATGCAGGCGCCGCAGCGCGCGAAGTAGCGGTCCATCACCTGCCGCAGCGCCTCGGGGTCGAGCCGCTCGGCGAGGGCGGTCGAGCCGACGATGTCCAGGAACAGCATGGACACCTTCTTGCGGGTCTCGCGCCGGTCGGCGCCGGCGGCGAGCTGGGCGCCGCAGCCGGCGCAGAACCGGTCCGGCTCGGCGGCCGCGCGTCCGCACGCGGGACAGTTCACGGTGTGCCCTTCAGGGTGGGCTCGGCCGGCCCGGGGCCGGGCTCGTCGCCCGGCTCGTCGGCGGGCAGCCGGCCCGGGCCGGACGCGGCGGCCGGTGGGGCGGCGGGTGCGGTGTCCGGCGCGCCGTCCGGGCCGGTGTCCGGTGCGGGACCGGCGGCCGGGGCGGGCCCGGCGGCCGGGGAGGCGGCCGGGGCGGGGAGGGCGAACCGCGCGCAGACGCCGGCGAGCACGACGACGACCCCCGAGGCGGCGAAGATCGTGTCGATCGGGCCGAACCGGAGCCCGGCGAGCGAGCCGGAGAAGTCCCGCAGGCCACTGCCGGCGAGCCAGCCGGCCAGCACCGCCGTCAGCATCGCCGCCAGCCGCGTCACCGGGTAGAACACGGCGAGCACCCGGCCCCGGAACTCCTGCGGGGTCGCGGCCAGCAGCAGCGGCGCCATGGCGGTGTTCAGCATGGTGATCGGCAGGATGAAGACGAACAGCACCGCCACGGCGCCGGGGAAGCCGGTCTGCCGGGAGTACAGGACCAGCAGGACGCCGCTGACCATCAGGCCGATCCAGGTCGTCCGGCGGGCGCCGATCCACCCCACCACCCGGCCCGAGGCCAGCGCACCGGCGATCCCGCCGATCCCCGTCGCCATCCCGAGGTAGCCGTACAGCTGGGCGGAGGCGTGCAGGTTCCCGGTGGCGAAGAAGACGTTCAGGGTGGTCAGGGCGCCCACCCCGAGCTGGCCGACCACGGTGAGCAGCAGCAGCGCGACCAGGAACCGGCTGCGCACGAAGAACCGCAGGCCCGCCCGGAACTCCCTGACCACGCCGGGGCGTTCGGCGCCGGCCTCGGCCGGGACGGCGGCCGGCGCCGGCCGGATGTCCACCGAGCGGATGGCGACGTAGGACACCAGGTAGGAGAGCGCGTTGAACAGCAGCGCCCACTGGATGCCGACGGTGAACAGCAGCGGCGCGGCGATCGGCGGGCCGACGATCCAGGCGGTCTGCGCGGTCGCCTGGGCGATGCCGGCGGCCCGCGCGCGGTCGGCGTCGCCGGTGACGAACTCCGCGACGACCGCGAACCGCGCCGGGGTGAAGAACTGGCCGGCCGCGTTGAGGACCAGCACGGTCAGGTAGATCAGGCCGAGCCAGAGACCGACCGGGAGGTCCCCGGCGGGCAGGAGGGAGACGGCGGTCAGCACGGCCACCAGCCCGCCGCGGATCACCTCGGTGCCGAGCATCGTGGCGCGCTTGTCCCAGCGGTCCACGAAAACGCCCGCGAGGGGGCCGACGAACAGCACGGCGGCACTGGTCGCCAGCACGACGCCGCTGACCGCCTGCGGCCCCCAGGGCTGCCCCTTGGCCAGCACGGTGGCCACCCAGAGCACCAGGGTGGTGCTGAACACGGCGTCCCCGACCGAGGAGACGGCCTGGCCGAACCAGAGGCGGGTGTACTCGGGGCTGATCAGGACCGGCAGGCGGATCACGGGGCACCCGCCGGGGTGAGGAGCAGCGTCATCAGGGCCGTCACCAGGGTGGTGTGGTAGGCCTTCGCGAAGAACGCGCCGGCCCCGTCCGCCGGCGTCACCCTGGTGCCCGCGGACCGCCCGGGGATCGCGCCGTCGCTCTGCTGGGCCCGGGCGAGGCAGCCGACGGCGGCCCTGCCCCAGGGGGTGCGCAGCGGCTCCAGGCCCAGGCAGGCCTGCGTCATCAGGAGCTCCGCCGCCAAGTCCCACCAGTCGCGCCGGACGCAGTGCTCCAGCAGCCGGCGGATCAGCTCCGCCACGTCCGTCAGGGCGTCGGCGGACAGCCCCGCGCCGGTCCGGCCGAAGTCGCTCAGGTAGAAGCCGGAGTGCGTGACGGCGTACGCCTCGGGGACGGTCACCGGCGGTTCGCCGGGCGCCGGCGCGCGCCCGGCCGCCTCGGCCGGGAGCGTGACGAGGACGTTCCGGGCGAGGAGCTCCGGGTACGGCTCGACGGTGTGGCGCACCCCTGCCTTGTCGGCGTAGTACCGCAGCTCCAGCCGCTGGTAGGGGGACCTCCCCCGCGGTGACAGGTCGTCGGCGGCCAGCCCGGCGAGCACGGCCCGGCACGGCCGGTCGTCGATGCCGTCGGGGGCCAGCGCGGCGTAGACCAGCCCGTAGTACGCGGCGCAGCGGGGGTCGGCGGTGACGAGCCGGGGGAAGTCCGGGTGCTGCCAGATCGCCCGGACGCGGGCGCTCACCCGGCCGAGCCGCGGGTCGCCGCCGGTGTCCAGCCGGGCCCAGCAGTGCTGGAGCAGCGCCAGTTCGAGCGCGGCCTTCGCGGGCGCGTACGGCGTCTCGTGCCCGGTGGGGCCCGGGCCCGGCGCGTACGGGTCGAAGCGGTCGAGGTTCCGCTCCAGCCAGCCGAGGGCGCCGGCGGAGAGCCGGTGCAGATCGGGCGGCGCGGCGTCCGGCGTCATGACGTCCGGCGGTGCGGCGCCCGGGAGCGTGACGTCCGGCGGTGCGGCGCCCGGCGGCGTGGTCACAGGCGCCCCGTCTCGTCGAGGTAGTCGAGCAGGGCCGCGTCCACCGTGTCGTGGAAGCCCGTGAGCGTGCCGCGGTCGTCCGCGCGCCGGTAGAGGTCCTCGCAGCCGACCCAGCGCTCCCGGGTGACCTCGCCCGGCAGGTACCCGTCGGCGATCGTGCCGACCTCCCAGTCGGTCCGGCCGGCCGTCTCCCAGCAGCTCGCCAGCGTGCCGTCGGCGCTGACCACGGAGCCGTAGCGGCCGTCGCCGTAGCCGCAGGTGACGCACGGGCGGCGGGCCTTCGGGCGGGTCACGGTGAAGCCGAGGTCGAGGGCGCGGCGCTGCCACCGGGTGAACCGGTCGGACAGGTCGCGGCTGTGCCGGAGGTCGTTCCCGTAGCCGATGCCGACGTCCCCCACCTGGGCGAAGTACAGGGTGCAGCGGGCGGGGTCGAGCGCGGCGGAGAGCCGGTCGATCAGCGCGTCGACGCCCTGGTACGTCTCCTGGGAGACGTTCACCCGCAGGATCCAGCGGAGCGGGGAGACGTCGGAGGCCCGGACGATGTTGCGCACCGTGGTGTCGAAGGTCCCGGCGCCGTCGGCCCGCCGGATCCGGATCCGGTCGTGGTCGGGGCGGTCGCCGTCGAAGCTGACCTGGACGGAGCGGAGCCGCAGGCCGGCCAGCCGGGTGGCCAGGGCCGGGGTGAGCAGCGTCGCGTTGGAGATCATCCAGGCGGAGGCCAGCCCGTGGTCGGCGGCCCGTTCCAGCAGCTCGACGCAGCCGCGCGGGTTGAGCAGGGGCTCCCCGCCGAACAGCAGGACGCGCAGCTCCGTCACGGCGGCGGCGGCCATCTGCCGGTCGGTGAAGTCGAGGATCGAGCCGATGGTCCGCGAGGTCAGGCGGCTCCGGGCGATGCGGGGCGGCCGGCTGCCGCCGGCCGGGTCCTGGCCGGTGTTCTGGAAGCAGTAGCCGCAGCCGAGGTTGCAGTTGGTGCTGGTGAGCACCGTGAGCGAGTAGCTGCGCGGGAGCGTCGAGGTCAGCAGCCCGTGCTCGCGCAGCCGGCCTTCGGTGGCGGGCCGCAAGCGCCCCTCGGCGGTCAGCTGGCCGTCCCGCAGACGGGCCAGCCCGCCGCCCGGGCCGAGGAACCACCAGTTCCGCTCGCCGCGGAGGATGCGCGCGCCGGCGAGGTCGGTGGCGGGACCGGTGCCGGTCCCGGTGGCAGGGTCGGTGGCGGGGTCGGTGGCAGGGTCGGTGGCGGGGTCGTCGACCCGGGCCCCGGTCACCGCGACCCCCGGGCGGCCGGTGCGGGCTCCTGGGTGCGGCCGGCGCCGCCGGGGCGCCCGTGCAGGACGGTCAGCGTGGCGAGGGCGGTCACCAGGGTCGACTGGTAGGCCTTGCGGAAGTACTCCACGGTGGTCGGCGCCGTGTCCGCCCGGTCGCCGGGGGACCGCCCGGGGATCGCCCCGCCGGGGGCCTGCACCTCGGCGAGCATCCGCAGCCCGGCCGCACCCGACCGGGTGCGCAGCGGGTCGAGGCCGAGGCAGTGCTGCGCGAGCACCAGCTTGCCGGTCAGGTCCCACTCCCCGCGGCGCACGGTCGCCTCGGTGAGCCGGCAGACCCGGTCGCGGGCGTGCTCCAGGGCCGGGCCGGTCAGCACGAGGGAGTCCGGGTCGCCCGGGTCGGGGGTGCGGAAGCCGAAGTCGGTCAGGTGGAAGACCGTGTGGGTCACGTCGCAGACGTCCAGGTCGTCGACCGGCGCGCCGTCGCCGTGCCGGGCGAGCCGGCCCTCCTCGTACAGCTCCCGGTAGGAGCGCAGGCGGTGCCGGAGCCCGGCGAGGTCGGCGTAGTACCTGGTCTCCAGGCTGCCGAAGGCCGACTGCCGGCGCGGGGCCAGCGGGCCGCCGGCCGTGAGCTCGGCGAGCACCGTCCGGTGCGGGCCGTCGGTGAGCCCGGCGGGTGCCAGTGCGCCGTACGCCAGCCGGAACTGCCAGGCGTAGCGCGGTTCGCCGGCGAGCAGCGGGACGAAGCCGGGGTCGCGCCAGACCTGGCCGACCGTGCCGGCGATCTCCGCGAGGCCCGGGTCCGCCGGGGCGATCCGGGCCCAGGAGCGGCTCAGCAGGGCGAGCTGCAGCAGGGCCTTGACGCGCGGGGTGGGCGGCAGCTCGGCGCGGCCCGACGGCGAGTCAAGAAAGCCCGAATGGAGCCGCATCCAGTGCAGCGCCCCCGTCGACAGTGCCGCCACGGCCGCTGTGTCCGGGCCGGCTGATCGCGTACCCATGGTTCTCCCGGTTCTGTGTGGAGGTGGCTGACGGCCGGGCCGCCCGCTCGATGACGTCGGCGGCGCGGGCGGCGCCGCCCGCCGCGGCCAGCCGGCGGCCGAGCCCGCGGGCGCGCTCGCGCAGCAGGTCGTCCCGCCAGGCCGCTTCGATCGGCCCGGACGCGTCCGGCTCCGCCGTTCGGGGGACGTGCACGGCCGCGCCGGCCCGGAGCAGGGCGCCGGCGAGCAGCGGCTGCTCGGAGCCGTTGGGCGAGACGCCGAGGGCCCGGCCGCGCAGCAGGGCGGCGAGCACGGGGGCGGACGTGCCGCTGGTCAGCACGAGGCCGGCCAGGTCGACGAGCGGCCCCAGCCACGGCTTGCGGACGAGCAGGATGTCGGCCCCGGGGGCGGGTTGCGGGTCGGTCGACCGGCCCTGCTCGACGACGGCCTGGAACGGGCCGCCGGTGAAGGCCGCGTTGAGGCGGGGCCACGGGGTGCCGCCGCCGAAGAAACGGCCCAGGTGGACGTAGACGACGGGTTTGCCGGAGCGCTCCAGGTGGGCGCGGACCTCCGCGAGCTCGGCCCGGTCGGCCGCGGGCTCCCAGGCGAGCGGCCCGACCTGGTGCACCCGCCGGGGCAGCTCCGCGCCCGGGTACTCCAGTGCGGGGTCGCCGCGCAGCAGCAGGGCGTCGCCGAGCAGCGGGCCGGCGGCGGGGTGCGCGTCCCACCGGGACGGCCGCCCGGCCAGGCCGGCCTGCTCCCGGGTGGCGGCGTGGAGGTCCAGGCACTCGCGGGTGCGGTTCTCCCTGGTCCGGCCGAACTGCGGCTCGCCCTCGCCGCCGCTGCGGTAGTCCCACAGGTGGACGGAGAGCCCGATCACCGCCACCGGGATGTCCAGCGTCTCCGCGGCGAGCAGTGCGCCGTTGCACAGCACCGAGGTGACCAGCAGATCGGCCCGGGCCTGGCGGGCGGCGCGGACGACCGCCCGGTACTGCGCCGCCCCGGTGGTGCCCCACCAGGTGGCGGAGAAGGCCCGGCGGCCGCCGAAGTCCTCCGCCGCGGCGAACGGCAGGCCGGCCTCGGCCGCCACGGGGGCGGCGGTGGCACGGCCGAGCAGGCTCACCCGGTGGCCCCGACGCCGCAGCTCGTGCCCGGCGGCGACCGCCGGGTAGAGGTATCCGCCGTCACTGAGCGGGCAGAGCAGGATGTTCACGGGGCCTCCGGGCCGGGGCGTTCGGGGAGCCGAGCGGGCCGCCCGGCCTCCGGCGACGTGCACCGGAGACCGGGTGGCGTGGCCCGCTCGGCCCTCATGGCTCGGGGTTCGGGATCAGAGCGCCGAGCTGTTGTTGACGACGCACCAGTCCTCGACAGCCTCGTCGGTGGCGGGCACCCCGTGCGCGACGACGTCGACGTCCTCGTCCTCGGTCTCTGCCGGCTCCGGGTTGATGTCCTCGGGCATGCTGTCCTCCTCTGCGGTGGCGGCGTCGGCTACGCCGGTCCGAGAAGAAAGGTAGGGATCCCCGGTATGGCACCGATTAGGCCCGGGTTCGATTTCGGTATGACGACCCGTCCGTGGTTCGCCACCGGTACGCGGGCGGTCGCCGCACCGGCCACGCCTGCCCCGGCCGCGGCCACTCCGGCCCCGGCCGTTCCGGCTCCGGCCGCGGCGGTTCCGGCGGCACCGGCCGCTGCCCCGGCGGCCAGCTCCCGCGCGTAGGCGTACGGCAGCGCCGGCATCTCGTAGCGCACGGTGTGGGCGAAGCCCTCGACGTTCGGCACGGTCAGCAGGCTGGCCTCCAGCAGGAGTTCCAGCACCCGCACCGCCGTGTCCGGATCGGTGCCCAGCACGGCGGCGGCCCGGTCCAGCGTGAACACCGGCTCGGCGAGCCGGCCGAGCCGCTCCACCGCCCAGTGGGCCGGCCCGGGGAGGTCCTCGATCGACGCGGCCAGCCGGGCCCGGACGGCCGGATCGCCCCCGCACAGCTCGTCCAGCAGCGCGGCGCCGTCCGCCATCCGCGCGCCGTACTCCCGGAGCGGCACGTGGCGCAGGAAGGCCAGCCGGTCGGCCGCCAGGCGGACTCCCAGCGGCAGCAGCCCGGCCGCCCGGACGATCCGGACGGCGGACTCGCGGTCGGCGTCCACCCGGTCCCGGCCGATCACCCGGCCCAGGAACTCCACCGCCTCCTCCACCGCGAACGGCGGCAGCCAGACCCGGTGCGCCCCCTCCAGCCCGATCAGCCTGGGCCGGGCCGTCACCACGACCGCGCTCCCGCCCGCCTCCGGCAGCAGCGGGCGGACCTCCGACTCGCGCCGCACGTCGTCCACCACGACGAGAGCCCGGCGCCCGGTCAGCCACAGCTGCCAGGCCCACCGGGGGTCGGCGGCGTCCTGCAGCGGCGGGCCGCCGGGCGAGACCGCGGCCAGCAACTGGCGCAGCACCTCCTCCAGCGGCCGCAGCCGGCCGTCCTCGCCGCGCAGCCGGACGAACAGCCGCCCGTCCGGGAACCGGTCGCCCATCCGGCGGGCGACGTGGACGGCGAGTGCGGTCTTGCCCGCGCCGAGCGGGCCGGTCACCACGGCCGGGTGGTTGCCGGCCCCGGCGAGCACGTCCGCGAGCTGCCGGGCGGCCGCCTCCCGGCCGGTGAAGGCCGGCGGGTCGCCGGGCAGCAGGTCCGGCCGGGGCTCGCGGCGCGGGCGCGGCGCCGGCGGCCGCGGCTCGGCGGGCGGCTGCTCGCCCAGCAGCGAGCGGTAGAAGCCGGCCAGGGCCGGGCTGGGGGGCAGCCCGAGCTCGTGGGCCAGGGCCTGCCGCAGCTCGTCGTAGACCGCCAGCGCCTCGGAGCGCCGCCCGGCCCGGCAGAGCGCGGTCATCTGCAGCATCCGCAGCCGCTCCCGGAGCGGGTGCTGCTGGGCGATCCCGTCGATCCGCTCGATCGCCGCAGCGCCGCCGCCCGCCGCGAGCTCCGCCTCCACCCAGTCCTCGAACACCCCGAGGAAGCGCCGGTCCAGCCGCTGGGCGGCGGCGGCGATCAGCGGCACGTCCCGGAAGCCCTCCAGGGCCGCGCCGCGCCAGAGGTCCAGGGCCTCGGCCAGGGCGCCGGTGCGGGCGCGCTGCTCGAAGCAGAGCGAGTCCAGCTCGCCGGGCGCCGTGTGCAGCACGTAGCCGCCGGCCTGGTGGCTGATCCGGGTACCGGACTCCGCGGCCACCAGCCGGCGCAGCCCGCACACGTACACCTGGAGGTTCTTGCGGGCCGTCCGGGGCGGTGCGTCCTCCCAGAGCGCCTCGACCAGGGCGTCGAACGACACCCGTGCGTTCGCGTGACAGAGCAGTGCCGCCAGCAGAATCTGCTGCTTCCGGGATCCCGGGTCCACCGCGCGGCCGTCCTCCAGCACGCGCAGCGGGCCGAGAATCCCGAATCTCACCGCCATCTCACGCCAACTTGATGGCGGTGGAATGCCCCTCTACCTCGGCGTCCGAAACGTCATCGAGCCGTTGTTTGACGGAATTCAGGACGGCCACTTCGTCCTCGCTGAGCCCGGAAAGCACATCCCGCTGTTCCGGGGTCAGCAGGTCGACCGGGTTTCCCGCTTGCCTGAGGGCGGCAAGGGCGTCAAATGTCATGGTCCCCTCCTGTGTCTCCGGTGGCGCCTGCGTCGGGCGCCAGAACATCATCGGGCGCGGCACGGGCGGCGTCCATGAGACCTTTGGGCCAGGAATCCCCTTCGACCGGGGCGGACGCCACGATCAGCGCCAACAGCCCGGCCTGCAGCCGCGACCGGAGCCCCAGCTTCGCCAGAATGGCGGTGACGAACCGCTTCACGGTTCGTTCACTGACATTCATTTCGCGGGCTATCGAGCGATTGTCGTAACCGAGGCCCAGCAACTCCAGGACGGCCCGCTCCCGCGGAGTCAGCGCCCGGGCCAGCGGCAGCGCCGCCGCCAGGGAATGCGGCAGCCCCGGCTGCCGGAGCGCCCCGCACGACGGGCACACCGGGGAGAGCGCACCGCCGGCCCCGGTCAATGCACCCGCACCTCGGTACACGGGGGTGGCGATGCTCCGTCGGACAGCAACAGGATCCCCCCTCGGGCACACGACTGCGGTGCCCTCATGCTGACGCCAGCACCCGGCACCGGCAAGAGGGTGAACCTGCCCTGATACTGCCAACATCACATCCGAGCAAAGGATTTGAGACGTAATCAGCACGATTTTGCCCGACGGGACGGGTGGGGCGGGCGAGGCGGGCGGGGCCGGAGGGGAACGGCGGGCCGCGGGCCGGGTCGGCCCGGCCTCAGGCGGTGGCGGCGGCCGCCTCGGCGAGGGCCTCCAGCACCGGCCGGATCAGCGGGTGCCCGTCCGCGCCGGCCCGGACCGCCGCGAAGACCCGGCGGGTGGCCAGCGCGCTGTCCACCGGGCGGACGGCGACCCGCGCCCGGTCCACGCCCAGCAGGGCGGACCGCGGCACCAGGGCCACCCCGGCGCCGGCCGAGGCGAGCGCGACGACGGCGCGGAAGTCGTCCGAGGAGTGCAGCAGCCGGGGCTGGAAGCCGGCGTACTCGCAGGCCAGCAGGACGACATCGTGGCAGGGGTTGCCCGGGTAGGGGCCGATCCACGGCTCGTCGGCGAGGTCCGCGACGGCGATCGGGCCCGCGCCGGCGGCCAGCGGGTGGGTGAGCGGCAGCACCGCCTCGAAGGGTTCCGCGTACAGCGGCACCCTGGTCAGCCGGGCGTCGTCGGCGCGCGGTGCGCCCCGGTACTCGACGGCCACCGCCAGATCGGCGCGCCCGTCCAGCACCATCGGGAGGCTGGCGTCCCCCTCCGCGTCCAGCACCCGGAGCCGGACGCCGGGGGCGCGGGCGGCGAGGGCACCGATGGCGGGCGCGAGGACGAGCGAGATCCCGGTCGCGAAGGAGGCGACGGTGACCTCCCCGGCGACGCCCGCGGAGTAGGCGGCGAGGTCCGCCTCGGCCCGCTCCAGCTGGGCGAGCACGGCGTCGGCGTGGCCGAGCAGGATCTCGCCGGCCGCGGTCAGGCGCACCCCCCGGCCCTCGCGGGCCAGCAGGTGGTGGCCGGTCTCCTGCTCCAGGGCGGCCAGCTGCTGGGAGACGGCGGAGGGGGTCAGGTAGAGGGCGGCCGCCGCGGCGGTCACGGTGCGGTGGTCCGCCACGGCCCGCAGGGTCCGCAGCCGTCGGGCGTCGATCACACGGCAATTCTGCCAGCGTGGCGGGGCCGCCGGGACGGGAGGGGCGACAGGGGCCGTGGGAGGCACGTGACACCGGGCGGCGGGCGGCACGGGCGGCGGGCGGCAGTTCCGCGATCGGGAGTGGGAAGTCGGGCGGGCCGACCTCCCACTCCCGGGCGGGAGGGTGGGACAGATGGTTCGGTGGTGACGGCCGGAGCCGTCACGGGCGCGGCGGCAACTGCGGGGTGCGGCGGCCGGCCTGGTGGCCGTGCGGCGGGGGCGGGCCGGCCGGCCCCCGCCGCACGGCGGTTCGGGGCCCGTGGCGCGTCCGGTTCCGGGCGGACGGGCCACGGGCGTTCGTGGGGCTACTCCCCCAGCGCGGCGCGGGCGTCCACGAACGCGGCGACGGCGCGCTCGACGTCCTCGGTGGAGTGCGCGGCGGAGAGCTGCACCCGGATCCGGGCCTGGCCGTGCGGGACGACCGGGAAGGAGAACCCGATCACGTACACGCCGCGCTCCAGCAGCAGCTCGGCGAGCCGGCCCGCCTTGGCCGCGTCACCGATCATCACCGGGGCGATCGGGTGGTCGCCCGGCAGGATCTCGAAGCCCGCCTCGGTCATCCGGGAGCGGAACAGCGCCGTGTTGGCCGCCAGCCGCTCGCGCAGGTCGCTCGACTGCTCGACCAGGTCGAGCACCTTGAGCGAGGCCGCGGCGATCACCGGGGCGAGCGAGTTGGAGAACAGGTACGGCCGCGAACGCTGGCGCAGCAGGGCGACGATCTCGCGGCGGGCCGCGACGTAGCCGCCGGAGGCGCCGCCGAGGGCCTTGCCGAGGGTGCCGGTGATGATGTCCACGCGGTCCATCACGCCGTGCAGTTCGGGGGTGCCGCGGCCGCCCGGGCCGACGAAGCCGACGGCGTGCGAGTCGTCGACCATGACCATCGCGTCGTAGCGGTCGGCGAGGTCGCAGATCTCGCGCAGCGGCGCGACGTAGCCGTCCATGGAGAAGACGCCGTCGGTGACGATCAGCCGGCGGCGGGCGCCCTGGGCCTCCTTGAGCTGCTGCTCCAGGTCGGCCAGGTCACGGTTGGCGTAGCGGAGGCGGCGGGCCTTGCAGAGGCGGATGCCGTCGATGATGCTCGCGTGGTTGAGCGCGTCCGAGATGACGGCGTCGCGCTCGTCGAGCAGGGTCTCGAAGACGCCGCCGTTGGCGTCGAAGCAGGAGGAGTAGAGGATCGTGTCCTCCTGGCCGAGGAACCCGGAGAGACGGTCCTCCAGCTCCTTGTGCACGTCCTGGGTGCCGCAGATGAAGCGGACCGAGGCCATGCCGTAGCCCCAGCGGTCGAGGGCGTCCTTGGCGGCGGCGAGCACCTCGGGGTGGTCGGCCAGGCCGAGGTAGTTGTTGGCGCAGAAGTTGAGCACCTCGCCCGGACGCCCGCCGGCGGTGACGGTGACGGCGGCGCTCTGCGGGCTGCCGATCACCCGCTCGGGCTTGAAGAGGCCGGCCTCACGGATCTCGTCGAGGGTGGCGGCGAGGTCGTCGCGCACGTTGTCGAACACGGTGGCTCCTAGTCAGCGAGTAGTCAGCGAGTCGGGGAGGCTCAGGCGGTCCAGTCGAGAATGATCTTGCCGCAGCGGCCGCTCGCCGCCTCGTCGAAGGCCGCCTCGAAGTCGGTGGCGGCGTACCGCCCGGTGATCACCGGGCTGAGGTCGAGGCCGCCCTCCAGCAGGACGGACATCGCGTACCAGGTCTCGAACATCTCCCGGCCGTAGATGCCCTTGATGGTGAGCATCGAGGTGACGACGGAGGCCCAGTCGACCGGGAACTGCTCCGCGGGCAGGCCGAGCATGGCGATCTTGCCGCCGTGCGTCATGTTGGCGATCATCGCCTGCATCGCCTCGGGGCGGCCGGACATCTCCAGGCCGACGTCGAAGCCCTCGCGCAGGCCCAGCTTCTGCTGGCCCTCCTCGATGGTCTGCTCGGCGACGTTCAGAGCGAGCGTGACGCCGACCTCACGGGCCAGGTCGAGCCGGTACGGGGAGACGTCGGTGATCATCACGTTGCGCGCACCGGCGTGCTTGGCGACGGCGGCGGCCATGATGCCGATCGGACCGGCACCGGTGATCAGCACGTCCTCGCCGACCAGCGGGAAGGAGAGCGCGGTGTGCACGGCGTTGCCGAACGGGTCGAAGATCGCCGCGACGTCCAGATCGACGGGGACGCGGTGCACCCAGACGTTCGAGGCCGGCAGCGCGACGTACTCGGCGAAGGCGCCGTCCCGGCCGACGCCGAGGCCGACGGTGTTGCGGCACAGGTGGCGGCGGCCGGCCAGGCAGTTGCGGCACTTGCCGCAGACCAGGTGGCCCTCGCCGCTGACCAGGTCGCCGATCGAGATGTCGGCCACGGCCGCACCGATCTCGGCAACCTCGCCGACGAACTCGTGACCGAGCACGAGCGGGGTCCGGATGGTCTGCTGCGCCCAGCCGTCCCAGTTGCGGATGTGCAGGTCGGTGCCGCAGATGCCGGTGCGCAGGACCTTGATCAGCACCTCACCGGGGCCGATGACCGGCTTCGGGACGTCCACCAGCCAGAGTCCGGGCTCGGCCTGCTGCTTGACGAGTGCCTTCACTGCGGTGGCTCCTGACGCGCGAGGGGGCGGCCTGGTGAGGGCAGGCCGACGGGGCCCGGCGGGGTGGCTGCTCCTGCCTCCCTCGCACCCGGCACGGAGCAATCTGCCTGGTGGGAGTGGGTGCGGTCCATCGAGGAATTCTTAAGGGCGGCCACAGCTGGGCTAAACGATCGTGCCCGAGCCGGGGCGGGCGGCCGGTGCGGCGTGCCGGTGGCCACCCGTTCGGCGCAGCGTGCGGGGCGGGCAGGCGGGGCGGGCGGAGCGGGCATGCGGAGCCGGCGGCCGGGGTCAGCTCCTCCGGTCGGCTCGTCCGGTCAGCTCCTCCGGTCAGCTCCTCCGGTCGGCGATCGCCCGGGTGAGCGCCGCAGCGGCCGCGAGCAGCCCAGCGGCGACGGCGAGCAGCCCGCCGGTGGGGACCAGCAGGTCCGCCGGGCGGGTGGCGGCGACGAGATCGGAGAGCAGCGGGTTCACCGGAGGCAGGCCCTTCGCCGCCAGCAGGGCCGTGAGCAGCACCAGGGCGAGCAGCAGCGCGTGCCCCTGCCGCCGGAACACCAGCCGGGAGCAGACCAGGCCGACGGCGATGCCGGTGAGGGCGCAGGTGAGCTGCGCCTCCGTGCCGAGCAGCAGGTCGGCACCGGTCGGCCGGTGGCTGCCGGTCAGGAACGGGATGCCCAGACCGAGCGCGGTCAGCAGCAGGCACCAGAGCACGGCGGTGCAGACGGTGCCGAGCAGGACACGTCGGGAGTCACCGGCGTTGACGACCACGACCGAGTGGTGCGCCTGGTCCTCCAGGCCGACCAGCGCGCCGGTGAGCCAGGTCGAGCAGACCAGCGCGGCGCCGGACGCCGCCCCGTAGCTCCCGGTCAGTGGGCCGTTGTCGTTGCTGGTGAGGACGACCAGCAGGCCGATGAAGAGCAGCACCGGCGCGAGGTAGCGCTGGGACAGCAGCAGGGTGGTGCTCAGGTAGCGGACCAGCGCGGTCACCGGGCCGCCTCGCTCGGGCCGGCGTGCTGTCGGCGGTCGGCGCCGTCGCCGCCGTCCGTGCGCGTGACGCCGTCCACGGACCACCGGTGCCGGAGCGCGGTCAGCAGGACGGCGTCCGAGTGCGGCCCCTCGACCCGGAGCACCAGGGCGCCCCCGCGGCGGGCGGCGTCCAGCACGCCGGGCACCGCGGACCAGTCGGGCCCGGGCGGCCCGGCCGGGCCGGTGAGCACGATCTCGGTGACGGCCGCCCCGTCGGCGGCCGCCCGGCCGCCGCGCCGGCGGACCCGCCCCTCGGCGATCGCGTAGGTGCCGGTGGCATGGGTCTCGGCGAGGGCCTCGCGGTGGTCGGTGAAGACGACGGCGCCGCCCGCGGCGGCCACCTCGCCGAGGAGTGCGCCGAGCACCCCGTGGGCGGAGGCGTCCAGCCCCGACCAGGGCTCGTCGAGGACGAGCAGATCGGGCGGGACGAGCAGCGCCTGCGCGAGGGCGACCTTCTGGGCGTTGCCCTTGGAGAGCGTGCGCAGCGGCGCGTCCCGGCCGCCGGCCAGCGCGAGCCGGTCGATCAGCGCGTCGGCCCGGTCCCTGGCGGCGGCGGTGCGCAGGCCGCGGATGCGGCCCATGTGGGTCAGGTAGGAGGCCGCGGAGATGCGGTCGTGGGCGGTGAAGCGGTCCGGCACCCAGCCGATCTCCCGGGGGCGGCCGGTGATCCGCCCGGAGCTGGGGCGGGAGAGGCCGACCAGGATCCTCAGCAGGGTGGACTTGCCCGAGCCGTTGCCTCCCACGAGGGCGAGGACGTCGCCCTCGGTGACCTGAAGGTCGACCTCGCGCAGGATCCACCGCCCGGCGCCGTAGCGCTTGCCCACTGCCTCGCACCGCAACAAGTCAGCCCCCGATGACGCGTGTTCAGGTCCGTTCCGGCACCCTACTGCGCCCGGGATCAGGGCAGCGTACGGGCCGGCGCGGGGGCCGGCCCGGGCTCGGCACGGGCGCCGGTCCGGAGAGGCGCGCGGGGGTGTGCGGGGGGGTGCCTCTTTGGGGTTCGTCAAAGAAATCGGGCTGCGCTCGGGTGGTGTGGCGGGCAGCATGGCGGCATGCCTGATCTGCTGTGGGAAAATGTCAAGGACTTCTTCGACCCTGAGCTGATGGGCGCCTTGCCGGACGTCTGTGTGGAGGGCGCCTCGGTCGAGGACTGGCAGTTGGTGTTTGACCTGGTCCGGTCGTGCGGCTGGGGTGGGAGTACTGGGAGGGCAAGGTCCTGGTTCCGTTGCCCTCGGCGGAGGTGGTGTTGTCACGTCCTGCTGACGCGGACATGGCCATGCTGCGGGTGTGGCCCTGTGCGGGCGTGCTGGTGAACTTTTGGCCGATGTCGTCGGGTGAGATCGATTTCGATGTCGACCTTCGGGAGCTGCAGGGCCAGGAAGGGGTGGACGTCCTGTGCGGCTTCCTGGGCTCGATCGGGCGCCGGCTGGGCAAGCCCGTGCGGATGACGGCTGGAGGCGACTGGGGGAACCCGGTGCTCGGGTTCGATCCAGCGGCGGACCGCGTGGTGTTGCTGGCAGATCCGCGTGGAGTTCAACTGTCGGCGGCTGTGGGCCGGGACTCGTAGAAGGTGCCGTCGCGGGGCATGGCGAACAGGACGTCGACTCGGCGTCTGGCCAGGCAGAGGAGGGCCTGGGTGTGGCGCTTTCCTTGGTTGATCTTCTTGTCGTAGTAGGCGCGGGAGGCCGGGTCGCCGAGTGAGGCGAACGCGGCCAGGAAGAACGCGCGTTTCAGCTGCTTGTTGCCCCGTCGGGAGGGTTGCTCGCCGCGTATGGATGAGCCGGAGCTGCGGGTCTCGGGGGCGAGGCCGGCGTAGGAGGCAAGGTGGGCAGAGGTTGGGAAGGCGCTCGCGTCGCCGACGTCGATCAGGACGCGGGCCCCTGTTCTGGTACCGATGCCGGGCATGGAGGTGAGGATCTGTGACAGCGGGTGCTCGTCCAGCAGTTCCTGGATCCGCTTCTCCAGGAGCTTGCGCTGGTCGAGGGCGGCCCGCAGCGAGCCGGCCAGGCTCGGCACGATCAGCGCGGCCGCCTCGGTGCCCGGGACGACGACGGTCTGTTCGTCGAGCGCGGTGAGGATGTCCTCGACGAGGCGTTCGAACATGCGCGGGGCCAGGGGCCGGGCGATGCTGAGCAGGCGGCGGCGTCCGGCCTTGCGCAGGGCGGCCGGTGAGCCGAACCGCTCCAGCAAGGCCAGCACCGCCGGATGGTCGGTCCTGGGCCCCAGCACCCGCTCCAGGTGAGGGTGGATCCAGGTGAGCAGGCCGCGCAGGCGGTTGGCGATCCGGGTCGCTTCGCCGGCGAGGTCGTCGTCGAAGCCGACGATCATCTCCAGTTCGGCGATGGTCTCGTCGGTGAGCTCGATGCCGCGCAGGGTGTGCGGCATGGTGCGGGCGGCGTCCGCGATGACGAAGGCGTCGCGGGCGTCGGTCTTGGCCTCGCCGGGGTAGAGGTCGGCGATGCGCCGCATTGTCAGGCCGGGCAGGTAGGCGACGCGGCAGCCGGCGTCCCGGGCGACTGCCAGGGGCAGGGCGCCGATGGAGGCGGGCTGGTCGACGACGACCAGGACGGTGCCGTGCTTGGCGGTGAGCTTGTCGAGGACGGCCCGCATCTTGGGCTCGCTGTTCGGCAGCCGCTTGTCGAAGACCCGCTTGCCGGCCCGGGTCAGGGCGGTTCCGTGGTGTTCGCCCTTGCCGACGTCCAGGCCGAGGAAGACGTCCACGTCGCCGGTGTCGATCACGCTGATCCCTTACGAGGTCGTGCTGTCCCGGCCTCGCTTGGCGTGGCACCAGTCGCCGGCATCCACGTTACGAAGAGCCTCCCAGCACGCTGGTGGTCCTGCCCCTATCAGCGGTCTACCGATGCCTCCGGCCCGGTGACACCACCCCCCGGATCATGCGAACTACACGGGGGAACAGTCATGCCGGACCGGTGGCCGGGAGCCCCATTGCGGGGCCACGAAGAAGGTAACGGGGGTACCCCGGGGGGTGCGTCCGTTCGGGCCAGCGCGACGGCGGCCGGCGCGCGGCCCGGTCACGGCGCGCATACGGTGGCGAACGCTCCCCCGGCCCCGTGGAGCGACGCTCCGGGGCCGCCCGCCCGCAGAGAGGCGCCTCGACCATGACCAAGACCGGACGGCCGTTCCCCGCCCACCGCCGCTCCCCCGCCCGCTCGGGAGCGGCGGCGCTGGCACTGGCCGGTCTGCTGGCCGCCGCCGGCTGCTCCGGCGGGACGGCCGCCGCCCCGCCGGCCGCCGGGGCGGTCACCGCCGTACCGGCCGCGCTCAGCCCGACGGCGACGAGCGGGTCGGGCTCGCCCTCGGCTTCGGCTTCGGCGACGGGCTCGCTGTCGGCCTCTGCGTCCGCGTCCACGTCCGGATCCGCGTCCGCCTCGGTGTCGGCGGGCGGACCGGCCGGCGGCGCCGTCGCCCCGCTCACCCCCGACGTCACCGCCCGGCTGGACGCCGCGGTGCAGCGCGTCCTCAGCCAGGCCGGCGTCCCCGGCGTCATGGTGGCCCTGACCACCCCCGACGGCAGCTACCTCAAGGCCTTCGGCGTCTCCGACAAGGTCGCCGGCACCCCGATGGTGACCGGGCTGAACATGCGGATCGGCAGCGAGACCAAGACCTTCACGGTGACCGCCCTGCTGCGGCTGGTCGACCAGGGCAAGGCCGGCCTCGACGACCCGGTCGGCCGGTACCTGGCGGGCGTGCCCGGCGGCGACACGATCACCCTGCGCCAGCTCGCCGACATGCGCAGCGGCCTCTACTCGTACACCGACGACCCGGGCTTCGTGAAGGCCTTCCTCGACAACCCGCAGCAGGCCTTCACCCCGCAGCAGCTGCTCGCCGCCGCCTTCCAGCACCCCGCGAACTTCGCGCCCGGCGCCCGGTTCGAGTACTCCAACACCAACACCGTGGTGCTCGGCCAGGTGATCGAGAAGCTCGGCGGGCAGCCCCTCGGCACCTTCCTGAAGCAGCAGGTGTTCGACCCGGCCGACCTGGGCCGGACGGTCTTCCCCACCGATGCCGCCTTCCCCCAGCCGCACGCCCGCGGCTACACCAACCAGACGCCGGACGGCACGATCGCCGACGCCACCGACTGGAACCCGTCCTGGGCCTGGGCGGCCGGAGCCGCCATCTCGGACCTGGCCGACCTCCAGAAGTGGGCGAAGGTGCTGGCCACGGGCACCCTGCTGACGCCGGCGACGCAGGCCCAGCGGCTGATCGCCCTGCCCACCGGCGTCCCGGACATCGGCTACGGGCTGGGGCTCTTCGTCAACCACGGCTGGATCGGACACAACGGCTCGCTGCCGGGCTACCAGAGCCTGGCGATCTACCTGCCCTCGGCGCAGGCCACCCTCGTGGTGCTGCTGAACACCGATATCGCCTCGCAGGGCGCCGAGCCGTCGACGCTGTTCGGTCAGGCGATCACCGAGATCGTCTCGCCGGGGAACGTCTACTCCTTCCCCGCCGCCCCCGCGAGCGAGTCACCCTCGGCCGAGGTCGCCTGACGGCCCGGGCTCCCGTACCCGGGGCCGGTCCCTCCGCGCGGAGGGGCCGGCCCCGGGTACGGGAGCGACGGTCGCCGGGAGTTCTCAGCCCCCGAGCACCCGGGCGAGGTCGTAGGAGACCGGCTCCTCCAGCTGCGCGTAGGTGCAGCTCTCCGGCGTGCGGTCCGGGCGCCAGCGGCGGAACTGCGCGGTGTGCCGGAAGCGCGTCCCCTCCATGTGGTCGTACGCCACCTCGACCACCCGCTCGGGGCGCAGCGCCACCCAGGAGAGGTCCTTGCCGCCGGTCCAGCGGCTCTGCGCGCCGGGCAGCCGGGCGTCGGCGTGCGCGGCCTCGTCCGCCCAGCCGCCCCACGGGTGGCCGGAGGCGTCGGCCATCCGCAGCGGGGCCAGCTCCTCGGCGAGTTCGCGCCGGCGGGCCATCGGGAAGGCGGCGCAGACGCCGACGTGCTGGAGCCGCCCCTCGGCGTCGTTGATGCCGAGCAGCAGCGAGCCGACCACCGGGCCGCTCTTGTGCTCGCGGTAGCCGGCCACCACGCAGTCGGCCGTCCGCTCGTGCTTGATCTTGAACATGGTCCGCTCGCCCGGCCGGTACGGGTGGTCCAGCGGCTTGGCCACCACCCCGTCCAGCCCGGCGCCCTCGAACTCGGCGAACCAGCGCTGCGCCAGCTCCCGGTCGGTGGAGGCGGGCGCCGTGAACACCGGGTCGGCGGCGCCCGCGAGGGCCTCCTCCAGGGCCGGGCGGCGCACCGACAGCGGCTCGTCCAGCAAGGAGGCCTCGCCGAGGGCGAGCAGGTCGAAGGCGACGAAGGAGGCAGGGGTGCGCTCGGCCAGCAGCTTCACCCGGCTGGCCGCGGGGTGGATCCGCTCCAGGAGCTCCTCGAAGCGCAGCCGCCCGTCCCGGGCGATCACCAGCTCGCCGTCCAGGACGCAGCGCGGCGGCAGCTCGCGCTTCAGCGCCTCGACCACCTCGGGGAAGTACCTCGTCAGCGGTTTGCCGGTGCGGCTGCCGAGCTCCACCTCGGCGCCGTCGCGGAACACCAGGGCGCGGAAGCCGTCCCACTTGGCCTCGTACTGCATCCCGGGCGGGATCTTCGCGACCGACTTGGCGAGCATCGGCGCCACCGGCGGCATCACGGGCAGGTCCATGGCTCAGATCCTCGCGCCAACCCTTCCGGGGCGCGCGCCGGGCGGGGCGCGCTTAGCGTGAGAGGCATGGGCTCAGCCGTGGAACTGGATGTCGCCGGGCGCAGCGTCCGGCTGTCGAACCCGGACAAGGTGTACTACCCGGAGCGCGGGTTCACGAAGCTGGACGTCGCGCAGTACTACCTGGCGGTCGCGGACGGGGTGCTGCGCGGGCTGCGGGACCGGCCGACCACGCTGCAGCGGTTCCCGGACGGCGTGGAGGGCGAGTTCTTCTACCAGAAGCGGGCGCCGAAGGGCCTGCCGGAGTGGCTGCCGACGGCCCGGATCAACTTCCCGTCCGGACGCTCGGCCGACGAGATCTGCCCGACCGAGCCCGCCGCGGTGCTCTGGGCGGCCAACCTCGGCTGCCTCACGTTCCACCCGTGGCCGGTGCGGCGGGGCGACACCGACCACCTGGACGAGCTGCGGATCGACCTCGACCCGCAGCCCGGCACCGACTTCCGCGACGCCGCCCGGGCCGCCCACGAACTGCGGGCGCTGCTGGAGGAGTTCGGGCTGCGCGGCTGGCCGAAGACCTCCGGCGGGCGCGGACTGCACGTGTACGTGCCGCTGGAGCCGGAGTGGACGTTCACCGACGGCCGGCATGCGGTGATCGCCCTCGGCCGGCTCCTGGAAAAGCGCCTGCCCGGCCGGGTGACCACCGCGTGGTGGAAGGAGGAGCGCGGCGAGCGGATCTTCGTGGACTACAACCAGATGGCCCGGGACCGCACCATCGCCTCCGCCTACTCGCTGCGCGCCCGCCCGCGGGCGACCGCCTCCGCGCCGCTGCGCTGGGAGGAGCTCGACGACGCCGCACCGGAGGACTTCGACCTGCGGACCCTGCCGCCGCGGTTCGCCGAACTCGGCGACCTCCAGGCGGAGATGGACGACAAGGCGTACCGGCTGGAAGGGCTGCTGGAGCTGTACGAGCGCCAGCTGCGGGACGAGGGGCTGGGCGAGCTGCCGTACCCGCCCGACCACCCGAAGGCCCCCGGCGAGCCGAGCCGCGTCCAGCCGAGCCGGGCCCGCAAGACGTGACCGCGCAACCGCGTAGGCTGGCCGCGATCGGCCGATCATGACACGGGGTGGAGGGGTTCGGGGTGGGCCTGCGAGGGATGCGCGAGATCCTGGCGGACGCGGCGGGCGGGGTGTTCCCGCCGTCGGACGGGACGGTGACGGTGGTACCGCAGCCGTCGCCGCGCGAGGCGGGAGTGCTGTCCTTCTCCGCCCACGCGGTGGTCTTCACCGACGAGGACCCGGCCTGGGTGCACGAGGTGCTGGCCGCCGTACCGAGCGATCCGCTGGCCGCACCGCTCTGCCCGCCGTTCCTGACCGCGTTCGCCGAGCGGACCGGCCGGGTGGTCAACAACATCGACCTGCTGACGGTGGCCGGGCGGCTGCCCGGCGGGCCGCCGCTGCCGCTGGAACCGGTGGAGGACCGCGCACACCCCCGGGTGGTCCGCGCGCTGCGCTACCGGGAGGACGTGCGGGTGTTCACCACGGACGGCGGGGTGCTGGTGCTCGGGCGCGGCGTGGCCGGGCGGTGGGAGTGCGCGATCGAGGTGGACCAGCAGGCCCGCGGCCGGGGCCTCGGCCGGGCACTGGCCCTGAGCGCCCGGCACCTGGTGCCGGAGGGCGAATGGATCTGGTCCCAGCAGGCACCCGGCAACGCCACCAGCGTCCGCGCGTTCCAGGCGGCCGGCTACCGGCCGGTCGGCGCGGAGACGCTGCTGGTGACGGGGCAGCCGTGAACGGCCTCGCGGACGTCCCGGTCGAGGTGCGGGCCCGGCTGGCCGTCCGGTTCGGGCCGGCGGCGGAGGACTGGTGCGCGCGGCTCCCGGCCCTGGTCGAGGAGCTGACCGCACGGTGGGGCCTGACTGCGCGGTCGGCCGGTGGCGGCGGGACGGCTCGGGTCTTCCGCTGCACCCGCCCCGACGGCGAGCAGGTCTGGCTGAAGCTCACCCCGGACGCGGAGGTGGCCCGGCAGGAGGCGGCCGCGCTGCGCGCCTGGGCCGGGCTGCCGTCGGTGGTGCGGCTGCTGGCGTACGACCCGGCGGCGGCCGCCCTGCTGCTGGCGGACGTGCCGCCGGGGACGACGCTGCGCGAGCGGCCCCGGCAGCCGGCCGAGGTGGCGCCGCTGCTCGGCGCCCTGCGGTCGGTGCCGGTGGACGGCCTCGCCCTCGGACCGCTGGCGGAGCGGGTGGACTTCCTCTTCGACCTCACCGAGCGCCGGGCGCCGGGCATCGTCCCCGCCCGGGCCCGCGCCCGGGCCCGGGAGCTGGCCACGGGCGGCCCGGTGACGCTGGTCCACGGGGACCTCCACCCGGGCAACGTCCTCGACGGCCCGGCCGGCCCGGTGGCGATCGACCCGCGGCCCTCCCTCGGCGATCCCGACTTCGACCTGGTGGACTGGGTGCTCGACGACGTCACCGACCTGCCCGCCCTGGACCGCCGGACCGCCGAGCTTTGCGCCCTCGTCCCCGGCGCCGACCCTGACCGGGTACTCGCCTGGTGCCGGACGCTCGCCGTGATCGTCGCCGCCCCGCGCGCGGCGGCCGGGCGGCGGGACGCGGAAACGACGTTCCTGCGGGAGCTGGCGGGGCTCTGACTCCGGGGCGGGCTCCGACCCCGGGCCGGGCGCCGGGTGCCGGGCGCCGCCGAGCCCCGTGGAAGGGTCAGGCTGCCGCGACGCCGCCGAGGAGGAAGGCGAGGGCGCCGGTGAGCAGGGCGCCGGTGATGACCGCCAGCGCGGTCACCGGCCACCCCCACGGGATCAGCGAGCGGAGCAGCCGGGCCGCCAGGCAGGCGCCGAGGGCGACCGCCGCCGGGGGCGCGGCCCCGGGCGATCCGCGGGTGCCGTCAGGCGGTGTGCGCGCCGGCCGGGGCGAGCGTGGCGATGATCCGTACGGCATCGGCGATCTGAGCATCCGTCAGGTCACCGCGTGCGGTGAGCCGCAGGCGGGAGACGCCGTCCGGGACGGAGGGCGGGCGGAAACAGCCGACGGCCAGACCGGCCCGGCGGCAGTCGGCGGCCCAGGCGACGGCGGCCTCCGGGCCCGGCGCACGGACCGACACCACGGCCGCATCCGGCTCGGAGGCGTGCAGACCGGCCGCGGTGAGCCGGGCGGCGAGGGAGCGCGCCACCTCGCGGGCGCGCTCGGCACGCTCCGGTTCGGCGCGCAGCAGCCGCAGCGCACCGAGGGTGGCACCCGCCGCGGCCGGGGCCAGGCCGGTGTCGAAGATGAAGGTGCGGGCCGTCTCGGTGAGGTGGCGGATCACCCGGCGCGGCCCGAGCACCGCACCGCCCTGCGAGCCGAGCGACTTGGAGAGCGTCACCGTGGCGACGGTGTCCGGCTCGCCGGCCAGACTGGCGGCCGCCAGCGCGCCGCTGCCGCCGGGGCCCAGCACACCGAGCCCGTGCGCGTCGTCCACCAGCAGGGCCGCTCCGAACGCCCTTGCGGTGGCGGAGAGTTCGCGCAGTGGGGCAGCATTGCCGTCGACCGAGAAGACCGAGTCGGTGACCACCAGCGCCCGGCGGTGGGTGCGCTCGGCGAGCGCGGCGCGGACGGCCTCCGGGTCACTGTGCGGAGCACGGTGGACATCACCGCGAGCGAGCCGGCAGCCGTCGATCAGCGAGGCGTGGTTGTACGCGTCGGAGACGATCAGGGTGTCCGGATCGGTGAGCGCGGTCAGTGCGGCCAGGTTGGCGGTGTAACCGGAGGAGAACACCAGGGCCGCCTCCACGCCGCAGAACTCGGCGAGCTCGCCCTCCAGTTCCGTGTGCAGCGCGGTGGTGCCGGTGACCAGTCGGGAGCCGGTGGCGCCGCCGCCCCAACGCAGCGCGGCATCGGCGGCGGCCCGGGTGACCACCGGGTGCCGGGTCAGGCCGAGGTAGTCGTTGCCGGCGAGGTCGAGCACCGGATCCTCGGCCGGGCGGCTGCGCAGGGTGCGGGTGAGGCCGGCGCGGGCGCGGAGTTCGGCCGTCTCGTCGAGCCAGTCGAAGACGGCGCCGGGGTCGGCAGCGGCCGCCGGGGCGAGGACGGGCGATTCGGGCGCGGTGCGGTGGGCCATGCCCGGCACTCTGGCACGCCGGGCGCGCGGCGGGCAATGTGCGACGCGGCACACGCTCGCCACGGTATTCATGGTGCGTTCACCTTGAATTCATTCGAGGCTTGTTATCCATTCGCCTTTCTTTTCGACTCCTCGCAAAGGCCCCAAAGCGTCACCCAAAACTTTTCAGCCGTTCGTCCGATCAGTTACGCTCCCCCAGCGATCTGACTTGGGGGGATACATACAGATGGCAGATCTGGAATTCGAGCGCCGGATGAATCCCTGGCTGTTCGACAGCTCAGGGAACCTGACCGCGGACGCCAAGAAGCAGTTCCCGGACCTCGCCGCGGCGGCCGCCGGCCCCGTGGCACCGGTCACCGTCCCGGCAGCGGGCGGCGGGCAGACCGTCACCACCAACCCCGCCATGCTCCGGACGGCCTCCAACAACGCCGCCGCGCTCCAGGGGTCCGTCCGCACCGAATGCGGCCAGCCGTGGGAACACGTCAACAGTGCGGTCTCCTCGCTGATGGGGCTCAACCTCTGCGCCGGGCTCAACAATGCGTGGAGCGTCTGGCAGAGCCAGACCCACGCGCTGGAGCAGGCCATCGGCAACATCAGCCAGAACCTGCAGACCACCGCGCAGAACTACGAGGCCACCGAAGCCTCCATCCACAGCCAATTCGCGCAGAAGCACGACTGAGCACGACCGAGGAACCGGGGGAAACCAGACCGCCATGGTGACGTTCAGCCAGCTCCAGCACCTCGACCTCGCCTCGCTCAACGGGGCAGCGGGCGACTTCGAGGCCATGGTCCGCAAGTGGGACCTTTCCACCAAGATGCAGAACGAGGTCATCGGCCCCGTCCAGCAGTCCAACTGGCACGGCCCCAGCGCCGAGCCCGCGCTCGCCTCGCTCACCCGCACCCGCGACCAGATCCACGCGGCCTTCGAGGAGGCCTCCGCCATCGCGCGGACGCTGCGTGAGGCGCACGACGAGCTCGCGGCCGCCAAGAAGGACCTGCAGACGGCCGTCCAGCACGCTGGCGCCAAGGGCCTCACCGTCGACGCCGAGGGCGGCGTGCACTGGCCGCCGGCCACCGACCCGGCAGACAAGAAGGACCCCGACTACGCCAAGAGCCAGCAGTCCAACGCCCAGGCCGCGGCCGACGAGATCGGCAAAGCACTCGACCGTGCTCGCGAGGCCGACGACGCGGCCACCGCGGCGCTCGCGGGCGACACGGGCACCGACTCCAACGCCTTCAACAGCAACCCCGTCGGCAGCCTCGCCGAGGCCGAGGCCAAGCAGGCCTCGGAGATCCTGAGCCTCGGCTCCAAGGCCACCGACGCCCAGCTCACCCAGCTCCAGACGCTGCTCCAGCACCACAGCGGCGACCCGCGCTTCGCCGCCGCCTTCTACGGCGGACAGGACCCGGCCACCTTCCTCGCCTCCTACGGCGCGATGGCCCAGAGCGGCGACTTCGCCAACAGCCCGGCCCGCAAGGACGCCATCAAGGGCATCCAGGACGGCCTCGGCCTCACCCTGGCCACCGCCACCGACGGCAAGAAGCAGCCGCACGTCTCCGACGAGTGGGAGCAGCGGCTGCGCAAGGCCGGCGGCGAGCAGATCCCGCTCGACCCGAAGGCCAACCCGAAGTCCAGCCCGTACGGCTACCAGATCCTCGGCAACATCCTGCGGCACGGCGACTACGACCCGCACTTCATCAACCCGATCGCCGAACACGTCACCCAGCTGACCAACGAGAACCCGGGCCGCTGGGACGCCGTCGCGGCGATGCACGGCTCGCCGTTCCAGGAGTTCCAGTTCACCGGGGTGACGGACGAGAAGGGCAACGTCCACGGCTTCAACCCGATGTCCTCCGTCCTGGAGGCCCTCGGCCACAGCCCCGAGGCGGCCACCAAGTTCTTCAGCGACCCGCCCACCACGTACAACCCGGACGGCACGGTCAAGAGCCACGGCGGCGAGAACAAGTACTTCGCCATGCTCACCGACAGCGGCGAGCGCTCCCTGCTGCGCGACATGCCCTACCCGCTGCGCCCCAACCCGGGCACGGCGGACGCCTTCGAGGTCGGCGCCCTCGGCCACGCCCTGGAGGCGGCAACGACGGGGCGGGCGTACGACGACGCCGACGCCCCGCTGGCCAAGCACACCCCGGAGATGTCCGCGCTCACCCACAAGATTTTCGACACGTACGGCAGCAAGGAGGGGCCGGAGCAGTTGCACGGCGAGAAGGCACTGTTCGGCGCCATGAACGGCAGCCTGGGCAATATCACCGCCGCCTACATGGGGGACGTCCAGGCCGCCCTCGAAGGCCCGGGCGCCCCGGCCGCGACCGGCACACCAGCCGATCTGAAGGACGCCCAGGTCCGACGGCTGCTGGACGTCCTGGGGCGCGACCCGGACGCCTACGCCTCGATAGCGGCCGGGCAGCAGGCGTACACCACGGTCCAGATCGAGGACGCCATCGCCAAGCACAGCCACGGCAGTCAGAGCGAAGTCCAGATGGCCGTCGAGAACGCCGTCCGTCCTGGCGGGCAGGTCACTGGTCTCATCACCGGTGCCATGGTGGATGAGGTGTACACCAAGCACGCCGCCGAGGACAAGGACTACAACGAGGCCGTCGACTCAAAGCGCGAAATCGCCGGCAAGGTATGGGAGTTCACCGGCGGGAAGGCGCTGGAGCGCGCTCCGGTGGCAGGCGAGGGCGTCAACTTCGTGGTGGACAAGATCATGGACGGCATCGCCGACAGCTACAAGGTCGACACCCACAACGAGGCGGACGACGAGGCGAAGGAGGCATTCGCCCAGTCCAACCACGGCGCACAGAAGGCTGTCATGGAGACGATCGACCGGGCAGCCGCGGGCAGCGGACTCGATCCCGCCTTCGTGGAGCAGCTCCGGCGCAGGGCCGGACAGGTCACGGACGACGGATACACCTCGGGTGTGGCCGGACCGAAGCCCCCGCCCAAGAGTGGCTGAGCCCCGGGAGGGCCGGACGACGATCAGCGTCGGGCACCTCCTTCCGCCGTCCCGGACGGCGCCCGGGACGGCTCCCCACTTCTGTGGCACTGACGACAAGGCGGTAAGCAGGCGATGACCGAAGAAATCCAGTCCGGGCCCACGCAGGGCATCGCCCAGGCTGCCATCGCGGAGGTGGAGGCCCGCTCGGCGCGGCGTCGGCGCAGGCTGCTGGTGGTGGGACTGCCGCTGACGGCGGTGGTCGCGGCTAGCTTGTGGGCGTGGCAGCCGTGGAACTCGGTGGACCTGCCGGAGAGCGCTTGCTGGTCGCTGGCAACCCGGGCGGACCTTGAGCCCGCCGCCGGGGACAACGGCCAGACGGTGGTCCGGGAGCAGGGCGATCCGGCCGGCGGGGCGAAGGCTCCGCTGTGCGTTGTCCACTGGAACACCTGGTACGGCAGGAAACTGCTCAGCGTCGGGGTGGAGCGGCCCGATCAGGCCGCGTTCGAGGCCGCCCGGCTCGGTCCTGCCGCCCGGCCGGACCAGCCACCGCGAGCGCTCGAAGCGGGTTCCGGCATCACCGGCTGGATCCGCCCGGACGCGAGCGTCGAGCTGCTGTACCGGTGCGACTACGCGGGCCAGGCCGAGGAACACTACCGCCGGGTAGTGGTCACCGGCACCGCCGCCGCGGGCAGCAGCGTCGACACCCTGAGGGCACCCCACGTGACCGTCGCCTGGCGCGCCGCGAAGGCGGCGATCGCCGGGGAGCACTGCACAGGCCTCGGCCTGGTGACCTCCCCGCCCGCCGTTCCCGCCAGGTGAGCGGCCCCGGGCTTTGCCCGGGGCTGTGGCGAGCAGGCAAGATAGCCGGGTGACCCTCCTTGATCTGATGCCGAAGCCCGCCACCCCCGACGCGCTGTACGAGACGTTCGCCGCCTGGGCGGAGGAGCGCGGGATCACGCTGTACCCGGCGCAGGAGGAGGCGCTGATCGAGCTGGTGTCGGGGAACAACGTCATCCTGGCGACGCCGACCGGCTCCGGGAAGAGCCTGGTGGCGGCCGGGGCGCACTTCGCGGCGCTGGCGGAGGGGAAGCGCACCTTCTACACCGCGCCGATCAAGGCGCTGGTGTCGGAGAAGTTCTTCGACCTGTGCAAGATGTTCGGCACCGAGCAGGTCGGCATGATGACCGGCGACGCGAGTGTGAACCCGACGGCGCCGATCATCTGCTGCACCGCCGAGGTGCTGGCGCAGATCGCGCTGCACGACGGGCCGCGGGCCGACATCGGCCAGGTGGTGATGGACGAGTTCCACTTCTACGCGGAGCCGGACCGCGGCTGGGCCTGGCAGATTCCGATCCTCGAACTCCCGCAGGCGCAGTTCCTGCTGATGTCGGCGACGCTCGGCGACGTCCGCCGCTTCGAGGAGGACCTGACCCGGCGCACCGGCCGGCCGACGACCGTGGTCCGCTCGGCGACCCGGCCGGTCCCGCTGTTCTACGAGTACCGCCGCACCACCATGCACGACACCCTGGAGGAGCTGCTGAAGACCGGTCAGGCCCCGGTCTACGTGGTGCACTTCACGCAGAAGGAGGCGGTGGAGCGGGCACAGTCGCTGATGAGCATCAACATGTGCTCGAAGGCGGAGAAGGACGCCATCGCCGACCTGATCGGCAACTTCCGCTTCACCACCAAGTTCGGCCGCAACCTGTCCCGTTTCGTGCGGCACGGGATCGGCGTGCACCACGCCGGCATGCTGCCGAAGTACCGCCGGCTGGTCGAACGCCTCGCCCAGGCGGGCCTGCTGAAGGTGATCTGCGGGACGGACACGCTCGGCGTGGGCGTCAACGTGCCGATCCGTACGGTGCTGTTCACCGCGCTCTCCAAGTACGACGGGGTGCGGGTGCGGGTGCTGCGCGCCCGTGAGTTCCACCAGATCGCGGGCCGGGCCGGCCGGGCCGGGTTCGACACCGTCGGGCAGGTCGTGGCGCAGGCGCCGGAGCACGTGATCGAGAACGACAAGGCGGTCGCGAAGGCGGGCGACGACCCGAAGAAGCGGCGCAAGATCGTCCGGAAGAAGGCGCCGGAAGGCTTCGTCGGCTGGTCGGAGGAGACCTTCGAGCGGCTGATCGCCGCGGACCCGGAGCCGCTGGTGTCCCGGTTCAAGGTGACCCACGCGATGCTGCTGGCGGTCATCGGCCGCCCGGGCAACGCCTTCGAGGCGATGCGCAAGCTGCTCACCGACAACCACGAGGACCGCTCGGCCCAGCGCCGGCACATCCGGTCCACGATCGCCATCTACCGCTCGCTGCTGGAGGGCGGCATCGTGGAGCGGCTGCCGGAGCCGGATGCCGAGGGCCGGATCGTCCGCCTCACCCTGGACCTCCAGGAGAACTTCGCCCTCAACCAGCCGCTCTCCACCTTCGCGCTGGCCGCGTTCGAACTGCTCGACCCGATGTCGCCCTCGTACGCGATGGACGTCGTCTCCGTCGTCGAGGCGACGCTCGACGACCCGCGCCAGATCCTCGCCTCGCAGCAGAACAAGGCGCGCGGCGAGGCGATCGGCGAGATGAAGCGCGACGGCATCGAGTACGAGGAGCGGATGGAGCGGCTCCAGGAGATCACCTACCCGAAGCCGCTGGAGGAGCTGCTCACCCACGCGTACGACGTGTACCGGCGGGCACACCCGTGGATCGGCGACCACGAGCTCCGGCCGAAGTCGGTGGTCCGCGACCTGTTCGAGCGGGCGATGACGTTCACCGACTACGTCGGCCACTACGAGCTGGCCCGTACCGAGGGCATCGTGCTGCGCTACCTGGCGGGCGCGTACAAGGCGCTGGAGCAGACCGTCCCCGAGGACATCAAGACCGACGACCTCAAGGACGTCATCGCCTGGCTCGGCGAGCTGGTCCGCCAGGTCGACTCCAGCCTGCTGGACGAGTGGGAGCAGCTGGCCAACCCGAGCGAGCCGCAGGCCGCCGAGGTGACCCTGGACGACAAGCCCGCGCCGGTGACGGCGAACGCGCGGGCCTTCCGGGTGCTGGTGCGCAACGAGCTGTTCCGCCGGGTCGAGCTGGCGGCGCTGGAGCACTACAACGCGCTGGGCGAGCTGGACGGCGAGTACGGCTGGGACTCCGACCGCTGGGCGGACGCGATGGACGGGTACTGGGAGGAGCACGACGACCTCGGCACCGGCCCGGACGCGCGCGGCCCGAAGATGCTGCTGATCGAGGAGGAGGACTCCTCCTGGAAGGTCCGGCAGATCTTCGACGACCCGGCGGGCGACCACGACTGGGGCATCAGCGCCGAGGTCGACCTGTACGGCTCGGACGAGGAGGGCCGGGCGGTGCTGCGGGTCACCTCGGTGAACCGCCTGGACGGCTGACCCGGCACGGCACCGGGCACGGCACCGGGCACGCCGTCAGGCATCGCGCGCAGAGGGGAGGGGCCCACCGGTCGGTGAGCCCCTCCCCTCTGCGCGCCGCGTCACATCCACATGAACGGTGCGCCGGCCGAGTAGGAGACGGCGCGAGTGGCCTCGTCCAGCAGCAGTTCCTGGCCCGGCGTCGGGCTCGCGACGGCCGGGGCCACGGGTGCGGTGGTGGTGGCCGCGGTGGGGCCGGCGGCGCCCGGGGTGGTGGCCGGACCCTGGGGCGAGGGCGTACCGCTGTGCTGCTCGGCCATCCGCGAGCTGGTGACGGTCACGTGCCGGCCGACCGCCTCGACGCGCTGTTCGGTGCCCGGCCTGGCGCTGCCGGCGGGCTGGGCGGGGGCGGTGGAGGCGTCCGGGAGGATGAAGGCGAGTGCACCCGGCTTGGCGCGCAGCACCTCGGCCGCCTTGGCGGCGGTGACCTGGTCGGGGAAGCGCAGCAGGGTGACGCTGCTGAGGACCGGCTTGTCCTGCCCGGCGAAGCTGACGGTCAGGTAGCCCTGGCAGCCGCTCTCGCGGAGCACCTCCTGGGTGCGGTCCTGGAGTGCCTCGGTGCAGTTCTCGCCCTGGCGGACGCCGGAGCGCCGGCCCTTGTAGGCGCCGACCTCGACCACCCGCTGGGCGGGGAAGAGGCTGTCCACGTTGAGGCCGTCCGCGTCGGCGCGGCTGCTCGGCGGCGGATTGCCGACGACGGGCGGGGTCTTGGTGGCGTCGTTGCTGGAGGGGCCGAGGCCGGGTATGAAGTCGCCGGGCGTCGGACGGGTGATGATCCAGCCGCCGGCGGCGACCACGCCGACCACCACGATCCAGCCCACCGCCCGCCGGGCGCCGAACCTCCTGGCCGGCCGCCGGTACCCGCCGGCGGGCTGGTCGGAACCGTGGTCTCCCGGTGACGGGGTGCGCTCCCCCTGCGTGGTCATGGCGCAGATTCTAAGCAACGCGCGGGTGGTGCAGATCACGGGGGCGGGCCTCCGGTGATCTTGCGCACTACCCGCCGGTAACCCGGGTGTCCGCACCCCCGTCCCACGACGTGACCTGCGCCACTACCGTGAGCTGCGACACTGTGACAACTCGCACATCCTCCCCGGGATCTTCTGGTGGGTTTCCTCTGGCGTCGCCTGTCGGCCACCAGGCAGGATCAGGCCCATGGATCTGCTCGATACCCTCACCGCCAAGGGCCTGCGCGGGGAAGCCCCCACCCGCGAGGAGGCACTCGCCGTCCTCGCCACCACCGACGACGACCTGCTCGACGTGGTCGCGGCCGCCGGGCGGGTGCGCCGGCAGTGGTTCGGCCGCCGGGTGAAGCTCAACTACCTGGTGAACCTGAAGAGCGGGCTCTGCCCGGAGGACTGCTCGTACTGTTCGCAGCGGCTGGGCTCCAAGGCCGAGATCCTCAAGTACACCTGGCTGAAGCCGGACCAGGCCACCGAGGCGGCGCGGGCCGGCGTGGCCGGCGGCGCCAAGCGGGTCTGCCTGGTGGCCAGCGGCCGCGGCCCGACGGACCGGGACATCGACCGGGTCACCGACACCATCTCCGCCATCAAGGAGGCCGACCCGGCCGTCGAGATCTGCGCCTGCCTCGGCCTGCTCTCCGACAACCAGGCCGAGCGGCTGAAGGCGGCCGGCGCCGACGCCTACAACCACAACCTCAACACCTCCGAGGGCACCTACGGCGGCATCACCACCACCCACACCTACGCGGACCGGGTGGACACCGTGCAGAAGGCGCACGGCGCGGGCCTGTCGGCCTGCTCGGGCCTGATCGCGGGCATGGGCGAGACCGACGAGGACCTGGTGGACGTGGTCTTCGCGCTGCGCGAGCTGGGCTCGGACTCGGTGCCGGTGAACTTCCTCATCCCGTTCGAGGGCACCCCGCTGGCCAAGGAGTGGAACCTCACGCCGCAGCGCTGCCTGCGCATCCTGGCGATGGTCCGCTTCGTCAACCCGGACACCGAGGTGCGGATCGCCGGCGGCCGTGAGGTGCACCTGCGCACGCTCCAGCCGCTGGGCCTGCACATCGCCAACTCCATCTTCCTCGGCGACTACCTGACCAGCGAGGGCCAGGCCGGACAGGCCGACCTCGACATGATCAAGGACGCCGGCTTCGAGGTCGAGGGCGCCGGCGAGGCCACCCTCCCCCGGCACCGCTCCGACATCGCCGCGGCCCCGGCCGGCGGCGGCTGCGGGACCGGCGGCGGCTGCGGTCCGTGCGGCGGCCACGCGAGCGCCCCGGACGGCGAGGCCGACGGACACGCGGGCGGGGCCTGCGGCGGGCACGTCCCGGCGGCGGCGCGGCCGGCCGAGCCGGTCACGGAGCCGGTCACGGAGCCGGTCGCGGCTGTTGGGGCGACCACGGAGGCGGCCGCGGCGAACCCGAACGACGAGCTGCGCAGCGACCTCGTCCGGGTCCGGCGCCGCGGCGCCGGCACCGAGCTGGCGCCCAACGCCTGACCACTGCAAGGGAATCCACCATCATGGCGCAGCCGCCCCAGCGGCCCGGCAGTACCCTGCCCACCGGCCCGCTCCCCACTGACGCTCTGCTCGCCCTCGACCGGGCGCACGTCTGGCACCCCTACGGGCCGATGCCGGGCACCGCCACCCCGTACGTGGTCGAGTCCGCGTCCGGGGTGCGGCTGCGGCTCGCCCGGCCGGTGGAGGGCCGGGACGAGCTGGTCGACGGCATGTCCTCGTGGTGGGCGGCGATCCACGGGTACGGGCACCCCGTCCTGGACGAGGCGGTGCGCGAGCAGCTCGGCCGGATGAGCCACGTCATGTTCGGCGGGCTCACCCACGAGCCCGCCGTCCGGCTGGCCGCCCGGCTGGTGGAGATCACCCCGGAACCGCTCCAGCACGTCTTCCTGGCCGACTCCGGCTCGGTGGCCGTCGAGGTCGCAATGAAGATGTGCCTGCAGTACTGGCAGTCGACCGGCCGGCCGGAGAAGCGCCGGCTGCTCACCTGGCGCGGCGGCTACCACGGGGACACCTTCCACCCGATGTCGGTCTGCGACCCCGACGGCGGCATGCACCACCTGTGGGGCGGGGTGCTGCCCGGGCAGCTGTTCGCGCCGCAGCCGCCGGCCGGCTTCGACGCTCCCCCGGACGCCGAGTACGCGGCCCGTTTCGAGGCGCTGATGGAACGGCACGCCGGCGAGCTGGCCGCCGTCATCGTCGAACCGGTGGTGCAGGGCGCGGGCGGCATGCAGTTCCACTCCCCCGCCTACCTGCGGATGCTGCGCACCCTCTGCGACCGGTACGGGGTGCTGCTCGTCTTCGACGAGATCGCCACCGGCTTCGGCCGCAGCGGTGCCCTGTTCGCGGCCGACCACGCCGGCGTCTCGCCGGACGTGATGTGCCTGGGCAAGGCGCTGACCGGCGGGTACCTGACGCTGGCCGCGGCGCTCTGCACCTCGGAGGTCGCGGACGGCATCAGCCGGGGCGAGGTGCCGGTGCTCGCGCACGGGCCGACGTTCATGGGCAATCCGCTGGCCGCCGCCGTCGCCAACGCCTCTCTCGACCTGCTGCTCGGGCAGGACTGGGAGGTCGAGGTGAAGCGGGTCGGCGCCGGGCTGCGGGAGGGCCTGGCGGGCGCCGCCGCACTGCCCGGCGTGCACGACGTCCGGATCCAGGGGGCCATCGGCGTGGTGCAGTTGGACCACCCGGTGGACGTCGGCGCCGCGACCGCGGCGGCCGCCCGGGAGGGCGTCTGGCTCCGCCCGTTCCGCGACCTGATCTACACCATGCCGCCGTACGTGACAGGAGACGAGGACGTGGCACGCATCGCGGCCGCGGTGACCGCTGCGGCGGTGGCCGGATGATCATCCCCCCGGTGCTCTTCGTGACCGGTACCGGCACCGAGGTCGGCAAGACGGTCGCCACGGCCGCCGTCGCCTCGGCCGCCGTCCGGGCCGGCCTGCGGGTCGCGGTGCTGAAGCCCGGGCAGACCGGGGTCGCCCCCGGCGAGCCGGGGGACGCCGAGGAGGTGGCGCGGCTCGTCGGCGCACCGCTCACGCTCCGCGAACTCGCCCGTTACCCCGAGCCGTTGGCGCCCGACACGGCCGCCCGCCGGTCCGGCCTGCCCAGCCTCACCCCGGCCCGGACGGCCACCGCCGTCGCCGAACTCGCCCGCGACCACGACCTGGTGCTGGTCGAGGGCGCCGGCGGCCTGCTCGTCCGCTACGACGAGGAGGGCCGTACGCTCGCCGACCAGGCGCTCGCCACCCGCGAGCTCGGCCTGCCCGCCCAGGTACTGCTGGTCGCGACGGCGGGCCTGGGCACGCTCAACACGACCGCGCTGACCGCGGAGGCGCTGGCGGCGCGCGGCCTGCCGCTGTTCGGCGTGGTGATCGGCGCCTGGCCCGGCTCGCCCGGCCTCGCCGACCGGTGCAACCTCGCCGACCTGCCCCGCTCGGCCGGCGCACCCCTGCTCGGCGCGCTCCCCGCGGGCGCCGCCGCGGCACCGGACTTCCCGGCGCTGGCGGCCGGCGCGCTGGCGCCGGCGCTGCACGGGCGGTGGGACGCCGAGGAGTTCGCGCGGACGCACCGGCCCCGGTAGCACCGCCGGGCGGCCGGCCTCGGTGGGGCCGCCCTCGGGGGCCGGCGGGCCCCGGCGGGGCCGGCCCGTCAGCCCTTGGGCACCGGGCCGGTCTTCCCGAGGGTGAGTTCGACGTTCGGCTTCTCGGCCTTGGGAGCGGAGATCCGCATCGTGGTGTACTCGCCGCCGGTCAGACCGCCGAGCGTCACCGTGGCGGGGTAGGCCGCCACACCCCCGGCGGCGTTGTTCTCCCACAGCCGGCCCGTGCCGGTGGCGGCCAGCCCGCCCCACCCCGTCCAGGTCAGGCCGTCCAGCTGCCCGGTGCCGGGGCCGCAGCCCACGGCGAGGGACCTGGGCGTGGAGAGCGGGTTGCCGTCGCACCCGTGGACCACCGGGACGACGTCGGCCGGTTCCGACGGCTCCGCCGGGGCGGACGCGGACGGCACGGGGGCCGGGGTGGTGGACTGCGGCGCGGCGGCTGCCGGGGTGGAGGGCGCCGGGGTGGAGGGCGCCGCTGTGCTGGGCGGTGCCGGTGCTGCGGTGCCGGAGGGCTCCGCCGTGGTCGTCCCGGCGCTGCTGCAGCCGGCCGCCACGAGCAGCAGGGCGAGCACGCCCGCCGCGAGGCCGGCCGTGGCGCGTCGTCGGGCGTGCGTCGCCCCCGTGGCCTGGTCTGTCATGGTCCCCCCGTCCGCCGGTGCTCCCCGGTCTTCGTCCGAGAAGCCCGCCCAGCGTACCGGTACGCCTCCCCCGCCCGGCGGCCGTACCCCGGTCCGGACGCCCGGGCTCCTTACTGCTGCGACGCACGGTCAACTCCGGTGGCTCTCACCCGACTCGGCGCCCCCGACGCCCTCCGCGGCCGCCCGCCCGGCAGTTCGTTTCCGCCCGTGAACAGTTGATTGCAGCTGTTGCCCCTGGTCACCGGGCCTGCGCAGGATGGGCCGGTCCCCCGAGGGTGGGGCGTCAGGAGGCGAGCAACCGTCGTGCCGGGTAAGCAGATTCACCTTGCCGCGTTCTTTCCCGGGATCGGGAGCACCACCGTGTGGTCCGATCCACGGGCCGGCAGCCAGATCGCGTTCGAGTCCTTCGCCCATCTCGCGCGGACGGCCGAACGCGGAAAGTTCGACTTCTTCTTCCTCGCCGAGGGCCTGCGCCTGCGCGAACACAAGGGGGAGATCTACGAACTCGACGTGGTGGGAAGGCCGGAGTCGCTGACGGTGCTCGGCGCGCTGGCCGCCGTCACCTCGCGGCTCGGGCTGGCCGCCACCGTCAACTCGACGTTCAACGAGCCCTACGAGGTGGCCCGGCGGCTGGCCACGCTGGACCACCTGAGCGGCGGGCGCGCGGCCTGGAACGTGGTGACCAGCTGGGACGAGTTCACCGGGGAGAACTTCCGCCGCGGCGGGTTCCTGGCGGAAGCCGGCCGGTACACCCGCGCCACCGAATTCCTGCAGACCGCCCGCGAGTTGTGGGACAGCTGGGCACCCGGCGACATACCCGCCGACCGGGCGGGCGGCCGGTTCGTCCGGGAAGGCGCCGGCGCCTTCGCCCACCGGGGCACGCACTTCGACATCTCCGGCCGGTTCAACACCCCGCGGCCGCCGCAGGGACACCCCGTGATCATCCAGGCCGGCGAGTCCCCGCAGGGCCGCGAGTTCGCCGCCTCCGACGCCGACGTCATCTTCAGCCGGTACAGCAGGATCGCCGAGGCCCAGGACTTCTACCGGGACGTGAAGGGCCGGCTCGCCGCGTACGGCCGCACGCCCGACCAGTTGAAGATCCTGCCCGCCGTCACCTACGTCCTCGGCGACACCACCGAGGAGGCGCACGAGCGGGCCGCCGAGATCCGCCGCGCGCAGACCGGCCCGGAGACGGCCATCGCCCACCTGGAGGCGATCTGGGGCCGCGACCTCTCCGGCTACGACCCCGACGGCCCGCTGCCCGACATCGACCCAGACCCCGACAGCCTGCTGCTCAAGGGCCACGCGCTGTTCCGGGTCGACCGGGCCGCGACCGCCAAGAAGTGGCGCGAGCTGGCCGAGGAGCGCGGGCTGAGCATCCGCGAACTCGTCACCGAAGTCACCGGACGGCAGACCTTCATCGGCACCGCGCGCGACGTCGCGGACGCGATGGACGAGTTCGTGCAGAGCGACGGCTCGGACGGCTTCGTCATCGCCCCGCACCTCACCCCGGGCGGCCTGGACGAACTGGTCGACCACGTGGTGCCGCTGCTCCAGGAGAAGGGCGTCTACCGCACCGACTACACCGGCCGCACGCTCCGCGACCACCTGGGGCTGACCGCCCCGCAGCAGCCGATTCGGGAGGCATCCGCGTGACCCGGCAGAACCCGCAGCTCCACCTCGCCGTCGCCCTGGAGGGCGCCGGCTGGCACCCCGCCGCCTGGCGCGCCGAAGGCTCCCGCGCCGACGAGCTGTTCACCGCAGGCTACTGGGCCGACCTCGTCACCGAGGCCGAACGCGGCCTGCTCGACCTCGTCACCCTGGAGGACACCCTCGCACCCCAGTTCGCGAGCTTCACCGGCCTCGACAACCGGACCGACCAGGTCCGCGGCCGGCTCGACGCCGTCCTCACCGCAAGCCTGATCGCACCGCTGACCTCGCGGATCGGGCTCGTCCCCACCACCAACGTCACCCACACCGAGCCGTTCCACCTCTCCACCGCCATCGCCACCCTCGACTGGACCAGCCTCGGCCGGGCCGGCTGGCGCGCCCAGCTCTCCGCCCTCGCCGACGACGCCACCCACTTCGGCCGCCGCACCACACCGCGGCTCACCGCGGCTCACCGCGGCCGACACCCTCGACTCGACGCTGATCTCGCTGCGCCTGCGGCCGCTCTTCGCCGAGGCCGCCGACGTGGTCGAGGTGGTCCGCCGGCTCTGGGACAGCTGGCAGGACGACGCCGAGATCCGCGACGCCGCCACCGGCCGGTTCGTCGACCGCACCCGGCTCCACCCGATCGACTTCACCGGCGAGCACTTCAGCGTCCGCGGACCGTCCATCACCCCGCGCCCGCCGCAGGGCCAGCCGCCGGTCGCCGTCCTCGCACACGCCGCCATCCCCTACGAACTCGCCGCCAAGGCCGCCGACCTGGTCTTCGTCACCCCGCACTCGCTCGCCGGCACGACCGCTGTCCTCGGCGAGGTCGAGGCGGCCAAGGCCGCCGTCGGCCGGCCCGCCGACCTGCCGCTCAAGGTCTTCGCCGACCTGCTGGTCTTCCTGGACGAGCGGCCCGGCGCCGCCGCCCGGCGCAAGGAGCGGCTGGACGAGCTGGACGGAGCGCCGCTCGGCTCCGACGCGGAGATCTTCACCGGCACCCCGGCCGAACTCGCCGACCTGCTGCTCGACCGGTACCCGGCCGGCCTGGACGGCTTCCGGCTCCGCCCCGGCGAACTCCCGCACGACCTCGCCGGGATCACCCGCGGGCTCGTCCCCGAACTCCAGCGGCGCGGCGCCTTCCGCACCGCGTACACGGCGGACACCCTCCGCGGCCACCTCGGTCTCCCCCGCCCGGCCAACCGCTACGCCGGCGCCGAGACGGCCGGGTAGCGGATCTCCGGACCGGGCCACCGGACCGCGAGCCGCCACCGGGCCGGCTCCCGGTCCGGCTCCCGGTCCGGTGGCGGCCTCAGCGTGCCAGGGGCTTGACCCAGGCCTCAGCGTGCCAGGGGCTTGGCCCAGCGGGTCCACTCCGGCTGGGGGCCGTAGCCGGCGGCCTGCCAGGTCCGTTGGCCGAGCCCGTTGTCGTCCAGCACCATCGCGTCGGCTCGGCGGCCGCCGAGCCCTGCGAACCGGGCCTCGGCGGCGGCCAGCAGGGCGGCGCCCACGCCACGGCGGCGGTGCGCCGGGTCGACCGCGAGGCGGTAGAGGTGACAGCGCCAGCCGTCCCAGCCGGCGATCACGGTGCCGATGATCCCCCCGGGAATGCCGGTGCCGGGCGCGGCCGCGGCGCCGGGGCCGGCCGCCGGGACGGCGACGATCAGGCACTCCGCGTCCCTGGCGAGCAGCGCGGCCACCCCGTCGGCGTCGTCCGTGATGCTCGTCCCCTTCGCCGCGCGGGCCCAGAGGGCGAGCACGGCGGGGATCTCGTCGGGGGTGGCGGGGCGCAGCACGATGTCGTCGGTCATGGCCGCGTGTCTACCAGGGCCTCCGGGCCGCCTGCTGGGAATTCCGGATCCCGGACGGCTCCCGGGGCCCGGGCCCGGTGCCCTTGGCGGTGCCGGCCCCCGGCACGGCGGGCGGTGTCAGCCCCGCGCCGCTGCCGCTGCCTGGTCGAGCCGCCAGACCGTGGTGGTCTTGAGCGCGGCGTCCTCCAGATCGGCGACCACCGGCACGTCGTAGGCGGCCAGCGCGGTGAACCGCTCGCGCGGCAGGTAGGCCCGCCCGGGATCGCCGACGATCACCACCGCACCGCGATCCCGCGCCCGCTCCAGGAACGGCAGGAACCGGGCGGCCATCGCGCGCTCGTAGAAGACGTCCCCGGCGAGCACCACCTCGGCCGGACCACCGTCGCCGTCCAGCAGGTCCTCCACCGCGGCGTCGACCCGGACGCCGTTCGCCGCCGCGTTGACCTCGATCGCGGCCACCGCGTAGGCGTCGATCTCGGCGGCCCGCACCGACCGCGCGCCGCACCGCGCCGCCGCGATCCCCACCAGCCCGGAGCCGGCTGCCAGGTCGAGCACCGTCCGGCCCGCGACCAGCTCCGGGTGGTCCAGCACGTACCGCGCCACACCGACCCCGCCCGCCCACGCGAACGCCCAGAACGGCGGTGCCAGACCGGATTCGCCCCGGGCCGCCTCGGTGGTCTCCCAGAGGGCGATGGCGTCCTCGGCCATGTGCAGGGTGACCTCGGGCACGAACGGGACGGGGGTCGGCCGGGTCTCGCTCCGCACAAAATCTCGGTCCGACGGCGCAGTTGCCCCGGAGGGAACATCCCGGGTCTCGTTCAGCATGTCCGCAGCATAGAGGCTCGGCAGGGGCCCGGCCGCCACGGCCGGACCGGGGCATCCGGCAGGCCGGGGTGTCCGGCGGGCCGGGCGGCGGGCTCGGCAGCAGGTCCGGCGAGGGTCTCGGCGGCGGGCTCGGCAGCAGGTCCGGCCGGATGACCGGCAAGGGGGTTGACGGGCTGACCGGCACCGTGGACGGCCCCGGCCCGACGGGCCCGCACCCGGCCGGGCCGGGCGCCCGCGCCGCGGGTGCTCCGTGGGGGCTCCGTGGGGCCGCTGTGGTGGTGCCGTGGAGGTACGGCCGGCTCCGCGGTCGGCGGGCGCGGGCCGCACCCGGATCACGCACCGCCACCCGGTGCGTACCATTTCGATACCGAAGCCGGGGTGAGCTGCGAAGATGCTCGCCCGCCGGGCCCGGGCCCGGGTAGCATCCGGCACATGCCCTCCGGGCCCGGCGCAGGCGTTCCGCGCTGTCGTGCCCATGGTCCGGGCGGCGGACTCTCGCGGAAAAATCGGCGGGCGGCACTCGGCGCCGGCAGCCGGTGACCTCCGCGCACTCGGCACCGCGCGCCAGGGCTGTCGCGCGAACGGCGAAGGGCAGCGTCTTGGCGGATCGGCTCACCGGAGGAGACTCCTCGCTGCTGCGACGGATCAACGCGGCGGTCACGCTTCGGGCGCTGCGGGCCGGTCACTCGGTGACCCTCACTCAACTGGTCGGGGACACCGGACTGTCCCGGCCCACGGTGGAGGGCGTGATCGAGGGGCTCGTCGAGACCGGGCTCGTCGCCGAGGTGGACCAGCCGCAGAACGGCGGCCCGGCCGGCGGCGCGGGGCGCCGGGGCCGGCCGGCCCGCTGGTTCCGGTTCCGCGCGGAGGCCGGGCACGTGCTCGGCATCGAGATCGGCGTCCACGACATCCGCGTCATCCTGGCCGACCTCACCGGCGAGGTGGTGGGCAGTCACTTCCGCCCGGTCGAGGAGACCCTCGACGCCGAGGAACGCCTCACCGTCGTCCGCAATGTCGTCGCGGAGGTGCTGCGCAAGGCCGGCGTCTCGCGCGACAACCTCTGGGCCGTCGGCGTCGGCACGCCCGGCATCGTCGACCGCGACGGCACCGTCCAACTCGGCACCGCCATGTCCGGCTGGACCGGCCTCGACCTCGGCGCCCGGCTGCGGCGCTCGTTCCGCTGCCCGGTGATGATCGAGAACGACGCCAACCTGGCCACCATCGCCGAGCACTGGCAGGGCGCCGCGGTCGGCGCGGACGACGTGGTCTTCGTGATGGCCGGTCTCAGCCCCGGCGCCGGCTCGCTGATCAACGGCAAGCTGCACCGCGGCTTCGGCGGCGCGGCCGGCGAGATCGGCGCCCTGCACCTGCTCGGCCAGGAGGTCACCCCCGAGCGCCTGCTCTCCACCACCGGCAAGCCGCTCAACCCGCTGGACGAGGCCGCCGTCGCGCGCGTCCTGAAGCTGGCCCGCGAGGGCGACGAGATCGCCAAGATCGCGATGGACCGCTTCCTCACCCGCCTGGTGCAGGGGGTCGCCGCCCTGGTGCTGGCGATCGACCCGCAGCTGGTGGTGATCGGCGGCTGGGCCGCCGGCCTGGACGGCGTACTGGAGCCGCTGCGCGAGCGGCTCGCCCAGTTCACCCTGCGCGCCCCGGAGGTGGCGCTGGCGGCACTGGGCTCGGAGGTCGTCGCGATGGGGGCCCTGCGGGTGGCGCTGGACCAGGTGGAGGAGCAGCTGTTCGCCGTCGACCCGCCGACGGGCGTGGGCGTCCGGGGCTGAGCGCCCCCGGGCCCCGCCCTCCCCTGATTTTCTCTGCCCCTCCTTCCCTCCCTTCCCCTCCCCGGGAACGGCTCGGGCCCGGACGCCTGTGGGTGCGTCCGGGCCCGAGCCTGAGGGTGTTTCGGAAAGTGGTTCAGGAGGCGGTGCGGACCGCGGAGGCGGCACCGACGGGGGTGACCTCGACCAGGCCGGTCTCACCGAAGGTGAGCTTGCAGGTGTCGGCGCGGTAGGTGGAGACGGCCAGCGCGACCAGGCGGCCGGCGGCGGCGTACTGAGTGGTCATGACCAGCACCGGCGAGCCCGGCGGGCGCTCCAGCAGCGCGGCCTCGCCGGCCTCGGCGACACCGAGCTCCACGGCGCGGGACTCACCGTCGACCTCCAGCCGCTCCAGCTGGCGCAGCACCGAACGGGCGCGGTCGCTCTCGGCGCGGAAGCCGGGCAGGTGCGGCAGCGCGGCGGCGGGCACGTGCAGCGACTCGGTGGCCATGTTCTGGCCCTGGACCATCCGCACCCGGCGGACGGTGTGCACGGTGGCACCCTCGGCGATCCCCAGAGCCTTGGCGAGCCGCTCGGGGGCCGGGGCGGTGGTGCAGTCGACCGTGCGCCAGGCCTGGCTGCGCGCGGTGCCCGGCCAGCCCTCCTCGTGCCGGTTGACCGGGACGCCGACCCGCGGGGCGGCGATCAGCGTGCCGATGCCTCGGCGGCGGACCAGCCGGCCCTCCAGCTCCAGCTGGTCGAGCGCCTGGCGCAGAGTGGCCCGGGCGACGCCGAAGCGGGCGGCGAGCTCGCGCTCGTTGGGGAGGACCTGCCCGGTGGAGAACTCCGTGTCGATGGCGCGGAGCAGCACCGTGCGCAGGTGCCAGTACTTCGGTTCCGGTACTGCCGCGAGCTTCCCTGTCGTTCCCACCGTGGCCTCCACCCTGTTTTGTCCGCCCTGCCGAAAGGAGGTCGGACCCGGCCCGCTGCCCGCTGTTGCGGCAGGTGGGAGAGCGGGCTTTATCCGTCCTTCTTTATTAAAGGTCTTTGCAGTAAGTGACCCTAGGGGCTGTGTCCGGAGATGGTCAAGACCAATGGCTCGGGTTGGTGCCGGCGTCGTACGGATTCATGCCGCGTTCACGACATTCCGACATCCGGACACACTCGCTCCCGTCCGGACGCGTCGCGCGCCGGGCACCCTGCGCCGCTCGGTAGGCTGCCCGGGTGATTGTGGTGACGAGTGTCAACGTGAACGGGATCCGGGCGGCCGCCAAGAAGGGGTTCGTCGAGTGGCTGGCCGGCACCGAGGCCGACGTGATCTGCCTCCAGGAGGTCCGCTGCGAGGAGGGGCAGCTGCCCGTCGAGCTGCGCGACCTGGACGGCTGGCACGCGGCCTGGGCCCCCTCGGCCGCCAAGGGCCGGGCAGGCGTCGCGGTGCTTTCCCGACAGGCACCCGAGCGCACGGTGATCGGATTCGCCTCGGAGGAATTCGACAATTCGGGCAGGTATGTCGAAATCGACCTCCCCGGGCTGACCGTGGCCAGCCTCTATCTCCCGTCCGGAGAAGTCGGCACCGAACGCCAGGAGGAGAAGGAACGCTTCATGGCGGAGTTCCTGACCCACCTCGGCGAACTCCGCACCCGCGCCGCCGCGACCGGCCGCGAGGTCGTCGTCTGCGGCGACTGGAACATCGCCCACCGCCCGGAGGACCTCAAGAACTGGAAGGCCAACCAGAAGGCCGCCGGCTTCCTCCCCGAGGAGCGCGCCTGGCTCACCCGCGTCTACGACGAGGCCGGCTACGTCGACGTGGTCCGCAAGCTCCACCCCGACCGCACCGGCCCCTACACCTGGTGGTCCTACCGCGGCCGCGCCTTCGACAACGACTCCGGCTGGCGGATCGACCTGCACTGCACAACTCCCGGCATCGCCGCCAAGGCGGTCGAGGCCCACGTGGAACGCGCTTCCTCCCACGCCGAGCGGTGGTCCGACCATGCCCCCGTGACCGTGCACTACGACCACAAGGGCTGACCACATCGGAGCACTCTGGCCCGGTGGGCACGCGAACGCCCGCTGTCCGACTGGCCGCTGAAACTGCCGGCAGATGCCCGGCATGCCGGCTACCGCCTCTCCGATCCGGAGGCCCGACCGCCGAAACAGCTCTTCCTCGACTGGGAGGTGAGCGCGGTGGATCCGGCCGCCGAAATGTTCGAGAACGAGGTTGGTGACGGTGCTCTCGCAGACCGGGCAGGTGTGTCAGTGCCGGCGGGGCGGCCACCAGGGGTCACACCCGGTGCGGCGGGGTGCTGCAAGTCGGTCGGGTTGCATGCCGCGGGTCGATGGCCCACAGAGGGTGGACTCCGCCGGGGTGGGCGTGCGGGCGGCAACTCGGCCCCGGGCTGCCCCCTCGGCTCACCGATACAGCGTGCCAGTCCGCCCTACCCACGCACCGAGTGACGGTCTACCTAACCGTTCGTCGTTCTGACCGGCGCAGCCCTCTTCAGCGGCGCCGTCCGGGCACGTGTCATCGGCGCGGTAGTCGCCGGCCTCGGTATGATCGCCAACTTCCTGTGGCTGCCGTACTACCCGTTCTGGGCCATCGTGCTGATCGCCATCGACATCTTCGTCATCTGGGCGCTCTGCGCCGGAATGACCGGATCAGCCTCTCGGGTTTGGTCTCGTCGCCGCCGGCCCGCTCCGAGCGAGAGGCGCAGCACTGACCGACAGATCGCCTCCGTTCGGTCCGAGCCACCGGACCGCTCGGGCATACGGGTGCTTTCGGTCGGAGCTGCGGCGTCGTAGCGGCCGAACACGCACGCCCCGTGCGCAGGATCTCCCGTATGGAGACATCCTCGCAGCACCGACGATCGTGGTGGTCATGGCGGTCTGGGCGTCAGGCGGGTCCACCATGCCTGCTCAGGGAAGGCCCGGCGGTGCAGGGCGCGCGTGCGTTCCGCCTGCTTGCCACATCGGGCTGCAAGGTCTCGGGTTAGGAAGGCGTTGGTGACGACACCGCCCGATCCTCTTGCGCTGGTGCGGTCCAGGAGCTACGTGGCGCTGCTGGTGCTTGCCGCGATCATCGGCGTTCCCGTCTCGGCAGCGGCCTACTTCTTCCTCGCCCTGGTCAGCGAAATGCAGGGATGGATCTTCACCAGCCTGCCGAAGGCCCTGGGATTCCACGGCGAACCCCTGTGGTGGCCGATTCTGCCGCTGCTGCTGGCCGGCGTGCTGGTCGCGCTGACCATCCGGTACCTGCCCGGCGCGGGCGGGCGTTCACCAGCCGACGGCTTCAAGGCGGGCGAGGGCCCACCACCCGCCATCGACCTTCCCGGCATCGTACTCGCGGCCTTCACCACCCTGAGCCTGGGCGTGGTTCTCGGGCCCGAAGGACCTCTGGTCGCCCTCGGCGCAGGGCTCGGCGCCCTCGCGGTCCGCCTCGCCAAGCGGGATGCGCCGCCCAGAGTCCAGTCCGTGCTGGCCGCCGCAGGCAGCTTCGCCGCGATCAGCACCCTCCTCGGCTCGCCCCTGACCGGTGCCTTCCTGCTGATGGAGGCCTCCGGCCTGGGCGGCGCCATGATGCAACTCGTGCTGGTACCAGGTCTGCTGGCCGCAGGCGTCGGATCCCTCATGTTCGTCGGCCTGGACGCCTGGACCGGCCTGGGCACCTTCTCGCTGGCGATTCCCGGTCTGCCGCACGTCGGTGCGCCCACCGGCACCGAATTCCTGTGGGCCGTGGCGATCGGGATCATGGCCGTTCCGGTCGGCTCCGGAATCCGCCGGCTCGCCCTGATCCTGCGGCCCTATTCCGAGCGGTGGATCGTGCCGGTCACCGCAGCGGTCGGTCTGGCGATCGCGGGTCTGGCGATCGCGTTCGCCGCAGCCACCGGCAAGAGCTCCTCCGAGGTGCTGTTCTCGGGGCAGTCCGCACTCGGCCCGCTCATTGCCAACAGCGCCGGCTACACCGTCGGAGCGCTGCTGCTGCTCATCGTCTGCAAAGGGCTCGCCTACGCAATGTCGCTGAGCTGCTTCCGCGGTGGCCCGACCTTCCCAGCCCTGTTCATCGGGGCAGCCGGTGGCATCGCACTGTCGCACCTGCCGGGGCTGCCGCTCGTCGACGGCGTCGCCCTGGGCATCGGCGCGATGTCCGTCGTCATGCTCAGACTCCCGCTGACCTCCGTCCTCCTGGCCACCCTGCTGCTCGCGTCGGACGGCCTGGCGGTCATGCCGCTGGTCATCGTGGCAGTCGTCGTGTCATATGTGCTCTCCGCCAGACTCGCACCGCCCCCGCCTCAGGGAACCCCTTCTGCCACGACAGCGCCCCCCGAACCGCACGAACCGAACCGCCGGCCTGATCGCGCGGCCTGATCGCGTCACTCGCGGCCGGGAACCGCCGTCGGCGCGGTAGTCGCACCGCTGCCGGCAAACCGACCGACCCGGCCCGAACGCCTGTCGGCGAACGTCCAGACAGCGGCCGCTCCACCCACAGGGTGACCGGGCGCAGCGGAAGCGACTGCCGCCCGGTGCCCGGCAGCCACAGCCGCGCACCGGCGGGCAGCTCACGCAGGAACGGGCCGAGCCGCGAGGCAACGGACTCGCCGTCCAGTTCGACGAGTTGATCGTGCGCCAGTGGACGGTCCGCACAGCTCACCTGCCAGTCGTCCTCCTCGGCCAGGAACGCCCGCCCGGCGCCGGTCAGGACGCGCACGCGCCCGCGCGGGCCGTGGGCCGTGGGCGGTCGGTGTGCTGCCGGCGAGGTCCGCGGTGAGCGTTACCCGCTCGACCAGCGGCCCCGGCAGCAGCGGCACGCCGAGACCCAGTCCACGGGCCAGCAGGTCGGCCGGCTCGCCCGCCTCGGGGTGCCGCCGGTCCGTGCGGCCGGGAGACGGCTTCGCACTGGCGGCCCGGGAGTGATCGAACGGATAAGCCGAACACGCTCGGCGATCGATTCGATGCACAAAGTATCCATGGCGGCGGCTTCTCGCCAGGAGCGAAACCGGGACGGCGCCCCGCACCGACGCGCCACAATGGTGCGTACACATCCGTACCCCCGGGCCACCGCCGGGCCTCCGACGGCCCGCTTCGGGTCGAGCCGGACAAGCACAGGGAGCACCCTCAGGAGGGACGTACCGAACGGAAGGCCGCCGTCTGCGGTGGGCGATCCGGTCGGCAGGTCGGGGGATGACAACACGGATGCCGAGTCGGCGCACGTGCCGGCGGATGGGGCGGGACGAATAGGCGTGGTAGGCAAGTGCGATGTCGGGGCGACCCTGAGTACGAACACCGCAGGGTGAAAATGTGCACGGTCGCCGCCCGGCTCCTGGGGAGTTGGCCGGTGGAACTCTTCGGTGCGGAGGTGACCGCGGCCCGACCGCCCGGGCTGGGGGTCGGGCCCGCGAGGGTCCGGATCGGACCACCCAGCCCCCGCGCATGGCCGTCAATCACCGTGCACCACCGCTGCGCAGGCCGCAGGCTCGGGCGTCGCTCCTGGCGACGCCCGAGTGAGGGCAGGGGTGCCTGCCCGATGGGGCAGTGTCGGTGGGTGCCGCCCGGTACCGGAAAGCATCCCGTTGACACCGAAGTTGGTCTAGTCCACCGTGGTGGAGCAAGGCCGTCCACAGGAGTCCGGCCGGAGCCCCCGCGACCCGGGACCGGCACCGCGCGGGGCTCAGCGGCTCCCTCAACTCGACTGCTTCACAAACGGTTTGACTGAGGCACGCGGCATGGCCATGCCTTGATCCCCCGGGCGGGCACCAGGGGCCGACGATCGACGGGAGACACCGCATGCGCAGGACCTGCCGGGAGCGGGGATCCCTGGCGCGCGGGGCCCGCCCGAGTTCCCCGGCCGGGCACTCCCTCGACCGAACAGGCCGGGGCCGTCGGCGAGCCGCACGCCGGCGTCAGCTCAACCACCGCTTTCTGTCACACCTTTGACGATCAGACGGAGAACTCCACACCATGCAACGAGTCTGCCTCGGGCTGCCCACCATGCGTCCCTGCCCCGACACCATCGTGGACCTCGCCGAGGAGGCGGCCTACGCCGTCGCGACCTTCGGGGTCGAGGTGCACCTGCTCGTCCTCGACACCACCGATGCCGCCGACTTCGCGAAGAACGCGGACGCCGTGGCCTCGCTGTCCCCCACGGACGGCGTGTTCGTCCACCACCTCGGCAACGCGGAGCAGCGGGACTTCCTGCGCCGGGTGGCCGAGCGCTCCGGCGCCGCCGACCCCGAGCTGCTGCTCGACCTGATGCTCCCGGACGCCGTCTCGTACGGCTCCTGCGTCAACCGGGTGTTCCTGGGCGCGGCCGCCCTGGGCTGCACCTCCACGCACCTGCGCAACGACGACTTCGACTTCCAGGTCGTCGACGGCCGGAAGATGTTCCCGATCCACCAGGAGCTGCTCTCGATCGGCCGCCCGGCCGGCGACGTGGTGGCCGACGTGACCCGCTCCGAGCTCGACCCGGCCGACGCGGAGAAACCGGTGATGCTGGTCAGCGGCTCCTTCATCGGCGAGCTCAACGTGGACATCGGCGAGATCCACGAGCTGGACCCGGCCGTCTACCGCGACCTGGTCCGCCTGTGGACCCCGCCGGTGTGGTCGGACGAGGACCGGGACGCGATGGTGGACGTCTCCTTCAAGGGCGCCGGCTCCGAACCGTTCGACAGCGACGACTCCGTCCTCGGCGTGCCCGACATCTGGGACGTCTACATGTGCAACATCGCCCTGGACCACCGGGCCTACGAGGTGCTGCCGCTGCTGCCCTCGATCGAGACCATCGGCACCGACTACGCCCTGCTGCACGCCCTGGTCCACTCCCGGCTGCCCGGCGTCGTGCACAACCGCCACATCGTCAACTACTACACGCCCGAACGCCGCATCGGCGCCGGCTTCATCTCCTACCAGCTGCGGTTCGTGAAGTTCCTGCTCTCGATGCTGTACCTCTACCCGGTCTACGGCGGGATGATCGACCTCGGCCGCGGGCTGCTGGACGAGCAGCACGGCCTGAAGGTCGAGCCGATCCTCGACCTGGTGCGGGGCAGCATCGAATGGGACCGCGCCGGGAACGAGCACTGCCTGGACGTCCTGGACGTCTCCTACCGCAAGCTGGGCGGCAAGTACGCCGAGCTCGCGGACGTGGTGGCCGGCCGGCGGCAGCAGCTCCTGGACGAGGCGCAGGCGGACGCCGAGCGCTGGGCGGTGCTGGTGGAGGCCTGGGCGGGGATGGCGGCCGCCGCCCGCACCGAGGGCCTGACCTCCGGCGCGGACGCCTGAGTCCGCTGCGCCCGGTGACCGGCTGCGGTCAGTGACCGACTCCGCCCGGTGACCGACCGCGATCAGCGATCCGATGGTCGTTCCGGCCCCCGGCCGGGCCCCCGGCGCCGTCGGCCGGGGGCCCGGCTGGCGCGGTGTGTCCGGATCGCAGATGGTGGCAGGGAGGGTGCCACAGCTGTCGGAGGCGTGCGATGGACAAGGAAGTCGGGCGGCGGTCGCCGATCGCCGCGGGCGGCCGCGGCCGGAGCCGGTCCGTCGGCCTGCGCCGCGGGCCGGTGAACCGGGCCGCGGGACCATGAACATTCCGCCCGTCGACTACGGGGCGGTGTTCCACGCGCTGCCCGGCATGGTCGCCGTCCTCACTCCGGGCCTGGTGTACGTCGACGTCAACGAGGACTTCGCACGGCTGTCCGGCCGCACGCGCGAGCAGCTCATCGGCCAGTACCTCTTCGACGTGTTCCCCGACAATCCGAACGATCCCGCCGCCACCGGCAGCCGCAACCTCATGACCTCCCTCCGGCGGGTCCTGGTGACCGGCGAACGCGACACCATGGCCCTCCAGCGCTACGACGTCGAGGCCCCCGGCAGCCCCGGCGAGTGGGAGGAGCGCTACTGGAGCCCGGTCAACGTCCCCGTCCTCGACGCCGGGGGCGAGGTGGTGCTGCTCGTCCACCGCGTGGAGGAGATCACCGAGCTCATCCGGGCCCACGGCCTGCCCGAGGGCGACCGCGCCCGCGTCCTGGAGGCGGAGCTCTACACCCGTGCCCACGAACTGCAGGAGGTCAACGAGCGGCTGCGCGAGGCCCACGCCCGCGAACGGGAGGTCGCCCTCGCCCTCCAGGAGGCCATGCTCCCCGTTCCCCGTCCGCTCGAACACCACCTCGCCGCCGTCCGCTACCGGCCCGCCGCCGACGCGCTGAACGTGTGCGGCGACTGGTACGACCTCGTCGAGCTGCCGGAGAACCGCCTCACCGTCGCCGTCGGTGACGTGGTGGGCCACGGCCTGGCCGCGGCCGGGGTCATGGGCCAGCTGCGCAGCGCCCTCAGCGCGGCCTCGCGGGTAGCCGTCGGCCCCGCCCAGGCGCTGGATGTGCTGGGCCTCTACGCCCGCTTCGTCGACGGCGCCGAATCCACCACCGCCGCCACCGCCTTCGTCGACTGCGACGCGCGCACCATCACCTACAGCAGTGCCGGCCACCCGCCGCCCGCGCTGCTGCGCGGCGGGGGCACCGTCGAGTTCCTCGACCGGGCCACCGACCCGCCGCTCGGCGCCCGCCCCGAGCACCAGCCGCGGCCGCAGGCCGTCACCGGCTTCGCCGACGGCGACACGCTCGTCCTCTACACCGACGGCCTCATCGAGCGACGGCACGAGGACATCGACACCGGCCTGCAACGGCTCGCCGACGCGCTCGTCCGCCACCGCCACTCCGATCCCGACGCCCTCGCCGACCTCGTCCTCGGCGAACTGCTCCCGCCCGGCGGCGCGACCGACGACACGGCCCTCGTCATCGTCCGGCTCTGACAGCGGGCGCCGAAACCGCCGCACCACCGCCACCGACAGCGCCGGACGCATGCGCAGGGCCCCCGGGCACGGCGGGCCGTTCCGGCCGGACCTTCCGGGGATCGCACCCGTACCGGCTGCGGCGCGGCGGTTTCGGCAGCACCGTTCCCATCGGTGGGGCGACGGCTTATGATCACGCGCATCGCGAGCCGCGGACTCCTGTTCGAACAACCGGAGTTCGCGTGAGCTGCCCACAAGGTCCGTAGCTCGGGGGAGATATGCGCTACACAGTTCTTGGGCCGTTGGAGGTTTTCGACCGGGGCACCGTTGTGCCCATCGAACGGCCGCGCAGGCGTGCGGTGTTGACGTACCTGCTGCTGAACGCCAACCATCAGGTCTGCATCGAGCAGCTGGTGGACGCACTCTGGGGCGAGCGGCCGCCGCGCAGCGCCCGCGGGCAGGTGCACACCGCCGTGTCGGCCCTGCGCAAGCTCCTCCCGGGGGCTGCCGACGGGGACGGGCGCGGGGAGGACGCCGGTCCGCTGGCCTCGCTGGCCGGCGGTTACCGGCTGTCGATCGGCCGGCACGACCTCGACACCGTGGACTTCTGCCGGGAGGTGGCGGAGGCCCGGCGGCTCACGGGGCTCGGCGAGCACGCGCAGGCCGTCCGGCACTTACGGACCGGGCTCGGCCTGTGGCGGGGCGGCGCGCTGATCGGGATCGACGCCCCGTTCGTGGAACCGTTCCGGGCCCACCTGGAGGAGGAACGTTTCGCCGCCCATGAGCTGCTGGCCGACATCGAACTCGGCGCCGGGCGGCACCACGAACTGATCCCCGAACTGACCGCCCTGGTCGACCGCTACCCCGCCCGGGAACGCCTGGTGGAGCAGCTCGTCCTCGCCCTGTACCGCAGCGGACGGCAGACCGACGCACTGGCCGTGGCCCGCCGCCTGCGGGCGCTGCTCGCGGACGAGTTCGGGCTGGACCCGGGGGCCGCCCTGGTGGAGCTGGAGAACGCCGTGCTGCGCGGCGACCCGGCGCTGCTGGGCCCGCGTCGGCACACCCGCGCGGGCCTGCCGCGGCGCCCCCGGCTCTGTTGCCACCCGACCCGCACCCCTGCACACCATCGGCGCACCGGTCACTGACCGGTCACTGACCGACCGCCGGCCCGGCACCAGTCCCCTGGTGCCAGGTCGGTGGCGGGCCAGGCCGGTGGCGGGCGCCGTGGGCGTCAGGACCGGCGCGGCGCCGCGGGCCCCTGGAACAGGTAGGCGATGTCGTCCCACCGTACGACCAGGGCGCCCGCGGCCGCGCCCGCGCCGAGGGCGACCACCGCCAGGGCGGGGGCGACGTCACCACCGGGGGCCAGCGCCGCGCCGAGCGCGCCGGCGGCGAGCAGGCAGTTGCGCAGGACGAAGCCCGCGGCACTGCCGCGGGCGGCGGGCCGCGCCCGGCCGAAACACCGGCAGTCCGCCGCCCGGCCGGCCCGCAGGGTCGCGACGGTGAAGCCGGTCAGCAGCACGAGTGCGGCCGCCGCACCGGCCTGCCGCACGGTCGCGAGCAGGGCGAGGGTCGCCAGTTCCGCGACGATCACGGCGACGGCCGTCGGCCGCCGCAGGCCCGCGGCCAGCCAGCGGAAGCCGGCCAGGTCGGCGGCGAAGGCCGCCAGCGCGGCGCGGCTGCGCGCCTTGCTGATCACGGCGGCACCGAAGACCACCACCAGCAGGGCCCGGGCGGCCAGTTGCAGCATCGTCATGCGTTCCTCCTGCTCGCGTCGTGGCTCGGGTCGTGGCCCGTTCCGGGGCATGTGCCGTCGCCCGTGCCAGGGCCGGCACCGTCGCTCGCGCCCGCACCGCTCGCACGGCGCCCCGATCGGGCCAGGGACTGCGCGGGCCGGCCGTCGCGGGCCATCCGGCGGACGGCGACGCCCAGGGCGGTGCGGACCGGGACGGCGCCGAAGGTCCGCGAGTCCAGGCTGCGGGGGTTGTCGCCCAGGACGGCCAGGTGTCCGGCCGGCACCGCGGGGCAGCCGCCCGCGGCGCCGTCCCCCGCGACCGCGCTGACCCGCTTCACCAGCCACCCCGGGTCCTCCGGGGTGCGCGAGCCCTCCGGGACGGGGACGACCACCACGTCGCCGCGGTGGAACACCGTGGTCCGGCGCACCAGCACCCGGTCGCCGTCACGCAGGGTCGGCTCCATGCTGCCGCCGTGCACGACGACCAGTTCGAAGGAGCGGCGGAGCAGCAGCACCGTGGCCGCGGCGCCGGCCAGCACCCCGGCGGCGACGGCCGCCCGGGCCGGGGCGAGCGCGTTCACCGCTCCGCCCCGGACCGCGCCGCCCCGGACCGCTCCGCGGCGAGGCGCTCCGGCGCGGCGTCGCCCGCGGGCACCGCACGACCGCCGTCGTGGCCGTCCGGCTCACGGGCCGCCGGCCGGTCCTCGCGGCGGTCCTCGCGGTGGTCCTCGCGGTGGTCCTCGCGGTAGCCCTCGGCCTGAGCGGCGAACAGCTCCGCGTACCGGCCGTCGAGGGCCACCAGCGCGTCGTGGCTGCCGCGTTCGACGATCCGCCCCTCGAAGAGCACCAGGATCAGATCGGCCTCGCGCAGCGCGGCGAGCCGGTGCGAGATCAGCAGGCTGGTGCGACCTGCGCGGTGGCGGCGGAGCGCCTGGTGGACCTGCCGTTCGGCGAGCGCGTCGAGGCCGGAGCTGGGCTCGTCCAGGATGAGCAGCTCGCCGTCCTCGCGCATCAGCGAGCGGGCCAGGGCCACCCGCTGCCACTGGCCGCCGGAGAGCATCACGCCGTCCTGCTCGTCCTCGTCGGTGAACGTCCGGCTGAGCATCGTCCGGTAGCCGCGCGGCAGTTGCTCCAGGCTGTGGTCGATCCCGGCGCGCGCGGCGGCGGCGCGGATCCGGTCGAGGTCCTCCCGGTGCTCGGGCGCGCCCAGGCCGATGTTCTCGGCGGCGGTGAGGTCGTAGGTCATGAAGTCCTGGAACGTAGCTCCGATCCGGCGCCGCAGCTCCTCGACCGGCATCGTGCGGATGTCCACGCCGTCCCACAGGATGCGCCCGCGGTCGGGGTCGTAGAACCGGCAGAGCAGCTTGACCAGGGTGCTCTTGCCCGCGCCGTTCACGCCGACGAGGCCGACGGCGCTGCCGTGCGGAAGGCGCAGGTCGACGCCGCGCAGCGCCCAGGGGGCGTCGGGGGTGTAGCGGAACCAGACGTCCTCGAAGGTGATGCCGTCGTGCAGCGGGGCCGGGACGACCGTGCCGTCCGGCAGGTCGGCGGGCGAGCCGATCAGCGCGAGGTAGTGCCCGAAGAGCCGCAACGCCTGCTCCACGCGGCCGAGCTGCATCACGATCGACGACAGTGCGCCCTGGACGGCGGCCACCGCGGCGGTGAACAGGGTCATGTCGCCGAGGGTGATCCGGCCGCCGAGCACCTGTCGTGCCACCACGACGGCCGCGACACCGGCGGCGGCCGCGGTGAGGAGGGCCAGCCCCGACTGGACGAGGACGCTGCGGCGCAGCGCGGTCAGGCCGGCGCCGGTCGTGTCGCGGAGCCCGTCGAGGGCGCGCCGGCGGAACAGCGGCCCGGTGCCGAACAGCCGGATCTCCTTGGCGGCCCGGGGGTCGATGAGCAGCGACCGGTAGAAGAAGTACCGCCGGGTGGCGGGGACGGTGGCGGCGGCGGTGTCGGCCAGGCCCCGGGAGGTGCGCAGGTGACCGGCGACGGACACCGCGACGCAGAGCACCAGGAGCCCGCCCATCGGTGGCCAGAACACCAGCACCGTCCCGAGGAACCCCGCGATGGTCGTGGTGCTGCGGACGGCGTCGAGCAGGAAGTCGAGGACGTCGTGCGGCGCGCCCTGGGCGGCCGTCTCGGCGAGCCGGATGCGGTCCTGGGTCGCCGGGTCCTCGAACGGGCGCAGCCCGCGGTAGGCGTTGACCCGTTCGTAGAGCCGGTCCTGCACCTCCAGGTTCACCGCCCGGCCGACGACGGCGCCGACCAGCGCGGTGGCGTGGTTCAGTACGGCGGTCGCCCCGGCCAGGCCGGCCCCGGCGGCCGCCAGCCACGCCACCCGGGTGCCGTCGGCCGCGCCGGGGCCGCCCGCACCGGCCAGCGCGTCGACGAGCAGCTTGGTGACGTAGGCCGTCGCGGCCGGGAGCACCCCGGTGAGCAGCGCGAGCGAGAGCTGGAGCAGGATCCCGCGGGGCGAGGCCCGCCACCCCAGCCGCAGCGCGGCGGCCGCGGCCCGGGCCCGCCCGACGACCGTCGTGGTCACACCGTTTCCCGGACCGGAGCCGGGCGGTCGGTCCGCGCGCGGTACGCCGACGCGGGCACCACGTCGGCCAGGTCGTGACCGGCCGCGGCGATGACGCCGTCCTTGATCCTGAGCAGCGTCGGGAACGCGCTGACCTGGCCGAACGCGGCGGTGGCCGCGGACTTCTCGGCGACGACGGCGACCCGGCCGACGGGGCCCAGGAGGGCGCTCATCCGGCGGGTCTCCGGGTCGTCGGGATCCCCCACGACGAAGAACAGCGGGTCGTCGGCGCCGGTGACGGCGCCGCCGGCCAGGGAGTCGATCAGCGTGCCGCAGGGGGTGCAGCCGACCATGACGAAGCCGGCGAAGGCCTCGCCGACGGCGACGTCGGCCGCGGTGACCTCCACCCCGGAGGTCGTCACGGCGGCGAACTCGGCGACGGCGGTGCCGACCGCCGGCAGGGCGTCGGGGGCGCCGCCCGTGCCGCCCTCCTCCAGCGCCCGCAGCCTGCGGATGATGGCGAAGGTCAGGACGAGGTTGGCCGCGACGGCGATGCCGAGCACGACGGCGGCGGCGGTGAGGGCGGTGAGCATGTCGGTTCCTCTCTGGGCCGTTCGGATGGCGACGAAGGGCGGGGGCCACCTGATCGGGGCCCCCGCCCGGAATCCGTCAGCAGCCGTACGCGACCTTCTTGTTGTACTGGAGGCCGCCGGTGCCCTTACAGGTGCCGGTACAGTTGTAGTAGCCGTTGCACATCGGCTGCCACCACCAGCCGCCCGAGCAGTAGCCGCCCTGCGAGTTGCAGGCGACGACACCGCAGTAGTCCGGCGGCACGCAGGCGCCGGCCTTCTTCTGCTTCAGCAGCGCGCCCAGCATCCGGTCGCCGAGCGTGGTGAGGGTCCTGGTCATGTGACCTCCTTGTGGGGGTTCGACCCGTCCGGTCGAGCCGCCCCACCATGCTGTCCGGCCCCCCTCTCCATCGGCTCCTCGTCCGCTCTCCGCCCCCCGGGGCCGAGGTGGCGTCACCCGCCCGGCGGCGCGGGCGCGTCCGTCCGGGTCCGTTCGGGTCCGTGCGGGTTTGCCCGGGCCGGGCCCGGCGTCCGATGCCCGGTCACCCGGACAGCCCGTCAGGGTCGTCGTGGTGGGCATCTGCCACGGACGATCTGACCAAGAGCTCCACGCGACCCGGAACGAGGACACCCGAGATGACCCGACCGTTTCCCCACCGACGGAACACCAGGGCCCACCGCGGCCTGGCTGTGGCTGCCATAGCCGTGGCCGGGCTGCTCCCGATGGCAGCGACCCCTGCGTACGCCGCGGCGCCCGAGCTGGCCGCCGCGCACGGGCAGGACCACCGCCACGGACACCAGCACGGCCACGGACACCGTCACGGACACGGACACGGCCACGGCCACGGAGCGGCCCGCGGGGAGGGCCGCCACGAGGACCACCGCCGGGGCGGCGAAGCCGCCGCAGAGGTCAGCAGCGACGACAGCTCCGCCGAGGACTGCTGGGACGAGCTGAGCCCCGCGCTGACGGCCCAGATCGACGCGGCCGTCCAGCAGGCGATCACCCAGACGGGTGTGCCCGGGGTGAGCGTCGGGATCTGGCTGCCGGGCAAGGGCCGGTACGTCCGCTCGTTCGGCGTCGCCGACAAGAAGACCGGCGCGCCCATGACCGAGGACCTCTTCGTCCGGATCGGCAGTGAGACCAAGACCTTCACCGCGACCGCGCTGCTCGAACTGGTCGACGACGGGCTGGTCGGTCTCGACGACCCCATCTCGAAGTACGTGAGCGGCGTCCCGAACGGCGACCGGATCACCCTGCGCAACCTCGCCGAGATGCGCAGCGGTCTCTTCCCCTACTCCTCGGACCCGGACTTCGTCACGGCGCTGGAGTCGGACCCGACCAAGCCCTTCACGCCCGAGGAGCTGCTCGCCTACGGGTACAAGCACCCCAACGTCGCCGAGCCGGGCGAGACGTTCCAGTACAACAACAGCAACTACATCCTGCTCGGCCTGGTGGTGGAGAAGGTGAGCGGCAGCTCGCTGGCCGACTTCATCCGCGAGCGGGTGACGGAGCCGAGCGGGCTCGGCGACACCATCTTCCCGGAGGGCGCCGAGATCCCGTCGCCGCACGCGCACGGCTACACCAACCAGACCCTCGACGGCTCGACGGTGGACTCCACGTACTGGAACCCGAGCTGGGGCTGGGCCGCCGGGGCGATGATCTCCACCCTGGACGACCTGAAGAAGTGGGCCCCGATCGTCGCGACGGGTGAGCTGCTCTCGCCCGAGACCCAGGCGCAGCGCACCAAGTTCCTCCCGACCGGGCTCCCCGGCGCGGGTTACGGGCTCGGCCTGTTCTCGGTCCAGGGGTGGGTGGGCCACAACGGCTCGCTGCCCGGGTACGAGACGCTGACGCTCTACATGCCCGAGACGGGCGCCACCCTCGTGGTGGTCCTCAACACCGACATCTTCACCCAGGGCAGCGAGCCGACCACCCTCTTCGGTCAGGCCATCACCCGCGCGCTGACGCCGAACAACGTCTTCTTCATCCCCCCGACGAAGTAGACCCGGCGCCGGCCCCCTCGGCCGCCCTCGCACGTCTCCACGGATCTTCGTACGACTTCGGGCGCCTTCGAGGCGCCGTCACCGGCCAGGGCCGGGCCGGTTCAGCCACCGGTCCGGCCCGCTGCTTGTCCGGAGCCGGCGAGGCCTCATTGCGCCCGGGGCCGACCGCCCGGGAACCGATTGCGCGGGAGCCGTTTGCGTCCCGGACCAGGGGGAAGCACCAACTGTTCTTCCACCAGCGCCTATTGGGATACCCGACGCCTTTTCACCGGCCCGCCCGTCCGATCCGGAAGATGATCCGGCACCCATTCGGCAGGCCGCTGCCCGGCGGGGAACGACCTGGCCAATCGTACGCACAGACCCGGTGGCGCTGAAAGACCCACCTGGTCGGGCAATGCGCGGCGGCAAGAACCGGACACGGCCGAAAATGTCCGGGAACGCTCGGCGGCGGCCGCGTCGCCGCGTCGTAATTCGGACGATTCCGGAGCCCCGCCGCAATCCCCGCCCGGCCCGGCCGAGCCGCCCCGCGCACCATGCGGCACACGGGCCCCGGTGCTGCGCGGCACAAGGGCCGGAGGTTCGGGGCCGGACGGGACGGATCGTCCAAGCTTCAAGGATTCACAAATTTTTGGGGGCCAAATCACGCCAGGGCGGCAACCCGCCACCGGGCCGGAACGGTGCGGGCTCCGGAGCCCGGTTGCCTTACCCGCGAAGGGACTTCCGAAACCTTGACCTGATCGGACGTCAGCACGCCATACCAAGACGGGCGCCGACGGTCCAGACCTTCTTTCAGGAGGATTTGCAAGTACGCTGTCGTCAACCGCGCGAGCACCTGTTCGACTACCGGGACCTTTCCGGAACCTGGATGTTTCCTCCGCGCGGTCGACGATGTTTCTTCAGTACTGGGGGTGACTTGTGGCGGAGGGTCACGCAATGAATTTCAGGGTTCTTGGCCCGTTAGTGGTCCAGGTCGGCGGAATCCCAGTGAATCCGGGGTCGGCCCGACAGCGGGCGGTATTGTCCACCCTCCTCCTGACGCCCGGCCAGCCCGTGACGGTGGAACAACTCACCGAGGCCGTCTGGCCGCGGAACCCGCCCAGCGACGTCATGGCGAACCTGCACAGCTACGTGTCCAACCTCCGGCGGCTGCTGGAGCCGAACCGGCCGCCCCGCAACCGGGACACCGTCCTGCGGCGCGAACCGAACGGCTACGTCCTGGCGGTGGACGCGGACTGCATCGACTCGGCCCACTTCGAGCGGCTGCTGCACGAGGGCCGGCGACTGCTCCAGGCCGGGATGCACCGGCAGGCGAGCCTGACCCTGGAGAACGGGCTGGCGCTGTGGCGCGGTTGCGCCTACCCGGAGGTGAGCGACTACGCGCTCGGCGCACAGACGGCCTCGCGGTTCGAGGAGTTGCGACTCCTGGCCCTCGAAAGCCTGTGGGACGCCACCCTCGCCGAGGAGTGCGACTTCTCCGCGCTCGCGGCCGAACTGCCCGCGCTCGCCGTACGGTTCCCCACCCGGGAGCGGTTCAGCTGGCTGCTGATGAAGGCGCTGTACCGGTCCGGCCGGCGGGCCGAGGCGATCGACGCCTACCACCGGACCCGCCGGACGCTGGCGGAGGAGTACGGCGTGGACCCGGGCTTCGAGCTCCAGGAGCTGTTCGGCACGATCCTGCGCGGCGACCCCATCGCGGAGTGCGCCTGAGCACCGGGCGCAGGCGGCCCCGTCCCCACGGGCAGCGGGTGACGGACGGTAGGTGACGGGCGGTAGGCGGAAGACCGGAGGGTCGGAGGGTCGGAGGGTCGGCGGGCGGCAGCGGGTCATGGACCGGCTCGCCGCCCGTCCGCATGTCCGCGGCGGCGCCCGCCTGCGCGTCCGGCTGCCCGGCCGACCGGTCATTCGGCCGTCCGGCCACGGGGGCTTCCGTCCACCCGACCATTCCCTTGGCATGTGCATGGCGTTCCACGGGCTTCCGGGCAGCCGTGGCGCGCGCCTCCGGCAAGCCGTTCGTGTCTGAATCCTCGCTGGTCGGAGCCCCCTCCAAGGCCGTTCCAAGTCGGCTCCAAGTCGGTTCCAAGTCGCCGCCAAGACGGCCCTGGCATCGTGCTGAACGCAAGTACGAAGATCAACACGAGGCGGTCCCGGACCACCTCGGCGGGACCGGGCGAGCGCAGCCACCACAGGTGCGCGAAGGGCCCGGCGTCGGTGGACGGGGGACCCACCGGCCACGCGCCACCGCCTGCACCGGCCGACCGGGCAGGACAGCCGAGACGATGAGGGAAGCCGAGTTCGCCGTGCCCCAGCCAAGTGATGAGGACAACGCGGTCGCCGTCGTCGGACTGTCCTACCCGGCACCCGGCACCCGTGACGACACCCGGGGCCACGACGGCGGACCGGACTGCGGCGCAGGATTCTTCGGGGCGCCGGCCGACCTCGCCGCCGGGCTCGGCCCCGCCGACTGGGCCGCCCTGGAGCTCGGCTGGACGGCGCTGGAGGACGCCGGGATCGTCCCCGCCTCGCTCCGCGCGGGCCGGACGGGCGTCTTCCTCGCCGCATCCCCCGCGTCCCCCGGGGCCGGTACCGCCCGGCACCTCGACACCACCGAGCACCTCGACACCGTTCGGCACGTCGCCACCGTCCTGGACCTCCACGGCCCGCAGGTTGCCGTCGAGCCGTCGGCCTCCGCCGCCCGGGACGCCGTCGCGCTGGCCGCGGCGAGCCTCCGCGCCGGCGCGTGCGACCTCGCCCTCGCGGGCGACGCCGGCACCGTCCTCACCGTCCTCCGGCGGCTGCCGGAGGCGCGTCGCGACGGGGCACCGATCCACGGCGTCCTCGCCGACGGCCGCCGCGCGGCCGAGACCGGCCCCCTCGCGCTGATCGGCGCCGCACCCACCGAGCCCGGGGAAGCCGCACCCGCCGACCTCACGGCACCCGCCACCCGGCCCCCGCTGGCGAGCACCTTCACGCCGCTGGTGCTCTCCGCCCGCAGCGCCGCCGGCCTGCGGGCCCAGGCCCGGGCGCTCCACGAGCGCCTCGCCGCCGATCCCGGGCTCCGGCTCGCCGACGCGGGCCTCTCCCTGGCCACCACCCGGACCGCCTTCGAGCAGCGCGCCGTCCTGGTCGCCGACGGCCGGGAGCACGCCCTGACGGGTCTGCGCGCTGTCGCCGAGGACGGCTTCGGCCCGCTGCTCGTCCGCGGCACCGCGGGCACCGACGCGGGTCCGGTCTTCGTCTTCCCCGGCCAGGGCACCCAGTGGCCCGGCATGGCGGCCGGGCTGCTGGAGTCCTCCGCGGTGTTCCGCGAGCACATCGAAGCCTGCGCCGACGCGCTCGAACCGCACGTCCCCTGGTCCCTGCACGACGTCCTGCGCGGCGCCCCGGGTGCTCCCGCCCTGGTGTCGGTGGACGTCGTCCAGCCTGTCCTGTTCGCCGTCATGGTGTCCCTCGCGGCCCTCTGGCGGGCCTGCGGCGTGGAGCCGGCCGCCGTGGTCGGCGCCAGCCTCGGCGAGATCGCGGCCGCCCACGTGGCCGGTGCGCTCGACCTGGCCGAGGCCGCCGAGGTGGTGGCGCTGTGGAGCCGGGCACAGGCCGAGGCGGCCGGCGAGGGCGACCTGGCCTCGGCCCTCCTGCCCCGCGACCGGCTGGCGCCGCGGCTGGCCGACCGGCCGGGCCGGCTCGACATCGCCGGCACCAACGGCCCGCGGTCCGCCCTGTTCTCCGGCGAGCGCGCGGCCGTGGACGAGCTGCTCGCCGAGCTGGCGGCCGACGGCGTCCGGGCCAGGAAGCTCAGCAACGGGCTCGCCGCGCACTCCCCCGGGCTCCGCCTGGACCGCGACCGGCTGCTCGCCGCCCTCGCGCACATCCGCCCACGCACGTCGGCCGTCCCGTTCTACTCCTCCGCCACCGGCGGGCTGCTGGACACGGCCGCGCTGGACGGCGCGTACTGGATCCGGAACATCACCGGCGAGATCCGCTTCGAGGACGCCTCCCGCGCGCTGCTGGCCGACGGCCACCGGACCTTCCTGGAGGTCGCACCGCACCCCGACCTGCTCGGCGGCCTCCAGGAGACCCTGGACGAAACCGGCCTGACGGAGCACACCGCCGTCATCGGCACCCTCCGCCGCGACCGGGGCGGGCCGGAGCGCTTCCTCACCTCGCTCGCCGAGCTGCACGTCCGGGGCATCGCCGTGGACTGGACGGCCGTGCTCACCGGGCCCGGCACGCGGCAGGTGCCGCTGCCGACGTACCCGTTCCGCGCCGCGAAGCCCGCCACCGGCCGGTCGGACGCCGAACGCCGGCGGTGGATCCGGGAGCTGGTCCGCGCGGAGATCACGGCGCTGCGCGGCCCCGGTGCGGCGGCCGGAGCCGACGCGGACCGGCCGTTCCGGGACCTCGGCTTCGACTCGGCCACGGCGGTCGAACTGCGCAACCGGCTGATGACGGCGACCGGCCTGCGGCTGCCGCTGACGCTGCTCTTCGACCACCCGACGCCCGGGAGCCTCGGCCGGCACCTGCTCGCCGAGCTGGGCGGCGGCGGCGTGCCGGAGGGGACGGAGCCCGCCGACGCGACGGCAGCCGGAGCGGGCGGCGGTGACGCGGCGGAGGAGCCGATCGCGATCGTCGCGATGGCCTGCCGGTTCCCCGGCGACGTCCGCAGCCCCGAGGACCTCTGGCGGCTGGTCGTGGACGGGCGGGACGCCGTCTCGCCGTTCCCCGACAACCGCGGCTGGGACGTGGCCTCGCTGTACGACCCGGACCCGGCCCGCTCCGGGCACAGCTACACCCGCGAGGGCGGTTTCCTGCACGAGGCGGACCGCTTCGACGCCGCGTTCTTCGGGATCAGCCCGCGCGAGGCCCTGGCGATGGACCCGCAGCAGCGGCTGCTGCTGGAGACGGCGTGGGAGGCCTTCGAGCGGTCCGGCATCGACCCGTCCGCGCTGCGCGGCTCGCGCACCGGCGTCTACGTCGGTGCGATGACGCAGGACTACGGCGCCCGGATGCACGAGGCGGGCAGCGGCGTCGAGGGCCACGTCCTGACCGGCACGACCGTCAGCGTCCTCTCCGGCCGGCTCTCCTACGTGTTCGGGCTGGAGGGCCCGGCGATCACCGTCGACACGGCCTGCTCGTCCTCGCTGGTCGCCCTGCACCTGGCCACCCGGGCGCTGCGCAACGGCGAGTGCACGATGGCCGTCGCGGGCGGGGCGGCCGTGATGGCCTCACCGGGCATGTTCGTCGAGTTCAGCCGCCAGCGCGGGCTGGCCCCCGACGGGCGCTGCAAGGCCTTCGCCGCCGCCGCGGACGGCACCGCCTGGGGCGAGGGCGTCGGCGTCCTGCTGCTGGAGCGGCTCTCCGACGCGCGACGCCACGGGCACCGGGTGCTGGCCGTGGTCCGCGGCTCCGCCGTCAACCAGGACGGCGCCTCCAACGGCCTGTCCGCGCCGAACGGCCCCTCGCAGCAACGCGTCATCCGGGCGGCGCTGGCCGACGCCCGGCTCTCGGCGGCGGACGTGGACGCGGTGGAGGCGCACGGCACGGGCACCCGAATCGGCGACCCGATCGAGGCACAGGCCCTGCTCGCCACCTACGGGCAGCGCCGGGGCACCGAACGGCCGCTCCTGCTGGGCTCGTTGAAGTCCAACATCGGCCACACCCAGGCCGCCGCCGGGGTCGGCGGGGTGATCAAGATGGTGATGGCCATGCAGCACGGCGTGCTGCCCGCCACCCTCCACGTCGATGCGCCCACCACCCACGTGGACTGGACGGCCGGCGCGGTCGAACTCCTCACCGAGGCACGGGACTGGCCCACCAACGCCGAACGCGCCCGCCGCGCCGCCGTCTCCTCCTTCGGCATCAGCGGCACCAACGCGCACGTCATCCTGGAACAGGCGCCGGCGGACGACGCGGCGGCCGGTACCGGGGCCGCGGGCGGTGTGCTGCCGTGGGCGCTCTCCGCACGGACCCCCGAGGCGCTGCGCGCCCAGGCCGCCCGACTGCGGACGGCCGTCGAGACCCACCCGGAATGGGAACCCGCCGACGTCGCACGGGCCTTGACCGACCAACGATCCGTGTTCGAGCAGCGGGCGGTGGTGATCGGCGACAACCGCACCGAACTCCTGAACGGCCTCGCCGCACTCGCCGACGGACCGGACGGCACCCCCACGCCCGGCGCCGTCCACGGCACCGCCACCACCGGCCGGACCGTTTTCGTCTTCCCCGGCCAGGGCTCCCAGTGGATCGGCATGGGCGCCGAACTCCTCGACACCTCGGCCGTGTTCGCCGAATCCGTCGCCCAGTGCGAAGCAGCCCTCGCCCCGCACACCGACTGGTCCCTCACCGACGTCCTGCGCGGCAACGACGACCTCACCCGCGTCGACGTCGTCCAACCCGCCCTGTTCGCCGTCATGGTGTCGCTCGCCCGCGTCTGGCAGTCCCTGGGCGTCGAACCCGACGCCGTCCTCGGCCACTCCCAGGGCGAAATAGCCGCTGCCCACATCGCCGGAGCCCTGACACTGGAGGACGCCACCCGCATCGTCGCCCTCCGCGCCAAAGCCATCACCACCCTCGCCGGCACCGGCACCATGGCCAGCATCCCGCTGCCCGCATCCCAGGTCGAACCGCTCCTCGCCCCGCACGCCGACGAGGTCAGCATCGCCGCCGTCAACGGCCCCTCCCACACCGTCATCGCCGGCACCGTCACCGCCGTCCACGCCGTCGTCGACCAGGCACAAGCCCAGGGCGTCCGGGCCCGCACCATCCCCGTCGACTACGCCTCCCACTCCCCCCAGGTCGAGAGCCTGCGCGCCCAACTCCTCAGCGACCTCGCCGACATCAAGCCGGCCGCCGCCACCATCCCGTTCCTCTCCGCCGTCACCGCCGAGCTCACCGACACCACCACCCTCGACGCCACCTACTGGTACACCAACCTCCGCAGCCCCGTCCTCTTCCAACAGGCCGTCCGCAAGCTCGCCGACACCGGCCACACCGTCTTCATCGAAACCAGCGCCCACCCCGTCCTCACCGCCGCCATCCAGGACACCATCGAGGCCACCGACCACCCGGCCGTCACCACCGGCACCCTGCGCCGCGACGAAGGCGGCATCCGCCGGCTCCTCACCTCCCTCGCCGAGGTCCACACCACCGGCACCACCGTCGACTGGACCCCCCTCCTCCCCACCGGCCGGCCCGCTCACCTCGACCTCCCCACCTACCCCTTCCAGCGCGAACGCTTCTGGCTCACCCCGCCCGCGACCGCCAACCCCCGCACGGCCGGGCTCGACTCCGCCGAGCACCCCCTGCTCAGCGCCGTCCTCCCGCTCGCCGACAGCGACGAACTCGTCCTCACCGGCCGGATCGGCCTCGCCGACCACCCCTGGCTCGCCGACCACGCCGTCTGGGACACCCCCCTCCTCCCCGGCACCGCCCTCGTCGAACTCGCCCTCCACGCGGGACGCCGACTCGACTGCGAGCACCTCGAAGAACTCACGCTGGAGGCTCCGCTCGCGTTCTCCGCGGAGCACGGCGTCCGCGTCCAGGTCCGGGTCGGCGCGCCCGACGACACCGGCCGCCGCCCCGTCACCCTGCACTCCTCCCCCGACGCCCCGGACGACCCCGACACCCCCGATGCCCCGTGGACCCGCCACGCGACCGGCACCCTGGCGGCGGCGGGCCCGGCGGTGCCGGCGGCGGCGTGGGAGCTCCCGGCAGCCGCGCTCGACCCGGACGACGCGCTCTACGGCCGGCTGGCCGACGTCGGCTTCGACTACGGTCCGGCGTTCCAGGGCCTGCGGGCCCTCGGCCGGCACGGGGACGACATCCTCGCCGAGGTCGTGCTCCCGCAGGAACGGCACGACGACGGCTTCGCGCTGCACCCGGCGCTGCTGGACGCCGCCCTGCACGCCTGCCTGCTCCAGGGAGCGGACGGCGTCCGCCTGCCGTTCGCCTGGTCCGACGTCACCTTCCACGCCGGCCCGGTCACCGCGCTGCGCGTCCGGCTGAAGCCGACCGGGCCGGACACCTTCTCGCTCACCGCGACCGACGAGGCCGGGAACCCGGTTCTCTCCGTCGGCGCCCTGACGCTGCGGCCGGTCACCCCCGAGCAGTTCAGCGCCGCCGCCCGCAGCCACCGCGACTCGCTGTACCAGGTGGACTGGGTACCCGCGCCGCCCGCGCCGGGCGCGACCGCGGAGGCTCCGCCGTTCGTCCTCGCTGCGGAGGGCGGGCCGGCCGAGCTGCTCGCTGCGGTCTCCGCGGCGGTGGTGCCGGGCACGGTCGTGGCCCCCTTCCTGCCCGGCCCGGGGGTGACGGCGGAGGCCGTCCGCGCCGCCGCGGCCCGTGCGCTGGGCCTCGTCCAGGCCTGGCTGGCCGAGGAGCGGTTCGCCGGCTCCCGGCTGGTGCTGCTGACCCGCGGCGCGGTGGCCGTGGACCCCGCGGAGGACGTCACGGACCTCGTCCACGCACCGCTCTGGGGTCTGGTCCGGTCCGCCCAGTCGGAGAACCCGGGCCGTCTCGTGCTGGCGGACCTCGACGACCACCCCGACTCGCACCCGGCGCTGCTCCGGGCGCTGGCCTCGGCGGAGCCGCACCTGGCCGTCCGCGCCGGGCAGGTGTCCGCCGCCCGGCTGCAGCCGGCCGCACCGGCCACCGCGCCGGCGCCCGCCGGCCCGTCCGACGCGTCCGACGCGTCCGGCCCGTTCGGCCCGTTCGGCACGGTGCTGGTGACCGGCGGCACCGGCCTGCTCGGCGGCCTGCTCGCCCGCCACCTGGTCACCCGGTACGGCGTGCGGCACCTGCTGCTGCTCAGCCGGCGGGGCCCAGCCGCCGAGGGCGCGGCCGAACTCCGTGCCGAACTGACCGCCGCGGGCGCCCAGGTGACGATCGCGGCCTGCGACGCCGCCGACCGGGAGGCGCTCGCCGCCGTCCTGGCGGCGGTGCCCGCCGAACAGCCGCTGACCGGTGTGGTGCACACGGCCGGCGTCCTGGACGACGGCGTGCTCACCGCGCTGACCCCCGACCGCGTGGCGGCCGTCCTGCGGCCGAAGGCCGACGCCGCGTGGCACCTCCACGAGCTGACCCGCGGGGGCGGCCTGCGGGCCTTCGTGATGTTCTCCTCGGCGGCCGGGGTGCTGGGCCAGGCCGGCCAGGCGAGCTACGCGGCGGCCAACGCCTTCCTCGACGGCCTCGCCCAGCGACGCCGGGCGGAGGGGCTGCCCGCGCACGCCCTGGCCTGGGGCCTCTGGGCCGAGGCCGGCGGGATGACCAGCCACCTCGCCGAGGCCGACCTCCGGCGGCTCGGCCGCACCGGCCTGGCACCGATGCCGTCCGCCCAGGGGCTCGCGCTCTTCGACACCGCCCTGGCGACGGACCGCGCGGTGCTGGTGCCCGCCCGGCTGGACACCGCCGCGCTGCGGGCGCAGTCCGACCTCCCGCCGCTGCTCCGCGGCCTGATCCGCCCCACCGGGCGCCGCCGCGCGGCCGCCCCCGGCGCGGCGGCGTTCCGCCAGCGGTTCGCCGATCTCGCACCCGCCGAGCGCGGCCGCGCCGTGCTCGACCTGGTCCGCGCCCACGTGGCCGCCGTCCTCGGCTACGCCTCGCCGGACCGGGTCGAGGCGGACCGCGGCTTCCTCGACCTCGGCCTCGACTCGCTCACCGCCGTCGAACTGCGCAACCGGCTCGGCGCGGAGACCGGCGGCCGGCTGCCCGCCACGCTGATCTTCGACCACCCGACCCCGGCCGCCGTCGCCCGCCACCTGGAGGCCACGGCCTTCCCGGTGGAGGAGAGCGCCGGGCCCGCGGACCCCGACGAGATCGACGAGATCGCGTTCCGCCGGACCCTGGCCGCGATCCCGCTGGTCCGCCTCCAGGAGGCCGGGCTGGTCCAGACCCTGCTCCGGCTCGCCGACACCGCCGACGGATCCGGCGAGGCCGACGAGGAGGAGGAGCCCGGCAGCGCGCTCGACACGATGGACCTGGAAGACCTCATCCGGGTTGCCCTCGGTGACAGCTGATCACCACTCACCACGTCCCAATGGCCCGGAGTTTCGGAGTTCGCGATGACCGCATCCAGTGAAGAAGTCGTCAAGGCGCTGCGGGCCTCCCTCAAGGAGGCCGAGCTCCTGCGGCAGCAGAACCGCAAGCTGACCGCCTCCGCCTCCGAGCCGATCGCCATCGTCGGCATGGCCTGCCGCTACCCCGGGGGCGTCAAGTCCCCCGACGACCTCTGGCAGTTGGTCGCGACGGGCAGCGACGCGATCTCCGCCTTCCCGGAGGACCGCGGCTGGGACGTGGCCTCGCTGTACGACCCGGATCCGGACGCGGTCGGCAGGACGTACACCCGGTCCGGCGGATTCCTGCACGACGCCGCGCTGTTCGACCCCGACTTCTTCGGGATCAGCCCGCGCGAGGCGGTCGCCATGCACCCGCAGCAGCGGCTGCTGCTGGAGACCTCCTGGGAGGCCTTCGAGCGGGCCGGCATCGCCCCCTCGTCGGTGCGCGGCAGCCGGACCGGCGTGTTCGCCGGCGTCATGCACCAGGACTACGCCGCCCGGCTGCGCGAGACGCCCGAGGACCTGGAGGGCTACCTGATGACGGGCAGCCTGGGCAGCGTGGTGTCCGGCCGGGTGGCCTACGCCCTCGGCCTGGAGGGCCCGGCCGTCACGGTGGACACCGCCTGCTCCTCCTCGCTGGTCGCCCTGCACCTGGCGGCGCAGGCGCTGCGCAACGGCGAGTGCTCGATGGCGCTCGTCGGCGGCGTCACCGTGATGACCGGACCGGGCGGATTCGTCGAGTTCAGCCGGCAGCGCGCGCTCTCCCCCGACGGGCGCTGCCGGGCGTTCGCCGCCTCGGCGGACGGCACCGGCTGGGCGGAGGGCGTCGGCGTCCTCCTGGTGGAGCGGCTGTCGGAGGCCCGGCGCAACGGGCACCGGGTGCTGGCCGTGGTCCGCGGCTCGGCGATCAACCAGGACGGCAGCAGCAGCGGCTTCTCCGCGCCGAACGGCCCGGCACAACAGCGGGCGATCCGGGAGGCGTTGAAGAACGCCCGGCTCTCGGCGGCGGACGTGGACGCGGTGGAGGCGCACGGCACCGGCACCCGGCTCGGCGACCCGATCGAGGCACAGGCCCTGCTCGCCACCTACGGGCAGGAGCGGGACGGCGGACAGCCGCTCTGGCTCGGCTCGTTGAAGTCCAACATCGGTCACACCCAGGCCGCCGCCGGGGTCGGCGGGGTGATCAAGATGGTGATGGCGATGCAGCACGGCGTGCTGCCCGCCACCCTGCACGTCGACGAACCGACCGACCACGTGGACTGGACGGCCGGCGCGGTCGAACTCCTCACCGAGGCAAGGGACTGGCCCGCCAGCACCGAACGCGCCCGCCGCGCCGCCGTCTCCTCCTTCGGCATCAGCGGCACCAACGCGCACGTCATCCTGGAACAGGCCCCGGCGGACGACACGGCTCCGGTCGCCGCCGACTCGCCGTCCCCCGTGGTGCCGTGGGTGCTCTCCGCCCGCGAGCCTGCGGCCCTGCGCGCCCACGCCGCCCAGCTCGCCGACCACCTCCGGGAGCACCCCGAGGCCGACCTGCGCGCCGTCGGGCAGACCCTGCTCACCGGCCGCGCCACCCTCGACCACCGCGCCGTCGCCCTCGGCCGCACCCCCGAAGAACTCCTCACCTCACTCACCGCCCTCGCCGACGGCACCGAGGGCACCGCCGAAGGCAGCGCCGACCAGAACGGCCGGACCGTTTTCGTCTTCCCCGGCCAGGGCTCCCAGTGGATCGGCATGGGCGCCGAACTCCTCGACACCTCCACCGTGTTCGCCGAATCCGTCGCCCAGTGCGAAGCAGCCCTCGCCCCCCACGTCGACTGGTCCCTCACCGACGTCCTGCGCGGAAACGACGACCTCACCCGCGTCGACGTCGTCCAACCCGCCCTCTTCGCCGTCATGGTCTCCCTCGCCCGACTCTGGGAAAGCCTCGGCGTACGAGCGGACGCCGTCCTCGGCCACTCCCAAGGCGAAATAGCCGCCGCCCACATCGCCGGCGCCCTCACCCTCGACGACGCCGCCCGCATCGTCGCCCTCCGCGCCAAAGCCATCACCACCCTCGCCGGCACCGGCACCATGGCCAGCATCCCGCTGCCCGCATCCCAGGTCGAACCGCTCCTCGCCCCGCACGCCGACGAGGTCAGCATCGCCGCCGTCAACGGCCCCTCCCACACCGTCATCGCCGGCACCGTCACCGCCGTCCACGCCGTCGTCGACCAGGCACAAGCCCAGGGCGTCCGGGCCCGCACCATCCCCGTCGACTACGCCTCCCACTCCCCCCAGGTCGAGAGCCTGCGCGCCCAACTCCTCAGCGACCTCGCCGACATCAAGCCGACCGCCGCCACCATCCCGTTCCTCTCCGCCGTCACCGCCGAGCTCACCGACACCACCACCCTCGACGCCACCTACTGGTACACCAACCTCCGCAGCCCCGTCCTCTTCCAACAGGCCGTCCGCAAGCTCGCCGACACCGGCCACACCGTCTTCATCGAAACCAGCGCCCACCCCGTCCTCACCGCCGCCATCCAGGACACCATCGAGGCCACCGACCACCCGGCCGTCACCACCGGCACCCTGCGCCGCGACGAAGGCGGCTGGACCAGGCTGCTCACCTCCGCCGCCCACCTGCACGCCCACGGCACCCCCGTCGACTGGGCCCCGCTCGTCCACCCCGGCCACCACCCCGACCTCCCCACCTACCCCTTCCGGCACCAGCACCTGTGGATCCAGGACGCCGCCCCGGCCGGTCCGGGCCCGGCGGCGGTCTCCGCGGTGGACGCGGGCTTCTGGGAGGCCGTCGAGGAGCAGGACGTCGCCTCGGTGGCCGCGACGCTCCAGGTCGAGGACGAGGAGCAGCGGCGGTCGCTGAGCACCCTGCTGCCGGCGCTCTCCTCCTGGCACCGGCAGAGCCGTGACCGCTCGGCCGTGGACGACTGGCGGTACCGGATCGGCTGGAAGCCGGTGGCCGACCTCGCGCCGGCCGCACTCACCGGCACCTGGCTGGTGGTCGTCCCCACGGGCCGTACCGGGGACGCGTGGGTCGCCGAGGCCACCCGTGGACTGGGCGCGCGCGGTGCCCGGACGGTGCTGCTGGAGACGGACGCCGACCGTGACGCCCTGGCCGCCCGGCTGCGCGAGGTGGTCGACGGCGGTGAGCCGGGCGAGCTCGCGGGCGTGCTGTCGTTCCTCGCGCTGGACGCCCGACGGCACCCCGGTCGGCGCACGGCGACCACCGGCGTCGCGCTGACGCTGGCGCTGGTCCAGGAGCTCGCCGGCCTCGGCCTCCGGGTGCCGGTGTGGTGCGCCACGCGCGGCGCCGTGCACACCGGGCCGTCCGACGCACCGGCCGACCAGGTGCAGGCGCAGCTGTGGGGGCTCGGCCGGGTCGTCGCGCTGGAGCTGCCGCACCTCTGGGGCGGTCTGGTCGACCTGCCCGGGCAGCCGGACGAGCGCTCGCTCGGGCGGCTGCTGCGGGTGGTGGCCGGCAGCTCCGACGAGGACCAGGTGGCGGTGCGGCCGGCCGGGCTGTTCGCCCGGCGGATGGTGCACGCCCCGGTCGGGGAGGCCCGGCCGATCCGCGGCTGGCGCCCGCGCGGCACGGTGCTGGTCACCGGCGGCACCGGGAGCCTCGGCCCCCGCCTGGCACGGTGGCTGGCCGACAACGGCGCCGAGCACCTCGTACTGGCCAGCCGTTCGGGCCCGGACGCCCCGGGGGCGGCGGACCTCGCGGCCGAGCTGACCGCGCGGGGCGTGGCCGTCACGCTGGCCGCGTGCGACGTGGCCGACCGCGACGCGGTGGCCGGCCTGCTGGACGGGCTGCGGGCGGACGGGCACACCGTGCGGGCGGTCCTGCACACGGCCGCGTTCATCGAGCTGACGTCCGTGCTCGACACCACGGTGGAGAGCCTCGACCAGGTACTGGCCGCCAAGGTGGACGGCGCCCGGCACCTCGTCGACCTGCTCGACCCGGAGGCGCTGGACGCCTTCGTCCTGTTCTCCTCGATCGCCGGCTTCTGGGGCAGCGGGGACCACGCCGCCTACGCCGCCGCCAACGCGGCGCTGGACGCCCTGGCGGAGCAGGGCCGGGCCGACGGCCTGCCGATGCTCTCGGTCGCCTGGGGCGTCTGGGAGGACGCCGTCAACACCTGGAAGAACCTCGGGGACCAGGACGTCGAGCGGACCCGCCGGCGGGTGCGCGAGCAGGGTCTCCCGCTGATGCGCGCCGAGTTGGCGATCGCCGCCCTTCAGCAGGCGCTGGACCACGACGACACCTTCGTCGCGGTGGCCGAGATCGACTGGGAGCGCTTCGTCCCGCTCTTCACCGCGCTGCGCCCGAGCCCGCTGCTCGCCGAACTCGCCGGGGTTCGCGCAGTGTTGGCGGCTCCCGCCGCTGCGGCGGCGCCCGCCACCGCCGCGGAGTCCGAACTCCGGCTCGCGCTGGGCCGGTTGTCGGAGGCGGAGCAGCTCCGCACGCTGGCCGACCTCGTCACCCGGCACGCCGTCGCCGTGCTGGGGCGCAGCACGCCGGACGCCATCCGCCCCGAACGGGCTTTCAAGGAGCTGGGGTTCGAGTCCCTGACGGCCGTCGAGCTGCGCAACCGGCTGAACGCGGCCACCGGCCTCCGGCTCCCGGCCACCCTGATCTTCGACTTCCCGACGCCGGCCGCACTCGTCGCCCAGCTGCGCCGCGAGATCCTGGAGCTGGACGCGGCCGAGGCCCCGGCCGCGGTGGCCCGGCCGGCCGCCGCAGCGGCGGACACCGGCGCGGACGGCGAGGCGATCGCGATCGTCGGCATGGCCTGCCGGTTCCCGGGCGGGGTCTCCACCCCCGAGGAGCTCTGGCAGCTGCTCGTCAGCGACGGCGACGTGATCTCCGGCCTGCCCACCGACCGTGGCTGGGACGTGACCGCCGTCGCGGGCGAGCAGGGCGGTTTCGTCCGGGACGTGGACGCGTTCGACGCCGGGTTCTTCGGGATCAGCCCGCGTGAGGCGCTGGCGATGGACCCGCAGCAGCGGCTGCTGCTGGAGACGTCCTGGGAGGCCTTCGAGCGGGCCGGCATCGACCTGACCTCGCTGCGCGGCAGCCGGACGGGTGCCTTCGTCGGCGCCATGCAGCACGGGTACGGCGTGCAGTCGGCCGACGCCCCGGCCGCCATCGGCGACTACGTCATCACCGGCAGCGTCACCAGCGTCATCTCGGGCCGGCTCTCCTACGCGTTCGGGCTGGAGGGCCCGGCGATCACGGTGGACACCGCCTGCTCCTCCTCGCTGGTGGCCCTGCACCTGGCAGCGCAGTCACTGCGCAACGGCGAGTGCACGATGGCCGTCGCCGGCGGCGCGGTGGTGATGCCGACCCCGGACTCCTTCATCGGCTTCAGCCGGATGGGCGCGCTCTCCGGGAGCGGCCGCTGCAAGGCGTTCTCCGAGGACGCGGACGGCTTCGGGCTCGCCGAGGGCGCCGGTGTGGTGCTGCTGGAGCGGCTCTCCGACGCCCGGCGCAACGGGCACCCGGTGCTGGCCGTGGTCCGCGGCTCGGCCGTCAACCAGGACGGCGCCTCCAACGGGCTGGCCGCGCCGAACGGCCCCTCCCAGCAGCGCGTGATCCGCGCCGCGCTGGCCGACGCCCGGCTCTCGGCGGCGGACGTGGACGCGGTGGAGGCGCACGGCACCGGCACCCGGCTCGGTGACCCGATCGAGGCACAGGCCCTGCTCGCCACCTACGGCCGCGAGCGGGGCACCGAACAGCCGCTCTGGCTCGGCTCGGTGAAGTCCAACCTGGGCCACACCCAGGCCGCGGCGGGCGTGGCGGGCGTGATCAAGATGGTGCTGGCGATGCGGAACGGCGAGCTGCCGCGCACCCTGCACGTCGCCGAGCCAACCACCCACGTGGACTGGACCAGCGGCGCGGTGGAGCTGCTCACCGAGCGGCGCGCGTGGCCGCGGGCGGACGGGCGTCCGCGGCGGGCCGGCGTCTCGGCCTTCGGCATCAGCGGCACCAACGCGCACCTCATCCTGGAGGAGGCCCCGGCGGACGAGGCCGAGACCGAGGCTGCCTCCGCCGAATCGCCGTCCCCCGTGGTGCCGTGGGTGCTCTCCGCCCGCGAGCCTGCGGCCCTGCGCGCCCACGCCGCCCAACTCGCCGACCACCTCCGGGAGCACCCCGAGGCCGACCTGCGCGCCGTCGGACAGACCCTGCTCACCGGACGCGCCGCGCTCGACCACCGCGCCGTCGCCCTCGGCCGCACCCCCGAGGAACTCCTCGCGAGCCTCACCGCCCTCGCCGAGGAGGGCACCGCGGCCGGCAGCACCGAGCAGAACGGCCGGACCGTCTTCGTCTTCCCCGGCCAGGGCTCCCAGTGGATCGGCATGGGCGCCGAACTCCTCGACACCTCCACCGTGTTCCGCACCCACATCGAAGCCTGCGCCGACGCCCTCGCCCCCCACGTCGACTGGTCGCTGCTCGACGTCCTGCGCGGCGGCAACGACCTCACCCGCGTCGACATCGTCCAACCCGCCCTCTTCGCCGTCATGGTCTCCCTCGCCCGCCTCTGGGAGAGCCTCGGCGTCCGGGCGGACGCCGTCCTCGGCCACTCCCAGGGCGAAATAGCCGCCGCCCACATCGCCGGCGCCCTCACCCTCGACGACGCCGCCCGCATCGTCGCCCTCCGCGCCAAGGCCATCCTCGCCATCAGCGGACACGGTGGCATGGCCTCCCTGCCCCTGGCGCAGGCCGAGGCCGCCGAGCTCCTCGCCCGGTGGGACGGCCGCCTCACCGTCGCCGCCCACAACGGGCCCGCCACCACCGTCGTCGCCGGCGACCGGGACGCCCTCGACGAGCTGATCGCCCACTGCGAGCAGCAGAACGTCCGCGCGCGCCGCATCGACGTCGACTACGCCTCCCACTCCCCGCACGTCGAGGCGCTGCGCGACCGGCTCCTCGCCGACCTCGCCGACATCCGACCCGCCGCCGCGAGCGTCCCGTTCCTGTCCGCCGTCACCGCCGAGGTCGTCGACACCAGCACCCTCGACGCGGCGTACTGGTACACCAACCTGCGCAGCCCCGTGCTCTTCCAGCAGGCCGTCCGTGCCCTCGCCGACACCGGTCACAGCACCTTCGTCGAGGCCAGCCCGCACCCCGTCCTCACCCCGGCGATCGAGGACACCCTCGACGGCGTGCCGGTCGTCGTCACCGGCACCCTGCGCCGCAACGAGGGCCACTGGACCAGGCTGCTCACCTCCGCCGCCCACCTGCACGCCCACGGCCACGCCGTCCGGTGGGCGCCGCTCGTCCGCCCGGGCGACCATCCGGACCTCCCCACCTACCCGTTCCAGCGCGAGCGCTTCTGGCTGACCGCCGGCGCGACCGCCACCCCGCGCACCTCCGGGCTCGACTCCGCCGGGCACCCGCTGCTCGCCGCGGCCGTCGTGCTGCCCGACGACGAGGGCGTGATCCTGACGGGCCGGATCTCCGCCGGCACCCACCCCTGGCTCGCCGACCACGCCGTCTGGGGCACCGTCCTCGCCCCCGGCACCGCGCTGGTCGAGCTCGCCCTGCACGCCGGGCAGCGGGTCGGCTGCCGGCACCTGGAGGAGCTGACCCTCCAGGCACCCCTCCTCCTGCCCGGGCAGGACGCCGTCCGGATCCAGGTCCGGATCGGCGCTCCGGACGACGCGGGCCGCCGCCCGCTCACCGTCCACTCCACGCCCGACGCCCCCGACGGTGCCGACACCGACGGTGCCGCCTGGACGTGCCACGCGACGGGGACGGCCGCACCGGCCGCACCGGCCGCCGGGTGGGCGAGCGGCGCCGCCTGGCCGCCGGCCGGGGCCGTGCCGGTCGGGCTCGACGGCCTCTACCCTCGGCTCGCCGCGGACGGCCTCGGGTACGGGCCGGCGTTCCAGGGCCTGCACACCGCCTGGCGGCTCGGGGCGGAGGTCTACGCCGAAGTCCGGCTGCCGGAGGCGCAGCTGGCCGACGCCGACCGGTTCGGGATCCACCCCGCACTGCTGGACGCGGCCCTGCACACCACCCTGATCGACGGCGCGGAGCAGGTGCGGCTGCCGTTCTCCTGGTCGGGCGTCACCCTGCACGCCACCGCCGCCACCGCGCTGCGGGTCCGGCTGACGCCGACCGGGCCGGACGGCCTGGCGCTGTCGGTCGCCGACCCGGCCGGTCTGCCGGTGGCCACGATCGACGCGCTCGCCGTGCGGCCGGTCTCCCCCGCGCAGCTCGGCTCCGCCGCCGACCGCACCGCCGCGGACTGCCTCTTCCGGCTGGCCTGGACCGAGCAGGCCGAACAGGCCGAGCAGGCCCCGCGGGACGGCCGGTCCGCCGCCCGCACCCTCCACCACGCCGTGCTCGGCGCGGAGGCACCGGCCGGCGCACCCGGCGCGGAGGCCGTCTCGGCCCTCGCAGCCCTCGCCGAGGCCGTCACCGCCGGCGCACCCGTGCCCGAGGCCGTCGTCCTCCCCTGGGCGGCGCAGCCCGGCGGGGACCGCCGGTCCGCAGACGCCGCCCGCGAGGCCGTGGAGCGGGCGCTCGCCCTGCTCCAGGCCTGGGCCGCCGACGACCGGTTCGCCGCCTCCCGGCTGGTGCTGGTCACCCACGGCGCCGTCGACACCGCCGAGCCGGCCGGCTCGGCCGACCCCGCCGGCTCCCCCGATCTCGCCGCGACCGCCGTCTGGGGCGCCGTCCGCTCCGCGCAGGCCGAACACCCCGACCGGTTCGTCCTGGTGGACCTCGACGGGCACCCCGGCGGCCCCGGCGCCGACGCCACCGCGCTGCTGCCGGCCCTGCTCGACGGCGCCGAACCGCAGTACGCCGTCCGGGCCGGGCGGGTGCTGGTGCCCCGGCTGGCCCGGCTGCGCCCCGACGACGGCGCCGGCGCGCAAGCACCGGACCCCGAGGGCACGGTGCTGATCACCGGCGGCACCGGGACGCTCGGCGCGCTGGTCGCCCAGCACCTCGTCGAGCGGCACGGCGTCCGGCACCTGCTGCTGGTCAGCCGTCAGGGCCCGCGGGCCGAGGGGGCGGAGGCGCTCGTCGAGCGGCTCTCCGCGCTCGGCGCCGAGGTGACCGTCGCCCGGTGCGACGCCGCCGACCGGACCGCGCTGGCCACGCTGCTCGCCACCGTCCCGGCGCAGCACCCGCTGACCGGGGTGGTGCACGCGGCCGGGGTGCTGGACGACGGCACGCTCGCCTCGCTCACGCCGGAGCGGGTCCGGGCCGTGCTGCGCCCGAAGGCGGACGCGGCCTGGCACCTGCACGAGCTGACCCTCGACGCCAAGCCGGCGATGTTCGTGCTGTTCTCGGCCGCGGGCGGGGTGCTGGGCAGTGCCGGGCAGGCCAACTACGCCGCCGCCAACGCCTACCTGGACGGCCTGGCCGCGCACCGCCGCGCGCTCGGCCTGCCCGGGGTGTCGATGGCGTGGGGGCTGTGGTCGGCCGAGAGCGCGATGACCGGCGGGCTGAACGCGGCCGACCGGCGCCGGATGCGGCGTTCCGGGGTGCTGCCGATGACCACCGCGGAGGGCCTGGCGCTGTTCGACGCCGCGCTCGCCCAGGACCGCCCGCTGGCGCTGCCCGTCCGGCTGGACCTCGCCGCACTGCGCGCGGGGGACCCCGCGGAGCGGCCGCCGCTGCTGCGGGCGCTGCTCGGCACGGCCCCGCGGCGGGCCGCCCGGGCCGGGGCACCGGCCGGGACGGACGGCGGGACGGCGCTGGCCGGTCTGACGGCCGGTGAGCGGGCACACGCCCTGGTCGAGCTGGTCCGGGCCCAGGTGGCGACGGTGCTCGGGCACGCCTCGCCCGCGGCGGTCGCCGCCGGGCGCGGGTTCCTGGAGTCCGGCTTCGACTCGCTCCGCGGGGTCGAGCTGCGCAACCGGCTGAACGCGGCCACCGGCCTGCGGCTGCCGGCGACGCTGGTCTTCGACCACCCGACCCCGGCCGCGGTCGCCGCCCACCTCGGGGAGCTGCTGGACCAGCAGGAGCGGCCGGCCGCACCCGCCGCACCGGCCGCCGGGGCGCACGTCGACCTGGACGGCCTGGAGGCCGGCCTGCGCGACCTGGCCGCCGGGGACCCTGCGCGCGAGCGGCTCGCCGCCCGGCTGCGCGGGCTGGCGGCGCAGCTGGACGCCGCCGCGGCGCAGGGCCCGGACCGCCCCGGCGACGACGCGGACGAGTTCGGGGACGAGTTCGGGGACGCGACCCTCGACGAGCTCCTCGACATCGCCGACAGCGAACTGCAGAACCCGTGAACCCGCCCGCCCGAGCCGTGGCCCGGCCCTTCGCCGCCCGGATCCTTCGACAAGACGAGAGGCGCACCGCGCAATGACGAGTGACGAGAAGGTCCTCGACACCCTGAAGCGGCTGACCGTCGACCTGCGCAGGACGCGCCGGCGGCTGCAGGAGGCCGAGGACGGGGCCCGCGAGCCGATCGCCGTCGTCGGCATGGCCTGCCGCTACCCGGGCGGGGTCACCTCGCCCGAGGACCTCTGGCGTCTCGTGGCCGAGGAGCGGGACGCCGTCTCGCCGTTCCCGGCCGACCGCGGCTGGGCCGAGGGCCTCCACCACCCCGACCCGGCGCGGCACGGCTCGGTGTACGTCCGCGAGGGCGGGTTCCTGCACGACGCGGCCGACTTCGACCCGGCGTTCTTCGGCATGAGCACCCGCGAGGCGCTGGCCACCGACCCCCAGCAGCGGCTGCTGCTGGAGACGGCCTGGGAGGCCTTCGAGCGGGCCGGCATCGACCCGGTCTCGGTGCGCGGCTCGCGGACCGGCGTGTTCGCCGGGGTGATCTACCAGGACTACGCCTCGCGCCTGCGCCGGGTGCCCGGCGAGTTCGAGGGCTATGTCGGCAACGGCAGCACCGGCAGCGTCGCGTCCGGCCGGGTCGCCTACACCCTGGGCCTGGAGGGCCCCGCCGTCACCCTCGACACGGCGTGCTCCTCCTCGCTGGTCGCGCTGCACCAGGCGGCGCAGGCGCTGCGGACCGGCGAGTGCTCGCTCGCCCTGGCCGGCGGGGTGACGGTGATGGCCTCGCCGATGGCGCTGGTCGAGTTCAGCCGGCAGCGCGGACTGGCCACCGACGCGCGGTGCAAGGCGTTCGCGGCCGGGGCCGACGGGACGGGCCTGGGCGAGGGCGTGGGCCTGCTGCTGCTGGAGCGGCTCTCCGACGCCCGGCGCAACGGGCGCCGGGTGCTCGCGGTGATCCGCGGCAGCGCCGTCAACCAGGACGGCGCCAGCAGCGGCCTGACCGCGCCGAGCGGGCCGGCCCAGCAGCGGGTGATCCGGCAGGCACTGGAGCAGGCCGGGCTGTCGGCGCGCGACGTCGACGCGGTGGAGGCCCACGGCACCGGGACGACGCTCGGCGATCCGATCGAGGCGCAGGCGCTGCTCGCCACCTACGGGCAGGACCGGGCCGACGGGCGGCCGCTGTACCTCGGCTCGGTGAAGTCCAACATCGGGCACGCCCAGGCGGCCGCCGGCGTGGCCGGCGTGATCAAGATGGTGATGGCGATGCGGCACGGCGTGCTGCCGGCCACCCTGCACCTGGACGAGCCCAACCCGCACGTGGACTGGACGGCCGGCGCGGTCGAGCTGCTCGCGGAGCGACGGGCGTGGCCGGCGACCGGGCAGCCGCGCCGGGCCGGCGTGTCGTCGTTCGGCGTGAGCGGGACCAATGCGCACCTCGTCCTGGAGCAGGCGCTCCCCGACGAACCCGAGGCTGCCGAGGGTGCCGAGGGTCCGGGCGCTGCCGGTGCGGTCGGTGCGGTGACCGTGCCGTGGGTCCTCTCCGGCCGGACGGCCGCCGCGCTGCGCGCCCAGGCCGCGCGCCTGCTGGCCCACCTCGACGAGTACCCCGGGCGAACGGCGGCCGAGACCGGCGCGGCCCTGGCCCGCACCCGGACGACGTTCGAGCACCGGGCCGTGCTGCTCGGCACCGACCTCACCGAACTGCGGGCGGGCCTGGCGGCGCTGGCGGCCGGCGAGCCGCGCCCCGGGCTGGTCGAGGGCGTCGCCGGCGGCGACGAGCGGGTGGTCCTCGTGCTGCCGGACGGCCCGGCCGACGGGTTCGACTCCGCCGTACGGCTGCTGAACGCCTCGCCGCTGTTCGCCGAGCGGCTGGCCGCGTGCGACGCGGCGCTGGCCGCGGCCGCCGGCTGGACGGCGTCGGACGTGCTGCGCAGTGCCCCCGGCGCGCCCGACCGGGCCCGGCCCGAGGTCGGCCGGGCCGTGCACTGGGCGGTACTGGTCGCCCTCGCCGGGCTCTGGGAGAGCCACGGTGTGCACCCGGCCGCCCTGGTGGCGGCAGGCACCGGCCCGGTCGACGTCCCGGTCGCGGCGGCGTGTGCCGCGGGCGCGCTGTCCCTCGCGGACGGTGCGCGTGCCGTGCTCGCCGGCGAGCGGCCCGCCCTGGCCGGCGCCCGGATCCCGGTGCTCACCGCCGCGCCCGAGGACGCCGTGCCGGAGCTGCTCGACCGCGGCCACACCAGGTTCGTGGTGCTCGACGCCGGGCTGACGGCGCGGGTCGCGCAGCTCGCCGGCCCCGCCGTCCAGGTGATCGACGGCACGGCCGCCGTCCTCGCCGGCCTGGCCGATCTGCACGTCCACGGCGGGCCGGCCGACTGGTCGGCGGCGTTCCCCACCGCCGGGCTCCGCCCGGTCGACCTGCCGACGTACGCCTTCCAGCGCCGGCGCCACTGGCTGGAGGACGGGCCGGCCGACCCCGACGTGCAGGCCGCCGGGCTCGCCCCGGCGGACCACCCGCTGCTCCGGGCCGTCGTCGACCTGCCGGACGGCGAGGGGCTGCTGTTCACCGGCCGGCTCTCGCCGCGCGAGCTGCCCTGGCTCGCCGACCACACCGTCGGCGGGCGGGTGCTGCTGGCCGGCGCCGCCGTCGTCGAGCTGGTCCGCGGAGCGGGCGCCCGGACGGACTGCCCGCACCTCGCCGAGCTGACCCTGCTCGCCCCGCTGGAGTTGCCCGGGCCCGGCGCCGCCCCGGAGGCCGGCACCCGGATCCGGCTGGCCGTCGGCGCCCCGGACGGCACCGGACGGCGGACGGCGGAGCTGTCCTCGCGCGCGGCCTCCCCCGAGGACGCCCCCTGGACCCGCCACGCCACCGCCGTGCTGGCGCCCGAAGTCCGGGTCGAGGCGTCCGACCTGGTGGCCTGGCCGCCGCCCGGCGCCGAACCGCTCGCCCTCGACGGCTGCTACCACCGGCTCGCCGCCCTCGGCGTCGACTACGGCCCGGCCTTCCGCGGGCTGCGCGCACTCTGGCGGCGCGGTGACGAGGTGTTCGCCGAGGTGGCCCTGCCGGAGGCGGAGCGCACCGAGGCCTCCCGGTACGGCCTCCACCCGGCGCTGCTGGACGCCGCCCTCCAGGCCTACGCGGTCGGCTCGCCGCAGGCGGCGGCGGGGCGGGTGCCGGTGCCGTTCGCGTGGCACGGCGTCGCGGTGCGGGCCGCGGGCCCGGCGGCCCTGCGGGTGCGGCTCGCCCCGGCCGGCCCGGACGCGGTGACCCTGGAGGCCGCCGATGCGGCCGGCGTCCCGGTGGCGTCGGTCGCGAGCCTGCGCTCCCGGCCGCTGCCCGCGGACGCGGCCGGCCCCACCCCGCTCCGGCGGGTCCACTGGGCACCCGTTCCGGTGGCGGCGGACGTCGCCGCGGTGCGGGCGGCCGTGGTCGGCCCCGGCGCCATGAGCGGCCTCACCCACCCGCACCACTCCGATCTCGCGGCCCTGGCCGCTCTCGCCGCCGGGACGGCGGTGCCGGACGTGGTGCTCGCGCCCCTGCCGCCGGTCGGCGACGACGGGCCGGCCGGCGTCCACACCGCCGCCGCCGACGCCCTGCGGCTCGTCCAAGGCTGGCTGGCCGAACCCCGTTTCAGCTCCGCCCGACTGGTCGTCGTGACGCGCGGCGCCCACGTCACCGGCCCGGACGACCCGGCCCCCGACCTCGCGGCGGCCGCCGTCCGCGGGCTGCTCCGCTCGGCACACTCCGAGCACCCGAGGCGCTTCGGCCTGCTCGACCTGGGCGCCACGCCGCCGTCCGAAGCCGCGCTGGCCGGGGCCCTCGCCCGGCTGGCCTCGGACGAGCCGGAACTGGCCCTGCGCCGGGACGTGTTGCTCGCACCGAGGTTGACGCAGGCCGAACGCGTCGCCGGCGACGAGAGCGACGGCGCCATCGACAGCGCCATCGACGACGCCCCGTCCTTCGACCCGCACGGCACCGTCCTGGTCACGGGTGGCACGGGCACGCTCGGCCGCCTGCTCGCCCGCCACCTGGTCGAGCGCGGCGCCCGGCACCTGCTGCTGACCGGCCGCCGGGGCGACCAAGCCCCGGGCACGGCCGAGCTCGTGGCGGAGCTCACCGCCTGCGGCGCGGAGGTCACCGTCGCCGCCTGCGACGCCGCCGACCGGGAGGCCCTGGCCGGCCTGCTGGGCGCACTGCCCGCGGCCCACCCGCTGACGGCGGTCGTCCACGCGGCCGGCGTGGTCGACGACGGCCTGCTGACCTCGCTCACCCCCGAGCGGCTCGCCGCCGTGCTGCGGCCGAAGGTGGACGCCGCCTGGCATCTCCACGAGCTGACCCGCGACGCCGGGCTCGACTCCTTCGTGCTGTTCTCCTCCGCCTCGGGCACCTTCGGCACCGCCGGACAGGCCAACTACGCGGCCGCCAACGCCTTCCTCGACGCACTGGCGCAGCGGCGGCACAGCGAGGGCCTGCCCGCACTCTCACTGGCCTGGGGGCTCTGGGCCGAGCGGAGTGGTCTGACCGACCGTCTGGACGGCGTGGCAGCAGCCAGGTTGGGCCGGGAGGGCGTGCGCGCGCTTTCCACGGCGGAGGCACTTGATCTCTTCGATGCCGCCCGTATGATGATCACTGAGTCGGTGCTCGTCCCGGTTCGGCTGGATCCCGCGGCGCTGCGGGAGCGCGCCGAACAGGGCCAGGTACCGGCGCTGCTCAGGGAGTTGGCCGCCGCACCGGATCCCGCGGCGGCACCGGCCACCGCTCCGGCCACCGCTCCGGCCACCGCTCCGGCCACCGCGAGGGGCGAGGGCCCGGCCGCGGACCGGGAGTCGGAGCACGCCTCGGGCCACGGGTCGGACGAGGTGAGCGGCTTCGCACAGCGACTGCGGGCGCTGCCGGAGCCGGCCCGCCGGCGGGCGCTGCTCGACCTCGTCCGCACCCACGCGGCCGTCGTCCTGGCCGAGTCCGCGCCCGAGGACATCGACCCGGACCAGGGCTTCGTCGACCTGGGCTTCGACTCGCTCGCCAACCTCGAACTCCAGGAACGGCTGCAGGACGCCACCGGCCTCCCGCTGCCCAGCACCCTGATCTTCGACCACCCCACCGCCACGGCGCTGGCCGACCACCTCTGTGCCGAGTTCGGCACCGGGGGCCCCACCACGGCGATGGGCCCGGCGCTCGCGGAACTCGACCGGCTGGAGGCGTTCCTGACGCCCTTCGCGGACGACGACCTGGCCCGGACGGCGATCACCCACCGGCTGCAGGACCTCCTGTCCCGCTGGGGCGACGACGGCCGGGGCAGCAGCACCGACCGGACCGACCCCGCCGACCCCACCGACCTCGCCTCGGCGAGCGACGACGAACTCTTCGACGTGCTCAACCAGCTCCGCGCCCGCTGAGGGCCCGGCAGAACCAACCAGGCAGAACCAGGCAGAACCAGGTCGACACCCGAACCGGCTATAGGAGCAGGCTCAAGTGGCACATGAAGACAAGCTTCGCGAGCACCTCCGGTGGGCTGCCGCCGAGCTCGGCGAGGCACGCCGCCGGGTGGCCGAGCTGGAGGCGGCCGACCAGGACCCGATCGCCATCGTCGGCATGAGCTGCCGCTACCCCGGCGGGGTGCGGACGCCGGACGAGCTCTGGGAGCTGGTCTTGGCCGGCCGCGACGCCGTCGGCCCGCCGCCCGCCGAACGCGGCTGGCGGACGGAGGACTTCTACGACCCCGACGGCCTGCGCCCCGGCACCTCCTACGTCTGCGAGGGCGGCTTCCTCGACGGCGCGGCCGACTTCGACCCGGCGTTCTTCGACATCAGCCCGCGCGAGGCGCCCGCGATGGACCCGCAGCAGCGGCTGCTGCTGGAGACGGCGTGGGAGGCCTTCGAGCGGGCCGGAATCCCCCCGGCCGCCGTGCGCGGCACCCGGGTCGGCGTCTTCACCGGCCTGATGTACCACGACTACGGCACCCGGCTGGCCTCGGTGGACGAGTCCGTCGCCGGCTTCCTGGGCAGCGGGACGGCGGGCAGCGTGGCGTCCGGCCGGATCGCCTACGTGCTCGGCCTGGAGGGGCCCGCCGTCACGGTGGACACGGCGTGTTCGTCCTCGCTGGTCGCCCTGCACCTCGCCGCCCAGGCCGTCCGCCGCGGCGACTGCGCGATGGCACTGGCCGGCGGCGTCACCGTGATGGCCACCCCCGACACCTTCGTCGAGTTCAGCCGCCAGGGCGGGCTGGCCCCGGACGGGCGCTGCAAGTCCTTCGCGACCGCGGCCGACGGCACCGCCTGGGGCGAGGGTGCGGGCATGCTCCTGGTCGAGCGGCTCTCCGACGCCGAGCGCCTGGGCCACCGGGTGCTCGCCGTCCTGCGCGGGTCCTCGGTCAACCAGGACGGCGCGAGCAGCAGCCTCTCGGCCCCGAACGGCCCCTCCCAGCAGCGGGTGATCCGGCAGGCCCTCGCCGAGGCGCGGCTCTCGCCGGACCTCGTCGACGCGGTGGAGGCGCACGGGACGGGCACCCGGCTCGGCGACCCGATCGAGGCGCAGGCCCTGCTCGCCACCTACGGGCAGGCCCGCCCGGCCGAACGGCCGCTGCTGTTGGGCTCGTTGAAGTCCAACATCGGCCACACCCAGGCCGCCGCCGGGGTCGGCGGGGTGATCAAGATGGTGATGGCCATGCGGCACGGCGTGCTGCCCGCCACCCTGCACGTCGACGAACCGACCACCCACGTGGACTGGACGGCCGGCGCAGTCGAACTCCTCACCGAGGCACGGGAATGGCCCGCCACCGGGCGGCCCCGGCGGGCCGCCGTCTCCTCGTTCGGGGTCAGCGGGACGAACGCACACGTCGTCCTGGAGCAGGCCCCGGCCGTCGAGGCGGCGACCGGCACGGTCAACTCACCGTCCTCCGTGGTGCCGTGGGCGATCTCCGCGCGGACGGCGGAGGCGCTGCGGGCCCAGGCCGCACAGCTGCGCGCGGCCGTCGACGCGCACCCCGAGTGGGACACGACCGATGTGGCAAGGGCACTGGCCGACGAACGGTCGGTCTTCGAACAGCGCGCCGTCGTCGTCGGCGACAGCCGCACCGAGCTGCTCAGCGGCCTCACCGCACTCGCCGAGGGCACCGTCGCACCTCATGTGGTCCACGGCACCGCCACTGCCCGCCGCACGGCCTTCGTCTTCCCCGGCCAGGGCTCCCAGTGGATCGGTATGGGCGCCGAACTCCTCGACACCTCAACGGTGTTCCGCACCCACATCGAAGCCTGCGCCGACGCCCTCGCCCCGCACACCGGCTGGTCCCTCACCGACGTCCTGCGCGGAAACGACGACCTCACCCGCGTCGACGTCGTCCAACCCGCCCTGTTCGCCGTCATGGTGTCGCTCGCCCGCGTCTGGCAGTCCCTGGGCGTCGAACCCGACGCCGTCCTCGGCCACTCCCAGGGCGAAATAGCCGCCGCCCACATCGCCGGAGCCCTCACCCTCGAAGACGCCGCCAGAATCGTCGCCCTCCGCAGCAAAGCCATCCTCACCCTCAGCGGACACGGCACCATGGCCAGCATCCCCCTCCCCGCCACCCAGGTCGAGAGCCTGCTGACCCCGCACGCCGACCAGGTCAGCATCGCCGCCGTCAACGGTCCCTCACACACCGTCATCGCCGGCACCGTCACCGCCGTCCACGCCATCGTCGAGCAGGCGCAAGCCCAGGGCGTCCGCGCCCGCACCATCCCCGTCGACTACGCCTCCCACTCCCCCCAGGTCGAGACCCTCCGCGAGCAACTCCTCAGCGACCTCGCCGACATCAAGCCGGCCGCCGCCACCATCCCCTTCCTGTCCGCCGTCACCGCCGAAATCACCGACACCACCACGCTCGACGCGGAGTACTGGTACACCAACCTCCGCAACCCCGTCCTCTTCGAACAGGCCGTCCGCAAGCTCGCCGACACCGGCCACAGCACCTTCGTCGAAACCAGCCCCCACCCCGTCCTCACCACCGCCATCGAGGACACCCTCGACGGCACATCGGTCGTCACCACCGGCACCCTGCGCCGCGACGACGGCGGCCCCGCCAGACTCCTCACCTCCCTCGCCCACGCCCACACCACCGGCACCACCGTCGACTGGACCCTCCTCCTCCCCACCAGTGGGCCCACCCATCTCGACCTCCCCACCTACCCCTTCCAGCGCGAACGCTTCTGGCTCGACGCCACCGCCGCCACCGGGGACGTCCGCTCCACCGGCCTCACCGCCGCGGACCACCCCCTGCTCAGCGCCGTCCTCCCGCTCGCCGACAGCGACGAACTCGTCCTCACCGGCCGGATCGGCCTCGCCGACCACCCCTGGCTCGCCGACCACGCCGTCTGGGACACCCCCCTCCTCCCCGGCACCGCCCTCGTCGAACTCGCCCTCCACGCCGGCGACCACACCGGGTGCGATGTCCTCGACGAACTCACCCTCCAGGCCCCGCTGCTGCTCCCGGAGGACGACGCCGTCCGCGTCCAGGTCCGCGTCGGCGCGCCGGAGGACGACGGGCGGCGGACCTTCTCGATCCACTCCCGGCCCGAGCGGCAGGACGCCCCGTGGACCCGCCACGCGACCGGCGTCCTCGCCACCGGCGCCGAGCGGCCCGCCCCGGACCTCGCCCCCTGGCCGCCGGCCGGGGCCGTCCCGGTGGACGTCGAGGGCCTCTACCCGCGCCTGGCCGAGGACGGACTCGGCTACGGCCCGGCGTTCCAGGGCCTGCGGGCGCTCTGGCGGCACGGTGAGGAGCTGCTCGCCGAGGTGCGGCTGCCGCAGGGGCAGCACGACGCCGCCGCCCGGTTCGGCCTGCACCCGGCGCTGCTGGACGCGGCCCTGCACGCGGCCCCCGCCGCCTCGCCGGGCGAGGTGCGGCTGCCGTTCTCGTGGAGCGGCGTCACGCTCCACGCCACCGGCGCGACCGAGCTGCGCGTCCGCCTGACGCCCACCGGCGCCGACGGGCTCGCGCTCGCGGTGGCCGACGCGGCCGGCGCCCCCGTCGCCCGGGTGGCCTCGCTCGCGAGCCGCCCGGTGGACCGGGAGCAGCTGCGGGCGGCCCGCGACGGCGGCGCGGACCCGCTGCTGAGCGTCGAGTGGACGGAGCTGCCGGCCGCCGCCGGGGCGCCGGCCGGCCGCCGGGTGCTGCTCGGCGCCGACCCCCTCGGCCTCACCGACACGCTCCGGCTCGGCGGGTACGCGGATCCGGCCGCCCTCGCCGAGGACGTCGCGGCCGGCGCGACCGTGCCCGAGGCCGTCGTGCTCACCTGTGCCGGCCCCGCGTCGCCCGACACGCCGGCCGCCGTCCTGGCCGCCGCCGAGCAGGTGCTCGCGGTCGTCCGGGAGTGGCTCGCCGACGACCGCTTCGCGGCCTCGCGCCTCGTCCTGGTCACCCGCGGCGCGGTGCCCGCCGCCCCCGGCGAGGACGTGCACGACCTCGTCCACGCCCCGCTCTGGGGTCTGCTGCGCTCCGCCCAGACCGAGCACCCGGGCCGCTTCGTCCTGCTCGACCTGGACGCCCGCACCCCCGCGCCGCGGGACGTGCTCGCCCGGGCGCTGGACCGGGCCGCCGGCGGCGACGAGCCGCAGCTCGCCGTGCGCGAGGGCGGTCTGCTGGCGCCCCGGCTCGTCCGGGCGGCCGGCGGCCGGCTGCTGGAGCCCCCGGCGGACACCCCGCACTGGCGTCTGGACACCACCGCCAAGGGCACGCTGGAGAACCTCGCCCTGCTCCCCCACTCCGCGGCCGCGGCCCCGCTCGGCCCCGGCCAGGTCCGGATGGCCGTGCGCGCCGCCGGGGTGAACTTCCGCGACGTCCTGCTCGGGCTGGGCATGGTCGACCAGGACGTGATGGGCGGCGAGGCGGCCGGTGTGGTGCTGGAGACCGCGCCCGACGTCACCGGCTTCGCGCCGGGGGACCGCGTGATGGGCATGGTGCCCGGCTCGTTCGGGCCGGTCGCCGTGGTCGACCACCGGCTGCTCGTCCCGCTACCGGCGGGGTGGACGTTCACCGAGGGCGCCTCGGTGCCGATCGCCTTCCTCACCGCCTACTACGGCCTGGTGGACCTCGCCCGGCTCGCCCCCGGCGAGTCGGTGCTGATCCACTCGGCGACCGGCGGCGTGGGCACGGCCGCGATCCAGCTGGCCCGGCACCTGGGCGCCGAGGTGTTCACCACGGCGAGCCCGGCCAAGTGGGACGCGCTGCGCGCGCTGGGCGTCCCGGAGGACCGGATCGCCTCCTCCCGCAGCCTCGACTTCGAGCAGCACGTCCGGGCGGCCACCGGCGGCCGGGGGGTGGACGTCGTCCTGAACTCCCTCGCCAACGAGTTCGTCGACGCCTCGCTGCGGCTGCTCGCGGACGGCGGCCGGTTCGCGGAGATGGGCAAGACCGACATCCGCGACGCGGCCGAGGTCACCGCCGCCCACCCCGGCACCTCCTACCTCTGGTTCGACCTGATCGAGGCCGGCTACGACCGGATCGGCCGGATGACGGCCGAGCTGATGCCGCTCTTCGCGAGCGGCGCGCTCCGGCCGATCCCGGCCCGGACCTGGGACGTGCGGCGGGCCACCGACGCGTTCCGCTTCATGAGCCAGGCCCGGCACGTCGGCAAGGTGGTGCTCACCATGCCCTCGGGGCCGGACCCCGAGGGCACCGTGCTGGTCACCGGCGGCACCGGCGTGCTGGGTGCCATGGTGGCCCGGCACCTGGTCACCGAGCACGGCGCGAAGCACCTGCTGCTGCTCGGCCGGCGCGGCCCCGAGGCACCCGGCGCCGCCGAACTCACCGCCGAACTCACCGCCCTGGGCGCCCGGGTGACGGTCACCGCCTGCGACACCGCCGACCGCGAGAGCCTCGCCGGGGCCCTCGCCGGAATCCCCGCCGCGCACCCGCTCACCGCCGTCGTGCACGCCGCCGGCGTCCTCGACGACGCCGTGATCGCCTCGCTCACCCCGGCGCAGCTGGCCGCCGTCCTGCGCCCGAAGGTGGACGCCGCCTGGCACCTGCACGAGCTGACCCGCGAGGCGGACCTCGGTGCCTTCGTCCTGTTCTCCTCCTCGGCCGCCGTGCTGGGCGGCCCGGGCCAGGGCAACTACGCCGCGGCCAACACCTTCCTCGACGCACTCGCCCAGCACCGCCGCGCGGCGGGCCTGCCCGGCCAGTCGATCGCCTGGGGCCTGTGGGAGCGGGCCAGCGGCATGACCGGCCACCTGGCGGCCACCGACCTGACCAGGCTGCGCCGCTCCGGGGTGAGCCCCCTCGCGGACGCCGAGGGCCTGGCGATGTTCAGCGCGGCCCTGCACGCCGACCAGGCGCTCCTGGTGGCGATGAAGCTCGACGTCACGGCCGCCCGCGCGGCCTTCCGGAACGGCTCGGTGCCGCCGCTGCTGCGCCGGCTGGTCGGTGCGCCGGGCCGGCCGGCGGTGTCGGCCGCCCCGGCCGGCGGGGACTCCGCGCCGGCCCGCCGGCTGGCCGCCCTGCCCGCGGCCGAACGCGCCCGCGCGCTGCTGGAGCTGGTGCGCGCCAACGCGGCCGTCGTGCTCGGCCACGCCACCGACGAGGCGATCCGGCCGGACCGGGCGTTCAAGCAGCTCGGCTTCGACTCGCTGACCGCCGTCGAGCTGCGCAACCGGCTCAACGCCGCGACCGGGCTCAAGCTGCCGGCCACGCTGGTCTTCGACCATCCGACGCCGGACGCACTGGCCGGCTGGCTGCACACCGAGCTGGCCCCGGCCGAGCCGGCCGGCCGGACGGTCTCCGACGACGAGGTGAGCCGGCTCCTGGCCGGCGTCGCACCGGAGCGGCTGCGCGCCGCCGGACTGCTCGACGCGCTGCTGGCACTGGCCGGCACCGCCCCCGGGGAGCCACCGGCCGGCGGCCCCGCCCACGAGCTGGACGAGGTCGACGCCACGGACATCGACGCCATGGACGCCGACGACCTGATCGGCCTCGCCTTCGGCACCACTGACCTCTGATCGCGATCGGACTGCGGAGAACAACGATGGCTGCATCACAGGCTGCGACACAGGCCGCGTCACCGGACAAGGTGCTGGAGGCGCTCCGGCTCTCGCTGAAGGAGACCAAGCGGCTCCAGCAGCAGAACCGCCGGCTGACCGAGGCACGGCAGGAGCCGATCGCGATCGTCGGCATGGCCTGCCGGTTCCCCGGCGACGTCCGCAGCCCCGAGGACCTGTGGCGGCTGGTCGCCGAGGGGCGCGACGCCCGCTCCGACTTCCCCGCCGAACGCGGCTGGGACACCGAGGAGTTGTACGACCCGGACCCGGACCGGCCGGGCCGCAGCTACGTCCGCCAGGGCTGCTTCGTGCAGGACGCGGACCGCTTCGACGCCGCGTTCTTCGGGATCAGCCCGCGCGAGGCCCTCGCCATGGACCCGCAGCAGCGGCTGCTGCTGGAGACGTCCTGGGAGGCCTTCGAACGCGCCGGCATCGACCCGACCTCGGTGCGCGGCAGCAGCACCGGCGTGTTCGTCGGCGCCTCGCCGCTCGGCTACGCCGCCGACCCGCGCAGCGCCGAGGGATCCGAGGGCTACCTGCTGACCGGCACCACCGTCAGCGTGGCGTCCGGCCGGCTGTCCTACACCTTCGGGCTGGAGGGCCCGGCCGTCACGGTGGACACCGCCTGCTCCTCCTCGCTGGTGGCCCTGCACCTGGCGGGCCGGGCGCTGCGCGACGGCGAGTGCTCGATGGCGCTGGTCGGCGGCGCGGCGGTGATGGCGGCGCCGCACATGTTCATCGAGTTCAGCCGCCAGCGGGGCCTGGCGCCGGACGGGCGGTGCAAGGCCTTCGCGGGCGCCGCGGACGGCACCGCCTGGGGCGAGGGCGTCGGCGTGCTGCTGGTCGAGAAGCTCTCCGACGCCCGGCGCCTCGGGCACCCGGTGCTGGCCGTGGTCCGCGGCTCGGCCGTCAACCAGGACGGCGCCTCCAACGGCCTGACCGCACCGAGCGGTCCCGCCCAGCAGCGGGTGATCCGGGCGGCGCTCGCCGACGCCCGGCTCTCGCCGGCGGAGGTCGACGCCGTCGAGGCGCACGGCACCGGCACCCGGCTCGGCGACCCGATCGAGGCACAGGCCCTGCTCGCCACCTACGGCCGCGAGCGGGACGCCGAACAACCGCTCTGGCTCGGCTCGGTGAAGTCCAACCTCGGCCACACGCAGCTCGCCGCGGGGGTCGCCGGCGTCATCAAGACCGTCCTGGCGATGCGGCACGGGGTGCTGCCGGCGACCCTGCACGTCGACGAGCCGACGCCGCAGGTCGACTGGTCGCGGGGCGCCGTCGAGCTGCTCACCGAGCAGCGGGCGTGGCCCGCGACCGGCCGGCCCCGGCGGGCCGCCGTCTCCTCGTTCGGGATCAGCGGCACCAACGCCCACGTGATCCTGGAGCAGTACGTCGAGGAGACGCCCGCCGAAACGCCTGCCGAAGCAGCCGCCGACGCGCCCTCGGAGGCACCGCACGAGGCGCCCGCCGGCACCCCGTGGCTGCTCTCCGCCCGCGACCCGGAGGCGCTGCGCGCCCAGGCCGGGCGGCTCGCCGACGCCGTCGCCGACGCCCCCGGCTGGGAGCCCGCCGACGTCGCCTGGACCCTCGCCACCGCCCGGGCCGGCCTCGACCACCGCGCGGTGGTGCTCGGCACCGACCGCACCGCCCTGCTCGCCGGCCTGGACGCGCTGCGCCGCGCCGACGACGCACCGCAGCTCGTCCGGGGCCCGGCCGGCGCCCGCACCGGCAAGCTGGCCTTCCTGTTCACCGGCCAGGGCGCGCAGCGGGCCGGCGCCGGCCGTGAACTGCACCGCCGCTTCCCGGTGTTCGCCGCCGAGCTGGACCGCGTCTGCGCCCTGCTGACGGAGCGCGGCGGGCTGCCGGTCCGGGCGGCCCTGCTCGCCGCCGAGGGATCACCGGAGGCCGCCCTGCTGGACGGGACGGCCTTCGCCCAGACCGCCCTGTTCGCGCTGGAGGTGGCGCTCTTCCGGCTGACCGAATCCTGGGGCCTGCGGCCGGACTTCCTGCTCGGACACTCGATCGGCGAGCTGGCCGCCGCCCACGTGGCCGGAGTGTTCTCGCTGGAGGACGCCGTCACCGTGGTCGCCGCCCGCGGCCGGCTGATGCAGCAGCTCCCGGCCGGCGGTGCGATGACGGCGGTCGAGGCGACCGAGGAGGAGGTCACCGCCCTGCTCGCGGGCCGCGAGCACGCGGTCGGCATCGCCGCCGTCAACGGGCCCCGGTCCGTGGTGCTCTCCGGCGACGAGGACGCGGTGGCGGAGCTCGCCGGGCGGCTGGGCGCCGAGGGCCGCCGGACGAAGCGGCTCACCGTCAGCCACGCCTTCCACTCCCCGCACATGGCGGGGATGCTCGACCGGTTCCGCGAGGTACTCGCCGGCGTGACACTGCACGAGCCCGTGATCCCGGTCGTCTCCGACCTCACCGGCCGGCCGGCCGCCGCCGGGGAGCTCGTGACGCCCGAGTACTGGGTGCGGCACGTGCGCGAGGCCGTGCGCTTCCACGACGGCGTCCAGCACCTGCTCGGGCAGGGCGTGACGGCCTTCCTGGAGCTCGGGCCGGACGGCGTGCTCTCCGCCATGACCCAGCAGAGCGCGGGCGACCGCGCCGCGGGCATCGCGGCGGCCCCGCTGCTGCGCCGGGGCCGCCCGGAGCCGGACACCGTGCTCGCCGCCGTCGCCGCCGCGCACGTGCGCGGCGTCCCGGTCGACTGGCCGGCCTGCCTCACCGCCCTCGCCGGGCCGGCCCGGCAGCGGGTGGACCTGCCCACGTACGCCTTCCGGGGCGAGCGGTACTGGCTGGACGCCGCCGCGCCGGGCGGCACGCCCGCCAGGGTGACCGGCCTGGGCCTGGACCCGGCCGGGCACCCGCTGCTCGGCGCCGCCGTCACCCCCGCCGAGGGCGGCGGGCCGATCCTCACCGGGCGGCTCTCGACCCGCTCGCACCGCTGGCTCGCCGACCACGTCGTGCTGGGCTCCGTGGTGGTGCCCGGCACCGCCTACCTGGAGCTGGCGCTGCACGCGGCGCGGCTGACGGGCTGCACGGTGGTCGAGGAACTGGACCAGGAGGCGCCGCTGATCCTCCCCGAGGACGGCGCGGTGCAGGTGCAACTGGTGGTCGGCGAGGCCGACGCGACGGGCCGGCGCCCGTTCGGCGTCCACGCGCGGCCGGACGGCGAGGAGGCCTGGACGCGGCACGCCGGCGGCACGCTGGCCACCTCCACCGGGAGCGGCACGGACGGCGCGGACGCCTGGGAGCCCACCGGGGTGTGGCCGCCGGAGGGCGCCGAGCCGGTGGACCTCGACGGCTTCTACCCGGCCGTCGCCCGCGACGGCTTCGCCTACGGCCCGTCGTTCCGCGGCCTGCGGGCGATGTGGCGGGCCGGCACCGAGGTGTACGGCGAGGTCGCCCTGCCGGATCCGGAGCGGGCGCAGGCCGGCGGGTACGGCGTGCACCCGGCGCTGCTGGACGCCGCGCTCCATGCGGGCCTGGCCGGGAACACCGGGGGTGACGTCCTGCTGCCGTTCGCCTGGAACGGCGTGCGGCTGCACCGCCCCGGCGCGGCCGTCCTGCGACTGCGGCTGGCCCCGGCCGGACCGGACGCGATGTCCCTCCAGGTGGCCGACGCGAGCGGCGCGCCGGTCGCCTCGGTCGCCGCGCTGCGGGCCCGGGCGGTCTCGGTCGAGCAGCTGCGCGCGGCCGCCGGGGCCGGGCTCGCCGACGCCCTGTTCCGCGTCGAGTGGTCGCCCGCCCCGGCCGCCGAGCCGGCCGAGGCCACCGGACCGGCCGGCGGACGGTGGGCCGTCCTCGGCGACGGCGCCGGGCACCCCGGCGTCGACGCCCACCCCGACCTCGCGGCGCTCGCCGAGGCCGTCACCGCCGGCCTGCCGGTGCCGGACGCGGTCTTCCTGACCCTCCCGGACCCCACGGGCGGCCTCCCCGCAGCGGTCCGCACGGCCGTGCGGGCGGCGTCGTCCGCCCTGACGGCCTGGGCCGCGGACGACCGCTTCGCCGGCTCCCGGCTCGTCCTGGTGACCCGCGGCGCGGTCGCCGCCGGGCGGGACGAGGACGTGCCGCAGCTCGCCCACGCACCGCTCTGGGGCCTCGCCCGGGCCGCCCAGGCCGAGCACCCGGACCGCTTCGTCCTGCTCGACCTCGACGGCGGCACCGGCACCGACGCGGCCTTCGCCCGGGCAGCCGCGGGCGGCGAGCCGCAGCTCGCCCTGCGCGCGGGCACCGTGCTGGCCCCCCGGCTCACCCGGGCCCGCAGCGCGGCACCCGCACCGGCCGCCACCCCGGACCTCGCCGGTACGGACGGCGCCGGCACCGTGCTGGTCACCGGCGGCACCGGTGCGCTCGGCGCACTCGTCGCCCGGCACCTCGTCACCGCGTACGGCGTGCGGCACCTGCTGCTGCTCGGCCGGCGCGGCCCCGACGCCCCGGGAGCCGCCGAACTCACCGCCGAACTCACCGCCCTGGGCGCCCGGGTGACGGTCACCGCCTGCGACACCGCCGACCGCGAGAGCCTCGCCGGGGCCCTCGCCGGAATCCCCGCCGCGCACCCGCTCACCGCCGTCGTGCACACCGCCGGCGTGGTGGCCGACGGCGCGCTGGCCGCCCTCACCGAGGAGCGGTTCGACGCCGCGCTCCGCCCCAAGGCGGACGCCGCCTGGCACCTGCACGAGCTCACCCGCGACGCCGGGCTCGCCGCCTTCGTGCTGTTCTCCTCCGCGACGGCCACCCTCGGCGGCGCCGGCCAGGGCGGCTACACCGCCGCCAACGCCTTCCTCGACGCACTCGCCCAGCACCGCGCCGCCCAGGGCCTGCCCGCCCGCTCCCTCGCCTGGGGCCTGTGGGAGCAGCAGGCCGGCATGGCGGGCGCGCTCGACGAGGCGACGCTCGGCCGGATGCGGCGCTCGGGCGTCCGGGCACTCACCCCGCAGGACGGCCTCGCCCTGTTCGACGCGGCGATCGCCGGCGCCGACCCGACGGTGCTGCCGGTCCGGCTGGACGCCGCCGCACTGCGCCGGGCCGGCGACGACCTCCCGCCGCTGCTGCGCGGCCTGGCCGGCCCCGCCGCCGGGCCCGCCCGCCGGGCGGACGCCGGGGCGGCGGAGGGCCTGAAGCGGCGGCTGGCCGGGCTCACCGGGGCCGAGCGCGAGCGCGCCCTGCTCGACCTGGTGCGCGCTCAGGTGGCGGTCGTCCTCGGTCACGCGGACGCGGCCTCGGTGGGCGCCGACCGGGCGTTCGGGGACCTCGGCTTCGACTCGCTGACCGCCGTCGAGCTGCGCAACCGCCTGACCGGCGCCACCGGCCTGCGGCTGCCGGCGACGCTGGTGTTCGACTACCCGACGGCGGCGGAGCTGGCCCGCCACCTCGACGCGGAGCTCCCGCGCGAGGGGGCGCCGTCGGCCGCGCCGGTGCTCGCGGAGCTGGACCGCCTCGACGCCGTCCTCGGCGGGATCACCGCCGACCACCCGGAGCATGCCCGGATCGCCGGCCGGCTGCGCGCCCTGGCCGCCCGGTGGAGCGACCAGCACACCCCGGCACCGGGCGAATCACCCGCAGCCGAGCTGGAGTTGGACTCGGCCGACGACGACGAGGTCTTCGACTTCATCACCAACGAGCTCGGCATCTCCTGACCCGCCCGCCGGCGACCGCGCCGGCCGTCCGCCCCGTACCTGTCCGATCCGAAGGGTTGCGCCACTGTGGCCAGCGAGACCGAGGACAAGCTCCGCTACTTCCTCAAGCGGGTGACCGCCGATTTGCAGGAGACCCGCCGGCGGCTCCAGGAGATGGAGTCCGTCACGGGCGAGCCGATCGCGGTCGTCGGCATGGCCTGCCGCTTCCCCGGCGGCGCCGACTCGGCGGAGCGGCTCTGGCAGCTGGTCGCGGACGGCCGGGACGCCGTCACACCGTTCCCCGCCGACCGCGGCTGGGACGTCGAGGCGCTGTACGACCCGGACCCGGACCGCACCGGCCACACCTACGCCCGCGAGGGCGGCTTCGTCGAGGGCGCGGACCGGTTCGACGCCGGCTTCTTCGGCATCGGGCCGCGCGAGGCGCTGGCGATGGACCCGCAGCAGCGGCTGCTGCTGGAGACGTCCTGGGAGGCCTTCGAGCGGGCCGGCATCGACCCGGCCGCGCTGCGCGGCAGCAGTACCGGCGTCTTCATGGGCGCCGGGCAGGTCGACTACGCGGCGCTCGCCCAGCGGGCCACCGACAGCCTGGAGGGGTACCTGCTCTCCGGCGGCGCGGCGAGCGTCATCTCGGGCCGGCTCTCCTACGTGTTCGGGCTGGAGGGCCCGGCGATCACCGTCGACACGGCGTGCTCCTCCTCCCTGGTCGCGCTGCACCTGGCCTGCCAGTCGCTGCGCCGCGGCGAGTGCACGACGGCGCTCGCCGGCGGGGCGGCCGTGATGGCCTCGCCGGGCATGTTCGTCGAGTTCAGCCGCCAGCGCGGCCTGGCGCCGGACGGGCGGTGCAAGGCCTTCGGCGCCGGCGCGGACGGCACCGGCTGGGGCGAGGGCGCCGGCGTGCTGCTGCTGGAGCGGCTCTCCGACGCGCGGCGCCAGGGCCACCGGGTGCTGGCCGTCGTGCGCGGCTCGGCCGTCAACCAGGACGGCGCCTCCAACGGCCTGACGGCTCCCAACGGGCCGTCCCAGCAGCGCGTCATCCGCACGGCGCTCGACAACGCCCGGCTCACGGCCTCGGACATCGACGCGGTGGAGGCGCACGGGACGGGCACCACCCTGGGCGACCCGATCGAGGCGCAGGCCCTGCTCGCCACCTACGGGCAGGAGCGGGGCACCGAACAGCCGCTCTGGCTCGGGTCGGTGAAGTCCAACATCGGTCACACCCAGGCCGCGGCGGGCGTGGCCGGGGTGATCAAGATGGTGATGGCCATGCAGCAGGGCGTGCTGCCGCGCACCCTGCACGTCGCCGAGCCGACGCCGCACGTGGACTGGACGGCCGGCGCCGTCGAGCTGCTCACCGAGAACCGGGCCTGGCCGGCCGGTGACCGCGCCCGCCGGGCCGGGGTCTCGGCGTTCGGAGCGAGCGGGACGAACGCGCACGTCATCCTGGAGGAGGCGCCCGCGGTCGAGCCGGCGGCCGAGGCTGCCTCCGCCGACTCGCCTTCGCCCGTGGTGCCGTGGGTGCTCTCCGGCCGCGACGAGCCCGCGCTGCGCGCCCGGGCGGGGCAGCTCGCCGCGTACCTCCGGGACCACTCCGAGGCCGACCTGCGGGCCGTCGGGCAGACCCTGCTCACCGGCCGCGCCGCGCTCGACCACCGCGCCGTCGCCCTCGGGCGGACCTCCGAGGAACTCCTCACCGCACTCACCGCCCTCGCCGAGGAGGGCATCGCCGCCGGCAGCACCGAGCAGGCCGGCCGGACCGTCTTCGTCTTCCCCGGCCAGGGCTCCCAGTGGATCGGCATGGGCGCCGAACTCCTCGACACCTCCACCGTGTTCGCCGAATCCGTCGCCCAGTGCGAAGCAGCCCTCGCCCCGCACACCGACTGGTCCCTCACCGACGTCCTGCGCGGCGGCAACGACCTCACCCGCGTCGACATCGTCCAACCCGCCCTCTTCGCCGTCATGGTCTCCCTCGCCCGCCTCTGGGAGAGCCTCGGCGTCCGGGCGGACGCCGTTCTCGGCCACTCCCAGGGCGAAATAGCCGCCGCCCACATCGCCGGCGCCCTCACCCTCGACGACGCCGCCCGCATCGTCGCCCTGCGCAGCAAGGCCATCACCACGCTGGCCGGCAGCGGCACCATGGCCAGCATCGCCCTGCCCGCGTCCCAGGTGGAACCGCTCCTCGCCCCGCACGCCGACGAGGTCAGCATCGCCGCCGTCAACGGCCCCTCCCACACCGTCATCGCCGGCACCGTCACCGCCGTCCACGCCGTCGTCGAGCAGGCCAAGATCGACGGTGCCCGGGCGCGCACCATCCCCGTCGACTACGCCTCCCACTCCCCCCAGGTCGAGAGCCTGCGCGCCCAACTCCTCAGCGACCTCGCCGACATCAAGCCGGCCGCCGCCACCATCCCGTTCCTCTCCGCCGTCACCGCCGAGCTCACCGACACCACCACCCTCGACGCCGCCTACTGGTACACCAACCTCCGCAGCCCCGTCCTCTTCCAACAGGCCGTCCGCGCCCTCGCCGACACCGGCCACACCGTCTTCGTCGAAGCCAGCGCCCACCCCGTGCTGACCCCGGCGATCGAGGACACCCTCGACACCACCGACCACCCGGCGGTCGTCACCGGCACCCTGCGCCGCGACGAAGGCGGCTGGACCAGGCTGCTCACCTCCGCCGCCCACCTGCACGCCCACGGCACCCCCGTCGACTGGGCCCCGCTCGTCCACCCCGGCCACCACCCCGACCTCCCCACCTACCCCTTCCGGCAACGCCGTTACTGGGTGGAGACCACCGGCCCGGCCACCGGCACCGGCGCGGGTACCGGCGCCCCGGCCGCCCGGCCGGACGACAGCGCCGCGACCTCCGCGGGGACGGAGCTGCGCCGGCGGCTGGACGGGCTCCCCGGGCCCGACCGCGAGCAGCTGCTGCTCGATCTGGTGCGGTCCCACGCGACCGCCGTCCTCGGCCTCGACGATCCGATCGCACCCGGGCGCTCCTTCCACGAGCTGGGCTTCGTCTCGCTCACCGCCGTCGAGCTGCGCAACCGGCTGAACGCCGCCACCGGCCTCCGGCTCCCGGCCGCCGTCGCCTTCGACCACCCGACGCCCGAGGCGCTGGGCCGCCTCCTGCACGGCCGGCTGCTCGGCACCGGCGCCGAGCCCGCCGACACGGCACCCGTGCCCGCGGCCGGGACCGGCGGCGACGAGCCGATCGCCATCGTCGCCATGGCGTGCCGGTACCCGGGCGAGGTGCGCAGCCCCGAACAGCTCTGGGGGCTGGTCGCGGACGGCCGGGACGCGATCACCTCGTTCCCCGCCAACCGGGGCTGGGACCTCGACAACCTCTACGACCCCGACCCGGACCGCCCCGGCCGCAGCTACACCCGCGAGGGCGGGTTCCTGCACGACGCGGACGGCTTCGACGCCGCGTTCTTCGGGATCGGCCCGCGCGAGGCCCTCGCCATGGACCCGCAGCAGCGACTGCTGCTGGAGACCTCCTGGGAGGCCTTCGAACGGGCCGGGATCACCCCGGACAGCCTGCGCGGCAGCCGCACCGGCGTGTTCGCGGGCAGCAGCGGCCAGGACTACCACCTGCTGGCGCAGGGCTCGTCCGACGAGGGCTACCTGATGACCGGCAACGCGGCCAGCGTCATCTCCGGGCGGCTCGCCTACACCTACGGGCTGGAGGGCCCGGCCGTCACGGTGGACACCGCCTGCTCCTCCTCGCTGGTCGCCCTCCACCTGGCGTGCCAGTCGCTGCGGTCGGGCGAGAGCACGCTCGCGCTCGCGGGCGCCGTCACCGTGCTCTCCACGCCGCAGGCGTTCATCGGCTTCAGCCGCCAGCGCGGGCTGGCGCCGGACGGGCGCTGCAAGCCGTTCGCCGCCGCCGCCGACGGCACCGCCTGGGGCGAGGGCGCGGGCGTGCTGGTGCTGGAGCGGCTCTCCGACGCCCGCCGCAACGGGCACCCGGTGCTCGCCGTGGTCCGCGGCTCGGCCACCAACCAGGACGGCGCCTCCAACGGCCTGTCCGCACCGAACGGACCCTCCCAGCAGCGGGTCATCCGGCAGGCGCTGGCCAACGCGCGGCTGACTCCGGGCGACGTGGACGCCGTCGAGGCGCACGGCACCGGCACGCCGCTCGGGGACCCGATCGAGGCCGAGGCGCTGCTCGCCACCTACGGGCAGGGCAGGGCGGCCGAACGGCCGCTCTGGCTGGGCTCGGTGAAGTCGAACATCGGCCACACCGCGGCCGCCGCGGGCATGGCGGGCGTGATCAAGATGGTGCAGGCGATGGAGCACGGCGTCCTGCCGCCGACGCTGCACACCGACGCCCCCACCCCGCACGTGGACTGGAGCTCGGGCGCGATCGCCCTGCTCACCGAGCCGGTGGCCTGGCCGGAGCACGGCCGGCCCCGCCGCGCCGGCGTCTCCGCCTTCGGCATCAGCGGCACCAACGCCCACGTCGTCCTGGAACAGGCCCCGGTGGAGCAGGAGACTGCGTCCGCCGTCCTCCCGGACACCACCGACCCCGACCCGGCCACCCCCGACCCGGCCGACGGCGACCCGGCCGAGCCACGGCCGCTCGTCGCCTGGCCGGTCTCGGCCCGCGGGGAGGCCGCCCTGCGCGGCCAGGCGGAGCGCCTGCGCACCCACCTCGACGACCTGCCCGGCCTCGCCCCCGCCACCGTCGGACGCTCCCTGGCGCTCACCCGCGCCGCCCTCCCGCACCGGGCCGTGCTGCTCGGCCGGGACCTCGGCGAGCTGGGCGCCGGCCTGACGGCGCTGGCCGCGGGAACGGCCGCGCCGGGCCTCGTCCGGGGCACGGCGGCAGCCGGCCGGCTCGGCTTCCTCTTCCCCGGCCAGGGCAGCCAGCTGCCCGGCATGGGCCGCGGCCTGTACGCGGCGCACCCGGTCTTCGCCCGGGCCCTGGACGAGCTGTGCGCCCTGCTGGACGAGGAGCTCGCCGAGCCCGGGCGCCCCGCGCTGCGCGACGTCCTGTTCGCCCCGGAGGGCAGCCCCGAGGCCGCCCTGCTCGACGAGACGGTGTTCACCCAGGCCGGGCTCTTCGCGGTCGGCCTGGCGGCGTTCCGCCTGCTCGGCTCCTGGGGCGTGACGCCCGACCACGTCGGCGGCCACTCGGTCGGCGAGCTGGCGGCGGCCTGCGCGGCCGGCGTGCTGACGGTGCAGGACGCCTGCCGGCTGGTCGCGGCCCGCGGCCGGCTGATGCAGGCCACGCCCGCCGGCGCGATGGTCGCCGTGGAGGCCACCGAGGACGAGGTGCTGCCGCTACTGGCGGGCCGGGAGGACGAACTCGGCCTCGCCGCCGTCAACGGGCCGCGCGCCGTCGTGCTGTCCGGGTCGGCGGGCGCGGTCGACGAGGTGGCGGCCGTGCTCGCCGCCCGCGGGTGCCGGACGAAGCGGCTGCGGGTCACCCGGGCGTTCCACTCGCCGCTGATGGACGGGGTGCTGGAGCGCTTCCACGAGGTGGCGGCCGGGCTGGCGTACGGGCCGCCGCGGATCCGGCTGCTGTCGAACCTGACCGGCGAGCAGGCCACCGCCGAGCAGGTCGGTGCGCCGGAGTACTGGGTGCGCCACATCCGGGGGACGGTGCGGTTCCACGACGGCGTGCGCCGGATGGCGGCCGACGGCGTCACCACCTTCCTGGAGGTCGGCCCCGGCGGCGTCCTCTCCGCGCTCGTCCGGCAGGCGACCGCCGACCGGACGCCGGCCCCGGCGGCGGTGCCGCTGCTGCGGCGCGGCCGGCCGGAGCCGGAGAGCGCGCTGACGGCGCTCGCCCACGCGCACGTCCGCGGGGTGCCCGTGGACTGGGACGCCGTCCTCGCCGCTCCCGCGGCGGGCACCGTCGCCCTGCCGACCTACGCGTTCCAGCACCGGCGCTTCTGGCCGGACGCCGCCGCCCCGGCCGCCGCGCCGGAGCAGCCCACCGCCGTACCGGACCAGCCCGGCACCGCGCCAGTGGCCGCCCGGCCGGCCGCCGAGGACGCCCCCGCCCGGCTGCGCGAGCGGCTCGCCGCCCTCGGCCCGGCCGAACGTGACGCCGCCCTGCACGCGTTGGTGGCCGGCCAGGTCGCCGCCGCGCTCGGGCACGGCTCCGCCGACGAGCTGGAGGCCGGGCTGAGCCTGCCGGAGCTGGGCTTCGACTCGCTGGCCGCGACCGAGCTGAGCGCCGCCCTGCTGGCCGCCACCGGCCTCACCCTGCCCGCCACGGCGGTGTTCGAGCACCCCACGCTCGATGCCCTCACCGCCCGGCTGCGGGCCGAGCTGGAGGCCGCCCCCGGCTCGCCGGACGCACCCGCCGACGGCCTGCTGGCCTCGCTGGCGCCGCGCGCCGCGGAGCTCGGCCGGTTCGCCGAGTTCGGTGAACTCCTCGCGGCCGCCTCCCGGTTCAGGGAGACCTTCGACGCCCCGCCGGCCCCGGCCGTCCGCCCGGCGCCCGTCCGTCTGGCCCAGGGCCCGGCCGCCCCGCGATTCTTCTGCTTCCCCTCCTTCGCCACGAAGTCCGGCGCCCACCAGTACGCCCGGCTCGCCGCCGCCGCCCGCGGCCGCCACGAGCTGTGGGCCCTGCCGGCCCCCGGATTCGGCGCGGGCGAGCCGCTGCCCGCCGACCTCGACGCGCTGGTGCGCCTGCACGCCGAGGACGTCGAACGGCTCGCCGCCGGGGAGCCGTTCGCGCTCCTGGGCCACTCCGCCGGCGGCTGGATCGCGCACGCGGTGGCGGCGCACCTGGAGAAGCTCGGCAACCCCCCGGCGGCCCTCGTCCTGCTGGACAGCTACCGGCCCGGCAGCGCGACCCTCCCGCGCATCCAGGCGGAGATCGCCCGGCAGCTGACGGACGGCCGCCTCGCGCCGGACCAGCTGCTCGACGACACCTCGCTCACCGCGACGGGCGGCTACGGCCGGCTCTTCGAGGCCTGGGAGCCGCAGCCGCTCGCCACCCCGACCCTCCAGCTCCGCGCGGCCCGGCCGCTGCCCGGCTTCCCGGCCGCCGGCTGGCAGGCCGACTGGCCGGTCCCGCACACGGAGGCGGAAGTGGCGGGCGACCACTTCACCATGACCGGCGAGCACGGGCCCGCCACCCTGCGGGCCGTCCTCGACCACCTCGCCGGGGCCTCCGGCTGACCGGCCCGGCCGGCCCGCCCGCGCCGTCCTCCCGGTCCAGCACCGCACCGCACACAGCACCACACAGCACAGCACCACATCGCACCGCACCGCACCGCACCGCACCGCACCGCACCGCACCGCACCGCACCGCACCGCACCGAGTATCCGTTCCCGACCGAGGGTGAGCAGACCATGAGCAGCGACCACAACCCCCAGCCCGGCTCCCTGGACCAGGCCGTCCTGGACGGCCAGGCCCCCTACCACCGCCGCGCGCTGCACTTCTACGACCTGCTGGTGTTCCGTGGCAGCGCCCCGCTGTTCTGGCGCTGCTCGCCGAAGAACTTCCTCCAGATGTACAACACCTGCGTCGGCGCGAAGCACCTGGAGATCGGCGTCGGCACCGGCTACCTGCTCTCGCACACCCGGTTCCCGGTCTCGAACCCGCACATCACGCTGGCCGACCTCAACCCCGCCACGCTCGACTTCACCGCGGAGCGGCTCGCCACCTTCGCCACCACCACCAAGGTGGTCGCCAACGCCCTGGAGCCGCTGCCGGTGGCCGAGGAGAGCCAGGACTCCGCCGCCCTCAGCTTCCTGCTGCACTGCATCCCCGGGAGCCTGCGCGACAAGGGCGTGGCCATCCGGCACGCGGCCGCGGCCGTGAAGCCCGGCGGCACGGTGTTCGGCAGCACGGTGCTCTCCTCCGGCGTCCCGGTCACCGGCGCCGGCCGCTGGCTGATGAACAACCTCAACGCGAAGGGCGTCTTCCACAACGACCAGGACGACCTGGAGGACCTGCGCGACCAGCTCAAGCAGAACTTCGAGGACTTCGACCTGGTCGTCCGCGGCTCCGTCGGCCTGTTCCGCGGCCGCAAGGCCTGACCCTCCCGCACTTCCCCGCACTCCCCTGAAATCCCCTGAACTCCCCTGAACTCCCCCGCTCCCCTGCCCCGCACCGTTCCGGAAAGGACCCGACGCCATGGCCGCACGCTGGTACCCGATCGAGGAGGCCGACGACTCGCTCTTCGCCAAGGCCCCGCTCTACCACGCCCGTTCGGTGGAGGTGCCGTTCTCCGCGGAGGAGACGTGGGCGGCCCTGACCGGCGACGGCGTGTCCAGCTGGACGAAGGGCATGCGCCGGCTCACCTGGACGTCGCCGCGGCCGTTCGGCGTCGGCACCACCCGGGAGATCGAGATGGAGAGCGACCTCGTCCTCCGCGAGCGCTTCTACCGCTGGGAGGAGGGCACCCGGAAGACCTTCACCGCGACCGGGGCGACCCGCCCGATCTTCCGCCACCTGGTGGAGGACTACGTGGTCGAGCCGACCGGGACCGGCGCCCGGTTCAGCTGGCGCTGGGCGGCCGAGCTGAACCGCCCGTGGTCGTTCCTCCAGGGCCCGCTGGACCGCTTCTTCTTCGAGCCCACCGGCCGCTCGCACATCGACGGCCTGCCCGCCTACATGGCCGGGCTGCCCCGGCCCGTCCGCGACTGAGCCCCTCCCTCTCCCCCTCCCCCTGCTTCTCCCCCGCCCGGACCCCTCAACGGCCCCCGGAACTCCCGGAACCCCGAACCGCCGAACCCCCGAACGAAAGAAGACCCGAATGTGCGGGATCGCCGGCTGGATTTCCTTCCAGCTCGACCTCGAACGTGAACTCCCCGCCCTGAGCGCGATGACCGACACCATGATCTGCCGCGGGCCGGACGCCGGCGGCACCTGGCTGTCCCGCCACGCCGCCCTGGGCCACCGCCGGCTCGCCGTGATCGACCTGGCGGGCGGCGTGCAGCCGATGGTGGTCGAGACGCCGGACGGCCCGGTCGCGATGACGTACAGCGGCGAGGCGTACAACTTCACCGAGCTGCGGGACGAACTCCGCCGCCGGGGGCACGAGTTCCGCACCTCCAGCGACACCGAGGTCGTGCTGCGCGGCTACCTGGAATGGGGGCAGGGGGTCGCCGACCGGCTCAACGGCATGTACGCGCTGGGCATTTGGGACGGCCGCGTGGAGAAGCTGGTGCTGCTGCGCGACCGGCTGGGCATCAAGCCGCTCTACTACTACCCGACCGCCGACGGCGTGATCTTCGGCTCCGAGGCGAAGACCCTGCTCGCCCACCCCGCGGTGGACCGGGTGGTCGACGCCGACGGCCTGCGCGAGATGTTCGGCTTCGTCAAGGCCCCGGGCCGCGCGGTCTGGTCGGGCATGCACGAGGTCAAGCCGGGCACCATGGTGACCGTCGACCGCTCCGGGCTGCGCGAGCACGTGTACTGGCGCCTGGAGGCGGCCGAGCACCGCGACGACACCGAGACCACCGTCCGGCGCGTCCGTGAGCTGCTGGAGGACAGCGTGGCCCGGCAGTTGGTGGCCGACGTGCCGCAGTGCGTGCTGCTCTCCGGCGGGCTCGACTCCAGCGCCCTGACCGCCCTGGCCGGCCGCCGGCTGGCCGCCGCGGGCGAGCAGGTCCGCACCTTCACCGTCGACTTCGAGCAGCCGGACGACTTCCGGCCGGACGACCTGCGCGGCTCGCAGGACGCCCCGTTCGCCCGCGAGGTGGTCCAGCACGTCGGCACCCTGCACCACGACATCAAGCTCGACCACCAGGCCCTGGCCGACCCGGCGGTGCGCCGGGCGACGGTGACCGCCCGGGACCTGCCGTTCGGCTTCGGCGAGGCGGACAACTCGCTGTACCTGCTGTTCAAGGCGATCCGCGAGCACTCGACGGTCGCGCTGTCCGGCGAGTCCTCCGACGAGATCTTCGGCGGCTACCCGTGGTTCCACCTGCCGGCCGTGCAGGAGGTCCCGATGTTCCCGTGGGTGACGGCCTCCGGCCTCGGCCCGCGCAAGCACCCCACCAAGCTGATCGACCCCGAGCTGCTGCTGAAGACGCTCGACGTCCCCGGCTACTGGGCGCAGCGCTGGAGCGAGTCGGTGGCGGCCGTCCCGGTCGTGCCGGGCGAGGACGCGCACGAGCGGCGGATGCGCGAGTTCTGCCACGTGCACCTGACCAGCCTGCTGGGCCTGCTGCTGGACCGCAAGGACCGGATGAGCATGGCGGTCGGCCTGGAGGTGCGGGTGCCGTTCTGCGACCACCGCCTGGTGGAGTACGTGTACAACACGCCCTGGGCGATGAAGACCTTCGACGGCCGGGAGAAGAGCCTGCTGCGCGCCGCCGTGCGGGACATCCTGCCGAGCTCGGTGGTGGAGCGGCGCAAGGCGCTCTACCCGCACACCCAGCAGCTGGCCTACGTCGGCGCGCTGCAGCGCCAGGTGGGCGAGCTGCTGTCCGGCGGCCACGACGCGGTGGCGATGTTCGACCGCGCCGCGCTCACCGGGGCCGTCGGCGCCCAGCCGGAGGCCGTCGACCGGGACGAGCGGGAGGCGTTCGAGCGCGTCCTCGACCTGGCCGTCTGGCTCGACCTCTACCGCCCGACCGTCAAGACCTCCTGAGGAGCCCGCCATGCCCGTCGACAACGACGTCTACAACACCCATTCCTGGTGGGACGACGACCAGCCGTTCGCCACGCTGGAGGCGTTCACCCCGGCCCGGTTCGAGTACTTCCACGACGTGCTGACCAACCGGCTGCGGCTGGACCTCAAGGGCCTCAAGGTGCTCGACGTGGGGTGCGGCGGCGGCCTGCTCGCCGAGCACTTCGCCCGGACGGGCTGCGTGGTCACCGGGATGGACCCGTCCGGCCCCTCGCTGGCGGCGGCCGGTGAGCACGCCCGCGAGTCCGGCCTGGAGATCGAGTACCAGCAGGGCTTCGCCGAGCACCTGCCGTTCCCGGACGCCACGTTCGACTTCGTCTACTGCTGCGACACGCTGGAGCACGTCACCTCGGTGGACCAGTCGGTCTCCGAGGCCGTCCGGGTGCTCAAGCCCGGCGGCCACTACCTGTACGACACGATCAACCGGACCTTCCGGTCCAAGCTCGCGATGATCAAGATGGCGCAGGACTGGAAGTCGGTCAGCTTCGCGCCCAAGGACCTGCACGACTGGGCCAGCTTCATCAAGCCGGCCGAGCTGCACGCCGTCTTCCGCAAGTACGGCCTGGCCAACCAGGACCTCGTCGGATTCGCCTCCACCCGGCCGCAGCTGGAGCTGTTCAAGGCGATGCGCCGGCGCGCCCGGGGCGAGATCAGCTACGGCGAGCTGGGGCGGCAGTTCCAGCTCGGCGTTCACAAGGACACGTCGGTCATCTACGCCGGCTACGCACGGAAGGCAGCGAACTGACCATGGCGACCCCCACCCCCGACGTCCGGGTGCCGGTACTGATCGTCGGCGCCGGGCCGGCCGGCCTGACCGCCTCGCTCGCACTCTCCCGCTACGGCGTGGCGCACCTGCTGGTCGGCAAGTACCCGGGCACCGCGCACACCCCGCGCGCCCACCTGCTGAACCAGCGCACCGGCGAGATCCTGCGCGACCTCGGCGTCGAGCGCGAGGTGCTGGCCGAGGCGACGCCGAGCCCGCTGCTGGCCAACCACGTCTTCATGTCGACGTTCGCCGGCCCCGAGGTGAGCCGGCTCGACGCGTACGGCAACGGCCCGGACCGGATCGGCGACTACCTCGCCGCCAGCCCGAGCACCATGTGCAACCTCGCGCAGCACCGGCTGGAGCCGCTGCTGGTCGAGCAGGTCCGGCAGGCCGGGGTCGGCGAACTCCGGTTCGGCCAGGAGTTCCTGAGCATGGAGCAGGACGAGGACGGCGTCACCGCGGTGATCGCCGACCGGCAGTCGGGCCTGGAGTACACCGTGCGCGCCGACTACGTGATCGGCGCGGACGGCGCGAAGAGCCGCGTGATGGAGCAGGCCGGGCTCACCGTGGAGGGCGCCACCGGGCTGGCCAAGGTGGCCTCGGTCTGGTTCGAGGCGGACCTCACCGCCTACTGCGCCGACCGCCCGGCGATCCTCTACATGGGCGCCGTGCCCGGCAACCCGCCGGAGGACGGCCGGGTGTTCGTCAGCATCCGCCCGTGGACGGAGTGGGTCTACCTGCGCTTCCTCGACCACGGCGCCGAGTTCGACCGGGACGACCACGAGGAGATCCTCGCGCACATCCGGGAGAGCATCGGCGATCCGTCCGTCGAGGTCCGGATCAAGAACGTCTCGCCGTGGGAGGTCAACGCGGTCGTCGCCCCCCGGTACGGGGAGGGCCGGGTGTTCTGCGTCGGCGACGCCGTGCACCAGATGCCGCCGACCAACGGCCTCGGGCTCAACTCCGCCGTCGCGGACTCCTTCAACCTCGCCTGGAAGCTGAAGCTCGTCCTGGACGGCGCGGCCTCCGCCGCGCTGCTGGACACCTACCAGGCCGAGCGGCTGCCGGTCGGCGGGCAGATCGTCGACCGCGCGGTGCGCAGCATGCTCGACTTCCTCGGCATCCCGGCGGCGCTGGGCTTCACCGCCGGGCAGAGCGCGACCGAGCAGTGGGAGCTGCTGCGCGGCCTCGCCGACGACACCGAGGACGGCGCCGCCCGGCGCGCCGCGCTGGCCGCCGCCACCGACCGGATCAACTACCAGGTCAACGCGCACGGCGTCGAGATCGGCTACCGCTACCGCAGCGGCGCCCGGGTCGACGACGGCACCCCCGAGCCGGCCGACGAGCGGGACGCGGAGCTGTACTACCGGCCCACCACCTGGCCGGGCGCGCGCCTGCCGCACGCCTGGCTGGAGGACGGCGGGCGCCGGCGCTCCACGCTGGACGTGGTCGGCCGGGGCCGCTTCGTCCTGCTCACCGGCCGCGGCGGCGACGCCTGGCACGAGACGGCCCGGGAGGCGGCCCGGCTCACCGGGGTGCCCGTCACCGTCCGCACGATCGGCGGCGCCGAGGGCCTGCGCGACCCGTACGGGGCGTGGGAGCGGCTGCGCGAGGTCGACGCGGACGGCGGCGTGCTGGTCCGCCCGGACGGGCACGTGGCCTGGCGGGCCCGGTCGGCCGCCTCCGCCGGTGACCTGCCCAAGGTGCTGACGGACCTCCTGCGGTCGCCCGCCGGCCCCGCGGCCTGACCGTCCTTCCGGGTGGCCCCTGCCGAGCAGGGGCCACCCGGCCCTCCCCTTCCCCCCGACCACTCACCACCGAGGACGCCCCCCATGGCCGTGACCGACCCCGGCACCGGCGACGCCCGCTGGATGCGCCGCTTCCACCCGGCCCCGGCGGCCGACACCCCGCGCGTCGTCCTGCTCCCGCACGCCGGCGGCTCCGCCACCTTCTTCCGCCCGCTGGCCACGGCCCTGGCCCCGCGCTTCGACGTGCTGACCGTCCAGTACCCGGGCCGCCAGGACCGCCGCGCCGAGCCGCGGATCGAGGACCTCGCCGAGTACGCCGACCACGTCCACCGCGCCCTCCCCACCGACGGCCGGCCGCTCGCCCTCTACGGCCACAGCATGGGCGCGCTGCTCGCCTTCGAGGTGGCCCGCCGGCTGGAGGCGGACGGCCGGGCGCCGCTCGCCGTGGTCGCCTCCGGCCGCCGCGCCCCGTCCGTGTACCGCGAGGACACCGTCCACCTGCGCGACGACGCCGGCCTGATCGCCGAGGTGCGCGAGCTGAGCGCCACCGACGGCAGCCTGCTCGCCGACGAGGAGCTCGTCCGGATGATCCTCCCGGCGCTGCGCAGCGACTACACCGCCGTCGAGCGCTGGGTCTGCCCGCCCGACGCCGTCCTGACCGCCCCGCTGCTGGCCGTGACCGGCGACGCCGACCGCTGGACCGGCATCGAGGAGACGGCCGCCTGGGCCGCCCACACCACCGGCGCGTTCCGCCTGGAGGTGCTCGGCGGGGGCCACTTCTTCATCGTCGACCACTGGGAGCGGCTGGCCGGCCTGGTCGCCGACTTCACCCTCGATGCCCTCGGCACCCACCGGACCCTCGGGGCGACGGCCTGACGCACCCCCGCACCTCCCGCCGCTCCCGCCGCCGCACCGCACCCGCCCGGCCCGCCGTCAGCGGCGGGAGGTGCGGCGGGCCGGCGGCGTGATGCGGATCCGCTGCTCGACGGGGGCGCTGTCGATGTCGGCGAGCTGCGCGGTGACGGTGCCGCGCAGGTCGTCGTCGTCCTCGAAGCAGTGGTCCTGGAACAACGTGTGGCCGGTCCACATCAGATTGGCGCAGACCCGGGCCGGCACCCGCCCGGTGTGGGCACCCATGCCGACCAGGGCGACCGACGTGATGCTGCCCGGCGTGACACTGTTCTGCCGGTGGACGGCCTGGAAGGCGGCGGCGCAGGCCAGGGCGACGTTCAGCGTCTCGCTCACATTCTGCGCGGACTCCTCCATCGTCGGCGCCGAGATGAGGAACCTCGGGGCGGTCGCCCCGGAGGGCACGCACACCGCGCTCCCCACCGGGAGCCGGCCCGCGTGGCGGCTGCGGATCGCCCGCTGGACGCGCAGCTGGATGCCCGCGCCGAGGTGACGCTTGATCACCGCGTCCACCCCGCCGTCCATCCGGCCGCGGGAGTTGGTGGGGCTGACCCAGGCGTCGACGTCCTCGTCGAGGATCGAGCCCCGGCGGATCTCGACCCCGGCGGTGTCGGCGAACGCCGCCCGCCACGCCTCCACCACGGTCGCGTTGATGTCCGTCAGCACGACCCTCAGCGGCGGCTGTACGCGGTTCACACTCATGGTCCACTCCCCGTTCGGGACAAGGTCGTTCTGCAACTGAGAACGACGCTACCGGGCCCCACCGACAACGCCGCCGCGCGCCCGCCCGGGCCCGTCGGCTGTCGGTGGGCCGACGTAGTGTCAGAACAGGTCGGGAGCGGCCGGCCGGAGCCGACCGGCCGCCCGCCCGGCGTCCCCTGCCCTGCGTCGCCCCGTTCCGGGCCGTCGCACGGGGCCGGCCGCCGCGCCGACCGGTCCCTCCCGCACGGTTCGACAGTTCGGAGTCCTCCCATGAGCGCTGCCCACACCCCCGCCACGCCCGACCCGAACGACCCGCTCGCCCTCGCGGAGCTGTTCACCGGCGGCGGCGAACCGTGGCTCCCGCTGCTGAAGCCGGTCGTCGAGGCGCAGCCCGACGCGGCCGCCTTCATCGGCCCGGGCCGCTCGCCCGAGGTCGTCCCGGTGCGCGAACTCACCTTCCAGGCGCTGAAGCCGCACGCGCCGCACCGGTGGAAGGTGGTCGTCTTCGGCCAGAACCCCTACCCGCGGCCGGAGAGCGCCACCGGCATCGCGATGTTCGACAACACCTTCCACGACTGGAAGGACAGCCAGTTCGGCCGGGTGGTCAGCATCCGCTGCCTCATCAAGGCGGCGGCGATGTGGAAGTACGGCATCCCCAAGAAGACGCCGATCGCCGACGTCCGGGCGCTGCTGGCGGAGCGGGAGACCGTCCAGCCGCCGGAGTGGTTCCAGGCGATGCTGACGCAGGGCGTGCTGCTGCTGAACGCGGCGCTCACCGCCGAGAGCGGCGGCGGTGCGGGCGCCGCGCACACCGCGTTCTGGCGGCCGGTCGCCGAGCGGATCGTCGAGGAGATCCTGCGGGCCAAGCAGGGCGCCGCCGAGGAGGACCGCGGGGTGGTCTTCGCCTGGTGGGGGGCGCACGCGCGGAACCTGAAGAAGGTCGTCCTCCGGCTCCAGAAGAAGTACCCCGAGGTCGAGGTCCGGCACATCGACCACGCCAATCCGGCCGCGCAGGGCGACCTCTTCTGCGACGGCGACCACTTCGCCACGGTGAACGCGGCCCTCGCGTCGCTGGGGTACGACGGGATCGACTGGCTCCCGAGCACCGGCTGGGACCGGCGTGCGGCGGAGGCCGGCGGGGCGGGTGACGACACCGCCGAGCGGATGGGCGCGTTCATCGCGTCCACCATGGAGCAGCACCAGCTGTACCTGGAGCGGCTCGCGGGGGTGAAGGACGAGGGGCTCGTCCTCCCACCCGTCACCGGCGTGTTCGACACCCCGCTGATGGACTTCCGGGACGCCGTCGGCCCGGTCGCCGCGCTGCTGGCCGGCCTGGACCGGCACGTCGGGCGGGCGCACGAGTTCGGCAAGCGGCGCGCGGACGAGGCGGCCGGGGCGGCCGGAGCCGGCGGCGCGGACGGCGGCCTTTCGGCCGACGCGATCGCCGCGCTCCACCTGTACACCTGCGAGTCCGCGTTCTACCGGGAGATCAACGCCGTGCTGCGCTCCCCGGACCGGGCCCGGCTGGTGCCGTACCTCCCGTACCTGCGGCTGCTGTTCTCCGCCGTGGAGCAGCTCCCGGTCCGCACCGAGCCGCTCTGGCGCGGGGTGGCGCTGGACCTGCGCGCGCAGTACCCGCTGGGGCGGACCGTCACCTGGTGGGGCGTCTCCTCGTGCACGTCCGAGCTCCAGGTGGCGCGGGCCTTCCTCGGCAGCCGCGGCAAGCGGACGCTCTTCGAGGTGCACCCGGCCCGGGCCACGGGCATCCAGCAGTACTCGGCGTTCACCGGCGAGGAGGAGTTCATCCTCCTGCCGGGCACCCAGCTGGAGGTGACGGGGGTCCGGGCCGAGCGCGGCGGGCTCTGCACCGTGACGCTGACGGAGCTGGCGGAGCAGACGCTCGTCTCCTGACCGGACGCAGCACCCGGGCACAGCACCCGGACGCAGCGCACCCGGAGCCACCGACACTGCCCGGACGCACCGGAGCCCGGTACGGGGAACGCCCCGCACCGGGCTCCGCCACCCGCCCCTGGCCGCTACTTCGGCAGGCCGAAGCTCACCTCGTTGGCCAGCACCACGCCGTGGCTCTTCACGTCGATGCTGATGCGGTCGCCGTGGGCGATCCGGAAGCCGTCGTGGTAGCTGGCCTTGTCGGCGCCGAGCAGGATGTAGTTGACCAGGCCCGGGCGGCGCACCGCCGGGTACTCGAAGAGGTTGTCCACCATCTGCTGGATCGGCCAGTAGAGGGCGTCACCGCCGCAGTCGAACGGGCCCTCCCAGGCCGGGGCGCCGTCCCGCTCGATGGTGACGTGGCCGGTCACCGACTGCGGCGGCTCGCCGAGGAACAGCCAGGGCGCGATGGAGGTGTCGCAGAGCTTGCAGTACGGGTTCCAGCCCGGGTTCTGGATGTGCAGGCCGATGTCGCACAGGTCGTTCCCGAAGGTGTAGCCGACGTAGCGCGGGTTGCCCGCGTCGTCGTTGACGTAGACGAGGGCCACCTCCGGCTCCTCGATCAGCGCGACGGCCTTCTCCGGCACGACGAGCGGGTCGCCGGGCAGCTTGAGCCAGGAGCCGAAGCCCTTGAAGAACCAGTTCGGCGCGACGAACTCGTCACCCTCGCTCCACTCGCCCTCGAACTTCGACTTGTGGGTCCGCATGAAGCCGCTGAGCAGCGCGTTCCCGGTGGTGGCGGGCAGCAGCGGCGGCAGGTAGCGCACCTGCTCCTCACCGCCCTCGACGGTGATCGGCTCGACCTCGGCCTTGATCGCGGCGACGACCTCCTCGGGGGTCTCCGCGGCGATGAACTCGGCCTGCAGCCGGCCGTCGTTCACCCGGTACAGGGTCAGCGCCTCGCCGGGTACGGGCTTCTCGAAGCCCACGTAGCGCTCGCCCTGGTATTCGCATTCGAAGAGTACGGACATCTCGGTGGGCCTCCTAGGCTCGTTGGTGCGGTCGGCCCGCCAGGGGCCGGCTGGTGGTGGACGTGGAGGTGGAGGAGGGCGCGGTGAGGTCCGCGAGGACCTCCGCGACCCGGTCGAGGGGGGCCTGGACCCAGGGCAGGCCGAGCGGGTCGGCGGCGGCCAGGGCGGCGTCCTGCTGCTCGGCGCTCTCCCCGTAGAGGCGGCTGGTCGCGGCACGCAGCCGCAGCCGCCCCGGCTCCTCGCCGAAGGCCTCGCCGGCCAGCACGCCGAGGCCGTACCGCTCGCTGAGCAGCCCGGCCAGTCCGGCGCCGGTGTGCACCCCGTGGGCGGCGGCGAGCTGCTCGCGCAGCGGCTCGAAGTCCGGGTACAGGTAGCAGGTGGCGCGGACCGGGTCGAGCAGCGCCCCGGCCTTGACGAACCGCTCCGCCATGGCGCGGGCGACGATCCCGTGCAGCCGGCGCGCGGCGGCCACCCGGGCCACGATCTCCGGCGGTTCGTCGAGCGCGTAGGCGGCCGCCACCTGGACGGGCGCGGGCGGGCTGGACCAGATCTGGCTGGCGATGGCGACCAGCCGGGCGTGCAGGCCCTGCCCGAGGCCGCTGTCGGGCAGCCGGGCGATGCCGGTCCGCCAGCCGCCGACCGCCAGGTTCTTGGTCAGCCCGGTGGTGACGACGGTGCGCTCGGGGGCGAACACGGCCGGGGAGACGGCCGGGCTGTCCGGGTCGAAGACCAGGTCGCAGTAGATCTCGTCGGAGATGATGACGAGGTCGAGCTCCCGGGCCGCCTCGGCCAGGCGCCGTACGGTGTCGGGCGAGGCGACGTTGCCGGTGGGGTTGTCCGGCAGGGTGACCACGACGGACCGCGGGTCGCGGCCGGCGGCCCGGGCCCGGGCGACCTCCTCGCGCAGGCCGTCCGGGTCGGGCACCCCGCCCTGCCCCGCCAGGACGGGGACGTGGAAGGCCCGGGCGCCGACGAGTTCGGCCTGCGCGGCGTAGGTGACCCAGCTGGGCCGGGGGATCACCACGTCGCCGCCGACCGCCATGACCAGCGCGAACAGCAGGGACTTGGTGCCCGGCCCGGCGACGACCAGGCCGGGGTCGACGGCCAGGCCGCGCCGCTGCCAGTAGCCGGCCGCGGCCGTCCGCAGTTCGGCGCTGCCGGGCACCGGGCCGTAGGTGGCCCGGTCCGCGGCGGCGGCGAGCCGCGCCCGCAGTTCGGGGTGGACGGGCAGGCCGATCTCGCCGCTGGCCATGATCAGGACCTGTTCTCCGGCGGCACGGCGGCGGGCGAGGGCCTCGTCGGCGGCCAGCGTCGCCGACAGCGTCACCTTCGCGGGCTCGGTCATGGGTGGGCTCCACAGGTCGGGTCGGGTTGCGGTACGGGGCAGGTCCCGGTCACTGCCCGCCATGGCGGCGGCGCAGCTCGGCCTTGCGGACCTTGCCGGTGAGGGTCTTGGGCAGGGCGTCGACGACCACCAGCCGCTCCGGGAGGAACCGCTCGTCCTGGCCGGCCGCGCGCAGATGGGCGCGGAGCCGGTCCAGTTCGGGCGCCGACCCGGCGCTGGGGACGACGACCGCGACGATCGGGTCGTCGAGGGAGCCGGTCGTCCCGATGAAGGCGGTCTCGGTGACGTCCGGGTGCTGCGAGACGACCGCCTCCAGCTCCGTCATCGGGACGACGATGCCGTCGCGCATCAGGGCGTCCTTGGCCCGGCCGAGGACGCGGACTCCGCCGCGCCCGTCGTCGCGGGCGAGGTCCCCGGTGTCGAACCAGCCCTCGGCGTTGAACTCGGCGGCGAAGACGTCCTCGCGCTTGTAGTAGCCGAGGGCCTGCGCCGCGCCGCGCACCCGGAGCCGGCCGACGGCGGCCCGCCGGTCGGGGTGCTCCCGGTCGTCGATGCGCAGCTCCATCGAGTCGATCGGCCCGCCGTTGCTCTGGGCCGCCCAGTTCTGGTTGTAGTCGAGCCGGGTGATGGTGACCGGGCCGAACTCGGACATCCCCCAGACCGAGTAGGTGCGCGCGTCCAGGGTCTCGCGCACCTCGTCGACCAGCTGCTGGAGCACCGGCGCGGAGCCGGTGACGGTGTGGCGCAGCGTGGAGACGTCGCGCGGGTCGGCCCGCTGGGCGGCGGTGATGTCGAGGAGCGTGGACGGCGGGCCGTAGAGCAGGGTGGCGCCGTAGCGCTCGACCAGGTCGAGCAGGGCGGCGTTCTGCCGGACGTCCTGGAAGGCGATGGTGCCGCCGAGCATGACGCCGGTCAGGATGCCCTGGCCGAAGCCGGAGTAGTGGACCAGCGGGGTGGTGACGGCGGCGACCAGGCTGTCGTCGAGCAGGAAGGTGTCGGCGTAGCCGCGGACGGCCGCGTGGATGGTGTTCTGGCTGTGCAGGACGCCCTTGGAGGGGCCGGTGGTGCCGGAGGTGAACAGCACCACGAACGGGTCGTCCGGGGCCAGTTCGCGCCCGTCCAGCTCGCCCGCGCGCTGCTCCTCCCAGGCGACGCCCACGAAGTGGTCGTCGAAGGAGAGCGTGCCGGCGTCCCGGCCGCCGACCACCACCACGTGCTCCAGGGGCAGTTCGGCCTTGAGCGCGGTGAGGTGCGCGGCGAGCGGGTAGCCGTTCCACTCCGGGACGGTGATGCAGACCCGCGCCCCGGTGAGCTCCAGGCGGTGGCGCAGCTCCTCCTCCTGGCAGACCGGGTCGATCGGGCAGATCACGGCGCCGGCCCGGATGCAGGCGAACAGCAGCGGCACCGACTCCCACCGGTTGGGGAGCTGGACGGCGACGAAGTCACCGCGCTGTACGCCGAGTTCGATCAGGGCGACGGCGAAGCGGTCGGTCAGCCGGGCGAGTTCGGAGTAGTCGAGGGTGTCGGTGCGGGCCTCGGCGATCCGGCGGCCGGCGACGGCGAGCTTGTGCGGGCGCACCCGGGCCTGGTGGCGCAGGTCGTCGAGGAAGGTCTCCTCGCGCCACCAGCCGCGCCGCAGGAACTCGGCCGCACGGTCCTCCGGGGCGGGTGCCCGGTTCGGCACGGGGGCCGCGCCGGCGGTCACCCGCGCTCCTTGCGGCGCACGTCGAGCAGCTCGGGCAGCGGGTCGCCGGCGCGCCCGGCGCCGATCTCCAGCAGGTCGCGGGTGTTGCGGCGGACGCAGTCGCCGACCCAGTCGAAGACCCAGGCCTTGCGCGCCTCGGCCGCCAGCTCGAACGGGACGACCCGGGTGACGGCCAGGGCCGCCGAGCCGGCGCCGCCGATGTTGGCGATCACGCCGGGCACGAGGGTGACGCCCGCGGCGAGCACCTTGGCCTTGCCCTCGGCGCTGGAGGCGAGGTTGCCGCCCTCGACGACCAGGCGCGAGCGCAGGCGGTGCGCGTTGTCGGCGTTGATCGCGTGCTTCTGGGCCGCCAGGATCAGCAGGTCGGCGTCGACGTCGAGCCAGGCGTCCGGCTCGCCGGACTGGGTGACGCCCTGCGGCAGCCGGGAGCGGTCGATCCGGCCGAACTCGTCGGTGATGGCGACCAGGTCGGCCACCGGCAGGCGGTCCGCGCTGATGGTGCCCTGGACGTCGGCGACGCCCACGACGACGTGGCCGCGGTCCTCCAGGAAGCGCGCGACGGCACGGCCCACCGCGCCGAAGCCCTGCACCACGACGCGGGCGGCCTCGGTGCGGCCGGTGGCCTCCAGGGCGGTGACCGCGGCCACGCCCACGCCGTGCCCGGTGCAGTCGATCAGCGGCTCGTAGTAGGTGCGCCAGTCGATCGGCATGTCCGGGGCGCCCAGCCGGTAGCGCGGGTCGTAGCCGGCCTCCTCGAAGAAGACGGCGCGGTCGGCGGGGGTGACGCCCATGTCGATGCCGAGGTGGATGCCGCCGTGCAGCAGCGGCTTGACGGTGCGGCCGAAGGTGCGGAAGGTCTCCTCGCGGTCGCTGCCGTCGGAGACGATGCCGGCCTTCGCCCCGCCGATGCGCAGCCCGGCGAGGGTGAACTTGTCGGTCATGTCGCGGGCCAGGCCCGCGACCTCCTCCTCGGTGACCCCGGTGGTCATCCGGGTCCCGCCCATGGCCAGGCCGTCGACGAGGGAGTCGACGACCACCCAGCCCTTGATCGATCCGCCGCTGCCGTTCAGGTGGGTCACGAGGGCCGGCGGCCGGGAGTCTTCCACAGTCATGGTGAAGTCCTTCGGTACAGAGATCCGGTACAGAGGTGGGTTCGGGGTGCGAGGTGCGCCGCGCACGGGCGGCGGCCGGCTCCGGGAGCCCGGCCGTCCGCCCGTACGTGACGGACCGTCACTGGTACAGCTGTGCGAAGCCTCGCAGAATCTCCAGGCCGTCGCTGCGGAACTCCAGGTGCGCCTGGGCGCCCAGGATCCGGCCGTCCTCGGAGCGGAGGAACTCGACGGGCGCGTGCTCGGAGCGGCCGATGGAGCGGAAGCCCTCCGGCGCCTCCTGGAGGTAGAGGGTGTGGCGGTGGAAGACCGTCACCGTCGGCTTCACGTAGGTGAAGAGCGGCTCCTCCTTGTCGACCTTCACCTCGTAGCCGCCGACCCGCTGCGGCCCCTCGGCGAGCCGGCCGCCGTTCGCCACGGCGAGGATCTGCATGCCGCCGCAGATCCCGAACACCGGGACGTCGGCGCCCATCACGAGGTCGATGAGCGGCTTGTAGAAGTCGCGGTCGTAGGCCCGCACCTTGGTGCCGCTGAGGACGATCGCCTGGTAGCGGCCGTCGAGCCGGCCGGGGACGGACGCGGCGTCGACCGCGTCGGTCTCCGAGCCGAGCTCCTCGAAGCGGCTACGGAGCTGCTTCAGCGACAGGGTTCCGTTGTTGACGACTAGCACACGGGATTTCGCCACGTGCGGGGCTCCTCACGCTCGGGTGATGACGGTTCCGGTGCGGGCGGCGATCAACTCGCTGACGGGGGCGCTGCCGATGATCACGCGCTGCACGCCCCGGTCGAGGGCCTCGCCGGCGGCGCGCAGTTTCTTGCGCATGCCGCCGGTGGCGCCCTTGTCCCGGAACCGGGCGGCGGCCTCGGCCGTGATCTCGCGCACCGGCCGGTCGTCGATCAGCAGGTGGGCGACATCGGTGACGAGGATCAGCTGGTCGGCCCCGATGCCCCCGGCGACGGCGGCGGCTGCCCGGTCGCCGTCGGTGTTCACCTCCCGGCCGGCTTCGTTCCGGGCCAGTGGTGTGACCAGGTAGGCGTGACCGGGGACGAGGTTCTTCAGCGGGGCCGGGTCGACCCCGGTGATGGGGCCGACGAGGTTCTCCAGCTCGACGAGCTGCTTCTCCTTCCACCACCACCGCTCGCCCTCGCCCGCCGTCACCAGGCCGTCGCTGCCGAGCACCCGCTCCGCGGTGATGCCCCGCTGCTCCAGCCGTCCGAGGACGTCCTCGGCGAGCGCGGCGCTGACGGTCTTGATGTCCTCGATGACCTCGGGCGTGGTCCAGCGGCTCTGGTTGCCGTAGCGGTCCCGCAGGATCGCCGAGGGCTCGTGGTAGCGCGGGCTGAGGTTCTTCAGCGGCTTGGACCAGCCGTGCACGAGGACGAGCGGCCGTTCCCGCCCGAGCCGGGCCAGGTCGTCCCACCAGGAGCCGGCCAGGTCGTCGACGGTGCTGCCGCCGAGCTTGACCACGGTGGGGGTCGGGGAGGCTGCCGCGCTCATGCGGGCATCACCGGCTGCATGGTCAGGCCGGTCTCCACGGGCAGGCCGAACCGGATGTTGAGCGCCTGCACCGCCTGGCCCGCCGCGCCCTTGACCATGTTGTCCAGCGCCGACAGGACGACGATCCGGCCGCCCTCCTCGTCGTGCAGGACGGTCACGTCGCAGTAGTTGGAGCCCAGCACGGCCTGCGGGTCCGGCACCGGGATCAGCGTCTCGTTGTGCCGGCGGACCCGCACGAACGGGTGCTCCTTGTAGAACCGCAGGTACGCCCGGTGCAGGGTGCGCGCGTCCACCGCGTCGTCGGTGAAGACGTACGAGCTGGCCATCAGCCCCCGCACGTGCGACACCCCGTACGCCGACATGCTGAGCGCCTCGATGCCGCCCGGCTTGCTGCGCTCCAGGAAGTCCTTGACCTCCGCGGCGTGCCGGTGCCCCGCCGGTGCGTACGGGGCGATGGCCCCGTTGCGCAGCGGGTGAAGGTCCGCGGTGCGCAGCTGCAGGCCGCCGCCGCTGGAGCCGGTCTTGCCGTCCACCACGACGTTCTTCAGGGTCAGCCCGAGGGCGGTCACCAGCGGGGCGAGCCCGAGCGTGATCGCGGTGGCGAAGCAGCCCGGCAGCGAGATCAGCGCGGCGCCGGCCAGCTGGTCGCCGATCAGCTCCGGCACGCCGTAGACGAAGCGGTCGGCCAGCTCGGCCGTCCGCTCCACGCCCGGGTACCACCGGTCGTGCAGCTCCGGCGTCCGGATCCGGAAGGCGCCGCTGAGGTCGATGACGCAGGGCACCCGGTCGGCCAGCCGCGCCGCGAGCTCCGCCGAGGCGGGCGCGGGCGTGGCGAGGAAGACGACGTCGCAGCGGTCGGAGAGGTCCTCCGGCACCGGTTCGACGGTCAGCCCGAGGTCCAGCCGCAGGCCCGGGTGGAGCTCGGCCGGGCGGCGTCCCGCGCTGGAGGATCCGCCCAGGAAGGTCAGCTTCAGCTCGGGGTGCTGGACTGCCAGTCTGATCAGTTCACCGCCGGCCAGCCCGGAGGCTCCGACGATACCGACCCGGATCATCCGGTTTCCTCCTGTAGGTAGCGGCCGATGGCGGCGGCGATGTCCACCCCGGTCGCCGAGGCCACGGCCCGGAAGGCCGGGGCGTGGTTCACCTCGTTGACGACGTAGCCGTCCGGCGTCTCGAAGAGGTCGATGCCGAAGATGCCGTCGCCGAGGACGTCCAGGACGCCGTCGACGATCTTCTGCACCGCGGGGTCGAGGTCGACGGCGCGGTTGCGGTTGCCCAGGGCCGCGTTGCTGCGCCAGTCGACCCCGGCGCTGCGGAACTCCGCGATGGCGACCAGCTCACTGCCGACCACGAAGCAGCGCAGCGAGGAGCCGCCGGCCAGGTAGGGCTCGACCAGGGAGGCCTGCTCGAACCCGTGCCCGAGGTCCTCCACGTAGTCGTAGACCGACTGCGCGGTGTCGGCGTCCCGCAGGAGGGTGACCCGCTTGCCCATCCCGCCGAAGACCGGCTTCAGCACGACCGGGGGCGGCAGTTCGGTCAGCGCCTTCTCGAAGTCCCGCCGGGAGAGCACGAGACGGTAGTCGGGCACCGGCACGTCGGCGGCGCGCAGCTGGGCGCGGAGCGTCAGCTTGTTCTCGCAGGCGTGGATGGCCGACGCGGTGTTCAGGGTGGGGATCCGGGCCGACTCCGCGACGGTGGCGATCAGGCCGCCGCGCGTGTAGCTGCGGCTGCGGATCAGCACGGCGGCGTAGCCGCTGAGCGCTGCCGACTCCGGGTCCCCCAGGCCGAGGGACTCGTCGTTGACCCACTCGATCCGCAGACCGAAGTCGGCGGCGGAGTCGATCAGCCGGCGTTCTTCCCAGCCGACCCGGTCGGCGACAATGGCGACGGTACGGTCCATGGGGGTTACTGGCCCCAATCGCGCAGCTGCACCTCGACCATCTGGAAGGTGAGCGTGCCCTCCACGACCTCCTCCACGCGGAGCGTCAGCATGCACTCCGGGCAGGCGATGGTCTCGCCCTGCACCATCGGCGGGGTGGTCAGGTCGGTCTCGCACTCGGGGCAGAGACCGGTGAGCGTTCCAGCGGACATGGTTCTCTCCTCAGTTTTTCTGTCGGTGGGTCAGAGGGCCTGGTACTCGACGGCGGCCTTGCGGATCGCGTCGCGGTCGATCAGCTCGCCGTCGCGCTCCTGGCGCTCGGTCAGCCAGGCGGTGAAGGCGGGGACGTCGACCGAGCCGGCGAGCTCGTCGAGGGCCCAGGTGACGAGCGGGTTCGTCAGGCGGGTGCGGACGCGCAGTTCGCGGGTGTTCCCGACCACCTCGGGCGCGAGGGTCTCGTACGCCGCCGGGTGGGTGAGCTGGCCGGGCAGCTCGTACGCGAAGGCGTGCGGCGTCGTCGGGCCGGACTGGAAGGCCTCGCCGAGCTTCGCACCGCGCAGCGCGAGGTTGGTGAGCTCGGTGAGGTGGCTCAGGTCGAAGCGGGTGTCGCCGTGGATCACCCGGAGCGAGGTGAGCAGCTCGGCCAGCGGGGCGTTGCCGCCGCGCTCGCCGATGCCACCGGCCGTGGCGGAGATCCACTTCGCCCCGGCGCGGTAGGCGGCCAGCGAGTTGGCGACGGCCAGGCCCAGCATGTTGTGCGAGTGGATCTCGATCTCGGAGCCGTCGATCGCGGTGAGGTCCCCGATCACGCTCTCCATCTGCCAGGGCGACAGGTAGGCGACGGTCTCCGCCAGCCGGAACCGGTCCGCGCCGGCCTCGAAGCCGGCGGCCACGTACGGGACCAGCCGCTCCTTGGGCGTGCGGGCGCCGTCCTCGCCGCTGAAGGTGACGTGGAAGCCGCGCTCCTTGGCCCCCTCGATGGCGGCCTTGGCGACCGAGATCAGGTACTTGGTGCTCGGCGAGGCCAGCTTCAGCTTCGCGTGCTCCTCGGAGGTCGGGATCGAGAACATCACCGACTTGACGCCCAGGCGCAGGGCCTCGTCCAGCGCCTTGGCGACCTGCTGACGGTCCCGCACCACGACCAGGGTCAGGCTGCGTTCGGGCCCGACCGCCTCGTGGGTGGCCAGGACCAGGTCGGCGTCGGCGGAGTTCGGCCCGGACACCATGCCGACCTCGACCAGCTCGACGCCGGTCTTCACCAAGAGGTCGGCGATGACCGCCGCGTCCTTGGGGCCGAACTCGACGCCGGCCATGTGGGCGGAGTCCCGCAGGGTCGCATCGGATATGTGCGGCAGCTCGCGCTGGAGGTTCTCTCCACTTTCTGATATTGCCATTGCATTAACTCCTTATTTCAGAACCTGGGACAGGATCTGAGCACCGAGTTTCGGCAGGCGGTCGATCGCGGGGGGGTCGCCCCGGCGCCCCGGGTCCCGGAGGCGGGGAAATCGACCCGTCGGCTTCGGGTGAATACCTACCGCGGACCGCTCCGAATCGGGACGGTGAGGTGCGGTGGAAGCCGATGAACAGCCTCACTGATTCGGCAACGAAGGTCAAGATCCGCTATGTCAGGGCTTCGTCAAGCTTCATCACGGCCGTGTCAGGCAGGGAAAGGAATGCAAGATCCGGCTGGGCGGACTGCCAATTCCCGCTGGAGTTCCTGCGAATCACCGGACTTCTGGTCTACGGTGCTCGGAGTTCGATGCCCTGCCCGCGGAGCCGCGGGAGCGCCCGGCCCGCCCGGCTCCGCCGGCATCGGCCGCGGCCCGGGGGTAGCCGGCCGACAGGGGACGGCGGGAGGAAGAGCATGATCTTCGTTGTTGAGCTGCTCCTCCGGGAGGACGCGGGGGACCGCCCGCGAGGACTGGCGGAGCACCACGCCTACTGGGACGACCGGGCCCGCGAGGGGGTGCTGATCGGCGGCGGGCCGTGGCGGGACGGCTCGGGCGAGCTGCTCGTCTGCGAGGCCCCGGACCGGGCCGGCCTGTTCCGCATCCTCGACCGGGACCCGGGCACCCGGTCCGAGGTCGTCACCCTGGCCAACGTCCGGGAGTGGGACGTGGTGCGCGGGGTCTCGTTACCGGACCGGCGCCGGTGTACCGCGGGCGCGGGCCCGGCGGACCGGCGTGGCAGCACCGGCACCACCCGCACCGGCGGCACCGCCCGTACCGGTGGCAGCGCCCGCACCGCAGGAAGCACCGGCACCACAGGCAACACCGGCAACACCGGCAACACAGGCCCGGCAGGAACCATCGGCAGCGCCGGCACCACGAGCAGCACCGGCACCGCGCGCACCACCGCGGCCGCCGCCACCACCGAGGAGCTGACCCCGCACGAGGAACGCATCGCGGCCATGATGGTCGACGGCATGACGAACCGGAGAATCGCCGAGACGCTCTCCGTGTCGACCCGCGCGGTGGAACTCCGGATCACCCGGATCTATCTCAAACTGGCCATCCGGCGGCGGGCCCAGCTGGCCCCCGCACTGAGCCGGCGGCAGAACGCGGAGCAGCCTCCGCGGTGGGCGGCCCGCACGGATCCGAATTCGCAGGGCTGCGGTTTCCCGTAGTGCCCCGGCCTTTGCCCGGGGATAGCGTGGGGGAAATCCCTCCGACGAACGGGTGATACCGCCATGGATATTCCTGCCGCACCCCGGATCGGGCTTGTCGTGCCCCCGGAGAATCCCACCGCCGAACCCGAGTACAGCCACCTCCTGGGCTCCGCGGCGAATGTCCACACCACGCGCTTCCCGACCACGCCGGGCAAGAACCTCCAGGAAATGCTGGAGACGTACAACGAAGTCCTGCCCGACGTCCTGGCCGGATTCGGGCGACTGCCGCTCGACGCCGTGGTGGTGGCCTGCAGCGCGTCGCACTACCTGCTGTCGCCCGAGGGCGACCGGATGTTCTGCGAGCAGCTCTCGGAGCGCACCGGCGTCCCGGTCCGGTCCTCCTCGCTGGCCACCCTCGACGCCTGCGAGGCGCTCGGCCTGACCCGGCTGACCCTCGTCTCCCCCTACGAGCCGTGGCTGACCGACCTCTCCCGCAGCTACTGGGAGAAGGCCGGCCTCACCGTCGACCAGGTCGTGCCCGTGCCGGCCGGCGACCGCTACGACCCCTACGCCGTGACGACCGAGGCACTCCTCGCCCAGGTGCGGCGGCACGAACTCGCGGAGGACACCACGCTGCTCTGCACCGGTACCGGGATGTTCACCCTGGCCGCGCTGGGCGAGTTCGGCGGCGACCGGGGCGGCGTGGTGCTGAGCTCGAACCTGGCCAGTGTCTGGTGGGCGCTGCGCACGGCGGGCGTGCGGACCGATGCGCTCGACGGCCACCCGCTGCTGCGGCAGCTGACCCCGCTGGCGAACGCGGCCTGAGCGGCGGCCGGCCGGCCCCGGGTGCGCCGGTTCCGCGCCGGGCCGGCCCTTCGCCCCGGTCGGCACCGCCGGAAGCGCCGACCCCGCCGGGTCCGGACCCTCGGGCGGCACCGACAGCCGGAGCGCTGCCGATGCTCTCAGGCGCTGCCGATCCGGTAGCCGACGCCTCTGACGGTGATGATCCACTTGCTGGCGCCGAGCTTGCCGCGGAGGCTGCTGACGTGGGTGTCGAGGGTGCGGCTGGACTCCCTCCAGTCGCTCTCCCAGACCTTCGCCATCAGCTCCTTCCTGGACACCACGGATTCCGGATTGGAGGCGAGCACGTAAAGCAGTTCGAATTCCTTGGCCGTGACATTCACCACTCGGTCATTTAATCGGACTTCACGGGCCCGGCCGTCTATGCGCAGCGCGCGGAGCGAAATGTCCTGGGAGGCCTGCGGTCTGGTGTGCGAATGCGTGCGGCGGATCACGGCCTCGATGCGCGCGGCGACCTCGCGGGGGCCGCAGGTCTTCACGACGCAGTCGTCGGATCCGGCCTGCAGGGCGAGGACCCGGTCCAGTTCGGTGTCACGGCCGGCGAAAGCGATGACGGGCGTGTTGCTGACGGCCCGGATGGCGCGGCAGATTTCCAGTCCGTCGACATCCGGGAGTTCGAGATCGAGCAGCACCAGATCGACGTCGTGATACATTTCCAGCGCCTCTCTACCCGTACCGGCGCTTTTTGCCTCGTATCCCTGCCGCCGCAGATTGTAAAGCATTGATTCGGCCACCGCAGGGTGTTCTCCCACTACGAGCACGCATACCATGTTCCTCGGCCGCCTTCCAGAGGAGCTCTCACCAGTTTCGGCGCAGGACCAACCGACGGTAGAGCTTGCGGCGGCCCGCGGAGATGCACTACAGCTTTGCGATCGAACCGAGGCGCGACCCGTCCAATATTGACACCCGGTGCCCTGCTAGGCAAGCAAAAAAAGCGTTGGCAGGTTCCGCTAGGCGGGCCGGCGAGCCCGTGGTCAACGCCGGAGATCGTCATTGGGCGGAACACTTGCGTCGCCACGCACCCATTGATGTTTCAAAGTCGTGTCAGCTTTGCGAAGCTGCCTGGTCAGGAGATATTCGGGCACTCCGGACACACATCGGGGACCGGACGGGGCCGGGCCGCGCCGAAGCCGCTTCCGCACGCCCCGGCGCGGCCCGGAATCGGCCCCGGATAAACGGACCGACGAATTCCGGGCCGCCCCCGACCGGTCACCCGGGCCGGCCGGGTGTGACTGACAGCACGTCAGAGCCCCGGCGGCCGGGCGGCCCGTCGGTCACCCCGTGCCACCGGAGCCGCGCCGCCCCACCCCCCTCCCGGTCACCAGGTGCGGCCGGTCGTCCGGAGATAGTGCTCGGCGATGTCGTCACTGGTCGTCAGCCAGACCCCGGGGTGATTCGCGAGGTGGCCGAGTACCTGGTCCACGTACTTCTGCCGGAACGGCTGGCCCGCGATGAACGGATGCAGCACCAGGGCCATCACCCGTCCGCTCTCCGCCGAATCGGCGTGCAGCTGCTCCAGTTGATCCTCGACGATCCGCACGAAGTCCGGACCGCCGAGATTCTTTCCGACGAACAGGTTTACGTCGTTCACCTCGATGGAATACGGAACGCTCAACATCCCCGGGACGTTCAACCGGTACGGCTGATCGTCATTGCACCAGTCCAGTACGTACTGCAGGCCGAGTTCCGCGAGGAGTTCCGGTGTCCGGAACGTCTCCGTGAGCGCGGGGCCGAGCCAGCCCCGCGGCCGGCGGCCGGTCGCCTTCTCGATGGTGTCCACGACCTCGGCCAGACCGATGCGCTCCTCGTCGGCGTCCAGGCCGGCCTGGAAGGTGGAATTGTCCCTCCCGTGCGCGACCCAGGCCCAGTCGCGTTCCAGTCCCGCCCTGACGATCTGCGGATAGTGTTCGCAGACATCGGAGTTGAGCATCACGCTCGCGCGCACCCGGTGCCGGTCGAGGCTCTCGGCCAATCGCCAAATACCCACCCGGGGGCCGTAGTCGCGCCACCCGTAATTCAGCGGATCGGGAGCCAGGCCGGCCGTTCCCGGAAAGATGCTCGTCGACCCGCGGTCGACGTGGTAGTGCTCGATGTTCAGGGCCACGTAACAGGCGACCCGGGCGCCGCCCGGCCAGTGGATCGGCGCGCGGTCGACGATCGGGCTGTAGTCGAAGAGTTCGTTGTGCATCGTCCCTCACTTCGTACCCGGTACAGGCGGTCGGCGGCCGGCGCCCGGTCGGGCTGCGACCGGTTTCATGCTGCCCGGCTCAGGGCGCCACCCCCGGGAGGTCCGTCGGCGCGTAACGGTTCGCCGGGCGGGCGAGGCCGAGCAGGCCGCGCAGCGTGCCGGCCTCGTAGGCGGTGCGGAACACCCCGCGCCGCCGGAGCTCGGGCACCAGGCCGCCGGTGATCGCGGCGAGGTCGTGCGGCAGCACGCCGGGCCGCAGCCGGAAGCCGTCCAGCCCGGCCTCGCGCCAGTCCAGCAGCAGGTCGGCGAGCTCGCCCGGCGTACCGGTGAAGATCTCCGCGTCCGAGGTGTACTCGGTGCCGTCCAGCTCGTCCAGCCGCCGTTTGCGCGCGGCGGCGCAGCCCGGCTCGTCGTCCAGGAACACCACCAGGTCGGCGAAGGCGATGAGCGGCTCCCCGGCCGGCCGGCCGACGGCGGCCTGTGCCTGCCCGACCGCGTCGAGCCTGGCCGCGGTGTCCGCCCGGGAGTGCGGCGTCAGGTAGACGAGGTCGGCGCCGGCCGCGGCCAGCTCGTACGGCGTGCTCGCGTGCGCGAGGACGGTCACCAGCGGCTGGCCCTGCGGCGGGCGCGGCGTGATCGACGGGCCCCGGACGCTGAAGTGCTCGCCCTCGAAGTCGATGTGGTGCAGCTTGTCGCGGTCGATGAAGCGGCCCGTCGCGATGTCGCGGATCTCCGCGTCGTCCTCCCAGCTGTCCCAGAGCCTGCGCACCGCCTCGACCACCTCGTGGGCCTCGCCGAACAGCTCGCGCAGCCGCTTGGCGATCAGCTCCGAGTCGCGGATGTCCTCCGCGGTCAGCTGCGGGGTCGTCCGCCGGCCGAAGTGGGCGGCGTCGGCCGCCCGGGAGGTGATCTGCGGACGCCACCCGGCCCGCCCCCGGCTCGCGTAGTCCAGCGAGGCGATGCCCGAGGCGACGTGGAACGGCTCGGTGTGGGTGACGTTGGTGGTCGGCACCAGGCCGATGTGCGAGGTCAGCGGCGCGAGGGTGGCGGCCAGCAGGACGGCGTCCAGCCGGCCCCGGACCTGGTCGGTCCGGTCGTCCGGCCGGTGGAACGCGGCGGACTGGAGGCCGAGGGTGTCCTCGAAGGTGACGAAGTCGAGCAGGCCGCGCTCGGCCTCGCCGACCAGGTCGGCCCAGTACCGGGCCTTGAAGACGTCGGCCGGCCGGGCGCCCGGCTCCCGCCAGGCCGCCGGGTGCCAGCCGGTGCCGTCCAGGGCGACCGCGAGGTGCAGGCGGGTCACGATATCTCCTTCTCGGTGCGTCCGGTCGTGCCGTTGTGGGCCGCCCCCGGGGTGCGCGCCGGCTTCAGGCCGAGGTGGTCGCGCAGCGTCGGGCCGGTGTAGTCCTCCCGGTGGACGCCCATCTCCTGGAGCAGCGGCACCACCCGGTCCACCAGGTCGTCCAGCCCTCCGGGGGTCAGGTGCGGCACGAAGATGAAGCCGTCGGCGGCGTCGGTCTGCACGAACTCGTTGATGGAGTCGGCGACCTGGCGTGCGGTGCCGACGAAGGTGGGCCGCCCGGTGACCTCGATGACCACCTCCCGGATGCTCAGCCCGCGCGCCTCGGCGAGCTCCCGCCACCGGCGCACCGTGCCCTCGCGGCCCTTGCGGAACTGCGTGTGCCCCTTGGTGACGACGGTGTCGGGCAGCGGTTCGACGTCGGGCAGCGGGCCGTCCGGGTCGTAGCCCGAGAGGTCCCGGCCCCAGAGCGCCTCCATCAGCATCAGCGCGGTCTCCGGGCCGACCTGCGCGCGGCCGATCTCGGTGGCGCGCTCGGCGGCCTCCTCCGCCGTGTCGCCGAGCACGTAGGTGACGGAGGGGATGATCTTCAGGTCCTCCGGGTCGCGGCCGTACCGGGCGAGCCGCCCCTTCACGTCCTTGTAGAAGGCGCGACCGTCCTCCAGGTTGCTGTGCTTGCTGAAGATGACGTCCGCGTCGGAGGCCGCGAACTCGCGGCCCTGGGGCGAGTCCCCCGCCTGGATGATCACCGGGTGGCCCTGCGGGCCGCGGGGCGTGCTGAACCGCCCGGAAATGTCGAAGTGCCGGCCCCGGTGGGCGAACTCGCCGGCCCCGGCCTGCACGAAGGCCCCGGCCGCGGCGTCGGCCGGCACGTCGTCCGGCCGCCAGCTGTCCCAGAGCACGCGCGCGACCTGGAGGAACTCCGCGGCCCGGGTGTAGCGGTCGCCCTCGTCGAGGAAGCCGCCGCGCCGGAAGTTCTCACCGGTGAAGGCGTCCCAGCTGGTCACCACGTTCCAGGCGGCGCGGCCCTCGCTCAGGTGGTCCAGGGTCGCCAGCCGCCGGGCCACCTCGTAGGGCTCGTTGAAGGTGGAGTTGACCGTCGCGGCCAGCCCGAGGTGCGTGGTGACGGCGGCGAGGGCGCTCAGCACGGTGAGCGACTCGGGTCTGCCGACCACGTCGAGGTCGTGGAAGCGGCCCTTGTGCTCGCGCAGCCGCAGCCCCTCGGAGAGGAAGAAGAAATCGAACTTGCCGCGTTCGGCGGTCCGGGCGAGCCGGGCGAAGGAGTCGAACTCGATCTGGCTCTCGGACCTCGGGTCCGACCAGACGGTGGTGTTCTGGACGCTGGGGAGTTGCGCGGCGAGGTGGATCTGCTTGACGGGCACGAAGGTCGTCTCCTGCGGCAGCGGGTTCGGGGGGCGGCGTGGCGGTGTGCGGCGCGGGCCGGTTCGGGGCCTGCGTGGGCCTGGCCGGATCGGTGCGGGCCGGCGCGGGTCGGTTCACTGCATCGGGCCGCCCGGATCGTCCCGGCGCCGGCCGCGCTCCTCCGCCATCCGCTGCTGGAGGTCCGCGGCGTGCGACAGTGCCCGGCGGTTGTGCAGCGCCGTCCCGTGGCCGCCCGCCCGGCGGGCCTGGAGGTCCTCGGCCAGATCGGCGGCCAGGACACCCGGACCGTAGGGGGACGAGGCCACCTCGGCGAACTCCAGCAGGTGCAGCACCGCCTGGAACTCACTGGCCCGCAACGGGAGGTCGAGCACCGGGTCGGGGCCGGGCGGGGTGAGCGCCGCACGGACCCGCTCCTGGTAGGCCCGCGCCCGGAGTTCGGCGAACCGCGACTTGGGCGCCTGCTGGGCCGCCGCACCGGGGACGTACGCGGCGAGGCGGTCGAGCAGCGCCGGGAACTCGCTCCCCTCGGCGCGGTAGTAGGGGCGCTCGGCGCTCCCGGCCGCGGTGGGCGTGAGCCGCATGGTGTCCAGGAAGGCCGCCACCCGGTGCGGTTCGGGCAGCACGCCGTCACCCATCCAGCGGGCGTGGGCCAGGAAGTCGGTGGCCCGCCCGGCGTTGCGCAGGAAGCACCAGCCCGACGTACCGGCCCAGTGCAGGCCGCAGTCGGAGTCCGCGCCGATCCGCTGGCCGAACCGCCGGGTGAAGTCGATGCCGCCCTCGACGTCGTCGAAGAAGTGCTCGGGCTCCGCGTACGGCCCGCAGCTGTACACCGAGGCCACCGGGACGCCCTGGGCCATCAGCTGCTCGGCGACGGCGGTGACGTAGTGCGCGGCCCGGAACTCCAGCGCCCTGGCGGTGCGCGCGTCGATCTCCGCGGCCATCCGGATCCTCCTCGTGACGTTCCTTCAGTGGGCTGCCCGTGCGCCGGCCCGGCCGGGCCCCCGGCCGGCAACCGGGAGGACGAGGACCCGCGGGGCAGGTCCTCGTCCTCCCGGCGTCCCGCCGTGGTCGTCCGCGGGGAGGTCGTCCCCGCGCGGACCGTGGGTCCGGCACCCGGCCGCGGGCCTCATCCGGTCGGGGCGAGCCGGCCGGGGCCCCGGTGTCGCGTGCCGGGTCTCACGGGCGGGTGCTCATGCGCGCTTCGCAGGGAAGCCGTGCGACCGGGCCGCGACGATCACGGCCAGGACAGGGGCCATCAGGATCAGGACGCTCCACGGGAACGACGAGGCGCCCACCGTGTCGAGCAGCACCCCGCCGACGACACCGCCGCCGGCCATGGCCACGTTCCAGAGGGTGACCAGCATGGCCTGGGCCGCGTCCGCCTGCTCGCCGCCGGCGTCGCCGCCCGCGGTCTGCAGCAGCGTGGGCACGCCGCCCCAGCCGAGGCCCCACAGCGCCGCGGCGATGTAGACCAGGGCGTGGGTGTCGGACAGCAGGCCCAGGACGGCGGCCGCGACGGCGACCAGCACGGCGCTGCCGATGGTCAGGACGCGCAGCTTGCCGTTGATCTGGGCACCGACGATCCAGATGCTCACCAGCGAGGCGACACCGAAGACCAGCAGCACGAGGTCGGTGGAGCTGCCCATGCCGAGGTGGTCGAGGTAGGTCGCGATGTAGGCGTAGAGGACGGTGTGGGCCAGGACGAACACCAGGGTGACGAACAGGACCGGCGTCACGCCGGGGACGGAGAGGGCGCCCAGGATCCTGGTCTTCCCCTCGGGCCGCTGCCCCGGGTAGTCCGGCACGGTCGCGGCGATCCAGGCGATCACGACGAGCGCGAGCGCGGTCATCACCAGGAAGGTCACCCACCAGCCGAGCACCTTGCCGAGGAAGGTGCCGGCGGGGACGCCGAGCGAGAGGGCGACCGGGATGCCGGTCATCACGATCGCGATGGCCTTGCCCTGGAGGTGCGGGGGCGCCATCCGGCGGGCGTACCCGGCGAGCAGGGCCCAGGCCAGACCGGCGGCCACACCGGCGACGAACCGGGCCACCATCGTCACGGGATAGTTCGTCGACACGGCGGTGGCCGTGTTGGCGACGGCGAACGCGGCCATCGCCGTCAGCAGCAGGCGCTTGCGCCGCCAGGCCGCCGTGGCCACGGTCAGCGGGATCGCGGTGAGCGCGGTGCCGATCGCGTAGATCGTCACCGACTGCCCCATCGCCGACTCGCTGACCCCGAGGTCGGAGCTCATCGCGGGCAGCACGCCCGCGGGCAGGGTTTCGGTCAGGCTGGTGATGAAGACGGCCGTGGCCAGTGCCAGCAGCGCCAGCATGGGCAGCTTGTCGCTCTGAGGTTCCTGGCTGCCATGGGTTTCGGCGGGGGAATCGACTGGTAACTGTGTGCTCATGACGGCTATCGTGAAACCCTCACATATATGTGAGGGTCAACGCGACTTGATGTGAGGTCGGTCACATGCGCATCGGAGAGCTGTCGGAACGCACCAACACGTCCCGCCGTCTACTGCGCTACTACGAGGAGCAGTTGCTCATCGTCTCCACCCGTTCCCCGAACGGCTACCGCGAGTACGACGAACGCCTGGCGGACCGGGTCATGCAGATCCGCGGACTGCTCGACGCCGGGCTCCCCACCCGGATCATCAAACAGATTCTCCCCTGTCTCGACAAGCCCCGGGCCATCCACTTCTCGGACGCGACGCCGGAGATGATCACCACCCTGACGCTGGAACGCGACCGGATGACCGAGCGGATCAACTGCCTGACCCGCAACCGGGACGCGGTGGCCGACTACCTCGACGCGGTGAGTGGCAACGACCACCCGGAGGCCGTCCTGGCCCGGGCCGGCTCCGCCGCCGCCACCGCCACCGCATGACCGGTGCCCCGCACCCCCGCCCGCGCGGGGTGCGGGGCACCGTGGTGCCACGCGGCCGTCCGGTCAGGCCCCGCACGGGGCCGGCCCGGACGCCCGGTCAGGCCCGGTCGAACCGGTCGAGCTCCATCACCTTGGCCCACGCCGCGACGAAGTCCGTCACGAACGTCTGCCGCGCGTCGTCGCTCGCGTACACCTCGGCGAGCGCGCGCAGCTCGGAGTTCGAGCCGAAGACGAGGTCGGCGCGGGTGCCCGTCCAGCGGACGGCGCCGGTGGCGGCGTCCCGGCCCTCGAAGGCGCTGCCGTCCTCGGACGTCGCCTGCCAGACCGTGCCCAGGTCGAGCAGGTTGACGAAGAAGTCGTTGGTCAGCCGCCCGGGGGTGTCGGTGAGGACGCCGTGCGCGGACTCCTGGTGGTTGGCTCCCAGCACCCGCAGACCGCCGACCAGCACCGTCATCTCCGGGGCGCTCAGGGTCAGCAGGTTCGCCCGGTCCAGCAGCAGGTACTCGGCCGGCAGCCGGTTGCCCTTGCCGAGGTAGTTGCGGAACCCGTCCGCGGCCGGCTCCATCGCCGAGAACGACTCGACGTCGGTCTGCTCCTGCGAGGCGTCCACCCGGCCCGGCCGGAACGGCACCTCGACCTCGACACCGGCCTCCCGGGCGGCCTGCTCGACGGCCGCGCCGCCGGCCAGCACGATCAGGTCGGCGAGCGAGATCCGCTTTCCGGTGGTCTGCGCCTCGTTGAAGGCCGTCCGGACGCCCTCCAGGGTGCGCAGCGCCGTCGCCAGCTCGTCGGGGTCGTTGACCTCCCAGCCGCTCTGCGGCTGGAGGCGGATCCGCGCGCCGTTGGCGCCACCGCGCTTGTCGCTGCCGCGGAAGGACGAGGCCGCCGCCCAGGCGGTGGCGACCAGCCGGGACACCGGCAGGCCGGCCGCGAGGACCTGGCCCTTCAGCGCGGCGACGTCGGCGGCGTCGACGAGTTCGTGCGTCACCGCCGGCAGCGGGTCCTGCCAGAGCAGCTCCTCGGCCGGGACCTCCGGGCCGAGGTAGCGGGCGACCGGGCCCATGTCACGGTGGGTCAGCTTGAACCAGGCCCGGGCGAAGGCGTCGGCCAGCGCGGCCGGGTCGGCCAGGAAGCGCCGCGAGATCGGCTCGTAGACCGGGTCCAGCCGGAGCGCGAGGTCGGTGGTCAGCATGGTCGGCGCGTGGCTCTTCGACGGGTCGTGGGCGTCCGGGACGGTCCCGGCGCCGGCGCCGTCCTTCGGCTTCCACTGGTGGGCGCCCGCGGGGCTCTTGACCAGCTCCCACTCGAAGCCGAACAGCGTCTCGAAGAAGCTGTTGTCCCAGGCCACCGGGGTGGCCGTCCAGGCGCCCTCCAGCCCGCTGGTGATGGCGTCGTCGCCCTTGCCGGTGCCGAAGGTGCTCTTCCAGCCGAGGCCCTGCTGTTCGAGCGGCGCGGCCTCGGGGTCGGCACCCACGTGGTCCGCCGGGCCGGCGCCGTGGGTCTTGCCGAAGGTGTGGCCACCGGCGATCAGGGCGACGGTCTCCTCGTCGTCCATCGCCATCCGGCGGAAGGTCTCGCGGATGTCGCGGGCCGCGGCGAGCGGGTCCGGAGTGCCGTTCGGGCCCTCCGGGTTGACGTAGATGAGGCCCATCTGCACGGCGCCGAGCGGGTTTTCGAGGTCGCGGTCGCCGGTGTAGCGCTCGTCGCCGAGCCAGGTGGTCTCCGGGCCCCAGTAGACGTCCTCCTCCGGCTCCCAGGTGTCCTCGCGGCCGCCGCCGAAGCCGAAGGTGGTGAACCCCATCGTCTCCAGGGCGACGTTGCCCGCCAGGATCATCAGGTCGGCCCAGGACAGGCTGCGGCCGTACTTCTTCTTCACCGGCCAGAGCAGCCGGCGGGCCTTGTCCAGGTTGGCGTTGTCCGGCCAGCTGTCGAGCGGGGCGAAGCGCTGCTGGCCGGCCCCGGCGCCACCGCGGCCGTCGCTGATCCGGTACGTGCCGGCGCTGTGCCAGGCCATCCGGATGATGAGCGGGCCGTAGTGGCCGTAGTCGGCCGGCCACCAGTCCTGCGAGGTGGTCAGCACCTGCGCGAGGTCCCGCTTCACGGCCGGGAGGTCGAGGGCCCCGAACGCCGCCGCGTAGTCGAAGTCCTCGCCGAGCGGGTTGGCCACGGCCGGGTTCTTGGCGAGGATCTTCAGGTTCAGCCGCTCCGGCCACCACTGGCTGTTCCCGCCGCCCTGGGTCGGGTGCAGGGCCCTCCCGTGCGCGACCGGGCAACCGCCCACGCCCTCCGCGCCCGCCGCTGTGCCCGTCTCTGTGACGATCGGATCGTGGTTGTCGTGGTTCTCGGACATGGGAATCCTTCCATACGGGCGGATCACGGTGCACCGGAGTCTTCGGATATCTGGGCTTCCGCCCGAACCCGATCCTACGGTGGAGAGAATCCAAGTCAAGAAGCACGCCAACGCCGTTGGCTGCCTGGGAAAGAGGGGCCCGTTCGGGGCCGGTGCGGGGGCAGCTCCCGGTACCGGCACGGGGGAACGCCGGGGAAACCGGTTCGTGGACGGCCGGAAAGCGTGCGATTTTCCGACGGAACTCGCCCGGGGCGTGAATTCCCGGTTCTGATGATTTCCTGGACTACCGGAAATGCGATGTGTCGCCGGCCGGCGACCGGGGCCGCCGCCGGCGGATCGGTCTCTCCACGGCTCCGACCGTACTGCCCGGACGGCCCGGACCTCAGCCCGTCCGGGAATCCGGCCCGGCCCGCCGGCCGCTACACGCCCGCGGTGGTGCTCCGGCGGGGTGCGGGGAGGCCGCCGGGGCGGCCGGGCTCCGCGCTCATGTCGGTCAGCGCCTCGGTGAGGATCTCCCGGGCCTCGTCGGCGCGGCCCTGCTCGATCAGGACGGTGCCGAGCTCGGTGAGAGTCTTGGTCATGCTGTCGGGGCGGCCGACCGCCTCGAAGTGGACGAGGGCCTGCCGGTAGGCCTTCTCGGCCCCCACCCAGTGCTTCAACGCGGCCCGGTCGAGGCCGAGTTCGTGGGCCGAGAGGGCGGCCATGAGGTGCGGCAGCGGGGAGGCCCAGAGCTCCACCAGCTCCAGCGCCCCGGCCAGCGCCTGGCTGCGGGTGCTCACCGCCTCCTCGACCCGCCCGGTCTCGCGCAGGCAGTTGGCCGCGCCGCGCAGGGTGACCAGCCGGCCCAGCCGGGCGTGCCGGTTGGGCACGGTGGCGAAGACGTCCGCGGCCTGCTGGTAGGCGGCCGCAGCCTCCCGGTGGCGGAGCAGCCGGCGCAACCCGCTGGCCAGATAGGTCAGCGCCCAGCCCTCCTGCCCCCGGTCGCCGGTCTCGCGGGCCAGGCCGAGCGCCTCCGCGGCGAGTTCGACGCCCCGCTGGTAGCGGTGCAGGCACGTCACGTACGTCCAGGCCAGGTAGTTGAGGTGGACGGTCTCCAGGGAGCGGTCCCCGCAGGCGCGGGTGGCGTCGACCGAGAGCTGGAACACCTCGGCCCAGATGTCCCAGCTCAGCAGCCGGTCGGAGAACCAGTGCATGGCCTCGGCGGTGTCGATCACCTCGTGGTGGCGGCCGGCCGCGGCGGCCCGGCGCAGGGCGGCGAGCCACTCCGGGGCCTCCTCCTCCAGCCAGCGGGCGGCCTCGGCGAGGGTCTCGGGGGCGGTGGCCGGATCCGGGTCGGTGCCGGCCCCGCCCTCGCCCTCGGCCGGGTCCGGGTTGAAGCGCCGGCCCGCGGCGGCGGCGCGGCGCAGCAGCCAGGTGTCCGCGAGGGCGCGGGCGGCTTCGAGCTCGGCCGGGTTCTCCTCCTCGCCCAGCCGCTCGCCGGCGTAGAGCCGGACGAGGTCGTGCAGGCGGTAGCGCTCCGGGACGGAGAGCTGGACCAGGCCGGCGTCGGTGAGCTGTTCCAGGTGGCGTTCGGTGCGGGGTGCGGACAGGCCCGCGTAGGCGGCGACCACGGCGGCGGTGACGTCGTACCCGGCGGTCAGCGCGCAGCGGCGCAGGACGAGCCGGGTCTCCACGGGCAGCCGGCGGTAGGAGAGCGCAAAGGCGGGGCGGACCGCGAGGTCGCCCGTCTCCAGCACGTCCAACCGGTGCTCCTCGGCGCCGAGTTGGCGCAGCAGGTGACCGACGGTCTGTTGCGGGCGGGCGACCAGGCGCTGGCCGGCGATCCGCAGCGCGAGCGGCAGGTACCCGCAGAGCCGGGCGAGTTCGGCGGTGGCGTCGGGTTCGGCGGCGATCCGGTCCGGGCCGGCGATGCGGCCGAGCAGGACGGCGGACTCGGTGGGGGTGAGGGCGTCGAGCCGCAGGCGGTGGACGGACTCCAGGCCGGGCAGGGTGTGCCGGCTGGTGACGAGGGTGAGGGTCGGCCCGGAGCCGGGCAGCAGCGGCCGGACCTGGCTCTCGTCGGCCGCGTTGTCGAGCACCAGGACGAGCCGCCGGTCGCGGACCAGGGCCCGGTAGAGGCCGGCCCGTTCCTCGGTGCCGGCCGGGACGGCGCCGTCGGCGACGCCGAGGGCGCGCAGGACCTGGCCGAGCGCCTCGCGGGCCGAAAGGGGTTCGGCAGCCATGCCCCGGAGGTCCAGCGAAAGCTGCCCGTCCGGGAAGAGGTGGGCCAGCGCGTGGGCGGTGTGCAGGGCGAAGGCGGTCTTGCCGAGGCCCGGCTGGCCGCTGATCAGCGCCACCCTGGGGTGGGCCGGGTCGCCGTCCTGGGCCAGCGCCCCGATGAGGCCGAGGGCGTCCTCGCGGGCGGTGAAGTCGGCGATGTCGCGGGGCAGGGCGAGCGCGTAGCCGGCGGGCGCCGCGGCGGGCTCGGCAGGCGCGGGGGCGGGCGCGGCGGGCCTGCCCGGTGCGCCGGGCTCCGCGGGAGATGCGGCCGTCGGGAGCGCCGTCCGGGGCGCCTGAGGATCCTGGACTGCTGGGGGTGCCAGGGGTGCCGCGCCGACCCGGCTGCCGCGCGGGCGGCCGGTGCGGGCGGCTCGTTCGAGTACGTCGGCACCGTCCGCGTCCAGCCGCAGGGCCTCGGCCAGGGCCCGGACGGTACGCCGCTGCGGTCCGCGGGTCCGGCCGCGCTCCATGTCCCCGACGGCCCGCAGGCTGATGCCGGCCGCGGCGGCGAGCTCCTCCTGGGTCAGGCCGGCCCGGACCCGGTAGCGGGCCAGCAGGCCGGAGAACTCACCGTGTTCGCCGGAGTCACCGGTGTCCGCGCCCACGCCGTCCGCCTCAGCCATGCCCCACCCCTGCTACTGCCGGTACTTCTGCCTCATGTCATGCCCCCAACGGCCATGCCAGGCAGAAGTATGCCCGGTCCGCACCGGTTCTCCACCATCCGTGCAGCTCAGAGGGCACTTTCGGGCCGGTTCCGGACGGCCCGGCCGGTGGTCGGGGCGGCGGCGGGCGGGCGGTAGTTCTGCCGGTAGTTCTGCCTGGTCGGCAGCCTTGCACGGACCGACTCCGCCGATCGGAGGGGGCCGATCGGAGGGGGCCGATCGGAGGGGCCGCCGACGGGGCCGCCGGCCCGGGCGGATGCGGGGCGGACGCCCGGCCCGGCCCGGTACGGGTGCGCCGCCGCCCGGCTCAGGCCGCCGCGCCGCCGCGCTCGGCGGCCTCCCGCCGGACGGCCTGGGCCTCGGCCGTCCGGCCGACCGCGTGCAGGAGGTCGGCGAGCAGCTCGTGCGAGCTGCGTTCGAGGCGCGCGTCGCCGACCGCGCGGGCCAGCGCCACGGCCAGCCGGGCGGTGGCCTCGGCGGCCTCGCCGGCGCCCAGCGCGTCCAGCGCGCGGGCCCGGCTCTGGGTCGCGCGGACGGCGTCGGCGCCGCCCGGGCGGTCGGCGCAGGCCCGCAACGCCTCGTCGGCGCGCTCCAGGGCCTGGCCGGGCGCGCCCGCGAGCACCAGGGCGTCGGCGAGTTCGGCCAGCGCGCCGGCCCGCAGGTGGCCGGCGGCCGGTGGCCGGGCCTCGGCCACCAGGGCGTTCAGCAGCGGCACGGCCTGCTCGTAGCGGCCGGCCCGGACCAGCGCCGCGGCCACCCTGGCCCGGCAGCGGTGCCGCAGCACCTCGTCCGCGGCCCGGTCGGCGGCGGTGACGGCCCGTTCCAGGTACTCGGTGGCGCTGCGGAACACCCGGCGGTCGACCAGCAGGACGGCCAGATCGGTGGAGAGCCGGGCGACGGCCACCTGGTCGACGCAGGCGTGGGCGGCGCGCAACCCGGCCTCGACGGTGGTCCGCCAGTGCGTGCGGTCGGAGTCGGTGCGTTCGTAGAGTCGGCCCGCCCAGTGGGCGAGCTGCCAGGCCGCGGCGGGGCGGCCGTGCTGCTCGGCGCCGAGCACCACCGCGCGCACCGTATTCTCCTCGCGCCGGAACCAGGCCCCGGCCTCCGCCGGGGCGAGCGGGCGGGGCCGCGGGGTGCCGGTGCCCGGCCCGCCGGCGGAGCCGTCGTGGGAGGCGCCGTCGCCGAAGGAGCCGTCACCGGCCGGCCCGCCCTCCGTGCAGGCGGCGGTCGCGGCCAGGTAGTGGCCGATCAGCCGGTCCAGCGCGGCGAGCCGGTCGTCGCAGTCGAGGTCGGCGGCCAGCCGGGCGCCGAACCGGCGGACCAGCCCACGCCGGGTGTAGCGGCCGGGGGCGCGCTCCTCCAGCAGGTGGACGGCGTCCAGCCCGGCCAGCAGCGTCCGGGCGGTGGCCGGCGGCAGGTCCGCGAGCGTGGCGGCCGTCCCGGCGCCGATCTCGCCGTCGGGGTGCAGGCCGAGCAGGGTGAACAGCCGGGCGGCGGCGGGCGGCAGCGTGCGGTACGTCAGGTCGAGGGCGGCCGTGATGCCGAGCGGGCCGCCGGCGCCGGCGAGGGCGGCGTGCCCGGCCTGCTCGTCGGAGAGCTCGGCGACGAGGTCGGCCGGCGTCCAGCCGGGCCGGGCGGCCAGCCGGGCGGAGGCGAGGCGCAGGGCCAGCGGCAGGTGGTCGCAGCACTCGGCGAGCGCGGCGGCGGCCGGCGGGTCGACGGCCACCCGGTCGGCGCCGAGGGTCCGGACGAGCAGCTCCCGGGCCTCGTCGCGGCTCAGCACGTCCAGCGGGAGCGGGATGCCGCCCTCGCGGGCCAGCAACCGGCGCAGCCGGCTGCGGCTGGTCACCACGGTGACGGGCCCGGCGGGGCCGCCGGGTGCGGCGGATGCCCGGTCCGGGCCCGGCGCGGGCGGCGGGTCGGGCAGCAGCGGGGCGAGCTGCTCGTACGAGCGCGCGTCGTCCAGCACGAGCAGGACCCGCCGGCCCGTCAGCAGCTCCCGGAAGCGCCGGGCGCGTTCGTCCAGCGTGTCGGGCAGTTCCTCCCCGGCCACCCCGAGGGCGGTGAGCAGGCCGCCGAGCACCTCCGCCGGATCGCGCGGGCCGTCCTCCGCGAAACCGCGCAGGTCGACGTGGAGCCGGCCGTCGGGGAACCGGTCGGCGGCCCGCTGCGCCCAGGCCTGCACCAGCCCGGTCTTGCCCACCCCCGCCGGGCCGGTGACCAGGATCGGGCGGCCCTCGGCGGCGGGGGCGAGCGCCGCGTCCAGCCGGGCGAGTTCGGCCGCGCGGCCGACGAACCGCCGGTCGGCGGGCGGCGGTTCGACGGACGGCAGGCCGGTGCGGGGCCGGACCGCACCGGCCGCCGCGCCCGCGCCGGCCCCGGGCCCCGGACCGGACGGGCCGGTGGCCGGCCGGAGGCCGGAGCGCTCGCCGCCCGCGCCGGCCCCGGGCCCCGGCGCGTCCGCCGGCCGGAGCGTCGCGCGTTCGCGCCACTGCGCCGCCTCCGCCGGGCGGCCGGCCTGGTCGAGGCAGCCGGCCAGCCGGACGGCCAGCCCCGGCCGGGCCGCCGCCGCCTCGCTGAGTTCGGCGACCAGTTCGCCGCCCCGGCCGGCCCGGCAGAGGCCGTCGGCCAGCCGGTCCAGCACACGCAGCCGCAGGTCCGCGAGGTGCGGGGCGGTCCGTTCGCGCAGCAGGGCCGATCCGCAGTCGGCCAGGGCGGGGCCGCGCCACAGGTCGAGGGCGGCGCGCAGCAGCGGGAGGGCGGGATCGTCGGGCGACCCCCCGGGCTCCGCGTCGTCCGCCCGGCCGGGCAGCTGCACCCCGGCCCGGTCGCAGAGCACCTGGAAGCGGAACACATCCACCCGGTCGGGGTCCCCGGTCAGGACGTAGCCGGCGCCGCGGGTGGCCAGCGTCAGCGAACCGTCGTCCAGGACCCGCCGCAGCCCGGCGACATGGCCCTGGAGCGCGGCGCGGGCGGTGGGCGGCGCGCAGCCGTCCCAGACCAGCTCGATCAGCTCGTCGGGGGCCACCAGCCGGTCGAACCGGACGGCGAGCACGCTGAGCAGCGCGCGGCGCTTGGGGGCCGAGGGGGTGACGGCCGTGCCGTCGTCCCGCCGGACGGCCACCGGCCCGAGCAGGTCGATCCGCATGCGGCCGTTTCTCCCTCCCGCACCGGGCGGCCGGTCCGCCGGGTGCTGTCCGGGCCGGTCCGGCGCCCGTCGCAACGGGGGTGCCCGGCCGGTCCGTCCGTGCTGTGTCCGACGAGCCGTCCGCGGCCGCCCGATTCGTCCGAGGATAGGCCCGGCCCGGCCCCGGCCCGGCCGCCGGGGTTGCCCGCCCGGTCGTCCACCGGGCCCGGCAACCGCCGGCGGCCGCTCCGGGGCCCGGCGGCCGGCCGCCCGCGCCCGCCGTCCCCCCGCCCGCCCCCCGCCCGTCCCTCGGGGGACACCGGCGGGCACTACACTGCACCCCCCGGGAGCGGCCCGGCGTGATCGATTCGATACGGAGGGTGGGGTACGGGTGCGGATTCGGCTCCTCGGTCCGGTGGAGCTGCGGGCCGGAGCGGGCGGCTTCGTGCCGCTGCCGGGGGCACAACGGCGGGCGGTGCTGGCCGGCCTGGCCCTGCAGCTCGGCCGGGTCGTCCCGGTCGACGACTTCTGCGCGCTGCTCTGGGGCGACCGGCCGCCGGCCAGCGCCCGGCCGGCGCTCCAGGGCCACGTCGCGGTGCTGCGCCGGGCGCTCGCCGGGAGCCCGTTCGTGCTGCACACCCGCGCGCCCGGCTACCTGCTCACCGGCCCGGCGGACGAGGTCGACGCCCTGCACTTCGAGGCGCTGACCGCCCGGGCCGCCGAGCGGGCCGAGGCCGCCGTGGCCGGGCCGGCCGGCCACGGCCCCGACCAGGGCGGCACACCGCTCGGGCTGCTGGAGCAGGCCCTGCGGCTGTGGCACGGCAACGCGCTGGCCGACCTGCCGGACACCGCACCCCGCCGCGCCCTGGTCGACCAGCTCGACCAGGCCCGCACCCGCGCCCTGATCGCCTGGGCCGGGCTGCGCCTGCACGCGGGCACCGGCGCCTCGGCCGTCCCCGTCCTGGAACAGGCCGTCCGCGCCGACGGGCTGCGCGAGGAGCTGGTCGCCCTGCTGGTGCGCTGCCTGCACCAGGCCGGGCGGCCGGCCGACGCGCTGACCGCCTACCACCGCACCCGCGCGCTGCTCGACCGCGAACTCGGCATCCCGCCCGGCCCGGTACTCCAGGCCGCCCTGACGGAGGTGCTGGCCGACGACCGGGCCACCCGCCCGGCCTTGGTCCGCCCCGGCCCGGCCCAGCCGCCGCCCGCCGCGCCGGTACCGCTCCGGCCCGCCCCGCCGGCCCGCCCGGCACCCGACCAACTCCCCCGCCGGCCGGTGGACTTCGTCGGCCGCGAGGCCGAGCTGCGGTGGCTGGACGAGGCCCTCGGCCCGGACCGCGGCGAGGACGGGCCGGTGCTCGTGGTCGGCGCCGCCGGGGTCGGGAAGACCGCCACCGTCACCGCCTGGGCGCACCGCGCGGCCGGTGCCTTCCCCGACGGCCGGCTCTTCGCCGACCTGCGCGGCTTCGACCCGGCGGGGCCGGCCGACCCGGCCGACCTGCTGGCCGGCTTCCTGCTCGCGCTCGGCGTGCCCGCGTCCGGGCTGCCCGCGGACCGGGCCGGCCGGGCCGCCCTCTACCGGGAGCGGACGCACGGCCGGCGCCTGCTGGTCGTGCTGGACAACGCGCTCGACGCCGGCCAGCTCACCGACCTGCTGCCGGGCGGCGCGGACTGCGCCACCGTGGTGACCAGCCGCGGATCGCTGGAGGACCTGCTCGTCACCGAGGGCGCCGCCCTGCTGCGCCTGGGTGCGCTGGACGGGCCCGACGCGCTGCGCCTGCTGGAGCGCGCACTGACGCCCGACCGGATCCGGGCCGAACCGGCCGCCGCCGCCGAGGTGGTGGAGCTCTGCGACCGGCTGCCGCTGGCGCTGCGGATCGCGGCGGCACGGCTGGCCGCCCGCCCGGACTGGGCCGTCGCCGAGCTGGTCGCCGACCTCGCCGACGAGCCGGGCCGGCTGGCGGCCCTGGAGGCCGACGGCCTGGCCGGCATCTCCGACGCACTGGAGCTGACGTACCGTCATCTCTCGCTGGACGCAACCCTGTTGTTCACCCTGCTGGCCACCCACCCCGGCCTGGAGGTGGACGTCCCGGCGAGCGCGGCACTGCTCGGCAGCGACCCGGCCGCCGCCCGCGAGGCGCTCGGCGAGCTGGCCGCCCACCACGTGCTCACCGAGACCGGCCCCGGGCGTTACGGCCGCCCCGACCTGGTCCGGCTGTTCGGCGCGCAACTGCTCGCCGAACACCCCGAAGGGGTCCGGCGGCTCGGCACGGAACGGCTGGTGGGCTACTACCTGGAGGCCACCCGGCACTGCAGCGAGCAGCTGGAGCCGGCCCAGGAGGGCTACGGCGAACACCCGCGCCCGGCCGCCGTCCAGCCGCCGGCGGCCGGCGTCCGCGGCGCGCTCGACTGGTTCCGGACGGCGGAACCGGTGATCCGCGCGCTGGTCACCGCCGCCGCCGGCACCGACCCCCGGCGGGCCTGGCGGCTGGCGATGTGCGCCAGTGCGCTCTACTACGGCTCCAGCCGGTTCACCGACTGGCTGAGCTGCCTGGACGCCGCCGAACCGGCCGCCGCGGCGTGCGGCGACCGGGCCGGACTCGCTCTGCTGCTCGGCGCCCGGGCGAACGCCCTGCTCGGCCTCGAACGCCGTCAGGAGGCGGCCGAGGCCGCGCGCAGGGCCGTGGCCGGCTCCTCCCCCGAGGACGGCTACGCGCACGTCCGGGCGCTCGCCGTACTCGCCCTGGCCACCGCCCTGCGGGGGGACCAGGCCGAGGCCGTCCACCCGGCCGCCGCGGCGACCGTGCTGGCGCGGCGGAGCGGCGACCCCCGGCAGCTCTCCTACGCCCTCGGCTACGGCGCCGCGGTGACCCTGCTGGCCGGCAACCCGGAGGGCGCGCTCGCCCAGGCCCGCGAGGCCAGGAGCCTGCTGCCGGGCCATCCGGCCGCGACGATCCACCTCTGGTCGATGCTGACCGAGGCGCACGTCGTCCAGTCGATCGGCCCGAAGGAGGCCGGCGAGCTGGCCTGGCACCGGCTGCTGGCCGCCTGCGAGGAGGCCGGCCAGCTGCACCTGCAGGCCATCGCCGAACAGTCCTACGCCGCGTTCCTGCTGGCCCGGGGCCGTGAGCCGGAGGCCGTCGGCCGGCTCCGCGCCGCCCTCGGCCGGTTCCAGTCGCACACGCTGGAGTCCGGCTCGGCCAGCACGATGGCCGCCGCCGTCGAGGAGTCGCTGAACTCGCGACCGCCCCCGGCGTTCTGAGCGCCCGGACCACCCGGACCACCCGGACCGTCCGGACGGCCCGGACCGCCTGGACGGCCCGGCCTGCCGGGCGGGCTCACGCCGGGCGGGCCGCCGCCCGCCGGGCCCCCGCGCCCTTGCGCCCGGGCACCGCCGGGGCGGCGCACTCCTCCCTCGGCGCGTAGCCCTGCTCCGCCGCGAGGACCGGGCGCAGCGCGCGGATCGCGTAGAAGTTGCGGGACTTCACCGTGCCGGGCGGCACCCCGAGCCGGGCCGCGGTGTCCGCCACCGACCGGTCGTTCAGGTGCAACTCGACCAGCACCTCGCGGTGGTGGTCCTGGAGCCGCCGGAGCGCCCGGTCGACGTCCTCCGCCACCACCACCCGCTCGTACGGGTCGTCGGCGAGGGGGCGGTCCTCCGACTCCTCGCCGAGCACCTCCCGGGCGCGGGCGGCGGCCATCCGGTAGTGGTCGATGGCGATCCGCCGGGCGACCGTGAAGAGCCACGGCCGGCTCTGCTCGGGCCCGGCCGCCAGGGCCTCCGGGTGCTGCCAGGCGCGCAGCAGGGTCTCCTGGAGGATGTCCTCGGCCTTGCCGCGGTCACCGCCCGTCGCCCGGAGCAGCGCGCGGATCAGGTAACCGCCGTGCAGGCGGTGGATCTCGGCGAGCGTCTCCGGGTCGAGGGTGGGGCGGGCGGCCTTGGCCGGCGCGGCCACGACGGACGGCCCGGCGGCGGACGGCTCCGCGGCGGACGGCCCGGCGGACTGCGGGGCGGCGGCCTGCGGCCCGGCGGGCGACGGCTCCGCGGGCTGCGGGGCCGCCGACCGGCGCGGGCCGGTGGACTGACGGGGGACGGCGGGCCGACGCACGGCGACGGGCTGGTGCGTGGTGGCGGACTGGCGCGGGGTGGCGGGCGGCGTGGACAAGCGCTACCTCTCAGGTCGGGCAGGGGTCAGGGCGCAGACCGACCGGATTCCCCCCGGTGGCCGCGAACACCAGGCTGCCGGGGGCCGCCAAGAGTCCGCCAACAATCCGCCAACGCGCGCCCGGCACCCCTCCGGTCCGCCCCCGTACCCGCCCGGTCCGGGCTGCCCCGGCTCAGCTCCCGTCGAGCACGCCGATCAGCTCCTGGATCCCGTCCTCACCGCGCCGCTCGATCAGGACCGCGACCCAGTCGGCGAGCCGGTCCCGGTCCGTCGCCGACCAGGCCGGGGCCGACGGGTGCTCGTCGACGAACAGCGCCGCCGCCAGCCGCCGCAGCTCCGGCAACGGGGCCGGCACGGGCACCTGCCGCTGCACGGCGCGGGCCCGCCCGTTCGGCGGCCCGCCCAGGGCGAGCCGCCGGGCCGCGGCGATCACCTCGGCCGCCGGCGCCCCGGGCACGGCCAGGGCCGGCGGGCCGGGCAGGGCCTCCGCCCCCTCGGCCACCAGCGCCGCGATCAGGTCACGCGGTCTCGGTCCGTCCGGTGCCATCCTCTGTTCCTCCCCCTGTCCCGCCACGGGACTCACGCGCTTCTCCTCCCCGGTGCCCACCTCCGGCCGGGACACCACCGAAGAGACGGTACCCAGTGGCCGGCGGGTTGAGCAGGTACTTTTCCGACGATCTGTCGGGCGACGGTCGGCCGGCCGGCCCCCCACGGCCCGGCCGGCCGACCGGCCGGACTCCGGCTAGAACGTCGTCCAGTCGTCGTTGTCCGGGGTGTTGAGCGTCCGGATCCGCTCGCCGTCGCGGTCGTCGAAGGTGTCGGTCGCGATCTTGAACGTGCTGCCGTTCGGCTTGTAGCCGTAGAGCACCACCGTCTCGCTGCTCCGGCCGCTCAGCGACAGGCCGACGCAGCTGCCGGGCGGGACGATCACCGTCGCCATGTTCCGCTGCGGGAACACCGCGTAGGACGCGTAGGTGCCGTTCGAGCAGAGGACGAAGTTCCCGGCCGGGATCCTGCCGCCGTGGGTGGCGGAACCCGTGTCCCCGGCACCGCCCGTGCCACCGCCCGAACCGCCGCCGTGGGTGGCGGAACCCGTGTCCCCGGCACCACCCGTGCCACCGCCCGAACCGCCGCCGTGGGTGGCCGTACCGGTGTCGGCGGCGTGGGCGGCGGTGCCGCCCGTGAGCCCGACCAGACCGGCGGCCAGCAGCAGGCCGGCCGCCCGGGCGCCGCGCGACAGGGTGGTACGCATGGGTCCTCCAACTGATCAGCGAGCGCCGTACGCGCTCTGTTCATCTCAACGGGCCCTCCGCCGGGGGCGGTTCACCCCACCGGGCCGGCCGCCGGCAGAACCGCCCACAGAACCGCCCGCGGATCCGCCTGACGGCGGTACCGGCGGTACCGGCGAGCGGCCGGATGAACCCGCGGGCGCGGCGTTGCCGTACTCCTGGCTGTACGGGCCGCTCGGACGGCCCGGCCGAACGGGCCGGTACGCGGACCACGAACCCGGAGGACACGGGATGCCCCTCGACCACGGCGCCCCGGGCGGCACGGCGGCCCCGATCGGCCCGGGCGACCGCCCCGACTACACCCCGGCCAGCTGGCCCGATCCCGTGCCGCTGGCGGCCCGGACCTCGCTCGACGCCCTCGGCACGCAGCTGATCCCGCCCGCCGAGCGGTCGCTGTTCACCCGGACGACGCTGCCCGAACTGACCGCCCCGGAGGGTGCGGGCGAGCTGCCCGCGGTGCCCCCGGCGGCCGCCGCCCCCGCACCGGGCCCCGTCCCGGCCGGACCGACCGCAGTGGCCGCGCCTGCCGGACCGACCGCCACCCCGGCCCCGGCCACCCCGGCCCCCGCCGGGCCCGGCCCCGGGCCGCAGCGTGGCAGGGCCCTGCGGCTGCCGTTCGCCGGCGGCACCGAGGCCCGCCGGCGGCAGCTGGTCGAACGGACCCGCACCCCGCTGCTCGGCTGCCACCGGATCGCCCTGCTGGGCCCGCCCGCCGACGCCCGGCAGGCCGGCATCGCCGTGGCGCTCGGCGCCCAGCTCGCCCGGTACCGGCCGGACCGGGTGGTCGTCCTCGACCTCGCCGCCCCGTACCCCGGCGGCCCCGGCACCGCCCTCCCGCACTCGCACCCACAGGCGCACCCGCACCCGCACGCGGAGCGCTGGGCGGGCCGGTGGGCGCTGGGCGAGCTCTTCGCGGCGGCGCCCCTGCCGGCCCCGGCCGAGCGCCCGGCCGGCACGCTGGAGGTGCTGACCCTGCGTCCGGACCTGCCGCCGCCGGCCCTCGACGCCGCCCGCTACCGGCAGGCCCTGGGCACCCTGAGCGGCGACTACCCGCTGATCCTCAGCGACGCCTCCGCGGCACCGGACGACGTGCAGCAGGCCGCCGCCGGACTCGCCGACCGGCTGGTGATCTGCGCGGGTGCCTCGGCGGCCGGCGCCCGGGCCGCGTCCGCCCAGCTGGAACGGCTGACGGCGCGAGGTCCCGGCGGCCCGGCCGACAGCATCGTCGTCTTCGTCCCCGCCCCGCCCGCGGCCTCGGGCTCCGACCGCCCGGTGGCGGCCCGTGACCTGGCGGAGCACTTCGGCGCCCGCTGCCGCGGCGTCGTCGTGCTGCCCGCCGACCGCCGGTCCGCCCCGGCCGACCCGTGGTCCCGGTCGGCCCTGCTCGAACTCACCGCGCTGATCGGTGACGGCCTGCCCGCCCCGCACCCCGGCCCCTGACCCGGTCCCTGACCCGGAGCCGGGGCCCGGGCCCGGGCCCGGGCCCGGGCCTCGGCTCCGGCCCGCTCAGGGCGTCGGCGGGGCTTCAGGGCGTCGGCGGGGCCGCCGCCTCCGGGGTGCCGGCCCCCGACGCCGGCTTCCAGCCACGGGCCCGGCCGCGCGGGGCGACGGCCGCGGCGAGCGCCACCAGGGCGATCACCCCCAGGGTGCTCACGGCCACGGTGACGGCCCGGCGCGGGGCGGTCGAGGCGGGAGCGGCCGCGGGCATGGCCAGGGTGGACGGGGTGGCGGGCGGCGGCTGCTCGCCGCCGAGGAGCGTCGTCACGGCGGCGACCAGGTCGACGGTGCCGTGGCCGAACTGCGGGTCGGGCACGGTGGTGCCCAGGCGGTAGGCGGTGGCCTCCAGCCGGGCGGTCAGCTGCTCCACGGTCAGGTCGGGCCGGTAGCCGAGCACCAGGGCGGCCGCGCCCGCCACCAGCGCCGTCGCGTAGCTGGGCCCGGAGGCGGTGTAGTACCCGCCCGCGGCCGGGCCGGTGCTCATCACGGCGTCGCCGGGGGCCGCGAGGTCGACCCGGCCGCCGACGGCCGGGCCGCCCTCCGCCGGGACGCCGGCAGGGCCGAGGTCACGGACCGCCAGCACCTCGGGGTACGCGGCCGGGTAGACCGGCGCCGGTTCGGCCTGGTCGAGCACTCCCCCCTGGGCCTGGTCGGCGGCGGCCGGCGCGAGGACGAGCGCGCCCCGGCTGCGGGCCTTGCGCACGGCGGCGGCCAGCGCCTCGCTGCCGGCGGGCACCGTCACCCCCACGTCGATCACCCGCGCGCCGGCGTCGACCGCGGCGTTGATGCCCTGCGCGAGGAGGTCGGCGGTGCCGGCCCCGGCGGCGTCGGTGACGCCGACGGCGAGGATCCGGGCGTGCGGGGCCAGGCCGGCGAAGCCGGTGCCGTCGCGCCGGTCGGCGGCGATCAGCCCGGTCAGGAAGGTGCCGTGGCCGACGCAGTCGACGGCGGGGTCGCCGGCGCCCGGCAGCCTGGCCGCGTGGCTGAGCCGGCCGGCCAGCAGGCCGGAGCCGTCGGTGACCCCGGAGCCGAGCACCGCGACGGTGACGCCGTCGCCCTGGCTCAGCGGCCAGACCCGGTCGGGCCGCAGGAAGGTCTGCGGCCAGGGCGTGAGCCGGGTGCCCTTGGCGGAGGCGGGCAGGCAGCCCACGGGCTTCCCGAGCTGGTCGCGGCGGAGCTGGCTGACGCCCGGCAGGACGTCCTCCGCCGCCGCACCCGGCGTCCCGGACGCGCCGGGCGTCCCGGACGCGGCCGACGGGCCGGCGACACCCGCCCCCGCCGTCGGGCCCGACTTCGGCGCACCGGCCGCGGCACCGGCCGCACCGGTGCTCCCCGCCGCACCGGCGGCTGCTGCCGCCCCGGCGGGCAGCAGCAGGGCGCCGGCCAGCACCCCGGCCAGCCACGGCGCGGCGACCGCCGGCCTCATACCGGCGTCCCGATCCGCTCGACCGGGATGTCCTGCGGCAGCAGCAGGCTCAGCTCGGCCAGGTCGGCCACGTCCAGGCGGGCCAGCCGGCCGGCCTGACGGGTGATCATCGCCTCCAGGACCTGCCGGGCGAAGCGCCCGTTCCCGAAGCTCCGGTCGCGCGGGACGGACGCGAACCGGGTGGCGAGCGCCGCCAGCGTCTCCGGGGTGCAGCGGTAGCCGCCGGCCTCGGCCTGGACCCGGACGATGGTGATCAGTTCCTCGTCGCTGTAGTGCTCGAAGGTGACCTCCCGGGAGAAGCGCGACGCCAGCCCGGGGTTGGAGGCGAGGAAGCCCTGCATCTCCTCCTGGTAGCCGGCCACGATCACCACGACCTCGTCGCGGTGGTCCTCCATCAGCTTCATCAGGGTGTCCACGGCCTCCTGGCCGAAGTCCCCGCCGCTGCCGTGGCGCGGCGTCAGGGTGTACGCCTCGTCGATGAAGAGCACACCGCCGCGGGCGCGTTCGAAGGCGTCCCGGGTCAGCTGGGCGGTGTGGCCGATGTACCGGCCGACCAGGTCGGCCCGGGCGGTCTCGACGAGCTGGCCGCCCGGCAGCACGCCCAGCTCGGCCAGCAGCTCGCCGTAGAGCCGGGCCACCGTCGTCTTGCCGGTGCCGGGCGGCCCGGAGAAGACCAGGTGGTGGCTGATGACGGCGGCCGGCAGCCCGGCCTCGACCCGGCGGCGGGTCTGAAGGGTGAGGTTGACGAGGTCCTCGACCTGCTGCTTGGCCGCGCCGAGACCGACCATGGCGCGCAGCCGGTCGAGCAGGCCGGGCTCGTCGGGCTCCTCGACGCCCGAGGTGGCGCGGGCGGCCGCCGCGGCGGCGTGCTCGTCGACGTCGGACGGCACCAGCAGGGCCAGGTCGGCGTTGTTGATCGTCTCCAGTTCGGCGAGCCGGGAGGCCTGCCGGTCGACCATCTCCTCGAAGACCTTGCGGGCCGCCCGGCCGTTGCCGAAGTCGGCGCCCCTGGGCATCCGTTCGAAGTGCTCGGCGAGGGCCTCGCGGGTACCGTCGGCGAGCTCGTAACCGTGGCCGGACGCCGCGCGTTCGACGATGGTGGTGAGTTCGTCGACGCTGTAGTTGGCGAACTCGACCGTCCGGCTGAACCGGGAGGCGAGGCCCGGGTTGGAGGCCAGGAAGGCCCGGATCTCGGCCTCGTAGCCGGCCACGATCACCACCAGGTCGTCGCGGTGGTCCTCCATCAGTTTGACCAGGGTGTCGATCGCCTCGCGGCCGAAGTCGGGGCCCGTCCCGCCGGAGCCGGCCGACAGGGTGTACGCCTCGTCGATGAAGAGCACCCCGCCGAGGGCCTCCTTGACCACCTCGGTGGTCTTCAGCGCCGTGCCGCCGATGATCGAGGCGACCAGGTCGGCCCGGGCCACCTCGACCAGGTGACCGCTGCGCAGTACGCCGAGCTCCGCCAGGATGGCGCCGTAGAGCCGGGCCACGGTGGTCTTGCCGGTGCCGGGCGGGCCGGCGAAGACGAGGTGGCGGCTCATCGGCAGGGCCGGCAGCCCGGCCTGTTCGCGGCGCCGGGCCAGCTTGTTCAGGTTGACCAGGGTGGCGACCTGGTCCTTGACGCCCTCCAGGCCGACCAGGGTCTTCAGCACGGCCTGCGGGCCCTGCGGGCCGGCGTCCGGGCGGGCCGCGGCCGCGCCCCCGTCGCCGTCCTCCGCCCCCTCCGCGGCGCCGTCCGGGCCCGTCCCGCCCGCCTCGGCGGTGGCGCTGCCGTGGGCGTCGGCGGTGCGGTTGTCGCGGCTGTCCAGGTTCTCGACCGAGAGCCGCTCGCTCGGCTCGCTCTGGCGCAGGCCGGCGCCCTCGTTCTCGGCGACCACGCAGTCGGTGAGCCGGACGGGCTCGGCGGACTCCGAGCGGATGCCGTCCACCGTGTTGCCGGTCAGCCGGCACCCGGTCAGGGTGGCCCGGGAGCCGGGCAGCAGGTGGAGCCCGTGCCGGCGGTTGGCGCGCAGCCGTGACCTGGTCGCGGTCAGCTCGCCGCCGTGCTCGACGCTCACGCCGTCGTACGCGTTGTCGGCCGTCTCGACCTCGCGCAGGGTGGCGATGCCGTCCGGACCGATCGAGATCCCGCTCGCCCGGCTCCCCCGCACGGAACCGCCGCCGAGGTAGGTGTTGGCGCCGTCGGCGATCCGGACGCCGGACTTGCCCGCGTCGAGCACCGTCGCCTCCTCCAGGCGGCCGCGCCCGTCCCGCAGCACCTCGACGCCGTGCCCGGCGGCGCCGGAGACGATGATCCGGCGCAGCAGCGGGTTGGCGCCGTCCCGGACGACGACGCCGTTGCCGGCGGTGTCGCGCACCTCCAGGCGGTCGAACTCGGCCACGCTCTCGCCGGTCAGCTCGACGCCGTCGGCCTCGCCGTCGCGCACCACGGCCCGCACCAGGGTGGGGCCGGAGGACTCCCCGACGTGGATGCCGGCCTGGGCGGCGGCGGTCACCTCGCAGTCCTCGAAGGTGCCGCGGGAGCGGTCGGAGACGTGCAGGCCGTGGCCCTGGGTGCGGACGGCCCGGCAGCGGCGCAGCAGCGGATCGGTGCCGTTGGCGAGGACGAAGCCGTGGCCGCGCACGGCCGTGACGGTGCACTCCTCCAGCACCACCCGGGCGGTGGAGCCGAGGAAGACGCCCTGCGCGGCGTCCCGGACCTCCGTCCGCACCAGCCGGGTGGTGCTCTGCTCCTCCAGCGCCACGGCGGGTTTGTCGGTGGCGGAGATCTCGCAGTCCTCGATCACGCCGCGGGCCTCGCCGTTGGCGCAGATGCCGTTGCCGCGGGCGTCGCGCAGCACGCAGCGCCGCACGACGGGGTTGGCGCGTTCGCCGATCACCAGGGCGGAGGTGCCGAGGTGCTCGATCACGCTGTCCTCGACCACGCTGGTGCCGTCGGAGGTCTCCACGAGTCCGGCGCCGGCCGGGTTGGTCACCCGGCAGCCGCGCATCGCCAGCGAGCCCTGCCGGCGGGTCAGCACGGCCGTCCAGGAGCTGCCGATCACCTCGCAGTCCTGGAGGGCCAGCTGGCCCTGCGGGACGTCGACGGCGGGCAGGTCGTCGTCCTGGCCCTGGATCACCAGGCCGGTCAGCTGGACCGCCTCGGCGAGGACCTGGACCACCGAGCCGCGCCGCGGGCTGATCCGCACGCTCCCCCGGACGTCCTCGGCCGCGATGGTCACCATCTTGGTGACCACCAGGTTCTCCTCGTAGCGGCCGGGGCGCACCGAGATCACCGCTCCGCTGCGGGCGGCCTGGAGGGCTTCACCGATCGTGCGGTAGGAGCCGGACTCCCGCTGCTCCGCGCAGACCGTCAGCACCGGGCGCGACATGGCCAGGGGTTCCCTTCGTCGGGGTGGGTTCACCGTGGTGGGTCCGCCGAAGCGGCGCACCGGGATGGGTGGGTGCGGCCGGCCGGGTGGCCGGCCGGCTCAGGAGGTGCAGGTGGCCTTGACCGCGGCGGCGGCGTGGTGGGCCTTGACCTGGGTGCCGGCCCAGTCCTCGCCGCGGGTGTGCAGCGTGACGGTGAGCGTGCCCTGGTAGGCGTACGCCGTCTCGTTCACCCAGCGGCCGCGGTTGGCGGTCTGGTCGATGACGAAGGAGCCGGACGTGCTGCCGCTCTTCACGGTGTAGAGCGTCGCCTTGCCGCCGACCTTCTTCGGGTCGCTGTCGGCCGGGATGTAGACGGACAGGGTGCAGCTCTTGACGCTGCCGAGGTTGAACGTCCACACCACGGAGTTGTTGTCGTCCTTGCCGTCTCCGGACATCGGCACCGAGACGTACGTGCCGTTGCAGCCGTCGCCGCTCCAGCCGCCGGAGTTGGTCTTCCAGCCGGAGTCGCCCTGGTCGAACCAGCCGATCGGGGCGTACGTGGCACCGCTGTTGCCCTTGCAGTACGGGCCGGCCACCGCGACCAGGGGGGCCGGGGCCGCGGGCTTGGAGGCGGCGGGCGGCGGGGCCGGCTGCTGCGCGGCGGGCGGCGGGGCCGCTCCCCCGGCGGGCGGCGGCGCGACGGCCCCGCCCGCGGTGCTCCCGCCGGAGGCGCTGCCACCGGTCGCGCTGCCACCACCGCTCGCGGCGCCACCGCCGCCGGCGGCCGGAGGCGGTGCCGCGGCGCCGCCGGGGGCCGCGGAGCCGCCGGAGCGGGGCGTGGGCTTTCCGGGGGCCGGGCCGCCCGCGCCGCCGGCCGCGGCGGCGTCGGGGGCGGGCGCCGACGGGGCGGCCGCATCGGGGGCGGGCGCGCCGTTCTCGCCCGCGGGCGCGGGCACGCCGGGGGTGGCGTCGGCCGGGGCCGGGGTGCCGGTGGGGGCACCGTGCTGGTCGAATCCGGGGACGAAGCCGTTGCCGCCGTCACCGTTCTCCGGGCCGTAGCCGGGCGGGGAGTCCGCCCGGGCCGGACCGTGGTTGGGCCCGTCCCCGCCGAGCTGGGTGGCCACCACCGACCCGCCGACGAGCACCAGCCCGACGGCGACGGCGGCCGCGATCATCGGCCGGGAGACCCGGCCCGGCTTCGGGCCGGCCGCCTCGGCCTCGCCCGCGGCGTCGGGGCTCGCGGGGACGGCCGCGGCGATCGCCGCGGCGGCGCCGGCCGGCGGTGCGGCTGCGGCCGTCGCCCCGGCGGCCCCCGTGCCGGGGGCCGGGGGCAGCGGTGCGGTGGCACCGCGCGGGGTGCCGCTGCCGGCGGCCGCGCCGGTGGTGCCGCCCGTCGTGCTGCTGCCGGCCGTACTGCTGCTGCCGGCGGCGGTGCTGCCGCCGGTGCCCGTGGCGGCCGGAGCCGCCGGTGCCGCGGCCGGCTTGCCCCCGCCCGGCGCGGAGCTCTCCTCCTCGGCCTCGGCCGCCGCGGCCCAGTTCACCGCGGGGAGCTGAAACCCGGGCGTCCCCCGCTCCCCTGCACCGCGATTCTGCTCGCCCACCGTCATCCCCTGCGCTCGGCTCGACAACACTCCTGTGGGGAGGTACGGGCGGCGTGGCCGTGGAGGTTCAGCCCTCCTGCCCGACGCTCCACACCGCGGCGTCCGCCGGCTCCGGCGGGGCCAGGACGAACGCCACCGCCCGCTCCAGCACCTCCGGCCCCGGCGCGGCCGGCGGCGCGTCGAGCCGGGCGCGCACGTGCGCCAGCAGACCGGGCTCGGGCTCCAGTCCGTACTCGTCCAGGTAGTACGTCACGGTGTCGGTCCAGATCCACTGCCCGTCGGTGCGGTAGCCCATCGGCACCACGCCGCGGCGCTCCCGGTCCACCACGTCGTCCATCAGCATCGGGGTCAGCAGCACCGGCGCCCCGGCGTGCAGGTACCGGGCGACGGCCGCGTGCTCCATTCCCGGCGCGAGCCGGGGGTGTCCGGGCGCGAAGCCCGGGCCCGTCACCGGATCCACGTGGTCGAACACCGCCGCGAGCTCGAAGCCCGCCCGCACCGTCTCGGACATCCCTGTACTCCTCACCGCTCGCCGGCCTTCCCTTCCTCCGACGGCCCGCCGGCGGCCGCGGGTTCACCGGCCGGCCCGGCGACACCGCCCAGGTCGAGCCGGAACCGGGCGGGGGCGGCCGGCCGGATCCGCTCGGCCGGTGCGACGGCCTCCCGCCGGCCGAGCCAGGTGCGCAGCCGCTCCGGGGCCGGGCGCACGCCGCCGACCTCGTGCAGCAGCACCCGCGCGGGGCGCCCCTCGTCGGCGTCCGGCGGCTCGACGGCCACCACTTCGAAGCTGCTCCCCGGCGCGAAGACCACGGTCGGCTGGTCACCCGGCTCGCCGAAGGCCGAGGTGCGGCGGCCGCCGACGGACCAGATGGCGAACTCGATCCCGGCGTCCGCGCCGAGGTCGGCGCCCGGGTCGGCGATCCCGCCGACGGGGGCGAGCTCGGTGAGGACGCTGCCCGGGGCGTAGCCGGACAGGTCGGTGCAGCCCGCCGGGGCCGCGGCCAGCACGCCGCCGTAGTGGCTGGGCAGCCGGCGCAGGCCGGCGGCCAGGCACCGCAGGTAGGCGGCCGTCGGGCCGGGCTCCCCCGCCCGGGCCGCCGCGGTGAGCTCGGCCCGGCCGGCCGGCACCCCCGCGTCGGTGTGGTGCAGCAGGACGGCGACCAGCTCGGCGCGGGAGGCCTCGTCCTCCGCGAGCGAGCGCAGCCCGGGCAGCCGGGTGGTCGCGTCGTCGGCGCGGCTCGCCCACCGCTGGTAGGCGGGGCCCAGCAGGGCCATCAGGGCGGCGCGGTCGTCGGCGGGGGTGGCGGTCGCGGCCTCCGGCGGCAGCGGCGCGGGGGCGGCGGGGGGTACGGGGGCGGCCGGGGGCAGCGGTGCAGGGTCCGGCTCGGGGGCGGGCTCCGGGGCGGGCGCCGGGGCGGGCTCCGGCTCGACGGCGGGCGCCGGCTCGGGGACAGCCTCCGGTGCAGGAGCGGGCGCCGGCTCAGGAGCAGCCTCCGGTTCCGGGGCGGCCTCCGGCAGTGGCGCGCGGCCCGTGCCGGAGCCGGTGCCCTGCGTCGAGACCCGCACGGGGGCAGGGGCAGGGACCGGCTCGGGCTCCGGAGCGGGCCCGGGCTCCGATGCAGGCGCGGGCTCCGACGGAGGCTCCGGGGCCGGGCCCGCGGTGGTGGCCACGGCAGCCGGCCCGGGCGGGGCCGGCGGAACGGCGACGGCGGTGGGCGGCTGCGCCCGGTCCGGCCCGAGGGGCAGGACGGCGGTCTCGGCCTCGGCCGGCGGCGCGGGCGCCCGTCCGGCCACCGGCCCCGGGACGAACGCAGGCCCGGCCGCGGACACGCCCGCGGGCCCGGCGGGCGCCACCGGCCCGGCGGCACCGGGGGCGGCACCGGCGGCCGGCGGCGCCACCGGCCCGGCCCCCACCGCCCGGCCCAGCCAGTCGAGCCCGTGAATCCGCGCGCAGAACCGCCCCACCGCGTCCGACTCGACGTCCGGAGCCCCGGCCACCGCGAGCGCCAGCCGGGCCGGCCCGGCGAGCGGCGTACCGGCCGGCCCGGCGAGCGGCGGCAGGCCGGCGAGCACGCCGCCGAGGTGCGCCCAGGCGTCCTCGGGCACCGGGCGGCCGGCGGAGCCGACGAGCAGCACGGGCTGCCGGGGGTCGGGGCGGTGCAGCCGGGGGCCGCGGTCCGCCGTCCCTTCCGGGTGCAGCCAGAGGCCGGCCGCGACGGGCTCCAGCTCCCAGCCGGGGAAGGCCGGGTAACGCACCGGCCCGTCGCCCTCGGGGGCGCCCGGGCGGGTGCGCAGGCCGACGGCGGTCACCGTCCGGCCGACGGGGCAGGCGGAGAGTTCGGTGAGGTACGGCTCCCAGCCCGGGGTGCCGTCGGCGGCCACGTGGACGGTGCGGTGGCCGGCGCCGTCGGCGACGGGCAGGCCGACTGCCGCCCGCACCTCGCGGCCGAGCGAGGAGGCCAGCACCGCGGCGCATTCGATCAGGTCGACCGGCGCCGCCCAGGGCAGGCTGAGCAGCGGCCGGGCATCGCCGACCGTGTCGAGCAGCAGGGCGGCGGCGTTGGCCAGTTGGACGCTGGTGGGCAGCCGCCCGTCGGGCTCGCCGAGCACGAGCAGCAGGGCGGCGGCCGGGGCCGCGGCCCGGTCGAGCAGGGCCGGTCGGGCGGCCGGGGCGGCGGCGGTCACCCAGAAGGCGCCGCCGGACAGCGGGGTGATGGTCGCGGCGGCCGGCCAGCGTTCGCCGAGCGCCTCGGCCGGCCCGCCGCCGGGGCGGCAGCGCCACCAGCAGCCGCCCGGGGCCGCGAGCGTGCCGTCCGCCTCGACGGAGACCACCGCGTCGGGGGCGACGACCGTCAGCCCGGTGCGCCGGGCCAGCTGTTCGGCGGGGCGCCGGCCGTCCGGTCCGGTCGCGGCGAGGCCGGAGGCGGCCAGCACCAGGGTGTCGGCGGCGCGGCCGGCCGCCGTCCGGGCGAGTTCGTCGAGGGAGCCGAGCAGGACGGGCGCGGCGTCGGCCGCGGCGGCGAGCAGCAGCAGGGCGCCGGGCTCGGCGCGCACGGGGGCCAGGGCCTGCGCCAGTCCGGCCGCCTCCGCGCCGGGCGGGGCGATGACGAGGTGCGGGCCCACCGCGCGGAGCGTGGACCGCTCGGCGGTGCCGGATGCCGGCGGGTTCATGGGCCGGCCTCCCTTCTGCTGGTTGCGGCCGGCCGGCTGCCTGCCGACGGTCGGTTCGGGGCGGCACGAGCGGACCCGGCCGGCCCGGTCGGGGAGGACCGGGCCGGCCGGGCCGCCGGTAGGACGCGCCTGCCGGGACTACGGCGCGGGCGGGCCCGCCGGTTCACCCTCCGGCGCGGCCAGCAGGCCGCTCTGCACCTGCACGGTGCGCCGGCGGGTGATGTACAGGCCGCGCCCGGCCGGGAACTGGCGGGGCTTGAGGTTCCCGAACAAGTAGCCCTCCGAGGCCGGGCAGGAGAACAGCAGGGTGGGCGAGTTGACCTCCTGGAGCTTGCGCAGCAGCGGGTCGCCGAGGGCCCGGCCGATCCCGTTGGCCCCGCGGGCGACCACCAGGTGCAGGCCGATCTCGGTGCCCTGGGCAAGGTGGTCGAGCAGCGCCGCGAACGGGTGGTTGCCCGCGCCGGAGCCGACCAGGTCGTAGTCGTCCACCACGATGAACAGCTCCGGCCCCTCCCACCAGTCGCGCAGCTTCAGCCGCGCGGGCGCGATCTCGGCGGACGGCACGCGGTTCTTCATGGCGCGCGCCGCGCCGTCCACGATCTCGCGGAGCTTGTCGACCGCGACGGCGTAGCCCAGCCGGTACTCCTCCGGCACCGTGTCGTACAGCTCGCGCCGGTAGTCGACCAGCATGATCCGTGCCTCGGCGGGCGTGTAGGCGGTGGTGATGGCGTTGATCATGAGCTTGAGCAGGTTGGTCTTGCCGGACTCGCTGTCGCCGACCACCAGCAGGTGCGGGTTCTCCTCGAAGTCGTGCCAGAGCGGCGCGACCTCGGTGTCCTCCAGGCCGATCGGGACCCTCAGCCGGCCCTCGGGGGCGGGCAGTTCGGCCGCGTCGAGGGTGAGCGGCAGCATCCGCACCTCGGGGGCGCGCGGCCCCGTCCAGTGCGCGGCGACGGCGTCCACCAGGTCGGCGACGCCCTCGCCGAGGTCGTCGGTGCGGCCGGCCCCGTCCAGGCGGGGCAGGGCGGTGAGGAAGTGCAGCTGCTCGTCGGTGAGGCCGCGGCCGGGCACCTTGGGGACCTTCGCCGCCGCGCGCATGTTGATCACCGAGTCGACGGAGTCGCCGAGCCGCAGCTCGAACCGGGTCTGCAGCTGGTCGCGCAGGCCACCGGTGACCTCGCCCCAGCGGGTGGTGGCGATCACCAGGTGGACGCCGTAGTTGATGCCGCGCTGGGATATCAGGGTGAGCGGCTGGACGAGGTCGCCGAACTCCTGGCGCAGGGTGTTCCAGCCGTCGATCACCAGGAAGACGTCACCGTACGGGTCGTCGGGCAGCTCGCCCGCGGCCTTGCGGCGGCGGAAGGAGGCGATCGAGTCGATGCCGAGCTCGGCGAAGTACTTCTCCCGGCGGGTGATGACGGCGTTCACCTCGGCGACGGTGCGCAGCACCCGCTCGGCGTCGTGCCGGCCGGTGACCCCGCCGACGTGCGGCAGCCCGCGCAGGGCAGAGAGCGTGCCGCCGCCGAAGTCCAGGCAGTAGAACTGGGCCTCGCGCGGGGTGTGAGTGAGCGCGAGACCGGTGATCAGGGTCCGCAGCAGGTTGCTCTTGCCGCTCTGCGGGGCGCCGGCGATGCCGACGTGGCCGCCGGCCCCGGACAGATCGGCCGTGAGCAGGTCGCGCAGCTGGTGGAAGGGGCGGTCGATCACGCCGACCGGGATGCCGAGCGCGCCGTGCGTGCGCGCGTCCGCCGTGGTCAGGCCGCGTTCGGGGTGCGGGACGATCGGCGGCAGCAGCTCGTCGAGGGTGGGCGGGGCGCCCAGGGGCGCCAGCCAGACCCGGTGGGCCGGCGGACCGGCGTCGCGCAGCCGGTCGGCAGCGATGTCCAGCAGCGTGCCGGACGCCGCCTCCTCCACCGGCTCCGCCGCGACCTGCGGCAGCTGGCGCGGCGTCAGGTACTCGGTGCCGTACGCCACCACCTGGCCGGCCAGGGCGGCCTGCTGGGCGGCCCGGCGCTTGGGGCGGTAGGGCCCGGAGACGTACGCGGCCTTGAAGCGGGTCAGGGTCGAGATGTCGCTGCGCAGGAAGCCGTTGCCGGGCTGGGAGGGCAGCTGGTAGGCGTCGGGCACGCCCAGGACGCCGCGGCTCTCCATCGCGGAGAAGGTGCGCAGGCCGATCCGGTAGGACAGGTGGGACTCCAGTGCGCTCATCCGGCCCTCGTCCAGGCGCTGCGAGGCCAGCAGCAGGTGCACGCCGAGCGAGCGGCCGAGTCGGCCGATCATCACGAAGAGCTCCATGAAGTCACGGTGGGCGGCGAGCAGTTCGCTGAACTCGTCGACCACCAGGAACAGCGTGGGCAGCGGTCGCAGCGGCGTCCCGGCGGCCCGCGCGGTCTCGTACTCCAGCAGCGAGGCGTAGCCGGCGTCGCGCAGCACCTCCTGGCGGCGGACGAGCTCGCCGTGCAGGGCGTCGCGCATCCGGTCCACCAGAGCCGCCTCGTCGGCGAGGTTGGTGATCACGGCCGAGGTGTGCGGCAGGGTGTCCAGGCCGAGGAAGGTCGCGCCGCCCTTGAAGTCCACCAGGACGAAGTTGAGCACCTCGGAGGAGTGCGTCATGGCCAGCGCCACCACCAGGGTGCGCAGCAGCTCGGACTTCCCGGAGCCGGTCGCGCCGATCAGCATGCCGTGCGGCCCCATGCCGCCCTGGGCGGACTCCTTCAGGTCGAGGTCCACCGGGCGGCCGTCCGGGCCCAGCCCGAGCGGCACCCGCAGGCGCTTGGGGATCCCGCGCTGGGCCCAGAGCGCCTCGACGTCCACCGCGTGCAGGTCGGGGATGCCGAGCAGGGCGGTCAGGTCGAAGTCGGTGGCCAGCGGCTCGGCGACGTCCACCGTGTCGGCGATCCGGTAGCGGGCGAGCTGGGCGGCGAGCCTGGTCGCGGCGCGCGGCGTCAGGGCGTCGGGGCGTCCGAGGTCGGTGTCGACGTCCTTGCGGTTGCGGTCCGCGCCGACCATGGCGAGCCGTCCGCCCGCGATCCGCAGCCGCAGGGTGGTCCGGGCGGCACGCCACTCCAGGCTCTCGGCGAGGTCGATCAGCACGGTGTTGCGGTAGCCGGCCAGTGCGGCCCGGCTGCCGGCGTGCGCGCCGGGGCCGTCCAGCACCAGGACGGTGAACGGCTCGTCGCGGCTGGGTGCGGCGTCCGGCTCGTAGCCGGGGCGGCCGGTGAACTCCTCGCCGAGCAGTTGCTCGACCTCGACCAGGCTGCCCGCCACCAGCCGGACCGGGCCGGCGCCGTCGGTGTCGCCGGGGTGCAGCGCGTGCGGCAGCCACTTGGCCCACTCCCACTGGTCCCGGTGCTCCGGCTCGGCGACGATCGCGATCCGCAGCTCGTCCGGCCCGTGCGCCACGGCCAGCTGGGCGAGCACCGCCCGGACCAGTGCCCGGGCGGCGTCCGGGTCGTCGGCCTGCAGCAGCAGCTTGGCGAAGCCGCGCAGGTGGATGGCCATCGGCTGGTCGGCGACCGTGCCGTAGGCGTGGATGAAGCGCCGCAGCGCGTGCGCGCAGAGCGGTTCGAGGTCCTCCACCGGCTTGGTGGAGAGCGGGGCCAGCGGGGTCGCCAGGCGCTGGGCGCCGAGCCCGATCCGGACGTCGCTGAAGTCCGGGTGGGCGGACCGCCGCTCCCAGAGCCGGGTGGTGCCCACCAGCGACCAGAGCTCGCCGGGCGCCGGGTGCCGCCAGGCGAGGGCCTTGCGCTGGGCGTCGACCGAGCGACGGACCTGCCGGCGCACCTGGGAGAGGTAGCGCAGGTAGTCGCGGCGTTCGGCGCGCAGCAGCTGCTTGCGGTCGCTGGAGCCGCGGATCAGCTGGGTGACCAGCATGCCGACGGCGGAGAGCGCCATCATGCCGACCGCGACGTAGCTGAGCGCACCGCCGCCCTCGCTACCCCCCGGGTGCAGGAACATGAAGACCATGGACAGCGAGCCGAGCGCCATCGGCATCATGCTGATCACGCTCGCCATGCCGCTCTGCTTCTCGGGCAGGCTCGGCGGCTCCTGAAGCTGCACCTCGCCGTCCGGCATCTCCGGCCCCGGGCGCCGGGGCGTCCGGTTGATCAGGACCACACTCACCTAGGGCTCCTCACTGCCACGCCGTCCCTTCAAGCTCACGGACGGCGGGCCGCCGCGGGTTCAGCGGACCGCTGAACGCTCGACGGCGCACCACCCGTTCGTCAGGAGGTAGGGACAGCACGGACGGACCCGCACCGGAGGAGTGGCGTGAGCAGCAGTGTCGTGGCAGGACTGTGCCGATTGAGGTTCCATGCGCCGGGGGCGGTCTTCGACCTCGCCGTCCCCGCCGACGTACCGCTCGCCGACCTGCTGCCGGCCGTCCTCGGCCACGCGGGCGCCGACCTGGCCGAGGAGGGGCTGGAGCACGGCGGCTGGGTCCTCCAGCGGCTCGGCGAGGACCCGCTCGACGAGGAGCAGAGCGCCGAGGCGCTGGAGCTGCGCGACGGCGACGCGCTCCACCTGCGGCCGCGCCACGAGGCCCTGCCGCCGGTGCACTTCGACGACCTGGTGGACGGCGTGGCCACCGGCATGCACGAACGCGGCGACAGCTGGCGCCCCGAGCTGACCCGGCGGCTGGCCCTGGCCGTCGCCCTGCTGGCACTGGCCGGCGGCTGGGTGCTGCTCGCCCTGCCCGGCCCCGCCGGCCTGCGGATCGCGGCGTCCGCCGCCACCGCGCTGCTGCTGCTGCTCGGCGCCGTCAGCGCCTCCCGGGCGATGGCCGATGCCGGGGCCGGCGCCGCGCTGGGCGCCGCCGCCGTCCCGTACCTCGGGCTGGCCGCGCTGCTGCTGCCCGGCGGCCCCGGCGGGCACGAACTGCTGGGCGCCCGGATCCTGGCCGCCTCCTCGGCGGCGGCCGGCGCGGCGGTGCTGGCGCTGGCCGCGGTCGGTGCCGCCGCGCCGCTGTTCCTGGCCCTGCTGCTGGTCGGGGCGTTCGGCGTGCTGGCCGGGGTGCTGGTGCTGGCCGGGATGACGCCCGGCCAGCTGGTGGCGGTGGTCGCGGTGGCCGCGGTGCTGGTCGGCTCCTTCGTCCCGTCGTTCGCCTTCCGCCTCTCCGGCCTGCGGCTGCCCATGCTGCCGCGCAACGCGGAGGAGCTCCAGGAGAACATCGACCCCTTCCCGGCCGCCGCCGTGCTGCCCCGGAGCCTCGTCGCGGACGACTACCTGATGGCCCTCTACACCGCGATCGGCGCGATCACGGCCGTCTGTCTGACCGTACTGGCCCTCACCCCCGGCTGGGCGGGCCCCGCCCAGGCCGGCGCGCTCAGCCTGTTGCTGCTCCTGCACGGCCGCGCCATCGGCAGCACCCGGCAGCGCCTGAGCCTGCTGCTGCCGGGGGTGTACGGCGTGGCCGTCCTGGTGGCGCACGAGGCGGCGTCCTCCTCCGCCGGCGGGCGGACCGGCCTGCTGGGCGGCCTGCTGGCGGTGGCCGTCTCGCTCCTGGTGGCGGCCTGGACCATCCCCGGCCGCCGCCTGCTGCCGTACTGGGGCCGGATCGCGGACATCTTCCACACCCTCAGCGCCCTGGCCCTGCTCCCGCTCGCCCTCCAGGTCTGCGGCATCTACCACACCCTGCGCGGCCTCGCGGGCTGAGCGCCCGCCCCCGGGCCCCGGCCGCCGTGGCGGCCGGGGCCCCGTGCTGTCCGGCGGCCCTCGCCGGAGACGCCCCCGGGGGTCAGTCCTCGTCCTCGGGGTGGGTCTCCGTCCCGTTTGTGCGACCGCCGTAGGTCCGGTAGAGCACCTGGTACACCGTCCACAGCTGCTCGTCGGTCAGCTCCGGCAGCTCCTCGTTCAGCTTCCGCAGCTCCTCCGCGAGCTTCCGCATGGCCGCTGTCCGGTCCATGGCCGGGTCACTCATCAGTGCCGCCCATTCGTGGTCGCTCAGCCAGGTGATCCCGGGCAGTTCCAACACGGGCAGGGCGGGAAGGGAATCCCGGATTTCCTCGGCGGCCTCGGACCGGAGCCCCTCAGCCCGAGCCGCCGTATCGCGCCGCAGATCCTCCAGCATCGCCCGGGCCCCGCCGTCCTGGATCTTGGCCGCCAGCTCGTCGAGCTGGTTCAGGTAGGGATTGGTCCAGCGAGCGAGGTCGACCCCGGACATCGATTCGATGCCGGTCACTCTGCTCAGGCCGTCCATCACCTCTTGCGCGACGAGCGGATGGGAGGGGTGCCACGGGCCGGTGGTCCTGGCGTCCGCACCGAAATAGAAGCCGATGCCGTCACGGATCACCTGGAGGTCCCTCGCGCTGAAGTCCCCGGTGAAATCCTCGGCGTTCCGGTTCGTGTCCCCGTGGCGCGCGTCGGTGATGAACACCCGCCCGTAGTGGTGGCCGAGATCGTCCTCGAACTTGAGGCCCCGCGTCCATCCCTTGGAGGGTTTGATGTTCGGCAGGACGGTGCCCGCGACCTCTCCCGTACGGTGCGGGCTGATATCGATCGAAATGATCCTTATCCCGGCGAAGGCGAGCTGGTCCATCACCCCGCTGCGCATGCCGACCGCGCCGACGACGTCGTAGGTGTCGGCGAGGTACCTCAGCAGCGCGAGCTCCTTGCGCCGGTTCCCGGTCGAGGGCCACGTCCAGTAGTCCAGCAGGTTGGCGCCGGGGTGGTTGGCCGGCTTCTCGCCCATGGCGACCACCTCGACCGGCACGCCGGTCCCGTCGGCCAGCCCACCCGCCGCGGCGATGAGAGCGTCCATGCCGTGGGCGCCGGTGTCGAGCGCCGGCGCGTTCGCCCCGGCGCGCGTGCTGTGCCCGCTGCCGCGATACACGGCGAGGACGTACCTCCTGCCGGGCTCGAAACGGCCTCGTGTCGCCAGGTCCGCCTGGAAGGCCTCGGCCTCCTCCCGGGTGTAGTACCCGTAGGTACGCGCGAAGTCCTCGATGCGCTGGACCTTCGAGTGGTCGCCACTCCCCGGCGACCGTCTGAAGCGGCCGTTCAGCCTCCCCAACCCCGCGGCCAAACGGATCAGATCGGGCCTCAGCTCCCTCCTCGCCGCAACGGGATCAGGCGACCTCTTGAGCACGTTCTCGACCAGGGCCTGGTGATCGCCGTCGACGGTCCTGCGGAAGTACCCGGCGATGTCCTCCGACGCCTTGGTCTCACTCCGGCCGGCCGGCGGCACCGAACTCGTCGTGTACCGCACCGTACGCCCGGCCCGGATCAGGTCGTCGTGCAGATTGACGATCATCTCGGCCTGTTTCTTGGTGCTTTCACCGACGTTCCAGATCAACAGGTCAGCATCGGGCTTGGCCAGCATGGCCGCCCGCATGTGGTACATGTCACCGGAGTTCTCCGCGCGGATCAGGTAGGTGTTGTCGTTCCCCCTTGGCTGCGCCACGTGATCACCGGTGGAGACCGCCCACACGTGGGTGTCCTGCCAGTGATGCTCCTCCGCCTGCCAGGTCTGCCCGGTGTCCGTCTGCCACCAGTCCAGCGTGCCGTCCGCCCTGCGCGCCACGGCGACCACCAGCGCCGCCACGTTCGGGTGCGTGAGCACGACGTTGGCGAACCGGACCGTCCCCGGACGGTCCGTCGATCGCGACTCCGGAAGGACGGACGACCTCTCGGCGGCCCTGCGCGCCAGGCCCGTCAACCGCTCCCGGAGCGCGGCGAACGCGGGCTCGCCGGTGCCGTAGTCGTACAGCAGCTGCCGGCCCTCCGGTAGGGCGATCTCCCGCTCGTGGCGCGTGATCGCCGCCCAGGCGTCCTGCCGCTGACCGGCCCATGCCGGGGCCGCGTGCACCGGTGGCCCGTCCGGGAGGGGCGCGGCATGGTCCAGCACCGCGGCCACGTCCTGGACCGGTCCCTCCGCCGCGACATCCTCGTGGACCGCCGGAGGGTTCTGACCGTTGTCTGCCAGGACCACCATCGACTCGTCGGTGATCGGCGTGTGCTCGCTCGCCTGCGGGACGGGCTGCTCGCCGTCCCGGAGGAGTTCCTGGCCGTGCGGGGCGGAGCGGACGGTGCCGTCCTCGCCGACCGTCAGGCGGTTCCAGTCGCCGGGGTGCTCGATCAGCGGGCGGCCGTCGGCCGAGAAGCCCGCCCTGGCGGCGGTGACCGCCCGGGACTGCTCCCCGCCGGTGAGGAACAGCAGGTCACCCGGCGCGTAGGCCTCCAGGTGGGTGAGCCGGGCCAGGTTCGGGCTGAGCTGCCCGCCGTCGGCCGCGGCCTGGAGCCGGCGGGCGTCGAGCGCCTGGTGCAGCGCCGTCAGGGTGGCGGCGGCGTAGGACTCCGCCCCGGTCCGGCCCGCGTAGCAGGCGAGGAAGCGCAGCGGCTCGCCCTGCCAGCGGCCGGCCTCGGCGAGTCGGAGCATGGCGCCCGCCATCTGCTCCGGCGACAGCTGCTCCCCGTGCCAGGTCGGCGTGCCGTCGGAGGTCGAGCCGTGGTAGGCGACGGTGAAGTAGCGGTCGTCCTCCGGGAGCCGGCGCAGTGCCTCCAGGAGGGCCTGCGATCCGGCCGCCCCGCGCTCGGCCGGATCGGCCAGCAGGTGGACCCCGGGGGCGACGGGGGTGGCGAGCACCGAGGCGACCGCGTCGGGCGTGGAGCCGCGGTCGATCGTCTCGCCGCCGGGGTGGAGGAGCGAGAACAGCACGCGTTCGTTGTTCGCCGAGGGGTGTTCGGTGGTCTCGTGGAGCGGGATCTCCATCTCGATCGGGACGAGGCCCTTCTCGGTGTGCACGGTGTCGCCGTTCCGGAGGGTCAGCTGCACCTCCGCGAAGCCGGTGTACCGGCCCATCTCGACGGAGATCTTCGCACCGGCCACGGTCTTCCCGCCGCCGGCCGCCGACGAGCCCTCACGCGTGCGGTGGCTGCCGCCGCCGACCACGCCGGCCGTCACCTCGGTGGCGCCCTTGACACCCACCAGGGCGCCCGCCTGCCCCTGCAGGCTCCACTGCCGCCAGTCCAGCCGGGTGGTCCGCCCGCCACCGCTGGAGTCGTTGGCGGGGCTGAGCGCCGCCCGCCGACTCGGGCCCTGGTACTCCAGCTGGACGATGGAGACCGCGGCGCTCACGCCGGCGTCGGCGACGAACAGGCGGTCGCCGACGGACGGGGTGGTGATCGTCCGGCCGTCGGGGGCCGGCAGGTCGCGCGGCCCCTCCTCGGCAGGGTTCTCGACCCGGCCGCGGGTGACCGACCCGAACAGGGAGGAGAGCTGCGCGTGGCTGTGGGTGTCGTGCGCGACGGACTCCAGCCACCCCCACGTCCGCGGCCCGAAGAACCGCTCGCCGTAGGCGCCCAGCACGTCCCGGACGCCGGAGGTGTCGCCGATCCAGCGCAGCACGTCGCCGCCGCGCGGGCCCTGGGTGAACAGCTCGGCCGGCGGCCGGCGCACCGCCGTCGGGCCGAACGGGACGGCGGGCGTGACCGAGCGCAGCGGCGCGGCGAGGTCGGTCGGGGGCACGGGTTCGGCCCGGCCGGTCTCGGTGAGCACGTCCGCGTGGATCACGGCCTGCGCCTCCAGCCGCCGGTACGAGCCCTGGCGGAGCAGGCCGTCCCCTGCCTGGGCCAGCCGGCGGGTGACGGCCCGCAGCGGCGAGGCGGCGGCCGGGGTGACGGCGCCCTCGGGCGACTGCGGGCGGGCGGCGGCGGGGGCCGCCCGGAGGCGCTCCTCCGTCCGGTGCATCTGCTCGCGCGCCGCGGCGTCGGGGCGGATCGCGTCGTGATCCGGCCCGAACACCCGGACCAGCGGCTTGCGTTCGAACGAGACCCTGATCCGCACCTCCGCCCGATGGGCGTCGGCGACGAGCTTGGTCTTGACGGCCGTTCCGGCCACGGTGACGTCGCTGCGGTGCTCCAGCCGGTCGACGCCGCCGGCGCGCGTGACGTTCGCACCGCCGACGAACGCCGCCCCCGAGCCCAGCACGTCCGTGGTGGCGAGCACGCCGAGGGTGACGGCGTTGCCGTGGCCGCCGCCGGTGTTGGTACCGCCGTCCGAGCTGGTCAGCGACGTCTGGGAGCTGCTGCCGATGTTGAACTCGACCTGCGGGGACGAGCCGGTCCGGGTCAGCGGCCCCAGCTCGGCGGTGATCCGGGCGGTGGAGCGGCCGTGCCGCACCACGATCTCGTGCCCGGCCGTCAGCGACTTGAGCTGGGTGTGCAGCCGGTCGAAGTCCAGCTCGGCGGCGAGCTTCTCGGCCATGCCCGGCCAGTCCCGGCCCAGCGCCGCCGCGGCGGTGGTCCCGAGGTCGGCGACGACCTGGTGCGGCGTCCCGTCCTCGCCCGTGCCGGTGGTGCGGTAGACCCGGGTGACGATGTCGGAGGAGCCGATCCGGTGCCCGGGCAGGCGCAGCGGCTCCGCGGCCGGCGGGGCCGGGACGACCTCCCGGTGCGGCGCGGCGATCACGACCGGCACGGTGACGGGCCCGTCCAGCGGGGTCAGCGCGCGGTTCCACCGGGCGGGCTCGAAGGCGACGGTGAAGACGGCGTCGCCGGCCAGCACGTCCCCCTCCTCGGTGCTCTTGCCACGGCTGCCCGTCCCGCCGGTGCGGTCCACGGCCAGCCCCTGCACCGCGTCCCTGGTGTGGGCGAACTCGCCGCTGACGGTGACGTGCGGGACGGTGCCGCGGGCCTGGAACCGGATCCGGTGGCGGGTCCGCTGGTCCCAGCTGAACCCGACCGTGGTGCGCTGCTGGCTGCCCAGCTCGAACTCGAAGGAGGTGACGGACTCCCGGTGCCGGAGCCCGGTCACCGTGGCCGTCACGACGACGGTGCCCTTCCAGTTGCCGTGGTCGACGGGCACACGGATGCTGCCGCCCCTGGTCAGCCCGGACAGCGCCGCCTTGAGGGCAGTCGGGTCGAGCCGGCGGGCGAGCTGCGCGGAGAGCTGCGGCGGCACCGCGCCGACCTGCCGGCGGAGCGCGTCCTCGACCCGCCGGAACACGGCGGTGTCACCGGCTCCGAAGCCGAGCACCACGTCGGAGTGGCCGAGCCTGCTGCGCTCCCGCGCCGGGCCGAGGGCCGGCGCGGCGACGGGGCCGGCGTGCGGATCCGGGCCGGTGAAGCCCCGGAGGTCGTCCGCACCGACCTGCCGGGTGACGGTGTGGGACCGTTCCATGCTGAGTTCGGCCGCCAGGTGGACGGGCGCGCCCGCGTCCCGGGCCCCGTTCACCGTCAGCTCCAGGCGGAAGTCGGTGGCGAAGAGCTCCTGGGCACTGCGGTACTTGCCGTTGGCGTAGCTCTTGGTCGAGTTGCCGCCGCGCCAGCCGTCGCGGCTGCGCACCTCCCGGCTGATCGTGGCGCCGCCCTGGAACGAGTCCTTGAACGGCTTGCCCTCGGCGTCGAGCGTGTTCTCGCGGATCTGCGTCGTCGTCTTGCCCGCGCCCTGGAGCTGTCCGTTCTTGGTGTCGGAGCGCAGGTACCGGTGGGACTCGACGGTGCCGCTCTCCCGTACCGGGTTGAGGTCCGCGGAGTCCTGTCCGCGCAGGTGGGTCATCCGGGCCACCTCCGCGGTGAGCGTCAGGTGCAGCCCCTTCAGCGGGCCGAGGGTGACCTCCGGAGTGCGCAGTCCGGTGCTGCCCGGGCGGGTCATCGCGACCAGGTGGGCGCTGACGGCGGCGTGCGAGAAGGTCTGCAGGACTTCGTCCCGGACCTGCAACCAGCCCTGCTCGCCCAGTTGCTCCCGGCCGATCCGGTCGAGTCGCGCATGGAGCGGCGCGATGTCCCGCAGGTCGCGGACGGTGGTGGTGTCGGGCAGGCCGGTGGAGCCGTCGCGACCGGGCCAGACCCCGCCGGGAGGCCCGGGCACCAGGGCGTCGAGGGCGTGCGGGGTGGCCTCCGGCGGCGTGAAGGGGACGGCGGAGCGGAAGACGGGCGGCTGCGGGGCGCCACCGGTCTGCGGGTGGGCGGTGGCCTCCGCCGGGACGGCCTCCGTCCGGTCGATCACCGTACGGAAGCCCACGCTCGTGTGGACGGACTCGCTCCCGGGCTGCGGCAGCCGGCTGCGCCAGCCGAACCGGACCTCGATCCGCGCCTCGCCCTCGAACAGCACGGCCGGGGACTTCACCTTGGTGGCGAGCGCAAGCTCGTCCCCGCTGCCGTGCAGCTCAACCCGGTCCCGGCCGGCCCGGCCCGCCAGACCGAGGCTCCCGAGCCAGCTCTTGCCGGTGCCGTTGCCGACGCTCGACGGCAGCGTCTGCCACTCCTTGCTGCCGGTGACCTGCTCGGTGTGCGCACGGGACGTCCCCGTGCCGATGTTGAACTCGGTGGACGGCAGGTTGCCCACCTGCCGCATGGTGGTGACGGCCGCGCGCTCGAAGGTGAGCACGGCGGTCGGGCCGGTGAGGCTGTCCACCGTGACGGTCAGTTCCTGGCCGGACATCAGCGCCTTGAGGTCCTGGTGCAGCGTGCCGAGGCCGACCTCGTCGAGCAGCTTGGCCTTCAGACCGGACCAGCGGTCACCGAAGTACCGGGCGGCGTCCTGCTCGAAGCCGGCCACCACCTTGCCCATGCCGGTCGGGACCGGGCCGGCTGCCACGGGGGCGAGGTCGATCTCACCGGCGGCGTTCTCGGCCGGGACGACCGGGTGGTCGACCGGGTACACGTCGGTCACGATGTGCTGGCCGGCCAGCCGCCGGTGCTCGGCGACCTCGCGCGGCACGGCGAAGTGCTGGGTGAGCCCGCCCGGCGCGTTCCCCGTCTCGCGGAGCGGCACGGCGACCTCACCGGTCAGCGGCAGACGGACCGGCTCGGTGACCGCCACCGGGCGCGGGAGCCCCCGGTAGTGGGAGTCCACGAACTCCACGCGGACCTGGAAACCGGTGTCGAAGAGGGCGGCGGGCTCGACGGTCTTGCCGCGGGCGAGCGTCCGCCCGGCGTCCGCCGTGGTGCTGCCGTTCATCCACCCCTGCTGGTAGCCGAGGGTCTCGGTGAGGTCCCCGCCGCTACCGAACTTGGTCTTCACCTGGAGGCCCAGGTTCGCCTGCCAGAGCCCGTCCGCCGTGACACCCACGGACGTCTGCTGCTCGGAGCCGTACTCGAACTCGAACTCGTCGACCGTCCTGCGGTAGTGGCTCTCCCCGACGGCCGCCGTGATCCGGACGGTGCCGGACCAGCTGCCGGCCGAGAACGGCACCTCCCGGACGTCGCCGCGGGACAGCGCCGACAGCATCGGCCGCAGCGCCTCACCGCCGAACAGCGTCTCGGCGAGCGTCCGGGCCGCGGCCTGCTCCCCGTGCAGGGCTGCCGCGAAGGTGCCGGTGAGGTCCTGGAGCATCGTCGCCCGGTCGTGACCGAGGCTGACCAGCACGTCGGAGGCGGCCAGGCCGCGCCCCGCGAACCGCGGGGGCACGGTGGGGTCGGGCCGGGGCGGCGGCACCGCGGCGACGACATCGGCGGGAGCAACCGTCTGGACCACGGCCTGCGGCTGCGGCTCGGTGGTCTGCGACTCGGTGATGTGCGGGACGATGGTCTGCGACTCGGCGGGCTGCGGCTCCAGTTGGTGCGACTCCACGACCTGCGTCTCCGGCAGCGGCAACGGCAGCGGCGGTTCGACGGCCTCCTCGGAGTGCACGGAGGTCCGCTGGGGGCCCTGCTCGTCACCACCCGTGACGAGCGGCCGGCTGCCCTCGGCGCCGGCGGCCGAAGTCTGCGCCGGGGACGCTTCGTTCCGGGCTCCGAGGTTGAGCACGTCCATGATCGACTCGGCCTCGGACCGACGGCGGGTCCGCTCCGCGGCCACGACCACCGGCTGTACGGGGACGACGGGCTGCTCGTGCACCACCACCGCCGGTTCCTCGTGAACCACGACCGGCTCCTCGTGCACGACCTCGGGCTCGTCGTGAACCACGGCCGGCTCCTCGTGAACCACGGCCGGCTCCTCGTGCACGACCTCGGGCTCGTCGTGAACCACGGCCGGCCCGTCGTGAACCACCGCCGGCTCCTCGTGCACGACGGTGTGCTGGTCGCCGGCGCTCCCGTCCATGAACTCGCGGAAGCCGGTGAGGGCCTCCTCCTCCGCGCGGGCCCGGCTGACCGGGTTGGCGAGCGCGGCGTGGACGGCCTGCGGGTCGTCGCCGTAGATCCGCTCCAACAGGTGCAGCAGGTCGGGCTCGTTCGCGCGAACCCAGTCGGCACCGTTGTTGCGGGGCTGCCCGGTGACCGGGTCGGTCCCGTGGTTGGTCCCGAGGTACGCGTTGGTCAGCTGGGCGAAGTACTCGTGCACGTCGGCCGAGGAGTAGTTCCCGGTCAGCGCACCGCTGCGGTCATGACGCCCGCCGTCGGGCCACGCCGTGACCGACTCCTCGCCGAACAGGTCCGCCAGCGTGTCCGCCTGCCGCTTGCCCCGGTACGCCTCCTCCACCAGCTCCCGCTGGCGTGGTGTCAGGCCGAACTTGTAGACCGCGTGTGCGAGTTCGTGCGTACTCGTGGAGTACCCCTCGGGGTAGCTGGCATGCGGTCCGACGCTCGTCCGCCCGCCGAGCAGGTTCTCCTCCGTGATCGCCACGAGGCGGTCCTCGCTGGAGCCGCGGACGTCGTCCCAGAGCCGGCCGGCGGCCGCGTCGCCGTCGCCCCGCACCCCGCGCAGCTGCCCGAAACCGGGCACGTCGGTCATCGCCACGTCACGCGGGACCACCACCACCCGGACACCCGCGGCCAGCACCCCGGCCGCGACGTCCTGGTGCTGGAGCATCCGCGCGACCTGCGCCTCCGCCTCCCGCCGCGCGGACACCGGCTGGTGCGTACGGGGGTCGACGTCCACGATCAACCGCGCCGCGGCCTGCGCGAAGTGCTCCGCCGACAGCTCGGTCCGCAGACCGTTCACGAAGTCGGCATCGGCAGCGAGTTCCCGGCTCCGCTCCGGCCCGAGGTGCTCCAGCGCCTGCACGCGCGCCGGCACCGGCGCCGGGACGTGTGCGCCCCCGCCGGGCGCCACCACGAGCGGCTGCTCGTGTCCGGTCTCCCCGGTGGACGGCGGCGGCGGGTTGCTCTGGTCCATGTCCGTCGGCTCCGACGGCCGCTCGGGCTCGGGCCGGGACCTCTTCTCGGTCGGCTCCGCCATCTCGGTGTCACCGTCGGGCGAGAGCTGCCGCTTCGACCCGCCCTGACCGCCACTCCCGCCCTGCGTGTCATGGCCGTCGTGGCCGTCGTGGCCGTCGTGGCCACCCTGCGCACCGTCCTGCTGGTCGACAGGGCGAGGCGTCAGCGGGGAGTAGTGGCTCTCACTGAGGAGGAGTACGAGATCACGGACGGCGCTGTGGGCACCCAGCGGATTCACCACGTGCCAGGTGGTCCCGTTGAAGATGCTCAGCCGCGCGCCGAGGGCCGAAGCGACGACCGTGGGGATCAGGTCACCGTAGGACCCGCCTCCCCATCCCATGTTCTTCACGATCCAGTGCAGGTCCGCCATGGTCGCGCCGGACTCCGCAGCCATCGCGGTCAGCTGCGGGTTCTCCTCGTTGGCGGTGATCCACGCATTGACCTCGCCACGACGGGCCAGCGCATCGGCGTCCCGGTGCACGGTCGGCGCCTGCGCCCGGTCCTCTTCGCGCTCGCTCTCGCCCAGCCGCCTGGCGGTCTTGTGGAGGTCCTTCGAAGCCTTGGTCTGCTTCACCCCCTGCCCTTCGGCAGCCAGCAGGGAGTTGACGGAGTGGTAGAGGCTGTCGCCGTTCTTGGGCGTCACCTCGTGGATCTGGTAGCCCGCGTAGTACACGGCGGCGTTGTTGTAGAGGTCGCGGTGGTGGGCCTGGAGTCCGGGCAGGCCGGGCAGCCCCTGGGCGACCATGGTCCGGTACACCTCCCCCTGGCTCATGCCCGCGAACTGCTGCCCGTCCCGGAAGGCCGGGTCGTACTGAGTGCGCAGGTACTGCTCCATCTCCTCCTTGTTGTACGCGTACGTCAGCACCTCCTCGCGCAGCTTCTCGTACCGCAGCCGCAGGTGCTGGACGCGGTCGGCGGCGAACTCCTCGGGCGTGTGCGCCCGTTCCCCCAGGAGGCCCAGCTGCTGCCGGATCTCGCTCAGCTCCCGGTACCCGAAACCGCGCTCCTTGCCGTAGACCTCCGTGGGCTTGCGCCAGTGCGCGGCACCGCCCGGCGCCTGGTAACCGAGGCTGCCCGCCGGCTGTTTCTGACCCTTCGTGCGGCTCCCGTCGACCGTGATGCTGTACCGGCCCGACGCCGTGGGCGGGGCGGGGATCATCAGACGCTCGTAGCGCGGTGCCTCACCGCCGGCTTCGGTCCTGCCGTTGTCATCGCCGTGCCACTTCTCCATCCGGGAGCTGCCGGTGGCGCCCCGCTCCTCCAGGTAGGTGACCTTGTGGCCGATCAGGGCGGCGGCCTCCAGATTGCCGGACCGGGCACCGAGGTGGCGCATGTCGTACTGCCTGTCGAGGAAGTCGTACAGCCTCAGCTGCCCGGTCCTGAGGTCGCCCGTCCACGCGTCGTGCCCGGACGCGGCGTCGCGCCAGAAGCCGGTGACGTGGTGGATCGACGTGATCCCGAGCTCCGTGTTCATGTCGCGGACCAGGTTGTTCCACTTCTCGCCCCGGGTCGGGTGCGGGTCGCCGGTGATGAGCACCAGGCCGTGGTCACGGGCGACCTCGCGCAGGATCTGCCGCACCCCCTGGAAGCTGGTGTCGTGCTCCATCCGCTGCCGCAGCTCGACCCAGTTCGCTGCCTTGCCGGTGAAGCGGGACCAGAGCACCAACACCTTGGCGTTCGGCTCGGGCAGCGTGATCCCGCGCCGCTGCAGCCAGCCCTGGACCTCGGTGTCGTGCGAGCCGGTGATCTTCCAGGCCTCGCGGACGGTGGCCCGCAGCTCCGGCGAGAACGTCTCGGCGACCCGCCGGGTGCCGAACGCGACACTCTTGATCGCCGATTCCTGGTTGGCGGCCTTGACGCCGAGGACCTTGTCCACGATCCGGGCGGCCTCGGCGTCCAAGGCTTTGTAGAGCTGCTTCGTGACCATGCTCGGCACGTCCGCCGTGTGGATCCGGTCCCGGCCGATCCCGATGTCGACGTAGAACTTCTCGATCTCCCGGGACTTGTCCTTGGCGTTGATCGGCCGGCCCGTTTCCGGTCCCGGTCCACGCCCGATCACGACGTGCAGCTTCGGATCGGCGAGCAGCGCGGCCGCGATACCGAACTGGTCGCCCGACGAGTAACCGGGCTGCCGGACGAGCCGGACGTGATCGTCCGGAAGGGTGTCGTCGTCGGGATCGGGCTCGGGCGCCCGCGGGGCGACGGCGTCCGGCCCGGTGTCCTGCGCGGGGTGCTCGGGGTTCGTCTCGGGTGCGGAGATCGGGTCGACCCAGGTGTGGGCGCGCTCGTGCGGCACCGCCTCCGCCCGGGCCTGCTCGAACGTCAACTCGTGCCGACCGGCCACCGGGTGCGCAGCCTCCACATGCCCCACCACCGCCGAAATCAGCTGGAGGTGCCGCTCCCGCAGACCACCCTGCCGCAGCCCCTCCGGCGCCGACCGGCGGTAATCACCGAACAGACTGCCCTGCACATCCGGCCGATGCTCCAGACCCGCCGCCCGGTACTCGTCCCGCAGACCCAGCTGATGCCCCAACTCGTGCGCATAATCCAACGGCTCCGCATCCGACCACCACGACCGCTGATCCATCACACGATCCCGGCCCACCAGATCCACCGTCAGATGCGGACGCTCCTCCGCACCCGCCCGCACCACCGTCACATGCAAACGGTCACCGTTCGCCAACCGGTACCCCGGCCCGTTCAGATGCTCCTCCACCCCCCGAACAACCCTGCCCCACACCGCACCCGCGTCATGACCGCCACCCTCGCGGAACGCCACCCGCACCGTCAGATCCGTCACCGGACCACCACCGTGCTCAAAACGCCGCGCCTCGAACCCCGACCGCACCACGAACCGCGGCGTCCGATCCAACCCCACCCGCGGCAACACCGACGACGGAGCAACCGGCACCACCTGATCGGCCGCAGGCTCGTCGTGGACGACGCTGCGCTGTTCGTCCGACGGCACCGGACTGCGCGGGTCCGTCCCGGCCGGCGCCGGCTCGGGCCGGGACCTCTTCTCGTCCGGCTCCGCCATCTCCGTGTCACCGTCGGGCGAGAGCTGCCGCTTCGACCCACCCTGCCCACCGTCCCCGCCCTGCCCGTCATGACCGGTCTGCGCGCCCTCCGGCTCGGCGACGGGGATACGCGTCAGCGGGGAGTAGTGGCTCTCGGTGAGGAAGAGTGCGAGCTCGCGGACGACACCGTGGTCACCCAGCGGATTCACTACGTGCCAGGCGGTCCCGTTGAAGATGTGCAGCCGTGTGCGGAGGGCCGAAGCGACGACCGTGGGGATCAGGTCCCCGTAGGACCCACCCCCCTGCCCCAAGTTCTTCACGATCCAGTGCAGGTCCGACATGGTCGCGCCGGAGTTCGCCGCCAACGCGGTCAACTGCTGCTCGTTCGCGGTGATCCACGCATTCACCTCGCCACGACGGGCCAGCGCATCGGCGTCCCGGTGCATGGCCGGCGCCTGGTCGGCCTGCTCCGGGGGCAGCCGGTTGGCGGTTTTGTGCATCTGCTTCGAAGCATTGGTCTGCTTCAGCGCCTGCCCGTCAGCGGCCAGCAGGGAGTTGACGGAGTGGTAGAGGCTGTCCCCGTTCTTGGGCGTCACCTCATGGATCTGGAAGCCCTGGTAGTACACGGCGTTGGCGTTGTAGACGTCGCGGTAGTGCGCCTGGAGCCCGGGCAGCCTGGTCAGCCCATTGGCGACCATCGCCCGGTACACCTCCTGCTGGGTGCGGCCATCGGGCTGCTGCCCCTCCCGGAAGGCCGGGTCGTACTGATCGCGCAGGTACTGCTCCATCTCCTCCTTGTTGTACGCGTACGTCATCACGTTCTCGCGCAGCTTCTCGTACCGCTCCCGCAGGTGCTGGATGCGGTCGGCGGCGAACTCCTCAGGGGTGTGCGCCCGGTCCCCCTCAAGGCCGAGCCGCTGCCGGATGTCGCTCAGTTCCCGGTACCCGAAGCCGCGCTCCTTGCCGTAGACCTCCGTGGGCTTGCGCCACAGCGCGGCACTGCCCGGCGCCTGGTAGTCGAGACTGCCCGGTGCCGGTTGCTGACCCCTCGTGCGGCTCCCGTCGATCGTGATGCTGTACCGGCCCGAGGCCGTGGGCGGGGCGGGAATCCTCAGCCGCTCGTAGCCCGGCGCCGTGCCCCCGGCTTCGGTCCTGCCGGCGTCGTCCCCGTGCCACTTCTCCATCCGGGAGCTTCCGGTGGCGCCCCTCTCCTCCAGGTACGAAACGCGGTGGCCGATCAGGGCGGCGGCCTCCAGGTTGCCGGACCGGGCCCCGAGGTGGTGCATGTCGTACTCGGAGTTCAGGAAGTCGTACAGCCTCAGCTGCCCCGTCCTGAGGCCGCCCGTCCACGCGTCGTGCCCGGACGCCGGCTCCCGCCAGAAACCGGTGACGTGGTGGATCGACGTGATCTTGAGCTCCGCGTTCATGTCGCGGACCAGGTCGTTCCACTTCTCGGCCCGGGTCGGGTGGGGGTCACCGGTGATGATCACCATGCCGTGGTCACGGGCGACCTCCCGCAGGATCTGCCGCACGCCCTGGAAGCTGGTGTCGTGCTCCATCCGCTGCCGCAGCTCGACCCAGTCGGCCGCCTTGCCGGTGAAGCGGGACCAGAGCACCAGGACCTTCTTGCCCGGCTCGGGCAGCGTGATCCCGCGGCCCTCCAGCCAGGTCCGGACCTCGTTGTGGTGCGAGCCGGTGATCTGCCACGCCTCGCGGACGCGCTGCCGCAGCTCCGGCGAGAAGTTTTCGGCGACTCGCCTGGTGCCGTACGCGACGCTCTTGATCGCCGCCGCCTGGTTGGCAGGATCGATGCCCAGGACCTCGTCCACGATGCGTTCGGCCGCGGTGTCCAAGGCCTTGTAGAGCTGCTTCGTGACCATGTTCGGCACGTCCGCGATGTGGATCCTGTTCCGGGGGATCCCGGTGGAGACGTAGAACCTCTCGATGTCCCGGGACTTGTCCTTGGCGTGGATCGGCCGGCCCGGCTCGGATTCCGGCCCACGCCCGATCACGACGTGCAGGTTCGGGTCGTGGAGCAGCGCGGCCGCGATGCCGAACTGGTCACCCGACGAGTAACCGGGCTGCCGGACGAGGCGGACGTGGTTCTCCTCCAGGTTGTCGTCGTCGGGATCGGGCTCGGGCGCCCGCGGGGCGAGCGCGTCCGACTCGGTGTCCTCGCTCGCGGGGTGCTTGCCGGTCGCGTTCGGGTCGGAGACCGGGTCGACCCAGGTGTGGGCGCGCTCGTGCGGCACCGCCTCCGCCCGGGCCTGCTCGAACGTCAACTCGTGCCGACCGGCCACCGGGTGCGCGGCCTCCACATGCCCCACCACCGCCGAAATCAACTGAAGGTGCCGCTCCCGCAGACCACCCTGCCGCAAACCCTCCGGCGCCGACCGGCGGTAATCACCGAACAAGCTGCCCTTCACATCCGGCCGATGCTCCAGACCCGCCGCCCGATACTCGTCCCGCAGACCCAGCTGATGCCCCAACTCGTGCGCATAATCCAACGGCTCCGCATCCGACCACCACGACCGCTGATCCATCACACGATCCCGGCCCACCAGATTCACCGTCAGATGCGGACGCTCCTCCGCACCCGCCCGCACCACCGTCACATGCAAACGGTCACCGTTCGCCAACCGGTACCCCGGCCCGTTCAGATGCTCCTCAACCCCCCGAACAACCCTGCCCCACACCGCACCCGCGTCATGACCAGCACCCTCACGGAACGCCACCCGCACCGTCAGATCCGTCACCGGACCACCACCGTGCTCAAAACGCCGCGCCTCGAACCCCGACCGCACCACGAACCGCGGCGTCCGATCCAACCCCGTCCGGGGCAGCACAGACTGCGGCACCACCCCGTCGACCGCAGAATCGTCGTGCACGACAGTGCGCCGCTCCTCCGACGACGCCGGCATCCGCGGATCCACCCCCGCCGGCGACGACTCGGGCCGCGACTTCTTCTCGGTCGGCTCCGCCATCACCGTGTCACCGTCGGGCGAGAGCTGCCGCTTCGACCCACCCTGCCCACCGTCCCCGCCCTGCCCGTCATGCCCACCGTTCCCGCCGGCGGCCTCCGGCGCGGCGACAGGAACCAGCAGGGAGAAGTTGCTCTCGGCGAGGAACAGCCCGATGTCATGGACCGGGGCCTGCTCACCCAGCGGATTCACGACCCTCAAGGGCATGGTCCCGTCGAAGATGTGCAGCCGCGCGCGCAGGGCCGAAGCCACGATCGGCGGAATCAGGTCGCCGTGGGAGCCGGCCCACCATCCCTGGGTTTTGATCATCCAGCGCAGGTCCCCCATGCTCACCCCGTGACTCTCGGCGTGTGCGGTGACCAGCGCCACGTTCTTGCTGATCCAGCTGTTGACCTGGGCGCGCCTCGCCACCGCGTTGGCGGTCCGGTGCGCGGCCTGCGCAATCGCAGCCTGCTGCGCGTCCGACGCGTCCGCATGCTGGCGCCACGCCGCCGCGTCGGCGGCCTGATCCGGACCCAACGCGTCCGCGGCCTGGCGCCACCCCTCCGCCTCAGCGGTTCGCGTCGCAAGTTCCGCCTCGGCGGCTCGGTGCAGCTCCTTCGACTCGGGGCTCTGGCGCACCGGCAAGGTGGTGCCGGGCTGTTCCGCATAGAAGTTGATGGACTGGTAGAGGCAGTCCCCGTCGTGGGGGGTCGTGGCGTGGATCCGGTAGCCCGTCCCGGCCAGGGTCGCGTTGTTGCGGAGCATGCGCTGGTACGACTGGAGTGAGGGCAGGACGGGCAGCCCCTCCGTGATCATGCGCGTGTAGAGCTCCTGCGGGGTCATGCCCTCGTGCTGGGGCCCGCTCCGGAAGACGTGGTCGTACTGGCCCAGGTAGTGCTCCACCCCCTCGATGCCCTGCGAGTGGTCCAGGATGTCCTGACGCAGCTTTGCGTACCGCTGCCGCAGGTGCTGGACGCGGTCGGTGGCGAACTGCTCGGCGTCGAGCGGCCTGTTCTCCCCGAGGTTCAGCCGCTGCCGGATGTCGCCCAGTTCCTCGTACCCGAAGCCGCGCTCCTCCCCGTAGACCGCCGCGGGCTTGCGCCACAGGACCGTCCCGCCCGGCGGCTGGTAGCCGTGATCGCTCCGCTCCTGGTACGTCCCGTGCTTCGTGTCGAACGGGATGCCGTACCGGCCGGACGCGGTGGGCGGGGCGGGGATCGTCAGGCGCTCGTAGCCCGGCGCCTCACCGCCGCGCCCGGTCAGACCGGTGTACTCCGCGTGCCACTGCTTCATTCGGCCGCCTCCGCTGGAGCCGGCCTCCTCCAGGTACGTCACCTTGTGGCCGATCAGCGCGGCGGCCTCCAGGTTGCCGGACCGGGCCCCGAGGTGGTGCAGGTCGTACTGGCTGTCGAGGAAGTCGTACAGCCGGAGCTGCCCGGTCCTGAGACCAGCCGTCCACGCGTCGTGCCCGGACGCGGCGTCGCGCCAGAAGCCGGTGACGTGGTGGATGGAGTTGATCTGGAGCTCCGCGTTCATCGTCTCGACCAGCCGGTCCCACTTCTCGCCCCGGGTGGGATGGGGGTCGCCGGTGATGAGCACCAGGCCGTGGTCACGGGCGACCTCACGCAGGATCTGCCGCACCCCCTGGAAACTGGTGTCGTGCTCCATCCGCTGCCGCAGTTCCACCCAGTCGGCTGCCTTGCCGGTGAAGCGGGACCAGAGCACCAACACCTTCGCGTTCGGCGCGGGCAACGTGATCCCGCGGCCCTCCAGCCAGGACCGGACCTGGTCGTTGTGCGAGCCGGTGATCTGCCACGCCTCCCGGACGGTCGCCCGCAGCTCCGCCGAGAACCTCTCGGCGACCCGCCTGGTGCCGTACCCGACACTCTTGATCGCCGATTCGCGGTTCGCAGGGGTGATCTCTTCGACACCGCGCACGATCTCCCTGGCCCGCGCGTCCAGCGCGGCGTACAGCTTGTTCGTCTCCATGCTCGGCACGTCCGCGATGTGGACCCTGTTCCGGGGGATCCCGGTGGAGAGGTAGAACCTCTCGATCTCCCGGGACTTGTCCTTGGCGTTGATCGGCCGGCCCGGCTCCGATTCCGGTCCACGCCCGATCACGACGTGCAGCTTCGGGTCCTGGAGCAGCGCGACCGAGATGCCGAACTGGTCGCCCGACGAGTAACCGGGCTGTCGTACGAGCCGGACGTGATCGTCCGGAAGGGTGTCGTCGTCGGGGTCGGGCCTGGGCGCCCGCGGGGCGACGGCGTCCGGCCCGGTGTCCTGCGCGGGGTGCTCGGGGTTCGTCTCGGGTGCGGAGATCGGGTCGACCCAGGTGTGGGCGCGCTCGTGCGGCACCGCCTCCGCCCGGGCCTGCTCGAACGTCAACTCGTGCCGACCGGCCACCGGGTGCGCAGCCTCCACATGCCCCACCACCGCCGAAATCAACTGAAGGTGCCGCTCCCGCAGACCACCCTGCCGCAAACCCTCCGGCGCCGCCTGACGGTAATCACCGAACAAGCTGCCCTTCACATCCGGCCGATGCTCCAGACCCGCCGCCCGATACTCGTCCCGCAGACCCAGCTGATGCCCCAACTCGTGCGCATAATCCAACGGCTCCGCATCCGACCACCACGACCGCTGATCCATCACACGATCCCGGCCCACCAGATCCACCGTCAGATGCGGACGCTCCTCCGCACCCGCCCGCACCACCGTCACATGCAAACGGTCACCGTTCGCCAACCGGTACCCCGGCCCGTTCAGATGCTCCTCCACCCCCCGAACAACCCTGCCCCACACCGCACCCGCGTCATGACCAGCACCCTCACGGAACGCCACCCGCACCGTCAGATCCGTCACCGGACCACCACCGTGCTCAAAACGCCGCGCCTCGAACCCCGACCGCACCACGAACCGCGGCGTCGCATCCACAGTCATCCGCGGCGCCACGAAACCCGGCTCCACCGTGCGGACCTCCGTCACCGCGTCGGTGGGGACGGGGCGGGTCACCGCGTGGTCGGCGGCGTCGAGGCCGCTCCGCCGGGGGTCGAGGACGGTCAGGGCGCGGGCGATGTCCTCGGCGGCCCCGCCGGACTCCCGCTCCGGGGCGCGGCCGAACACGTTCTCGTGGGCGGCCTGGTGTCGCCGCCAGCCCGCGCCGTCCAGGCCCGCCGGGCCCCACAGCTCGCGGTACTGCTCGAAGAAGTCGTCGCCGTACTCGCGCCGCAGGGAGCTGATCAACTCCTCGCTGATGGTGTGCCGGGCGGCGAGCTCCTGGTAGCCGTCGGCGGCGTCGCGCAGCGCGGGCATGATCTCGGCCTCGAAGCGCACGCGGTCGGGCAGCTCGTCGGCGAGGCGCCCGTGCTCGGCCGTCCAGTCGGCGTGCCGCGCCGCGGCCTCCGGGCCGGTCAGGTCGGCCGGGGTGCGGAACGTCCGGTCGAAGGCCTCGCCGACCCGGTCGGCGTGGCCCTGCCGGACGCGGTCGGCGGCGTCCTCCGGGAGCACGCCGTGCTCCCGGGCGGCCTGCCGGGCGGCATCGCCGGCCGCCCGGGTGACGGCCAGGCGGGCGCCCTGGTGGGTGAGCCGGTCGTGCAGGCCGGCCGCGGCGGTGAGTGCGGCGAGCTCCTCGGCGAAGGTCTGGTCCGGCTCGTTCCGGTCGGGGCGGTTGAGGTGCTCGGCGATCCGCCGGTCGACGGCCTCGGCCACCTCACGGGTGACGGCCCCCCTGGCCTGCTGGACATCGTGCTCGGTGACGCCCAGGGCGCGGGCGTGCTCCCCGTTCGCCGCGCTGTCGGACCAGCTGTCGACGGCCTTTTCGGTCTCCTCGGCCGCCCGGCGGATCACCGCCTCGCGGGCCGCCTGGACGGCGAACTCGTGCGGGAGGGCCGCGGCGTGCCCGGCCAGCGCCTGGGCGGCCAGGCCGGCGGCGGCATTCCGCTCACGGCGCGGCCCGGCAGCGCCGTCGACCGGGCCGGCGATGCCCTCGAAGTCGGCGCCGAGCCGGTCCCGCAGGGTCTCCCGGATCAGGGCCAGACTGTCGGCGGAGAGCTCCGGACGCTCGGTGACCCCTGCGGCGGCCAGCAGCTCCCGGTCGACCGCGTCGATGCGGTCGAACCAGGTGCGGGCGGTCTGCTCGACGCTCCGGTCGGCCCCGTCGAGCAGCAGCTCCCGCCCGGCCCGGACGTCGAGCTCACCGGTGAGGTGCTCGGTCATCCGGTCGAGGGTGCGGGCCGCGTCGGCGTTGCTCGCGTCGGTGAGGTGGTCGGCGGTGGCGTAGATCCGGGTGATCTGCTCCTCGGCCCGGGTCCGGAAGTCCGCGGCCGCCTCCCGGCGGATCAGCTCCACCGTGGCGGGCGGCAGATCGGCGGGCCGGCGCGGCGCCGCGGCGCCGTCGGCCTCGCCCAGCAGGCGGGGCGGGGCGCTCCACTCGGTGACCGTCCGCTCGAAGCGGCCCATGGCCACCCGGACGGCGGCCTCGCGCACCGAGGCCAGGTGGGTGAGGCCGTCCACGCCGGCGAGGATCTGCGCGCGCTCCTCCGGGCGGGCCTCCAGCTCCGCGTGCAGCAAGTCCCGGGCCCGCTGCCGGACCGCCGCCGGGAGGCCCGCAGGGGCGTCCTCGGGGAACCGGACCGGCCCCTCGGCGAAGGACTTGTCCAGCGCCTGCTCGACCTCGGTGTCGTGGGGACGGCCGCTGCCGTCCGGGTCCTGCCGCTGCTTCTCGGCCGCGTCGGCGAGCTTGGCGTCGTAGCTGTCCTGGAGGTCGCGCTGGGCCTGCTCCCACTGCGCGTGGCGGGGGTCGGCCGGGTCGACGCGGGCGTGCTCGGGCGCCGGGGTGTAGTGGTACCCGGGCGCGGCGGCCGGGTGGTCCGGGGACGGGACCGGGGACGTGTCGGGCTCCGGGTCCGGTGCGCGGGACGCGTCCGGCTCCGGGTCCGGCGTCCGCGGCGGATCGTGCGGGGCCTGCTCGGAGCGGTCCCCGAAGACGGCGGCCTCCGGCATGTCCCGGGAGACGGTCCCCCGGGTGTAGGCCTCCGGGAGGGTGGACGGGTACTCGCGGACCCGCGGGAGGCCCTCGGCCGTCCGGGTCTTCCCCTCGTCGGACGCCGGGTTGATGTACTCGCGGAAGTTCCCGCCGCCCTCGACGACGGGCCGGCCGGTGGCGTCGAAGCCGACCTTCGACGCCACGAGGACGTGCCCCGAGCCCGGCTCGGTCCGCATCGTCCTGGGCGACTCGAAGCCCGGTGCCACCCATACCGAGCCGTCGGCCGCCACCGCCTTGAGGTCCTTGAACTTCGGCGAGGCCCACAGCTCGCCCATCACCTGCTCGACGTACCGGGCGTGCGTCCCGACGTCGAGGCCGCAGGCGACGAACTCCAGGGTCTCCCGGCCGCCCGGCAGCATCCCGTCCTGGTGCAGCCCGTGCACGATGTTGACGATCTCGTGGGTCCGCAGGGCGCGCCCGTCCAGGGTGGGGCGGCCCTCGGCGTCGGTGTGGATGACCAGCCGGTAGCGGGACTCGTCCACCGGCAGCAGCGCCAGCGTCTCCCGGGTCCGCGCGTCGGGGGCGTCACCGATCACCCAGCCCCGCTGCTGCCCGCCGGCGGCGTCCGGCAGGGCGGTGCCGAACTTCTTCGGGTCGACGGGAGTGCCGAGGTCGAAGTAGGCCAGGTCGTCGTCCGTGCGGTCGGCGGTGGACCCGTCCTCGTGGTTCCGGCCGGGGGTGTGGGGAGGCGTGGTGGTGGCGTCCGGGGTGTGCGGCGGGGTCGGCTTCGGCGGCTCCGGCTTGGTCGGCTCCGGCTGGCGCGCGTCCTGGTCGTGATTCCGGCCCGGGGTCAGCAGCGGCGCGGTGGCGTCGTCCGGGGTGTGCGAGCTGGTCGGCTGCGGCTTCGGGGGCTTGGGGGCCTCCGTCTGCCGCCCGTCCTGCTGGTGCTCCGGGTTCGGGTCCCGGCGCGGCGACGGGGCCTCGTGCGAGGACTGCGACGAGCTCTGGGACGTGGTCGGTGCCGGCTTGGGAGCCTTCGGCTGCTGCGTCTCCTCGTGCTGCTCCGCGGTCGCGTCCCGGCGCGGCGTCGCCGCCTCGTGCGCGGACTGCGACGAACCCTGCGAGGTGCTCTGGGAGGTGCTCTGGGACGTGGTCGACCTCGGCTTCGGGGGCTCCGGCTGCTGCCTCTCCGCGTTCTGCGGCCGGCGCGGGGTCGTGCTGTCGCCGCCCTCGTCGGACCCGTGGGGCCCCTTGGACCGCGGCGGGGCCTCGTGCGCGGTCGCCCCGTTCCCGGCCCCGGAGGCCCCCGAGCCCGAGGATGCCGAGGAGCCCGGCTTCCGCTCCGCCGAGGTGTCCGTGTGCCCGGGCGTCTCCGTCCTGACCTTGCTGTCGGCCCCGCTCCCCCGGCCGCCCGCCGAGGAGTCCGAGGTCTTCGGCGAGTGGGTCGAGCCGGACGAGCTGGTCGAGCCGTGCGACTCCGTCCCGACCGGCGCCGGTGCGTCGAGGTCGAGCGCCGCCCGGGCCTTGGGGCCCATCGGACGCGGGATCAGCAGCGACGTCGGGTGGCCGCTCAGGTTCGAGGCGATGGCCAGCAGGGTGCGCGAGTGGAACGGCCCGTAGTACTTGGAGTCACTGGTCTCCGCCGACTTGGCGTCCCACTTGGCCACCCGCTCCTGGAACTTGAGCTGGAGCGGCGCGGTGATCTCGTGTCCGAAGTGGGTGATCGCCCCCATCGAGACCCCGGCGACGAAGCTCTCCCAGGTGACGTGGAACTGGTGGTCCTCGTTGTAGATCGCGTTGGCCGTGCCCTCGGTGAGGATGTTCTGCACGCCGCCCTTGATGTACATGCCGATGCCTTCACCGAACTTGTACAGCAGCTGGAGGCCGGTCTGGGCGCGCAGGCCGCCGGCGAGCCCCATGGTGCGCTCCGCCAGCTGGCTGATGACCCGCTGCTCCTCCTTCGTCGCTCCCACGAGGACGGCGTCCAGGAGCTTGCGCACGGCCTGCTGGTCGACGGCGTACCGGGCGCCGTTGGAGGCCAGCGTCTTGGCGAAGTTCTGACCCGCCTGGTTCGCGACCTCCTTGCCGATGCCCAGCTTCGACAGGTTCTCCTCGAAGGACTTGCCCATCTCCAGGGTGAACTTCTCGGCGGCCGACAGCTTCTCGGCGGCTTCCTTGCTCGCCGCGCCGCCGGCTTTCCCGACGGCGGCCTTCGCCTCGGCGCCGGCCGCCTTCGAGGCCGCTCCGCCCACGGTCTTGGTGGCTCCCTTGGACGCGGCTGCCGCAGCCTCCTTCTTGACCGTGCTGCCCACCGCGGTCTTGATCTCGCCCTTGAGGGCGCTACCCGCAGCGCCCTTGAGGTCGCCCTTGAGCACGCCGCCCGCCACGGTCTTGATGTCGTTCTTGACGATGTTCCCGGCGGTTCCTCCCAGCCCCTTGCTCAGGCCCTTGAGGTCGTTCTTCAGCAGGTTGCCGATGCCCGAGCCGAACATCTTCCCGAAGAGCTTGCCGAAACCGAAGGTGAGCAGCTCCAGCGGCCCGGTGATGAGGCCGTTGATCGCCGCGAACTTGAGCGTCTGGACGGTGGCCTCGCTGTCCCACTCCTTGCGGTGGCCCTTGCCGATCTGAATGCCCTGGATGATCACGTCGAGCATCAGGCCGGTGGTGACGCTGAGGAACTCGTGCAGCGCGATCTGGCGGAGCAGCCACAGGAAGACCTGCTTGATGATCTGCGCCGCCGCCTCCCGGGCGGCGAAGATGGTCGCGAGCGAGGCGCCGAAGGTGAGCGGGATGTTGGCGATCGCCCAGGCGATCTGGGCCAGCAGCTGGACGAGCTGCCCGATGATCATCCACTTGGTGTACTCGACCTGGTTGGCCACCTTGTGGGCGAATTCGCCGAGCTCCTTCGCCGACGACTCCGCCGCCAGGAGGTAGTTGGTGCCGTTCGTCCCGCCGACGAGCTCGTTCATCCGCTCCTCGAAGCGCTCGGCGGCCTCGCCCGCGAACTCCTCCTGGCAGCGTTTGACCAGCGCGATGATGTAGCCGCGGAGCTCGGGCATGTCCTTCGCGATCGCCAGGTAGTCGTCGCCGGCCGTCCGGAGGTTGTCCTCGTTGGCCTCGGGCCACTTCATGCCGCTCACGAGGGAGAACACCTTGGCCAGAGCCGGGGGCAGCATGATCGACACGGCGGGTACTCCTGGTGGTTCGTGGGTCGGGGCCCGGCCGCGGGCCGGTGCTGGGCGGACGGCGGTGCGTCAGACCACGCTGCTGGCGTCGTCGTCGGCGTTGCTGAACAGGGCGGCGGCCTGCTCTCCCGTCATCCCGGCGCTGTCGAGCGTCTTGCGCACGCGCTTGATCAGCGAGATCAGGACGGCGGTCGGCTTGTCGGCGTTCTTGTGGTACTCCTTCCCGATGTCGTCGTTGCCGGCCGAGTTCTTGTTGAAGTTGTCGATCTCGTCGACCTTCAGCACCATGCCGTCGACGAGCGCCGACATCGGGCGGAAGTTGCGGAACGCCTTGTCCAGGTCCTCCAGGGCGGTGAGCTCCCTAGCCACGGAACTCCTCCTGACGCTCGCGCTTGCGGCGCTCCTCCGCCAGCGCGTCGGCGTGACCGGGCCGCATCGCGCGCAACGGCTCCAGCAGGTCGTCCAGTTCGGTCCCGCCGGTCATCGAGCTGCGCAGCAGCTCGTCCAGGCCGCTGAACGAGCTCATCCCCTCGATCACCCGCTCGCCGATGTCGGCGCGGGCGGTGTTCAGCACCTCGACGAGCACCCGGCTCAGCTCGGCCGGTGCCATCGAGCGGTAGGCCGAGGTGTGGAAGGTCAGCGAGACCACCTGGCCCTGCGCCCCGACCACCGCGGTGACCATCCGGTCCTTGGAGGTCACCGAGGCGGTGGCCACCTCCAGCTCCTTGGCCTTAGCGGTCATCTTCGCCTGCTGCTCGGCCAGTTCGTTCATGGCCTGTTCGATCTGCTCGGCGTACGAGAACGCCATCGCCGGCACCTCCGTCTCATCCCGGGACGTGTTCCGGGCCCCGCGGGGGCGGCGCCCGGAACACGTCGGCTTGTGGGTCGTCCGTTCCGTACTACGGACGGACCCGGCCCGGAGGTTCGGCCGGTCGGCAGGAGGCCGCTCAGCGGCCGATGACGCCGGTCACGCCACCGGTGTCGGTGCCCCAGACCTCCTCGTCCTCGGCCAGCCAGGTGGTGCGCTGCCGGTCCTTCTCGCCCTGGCCGCCCGCGGCGCCCGCTCCGGCGCCTCCCATCGGCGGCATCATCGGCGAGCCCGCGCCACCGGTGGTGGAGACCTGGCGGCCCATCAGCTCGGCCTCCTCCGCGGCGGTCGCCGCGGCGGCCCGCTGGGCGGCGCCGCGCGTCGCCGCCGCCTCCTCGGCCATCGCGGCGGTGCTCTTTGGCAGGCCGAGGGTGGAGGCCATCTTCTCGCCCACGCCCAGCGACGCCGGCCCCGAGGCCGCGATGCCGCCGGTCGTGCGCACGCCCGAACCGCCGCCGAAGGACTCGCCGAACAGGTCCGTCCCGGTGCCGCGCACCCCGCTCGTGCGGCCGGTTCCGAAGCCGTCCCCCAGCCCGCCCAGCGAGCTGGGCAGACCGGTGTACACGCCGCCCGTGCCGCCACCACCGGTGTACACGCCGCCCGTCCCGCCGCCGCCGGTGAACACGCCCCCGGTCGAGCCGCGGCGCGCGGCGAGTGCCTGCTCCTCGTCCGACAGCAGCTGTTCCAGCGGCGAGACCGGCCGGCCGGCCTGGTCGCGGACGACGCCGTCCTTGTCGATGGTCGAGCCCTTGCCCAGCACGACCGGATTGCCGTTTGCGTCGATCAGCTTGGCACCGTCCGGGCCGGTCACCGTGCCGTCGTCGTTCACCTTCGACCCGACCGGGACCTTGAACACGTTCCCGTTCCCGGTGGCCGCCGGCTGCCCGACGGTGGTGCCCGCGGGTACGTGGCGGGGCTTCCCGTCCGTGCCGAGCAGCGGTTTGCCGTCGGGCCCGATCAGCTCGCCCTTGGCGTTGACCCTGGTGCCGGGCGGCACCATCAGGGGCTGGCCGTTCTTGTCCAGCAGCGGCTTGCCGTTCTTGTCGAGCAGCGGTGCCTGGCCTCCGCCGCCGCCGCCGATGCCCCCGATCCCGCCGATGCCGCCGGTGTTCCCCTTGTTGCCACCGATTCCGCCGAGATCGCCCTTCACGGGGGGCGGCGGGCCGATGTCGGTCTTCGGCGGCGGGGGCCCTCCGCCCTTGTCCCCCGTTCCGAGGTCCGGGCCCTTGTCGCCCGTTCCGCCGGCGCCTCCGGGCGGGGGCGGGGCCTCGGGGCCGGGCTTGGGCGGCTCGATCTGCAAGGTGATCGTCGGCGGGGCGAAGGTGCCGAGATAGCCGCTGGTGGTGTTGTAGATCGGCGTCAGGACCGCATTGGCATCGGTCGCCGCCTTGTCGAGCTTCTCCACCACCCAGCTCTTCCACCTGTTGACGGCCGTCGTCTCCAGCCAGTCGATGAAGCCGTCACCCGCCATGTCCGTGGGCGGGACGAGTATGCCGGTCTGGAAGGGAGTGCCGTCGGTGGCCGTGGCAACCGCGAACGTGGCACTGCTCTTGTTGGCGTTGAGGGTGGGCGTCAACTGCGCGACGCCGATGGCGAACGCGTACCGCACGCAGGCGTGCGGCCAGCGCCACGACTCGGGATTGTCCTTCTGCGATTCCGGCTGGAGTATCCACTGGCCGGTCCCCGCGTACGTGGGCTTACCCCCCCAGGCGTTGTAACCCTTGTCGTAGAGGGACAGCACCGCCGTGTGCAGCGCGTCGCGGGCCGTTTCGAGCTGCTTCGCGATCAGGTCGCCCGTACCGCCGAGGCGGATCTGGACTTCGTCGAACTCGCCCCTCAGCCCGACCAGGACCTCCTTGAGACGGCCGGCCGCACTGCCCTGGAAGTCACTGCCCGCACCGTCGACGCCATCGGCCCAGTCCCGGAGCTTCACCTGCTGGTCGGTGATCCACTTTTCGAGCTGCCTGATGCTCGCCACCGCAGCGGTGAAACTTGCCTCGCTGGTCTTGTCGTTGGCGAGGGCACTGCCCCACAGCAACTTCCCCAGGACCTCGTCCGCGGCGTGCCCGAAGCTCCCGAGGGGGCTGTCCTTCTCCCCCGTACCCGGGTCGTCCCAGAACGGCCAGTTGCACGTGACGCCCAGGAGGGTGCTGTACTGGGCCTGGCCCGATCCCGCCGGATAGACCCACTCGGCCCACATGTCGTAGCCGGCCACCGCATCGCCGTTGACCTTGCCCTTGACCTTGCGCTTGTCGTTGATGCTCTTCAAGGTCGTCGTCAGCATGTGGCCGGTGATCCACTTTTGGGAGACCACGGCATCACGGTCCGTGATGGTGCTGTGGTCCGTGCCCGCGAAGGCCCTGAGCATGTTCTCCCAGGGGTAGGACTGCGGTGCTGCCATGGTATTCATCCCGATGGTTGGGAACGGATTGGACTGCTTCGCACCGACGGCCGGGCGGACCGTCACGGTCGCCCGGCCGTCGGTCGAGTCGTCAGGCGGTCGTGTTCGTGCCCGTACCGCCCATCAGGTCCTTGAGGAAGTCCAGCATCTGCGCTTCCGTGAGGGAGTCGTGCTCCCCCTCTCCGAGCCTCAGCTTCGCCTTCAGCAGATCCATCCTCAGGCGGTCGACGTCGTCATGGAGCTTGCCGAGGGCCCCGATGACGCTCGTCTTGTAGTCCTCGTAGGCCTTCCGCAACGAGGCGGCCGGGGTGTACGAGTCGCTGCCGGGCAGCAGCGGCGCGGTGTTGCCCTGGTCGGCCTTCTGCGTGCTCACCTCGACCTCGAAGGCGAACAGCTTTCCCGCGAACTCCTCCAGGCCGGGGAGCGAGACCTTGATGGTTTCGCTACTCATGCGCGGTCACCCCCGACTAGTGACTGAACCCCTTGGAGGCGTCCGTGTCCGACTGCACCATGATCTGGTGCATGGTGGCGAGCGTCCCGGCCGCGGCCGTGATGTCGTCGTCCATCTGCTTCTCGTTGGCGGTCACCACGCGGGAGAACTCCTCGAACGCGACGGCCGCGGCACCCTGGAAGTGGCCGTTGTCGATCACGTTTCCCAGCTGCTTGACCAGGGTGTCGAGGTTGCCGGACATCATGGACCCGGCCTTCTGGAGCTCCTGGACCGCCTGCGCCACCGTCTCGTGGTGGAGGTGGATGTTTCCGAACTGCATCGCTGTACTCCTCTCGTTCTTTCTTCCGCCGGGCCGTCAGGCGCCCTGCAGCCCGTCGTAGATGCCGTCGGCGGCGTGCGCCCTGGCGTCGTCCTCGGCCTGGGTGAGGATCTGGTTCGCGCCCTGGGTGCTCTGGACGAAGTGCTCGAAGGCACCGATGACCGTGTTGTACCGGCGCATCCAGTCCTCGATCTTCCCCTGGAAGGTGCTGCTCGCCCCGGAGATGTAACCGGCGGCGACCTCCTCCTTGATCCGCTCGACCGTACGGCCGGCGGTCACCATGTGCTCGATCTGCGTCTCCAGGCTCGCGAGGACCTGGCGGATCGCCTCGTCCTCCTTGACCAACATGGGAGGGGTGGACATCGCTGGTGCTCCTTCCGTCTGCTCACGGGGCCGCGGGCGCGGCCCCGCACACGCGTCATCAGGGTCAACGGGCGCCCTCCGCGGGGCGGTTCACCCGCACACCGGCGGGCTTGCCGGGGCTGTCGGCGCGGCGACGGCGCCGTCCGCCAGGGCGGCGGGGTCGAGGCTCGGGCCGACCGGCAGCAGGCCGAGGACGGCGGCCGGGACGCCCGCCGCGGCGGTCTCGCCGTAGCCGAGCTGCTTGAGGGCGAGCGCGGACGGCACCGGGTACTTCACGCCGCCCTCGGTGACCAGGTAGGTGGTGGCACCCGTCCCGGCGCCCGACAGGGCCCGGACGAGGGCGCCGCGGCCGGGCCGGACGGCGATCCGGTCCGCGACCGGGCAGGCCGCCGTCACCCCGGGCTGGGCGGCGGGCGGGCGGGCGGCCGCCGCGTCGGCACCGGCCAGGACGGTGACCGTGCCGACGGGCGCACCGGCGCCGGTGTGCAGGTCCGCGCAGACGGCCTCGCCGCGCGCGGGCACCACCAGGCCGGGCGGCGCCTCGGGCAGCCCGGCGGCGGCCGGACCGGCCGCCGCGGACGGCGCGGTGTGGGCGGCGAGGTCGTCCGCGCCGATCGACGCGGCGACCGGGGCGTCCTTGCCGTACGCCTCGCGCTGGGTGCGCGGATCGCCGCGCAGCAGCTCGAAGCGCGTCCTGCTGAGCGGGACGAGGCCCTCCTGGGTGAGCACGTAGTGGGCGCCGCCGGGTGTGTCGAAGAGCTGCCCGAGCTTGGTGGGCCGCCCCGCGAGGGTCGGCCCGGCGCTGCCGCGGCCGGGCACCGCGGGGGCGGCCAGGTCGGGGCCGGCGGGCAGCGCGTTCACCAGGCCGGCCGACACCGGGAACGGCGTGGTGCCGGCGTAACCGAGGGCCTGGAGCGCCGAGTTGGCGGTGTCGACGCGGAGCCGCTGACCCTGCCAGAGCAGGTGCACCGCACCGTCCGGGGTGCTGACCAGCACGCCCTGCCCGGCGGCCGGCGCCTTGCCCTCGCGGGCCGGGTCCACCAGCAGGGAGAGCCGCGGGACGGGCGGGCTGCCGGGGCCGTTGGGGCCCGGCTCGGTGGTGCCGCAGACCAGCCAGGTGGCGCCGGCGAGACCCTTGGCCGCGGGCAGGCCGTCGGGGGCGCCGACGATGCCGACCGGTCCGCCGCGCGGCACCGCCGCGACGGTGTCCCGGGCGACCTGCTTGACCACCATCTTCTCGCCCGCCACCAGCTTGGCGCTGGTGTCGTTGAGCACCGGGTGCAGCTGCCCGCCCAGGTAGAGGTAGCGGGCGCCGTTCTCCTCGACGACCACCAGCGTGCCGGGGGCCGCCCAGTCGGTGCTGCCGCCCGGCTTCACCATCCCGTAGACGGTGACCCCGAGCCCGATCAGCACGGCCACCGCGAGCCCGGTCAGGGTGCCGCGGGTGGTGCGGCCGGTGGGGGTGTCGGGCGCGTCGGGCTCGGCCCGCAGCATGCCGGAGGCGAGCCTGCTCATCACGAACAGGTGCGCCTGCACCTGGTCGCGTCGGGACTGCATCCAGTTCCTCCCTGGGTGCTCCGGGCCGGAACCGGGCGGGAACGCCGGACCGCGCCCCGCCTGCGGGACGCCGGAGCACGCCCCCACCCCGCTGTACGGCCCCGGCGGCCCGGGGAGTTCACCCGGGCCCGGTGACCGCCCGGACGGGGCGCCCGGCCGGGCCCGTCCCCCGTCGGACGGCGGGGTGCCGCCGGGCTGCTACTCGCCGGTAGGCTGCTCGGACCCCGCGGTCACGACGTGCCGCGCCCGACGCGACGCGGGCGCCCGGGGTGGCCGAGGCGCCCGGGGCGGCCGGCCGGGCGGCGGGACGAACGACACCGGTGGGACGGGCGGGACGAGGACGATGGGGATACGACTGCTCGGCCCGGTCGAGCTGCGGCACGCGGACGGCACCACCGCCGTGGTGAGCGGCGCACAGCGGCGGGCGGTGCTCGCCCTGCTGGCCCTGGAGCTGGACCGGGTGGTACCGGTCGAGCGGTTCTGCGAACTGCTCTGGGCCGACGAGCCGCCGGCCCGGGCGAAGGCGGCCCTCCAGGGGCACGTCGCAGCGCTGCGCAAGGCCCTGGACGGTTCGGGGTTCACGCTGCTCACCCGCGCCCCCGGCTACCGGCTCACCGGCGATCCCGGGGAGGTCGACGCGCTGGCCGTCGCCGTGCTCGCCGAGCGGGCCACCGGTACGGCCGACGACGCCACGGCCGCCGCGCTGCTCGAACAGGCCCTCGGCCGGTGGCGGGGGGCGGCACTCGCCGACCTCCCGGCCACGCCGCTCCGCGACGCACTGGCCGACCGGCTCGACGGCGCCCGGACGGAGGCGCTGACCGCCTGGACGCGGCGGCGGCTGCGACTCGGCCAGGGCCGGACGGCCGTGCCCGCACTGGAACAGGCCGTCCTCGCGGACGGGCTGCGCGAACCGCTGGTGGCCCTGCTGATGCGCTGTCTGGTGCAGGACGGCCGGGGCCCCGACGCGCTGCGCGTCTACCACCGGGCCCGCGCCGTGCTGGCCGAGGAGCTCGGGGTGGCGCCGGGGCCGGCACTACAGGAGGCGCTCGCCGCGGCCCTGACGGCGGACCGCGGCGCGGGCACGGCGACCACCCCGCCCGGCACCGCACCTGCAACGCCCCCCGCACCCACCGCACCCACCACGTCCCCCGTACCCACCGCGCCCACCGCGCCCACCGGTCCGGGGCCCGGTCACGTCCCCGGGCCGCCGCGCGGCTTCGTCGGCCGCGGGGCCGAGCAGCAGTGGCTCGCGGAGCAGTGCGGCCCGCAACGGAGCGGCGACGGCCTGGCCGTGGTGGCCGGCCCGGCCGGCGTCGGCAAGACCGCCGTGGTGCTGCGCTGGGCGCACGGGGCGGCGGCCGGCTTCCCCGACGGCCTGCTCTTCGCGGACCTGCGCGGCTTCGACCCGGCCGGCCCGGAGGACCCGGCCCGGGTCCTGGGCCGCCTGCTGCGGACGCTGGGCCTGCCCGAGTCGGCCGTCCCGGAGGACCGGGCCGGCCGGGCGGCGTTGTTCCGGGAGCGGACCCGGGACGGCCGGCTGCTGCTCGTACTGGACAACGCCCGCGCCGCCGAGGACGTCGCCGACCTGCTGCCGTCCGGGCCCGGCTGCGCCACCGTGATCACCAGCCGGAACAGCCTGGAGGACTTGGTGGTCAGCGACGGCGCGGCCCTGCTGCACGTCCCCGCGCTGCCCGCCGCCGACGCGCACCGCCTGCTGGCGGGCCGGCTGACCGCCGAGCGGACGGCCGCGGAACCGGCGGCGACGACGCGGCTGGTCGAGCTCTGCGAGCGGCTCCCGCTGGCCCTGCGGATCGTCGCCGCCCGGCTGGCGGCGCGCCCCGGGTGGCGGATCGCCGATCTGGTGGCCGAGCTGACCGACGAACACACCCGGCTCGCCGGGCTGGGCACCGGCGGCGGGGTGGTCAGCGTCCGGACGGCGCTGTCGCTGACCCACCACCACCTCCCCGAGGACGCCCGCGGCCTGCTCGCCCTGCTGACCGCCCACCCCGGCACCGAGATCGACCCGCCCGCGGCGGCGGCCCTGCTCGGCACGGACGGCGAGGGCGGCCGGCACGCGCTCGGCGCGCTCGCCGCCCACCACCTGCTGACGGAGCACCTGCCCGGCCGCTTCGGCCGGCACGACCTCGTCCGGCTGTTCGGCGCCGAACTGTTCGCCGGGCTCCCCGCGGACGAGCAGCGCCGGGCCTTCCGCCGCCTGGTCGACTACGAGCTGGTCGCCGCCGGGCAGGCCGTCCGGCGGCTGAACCCGTTCCACCGGCCGTACCGGCCGCCGGGCCCCGGCCCGCTGGCGCTGCCCCGGCTCGGCGACGTGCCGGCCACGCTCGCCTGGTGCCACGCCGAGGAGCCGGTGCTCCGCGCGCTGGTGAGCGCCGCCACCGAGCGCGGCGAGTACGAGCGCGCCTGGCGGCTGGCCCGCTCGACCGCCACGCTGTACTACGGCGCCGGGCGGGTCACCGACCGGCTGGACTGCCTGCGGGTCGGGCTGCGGGCCGCCCGGCTGGACGGCGGCCGGGAGGGGCTCGCCGCGATGGAGACGGCCACGGCGTGCGCGCTCGGCTCCAGCGGACGCGTCGCGGAGGCGCTGCCGCTGGCCGGGCGCGCGGTCGGCCGGACGGTGCCGGAGGACGGCGAGCTGCACATCCACGCGCTCTCCGTCCGGGCCTCGATGACCGCGCTCTCCGGTGACCCGGTCGGGGCCGACCGCCTCTCGGCGGAGACCCTCGACCGGATCAGGGCGAGCGGGCTGCAGGAGCACGCGGCCACCGTGCTGAGCAACGCGGCGGCCCTGAAGGTCCTGCTGGGCGAGCCCTCGGCCGCGCTGGAGCACGCCCGGGAGACCCGCGCGCTGCTCTCCGGCCACCCGACCGCCAACGCCCACCTGTGGGCGATGGTCAGCGAGGCGCTGGCCCTCGGCTCGCTGGGTGAGCGGGAGGCCGCCGAGCAGGTCTGGCGGGAGGCGCTGCACCTCTGCCGGTCGACCGGGAACGTGCGGCTGCACGCCCTCACCCGGCGGCACTTCGCGGAGTTCCTGACCGGCACCGGCCGGACGGCGGAGGCCGGCGAGCACCTGCGGGCGGCGGACGCGCTCTACACCGAGCACGGGGACGCCGGCCAGGCCGAGGGCCTGGACCTGCGGCTCGCCCGGCCACCGGCCCGGTCCGCGGGCGCGGCCCGCCCGCGCGGCGGCCTGCGCATCGCCTGACCCCCGGGCGGCACCCGGCCGCCCGGGCCCCCGGGCCGCTGAGCCCCCGTGAACCCCGCCCCCGTGAACACCCCCTGAACCCTGCCCGCCGACCCTCCCCGGAGACGACATGACCGTCCACCACCTGGACTGCGCCACCATGTGCCCGATCGGCGGCCGACTGCTGATCGGCAGCGGCGGGCCGCTGGTCGGGCGGCTCTCCGCACACTGCCTGCTCGTCGAGGGCGACCGGGGGCTGACCCTGGTCGACACCGGCTTCGGCACCGCCGACGTCGCCGACCCCCGCCGGCTCGGGCGGACGCTGCGCGCAGCGGCCCGGCCCCGGCTCGCCGCCGCCACCACCGCGCTGCACCAGGTCCGCGCGCTGGGCCACGACCCGCGCGACGTGCGCCACATCGTGCTCACGCACCTGGACCCCGACCACGCGGGCGGGATCGGCGACTTCCCGCACGCCCGGATCCACGTCCTCGCCGACGAGCTGCGGGCCGCCCTCGCACCGCCGACCCGGGCCGAGCGGGACCGCTACCGCGCCGCCCAGTGGGCGCACGGCCCGCGCTGGGCGGAACACCGGGCGGACGCCGCCACCGAGGACTGGTTCGGGTTCGGCGCGATCCCCGTGCAGCCGGACGACGCCGCCGGCTTCCTGCTCGTCCCGCTGCCCGGCCACTCCCGGGGGCACTGCGGCGTCGCCGTGCGCGACGGCGCCGGCGGCTGGCTGCTGCACTGCGGTGACGCCTACTTCTCACGGGCCGACTCCGACCCGGCCGGGCCGCGCCGCCCGCCGGGGCTGGCCGCGTTCCAGCGTCTTGCGGCCCTCGACAACCGCGGCCGGCTGGAGACCCTGGCCCGGCTCCGCGGGCTGCGCCGCGACCACGCCGGTGAGGTGCGCCTGATCTGCGCGCACGACCCGGCCGACCTCGTGCTCCCCGGACACCCGCCGCGGGCGGACGACCGGGGCGGACGAGGGGCGTGAACAACCGGCCGAACAATGCGGTGAACACCCGTTCCGGTCGCTGCTATTGACTACTTTTCCAACAGTGGCGATTCTCGTCACACCGAGTGCGCGGTCCATGACAGCCGGCCCGGACGGGCGTCCGCGTGCCCGGACGGCACCCGTCCGCCCCCGACCGCGCCACCCCCTCATCTCGGACCTGGGTGGTGCCCATGACCCAACTGCCCCATCAACGGCGCGGATTCGTCGCGTTACTGGCTGCTCTGCTCACACTCGCCACCCTGGTGCTCGCCGCCCCGGCCCCCGGGGCGCAGGGCGACCAGGGCTGGTGGAACCCGACCGCACGACCCTCGCCGGACTCACAGATCGGCGTCACCGGGGAGCCGTTCCGGGGCACCGACGCCCAGGGGCACGTCCGGGGCTTCGTCGACGCACACGACCACATCATGGCCAACGAGGGATTCGGCGGCCGGCTCATCTGCGGGCAGTCCTTCTCCCCCGCCGGGATCGCCGACGCGCTCAAGGACTGTCCCGAGCACTACCCCGACGGCTCGCTCGCGATCTTCGACTTCGTCACCAAGGGCGGTGACGGGAAGCACGACCCGGTCGGCTGGCCGACCTTCGCGGACTGGCCCGCCCACGACTCGCTGACCCACCAGCAGAACTACTACGCCTGGATCGAGCGGGCCTGGCGCGGCGGTCAGCGGGTCCTCGTCAACGACCTGGTCACCAACGGGGTGATCTGCTCGGTCTACTTCTTCAAGGACCGCAGCTGCGACGAGATGACGGCGATCCGGCTGGAGGCGCAGAAGACGTACGAGCTGCAGTCCTACATCGACTCGATGTACGGCGGGCCGGGCAAGGGCTGGTTCCGGATCGTCACCGACAGCGCGCAGGCCCGCTCGGTCGTGGCGCAGGGCAAGCTCGCCGTCGTCCTGGGCGTGGAGACCTCCGAACCCTTCGGCTGCAAGCAGATCCTGGACGTCCCGCAGTGCAGCAAGGCCGACATCGACCGCGGCCTGGACGAGCTGTACGGGCTGGGCGTGCGCAGCATGTTCCTCTGCCACAAGTTCGACAACGCGCTCTGCGGGGTGCGCTTCGACGAGGGCGCGCTCGGCACGGCGATCAACGTCGGCCAGTTCCTCTCCACCGGCACCTTCTGGCAGACCGAGAAGTGCACCGGTCCGCAGCACGACAACCCGATCGGCCTGGCCCCGGCCCTCGCGGCCCAGGCGCAGCTGCCGCCGGGCGTAACGGTACCGGCCTACGCCGGGGACGCCCAGTGCAACTCCCGCGGTCTGACCGAGCTCGGCGAGTACGCCGTCCGCGGGATGATGCAGCGCAGGATGATGCTGGAGGTCGACCACATGAGCGTCAAGGCCGCCGGCCGGTCCTTCGACATCATGGAGTCCGAGTCGTACCCGGGCGTGATCTCCTCGCACAGCTGGATGGACCTCGACTGGATCGAGCGGGTCTACCGGCTCGGCGGCTTCGTCGCCCAGTACATGAACGGCGCCGAGGCGTTCAGCAACGAGGCGAAGCGCACCGACGCGCTGCGCGACAAGTACCACGTGGGCTACGGCTACGGGACCGACATGAACGGTGTCGGCGGCTGGCCGGGCCCGCGCGGCGCGGACGCCCCCGGCGCGGTGCAGTACCCGTTCCGCACCGCGGACGGCGGTTCGCTCGTCGACCGGCAGACCACCGGCGCGCGCACCTGGGACATCAACACCGACGGCGCCGCGCACTACGGCCTGGTGCCGGACTGGCTGGAGTCCATCCGGAAGGTCGGCGGCCAGGACGTGCTGGACGACCTGTTCCGCGGCGCCGAGTCCTACCTCACCACCTGGGGGGCGTCGGAGCAGCACCGGGCCGCGGTGAACCTGGCCGCGGGCGCGAGCGCGACGGCGGGCTCGGCGGAGTGGAACCCGTTCACCAGCTACGCGGCCGGCCGGGCCGTGGACGGCGACCGGGGCACCCGCTGGGCGAGCGACTGGAACGACAACCAGTGGCTCCAGCTGGATCTCGGGTCCACCGGCCTGGTCGGGCGGGTGATCCTCGACTGGGAGCGGGCCTACGGGCGGGCGTACCGGATCGAGGTCTCCACCGACGGCACCAACTGGCGGCAGGTGTGGTCCACCACCACCGGTGACGGCGGTCTGGACACCGCGCTCTTCACACCCGTCCCGGCCCGCTACGTCCGGATCCAGGGGGTGCAGCGCGGCACCCAGTGGGGCTACTCGCTGTACGAGGTGGGTGTCCACAGCAGCTGACCGGCGGCGGCGCCGGGGCCCGGGCGATCCCGGGCCCCGGCGCCGCCGGATGCGGTGCCGCTACTGCGGGGTGACGTAGGCGCCGGAGATGCCGCCGTCGACCAGGAAGGTGTTGGCGGTCATGAAGGAGGAGTCGTCGGAGGCCAGGAAGGCGACGGCGGCGGCGATCTCCTCGGGTTCGGCGAACCGGCCGAGCGGGATGTGCACCAGCCGGCGGGCGGCGCGCTCCGGGTCCTTGGCGAAGAGTTCCTGGAGCAGCGGGGTGTTGACCGGGCCCGGGCAGAGCGCGTTGACCCGGATGCCCTCGCGGGCGAACTGCACGCCCAGCTCGCGGGACATCGCCAGCACCCCGCCCTTGGAGGCACTGTAGGAGATCTGCGAGGTGGCCGCGCCCATCACCGCGACGAACGAGGCGGTGTTGATGATGGAGCCCTTGCCCTGGCGCTGCATGTGCGGGATCGCGTACTTGCAGCAGAGGTAGACGCTGGTCAGGTTGACGTCCTGGACGCGCTTCCAGGCCTCCAGGCCGGTGGTGAGGATGGAGTCGTCGTCGGGCGGGGAGATGCCCGCGTTGTTGAAGGCGATGTCGAGCCGCCCGTAGGTGTCCACGGCCTGCTGGTAGAGGGCCTCGACCGCCGGCTCGTCGGTGACGTCGACCTGGACGAAGAGGCCGCCGACCTCGTTGGCGGCCTTGGCGCCGGTCTCCGGGTCGAGGTCGGCGCAGACCACCTTGGCCCCCTCGGCGGCGAGGCGGCGTGCGGTGGCCAGGCCGATGCCGCTGCCCGCGCCGGTGATGACGGCCACCCGGCCGTCGAGTCGCTGCGTCATGGTGATCATTCCTCCGTGGAGATGAAGACGTTCTTGGTCTGGGTGAAGGCGTCGAGCGCGTCCGGGCCGAGTTCGCGGCCCAGGCCGGACTGCTTGAAGCCGCCGAACGGCGTGCTGTAGCGCACCGAGGAGTGCGAGTTGACGGAGAGGTTGCCGGCCTCGATGCCGCGGGCCACCCGCAGCGCGCGGCCGACGTCCCTGGTCCAGACGGAGCCGGAGAGGCCGTACTCGGTGGCGTTGGCGAGGCGCACGGCGTCCTCCTCGTCGCGGAACGGGACGACGGTGACCACCGGGCCGAAGATCTCCTCGGTGCAGGCCGGGTCGTCGGGCCGGACGGGCGCCAGCACCGTCGGCGGGTACCAGAAGCCGGGCCCGTCGGGGGCGCTGCCGCGGAACGCGACGGGCGCGTCGGCGCCGACGTAGGAGGCGACCCGGGCCCGGTGGGCGGCCGAGATCAGCGGGCCCATCTCGGTCTTCTCGTCCGACGGGTCGCCCACCCGGACGGCCCGGACGGCGGGCTCCAGCAGGGCCATGAACTCGTCGTGGACGGAGGCCTCGACGAGGATCCGGGACCGGGCGCAGCAGTCCTGGCCGGCGTTGTCGAAGACGGCGTAGGGGGCGGTGGCGGCGGCCCTGGCGAGGTCGGCGTCGGCGAAGACGAGGTTGGCGCTCTTGCCGCCGAGTTCGAGGGTGACCGGCTTGACCTGAGCGGCGCAGCCCGCCATCACCTCCCGGCCGACCGGGCCGGAGCCGGTGAAGACGACCTTGCGGACGTCGGGGTGGGTGACGAAGCGCCGGCCGACGACCGGGCCGCGGCCGGGCAGGATCTGCAGGACGTGCTCGGGGAGCCCGGCGGCCAGGGCGAGTTCGCCCAGGCGCAGGGCGGTCAGCGGGGTGAGTTCGGCCGGTTTGACGATCACGGTGTTGCCGGCGGCGAGGGCCGGGGCCAGGGCCCAGGCGGCGATCGGCATCGGAAAGTTCCACGGCACGATGACGCCGACCACGCCGAGCGGTTCCTGGAAGGTGACGTCGAGGCCGCCGGCCACCGGGATCTGGCGGCCGAACAGCCTTTCGGGGGCGGCGGCGTAGTACTCGATGACGTCGCGGGCGTTGCCGGCCTCCCAGCGGGCGTTGCCGATGGTGTGGCCGGCGTTGGCGACCTCCAGGGCGGCGAGGTGCTCGCGGTCGGCGTCGACGGCGGCGGCGAAGGCGCGCAGCAGCCGGGCCCGGTCGGCGGGGGCGACCCGGCGCCAGGTGTCGAAGGCGGCCCGGGCGCGGGCCACGGCGGCGTCGGTCTCGGCCGGGCCGGCCAGCTCGACCGTGGTGATCACCTCCTCGGTGGCCGGGTTGACCACCTCGAAGAGGTCGGGTTCGGTCATCGGGCGCTCTCCTTGTGGCCGGCGGTGACGAGGGCGTGGAACAGGCGGGGGTCGTCGGGGTCGGTCTCGGGGTGCCACTGGACGCCCAGGGCGAAGCGCCGGCCGGGCAGTTCGAGCGCCTCGACCGTCCCGTCGGCGCTGTGGGCGGTGGCGTGCAGTCCGGTGCCGAGCCGGTCGACGGCCTGGTGGTGGTAGCAGGAGACCTCGGCGGCCGGGCCGAGGACGGCGGCCGCCCGGGTGCCCGGGCGGACGTCGACCCGGTGGCGGACGAAGCGCGCGGGGACGATCCGGTGGCTGCGTTCGGGCAGGTGCTGGCGGAGCGTGCCGCCGAGCGCGACGTTCAGCAGCTGCATGCCGCGGCAGACGCCGAGCAGGGGCAGGTCACGCTCCAGGGCGCCGTGCAGCAGGGCGAGTTCCCAGTCGTCGCGGGCGGGGTGCGGGGGCCCGGTGTGCGGGTCGGCGGCGGCTCCGTAGCGGGCCGGGTCGACGTCGGGGCCGCCGGCGAGCACCAGTCCGTCCAGCACGTCGAGCAGCCGGCCGGCCCCGCCGGGCTGCGGCGGCAGCAGTACCGGGGTGCCGCCCGCCGCGGAGACGGCGTCGACGTAGGTCTGCGGGACGAGCGCGGCGCGCTGGTGCCAGACCGCCCAGGCGGCCTCGTCCTGGTAGCTGGTGATGCCGATCAGCGGCCGCGGCGGGCCGTCCGGCGTCGGCGCCGTCACAGCCGCTCGAATCCGCGGCGCCGCTCCCAGTCGGTCACCGCCCGGTCGTAGGAGGCGAGTTCGACCTTGCCCGCGTGGGCGTAGTGGCGGACGACGTCCTTGCCGAAGGCCTCCCCCGCGACGGCGCTCTGCTCGAAGGCGGTGACGGCGTCGCGCAGGTTGGCCGGCACCCGGGGGGCGTCGGAGGCGTACGCGTTGCCGGTGAACTCCGGTTCGAGGGTGAGCTGTTGCTCGACGCCGTGCAGGCCGGCCGCGATCAGTGCGGCGACCGCGAGGTACGGGTTGACGTCGCCGCCGGGCACCCGGTTCTCGAAGCGCAGCGACGGCCCGTGGCCGACCACCCGCAGCGCGCAGGTGCGGTTGTCCCGCCCCCAGGCGATCGCGGTCGGCGCGAAGCTGCCGGGCACGTACCGCTTGTAGGAGTTGACGGTCGGGGCGAACAGGAGCGAGAAGTCGGCGAGGCAGGCGAGTTGTCCGGCCAGGAAGTGCTCCATGGTGCGGGAGAAGCCGTGCGGCCCGTCCCCGGCGAACACCGGCCGGCCGTCGTCGTCGCGCAGGCTGAGGTGGATGTGGCAGGAGTTGCCCTCCCGCTCGTCGTACTTGGCCATGAAGGTGAGGCTGTAGCCCTCCTGGGCGGCGATCTCCTTGGCGCCGGTCTTGTAGACGGTGTGGTCGTCGCAGGTGGTGAGCGCGTCGGCGTACTTGAAGGCGATCTCGTGCTGGCCGAGGTTGCACTCGCCCTTGGCGGACTCCACGGTGAGGCCGGCGCCGGCCATGCCGTTGCGCAGCCGGCGCAGCAGGGGTTCGATCCGGCCGGTGCCGAGCACCGAGTAGTCCACGTTGTACTGGTTGGCCGGGGTGAGCCGGGTGTAGTCCTTGTCCCAGGCCTGTTCGTAGCTGTCCCGGAAGACGATGAACTCCAGCTCGGTGGCGGCGTGCGCCTGCCAGCCGTAGCCGGCCAGCCGGTCGAGCTGGCGGCGCAGGACCTGCCGCGGGGAGACGGCGACGGGGGTGCCGTCGTGGTGGGTGACGTCGCACTGCACCATGACGGTGGCCGGGTGCCAGGGCACCGCGCGCAGGGTGGCGAGGTCGGGGCGGAAGGTGAGGTCGCCGTAGCCGCCCTCCCAGGAGGAGAGCTCGTAGCCGTCGACGGTGTTCATGTCGACGTCGACGGCGAGCAGGTAGCCGCAGCCTTCGGCGGCGTTCGGCACCACGTCGGTGAGGAAGTACTCGGCGGCGACGCGTTTGCCCTGGAGGCGGCCCTGCATGTCGGTCATCGCGAGCACGACGGTGTCGACGGAGCCGTCGGCGACGCGGGTGCGCAGCTCGTCGAGGCTGAGCCGGGGGCTGTTCATCGGGTCTCCAGTTCGGCGTCGAGGGCGGCCGGGCCCGGCGGGGTCTCGTGGATCCGGGGGCCGGTGAACCAGTGGCGGGCGGAGGCGAGCCACCAGAGGCCGGCGAAGCCGACGACCGCGGTGACGGCCACGGGGGTGTAGTTGAAGCTCTCGGTGGTGACCGGGCTGACGGTGGGCAGCATGAACAGGACGGTGATCACGGCCGTCCAGCCGACCGCGACGGTGCCGATGATCCCGCTCCAGCGGCCCAGGTGCCAGGGACCACGCGGGAAGGCATCGCCCTGGCGCAGCCGCAGGTAGACCGGGACGACGTAGGAGATGTAGAGGCCGATCACGGAGATCGAGGTGACGGCGGTGTAGGCGGTGGAGTTCCACAGCGCGGGCAGGCCGAGCAGCAGGGCGCCGCCGGTGGCGAGCCAGACCGCGTTGGTGGGGGTCCGGGTGCGCGGGTCGATGCGGTGCCAGAGGGCGGAGCCGGGGAGCGCGCCGTCCCGGGAGAAGGCGTAGATCATGCGGGAGTTGGCGGTGACGGAGGCCATCCCGCAGAAGAACTGGGCGCCGATGACGATCAGCAGCAGCAGTTCGGCGCCGTTGGTGCCGATCGCGTCGATGAAGATCTGGGCGGGTGCCACGCCGGTGGCGCTGTGGAGCGCGCCGTCGTAGTCGCGGATGGCGAAGGTGATGCCGAGCAGCAGGATCCAGCCCGCCACCAGGGAGACGGTGATGGCGTTGACGATGCCGCGCGGCCCGGAGCGGGCGGCGTCGCGGGTCTCCTCGGTCATGTGCGCGGAGGCGTCGTAGCCGGTGAGGGTGTACTGGGCGAGCAGCAGGCCGAGCATGGCCACGTAGAGCTGGTTGTGGAAGCCGGTGTTGTTGACGAACTCGGTGAACACGAAGGAGGCGGAGGCGTGCCGGTCGGGCAGCAGGACGAGTGCGCCGACGATGACGGCGACGCCGACCAGGTGCCACCAGACGGACAGGTTGTTGAGGAAGGCGACGAGTCGGACGCCGCGGGTGTTGAGCAGGCCGTGCAGCAGCAGGATGACGGCGAAGATCTCCACGGTGTGGGCGGGGGTGGCGGAGAAGCCGAACTGCAGGCTGAGGAAGGCGTTGGTGAAGAAGGCGGCGCCGTAGTCGACGCCGGCGGTGACCGCGACCTGCCCGAGGAAGTTGAACCAGCCGGTGAACCAGCTCCACGCGGGGCCGCGGCTGCGGGCCAGTTTGGCGGACCAGTAGTACAGCCCGCCCGCGGTCGGGTAGGCGGAACAGATCTCCGCCATCGCCAGCCCGACGCAGAGCGTCAGCAGGCCGACCACCGGCCAGCCCCAGATGATCATCGCGGGGCCGCCGGCGTTCATGCCCGTCCCGTAGAGGGTCAGGCAGCCGGAGAGGATCGAGACGATGGAGAAGGAGACGGCGAAGTTGGAGAAGCCCGACATCGACCGGGCGAGCTCCTGGGTGTAGCCGAGCTCCTGGAGGCGTTGTTCGTCGGCGGAAACGGGCGGTGCGCCTGCCGGAAACACCGGCGGGGAAGGGTGGTCGGGTGAGCTTTCGCCAGTCATGGGCACCCCTGGGGGTTGAGGGTGTGCGGGGCGGCGCGCGGCCACTGCGGTGTGGCGCGGCCGTCCGCAGGGTCGACGGTCCGACGGCTCTTCAATGGTCTGGAACCAGACCATTGGGGTGGTGAGCAGCATCGTTCACCCCCCGCCGGGGCCGCGTCAAGAGCCGGGCCCGGAGACGGCCCGGGAGAGGGCCCGGGAGCGGGCCCGGGCGCGGGCCCGGGCGCGCCGCCGGGAGACGGGCGCGCCCGCCCCGGCGGTCGACCGTGGGTACGATTCCGGCGTGGACGTCGACGAGGCACGCGAACAGGCGCGCGGGGACTGGCAGGCCGGAGCGATCTTCCGGCCCGTGCGGACCGGCAACGCCTTCGAGGAGACCGTCGAGCGGCTGCTCCAGGCGATCAAGCTGGGCGTCTTCGGCCACGGCGACCGGCTGCCCGCCGAACGCGAACTCGCCGCCCGGCTCGGGGTCAGCCGCGAGACGCTGCGCGAGGCGCTCCGCACGCTCCAGCAGGCCGGCTGCGTCGAGCCGCGCCGCGGCCGCTACGGCGGCACCTTCGTCACCTACCGGATGCCCCCGCCCGACGTCACCGACCTGCGGCGCGCCGTCCGCGACCTCGGCGGCGAGCTGGAGGACGCGCTGACCTACCGGCTGGTGCTGGAGACCGGCGCCGCCGAGGCCGCCGCCCGGCGCACCCTCTCCCCCGGGCAGCGCTCCTACCTGGAGGGCCGGCTGGCCGACCTGGAGGGCGCACCGGCGGAGCAGTACCGGCAGCTGGACTCGCGCTTCCACCTCGCGGTGGGCGAGCTGACCGGCTCGCACACGCTGGCGGCGGGCATCGCGGAGGCCCGGATGCGGCTCAACGACCTGCTCAACGCCATCCCGATGCTGGAGCGCAACATCGAGCACGCCGGCGAGCAGCATCGCGCGATGGTCCGCGCCATCCTGGACGGCGACGGCGAGGCCGCCCGGCGGGCCACCGAGGAACACCTGGCGGCGACGGCCGCGCTGCTGCGGGGCTTCCTCGGCTGAGCCCGGCCGCCGGAGCGGCACCGGGCACCGGCCGGCGCCGGTGGAGCCGGCCGGACCTGCGGGCACGGTGGCACCCGCGGGACCACCGGGACCGTTCGGGTTGCCGGGGCCGTTCGGGTTGCCGGGACCGTTCGGGTTGCCGGGACCGCCGGGGTCAGAGCCAGCCGCGTTTGCCCGCCTGGAGGCCGGCGGCGAACCGGCCGCGGGCGTCGAGGCGCTCCATCAGGTCCGCCATCATCCGGCGGACCGTCCGCAGCGAGAGCCCGAGCCTGGTGGCCGCCCCCGCGTCGGTCGAGCCCTCGGCGAGCAGCCGCAGTAGCTCAAGCTCCTGGCCGGTGAGGCCCTTCTCGTTGCGTTCGGTACACGCCCCCATCGGGGTGGCGTCCCGCCAGACCACCTCGAACAGGGCGACGAGGCCGGCCACCACGCCGGCGCCGGTGAGCTGGACGGCGCCCTTCCGGGTGTTGGCGGGATCCACCGGGACGAGGGCCACCCGGCGGTCGATCAGCAGCATCCGGACGGGCAGTGCGGGCACCGTGCGCACCTCGCCACCGAGGCCGGTCAGCCAGTCCGCGTACTCCGCGGTCAGCGAGTCGTTGCGGACGCTGTCCAGGTACACCGTCCGCATCATCACGCCGCGGCCGATCACGCTCTCGTCGAGCGGTTTGCTGGCCGCCAGGCTGGCCGCGGACTGTGCGCCGCCCGGGTTGAAGGTGACGCACTCGAAGGTGGCCTGAGCGGCGAGATCCCCTATCCGGGCCTGGATCGCGTCGATCCCGATCAGCTGCTCGGCGTGCCGGCGCTGGCTGTTCGCGTAGAGGTCCGCGTACTCGTCGAGGACGGAGGTGATGGCGATCCGACATCGCTCGACCTCCTCCTGACGGTGCTGCAGCTCCTCCTGCCGGCGGCGTAGCAGCGACTGGAGGCCGACCTCCGGGCTGACCGGCGCGACCTCCCCGCGGGGGGCGGACTCGATCAGCAGCCGGAGGTCGGTCAGACGGTCCAGCGCCGCCCGTAACTCGTCCTCGGTCATCCCGAGCTGGTGCGCCAACTCCTTTATGCCCCAACGATGATGAGTCAGCATCATCCGATAGACGGTCTCGGTACGCTCGTCCAGGCCCAGCATCTCCAGCACGCCGACAGCCCCCGTTCACGGTCCCCGCCCTTGTGATGCAGACATCATGCCGCCTCCAAGCGGTGCGAGCCACCGATCCCGGCAAACCGGTCGCCCGTGGCACTCAGTGGCCACCGGGATTTTGCTGCCAGCCCGGGCCTCTTCCGCCGCCGCCGAGACGCTGACCAGACTGTGGGCACGGAACGCGGGGGCCTCATTTCCGAGGATCACCCGCCGGAAATTCCTTCTGGGGGCATTCCATGTCTGCTGCCACTGCCCGTACCCTTCGTGCCACCGGTGCCTGTCTCGTGCTCACGTGTGTGTTTTCCGTCGCCACTCCCGCCCTCGCCGTCACTTCCGCACCAGCCGCCGTGTCCGCCGGATTCCACAACGGCTCCAACCTCAACTGGGATGTCGCGCCGGGTCATTCCGAGAACCTCAACTGGGACTGAGACCGCACCCGCGCCGAGCGGCGCGGCGCCCGTGCCGACCGGTGAAGCGTCCCGGCCGGCACCGGACCGCAGGCAGGTCGTGGCCGGTCGGCGCACGGCCCCGGTCTCCGCGCGCCGGCCGTGCGCCCGGCGGGCCCTTCGCGTCCGGACCGCGCCGCACCCGCTCCGCAGTGCATCGGAATCATCACGCGCCGAATCCGGGGGAATCCCGGCGCCGCTCCGACCGTCCGGGCAGGAAGCTGCCGGCCGGGCACCGGGGAGGCCGCCGGGGAGCCCGGCACCGGTCCGCACACCTACCGCACCCCATCAGAGCCCGGGAGACCGCGGATGACCGCTCCGCCAGGCGTCGAGATCTACCCCGAACCGGCCCGTGGGTTCCACCCGAACGGTTTCGCCGCCGGCGGTTCCGGCCCGAACCAAGGTGTCCCCGGCGACTACGAGACCGACGATGTCACCGCCGCCGCCTACAATCTGCTGATCGGCCAACCCGGTCTCGATCTCGCCGAATTCGCCCGCCGGCTCCATTGCACCGTCGATTCGGCCCGCTGCGTTCTCGACCGGCTGGCCGACCTGGGGCTCCTCTCCCGCTACAGCACCGGGAACGAATCGCTCGTCGCCCTGAGCCCGCTCACCGCGATGCACCGGCTGATAACCCGCGAGCGGGACATCCTGGAGCAGCGCCGCCGGTATCTGCGCGAGACGGTCAACACGTATTCGTCGATTCTCTCCGCCTACGGGGTCGGCTCCGGCAGCGGCGAGCCGGACGACTCCGAAGTGCTGCCCGACCCCGCCGCCGTCCACGCCCGGCTCCAGGACCTCGCCGCCGGCGCCCGGCACGAGGTGGTCTCCTTCCGCACGTTCGCGAACCCGGAGCGGACCGGCGGTGCGCTCAACGGCTCGCTGGACCTCGAACCACTGGGCCGGGGCGTCCGGGTGCGGGCGCTGTACCTGGAGGCGATCGAGTTCGACGAGGCCGTCGCGGAGTACGCCAGGGTCGCGAGCTGCGCCGGTGCGCTGGTGCGGCTCGCCCCCGAGCTGCCGATGAGCATGATCGTCTACGACGGCCGCACCGCGCTGGTGCCCCGCACGCCGGGGCGGCCCGCCGACGGGGCGCTGGTGCTCCGTCAGCCGGCCGTGGTGGCCCTGCTGACCTCGCTCTTCGAGGCGCGCTGGGAGCTCGGCCGGCCGACGGGCCGCACCGGGGCGGCGGAACCGGGCGGCTGCACCTCGGCGGAACGCGCGGTGGTACGGCTGCTCGCCACCGGCTCCAAGGACGACGCGGTGGCCCGCCAGCTGGGCACCTCCGTCCGCACCGTCCGCCGGGTGGTCAGCGCGCTGATGGACCGGGCCGGGGTGACCTCCCGGTTCGCCTTCGGGGTGCACGCGGCCCGCCGGGACTGGATCTGACGGCGGCCCCGGCCGCCCGGTCCCGACCGGGGCAGGGCCGGGGCCGGGCCGGGGCCGGGACCGCGGCCGCGGTCAGGCCCGCACCCGGGCCAGGTCCTGCCGCAGCGCCCCGAGCACGCCGGCGCCCGCGTCCTTCAGGTAGAAGTGGCCGCCGGCGAATACCCGCAGGGTGAACTCCCCCGTCGTCTCGCCCTGCCAGGCCAGCAGCTCGCCGGCGTCCACCTCCGGGTCGTCCACGCCCATGTACGCGGCCACCGGGCAGCGCAGCCGCCCGCCGGGCAGCGTCCGGTACGACTCGTTCAGCTCGAAGTCCGCCCGCAGTGTCGGCAGCAGCATCCTCAACAGCTGGGCCTCGCCCAGCACTTCGGGCGGAGTGCCGCCGAGCTCGCCGAGCGCGTCGAGGAAGGCGGCGTCCGGCAGGGTGGAGAACTGCCGCCGCCCGGACGGCAGCCGCGGCGCGCGCCGGCCGGAGACCACCAGCAGCTCCGGTGCCCGCCCGGCCGCCGAGAACCGGCGGGCCGCCTCGTAGGCGAGGATCGAGCCGAGGCTGTGCCCGAAGAAGGCGTACGGCCGGTCGAGGTACGGCTCCAGCGCCTCGCAGAGCGGGTCCAGCAGCTGCTCCACCCGCCGGTACGGCAGCTCGCGCACCCGGGACTCCCGCCCCGGGAGCACCACCGGCCGCACGTCGACGTCCGGGGCCAGGGCCTGCCGCCACGGCCGGAAGGCCACCCCGCCGCCGCCCGCGTGCGCGAAGCAGAACAGCCGGACGGCTGCGGCGTCGGCACGGACCCCCGCCTCGCCGGCCAGCCACCGGGACTCGACCACTGGATGCATCTGCGCTCTCCCTACATTCCCGGACGCCCGAACACCACACTGGTGTTGAAGCCGCCGAAGCCGAAACCGTTGGACACCGCGTACCCGATCGCCAGCGGGCGCGAGCGCCCCCCGACCAGCCGCGCGCCGGCCGCCAGCGGCCGCCGCAGGTTGGCGTTGCCGTGGACGAAACGCCCGCGCATCTGGAGGAGGGTGGCCACCGCCTCCACCACGCCCGCCGCGCAGAGGCAGTGCCCGACCAGGCCCTTGGTGGAGTTCACCCACGGCCGGCCGGCGCCCTCCCCGAACACCTCGCGCAGCGCGGCCAGTTCGGTCTCGTCGCCGAGCGGCGAGCCGGTGCCGTGGGCGTTCACGTAGTCGATCCGGTCCGGGGTGAGGCCGGCCTGCCGGATCGCCCTGGAGATCACCTCGGCCTCTCCGGTCAGGCTCGGGTCGGCCAGGCCGTTGCCGTCCAGGCGCAGCGCGTACCCCGCCAGCCGGGCCCAGACCTCGGCGCCCCGGCGGGCCGCGGACGCCGCGGACTCCAGCACCAGGCAGGCCGCGCCCTGGCCGGGGACGAACCCCTCGTGGTCGGCGTCGAACGGCCGTGACGACTCCTGCGGCGCGGTACCCCGCCCGCCGGCCATGGCCCCGAGGTTGTAGAACGCCTGGCGTTCCATGTCGGACAGGTCGGTGAGCGCGCCCAGCACCAGGCAGACGTCCACCGCGCCGGCGGCGACCAGCCGGGCCGCGTTGATCACGGCCACGTTGCCGCTGGCCGACGCGCCGCCGACGGTGTAGCCCTCCCCGGTGAGCCCGAGCAGCTGGCTGACCGTCCCGACGTGGTCGGTGTCCATGAACTGCAGGGGGTAGCGGGCCGGCAGGTGCACCGGGCTGCCGGTGTAGCGGTGCCGGACCTCCTCGGCGTACCGGCCGCCCAGGTTGTGCCCGGCGACGATCAGCCCGGCCCGCTCGCCGGGCACCGGCCGGTCGGCCAGGCCGGAGCGCTCCCAGGCCTCCAGGGCGACCGTCACCGACGCCTGCACCGACAGTGGTGAGCGCCCGGCGACCCGCAGCGCCGACCTGCGCAGCGCGGCGGCCCGCCCGGCCACCGCGGTGCGCAGGTCGAAGCCGGGCAGGTCGGCGCAGAGCCGCGGGCGCAGCTCCGGGTAGTCGCCGTCGACGGTGCGCAGGCCGATCCCCGACGTCCCGGCCCGCAGCGCGCGGGCGAAGGCGTCGGTGTCCGGGGCGGTGGCGCAGAGCACCCCCGCCCCGGTGACCAGTACCTCCGTCATCGCAGGTGCCCGCGCAGCAGGCGGGCCAGCGAGCCGATGTCGTGGACGTCGGTGAACTCGGTGACGGACAGGCTGATGCCCAGCGCGTCCATCGTCATGGTGACCACGTCCACCCGGTCGATGCTGTTCGCCCCGAGGTCGGTCAGTGACACCTCCTCGGTGACCGCATCGGGGTCCAGGTCCGGGAGGACCTCCAGCACGCTGCGGCGGATCGCGATCAGGACCGCGTCGCTCATCGTCGTCTCTCCGTTCTGGCAGCTCTCAGCGCCACTCGTACATCCGGTGGTAGTCCTTGGTGCGGGTGTGCACCAGCAGCGGGCCGTCCTGCGGCAGGTACTCGGCGTACCGGTCGAGGTCGACCACGCGGTCCTGCACGGGCACCAGGGTCCGCAGGTTCTCGGGCAGCAGCCCGGCGTACTCGGTGAAGGTCAGCTCGCGCCGGCGGGCCAGCCGCCCGCCGATGTCCATCGCGCGGACCGCCCGGACGGAGCCCTCGTCGACCACCCCGCTGAAGAACTCGGCGGAGCAGCCGGAGCCGTACGAGTAGAGGCCCACCCGGGCCGGGCCGTCCACCGGGGCGTGGTCGAGCAGCCCGGCCAGGGCCAGGTAGACCGAGCCCGAGCAGAGGTTGCCGACCAGGGCCGGGTACTCCAGCGACGGCCCCACCCGGCGGGCGAAGTCCGCCTCGGCCTGCACCGCGTCGGCGCCCGCCTCGCGCATCAGCTTGCGGTGCGCGGCGCGGACGAGCCCGCTGAACGGGGTGTGCATCGCCAGGTGGTCGAAGGTGGTGCGGAAGTCCGCCCCCTCCACCCGGCCGCGGTAGTCGGCGAAGCTGTTGCTCAGGCAGTCCAGGTAGGCGAAGAGCGAGCGGTCGACGTCGGCGATGTCGAACTCGGGCGTCGGCCGGGCGGAGTCGAGGGTCTCGTAGCTGTAGAGGCCGAAGGCGCCGAGGTCCAGCTCCAGCACGGTCGGCCGGTCGCCGAGCAGGACGGCGGCCGCGCCGTGGCCGGTGGCCGGCTCGGCGTAGCCGGCCCGCTCGTCCACCAGGGCGACGTCGGTGGCGACGATCAGCGCCTTCGCCCCGGGCGAGGCGCCGGACGCCAGGTAGCCGGCGGCCAGCTGGAGGGCGCCGGTGGCCGCGTAGCAGGCCTGCTTGACCTCCAGCAGGCGGCAGTTGCGGCTCAGCCCGAGGTGCTCGTGGACGTAGGAGGCGACCGACTTGCTGAGGTCGAGGCCGGATTCGGTGGAGGTCACCAGCACCTCGATGGCGGCCCGGTCGGCCGGGTCGAGCGCCTCGACCAGCGGGCGGGCCGCGTTGACGGCGTTGGTGACCGGGTCCTCGAAGGGCAGCGCGATGGAGCGGTTGCGCATGGCCAGGTTGGCCAGCCGCTCCGGGTCGAGCCCGCGCCCGGCGAACAGGGCCGGGACGGGGATCTGCGCGACCCCGGCGTAGACGTTGAGCGCCTCGATGCCGTAGCCCATCTCAGCGCCTCCCGGCCCGCAGCAGGAAGTCCACCAGGGCGTCGACGTCCGGCAGTTCGGCGAACCGGGACATCGGCTCGTCCAGCCCGAGCCGGTCGACCAGGCCGAGGATGATCTCCACCCGGTCGACCGAGTCGGCGCCGAGGTCCTTCAGGTGCTGGTCGCCGCTGATCGCGGCCGGCGCCAGGCCGGGCAGGATCTGCCCGATGACGTCCCGCACCAGGGCGTCCATCCGCTCGCGCGCGTCGGTCGGCGTGCTCATCCGGTCACTCCCGTGTCGAGTCGGAGCGAGCACACGGCCAGCAGCCGGCCGGTGTCGCGGTCGCGCAGCACCACGTCGACGGCCTCCTGTCCGTCCGAGCAGCGCCACAGGCGCAGCCCGGCGGTCAGCGGGCGGCCCGCGTCCGCGTTGCCGAGGTAGCAGAGCTGCTGGTCGGTCACCACCCGGTCCAGGAACGACCGGTCGTCCCGGCCCAGGCTGCGCCAGAACCGCAGCAGGGCCCAGTCCACGATGGAGAAGTAGGAGGCGAAGTAGAGCAGGCCGGCGCCGTTGAGGTCCCGCGAGGGGTCGACCTCGTAGTCGACCTCCAGCTCGGCCTCGCGCCGGTCGTCCCGGTGGTCGAGGAAGGTCAGCGCCCGCCGGGCGAAGCCGTACGCGTGCCGGGGCGAGAACTTCTCCGGCAGCTCCGGCAGGTGCCGGTGCTCGAAGTCCGGCGGCGAGGAACGGACCAGCCCCTCGTTGGTGCCGCCGGCGCCGCGGGCGACCCAGCGGTTGAAGTTCTCCACGTAGAGGCAGTCCGGATCGGCGAAGGCGTAGAACTCCTCCGGCTCGATCGGCGCGGCCGCGGCCTCGGGGGTCCGCGCGATCCGGTGCAGGGTGAGCACCGACTCGCTGCCGAAGCCGAACAGCCGCGAGGTGATGTGCAGCCGGTCGCCGAAGGCGGGCGTGCGCAGGTGGAAGCGGCGGCTCCCGCGGACCCGGTAGTAGTAGAAGGACAGGTAGGTGGGCGCCCCGGTGGCGTCCCTGGCTCTCAGCACGTCGGTGCCGCAGACCTCGCTGACGGCGTCCCACGTCCAGTCCCCGATCTGGCCCGCGAACAGCGAGTTGTGCCCGCACATCCCCGGCCGGATCAGTTCGGTGCGCCTGACGGTACTCATCGCGGGCCTCCGGCCGGCTCGTGGGCGGACGCCGCCCCGGCGGGCGCCGCGGCGGCGGCCGGCCCGTGGGCGGACAGGAAGGGCAGCAGCAGCTCGTGCACCCGGGCCGGGTTGGTCAGACAGGGGAAGTGGCCGGCGTCCGGGAGTTCGACGAAACGCGAGTCGGGGATCGCCCCGTGCAGCAGGTGGACGGCCTTCTGCGGGATGACGGTGTCGTGGCGCCCCCAGAGCACCAGGGTCGGTGCGGCGATCTCCGGCAGCCGGGCGAAGAGCGTGGGCTGCGCGGCGAACACGTCCAGGTAGCTGAGCCCGATCTGCGGGTCCATGCTCTCGCAGCGCAGCAGCAGCTCCTGGAGCGCCGCCCGGTCGCCGTCCAGCTCCCCGTGGTGGGCCTCGATCCGGTCGAAGTCCTCGGCCGCCACCACGGAGAGCCGGTTGACCTCGCCGTTGCGGTTGCCCACCTTGTACGAGCTGCCCACCAGGGTGAGCGAGGCGGTGTCCGCGGGGTGGCGCAGCGCGAAGCTCTGGGCCACCAGGCCGCCGAACGACGACCCGAGGACGTGGACCGCGCCGGTGATCCGGAGCCGGTCGAGCACCGTCCGGTAGAGGGCGGCCAGCCCGTCCAGGGTGAGATCGCCGGCCACGGTGGTCGCCCCCACCCCGGGGTGGTGCACGGTGACCAGCCGGTACCGGTCGGCCAGCCCGGCGAACTGACGCGCGAACACGCCGGCCCCGATGTTGAACGGGGTCATCAGCAGCAGCACCGGGCCGGCGCCCGCGGTGAACACCTCCACCTGCCCGCCGGGCAGGTCCAGCAGCAGCCGCTCGGCCACCGGGGCGTGCTCGCGCAGCACGGCCCCGTTGTCGTCCTTGGCCCGGTGCCCCTCGCGCATCGCCCCCTCGATGTCGGTCGGCAGCCCCGCCGCCGGGTGGAACCTCGGCAGCGCCGTCGCCGCGCGCTCCCCGCCCACCGGCAGCAGGTCCGGGACGGGGCCGTCCGAGCGCCACAGCGCCACCAGCCGCTCCGCCACGACCGCCGCCCGGGCCGTCCCCAGGCCCACCGGGACGGCCAGCCGGATCCGCCGGGCGTCACCGAGGTGCGGGGCGGCCCGCACGCCGGTGCCGCGGTAGATCCAGGCCAGGCAGGACTCCACCGGCTGCGCCAGCGCGGCGAAGCGCGGCATCCGCGTCACCTCCAGCAGGACGCAGTGCCCGCCGAGCGGCTCCGCCACCGGCAGGCCGGCCTCGCGCAGCGCCGTCCCGAGCACCCGGACGGCGGCCATCCGCTCGCGGACCTCCGCCGCCGCCTCCGGCTGCTCGGCCAGCGCCCGGGCCAGCAGCCGGCGGGCCGCGAGGCCGACGTCGGCACCGCGCAGCGCGACCGACTCGCGCAGCCGGTCCGCCAGGGCGGGCATCCGGGCGGCGACCACGCCGCCGGAGGCGACGCCGAAGTCCTTGGAGAGGCTGAGGGTGACGGCCCCGGCGAGGCCGAGCAGCTCCTCCACCACCTTCCACACGTCGGCGCCCCGCCACTCGGGCTCGTGGGCGACCACGAACTCGGCGTTCTCCAGCACCCGGGTGGCATCGAGCACCAGTGGCACGCCGTGCGCCTGTGCCTCGGCCCGGACGGCCCGCAGGTTGGCCACCGAGACCGGCCGGCCACCGGCCGCGTTGGCGGCCAGCTCGACGGCGACGAAGGCGACGTCCCGCCCGGGCCGGGCCAGCTCCTGGCGCAACCGGGCGAGGTCGACGTCCCCGGCGAAGCCGCTGCCGGCAGCGGCGGCCGTGCCGGCGGGGGCGGTCGTGCCGGCGGGGGCGGTCGGACGGTCGGACGGGAGCTCCACCGGCGTGAAGCCGGTGTCGGTGAGGCTCAGCAGCCAGGTGAAGAAGAGGCCGTTGTGCAGGACGGTCCCGCGCGGCCCCGGCCAGGACCGGCAGAGCAGGGCCTCGGCGGCCCGGCCGGACGCGGTGGGCACCGCGTACTCGCAGGGCAGCCAGCCCGGTGCGGTGAAGTCCGCCGGATCCCCGTCCCGCTCGACGCGCTCCTGGAGCGCCCGGGTGCGGGCGGTCAGCACCGGGTCGTCCAGCTCCGCCCACGAGTCGGTGAGCAGGTCGAAGTCGACGGCGCCGTGCGGCAGCGCGAGCGGGTTGAAGCCGGCCTCGGCCAGCCGGGCGTCCCGCTCGGCGGTGCGCCCGGCGGCGAACGGGTCCGCGACGGGCGGGTCCGTGACGGGCCGCGCGACGGGTGCGGCGGGTGCGGCGACGACTGCGGCCGGGGGCCGGGGGGCGGGGGCAGCGACGGGGGCAGCGGCGGCGACCGGCACGGCCGCCCCGGGCGCGACCATTCCGGGGGCGTCCGCCGCGATGTCCGGGTTGGCGATCATCAGGATCACCTCGGAGACCGGCGTCGGCGTGCCGTCGACCGGCCGGCAGAGGTAGATGGCCCGGTTCACCGGCCGGAACTTGTTCTTGAACTGGAAGTTGCCCTCCCCGAACACCCCGACCGACCGCAGCTCCGCGAGCCCCTCCTCGACCTCCGGCTCGGCGTTCGGGGAGTCGCCCAGCTTGACGCCGAAGCTGGCGCCGAAGCTGAACAGCGCCACGCCCTCCTCCCGCAGCCGGTCGAGGATCCTGACGATCGCGAACTCCAGGCCGCCGCGGGGCGCGTCGGCCGGGTAGAACTCCAGGTCGAGCAGGTACCCCGGCTCGGACGGGATCCGGGTGACGATCACCGCACTGGCCGGCACCCCGTTCACCCGGGTGACGAACATCCGGTGCCGCTCGGCCAGCTGACCGCGCCCCAGCTCCTCCCGGACCACGGCCACGTACGGGTTGACCATCTGCTTCGCGCCGCCCCAGCGGTCGATCAGGCCGACGATCTCGCGGTCCACGGCCGGATCCGAACCGACCGCGTACTCCTCGGTGGTGACCCGGCCGGACCGCTCGAACCTGGCCACCAGGTTGCGCAGCCTGCTCATCCGGCCCCCGGCGAGCGAGAACCCGGCGAGGTCCTCCAGCCGCTGGACGGCGCCGAACGGCGTGGCCGTCAGCGCGGCGCCGCCGGCCCGCTCCAGCGGCAGCAGGGAGAGGAAGTTCGACCGCAGGCCGTACCGGGCCGCGTAGGCCACCCATTCGGCCGCCAGCGGTTCGAAGTCCTCCTCCGACCCGGCGTAGCTCCAGGCGAACAGGTGCTCGTCCCGGCGGGAGAAGTTGAAGTAAGCCCGGCGCGTGGAGCCGACGAACGCCAGCGGTGCGATGTCCCGGCCGGCGAGCCCGCCCTCCTTGGCGTGGAGCCGGTCGATGGCGGCCAGCAGCCCGGCGATCTCGGGCAACTCCGCCAGCCGGCTCTTGCGCACGACGAACGGCTGCTCGCCCTCGGGAGCCGGGCCCGCCGCGGCCTCGGCCAGCACCACCGGCCCGGCCGCGGCCGCCGGACCGGCGGCCAGCGCGTCGGCCAGCAGCGCACCGGCGCGCGCGCCGTAGGCCGTCACCAGGTGGTCAGCCAGCCGGGGGACGGTGGGGTGGTCGAAGAGCAGCGTCTTGCGCAGCGCGCCGAAGTGCCGCTCCAGCAGGCTCACCGTGCGCAGCATGTCGAAGGAGGTGAGGCCGTTCGCGGTGAAGTCCTGCCCGAGGTCCAGCGGCCGGCCGGCGATCCGCTCGATCAGCCGGGCCAGCAGCGCCGCCGGCCCGGCCTCGCCCACGGGGGCGGGTGGTTGGGCGGGCGCGGGCTGCGCGGCAGGGGCCTGCTGGACGGCAGGAGCCGGAGCCGGGGCGGCGGCCGGGGCCGGGGCAGGGGCCGGGATCACGACAGGGGACGGGAGCACGGCAGGGGCCGGAGCCGGGGCGGCGGGCGGGGCGGCGGCGGCCGCAACGGGCCGGCCGGCGGTCACCAGGCCCGCGATGTGCCCGGCGAGCAGCCCGGCGCTGTCGAACTCGTAGAGCTCCGCGGCCTGGAGCTCCAGCCCGTACCGCGCGTTCAGGCGCCGGGCGAGGTCCATCCGGAAGATGGAGTCGAGACCGAGATCGCCGAACGGCTGCCCGGGCTCCACCCCCTCCGGCTCCAGGCCGAGGATGTCCGCCGCCTCGGCGGTGATCACGGCCGACACCTCGTCCACCGGGACGCCGCCCCTGACCGGGCCCTGCGCATCACGGACCCACAGCTCGGGGACCGGCAGCGCCGGGACCGGCAGGTCCCGTGACGGCGCGTCGGCCGTGACGGCTCCGGCCGGCGGGCCCGCCGCGGGGGCCGGCAGCGGCGTACGGCCGACCGGCGCCAGGGTGATCCTGGGGCCCCGCCTGCGCTCCGGGGCGGTACCGCGCTCGGCGGTCCGCCGGGTCTCCTCGGTCACGTCTGCCTCCTTCCTCGACCTGCCCCCACGGGCACGGTCCTCGTCGGCACGGATCTGGTCGGTCGGGATCTGGTCGGTCGGGATCTGGTCGTCGGAGGGCTGGTCGGCGGGCGGTTGGTCGACGGGAGGCCGCTCGGCGGGGGTGCGGCCGTCGAACCAGTACGGCCGGCCCTCGAACGGTGCGCCGGGCAGCGGCGTCCGCCCCGGCCCGCGGCCCGCCCAGAGCTCCGCCCAGTCCACCTCGCCACCCGCGACCCAGTGGGCCGCGAGCTGCTCGGGGGCCGGACCGGCCGGCGCCGGCGCCGCCTGCGGACCGGCCTGCCCGAGGAACGCGCCGGGCCCCGACGCGCCGGCCTCGGCGGCCGCCAGCGCCCGGAGGCCCCGCACCGCCTCCGCCACCGAGCCGGCCACCAGGGCCGCCCGGTACGGGTACGCCGTCCGGCCGACCTGGAGGGTGTGGGCCACCCTGGCCAGATCGGGTGCCGGGCCGGTCTCCAGGGCGGCGGCCAGATCGGCCGCGTACCGGCGCAGCCCGTCCGCGCTGCGGGCGGAGAGCACCAGCAGACGGCGGCCCGGTTCGGTGACGGGCGGCGCCGGACGGTGCGAGGCGAGGACGACGTGGGCGTTGGTGCCGCCGAAACCGAAGGAGCTGACGCCCGCCGTGCGGTCCCCGGTCCAGGGCCGGGCCCGGTCGTTGACGAAGAAGGGGCTGCCGTCCAGCCGCAGGTACGGGTTGGCCTCGCGGTAGTGGATGCTCGGCGGCAGCACCTCGTGGCGCAGCGCGAGCAGCATCTTGAGCAGCCCGGCCGCACCGGCCGCGGCCTCCAGATGGCCGATGTTGGTCTTCACCGACCCCAGTGCCACGTGCGGCTCGGCGGGGGCGGGCAGACCCCGCTCGGCGTACAGGGTGCCGAAGGCCTTCTTGAGCCCGTCCGCCTCGACAGGGTCCCCCAACCGGGTGCCGGTGCCGTGCAGTTCGACGGCGCCCACCGTCCGGGGATCGGTGCCCGCCTCCCGGTGCGCCCGCAGCAGGACCTCCGCCTGGGCCTGCGGGTTGGGTGCGGTGAGCGAGGTGGAGCGCCCGCCGTGGTTGACGGCGGTGCCGCGGACCACGGCGTAGACGTGGTCCCCGTCGGCCAGGGCGGCGGCCAGCGGCTTGAGCACGACGGCGCCGACGCCCTCGCCGCGGACGTACCCGTCGGCGTCCTTGTCGAACGTCCGGCAGGCGCCGTTCGGGCTGAGCATCCCCGACTGCTGGAAGGCGGTGAACAGGCCGGGGCTGAGCAGCGCGTTCACCCCGCCGGCCACGGCCAGCTCGCAGTCACCGGCCTCCAGCGCCCGGACGGCGCGGTGCAGGGCGACCAGCGAGCTGGAGCAGGCGGTGTCGACCGCCTCGCTTGGCCCCCGCAGGTCGAGCACGTGGGAGACGCGGTTGGCCAGGATCGAGTGCGCGATGCCGCTCGCGGTGTGGGCCTGCACCGGGCGGCCGTGCAGCCGCAGCAGGTCCGCATAGTCGGTGGTGGAGACGCCGACGAACAGGCCGGTGGCGCTGCCGGCCAGGGAGTCCGGCCGGTAGCCGCTGTCCTCGACCGCCCGCCAGACGGTCTGCAGGAACAGTCGCTGCTGCGGGTCCATCAGGGCCGCCTCGGTGGGCGAGATCCGGAACAGCTCGGCGTCGAAGCCGGCCACGTCCGTGAGGAAGCCGCCGCGCAGCCCGGCGGTGTCGGGGTGCTCGTGCAGCTCCAGCCGGTCGGCCGGGGCCGGACCGACGAGGTCGTCACCGGCCACCAGGCGGGCCCAGAACCCGGCGAGGTCCGGGGCGCCGGGCAGGGTGCCCGCCAGGCCGATCACGGCCACCCCGCCCCGGGTGGGCACCGGGTGCGGAGCCCCGGGTTCGGTGACGGTCCCGGTCCCGGGCTCGGTCGCGGTGACGGTCCCGGTAACGGTCCCGGGCTCGGTAGCGGTCCCGGTAGCGGCCTCGTCGATGGCCTGGGCTTCGGACGGCGCGGCCGGGACGGACGGCAGGGCCGGGCCGTGCTCCCGGGCCAGGTGGTCGGCGAAGGAACCCAGCGTCGCGCATTCGAAGAGCACCGTCGGCAGCAGGTCGAGGTCGTACTCCAGATTGACCTGGTTGATCAGCTCGGTCAGGGAGATGGAGTCGAAGCCGGTGTCCATCAGGTCGTCGTCGAGGCCGACCTCCTCCGGGTCGACCAGCAGGAAGCCGGCGGCGATCCCGCGCAGCCGGGCCCGGACGGCGGGCAGGTCCGGCGTCCCGCCCGGGGCCGACGCCGGCGCGGCCGCCCGCGCCGGGGCCGGCGGTGCCACGGCCGACGGTGTCGCGAGCGCCTCGACAGCGAGGCCCTCGACGGCCAGTGTCTCGACGGCCGGCGTCCCGACGGCCTGGGGCTCTACGGCCGGCGTCTCGACGACCAGGAAGGACGGCTCGGCACCGGCCAGGCCGCGCCGCAGGACGTCCAGGGCCGCCGCCGTCGGCATCGGGACCATGCCCCAGCGCCGGGCGAGCAGGGTGCGGGTGGCGTCGTCCACCGCCATGCCGCCGTCCGCCCAGAGCGGCCAGCCGATCGAGAGCGTCCGCCCGGGGCGCTCGCCGCGGGCCCGGCGCTCCTCCCGCTCGGCGGCGAAGGCGTCCAGGAAGGCGTTGGCGGCGGCGTAGTCCGCCTGACCGGGGTTGCCGCTCTCCCCGACCACGGAGGAGAACAACAGGAAGAAGTCGAGGTCCTGGCCGGCGGTGGCCTCGTCGAGCAGCCGGGTGCCGGTGACCTTGGGGGCCAGCACCTCCTCGATCCCGGCCCCGGTCTTGCGCACGGCCAGCGCGTCCCTGGTCACCCCGGCGGTGTGCACCACGCCGCTCAGCGGGCCGGCCGCCGCGACCAGCCGGTGGACGTCCTCCGGGCGGGTGATGTCCGCACGATGGAACACCGCGGTGGTGCCGCCACGGTTCAGCCCGGCGATCCGGGCCGCCGCCACGGGGCCCGGCTCGGTACGCCCGGCCAGGACCAGCCGGACCGGTCCGTGGGCCGCCAGGAACTCGGCGGTGTGCAGGCCCAGCGCACCGGCCCCGCCGGTGATCAGGTAGCCGCCGCCCGGCCTGGTCGGCAGCCGGTCGGCCGCGGGCGGGATGAAATCGGCGAGCCGCTTCACCAGCCGCCGGCCGTCACGGTGGCGCACCTCCGGTTCGGCGCAGCGCAGTTCGGTCAGCAGCAGGGCAGCCCGGGTGTCGGTGTCCTGCTCGGGGCCGAACTCGACCCGGGAGCCGACGAAGCCGCTGTGTTCGAGGGCGAGGGTGCGGACCGCGCCGGTCACCGCGATCTGCTCCGGCTGCGCGCCGGTGTGGGTGTGCAGCGCGCGGAGTGCCGCGCCGGGGCGTCCGCGCAGCAGGGCGGCGGCCAGCTCGACGAGGCTGCGGACGTCCCCGGTGTGCACCACCGCGTCGGGGTGCAGGGAGGGCGCGGCGCCGGGCGGGATCACCACGCACCGGGTGTCCGTGCCGGCCGTGGCCCGTTCGAGGGCGGCGGCCAGCCCGGTGTCGGTGGTGACCACCAGGAGCAGCCGCGGGGTGGCGCCGGCCGGCTCGGCCGGGCGCTCCTCCCAGGCCGGCCGCCGGTAGACGGTGGTGGTCGCCGGCGCCGGGGCGGCCGAGGGCGGGTCGAGCGGTTGCGGGGCAGCCGGCGTCGCGAGCTCGGCGGGGCCGACCGCCGGGGCACCGACCGGGGCGACGGCGGCGGCCGTCGTGAGCCAGTACCGGCGCCGCTCGAACGGGTAGCCGGGCAGGTCGACGCGGGCGGGGTGCGGGTGCGCCCAGTGGGCCGGCCAGTCGACCGCCGCACCGTGCACCCAGCGGACCGCCGGGTCCTCGTCCGCCTGCTCGGCGGCCCGGGGCGCGGCCGTCGCCAGCAGCACGCCGTCCGGCACCGTCCCGCCGGCCACCGCGGCCAGCCGGGCGGCGAGCGCGGCGTGGTCGGCGGCCCGCACGGCCAGCCGCTCGGGGAACTCGCGGCGCCCGACCTGGCTGGTGAAGCAGATCGCGTCCAACGCCTCCACCGCACCCGGACCGGTCAGGAAGTCGGCCACCGACCCGGCGTAGCGGAGCAGTTGGTCGCGCGTCCGGGCGGAGAGCAGGAACAGCTGCTCGCCCGGTCGCGGCTCGGGGCGCTCGCGGGTGTCGCGGTACTCCTCGACCACGAGGTGCACGTTGGCACCGCCCGCGCCGAAGGAGCTGATCCCGGCCCGGCGCGGGGCGTCACCCGCCCGCGGCCACGGCTCCAGCGCGGTCGGCAGGGTGAACCGCCCGGCGTCGAGGGTGATCTTCGGGTTGACGGTGGTGAGGCCGGCGACCGGGGCGATCCGCCCGTTCCGGAGCTGGAGCAGCACCTTGGTGAGGCCCGCGATGCCCGCGGCGCCCTCCAGGTGGCCGATGTTGGCCTTGACTGACCCGACGGCGCACCGCACCGCGTCCCCGCCGGCCGCGCCGAGCGCCCGGCCGAGGCCGGCCAGCTCGATCGGGTCGCCCAGCTCCGTCCCCGTCCCGTGCGCCTCGACGTAGCCGATGGTGTCCGGGTCCACGCCGGACCGGCGAACGGCCTCGGCGATCAGCGCGGCCTGCGCGTTGGGATTGGGCACGGTGTAGCCGGCGGTCTTGCCGCCCGCGTTGGCGAGGCCCGCCTTGACGATCCCCCAGATCCGGTCCCCGTCCGCGACGGCCTCCCGCAGCGGCTTGAGCAGCACCGCGCCGACCCCCTCGCCGGGCACGAAGCCGTCGGCGGCGGCGTCGAAGACCTTGCAGCGCTCGTCGGCGGAGAGCATGTTCAGCGCGCTCAGCGCGACGTGGTGCGCGGGGTGCAGAATCAGGTTGACCCCGCCCGCGATGGCCGTCCGGCACTCGCCGCGCCGGATGCTCTCGCAGGCCAGGTGGACGGCGAGCAGGGAGGAGGAGCAGGCCGAGTCCACGGCGAAGCTGGGCCCGTGCAGGTCCAGCACGTAGGAGACCCGGTTGGCGATCGACCAGTAGGCGGAGTGCGCGCCGGCCATCCGGCCCTCGGCCCAGCCGGTCGCCGCCAGCTGACCGTAGGAGCCGTACATGGTGCCGACGAAGACGCCGGTGCTGTGCTCCCGGGTGCTCTCGCCGAGCTGGCCGGCCCGGTCGAGCAGCTCCCAGGCTGTCTCCAGGAAGAGCCGCTCCTGCGGGTCGATGTCGGCGGCGTCCCGCGGGAGGATGCCGAAGAAGGCCGGGTCGAACCGGTCGATGCCGTCGAGGAACCCGCCCCACCGGCTGTACGTCCGCTGGGCGCGGCCCTTCTCCGGGTCGAAGTGGGTGCGCCAGTCCCAGCGGTCCGCCGGGACTTCGGTGATGCCGCCGGCACCCTCGGCCAGCAGCTGCCAGAAGGAGTCCAGGTCCGCCGCGCCGGGGTAGCGCCCGGCCACGGCCACGACGGCGATGTCGTCGTCCCGGGGGGCGGGTTGGGGAGCGGGGGCGGGGGCAGGGGCGGGTACGGGTACGGATACGGGCGCCGCGACGGGCGCGGGCTCGGGTGCCTGGCGGAGGGCGGCGAGCTGCTCCGGGTGGGTCCGGAGGAGGTGCTCCCCGAGGTCCGCGATGGTCAGGTGCTCGAAGAGCAGGGTGGCGGGCTGCGGGCCGAGGTCGCGCTCCAGCCTGGTCAGGATGTCCAGGCTGACCAGGGAGTCCACCCCGTAGTTCTCGAAGGTCACGCCGTCCGCGAGGTCGGCCTCGGCGAAGCGGAGCACTTCGGCGAAGACGCCGCGCACGTAGGCGCGGGCGGCCGCCCCGGCCCCGGCCGGCGCCGGGTCGGCGGCGGCGGTGGCCCGCATGGTGGCCGGAGCGGCGACCGCGACGGCGACGGGTGCGGCGACCGCGACGGGCCCCGGCTCCGACGCACCGGCGGTGGCCGCGAAGAGGCACTGCTCCAGGTCGTCGGCGGCGGTGCCCTCGAAGCCCCGGATCCGAACCGGGTCGAAGCCGCCGCCGGCCAGCAGGCCCCGCCAGGCGGCCGGGCCGAGCAGCGGGGCCCCGGGCAGCCGCAGCCCGGCGTCCTCGTAGCGCCACCAGCCCGGGGTGAGACCGAAGGTGAGGGTGAGGAAGCGTGCGGCGCGGGTGACTTCGTTGACCAGCAGCAGGCCGCCGGGGCGCAGCAGGCCGCGGACGTGGCCGAGGGTGCGGTCCATCCGGGCGGTGGCGTGCAGGACGTTGGTGGCGAGCACCAGGTCGGCGCCGTGGCGTTCGAAGCCCTGGGCGGCCGGGTCGCGTTCGATGTCCAGCGGTTCGAAGCGGACGAACGGGTGGCTCGCGCCGAAGGCGTCCTGGCCCCGGCGGAGGAAGGCGGTGGAGACGTCGGTGTAGCGGTAGTCCACCGGGACGTCCGCGGCCGCCAGGGCGGGCAGCACGAAGGCGCTGCTCGATCCGGTGCCGGCGCCGATCTCGACGACGCGGACCGGGCGGCCGGTGGCGCGGTGGGCCGCGACGGCCGCCGCGACGGCCTCCTCGGCGAGCAGCCGGTGGTAGTGGTCGGCGGAGGCCTGGCCCCGGTAGACCTGCTCGACGAGGTCGGCGGAGCCGCCGGGGAACAGCACCTCGGTCGCGCCCCGGCTGCCGTCCAGGACGGCGGGCACCGCGTCGACGCAGCGCCGCAGCAGCTCGACGTGCGGGGCGAGGTCCGGGTAGCGGGCGGCCGGGTCGGGCTCCGCGGCGGGCTCGGCGGGTGCGGAGACGGTGTCGCCGGTCCGGTGGAGCCGGCCGGCCGAGACGAGCAGGTCCAGCAGGGCGTCGAAGAGCCGCCGGCCGGCCGGGCGGACGGCCAGCCGGGCGGCGAGCCGCTCCACCGGGCCGTCCAGGGTGCCGAGTTCCTGCCGGAGGCGGCGGTCGAGCAGCGCCGGGGCGAACCGCTCCAGGGCGGCGAAGGCCTCCCGGGCACGGGCGACCGCGTCCTCCTGCCCGACCGGTCCGGTGGTGGCGGCGGACGCGGCCGCCGCGGGGGTGGCGCCGAGCCGGGCCAGCCCCTCGGCCGAGGCCCGCACCACCAGCGCCTGCGGCACCCGGTGGAGCAGCAGGGCGTCGAGCGCGGCCATGCCCTCCGCGGGCGCGAGCGAGCCGACGCCGAACGCCGACAGCCGCTCGGTGTACCGCGCGTCGGCGACCGCGCCGACGCTCCCCCAGAAGCCCCAGTTGACGACCGTCACGGGGAACCGGCAGCGGCGGCGCAGCTCCGCCGCGTAGGCGTCCTCGAAGGTGCTCGCCGCCGCGTACCCGGCCTGGCCCGCCGAGCCGGTGAAGGAGACCGCCGAGGAGAAGAAGGCCAGGAAGTCGGGTCGTTCGGTGGCCAGCGCCTCGCCGAACGCGACCGCCCCGGCCACCTTGGGCGCGAGCACCTCGGCGAGCCCGGCCTCGTCGAGCCGGGCGAGCGCGCGGTCCCCGAGCACCATCGCCGAGTGGAACGCCCCGTGCAGGGCGCCGAACTCCTCCCGGGCGCGGCGGACGGCGCCGCGCAGGGCGGCCGGGTCGGCGGCGTCGGCGCGCAGGTAGCGGCCCCGGCCGCCGAGCCGCGCGAGGTCCGCGAGCAGCGCCTCGACCTCGGCACCGGCGGGCCGGCGGCCGACGATCGTGACCTTGGCCCGGACGGTCCGGGCCAGGTGACGGGCGAGCTCCTGCCCGATGCCGCCCGCCCCGCCGAGGATCAGGTACGAGCCGCCCTCCCGGTAGGGGTGGCCGGTGGCGGGGAGCGTGGCGGGGGCGGGGAGCGAGGCGGGCACGACCGTGCGGGTCAGCCGGCGGCCGCCGCGCAGGGCGATCACCCGGTCGGTGCCGGGCTCGCGGCGCAGCAGGCCGGCGAGTTCGGCGGCGTCCCACCGCCCGGTGCCGACGTCGACGCAGCCGACCGTCCAGCCCGGGTACTCGGCGGCGGCGGAGCCGGCCATGCCGAGCAGGCCCGCGGCGTGCGGGCGCACCGGGCCGCCGTCCGCGGCCACCGCGCCGGCCAGCACCACCTTGAGGGTCGCCGGGCGGCCGGCCCCGGCCGCGCTCATCGCGCGGATCGTCCGCAGCAACTCCGCGGCGGCCGGGTCGTGTTCGGGGGCACCGCCGCGGTGGGGTTCGCAGGCGAGCAGGTAGACCACGTCCGGTGCGTCGCCCGGCCGCAGCGCGGGCACCGCCTCGGCGAGGTCGCCCCCGGCCCGGTGCGCGGCGACCAGGGCGGCGGCCAGCGCGGCCGTGCCGGGCCCGTGCAGCACCCGGACCACGGCGCCGCCCGGGTGCCGGACGGTCGCGGGCGGCAGCGCCTCGCGCCAGGCCGGGACGTGGATCAGCCCGGCGAGGGGCCCGCCGGCCGCCGTTCCGGCCGGCAGGTCGGCCCGGGGCTCCTGCGGCGCCGGGCGGACCGGGCGCAGGGCGAGGCCGGTGAAGCGCACCGCGACCCGGCCGGCCGGGTCGGCCAGCCGGACCGTCCAGCCGCCACCCTCGCGCCGGACGTGGGTGAAGCCGGTGGCGGGCACCGGCCCGAACACCTCCAGCCCGCCGAGGGCGAACGGCACCTGGGGCCCGCCGTCACCGGCGGCGGCCAGCGCGGCGACGGCCTGCAACGCGGCGTCGAGCGGCACCGGGTGGAGCGGCCGGGCGGGGAGCTCGGCGGCCCGGGCCGGGGGCACCGTCAACACCCCGAGCGCCTCGTCCGGGCCGTGCCGGACCTCCTCCAGCGCGCGGAACGAGGGGCCGTAGGCGATGCCGGCGGCCGCGAAGCCCGCGTAGAGCTCGGCGCCGGAGCGGCGGCCGGTGCAGCGCGCGCGGACGGCGGCCGGGTCGAGCAGTTCCGCGGGCCCGTCGACCCCCGCGGTCACCCGGCCGCGGGCGCAGACCGGTTCGCCCGGCCCGGCGGAGAGTTCGAACCGGCCGGCCTCGACGGTCAGCAGCGGCGTCCGCGGCCCGCCGAGCGGGAAGGGGCGCAGCCACTGGATGCCCGTGAACCGCAGCGGGCCCGTCAGGCCGGCGGCCCGGGCGGCGAGTTCGAACACGGCGACGCCAGGCAGCAGCGCCGTCCCGGCGACGACGTGGTCGGCGGCGATCCAGTCGGCGGGGGCCGGCGCGTCGGCCGGGGCGTCGGCCAGGGCGGCGGCCGGCGTCGGGGTGCCCGGGGCCCGGTGGGTGGTGGCCGTGGCGATCCCGTACGGCCGGTCGTCGAACCGGTGCCCGGGGAGCGAGATCCGGCGGCCGGCGGCCGGCCGGTCCGGCCCGGACCAGTCGACGTCCCCGCCCGCGAGGTAGTGCCGGGCCGTCCGCTCCGGCTCGCCCGAGCCCGGCCGGCGCGGCGCACCGGCGGCCGCGGCCCGCAGCTGCGCCACCAGGTCGGTGGTGCCGGTGGTCACGAAGGCCGCCCGGACGGCGTGGTGGACGCGCCCCGCGCCGAGCGTGCGGGCGACGTCGGCCGGTGCGACCGGGCCGGCCGCCGAGGCGGTCTCCAGGCGGTCCGCCAGGGCGGTCATGGTGCGGAGCAGGGCGTCCTCGCTGCGGGCGGAGACGGGCACCAGGACGGCCGCGCCCGTGGCCCCGCTCTCCCGGCGGCGCGGCGCCTCGGCGACCAGCAGGTGGGCGTTGGTGCCGCTGAACCCGAAGCTGCTGACGGCGCCGACCAGCTCGCCCGAGGCGCCCGGCGTCCAGGGTTCGAGTGCGGTGACCGGCCGCAGGCGGCTGCGGCCGAAGTCGATCTCGGGGTTGGCCGTCGTGTAGTTGACGGTCGGCGGGATCCGGCGGTGCCGCAGCGCGAGCAGCACCTTGAGCAGGCCGGCGATGCCCGCCGACATGGTGGTGTGGCCGATGTTGCCCTTGACCGAGCCGAGGCCGCAGGAGCCGCCGTCCACCGCGTCGCGGCCGAACACCTGGTCCAGGGCCCGGATCTCGATCGGGTCGCCGAGCGGCGTCCCGGTGCCGTGCGCCTCGACGTAGGTGACGTCCTGCGGCCGGAGACCGGCCCGGCGCTGCACCCGGTCGATCAGCTCGGCCTGTCCGGTCGCACTCGGTGCGGTGAGCCCGTTGGTCCGGCCGTCGCCGTTGACGCCGCTCCCCCGGATGACGCCGTGGATCGGGTCGCCGTCCGCCACCGCCCGGTCCAGCCGCTTGAGTACCACCGCGCCGACGCCCTCGCCGAGCACGATCCCGTCGGCCGAGGCGTCGAACGGCGCGCTGCGGCCGGTCGGCGAGAGCATGCCGGTCCGGCTGGTCTGGATGTGCATCCGCGGGGTCAGCATCAGCGCCACACCGCCCGCGACGGCGGCCTCGCACTCCCCGGAGCGGATGCTCTCGCAGGCCAGGTGCACGGCCACCAGGGAGGAGGAGCAGGCCGTGTCGACCGCCATCGTCGGGCCGGTGAGGTCGAGGTGGTAGGCGATCCGCGCGGCCAGCACCGAGGCGGAGTTGCCGAGGAAGGTGTGCGCCGTCTCGCTCCCGCCCTCGGCCCGCAGCAGGTCGGCGTACTCGCCGGTGGCGCAGCCGACGAAGACGCCCCAACGCCGCTTCGAGGGCGTCTCCAGCGCGTGGCCGGCGTCCTCCAGGCTCTCCCAGGCGGTCTGCAGGAAGAGCCGCTGCTGCGGGTCCATCGCCGCCGCCTCCAGCGGCGACATCCGGAAGAAGGTCGGGTCGAAGCGGTCGATGCCGTCCAACAGGGCAGCCCACTTGCTGTACGTCCGGTCGGGGACGCGGCGGTCGGGGTCGTAGTGCTCGGAGACGTCCCAGCGCCCGGGCGGGACTTCGCGGATGCTGTCCACGCCGTCGGCCAGGTTCTGCCAGAAGGTGTCGAGGTCGGGTGCGTCGGGGAAGCGGCCGGCCATGCCGATCACAGCGATGTCGGCGGCGGTGCGGTCGAGGGCCGTGCGGTCGGCGGCCGTACGGTCGGCGGCGATGAGGTCGGCGGGATCGGCGACGGCGGCGGTGAGGTCGGCGGGATCGGCGACAGGGGCGGTGAGGTCGGCGGGATCGGCGACAGGGGCGGTGAGGTCGGCGGGATCGGCGACAGGGGCGGCCGGCGGTGGCTCCGCGACGGGCGCGGTCAGCACGACGGGTCGCGGCGCGGCGGCGGCCGGACGGACGGGTGCGGCGGTGAGCGGGGCCAGGGCCACCTGCCCGGTGCGCGGTGCGGGGGCGGCGACGGGCTCCGCGACGGCGGCCGCGTGAGCGGGTGCCGGTGCCGGTGCCGGTGCGGGTGCCGCCGGTGCCGGGGCCACGGCGGCGGGCGCCACAGGAGCGGGCGCGGGGGCCGGCTGGGCGGCGGTGGCGGCCGCCAGCAGGCTCAGGTCACGCTCGATCACCTCGCCCACGTACGCCGTCAGCCGGGGCAGGGTCGGGTGGTCGTAGACCGCCACCGAGTCGATGTCCAGGCCGAAGGCGGAGTTGACCGCGCGGACCAGCTCGACGGCGCCGATCGAGTCGAGCCCCAGCTCACTGAAGGTGGACGCGGGGTCGATCTCCTCCGGCGTCAGGTAGAGCGTCTCGCCGAGTACTTCCTGCACCACGGCGGTGATCCGCGCGGCGTCCGCCCCGCGGGGCGCAGCGACGACGGGCGGCGCCGGCGTGACGTGCGGCACCGGCGGAAGAGGCAGCGCCGGCGGAGCGGGCACCGGCACGGCCGCGGCCACCGGCACCGGCGTAGCCGGCTGCACCGGCACCGGCAGCGGCTGCACCGGCGGCGCCGGGACGGGCGCACCGGCCCGGAAGCCGTCCACCTTGGCGAAGTACTCCTGGATCCGGCCCACCGAGTCCGAGCCGAACACCCGGTCGTGCATCGCCGATTCGCGGTCGATCACCGGCCCGAGCCGGGCCAGCTCCCGGTCGGCGAGGTCCTGCTTGAGCACCCGGACGGCCTCGGCGGGCTTCTCCGCGATCGAGCGCGCCAGTCCGAGGGCCGTGGCGAGCACCTCGGAGCGGTCCGCGAAGGCCACGTTGGCACCGCGCCGTTCCAGCTCCTCACCGCGAAACGGCCGCCCCGTGTACATGAGTTCGGTGGCCAGCAGCCGGCCCAGCCGCTCCCCGAGGACGTGCGTCGCCCCCATGCCCGGGGTGAATCCGTAGGTGAGGAAGTTGGCGCTGTAGACGCTCTCCCGGGCCAGCACGACCAGGTCGGCGTGGAGGCCGAAGGCGAAGCCGCCGCCGGAGGCGTGCCCGCGCAGTGCGGAGACCACCGGGCGGGTGCAGCGCAGCAGGCCCTCGTAGACGAACGGGACGTCGGTGAACCGGCTGCCGCCGCCCGCCAGGGTCTCCAGGCCCTCCGGGGTGGCGCCCATGCTGAACACGGTCTCCGTCCCGGTCAGCACCACGGCCCGGACGGCGTCGTCCTTCTCGATCCGGGCGAAGGCGTCCTCCAGACCGCGCATCAGCCCGGGGGTGAACATGTTGCTGCCGCCGCGCTCGCGCATCACGAGCAGCGCGATCCCGGGCTCCAGCAGCCGGAACTCGACCTCCTCGCCGTCGACCGGCGCGAACTCCACTGCCGGGGCAGCTGGTTCGGCCGGTCTGGCCGGCGCAACGGGCACGACGGGCACGACGACCGGCAGCGGCTCCGGACGCGCCGGGCGCTCCGCCCGCTCCGGGCTCTTCCAGCGGCCCACCCAGGAGGCCTCCTCCTGGAACGGATAACCCGGCATCGGACGGCGGCGCAGGGCCGGCCCGCCCGCACGGCAGGCCGCCCAGTCGACGTCCCCGCCCGCGGCCCAGTGCGCCGCGACGGCGTCGAGCCGCCCGGACCGGTACGCGGCGACCGGGTCCGGCTCGGCCGGTGCCCCGGTGCCGCCCCAGTGGCCGCCCGCGCCGGCCGGCCCGCCGTCGGCGAAGCGCCGCAGCGCCGCCCGCAGACCGGTGAGGTCGTCGGCGACCACGGCGAGGCGGTGCGCCATCGGCGTCCGGCCGACCTGCGAGGTGTGGGCGAGGTCCGCCACCAGGTAGGGATCCGCGGGCCCGCTGCCGGGCCCGGCAGCGGCGGCCAGGCCGGCCACCGTGCTGTCGGGGCCCGGCCGGGTGCCGGTGGCCTCGCCCAGCTGCCGCAGGCCGTGGACGTCGAACCCGAGGTCGGCGAGCGGCTCGTCGGGCCCGACCGCCGCGGCCGGGATCCCGAGCACCTCGGCCGCCCGCTCGGCGAACCAGCCGGCCGGCCGGCCGTCGGCGGCCTCCAGGGCGTCCAGGGCCTCCAGGTGGCGTTCGGCGTAGGCGCGCAGCTCCGGCCCCGTACGGGCGGAGAGCACGAACAGGCTGGCGGAGGCCGGGTCGTTCGGGCGCTGCACGGCGGGGGTCTCCTCCTCGACGAGGACGTGGGCGTTGGCACCGCCGGCGCCGAAGGCGCTGACGCCCGCCCGGCGCGGCCGGCCGTCGACGGCGGGCCACGGGCGGCGGTCCTGCTGGACCCGGAACGGGGAGCCGGTGAGGTCGATGTGCGGATTGGTCCGGGCCGAGTGCAGGGACGGGACGTGCTCGCCGTGGGCGAGCTGGAGCAGCACCTTGGTCAGCCCGGCGATGCCGGCGGCGCTCTCCAGGTGCCCGATGTTGGACTTGACGGAGCCCAGCGCGACCGAGCCCGCCGGCAGGCCGTCGGCCGCGAAGGCCTTGCGCAGGCCCTCCACCTCGATCGGGTCGCCGAGCGAGGTGCCGGTGCCGTGGGCCTCGACGCAGTCGACGGATCCCGCTGCCCAGCCCGCCCGGTCGAGGGCCGTCCGGACGAGCCCGCCCTGCGCCGCCGGGCTCGGCACGGTGAAGCCGCTGGTCCGGCCGGTGTGGTTGAGCACGGTGGCCCGGATGACGCCGTGGATGTGGTCGCCGTCGGCCCGGGCCCGGGCGAGCGGCTTGAGCAGCACCGCGCCGACGCCCTCACCGGGCACGTAGCCGGTGCCGTCCGCGCCGAAGCTGCGGCACCGCCCGTCGTCGGAGAGGAACTGGCCCTGGGCGAGCTGGAGGTACTTCTGCGGGTGGATCGACACGTTGACGCCGCCGGCCAGCGCCAGTTCGCACTCGCCGCGCCGGATGCTCTCGCAGGCCAGGTGGAGCGCGGTCAGCGACGAGGAGCAGGCGGTGTCCACGGCCATGCTCGGGCCGTGCAGGTCGAGCGTGTAGGAGACCCGGTTGGCGACCGAGGCGTGCATGGCGGTCGGGGCGACGCCCCCGGCCTCCTCGGCGAACAGCTGGTAGTGGTTCCACATCACGCCGACGAAGACGCCGGTGTCACGGGTGGCCGCGGTGCGCGGGCGGTAGCCGGCGTTCTCGAAGGCGTGCCAGCTCGTGGTGAGGAAGAGCCGCTCCTGCGGGTCCATCCGCTCGGCGTCCTTGCGGGAGATGCCGAAGAAGGCCGGGGCGAAGCCGTCCACGCCGTCGAGGAAGCCGCCCCACCGGCTGTAGGTGCGGGCCTCGGCGTTGCGGTCCGGGGAGAACAGGGCGTCGTGGTCCCACCGGTCGGCGGGCACCTCGACGATGCTGTCGACCCCGCCGGCCAGGTTGGCCCAGAAGGTGTCGAGGTCGGGGGCGCCGGGGTAGCGGCCGGCCAGCCCGATCACGGCGACGGCTCCCGCGTCCCCGTCCCCGTCGCTGTACCCGGCCCCGGCCGGCCCGGCGACGGGCGCGGCGGCGGGTGCAACGGCGGCTTCCGCGACGGGCGCGGCGGCGGGCCGGGCGGGCGCCGGCAGGAGCGCCGGCACCCGGTCCGGGTCGCCGTACAGCACGGCGAGGGCCGGGCGGTCGCCGGCGGTGGCGCGGGCCAGCAGCCCGATCCCGGTGGCGGTGGGCAGCGGCAGCATGCCGGTCCGCGTGCCGGAGCGGCGTACCGCGGCCTCGTCGGGGCGCATCCCGCCGTCGGCCCAGAGCGGCCAGGCCACCGCGAGGGTGCGGCCCGGCCGTTCGGCGGCGCGGTGCCGGGCGTACTCCAGCTGGAAGGCGTTGGCGTAGGCGTAGTCCGCCTGGCCCGGGTTGGCGAGCACCGCCGAGAGCGAGGAGAACAGGACGAACAGCCGCAGGTCGTCCCCGGCGGTGGCCGCGTCCAGGTGGCGGGTGCCGTCGATCTTGGCGGCGCCGACGGTCCGCAGGTCGGCGGCGTCGCGGCGGAAGAAGAGGCCGTCGCCGACGGTGCCCGCGCAGTGCAGGACGCCGTCGATCCGGCCGAACGCGGCCCGGGTGGCGGCGGCGGCCGCCTCGGCGCCCGCCCGGGTGGACACGTCGGCCACGGTGTGGCGGACGTCGCCGCCGAGGGCCCGCCAGGCCGCCGTCCGGCGCTCCAGCGCGGCGTCCGCGGGCCGGCGGCCGACCAGCATCAGCCGGGCGCGGTGACGCGTCACCAGGGGGTCGGCGAGCAGGCCCGCGAGACCGCCGGCGCCGCCGGTCACCAGGTACACCCCGTCGTCGGCGAAGCCGGTGGCGTCCGGGCCGGGGGCGTCCGGGCCGGGGGCGTCCGGGCCGGGGGCCGCCTCGGCCCAGCGCCGCAGCTGCCGGCGGTCGGCCCGGTGACGCACGTGGTGCCCGTCCGCGGCGGCCGAAGCGCCACCGGCCGCCTGCGAGGCTCCGGCGGCGGGCCGGGCGAGGTCGGCCAGCTCCGCGAGCAGGCGGGCCGCCCGCGGCCGGTCGCTCTCCACCAACCGGCAGGGCACCGAAGGCACTTCGGCGCTGATGGTGGCAGCGAGCGCCCCCAGCGCGGTGTGCTCCGGTCGCCGGGGGCCGGCCGCCACCACCAGGACCGGGACGGTCCCGGTCGGGCGGCGGTGGACCAGCGCCGCGGCCAGCGTCCAGAGTTCGGCGGCCGCGGCGTCGCCCGCCGGGCCCGCGTCCTCGGCCGGGCAGAGCAGGTACCCGGCCGGGGCGGGGCCGTCCGCGGCGAGGTCACGGAGCAGCCCGGCGACCTGCTCCGGATCGGCGAGGTCGAGCCGGATGTCGTCCCCGCCCGCGGGGCGCTCCCCGTGGCCGCGTCCGACGGCGACCACGCGCCGCCCGTCGGCGCGCAGGTCCGCCACCAGGCCGTCGGACGCGCCCAGGACGACGAGGTCGCCCGCCGGTGCGGCCGGCGGCCACGGCGCGTCCGTCCACTCCTCGACGCGGCAGACGGCGACGGCACGCCCGTCGTCGGCGAGCGCGTCGGGCAACGCGGACCGCGCGGGCACCTCGGGCACCTCGGGCACCTCGGGCGCAAGAGGCACAGAAGGCGCACCAGGCACCTCAGGCACAGCAGACGCAGCAGGCACGGCCGAACCGGCCGACGCCCCCGCCGCCGCCAGCGCGGCCGGATAGGTCTCCGCGAGGTGGCCGGCCAGGCCGTCGACGGAGCCGTACTCGAAGAGCAGGGTCGGGTAGAGCGTGGCGCCGACCAGCGGCTCCAGTTGCTCCCCCATCCGCAGCAGCGTCACCGAGTCGAGGCCCAGGTCGTAGAAGCCGGTGTCGGCCGGCACCTCGGCGGCGGGCCGCCCGAGGGCCTCCCCGACCAGCTCGCGCAGCCGGGCGGTGGCCACCGCGAGCGGCCCGGGCCCGGCCACCGCCACCGCCGCCTCAGCGAGCCCGCCCGGTACGGTCTCCGCCGGCACCGGCACGTCCAGCAACGGCACGTCCAGCACCGACTCGTCCACCGCCGGCTCGTCCACCACCGACTCGTCCAGCAGCCGGGTGATCAGCTCGGGGTGCCGGATCCGCTTGCAGGACATGTCCCGGAACTCCGCCAGCAGCCGGCCCCGGTCGTCGTGCAAGGTGTAGTCGTTGCGCACCAGGTCGCCGGAGGCGGAGGCCTGTTCGGGCCGGGCGACGTGCACGTGGAAGCTCTCGCCGACCGCCTCGGGCGCCCGGAACCAGCCGATGTGGAAGGGGATGAACGGCTCGGCACCGACGTCCTCGTTCTGGCCGAACGCGGCCAGCGTGGAGGCGTCGGCCTTCCCCGGGTGCAGGTGGAAGCCCGGCTCACCCGCCCGCCCGGAGTCGTCCAGCCGGAGCGAGGCGAGCAGCCCGGGCTCGCCCCGGTGCAGGACGCCGCGGCAGGTCATCGGGCCGCCGTGCCGGATGCCCTCGCGCCGGGTGCGGGAGTAGAGCAGGTCCATGTCGTCCCGGCGGACGGCCTCCGCGCGCAGCCGGTCGAGGTCCAGCGGCGGCGGCAACGGCTCTTCGGTGTCGACGAGTTCGGCCCGGGCGTGTTCGCGCCAGGGGCCGCGGGGCGCGCCGTCGACCACCCACCGGCTGTCCACCCGGACGCGCCGGGCCGGTTCGCCGCCGGCCGTGACGGTGACCCGCAGTTCGCGCTCGCGGCCCTCCCGGGTGACGACCGGCTCGGAGAACAGGACGTCGCGCAGGGCGAGCCGGCGGTGGTCCTCCCCCCGGGCGATCAGGACCCGGTAGACGAGGTCCAGGAAGGTGACGCCGGGCATGACGCTGACGCCGTGGACCACGTGGTTGGCCGTGATGAAGTCGTCGTGCGTCAGCCGGATCCGGCAGTCGATCTCGTGCGCGTGCCGGGCCGTTCCGTCGTGCTGGGCCATGCCGTCGTCCCCCTCGTACGGGCGCTGCTGGGCGGGTGTCACACCTGCGGGGTGAGCGGGGCCGTCCCGGCCAGGAAGTCCGCCAGGATCCGCCGGAGCCGGGGGCCGGCCCCGAAGACGGAGAGGTGGTCCCCGGTCGGTTCGACCCGCAGCACCGCGCCGGGCAGGGCGGCGGCGACCAGGTGCGAGCCGTCCGGGTGGGCGGTGCGGTCGTCCTCGCTGGTCACCACGAGGGCGGGCATCGTGCGGAGGGCGGCGAGTGCGGGCGTGCTGTCCTCGGTCATGGTGGGGAGGGTGAGGGCGCTGTAGCGGTAGAACAGTTCGTCGGTGGTGTAGGGGTGGAAGACCAGGTCGGCGATCTCGGCGGGCAGGCCGGCCCGGGTGCTCTCCGCCAGGGCGGAGTTGATCATGGCGGCGTCCTCGCGCCCCTGGACGGCCATCCCGAGCAGGGCCCGGAGGTTGTCCTGGTGGTCCGTCACCGGGCCGGGGCTGCCGGACCAGTCGCCGTGCCAGAGGCTCAGCGAGCCGAACCGCCCGGGCCGGCCGGACGCGGCCCGCAGCGCGATCACGGCGCCGCCGCACAGGCCCATCAGGTGGGCGGAGGGGAGTCCGTAGTGGTCCATGACGGCCAGCAGGTCGGCGGCCTGGGCGTCGACGTCGGTCGGCAGGGCGTCGAAGCCGGCCCCGTCGCCCAGGTCGCCGAAGAGCCCCCGCGTCTCCCAGGTGACCACATGGTGGTCCCGGGCCAGCTCCCGCATCCACGGCTCGCACAGCCCGGCCGGCATCCCGCACGCGGAGGCGAGCACGACGGCGGGGCTGCCCGGTGTCCCGGCGGAGTACCCGCGCAGCGTCGCACCGGCGCGGGGGATGGTGTCCATGACGGCGAACATCGCGTAGTCCTCGGGGTCGCGGTGCTGCGCGGACCGGGGTCGCGCGCAGCCCCTACGGGCGGCTGGTCGGGTCGGCACGGGCGGCACGGAGGTGCACGGGCGTCACCGGGGGTGGACGGTCCCCACCGGCCGGTGCGCGGGTGTCACCGGGTGGTGAACGGGTGCCCCGTGGTGGTGCGGGTGGCGATCGCGTTGTGGTCGTACTCGTTGCTGCCCGAGACGAGCACCGACCCGAAGCGCTCCAGGCTGACCTGGCCGCCGTACTCGATGATCTGCTCGGTGTCCGGGTAGACCCGCACGGAGGTCGGCACGTAGCGGTTGGCGAAGCCGAGCCGCATCTCGTCGGTCTTGCCGCTGTGCGGCAGCGAGGCGTGCATGAGGGTGGACCAGAACATGATCGCCTCGCCCGGGCGCATCACCATCGGCCTGGCCTGCGACTCGTCGGGGACGAAGTCCTCGTCGATCTGCAGCTCGCGGTAGTCGTAGCCGAAGAAGCCGCGCGGGATGCCCTCCTTGACCGCGGAGTTGATGCGGTCCGGGTCGTAGTGCATCTTCTTGGTCTCGTCGTAGTGCATCGCCTGGTGGGTGCCCGGCATGAACTGCAGGCAGCCGGTCTCCTCGTTGGCCTCGGTGAAGGCCGTCCAGACGGTGAGCGTGCCGCCGAAGTGGACGTTGTCCGCGCCGCTCCACAGGATCTGCGGGCTGCCGGAGGCGTTGGCGAAGGTGTCCGCCTGGTGCCAGTCGGTGCCCTCGTCGCCCGGGTACTTGGGGAAGAACTCGGTGCGCCAGCAGAGCACGTCCGGGCCGAGGACGCTGGCGACGCGGTCGGTGATCCGCTGGTTGCAGACGTGATCGGCCAGGAAGTCGTTGTCCAGGTGCCGGTCGTAGTTGGAGATGTTGGTGTTTCCGGACTGCGCGGCCTCCTCCTGGTAGACCGCATTGCTGCGGTCCATCAGGGCGAGCCGCTCGGTGCGCCAGACCCGGCGCATCTCCTCGATCTCGTAGACCTTGAACGGTCCGAAGAAACCGTCCCGGTGGAACTGCGCGAGCTCATCCGCGCTGAGCGCGAACGGCTGCGCCCCGCCATTGTTCGTCATTTCGGACTCCCTAGCTGTCGGTGGCCGGAACGGCCGGCTCCTTGGCGGCGCACGCCGCGATTCCCCGTGCCGTCGCCGTCCCGCCCAGGTCCGCGGGGTGTACCACGACGTGCAGTTCCTGCTTGACCCCGGCGAGTACCCGCACGAAGGACAGGGAGGTGCCCCCGTTGTCGAACAGGTCGTCGTCGAGGCCGAGGTTCGGCCGGCCGAGTACGTCGCGGACGATTCGCAGAACCGTCTCTTCCTGTGTCGCTTCCATGGCTGCGAACGTAAACAGGAGCGGCCCCGACGTCTGGTCACTGTTGAGCAGACGTCACCCGGCGGGATCGGTGACGGTGGACCGGCCACGGCGAACCCGTCGCCGAAAATGGCGGCCTCCCCGGGGGAGCACAATGGCTGACAACCTCTACCGAGAATCGACCGAGGCGATACTGCTGCCGCGGATCATCCGCCTCGGCGGAAACCTTTACGGCGCCGCTTTCACCCTGATGAAACTGGTGCCCGCCCGGCACATCCTGCGGAAGGCCGAGCGGGACGGCCTGATCGGCCCGCGCACCACCGTGGTGGAGACCACCTCGGGCACCTTCGGGCTGGCGCTGGCCCTCCAGACGGCGCTGATGCGCCGCCCGCTCGTCCTGGTCAGCGACCCGGTCATCGACGACAACCTCCGCCGCCGGCTGGCCGATCTCGGCGCCCGGCTGGACATCTGCGCGGAGCCCGCCGCCGTCGGCGGCTTCCAGGAGGCCCGCCTCAAGCGGCTGGCCGAGATCCGCGCCGAGCACCCCGACAGCTTCTGCCCCGAGCAGTACTCCAACCCGGAGAACCCGGCCTCCTACGCCGTCGTCGCCGAGCACCTCGAACGGGCCCTGGGCGGCGTCGACTGCCTGGTCGGCCCGGTCGGCTCGGGCGGCTCGATGTGCGGGACGGTCCGCGCCCTGCGGGCCGGCCGCGACGTCCGGGCGATCGGCGTCGACAGCCCGCACAGCGTGCTGTTCGGCCACCCGGACGGCCACCGCGTGCTGCGCGGCCTCGGCAACAGCCTGATGCCGGAGAACCTCGACCACCGGGAGTTCGACGAGGTGCACTGGTGCCCGCCCGCCGAGGCCTTCGCCGCCACCCGGGAACTGCACCGGGGCAGCGCACTCTTCCAGGGCCCCACCAGCGGCGCCGCCTACCTGGTGGCCCGCTGGTGGGCCGCCCGGCACCCGGACGCCAAGGTCGTGGTGATGCTCCCCGACGAGGGCTACCGCTACCAGGAGACGGTCTACGACGACGCCTGGCTGCGGGCCGGCGGCTTCGACCTGCCGCTCCCGGCCGGCCCCGAGCCGGTGACCGACCCGACCCGCCCCACCGACCGGTGGAGCCGGTTCGCCTGGGGCCGCCGAGCCTTCGCCGACGTCGTCCGCACCGCCGCCCCGGAGGCCACCCGATGAGCCGGCTCACCGCGACCGTGGGCGCGCAGATCCAGTCGATCGTCTACGGCTCCCCCGGCCCCGACGAGATCGCCGCCGAGCTGCGGCTCACCTCCCGGATCGACCTCGCCCACCTGGTGATGCTGGTCGAGCGGGCGCTGATCACCCCGGCCGACGCGGCCGCGCTGATCGGCCGGATCCAGGAGCTGCGGGCCGACGACTTCCGCCCGCTGCACGGCGTCCCGACCCCGCGCGGCCTCTACCTCGCCTACGAGCAGGAGCTGAGCGCCTCGCTCGGCGCCGGGATCGGCGGGCGGCTGCACACCGGGCGCTCGCGCAACGACCTCAAGGCCACCGTGACCGCGCTGCGCCTGCGCGCCGAAACCGGCACCCTGATCGCCGAACTGACCCGGTTGCAGGCCGTCCTGCTGGCCCGGGCCCGGGCCCACCGCGGCGCGCTGATGCCCGTCCACACGCACTACCAGGCGGCGCTGCCGATCACCTACGGGTACTACCTGGTGGGGGTGGCGCTCGCCCTGGGCCGGGACGTCGCGGCGCTGCGGGCCGCCGCCGACGCGGCCGACCGCTGCCCGATGGGCGCCGGGGCCGCCGCCGGCACCGACCTCCCGATCGACCCCGCGCGCACGGCCGCCCTGCTGGGCTTCGCCGGGCCACCCCGGCACGCGCTGGACGCGGTGGCCAGCCGGGACGGAGCCCTGCACGCGCTGGCCGCGGCCGCGGGCGCGGCGCTGACGATCAGCCGGCTCGGCACCGACCTCCAGCTGTGGAGCAGCGCCGAGTTCGGCTTCGTCGCCTTCCCGGACCGGCTGGTCGGGGGCAGCTCGGCGATGCCGCAGAAGCGCAACGCCTTCCTGCTCGAACACGTCAAGGCCAAGGCCGGCACGGCGATCGGCGCCTGGACGGCGGCGGCCACGATGACCCGGTCGACGCCGTTCACCAACTCCATCGAGGTCGGCACCGAGGCGGTCGCCGCCGTCCGGCCCGGCCTCGAAGCCGTCCGGCAGGGGGCCGTCCTGGCGCGCGCCCTGGTGGGCGGCGGCCGGCCGGTGGAGGAGCGGATGCTCGCCCGGGCCGAGGACGGCTTCGTCGGGGCGACGGCGCTGGCCAACCTGCTGGTCCACCGGGGCGTGCCGTTCCGCACCGCGCACCAGCTGGTGGGCGGCGCCGTCCGGCGGGCGGTCGAACGCGGCGGCGACCGGCTGACCGCCGCCGACCTGCCCGCCGAGCTGCACGACACGGACATCGCACTGCCCGCACTGGTGGAGGCGCAGCGGGCGGGCGGCGGCCCCGGGCAGTTCGACGAGGTCTTCGCCGACGCCCTCGGCGACCTCGACGGGCACGCGCGCTGGGTGCGGGCCGCCGCGGCCCGGGAGGCCCGGGCCGGCCGCGACCTGGCCGGGGCCGCCGCCGCCGTGGTCGAGCTGGGGACGAAGCGGTGACGGCGCTCGCCCTGGTCGAGAGCAACACCACCGGCTCCGGGCGGCAGTTCTGCGCGGCCGCCCGCGCCGCGGGCCTGCGGCCGGTGGTGCTCACCGCCGCGCCGGAGCGCTACCCGTACCTGCTCGCGGACGCGGTGGACCACCTCCCGGTGGACACCGGCGACCCCGCGGCCGTGCTCGCCGGCTGCCGGGCCCTGGCGGCCGGCGCGGGGCTGGCCGGGGTCGCCTCCAGCTCCGAGTACTTCGTGGCCACCGCGGCCACCGCCGCCGCCGCGCTCGGCCTGCCGGCCGCCGATCCGCTGGCGCTGGCCCGCTGCCGGCACAAGGACCGCCAGCGCGCGGTGCTGGCCGCCGCCGGGGTGCCCGTCCCCGCGCACCGGGCGGTGACCGCCGTCGACGCCGCGCTGGCCGCCGCCGCCGAGCTCGGCTACCCGGTGGTGGTGAAGCCGACCACCGGCTCGGGCTCGGTCGGCGTCCGGCTCTGCGCCGGGCCGGCGGAGCTCGCCGCGCACGCGGCCGGGCTGCTCGGCGCCCCGGTGGACGAACGCGGCCGGGCCACCCCCCGGCTGGTCCTGGTGGAGGAGTACGTCCGGGGGCCGGAGTACTCGGTGGAGACCTTCGACGACACCGTGGTCGGCGTGGTCGCCAAGCACCTCGGGCCGGCGCCGCACTTCGTGGAGACCGGGCACGACATGCCCGCGCCGGCCGTCCCGGCGGGCCTGGCCGCGACGGCCGTCCGCGCGGTGCGGGCGCTCGGCCTCGGCTGGGGCGCCGCGCACACCGAGCTGCGGGCCGGGCCCGGCGGACCGGTGCTGATCGAGGTGAACCCGCGGCTGGCGGGCGGCATGATCCCCACCCTGGTCCGGCTCGCCACCGGCGTCGACCTGGTGGCCGCCACCGTCGCCCGGGCCGCCGGACGCCCGCACCCGGTCGAGCCCGGCGCCGGCGCGCACGCGTCGATCCGGTTCGCGCTGACCGCCCGGGCGGGCACCGTCGAGGCCGTCGGCGGGCTGGCGGACGCCCGGGGCCTGCCGGGTGTCGAACTGTCCGAGATCACCGTCGCACCCGGCGCCGAGCTGGAGATCACGCACTCGTTCCGCGACCGGTTCGGCTACGCCGTCGCCACCGGCCCCGATGCCGCCACCGCCGCCGGCCGCGCCGAGCGCGCCGCGGCCCACCTGCGGGTAGTGACCCGATGAGCACCCAGGAGTCCCCGATGACCGACACCCAGCGAGGCACCGCCGTCCCGCGGTGGACGATCGCCGGCGCCGACCCCGGCCCCGGCTTCGGCCGGCACCGGGCGGCCCTGCCGGCCGCCCTGGCCGACGCGCTGTGCGCCCGGGCCGACGAGCTCGACGTCGACCTGACCGTCCTGCTGTTCGCCGCCCAGCTCAAGGTGCTGGGCGCCGTCACCTCCGAACGGTCGCTGGTCACCGGCCGGCGCACCAAGGCCGGGCCCACCGCGCACGCGGCCGAACCCGCCGACGGCAGCTGGCGCGAGCTGGTCGCCGTGGCGGACCGCGCCCTCGCCGAACCGGTGGACGCCGCCCCGGAGACCTGGCTCGACCTGCGCACCGACGCCGACGGCGAGCCGGAGCCCGACGCCGCCTACGTGCTGCACTACGACGCCGACCTCACCATCACCCTGACGTACCGGCACGCCGTCCTGACCGCCGGCCACGCCGAGCGGCTGGCCGGCTACCACCTCGCCGCGCTCACCCTGCTGGCGGCCGACCCCGACGCGGCGCACCACGAGCAGAGCCTGCTGTCGGAGCAGGAGCAGGAGTTCCAGCTGACCGGCCTCGGCGGGCCGGAGCGGCCGCTGCCCGGGCCGCTGTTCGTCGAACTCTTCGAGGAGCAGGCCCGGCTGCGGCCCGACGCGCCGGCCGCCGCGCACGGCGGCCGGCGCTGGACGTACCGCGAGCTCGACGAGCGGGCCGACCGGATCGCCCGCGCGCTGCTCGACCGCGGCCTCGGCACCGAGGACGTGGTGGCCGTCGTGATGGACCGCACCCTCGAATGGGTGGCCGCGACCCTCGGCGTGCTCAAGGCCGGCGGGGTCTACCTGCCCGTCCGCCCGGACTTCCCGGCCGGCCGGCTGGCCAACCAGCTGGAACGCAGCGACTGCCGGTTCGCCGTCACCGCGGCCGGCTCCGAGGCGGTGCTGCGGGCCGCCGTCACGGAGAGCGGGCGGGAGTGCCGCACCGTCCTCGCCGCCCAGGCCCTCGCCGCACCGCACCGCGGCCGCCCGGACCGGCCGGCCGGGCCCGGGCAGCTCGCCTACATCTACTTCACCTCGGGATCGACCGGCGCCCCCAAGGGCGCGATGTGCGAGCACGAGGGCATGCTCAACCACCTCTACGCGAAGATCGACGACCTCGGGCTCACCGAGGGCGACGTCGTCACCCAGACCGCCTCGCAGTGCTTCGACATCTCGCTCTGGCAGGTGCTGGCCCCGCTGCTGGTGGGCGGCTCCACGCTGATCGTCGACACCGCCGCGCAGCTGGACGTGGAGGGCTTCGTCGAGCTGCTGGCCTCCGGCGGCGTGCAGGTCGCCCAGCTGGTGCCCTCCTACCTCGACGTGCTGCTCGCCAACCTGGAGGCCCGCCCGCGGACACTGCCCGGCCTGCGGATCGTCTCGGTCACCGGGGAGGCCCTGAAGGTCAGCCTGGTGAAGCGCTGGTTCGCCGCCCTGCCGGGCATCCCGCTGGTCAACGCGTACGGCGCGACCGAGGTGTCGGACGACACCATGCACGCCGTGCTGGACGCCGTGCCCGAGCGCGACCTCGCGGTGGTCAACGTCGGCCGGTCGCTGCGCAACGTCCGCACCTACATCCTCGACGAGCGGCTGCGGACCGTCCCGCTGGGCGCCCCCGGCGAGATCGCCTTCGCCGGCGTGAGCGTGGGCCGCGGCTACATCAACGACCCGGAGCGCACCGCGCAGGCCTTCACCACCGACCCCTACCGGCCGGGCACCCGGCTCTACCGGACGGGCGACTACGGCCGCTGGCTGCCCGAGGGCACCATCGAGTTCCTCGGCCGGCGCGACCAGCAGGTGAAGGTCCGGGGCTTCCGGATCGAGACCGGCGAGGTGGAGAACCGGCTGCTCCAGATGCCCGGGGTCGCCGAGGCCGCGGTGGTGATCGCCGGCACCGGCGACGCCGACCGGCACCTGGTCGCCTTCCACACCGGCGCCGACGGCCTGCAACCCGCCGACCTGCGGGACTTCCTGGCCGCCGCCCTGCCGGACTACATGATCCCGTCCTACTTCCACCGGCTCGACGCGCTCCCGCTCACCGAGAACGGCAAGACCGACCGGAAGCTGCTCGCCTCCCGCGCCGCCGAGCTGGGCCAGGACCTCGCCGCGTACGTGCCGCCCGCCACCGGCACCGAGCGGCGGCTCGCCACCGCCTGGGCCGAGGTGCTGAACGTGCTGGTCGGCCGGATCGGCCGGGACGACGACTTCTTCCGGCTGGGCGGCACCTCGCTGGCCGCCGTCCGCCTGGTGGTCCGGCTCGAACGGCTGGTGTCGCTGCGCGACCTGGTGGCCCGCCCCGTCCTGCGCGACCTCGCCGCCGCCATCGACGCGGCCGCCGCCGGGACGGCCCGGCCGGCCGGCGGCGACGAGACCGTGCAGCGGCCGGCCGGTGACGACGAGATCGTGCAGCGGCTGACCGTGCCGGACGGCGACACCCGCGCCACGCTGCTCTGCTTCCCGTACGCGGGCGGGAACGCCGTCAACTTCCAGCAGCTCGCCCGGGAGCTGGCCCCCGCCCGGATCGCGGTGTCCGCCGTCGAACTGCCCGGCCACGACCTCGGCCGCCCCGACGAGCCGTACGCCGACGTCACCGAGGTCGCCCGCCGGGCACTGCGCGAACTCCCGGACGGCCCCGTCCTGCTCTGGGGCCACTGCGCCGGATCGGCGTACGCGCTCGAACTGGCCCGGCAGCTGGAGGCCGCAGGCCGGCCCGCCGCCCGGCTGTTCCTGGCCGCCCTGCTGCTCGACGAGCCGGCCGAACTGCGCCGGGAGAGCGCCGAGGTGACGGCCCTGGACAACCGGCGGATCACCGCCCGCCTCCAGGAGGACAGCGCGTACGTCGAGCTCGACCTGCTCAAGTCCGAGCGGTCCGACCTGGTCAGCGGCGCCTACCGGCACGACGTCCGCTCGACCAACGACTACCTGCTGGAGCTCCAGGAGGGCCCGGAGCGCCCGCGGCTGGCCGCCACCCCGGTCGACGTGGTGGTGGCCGAGGACGACCCGACCACCCGGGAGCCCGCCCAGCGGTACAAGCTCTGGGAGCGGGCCGCCGACAGCGTCGCCCTGCACCGCCTGGAGGAGGGCGGCCACTACTTCGCCCGCACCCGGGCGGCGGAGGTGGCGGCGCTGGTCGCCGCCCGGTGCCCGCAGGCCGGACGCGGATGACCGCCGGACCGGCCGCGCCCGCCGGACCGGCCGCGCCCGCCGTGCCGGCCCCGGCCGGCGCCCCGGTCCCGTACCGGGGCGCCACCGGGGTCAGCACCTGCTTCGGGACGTTCGGCGAGCTGCTCCAGGGCATGCTGCCCGAGCCCGACGCCGACTTCCTGGTCACCCTGCCGGTGGCCCGCTGGACGATGTCCACCTTCCGGGTGGAGCCGGGCCGCACCGGCGTGGAGGTGCGGCCCGCGCACAAGGGCAAGGCCCGGCGGATGGCCGAGATGGTCCTCGCCGCGGCCGGTGCGCCCGGCGGCGGCCTGCTCACCGTCGACAGCAGCCTCCCCGAGGGCAAGGGCATGGCCAGCTCCTCCGCCGACCTCGTCGCCACCGCCCGCGCGGTCGCCAACGCCGTCGGGCTCGACCTGCCGCCGGCCCGGCTGGAGGACCTGCTGCGCCGGATCGAGCCGACGGACGGCGTGCTGTACCCGGGGGTGGTCGCCTTCGACCACCGCCGGGTGCGGCTCCGCGCCCGCCTCGGCTCGCTGCCGACGATGACCGTGGTGGGCCTGGACGAGGGCGGCACGGTGGACACCGTGGCGTTCAACCGGATCGCCAAGCCCTACACCGCGGCGGACCGGCGCGAGTACGCCGGCCTGCTCGCCCGGCTCACCCGGGCGGTCGCCGGGCGGGACCTCGCCGAGGTGGGCGCGGTGGCCACCCGCAGCGCGGAGCTGAACCAGGCGCTGTGGCCCAAGCGCACCCTGGGCGAGGTGCTGCGGGTCTGCGAACAGGTCGGCGCCCTCGGGGTGGTGGCGGCGCACAGCGGCACCATGCTCGGGGTGCTGCTGGACCCCGCCGACCCCCGGTACGTGGAGCGCATCTCGGCGACCGTCCGGGCCTGTTCGCGGATCAGCCCGGACGTCTCGCTGTACCGCTCGCTCAGCTTCGACTGACGCCGGCCGGCACCGCCACGGGATCCGCCAGGGCGACGGCGACCTGCCGCTCGCCCTGGTACGGGTCCCGGCTGTGTGCCGTGCGCAGGTTGTCCACCACCAGGACGTCGCCGTCCTGCCACGGTTCGCGGACGGTGTGGGCGTCGTAGACGGCGTTGATCAGGTCGACGGTGGCCGCGTCCAGCGGGCTGCCGTCCCCGCAGCGGGTGGTGAACGGCAGCCCGTCCGGGCCGAATTCGAAGGCCAGGTACTCGCGGACGACCGGGTCCATCGTCCACTCGTTGAGGAAGGCGATCTGGTTGAACCAGATCCGCTCCCCCGTCGCGGGGTGCCGCAGCACCGCGGGCCGGAGCCGGGTGGTGCGCAGCGTGTCCTGCGGGCCCCACGTCCAGCCGATGCCGTTCTCCTTGCAGTACCGCTCCACCTCGGCGCGGTCGGTGGTCGCGAAGGCCGTGCGCCAGTCGACGCCGACCGCGCCGTTGTGGCTGCGGAGCAGCTCCCAGCCGTGCCGCTCGAAGCGCTCCACCAGCCCGGCCGGCAGGCCGCGCAGGACGGCGGCGCCGTCGGCGAGCGCCACCGCGCCGCCCTGCTCCGGGGCGGTCAGGCAGGCGAACACCTGACGGGACGGCACGGTGCGGGCGTAGCTGAGCTCGTGGTGCATGCACATCGGCTGGTCGGGCGGCCACTCGGTGGCGGAGTACAGGCCGGGCCGGTGCTCGGTGCGGGGCGCGAACGGCTCGTACTCGGCCATCGGTGCGGTGCAGACCGCGCGGACGGCCCGCTCGGCGGCGTCGAGACCGGGCAGGCGCAGCCCGCGCAGGAGCACCGCGCCGTGCTCGGCGACCACCGCGTCGACCGCGGCCCGGTGGTCGCCGAGGTCGTCGACGGTGCCGGTGATCCGGGCCACCGGCGGGCGGCCGGGGGCCACCGTGAGCTCGAACGTCGTCATACTGCGGCCTTTCCGTGGGAGCGGAAGTCGAGGTCGAGCACCGAGGCGACCAGCCGGGCCGTCCCGGTGGGCGCGGCGGCGGGCGCGGCGGCGGGCGCGGCGGCGGGTGCGGCCGTGGGCGCGGCGGGCGGGGCAGCGGTGGCCGCTGTCGGTGCCGGGGCGGCGTCGGGGCGGTCCCACCAGAGGCGGCGGCGGTGGAACACCGGGGCCGGCAACGGCGTGCGCCGGGGCCGGACGGCCGGGGCACGGGAGACGACGGCGTGCGCGTTGGTGCCGCCGAGCCCGAAGGCGCTCACCCCGGCGACCCGCTCGCCGGTCCACTCCCGCAGGGTGGTCCCGGGGACGAACGGCGAGGCGGCGAAGTCGAAGCGCGGGTTGGGGTGGTCGCAGAACAGCGTCGGCGGGATCTCCCCGTGCTCCACCGCCAGCAGGGCCTTGATCAGGCCCGCGATGCCGGCCGCGCTGAGCAGGTGCCCGAGGTTGGACTTCACGCTGCCGATCGTGCAGAACCCGGTCCGCGCGGTCTGCTCGCGGAACACCTCGGTCAGCGCCCGGAGTTCGATCGGATCGCCGATCATCGTGCCGGTGCCGTGCGCCTCCAGCAGGCCCACCTGCTCGGCCCGCACACCGGCCCGGGCCAGGGCCCGGCGCACCACCTGGGCCTGGGCGACCGGGTTGGGCGTGGTGAGGCCCATGGTGCGGCCGTCGTTGCCGACGGCCACCGCGTCCAGCACGGCGTGGATCCGGTCCCCGTCGGCCAGCGCGCGTTCCAGCGTCTTGAGCAGCAGCACGCCGCAGCCCTCGCCGGGGACGAAGCCGTCCGCGTCCTTGTCGAAGGTGGCGCAGCGCCCGCGCGGGGACAGTGCCCGGGCCACGCTGAACTCCAGGTAGGGCTCCTCGTCGAGGAGCACCTCCACCCCGCCGGCCAGGGCGAGTTCGGACTCGCCGGCGCGCAGGCTGCGGATCGCCGCCTGGACGCCGACCAGCGCCGAGGAGCAGGCGCTGTCGACCACCAGCGCGGGGCCGCGGAAGTCGTACTGGTGGGCGATCCGGGCGGCGATGAAGTTCTGGTCGCCGCCGAGCCCGCCGGCCGCGCGCTCCAGGCCGATCCGGCGGCGGTAACCGGACATCCGGGCCCCCATGAAGATCCCGACGTCGGCGCCGCGCAGCTCCTCGTCCCGGTAGCCGGCGTCCCGCAGGCAGGCCGCGGTGGCCTCCATGGTCAGCCGGATCGCCGGGTCGAGGTCGCGGGCCTCGCCGTCCGGCATGCCGAAGAACTCCGGGTCGAAGTCCTCCAGCCCGTCGACGAAGCCGCCCCACTTGCTGATGCTCCGCCCGGGCGCGCGCTCCGGCCGGTACAGCCGGTCGGTGTCCCAGCGGCCGGGCGGGACTTCGGTGACGGCGCAGCCGCCGGTGCGCAGCAGCTGCCGGAAGGCGTCCAGGTCGGGGGCGCCGGGGAAGCGGCAGGCCACCCCGACGACCGCGATCCGCTCGCCCCGGCGGCCGCCGGGACCGTCGGGCCCCTCGGGGTCGGGGACGGGGGCGACGGGGGCAGGGACCGCCGGGGCGGGCGCGACGGCGGCGGGGACGGCCGGTGCGACAGCCGCGCCGATCGCGGTCAGGTGGGCGCCGAGGCGGTCCAGCGTCGGGTGGTCGAACAGGGCGGTCGGCTCCAGCGGGCGCCCGGTGGCGGCCTCGATCCGGGTGACCAGCTCCGCCAGCAGGACGGACTCCACCCCGAGGTCGGCGAAGTCGGCGTCGCACTCGAGCTGCTCGACCGGGGTGGCCAGCGCACCGGCGAACAGCTCCACCAGCCACCCGGGGGCGCCCGGTGCCTCCACCGCCCCGGCCCGGTCCGGCGCCGGGCCGCCCGCCGGGCGGGCGGGCGCGGGCCGGGCCGGCCGGTTCGCGTGCAGCACCGTGTCCGGGTCGAAGGCCGCCCCGCCCGGCCGGGCCGGGCACGGCAGCAGGACCACCGCTCCCGGGCCGTCCAAAACGTCGTCCAGCACCGCCAGCCCGGCCTCGTCGCCGAGGGCGTCCAGGCCGATCCCGGCCGCGGCGTCGGGCCGGCCGGTGCCGCCGCCGGTGTCCCGCCAGACCGGCCAGCGGACCGCACGGGCCTGCGGGTGGTGGCGGGCCGCCAGATCCAGGTAGGCGTTGGCGGCGGCGTAGTCGGCGACCCCGGCGGCCAGGGCCGGCGCGGCGGCGCTCACCGAGGAGAACAGCACCAGGAACTCCAGCGGATCGCCCCCGGTGAGCTCCAGCAGGGCGTCCAGGCCGTCGCCCTTGGGCTCCAGTACGGCCCGGATGCCGTCGAGGTCCTTCTGCAGGAAGGGCGCGGGCCCGGTGCTGCCCCGGCCGGCGCAGTGCACGACACCGCCGATCGGCCCGAGCGCCGTCCGGACGTCGGCCAGGAAGGCCGCCAGCCCGGCCCGGTCGTCGAGCCGGCCGGTGTGGGTCATCACCCGGGCGCCGAGCCGTTCCAGCTCGCGGATCCCGGCGACGGCCTCGGCGTCGGCGGCGCTCAGGCCGCCCGCCGTCCAGGTGTGCCGCGGTGGCAGCGGGCGCACGCCCAGCACCGCGATCCGGCGGGCGCCCCGCCGGACGAGGTGCCGCGCGGTGAGCGCGCCGAGCCCGCGGGTGCCGCCGGTGACCAGGTAGACCCGCTCCGGGGAGGGCTCCCAGCGCCTGGTCGCGGCGGGTGCCGGTACCAGGACCGGCCGCAGCCGCGCCCCGGACCGCAGGCAGGCCTCCCCGTACGGCCCGGGGCTGTCCCAGACCGCCCGGAGCTCCTCCGACCGCTCCGGCCGGTCGGTGTCCAGCACGGTGGCCCGCACCCACGGGTGCTCGGCACCGAGCTGGCGGACGAACCCGGCCAGCCGGGCGCCGCGCCGGTCGGGGCCGGGACCAGGACCGGCCGGGCCGAACAGGCCGCCGGTCACCTGCAGCACCCGCAAGCCGGCCGCCGGGCGGGCGGCGAGGACCTGCTGCAGGATCACCAGCCGGGCCGTCCAGGGGCCGTCGTCCCGCTCCCCCGCCGGATCCTCGGCGAGGGCGCACAGGTCGAGCAGGCCGGTGACCGGGGCCCGGTCGAGCGACGCGCGGTCGAGCAGGGCGCGGACGGCCGTCCGGGCACTGCCGGCGTCGGTGAAGTCCACGCCCTGGCGCAGGGTCACCAGCCGGGCCGGGGCGAAGGCCTCGGCCAGGCCCGGCCGGTCGTCGGCGAGCAGGCAGAGCACCGTGCCGCCGGCGCCCTCGGTGGTGGGGGCGGCGGCAGGGGCGGCCGGGTCGGGCTGCCACTCGCGGGCCAGCAGCGGTACCCGGGCCGGCTGTTCGGCCGGCGCGGCGGCCGCCGGCCGCGGACCGGCGCCCGGCTCGGGCCGGGGCAGGGGTTCGGGCCGGGGCAGGGGTTCGGGTACGGGTACGGGCGCGGCGGCCGGCAGCACCGGGCCGGCCTCGACCCAGCACGGCAGCGCCGCGAACGGGTAGCCCGGCAGGTCCGCGACGCGGCGCGGGCCGGGGTGCAGCGCCGCCCAGTCGACGGCGCCGCCCTGCACCCAGTGCCGGGCGAGGTCCGAGAGGTCCGCCGCCGGTCCGGGTTCGCCGCCCTGCCCCGCCCCGGCACCGGCCCGGCCGCGGAACACCGCCGGGTGCTCCGCCGCCGCCAGGTGCCGTTCCAGCCGGTCGAGCAGCTCCGCCGGGCTCGCCGCCAGCACCGCAAGCCGCTCGCGCATCGCCTCCCGGCCGAGCTGGGAGGTGTGGGCGAGGTCCGCCAGGTCGAGCGGGGCCCGCTCCGTCGTCCGGCCGGCCGCACCGCGCAGCAGGGCCGTCCAGCGCTCGGCGAGCCGGCGCAGCTGCTCCTCGGTCCGGGCCGAGAGCACGACCAGCTGGGGGCCCGGCACGGCGGGTGCCGGCGGCGGCGCCGGGTGGTCCTCGACCACCACGTGCGCGTTGGTGCCGCCGGCGCCGAAGGAGCTGATCCCGGCCCGGCGCGGCCGGTCGGCCGGCCAGGGGGCGGCCTCGCGCTGAACGCGGAACGGGCTGCGCGCCCAGTCGATGTGCGGGTTGAGCTCCGCGGCGTGCAGCGAGGGGGCCAGCGTGCTGTGGCGGAACTGCAGCAGCACCTTGGTCAGCCCGGCGATGCCCGCGGCGGCCTCCAGGTGGCCGATGCCCGACTTGACCGAGCCGATCGGCCAGTGGCCGGGCGCGGGAGCAGCACCGGGGCCGTCCGTTCCGTCCGTTCCGTCCGGGGTGAACGCCCGGGCCAGGCCGTCGAGTTCGATCGGGTCGCCGAGCGGGGTGCCGGTGCCGTGGGCCTCCAGGTAGCCGATGTCCGCCGGGCCGACGCCGGCGTCCGCCAGGGCGGCGCGGACCAGTTCGCCCTGGACCACCGGGTTGGGCACGGTGTAGCCGTTGGTCTTCCCGTCGTGGTTGACGGCCGTGCCGAGCACCACGGCGTGGATCCGGTCGCCGTCCGCGAGGGCCCGGGCGAGCGGCTTGAGCAGGACGGCGCCGACCCCCTCGCCGGGCGCGAAGCCGTCACCGCCCGCCCCGAAGCTGCGGCAGCGGTGGTCGGTCGAGGCCATCCCGAGCTCGCGCAGCGCGGCGAACTTGTTCGGGTGCAGGGAGAGGTTGACCCCGCCCACCAGGGCCGCCTCGCACTCGCCCCGCCGCAGCGCCGTCACCGCCAGGTGCAGCGCGGTGAGCGAGGACGAGCACATGGTGTCCACCGTCAGGCTCGGCCCGTTGAGGTCCAGGACGTACGACACCCGGTTGGCGATCCCGGCGATGGCGGAGCCGACCGGCCGGCCGGCGGCCACCCCGAGGATCGGGTACTCGTTGTACATCGAGCCGACGAAGACGCCGACCCGCCCGCCGTGCCGTTCCCGGAGCCGCGCCCTCGTCCAGCCGGCGTCCTCCAGCGCGTGCCAGGCGGTCTGCAGGAAGAGCCGCTCCTGCGGGTCCATGGCCGCGGCGGCCCGCGGGGTGATGCCGAAGAACAGCGGGTCGAAGCCGGCGACGTCGTCCAGGAAGCCGCCGATCATCTCCTCCGCGCCGTCCCCGGGCCGGCGACGGCCCTCCGGGAGCGGGGTGACGAGGTCCCGGCCGGCCACCAGGTGCTGCCAGAAGGCGTCGAGGTCGTCGGACTGCGGGTAGCGGCCGGCGAGGCCGACCACGGCGATCCGGCCGTCGTCGGCGCGAGCGGCAGGAACGGCGGGCGCGACAGGGACGACAGGAACGGCAGGAACGGACGACGCACCGGGAGCGGGCCGTTCGGCGGGCCCGAACCGCTCGGCCCCCGGCAGGGCGGCCAGCGCCCCGGCCACCCCGGCGAGATCCCGGTGGGCGAAGAACAGGGTGCTGGGCACCTCGCCGCCGAGGTCGGCGGCGAGCCGGGCGGTCAACTGCACCACCAGGGCCGAGGAGAGGCCGTAGTCCTCCAGCGGGGCGTGCTGGTCCAGCCGGCCCAGCGGCACGCCCGAGACCTCGGCGAAGACGCCGGACAGGTACGCGAGCGCCCCGGCGGAGGCCGCACCGGGCACCGGTACGGTCACCGCGGCCGACACGCCGACCGTGCCTTCCGAACGCGACTCGACGGCGCGCGAGGCCCGGGGTCGGTCACCGGCCGCCGTCGGGCGGGCGTGGTGCTCGGCGCGGGCGGGCGAGCCGGGCAGCGGCACCCGCCGGGCCCCGGCGGGCCGGTACGCCGTCCAGTCGATCTCCGCACCGGCCAGCCAGGCGGCGAGCGCCGGATCGGTGGCGGCGGCGGGCCCGGCGCCCCGGTGGACGGCGTCCAGCGCAGCCCGCAGCTCCTCCGTGGTCGCCGCCCCGACCACCGTCCGGCGCGCCCCGTGCACGCGGCCCGACTGGAGGGTGAGGGCGATGTCGCCCGGCGCCGGGGCCGGGCCGGCACCGAGGTGCCGGTGCAACCGGCCTGCCAGGTCGGCCAGTTGCCCGTCGGTCTGTGCGGAGAGCGGGAAGGCGTACCGGGCGGTGCCCCCGGCCGGTCCGGCCTCGGGGGCCGGCGCGGCCGCGCGCAGCACCACGTGCCCGTAGGAGCCGGTGGCGCCCACCGCGTTCACCAGCGCCCGGGCCGGGCCGGTGCCCGGCCAGAAGGCCAGGTGGCCGGCCGGGCGGATCTCCGGCGGCAGGCCGGGCACCGCGCCGGGCGCGGCCGCGAGCAGCGTCGGCGCGATCTGCCGGTTCCGGAACTGCAGCAGGACCTTGACCAGTTGGGAGAGCCCGGCGGCCGCCTCCAGGTGGCCGATGTTGGGCTTGACCGTCCCGACCACGACCGAGCCGCCGGTGAACACCCGGCCGAGCGCCTCCAGTTCGGCGGCGTCGGCGAGCAGGGCGCCGGCCGCGGCGCACTCCACGTAGTCGACGTCGGCCGGCAGCAGCCCGGCGGCGTCCAAAGTCGCCGTGAGCGAGCGGGCCAGCGGGCCCGCCTGCGGGGTGCCGAACCGGCCCGCCCCGCCGAGGTGGCCGATCCGGCTCGCCTCGACCACGGCCACGGCGGAGTCGCCGTCCCGGTCGGCCGCCGGGCGGTTGCGCAGCAGGACGGCCGCGACGCCCTCGCCCGGCGACCAGCCGGGCGCGGCGGTGTCGAAGGCACCGGCCGGCAGCCGCTCGGCGAGCAGGCCCAGCCCGGCCAGCAGGTCGAGGTGGTACGGGTGGGTGAGCAGGTTGGCGGCCGCGACCACCGCCGCCTCGCACTCGCCCCGGCGCAGGCTCTCGACCGCCAGGTGCAGGGCGGCCAGGGAGGACGAGCAGGAGGTGTCGATCGCGAGGCTGGGGCCGTCGAAGCCGAAGTGGTGCGAGATCCGGTTCGCCGCCTCGGAGGCGGTGCCCGAGATCGTGGCGCCGCCGCCCGCGCGGGCCAGGTCGGCGCCGACGTGCTGGTAGTCCTGCCACATCGCCCCGCAGAACACCCCGACCGGCCCGGCGGCGTTCAACGACGCGGCGGTGTGCCCGGCGTTCTCCAGGCACTCCCGGACGACGTGCAGCAGCAGCCGCAACTGCGGGTCGAGCCCGGCGGCCTCCGCGGGGGCCACCCGGAACAGCAGGCTGTCGAAGGTGTCGACGTCGGCCAGGTAGCCGCCGAGCGGCGCGTTCGGCGGGAGGTCCGCCCGCCGCCGCTCGGGCGCCGCCACCAGGGAGCGGACGCCGCGGCTGAGGTTCTGCCAGTAGGCGTCGAGGTCGTCCGCGCCGGGGAACCGGCCCGCCGCCCCGACCACCACGACCTCCGGCCGCTCCCCCGGGCCGGGGGCTGCGGCGGCCGGGGCCGGGACCGCCGCCACCCCGTCCCGAAGGCGGTCCTCCGGCAGGCCCTGCGGCTGGCCCACCGGGCGGACGAAGAGCGGGAGTTCACCCCCCGCCGCAACCGCCGCTGCCGCCGCCCCCGCCGCGTCGTCGAGCGGGCCGCCCAGGAACGCGTGCAGGTAGCGGTGCCGGTCGGTGAGGCCGAGCTGCGCCCGCAGGCCGTCCAGCGCCAGGGTGCCGACCGGGCAGAGCCCGACACCCGCGAACGGCTGGCCCAGCAGCAGCAGTTGGCCGAGGTAGCCGGCCTCGACCAGTTCGAAGCGCTCGGCGTCCGCCCCGTAGAGCGGCGCGACGGCGTCGTCCTGCCCGAACAGGTACAGCTCGAACCCGGCCGCGTCGAAGACCGGGCGGTTGTAAACGAAGTGCATCGAGCGGTCCAGCTCCGGCGCCGCGTTCACCAGGTGCAGCGCGTGCTCGACCGGGTGGTGGTAGTAGAGCCCCGCGGGCACGCCCTCGACACCACCGGGCCGGACGTGGACGTAGACCTGCACGGCGTAGGTGTCCCCGGCCGACGGGTACATCCGGCGGCGGCGGCCGCCCACCTCGGTCTCCCGGAGCAGGGCGAGCAGCCGGCCGAAGGCCGCGGCGGGCACCGGCCCGGCGGCGAACTCCCGCCGGCTGGACCGCCAGCCGAAGTGCTCGGCGGCCACCGCGGCGCCCTCCAGCGGGAGTACGGGCTCGCCCGGCGCGGGGCGGCGCAAGTCCCAGCGGGCCTGCTTGAAGGCCTCCCGCTCGGCGGCCGAGAAGAAGTCCACCCGCGGAGGCCCGTCCGGAGCCGCGACGGCGGCGACCTCCACGGGCGCGGGCACCGGCGCGGGCACAACGGCCGGGGCCGGCACGGGCGCGGCGGCAGGCACCGCGGCAGGCGCCGGCTCTGCTGGGCCGACCAGCTCCGCGACCGCCGTGGCGATGCCCGCGACGGTGGGGTCGACGAGCAGCGCCGACACCGGCACCTGCCGCCCGTACCGCTGCTGCAGCACCCCGGAGACCTGCACCAGGGTGAAGGAGGTGGCGCCCTGGTCCCAGATGTCGGCGGCGGTGTCGACGCCGGCCAGCCCGAGCAGCTCGGCGAAGATCTCCGCCAGCTCCGCCGTGAGTGCGGCCCGGTCCACGACGGGCCCCGCGGCCGGCGCGACGGCAGGAGCCGGCCCGGGCACGGCCGTCGAGGCCGGCACCGCGGCGGGCCCGGGATCGGCCGGGGCGGGAGCCAGGCGGTGCGTGCTGCCGGGCTCGACCGGCCAGGGCAGCGCCTCGCGGTCGAGCTTCCCGTTGGCCGTCGCCGGGAAGGTGTCCACGAAGGCCACCACGTTGGGCACCATGTAGTCGGGCAGCGTCTGCGCGGCGTGCCGGCGCAGCTCGGCCACCGACGGTGCCCGGCCCTCGCCCTCGCCCTCCCCCTCGGCGGCGACCACGTACGCCACCAGCCGGCGGTCGCCGGTCCGGTCGGCGCGGGCCAGCACGACCACGTCCTGCACCCCGGGGCAGGAGCGCAGCCGGTACTCGACCTCGGCCGGTTCGACCCGGAAACCGCGGATCTTCACCTGGCTGTCGGCCCGGCCGAGGAAGCAGATCACCCCGTCCGGGAAGAAGCTCGCGCGGTCCCCGGTCCGGTACATCCGGGCGCCGGGCCGGTCGCTGAACGGGTCGGGGACGAAGCGCTCGCGGGTGAGGCCGGGCTGCCCGTGGTACCCCTGGGCCAGGCAGTCGCCGCCGATGTGCAGGTCCCCCTCGACGCCGGCCGGGCAGGGTCGCAGCCGCTCGTCGAGGATGTAGTAGCGGGCGTTGTCGATCGGGCGGCCGTAGGGGATGCTGCGCCAGGCCGGGTCGATCGCACCGACCTCGAACCAGTTGGACCAGACGGTGGCCTCGGTCGCCCCGCCGAGACTGACGACCCGGGCCCCCGGGAACAGCCGCCGGACTTCACCGGGCAGCGGCAGCGGGGTGTAGTCGCCGCTCAGGTAGACCAGGCGCAGGGTGTCCGTGCCCGGCGCGCCGAGCCGGCCGGGGAAGAGCGGCGCGAGCTGGTTGAGCGTGGTCGGCGCGGAGTTCCAGAAGGTGACCGGCTCGCGGAGCAGGATGTCGAGCAGCAGGTGCGGGTCCCGCTGCTCGCGCTCGTCGGCGACGTACAGCGAGGCGCCGTGGCCGAGCAGGCCGAGGATGTCGAAGACGGACAGGTCGAAGCCGAGCGAGGTGACGCAGAGTCCGACGTCCTGCGGCCCGAAGCCGAAGGTGCGCACGCACCAGTCGAGCAGGTTGAGCAGCGGGCGGTGCGTCACGGAGACGCCCTTGGGCTTTCCGGTGCTGCCGGAGGTGAAGATGACGTAGGCGGTGTCGTCGACGCCGCCCACCGGCTCCGGGTCGTGCTCCGGGCGGCCGGGTGCGTCGGCCGGCACGGACCGCACTCCGGGGGGCAGGGCCCACCCCGTCCGCGGCTCGGTGCTGATCACCGGGCCGATCCCGGCCTCCTCGACGATCGCGGCGGCGCGGGCCGCGGGCAGGCCCGGCTCCAGCGGGACGTAGAAGCCGCCCGCCTTGAGGACGCCGTACACGGCGGCGACCATCTCCGGGCCGCGCGGCAGGCTGATGCCGACCGGGGTGCCCGGGCCGACGCCCTGCTCGCGCAGCGCCCAGGCGATCCGGTTGGCCCGGCGGTTCAGCTCGCCGTACGTCATGGTGCCGCCCGTCCAGCGGACCGCGACGGCCTCGGGGTGCAGGGCGGCCTGCTCCTCGAAGAGCCGCTGGACCTGCCGGTCGGCGCGGAACGGGACGGGCGGGGTGTGGCGCCCGTGCTCGGGGTCGAGGTGCGGGGGCAGCGCGGCGGGCACCCGCTCCGGCTCCACGTCCGACCCGGCCGGCCCCGGCCGGGGACCGGGCTCGGGATCGGGATCGAGTGCGAGGCCGGTGAGCAGGTCACGGTAGTGCGCGAACATGGCCTCCAGCCGCCCGGCCGGGAACTGCGCCTCGGTGGCGTCCCAGTAGAAGCGCAGCACGTCGCCCTCGTCGATCGCGATGCAGTCGAGCGCCACGTCGGGGGTGCAGGTCAGCCAGGGGCCGAGGCGGACGCCGGCGGGCAGCGGCCGGTCGGCGAGGTCCAGCAGCCCGGTGTAGACGACGGGGAGTTCGAAGGCGCCGTCGCGGCGCTCGCGCATCACCCGCCGCCGCAGCTCGCCGAGGCCGCTGACGTCGTCGGCGGCCCGGTCCTCGTCCAGCACCCGGCGGAACGCCGCCGCCTGCTCCCACAGCCCGAGGCCGGCGTCCGCCCTGGTCACCCAGCTGAGCGCGGTGAACTCACCGGGCCGCAGGCGGGCGGAGCCCTCCGTCCAGCGCACCACCGGCAGGGCGAAGGGGACGGCGTGGTGCCCGGCCAGGGCCTCGCTGAAGGCGGCGGCCAGCAGGTCGTCGGGGCCGAGCCCGGCCCGCTCGGCGGCCTTCCGGACGGCGTCCCAGCCGGTCACCAGGCCCTCGAAGCGGCGCCGGTGCCGGTCCGCCCCGGCGGGCAGCACGGCCGGGCCGGGCGGCAGCGCCTCGACCCGGTCGCGCCAGTGCGCCACCCGGGCGGGGCGGTCGGGGCTCTGCCGGCGGCGGTCGCGGTCGGCGAGCTGCTCGGCGTACCCGCCGCCCGGGGCGGGCTCGGCGGCCGGATCCGCGTACAGCCGGAACAGCTCGCGGACGAGCTGGTGGATGCTGCGGCCGTCCAGCACGGTGAGGTCGGTGGTGAGGTGGACGACGGCCGGGGCGCCGGCCGGGCCGCGGGTGACGAGCAGTTCGGACTGCGGGCCGCGGCCGAGCGGCAGGGCCCGGCCGGCCATCCGCTCCGGCAGGGCGCGCAGGAAGGCCGCCGGGTCGTCGAGCCGGGTGAGGTCGACGACCGGGATCTCCCAGGCCCGCGGCACGCCCGGGTGGACGGCCTGCCGGCCGTCGTGGGTGACGACGGTGCGCAGCACGTCGTGGGCGGCGACCAGGCGGAGCCAGGCGGCCTCCAGCCGGCCGGTGTCGAGGTCGTCCACCTCGAAGGTGTGGTGGACCTGGCAGCCGTCCCACGGCGCGGGCCGGGAGACCGCCCGGGGGACGAAGTAGGCCTGCTGGAGCTCGTTGAGCGGGCGGTGCTCCGGCGGCCGGTCGCCGAGGGCGCGCAGGGCGTTGACGAACGCGGCGAAGCGGACGGCGGGCTCGCCGGGCGCGAACTGCTCGGCGACGCAGTCCCAGCGCAGGTGGAGCGCGCCGTCGCGCTCCCACATCTGGTGATCGAGCGCGACGCCGGTGGTCTGGCTGACGGCGTGCCGGACGGCCCCGGCGAAGCCGTCGGCGCCCGCCCGGCCGGTGCCGAGCAGGCTGGTGAAGACCACCGGCAGGGCGGGCGGCGGCGCGGTGCGGTCCTTGGCCCGGACGGCCCGCAGCGCGGCGACGCCGGAGACGGCGGTGTGGTCGAGGCCCTCCCAGAGCCGTCGGTGCACCTCGGCCGCGGCCTCCGGCAGCGGGCGGTCCAGGGTGTCGGGCAGGCCGAGGACCAGGCTGGAGGTGAACGGGCCGACGAGGTCCTCGGCCTCGGCGGGCAGCCGGGAGCGGTGGTTGGTGGTCAGCACGAAGGAGAGCGGGCGGGTGTCCCGCTGGCGGCCGAAGGCCTCGGCGAACAGGGTGAGCACCAGCGCGGTGGGCGAGACGTCCCAGGCGGCCGCGAGCCGGCCGAGGGCCTGCCACTGGGTGGCGTCCACGGTCGCGGACAGTGCGGTGCGGCGCGGCTGCGCGGTGGGCGGGGCCACGGTGTCCGGGCCGTCCGGCAGGCCCGCCAGCCGCTCGGTCCAGTAGGTCAGGTCGGCCCGGTACTGCGGGCTGCGCTGCTGCGCGGCGAGGTCGAGCAGGCAGTCCCGGACGGTGAGGGCGGGGCGGGCGAGCGGGTACCCGGGGTCGCGGTAGCAGTGCCACCAGTCGTCGAGGATCACGCCGAGGCCGTGGCCGTCGATGAACAGGACGTCGATGCTCAGGTGTACGACGGAGCGGCCGCCGGGCCGGTGGGAGACCTCGACGGTGTGCATCGGCCACTCACCGGGGGCGTAGCGGCGGTGCGAGAGGCGTTCGCGGGTGCCGGCGGTGTCCTCGGGCCCGCCGACGGCCAGCGGTCCGACCCCGGCCCCGTCCCCGTCCCCGTCCCCGCGCTCGGTCTCGCTCTCGGGGCGGATGCGCTGGCGGCCGTCGGGGGTGATCACCGCCCGCAGCATCTCGTGGTGGCCGACCACCCGCCGCCAGGCCGCCTCCAGCGCGGGCACGTCCAGGTCGTCGACCTCGAACTCCCGGTAGACGTGGCAGCCGATCGGGTCGGGGCCGAGCTGGGGATCCTTGGCGACCAGGTAGGCCTGCTGGAGGTCGGTCAGCGCGAACGGCTCGTACCGGGCGTCCGCGCCGCCGGCGGGAGCGGGAGCGGGAGCGGCGGGGGCGCCGCCGTCGGCGTTCTCCGGCGGCGCGTCACCGGGGGCCGCCTCGGCCCGGATCCGGGCCAGCAGGTCACCGGGGGTCGGGCACTGCCGCAGCCAGGAGACCGGGACGTCCACCCCGAACTCCTTGCGGATCCGGAACCAGACCCGGGTGAGCGCGAGGGACTCCAGGCCCTGCTCGCGCCACCCGAAGTCCAGGGTGACTTCCTGGTCCGGCACCGCACTCGCGAGGATGCGCAGCAGCCGCTCGGTCGATCGGTCGTCCTGCACGTCAGTCTCCCGGGTTGGCAAGGGTCCAGGTGCGGAGCGAACCGTCGAGCAGTTCGGCCGCACCGGTCATCAGCAGCTCGGCGATGGCGTCGACGTGGCGGTTGCGCCACGGCGCCAGCGGCGTCCCGGCCACCAGGCGGTTGAACGCGCCCAGGGCCGGTCCGCAGTGGATCTGGTAGTTCACCTGCTCGTCGGGGGTGCCGCCGAGTGCGAGCCGGGTGGAGTGCACGAAGTACCAGCGGAACACCTGCGCCATCCGCGCCTTGGGGTTCTGCTCGGCCCGGGCGAGGTCCTCGGGGCGGTACCGGCCGAGGTGGGCGGCCGTCTCCGCCCACACCTCGTCGAAGCTGCGGCGGAACCAGCGCTCCTCGATGGTGCGGCGGGTCGCCGGGTCGATCTCGTCCAGCCCGCCGTACTGCCGGTAGAGCTGGTGCAGCTTGTTGGCGCGGGCCGGGAAGAGCGTGCCGCGGCGCACCACCTGGACGCGGGCGCCCAGTTCGAACATGTCGCCGGCCGGGGCGTAGGCGGTGTCCTGGACGTCGAGGGTGGCCAGCAGGTCCTTCACCTCGTCGGAGGTGGCGGCCTCGGGCGTGCACTGGTTGACCGAGCCGGTCAGCACGAAGTCGGCGCCGAGTACGAAGGCGGCGGCCACCGCCCCGGGCGCGCCGAGGCCACCGGCGGCGCCGACCCGCACCGGCTGCGGGTAGCGGTGCTCGGCCGCGCAGCTGTCGCGCAGCCGCAGCATCGCGGGCATCAGCGCGTACGGGTTCCCGGCGTCGGTGTGGCCGCCCGAGTCGGCCTCCACGCAGAGCTCGCCGGCCACCGGCAGCAGGGCCGCGGCCCCGGCCTCGGCCGCGGTCAGCGCGCCCTCGGCGACCAGCCGCTCCAGCATCCGGGGCGGCGGCGGGCTCATGAAGGCGGCGGCCACCTCCGGGCGGGAGACCTTGGCCAGCAGGTGGCGGGCGGCCACCGGGGTGCCGTCCGCGGCGCGGCGGGCACCGGCGAAGCGGTACCGCAGGAGGGCGGGGGTGACGGCGGTGAACGCCGAGGCCTCGACGTGGCGGACGCCGTGGCGCAGGTACAGCTCGACGAGGGCGCGCTCGGCCGCCGGGTCGTCCGGGGCGGCCAGCAGGTTCACCCCGAACCGGCCGTCGTCGCCGAGCCGGTCGCGGATCTCACGGATCGCGGCGTCGACCTCCTCCGGGCGGAGCCCGCCCGTGCCGAGGAAGCCCATCAGCCCGGCCCGCGCCATCCGGACCACCAGATCGGGCGAGGCGATGCCCTTGAACATCGAGCCGGCCAGGTAGGCGTGGCGCAGCCCGTAGTCCGCCCGGAAGGCGGCACTGCCCAGGCTCCCGGGCCGCACGACGACGGCCGGCACGACGGCGGGCCCGGCGGGCGGGACGGGCACGGCGGGCGCAGCAAGCAGGGCGGGCGCGGCAGGCAGGGCGGGCGCGGCAGGCGGGACGGCAGGGGCGCCGGCCGGGACCACGGCCGGGGCGGCAGCGACGGCGGCCGGCTGCTTGCGGGCCTGCGCCCAGAGGTCGGTGAGCACCCGGCCCGGCCCGATCTCCACCAGCTCGTCCACCCCGCGCTCCAGCAGGTGGCTCATGCTCTCCCACCAGCGCACCGGCGAGGACACCTGGCGGGCCAGCAACTCCTTGACCCCGCCCGCCCGGTAGGGCTCCGCGGTGGCGTTGGCGATCACCGGGACGGCCGGGTCGGCGATCTCGACACCGGCCAGGAAGGCCGCGAACTCCGCGGCGGCGCCCGCCATGTGGCGGGAGTGGAACGGTGCGCTGACCTGGAGCGGGACGAACCGCCCGGCGCCGGCCGCGCGGATCGCGTCGGCGGCCCGGCGCAGCGCCTCCTGCGGGCCGGCCAGCACCACCTGGCTCGCCGAGTTGCGGTTGGCGAGGTCGACGTCGTCGATCCCGGCCTCCGCCAGCAGGTCGGAGAGCCGGCCGGGGTCGGGGCCGATCACGGCGGCCATGCCGCCGCCGTTGGCCCGGCCCATCACCTCCCCGCGCCGCTGCACCAGCCGGAGCCCGGTCGCGAAGTCGAAGCACCCGGCGGCGAACAGGGCGTTGTACTCGCCGAGGCTGTGGCCGGCCAAGTAGTCGGGCGGGGGGCAGGCCTCCGCGCGGGCGAGGGCACCGAGCGCGTTGACCACGAAGAGTGCGGGCTGCACCGAGCGGGTGTCCTTCAGCCCGGGCTCGGCGCCCTCCAGGCACACGGCCCGGACGGACCAGCCGAGGATCTCGTCGGCCTGCCGGACGTGCTCCGGGTACCGGTCGAACAGGTCGGCGCCCATGCCGGGGCGTTGCGCACCCTGCCCGGGAAACACCCACACCACGGTCATTGCGTCAACTCCCCCGCCGGACGTTCTGGTTGGTGGCGCGGCCGGCTCGTCGACCGACCCGGCCGGGCCCGGGCGGGCCGGCCGGGCCGGTCGACGGACGGACTCCCCGAGGCTCTGGGTCCGAAAGAGGGGCCTAGGCCGGCCCTCTTTCGCCTAGGCCTGACGGGTGGCGTACAGGCCCCAGTGGTGCGGGGTGAGGGCGGTCTCCACCAGGCTGCCGTCGACGAAGGTGCCCGGCCGGCCCTCGGCGGCCAGCACCTCGCGGAGCCGGCCGTAGACGGTGAGGTCCTTGAGGTGGAGCAGCCAGTGCACCCGGTCGGCGTCGCCGAAGGCCTCGTCGCAGAGCGTCACGCCGGCCTCGCCGGCGAACTCCTTGGTGACGGAGTCGGCGATCTCCTGGGCGAGTTGGCGGCCCTCGGTGCGGAAGCCGTGACCGATCCGGGCCGAGCGGAGCAGCACGATGCCGGCGTTGGCCGAGTGGAGCGCGGGGGCGGCCTGGCCGGCCCACGGCAGCAGGACGTTGGAGCGCACGCTGCCGTCCACGAACAGCCGGTCCCAGGCGCCGCCGCCGCTGTCCTCCTGGACGCGCTCCTTGGCGATGGACTCCCGGAAGGCGCGGTCCTGGTCCCCCATCTCGACCATGCCGTAGTAGCTGTCCAGGGAGCGCAGGTGGATGAGGAAGTGGATCCGGTCCTCGTAGCCGAAGCTCTCCTCGTAGACGTAGGCGGTGGCGTTCCCGGCCTGCCGCCCGTTGACGTGCTTGGCCACCTCGCGGGCGAACATCCGCCCCTCGTTGCGGAATTCGGACTTGAGCTGGCCGACCTTCTGGACGACCACCCCGGCGTTGCCGGAGTGCAGCAGCGCCTCGGGAGCGAGCTGCGCCTGGTGGTCGGCGGCGGGGACGATCTGGGCGCGGCGCTCGTCGGTCATGGGTTCCATCGGTGCCTCCGGTCTCAGCGCAGCGGGGTCATGGCAACGTCGGACATCGTGCCGTCGAGGAAGAGGCCGGCCCAGGTGCCGCCGCCCTTCTCGGCCGGGATCCACTCCCGGAAGTAGATGTCGCGGACGTCCTCGTCGCGGACGTGCAGCTCCATCAGCCGCATGTAGGTGTTGATGTCCTTGAGGTGGATCAGCCAGTGCAGCCGGTCAGCCTGGCCGAAGGCCTCCTCGTACACGAAGACCGTGCACTCGCCGGGCAGGTTCCGGTTGATCGACTCGGCCACCACCCGGCCGAACTGCCGCGCCTCGGAGCGGTGTTCGGAGGCCATCTGGCCGACGCGGTGCATCAGGATGCCGGCGTTGCCGGAGTGCAGGATGCTGTCCAGCGGCAGCGAGGTCTGCTCGCGGGCCGGGGGCAGCATGACCGGGCCGTCACCGCGGTAGACGGTGCTCTGCTTCTCCAGCTCGCCGTCGACCTTGGTGCCGTACATGCCCCAGAACTGCGGCATCAGGACGGTCTCGCGGATGCTGCCCTCGACGAACAGCCGGTTCCACTCGTCCGGACCGTGCTCGGCCTTGGCCTCGTCCTGGACGCGGACCAGCTCGTAGTAGGCGGCGAGCGAGTCGAGGTGGATCACGTAGTGCAGGCGGTCCTTGACGCCGAAGGTCTCCTCGAAGACGAACGCCCCGGCGACGCCCGGCTGTTCGGTGCTGAGCCGGCTCGCCGCGGCCCGGGCGAACCCGACCGCCTCGGCCCGGTGGCCGGCCCGCACCTGGGCGACCCGCTCGACGACCACCCTGGCGTTCACGGTGTGCAGCTGCTGCTCGGCCGGCAGCGGGTTCTGGTGCTGTGCCGGCGGCACTGTCGGAAAGCTCATGAGCGGCCGTGTCCCTTCGCGTCGTCCTTGCCTGGCGTCTGGCCGTGACGCTAGAGGACGCCCCGGAAGGCGGGCTGCTCAGTTTGGAGCAGACCGCCTCACCGCCTCTCGCCCACGCTGTGGGCACTGACCGGAAGGCGGGGAGCCATGCGAATTCTGCTGCTCGGATGCGAGGGCCTGCTCGGCACCACGATGCGGGCCACGGCCGCGGCCGACCCCCGGGTCACCTCGATGGTGGCGCTGGGACACGGAGAGATCGACATCACCGACCGGGAGCAGGTGCGGCGGGCCGTCCGGGAGGTCCGTCCCGACGCCTGCGTGAACACCGCGGCCCTGATGCCGGCCGACCTCTGCGACCAGGAGGCGGAGCGGGCGTACGCGGTGAACACCCTCGGCCCGCGCTGGGTGAGCCAGTCCTGCGCCGAGGTCGGGGCCGTCCCGGTCTACATCAGCACCGACTTCGTCTTCGACGGGCAGGGCACCCGGGCGTACCGGCCGGACGACCTGCCGCGGCCGGTCCAGACGTACGGGATCACCAAGCTGGCGGGCGAGCACGAGACCAGGCTCGGCAGCGACCGGCACCTGATCGCGCGGACGGCCTGCCTGTTCGGGCCGCCGCCGGTGAGCCCGACGGCGCGCGCCTCCTTCGTCGACCGGGTGGCCGCCGCGGCGGCCGCCGGCAACGACCTGAAGATCGTGGACAACGTGGTGATGTCCCCGACGTTCACCGGCGACCTTGCCACCACCGTCCTCGACCTGCTGCACCACGGGGCCGACAGCGGCGTCTACCACGTGGTCAACCAGGGCAGCACCTCCTGGTACCGGCTCTGCGTGGCCGTGCTGGAGCGCCTGGGCATCGACGCGCAGGTGACGCCGGTGGAGGAGCAGTTCACCACCACCGCGCCCCGCCCGCACCACACACCGCTGGCCGGCGAGCTCCCCGAGTTCGCCCGCCGGATCCGCCGCCCGTGGGAGGCGGCGCTCGACGAGTACCTGGGAGTGCGCCGTGCCGGCTGACCTGTACCTGGACCTGATGAAGCGGGTCCTGACCAACGTGATCTACCAGGACCCGCCGCACGAGGTGGCCTGGCACCCGGGCACCGACTTCGACGCCGGCCGCCGCGCCGCCGGGCTGGACTGGCCCTCGGTGGCGCACACCATGGTCGGGCTCGACCGGCTGGACAACCTCCAGGCCTGCGTCGAGCAGGTGATCGCGGACGACGTCCCCGGCGACCTGATCGAGACCGGCGTCTGGCGCGGCGGGGTGACCATCTTCATGCGGGCGCTGCTCGCCGCGTACGGCCAGAAGGACCGCACGGTCTGGGTCGCCGACTCCTTCGAGGGCATCCCGGACTCCGCCGCGGGCCACCCGCGGGACCAGGCGATCGCGCTGGACCGGTTCAACGACGTGCTGGCCGTCCCGGTGGCGCAGGTCGAGGAGAACTTCCGGCGGTACGGCCTGCTGGACGACCAGGTGCGGTTCCTGCCCGGCTGGTTCGAGACCACGCTGCCCGCCGCGCCGATCGAGCGGCTGTCCGTGCTCCGGCTGGACGGCGACCTCTACGGTTCGACCATGGACGCGCTGGTGCACCTCTACCCGAAGCTGTCCGTCGGCGGCTTCGTCATCGTCGACGATTACGTCATTTCGGCGTGCCGCGAGGCCGTCCACAACTACCGTGAGTCCCACGGCGTCACCGAGGAGATCGTCCGCATCGACGACTGTGGCGTCTACTGGCGACGAACCTCCTGATCCGAAAGGCCACTTCATGACCACCACCGCCAAGGGCACCCTGGACGTCAGCGACTGGGTGGAGACGTCGCTCGCCGAGTCGGACGGCCAGGCCAAGCAGGCCGGCGCCCACTCGCAGGGCGCGTTCACGGGTGACCTGGAGGGCAGCGGCCGGGCCGACTGGCTGCTCACCTACCCCGTCGAGGGCCCGGCGCACTTCGTCGGCACCCAGCGCTTCGAGGGCAAGCTGGGCGGCCGCTCCGGCTCGTTCGTGCTCCAGCTGCGCGGCACCTTCGACGCGACCGGCGCCCACGTGCAGTGGGACGTGGTGCCGGGCTCCGGGGCCGGCGAGCTGACCGGCCTGAGCGGCTCCGGCGGGTACGAGAACGCCGACTACACCCTGGAGTTCAGCCTCTCCTGAGCCGGGCCGGCCGGCCCGTACGGGAACCGCCGAAGGGGGCGACGCCATCGCGTCGCCCCCTTCACCGTGGGCCCCTTCGCCGTGGGCCCGTCAGCCGGCTCGCCGGCCGGCCGTCCGGCCGGTCCGGTCACGCACCGCCCGGCGAGAGCAGCACCGGCAGCGCGGCCAGGCCGCGCATCACCCGGGTCGGCCGCCAGCGCAGCTCCTCGGGCGCGCAGGCCAGCACCGGGCGCGGGTGGCGCCGGAGCAGCTCGGTGAAGGCCGTCTCGCCGATCATGCGGGCCACCGGCACCCCGAGGCAGCGGTGGATGCCGTGGCCGTAGGCCAGGTGCGGGTTGGGCGAGCGGGTGACGTCCAGCTCGTCCGGGCGCTCGAACCGCCGGCCGTCGCGGTCGGCGGAGTTCATCACCACGGAGACGATGGCGCCCTTCGGCACCACCGTGCCGTCCACGTCGATGTCCTCGCGGGCGATCCGCAGGGTGGAGAGCGCGACCGAGCCGTCGTAGCGGAGGAACTCGTCGATCGCGGTGGGCATCAGGCCGAGGTCCGCGGTGAGCAGCTCCAGCTGGGCGGGGTGGCGCAGCAGGGCGAGGACGCCGTTGGCGACCATGCTGACGGTGGGTTCCTGACCGGTGTTCAGTAGGAAGATCAGCAGGGCGGTCATCTCCTCCTCGCTGAGCGGGTCGCCGGCCTGTCGGGCGAGCAGCAGACCGGTGAGCACGTCGGGTTCGGCCCGCTGCCCGTCGCCGGGCTCCCCGCCGGCCGGCCCCGCGGCTCGCCCGGCGGCCTGCTCGGCCGTCTGCTCGGCGGCCAGCTCGGCGCTGCGGCGGCCGATCAGCTCGGCGAAGAACCGGCGCATCTCGCGGTACGCGTCGGCCCGGCTCATGGTCGCCCCGGCCGCCCCGGGCAGGGTGAGCCCGGCGGACGCCCACACGTGGTAGTCGTCGAAGTCGTCGGTCGGCACCCCGAGGATCTCGCCCATGATCCGGACCGCCAGCGGGAGCGCGTAGTCGGCGATGAGGTCCACCGGGCGGGTGGGGTCGAGGGCGTCGAGCAGCTCGGTGACGGTCTTCTCGACCCGGGGCCGCAGGGCGGCCGCCCGGCCCGGGCTGAAGCTGCGCTGGATCATGCCGCGCAGCCGGGTGTGGTCCGGCGGGTCGGCGTTGAGCAGGTGGAACATGTACTGGTCGGTCTTCGCGTCGCCGGTGACGTAGCCGGCGGCGAGCAGCTGGTCCCAGGCGGCGCGCGGGTCCTTGGTCAGGCGCGGGTCGGCGAGCATCTGCCGGCCGTGCTCGTAGCCGGTGAAGGTCCACCGGCACAGGCCGGTCGGCTCGCGCACCAGGTGCACCTCACCGGCCTCGCGCAGCTGCGCGTAGCGGGGGTAGGGGTCGGGGTCCGAGCCGTCGGGCAGCGGGACGGGGTGGTCGGGGGTGCCTGTCACCGGGTCTCCCAGGGCATCTGTCGGTGGGCCGCGAAGTTGTCGATGCGGTGCTGGACGACGGGCGAGGACATCAGCCGGGCGAACTCGCCGACGGCGGTCCGCTCCAGCTCCTCGGCGGGGAGCCACATCTGCCCGAAGTACCGTTTGCCGTCGCCGATCACGCCCGGGTCGATTTTGCCGAGCCGGCTCGCCAGCCGGCGCAGCGCGGGCTCGGCATCCTCCAGCAGCTCGTCCACCAGGTGGATCTCGGCGGCCCGGGCGGCGGTGACCGGCAGCGTGCTCATGGTCATCGCGTAGGCCGGCTGGAAGCCCGTCCGGCGGACGAGGAAGGGCGTGACGCAGCACGGCAGGAGCCCCCACAGGGCCTCCGGCAGGGCGAAGCTGCTGCGCCCCGTGGCGTAGACGAAGTCGCTGGCCGCCACCAGGCCGACGCCGCCGCCGGTGACCCGGCCGTCCACCACGCTGACCACGATCCGGGGGACGGTGGTGAAGCGTTTGAGCAGCCCGTAGAAGGCCTCCCCGCCGCGGACGGCGAGCTCGTCCCCGGCCCGGTTGCTGCCGGCGGCGTCGGCGAAGTCCATCCCGGAGCAGAACACCGGGCCGGCGCCCTCCAGCACGATCGTCCGCAGGTCGGGATCGTCCTCGGCCTGGTCCAGGACGGCGTGCAGCTCCGCCATCAGCTCCGCGTTGATGCTGTTGCTGCGCTCGGGCCGGTCGATGACGACGCGCAGGCTCTCGCGCTGCCGGGTGACCCGCAGGGTCCGGTGCTCCATGTCAGCTCCAGCGGTAGCGGCGGTGGAAGTCGACGACCCGGTCGAGCACCAGCAGGCCCCGGCCCTCGAACCGGCTCCCGTACACCTCGGCGTACGGCCCGGTGTCGTAGACGTGGTCGCGGACCCCGCACATCCGGTCCAGGCCGAGATCGCTGATCAGCTCGTACTCGGGCATGGAGAGCGGGTACCGGTCGGCGATCGCGGCGGCGATGCCGCGCCCGGCGAGCTGCTGCCCGCCGGCCGGCGCGACCACCCCGCTGTAGAACTCCGAGGCGCAGCCCGAGCCGTAGGAGAAGAGCCCGAGCCGCCGCGGGGCGGTGGTGTCGGTGTGGTCGATGAGCGAGCAGAGCGCGAGGTAGAGCGCCGCGGAGTACACGTTGCCGACCTGGGTGGCGTAGCGCAGGCAGGGCTCGACCCGGGCCGCGTAGTCGCGGTCGATCTCGGCCGGCCCGGCCGGGCTCTCGGCCCGGCGCAGCCGGCGGTAGGCGCCCTTGACCATGCCGGCGAAGGGCGTGTGGAAGACCAGGTGGTCGAAGGTGGTCATCAGGTCGGCCGCCGGGACCCTCTCCCGGTAGGCCCGGAAGCTGTGCACCAGGCACTCCATGTAGGCCATCAGCGAGAGGTCGGAGTCCCCGGCCTCCAGGTCGGGGCGGGGCCGCAGGGTGTCCATCACCTCGAAGCTGTGGTAGCCGTTGGCGCCCTGGTCGAGCGCGAGGACCTGCGGGTCGTCGCCGACCAGCATGGCCACCGAGCCCGCGCCCTGGGACGGCTCCCAGTAGGTGTCGCGGGCCGCGACGCTCGACGCGTCGGCGGCCACCACCAGCGCCTTGGCGCCCGGGACGGGGCTGCCGGCGATGATGCCGGCAGCCGTCTGGAGCGCCGCGGTGCCGCCGTAGCAGGCGTGCTTGACCTCGAACGAGCGGCACCGGCGGCCCAGCCCCAGGTAGTGCTGGACGTAGGTACTGATCGGCTTGCCGAAGTCGAGCCCGGACTCGGTGCCCACCACGACGAGTTCGATGCGCTCCCGCTCCTCCGGGGTGAGCGCGTCGACGAGCGGCTTGGCCGCGTTGACCGCGTTGGTGACCGGGTCCTCGCAGGGGAGGTTGACGGACTTCCGCTCCATCATGAGGTTCCCCATGCGGCTTTCGTCCAGGCCGCGGGCCTCGAAGAGCTGCTGGACGCCGAGCGAGGCCCGCCCGACGTAGGCGTTGATCGCCTCGATGCCCACGGCCATCCCGGTCAGCCCGCCGTCGGGGTGAACGGCACGAGGACGGTGTCCTGCATGCTGCCGGGCACGAAGAGGTCGCCCCAGCCACCGCCGCCGTGCGTGTCGGGGACGCGCTTCTTGGCGTGCAGCTCCTGGTAGCCGGCCTCGCCGGCCAGCGCCTCGACCTTCTCGTACACGTCCAGCGAGCGCAGGTGCAGCAGCCAGTGCAGGGTGTCCTGGTGGCCGAAGATCTCCTCGTAGAGGAAGGCCGTCGCGTCGCCCGGCAGGGCGGTGTTGACGTACTCCGACCACTCGACGCCGTAGTAGCGCGCCTGGTCGCGCAGGGTGTAGCGGGCCTTGGCGGTGCGCAGCACGATGGCGCCGGCGGTGGCCGTGGTCAGCTGGATGTCCGCGGGCTGGCTGGTCTGGTAGACCGCCGGGTCGGTGAACATCGCGGCGGGGTCGACGGCGCCCTCCGGCGGGTGGCCGACGCCGTGCTGCGGGCAGAGGATCCGCTCGGAGAAGGTGCCCGGCATGAACATCCGCTCCCAGTTGCCGCCGCCCTTGGCGGGCAGCCGGTCCAGGGTGGAGATGTCCTGGTACTCGCGGTCGTGGTCGACCATCTTCAGCAGCCGCTGGTAGTCGTGCGGGGACTTGAGGTGGACGAACCAGTGCAGGCGGTCCCGGACGCCGAGGACCTCCTTGAACACGTAGGTGCCGATCAGGTCGCCCTGGGCGTTGTTCAGGTAGCGCACCAGGTCGGACGCGAACTCGCCGCCCTCGGTGGCGAATCCGTACTCCAGCTGGCCGGTGCGGTGCACCGTGAAACCGGAGTTGGCCGAGTGCAGTGCGGGCACCCGGTCCTTGGGCTTCTCGTCGGTCATGTTCTCCACTCCTCGGTCGGGTCGGTCTGCTGTTCCGTGCGGTGCTGCGGCTGCTGCGGGCCGGTGCCGCGCCGGGGGCCGTCGGCCGGTGCCTGCGCACCGGTCCGCCGGCCCGCCGCTACGCCCCGGCCCGCCCGGGCGGGCCGGCGGTCCACCGGGCCAGCCGGTCGGCGAGCACGGCGGGGGTGGGCTGGGCGGCCATCTCGGCCCGGACCTCGCGGGCCGCCACGCGCAGCGCGTCGTCCTTGAGCAGCCGGGCGAGCGCCTCGGGGATCTCCTCGGCCTCGTCGGTGGTGAGGCCGCAGCCGCGCCGGGCCACCGCGTCGGCGTTGATGAACTGGTCGGCGATCTGCGGCAGGACGAGCTGCGGCAGCCCGGCGTCCAGCGCGGTCATGGTGGTGGACGAGCCGCCGTGGTGGACGACGGCGTCGCAGGAGGCCAGCAGCGGGCCGAGCGGGACGTACCCGCAGCCGTGCACGTTGGACGGCAGCGGGCCGGCCGCGGCGAGCCGGTCGTGGTCGGTGGTCAGGACGAAGTCGGCGTCCAGCCGGGCGGCGGCCGCGACGATCGGCGCGAAGCCGCCGAGGCCGAGCTCGGGCAGGACGGTGCCCAGGGTGACGGCGATCCGCGGCCGGGCGCACCGGCCGCCGGGCGCCGCGCCGCCGAGCAGGGCGGCATCGACCAGCCCGCCGCCGTTGAACGGCACGTAGCGCATCGGCCAGCCGTACGCCGGCCCGACCGCCATGCTCGGCGGTGCGACGTCCAGCGCCGTGCTGCGGGCCGGGCGGGTGACGCCGTAGCGGGCGTAGTCGTCGGCCAGGTGGCCGGCCAGCGCGTCGACGGCCTGCGGGCCGCGGGCGAAGCCGATCGGGTGCTCGACGGCCGGGATCCCGAGCAGCGCGGCGACGAGCGGGCCGCCGCCCTGCATGGTCTCGAACACCACCAGGTCGGGCTGCCAGCGGGTGGCCGCCTCGACCAGGCCGTCGAGCGTCCCGGCGGACATCGGGCCGAAGATCCGGGCCGCGAAGGCCCAGCCGTTGGCGTCCCGGACGTGCCGGGCCTCGCGGGCCTCCTGGACGTTGCGCGCGGCCATCTCGGCCGGGCTGACGCCGAGCGCGCGGGCCTGCGCCAGGGTGCGGCCGCGCAGCTCCTCGCGCAGCGCGTCCATCCGCTCGCGCGAGGCCGTCCCGACGACGGTGACCCCGGCGCCGACGATGGCGGGCAGGTCACCGGGCAGGCGTCCCGCCGTGGCGTACAGCACCTCGTGGCCGGCCGCCCGGAACGCCCAGGTGAGCGGGACGGTCGCGAAGGTGTGCCCGTGGCCGGGCGAGGCGGTGACGAGGACGCGCACCGGCTACGCCCACCAGTCGCGGACGCCGCCCTCGTCGCAGCCGAACTGACGCCAGATCATGTCGTCCTTGACGACGTAGGAGCCGACCGCGACGATCTCCTCGCCCTTGATCCGCATCGCGGAGCGGGTCATGATCTGGTCGTCGCTGTGCACGTACTCCAGCACGCCGATGAACTCCGGCTGCAGCTCCTCGTACTTGTCGAGGAGGTCCTTGATCGCCTCGGGGCCCTCCAGCACGCCCTGGAAGCGCAGCGACTTGACCTCCGGGTGGTAGGTCTTCATCAGACCCTCCCGGTCGTTGGTCATCATGCACTGGATCTGGCGGGCGAAGACGGGGTGGAGCGCGGAGAAGTCGGTCACGGCTGCCTCCTGGGCGTGGGCTGTCTGCTCGGCGCACCCGCCGGCACCCCCCACTCTCCAAAGAGCGGGTGCGGGCCGTCTGCTCAATTGGGAGCAGCGACCCCGGCTCGGCCGCGCCCATGCTCGCGGCATGACGACAGAACCGGACCTTCTCCCCCCACTGGACAACGCCGCCATCGAGCGGCTGATCCTGGCCGCCGGAGGCCGGGACGAGACCCTCCGGGAGGCCGTCGGTGCGCTGGGCGTCCGGCAGGTCTGCGCGGTGCTCGCCGACGAGGTCGCCTTCCGCGCCGAGGTCCCGGTGATGGACCTGATGGACTCGCCGGTCCAGCTCCAGTTCGACATCACGCACGACGGGCTGCGCGTCCCGCACGTGATCGAGGCCTCGCACGGCGTGCCCGTCCACCTCTTCGCGGGGACGGCCGAGCACGCCGCGATGCTCGTCGAGTACGAGCTGACCGACCTGGTGCACGACCTCTTCGGGCCCGCCCGGGAGCGCCGGTCCGGGCGCCGGCGCACCGTGCCGCGCTTCGAGGAGGCCGCCGCCCGGCGGCCCGACCTGCGGATCCTGACCGTCACCCGCTCCGCCCACCAGGCGGTCACCGCCGTGCTCTCCGGGATCGACAAGCCCGCCGACCTGGGGGCGCTCGCCGTCCGCTACTACTCCGACAAGTGGGGCGGCCTGCACTGGTTCACCCCGCACTACGAGCGGCACTTCGCCGACCTGCGGGACAAGCCGGTGCGCGTCCTGGAGATCGGCGTCGGCGGCTACACCACGACCACCTTCGGCGGCGGCTCGCTGCGGATGTGGCGCCGCTTCTTCACCCGCGGCCTGGTGTACGGGCTGGACATCTTCGACAAGACGGTGGCCGACCAGCCCCGGGTCAAGACGCTGATCGGCAGTCAGGACGACCCCGGCTACCTGAACGCGATGGCCGCCGAGTACGGCCCCTTCGACGTGATCATCGACGACGGCAGCCACGTCAACGCGCACGTCCTGACGTCCTTCCGCACCCTGCTGCCGCACCTCAACCCCGGTGGCCGCTACGTCATCGAGGACCTCTGGACGGCGTACTCGACCGGCTACGGCGGGATCGAGGGGACGACCGCCGGTGCGGGCACCTCGATCGGCCTGCTCAAGGAGCTGGTCGACGCGATCCACTACGAGGACCACAGCGGCCCGGAGGCCGGCGCCGAGCCCGGCTTCGCCGCGGCCAACGTGGTGGGGCTGCACGTCTACCACAACCTCGCGGTCATCGAGAAGGACCGCAACGCCGAGGGTGGGGTGCCGGCCTGGTGCCGCGGCCCGCACCCCGGCCAGTTCGCCACACCGCCCGCGGGCGCCCAGCCCTCGGCCACCCCGTCCTCGGCCACCCAGTCATCGGCCACCCAGCCCGGGTCCGCCGAGCCCGCGCCCGGGTCGGACCGTGCCGCCGGCTGACGGCGGCGCCGCCCCGGTGCCCTCCGTCACCGTCGACCCGGAGGACGGCCTCGGCCGGATCCCCAGCTACGCCCAGGGGGTGCTCGTCCCGGGCGGCTCGCGGCTGCTGTTCATCAGCGGCCAGGCGCCCCAGACGGCCGACGGGTTCGTCCCCGAGTCCTTCGAGGAGCAGTGCCGGCTGGCCTGGGCCAATCTGCTCGCCGTGCTCCGGGCCGCCGGGATGACCACCCGCCACCTGGTGAAGGTCACCGTGATCCTGGCCGGCCGCGAGCACCGCGCGATCTGCTCCAAGGTCCGTCAGGAGGTGCTGGGCGACCACCGGCCGGCCGTGCTCTACACCTTCGCCGACCTCTGGGTCGACTCCTGGCTGCTGGAGATCGAGGCTGTCGCGGCGGCCTGAGCCCGGCCCCGCACCGCCCGGACCCACCCGCCAACGCCGCCCGCGCCGCCCGGACCCCGCACGCCCGGCCCGTGCCGGCCCGCCCACCGAAGCCCTCTCTCAGGAGCCCGATCGCCCATGACGAAACCCGAGGCTTTCAACGTCCTGCGCACCAGCGACAGCGGCGAGCTGATCATCGTCGCCGACTACGCCGCGACCGGCCGGCAGGCCGCCAACTTCCACGACCTGGCCAAGCTGCTGGAGACCGGGCACACCATCTGGGAGACCGCCCCCGCGCCGTGGGGGCAGGAGACCGGGATGACCGGCGGGGACCAGGCCGACCGCTGGCTGCACGGCATCCGCGACAGCGGCCTCACCGTCCGCGCCCTGCTCGGCTTCTGCGGCGGCGGCGTGTACGCCGGCGTGCTGGCCGAGCGGATCGCCGAGTGGCAGGAGCGGCCCCGGCTGGTCCTCTTCGACCCCGGCTTCGCCGAGAGCGCGATGCTCACCGAGCACGTCGACGGCTTCTACCGCCGCCTGGCCAAGGCGTTCACCGAGGAGCAGCTCGCGGCCGGGCACCGCCGGGTCGCCGCCGAGGCGGCGGCCGCCACCGGCGCGGTGGACCTCGCGGGCCGGCTCGGCCGGCTCTTCCACGAGGAGCTGCGCCCGGCGATCGTGCGGGCCGGCTGGAGCGAGCGGGCCGCCGAGGAGAGCGCCGGCCTCGTCACCGGCTACCTGCACTGGCTGGCCGGCGCCGTGGACCTCGACCCGCGGCCCGGCTGGGCGCGGGCCGCCGTGCTGAACTCCAGCGACCCGGAGATCGGGCTGCACATCATCCCCGAGCCGGAGCGCTCCGCGATGTTCGGCGAGGCCCGCTTCTTCGACGTGGTGCACGCCGACCTGCTGCGCACCACCGACGTCGCGAAGCACACCGACGCGTTGCTGAGCAGGCCGGCCGCATCGTACGCGGACGCTCAATAGTGACCAGACCGACGGGCCCGGACCGGGCAAGCATGGTCCCGCCCGGCGGTGCGCCGGGCGGGGCGACGGCCCCGGACCGCGAGCCCCGGTCCGGCCCCGTCCCGCTCCGGCACTCCCTCGCCGAGCTCCTGACCGGGCCCGGCATGGTGGCGGCGGTGTTCGGGATCTGGGCCCAGGCGATTCCGCCGCGAACCGCACCCGTATCCAGCTCGACCGAAGAGGCTGATCATGACTGAGCGTGTCACCGGAGCTTTCACCTTCGACAACTGGGAGGGCGGCGACATCGTCCACTGGGACGAGGCGCAGATGCAGCGCAACAAGGGCACCAAGGTGTTCACCGGTGACATCACCGGCACCAGCGTGCTGGAGGCGGTGATGCTCGGGGTCGAGGGCGGCCCCGCGATCTACGTGGCCGTCGAGAAGCTGAACCTGGAGTTCCACGGCCGCAAGGGCACCTTCTTCCTCGCCCACCGGTCGATGGCGGACGGCACGACGCACCGCAAGTCCCTGGAGATCGTGCCCGGTTCGGGCACCGGTGACTTCACCGGCATCTCGGGCAAGGCGGAGATCCTGCCCAGCCACGACCTCGTCCTGGACTACGACCTTGAGTCCTGAGGCGGCGGCGCCGCGCGCGGCCGGGGACCTCCTCAGCCACCGGGCCGGGGTGCACCCCGACGGGGTGGCCTTCATCGTCGACGGCGGCGGCGAACTCACCTACGGCGACTGGGACCGGCGCTCCAACGCCGTCGCCCACCGGCTGCTCACCGACGGCGTCGCCCGGAACGAGCGGATCGCGCTGTTCTTCGGCGGGACGGAGTGGGTGGAGTACGCCGTCGCCTACTTCGGGGTGCTCAAGGCCGGTGCCACCGCCGTCCACCTCAACGCCGACCAGCCCGACGAGGAGCTGCGCCGGCGCGTCGGGCTGACCGGGGCCACCCGCCTGGTGCACGCCCCGGCGCGGCCGGCCCCGGCCTTCTTCACCGGCACCGCGGCCACGGTCGACGACCTCGACGGCGGCGACTTCACCCCGGTGGAGGTGGACATCGCGCCGGAGGACATCGCGGACGTGATGTTCACCTCCGGCACCACCGGCCCGGCCAAGGGGTACACCGTCCCGCACGGCAACGCCGTGTACGGCCGGACGATCGGGGCGATGGGCGCCTTCGGCGAGGCCTCGTACATGCTGACGACCCTGCAGATCGCCACCGGCAGCAGCGCGAGCGCCCTCAACATCGCCACCATCGCCCAGGTGGTGACGGTGCTCGGCCCGCAGCGCGACATCGACCGGACCGGCCTGCTGATCGAGAAGTACCGGGCCGGCATGGTGGCGATCACCCCGTGGATCGCCAACCGGATGGTCGAGACCCGCCTGCACGAGAAGTACGACCTCTCGTCGGTGGGCATGTTCGCCTGCGGCTCCGCGCCGCTCTCGCCGGCCCGGGCCCGGCAGCTGCTGGCGATGGTCCCGACGGCGCGGATCACCAGCGCCTGCTCGCAGTCGGAGGCCGGCCCGGCGCTGTGCGTCAACGTCTTCGACCCGGAGCGCCCGATGTCGACCGGCAAGCCCACGCCGGTGACCGAGCTGCGGATCGTCGACGAGGCGGGCGAGGACCTCCCGGCCGGCCGGGTCGGCGAGATCTGGCTGCGCCACCCGGCGCCCAAGCGGCTCTACCTCGGCCTGCCGGAGATCAACGAGAAGATCCTCGCCGACGGCTGGTACCGCACGGGCGACCTCGCCCACCTGGACGAGGAGGGGTTCGTGAACTTCTTCGACCGGCGGGCGGACGCCGTCCGCACCGCGGACGGCCTGGTCTCCACCCTCGCGGTGGAGGCGGCCCTCTACGAGCACCCGGACGTCCTGGAGGCCGCCGTGTTCGGCGTCCCCGCGGAGGCGCCGCTCCAGCAGGTGATGGCGGCCGTCGCCCTCCGGGACGGCCGGCCGGACCCGGGGCTGGCGGCCTACCTCGCCGGGCGGCTCACGCCCGCCGAACGCCCGGCCCGGATCGTGTTCCTGGCCGAACTGCCGCGCAACTCCCAGACCAAGGTGGTCAAGCGGGAGCTGCGCGAGACGTACGGCTGACCCGCGCCCAGGAGGGGGGCTCCTGACCAGGAGCCCCCCTTCGCCATGTCCGCCGCCCGGGCCGGCCCGGACACCCCCGGCTGTCATGTCCCGACCCATCGAGCGGCCCGACCCACCGAGAGCCCGTCCCACCGAGAGCCCGTCCCCACCGAGCAGCCCTTCCACCGAGAGCCCCGCCCGTCCCGTCGGCAACCGCCGTCCGTCCCGCCGCACCGCCGTCCCCCGAGAGGACGCCCCATGACCGCACCCACTCCCCCGACCGCCACCGCCGAGGGCCTCGACCCCCGGCGCTGGACGGCACTGATCGTGCTGCTCACCGCGAGCCTGATCGACGTCCTCGACGTCACCATCGTCAACATCGCCATGCCGAGCATCCGGCTGGACACCGGCGCCTCCTTCAGCGCCCTCCAGTGGCTCAGCGCCGGCTACGCGCTGGCGTTCGCCGTCGGCCTGATCACCGGCGGGCGGCTCGGCGACATCTACGGCCGCAAACTCGTCTTCCTGGTCGGTGTCGCCGGCTTCACCGTCGCCTCGACGCTGTGCGGGGTGTCGGCCAACTCCGAGATGCTGATCGGCTCGCGCATCCTCCAGGGGGCCTGCGCCGCGCTGATGGTGCCGCAGGTCCTGTCGATCATCCACGTGTCGTTCCCGGCCGAGGAGCGCGGCAAGGTCTTCGGCCTGTTCGGCTCGGTGATCGGCCTGGGCGCGGTGCTCGGCCCGCTGGTCGGCGCGGTGCTGACCGAGTCCGACATCTTCGGTCTCGGCTGGCGGTCGGTGTTCCTGCTGAACCTCCCGATCGGGGTGGCCGGCCTGCTGCTCGGCCTGCGCTTCGTCAGCGAGTCCAAGGCGCCGCAGGCGCTGCGGCTGGACCCGGTGGGCATGCTGCTGGCCAGCGCGGGCCTGCTGATGCTGCTGCTGCCGCTCACCCAGGGCCACGAACTGGGCTGGCCCGTCTGGGGGTTCGTCCTGATGGCGGCCTCGGTGCCGGTGTTCGCCGGCTTCGTCGCGCACGAGGCGGCCAAGAGCCGGCGGGACGGCTCGCCGCTGGTCGAGCTCTCGCTGTTCAAGGTGCGCAGCTTCGCCGCCGGCATCGGGGTGCAGCTGTCCGTCAGCATGGTCAGCGGCATCTTCCTGATGGTCTGGACCCTCTACCTGCAGCTCGGCCTCGGCTGGAGCCCGCTGCGGGCCGGCCTGACCGGCATCCCGAACGCGCTCGCCACCTCGGCCTTCGCGGGCCTGGCGATGACGAAGCTTGGGGCGTACGGGCGCAAGGTGCTCCAGGCGGGGGCGCTGGTGATGGCCTCCGGGGCGGTGCTCTACGCGCTCGCGGCCCTGCACTGGGGCGCGTCGATCCACCCCTGGCAGATGGCCCTGCCGCTGGCGGTGATGGGGGCGGGGACGGGCCTGATCATCGCCCCGCTGACCGGCTCGGTGCTCTCCCAGGTGCCGTTCCAGCACGCCGGTTCGGCGTCCGGCCTGATCAACACCACCAACCAGCTGGGTCTGGCGCTCGGTCTGGCGCTCTCCTCGGTCACCTTCTTCACCGTGGTGGACCACCCCGCCGAGGGCCGGGCGGCCGCCGACGTGTTCACCGACGGGTTCGCGCACTCGCTCTGGTGGGTGGCGGGCGGCCTGGTGCTGGCCCTGCTGCTGATGCTGGCCCTGCCCAAGGTGCCGCCGCCGCCCGTCTTCACGATGCCGGCGGCGGAGGAGGACGAGGCGCAGCAGCCGGCCTGACCGCCGCCCGCGCCACGGCACGACGGAGGGGGCTCCCGGCGGGGAGCCCCCTCCATGCTGTGCGGCGCACCGGCGGGCGGCCCGGGACAACCTCGGACGGCGTCGGACGGCGTCAGACGGCGTCCGCGGCGGCGAGCCGGGCGCGCCGGGCGCGGGCTCCGCGGTAGAGGCTGCGCAGCCACAGGACGACGCCGCCGCCGTCGACCAGGAAGGCCAGGATCACCACGGTGGCGAAGTCGAAGCTGCTGAACCGGGATCCGCCGCCGACCACCCAGAGGCCCACCTGCTCCAGGTACTTCCAGAGCAGCGGGAGGGCCACCGTGAAGAGCAGCGCGAGGAACATCAGCCGCCCGGTCAGCCAGAACACGGCGAAGCCGCGGACGATCCGCATCTCGCGCCGCGGCACGCCCGACTGGTCGACGCGGTGCGCGGAGCGGCGGAACCGGACGGTCAGGTTGTAGAGGTAGTCCTGGGTGTCCGCCATCAGGCTGCGGCAGTTCAGCAGGGTGGAGATGACGTAGTAGCCGTCGGTGCGCAGGAAGAAGAACCACTGCCAGACCACCCGGGTGCTGTAGGTCAGCATCACCCCGCCGATCAGCAGCGTGGCCCAGCGCGGGAGTTCGTAGAGGCCGTGCCGCCCGCCCCACTGCACCCCGGCCAGCACCGAGTAGGAGACCAGGTCGAGGATCGAGCCGATCATGAAGGCCAGGTAGCGGCGACGCTTGGGGGCGAGCAGGATGCCGCTCATGTCGGTGGTGGCGACCATGAAGTACATCTGGTTGCCGATGCCCAGCCGGGACGGCACGCCGGCCGCCCGGGCGGCCACCACGTGCCCGAACTCGTGCACCGCGATGCCCACCAGGGCGCAGGCGAAGGTGGCCCAGGTGAGCACGCCGAAGTAGTCGGTGTAGAACAGCGCACCCGGGGTCGGCACGATCGCCGGGTCGGCGGCCTGGGCGACGAGGCCGAGTGCGATCACGATGCCGAAGGCCGTGAGCACCGGCCGGCCGACCAGCCGCCGGGCGGTCTCCGGGGTGAGGCCGGCCAGCGCCCAGCTGCGGCGCGCGGTGCGGCGCTCGGGGGCCGCGGCCGTGCCCGCCCCGGCGGGCTGCGGGTCGGTCCCGTCGGCCGCCCCGACGAAGCCCTCCTCCTCCAGGGCCGCCAGGAAGTCCTCGATGTCCGGGACTTCGTCGTGCCGTTCCTCGTAGCGTCTCGCCGCCTCGCCGACGGTGAGGCCCTCCGCCAGCGCGTCGAGGATGTCCAGGCCCTCGACGGGGATCGCCAGGAACACCTCGCGGTCGAGGTCGCCGATGGTGGCGGAGTCGCCGTCGAGCCGGCGGGTGAACGGCCGGACCGCGACCAGCGAGTCCGACGAGTAGTCGGCCATGTCCTTCACTCCTCTCGGGTCCGCACGCAGTTCGGATGGCAGAGCAGGTGCGGGGGGAAAACGGATGCGGGGGAAAGCGGGTGCGGGGAAAGCGGGTGCGGGGAAAGCGGGTGTCGGGCGGGAAAACAACAGGCCGGCAGGGGCCGGTGCAGGGGGCACCGGCTCCTGCCGGCCTTGTGGCAGGCGCCCGATCAGCAGGCGACCTCGGCGACGCACGCGGCGGCGGCGCTGGTCTTGACCTTCTCCAGGCGGCGGACGACGAGCTTCTTCTTCATGGGATTCACCCCCCTTCCGTTCGGTGTGGGGAGATCCTCCCGCGGTCAACCGGACCGGGTCTGCGCACTTGTGTGCATCTCGTTCACCGGTTCGACGGGTTTCCGCCACACCGCGAGCGTGGGCGCGGCCTCGACCAGCGACCTCGTCCACTCGTGCCGGGGATCGGTCAGCACCTCGGCCACCGGGCCCTGTTCGCAGATCTTCCCGTCGACCAGGACGAGCACCCGGTCGGCGACCCGGGCGAGCACGCCCAGGTCGTGGGTGATGAAGACGACGGCGAGGCCCAGCTCGGCCCGCAGGCCGTTGAGCAGGGCCAGTACGTCGGCCTGCACCCGGGTGTCGAGGCTCGCGGTGATCTCGTCGCAGAGCAGCACGTCCGGCCGGGCGGCGAGCGCCCGGGCGATGGCGACCCGCTGGCGCTGCCCGCCGGAGAGCTGCTGCGGGTAGCGGCCGGCCAGGCCCGGGTCGAGGTCGACCAGCGAGAGCAGCCGGTCGGCCTCGGACCCGGCCTGGGCGCGGTCCATCCCGTGCAGCCGGCGCAGCGGCCGGATCAGCGCCGAGCCGACGGTGCGGCGCGGGTTGAGCGAGAGCGTGGCGTCCTGGGCGATCAGCTGGATCCGCCGGCGCTGGTCGACGCTGCGCGCCCGCAGCCCGGCCGGCAGCGGCCGGCCGTCCAGCTCGATGCTGCCGCTGTCGGGGCGGTGATGGCCGCTCACGCAGCGGGCCACCGTGGTCTTGCCCGCCCCGGAGAGGCCCAGCAGTGCGACGCACTCGCCCGCCGCCACCTCGAAGGAGACGCCGGCCGAGGCGACGGTGACCCGTCGCCGGCCGTGGCCGTGGCCGGCGTGCAGCTCCCGGACGGCCAGCACCGCGGCCGGGCGCGGCGGCGGGGCGGCGGCCGGTCCGCCGGCGGCCCGTTCCTCCCGGGGCCCTTCGGCGGCCGCCGGTAGCCCGGCGGCACCCCCGACCGACTCCACCGGCTCGGCCGACCCGGGCGGTCCGGGCGGTCCGGGCGGCCGTTCCGGGGGCCCGGCCCGGCCGGCCGCGGTCGGCAGCACCGGCACCGCACGCACCAGCTCCGCCGTGTACGCGGCGCTCGGCGAGGTGAGCGCCCGGGCCAGCGTGGTGTCCTCGACGACCGCGCCGGCCCGCATCACCACCAGCCGGTCGGTCAGCCGGGCGGCGGCGGTGAGGTCGTGGGTGATCAGCAGCAGGGTGAGCGCGCGCTCCTCGACCAGTTCGTCCACCTGGTCGAGGATCCGGCGCTGGGTGAGCGCGTCCAGGCCGGTGGTCGGCTCGTCCAGGATCAGCACGGCCGGCTCGGGGGCGAGCGCCCGGGCGAGCGCGAGGCGCTGCTGCTGGCCGCCGGAGAGCTGGTGCGGGAAGCGCCGCCGGAACGCCCGGTCGGTGGGCAGGCCGACCCGGGCCAGGTGCGGGCCGATGTCGCCCTCCTCGCCGGGCACGGCCACCTCGGCGATCTGCCGCTCCACCCGCAGGGTGGGCGTCAGGGAGGCCGGTGGGTCCTGCGGGAGGTAGGAGACGGTGCTCCGGCGGGCGGCCCGCAACTGCTGGCCACCGAGCTCCAGCATGGGCCTGCCGGCCAGGGTGACCCGCCCGCCGACGACCCGGAGCCCGGGGCGGACGGAGCCGAGCAGGGCGTGCGCCAGCGTCGTCTTGCCGGAGCCGGACTCCCCGACGATGCCGATCCGCTCGCGGGCGCCGGCGCTCAGCGAGACGCCGTCCAGGACGGCCCGGCCGGCGAGGTCGTGCAGGACGAGGCCTGCGATCTCGATCACGCCGGGATCCGGGCGGTCAGCCGGTCCAGGGCGAGGTTGGCCGACACGGTGAGGCAGGACAGGGCCACGGCGGGCAGCACCACGCCCCAGGGCGACAGGGTGACGCCCTCGATGTTCTCGCTGATCATGGCTCCCCAGTTCGGATCGCCCGGGCCGAATCCGAGGAAGCCGGCCGAGGCGGTGATGAAGATGGCGATCGCGAACCGACTGCCCGCGTCCGCGAGGATCGGCCGCACGATGTTCGGCAGGATCTCCCGCACCATCACGGTGACCGGCCCGTCCCCGAGGGCCACGGCCTGCTCGACGTAGCCCGTCCGGACCACCGACAGGGTCGCGGCGCGCGCCACCTGGGAGACGAACGGCACCCCGGTGACCAGGATCGTCGCCAGCAGGGTCGGCCCGGAGTAGCCCCAGCCGTGCAGCAGGATGAGCAGCAGCAGCACCGGCGGGAGGACGAGCACCAGGTTGGTGAGCCGGGAGAGCACCGCGTCCAGCGGTCCGCGCAGGTAGCCGGAGACCATGCCGATCGCGGTGCCCAGCACCATGGTGGCCAGGGTGCCGACCAGCGGCAGCACGACGAGGTCCTGGCCGCCGTGCAGGAACCGCGCCCAGACGTCGCGCCCGGCGCGGTCCGCGCCCAGCGGCAGCCCGGCGCCGTGCACGGCGTAGGGGATCGCGACCACCCGCCCGGGGTCGTGGCCGGCCAGCAGCGGGCCGGCCAGCGCGATCAGCAGCACCGCCGCGATCGGGACCACCAGCAGCCAGGGCAGGATCCGCCGGGTCATGACGCGCTCCGCAGCCGCGGGGTGGCCAGGACGGCGAGCCCGTCCGCCACCAGCAGGCAGGTCACCGTCACCGTGGCGAGCAGCATGCCGACGCCTTCCAGTACGGGGGTGTCGTGGTGCCGGACGGCGCCCACCAGCGTCTCCGACAGCCCCGGGTAGCTGAAGACCCGCTCGACCACCGCCGTGCCGCCGAACAGCGCGGCGACCAGCCAGGCGAAGGTCTGCGCGCAGGGCGCGACGGTCGACGGCAGCAGGTGGCGCCGGATCACCACCCGCTCGGGCAGCCCGGCCAGCCGGGCCGCCTCCACGTGCGGCGCGGCGTCGGCGTCCACCACGGCGGCCCGGACGATCCGGCCGGCCCAGGAGGCCGCGAAGAGCGTCAGCGACAGCACCGGCAGGACGAGGATCACCGGGCGGTCCAGCGGGGTGCCGCCGAACGGCACCAGCGAGACCGCCGGCAGCAGCTCCAGCCCGGTGCCGAGCACCAGCACCAGCAGCACCGCGAGGACGAACTGCGGGACGGAGACCAGCGCGACGGCCGCGCCGGAGAGCAGCCGGTCCAGCCGCGTCCCCGGCCGCAGCCCGGTGACCACGCCGAGGCCGGTGGCCAGCAGCACGGTGAGCACCGCCGTGATGCCGACCAGCAGGGCGGTGTCGAGGAACGGCGTGACCACCGCGTCGAGCACCGGCTTGCGGTCGTACAGGCTGTGCCCGAAGTCGCCGTGCAGCACGCCCTTCATCCAGTCCACGTACTGCCCGGCGAGCGGGCGGTCGAGGCCGTACTCGGCCCGCATCCGCGCCACCTCCTCCGGCGTGGCGCTGGCGCCCAGGGAGGAGCTCGCCGCGTCGCCGGGCAGCACCTGGGACCCCGCGAACAGCAGGACCGAGGCACCGAGGAGGGTCCCCAGTGCCCCGGCCAGCCTGCGGCTCGCGGTCAGCAGCCCGCTCACACCGCTGCTGCGGCGCTGAAGATCGGCAGCGCGCCGACCCGGCCGATGCCGTTCAGCGGGACGCGGGTGGCGTCCAGCTGGTCCTGGAAGGCCCAGATGATGTCCCCGCCGTTGTCGTAGAAGTCGTGCTGGATCTCGTCGAAGGCCTTGGCGCGCTTGGCGTCGTCGGTGATCAGCTGGGCGTCGCCGAGGCGCTTCCAGTGCGCCGCGCCGGCCCCGGTGACGTTGAAGAAGGCGGCCTGGGTGGTGGTGGCGGCCAGGTGCAGGGCGGGCGGGCGGTTCGCGTAGTAGAAGGCCTGGAACGGGTTCTGGGTGAGGGTCTTGAGGTCCGCGTAGTAGGCGTCGGCGGGCACGGTCTGGAGCTTGAGCGTGACGCCCACCTCGGCGAGCTGCTGCTGGAACAGCTTGGAGGCGTCCAGCATGCCGGGGACGACGTCGCCGGTGCGCAGCGTCAGCTCGGTGATGCCGGCCTCCTGGAGCAGCTTCTTGGCCTGCGCGACGTCCCGCTTGCGCTCCGGCAGGTCGGCGTAGCCGGGCATGCCCTGGCCGACCACGTCGTTGGCCACCGAGCCGTTGCCGAGCAGGGCGGTGTCCACCAGCTGCTTGCGGTCGACCGCCAGCCGCAGCGCCTGCCGGACCTTGGGGTTGTCGAACGGCGCGAGCGTCTGGTTCATCGAGAAGCTCAGCGCGTTGGCGCTGGCGGCGCCGGCCCGCACCACGGTGAGCGCCTTGTTGGCCTTCTCGGTGGCGGCGCCGACCGCGCTGATGCCGACCGCGTAGTCGACCTCGCCGCTCTTCACGGCGTTCAGCCGGGCCGCCGCGTCCGCGATCCTGATCAGTTCGAGCCGCTTCACGGAGGGCTTGGGGCCCCAGTAGTCGTCGTTGACGACGAGCCGGACGTTCTGGTCGTCGACGCCCTCCAGCTTGTACGGGCCGGAGCCGATGCCCTTGGAGAAGTCGGTGGTGCCGTCGGGGAACACCGGCGAGAAGGCGACCAGCACGGCCTCCCGGAAGTCACCGCGCGGGCGCTTCAGCGGCACCTCGAAGCTCCGGTCGTCGACCACCTTCAGGTTCGGGAGGTCGACGTCGACGAAGACCGAGGAGCGGCTGGCGGGCGCCGTGCCGACGGTCCGGAGGCTGAAGACGGCGTCCTTGGCCGTCACCGGGCGGCCGTCGTGGAACTTCGCACCCGTGCGCAGGGTGACCGTCCACCGGCTGCCGTCGGCGTTCGGGGTCACCGTCTCGGCGAGCCCGTAGACGTACTTGTCCCCGGCGAGCAGCATCAGGCTGTCGTACAGGTGGTACATGACCATCGAACTCAGGCCGTTGCCGACCGCCCGCGGGTCGGTGCCGTTGGCCTTGGTCGGGTCGGTGAGCGCGACCTTGAGGCGGTCCACGGTCTTCGGTGCCGCCGCCTTGTCGCCGGAGCCCGACCCGCCCGATCCGTCCGACCCGCAGGCCGCGAGCGGCCCGCCGACCGCCACGGCGAGGACCGCCGCACCGGTGCTCCTCAGGAACGAACGCCGCCGGAACTCGGGTGTGCTGCTCGCCATGTCGGTGACTCCTGTCTTAAATCTTCCTCTTCGATGTTCAGGAGAGTCACATCCGGCAGGCGGAAAGGCTGCTCAAAACTGACCAGACCCGGCCCCGTCCGGCCCGGAACTGTGGGGGAGCGAAAGCTCTGGACACCCCCAGCCTCAGGAAGGACCGGACCATGGACGTCACGGAAACCATCAAGGACATCCTCGTCACCGACGTCTTCGTGGAAGTACCGGTCGAGGACATGCGCGAGGACGAGAGCCTGCGCGACGTCTACGGCCTGGACTCGCTGGGCTTCGTCGAGCTGCGCGCCCAGTGCGAGAACCGGTTCGGCGTGACCATCTCCGCCGCCGAGTTCACCCCCGACCAGTTCGGCACCATCGCCGACGTGGCCGCCCTGGTGCTGCGGCTCCAGGACGCCGCCGCGGCCCGCTAGCCGTGCCCCGGCCGATCCGCCCGGACGACGTCTGCATCACCGGGATGGCCTGGAACACCCCGCTCGGCGACACCCTCGACGGCGTGTGGCAGCGGCTGCTGGCCGGCGACAGCGGGGTGGCCGACACGCCGTCCGCGCACCCGGTGCGCACCACCCTGGCCGCGACCGTGCCCGGACTGCCGCAGGAGAGCGCCGGCGCGCGGCAGACCGCCCTGGCCGCCGGTGTCCTGACGGGCGCCTTCGACGCGGCCGGCCTCGACCCGGCCGGGCCCGGCGTCCGGGTGGTGCTCGGCACCAGCTTCGGGCCGCTGCTCGACGAGCCGTTCGAGGCCGCCGACGACTGGGCGGTGGCGGCGGCCGGCCGCGCCGGGCACCCGCACCGGCCGGTCTCGGTGAGCACCGCCTGTTCGGCCGGCGCGGACAGCGTCCTGCTGGCCGCCGAGCTGGTCCGCGCCGGCTGGGCCGACGCCTGCGTGGCCGGCGGCGTCGACGTGCTGACGCCCGCCAAGCGGCTCGGGCACACCGCGCTCGGCACCATGAGCGAGGACCGGCTGCGGGCCTTCGACGAACGGCACAGCGGCATGCTGCTCGGCGAGGGCGCGGCCGCCCTCGTGCTGGAGCGGGCCTCCTCGGCCCGCGCCCGGTCGGCCCCCGTGCTCGCCGTGCTGAGCGGGGCCGGATCGGCCAACGACGCCACCGGCCTGACCGCCCCGGACCCGTCCGGGGAGAGTGTCGTGCTCGCCGTCCGCCGCTGCCTGGCCGCCGCCGGGCGCACCCCGCAGGAGGTCGCCGTGCTGAACGCGCACGCCACCGGCACCGTGGTCAACGACGCGGTGGAGAGCACCAGTCTGGCCCGGCTGTTCGGCGGCGCCGAGCGCGCCCCGCTGGTCTTCGCCACCAAGGGGGCGCTCGGCCACAGCCTCGGCGCGACCGGCGCGATCGAGGCCGTCTCGGTCGTCCTCGCGCTGCGCGACGGCCGGGTGCCGGCCGTGCACGGGCTGGAGCGGCCGATGGCCGGGTTCCCGCTGCCGCTGGCGGTCGGCGGGCCGACCCGCTTCGAGGGCGGGCTCGGCGCCAGCCTCACCATCGGCTTCGGCGGGTTCAACACCTGTCTGCTCTTCGAGCGGGCGGGCCGGTGAGCGCCCCCGGCCCGGCCGGCGGCGGGCTCCCGGCCGCCGGATCCCCGGTGCCCGGGCCCGCGGACGCCGCCCGTCCCGGCGCCGGCCGGGGCGGCTTCGCCGTCGCCGGCACCGGGACGGCCGCCTCGGCCACCCCGGCCGAGTTCGCCCGCAACGCGCCCTCCTTCTTCGCCGACCCGGTCGCCTGGCTGATCGCGGCCGCCGTCGACCGCGCCCTCGACGACTGCCCCGACGACCTCACCCACCGGCCCGACCAGGTCGGCGTGATCGCGCTCAGCGCGCTCTGCTCCGGCCTGACCATGGCGGCGCTGGCCGCCTCGGCCGGCCGCGGCATGGTCTCGCCGCTGCGGTTCGCCGGCGCCAACCCCGGGGTGCTGGCCGGCCTGCCCTGCATCCGCCGGCAGTTCCGCGGCCCGACCCTGACGCTGGCGATGCCGCCCGCCCACGGCCTGGAGCCCGCCGCCGTGGCGGCCGGCGCCTGGCTGGACGGCGGGCAGGCCACCCACGTCCTGATCGCCACCCACCTCGTCGAGGACGGGGTGCACGTGGCACGGTGCGCGGTCCTGCGGGCCGCGCCGCACGCACCGGACGCACCGGACGGCCGCCGCGAGCTCGACCGGCTCCTCGGCCCTGACGTGAGCGAGTGACCATGACCATCGGACAGACCGGCCTGCCGTTCGGGTGGGACGAGGTGGCGGCCCTGCTGGACCGCACCACCGACCTGGGCGCCGGCCCGCCGGACCCCTCCTTCGCCGACGTGACCGCCGGGATCGACGGGCTCGGCCTGCCGCCCGGCACCCCCGTGATCATCGCGCTGTCCAACAGCCGCCGGATGCTGGAGCTCTACTTCGCGGTACTGCTCACCGGGGGCGTGCCACTGGCCGTCTCCCCCGCCACCTCGTCCGCGCGGATCGCCGAGCTGGCCCGCCGGGTCGACGCCGGCGCGGTGCTCTCCGCCCGCCCCGACGTGGCCCGGCTGGGCACCGCCCGGACGGTCGGTGGCGTCCGGGCCGTGCTGCTCCGGCCGGTGGGCCCCGGGCAGCCCGCCGGCACCGCGCTGATGCTCACCTCCGGCACCTCGGGCCTGTTCAGCGCCTGTCTGCACCGGGTGGACTCGCTGCTGCGCAACGCCCGCCGGCACGCCACGGCCGTCGGCCTGCGCCCCGACGACACCGTCCTGGTCAACCTGCCGCTCTTCTACTCGTACGCGGTCGTCGCCCAGGCCTTCGCGGCGCTGGCCACCGGGGCCCGGCTGCTCGTCTCCGGGCCGCCGTTCTCCCCCGCCGCCTACCCCGGCCAGCTGGAGGAGCACGACATCACCTCCTCCTCGATCACCCCGACCATCGCCCGGCTGCTGCTGCACCGCGGCGAGAAACTGCCCCGCGGCCTGCGGATGCTGACGGTCGGCGGGGACGCCCTCGCCCCGCGGCACGTGGCGCGGCTGCTCGGCGCGCTGCCCGACACCGAGCTGTACCTCACGTACGGGCTGACCGAGGCCGGGCCGCGGGTCTCCACGCTGGCCGCGCACCGCGAGCCCGCGCACCGGCACGGCTCGGTCGGGCTGCCGCTGGACGGCGTCCGCGCCACCCTGCGCGACCTCGCCGAGGACGGCACCGGCGAGCTGCTGGTGCACACCGACACCGCCCTGCTGGCCCGGGTCGGGGAGACTCCCGGCGACCGCGCGCCGGCCGGGCCGGGTGCGGTCGCCACCGGCGACCGGTTCCGGATCGACGAGGACGGCTACCTCCACTTCGCCGGCCGGCTCTCCGACTTCATCGTGGTGCGCGGCGAGAAGGTGTCGCTGGCCGCCGTCCGCCGGTACGTCCAGTCGCTGCCCGGGGTGGTCGGCTGCACCACCACGGTCGGCCCGGAGCCGGACGGCTACGCCGACTACGCGCTGGACGTCCGGCTGGACGTCGCCCCGGACGGTGACGAGGAGGCGCAGGCCGCGCGGGTCCGGCGGGCCGTGCTCTCGTTCCTGCTGCCCGCCGAGCGGCCGAAGTCCCTGGAGATCGGCCCGGCCGACCAGGTGGCCTTCCGCAAGTGAGCCGGACGCGCCGGAGGGGGTGTTCCCGCGGGAACACCCCCTCCGGCGCGTCCGGGCCGCCGCCCGATCAGTCGTCGCGGTCGGCCAGCGTCAGCCGGATCGACTGGCCGACCCGGTACGTGCCGTCCGCCGTGCGGAAGGTCTCCAGGTGCTCGGCCACGGCCGCCTTCACCTCCGGGTGCCGCTCCGCCGGGATCCGCGCCCAGACGGCCCGCTGACCGTGCGACATCGACCACTGCTGCCAGTGGTCGACGTCGCGCAGCACCACGTCGAGCGGGAAGGTCTCGGTGCGCACCCGCCGGAACCCCGCGGCCCCGACCAGCTGCTCCACGCCCGTGTCGCTGTCGAACGGGCTCGGCGCGCGGAAGGCGGACGCGGGCAGGAACCGCCCGAACACGTCGTCCAGCCAGCCGGCCCCGTGGTCGCCGAAGGTGGACAGGCCGAGCCGGCCGCCGGGCGCCAGCAGCCGGTGCCAGGCGCGCAGCGCCGCCAGCGGCGCGGGCAGGAAGAAGACCACGAAGGACGCCACGGCCAGGTCGAACTCCCCTGCCGGCAGCCCGGGTTCACCGGCGTCCCGCTGCACCACGCGGACCTGGCCGAGGCCGCGGGCGGCGGCGTCCGCGGCGGTCGCCCCGACCATCCCGGCCGAGAGGTCGATCCCGGTGACCCGGCCCTGCGGCCCCACCGCGTCGGCCAGCGCGAACAGCGCCGCGCCGCGGCCGCAGCCCAGGTCGACCGCCCGCTCGCCCGGTTGCGGGTGCAGCGCGCCGACCAGTCGTTCGGCGATCGGCGTGAACCACGGCACGCCGACGTTGTCGTACACGTCCGCCACCTGGTCGAAGACCGCGGCGATCTGCGCGCGGCGTTCCGAGGCCGGCATCAAGCCCATGGGAGAGTCCCTGTCGTCATGGCCGCCCGTCGAGCGTACTGCGGACGCCGAGCGGCTCCAGTTCGATGATCACCCGCCGCATCGGCGCCAACGCCCGGTAGGGCTCGCCCCGGTAGCGGTACGAGAGCCGGTCCAGGTGGTCGGCGGCCCCCTCCTCGGAGACCGAGACCAGCCCGGTCTCCACCTGCACGACCCGGTACATGTCCCGCGGGTCGATCAGCAGCAGGCTCGCGTGCCGCTCGCGCTCCAGGTGGCCGAGCCAGTGCGCGCCGCGCCGGCTGTTCAGCCGGAACCGCCCGTCGGCGTACTCGAACCAGACCGGGTGCATCGCGACCCGCCCGGTCCGCCGGAGCGTCCCGACGACGATCGGAAGGGGTTCGGCGAGGAACGCCGCCGTCGCCGCACTGATCACAACCGGCCGTCCTTCCGCTGGTGCGTGGGGCTGGGCAGCTCCCAGCTTCCGCTGCGGAGCCGGTCCCGTCTGTGCAGAATTGAGCGGTACGTCTGTCTCCGCGCCTGCGACGAAAGAGAGTTCACCCGTGCCTCGTTATGCCGTACTGCTCAAGGGGATCAACGTCGGCGGCAAGAAGAAGCTCGCCATGGCGGACCTTCGGGTGCTGCTGGCCGAGCTGGGCTTCACCGACGTCGCCACCTACCTGCAGAGCGGCAACGCCGTCGTGAGCAGCCCGGACGCGCCGGAGGCGGTCGCCGAGCGGGTCGAGGGCGCGATCCGGGAGCGGCTGGGGATGCAGGTCAGCTGCCTGGTCCGGACCGGTGAGCAGCTGCGGACGGTGATCGACAACCACCCGCTGGCCGACGTCGCGGACAACGGCTCCTGGATGTTCGCCCTCTTCCTCTCCGACGTGCCCGACGCCGCGCTGCTGGCCGAGCACGACCCGCGCGGCCTGGCCCCCGGGGAGGTGCACCTCGGCGACCGGGTGGTCTACCACTGGTGTCCCCGGGGGCCGCTGGAGGCGCCCGACGTCAGCGGGTTCCTGGAGCGCCGGCTCAAGGTGACCGTCACCGGCCGCAACTGGAACACCGTCAACAAGCTGGCGGGCATGCTCGCCTGAGCACCGGGCCCGGCCCATCCCCGCCGGCCGGGCCGGGCGGGGCGGGGCGGGGCGGGTGCGGGCCGCGTCAGGGGCGGGCCGGCGGCTCGGTGCCGACGGGCGGCTCGGCGGGGACGGGCAGCAGGCCGGCGTCGGCCGCCCGCAGGTGCTCGTCCGCGTTCTGCTCCACCCGCTTCATCGACCAGCGCAGCAGCGGCGGCGCCATCACCGAGGTGAGGACGGCGATCAGCACCACGATGGTGTAGGTGGCCGTGGTCAGGATGCCGAGGCGCAGGCCCACCGAGGCCACCACGATCTCCACCGCCCCGCGGGCGTTCAGCCCCGCCCCGATCGCCAGCCCCTCCCAGCGGGTCAGCCGGCTCGACCGCGCCCCCAGGTAGGCGCCCGCGAACTTGCCCAGCGTCGCGAGCAGCAGCAGGCCGACGCCGGTGAGCAGTACGGCCGGGTCGCGCAGCGCGCCCAGGTCGATCCGCAGGCCCGCGTTGGCGAGGAAGAGCGGTGCCAGCACCGTCACCGTGACGGCCCGCAGCGGCGCCAGCAACCGCGCCTCGATCGCCGAGGAGATCAGCACCCCGGCGACGAAGGCCCCGAACACGGCCTCCAGCGCGAGGGCCTGGCCGGCCGCGGCGCAGAGCAGGACGACGACGACCACGATGCCCGAGACCGCCCCGGTGTCCCCCGTTCGGGCGGCCGTCCGCAGCACCCGGCGGACGAGCGGCCGGCCGATCAGCGCGGCCACCGCGACGAACCCGGTCAGGTAGAGGACGGCGAGCCCGACCCGGGCCGGGCCGAGCGATCCGGCCGCCATCGCCGAGACCAGCGAGAGCAGGAACCAGCCCACGGCGTCGTCCACCGCCGCCGCGGCCAGGGTGAGCTGGCCGACGTCGCGGTGCAGCAGGTTGAGGTCGCTGAGCGTCTTGGCGATCACCGGGATCGCGCTGACGCTCAGCGCGACCCCGAGGAAGAGCGCGAAGGCGGGGCGCTGGGCACCCTCGCCGACCAGCGCCCGGGGCACCAGCCAGCCGCAGGCGAACCCCAGGGCCAGCGGGATCACCAGACTGCCCAGCCCCACCCGGACGACCACCCCGCGGCGGCGGCGCAGGAGCTTCAGGTCGAGGTGCGCGCCGGCCACGCCGACCAGCAGCAGCACCGCGAACTGGGCCACGGCGTCGAGCAGGTGGGCCTGGCCGGCGGTGGCCGGCAGCAGCCAGCCGGCGAGGCCGGGCGCGACGGCGCCGAAGACCGACGGCCCGAGCAGCACCCCGGTGGCCAGTTCTCCCACCACCGCGGGCAGGCCGAACCGGTTGGCCAGCCGGCCCAGGCAGAGGGCCACCAATAGCAGGATGCCGAGCTGGAGCAGGAAGACCAGCACCTGGTGGGAGGTCAGCGACGGTGCCGGGGTGAAGGCGAGCGCGGTCATGGTCACGCCGCCATGGTGTGACCCGCCAGCGGGCGGACCCGGTAGCCGTCGGCCATGAAGGCCCGCAGCGCGGGCTCGTGGACCACCATGAAGCAGTCCCGGGAGCGGTCCACCAGCCCCGCGTTGCGGAACCGCTTGAGGAAGAACCCGACCCGCGAGCGCGTGGTGCCGACCATCGCCGCGAGCTCCTCCTGGGTGATCTTCTCGCCGATCCGCAGCAGGTGCGCGTCCCGCCGCCCCAGCTTGCGGCCCAGGTGCAGCAGGACGGCGGCCAGCCGGTACTCGCTGTCCTCGGTCACGAGGCCCGCGATCAGCTGCTGCTGCTCGAACATCCGGCCCGCCATGTAGCGGACGAACTCCTCGCGCAGGCCGGCGTCGGACATCGCGGCCAGCACCTTGGCGGCGGACATCCGGCGCAGGACCACCGGCGTCATCGCGGTCACGGTCTCCGTCCGGCCGCGTCCGACCAGGCAGAGCTCGCCGAACACGTCGCCGACGGTGTGGATGCTCAGGAGGCACTCCTTGCCCTCCCGGGAGGGCACGATCGCCTTCACCTGGCCCTGCTCCACCAGGTAGATGCTGCGGTCGCGGTCGAGGCAGCCGTACACCACCTCGCGCCGGGCCACCTCGATGGTCGACGCGCTGAGCGCCTCACTGCGGATGAGCCGTGCCAGGCTCTCCCCGAGCCCGGTGACGGGCACCACGGCGGTCATCGACAACACCCCTCGGCCGTCGTCGTGCTGCCCGCCCCCGCCGCGTGGTGACAACTGCTGTTCACAGACCCGTCCCCTCTGCCCTGAAGTCATTGCCTGTCCAGACCCGCTGTCCGATGTAGTGCAGCTGCCGGTGCTCCGCATCCACCCGGCTGCCGATCGCCCGTGCCAGTGCCCCCGCGTCGTCGGCCGTGGTCACCGACAGGAAGAGCACGAGGTAGACCCCGCGCGCCGTACGCCGCACCCGGAGGTGCTCCAGCCTGGCGGTGGTGCGCCGGCCACTGCGGCGGATGCCCGTCTCGATGGTCTCGGGTGAGGGAGGGACGCCATCACCGTCCACGGAGAAGCTCAGCTCCACGGCGTACACCCTCGATCACGCCACGATCACGGTCATGGCAGCCGCTGCGTCGAGTACGAGCACGGGACTCCTCTGTCCGTCGGAGAGCGGGAACGGCTCCGCACCGGCCGTTCGGGCCCCGCGGACGCCACCAGGAGTCTGCCTGCGCACGGTCGGCGAGGTCACGGCCTGCCCGGCGCGAAAAGCTGTCATGACTCGTAGCTGCCACCGGCCCGGCGAACCGGCCACTCCGGCTCCCGGGCGGTTCACCGGGGCCGGGCGGGCCGGTGGCGGACACGCCGCGGGGGCCGCCGGTGCTCCGGCGGCCCCCGCGGCACAGGGCTCAGACCGTGCCGTCCTCCCCCGCCGGGACCTCCGCCGCGGCCCCGGCGGGCTCGGTGCGCCCGGCCGGGCCTGCGGGCTCGGCGGTGACCCGCGTCCCGGGGTGGAACAGCGCGCACAGGAAGGTGACCGCGAGCGCCGCCGCCATGCCGTACAGCACCGGCCCGTTGGCCTCGGCGAAGGCCCCGCGGACGGCGTCCGCCAGCTCGGCCGGGACGCCCGGCGCCCCCTGGCCGGAGCCGGCGCCGTGACCGGTGATGCCGTTGGTGATCTGCTCGGCGGCGCCGTGCGCGGCGTCGGCCGGCACGCCGTGCGCGAGCAGCACCTCCTGGACGTCGGTGGTGGTGCTGTGCAGCAGGACGGTGCCCAGCACCGCCAGCCCGAGGCTCGCCGAGTAGTTGCGCACGGTCTGGGTGATGCCGGTGACCTCGCCGTAGGAGGCGCCGATCGCCCGGTTGACGGCATCCGTCGAGGCCGGCGTCAGCAGCAGTCCGATGCCGGCGCCGGCCATCACGATGTACGGCCACTGGGCGCCGAGCGAGAGGTCGGTGATCTTCCGCGCCCAGAGTGCGAAGCCCACGGCGGCGAGGGCCGAGCCGGCCAGCATCGGCGGCCGGGCGCCGATCCGGTCGAGCATCCGGCCGCCGACCTGGGTGCCGGGGGCGAACCCGGCGAAGAACACCAGCAGGTAGAGGCCCGCGTCGTTGGCGGACTGACCGAGCGCCACCTGCGCGTAGACCGAGGCGAAGAAGAACACCGGGACGAAGGCGATCATCGAGAAGAACAGCACCGCGTTGTCGGCCGCGAAGGCACGGTCGGTGAAGACCCGCAGCTTGATCAGCGGATCCCGGGTGCGCAGCTCGAACAGGACGAAGAGCGCCAGCACCACGAGGCCGCCGCCGATGCAGAGCCAGGTGGCCGGGCTGCCCCAGCCCCAGGAGGCCGCCTGCTGGAGGCCCAGTACGCTCAGCGCCATGCCGGAGGCCACCAGCACCGCGCCCGGCCAGTCGATCGGCTCGCGGCGCCCGGTGTTGGGGATCCGGGCCATCAGGGTGAGCACCACCGCGATCACCGCCACCGGCACGTTCACCCAGAAGATCGCCCGCCACGTCCAGCTGGTCAGCCAGCCGCCGAGGACCGGGCCGATCGCGGTCAGGCCGCCGGCGACGCCGAAGAACAGGGCCAGCGCGCGGCCGCGCCGCTGCACCGGGAAGACCTCCACCACCACGGCCAGCGCGGCCGGGAACATCAGCGCCGCGCCGAGCCCCTGGACGGCGCGGAAGACGATCAGCCAGGTCTGCGCCGCGCCGCCGGTCGGCACCGCCCCGCAGAGGGCCGAGGCGACCACGAAGGTCAGGGTGCCGATCAGGGCCATCCGGCGGTGCCCGAGCACGTCCGCCAGCCGGCCGCCGAGGGCGAAGAACGCCGCCAGCGAGAGCAGGTAGGCGTTGACCACCCACTGCATGCCGACCGAGGAGAGGCCGAGCTCGCGGATGATGTCGGGCGCGGCGATGGAGACGATGGTCTGGTCGATGAAGGTCATCGAGACCGCGAAGAGCATGCCTGCCAGGGTCAACGACTGACTGGCGGCCACCGGCGTCGGTGGGGCCGGAGCATTCTCGGACCGCACGGGTTCCCGTCCTTGGTGTTCGAGGGGTGGGGGCGGCGCGGCCGGGCCCGGCCGGGGGTGCACAGCTCCGGCCGGCCCGTGCCGCCGGCCGGGTGGACCACTGTCCCACCCGGGCGGCCGCCCCGCACGCCTGCGGCGCGACCGCCCGGAGGCGTGTCGCGCCGGGCGGGCGTCGGGCCGGGCGTCGGGCCGGGCGTGGCCCGGGGCCGGCCCGGGAGGCCCGCCGGGGCGCCGCTCACTCGGCGCCGCTCACCCCTCACCGCCGGCCCGCGCGGCCGTGGACCGGCGCAGGCTCAGCGGGCGGATGTCCGGCCAGACCCGGTCGACGTGGGCGCTGCACTCCTCCTCGGTGCCGGCGAACCCCTCGGCCCGCCAGCCGGCGGGCAGCAGGGCGCCGGCCGGCCAGAGGGCGTGCTGCTCCTCGTCGTTGACGACCACCTGGTACTGGGCTGCGGTGCTCATGGGTACTCCTTGTCGGGCTGTCCGAGGGGTGGGGCCGGCGGGGCCGGCGGCGGTGCGGGGTGACGCCCCGGGGCGGGGTCAGACGCCCACGGGCTCGCGGGCCGCGGGCTCCCCGGGGGCGGGCTGCGCCGTCCGGCGGGCCGCCGCCGCCCGGGCGCGTTCGCGCAGGCCGACCAGGTCGTCCGGTTCGGCGTCGGGCACGTCCCGGTCGAACCGGGCCAGCGCCGGCAGCCGCAGGCCGACCGCCACCAGGGCGAGCATCGCCAGGCCGAACAGCAGGTACATCAGCGCGACGCCGCGCCCGGGCCCCGTCCCGATCAGCGGGCCGAACACGCCGGCGAGCGCGCCGCCGTCGTCCATCAGCGGGCCGAACAGCGAGGCGCCGAGCGGGGCGATCACGCCGTGGCCGAGCGGCAGGGTGGACCACGCCACCAGGGTGTTGAGCGCGAACACCCGGCCGTGGAACCGCTGCGGCACCTTGACCTGCACGATGGTCGAGTAGACACCGTTCACCAGGGAGAGCGCGAAGGACATCCCGAACGCGCCGGCGGCGATCGCCCAGAGGCCGGCGTGCAGGCCGGTGAGCGCGCAGGCCGCCGAGAGCAGCGCGGCCAGGCCCAGCATGCCGCGCAGCCGGTGCCGGCGCGGCCCGCCCCAGAAGCCCATCGCGATGCCGCCGAGCAGCGCGCCCGCGCCGCCCGCCACGGCCACCCGGGCGGCGCCGTTCAGGTCGGAGAAGGCCAGCACCATCGGGGTGACCAGCAGGAACAGCGGGGAGAGGAAGACGTTCAGGCCGGCGAACCAGAGCAGCATCGAGCGGAAGCCCCGGTTGCGCCAGGAGTACTCGAAGCCGTGCTTGATCTCCTCGGTCAGCGACTCGCGGCGCGTCCACGGCAGCGTCCGCGGGAACTTCACCGCGAGCAGGATGCCGATCGCCACCGTGTAACTCACCACGTCGATGATCAGGATGCCGCGCAGGCCGATCGCGGCCATCAGCGCCACCGCCACCAGCGGCACGACGAACTGGGCGGCTCCGAAGGCCAGTTGGACGATGCCGTTGGCGTGCCCGAGATACTGCTTGGGCACGATCTGGGGCACCGCGGAGGCGTAGGCGAGCCGTTGGAAGGTGAGCGCCACCGAGAGCACCCCGAGCAGGACGTAGATCTCCCAGGAGTGCAGCTGCCCGGCGAGCAGCAGGGCGAGCATCGCGGCCTGGGTGGCGCCCGCGGCGACGTCCCCGGCCAGCATCACCTTCCGGCGGTCCAGCCGGTCCACCAGGGCGCCGGCGAGCGGGCCGACCAGGATGCCGGGCAGCATCGCGATCACCGCGTAGAGCGCGTAGCGGGCCATCGAGCCGGTCTCCAGCAGGATCCAGACCGGCAGCGCGAACTCGGTCAGCGCCGAGCCGGTGATCGAGACCAGCTGTCCGGCCGCGACGGCCAGGAAGCGCCGCATGCTCGGCTGCGGGCCGTCCTCGGCCGGCTCCCCCGCCGTCCGCCCCGATGTCTCCCCCGCCGTCGCCGTCCCCGTCCCCGTTGCCACCGCCGGCTCCCCGGCCGGGGCGGGCGGGCCGGTCTCGCCGTGGAACCACCAGGAGGAGTCCGGCCTCCGGGCGGGCAGCCGGTCCGTCTCGCCGGCCAGGACGGCCCGGTGCACGGTGGTGACGGCCTCGGCGACTTCGTCCGCGCGGTACTTGACGAAGAAGTGACCGCCCTGGTCGAGCACCGCGACGGCGGACCGCTCGGCGAGCAGCAGCCACTCGCGGTAGCGCTCCTGGTAGAAGTCGGCGGCCGGGTCCCGGTCGCCGACCAGCGAGACCAGCGGCGCCCGCAGCCGTGGGGCGCCCGCCTCGACCTCGGCGATCGCCCGGGTGAAGTACTCCTCGGCAGCCTTGGAGTCGCGGCGCATGTTCCCGACGATGAACCGGACCTGGTCCTGGTCCAGCTCGGAGGTGTCGACGCCCATGCCGGTCAGCCAGTTGACGTAGACCCGGTCGCCGAGCAGCGGCTCCAGCGAGGCCACCTTGCTCAGCACGGTGAGCACCCTGCTCGGCGGCGCGGCGAACGGGAACTGCGCACCGGCGTAGACGGCTTCGAGCTCGCGGCCGGAGGCCTCCAGCAGCCTGGCGGTGGCCACCGCCAGGGCCGTGCCGACGCCGCAGTGTCCGTAGACCACCACCGGTCCCTCGACCCGCTCGCGGACCTCCTGGGCCAGCTGCCCGGCCAGTTCGTCGAAGGGCAGGTGCTGCTCGGTGACGCCCACGTCGTGGCCGGGGATGGCCACCGCCCACAGCTCGGTGTCGGCCGGCAGCAGGTCGGCGACCGGCTGGTAGACCACCGCGCTGCCGCCGCCGTACGGGACGCAGACCAGCGTGAGCCGGCGGCGTTCCGCGGGGACGGGCCGGGTGAGCCGGTGCAGCAGCTTGCGCGGGCCGCGGGCCTGCTCGGAGAGGTCGGCCAGGGCGGCGAGGTCGCGCACCGTCCGGGCGGTGAAGAGGTCCATCACGCTGATCGGGCGGGCGCCGGCCTCGGCGAGCCGCTTGCGGGCCTTCGCGACCACCTGGGTGGCGAGCAGCGAGTGGCCGCCGAGGTCGAAGAAGTCCTCGTCGGTGCCGACCTCGGGCAGGCCGAGCACCTCGGCCCAGATCGCGGCGAGCACCCGCTCGGCAGCGGTTTCGGGCTGCTGCACCCCACCCCCGGCGCGGCGCAGCTTCGGGGCGGGCAGGGCGCGCCGGTCGAGCTTGCCGTTGGGGGTGAGCGGCAGCGCCGCCAGCACCGGGAAGGCGGTGGGCACCTGGTGGTCGGGCAGCGAGAGCTTGAGGGCGGCGCGCAGCGCGGCCGGATCGGGCTCCTCGGTGCCCGGTTCGAGGACGAGGTAGCCGATCAGGCGCTTGTCGCCGGGGTTGTCCTCGCGGACGACCACGGCGGCGTCGGCGATGCCCGGCCGGGCGCGGAGCAGGGCCTCGGTCTCGCCGGGCTCGATCCGCAGGCCGCGGATCTTCACCTGCTGGTCGATCCGGCCGAGGTGCTCCAGGGCGCCGTCCGGGCGGCGGCGGGCGAGGTCGCCGGTGCGGTAGAGCCGGGAGCCGGGCGGCCCGTACGGGTCGGGGACGAAGCGGGCGGCGGTGAGGCCGGGGCGGCGGTGGTAGCCGAGGGCCACGGCGGTGCCGCCGATGTGCAGTTCGCCGGGGGCGCCGGGCGGGACGGGCCGCAGCGCGGCGTCCAGGACGTGGAGCCGGGTGTTGTCGATCGGCAGCCCGATCGGCACGGTCTCCAGCGGGCCCTCGCACTCCCAGGCGGAGACGTCGACGGCGGCCTCCGTCGGGCCGTACAGGTTGGCCAGCCCGCAGCCGGGCAGCCTGGTGGTGAACTCCCGTGCGGTGTCCGGCGGGAGGGCCTCACCGCTGCACACCACGCGGCGCAGTCGGGTGCACTGCTCGACGCCCTCCTCGGCGAGGAAGACGGTGAGCATGGCGGGCACGAAGTGGGCGACGGTGACCCCGGCCCGGGCGATCAGGTCGCGCAGGTAGCCGGCGTCCTTCTGCCCGCCGGGCTTGGCCAGGACGAGCCGGGCGCCGGTGGCCAGCGGCCAGAAGAACTCCCAGACCGAGACGTCGAAGCCGGCCGGGGTCTTCTGCAGGACGGCGTCACCGGGGCCGATCCGGTAGGTGTCCTGCATCCAGCGCAGCCGGTTGGCGATGCCGCGGTGGGTGTTGGGCACGCCCTTGGGGCGTCCGGTGGAGCCGGAGGTGTAGATCAGGTAGGCGGTGTCGCCGGGCAGCGGGCCGGCCGGGCGGGCCTTCGCCCGCGGCCACTCGGCCGGGTCGTCGAGCAGCAGGACCTGCGCGGTGCAGCCCTTGGGGATCGGCAGCCTGCGCTGGGTGAGCAGCACGGGCGCGGCGCTGTCCGCGAGCAGGAAGGCGAGCCGCTCGGCCGGGTACTCGGGCTCCAGCGGGGTGTAGCCGGCGCCGGTGCGCAGCACGCCGAGCAGGCCGGCGACCAGTTCGGGCGAGCGCTCCGCGCTGACCGCGACCAGAGTGCCGGGGCCGACCCCCTCGGCCGCCAGCCGGGCGGCGATCCGGTCGGCGGCGGCGTCGAGCTGACGGTACGTCAGGGCCGGCGCGTCCTCGAAGGCGACGGCGACGGCGTCCGGGGTGCGGGCGATCTGCTCGGCGATCATCCCGGTCAGCGTGACGTCCGGCCGGTCCACCGCCGTCCGGTTGAACTCCTCGATCTCGAAGGCGCGTTCGTCCGCGTCGAGGCCGTCCAGGGTGGACAGCGGCGCGTCCGGGCGGGCGGCCAGGGCGGCCAGCAGCCGGCCGAAGTGGGAGCCGAGCCGGGCGATGTCCTCCTCGGCGAAGAGGTCGGTGTTGTAGTTGAACGCGCCGATCAGGCCGTCCGGCCACTCCTGGAGGAACAGCTCCAGGTCGAACCTCGTCCCGCTGGCGCGGACGCCGAACGGCTCGATCTCCAGCGGGAACTCACCGAGGGTGTCGAGGACGTTCGCGTAGTTCTGGACGGCCAGCACGGCCTGGAAGACCGGCGGCCGGCTGACGTCGCGCGGCGTCCTCAGCTCGGTGACCAGCTGGGCGAAGGGCAGCTCCTGGTGGGCGTAGGCCTCCAGGCAGGTCTCCCGGGTGCGGCGGAGCAGCTCGGTGAACGAGGGGTCGCCGCCGAGCCGCGCGGGCAGCGCCAGCACATTGACGAACATGCCGACCAGCGTTTCGAGTTCGGGCTCGGGCCGGCCGGCGATGGGCGAGCCGACGGCGAACTCGGTCTGCCCGCTGAAGCGCGCCAGCAGCGCCTGGAAGGCGGCCAGCAGCACCATGTAGAGGGTGGCGTCGCGCTCCTTGCCGAGCGCCGTCAGCGCGTCCAGCAGCTCGCGCTCGATGCGGAAGCCGTGGCCGGCGCCGACGAAGGTCTGCTGCGGCGGGCGGGGCCGGGAGAACGCCAGCTCCAGCGGTTCGACGCCGGCCAGTTCGCGGGCCCAGTGGGCGACTTCGTCGGCCAGCCGGTCGCCGCTCAGCCGCTCCCGCTGCCAGATCGCGAAGTCGCCGTACTGGACGGCGAGTTCCGGCAGCGGGTCGGCCTGCCCGGCGGCGTAGGCGGCGTAGCCGCGCAGCACCTCGCCGACCAGCACCTCGCTGGACCAGCCGTCGCTGACGCTGTGGTGGACGACCAGCAGCAACAGGTGGTCGTCCACGGCCAGCCGGACGAGCAGGGCGCGCAGCAGCGGCCCGGCCTCCAGGTCGAACGGGACGGCGGCGGCCGCGTCGACCAGCCGGCCGGCCTCCTCCTCGTCCGCCGCGTCGGCGGTGGCCAGGTCGAACGGCGCCGGGTCGGCGATCTCCAGCACCGGGCGGCCGTCCTCGGTGGCCGGGTAGCGGGAGCGCAGCGTCTCGTGCCGGGCGACGACGGCGTCCAGCGCGCGGCGCAGCGCGGCGGTGTCCAGCGGGCCGCGCAGCCGGCGGGTGACCGGGATGTTGTAGGCGGCGGTGCCGGGCGCGAACTGCTCCATGAACCAGAGGCGTTCCTGGGCGAAGGAGAGCGGCACCGGGCTGCCCTCCGGCCGGCGGGGCACGGCCTGCTTCGGGGCGGTGCGCGTCCTGAGGCGGCGGCTGAGCAGCTCGCGCTTGGCCGCGGAGAGCCGGGCGGCGGGGGCCTGGCCCGCGGGGGCCTGCCCGGCCTGCTCCTGCCCGGCCTGCTCCTGCCCCGGTGCGTCCTGCCCGGCCGGGGCCGGGTCCACCGGGGCCCGGCCTGCGGGGAGCGCCCCCGCTCCGGCGGCGGGGGTGGGGGTGTCGGTGCTCATGACGGCGTGTTGGTCCCTTCCGGGGAGTCCTGCGCGGCGAGCAGTTCCTCGACGGCGTCCTCGGACAGCTCGTCGAGTTCGGCGACCAGGGCGGCTTCGACGGCGTCGGCGAAGGCGGCCACGGTCCGGTGGGTGAAGAGCGTGCGCAGCGGCACGGCGAGGTCGACGGCCGAGCGGATCCGGGCGACCACGCGGGTGGCCAGCAGGGAGTGGCCGCCGAGGTCGAAGAAGTCGTCCAGCGCGCCGACGCGGTCCCGGCCGAGCACCTCCTGCCAGACCTCGGCGACCAGCTCCTCCGCCTCGGTGCGCGGGGCCAGGTAGGCGGCGCGCAGCTCGGGGCGGCTCTCGGGGGCGGGCAGGGCCCGTCGGTCCAGCTTGCCGTTCGGGGTGAGCGGCAGTGCCTCCAGCAGCAGCAGGACGTTCGGCACCAGGTGGGCGGGGAGGGTCGCGGCGAGCCCGGTGCGCAGTGCCTCCGGCTCGGGGGCCGGCCCGCCGGCGGCGGGGACGACGTAGCCGACCAGGGCGTCGCCGCGGACGGTCACCACGGCCTGGCCGACGCCGGGCAGGGCCAGCAGGGCGCTCTCGGTCTCCCCGGGCTCGACCCGGAAGCCGCGCACCTTGATCTGGCTGTCGATCCGGCCGAGGAACTCCAGCGCGCCGTCGGCCCGGCGGCGGACGAGGTCTCCGGTGCGGTAGCGGCGGGCGCCGGGCGGGCCGTCGGGGTCGGGGACGAACGCCCGGGCGGTGGCGCCCGGCCGGCCCAGGTAGCCGTAGGTGACGCCGTCACCGCCGACCACCAGCTCGCCCGGGGTGCCGGGCGGCACCGGGTGGCCGTACCGGTCGAGGACGGCCACGGTGGTGGCGCCGATCGGGCGGCCGATCGGCGGGCGGGCCGCGGCGTCGGCGGCGCCGAGCTCGGCGGTGGTGGCGATCACCGTGGTCTCGGTGGGCCCGTAGGAGTTGACCACCCGGACGGTGTCGCCGAACCGCGCCCGCCAGGCGGCGACGGCCTCCGACCGCACCTGGTCGGCGCCGAGGACCAGCAGCCGCAGCCCGGCCGGCCACGGCGTGGCCTCCAGCTCGACGACCAGCTGGTGCCAGTACGGGGTGGGCAGGTCGAGCACGGTGAGCCCGGCGGCGGAGGGCTCGGCGAGCTGCTCGGGCAGGGCGGCGCCCGGCTCGGCCACCACCAGCGCGGCGCCCGCGGCGAGCGCCGGGAACACCTCCTCCGCGCAGGTGTCGAAGGAGAGCGAGGCGAACTGCAGCACCCGGTCCGCGGCGGTGATGCCGTAGCCCTCGCGCATCCAGGCGACCCGGGCGGCCAGCGCGCGGTGCGGCACCAGGACGCCCTTGGGGGTGCCGGTGGAGCCGGAGGTGTAGACCAGGTAGGCCGGGTCCTCGGCGCGCACGGCGGCGCTCCCGGCGATCGGCGCACCGCCGTCGGCCGTCGCCGCGAGCACCGGGACGTCCGCCGGCAGCTGCTCGGCCGGCCGGCCGTCGGCGGTGACCAGCACCTTCGCGCCGCTGTCCGCGAGCATGAAGGCGAGCCGCGCGGCCGGGTACTCCGGATCCAGTGGCAGGTAGCCCGCGCCGGCCCGCCAGGCGGCCAGCATGGTGACCACCGCCCGCGGTCCGCGCGGCAGGCAGAACGCGACCACGTCCCCGCGGCGCACCCCGGCGGCGGCCAGCCGGCCGGCCAACCGGGCCGACTCCTCGGCCAGCTCGGCCCGGGTCAGCCGCTCGTCCCGGCTCTCCAGGGCGAGCGCCCCCGGGGCCGCGGCGGCGGCGAGGTCGATCGCGGCGAGCACCGTCGCCGGGTGCGGCGGCACGGCGGGGCCGGCCGTCTGCGCGGACACCGCGGCGCGCTCCTCCGCGTCCAGCAGCGCCAGCCGGTGGACGGGCGTCTCCGGCGCGGCCAGCGCGTCCCGCAAGAGCGTGTCGAACCAGCGGCCGAGCCGGGTGACCGCGGCCTCGTCGAGCAGCTCCGTCCGGTGCCCGAAGATCGCCAGCAGGTCGTCGCCGTCCCACCGGACGTCGAGGGCGAGGTCGAACTTGGCGGCCGAGTACCCGCCGTCGAGCTCGGTGCAGCGCAGGTCCGCGAAGGCGTGCTCGTCCAGCGCGCCGCCGCTCTGGGTGTGGACGGTCAGCAGGGTCTGGAAGACCGGCGTGCGGCCCGGGTCCCGCTCGATCCGCAGCTCCTCGGTGAGCTGCTCGAACGGCACCTGGCTGTGGCCGAGCGCGCCGAGCCAGCCGGAGCGGGTGCGCTTCAGCAGCTCGGCGAAGGTCGGCGCACCGCCGGCGGAGCCGGGCGAAACGTCCGCGCGCAGCACCAGGGCGCTGGAGAAGTAGCCGACCGTCCGCTCGGCCTCGACGGTGCTGCGGGCGGCGGTGGGCACACCGATGCAGAAGTCGTCCTGGCCGGTGCAGCGGTGCAGCAGCGCCTGGTAGGCGGCGGCCAGCACCATGAACGGGGTGAGCCGGCGGGCCCGCGCGAAGGCGCCCAGCTCCGGGCCGAGGCCGCGCAGGATCCGGGTGTGGAACGCCCCGGCGCTGCTCGGGTGGGTGGGCCGGGGCCGGTCCGGCGGCAGCTCCAGCGCGGGAGCGCCGGCCAGCCGGTCGCGCCAGTAGGCCAGCGCGTCCGATGCGTCCGGGCCGGCCAGCCGGGCCCGTTCGGCCGCGGCGTGCGCCAGGTAGGAGGGCGGCTCCGGCAGCTCCGGCACCCGCCCCGCCCGGTGGGCGGCGTAGCGCTCGGCGAGCTCGGTGCGCAGCAGGCCCAGGGACCAGCCGTCGGCGGCGATGTGGTGGACGACCAGGCAGAGCACGTGCTCCTGCTCCCCGGTCCGGAACAGTGCGGCGCGCAGCAGCGGACCGGCCGCGAGGTCGAAGCCGCGGTTGGTGCGCTCGGCGAGGGCGGCGGGCAGCCGGTGCGGCTCGGCGCGCAGGTCGACCTCGTCCAGCGGGAGCGGCGCCGGCGGGTCGACCAGGACGACCGGCCGGCCGTCCTCGTGGGGGAACCTGCTGCGCAGCGCCTCGTGCCGGGCCACCGCGCCGTCGAGGGCGGCCCGCAGCGCGGCCGGCTCCAGGGCGCCGGTGAGCCGCAGCGCGAGCGGGATGTTGTAGGAGGGGTCGCCCGGGTCCAACTGGTCCAGGAACCAGAGGCGTTCCTGACCGACGGTGAGAACGGCGGCCGCGGCGCCGGGCCCGGCCGCAACCCCGCCGGCCGGCCCCGCGGAGTGCGGGGCCGGCTGCCGGGCCGACTGCGGGGCCGACTGCTGGGCGGAGCCGTGCTCGGCCGCGTGGACGTGCGTGGTCATGGTGCTCCTCGTTCCCGCCCCGCGCGTCCGAACGACGACAGGGCTCGGGCATGGCTCGACCGCGTGCCCTGTCGGTGGGAGGGAGCTGCGCGCTCGGCGAGGCGGCGGGCCCCCGTACGGCCGCCGCAGTGCGGATCATGCTAGGGAGCGGCGTCGCCGAGCGTCAATGGTCTGGACCAGCTATCCGCGACCGGACTTCCGCCACGGCGCGGAGCCGTCCCCGGACGGTCTCCCACCTGCCTGTGGCCCGCCTGTGGCCCGCCTGTGGCCTGACGGGCCGTTGACACCCGCGGGTGTGAGTGATTGAGTACTCACATGAAGAACGAACGACCCCGCCAGCTGTCCACGGCCGAGGAACGCCGCGAGACGGTGCTCCGCACCGCCATCGGAGCCTTCGCCTCGCGGGGGTACTTCGGGACCACGACCACCGAGGTCGGCAAGGCCGCCGGCATCTCCCAGGCCTACGTCTACCGGCTCTTCCCCAACAAGGAGTCACTGTTCGTCGCCGTCGTCGAGCACTGCTTCACCCTGGTCCGGGGCAGCCTGGAACGCGGCGCGGCGCAGGCCGGCGGCAGCGCCCCGGAGGCCGCCCTGCACGCGATGGGCGAGGCCTACGCCAAACTGATCAGCGACAACGACGTGATGCTGGTCCAGCTGCACGCCCAGGCCGCGGCGGTCTCCGAGCCGGCGATCCGGGAGGCGGTGCGGGCGGGCTACGCCCGGCTGGTCGAGTACGTCCGGGGCGCGTCCGGCGGCGACGAGCGGCAGGTCCAGGAGTTCTTCGCCACCGGCATGCTCTGCCACCTGCTGGTGTCGATGGGGGCGGAGCAGGTCGACGCACCCTGGACCCGCACCCTGATGGCCGGCATCACGCACTACTAGCGGCCGTCCGGCCCACCCCGGGTCCGCCCCGGGTCTGCCCGACAGCGGCCCGCCCCCGGCGGGGTCCCATCGCACTCCCGTGCGGTCCGGCACCCCGCCCTCTCTTCGGCCTCATGAGTGAGTGGTCGACCACACATAGGAGTACAGCGGTGAACGCAAGCAGCAGGGAGCCGGCCGTACGGCCCCGCGCCGCACTCGCGGTGCTGGCCGGGGCCCAGTTCGCGGTCGTCCTGAGCACCTCGATCGTCAACGTCGCCCTCCCCGCCGTCCGGGACGGCATCGGCCTCTCCGACGGCGGCATGTCCTGGGTGGTCAACGCCTACGGGCTCGCCTTCGGCGCCCTGCTGCTGCCCGGCGGCCGGGCCGCCGACCTCTTCGGCCGCCGCCGCGTCCTGCTCGCCGGCCTCGCACTCTTCTCCGTCGCCGCCCTGACGGCCGGGCTGGCCACCACCCCCTGGCTGCTGCTCACCGCCCGCACCGTGCAGGGCGCCGGGGCGGCGGCCGTCGCACCCGCGGCGCTCGCCCTGGTGATGCAGCTCTTCCCGCCCGGGCCCGGCCGCGGCAGGGCGCTGGCCGTCTGGGGCGCGGTCTCCGGGGCGGGCGGGGCCGCCGGGGTGCTGCTCGGCGGCGTGCTCACCGAGAGCCTCGGGTGGCCGTGGGTGTTCCACGTCTCGGCGGCCGGCGCCGCCCTCGTCCTCGGCGGCACCGTCCTGCTCGTCCCGCCCGGCAGCACCCCCGCCCCCGACCTCCGGCGCCTCGACGCCGGCGGCGCGGCCACCGCCGCGCTCGGCCTGACCGCCCTGGTGTACGGATTCACCACCGCCGGGCGGGCGGGGTGGGGCTCGGCGCCCGTGCTGCTCGCCCTGGGGGCCGTCGCCGTGCTGCTCCCGGTGTTCCTGCTGCTGGAACGGCGCCACCCCGAACCGCTCCTCCCCCGCCGCCTGTTCGCCACCGGCCCGGTGGCGACGGCCAACCTGCTGATGGCCCTGCTCGGCTCGGTCTGGGTCGGCGTCTTCTACTTCCTCCCGCTCTACCAGCAGCAGGTGCTCGGCGCCGGACCGCTGGTCGCCGGCCTCTCCCAGCTGCCGCTCGCCGCCGCCAACATCGCCGGCTCGGCGATCGCCCCCCGGCTCGCCGCCCGGACCGGACCGGCCACCGCGCTCGCCGTCGGCCTGCTCGCCCTGGCCGGCGGACTGCTCTGGCTCTCCCGCATCGCCGCCGACGGCAGCTTCACCGCCGACCTGCTCGGCCCCACCCTGCTCACCGGCCTGGGCCTCGGCATCGCCTTCGTCCGGCTCACCGGCGCTGCCGTCACCGGAGTACCCGCCGCCGACGCGGGGCTGGCCGGCGGCCTGGTGAACACCGCTCGGCAGCTCGGCGGCGCCCTCGGCCTCGCCCTGCTGGGCAGCCTCGCCGCCTCGGCCACCGCCGGGTACGCCGCCCACCACTCCCGGACGGAGGCCCTCACCGAGGGCTACCGGACGGCCTTCCTCGCCGCCGCCCTCGTCATCGCCGCAGCGACGGCGCTCACGCCCCGCCTCGCCCGCCGCACCGCTGCTGCCGGCCCGGCCCTCCGGCCCGCGCCACCCACCGCGCCCACCGCGCCCACCGCGCCCACCGCGCCCACCGGCCACTGAACCCGTTCCGCCCCGACCGACCCGCTCCACCCCGACCCGCTCCACCCCGACCCGAGGAGAGATTCCGATGACCCTGCACACCATCGACGAGACCGCCCCCGCCATCGTCCGCCTCAGCACCGTGATCCACGCCCCGCTCGCCGTCGTCTGGTCCCTGCACACCGCCGTCGACTCCTGGGCCGACTGGCTCCCGGACGTCGACCGGGCCCGGCTGGACGCCCCACTCGCCACCGGCGTCTCCTTCCGCTGGCAGACCCACGGCCTCGACATCACCTCGACCGTCCACGAGCTGGTCCCCGGCGTGCGGATCGTCTGGGGCGGCCCGGCCAACGGCATCGACGGCGTCCACGTCTGGACCTTCGAGGAGACGGACGGCGCGGTCACCGTCCGCACCGAGGAGTCCTGGGCCGGTGCGCCCGTCGAGGCACAGCCCGCCGAGCTGGAGGCCGCGCTGCGAGCCTCGCTGGAGAGCTGGCTCGGCCACCTCCAGGCCGAGGCCGAACGCCGCTGAACCGCCGCTGCCGCTACCGGCGGCGCCCCCACCCCGCCCGGCCGTCCGCACCCCACGCACCCCGCCCCGTTGCTCCGGAGGAGCCCGCCATGACCACCGTCCTGCCGCCCTACCTGACCGGCCACTACACCCCCGTCACCGACGAGGCCACCGCCACCGGACTCACCGTCGAGGGCCACCTGCCGCCCGAGCTGACCGGCCGACTGATCCGCAACAGCCACAACCCCAAGCCCGGTGTCACCCCCACCCACTGGTTCAAGGGCAGCGGCATGGTGCACGGCATCCGGCTGCGCGAGGGCCGCGCCGAGTGGTACCGCAACCGCTGGGTGCACACGCCGGCGCTGGACGGCGCCCCGTACCTGACCGAGCACGGGCCCGACCTGACCGCCTCCACCGCCGGCACCCACGTCATCGAGCACGGCGGCCGCCTCCTCGCGCTCTGCGAGTCCGCCCTCCCGTTCGAGCTGACGCCCGAGCTGGAGACGGTCGGCGCCTTCGACTGGAACGGCCGGCTCACCTCCGCGATGACGGCCCACCCCAAGGAGGACCCGGCCACCGGCGAGCTGCACTTCTTCGCCTCCTCGCCCTTCCCGCCCCACCTGATCCACCACGTCTCCTCCCCCGACGGCACGGTGCTGACCAGTCAGGAGGTGCCGGGCGCGAGCGCCGCGCTCAAGCACGACTTCGCGATCACCGAGCACTACGTGGTCTTCCTGGAGGGCTCCGTCACGCTCGACCTCTCCGACCACTCCGGCATCCCCTACGGGTGGAGCGACGAGCAGCCGGCCCGGATCGGCGTCATGCCGCGCGGCGCCGGCGGCGCGGCGAAGGTCCGCTGGCTCCCGCTGCAGCCCGGCTACGCGATGCACCTCGCCAACGCCTACGAGGACGCGGCCGGCCGGATCGTCGTCGAGGGCCCGTCGGTGGGCCGGGAGGGCTGGCAGCGCTCCTGGAACTGGTGGGTCGGCGCCCCGGACCGCGGCGCCGAGCCCAACTCCGGCTCCCGCAGCCGCCGCTGGATCGTCGACCTGGCCGCCGGCGCCGTCCGGGAGGAGCAGACCGACGACCTCACCGTCGAGTTCCCGACCATCAACGAGGCGTTCCTCGGCCGCGAGCACCGCTACCAGTACGCGCTGTCCTTCCCCGACGACCGCGGCGTCGGCAACCACACCCTGGTCAAGTACGACCGCCGCACCGGCGGGCGGCAGCTGCTGCCGGTCGGCACCGGACAGCTGCCGAGCGAGGCCGTCTTCGTCCCCGCCGCCGGCGCCGCCGACGAGGACGCGGGCTACCTGCTGACCGTCGTCAGCGACCTCAACGCGAACGCGTCCAAGCTGCTCGTCCTGGACGCCTCCGACCTCTCCGCCTCGCCGGTCGCCACCGTGCACCTCCCGCGCCGGGTGCCGGCGATGATCCACGGCTCGTGGATCCCGGACGCCGACCTGGCCTGACCCGGCGCGGCCCTCCCCGGCCCACCCGGCCCACCCGGCCAGACCCGGCCTACTCTGACCCCACCCGGCTCCACCCGGCCGGACCTGATGCGGACCTCCCCCACCGCGTCCGGTCCGGCCCCGGGCGTCCCGGCGGCCGGGGCCTCCGAAGACCGCGTGTAACGCTCCTGAGCGCCCGAGCCAAGTAGAGATGTCAGGCAGTGCTCGTCGTCCCAAGGAGTCATCCGTGTCAGCGGAGCATCCGATAGCACCACCCTCGCGAGACCCGGCGGCGTTCGCCGTGTTCTACCAGCAGCAGTTCGACACCGTGCTCGGCTTCGTCACCCGGCGCACCGACAGTGTCCACCTGGCGGCCGATCTGACGGCCGACATCTTCCTGACGGCGCTGGAGCAGGCGGACAGCTACGACCCCCGCCGCGGCGCGCCCGTCGCCTGGCTGTACGGCATCTCCCGCAACGTCCTGGCCTCGCACTTCCGCGGCAATGTCCGCGAGCGGGGCGCGGTGGCCAGGATCGCCGGTCAGCGGATGCTGGACGATCAGGACGTGTCCGCGATCGAGTCGCGCATCGACGCGGCCCGCGCCGCCCGCGGGCTGGCCACCCGGCACGCCGCCCTGTCCGAGCCGCTGCGCGCCGTGCTGGATCTGGTGGCCGTCGACGGCCTGCCCGTCCGCGAGGCCGCCAAGGCGCTGGGCATCAGCGCGGCCACCGCCCGGGTGCGGCTGCACCGGGCCCGCAAGGCCCTTCAGAACGTCACCCCGCAGAACGTCACCCCGCAGACCGGCGCCACCACCGGCGCCACCGGCACCACGTCCGTGAACGCATTCCTGGAGGCCGCCTCGTGACCACGCCCCTGAACTTCCAGCAGCAGCTCGGCGCCGAGCTGACCGCCCGCGCCGCGGACCTGCCCGCCACCGCCACCGCCGGCACGGGCCCGGTCCGGCCGCGCCACCTCCGCAAGGTGGTGGCGACCGGGCTCGGCCTGGCCGCCGCGGCCACCGCGGTCGTCCTGATGCCGCACACCGGCACGGACTCCGGTCCGCAGGCCGGCCCCACCGTCGCCCAGCCGGTCGGCGGCAGCCCGGCCTCGGTGCAGCTCACCACCGCCTCCTACTCGGTGACCCCCAACCAGGACGGCACCGTCTCCTTCCGGCTGATCGGCGCCGAGTGGACCGGGCTCCAGGACGCCCTGCGCTCGGTGGGCGTGCCCGCGCTGGTCATGACGCCTTCGGCCTCCTGCCACACCCCGGTGACCACCGACGGCAGCCGGCTGGAGTCGGTGATGTCGCTGGATCCCCAGAACGGCCGCATCGCGATCCTGCACCCCGGCGCCATCCCGCCCGGCGAGAGCCTGCTGCTGCTCAACAGGACCCCCCAGGGTGCGGCACAGGCGGACACCGTCGGGAACCTGGAGATCGCGCTGACCAAGGAGACTCCCGCCTGCTACCCGCTCTCCCAGACCAACGGGGTCGGCGTGGGCTGAACCGCCCCCGCGCGCTCCGCAGCGCATGACCGTGCCCGCCCCGGCCGCACCGCCGGGGCGGGCACGGTCATGCCCGGGCGGCCTGCACGGTGTCCAGCGCCGGGGCGAGGACGGCGAAGGCGCGGTCGAGCAGGACGGCCGGATCCTCGGCGCCGTCGCTCCCGCTCCACCGGCGCAGCACCGCGTCGAAGGCCGTCAGGGCCATCCCGGCGGCGAGCGGCGGGTAGAGGGCGGTGGCCGGGTCGAGCCCGAGGCGGCCCGCCAGCTCCGCCGCCAGCTCCTCGCGCCACTGCGCCTGGCGCTCCAGGAAGCGGGCGAGCAGGGCGGGGGTGCGCAGGATCAGCTGCACCACGCGCAGGGCCCGGCCACCCTCCCGGTCGCCCTGGTCGTGGCGGTCGTGGCGGTCGTGCCGGATATCCCGGACGTCCCGGCCGGCCCCGTCGGCCCCGTCGGAGCAGGCGGCGAGGGAGATCCAGACGGCGTGCCGCAGTGCGGTGGAGGGGCGTTCCCCGGCCGGACGGGCCGCCAGCTCCGCGCACATCCCCGGGCCGAGGTCGGCGAGGACTTGGACGACCACGTCCTCCTTGGAGGCGAAGTACCGGAAGAAGGTCCGCTTGGAGACGCCGGCCGCGGCCGCGATCTCGTCGATCGTGACGGCGTCGAACCCCTTCGCGGCCAGCAGCTCCAGGGCCGCTTCGGCCAGCTCGGTGGAGACCAGCCGGCGCTTGCGCTCGGCCATGGTCAGTTCGGGGCGGGGGATCACCGGGTCATGGTAGCGCGATGCCTCGGACGGCACTCGGGCGCGTCTTGACACCAAGTGACATGACCGACAGCATGTGCCATATGACAGCGCATCAGCACTGGACCACCGACCGGATCCCCGACCAGAACGGCAGGCTCTTCGTCGTCACCGGGGCCAACAGCGGTCTCGGCCTCGCCACCACCCGCGCCCTCGCCCGCCGCGGCGCCCGGGTCGTCCTCGCCGTGCGCGACGAGCGCAAGGGCCACCGGGCCGTCGAGCAGCTCGCCGCCGAACAGCCGGGCGCGGGGCTCGCCGAGCGGCTGGAGGTCCGCCGGCTCGACCTCGCCGACCTCGACTCGGTCCGCGCCTTCGCCGGCGGCCTGCGCACCGACGGCCGCCGGCCCGACGTCCTGGTCAACAACGCCGGGGTGATGGCCCCGCCGCACACCCTCAGCCCGCAGGGCCACGAACTCCAGTTCGCCGCCCACCACCTGGGCCACTTCGCGCTCACCGGGCTACTGCTCGACCTCCTCGCCGAGGGGCGTGACCCCCGGGTGGTCACGGTCAGCTCGATCAACCACCGGCGGGGCCGGATCCACTACGACGACCTCGACGGCCGGCAGCACTACGCGCCGATGGCCTTCTACAACCAGTCCAAGTTCGCCAACGCCGTCTTCGGCCGCGAGCTGCACCTGCGGCTCACCGCGGCCGGCAGCCCCGTCCGGAGCCTGCTCGCCCACCCCGGCTTCACCGCCACCAACATCGTCACCGACGGCCCGACCGCCCTCTACCGCCTGCTCTTCGGCCGCCTCGCCCGCCCCCTCGCCCAGCCGGCCGACCGCGGCGCGCTCCCGCAGCTCTACGCGGCCACCGCCCCCGACGCCGCGGGCGGCGAGTTCCTCGGCCCCGCCGGGTACGGCGAACTCCGCGGCGCCCCGGCCCGGGTGGAGCTCTCCCCGGCTGCCGCCGACCCCGCGACCGGCCGCCGCCTCTGGGAGCTGTCCGAGCGGCTCACCGACGTCCGGTACGCCCTGCCCGCCCCCGCCCGACAGCCCTGACGGGCCGGCGCCGGTCGCGGATCCACCACCACCGGCACGACCGGCACGACCCGCTCGCCGAACGACCGCTTTCCCGTGCCGTCCTGACGGAATGGGAGCCCGGTCGTCCCGGTTCCAGGGAGAGCCCGCCGGGGCCCGCCCGGTCAAGGCACCTGCAGAGAGAAGACGTGACGATGCGTGCCGTCATCCTGTCCGAGTACGGTGGCTCCGACGTGCTCCGCGTCGCCGGAGTCCCGACCCCCGAGCCGGGCGACGGTCAGATCCGCATCCGGGTCGCGGCGGCGGCGCTGAACCCCGCCGACGCCCTGATCCGCTCCGGCGCCCTGGCCTCGCGCGTCCCCGCGCGGGACCACTACGTTCCCGGTCTGGACGTCGCGGGGACGGTCGACGCCCTGGGCGGTGAGGTCCGCGGCTTCGCGGTCGGCGACGCCGTGATCGGCCTGTCCGACTGGCCGGACACCCAGGCGGGCACGCACGCCGAGTACGTCGTCCTGCCCGCCACCGCCGTCGCCGCCGCACCCCGGCACGCGAGCCCCGTCCAGGCGGCGACACTCCCGCTGAACGGACTCACCGCCTGGCAGGCACTGGACGGGCTCGCCCCGGCCGACGGCGCCACGGTGGCGGTCACCGGTGCGGCGGGCGCCGTCGGCGGCTACCTCGTCGAGCTCGCGGCCGCGCGCGGACTGCGGGTGGTCGCCGTCGCCGGGGCCCGGGACGAGGAGCTGGTCCGCACGTTGGGGGCCCACGTCTTCGTCCCGCGCTCCGAGGACCCCACCGCGGCGATCCGCGCAGCCGTGCCCGGCGGGGTCGCCGGGCTGGTCGATGCCGCGGCGCTGGGCGGCCCGGTGATCGGCGCGGTGGAGGACGGCGGCACGTTCATCAGCGTTCTCGGGGCCGGCCCGGCGGCGGAGCGCGGGATCCGGGTCTCGCAAGTCCGGGTGCACAGCGACGGGGTACGGCTCGCCGAGCTGGCTGCGCTCGCGGACGCCGGCGCCGTCACCCTGCGGGTGGACCGGACGATGCCCTTCACCGAAGCGGCCGCGGCCCACGACGCGCTGGCCTCGCGCGGCCTGCGCGGGCGCATCGTCCTCGTCCCCTGAGGGAGCCGCACGCCGGCGGAGAACCGGGGGCCGGACACCGAGCCTCCGGCTCTCTGATCCCCGGCCTCCGGTCCCCGGTTCTCCGGTTCTCCGGCTCTCCGGTTCTCCGGTGCGGCGGGCGGCTACTGCGCCGCCGTCGCCGCCGGGATGTCCACCCGGGCGGCCCGGCGGGCCGGCCCGAGCGAGGCGGCCAGCGCGCCCGCCAGGGCGACGAGCACCCCGAGCGCGAGGCGCCCCCACGGGAGGACCGTCGTGTAGCCCACGACGTGCTCCTGGAGGGTGCGGCCCAGCGCCCAGCCCAGGAAGACGCCCATCACCGTGCCGAGCGCGGCACCCAGCCCGCCCAGCAGCAGCGCCTCCAGCCGGATCATCCGGGCCACCCCGGCGCGGTCCAGGCCGAGGGCGCGCAGCGTGCCGATCTCCTTCCGGCGTTCGAGCACCGACATCGCCAGGGTGTTGGCGACACCCAGCCCGGCGATCGCCAGCGCCATGCCGAGCAGCGCGTGGAAGACGTCGAGCTGGTCGTCGATGCCGCCGCTGTCCCGGGCCCGGACGGCGTCCCGGTCGAGGACGGCCAGGGCAGGGTTGTCACCGAGCGCGTGCGTGACCAGGCCGAGCGCGGCCGGGCCGGGCCCGCCGTCCGTCGCGACCAGGATCCCCGCCGTGAACGGGGCGGCGTCGTACCGGGCGACGAGCGCGTCGGGTGCGGTGATGCTGGGCAGCAGGTTGCTCTGCTCGTCCGCCCGGTAGACGGCACCGACGGTCACACTGCCGTGCTGGTCGTCCCGCCGCTGGAGCGGCAGCACCTGCCCGACGTGCCAGCCGGCCTGCTTCGCCTTGAAGTCGGCCACCGCGATCTGCCCCTCGGCGAGGCGGCCGAGCGAGCCCTCCACCACGTCGAGGCGCAGCAGCCGCCCGATGGTGGCCGGGTCGACGCCGGTCAGGACGGCCGAGGTGCCGGCCAGCCGGTAGCCGGTGGACTGGTTGAGCGGGCTCACCGCGGCGCCGGGCAGCGCCTTCAGCGGCTCGGCGGTGGCGGGGGTCATCCGCAGGCCGCCCTCGGCGGGCTTCACCAGGTAGTCGGCGGCGAGGTCGTGGGTGGTCGCGCGGTCGAGGTACCGGGTGGCGGAGGCGCCGAGGACGGAGAGGCCCGAGGCGAGCGTGAGCGCGATGGCCAGCGCCGCGGCGGTGGCCCCCGTACGGCGCGGATCGCGCACGGTGTTGCGCGCGGCGAGGTCCCCGTGCACCGGCTGCAGACGGATCAGCGGCGGCCGGAGCAGGGCGACGAACGGCCGGGACAGCAGCGGGATCAGCGCGAGCGTCCCGGTCAGGGCCAGAACCGCGCCCAGGCCGATGACCGTCCGGGCGTCCTTCCCCGCGGCCGTCGCCCCGTACCCGACCGCGGCCGTGCCGGTGACCAGCAGGACGACGCCGGCCGCGGTGCGCAGCGACCCGGCGCGCGCAGGGGCGGCGGCCTCGGCCGCACCGAGCGCGGCGACGGGCGGAACCGCCATGGCGCGCCTGATCGGGAGCCAGCCGGCCACCATCGGCAGGGCCGTGCCGACCAGCAGCGCCGTGACCGCCGTGCCCGGGGTGAGGACCAGCGGACCGGCCGGAGCGTCGGCCGGGGCGAAGAACTCCCGGAGCAGGACGGCCGCCCCGGTGCCGGCGGCGAGGCCGACCGCCGAAGCGATCACGCCGAGGACGAGGGACTCGGCCAGCAGCAGGCGGCGCACCTGCCGGCGCGAGGCGCCGACCGCCCGCAGCAGCGCCAGCTCCCTCGTGCGGCGGGCGACGAGCATGGTGAAGGTGTTGGAGATCAGGAAGGTGGCGACGAACACGGCGACCGCGGCGAAGCCCAGCAGGATCTGGCTCCGGGTGTCGCCGTCACCGGTGGCGAGGCCGGTCCTGATCTGCGCGAGGCGCTCGCCGGTGACCGCCCCGGCGCCCCGGGGCAGCACCGCCTCGACCCGGCCGAGCAGCTCCTGCCGGTCGGCGCCGGACGCGGCCGTCAGCTCGACGTGCTGGAAGAGGCCCGGCCGGAGGAAGAGCCGCTGGGCGGTGCCCCCGGTGAACAGCGTCAGGCTGCCGCCGGGCGGGATCCGCATCCCGTCGGTGCGGAAGACCCCGCTGACGGTGTACCGGGCCGCGCCCTGGTCCGTGCCGACGCGCACCGCGTCGCCGACCCGGTAGCCGCCCTTCGCGGCGGTGGCCTCGTCGAGCGCGATCGCGTCGTCGCGGGCCGGACCGGCCCCCCGGGTGAAGCGGTACGCCGGGTCCGTGCCGTCCGCCCCCGGGGCGAAGTTGCCGCCCCGGTGGGACGGCCCGTCGCCGAGCGGCCGGCCGCTGCGGTCGGCGACGGCGGCGAAGCCGTCGATCCGGCCCGCGGCGCCGGCCACCCCGGGGAGTGCGGCCAGGACGCGGACGGTGGCGGCGTCGATGCCGGGCGGGCCGGCGGGTGCGGTGGGTGGGGCGGGTGAGGTGGTGGCGGGCGGGCCGGCGGGCGGGGTGGCGGCGGGCGCGGCGTCAGGATCGGCCTCGGCCGCGACGTCGACGGCGATGCGGTCGAAGCCGTCGGTCGCCCGGGCGGCGGCGGCGCGGCTCAGGCTGTCGCCGAAGACGAGGCTGCCGGTGACGAAGGTGACGCCGAGCACGACCGCGAACGCGGTCAGCAGCAGGCGGGCCTTGTGCGCGAACACGTTGCGCAGCGCGGTACGGAACAACACGGTGGCGGGTCCAGGGGAGGCGGGCTCGGCGGGTGCGAGCAGGCGGGTGCGAGCGGGCGAGTGTGGGGCGGACGGGCGGGGGGTGCGCCAGGCGTCAGGTCGTGCGCGAGCGGGCGTCGAAGGCCTTCATCCGGTCCAGCACCCGGTCCGGCGTCGGGTGCGCCATCTCGTCGACCAGCCGTCCGTCGGCCAGGAAGACGACCCGGTCGGCGTACCCGGCGGCCACCGGGTCGTGGGTGACCATGACCACCGTCTGCCCCAGCTCGCGCACCGACTCCCGCAGGAACCCGAGGACTTCGGCCCCCGCCCGGGAGTCGAGGTTCCCGGTCGGCTCGTCACCGAAGACGATCGACGGCCGGGAGACCAGTGCCCGGGCCACCGCGACCCGCTGCTGCTGCCCGCCCGACAACTGCCCGGGCCGGTGGTCCAGACGCTGCGCGAGGCCGACCATCGACACCACCCGGTCCAGCCACTGCCCGTCGGGCCGACGGCCGGCGATGGCCGTCGGGAGCGTGATGTTCTCCAGCGCGGTCAGCGTCGGCAGCAGGTTGAACGCCTGGAAGACGAACCCGATCCGGTCGCGGCGCAGCTGCGTGAGCCGCCGGTCGTCGAGCGACCCCAGCTCGGTGGTGCCGATGCGCACCGAGCCCGAAGTGAACGAGTCGAGCCCCGCCGCACAGTGCATCAGCGTGGACTTGCCGCACCCCGAAGGCCCCATGATCGCGGTGAACTCACCCTCCCGGAAGGCGAGGCTGACACCGTCCAGCGCGACGACGCGGGTGTCCCCGCTGCCGTAGACCTTCGACAGGTCGGTGACCTCGGCGGCGATCCCCGCCGCCGGGCGCGGACCGGGCGCGGCAGGGGCGAACGGGGGGACGAGCGGATCGGCGATCACGGGGGCTCCTCTTCGGGTGCGGAACGGTGCACTTCGAAGGGTGTCCGGGGGACGTATCGGAGCCTGGGCCACCGTGTATCGGCGCGCACTCCGCTGCGTAGCAGTTCCGCCTCGGGGCCGGTCGGCGCTGCGGCCGGTCAGCAGTGGGGCCGGTCAGCGCTGCGGCCGCTCCGGCCCGACCGGGGCCGGACCCGGCAGGCGCAGGGTGGCGACGGCGCCGCCGTCCGGGGCGTTGGCGAGGAGCAGCTCGGCCCCGAGCAACCGGGCCTGTCCCAGGGCGATGGTCAGCCCCAGGCCGTGCCCCGAGCCACGCGCCGACGCCCCCGTGTGGAAGCGGCGCGGCCCGTCGGCCAGCAGCTCCCGGGGGAAGCCGGGCCCGTGGTCGCGCACGACGACCGTCCGGCCCTCCACCGTCACCTGCACCGGGGCCGCCCCGTGGCGGTGGGCGTTGACGACGAGGTTGCCGACGATCCGTTCGAGGCGGCGCGGGTCGGTCTCCACGGTCTCCGCCGTCACCGCGCCCGATCCGTCGGCGGCCTCGGCGGCGGCGGTGACCTCAGCGACCTCGGTGACCTGGCCGACCTCAGCGACCTCGGCGTCGAGGCCGGTGCGCGCCACCGCCTCCGCGACCACCGCACCGAGCGGCACCCGGGCCCGGACGGGCCGTTCGGCACCGGCGTCCAGCCGGGAGATCTCCAACAGGTCCTCGACCAGGCCGCGCAAGTCCCGCACCCGGGCCCGGAGCAGGTCCTCCGTCTCGCCGGCCGGCAGCAGGTCCACCGCTGCCAGCAGACCCCCGACCGGCGTCCGCAACTCGTGGGCCACGTCCGCGGTGAACCGGCGCTCGATGCGCAGCCGCCGCCCGAGGCTGTCCGCCATCAGGTCGACGGTGGCGGCGATGTCCGCCACCTCGTCACGCCCCGCGGTGGGGCCGGTCCGGGCGTCCAGGTCACCCGCGGAGATCCGGGCCGCCGTCTCCGAGACCAGCCGCAGCCGCCGGCCGAGCAGCCCGGCCCCGTACACCGCCAGCGGCGTGGCCGCCGCCAGCGCGACCAGCGAGGCCACCGCCATGACGACGTCCAGCCGGTGCAACTCGTGCAGCTCCGTACTCATGTTGACCTGGACGGCCAGCACCCGGCTCCCCGGCCCGTCGACCCGCTGCGCGGCCCAGACGCTCGGACCGAGGTTCCCGGCGACGTAGCCGTCGTAGGCCGCGTGCCGGTCCCCGTCCGCGGGCTGCCGCAACGCGGCGGGCAGCTCAGCGGGGTCGAGCCCGGCACCGTCCGTGAGGGTCCCGGTGCGGCGGTAGGTGTCCATCGCCGAGTAGAGCCGGTTCAGCGCCTGTGCCTCCGCCCGGCTCCGGATGTCCCGCGCCGTCCACACGTGCACCAGCACGCCCACCGCCGCCACCACCAGGCAGGCCGTGGCCGCGGCCAGCGCGGCGATCTTCCAGCGCAGCGAGAGACGCGCCGGGCGCAGCCGCTCCCGCACCGTTCCCACCCCGCTCAACGCCTGAGCTTGTAGCCGAAGCCGCGGACCGTCTCGATCCGGTCCCGCCCCAGCTTGCCGCGCAGCCGCTGCACGCACAGGTCCACCACCCGGCTGTCCCCGTCCCAGCCGTACTCCCAGACGTCCCGCAGCAGGGTGTGCCGCTCCAGCACGATGCCCGGGTGGGCGGCGAACTCCAGCAGCAGCTTCAACTCGGTCGGGGTGAGCGCCACCGGACGCCCCGCGACCGAGACCTCCAGGCCGCCGGTGTCGATGCGCAGGTCCCCGAAGACCAGCACCGCCCCCTCGGGCGCCGTCGCCGCGGCTTCCGCCTCCACCCCCGGCGCCAGGACGGGCGCGTACGTCGCCCGGCGCAGCAGCGACCGGATCCGCGCCACCAGCACGTACGTGTCCACGGGCTTCACCACGTAGTCGTCCGCGCCCGCCTCCAGCCCGGCGACGACGTCGAGCCCGTCCCCACGGGCCGACATCATCAGTACGGGCACCAGGCTGGTCTCCCGGACCTTCCGGCAGAGGCCGATCCCGTCCAGCCCCGGCAGCATCACATCCAGGATCAGCAGGTCGAAGCTCTCCTCCCGGAACAGCTCCAGCCCCGTCAGCCCGTCCGCCGCCGTCCGCACCGAGTAGCCGTAACGCTCCAGCGCCACCGCGAAGGACCGCCGCATCAGCTCGTCGTCCTCCACCATCAACACGCGAACGGCCGGCGGCGGGCCCGGAGCAGGGGCGGACGAGGACACGGGCGGGCACCCTTTGCGTTCGGAGGGCCGGAGACACGGCGACTGCCAGGAACGATATGCCAGCCCCCACCCGTGACCGCCCCGTCACGGACCGGACACGCACCCCCTCGCGGCCGCCCCCCGCAGGCCCTGCGGCCCCCTCCGCCCCTCGCCCGGCACACCCGGTCGATGGCCGACCGAGCGCCCGCGGATACCCACCCGATACAAACCCCGCACCCGCTCGAACAGTCGCGCTAGGCTACGCCGACCGTACGTACACCGGGGGAAGCGGAACCGAGATGACGACCACCGAGCCGACCGACGCACCGTCAGCAACCGCTCCCGCCGGCGCCCCCGCACCCCGCCGGCGCCGGTGGCCGCTCCTCACCGCGGCCGCCGTGACGCTCGCGGCAGCCGCCGCCGTCGTGGCCTACGCCACCCGGGACACCGAGCTCAGGCAGACCCTCTGCGGACTCCCCCGCGCCGACGACACCGCCCTCGGACTCGTCCTGCCCAGGGACAGCCCCGGCGTCGAAGCCCGCACCCTCTCCGACGACTCCCTCGGCGGCCACGGCAAGCTCTCGTGCGTGATCTCGGTCGACGGCCACGAAGTCGTCCGCATCCTCCTCTACGCCGTCGATCCCGACCGCCCGACCGGCACCGGCATCAGCATCGGCGCGGGCGACCTCGTCACCACGGGCGTCATCACCGGCCCCGGCAGCGCCTCCGTCACCGCCCCCTGCCCCGACACCCAGGCCCTCGTCGCCACCGCCCTCGTCACCACCGACCCCACCCTCTGGCCCAAGCCCACCGAGGACCAGACCCCCACCAACCTCGCCCTCGGCGACCTCGCCACCACCGTCCTGGCCCAGCAACGGCAGCAGATCTGCCACTAGTGAGCTGGTCCGGCCTGGGCTCCGGACAGCCGAAGGCCGCCGACGAGGCGCCGGTTAGAGTCTGCGCCATGTCCTCCAGCACCGAGCCCCCGGCCGTCCACACCCTGCGTCCCGCGACCCGTACCGACCTGCCCGCCGTCCTGGCCCTGCTCGCCGACGAGGACCGCGTGGTGGACCCGGCCACCGTGGTGGTGACGGAGGCTCACGAGCGCGCCTTCACGGCGATCGACACGGACCCGCGCAACGAGATGCTGGTCCTGGTCGACGACGGCGACACGGTACTGGGATGCCTCCAGGCGACGTACATCCCCGGGCTCGGCAAGGGCGGCGCCGAGCGCGCCCTGATCGAGGCGGTACGGATCCGCGCGGACCGCCGCGGCGACGGGCTCGGCCGCACCCTGATGACGCACGCCGTCGCGAGGGCCCGCTCGCGCGGCTGCACGGTGGTGCAGCTGACCAGCAGCAAGCAGCGCGACGCCGCACACCGCTTCTACACCGCCCTGGGATTCGCCCAGAGCCACGAAGGGTTCAAGCTCGCGCTCCAGCCCCGCCCTTCCAGCAGGACAGTGACCTTGAGCTGAAGCTCCCCGCGCACGAAATCCCTTCGACCGTCGGGTGACGTCACTGCGCCCGACTGGCCAGCCATCCGGTCGGGGGCTCGGCCCGGATCTCGGCGGCCCGGAAGGACACGTGCTTGCCCCGGCCGCCGAGGACGACCGTCCCCCCTGCGAGGGTGGCGGTGGTCGTGGGCCAGCCGGACCAGGCGTCCACCTCGAAGTCCGTCACACCGAGGCAGACCAGGACGAACCCGACCGCGTTGTGGCCTCGCGCCTCCCACAGCTGCGCGGCACCGGCCGGCACACCGAAGGCGAAGAACCTCAAGGTGACCGACGCTTCGCGTTCGTCGATGAGGACGGAGGTCAGCTCGTAGTCGCTCAGCGGCGGCGGCGGGGAGCCGAGGACCACGCGAACCGCCTCGGGATCGGTCAGCTCGGCGGACCAGTCCTGGTCACCACGCATAGAACGCCTTCGCTGTCGTGGGAGGCAGGACCTGGTCCGGGTTCAGCCGCCGGTCGAGCGGGCTGTCGAACCAGCGGCGAGCCGCGTACGGATCGGCGCCGCAGGAGCGGTAGGCGTTGAGATGGCCGACCTTGAGCGCCGCATGCGCGGTGAAGTCCAGCGAGATCCCCGGCCCGCTCACCGCGACCCTGATCCGGCGTTCCCGCCCCTCGACGAAGGGGGCGAGCTCGACGTCGATCACGGTGCCGTCGGGAACACCCCGCATCCGGAGGTCCTCGCCCACGCCCATGAACTCGATCTGCGCCTCGAACCGGTCGCAGCCGGCCTCGGCCCAAGCCGGAGGAGCGAGATCCGGGAAGCGCGGGAACTCGACCCGCAACGTCACGCCGCCGCCGTACGGACTCAGGTGCACCGATCGGAGAACCAGGTGCTCCAAGGGCGGCAGCTCGGAATAGAGCGCCGTCAACCGCTCGGCGTGGACCAACAGTTCCGACCAGACGCCGGCCGACATGGGTGACTCCCTCCGCCCCGCGCTTCGCACCCTGCCGCCCGATCCTGCCCCAGGTACAGCCGGATCAACGAACGAGCCCTGTGACCTGGGATGATACTGCCCGTCCGGCCCTACGCGGGTCTCAGGACGGGATCGATCTCGGCCAGGATGCCGAGCAACCGACGAGCCCCCGCCGACAGACCCTCGTCGGCCTCCCGCAGCAGCGCTTCACATACCCGCACCGCTTCGTCCAGATCGTCGGAGAACATACCGAGCGCCTTGACGGCTGCGGTCGCGATCCATTCCACGTGGTTGTCGCCGGCCCCCGCCATGGCGGAGGCGACGACCACCGACCCACTGCGGTCCTTCCGCCGGAACAACGCTTCGGCCGTGGCCAGCGTGACGTAGGTGTCGCCCGGGTCGAGCACGAGCTCCAACAGCAACGCGGCCGCCTCCGGCAGCTCGGCGAAGCCGGCCAACCCGCGTCCCGCGTCGGCCCGGTCGCGATAGTCCGGGCTTCGGCCGAGCTCGCCGAGCGCCACCACACACGCGTACCGCAGGTCACTGTCCATCGGTCCCACCACGCCTTCCCACGCTCTCCGGTGCACGTACCGCCCCGAGGCCCGACGGACGATCTTGAGGAGGGTACCCGGGACGGTGCTCACCGTCCCGGGGCCGGTCGGCAGGTGCCCGGCCGGCTCGGCCGCGTACACCGGGCCCCGACAGAGCGGCATACTGCACGTCGTGGATCGCGATGAGCTGGTTGCCGCCCTCGAACGACACGGAACCGATGCCGCCGGCCGTGCCGCCGCGGCCTTGCGCGCCGGGGCACCGTTCAAGGTGTGGGCCGGATCGACAGCACCGGCCTGCAATCTCCACGGCATCTGGGCGTGGCGGGCCCAGTGGATGGCGGAGGACGGCGTCGTCACCTGCAAGGACTTCGAAAAGGGCTTGCCCGACCTTCAACGCGCGGGAGACACTCCGGTGGTCCTGGGACGAGTGGCTCTCACCGAAGACTCGCACCTGGTCTTCCTGACCGCCGACCTGAGTTCGTGCGTCGCCGTGCTGTAGCGGTTTTCATAGGTCGTTATCCTTGACGAGCAAGCGTGACGCGGCTCGGAGCGCGGGGACTAGATCTTTCGGGATCTCCGAAAGTTCGTTGGACGGTCCTTTAAGCGCCCCTGGGGCCTGCGGACGCTGTCGCAGAGATAATGTCAGAGATCCAGGCCATCCAGCACTACTGGTCGAACGCCCCTCGCAGGAGTAGAAACGGCCCGCCGAGAATCCGGTGGGCCATCACGACGCATTGGCTGATCTGTGCTCAGGCCGGGTCTTCGTAGAAATATGCCTCTTCGGCAAGCTTCTCAGCCTCATCTACGCCAATGACGGTCTCAAGCGCCTCGAAAACCTTCTCGCGCAGCCGCGCAATTCGTTGCATCACTTTCCGGTCGACCATGTAGTCAGCCAGGATTTCTGGACGGTACTCACCAGTGCCCAGTCGTGAGAAAATTCTGTCGAAACAGACCACATATTCATTTAGATCCTTAGCCGCTTCGATCGCATCGGCCAATGGGATTTTCACCAAAGGATCTTCCATCATCGCCTCACAGTAATATTTGAAACCTCAACGTCGCCGCCCGCCATCCACTCCGCGAATCCGTCCTTGACATTCCATCGCGAGGTCACTCGATCCGCCGGAACATCAAACTCAAACACCTTGCCCCTCTCGACCTCGACCGATGCCTGGCGCGCTTTCCCCATCCCTTGGGCTCATCAGCTTCCCCTCGGACAAGAAGACTGAATGGCACCCCCATTCCAGCCACCGCACCAACGGTCGGAATGGGGGTGCCATCAGGGAGACCTACGTCACTCCGCCGACCCAATCAGCATGGACAATACTGATTCGACTCCTTCATCGAAGAGCATGATTGCCGCCAGTTTGCCGATTTTGACTGGCACCATCCCAATGGGCGAATTTTTACCCTCCAGGACCGAGAAGAACCCGTCCCATCCTCTGCGAGAGTCACGAATTTCATCCATCGAGTACCGGTATCGGTAAGTATCCAGCAGCTCGCCGGCCTGCGGGAAGGTGATCCCGAAGGTCGCTTCGGGATCGACTTCGAGTGCTGCACTCAGCTGCCGTACACTCTCCTCCAGATCATCGCATCGGAATTGCTTCAGCAGTTCGGATAGCTTGCTGGCACTCACGAATACTTTCAACGCTTTCCCCTCAAAACCGGCTCTACAGTGCCAGTCGACGTTCCCTCAACTTGCACTTCAAATTCTGACCGGTACTGCACCCATGGTCGACGGATCAGGGCACACGCCTCGACATCTGGGACTGCCCCGTCCTCCAGCCCGCCAGCAGTGGACGCTCCAGTCCGAACGAACCCCGTGACGTCCACTTCCGCGCCCGCGTCCGAGTGACGTAGCTCGTCGTGTGGTTCGACGACTGAGTGGATCGCTGCGACCACGCGTCGTTGGGTGCCGCTTTCACGTCTTCTCGACAAAGCGCTACGGGGCGCCGAGGCCGTCGTCGGGCAGGTCGGACGGGAGGGGTGCGCACGTGTGTGTCGTGGTCCAGCTGCCGGCCGTGTCCAGGAGTGGCTGGGCTTCGACGTCGGTTCTGAACGTGAAGGCGACGCCCGTCGTTGCGGCCTCCAGGGCCATCTGCCCCGGCGGCTGGTGGAGGGTGACCGGTCGGTAGCGGCAGTCGATCGCGTCCAGGGCGTCGGTGACGTGTGCCAGGGTCAGGCCTCCCGGGTGGGAAGCGATAGTGGCGCTGCCGGGCGCGGGAAGGGCGATGGTGTCCCGCCAGGCCTGGAGACACATCATCGTGATGCGACGGCATCGGCAGACGCAGATCTCGACGTCTCCGTAGGAGAACAGGTGGGGCCAGCGACGTCGTTCGCTCACCCGGCCGATGTCCCAAGGGGCCCCGAGCGCCGCGACGACGTCGTTGAGCGACTCACCGCACCGCAAGGGGCCGATCGCCGCGGTCGCGCCGAACGCGGCCAGGGTCTGCTGCACGTTCACCCGGTCGAGCCTGCCAGATGACGGGCTGCATTCTCCACCGGGTTGATCACGCCATGCTCGGCCAGGACGGCTGTCGGCCCGGTGTCCGCTACGGGCGGCGGATCCGGGCCGGGGTGTGGGTGTAGTGGGGGGCGGAGTGTTCGAGGGCGATGCTCCGGAGGCGGGGGTTGGCGGCCAGGGGGTGGAGGTCGCCGTCGCGGATCACGGTCGTTCCGGCGATCGCCAGTTCGGTGAGGGATGGGTGGTCGGTGAGGGGGGTGAGGGAGTCGACCGGGCCGCAGTTCTCCAGGGTCAGCCGCTGGAGGTGGGGCAGTCGGGCGGCGAAGGCCACGGACGAGGTCTTGGCTCCGAGCAGGCGGATCTCCTCCAGCCGGGCGGCACCGGAGAGTTCGCCGGTGTCGTGCACCCGGCCGTCGTAGAGGTGGAGCGTGCGCAGCTGCGGGAGGCCGGCGGCTCCGGTGAGGGAGAGCTCGCCGTTGCGCAGGCACTCGATCCGCAGCCGGTGCAGCTGCGGATGGGTGCCGAGGTCTGCCAGTGCGCCGTGCCGCCAGCCGAGTGCCGTGAGGGATTCGAGGGCGGGCAGGGCGGCCGCGGTCTCCAGGCCGATCACGACCGGCGCTTCGAGCTCCTTGAGGGCCAGGAGCCCGGAGAGATCGACCCGCCCACGCTGCCGGCCGCCCAGCTCCAGGAGGGTGAGTTCGCGACAGGCGGCGGCCGGCCCGGGGTCGCGGATACCGAGGCCGAGCCGGAGGGAGCGGAGGTTCGGGAGGGAGGGGGCGAAGGAGAGGTCGACCCGGGCGCCCGGGCGGTGGCAGCCGATCAGCAGGCCTTCGCAGCGGCCCGATGCGAAGTGCTCGGCGTACTCGGGCAGCCAGTCCTCGCAGATGAGCTGCATCTCGGTGACGCCCGGGCGGAGCTTTCTCAGGTGCATGCGGTGTGGTCTCCGTGTCGTTCCGTACCTCCCCCGCCCGCGACTCTGCCACGGACCGCCGTCGGTGTCCCCTGTCGGTGCCGCTGCCGACGCCGCCGTGTCGGCGCGGAGCGGCAGAATGCTCCCCATGGTGATGACCGCGCGCGCCCTCAACCGCTCGACGCTCGCCCGGCAGTTGCTGCTCGCCCGTGAGCCGCTCGGGGTGGCGGAGGCGGTGCGACGGGTGGTCGCGTTGCAGGCGCAGCAGCCCGCCTCGCCGTACCTCGCGCTGTGGAACCGGCTCAGCGGCTTCGACCCGGCCGGGCTCGACGCTGCACTGGCCGACCGCCGGGCGGTCAAGTCGACGCTGATGCGGATCACCCTGCACCTCGTCCACGCCGAGGACTTCCGGGCCTTCCGCGAGGCCATGGAGCCGACGCTGCGCGGCTCCCGGCTCGGCGACCCTCGCTTCAGGGCGTCCGGGCTCACCGCCGCGGACGCCGACGCGGTGCTCCCGGGTCTGCTGGAGTACGCCGGCCGGCCGCGGACCGGCGCCGAGGTACGGGGCCGGCTGGAGGAGCAGCTCGGCACCCCGCTGGAGCCGGCGGCCTGGCGGATGCTCCGGCAGTACGCGCCGCTGTGGCACGTGCCGGTCGGCGGGCCCTGGGCGTTCGACTCCCGCCAGTCGTACGTCGCGGCCGGGCCGGCGCCCGCGCTGACCGACCCGGGGGCCGCCGCCGAGGGCATGAAGGTCCTCATCCGCCGCTATCTGGAGGGATTCGGTCCGGCGTCGGTCGCGGACATGGCGCAGTTCGCGCTGGTCCAGCGGGCCCGCGTCCGGACTGCGGTGCAGGCCCTCGCCGGCGAGCTGGAGGAACTGGAGGGCCCGGACGGCACCGCGCTGTACGACCTGCCCGGGGCGCCGCGGCCGGCCGAGGAGACGCCCGCCCCGCCCCGGCTGATGCCGATGTGGGACAGCATCCTGCTCGCCTATGCCGACCGCAGCCGCGTCCTCCCGCCCGACTACCGCAGGCACGTGATCCGGGTGAACGGCGACGTGCTGCCCACGCTGCTGGTGGACGGCCACGTCGCCGGCGTCTGGCGCCCCACGGAGGGAGCGATCGAAGCCTCCGCCTTCCACCCGCTGCCGGAGCACGTCTGGGAGGAGCTGGCCACGGAGGCACGTTCTCTCCTGGGGTTCCTCGCCGAGCGCGAGCCGGAGGCCTACCGCCGCTACGGCCACTGGTGGGTCAAGGGCCTGCCGGCCGCCGAAACCCGTCTCCTCACCGCCGGCTGACCCGCGCCGGACGCCGGGGCCGGTCTGTCACCGCCCGGGCGGGCTCGACGCTCCCCCTTGGTCACCGGCGTATGCCGGTGCCGGCCCGGCCGTCGGTCCGATCCGCTGCGGGAACGGCGGGCGTCGGGCTCGGGCTCTGGTTCTGGTTCTTACTCGGGCTCGGGCTCTGACTCGGGTTCGGGCTCGGGGCCGCCGGCATGGGGGGCAGGTCGGCGTGGTGGACGGTCAGGTCGCCCGAGGACACCGGGGCGAAGGGGGCCGGGGCCATGCAGGTACCGGCCCTGCCCTCGACGGGCTTTCCGGTGCTGTCGGTGTCCATGTTGGCCACGCCCCAGGAGAAGCCGACCCGGTCGGGGTGCTCGGGCGAGCCTCCGTCGTACACGCTGAAGCCGCGGCGCGCACCGATGGAGTCGGCGACCTCCGGGTCGGCCCGGGTGATGATCGCGGTGAACGTGGCCGTCCGGTCCCCCGTCACCAGGCAGTCCACGGTGGCCTCCGAGGTCACCGTGCGGTTCAGCGCCGCGACGTGGTGCGAGACCTTCACCGTGCCGCGTGCGTCGGTCGGCAGCCCCTGTGCCAGCTCCGGCAGGGGGTGGGTGAACGGCACGGCCTCCACGTCGAAGGTGAACCGTATGTCGTCGTCCGGCGAGTAGGCGTAGGCGATCCGGACCGAACCGGCCACCGTCGCCCGCGCGTTCGCCCCGGTGCCGGTGCCGGCGCCGGTGGCAGCGGCGGAGGCGGGGGCGGGGGCGGCGGCGGCCGTGGTGGAGGAGGGACCCTCGGCGGCGGGTGCGGATCCGGCGCAGCCGCCGACGGCGACCGTCGCCACCGCGACGGCGGCGAGCGCTCCGAGGACCTTGGTACGGCTCGTGGTGAGGGTGGCGAACATGGCGAACTCCCTGGTGGGCCGGGCCCGTCGACCGTGCTGGCCGGGGCTTGCTCCGTTGAGGGCTCCAGCCTCCCGCCGGACGCCCCGGCGTCCCAGTGCCGACCGGCAGGTTCTGGGGAGCAGCGCGGGCTCGGTACCCCTGCCGATCGGCAGGGGTACCGGGCCCCGGGCGCACGCGGACGCGGTGCCCGCCCGGCGAACCGGGCGGGCACCGCGTCAGGGCGTCACCGCACGCGTCACATGCAGGCGCGCGAGGACCAGTGGCTGCACCAGAGCGACTCGACGATGGACTCGGACTCCTCGTGCAGGCCCTGAAGGTCGAGGATGAAAGCCATGACACACCTCTTTTCTCGGTCGGTACCGCTGCCCGGGCGGGAGCGGTGGTGGTGCTGTGTTCACCTCGGCAGCGGGCTGCCGGGGTGGTCCAGGAGGGGAAGGGCGGTCGTGCCCTTCCGGGTCGACGCCGCGTGCAGCGCCAGGAGGACGCCGGCCGAGCCGGTGGCCAGGTCGGTGGAGAGCCGGTAGAGCTGCCGGCCGGGCACGGCGGACCGGCCCTGATGGCGGACCAGGTGCCAGGCGAGCCGGTCCACCTGGGGGTCCGCCTCGGGGTGGTCGCCGGCGGCGAGGGCGCAGATCAGGCCCGCGCGGCCCTCGAAGAGGCCGGGCATCAGGAAGAACTCGGCCGCGCAGGCCTGGTCCAACTGCTCGACGGCCGCCGTGAACCGGGCGTCCGGGCGGTGCCGGAGCAGTGCCCGGACGGCGATCGCCGCACCGGCCGATCCCGAGCCCAGGTACGCCGTGGACTGGTTGTCCTGGGTGAGCAGCAGCCCCTTCTCGTCCGACCGGGAGCTCGCCAGGTCACGGGCCAGCGCCCCTTCGGCGAGGTCCAGCCAGCGCCCGTCCCCGGTGTGCTCGTGGAGCCGGACCAGGAAGAGGGCCACCCCCGAGCCGCCGTGCAGCAGGCCGACCCGGCCCTTGCCGAGCAAGGGGCCGCTGCCGGTGGCGAACTCCTCGCCGATGGCGAGCGCCTCGTCCGCGAGGCTCCGGTCGCCGTGCCGGCCGGCGAAGTGCAGGAGGTTGAGGCCGATTCCGGCCAGGCCGCCGGCCAGGTCGGCGCCGAAGACGCCGAGCTCGCGCCGCTGCCGGGTGAGTGCGCGGGCGCGGGCGAGGATATCCAGCGCCTCCTCCTCGCAGCCGATCCCGTCGAGCGCGAGCGCCGCGCCGTGCAGGCCGTCGTAGAGGCCGGGCCGGACCACCTGGGAGTCCCGGGCGGCCCGCAGCAGCCAGTCGACGTGCTCCTTGGGGACGGGATAGCCGGTGACGGCGAGGGCGTGGATCACCCCCGAGGCACCGTGTGCGAGGTCGACGCCGGCCCGGTTGAACTGTTCGGGATCGCCCGGGTAGAGGCGGTCGGTGCGCTCCGGCGTGGCTGCGGCGAGAATGCCCTCCGCGAGCTCGTCCATCACGTGGCGCCGGTCGACCGGGGCCGGCGCCGCGCCGGACCGCCGCTCGTCGGAACCGCTCGCGACGGCGCCCGGCGGGACGGCAGCCGGCGGGACGGTGCCGGGCGGAAGGATGCCCGAAACGACGGTGCCTGACGTGACAGCGCCGGACACGACGCCACCCGGCTCGACGGCGCCCGGCGGGAGGGTGCCGCCCGTGGCGGCCGCGAGGTCGCGGACCACGCCCTCGGCCCAGCCGGCAGACAGGCCGAAGCGCTCGGCGGCGGCCCCGGCGAGCTGGGCGGCCTTGGCGGAGTCCAGCTCGATCAGGAAGGTGAGCGGGAGGAAGAGGAAGAGCCGCATGCAGGCGAGCGCGTAGTCGTCGACCGACCGGCCCGTGCGGGCGGCCGGGGAGATGAAGCCCGGTGCGCCGAACCCGGGCGGCGTACCGCCGTCGAGGTCGAAGGCGAGCTCGAAGTCGACCAGGGCCAGCCGACCGTCCGGCCGGACCATCACGTTGCCCGGGTGGAGGTCCCCGAAGGCGATGCCGCGCTCGTGCAGGGTGCGCAGCATGGCGGTGAGCTGCTCGGCGAAGTCCAGGGCCGTCGCGGTGTACTCGGCGAGCGCGGCCTCCTCCGGCGCGGCCCGCAGCAGCGGGTACCGGCCGGTGAAGAGGTACCGCTCCAGCTTCTCGCCCTCGATGAACTCCTCGACCAGGTACTCGTGCTCCCACACCTTCAGGTGGTCGAAGAGCTGCGGGACGAAGTCGAGCCCGGCGAGGCGGCGCAGCATGTCGCCCTCCCGGTGCAGGCGGCGGACGGCGTCCGCGCCGTACTGGTCGAGGCCGGCCAGCGGGCGGGCCTCGCGCAGGACGACCACCCGGCCGTCGCGGCGGTCCCGGGCCTTGTACACGCCACCGCCGTTGGAGAAGTGGAGGGCGCGGTCGATCTCGTACGGGAAGTCCTCCGGGGCGGCGGCCTCACCACCGCGGGCGGCGATCTGCTCGGCGAGGAAGTCCGGGATCTCCACCCACTCGGGGACGGAGAAGACCGGCCGGCGCAGGTCGGGGACGAGGGTGCCGGTGGCGTCGCGCAGGGCGGAGACGGTGCGGCCCTGTTCGTCCAGGCAGTACAGCTGGCGGAAGGCGCCGTAGCGGAGGTAGAGCAGGCTGTCCCGCCAGCGCAGGTCGCTGAGGATGTACGGGCCCTGCCGCCCGGCCAGCAGTGGGGTCAGGCCGTCGAGCAGGCGACGCAGTTCGTCCGGGTCGCGCGGGTAGAGGGTCAGCAGTTTTCCGCTGGAGCCGCGCGGCGCGTATTTCGAGTTCGCCTTGAGCACGGTTTCCCGGCCGGCCAGGAATTTCGCGCTGATCCGTTCGGTGCGGCAGAAGTCCAGCACGGTGCCGATGATGTCGGGCGCTTCGTCGAGGCTGCCGGAGACGTGCACCTTCCAGCCCTGGTCGGGCAATGTGGTGCCCTCCGGGTGCAGGTAGACCCAGACGGTGTCCCTGCTGCGTTCCCATCCGGCCGGCACCGGCCCGGTGGCGGGCGGGTACAGACCGGCCGCGTCGTCTCCGGAGCCGGGCCGGTCGTAGAAGACCGGATCCGTCTCGCAGAACTGCCCGTAGTCCGCTGGCCGCATTCCGGGGATCCCCCTCACACATTTCCGGCGGCCCGTGGGTTTTGCCCCGGCCGCATTTCCTGCTGGACCGGGCGGTTCACCCGGCGACGGCACAGGTATATCCGCATCCCGGAGAGCGACTCAAGGCTTGCGCGAACAATAACGGCGTGTTAAGCGGCGGCAGCCGGGGGGAATTCCGTCCGAATTGCCAGTGTTTCGTGTTGGCCGGAAACCGGTGAACCGGCGGGGCCCGCCGGCACGTCGGCGCTCGACGGCGGCTCGCGGGCCCGGTGCTGGTCACGGGCGTTCCGTACCCCCGGCAGCGGGGAACGGCGGCGGACCGGCAATCCGCCCCCACCCGTGGACGGCATCGAATTTCGGCCGACCCGCCGACGGCCCGCCCCGCAGGCCCGGGGGCCGGGACCGGCGGACATCTGCGGCTGCCCGATCAGGCACGGGGCCGCCGCCCCCACCGGATCGGAGGGTCGGAAGCGTCCTCCGGGTGGCGTCCCGGGCCGAAATCCAACGGGCGCACGGAGCCGGCGGCGCTGCGCCGGCTCCGTGCGCCCGTGGGGACGCGGCCTCCGTTACAGGAGGACGAGCAGCTTGGTGCCCGGGACCAGCTTGCGGTTGACGGAGGTGGACTGGACGAACACCGTGTAGGAGGGGTTGTCGCCCGGCTTCACGATGGCCTCCGCGACCGGCAGGCCCAGCAGGCGGCGGGCCGCCGGGCCCGAGAACACCCGGCCCGTCGTCCGCCCGGTGGCCGGGTCCTTCTCCGCGACGGCGAGCTGCTTGCTGCCCTGGATCTTCTCGCGCTTGGACAGCTCGTAGAAGGCGCAGCCGGTCTTGTAGGCGTGGCCGGCACTGGTGACGAACTCGCGGATCGGCGTCTGCTCGTCGACGGGGATGAGGATGTACTTGCCGGTGTCCAGCGCGTCGAGGTTGGCCTTGACGTCGGCGGTGTTGAGGTCCTGGCCCATGGCGAACAGGTTCTTGGTGCCGCGCACACCCTGCTCGCGGCCGCGGAGGAAGCTGGTGGCGGCCGACTTCACGGTACCGATGGCCTCCTCGACGCCCTGGGTGGAGTCCGCGTCCCAGATCGCGATGTTGCCCGCGGGGAAGCCGTACTCCTGGGCGGTGCGCTTGGCCAGGGAGTTGGGGACGAGGATCGCCGACGTCCAGTGGTCGGGGAGGTCGTCCATGGCGCCCTGGATGCGGCCCAGCCACTTGCCCAGGACGGCGGCGCCCCGGCTGCCGCCCATCCGGGTGTGCATCTGGCCGGACTCCGAGCAGCCCGAGGCGTTCTCCTCGCCGTCGGTGACGACGACCTGGAGGAAGGAGTGCTCCCCGTACCCCTCCCAGATGTTCTTCAGGTCGTCGATGGACTTCACGGCCGCCTCGATCAGCGCCGTCGCACCGTTGGCGACCCGGTAGAGGCCGCGCAGCGACGGCAGGTGCTTGACGTCCATGTCCCAGACCAGGTTCTGCACCTCGTGGTCGAAGGAATAGAGGCTGATCCGGGTCTCGTGACCGAGCCGGTCGGACTCCTCCTGAAGGCCCTTCACGAACTCGTCCACCACGCGAACAAGCTGTGCCTCGTGCTGGCGCATCGAGCCGGAATTGTCGACCACCAGCGAAACGTGGTTGACCTTGTGCTTGATCCTGTTCGCAGACATGCTTCCGCCCCTTTGTCCCAGGCAATTCCGGCGCCTTTTCCGGCGCTCCCTCCGACGTTGGTTCCACACTACGAGGAGGCACTGACAATCCGTTCCGCGCCGGATTTCGCGAAACGACGGCCGGCCCGGATCCTCCGGCGGGCCGTCAGGAGCGGGCTTCGGCGCCGGCTTCGGCACGGGCGTCGACGCCGGCGTCGGCGAGGGCCGCGGCCAGCGCGTCGACGAGCGGGTCCGCGGTGGCCGCCCGGCGGGCGGTGACGATGCGGCTCGGCGGGTGGCCGTCGGCGGGCACGAAGGCGAGGCCGGGGCGTGCGTGGCGCCGGGCGGCCCCGGCGGGGAGGAGGCCGACCGCACCCTCCCAGAGGACGGCGTGCAGGCACTCCTCGACGGACGCCACCACCGGGCCGGGGGCGTCCTCCGCCGCGGCGAGCCAGTAGTCGCGCCACTGTGGGTCGGTGCCCGGTGGGAGGCGGAAGTGCGGGCGGTCGGCGAGTTCCGCGACGTGCAGGCGCGGGCGGGTGGCCGGCGGATCGTCTGCGGGGAGGACGGCCACCACCGGCTCGACGCCGAGCTGACGAATCATCAGTCCTGCTGTGTTGAAGGGCAGTCGGGTCAGCGCGAGGTCCGCCAGACCCTCGCGCAGGCCCGCCGACGGGTCGGTGACCGGGGCCTCGCGCAGGCGCACCCGTACGCCGGGGCGGCTGCGCCGCAGGGCGGCCAGCGCCGCCGCAGCGACCTCCAGCCCCGCACCGGCCACCGTGCCCAGCACCAGCTGATCTCGGTGGCGGTCGCGCTCGTCACCCAGTGTTCCTACTGCCTGGACGTGCACACCGCCGCCGCCCGCCGGCACGGCGTCACCGCCGAGGAGCTCGCCGAGGCCGCCTTCGTGACCGCCGCCGTCCGGGCGGGCGGCACACTCGGGCACGCGCTGCTCGCCGACCGTCTCTACGAACAGCACGGGCACGGCTGAGCGGACCGCCCGGCCGCGACGACCGGCCGGGCGGGCGCGCGGCGCGACGGACCGGCCGGGCGGGCGCGCGGCGCGACGGACCGGCCGGGCGGGCGCGCGACCCCGGAGCTCCGCGAACCCGGCGCAGCGAACCCGGCGCAGCGAACTCCCGGAGCCCCGGAGCCCGGCCACCCCGGGTGCGGCACGGCGCCCTGCGGGCCCATCCTGGAAGAGGGCGCGCCGAAGCAGGGCGAGGTGATCCAGATGGTCCGGAACAGCAGCACACGGCTCCGGTTGGGCGCCATCTCCGCGATGGCCGTGGTCCTGGCCGCCCTGGCCGGGCCGCCGGCGAGCGCGGCGGGGCCCGCCCCGCAGCAGACCGAGGCCGTCAACAAGGACCTCGTCGGCTTCACCAACGGCACACTGCTGCACGAGCTGGGGCACGCCCTGGTGTACTTCTACGAACTGCCGATCACCGGCAAGGAGGAGGACGCCGTGGACCAACTGTCCCTCCTGCTGCTCGTCGGCGACGAGAAGCACGCCGACTACGCCCTGAGCACCATCAACGCCTGGGCGGCCCTGGCCAATGCGGACGAGCAAGGCCAACGACCGATCGAGGCCTACGCCGACCAGCACTCCCTCGAAGCACAGCGGTACTACAACTGGGTGTGCTGGCTCTACGGATCGGACCCCGAGGGCTACGCCGACGCGGTCGCGACGGCGGACAATCCGAACGGCTCGCTGCCCGAGGACCGTGCGCAGCAGTGCCCGACGGAGTTCGACTCGATCAACAATTCCTGGAGCACCCTGCTGGCCCCCTACCTCAAGGACCAGTGACCGTACGCGAGGCCCGGCAGCCGCCCCCGGTCGGCCGCCGGGCCTCGCGCTGCGATGCCGTCATGAACCGTCCCTGGCACAATATTGACGATCCATCAGAGATGGCTCGGAGGGCACGCGGCCCACCGCCCTCAGCAGGCGCAGGCGATGCCGGAGCGCGGCGCGGTGAGGTCGTCCACCGGGCGCTGCCCGGTGCCCGCGTCGGTGTCGTAGGCGAAGCCCTCGCGCGCCCAGTACTCGAAGCCGCCGAGCATCTCCTTGACGGCGTAACCGAGGCGCGCGAACTCCAGCGCCGCCCGGGTGGCGCCGTTGCAGCCGGGGCCCCAGCAGTAGGTGACGACGGTGGCCGAGCGGTCGATCGACCGCGGTGCCAGTTCGGCGATCCGGGCGGTCGGCAGGTGCACCGCGCCGGGGATCCGGCCCTGGGCCCAGGCGGCGTCGCTGCGCGAGTCGACCACGACCACTCCGGGGACGCCCGCCGTCAGGTCGGCGTGCACGTCGGAGACGTCGGCCTCGAAGGCGAGGCGGGCGAGGTAGTGGGCGGCGGCGACGGCGGGGTCGGCGGCCGGGACGGTGAGAACGGCGCTGGTGGTCATCGGGGTGCTCCTCGTGCGGGCGGCGCCGGCCTGCACGGCCGGGCGAGGTCCTCCCGGGGCGGGTTGTGCTCCGGGCCCGCCCTGTTCGGCGGTGGTTCGATCCTCGCCCGTCCGCGCCGGGCCCCGCGAGTGGCGTGATCGCCGGCGATCGTCAAGATCCCGCCAGACCGGCGGCGGTGAGCCGGCCGCGCAGCCCGCGCAGTTCGTGGCGGACCAGCGCGGGCAGCTCGGTGGCCTCGTCCAGCAGCGGGGTGAGCAGGGCGACGGCCGTCCCCGGGTCGTGCGCGCAGAGGTGGCAGTCGGCCATCCGGATGGTGAACAGCATCCGGGTGGTGGGGAGTTGATTGGGTGCGAGGAGGCGCAGGGCGGTGTCGGCGGCGGCCACGGCGCGCAGCGCGAGCCGGGGGTCGTCGACGGCCGCGGCGGCGTCGCGCAGGGCGGCGGCGGCCGCGGACTCCACCCGCAGCCGCATCGAGGCGATGGTGAGCCAGGGGGCGTCGGTCTCGTCGTGCTCGCCGATGTGGTCGAGGTGCAGGCGGGCCCGGCCGATGTGCCGGACGGTCGCCCGGACGTCCCCGGCCAGCGCGTGGGCGCGGGCCTGGCCGATCTGGGACATCGCCCCGGCCCAGTGCCGGCCGGGCGCGGCGCGGGCGATCTCGCGGGCGTAGCCGAGGGCGGCGGCCGGGTCGCCGTCGAGCCGGGCGAGGGTGCTCATGTCGCTGAGCGAGGCGACCTGGGTGGCCGGTTCGTCGGCCAGTTCGGACCAGCTGAGCGCGCGGTCGAAGCAGGCCATCGCGGTGGCGTTGCGGCCGTGCTGCATCCGCAGCCCGCCGGCGGCGTGCGCGTACTCGGCGGCGAGCCGGGTGAGCGGGCGGCGGTCGGCGGCGGAGCGGGTGCGGGTGAGCCGGCCGAGGACGGCGCGCAGGGTGTCCTCGACGACGGTGGTGCCGGGCCCGACGGGTGATTCGCCGGCCCGCAGGCGGGCGGCGAGCAGCCCGGTGAGGGCGTGGGCGGTGTCGGCGTCGAGCGGCGGCGCGGTGTCGGGGTCGGCGGCGCAGAACGCGGCGTGCAGGGCGGCGAGGTCGGCGGGGGCGGGGACGGCGCAGCCGGCGGCGCCGTGCAGCGGGCAGAGCAGGCCGTAGTCGGGCAGGCGGGTGGGTGGTTCGCCGCTGGCGAGGGGCGGGAGGAGCGGTTCGGGGCCGACGGTGCGGCCGGGCAGGGGCGGGCGGGCCCAGTCGGCCGGGCCGGCCGGGGTCTCGGGTTCGCCCTCCTCGGCGCGGCGGCACGCGGTGCGAAGGTCGCCGCCGGCGGCGAGCAGGTCGTCCAGCCGGCCGGCGATCCGCGGGCTGGTGCGCCGGGTGCCGTGTTCGAGTTTGCTGACGGCCGTGTGGTCGTAGCCGATCTCGGTGCCGAGTTGGGCCTGGGTGAGGCCGGCGAGGCGCCGCCAGTGGCGCAGGCGCGCGCCGAAGGCCCGCCAGTGAGCGTTTGCTGAGGCTGCGTCAGCCTGTGGCGGGTCGGCGTGGTTCCGGTGCACGGGGCTGCCCTCCCGAGTCTGTTCCCGGTCCTTCCGATGAGAAGGACGCTACTGGACGCCGGGCGCGCCGTACATGAGATGGCATCAACTGGTCTCAACCTCTTGGTCTCAACCTCTTCACAAAACCCGCAGCTTGACAGAACTTGCCAACCGCGCGAACTGCGTGCCGGACCAGTTGACCGTGGCATGACGGCGTGTGAGGGTTCCGGCACCCGAGCGTGGACGACCGCCCGGCCGTCCCCCGATACGGCCTGCGGTGAGCGCCAGTCAGGCGCGCACGGTCCGCGGTCGGGCACCCCCACGTTCGAGGAGCCTCGGAATGAAACGCAGATTGCTGACGGCGGGAACCACCCTGACCGTCCTGGCAGGCATGCTCACCGCCACCGCGGTCGGGCAGGCCGCCGCCGACCCGGGCCCGGCCGTCTCGGCACCGCCGAGCGCGCTGGCCGCCGCCGTCAACGCCGCCGACCAGGCGGCCGCGGCGGGCCTGGACGCCCTGGCCAAGGGCCCGGGCGAGACGTACGAGCGCCAGTCCGTCACCCCCTGGCTCGGCGGCCTGTACTCGGTCGCGTACGAGCGCAGCTACCGGGGCCTGCCGGTGGTCGGCGGCGACGCGGTCGTCATAGCCGACGGCCAGGGCAAGGTCCGCGGCCTCACCTCGGCCGCCACCGGCCCGGTCGGCGGTTCGACCACGCCGCTGGTCAGCGCCGCGAACGCGGAGAAGACCGCCCGCACCAAGCTGGCCGCGGTGGACGGCGTCGACACCCGCCGCCTGGTCGTCCGGGTCAAGGACGGCACCGGGCGGCTCGCCTGGGAGACGGTGCTCAGCGGCCGCACCTCGGCCGCCCCGAGCAAGCTGCACGTCTTCGTCGACGCCCGCACCGGCGAGGTGATCGACAGCTACGACGACGTCAAGGCCGGTACCGCCAACAGCAAGTGGAACGGCCCGGCCCCGGTCACCATCAGCACCACCAACTCCGGCGGCTCGTACTCGCTGCGCGACCCCAACCGCTCCGGGCTGAGCTGCGCCGACTACAGCAGCGGGCAGGTGTTCTCCAAGTCCAGCGACTCCTGGGGCACCGGCAACCCGACCAGCAAGGAGACCGGCTGCGCCGACGTGATGTTCGCGGCGCAGAAGGAGTGGGACATGCTCCGCGACTGGCTGGGCCGCAACGGCCACAACGGCAACGGCGGCAGCTGGCCGGTCAAGGTCGGCCTGAACGACGTCAACGCGTACTGGGACGGCACCTCCGTCTCGATCGGCCACAACAACGCCAACGAGTGGATCGCCTCGATCGACGTCGTCGGCCACGAGTTCGGCCACGGCATCGACCAGTACACGCCGGGCGGCGCCAACAACGAGAACGGGCTCGGCGAGGGCACCGGCGACATCTTCGGCGCGCTCACCGAGGCGTACGCCGCCGAGCCGGCCCCGTACGACAACCCGGACTACACCGTCGGCGAGATGATCAACCTGGTCGGCAGCGGGCCGATCCGGAACATGTACAACCCCTCGCTGGTCGGCAACAACCCCAACTGCTACTCCTCCTCGATCCCGAGCACCGAGGTGCACGCCGCGGCCGGCCCGCTGAACCACTGGTTCTACCTGCTCGCCGAGGGCTCCAACCCGGGCGGCGGCAAGCCCACCAGCCCGACCTGCAACAGCTCCACCGTCACCGGCGTCGGCATCAAGGACGCCGGGCGGGTCTTCTACGGCGGCATGCTGCTCAAGACCAGCGGCATGACCTACAAGAAGTACCGGGTCTCCACCCTGACCGCCGCCAAGAGCCTCGACCCCGGCTGCACCCTGTTCACCCGCACCAAGGCGGCCTGGGACGCGATCAGCGTGACCGCCCAGAGCGGTGAGCCGACCTGCACGCCGAGCGGCAACAACGACTACTCGCTGGCCGTCACCCCGGCCTCCGGCAGCGTCCAGCCCGGCGCCTCCACCACCGCCACGGTGAGCACCTCCGTCACCTCGGGCACCGCGCAGGCCGTCAACCTGGCCGTCTCCGGCGCCCCGGCCGGCGTCTCCGTCTCGGTGAGCCCGACCTCGGTGCAGGCCGGCTCCTCCGCGACGCTGACCGCCTCGGCCTCCTCCTCCGCCACGCCCGGCACCTACGTCATCACGGTGACCGGCACCGGCTCCGCCACCCACACCGCGCAGTACACCCTGACGGTCGGCGGCGGGAACCCCGACCCCGGGGTGCCCGACATCAGCGTCGCCAACGTGCAGGGCCACCTCGCCCAGCTGAACACCATCGCCTCGCAGAACGGCGGCAACCGCCGCGCCGGCACCGCCGGGCACAGCCAGTCGCTCGCCTACATCAAGGGCAAGCTGCAGGCCGCCGGCTACACCGTCAGCGAGCAGACCTGCACCTCCTGCACCTACCAGTCCAACAACCTGATCGCCGACTGGCCGGGCGGCCCGGCCGACCAGGTCACCATGTTCGGCGCCCACCTGGACAGCGTCTCGGCCGGCCCGGGCATCAACGACAACGGCTCCGGCTCCGCCGTCCTGCTGGAGAACGCGCTCACGCTCGCCCAGCAGAACCCCTCCCTCACCCGGCACGTCCGGTTCGCCTGGTGGACCGGTGAGGAGCAGGGCCTCCAGGGCTCCCAGTACTACGTCGGCCAGCTGGGCTCGACGCAGCGCAGCGCCATCAAGGGCTACTACAACTTCGACATGGTCGGCTCGCCCAACGCCGGCTACTTCATCAACAACCTCACCTCCAGCACCTCCGCGCCGATGAAGGCGTACTGGGACTCCCTGAACATCCAGCCCGAGGAGAACGTCGAGGGCCAGGGCCGCTCCGACGACTACTCGTTCCAGCAGGCCGGCATCCCGACCTCCGGCTACGCGGCCGGTGCCAGCGCCGTCAAGACCTCGGCCCAGGCCGCCAAGTGGGGCGGCACCGCCAACCGGGCGTACGACTCCTGCTACCACTCGGCGTGCGACACCAGCAGCAACATCAACGCCACCGCGCTGGACCGCAGCGCCGACGGCGTCGCGTACACCCTGTGGAAGACCTCGGTCGGCAGCGGGCCCATCCCGACCAACGACTTCTCGGTCGCGGTGAACCCGGCCACCGGCACCACCACCCCGGGCGGCAGCGCCACCGCGACGGTGTCGACGACCACCACCTCCGGCTCGGCCCAGACGGTGAACCTCGCCGTCTCGGGCGCCCCGGCCGGCGTGACGGCCACCGTCAGCCCCTCCTCGGTCCAGTCCGGCTCCTCCGCGACGCTCAGCATCGCGGTCGGCTCGGGCACCGCGGCCGGTACCTACAACCTCACCGTGACCGGCACCGGCTCGGCCACCCACAGCACCACCTACTCCCTGGTGGTCGGCACCGACCCGGGCAACCCGGGCGGCACCTGGACGCCGGGCACCACCTACAAGGCCGGTGACGTGGTGACCTACAACGGGGTCAGCTACCGCTGCATCCAGGGCCACACGGCCCAGGTCGGCTGGGAGCCCAACATCGTCCCGGCACTCTGGCAGCAGATCTGAGCGGACGGATCTGCCCAGGCTGACGGGACAGGCCGTGCCGCGGTTCGTCGAGGGGGACGAGCCGCGGCACGGCCGCGTCCGCGGGCCGCCCGCCGGCCGGTGCCCGGGGGCGGCCCGTCGGACCGGGCGATCGGTCACCCGCGAAGGGTCGCTGACGTACAGTCGGTCACGGCAGTGCCCTCCCCAGCGGTCGACCGAGGAGTGTCCCCGTGGCCACCGAAGCCCACCCCGCAGCCGTCCCGCCGCCCGCCGAGGGGGCGGCCGGCCGCCCCGTCCCCGAGCTGCCGGCGCAGAGCGTCGCGCGGTGGCGGGCCTCCGGGGCCGAGCTGGTCGAGCTGCTGGCCACCGCGCAGCGGCAGTTGGGCGGCGTCGCCGCGTTCCGGCTCGGCCCGGCGCCGACCGTCCTGGTCACCGACCCGGAGGCCGTGCAGCACGTGCTCGGCCGGCACCCCGACCGCTACGTCAAGCGCTCGCACCGGGCGCGGCTGCTGACCGGGGAGGGTGTGCTCTCCGCCACCGGTGACGCCTGGAAGCGCCAACGGCGGATGCTTCAGGCCCAGTTCACCGGCACCGGGATGCGCCGGCACGAGCAGGGGATCGCCGGGGCCGCCCGGCAGGCCGCCGACCGCTGGGCCGGGTACGCCCGCACCGGCGAGCGGTTCGACGTCGGCGAGGAGATGCGGCGGTTCGCCCTGGACACCGTCTGGCGCGCCCTCACCGGCCACCCGCTGGACGACCGCACGGACGGCGAACTCGCTGCCGTCGCCCGGGTGGTGGCCGCGCTGCCGATGCTGCCCGCGGACGGCGCGAACGCCCGGGACGCGGTCGCCGACGACCTGGCCCGGATCGACGCCGTCGCCCACGCCGCGATCGACGCCGCCCGCCGCCGCCCCGAAGGGCAGGGCCTGCTGCACGTCCTGCTGGATGCCGCCGACGAGCACCCCGAGTACACCGACACCCTGATCCGGGACGAGCTGGTCACCCTGCTGGTCGCCGGCCACGAGACCACCGCCACCACGCTCACCTGGCTGTTCCTCCTGCTGGACGGCCACCCGGAGGCCCGCTCCCGGGCGCTCGCGGCCGGTCCCGAGGGCTCGGCCGGGCGGCGGGAGGCGCTGCAGGCACTGGTCAGCGAGACGCTCCGGCTCTACCCGGCCGCGTGGATCCTGCCCCGGCACGCCACCGGGGCGGACACCGTGGCGGGCCACCGCATCGAGGCCGGTACCGACCTGCTGGTCTCCCCCTACCTCACCCACCGGGACGGCGCGCTCTGGCCCGAACCCGAGCGGTTCGACCCCTCCCGCTTCACCGGCGCCGGCGCCCGCCCGGGCCCGCTGGGCGCCTACTACCCCTTCGGCCTGGGCGCGCGCGCCTGCCTGGGCACGCAGTTCGCCGTGCGGGAGACCACGGCACTGCTCGAACTCCTGCTGCCCGCCCCCGCCCCGCGCTTCCTCGCCACCCCCACCGGGGCCGCCTACAGCATCACCGTCCGGCCGGACGGGCCGACGCCGGCGGTACTGTCCTGACGGCCGGGCGCGGGGGCGCGCCCCGGCCGGGTGGCCGGGGCGCGCCGTACGCGGAGCGGTCGGAGGCCGGAGGTCAGGGGTAGGAGACCACCGTCGACGGGGTGGTCGAGGTGCCCGACGTCCCCGGGCCGGTGCCGTTGACCACGTGCTCGAACTGCCCGTTCCCGCCGAGCGAGACCACCAGCAGGTCGTGGAACCGCACGCCCGGCCGGACCGGCGCCTCGAAGCCGTGGTCCTGCCGGATGGTCGGGTCCACGTTGAAGTAGCAGTAGCTGCCGAGGCCCCACCCCTCGTGGGTGGTCACGTTGTCGTCCACCTTGTAGGCGGCGAAGCCCTTGGTCGCGCCGTTCTGGACGGCCGCCTGGTTCGGCGCGTCGTACGCCTTCTCGTTCTGGAAGAAGATCGTCCGCCCGCGCTCGCCGGACCACTCGACGTCGTACTTCTTGAAGTGCTCGACGAACAGGCCGGTGCCGAGCACGTCGTCGCCGCGGACGACCAGGCCGTAGTCGGCGGGATTGGTGGTCCAGCCGACGCCGGCGCCGTGGTCGGCGCGCCAGATCCAGGTGTGGTCGACGATCACGTCGTCGCTGTTGACCACGATGCCGGCGGTGGCCGAGCCGGGGCCGGCCCCGCCGACCCGGATGAAGACGTCCTGCAGGGTGGTCGGGTCGGCCGCGTGGTCGGCGGCCGCGTTGTCCGGGCCGACCTGCACCAGCACCGGCGAGTTGACCGCGCCGGCGTCGACCAGCAGGCCGGCCAGCCGGACGCCGTCCACGTCCGCGACCTTGACCGCCGTCACCCCGTTGTCGGGGACGACGGTGGCCAGGCCGAGGCCGAGCACCACGGTGTCGGGCCGGTTGATCTCGATCGGCCGGTCCACGTGGTAGACGCCCGGGGTGAAGAGCAGGTCGAGCCCCTGCGCCAGCGCGGCGTTGATGGTGGCGGCGGTGGCGCCGGCCTTGACCACGTAGAAGTGGCTGAGCGGCCGCGAGGTGCCCTGCGGGGTGCCGTCCCAGGAGACGCCGCGGGCGTCGGTCCGCTTCGCCGGGACGAACACCTTGTAGTCGTTGCCATCCAGGTAGAGGAACGGCTTCTCGCGCGAGACGGGCGTGGTGTCCAGCGTGGTGTACGGCGGGTCGGGGAAGCTCTGCGCGGGTGCGCCCTGGACGCCGGAGAACACCTGGTTCCAGACGCCGTTGGAGAAGCCGCCGACCGCGCTGTCCCGGGTGTACCACTGCTGCTGCGAGTAGTTGCCGACGGAGCCGTCGATCCGGCTGTCGGCGATGTAGCCTCCGCTGGCCCAGCCGTAGCCGTTGGGCGCCAGGTTGAGCCCGCCCTTGACGTGCATCCGGCGGAACGGTGCGGCCTGGGCGACGGCCCAGCGGTCGGTGCCGCTGACCGGGTTGAGCGCGAGGTTCTCGGCGGAGCGCCAGAAGTTCTGCGTGGCGTTGCCGTTGAACCAGCCGGCGTCGACCGTCACGTCGCCGTTGATCGTGGTGTCGTCGGGCTTGAGGCCGAGGCCCGCGATCGAGGTGTAGAAGCCGAGTTGGGCGTTGAGGTTGTTGTAGCTGCCCGGCTTGAAGAACAGCGCGTACCGGTCGCTGCCGAACTGGTTGGACTCCTGCTTCGCGAAGACCTGGTCCAGCTTGGCCTGGATGCCGGGCGTGGCCGGGTCGAAGACCAGCACGTTGGGGCCGAGGTCGCCGCCGCCCTGCACCGGTCCGTCGGCGGTGTTGACCTGGAACTCCCAGAGCGAGTAGCCCCAACCGGTGGCCCGGGTCAGCCCGTTCATCCGGACGTAGCGGCCGCTGCCGGAGACGGCGAGCGTCTCGGTGCCGCCGGTGCTGTTGCCGTTGGTGTAGGCGGTGCGCCAGGCGACGCCGTCGTCCGAGGTCTGGATCTGGTACGAACGCCCGTACGCGGCCTCCCAGTTGAGCACGACGCGGCAGATCTGCCGGACGCTGCCCAGGTCGACCTGGAGCCACTGCGGGTCACTGAAGGCCGAGGACCAGCGGGTGCCGGCGTCGCCGTCCACCGCGTTGGCGGCGGAGGTGCCGCCGTTCTCGGTGGAGGAGGCGGTGGCCGGCCGGCCCTGGGCCGCGTTCGCGGTGCCGCAGTCGGCGGCGGCCGGGGTGACCGCCTGGGTCGCCGCGGCCGGAGCGACCGGCGCGGCGAGGGCGGCCTGGGCGGGCAGCGCCAGCGCGGGGCCGGCGAGCAGGGACAGACCGAGCAGTGCGGCCGGTGCCCTGCGGGGGCGTGCTGAAGTGAGCCTCACGGGCTTCTCCTGCGGTGGGGGTGGGTGGGGTGGCGGGGGCGCACGCCGAGGCCCGCGCCCGGCGCAGCGCAGGCGCCGGGTGGTGGGGAACGACGGGTGGGGCGGGGTCGCCGTCCGGTGGGCGGAACGAACCGCCGGAGCGGCCGCCACCGGGCACGTGACGGAGCGCAGCCGACCCGCCGTCCGGGTTTCGGGGAGCGCCCCCGACCGGGAGTCTCGGGGCTGCCGATCGGGGGTGTCAACCCTTCGCGCCGACTTTCCTCACACCGTGAACTAGCCTGCCCAGGCCGCTCCCTGCGTATCCCCGCAGCTCAGACCCGGGCCGCCGGGCGGCCGGCGGCCCGGCCCGGGAGCTCGCCGCCGGAGTCCAGGAAGTCGGTCAGCGGCAGGGTCGCGGCGCCCAGCGTGACGGCCTCCGGGCCGAGCGTGCCGAGCACGATCGAGGTCTGCTCGCGCGGGAAGTGCAGCGCGTACTCGGTGGCCGCGGTCCGGATCGCGGGCAGCAGCCGGGGGCCGAGCAGCAGGCCTGCCCAGCCGCCGATCACGATCCGCTCGGGGTTGAACAGGTTGACCAGGTCGGCGATGGCCGCGCCCAGGTACTCGGCGGCCTCGGCGAGCAGCGCGGCGGCGGCCGGCTCCCCCGCCTCGGCGGCCGCCAGCAGCGCGGCGAGCCCGGCCTTCTCGCCGCCGCCGGCCGGCGCCGCCCCCCACCGCTCCACCAGCGCCTCGGCGCCCACGTACGCCTCCAGGCAGCCGCGCGCGCCGCACCGGCAGCGCCGGCCGCCGACGTGCACCTTGGTGTGCCCCCACTCGCCCGCGCTGCTGGTGGCGCCGCGGAAGCGGACGCCGTCGGCGATCACGCAGGCGCCGACGCCGGAGCCGAACAGCGCGATCACCGCGTGCCGCACCCCGCGCCCGGCCCCGAACCACATCTCGGCCTGGCCGAGCGTCTTGGCGCCGTTGTCGACGAAGAGCGGCAGGTCGGTGCCGGCCCGCAGCAGCTGCCCGAGCGGGACGGCGTCCCAGCCGACGGTCTGGCTGTGCACGACGATCCCGCCGCCGTCCGACGCCCGGTCGCCCTGCTCGACGATGCCGGGGACGCCGATGCCGACGCCGAGCACGGTGGCCGGGTCCGCCCCGGTGCGCTCCAGCACCTCGGCCAGGCCGGCCAGGATCAGCTCGACCACGTGGTCGACGTCGTGGCCCTTGTCCGAGAGCGGCCGGTCGACGGCGGCCAGCTCGGCCCGCGCCAGGTCGAACAGCGCGACCCGGACCTGTGTCTCGCCGACGTCCACGCCCACCAGGTGGGCCCGGCCGGCGGCCACCCGGAGCAGGATCCGGGGGCGTCCGCCGTCCGAATCCACCGAGCCGCACTCCTCGATCAGCCCGTCGGCGAGCAGCTCGCCGGTGACGTTGCTGATCGAGCCGGCGCTCAGCCCGGTGATCACGCCGAGCTCCTGGCGGCTCAGCGGGCCGTCGAAGTACAGCCGTCTCAACAGCGTCGACCGACTGCCTCTGCGCAGGTCACGCACCGTCTTCTTGCCTCGCACGGTCATGGGGCCTCCCTCCTGTCCCGAATCTATCGCTGTCCGAACCCTTGACGGAAGCTTTTCTCACACGTTAAATCACGGCCTGAAGTAAGCCGTGGAGCACAGCACTTCATCGCACCCCGGCACACTCCACCGATTTTCGTGCCAGCACACCTCCACCCCGCCCGAGAGGGGCCTCCGTCGTGCCCACCAGACGCACCGCAGCCGTCACCGCCCTTGCCGCCGCCCTGGCCGTCACCGCCACCGCCTGCGGAGGCGGCTCCGCCTCCGGCGGCGGCGACAACAGCAGCCCCGGCACGCTCACCTACTGGGCCTCCAACCAGGGCACCAGCCTGGAGAACGACCGCCAGGTGCTGGAGCCCGAGCTGCGGGCGTTCGAGCAGCAGACCGGCATCAAGGTGAAGCTGGAGGTCATCCCCTGGTCCGACCTGCTCAACCGGATCCTCGCCGCCGCCAGCTCCGGCCAGGGGCCCGACGTGCTGAACATCGGCAACACCTGGTCCGCCTCCCTCCAGGCCACCGGCGCCCTACTGCCCTTCGACGCCGCCGCCTTCCAGAAGATCGGCGGCAAGGAGCGCTTCCTCCCCGCCGCCCTCGACTCGGCCGGCGCCGCCGGCAAGGACCCGGCCGCCGTCCCGCTCTACTCGATGGCCTACGGCCTGTACTACAACAAGAAGCTCTTCGCCGCGGCCGGGATCGACCACCCGCCGGCCACCTGGGAGGAGCTCGTCGCCGACGGGAAGAAGCTCACCACCGACGGCCGCTACGGCCTCGCCCTCGAAGGCGGCAACGTCTCCGAGAACGTCCACCACGCCTTCGTCCTCGGCAAGCAGCACGGCGCCGACTTCTTCGACACCGCCGGCAAGCCCGCCTTCGACAGCCCCGGCGCCGTCGCCGCCGTCAAGCAGTACGTCGACCTGCTCGGCACCGAGAAGATCGCCGCCCCCGGCAACGCCGAGTACGCCAACAACCAGTCCGTCACCGACTTCGCCACCGGCAAGGCCGCCATGCTGATGTGGCAGGCCGCCGGCGCCAACCTGAAGTCGCACGGCATGAACCCCGAGGACTACGGCGTCGCGCCCGTCCCCGCCCCGGCCGGCGCCACCGGCGACCGCGCCACCACCTCCATGGTCGCCGGCATCAACCTCGCCGTCTTCAAGAACACCCGCAACACCGACGGCGCCCTCAAGTTCGTCTCCTTCCTGACCGGCACCGAGGAGCAGACCCGGCTCAACCGGACGTACGGCTCGATCCCCCCGGTCAAGGAGGCCCAGGCCGACCCGGCCTTCACCACCCCCGAGCTCAAGACCCTCGCCGGCGTCCTCGGCAGCGGCGCGAAGCCGCTCCCCCAGGTGGCGAACGAGAGCCAGTTCGAGACCCTCGTCGGCACCGCGGTGAAGAACCTGCTCGCCGCGGCCGCCGCCGGCAAGCCCGCCACCGAGGACTCCGTCAAGGCCGAACTCACCAAGGCCCAGCAGCAGATGCCGGCGGCCGGCTGACGTGATCCGGACCCTCCTCGGCCGCCTCCGCCCCCGGCGGTCCGCGCTCCCCTACCTGCTGCTGCTCCCCGCCCTCGGGCTCGAACTGATCGTCCACCTGGTACCGATGGTGGTCGGCATCGTGATGAGCCTCAAGCAGCTCACCCAGTTCTTCATCCGGGACTGGTCCGCCGCACCCTGGGCCGGGCTGTCCAACTACCGCATGGCGGTGGACTTCCACGCCCCCGTCGGCAAGGCCCTGCTGCACTCGTTCTGGGTCACCTGCGCGTTCACCGTGCTCGCCGTCGGCCTCTCCTGGCTGATCGGCACCACCGCCGCGATCCTCACCCAGGACGCCTTCCGCGGCCGCGGGGTGCTGCGCGCGCTGTTCCTGCTGCCCTACGCGATGCCGGTCTACGCGGCCGTGATCACCTGGTCGTTCATGTTCCAGCGGGACACCGGCCTCGTCAACCACGTGCTCCACGACCAGCTCCACCTCGTCGACGACAAACCGTTCTGGCTGCTCGGCGACAACAGCTTCACCGCCCTGGTCACCGTCTCCGTCTGGCGCAGCTGGCCGTTCGCGTTCCTCAGCCTCACCGCCGGCCTGCAGAACATCCCGCGCGAGCTGTACGAGGCCTCCGCCCTCGACGGCGCCGGCGTCTGGCAGCAGATCCGCCGGATCACCCTGCCCTCGCTGCGGCCGGTCAACCTGGTGCTCGTCCTGGTGCTCTTCCTCTGGACCTTCAACGACTTCAACACGCCGTACGTGCTGTTCGGCCGGTCCGCGCCCGAGGCCGCCGACCTCGTGTCCGTCCACATCTACCAATCCTCCTTCGTCACCTGGAACTTCGGCGCCGGCTCGGCGATGTCGGTGCTCCTGCTGCTCTTCCTGCTGCTGGTGACCTCCCTGTACCTGCTGTTCACCACCCGCCGGAAGGAGGCCTGATGATCGACCCGCCCGCGTCCTTCCGCTGGTTCCGCCGGATCTTCCTGGCCGCGCTCACCGTGTTCGCGACCGTCCCGGTCCTGGTGATGCTCAGCAGCTCGCTCAAACCGCTGCAGGACGTCCAGGGGCCGTTCCGGTGGATCCCCAGCACCATCAGCTTCCGCCCGTACCTGGACATCTGGCACACCGTCCCGCTCGGCCGCTACCTGGTCAACTCGCTGATCGTGGCGGGCGGGGCGACCGTCTGCTCGGTGCTGGTCGCGATCCTCGCGGCCTACGCCGTCAGCCGCTACCGCTTCCGCGGCCGCCGGCTGTTCACCGTCACCGTGCTCTCCACCCAGATGTTCCCCGGCATCCTCTTCCTGCTGCCGCTGTTCCTGATCTTCGTCAACGTCGGCAACGCGACCGGCATCCCCCTCTACGGCAGCCGCGGCGGGCTGATCCTCACCTATCTGACGTTCTCGCTGCCGTTCTCCATCTGGATGCTGGCCGGCTACTTCGACTCCGTCCCCCGCGACCTCGACGAGGCCGCCCTCGTCGACGGCTGCGGGCCCGTCCAGGCGCTGGTGCGGATCATCGTCCCCGCCGCGGTGCCCGGCATCGTCGCCGTCGCCGTGTACGCCTTCATGACCGCCTGGGGCGAGGTGCTGTTCGCCTCCGTCCTCACCAACGACGAGACCCGCACCCTCGCCGTCGGCCTCCAGGGCTACGCCACGCTCAACGACGTGTACTGGAACCAGGTGATGGCCGCCTCGCTGGTGGTGAGCGTGCCCGTGGTCGCCGGCTTCCTGCTGCTCCAGCGGTACCTCGTCGCCGGGCTGACCGCCGGCGCCGTCAAGTGACCCGCACCCGACCGGCGGACCGGGCCCGGCCGGCGGCCCCCGAGCAGCCGTCGGCCCGCGCCCGACCGGTGCCGCCCGACCGGCCGGCGGCCCCCGCCACCCCGCCCCCTCCCGACCGCACCGAAAGGCCCGTCGTGAACGACCTCAGCGCCCTGGACTCCCTCCCCGACGACTTCCTCTGGGGCGCGGCCACCGCCGCCTACCAGATCGAGGGGGCGGCGGACGCCGACGGCCGCGCACCCTCCATCTGGGACACCTTCTCGCACACCCCCGGCAAGGTCGCCGGCGGCGACACCGGCGACACCGCCTGCGACCACTACCGCCGCTGGCCCGAGGACATCGCCGTGATGCAGCAACTCGGCCTCGGCGCCTACCGGTTCTCGCTCGCCTGGCCGCGGATCGTGCCGCACGCCGACGGTCTCGTCAACCCGGCCGGGCTCGACTTCTACGACCGCCTGGTCGACGCCCTGCTCGCCGCCGGCATCACGCCCTTCCCCACCCTCTACCACTGGGACCTCCCCCAGGCCCAGCAGGACCGCGGCGGCTGGCCGGTCCGCGAGACCGCCGAACGCTTCGCCGAGTACACCGCCGTCGTCGCCGCCCGCCTCGGCGACCGCGTCACCCACTGGGCCACCCTCAACGAGCCGCTCTGCTCCGCCTGGATCGGCCACCTCGACGGCGCGATGGCCCCCGGCCTCACCGACCTCACCGCCGCCGTCCGCGCCTCCTACCACCTGCACCTCGCCCACGGCCTGGCGGTCCGCGTCCTGCGGGAGACCGTCCCCGGCGCCCGGATCGGCATCGTCAACAACCTCAGCCCGATCACCCCCGCCAGTGACTCCGAGGCCGACCGCGCCGCCGCCGTCCGCGCCGACGGCCACATCAACCGCTGGTGGCTCGACCCCGTCCTCGGCCGCGGCTACCCCAAGGACATGCTGGAGGTCTACGGCGTCGACCTGCCGGTGCGCGACGGCGACCTCGACCTGATCGGCGCCCCGCTCGACTGGCTCGGCCTCAACTACTACTTCCGCCAGATCGTCACCGCCGACCCGGCCGGCCCCGCCCCGCACTTCCGTCAGGTGCCCGGCCCCAACCCCGAGCACACCGCCATGCCCTGGGAGGTGCACGCCCCCGGGCTGGAGGAGCTGCTGCTGCGCCTCACCCGCGAGTACGGCGTCGAACGCATCTACGTCACCGAGAACGGCGCCGCCTACCAGGACACCGTCGCCCCCGACGGCACCGTCCACGACCCCGAGCGCACCGCCTACCTCGACCGGCACCTCGCCGCCTGCGCCCGCGCCGTCGCCCAGGGAGCCCCGCTGGCCGGCTACTTCGCGTGGTCCCTGCTCGACAACTTCGAGTGGGCGTACGGCTACGACAAGCGCTTCGGCCTCGTCCACGTCGACTACGCCACCCAGCGCCGCACGGTCAAGAGCAGCGGCCGGCGCTACGCCGAGCTGATCGCCGCCCACCGGGCCCGGTGACGGGGCCGGACGGGACACCGAACGCCCGCAGTGCCCGCCGGGACCACCGGACTGCGGGCCCTGCGGGGCGGGGGCTACGGGACGACCGGGGCGACGGTCACTCGCAGGCGACGCCGTCGCCGTCGCGATCGAGTGCCGGGCGGTACCCCGCGTCGCCACGGTGCAGCGGGGCCGCGCCGGCGGAGCGGGCGGCCGTGCAGTTGGCGTAGTAAGGAGCCGCACCGCCACCACCGGCGGACGAACCGCCTGTGCTGGAGGACGAGCCGCCGGTGCTGGACGACGACCCACCCGTGGTGGACGACCCGCCGGTGCTGGAACCACCGCTCGCCGAGCCGCCCGAAGAACCGGCGCCGGAGGACGAACCGCCACTGCCGGAGGACCCGCCACCGGAGGTGGACTCACAGGCGACACCGTCACCGTCCGCGTCCAGACCCGCGCGGTACCCGGCGTCGCCACGGTGCAGTGGGGCCACCCCGGCGTCCCGGGCAGCCGTGCAGTTCGCGTAGTACACCGTCGAGGTGGTGGTCGGTGCGGGCACCGGGGCCGCCGGCTGTGTCGGAGTGGGCGTGGGCGTGGGCATGGGCGTGGGAGTGGGCGTGGCCGTCGGGGTGGGCGTCGGGTCCGGCGTGGGCATCGGCGACGGACTCGCGGTCGGTGACACGGTCGGTGACGGGGAGGCAGCGGCCGCGGCGGAGGAGGAGCCGGCGGCCGCGGCCGGCTGGACGAGGTCGGTGCGGCCGGGCTCCTTCGGGTCCGCGAGCACCCCGGCGAACCAGATCAGGCAGTAGATCCCGCCGATCACACTGGCGGCGATCTTGGCCGGCTGCTTCCAGAGCGAGGTCCACACCAGCACCAGGCCAACGGGTGGCACGAAGAGCAGTGCGAGGAGGATCGTCGCAGGTCGGCGCCACCACGGCAGGGTCGGAGCGGCAGCCGGTGGCGGGTAGGCGTAGGTCATGGGCACATGAGATCACCGACGGCTCGTCGTCCGCACAGGAATAGATCACATTTCAACCACACTCTGGGCAAGAACGTGTCAGCATCGTGCGAACGCCCGCTCCCTGGTCGGGAGCCCGGCTCCGCACGGTCAGGAACAGCAGCCGGTGCCGTGCGGGCGCCTCACTGCCCGGCGGGCCCGCCGCACGCACCCCGGGCGCGGACCGCCTCCGGTCCGCGCCCCTTCCGGTCCCTACCTGCCCGTCAGATCATCGGGCCGTAGTAGCCGCCGAGCAGCTGGAAGTACCCGGGGTCCAGCGGGTCCACCAGCGGCGGCGCCGAACGGATCTCCTCCTTGCTGCGGCCGACGTGCACCGTCCGCTCCTCGTGGTCGATCCGGGTGACCGTCCCGGCCGGGAGCAGCACCTGACGGCCGAGCAGCCACCCCGTGTCGACCACCAGGTGGGCGGCGTCGACCTCCGTCGAATGGCGGTCGACCTTTCCGACGTGGCCGTCCGTCGCCTCCACCGCGTAGCCGATCAGCTCGCGGGCGGCGTCATGACCGCTCGTCGCGGCGTGCGTCCACAGCTTGTCGTGGTTCACAGGAACTCCGTTCTCCGAGGGGCCGACAAGGGGCGGGCACCGGCGGGCTCAGCGACGCCGCCCCAGGTAGGCCGGGGCGACCGCCGAGATCAGCGCGGCGGCCACGGCCACCTGGAGCAGGTGGCGTATCCAGTCGACGCCGTCCGTGTGCCGCACCCCGAGTGCGGACGCGATGACGTTGCCGACCAGTGCGCCGACCAGCCCCAGCAGCACCGTCAGCCAGAGCGGAACCGGCTGACGGCCCGGCAGGACCAGCTTGGCGAGCAGACCGACGACCAGGCCGACGACGAGCGCCCAGATCAGCGTCATGGGGGGCTACCTCCTGCTGGCACGACTCCCGGCCGGTCGGCCGGGGACACCCCCCCGTCTGCCCCCGCCCCCCGCCTTCATGCCTCCCGCGACGGGCCCGGCCCGGGGCCGGGCTCAGCCCGCCTGCCGGTCCGGACCCGCACCCCCGTGGCGGGCCCGGACCGGCGCGAGGCGCAGCAGCTGCGGCTCGCGCAGCAGCAGGTGCTGCGGTGGGACGGCCGCCGCGGCGTCGGCCGCGGGGGCGGTGGTGAGCCAGACGAAGACGTCCTCGCCGGTCCGGACGGGCAGCGCGGGGAAGTCGTTCACGGCGTGCTCGGTGCGGGCCGTGCCGAGCAGCCGGCCGCCGAGGGCCGGCCGGACCAGCTGCTCGACGGCGGCCGCGAAGGTGCCGGGATCCGCCGGGTGGCAGATCACCGCGGTGACCACGTCCGCCGTGGGCGGGGGCGGCGGCAGGGTGCCGCGCAGCAGCAGGACGTCGTCGGAGTCCCGCATGGTCGCGTTGGCCTGCTCGCGGTGGGCCTGCCAGACGGGCCCGCCGTAGAACGTGCGCAGTCCTGCCAGCCGGGCGGCCATGTCGGGGAAGGCGCGCAGCCAGACGAAGCGGTCGGGGTCGTCCAGCTCGCGGTAGCGGCCGCCGACGGCGATGCCGGCCTCCTGCTGGCCGGTCACGAACTCCCGCTCGAAGAGCTCGATCAGGTCGTCCCGGCGGCCGGGGTGCAGGGTGTAGCGGCGCAGCTCGGTGACGGTCACGCACGCTCCCGGCGGGCGAGGCGAGCGAGGCGGGCGGGGCGGGCGGGGCGGGCCGTTCGGCTGTGCGCCGCGGTGCCGTGGCGCGGTCCGGGGTGGGGGCTGTTCATGACGGGGACGCTAGCCGCACTCCCCTGACACCTCCTGTCAGTGGAGCGGCGGGAGTCCGCCGGCACCCGGGGGCCCGGGGGTCCGGGTGCCGGCGGTGCCGGCAGTGGCGCTCAGGCCGGGAGGAGCGCCTCCCACTGGTCCCGGGTGGGGCCGTCGTATTCCGCTACGAAGTCCGGGCGGTCGGCCAGCCAGGCGGTGACGTGTCGTTCCACCTCGTCGGTGTCGTAGGCGTCGTCGGGTGTCCGGACGAGGTGGCGCACGTGGGCGCGGGCCCGCATCACCACGGGGTCGTCGAAGGCACAGGCCGCCAGGGCGGCGGCCCGCCGCTCCGGTGGCGCCGAACTGTCGGCGAGGCGCTGCTCGTTGACGCGGTCGGCCGCCACCTGGGTGTCGTGCCAGGGGCGCAGGGTCTCGGTCGTCCAGGTGTGGTAGCCGGTCGGGTCCGCGGCGATCCGGTCGGCGTGGGCGGCGAGGTGCTGGGCGGCGCGCAGGCCGAGCGCCACGCCGTGGCCCAGCGTGGGGTTGGTGTGGATCAGGCTGTCCCCGGCGTTGACGAGGCCGGTGACGACCGGCCCGTCGGCGTCGGCGAGGGCCGTCCAGCGGTTGTCCAGGCCGGCCATCGGCAGGACGGCCGACTGCGGTTCGGGGTCCAGACCGAGCCAGGCGGCGCAGGCGGGGAAGAGACGGGCGACGGCCTCGAACACGGCGGGGTCGGTCAGCGCCGTCCGGGTCGGGTCGCTCGTGGCGAGCACCAGGTTCACGGCGAAGGTGTCGTTGTCGGAGGGGAAGACACCGGCCAGTGCGAACGCCGCGGCCGAGCCGTTCCGCACCCGCCCGGGGTCGCGCGGGCCGTCGGGGCGCAGGCGGTACCAGCGGCACAGGTAGGTGATCCCGGTGCGGTGGCTGTCGACCACCGGCGGCCGGCAGCCGGCCGCGGCCAGCCAGCCGGGCACCGGCGAGCGACGGCCGGCGGCATCGACGACGAGGTCCGCCCGATGGGCCTGAGGGCCGGCCTGCACGCCGGTGACCCGCGGCGGGCGGCCCTCCTCGACGACGAGCCCGCTCACCCGGTGGCCGCACCGCACTTCGACGGTGGGTTCCCGCCGGACGGCCTCCGTCAGCGCCGCCTCCAGCACGATCCGGCGGGTCCGCAGGGTGACCAGCTCCTCGTCGCCGGCCCGGTGCGGCGGGTGCTCGTCGAACCAGTCGAAGTCGTGGTACTCCCGGGCTCCGCGCGCCAGCAGGTCCGCGTAGACGTCGGGGGCTTCGGCGCGCAGCACGGTGCGGACGGGTGCGAGGAGCGAGTGCGGCTGGACGGCCTGCGGGATCCGGGGCCGGTGCCAGTGGTGGAAGTCCTGGTGCAGGTCGTCCCCGGCCTGCCGCGCGTCCTGTTCGAACAGCGTGACCGCATGGCCCCGCCGACCGAGCATGAGCGCAACCCCCAGCCCGCTGATACCTCCGCCGATCACTGCAACCCGCGCCATCGCGTTCCCCTTCGCGTCGTGTTGCGGGCCGAGCCTACCGTTCGACGATCTTCGCTCGACCACCGGTCCCGCAGGTCACGGGCCCGCCGGAGGGCGAAGGGGGTGCGCACCCCCACCCCCTTCTCCTCCGGCTTTCGGCAGAGCAGCAGCTCATCCCCAAGTCGCACTCCGACGCGCACCGACGCCCCGAGAATGGGCCGATGGCCCCCGTCTCCCGCACCCTGTTCACCGCTCCCGGCACACCGGGCCGGGGGCGGTGGCGCGCGCTCGCGGAGGCGACCGGCGGCGCGGTGCTGATGCTCCTCACCCAGCAGATCCTGGGCGGCCGGGGCCCGGCCGGCTGGATCCAGCTCCTCCTCGGTGCCACCGCCCTCGCCCTGCTCGCCGTCCGCCGTCGCTTCCCCGTCACGAGCCTGCTCGGCATCTCCGTCGTGGTGGCCATGCTGCCCCCGGCCGGGCTGCCGGCCGCCGTGACCGCGTTCACCACGGCCAAGCACCTGACGGCCCCCCGGCACCGGAGCGCCGTGCTGCTCGCCGCGACGGTGCTGGCGACGCTGGCCGGCGCGGCCTCCGCCCCGGTGCTCTGGCACGGCAGTCACTCCTTCGGCCTGGCGCTCGGGGCCGTCCTCGCCGCCACCACGCTGGTGGTGCCGGGGCTCCTCGGCACTGCGGGCGGGCAGGAGGACCGTCTGCTGCGGGCGCTCCGGGAGCGCGCCGCCGCCGCGGAGGAGGCCCGCCGGCTGGTGGACAGCGAATCCAGGATCCACGAACGCTCCCGGATCGCCGCCGAGATGCACGACCTGGTCGGCCACCGCCTCAGCCTGATCTCGCTGCACGCGGGCGGCCTGGAGATGGCGCTGCAGAAGGAGTCCCCCGAACTGCGCGACGAGGCGGCCCTGGTCCGCCGGGCCACCGGGGACGCGATGCGGGAGCTGCGCGAAGTGCTCGGCGTGCTGGGCCCGTTGGGGCGGGACACCGGGACGGACGCGCTGACCGGCGCCACCGGCACCCGGTCCGACGTCGAGGCGCTGGCCGAGGAGTCGCGCAGCGGCGGGATACCCGTCGAACTCGGCTGGGACGGGCCCGACCTGACCGACCGGGCGGCCCAGGTGCGGCGCGCGGTGCACCGGGTGGTGCGCGAGTCGCTGACCAACGTGCACCGCTACGCCGCCGGCGCGCCGGTCACCGTGGCGGTCACGCACACCGAGGACCGGGTGGCGGTGGTCGTCCGCAACGGGCACCCGCCCGTTCCTCCGGAGGCGGCGACCGGCCTGGGCTCGGGGCGCGGCCTCGTCGGCCTGCGGGAGCGGGTGGCGGTGCTCGGCGGCACCCTGGAGGCGGGCCCGACGCCGGCGGGCGGCTTCGCGGTGACGGCCCGGATCCCGGCGCGGCCGGACCTGGCGGCGGGCCCGGCCGTCGTGGGCACCGTCGTGGGCGCCCCGACGGGCGAGGCGCCGGGTGAAGAAGCACCGTCCGGACCGGGCCCCGACGAGCCGCCCGCCGGGGCCGGGCGCCGTACCGTGCAGGCTCTCAGCGGGTTCCTCGGTCTGATGGGCGTGGGCGTGCTGATGATGGGCGGCCTGCTGCTGGTCTCCCAGGCGGTCTCGGAGACGGGCCCGCGCCACTACGAGCCGCCCAGGATCGGGATGTCCCGGGCGATGGTGGAGGGGGCCGTGTACGGGGACAGCACGCCGGCACGCGCGGCGGCGACGGGTCGCGAGCCGGCCCACGCGGCGGGTGTCACGAGCTGCCTGTACTCGACGTCCGTGCTCGCGGACGCCGCGCCGGCGGCCACCGGTCCCGGCCCCGCGGGCGCCGCGGGTGCCGCCGGTGCCACGGGTGCCGCGGGCGCCGCCGATGTCACGGGTGCCGCGGGTGCCGCCGGTGCCGCCGGTGCCGTGGAGGACGCCGACCACCTCCGGATCACCCGCTTCTGCTTCCGTGGCGATACGTTGGCCACGATCGACCGCTTCACCGTGCCGATGGTGTCGCGCACACCACCGTGGGAGTCCCGATGACCGAGTACCCCGCCCCCGGCCACCGCCCGGTCCGCGTCCTGCTGGCCGACGACGAGGAGTTGATCCGGCACGGCGTCCGGCTGATCCTGCGCCATGCCGACGGCATCGAGGTGGTCGGCGAGGCGGCGAACGGCGCGGAGGCCGTCCGGGTCGCCGGCGAGACCCGGCCCGATGTGGCCCTGATCGACATCCGGATGCCCGTGCTCGACGGGCTCGCCACGATCGAGCCGCTCCTCGCGCTGCGCCCCGCGCCGCAGGTCGTCATGCTCACCACCTTCGGCGACGAGCAGAACGTGACGCGCGCGCTGCGGTCCGGCGCCACCGGCTTCCTGCTCAAGGACGAGGGCCCGCAGGAGCTGATCAGCGCCGTGCGGGCGGCCGCCAACGGCGACGCCGTCCTCTCGCCCAAGGTCACCCGCGGCGTCATCGCGCGCATGCTCGACGGCGACACCGTCGGGCCAGGGCCCGACGGGGCGTCGGCACCGGCCTCCGCGGCCGTGCCCGAACAGCGGCTGGCCACGCTCACCGGCCGGGAGCGCGACGTCCTCGCGCTGCTCGGCCGGGGCCTGGCCAACGCCGAGATCGGTCGTCACCTGGGCATCGGCGTGGGCACGGTGAAGACCCACGTGAGCGCCGTGCTGGTGAAGACGGGCACGGACAGCCGGGTCCAGGCGGCGGTACTCGCCCACCGGGCGGGGCTGCTGGCCTGAGCGGTGGCCCCGGGCCGGCTCTGCCGGAAGGCAGAGCCGGCCGTCCGCCGCGGGGACCACGCTCCGCCCCGGGCCCGACCTTCGGCAGACGCTCCGGCCACACCCTGGGGCCGACGGTCCGCCGCCCCGGCGCACCGAGGATGGGAGGGGGTCGCAGGACCTCCTCCCCCTCCCCGATGCCCCGGAGCTGACATGTCGACACAGGCCGCCACCCCCGCGCCCGCCCGCCCCGCCACGGAGCCCGCCGCCCGGGCCACCGGGCTGGGCAAGGTCTACGGCGAGGGCGAGACCAGGGTCGTCGCGCTGGACGCCGTCTCGGTGGAGTTCGGGCGCGGCCGGTTCACCGCGATCATGGGGCCGTCCGGCTCCGGCAAGTCGACCCTGATGCACTGCATGGCGGGGCTCGACTCGATCACCTCGGGCTCGACGCGGATCGGTGGCACCGAGCTCTCCGGCCTGACCGACCGGCAGCTCACCCGGCTGCGCCGGGACAGCGTCGGCTTCGTCTTCCAGGCGTTCAACCTGCTCCCCACCCTGACGGCGCTGGAGAACATCACGCTGCCGATGGCCATCGCGGGCCGCCGGCCGGACCGGCAGTGGCTGGACACCGTCGTGGCGACCGTCGGCCTCTCCGGACGGCTGGGCCACCGCCCCGCCCAGCTGTCCGGCGGCCAGCAGCAGCGCGTGGCCGTGGCCCGCGCCCTCGCGTCCCGGCCGGAGATCGTCTTCGCGGACGAGCCGACCGGCAACCTGGACTCCCGGGCCGGCTCCGAGATCCTGGGCTTCCTGCAGCGCTCCGTACGGGAGTTGGGCCAGACCGTGGTGATGGTCACGCACGACCCGGCGGCCGCGGCCCACGCCGACCGCGTGGTCTTCCTCGCCGACGGCCGGCTCACCGACGAGCTGCTCGCACCGACCGCCGAGGGCGTCCTGGACCGGATGAGGCAGTTCGACACCGGGGCCCGCACCAGCTGACCCGGACCCGGCCGCCGCACGCTGTACGAACGCCGCCCCGCGCCCCGGGACCACACGCCCGGAAGGCCGCCTCCCGGCCCCCGCATCCCGTATCCCGCATCCCGCACCGCGGCCCCCGCATCCCCGGAAACGGAACCACCACCATGCTCCGAACAGCCCTGCGCAACGTCCTCGCGCACCGCGCCCGCCTGGTCATGACCGCCCTCGCGATCACCCTCGGCGTCGCCTTCGTCTCCGGCACACTCGTCTTCGGCGACAGCGTCGCCGAGGCCCTTCGCGGCGCCTCCGCCCGGAGCCTCAAGGACGTCGCCGTGGCCGTGCAGGCCGAGACCAGGCGCAACTCCACCGAGGCGGCGGACGACACCGTGTCCACCGCGCTCACCGGCCAACTCGCCGACCAGGTACGGGCCGTGCCCGGCGTCACCTCCGTACGCCCCACCGTCAGCGGCACCGCCACCCTGGCCGCCAAGGACGGCCGGCCGCTGAACGCCGACACCACCTGGCAGAACCTGGCGACCAACTACGCACCGGACGCACCCCGCACCGACCGGGACGCCCGCTACCCCGTCAGCGCCGGACGCGGCCCCGTCGCCGACGGGGAGATCGCCCTGGACCGCCGGACCGCCGAGAAGGCCGGCTACCGCCTCGGGGACTCCGTCCGCTTCGCCACCACGGGCCCCACCCTCACCAAGACGCTGGTCGGCACCGTCGACACCGACGACCCGCGCGTGCGGGCGGGCGGCAGCCTCGCGCTCTTCGACACCGGGACGGCACAACGCCTCTTCCTCCAGGAGGACCGCTTCGACGAGCTGGCCGTCGGCTCCGCGCCCGGCACCGACAACCAGGAGCTCACCTCCCGGATCCGCGCGCTGCTGCCCGCCGAGGGCATCACCGTCACCAGCGGGGCCCGGCTCGCGCAGCAGCAGGCGGAGCAGATCGCCGAGAACACCAAGGAGCTCACCCGGACGCTCCTGGCCTTCGCCGGGATCGCCCTGTTCGTCGGCGCCTTCCTCATCGCCAACACCTTCACCATGCTGATCGCCCAGCGCCGCCGTGAGACGGCGCTGCTGCGCGCCATCGGGGCGCTGCGCCACCAGGTCGTCCGCGCCGTCCTCGTCGAGGCCACGCTCCTCGGACTCGCCGCCTCCGCGGCCGGATTCGCCCTCGGCCTCGGCATCGCGACGGCCGTCGGGCCGCTCCTCGGCGCGAGCGGCCTGAGCCTGCCGGCCGGCCCGCTGGTCGTCTCCGCGGACACGCTCCTGCGCTCCCTCGCGGTCGGCGTCGGCATCACCGTGCTCGCCGCCTGGCTGCCCGCCCGCCGGGCCGCGAGGGTCGCACCGGTGGAGGCGCTGAACACCGTCGACCAGGCACCGCCCAAGCGCAGCACCGTACTTCGCCACAGCCTCGGCGGGCTGCTCACCGGCCTCGGCGTCCTCTGCATGCTGTACGTCGCCGCGCAGCGGGACGGCGGCGACACCAACCTCCAGGCCGCCGCGCTCGGTTCGGTGCTCACCCTGACCGGCATGATCGTGATCGCACCGCTGCTGTCCCGGCCGCTGATCCGGCTGGCCGGCACGGTCACCACCCGGTTCTTCGGCGTCAGCGGTCGGCTCGCCGAGGAGAACGCGCTGCGCAATCCGCGCCGCACCGCCGCCACCGCCTCGGCCCTGATGATCGGGCTCACCCTGATCACCGGCCTGAGCGTGACCGGCAGCTCCACCGGCGCCGCCCTCCGGGACGCGGCGGTGCGGGGCCTGACCGCCGACTACAAGGTGAGCAACGCCGGCTTCGGCGGCATCGACCCCGCGCTCGCCGCCGACGTCGCCCGAGTCCCGGGCGTCGCAGAGGCGGTGCCCGTCGCCTCCGCGGGCCTGGCCGTGCCGGGCGCCTACGACTCGATCACCGGCGCGGACCCGCGGCGGCTCGGCACGGTCACCGGGCTGACGTTCAGCAGCGGCTCGCTCGCGGACGTCGGCCCCGGCCGGATCGCGCTCTCCGACAAACTCGCCGCGCGGGCCGGCCTGACGAAGGGCGACACCTTCCGGGGCACCGTGGGCTTCGGCCGCGAGCAGCGGGAACTGACCGTCGCCGGCATCTACCGGCAGACCCGCATCGTCGGCGACGCCCTGGGCACCCTGGACGACGTCCTGCCGCACGCGATCGGCGGAAGGTTCGAGAGCATCCTGGTCAAGGCCGCGGCCGACCGGAGCCCGGCCGGCCTCGACCGGGGCATCCGCGAGGCGCTCGGCAACAGCCCGCTCCTCCGGGTGCAGGACCAGCAGCAGTTGACGAAGGCGCAGTCCGGCCCGATCGACGCGGTACTCACCATGATGTACGGCCTGCTCGGGATGACCGTCGCCATCGGGGTGCTCGGCGTCGTCAACACCCTGGCCATGTCGGTCTTCGAGCGGACCAGGGAGGTCGGGCTGCTGCGCGCGATCGGCCTCGACCGGAAGGGCGTCGGGCGGATGGTGCGCCTGGAGTCGGTGGTGATCTCGCTGTTCGGCGCGGCCCTGGGCATCGGCACCGGCCTCTTCCTGGCCTGGGCGTGCGGCAGCCTCACCGCGGCCTCGCTCCCGCAGTACACGCTCGTCCTGCCGTGGGCGCGGCTCGGCCTGTTCCTCCTGCTCGGCCCGGCGATCGGCGTGCTGGCCGCCCTCTGGCCGGCCCGCCGCGCGGCCCGCCTGGACGTACTGCACGCGATCAACGCCGACCAGTAGCGCCCTGTCAGGTGCCTTGTCAGCTAAGGGGGTTGGCGGTCGGTCGGGGCGGGCCTCAGGAGGATTCTGGCCAGCTGCCCCGGGCGGCCACACCGAGGACGAGGGCGGCGATGTTCCAGGCGTCGTCCTCGCCGCGGTGGTGGCGGCCCTCCAGCGGCAGCCCGGCGATCTGCAGGGCCTGGGCCATCCCGGGGCGCTTGCGGAGCCCGTGCGCCTCGGTGAAGGCCGCCTTGGCGTTGGTGTGGTGCTGCCCGAACGGGTACGCGGTGCCGGTGGCCCGGCACTGGCGGGTGAACTGGTGCCGGTCGTAGTCGCCCCAGCTGGCCCACGGCCGGGCCCCGGCCCGGTGCTCGCGGGCCAGCAGGCGGCAGGCTTCCGCGAACGAGAGGCCGGTGTCGACCTCGGCCTGGGTCAGACCGGTCAGCTCCGTGCAGAACCCGCTGACGGTGGACCGCGCCGGTCTGACGAGGATGCGGTGCCGCCCGACCCGCTCGGCCGTTCCGAGATCGACGACGGTCAGCCCGATCTCGATGATCTCGCCGACCGCCCCGGGCGGCGGGTCGCCGTCCCAGCAGGTGGCCTCGACATCGACGACGTTCAGCAGTCCCCCGGTGGCGTTCATTTGGTTGAGCGTAGGGGCGGGACGCACGACGGTCACCCCGTTTTCCGCCGTGCAGCGCCGGTCCGGCGGGCCTCCGGACCGGCGGGCGCAGGAGGGGTGTCAGTGCCGGTGGTGGTTGTCGGGCTGGGCCGGGTCGCCGGGGTGTTCGAGGCCGGGGACGAGCGTGAGGCGGGTGGCCCGGGCATGGTCGAGCCAGCGGACGAAGGCGGCGCGGCGGGCGGCGGCGCGGACGGTCGCCGCGGGATCGGTGACGGGATCGGCAGCGGGATCGGCAGCCGGGCCCAGCCGGGCGGCGGTCCGGCCGCCCGCCGTGACCCAGGTACCCGGGGCGGCCGCACGCAGCGCGGCGGCCAGGGCGAGCGGGAGGGTCGCCGGGTCGGCCTCGCAGCTGCCGCCGTCCGGGAGGGCGAGGTGCCAGCCCGCGGGGGCCGGCCGCGGCCCGGTCATGGCGCGGTAGTGGGCGACGTCCTCGGGGGCGGGGAGCACGGCGGCGGTCACGGCCTCGAAGACCGCCCGGACGGCCGCGCTGCCCTCGTACGCGGCCGCGGTGACGGAGCCGAGTTCGACGGCGGCCTGTTGGTCGAGACGGGCCGGGCCGGCCCCGGGGCGCACGGACAGGCCGCGCTCGGCGGCCACCGCCTCGCACAGCGCCTCCGTCAGCAGCACCTGGGCCACCCAGCGCGCCAGTTGGCGGTCCTCCCCGCTGCCGGGCTGCGGCAGGGCGGCGGCCCTGGGCCCGGCCCGGAGGGCGGCCAGCCGGGCGTCGAGGGCGGTGCGCGGCAGCGGGCGGCCGTCGAGCAGGCCGAGCACCGGGGCGTCGGCGGGCGCGGTCACGGCTCGACCACCACCGCGACGGTGGGGGCGTACTGGCAGCGGCCGAACCACATCACCTTGGCGAGCGCCCAGTACGCGCCCGGGTCGGCGTCCTCGGGGGCGGTGAGGGCGAACTCCTCGACCGACTCGGCACCGGCCGCGAGGGTGAAGCCGCGGACCGGGGCGCCGATCGCCTCCCAGGTGCCCCAGGGCGAGACGAGTTGGAGTTCGCCGCGGATCTCGCCGCGGGTGCGGTTGGCGAGCCGGACGCCGAGGGCGGCCCGGCCGCCGGGGGCGACGCTCAGCGACTCCTCGACGGCGGTCACCGTGAGGCCCGTGTCGCGGCCCTCGGAACGCCCGGTGCCCTGGGCGGCGGTCCAGTCCTCGGGGATCTCGCCGGGAGCGGGCAACAGGCCAGGGAGCGTGCCGACGGCGAGGGTGACGACGTCCTCGATCTCCTGCCCGTCGTGGGCGATCCGCACCGCCGCGAAGTACAGGCCGGGCTCGACACCGGCGGGCGGGGTGAGGGTGACGGGGAAGCGCAGGTGGCCGCCGGCCTCCAGCCGGTAGGGGCGGCTGCGCAGGCTCACCGTCCAGCCCTCCGGCGCGTGCACGACGGCGTCGCCCTCGACGGCGGCGTCGCGCAGGTGGGAGGAGAGGGCGACGGAGAGCGTGACGGGCTCGCTGCCGGTCCGCAGCAGGCCGGGCGAGGCGCCGACCGAGACCGGCAGGTAGCCGAGCGGGGCGGGGCCCCGGTTGTGCAGCCAGTACCGGGCGTGCACGGGCTGGGCGGCCTCGGCGACGGCGCCGAGCACCGGCCGGTCGGACCGCACCGGGCGCTCCTGGTCCACCCGGTCCGGCCGGTCCACCGGGTCGGCCGGGTCGGCGGTCACGCCCGGGCGGGCCAGCAGGGTGACGATCTGCGAGCCGGCGAGCTCCAGGGCCGCCGGGCCGACGGGGGCCGGGCCGGCCGGGCCGTCCAGCGGTCGTTCCAGCAGGTCGGCCCGGTGCAGCCCGGTCAGGCCGAGGGCCCCGCCGAGCGTCGCGGTGCGGCCGAGCCCGGTGGATTCGACCAGCCTGACGGTGAGTTCACCGCCGACGGGCGCGGCCGAGCCGTGCGCGACCGGGTTGCCGGCCGGCTTGAGGGCGCCGAGCAGGACGTCGCGGGCCGGTTCGACCCGCAGCCACGAGAGTACGGCGGGCAGCGGGCCGTCCTGGGTTGGAGCAAGCCTGGCGTACAGCGGGTGGTTGAACTCCTGCCCCCGGGAGGGCAGTCGGAGGCTGCGCCAGTCGCCCTCGCCGGCCACCAGCGCGTAGTCGAACTCGTGCGTCCAGTGCTGGAGCTGGAAGGAGGCGCCGTCCGGGAGGGTTCGCCGCGGCGGGTCGATCCAGACGCCGGAGGGCCAGCCGGTGCAAGAACGCATCAACGAGAGGTGCAGGGCACCGGTGGTGTCGACGGCGAATCCGGGGAGGCCGTAGCTGAGCAACGCCACGGTTCGGTCCGCGAGTTGTTCGGAGGCCGGGACGGAGCCGGGGCAGACGGCGCCGATCCTGGCGTCGGCGAGGTCCTGCACCAGCACCGCGGGGTCGGTGACCACCAGGGCGGGCAGCGCACGGACGTCCCGCAGGTCGGCGCCGGGCTGCCAGACCTCGGCGAGCGGGGTCAGCGCGGGCACCCAGACGGCGCCGTGCGCCTTGAGGACGGCCGCGTACTCCCCGCCCGAACCCGAACCCGAACCCGAACCCGAGCCCGGGTCCGAGCCCGAGCCCGGACCCACGTCCACGCCCGAGTCCGCGCGCTCGATCAACTCCCGCGCCACCGGGTTGACTTCCGGCCCGCCGACGACGATCCGGAAGTCCGGCAGGTTGGAGTCGACGTCCAGCCAGCCGTACCGCGCCCAGTCGGCGCCGGAGGTGGTGGCGGTGACGCCGGCCCTGGCGAGGGCGACCACCAGATCACGGACGTCGGCCGCCGAGTCGAGGTCGGGGACGACCACCTCGGCCACGCCGAGCGCCCGTTCGCCGAGCGGCCGGCCCGACGGGTCGGTGAGCGCGACGCGCGCGGTGGCCCCGAGGCCGAACCAGGTGTTGGCGGGGTTGTCGAGCGTCCACGGCGCCTCGGCGGAGTCGACGTCGGGCAGCGCGAAGCCGCGCCCGACGACGGCGCCGGCGACGTCGCTGACCGGCAGCCCGCCGGGAAGGTCGACGGGGAAGCGCAGCCGCAGCAGCCGGTCGGCGCCGGAGTGGTCGAGCACCCGCGTCCGGCAGTCCACCCGGTCGAGCCCGTGCCACAGGGTGACGGTCTGCTCGTAGCGGATGCCGTCCACCGTGCCGCCGACGACCAGCCGTTCGCCGAGCGGGCCGGTCTCGCGCCGGACGTCGGCCGGCCGGTCGCCCGAGCCCAGCACCGGACCCTTGGGGACGAGGTGCCAGGGGCCTTCACCGAAGTCCGGGTGCTGGGGGTACTCCTCGTAGACCCGGAGCTCGTTGCCGATCCGGCCCCTGGCAATCAACTCCCGCCCATCAAAACGGTCATGAATGGACGTCAGGCCGCCACCGCGGGCCGGGTCGGCGGTGATCCGGTAGCGCGCGTTGGTGATGGTGCAGCCGTCGGCCACGGACCACGCCGTGTCCGGCTCCGCGGCCTCCGTAGCCTCCGCGGCCTCGGCGAGCCGCCAGGTCCGCCAGCCGAGCGCCGGCACGTCGGCGGCCAGGAACCGGAGCGTGCCCCGGTCGACGGTGCTGGGCACCTCAGCGCCGGCGTCGTCCAGCACCCGGACGGCCCGCCGCCCCGCCGGCAGCCGGACGGCGACCAGGTCGGTGCGGTCGAAGGAGAGCGTGTTGGTGACGACCACGGCCGTACCGGCACCCCCCGCACGGCCCGCCGTGACCACGTCGGCCGCACCCCGGCCGGCCGCACCGGCCCGCGCGCCCGCGCCCACCGTACCGATCCGGGCGGTCAGCGCGTCCAGCGCGCGGTCCCGGACGTCGGCGGCCAGGTCGTACGCCTCGCGCCAGCCGCCGAGCAGGTCCAGGTAGACCTGGTCGGACTCGGAGCCGGTGATCGCGTCGTGGTGGGCTCCGTAGGCGAGTTGGCGCCAGACCTTGTCCAGCGCGGCCGAGGGGTACCGCCCGAGCCCGTGCACCGCGGCGACGGTGGCGAGCTTCTCCGCGTCCAGGGCCGCCACCTCGGCCGCCCGCTGGGCCTGCTTGGTGTCGATGTAGGAGACGTCCTTGCCGGTGTAGACCGGGTTCATGTCGCGGGTCTGCGGGCTGGGCCGGCGGCCGTCCGCGGCCAGCTCGGCGCGGACGGCGTCCAGGAAGTCGCGCGGGGTGGCGCAGACGAACCGCGGCCAGAGGTACTTGGCGGCCCAGGAGCGGTGGATCGCGGTGACCCACTTGTTCGGCGGTGTGTAGTCGGTGCCGACCGGCAGCAGCAGGTTCCTGGTCGCGCCGACCGGCTTGAGCTTGCGGTACAGCTCGTGGACGGCCCGTTCGGCGGCGGCGAGGTCGGCGGAGGAGTCCATCCACCAGCCGGCCGAGTAGTGGTGCGGCATGTAGTGGGTGAGCACGCCGTCGCCGGAGGGCGCGATCCACTCGAACTCGCTCGGGAACTGCATCACCCGGGCGTCGTCCTTGGCCTCGCGGAAGTTCTTCTGGATCGGGCCCCACTGGTGGAACGGGCCGCGGGCCCAGGCGCTGCCGGTGAGCCCGGCGGCGGCCAGGTGCCCGGGGAACTGCGGGTCGTGGCCGAAGACGTCGAGCTGCCAGGCCGTCCGCGGGTCGCCGCCGAGGATGTCGCGCTGGTACCCGATGCCGTGGACGATGTTGCGGATGGTGGTCTCGGCACCGGTGAGATTGGTGTTGGGCTCGTTGTAGGTGCCGCCGACCAGTTCGACCTGGCCGCGTTCCAGCAGCCGCCGCAGGGTCTCGCGCCGCTCCGGGTGCTGGTCGAAGTAGGGCTTGAGGTAGTCGACTTCGGCGAGGACGAACTTGTACACCGGGTCGCGCAGGGCGAGGTCCAGGTGGGCGTCGACGAGGGCGAAGCCGTTGCGCTCCCAGAGCGGCCGGGTGGTGGCATCGGCGGAGAGCAGCTCCCACGGCGAGGTGTAGGCGGCCTGGGTGTTCCACCAGACCGGGTCGTAGTGGAAGTGCGAGACCATGAACATCGTCCAGCCGGGCTCGGCGACCTCGACGACGCCCTCGGCCCGGGCGCCGTCGGCGTCCACCAGGACGGGCACCCGCGTGCCCGGCGCCGGTCCGCTGATCTCCAGGGGTACTTCGACCGTCCCCGTGCCGGCCGCCTCGCCGCGTACCCCGGGGCCGGTGACGGTGATCCGGGCCGCGGGCGGGCCGTCGAGGGTCACCCGCAGCAGCTGGCGCGGTGCGTCCTCGGGGCCGGTGAAGAGGTCGGTGCTGTCGACGGCGGTGATGGTGACCGACACGGGGCTGGTCCTTTCAGCGGGTGCGGCGCGTTACGCGCCCCAGGCCTCGAACTCGTAGACGCGGGCGGCGGGGTCGGTGGTCTGGGTGGGCTTGGTGACGACCAGCCGGACGTAACGGGCCGTGGCGGTGACCGGGTGGGTGGTGGTGCCGGCGGTGTTGCCGGTGACGGTCGCGACGGTGCTCCAGGCGTCACTGGTGGAGTTGCGCACCTGGATGCTGAAGTCGCGGGTGTTGAAGGAGGCGCTCTCGCCGCCCGCCGACGCGTGCTTGACCACGAACTTGGTCAGCGGCTTGGCCGAACCGAGGTCCACCTCCAGCCACTTGGCCGAGCCGGTGGTGCACCACTTGTCGCCGTTGCCGCCGTTCACGGTGCCGTTGACGGCCTTGGCCGCCGTCTCGTTGGCGTTGCACTGGCCGGAGGCGGTGGCGGGCCGGTTCAGTGCGAGGTTCCCGCCGGTGGGCGGGGTGCCGGTCCAGGAGACGGTGGTGCTGGCGGCGGTGGAGCGGCCGTACTCGGTGGAGACCGCCTCGACGTCGATCGTCGTGCCGGCCTCGGTGCCCGCCCGGTCGAGCTTGTTGACGAAGTACGCGTCGGACGGGGTGGCGCCGAGGTACGTCCGGGTGCCGTCGGCGCCCAGCCGGTACAGCTCGTAGTGGTGGACGGCGGCGCCGCCCGTCGGGGCCGTCCAGGAGAGCCGCAGCGACTGACTGGAGCCGGCCACGACATCGCTCGCGCCGAGCACGGTGAGGCCGGTGGGGGCACCCGGTGCGTCCACCGCGCCGTCGTAGACGGCGAGCTGGCCGATCCGGATGTCGTAGGCCGGGCTGGAGCCCTCGGCCCGCAGGCCGATCTGGGCGATGGTGCGGCCGGAGTAGGCGGAGAGGTCCAGGGTGTGCCGCTCCCACCCGGTGCCGGAGTTGGCGCCCAGGTCGAGCGTGGTGAAGCTGTTCGGCGCGTCGGTGAAGGAGATCGCCGCCTTCAGTCCGGTCGCCCCGGCGGCCGGGGTCTTCAGCACCAGCGACAGTTTGCTGTCCGACGCCACCGGCAGCCTGCTCTGGTAGAGCCGGACGGTGTTGGCGGCGTCCAGGGTGCCGCTCAGGCGCAGCGAGGAGCCGCCCTCGTAGGCGTCGGTGAAGTCGACGGACGGGGTGAGCCGGCTGCCGGTGGAGCTGACCAGCCAGCGGTAGGTGGGCGGGACGTCCTGGAGCGAGAGGTTGTTCCAGCCGCCGGTGGCGGTCCGGGTGCCGGCCGTGTTCCAGAAGTCGCCCTGGCCGGTGGAGAAGTTGGTGACGAAGGGCTTGGCAGTGATCGGCGAGGACTCCGCGACGTACGTCGCGAGGCCCTTCCAGCCGGCGGAGGTCGTGGTGTTGGAGGGGTCGCTGTTGGCGCCCACCCAGTAGCGGGCGTCCTTGGCGTAGAAGTCGGCGCGGTCGGTGGCGGACTTCCACGTCCACTCGGGGCGGTAGAGGCCGAGCGAGGTGGTGTGCGGCCGACCGGCCGGGAAGAGCGCGTTCCAGTCGACGCCCGTGTTGTAGCCGTTGGCCTCGGTGTCGATGCCGGAGTAGAGGTCGTACTCGCCGCGGCCGAGGCCGCGGGCCAGCGTGCGGGACGAATCCAGGCCGCCGGCACTCCAGTTGAAGTTCAGGAACATCGAGTCGGAGGTGCGCCTGGCGCCCTCCTGGAGGAAGGAGTCGTTGGCGGGGGTCAGCGCGTTCTGCCAGTTCACCGAGCCGGACTCGGTCATGGCGTCGTACCACATGAACTCGGTGCCGCTCTGGGCCCTGGTGTACTGCATCAGGTTGCGGACTTCGCCGGCGAGCGCCGAATCCCCGCCGCCGGTCTCCTGGTTGATGAACCAGCCGTCGAAGCCGTAGTACTGGGCGGCCTGGGTGAGCTTGTCGGCGACGGGGTAGCGGGTGCCGGACTTCTGGACGAAGTCGCGCACCCACTGGAGCTGGCCGCCGTACGCGGCGGGCGGGAAGAAGACGGTGCCGTACACCTTGACGCCGTTGCGGTGGGCGGCGTCGATGACGGTCGGGTTGGGGGCGAGGATCAGGCCCTCGCCGGCCGATCCGCCCCAGAAGACCAGCTTGTCGACGTACTGCCAGTAGCCGAAGGCGTAGTAGTTGGGGTCGGCGGATCCCTGGGAGGGGTTGTTGGAGGTCGGCCCGAAGGAGACCAGCGAGGCCACTTTGCCCTCGCCGGCCCGGGCGTTGGGGTTGGCCTTGAGGGCGGGGTCACTGGTGCGGGGCTGGAGCGGTACCCGCGAGCGGTTGAACCGGGCGTCCGGATCGGTGGCCGGGTCCCAGTTCAGGATGCTGTTCGGGTACCAGTACGAGGCGTAGGGCTGGGTGCCGGGGGCGGCAGTGGCGGGGGCCGGTGCGGGGGCGGCCGTGACGTCGGCGTGGGCGGCGGGGGCGGCGCCCAGGACGGCGGCCCCGAGGGCGGCGCTGAGCAGCAACGGGAGGCGTCGTGACATGCGGTGGCTCCGATCGGGCGGAGGAGGGTGGGGGTGCGGGCCGCCCGCTCGGGGCGGCCCGGGTACCGGCATGGGTGGCGCTGTGCAGGTGGCGCTGTACGGGTGGCGCTGTACGGGTGGCGCTGTGCAGGTGGACGCGGCGCGGCCGGCGGTGCGGGAGCGCGGCGCGGGGGTGGGGGCGCGGTGCGGGAGCGCGGTGCGGAGCGGCGTGCGGGTGCGTGCGGACGGCCGCGAGCCGGACCGTCCGAAAGGGCATGCGTGGGGGCAGCGGTGTGCGGCTCCCGCCGGGCGTGGTGCGGTGCCCGGCCGTGCAGGAACGGCGCCCGCGGCACCGGCGGGCCGCACCGGGCACGAACGCTCCGCGCGGCCGGCGGCGGGCCGCGGGCGGCCCGCCGGCTCCCGCCCGCGGTGGTGCGCCGAGCGGGAGTCGCTCGGCGCAGCGAGGCTAAACCGGTTCAGAGGTGCTGTCAACGGTGCCGGCGGAGGCCACCCCCACCGGTGAATCCGCCACCGCCCGATCGACGGCGGGTGCCTCCACGGACGGACGGGCCGCCGCCGGACCGGCCGCCGCCCGTCCGGTAGCCGCCGGACCGGCCCCCGGCGGATCGCCCCCCGCCGGACCGCTCCCCGGCGGCGAGGTGGACTCGCGCACGGTCAGCCGCGGGGTCGGCATCTGCAGGTCCCGCCCGGGCCCGGCGTCGTCGATCACCGCGAGCAGGCTCCGGGCGACCTGCTCGCCGAGGGCGAAGGTGTCCCGGCTGAGCGCGGTGAGCGGCGGGTGGACGATCCGGGCGAGCACCGAGTCGTCGAAGGAGACGATCGACAGCTCGCCGGGCACCGCGACGCCCATCTCGCCGGCCACGCCGAGGCCGGCCACCGCCATCACGTCACTGTCGTAGACGATCGCGGTGGGCCGCCGGGGGCGGGAGAGCAGGGTGCGGGTGGCGGCGGCGCCCTCGGCGTCGCTGAAGTCGGTCGGCACCGAGACCGCCTCCTCCAGGCCGAGCCGCCGGGAGGCGTCGCGCAGCGCCCGGATCCGGCGCTGGGTGTGCTGGAAGTGCGGCAGCCCGGCCAGGTGGGCGATCCGCCGGTGACCGATCGCGGCCAGGTAGTCGACGATCGAGAGCATCGCCTCCCGGTCGTCGGCCCAGATCCGCAGCGGACCGGTGCCCTTGCCGGGGCCGCCCAGGACGACGGCGGGTGCGCCGAGCTCCTCCAGCACGGCCAGCCGCGGGTCGCGCAGCTGCAGATCGACCACGATGAAGCCGTCGACGCGGTGCTCCGACGTCCAGCGCCGGTAGACCTCGATCTCGGCCGCGGTGTCCTCGACCACCATCAGGTGCAGGGCCACCGAGTGCGCGGAGAGCACGCCCTGGAGGCCGGAGAGCAGTTGGCTGAAGAACGGCTCGACGCCGATGGTCCGGGCCGGGCGGGCAATCACCAGGCCGACGGCGTCGGCCCTGGCTCCGCCGAGGGCGCGGGCGGCACTGTGCGGCCGCCAGTTCATCTCCTCGGCGACCCGGAGAATCCGGGCCCTGGTCGCCTCGCTCACCCCGGGGCGCCCGTTGAGCGCGAATGACACCGCGCCCTTGGAGACACCTGCCTGGCGGGCGATGTCGGCGATGGTCGGTCTGCCCACAGGTTCCGACTCCTCTCTTGACATCCAAGTTTAGGCGGGAGCATAGTCCCTGCAACAGCTAGACCGGTTTAGTAAGCCAGGTTCTGAAACCCAGCGCAATCCCCGCAGCATCCCTCCACCCACCCCCCTGGACCGGGAGACCCTCATGCGAAGAATCTGGGCGGCAGTGACGACGGCGGCGGTCGCCGCCAGCGTGCTCACCGGGTGCGGACTAGGCTCCGACACCAAGAGCGACGACACCGCGGCGAGTGCGGCCGCCACCGGCGAGGTCAAGGGCAAGGTCTCGCTCCAGACCTGGTCGCTCAAGCCGAAGTTCACCGACTACGTGCAGGGCGTGATCGACGGCTTCAAACAGAAGTACCCGGGCGTCGAGGTCGATTGGCTCGACCAGCCCGGCGACGGCTACTCCGCGAAGGTGCTCAGCCAGGCCGCGGCCGGCACCCTGCCCGACGTGGTCAACCTCCCGCCGGACTTCGCCCTCCCGCTGGCGAAGCAGAACCTGCTGCTGGACGTCGCCAAGGCCGACCCGAAGCTGGCCGACGAGTACGTGGCCGGCGGCATCGACGCCTACCGCTTCACCGGCCAGGACGGCACCTACGGCTACCCCTGGTACCTCAACACCGACGTCAACTACTGGAATGCCGAGCTGCTCACCAAGAACGGTCTGGATCCGCACAAGCTCCCCGGAAGTCTCGACGAACTCATCGCCCAGGCAAGGGTGATGAAGGAGAAGTCGGGCGGAGAGACCTACCTGATGAGCCGCAAGCCGGGGCTCGGCGACCTCGTCGACGCCGGCGTCCGGGTGATGGCCGAGGACGGCAAGTCCTTCACCTTCAACACCCCCGAGGCCGCCGCCCTGCTGGACAAGTACCGCGACGCGTTCAAGGAGGGCCTGCTGCCGAAGGACGTCCTGACCAACACCTACGTCGGCAACTCCAAGCTCTTCAACGCCGGGACGGCGGCCTGGACGACCGGTGGCGGCAACCTCATCACCAGCCTCGCCGTCGACAACCCCACCCTCGCCCCGAAGATGGTCTCCTCCGCGGCCACCGGCACCCCGCCGCTGTACGTGCAGGGGCTGTCCATCCCGAAGAGCACCAAGAACCCGGCCGCGGCGGTGGCCCTGGCCCGCTGGGTCACCAGCCCGGAGAACCAGGCCAAGTTCGCCCACCTGACCAGCATCTTCCCGTCCACCAAGGCCTCCGCGGGCGACCCGTTCTTCAGCCGGAGCGACGGCACCAACGCCGGCGACGCCAAGGTGGTCGCGTTCACCTCGCTGGCCAAGGCGAAGATCGTCCAGCCGGTCCAGGTGGACGACGCGATGAGCACGATCATCAACCAGCAGATCGCCCTGGCGATCAGCGGGGACGCGAGCTCCCAGCAGGCCCTGAACACCGCCGTCGAGCGCTGCAACCAGCTGCTCAAGGGCTGACGGCCCCGCCGGAGCCGGTACCGGCCGCCCGGCCGCCCGGCGGCCCCACCGAGGGGGTTCCCCGCCCCCGGACCCCCGACCCCCGGGGGCCGGGGAGCCCCCTCGGCCCCGGGCCGCCCCCGGGCCCACCCACCCCCGGACCCCGAGGCGGACCCCCGAGGCGGACCCCGGGGCAGCACGCCCGAGGCAGGCCCCCGGAGATGCAGGCCCACCCCCGGGGCCGCCGCCCGCCGGGCACGACCCGCACCACCCCCAGGAAGGCCACACAATGACCCACCGGCGTTGGTTCACCCCCTGGCTGCTGGCCGGGCCCGCGATCGTCTGGCTGGCCGTCTTCAACCTCTGGCCGGCCGCCAACACGGTGATCCTGTCGTTCACCAACGCCAAGCCCCTGGGCGGCGGGCACTTCACCGGCCTCGCCAACTACGAGCGGATACTCGACGACGACCAGCTGGCCGACGCCCTCCTCAACAGCATCGTCTACCTGCTGATCTGCCTGCCGCTGCTCACCGTCCTGCCACTGCTGCTCGCCCTGCTCGTCCAGCGCAGGCTGCCCGGCATCACCTTCTTCCGCACCGCCTTCTACACCCCCGTCGTCGCCTCCGCCGTCGTGGTCGCGCTGATCTGGGGCTGGGCGCTCGACGACCGCGGCCTGGTGAACGGCGTGCTCCGGCAGAGCGGGCTCACCGACACCCCGGTCGACTTCCTCACCGACCGCTGGCTGCTGCTGCTCAGCGCCATCGCCCTGACCACCTGGAAGGGCCTCGGCTACTACATGGTGATCTACCTGTCGGCGCTGGCCAACGTCGGCCGCGAGCTGCACGAGGCCGCCGCCGTGGACGGTGCGAGCGCCGTCCGCCGCTTCTGGCACGTCACCCTGCCCGGGGTGCGGCCCACCATGGTGCTGATCTCGGTGCTGATCTCGGTCTCCTCGCTGCGCGTCTTCTCCGAGCTGTACGTGCTCTCCAACGGCACCGGCGGCCCCGGCGGCCGGGACATGTCGGTGGTGATGCTGATCCAGATGTACAGCCGCGGCTTCACCGGTCACCTGGGCTACGCCTCCGCGCTCAGCCTGCTGCTGTTCGTCATCACCCTCGGCCCGATGCTGCTGCTGACGCGCCTCAACCGGAAGGCGGCCTGACCATGACCCCGACCGTCGCACCGGCGCCGCCCGCCGACACCGCCCGGGCAGCCGGCCCGCCCCGGCGCCGGGCCCGGAGCTTCAACACCGCCACGCCCGCCCAGCTCGCACTGCGCTACCTGCTCCTGGTCCTGGTGCTGCTGCTGGTCGTCGGCCCCTTCCTCTGGCAGCTCTCCACCTCGCTCAAGGGCCCCGACGAGGACATCTACACCAGCACGCCGCGGTTCTTCCCGGAGGACCTCACCTTCGCGAACTACGCCAAGGTCGCCGACACCATCCCGGTGTGGACGTACGCGGCCAACTCGCTGATCGTCGCCGCCATCGCGATCTTCGGCAACGTGGTCGGCTGCACGCTCGCCGGCTACGCCCTCGCCAAGCTGCGCTTCCGCGGCGCCCGGCTGCTGCTCGGCCTCTTCCTGGCGACCCTCGTCCTCCCCGGCGAGGCCACCGTGGTCTCCCAGTACGTGACGGTGCGCGGCCTCGGCCTGGCCGACACGTTGGCCGGCGTCGCCCTGCCCGGCGCGCTCGCCATGCTCAACGTGCTGCTGATGCGGACCGCCTTCGCCGCCGTGCCGCCCGAACTCGACCAGGCCGCCCTGGTGGACGGCGCCAACGTCTGGCAGCGGCTCTGGCACGTCGGCCTGCCGAACGTGCGCGGCATGCTCAGCGTGATCGTCATCTTCACCTTCATCGGCGCCTGGGACGACTTCCTCTGGCCGCTGATCGTGCTCAACGACCCGCAGAAGTACACCCTCACCGTCGGCCTGCAGTACCTCAACGGCACGTTCACCGCCAACCCCCGGCTGATCGCCGCCGGCACCATGATCGCCTTCCTGCCGATCGTCCTGGTGTTCGCCGTCTGCCAGCGCTTCTTCTTCCGCGGCGTCGAGGAGGGAGCCGTCAAGGGATAGCCGCCGCCCCGTCAGCACCGCACCCACCGAGGAAGCCCCGAGGATGACCGCCGCCCAGCACCCCGCCCCCCGCGCGCCGCGCTTCGGCGTCAACTACACCCCGACCGCCGGCTGGTTCCACCACTGGCTCGACTTCGACCTCGACGCCGTCCGCGCCGACCTCGACTCGATCGCCGGCCTCGGCCTGGACCACGTCCGGGTCTTCCCGATCTGGCCGGTCTTCCAGCCGAACCGCACCCTGGTCCGCCCGCGCGCCGTCGAACAGCTCACCGCCCTGGTCGACGCCGCCGGCGAGCGCGGGCTGGACGTCGCCGTCGACGGCCTCCAGGGCCACCTGTCCAGCTTCGACTTCCAGCCCTCGTGGACGCAGACCTGGCACCGGCGGAACCTCTTCACCGACCCGGACGTGCTGGACGGGCAGGCCGAGTACCTGCGCACCCTCGCCGCGGCGCTGCACGGGCGGCCCAACTTCCTGGGCATGACGGTCGGCAACGAGGTCAACCAGTTCTCCGGCGAGCCGCACCCCGACCCGGACCGGGCCGACCCCGGGCAGGTGGACGCCTGGCTGCGCCGGATGCTCGCCGCCTGCGAGCAGGGCGCGCCCGGCGGGCTCCACCTGCACGCCTCCTACGACGCTGCCTGGTACCTCGACGAGCACCCGTTCACCCCCTGGCACTCGGCCCGGATCGGCGCCGCCACCGCCGTGCACTCCTGGGTGTTCAACGGCACCGCGCAGCGCTACGGTGCGCACTCCACCGCCACCGCCCAGCACGCCGCCTACCTGGTCGAGCTCTCCAAGGCCTGGGCGGACGACCCGCACCGCCCGGTCTGGCTGCAGGAGGTCGGCGCGCCCGCCCCGCACATCACCGCCGGGGACGCCGCCCGCTTCACCGGTGACACGGTGGCCGCCGTGCTGGACTGCCCGGACCTCTGGGGCGTCACCTGGTGGTGCTCGCACGACGTGGACCGCGCGCTGGCGGACTTCCCCGAGCTGGAGTACAGCCTCGGCCTGCTGACCACCGGCCGCCGGGTGAAGCCCGCCGGTGCCCGGATCGCCGCCGCCGCCCGGGAGGTACGGGCCGGCTGGCAGCCGCCGCCTGCGCGCACCACCGCCGTGGTGGTCGCCACCGGCGACGAGGTCACCTCGCCGAAGCGGTCGGTCTGCGCCCCCGGCGGCGCCGTCTTCGAGGCGTTCATGCGGCTGGCCGCGGACGGCGCCCGGCCGACCACCGTGCTGGCCGAACGCGCGGGCGACGCCGCCCACCTGGCCGCGCGCGGGATCACCGAGGTGGTCCACCCGTACGACGTACCCTGACGACCACCCCGCCGACCGCCCACCTCGGCAACCACCCGCCCCGGTGACCGTCCTGACGACCACCCCGACGCCCCTCACGATCACCGCCGACGATCACCGCCCACCCTCTCAGTACCGCAACGGAGCCCGCTGACATGCACGATGACCGCAGCCTGGTCGAGTCCCGTCTCAAGCGCGTCCTGGACGAGCGCATCCGCCCGGCGGTGTACCCCGCCGCCGTCCCGCTGGAGGTGTCGGTCTGGACGGCTCCCGGCGAGCCCGTCCCGGTCGCGGAGGGCCTGGCCGCGCCGCGCACCCCGATCGCCGTCGGGGACGCCTGGGGAGCGCCCTGGGGCACCAGTTGGATCACCGTCACCGGCACGGTGCCCGAGGCCTGGGCCGGGCGGACGGTCGAGGCGCTGATCGACCTCGGTTTCGACGCCAACATGCCCGGCTTCCAGTGCGAGGGCCTGGTCTACCGCCCGGACGGCACCCCGGTGAAGGGCCTCAACCCGCAGAACCAGTGGGTGCGGATCGCCGCCCCGGCGGCCGGCGGCGAGCAGGTCGAGCTGCACGTCGAAGCCGCCTCCAACCCGGTCATCCTCGACTACCACCCCTTCCTGCCCACCGAGTTGGGCGACAAGGAGACTGCCGGGGCCGAACCGCAGTACAAGCTGGCCCGGATGGACCTCGCCGTCTTCGACGAGACGGTCTGGCAGCTCGTCCTCGACCTGGAGGTGCTCGGCGAGCTGATGGCGGAGCTGCCGGTCGACGGCGCCCGTCGCTGGGACGTGCTGCGGGCCGTCGAGCGGGCCCTGGACGCGATCGACCTCCAGGACGTCAACGGCACCGCCGCGGCCGCCCGCGTGCAGCTCGCCGAGGTGCTGGCCGCGCCCGCGGCGCCGTCCGCGCACCGGATCAGCGCCGTCGGCCACGCGCACATCGACTCGGCCTGGCTCTGGCCGCTGCGCGAGACCGTCCGCAAGGTCGCCCGGACCACCGCCAACATGACGGCGCTGCTGGAGGACGAGCCGGACTTCGTCTACACCATGTCCCAGGCGCAGCAGTTCGCCTGGATCAAGGAGCACCGGCCCGAGGTGTACGCGCGGGTCAAGAAGGCCGTCGCCGAGGGCCGCTTCGTCCCGGCCGGCGGGATGTGGGTGGAGTCCGACACCAACATGCCCTCCTCGGAGGCGATGGCCCGTCAGTTCGTGCACGGCAAGCGGTTCTTCCTGGAGGAGTTCGGGATCGAGAACGAGGAGGCCTGGCTCCCCGACACCTTCGGCTTCACCGGCGGGCTGCCCCAGGTGATCCGCAACGCGGGCTCCAAGTGGCTGCTGACGCAGAAGATCTCGTGGAGCCAGGTCAACAAGTTCCCGCACCACACCTTCCTCTGGGAGGGCATCGACGGGACGCGGATCTTCACCCACTTCCCGCCCGTGGACACCTACAACTGCTCCATGAAGGGCAGCGAGATCGCCCACGCGGCACGCAACTTCAAGGACAAGGGAGTCGCCCGGCACTCGATCGCGCCGACCGGCTGGGGCGACGGCGGCGGCGGCACCACCCGCGAGATGGTCGCCAAGGCCGCCCGGCTGCGGGACTTGGAGGGCTCCGCCACCGTCCGCTGGGAGCGGCCCGCGGAGTTCTTCGCGAAGGCCGAGGCCGAGTACCCGCAACCGCCGGTCTGGGTCGGCGAGTTGTACCTCGAACTGCACCGGGCCACGCTGACCAGCCAGGCCCGGACCAAGCAGGGCAACCGGCGCAGCGAGAGCCTGCTGCGCGAGGCCGAGCTGTGGTGCGCCACCGCCGCGCTGCGCACCGGGCTCCGCTACCCGTACCAGGAGCTGGACCGGATCTGGAAGACGGTGCTGCTGCACCAGTTCCACGACATCCTGCCCGGCTCGTCGATCGCCTGGGTGCACCGCGAGGCGGAGGCCACCTACGCCGGGCTCGCCGCCGAGCTGGACGCCCTGATCGGCGCGGCGCAGCAGGCCCTCGCCGGGGACGCCGCGGGCGGGCGTGAACTGGCCTTCAACGCGGCCCCGCACCGGCGCACCGCGGTACCGGCCGGCGGAGCCCTGGCGGTCGCCGCACCGGACGGACCGCGCTGCACCGTCGGCGCACGGCCGGAGGGCGGCTTCGTGCTGGCCAACGGCCTGCTGTCGGTGACGGTGGACGGTGACGGCCTGGTGGTCTCGGTGGTCGACCTGGCCACCGGCCGGGAGACGGTGGCCCCCGGCACCCGGGCCAACCTGCTCCAGCTGCACCCCGACTTCCCGAACATGTGGGACGCCTGGGACGTGGACCAGTTCTACCGCAACACCGTGACCGACCTGACCGCCGCCGACTCGGTGACGGTCTCCCTCGACGCGCCGGACGCCGCGGCCGTCCGGGTGGCCCGCTCCTTCGGCTCGTCCACCGTCGTCCAGACGCTCACCCTGCACGCCGGGGAACGGCGGCTGGACATCGACACCGAGGTGGACTGGCACGAGACCGAGAAGTTCCTCAAGGCGGCCTTCCCGCTCGACGTGCACACCGAGCGGTACGCCGCCGAGACCCAGTTCGGCCACCTGTACCGGCCCACCCACACCAACACCAGCTGGGAGGCCGCCAAGTTCGAGGCCTGCAACCACCGCTTCGTCCACCTGGACGAGCCCGGCTGGGGCGTCGCCCTGGTCACCGCCTCCACCTACGGCCACGACGTCACCCGGACGGTCCGCGCGTCGGACGGCGGCACCACCACGACGGTGCGGTTCTCGCTGCTGCGCGCCCCGCGCTTCCCCGACCCGCGGACCGACCAGGGCCTGCACCGGTTCCGGCACGCCCTGGTGCCGGGCGCCGGGATCGCCGACGCCGTCCGCGAGGGCTACCGGATCAGCCTGCCCGAGCGGCGGGTCACCGGCTCCGTGGACGCGGTGCGGCCGCTGGTGGAGCTGGACGAGGACGCGATCGTGGTCAGCGCCGTCAAGCTCGCCGACGACGGCAGCGGCGATCTGGTCGTCCGCGTCTACGAGGCGCACGGCGGCCGCGCCCGGGGCCGGCTCGGCACCTCGTTCCCGCTGGCCGGCGCGGTGCCCTGCGACCTGCTGGAGCGGCCGTGGGACGGCACGCGCGGCGAGGTCGTGCCGGACGGCGACGGCGTGACGCTCGCGCTGCGGCCGTTCGAGCTGGTCACGCTGCGGCTGACGCCCGCCGCGGGCTGACGGCGGGGCGGGCGTCGGCCCGCGCCGGGCCGGGTGGGGCGGGGCCCCCGCCCGGCCCGTGCCCCGCCCGGCCTACCCTGCTGACTGATCCTGCCCGTCTGCCGCCTCACCGCTCCGGAGCACACCGCCATGACCGTCCCCCCGTCCGCCGCCCCGCTGTTCGCCGCCCTCGACATCGGCGGGACGAAGATCGCCGGGGCGCTCGTCGACCCGGCCGGAGCGCTCACCCACCGGATCCAGCTCCCCACCCCGGCGCAGGAGTCCGGCGCCGCCGTGCTCGCCGTGGTGCACCGGGTGCTGGACCACCTGGCCGCCGCCCCCGAGTGGGGCGCGGTCGGCGCGGTCGGCATCGGCAGCGCCGGCCCGGTGGACCTCGTCCACGGCACCGTCAGCCCCGTCAACATCCCCGGCTGGCGCGCGTTCCCGCTCACCGCCGAGGTCTCCGCGCACCGGGCCGTCGACGGGCTCCGCGTCGCCCTCGCCGGGGACGGCGTCGCGATGGCCGCCGCCGAACACTGGCGCGGCGCGGCCCGCGGCGCCGACAACGCGCTCTGCCTGGTCGTCTCCACCGGTGTCGGCGCCGGCCTGGTGCTCGACGGAGCCGTCCGCCCCGGCCCCAGCGGCAACGCCGGCCACCTCGGCCACATCACCGTCGACCTCGACGGCGCGCCCTGTCCGTGCGGCTCGCGCGGCTGCCTGGAGGGCATCGCCAGCGGCACGGCCATCGCCCGCCACGCCCTCGACCTGGGGTGGCTGCCCACCGGGGAGGACCGCTCCGCGCGCGCGGTGGCGGCCGACGCGCAGGCCGGCCACCCCGTCGCCCTGGCCGCCTTCGACCGGGCCGCCCGGGCGCTGGCCGCCGGCATCGCCGCCACCGCCGCGCTGGCCGACCTCCGCCGGGTGGTGATCGGCGGCGGGGTCGCCGCCGCCGGCGCCGTGCTCTTCGACCCGCTCGCCCGCCACCTGGACCAGTACGCCGCGCTGCCCTACATCCGCGGGCTCGACGTCCGCCGCGCCGAACTCGGCACCGACGCCGGCCTGATCGGCGCCGCGGCACTCTGCCGCTGACCTCCCACCGGAGCTCCCGCATGCCCGCACCCGCCCGGCCCCCGTCCCCGGCCCTTCTGCCCCCGGCCGCCGTGCCGGCGTTCGCGCTGCTCGCCAACCCGGTGCGCGACTACGCGTGGGGCTCCGTCACCGCCCTCCCCGCGCTCACCGGCACCGCGCCGACCGGCGCGCCGCAGGCCGAGCTCTGGATGGGCGCCCATCCGTCCGCACCGTCCGTGCTCGACGACGGGCGCGGCCCGCGGCCGCTGGACCACCTGATCGCCGACGCCCCGGCGGCCTACCTCGGACCGGCCACCGTGGGGCGGTTCGGCCCCCGGCTGCCCTTCCTCCTCAAGGTGCTCGCCGCCGACCGGGCCCTCTCCCTCCAGGTCCACCCCACCCGCGCGCAGGCCGAGGCCGGGTGGGCGGCCGAGGAGGCCCGCGGCATCCCGCCGACCGCCCCGCACCGGGTCTTCAAGGACCGCGACCACAAACCCGAACTGATCTGCGCCCTGGGCGATTTCGAGGCGCTCTGCGGGTTCCGCCCGGCCGCCGGCACCGCCGCGCTGCTCGACGAACTCGACGTCCCGCTGCTCGCCCCGTGGGCCGGCGCCCTGCGGCACCGGCCCGCCGAGGACGTCCTGCCCGCGCTGCTGCGGCACACCCTGGACGACGTCCGCCCCGGCCCGGCCGACCTCGTCGCCGTGACCGACGCGCTGCACCGCACCGCCGCGGGCGGCGGCCCGTTCGCCGGTGCCTGCGCCGCGTACGCGCGGGCCGCCCGCGACTACCCGGGCGATCCCGGGCTGGTCGCCGCGCTGCTGCTCAACCATGTCCGGCTCACCGCCGGCCAGGCGCTGTACCTGGACGCCGGCGTGCCGCACGCGTACCTGCGCGGGGTGGGCGTGGAGCTGATGGCCAACTCGGACAACGTCCTGCGCTGCGGCCTGACCGCCAAGCACGTCGACGTGGACGGCCTGCTCGCGGTGACGTCCTTCCGCACCGGCGAACCGCCCGTCCGCACCGCCGAACCGGTGACCGGCCGCAGCGGGATCGAGCACCGGTACCCCTCCCCCGCCGCCGAGTTCGGGCTCTCCGTGCTCCGCCCCACCGCCACCCCGGTCCGGGTCGACCTCGCCGGCGCGCCGCAGATCCTGCTCTGCACCGCCGGCCGGGCGCGCCTGCGCACCGCCGACGGCGCCACCCTCGACCTCGGCCCGGGCCACTCCGCCTACCTGCCCCCCACCACCACCCCCGTCCAGCTCACCGGCCCGGCCGCCCACCTCTTCCGCGCCACCACCGGCGCCTGACCCCGCCTGCCGGGCGCCGGGCCCGTCCACTTCCGGGCCCGCCCGCGCCGGCTCGGCGGCCGGGGCCTCGCGGGGCTCCGCCGGGCCGGCGCCCACCTGCGGCGCCGGCCCGGCGGGAACGCCCGGGCGCCGCTCCGATGGTGCGTCCCGGGCGGAGCCCCGGTGTCAGTGCGGCGCGGCGGTCGGCTCCGTTGCCGCCGCCGGCACCACTGATCCTGGTGTTGTCACTCCTGTGCATGTGGCCGATGCCGCCAGCGTCGTCGGTGCCGGCATCGGCGCCGCCGTCAGCGCGCCGCGGTGCGGAAGCGTCTGCGCGTACGGTGGGCCGGGACGGCCGGACCGGTGCCGCGCGGGACCTTCACCGGCAGCCGCTGGGACGGTGCCGGGGACAGCTGCCCGGCCGGGGCCGTGCCCGGCGCGAACGCTTCGAGAAACCGTCGCTCGGACGGGCTGAGGGTGCGGGAGCGGCCGGAATCCCGGTCCCGGGCGACCACCACGGTGCGCGCCCGCATATAGGTGTGCGGATCGCGGCAGACATTCACCTCGACGTGCGCGGAACTCCGCCCCAGCCGTTCCACGCTCAGCCGTACGAGCAATGGCTCGGGCCGGTGGTGGAGCTGCTCCAGGTAATCGATCTCGTGCCGGGCGATGATGAATCCGGACGGGAAAAGGGATTCCCGGACGGCGACCGCGTGGTGGCGGAAGAGGTCGTAGATCCCCTCCTGGACGTACGAGACCAGCCGGACGTTGTTGATGTGTCCGTTCTCGTCGACGTCACTCCACCGGGTGGGGCAGGTCAGGACGTGCGCGTTGGGGTTCGGCGCGCTCACTGCTTCTTCAGCCCGGCGTCGCCCTGGCCGGCGGCCGCGGCGGGCAGCAGCGCCCGCTGCAAACGGGCGTAGTAGACGGCGTGTTCGGTGGCCATCCGGGCGGCGGTCCAGCCCTCCTCGGCGGCCTCGGCCGCGGCCTGGACGACCAGGCTGTCGAGCACCCCGTCGACGGCGCGGCACAGCTCGGCCACCGCCGCCAGGCGCTCGGGGACGTCGGCCCCCTCGGCGCCGCCGCGGGCCGGGAACGCCGCGAGCGAGTCCACGGCGAGGCGCAGCTCGTCCACGTCGCCCGAGCGGATTTCCGAAAGGCAATTACGCATGGTTTTCCTCCGAAAGGAATACGACTTTTGTCGGATGCGTTCGAATACGCCGGAGCGGCTCAGTCGCGGATCGCGTACCCCCCGGCGCAACGGACGCTATCCCAGCCCGGCCACGTCATCGCAGGTTTACGGATCCTCGGGGGAAACTGCCCACCATTGGAGTAGTTTGCCGGAGTATAAAATCTGCCGCATCAGCCGGATGCGCCTCCGCGGCCGCCGGACGGGGCCGCCGTGGCGATCCGACGGGGCGACCCGCCGGGGCGGGCCCTCCGGTCAGCCGCCGCCCCAACTCGTCCACCACCGGGCCTTGTACAGCTGTGTGCCGCGCAACGCGCGCACGCCGTCGGGCCCGTGGAGCGTCAGCACGGACGTGCACCAGGTGCAGGGGCCGGCGTGGTCGGGGGCCACGGTGAGCAGCCGCCCGGTGCCCGGCTCGTCACCGACGCTCTTCAGGTCCTGCTCGTCGGCGCCGGTGCCGAGCCGCACCCGGGTGAAGCCGCCACCCTCCGGGTCGACCTGCCACAGGTGCGCGGCGGTGCTCACCCAGAACCGGCCGGGCGCGGCCAGCACCGGCGCGAGGTCGTGCCCGCCCGGCTCCGGCAGCGGCAGCGACCGGACGGCGGTGAGGACGGGCACCGCCGGCGTGCCGGACACCCGCAGGGCCGTGAGCGTGTCGTCGCCGACCGCCCAGAGCAGCCCGGTGCGCCCGTCCCGGTGCACGCCGTGCGCCCCGGGCAGCCGGTACTCGGCGTGGGCGGTGGCCCGCGGCCCCTGCGAGGCGGCGTAGACCCGGACCCACCCGCCGGTGCTGGCCACCACGGCCACGTTGCCGTCGGGGAGCAGCTCGGCGCTGTGCGGGTTGGCCGCGCCGCCGACGTCCGCCGCCCAGGCGGTGCGGCCGGTCGCGGTGTCGACGGCGGCCACCAGCCCGCCGGAGGCGGTGGTGAGCAGGTACCGGCGGCCGGCCCTGGTCCGGCTCTTCGCCTCGTCCGGCTGCGACCAGCTGTGCGCCGGGGAGAGGTCGGCGAGGTCCGGCGCCCGGTCGGCGCTCCAGGACCACACCACGGGCAGCCGGCCGGGCCCCCGGTAGGCCATCAGTTCCGCGGCACTCTGCAGGACGAGGACGCTCCGGGAGCCCTGGTCCACCACCACGACCGCCCAGCCCGGCCGCACCACCCCGGCCGCACCGGCCGGGCCGGCCGGCACCCCGAGCCCGAGTGCCACCAGCACCGGCACCACCGCCGCCCGCAGCGCGCGCATGCACCCGTCCCTCCGTCGTCCCGCCCGGGCTCCACGACCCGGGCTCCACCGTCCGGGCTCCACCGTGCGGGGCGGCCGGCCGCGCGGCCAGCGGATGCGCCCGGACGGCCGACGCCGTCGCCGGACCGGTTCGACACCGGCCCGCCCCGTCGGTGAGACTGCCCCGGTGCTGCTGACGTACATCGCGGAGATCGCCGACGAACCCCTGCTGCTGGAGCCCACCGACCGGTACCAGGAGGTCGAGACCAACACCTGGTGGCTGAGCACCGAGGACGCGGACCGGCGGTCGCTGTCCGTCCCCGAGGTGGTGGCCGCCTTCGAACGGACGGCGGACGCCCTGCGCGCCCGCGTGCACGCCGCCGGCCACTCCGGAGCGGCGACCTTCTACGTCTGGCACGACGAACAGGCCGACCAGCTGCGCTGCTCCACCGGCTCGGTGGACGGCACGGAGCTGCCGTTCGACGGCGCGCACCTGCCGTCCGACGACCTCGCGCCGGTCGTCGCCGGCTACCTGGCGAACCGCCCGGCGGGGCCCGCCGTCCCGGTCGGGCCGGCCCCGGACGGCAGCCCCGAACCCGAGGCCGACCTCCCGCCCCTCCTGGTCTGGGTGCGCAGCATCGGAACGCCCGCCCCCTGACGGCCCGCGGAGGCACCGGACCGGCGGAGAGCGGACCGGCGGGTCAGGCCCAGAGGTGGTCGCCGAGGGTGGTGCCCTCCGGGGCACCGGGGAGGACGTAGGCGACGGCGGAGGCGGTGTGTTCGACGAAGGGGTTGAGCGCGTCGCGCTCGGCGAGGCGGTTCTGGACGCGGGTGAACTGGCCGGGGTCGCGCATGAAGGCGCAGAACAGCAACCCGCTGTCGCCGGGGGCGTCGTCGTAGCTGTAGCCACGGCGCAGCATCCGGGCGCCGCCGTCGAGTCGGGGGCCGGTGAGGCGGACGTGGGCGGTGGCCGGGATGACGTAGGCGCCGTCGGGGTGCTTGGCGTAGAGGTCCGGCTCATCGTGCTCGGCGGTGCCGGTCAGCGGGGCGCCGTCACCGGCACGGCGGCCCATGACGAGGTTCTGCTTCTCCTCGGGGAGGGCGGCGAACGCCGCGGTGTCCATCCGGATCCGCCGGTAGACCAGGACGGTGGCGTTCTCGTGCGGCCCGGCCGGGCCCCAGACCCACTGGCGGGCGGCGTCCTCGTCGGGGTTGGCGGTGCCGTCCTTGAAGCCGAGCAGGTTGCGGGGCGTGGCGCCCGGTGCGGTCCGGGGCAGGAAGCCGGTCTGCGCCCAGCGGGGCGTGGCGCCGGCCTTCCGGGCCGCCGTGGTGGCGAGTTCGGCGACGACGGCGAGCGTCCAGTGGTCGGCGGCGCACAGTTGGAGCAGCAGGTCTCCGCCGCTGCGGGCCGGGTCGAGACGGTCGCCGGGGAACGGCGGGAGGTCGGCGAAGCCGGCGGGGAGGGCGAGCGCGAGCGCGAGCCGGGTGGTGAGGGCCGGGCCGAGGCCGACCAGCGAGGTGAGCCGGGGCGCGCCACCGTCGGTCCGCAGGCGCGGATCGGGCGTCGGTCCGGCCGCCGCGGCCAGGGTGCTGGTCCAGGCGGCGAGGAGGGTGCGCACGGCCTCGCGGTCCGTGGCGGCGGAGGTCGGTGGGAGGTCGAAGGCGAGCAGCTTCGTCGCCGGGAGCTGAGGAGCCGTCAGCCCGGCCTGCCGGGCGCCGTGGAAGGGGATCGGCGCCTCGGGCGGCGGCGCACCGGTGGTGGCGCCGGCGCGACCCGGGGTACGGTCGCCGCCCACCGCTTCGCCGACCGTCGCGCCGACACCGGCGGCGAGCACCGCCCCGGCCGCCAGCAACGCCCGCCGCCGCCCGACACCGGACCCGGCGGAGCGGTTCGACGGCGCATTCTCCGGTTCGGTCGGCATGCACCCTATTGGAGACGATAGAACACGTACCATGCAAATCAAGCTTCATGATTGCCAGTCACCTCGTCGGGCTGCTGTGGCCGTCGCGACCGCCGGGGCCGTCGCGGTCGCCCTGGCGGCCGCGGGGTGCTCCTCCAGCGGCCCGGCGGCGGAGGACGCCAAGCACCCGGCCGGGAACGTGGTCCGCGTGCCGGAGGACTTCCCCACCGTCCAGAAGGCGGTGGACGTCGCGCGCGAGGGCGACACGGTGCTGATCGGCCCCGGCACCTACCGCGAGAGTGTGCGCGTCACCCGGCGGAACGTGGTGGTGCGCGGCACGGACCGCTCCGCCGTGGTGTTCGACGGCGGGCTGAAGCTGGCCAACGGCATCACCGCCACCGGGCCCGGCTCGGTGGTGGAGAACCTCACCGTCCACGGCTACCTCGCCAACGGCGTGCTGTTCACCGGCGTCACCGACGAGAAGTTGCAGCAGCGCGGCGCGGGCGGCTCGGCGTACGACCCGCTGGACACCGCCCGCTTCCCGCCCGTGGAGGGCTTCCGGGCGACGCGGATCACGGCGTACAACAACGGCCTCTACGGCATCTACGCCTTCGACGCGCGGGCCGGGGTGATCGAGGAGTCCTACGCCTCCGGGCACGCCGACTCCGGCATCTACGTCGGCCAGTGCAAGCCGTGCGACACCCTGGTGCGCGGCAACACGGTGGAGCGGAACGCGGTCGGCATCGAGCTGACCAACGCCTCGGACGGGCTGTCGATCCTGGGCAACCGCGCGGCGGGCAACCGGGTGGGCGTCACGGTGAACTCCAACGACCTGGAGGCGCTGGCACCGCAGCACGGCGCGGTGATCGCGGGCAACGTCGTCGTCGACAACAACGCCGCCGACTCGCCCGAGCAGGCGGACGGCGGCTTCGGCATCGGGATCGGCATCGGCGGAGGCACCGCGAACCGGGTGGAGCGCAACCTCGTCCGGGGCAATCGCGCCGCCGGTGTGGTCGTCACCGACCCGGCGGGCCACCCGGCGAGCGGCAACCGGGTGGAGGGCAACCAGGTGGACGGCAACGGCGCCGATCTGGTGCTCGCCTCCGTCGACCCCGGCAACTGCTTCAGCGGCAACCGGCCGGTCAGGCAGAGCCCGGAGGGCCTGGAGGCCGCGGCGGCGTGCGGCGGACCGGGGCGCGGGCCGCTGTCCGCCGGCCGGCCGGCGCCGGTCCAGGCGCCGCCGGGCGTTCCGTTCAGCAAGGTGCCCGCGCCGCCCGCGCAGCCGTCGCTGCCCGACCCGGCGGCGCCCGGCCGCCCGGCGACCGGCCTGCCGGGGGCGGTGGACCCGGGCGCTTACCCGCTCCCGACGGACCCCGCCGCGTTGCCGCCGCAGCCGGCGGGGTGACGGACGCGCGGGACGGCCGGCGGCTTACGGCGGGTGACGGGTGGCGGACCGACGGCGAGCCGGCTTCAGCCGGTGAGCCAGGGGGCCTCGGGGAGCTTGGCGGTGTCGTCACGCCCGGCGAACTCGACCGTGGCCGGGGTGCCCAGACCCGGCATCCGCATCGTCACCCGCCGCAGCCCGCCGTCGTCGTCGACCCAGTAGGTCAGCGGCGACCGCTCGCCGTCGGGCGCCGCACCCTGGGCGCGCGGACCGGCGAACCGGTCGTGACCGCGGCCGTCGAGGCGGTCGCGGCCGAGCCACCGCGCGCCGGACTGGGCCAGCAGCAGCGGGTTGTCGGGCCGGTCGGCGCCGAGCTGGACGATCAGCTGGAGCCCGGCGTCCAGCGGGTCCGCGGTGTAGGCGCGCGGGGACCAGCCCTGCCGGGGGACGCGCTCGGCCTGCTGCCAGGCCGGGCCGTCGGCGCCGGCCGGTTCGGGGGCGAGCCCGAGGCCGCCGGCGTCCCAGACCACCAGGCCGTGGTCGAGCGGGCCGTTCGCCCCGGTGACCCGGTAGCGGCCGGTGCCGCGGCGGGTGCGGTAGTCCACGACGCCCTCGACCCGGACGTCGACGCCCCCGCCCTCCGCCGCGGTGAGCGTCACCGCGACCGGACTGGCCTCGAAGAGGTTCAGCCGCGACAGGGCCAGCCGGGAGGCCTCGTCGACGGTCACCGCCCGCTCGCCCGGCTCGTCGGCGGCGGTGCGGTAGGCGACCAGGCCGCCCGCGGTGGCGCACACCGCGAGGGCGACCAGGCTCCCGAGCCAGACGGTCCGACGACGCGGCCGGGGGGTGTCGGCCTTCGTCTTCCGGGCCATGCGTGTGCCTTCTCTCGTCGGTCGGTCAGTAGGGCGTCGGTCGGTAGGGCGTCGGCCGGTCGACCAGTCGGTTGTCGGGCATCGATCGGTTGTCGGCCGGTCGATCACACCACACGGGCGGGTCCGCAGACTTGAGGTCCGCGGACCCGCCCGATCAGTACCGGCGCCTCGGCGGCGGTACCCGCCCGGGCCGGTGCGGGCCCGGGCGGGGGTGGGCTACCGGAAGTGGATCACCGGCTACCGCTGCTGGGCCCGGCGCCGGCGCGCCAGCAGCACGAACACCGCGCCGAGGCCGGCCAGCGTTCCCGCACCGGCCAGCATCACCGGGATTCCCTCGTTCGCACCGGTGCTGGCCAGGTGCGATCCGGGGGCGGGCCGCGGCGCGGGCGGCGTCACCGCCGGGGACGGCAGCGTCGGGGCCTGCGTCTGCGTCGGAGCCTGCGTCGGCGTCGGCGTCGGGGCCGGCGTCTCGGTGGGCGTCGCCGTCGGGGTGGGCGTCGGCGTCGGGATCAGCCGGTTGACGGCCGTCACCTCGACTCCGGTGGCGAGATTCTCGGCGTTCAGCACCAGCGGCCCGAACACCGTGCTCTCCGGCGCGGAGTAGCCCTCGGGCGGGCTCACCTCCTGCCAGTAGTACGTCCCCGGCGCACCGCTGCCCGTGCAGAGACCGTCGGCCCCGGTGGTGCAGGGGTCGCCGACCGCCGTGTCGGCCTTGTCCCCGGTGCTCTGCAGCCCGTCGGTGCCGTTGGTCTCCTTCCAGAGCCGGAACTTCGCGCCCGCCAGCGGCTTGCCGTCCTGGTCGTGCTTGACCAGGCGCAGCGCGCCCTCCTGCTGCCGGAACCCGAAGTCGTAGGTGTGGTCGTTCTCGCCCGGTCCACCCGTGGTCAGCGCCCGTTCGGCGTACTGCCCGCCCGCCGGGACGACACCCTTGGAGTCGATGAAGGCGTTGTCGCCGACGTCCGCGGCGGTCGGCACCCACTGGTACAGCGGGCCGCCCTTGGCGTAGTCGGCGGGGTTGTCGAGGCGGACGGTGTACTTCGTGCGCGGCTTGAGGCCGCCGGTGACGTTGGAGTCGTCGAAGTAGTACTCACCGCGCGCGGTGGTCCTGGTGGTGCCGACGAGCTTCCCCGCCTCGTCGTACAGGTCGACGGTCGCCCCCGGTACGGGGCGCTGGCCCGGACGCTGGATGCCGCTGCGCTCGGGGTCGTACCAGACCCGGTTGCCGATCTGGAGCGGGGCCTGGTCGCAGAGCACCTCGAGGTCGCCCATCGAGGCGCCCTTGCCGAACGGGGCGACCTCGCCCGGCGGGGTGAGCCGGAAGCCGAACTTCGGGTCCTGCGCGCCGTTCCGCTGGAGGAACGACGTGCCGTAGCCGAGCGCGGTGTGGTTGGGGTCGAAGGCGGAGGTCGCGATGGTGTTCTCGACCTTGGAGTCGGCCATGCCCGCGAACGCCGTGTTGCGGTGACCACCCCAGGTGGTGTCGAAGAAGCGGGTGCCCCGGGGGGAGAGTCCGCAACCGCCGTTGGTGTCCATCACGTAGGTGCCGTTCGCCGGGCAGGCCTTGTTGAGGTCACCGCCCGACATGACGGAGGAGTAGGGGACACCGGACGGCCCGCGGTCGGCGAAGCGGTCGCGGAAGGCGAGCAGCATCGACCCGTCGGTCTCGAACGCGATCTCGCCGAGCTCCGGTTCGGGCTGGGCGATGGTGGCGTTGCCGCACGCGTTGCCGTTCTGCGAGGTCGGCCACGTGTTGGTCCACGGGAACCAGGCCGCCCCGTCGCAGGGGCCCCCTCCGACGGTCGTCTGGCGCGGGTAGTCCAGCGGCTGGTTCAGGACCGGCGCCGCGAAGGCGCCGGTGGCCAGGTCGAACGGCAGCACCACGGCGTGCAGGTCGGAGGCCTTGCCGGTCGACTCGCCCGAACAGACGCCGCCGAGGTAGCCGGTGCCGTCCTGGAGGCCGAGGCCGAACGGGCGCCAGTCCCCGGCCGCCGGGCAGCCCGGGTCCGGGACGGGGTAGACGGCCTTCGGCGCGGCGGCCGTGGGCGCGGTGGCGTCGTAGCGGTAGAGCTTGCGGTCGTGGAGATTGACGACGAAGAGGTCCTTGCCGTCGTCGGTGACCTTGATGCCGCCGAGGCTCTCCTTGCCCGGCACCGCGAGGAACGCGTCGTCGGTGCCGCCGCCGTGGACGGTCGTGCCGGTGTCCGGGACGGTGGCGAACAGCGTGGTCCGCTTCGTCCCGACGTCGGTCACGTAGATCCCGCCCGCGCCGCCGGGGCCGTAGTCCGTGGTGCGCTTGGCGACGGCCGAGGAGAACACCCGCCGGTCGGCCCGGCTCCACGCGATGCCGAACAGCGTGCCGGTCTCGGCGTTGGTGGCGATGTTCGTGGCGTTCGCGTCCACGCCGTCCTGGCCGCGCGCGCTGTACGGGAAGGAGACCAGCGTGCGCTGCGTCCCGCCCTCGCGCGTCGCGGGCTGACAGGTGGTCACCAGGGTGGCGTTCTTCTGGCAGTAGTCGCCGGGGCTCCACAGTCCGGTGGTGAGCGCCGCGTTCTTGCCTCCGGAGAGGTCGACGAACTCCTCGTTGCTGCTGAGCTGGTTGGGCGCGCCGTCCAGACCCTGGCGGGAGGCGAAGGCCGGGTAGAGCTTGCCCGGCTTCGGATTCACCACCTGGACGCGGTACTTGCCGCCGGTGAGCCCGTTGCCCGGCACCAGCGTCACCGTGCCGTCCGCCGCCGTGGTGCCCTCGACGCCGGCGCCCGCGTCGTCGGTGAGGGTCACCTTCACGCCGGCCATCCCGGGCTCCAGCGCGGGCGTCCACACCCCGGTGGTGTCCACGGCCCGCACCACGCGGACCGTCACCGTCCCGTCGGCCGCCTGCGGGAACGCGGCCGGGGCGGCCAGCAGCGAGCATGCCCCGATCCCGAGGAGCAACGCCGCGGCGCCACCCACGGTACGGCGGCCGAGCACACCCGGCCGCCGCCGCTCCGGGCCGCGCGCGGCACCGGAATCCTGTTCACGTGTGGTTGTCATCCCTGCTCTCATTGTGCAGTTGGGCCTGCCGCCCCGACCCGCGAGGACTTCGCGCGTGGCGGAAAGCCGCCATTGGTAAGGGGAGCCTAAAGGGATTTCGGACAAGTTCGCAGGGAAACCAGGAACTTTGACGACCAGTCAGGTACGTGGACGCACGTGCGCGACGGTGGGACCATCGGCACGAGGAGCACTGGCGGCGGGATCACCGCGGGCCGGCCCGGTGGCCGCCGGTCCGGCTCGTCGCCATCCCGATTCCCGCTGATCACGAACCGCATGACGCTGCCCCCGCCGGCTGCGCAACAGGTGGGGTCAACGGCGTCCCGACAGGATCGGGTCGGCGGGCTCGACGGCCACGTACGTCTCGGCCGTCCTTGCTTCCAGCAGCCCGCCGGCTTCGGGCCGCTCCACCGCCAGGCGAGCGCCGCGCAGGAGCCCGGTCGGAACCTCCTGGGTCGCATACGCGCGGGCCATCTCCCGCCTGGCCGCCGCCAGCCTTTCGTCCTCGCGCTCGTAGTAGGTGCGCCGCGCCTCGCGGCTCATCTCCTCGCGTACCTCGTCCTCCCCGCGCCGCGAGAGGAACGGGTCCGCCGAGAACAGAGGCTCCTCCCCGGGGATGTCCGCCTGGACCTGGTGCAGGCGGGCGCAGGCTGCGTACAGGCCACGCGACAGACCCAGGTGGACACCGATGCCAGGGATGCGTCCCACCACGAACTCCCGAACAGCCGGGCCCCGTTCCTGCCGGATCCACTCGTAGGGCACTCCTTCGTCCAGCAGCAGGCCGCGCAGCTCACGCGTACCGGCGTCCCGCTCCAGCGGCCTCGTCCTGCCCACTCGTCCAGGCCGCCCGGCCGGTTCCGTCCCCGTTTCCGCCAGCGGCACGATCCGCAGATCCTGCACCGCACCGAACGCCAGCGCCCGGAACACGAGCAACTGGTCCCGCGCGACGCTCAGCAGTTCGTCGGGGGACTCGTCCAGCGGGGGCACGCCCGGACCGCTCGGGGGGTCCGGCAGGGAGTGGACGCCGCCGCCCGGGGAGGGGCCGGCGAGAGCGGTGTGCACCATCATCACCAGATGGTCGTCCTCCCATCGGCCGGGCTCCGGCAGGACCGTTCCGCAGAGCACCTGCCGGTGCGGCACGGCGATCTCCGCACTCGCCTGATTCAGCTGCTCCTGCCCGCTGCGCATGCCGGCCGCGCCCAGTGACTTGCGTGCCTTGGCCTCGATCAGCCACGGCAGCCCCTCGGCCACATGGTTGCCGTAGAGGTCGGGGAGCTTCTTCGCCGGGTCCGTCAGCGCGGGGATCCCGCACGCCTCCAGGTGCACGGTGGCCGGCAGCCCGGCCATGCCAACGGTCAACCACTGGGCCATCGTCATGCCGAGGTGGTAACCGAAGGCGGCGTGGGCGCTGCGCTCCGTGCCGTGGCGGTAGACGGCGTTCACGAACAGACGACGCCCCGCCGCTGCCAAGGGCGCCGGGACGTCCTTGAGCGACAGGTACGCCTGCAGCGGGGCGACGCGGGCGATGAGTTCGTTGACGGCGAAGGCCGGCGTCTTGCGCAGCCAGGGCGCCAGGTCGCGCCCGGCGCCGGCCGCCGCAGTCACGAGCTGACGCCAGGTGGTCGTCGCCAGGTACTCGCCGTCCACCGGCAGCACGTCAGCAGTCGGCCACGGCTGCACGGCCTTGGGCGCCTTCCTACGGTCCCATTTCGACAGATTTCCGTCGGATAGCACGCGAACCGGGACATCGAGTGCGTCGCTCAGCGCGAAGGTGAAGTCTGCGGCATCGGCAGGAGGGATCATCGCCATGCAAGGAGCCTGCCAGAACGCTACGGACGGGGCCCTACCAACCCTTGACTCCCCAAACCGGACAGAAGGCGGTCGTCGCGGGGCCGAGTACTTCGTGCACGGCATCAGGTTGACGCTCGACAGATCCGCGGACCACCCGGACGCGACCTCCGAGCCGGTGACCGTCACCGGCGTCTCCGACGCGAAGGTGTGGACCCCGACCGGCTGAGCGACCCGGCCAACACGTGAGCGGCTGTGTGAGCGGGGGGCTGGGAGGCTGGCGGCTCCGCTGCCCCTCTCTTCTAGGACCGCCCCGAGACGAGGTCCGCGAGGCGGGCGATCGGGGAGGTGGTCGGGCGGCCGGCGGATTCCTGGTGGTCGGCGGCGTGGTAGGCGGCGTAGAGCGCGTGCACACCGAGCCAGCGCAGCGGTTCGGGCTCCCAGCGGCGGACGGTGTGGCCGACCCAGGGCAGCCGGGTGAGTTCGGTGTCCCGGCCGAGGACGAGGTCGCGCAGGGTGCGGCCGGCGAGGTTGGCGGTGGTGACGCCGCTGCCGACGTAGCCGCCCGCCCAGCCGAGGCCGGTGGCGCGGTCGAGCTCGACGGTGGCGCACCAGTCGCGGGGGACGCCCAGCACGCCGGCCCAGGCGTGGTCGATCCGGGCCTCCGCGGCGGCGGGGAAGAAGCTGTCCAGGATCGCGCGGAGCTGGCGGACGGTGGCCGGCTGGGTGGTGCCGTCGGAGTCGGTGCGCGAGCCGTAGCGGTAGGGGACGCCGCGCCCGCCGAGGGCGATCCGGTCGTCGGCGGTGCGCTGCGCGTACATGTAGGCGTGGGCGAAGTCGCCGAGCACCTCGCGGCCCGCCCAGCCGGCCTGCTGCCAGAAGGACTCCGGCAGCGGTTCGGTGGCGATCATCGCGGAGTTCATCGGCAGCCAGGTGCGCCGCTCGCCGCTCAGCCCGGCGGTGAAGCCCTCGGTGGCGCGCAGCACGTGCTCGGCCGTGACGGTGCCGTGCGGGGTGACGGCGCGGGCGCGGCGGCCCGGCCCGGCGGGGTGGAGGGCGGTGACCTCGGTCTGTTCGTGGATCCGGACGCCGAGGTCCGTGACGACCCGGGCCAGGCCGCGGGCCAGGCCGGCGGGCTGGATCCGCGCGCCGTACGGCGTCCAGGTGCCGCCGAGGGCGCCGGCGATCCGGATCCGCTCGGTGGTCTCGGCGGCCGTGAGCAGCTGGATGCGGTCGGGGCCGTACGCCGCCTCGGTCCGCGCGAAGGCCTGCAGCCGGACGAGCTGGGCGGGCGTCCGCGCGACCTCCACGACCCCGCCGCGGACGATGTCGGCCTCGATGCCCTCGGCGGCGGCGGTGTCGGCCACCTCGCCGACCGCCAGGTCCATCGTCCGCTGCATCGCGGCGGCCGGGCCCGGCCCGTAGCGGCGGGCGAAGGCGGAGCGCCCGGCGAATCCGTTGTACAGCCAGCCGCCGTTGCGCCCGGAGGCGCCGTACCCGCAGAACCGGCGCTCCAGCAGGGTGATCCGCAGCCCGGGGTCGGCCTTCTTCAGGTAGTACGCCGTCCAGAGCCCGGTGTAGCCGCCGCCGACGATGCAGACGTCGACGTCGGCGTCGCCCGGGAGCGCCGGCCGGGGCTCGGGCAGCCCGTCCGCCGCGTACCAGAACGACACTCCGCCGTTCACGGCCGGGGTGTCTTCGCCGTTGCGCGTCACGGGAAACCTGCCTTCGCTCGGTGATCTCCCCGGACGCTACGCCGGGCCCTCCGCCCGGGCCACCGGCACGCTGCCAGGATCCGGCGGCCCGCCCCTGCACAGTGTCAGGCCCGGCCGGGGGTGCTCGACGGATCGGCGCGGCGGACGGCGGGCGGCGGGCGGCGGGCGTGGTGCGCCTGCCCGCCGCCCGCCTCCTCGTCCACCGTGACGCACTCCCCGGTGCCCGGGTGCGCCGGGCCCTGTCCGGGCTAGCCGATCGTCGAGGCCTCGACGGGCGCGGAGAGCGGAATGGTCTCGCCCGCGACCCCGGCCTTGACGAACTGCCAGGTGAGGCCGTTGATCACGCCCTGGCCGAGCGGGGCCAGCCGGGCGAACGCGGGCTGGCTGAGGTCGATGTGCGTCGAGTCGCAGGAGGGACACTTGTCCCGGACCGGCACGGTGACGGTCTTGCCGTTGTACGTCACCTTGACCGAGATGCCCTTGCAGAGCGGGTCGTTGTTGGGGTTGGCGGTGGTCCACCAGCTGTGCGGGACGGCCACCAGCATCTGGGTGGCGGCGTTGATCTGGGTGCCGCAGGCGCCGAACCCGGCGTCGTTGTAGTACGTGGCCTTGCCGGTCATCGGCTTGTTGATCGGGATCGCGGCGCTCGCCGTCCCCGCGGTGAGCGCGAGGAGCGCGGCCGCGGCGAGCGGGGCGCCGGCCAGGATCCTGGCGCTCCTGGAGCGCTTGAGGCTGGTGAGGCTGGTGGAGTTCTTGACGAGTCGCATGGTTCCCCTCCGGATTCGGCGCGCATCGGCGCACGTCGGCACAGGGAGGACTCCGCCGGCGAGCCGGATCGGCCCCGGCGCAGCGGAGTCGGCCCCTGCTGGGCTTGCCAGTGCCAGGACGCTATGCCGGTCCACCCAAGCCGGTCCAGACCTTTGATGTGTTGTCATGAACACCAGTGAGGATGCTTTACGAAAGCGGCCGAAGGCGGGACTATACGTGACCGCAGGATCCGCGGCGCGTTGTCAGGGCACGACCCGCACCCCAGGAGACCTCGTGCACCCCGCGCTTCGCACCGCCCTCACCCGCACCCTCACCGCCGCGCTCGTCGGCGCGGCCGCCCTCGGCACCGCGGCGGCGGCCGGGACCACCCCGGCCGCCGCCGCCCCACGCGAGGTGAACCAGGGCTACAGCATCCCGGTCGGCGGGGTCACCGACCTCGGCGCGCTGCCCGTACTCGGCAGCCTGGGGCTCGACTTCGCCCGACTGCTCGGGACGTGACGCCCCATCGGGCCACCGGCCAGCCGCCTGCCGCCTGCCGCCTGCCGCCTGCCGCCTGCCGGACGGTGACCCGTCGGTCGGTGACCCGTCGGCCGGCGGTGCCCCCCGGCCGGTGACCCGCCGACCGGCGCCCCGGCCGGCGGGCGACCCGAGCCGCGCCCTACCCGGCGATGTCGGCGAGCTGCGCCCAGAGCGCCCGCTCGGCCTCGCTCGGCGGGACGTGCCCGGCAGCGCACTCCGGGTGGGCCGCCGGCGGGCCCGACCCGGCGGACGGCCGACCGGGCAGCGCCGAGGACAGCCCGGGCCGGTGGAGCCGCCCGGGCTCGGCGAACATCCCCGCCCCGGCGGGCGGGGACGGCGGACACGGGCCGAGGCCCCAGCCGCACGCTAGCGCGGACAACCCCGGCAGCACCTGCTCGAACCAGCTCGCCCAGTACCGTCTCATCGCTCAACCATCCCCCTCCGAACGTCAGTCCAATCCCGGACCGATCCCCGTCCCGCCTCCCACCGCCCCCGTGGCGCCGGCCGGCCGACAGGCGAACAGCGCGCCCGAGAGCGGGTGTTCGGGCGTGCGGGCGGTGGTGATCCAGAGCGTGCGCAGATCAGGGCCGCCGAACGCGCAGCTCGTCGCGCGCGGAACGGGGAGCTCCACCGTGGCGAGCACCGCACCGTCCGTCGAGAGGCAGTGCACGGCGGCGCCGCCCCAGAACGCCACCCAGAGGTTCCCGTCCGCGTCGAGGCACATGCCGTCGGGCAGGCCGGGCAGGTGGGAGACGTCCAGCGAGCGGATCCGGCGGCCCACCGGACCGTGCTCGGGGTACTCGTAGAGGTCGATCCGCCGGGTCGGGGAGTCGATGTGCCAGAGCCGGTCCGGCTCGGGCCAGGCAATGCCGTTCGGCACGGACAGCCCGTCCAGTACCGGCCGGACGGTGCCGTCGCGCTCCAGCCGGTACAGCGGACCGGGCTCCCAGGGTTCGGACCGCAGCATCGTCCCGGCGACGGGGCGGCCGTACGGGTCACGGCCACCGTCGTTCATCCGGCGGTCCGGCCGGTCGGCCTCCACCGGGGCCAGCAACTCCGTCCGGCCGGTGGCGAAGTCCAGCAGCTCGAAACCGCGCTCGGTGGCCAGCACCGGTGGGCCGTCCGGACCGGTCATCAACGCGCCCGGCACGACGTCGAGTTCGGTCACGGTGACCCGGCCGTCCGACGGGTCGAGGGTGAGCACGCGGCGGTCGGGGATGCCGATCCAGTGCAGTCGGCGGGCGGCGGTGTCCCAGACCGGGCCCTCTCCGAGGGCGAGGTGCGGGGTGTCGGCGACGGGTTCGGCTCGCAAGGCGGGGTCCTCTTCTTCACTCGGGCAGCGGGGGCCGGCCTCTGAGCCGGTACCCGGGACGTTAGTGGGGCCGGCCGCGAACCGGCAGTGCCGTCACCGCCGCAGCGCCTCGGGCAGCATCGCGGCCGTGCCACCGTCCACCGGCCGGGCAGGCGTCGTGGGCGAACGAGGCGTCGTCGCCCGCCGGGAAGGCCACCGCGCGCGCCACTTCGGCCGCGCTGCCGGACCGGACGGGACCGGCAGGGCGGGGCCCGCAGGACTGCGCGGCGGCACCGAACAGCACCCGCGAGCGGTGCGGGACGCCTGCGGAGGCCCGTCGGCGTTTCTTCCGCTCCGAGAGTTAATAACTCCGGCAGGCCCGCAACAAGGTCGAATGCCCTCGTGACGCACGCCCGCCATCGCTCGGACACCGGCCGCAACGGGACGCAACACCACCGCAACTCTGCTGGCCAGCAGGCAGAACGGCGATTGACAGCAGGCCTCGCCGTTCAGCACGATGAGCGCCGAGCCCACTCGCAGCACGCCGGAAGGAGGGCCGATGACCGACGTACTCGGGGTCCCGTGCCCTGCCTGTCCCCGCCCCTGCCGCGGCCACGGCCGCAGCCGCTGTTGTCGCTGAACGCCCGCTCCCGCCCGTGTCCGTGCTGAGCCCGTACCGCTGATCCGGTAGAGCCCGGCGCCCGCCACCGGGCAAGGCGCCCACCGACCGTGCACCCGTCGGACACCCGTCCGCCGCGGCCGCACACCCGGCGCAACCGGCACCACCGGCACTCCCTGCACGGCACCGCACAGCACCGCGCTGCACCTGCATGCGCCGCGCCGCCCTGCGCCGTACCTCCCCGCACCCCCTCCCCCTGCCACACCGCCCCGCGCCGCGCGTTCCGTATCCGGTCCGCACCGCGCCGCGCCGGCCGGTCCTGCCACACGCCCGGCCTGCCCCACACCGGCACGGCCGGCCGGCCTCTCCCTCCCCGTTCGTTCCTTCACCGTCCCTTCCCCCTCCCCGCGAAAGCCGAGGTTCCGCCATGACCACCGCCCTCACCGAGCTCCGCATCACCCCGGCCGCCGGCCGGATCGGCGCGATCGTGCACGACGTCCGGCTCGGCGGCGACCTGCCCGCCGAGACCGTCGCCGCCGTCGAGGCCGCGCTGTACGAGCACAAGGTGCTGTTCTTCCGCGGCCAGAACCACCTGGACGACGCCGAACACGAGGCGTTCGCCCGCCTGTTGGGCCAGCCGGTCGGCCACCCGACGGTGCCGAGCGCGGACGGCCGGTACATCTTCGAGCTGGACGCCACCAAGGGTGTGCGCGCCAACAACTGGCACACCGACGTCACCTTCGTCCCGTCCTACCCGAAGGCCTCGATCCTCCGCTTGCTGGAGCTCCCGCCGGCCGGCGGCTCCACCGTCTGGGCCAACACCGTCGCCGCCTACCAGGACCTGCCGCAGCCGCTGAAGGTGCTGGCGGAGAGCCTGCGGGCGGTTCACACCAACGACTACGACTACGCGGCGAGCCTGGCCCTGCGGCCCGAGCTGGCCGACAACGCGGAGATCGCCAAGCTGTTCCGCCAGGTGTTCGTCTCGACCGCGTTCAAGACCGAGCACCCGCTGGTCCGCGTCCACCCGGTGACCGGCGAGAAGACGCTGCTGCTCGGCGCGTTCGCGCAGCGCATCCTGGGCGTGTCGGGGGCCGACAGCCGCGCCCTGATCGACCTCTTCCAGCGGTACGTCGAGCGGCTGGAGAACACCGTGCGCTGGGAGTGGCAGGTCGGCGACGTGGCGGTCTGGGACAACCGCGCCACCCAGCACTACGCCGTCAACGACTACGGCGACGAGCCGCGCCTGGTCCGCCGGATCACCCTCGACGGTGACCTTCCGGTGGGCGTGGACGGGACCCCGAGCCGCCTGCTGGAGCCGACCGAGCCGCCCAAGGTGGCCGGTCTCGTCCCGGCCGAGGAGCTGGAGGCATCCCTCCCGGCGTGAACCGACCGGCCCGGGCCCGGGCCGCCCGCCGTCCCCCGGGCCCGGGCCACTGCCCGCAGCCCCGCGACCCGCAGCCCTACAGCCCCGCAGCCCCGCAGCCCGAAAGGCACCCGCGATGTCCCGCGCGCTCACGCACCCCGCCCTCCGCCCCGCGGACGAGCGCCGGACCGGTGACGAGCGCCGCATCGGCGACGACCGGCGGGACGTCAACGCCGCCACCGTGCTGCGGACGGTGCTCGACCGCGGGCCGATCGCCCGCAGCCGGGTCGCCGCACTCACCGGGCTGAGCGCCTCCGCGGTGTCCCGGCAGGTGGTGGACCTCACCCGGATCGGACTGCTCTGCGAGCGGCCCGAGTTGACCGGCGGCAGGGCGGGCACGGTCGGGCGGCCGCAACTGCCGGTGGACGTCGACACCGGGCGGCTGGCGGTGGCGGGGCTGCACATCGGGGTGCCGTACACCACCTTCTCCCTGCTGGACCTGCGCGGAAACGTGCTCCACCGGCAGGAGTTGAGCAACCGGGGCCGGACGGGGCACGCCGTGCTCAAGCCGCTGCTGGAGCGGCTGCCCCGGCTGCTCGCCAAGGTGCCGGGCGGCCGAACGGTGGTCGGGCTCGGCGCCGTCACCGGTGGCACGGTCGATCCGGACCGTGGCATGACTGTTCGTCATGATCCTCTCCAGTGGCGGGACATGCCGCTCGGCGAGCTGCTCTCCCGGGCCTCCGGGCTGCCGGTGCGGGTGGACAACCACGCCAGGGCGCTCACCCAGGCGGAGATCCTCTTCGGGCACCCGGCCGCCCGCCGCTCCATGGTGCACCTCTTCGTCGGGCACGTGGTGGACGCGGCGCTCGCGGTGGCCGGCGTGGTGCACCTGGGCCCCGCCTCGGCCACCGGCGACGTCGCCCACCTGCCGGTGCCGGGCGACGACACGCTCTGCCACTGCGGCCGGACCGGCTGTCTGGCGGCCGCCGCCTCGGACACCACGCTCTTCGAGGCGGCGGCCGCGGACGGGATCACCTCCCGGCCCGACCGGGCCGAGCTGATCGCCGCCGTGCAGGCCGGGGACGAGCGGGCCGACCGCCTGGTCCGCCGCCGGGCCGCGATCGTCGGCCGGGCCCTCGCCCTGCTGGCGGACGTGGTCAACCCGGACCTGCTGGTGCTCACCGAGACCTTCGCGGTGCTCGATCCGGTCTACCTGGACGTGGTCCGGGCCGAGTTCGCGCTCCGCTCGCACCTGCACCGGGACGCCGACCTGCTGATCGCCCAGCGGCGCGGCGCCGACGTGCTCGCCGTGGCGGCCGGCGCCGCCGTCCTGGGCGTGCTGTACGCCCGGCCGCTCCAGGCGACGGCGTCCGCCCCGGCGCCGCCCGCCGGCGCCGGCCGGCTGCTGTGACCGAACGACCCCGCCACCCCGCCGCCCGGCACCGCACCACCCGATGACCCAGCCCCCTCCCCTCCCGCCGTTCCGCCCGCTCCCCTCCTGCCGCTCCTCCCCTCCCCCTCCCCTCCCACTCGCCTGCCCGACCACCCCGCCGAAGGACCCGCCATGACCGCGTTCACCACTCCCTCCGCCCCCGGCGTCTCCCGCCGGGCCCTGCTCCGCGGGGGCCTCGCCGGCGCCGGCCTGCTGGCGCTGGCGGCCTGCCGTTCGGCCGCGGACACCGCCACCTCCGCCGCGAGCGGATCGGCGGGCCCGCGCCGGGGCGGCGTCCTCACCGTGGGCGCCGGTGTCGACTTCACCCCGAGCCTGCTCTTCGCCCAGAGCGCCAACACCCTCGTCCAGCGCCTGGTCTTCAACACCCTGACCAGGTACGACGACCGGCTCCAGCCGCAGCCCGAGCTGGCCACCTCCTGGCAGGTGGCCGCGGACGGCACCGCGGTCACGCTGAAGCTGCGCGAGGACGTGCTCTTCCACAGCGGCCGCAAGTTCACCGCGGACGACGTGGTGTTCGCCGTCAAGAACCTCCAGAACCCGGCCCGCTCGGCCCAGTTGCGGTCCACTGCCGCGGCCGTCACGGACTTCCGGAAGAACGGCGACTTCGAGCTGACCCTCGTCCTCGCCCACCCGGTGAGCAACCTCTTCGACCTCTTCGAATTCATGATCATCACGGATTCGGCCAGCGTCGAGGAGGCCGTCGCCGGCACCAGGCTGATCGGCACCGGCCCGTTCACGCTCACCGACCGCAAGCCCGGCAGCTCCATCACCTTCGCCCGCAACGAGAAGTACTGGAACCCCGGCCGCCCCTACCTGGACGGCGTCGAGATCCGGATCGTCCCGCAGGCGGAGTCCCTGCTGTCCTCGCTCCGGACCGGCCAGACCCACCTGTCCTACTCCGTGCGCGGCAAGGACGTGGCCACCCTCAAGGACGACCCGCAGTTCCACATCAAGCAGTACGACACCGGCGCCGGTGCCTACTACATCGGCGCCAACCTCACCGGCGAGCACGTGGGCGACAAGCGCGTCCGGCAGGCCATCGCCTGGGCGGTGGACCGCGAGCGCCTCGTCCAGCAGGCCCTCGGCGGCTACGGCACCGTCTCCTCCGCCCCCTGGCCCAAGTCCTCGCCCGCGTACAGCGAGGCCAACGCCACCCGCTACAGCCACAACCCGGACAAGGCGCGGGCGCTGCTCAAGGAGGCGGGCCTCGACACCATCACCCTGCCGTTCGCGCACTCCAACGACCCCGGCTCCACCGCCGTCGCCCAGATCCTGCAGTACGACCTCAAGCAGGTTGGCATCGAGACGGTGCTCCAGCCCACCGACTCCCCCACCATGCAGAAGCAGCTCATCTCCCAGACCATGCCCGCCCTCTGGACGCTCAGCCACGGCTTCGCCCAGCTGCACCCGGCCACCCTGGCAGTCAGCGCCTACCCGTTCAACGAGGCCAAGAACAGCTCGCGCTTCAGCTCGCCCGCCTACACGGACATCGTCCAGAAGGCCTGGAACCGGCCGGACAGCGACAGCGCCGAGGCCAAGGCGCTCTACCAGCAGATCACCGACGTGCTCCTGGACGAGGAGTTCGTCATCGACCTCGCCATCGCCGGCCTGGTCGAGGTCGCCGGCGGCAAGGCCCGCGGCGCCGACCTCAACAAGTTCGGCTACCTCAACCTCGACGACGCCTACCTGACGGCCTGACCGATGCGCACCTTCCTCGTCAAGCGGCTGCCCTCGGGGCTGCTCGTCCTCGTCCTCGCCTCCTTCGTGGTCTTCCTCATCCTCCGGCTGATTCCCGGCGACCCGGCCACCTCGCTGGCCGGCCCCGACGCCGGACCGGAGGCCGTCGCCGCCGTTCGCGACCGGCTCGGCCTCGACCGACCGCTGCTCACCCAGTACGTCAGCTGGCTCGGCCACCTCCTCACCGGGGATCTCGGGCCCAGTTACGCGATCGGCGGGCAGGTCGCCGACCTGATCGGCAACGGCCTCGGCGCCACCGTCCAACTCACCCTCGGTGCCCTGCTGCTGGTGATCCTGATCGCCCTCCCGCTGGGGGTGCTCGGCGCGACCACCCGGCGCCGCCCGGTCGCCGCCGCCGTCCGCGCCTTCACCACCACCGTCCTCGCCGTGCCCCCGTTCGTCACCGGCGTCCTGCTGGTACTGCTGTTCGCGGTCACCCTGGGGCTGCTGCCGGCCGGCGGCCACGAGTCGCTGCTCGACCAGCCCGATCTCGCCGTCCAGTACCTGCTGATGCCGGCCGTCTGCCTGGCCCTGCCGAGCGCCGCCGTGCTGGCCCGCTACCTCAAGGACGGCATGGAGCGCGCGCTCGCGGAGGACTACGTCCGCACCGCCACCGCGCTCGGCGTCTCCCGGCGGCGGATCGTCTGGCAGCACGCACTGCCCAACGCGCTGCCGCCCGCGATCACCGTGCTCGGCCTGCAGATCGGCCAACTCATCGCCGGCGCCGTCCTGGTGGAGCGGATCTTCGCCTGGCCCGGCCTCGGCCAGCTGATCGAACAGGGCGTGATCCGCCGCGACTACCCCGTCGTGCAGGACCTCCTGCTGCTGATCGTCGCCGTCTACGTCACCGTCCAGCTGCTCACCGACCTGGTGTACGCGTGGCTGGACCCCCGGATCCGGTGGGAGTGAAACCGATGACCGCCCTCACGGCCGACCGGCCGAAGTCCACCGGCGCCCGCCGCCGCAACCGCTACCTGGCCGGGCTGCTGACCGGCCGCGGCCTCACCGGCCTGGCCCTGGTCGGCGTGATCGCCCTGGCCGCCCTCGCCGCGCCGCTGCTCACCGACCTCGACCCGAACGCCCAGAGCGCGCTGGCCCTGGCCGGACCGAGCGCCGCACACCCCTTCGGCACCGACGACCTGGGCCGCGACCTCTTCAGCCGGGTGCTGCACGGCACCGGCACCGACCTCGCGATCACCTTCGGCGCCGTACCGGCCGGCGCCCTGCTGGGCTGCTCGTTCGCCCTGCTCGCGGCCTCGTCCCGGGTGGCCGACCTCGCCGTCCAGCGCGTCTTCGACCTGCTGCTCGCCTTCCCCGGCATCATCCTGGCCCTGGCCGTCACGGCTGTCCTCGGCCCGGGCCGCTGGCCGGTCCTGATCGTCATCGCGCTCGCCGAGATCCCTGGCTTCGGCCGCCAGTTGCGGGCCGGCATCCTCGTCCAGCGGGAGCGCGAGTACGCCCTGGCCGCCCGGGTCGGCGGAGCCTCCCGGCTCCGGGTGCTGCTGCGCCACGTCGTCCCCAACGCGGCCGACCCGCTGATCGTGCAGACCGCCGTCGCGCTCTCCATCGGCGTCTTCATCGAGGGCGCGATGAGCTTCCTCGGCCTCGGTGTCCGGCCGCCGGAGCCCACCCTCGGCTCGATCCTCAGCCAGTCCGTCGCCTACCTCTCCACCCAGCCCACGTTCGCGGCCGCCCCGCTGGCCGTCACCACCGCCCTGGTCCTCGGCTTCACCCTGATCGCCGAGGCGCTGAACAAGGGAGTGCGCCGATGAGCCGCCCGGCGAGCCACCCGGAGCACGGCCCCGAGAGCCGCCCGGTGCTCCACGTCCGCGACCTCACCGTCGAGTTCGGCGGCGCGGGTGCCGGCGCCGGGAGCGGCACCGGCACCGGCACCGGCCGGAGCGCCCGCGCCGTCGACGGGGTCCGCGCCGTCGACGGGGTCGGCTTCGATCTGGCGGCCGGCGACACGCTCGGGCTGGTCGGCGAGTCCGGCTCCGGCAAGTCGACCACCGCGCTGGCCCTGCTGCGGATGCTGCCGCCGGGCGGCCGGATCACCGGCGGTTCGGTCGAGCTCGACGGCCGGGACCTCGCCGCGCTGCCCGAGCCGGCCCTGCGCGAGCTGCGCGGACGGCGGATCGCGATGATCTTCCAGGATCCGATGTCCTCGCTCAACCCGGTGCTCACGGTGGGCAAGCAGCTGGACGAAGCCCTGCGGGCGCACGGCACGGCGGACCGCACCGCGCGGGCCGCCCGGGCGGTCGAGCTGCTCGGCCTGGTCGGCATCACCGACGCCACCGGCCGACTGCGCGACCACCCGCACCAGTTCTCCGGCGGCCAGCGCCAGCGGATCATGATCGCGCTCGCCCTCGCCCACGACGCCGAGGTGCTCGTCGCCGACGAACCGACCACCGCCCTCGACCCGACCGTCCAGCAGCAGATCCTCCGGCTGCTGGCCCGGATCAACCGGGAGACCGGCACCGCGCTCGTGGTGATCAGCCACGACCTCGGCGTGATCGCCCGGACGTGCCGCCGAATCCTGGTGATGCGGGACGGCCGGGTGGTCGAGCAGGGCCGGACGGCCGAGGTGCTCGCGGCGCCCCGGCACCCGTACACCAAGGAGCTGCTGGCCGCGGTGCCGCGCCTGGACGCCCCCTCGGAGGCCGCCGCCAACAGCACCCCGGGCGCCGAACCACTGCTCACCGTCAGCGGGGTGGGCAAGACGTACGGGCCGCGCCGGCGCGCCGTCACCGCGCTGGACGGCGTCGACCTCGTCCTGCACCCCGGCGAGACCCTCGGGCTGGTCGGCGAGTCCGGCTCCGGCAAGTCGACGCTGGCACGCGCGCTCGTCCAGGTGCACGCCCCCTCGGCCGGCACCATCCGGTTCCGCGGCGAGGAGTTCGGCCGCGGTGGCGGTGCCGCCGCCCGCCGCGAGGTGCAGATGGTCTTCCAGGACCCGTACGCCTCGCTCAACCCCCGGATGACGGCCGGTCAGATCATCGCCGAACCGCTGATCGCCCACGGGCTCGGCGACCGGGCGGCCCGGGAGAAGCGGGTCGCCGAACTGCTCCGGCAGGTCGGACTGGATCCGGCCACGGCCGACCGGCACCCGCGCTCCTTCTCCGGCGGCCAGCGCCAGCGGATCGGCATCGCCCGGGCGCTGGCGCCCGAGCCGAGCGTGCTGATCTGCGACGAGCCGGTCTCCGCGCTGGACGTCTCGGTGCAGGCGCAGGTGATCGAGCTGCTCGCCCGGCTCCAGCGCGAGCTCGGCCTCGCCATCCTCTTCATCGCCCACGACCTCGCGGTGGTCCGGCAGGTCAGCCACCGGATCGCGGTGATGCACCGCGGCCGGATCGTCGAGACCGGCCCGGCCGACCGCGTCGTCACCGCCCCCGAACACCCGTACACCGCCGAACTCCTGGCCGCCGTCCCCCGGCTGGAGTCCGCCCCGCAGCTCGCCCCGCACCTCACCACCCGGAGCCCCGCATGACCAGTAGCCCGGACCAGCACCGCCCCGCCACGAACGGCACCGACGCCGGCACCGACGCCGGCACCGACGCCCCTGGCGACACCGGTAGCGACACCGCCGCGGACCCGCACCGCCGTGACCCCTACGCCGGGTTCCCCGGCACCGTCGGCCGCACCTTCGGCGCCTCCACCCCCGCCTGGCCGGAGCGGCCCCGGCCGCGCGAGGGCGCGCCCAACATCGTCGTCGTCCTGATCGACGACATGGGGTACAGCGACATCGGCCCGTTCGGCTCCGAGATCCCCACGCCCACCCTGGACGGGCTCGCGGCGAACGGCGTCAAGCTGGCCAACTACCACACCATGCCGCTCTGCTCACCCGCCCGAGCCGCCCTGCTCACCGGGCTCAACCCGCACCGGGTCGGCTACTCCTTCGTGGCCAACGCCGACCCCGGGTTCCCCGGCTACGGCATGGAGGTCGCCGGGGACATCCCCACCCTCGCCGAGCTGCTGCACGACCGGGGCTATGCCACCTACGCCGTCGGCAAGTGGCACCTCACCCGGGACTCCGCCTCCAATGCGGCCGACAACCGCGCCAACTGGCCGCTGCAGAAGGGCTTCGACCAGTACTACGGCGTGCTGGAGGGCCTCACCAGTCTCTTCCACCCGCACCAACTCGTGCGCGACAACAGCCCGCTGGACATCGACGAGTTCCCCGACGGCTACTACTACACCGACGACATCACCGACCAGGCGATCGCCATGGTGAAGTCGCTGCGGGCGCACGACGCCGAGAAGCCGTTCCTCCTCTACCTGGCGCACAACGCCGTGCACGGCCCGCTCCAGGCCAAGCCGGCCGACCTCGCCCGGCACAGGGGCCGGTACGACGGCGGCTGGGACGAGCTGCGCGCCGCCCGGTTCGCCCGCCAGCTCGCCGCCGGTCACTTCCCGCCCGGCACCGAGCTGCCCGAGCGCAACGGCGAGGCCGGCCACGACGTCGGCCCGTGGAGCGAACTAACCGACGTCCAGAAGAAGTTGTACGCCCGCTACATGGAGGTGTACGCCGCCATGGTCGACAATGTCGACCAGAACCTCGGCCGGCTCACCGACACCCTCGCCGCGCTCGGCGAACTCGACAACACCATCATCGTGTTCACCTCCGACAACGGCGGCACCGGCGAGGGCGGCGCGGAGGGCACCCGCAGCTACTTCAGCCGCTTCGTCCACCACCCGAACCTGCCCGAGGACTGGAACCCCGACGTGGAGCGGGAGATCGAACTGATCGGCGGCCCGCAGTCCCTCGTCCACTACCCGCGCGGCTGGGGCATGGCCTCCAACACGCCGTTCCGCTTCTACAAGGGCCAGACCTACGCGGGCGGCGTCCGGGTGCCGTTCGTGCTCTCCTGGCCGGCCGGGCTGCCCCGCGCCGAGGCCGACGACGGGGTCCGCGCGCAGTACCAGTACGTCACCGACATCCTGCCCACCCTCCTCGAACTCGCCGGTTTCGAACGGCCGTCGGAGCGCGGCGGGCAGCCGGTGCAGTCGCTCGACGGCGTCAGCTTCGCCCCCGTGCTGCGCACGCCCGGCGCGCCGTCCACCCACCCCGAGCAGTACTGCGAGATGACCGGCAACCGCAGCTACTACCGCGACGGCTGGAAGCTGGTCACCCTGCACCGGTTCGGCGCGCCGTACGACGACGGCGAGTGGGCCCTGCACGACCTGCGCACCGACCCGACCGAGATCCACGACGTCGCCGCCGACCACCCCGGTCTGGTCCAGGAGTTGGCCGCCGCCTGGGAGGCCGCCGCCTGGCGCAACGGCGTGTTCCCGCTCGCCGACGGCAGCGGCGCCCTCGCCCTGCGCGGCCCCGAGGCCGACCGCCTCCGCCGGCCGGTCACCCTGCTGGCCGGCACCCCCGAGCTGGAGCGCTACCGGTCCTCCCGCCTGATCTCCTTCCGCTCCTTCGCCGTCGAGGTCGAGCTGACCGCCCACGGCGCCGCCGACCAGGGCGTCCTGGTCTCGCACGGCGACCAGGGCGGCGGCTACAGCCTCTACGTCGAGGGCGGCCGGCTGCGCTTCGCCTACAACCAGTACGGCGAGCTCTTCGAGGCCGACGGCGGCCCGCTCGCGCCCGGCGCCCGCCGGATCACCCTGGAGGCCACGGCCGTGGCCGACCTCAAGTGGGAGTTCCGCATCCTGGTGGACGGCACCGAAGGCGGCCGGCTCGGCCCGGTGCACCAACTGATCGGCATGGCACCGTTCCAGGGCATCAGCGTCGGGATCGACCGCAAGTCCCCCGTCTCCTGGCCGGTGCACGAGCGGCACCGTTCCTTCCGCTACACCGGCGGGCTGCACGCCGTCACCTACCTGCCCGGCGAACCGGCCCCGTACGACCCCGAGACGGTCGTCCGGGCGCTGCGCGAGGCGGCGGCCGCGTTCGAGTAGACCGGCCGGCGGAGCGGTGGGGGTCGGCCCGCCCCCACCGCCGCGCCCTCGGCCGGTCTCCCGCACCACCCCCGCGGCGGGGGCCGACCGGGATACGCTCGTGCCCGTCCGCACGACACACACTCAGGGGGGACCTGTGATCGGCGAACTGCTGCCCGCTTCCGTGCTGGTGGAGGTCGCGTACGACGACCCGCCGCAGGCCCGGCTGGAGCCCGCCGAGGAGGCGGTGATCGCCCGCGCGGTCGACTCCCGCCGCCGCGAGTTCACCACCGTCCGGCACTGCGCCCGGCTCGCGCTCACCCGCCTCGGCGTGCCCTACCGGCCGCTCGTCCCCGGCCTGCGCGGCGCGCCGGGCTGGCCGGACGGCGTGGTCGGCAGCCTCACCCACTGCGCCGGGTTCCGCGCCGCCGCCGTCGCCCGCGCCACCGACGTCACCTCGCTCGGCATCGACGCCGAACCGGCCCTGCCGCTGCCCGAGGGCGTCTTCGACGCCATCGCCCTCCCCGCCGAACAGAAGCGGATCGCCGAGCTGCTCGCCGAACAGCCCGAAATCCCCTGGGACCGCATCCTGTTCAGCGCCAAGGAGTCGGTCTACAAGACCTGGTTCCCGCTGACCGGGCTCTTCCTCGACTTCAGCGAGGCCGATCTCACGCTGCGCCCCGACGGCACCTTCCACGCCGAGCTGCTGGTGCCCGGGCCCGTGGTCGGCGGGCACCGCCTCGGGTCCTTCGCCGGCCGCTGGGCCGTCCGCGACGGCCTGCTCGCCACCGCGATCACCGTCCTCGCGTAGGACGCCGCCCCGCCCGCGCCGGCGCACCCCGGCCCGGGCGGGGCGACGCTTTCGCTCGCTCTGTTCGAGTGCGCCCGACACGACGGCATGTCATGCTTGCGTCAAGTCATTTCGTCCTCGACGAACAGAAGCACCCTGTGCGCATGCGGCAACGCCTCATCACGGCGGCCACCGCCTCGACCGTCGTCGTCGGAGCCGCGATCACCCTCGCGCCCCCGCCTCCGCCACCATCACCGGCTGCACCCAGAGGTACGTCACCGGCAGCGGCGGGCACCGCGGTGCCGCCATCACCGTCGGCCCTCGCCCGGAGCCTCCGGGCGAGGGCCGACGGCCGTCCCGGACCCGCCCCCGCCCGGCCGCCCGGCCACCCCCGGGTCACGACCGCACCGGGGCACGTCCGGCCCCTCGGCCCGCATCCCGCCCCGGCTCTGCCCGGGCCTTGCCGCAGCTTGACCGCAACCGGCCGGTTCCCACCTTTTCGTGCCGCTCCCGGGTCGATCCTGTGCGCGCGCCGTGAGACGGCCGGACACCCTCCGAGCTGCGGCTATGCTGTGCGGCGGCCTTTGACGGGCCGTGAGGAACGGGGGCAGCACACCATGGGTGACACAGCAGGGCCGGGCTTCACCGCCCACCCGGAGAAGATGGACTCGGCGGCGGACAAGCTGACCGCCGCCGGCACTGACGTGGGGACGGTCCGCGACGCACTGGGCAGGCTGAGCATGTCCGGCGAGGACACCTTCGGGCCGTACGGGGCGCCCGAGGCGGCGAAGGCCTTCTGGTCGGCCTGGCAGGACGAGCTGGGCGTCAACACCGACGCCCTGCACGACCTCGGCGACAAGGTCCGCCTGAGCGCGGCCAACTACGGCGGCGTGGACGGAAAGATCTCCCAGCACCTCCAGGGGGCGTGACCGGTGCCCGACCACGACGCGCACCCGTTCGGCATCGACCCGGGCAACCACCGGCAGCAGGTCGAACGGCTCAAGCAGACCATCGACTCCTCGCACGGGATGTGGGGCGCCGGCGACCTCAAGTACGCCGTGCACGACGCCCTCCAGCTCGACGCCCCGAAGGGGGACCCAGGGCGGCTGGGTGCGTTGGCCGCCGCCTACCACGCGGCCTCCGGCCGGCTCGACGAGGTGCAGATGGAGGTCGCCCGGACGGCGTCCGAGCGGCTGCCGGAGGCCTGGACCGGCCAGGTCGGCGAGAAGGCCGCCGAGGTGGTCCACGCCTCCGGCGACGACCTGTTGCGCTGCCGCGACAGCCTGGCCCGGGGCCGCGACCACCTCAAGGCACTGGCGAGCGCCCTCCAGGAGGCGCAGACCCTGCACGGCCGGGGTGACGCACCGCTGCGGGAGGCGCTCGGCCTGCTGCACGAGATCACCGTCGGCGGGGCACCCGACCCGGTGCACTGGGACGACGACAAGATGCACACGGCCCACGCCAAGGCCAAGGACGGCATCAAGTCCGTGCACGACGCGGCTGTGAAGGCCGAGGACGCCGGACGCGCCGCGGCCCGCGAACTGAACGCCCTGGCGGGCAAGGCCCTGGCCGGGAAGTTCAAGAACAAGGGGCTCGGCGCGGCCGACAAGCTGGTCCTCGTCGACGCCTCGGTGGCCGGCTACGACAAGGCGGGCGCCATCCTCACCGCCAACGACGTGACCCGGGCCGGCCAGTTCATGGACCGGATGAGCGACGCCGACCGGGCCCGGTTCGACGAGCTCCTGGCGGGTGCGAAGTCCCCCGAGGAGCGCGCCTACCTGATGAAGGCGCTGGCAGCCGGGCACAGCTACGACGAGGTCAAGGCCTTCGGCGCGCAGATCCACGAGCACGGCGACGACCCGAACTGGCTCGCCCAGCGGATCTCCCCGGTGCAGCTCGACTCCGTCTCCACCGACAAGGCCGGCACCGGCTACGGGGGCGTCGCCTGGGGCCAGGGCCAGCACCCGACCTGCGTCGCCGCCTCGACGGTCACCGCCCGCGCGACGGTCGACCCGCTGTTCGCGTTCCAGCTCACCACCGGCGGCCACCCCGGCGACCCGAAGTTCGACAACGGGCAGGCCGCGAAGGAGCGCTGGGACAAGGAGACCAACCGGGTCTACGACGAGCGCAGCTGGTGGGGCAGCTGGCAGGACGGCATGTCCGACGGCGACTCCAAGGACGTCGCCGACGACGAGATCGGCAAGCACACCGGCGCCGGTTACCGCACCGTCGACCTGAAGGACGACGCCGAGCAGCGCCGCGACGTCCTCGCCGAGGTCGAGGCGGCGGTGGACCAGGGCAAGCCGGTGCCGGTCGGCGTCAAGGAGGACACCTGGTTCCGCCCGGACGGCCACCAGATGATGATCATCGCGCACCGCGGTGACCAGCTGGAGATCTACAACCCCTGGGGCTACACCGTCTGGGTCAGCGAGGACGACTTCGTCAACAACCGCATGGAGGGTGCCGCCGCCGGTGGCGGCATGCCCGTCGCCGACCACGTCCAGCTCCCGAAGTGAGGCCGCAGTGAGCACCCCGCACTCCATGAGCGACAGCCTGCTGGCCGCGCTCGACGTCGAAGTCCTGCTGCGCTTCGGCCTTCCGGCGGACGGCACGCACCGCTCGGCCCTGTTCGGGGACGGCGCGGTGGCCGCCGCCATCACCTGCGACCGGCTCGGCGTCCTGCCCCGCGCCCTGGTCTTCCTCGGCGAGGTGGTCACGGCCGGCGGCACCCGGTTCGCGGCGGCCCTGCCCGAACCACTGCCCGGCCCGGCGGCGCCGGTCGCCCGGGGGTGGCTGGAGGCGGCCGCCCTCGTCGTCCGGGACCCTTCGGGGGATCTGCTGGTCGCCCGCTGGCTGGAGGCCGTCGCCGCCGTGCTCGCCCTGCGGCTCACCACGCGGGAGGCCCGGTCATGACGCGGCGACGGATCCTGCTGACGCTGGCCGGCGTGCTGGTCCTCGTGGTGGCGGCGGGGGCGGCGGGCGTCCACCTGCTGACCCGGGGCCGGCTCGACCACGGCACGGTCTTCACCGCCGACTCGGGGCCGCTGACCGTCAAGCCGGGGCAGCTGTTCTCGATCGAGGTCACCGCCCACCCGACCTGGGGCGACAGCTGGCAGGTGGCACCCCCGGGGGCCGACGCCGCCGCCGTCCGGGCCACCGGCGCCGAGTTCGTCAAGAACCTCGGCGTGGTCTCCGGCGACGGCGTGTTCGGCTCCGGCGGCCACTACTACTTCGTCTTCCGGGCCCAGGACGCCGGCCGGGCGACGATCACGCTGCACAACCGGTCCGCCGACCGGCCGATGGCCCCGCCGGCCGGTACACCGCCCGAGCACCCCGACCGTACGTACACCGTGGAGGTACGGGCGTAGGACACCCCGACCGGCCCGCGGGCAGCCCGCGGGCCGGTCGCGCGGCTCAGCCCAGGACGTCCGAGAGCCGGACGAAGCGGCGGCCGGCGGCCAGCAGGGCCGGGAGGGCGGCGGCGAACCCGGGGGCCGTTCCGCCGCCCGGGTGGTTCAGGTGGGCGATGACAACGGCGCCGGGCGGGGCTGCCGCCACCTCCTGCCGGACCTGGGAGGCGGTCAGGGTGGCGCCGCCGTCGGCGTTGACGCCGAACCCGGCGACCAGCTGGCCGAGATCGCCGGCGATCCGGGTCGCCACGTCGTCGTAGTGGGCGGTGCCGGAGCGGAAGAAGCGGGGCGGCCGGCCGAGCAGGGCGGTGAGCTTGGCCAGGTTTCCGGCGACTTCGTCGTACGCCTCGCCGATCCCGCGGGTGCCCGCGATGCCGTAGGCGGAACGACCGGTGACGGAGAGCGGCCGGTGCAGGGTGCCGTGGTTGGCGATCTCGAACAGGGGATCGTCGGCGAGGCTCTCGAACTCCGCGGGGTTGGCGTCGATCCAGCGGGCGTTGAGGAAGAGCGTGGCGGGCACGTCGTGGGCGCGCAGCAGGTCGATCAGGTCGGCGTCGTAGCCGGAGCCGCCGGGCCCCCCGCAGCCGTCGAAGGTGAGGGCGGTGGCCTGCCGGCCGGCGGGCAGCTCGGTGATGACGCCGGTGGTGTCCAGGCCCCATTCGGTGGGCTCGACGCCCTCGTAGCGGGCCATCACCTCGGCCCGCGCGATCGGCGGGGCGAGGGTGGGGGCCGGGGCCGGGGTGGCCGAGGGGGCGGGTTCGGGGCCCGGCTCCGGCGCCGGGGCGGCTGCCGCCGGTCCGGGGGCCTCTGCACCGGGGGCCACAGCTGCGGGGGCCTCTGCGCCGGGCCCCGCCGGGGCACCGGGTGCCACCCCGGTCACCCGTTCGGCGGGCCGCAACGCCGCCTGACACCCCGCCAGGGCGCCGCCCGCCGCCACCAGCAGCAGGGTCCGCCGAGTCAGCGACATGCCCACCTCCGCAAATGTCAGACCGTCCGATCATCTGTTTCTATGAACCGATCGATCGTCACCCGCCGCAACCGCACCCCGCCGGAACGGCCCCCGTCCCGGCGGCCGCCGCCCCGGCAGCCCGTCCCCCGGCACCCCTGCGCAGGGAGCACCCATGCCCGACAGCCCCGCCCCGCTGCTCACCGGCCTGGCCCTCGGTGAGTCCCCCCGCTGGCACGACGGCCGGCTCTGGGTCTGCGACTGGGGCGCGCAGGAGCTGCTCACGGTCGGCCCGGACGGCACCGCCACCGTCGCCGAGCGGGTGCCCGCCTTCCCGTTCTGCATCGACTGGCTGCCCGCCCCCGACGGCCGCCTGCTGGTGGTGGCCGGCAGCGACCGCCGGCTGCTGCGCCGGGAGGCGGACGGCGCCCTCGCCCCGTTCGCGGACCTCCGGCCGGTCTGCGACCGCCCGTGGAACGAGGTGGCCGTCGGCCCCGGCGGCCTGGCGTACGTCAACTGCATCGGGTTCGACCTGATGGGCGGCGAGACACCCGGGCCGGGGCTGATCGCCCTGGTCACCCCGGACGGCGCCGTGCGGCGGGTGGCGGACGGCCTCGCCTTCCCCAACGGGATGGCCGTGACCCCGGACGGCACCACGGTGATCGTCGCCGAGTCGTACGCGGGCCGGCTGACGGCGTACACCGTCGCGGCCGACGGCGGCCTGACGGACCGGCGGGTCTGGGCGGAGGTGCCCGGATCGGCGCCGGACGGGATCAGCCTGGACGCGGAGGGCGCGATCTGGTTCGCGGACGTGCCGGGCCGCTGTTGCGTCCGGGTCCGCGAGGGCGGCGAGGTGCTGCAACGGGTCGGGTTCGACCGGGGGTGCTTCTCCTGCGCGCTGGGCGGCCCGGACGGGCGGACGCTCTTCGTGACCGCCGCCGAGTGGCCACCGCCGGAGGGCACCCGGACCGGGCAGGTGCTGGCCGTGCCGGTGGACGTCCCGGCCGCGGCCCCCCGAGCCGCCTGACCGCCCCGCCCCTGCCGCGCTCGCCCCACTCGCCCCGCCGGCCCCGCTCGCCCCGCCGGCCCGGCCGGCGATCCGGCCGCCCGGCCCCTTTCACCGGCCCGCCGTACGCCGGTGGGGCCCGGCTCACCCCGGGTTCACCGGCGCGGGTAGGGAGGCGGGCGAGCCGGCCGGGAGTCCGCCCGCCGGCGCCCACCACCGGAGGCACCGATGACCGACCGCGACGATCCGCAGCCCGCCCGCCCACCCGGCCCGCAGCCCGAGCCGCGGCCCGTCGAACAGCCCGGCCGGGAGCCGCTGGTCGACCGCCGCGGTCTGCTCCGCACCGGCCTGGTCACCGGGGCCGTCACCGCGCTCGGCCTGGCCGCCGCCGGGCTGGCCGGCGCGAGCGGCGCCACCGGTACGCCGGGTGCCCCCGACCCGGGCGGTGCGGCGGCCGGGCCGCCCGCTCCCGACCGGACGGTCACCCTCACCGGCCACCTCCCCACCGGCGCACCGGACTTCGTCTACCTGCCGTTCGAAGTACCGGACGGTGTACGGGAGATCGCCGTCTCCTACAGCTACGACAAGCCTCCGGTGCCCCCGGGCACGCCCGGCAACTCGTGCGACATCGGCCTGTTCGACGAGCGCGGCACCGACCTCGGCGGGCGCGGGTTCCGCGGCTGGTCGGGCGGGTTCCGCACCGATTTCACCGTGTCCCGGGGCGGCGCGACGCCCGGCTACCTGCCCGGCCCGATCCGCCGGGGGACGTGGCACATCGCCCTGGGCCCGTACCAGGTGGCGCCGCAGGGGCTCGACTACCGGGTCACGGTCACGCTCCGGTTCGGCGCCCCCGGGCCGGAGTTCACGCCCGCCTACCCGCCGGAGCGGGCCCGCGGCCGCGGCCGCGCCTGGTACCGGGGCGACTGCCACCTGCACACCGTCCACTCCGACGGCCGCCGCACGCCGGCCGAGGTCGCGGCCGGGGCCCGGGCCGCCGGGCTGGACTTCATCGTCTCGACGGACCACAACACCACGTCCTCGCACGGGGTCTGGGGCCCGCTGGCCGGGCCGGACCTGCTGATCGTGCCGGGCGAGGAGGTGACCACCCGCAACGGCCACTGGCTGGCCCTGGGCCTGCGGCCGGGCCAGTTCGTCGACTGGCGGTACCGCTCCCGGGACGAGGCGTTCCCGCGCTTCGCCCGGCAGGTCCGCCGGCAGGGCGGCCTGGTGGTGCCGGCCCACCCGTACTGCCCGTACGTCGCCTGCCAGTGGAAGTTCGGCTACCAGGACGCCGACGCGGTCGAGGTCTGGAACGGACCCTGGACGTACGACGACGAGTCGGCCGTGGACAGCTGGGACGCCCAACTCGCCGTCGCCCTGCGGGAGGGGCGCTCCTGGCTGCCGGCCGTCGGCAACAGTGACGCGCACAGCGACCCGCAGGTCATCGGCTCCCCCCACACCGTCGTCCGGGCGGACGACCTCACCCGCGACGCGATCCTCGACGGCCTCCGCGCGGGCCGCAGCTGGCTGGCCGAATCGGCGGGCGTCCGGCTCGACCTCACCGCCACCGGGCACGGCCGGCAGGCGGGCATCGGCGAGCGGCTCACCGTCCCCGCGGACGCGCCGGTGGACGTCCGGCTCGACGTCTCCGGCGTGCCGGGCGGGACGGTCCGCCTGCTCACCGACGAGGGCCAGCTGCACCAGGAGTCGCTGCCCGCGGGCGGCGCCGGCACGGTGGTCTGGCGCACGACGGCCTCGCTGGCCGCGTTCGTCCGGGCCGAGGTCCGCCACCCGCGGGCCGACGGCACGCCGGGCCGCGGCAACGCGATGGGCCCGGAGCTCCCGTGGGGGCCGATGGCGGCACTCACCAACCCGATCGTGCTCTGCCCGGAAGGGCAGCCGGCCGGCCCGGCCGGGGAGCAGTCCGAGGACCGGTAGGGGAGGACTCGGGGTGCCGCGGTGGACTAGGTTGATCTCCGACAGCAGTCAGTCGTAGGGACGAGACGCTCGGCTGTCCGCACCCGGGCCGGCATCGCCCCGGCACCCGTCCGTCCCCGGCCCGCGAAGGGATCAGCAGCCGTGAACCGTACGACCGTAGGTGGGCCGGAGATCGGTGGCGGACGGGGCGCCGGCGGCGTCGTCGTCCTCGCCGACCCGGCCGGAGCCGGGAGCGGCACGGTCGCACCCCTGCTGGCGGACGCCCTCCAACCGAGCGTCCACCTGCGGGCGGAGGACTTCCAGCGGGCCGTCCGGCAGGGGTACGTCCCGGCGCACCTGCCGGAGGCCCGGCGGCAGAACACCACGGCCCTCGCGGCCACTGCACAGGCCGCGTTCGCCTTCGCCACCGGCGGGTACCAGGTGGTGGTGGAGGCGGCGGTCGGACCGACCGCCCTGGACGCCTTCCGCCGGGAGAGCCGCACCACCGGCGCGGCGCTGCACTACGTGGTGCTGCGCTCGCCGGGCACCCCGGCCGCGCCCGGCCCGCTGGAGCGGCACGCGGTGGACGCCGAACCGGTGGCCCCGGAGCGGACGGCGGAGGCCGTGCTCGCTGGCCTGGCGCAGCGCTCGTTCCTGCTGGGCTGGTGAACCCCGGGGCCGCCCCGGCCTCGACCCCGCCCCGATCGTCAGGGCCCGATCGTCAGGGCCCGATCGTCAGGCCCCGGACGGTCAGGGCCCCGATGTCAGTGCCGGGTGCCATGCTCGGGCCCGTGCGAACTCCTCATTGCGGTGGGCGGCCGAGCGGTCGCCCCTTCCTGACAGCCGGGCCCGGCCTGCGCCGCTCCGCCGTGCGGCGCCCCGCTGACCGGCCCGGTCGCCCGGAGGCCCGGTGACGGCGGTGGGCGCGAGCCCGTACGCGACGGGCGGCGGGGGTGTCACGTTCGAGCGCCGGTTCGCGGCCGTCTGCCTGGCGCGCCTGCTGACCGGTTGCCCGGCGCCCGGGCTCGGCGAGCACCGCACGCTGACGGGCGTGCTCTTCCAGCAGGCACCGCAGTACGCCGTCGACGACCTCGTCCTGCGGGCCGCCGGGCCGGGCGGGCCCGACGACGCGGCCGAGCTGCTGGTCGCCGTCCGGCGTGCGCCCCGGTTGGGCGCCGGCGATCCGAAGAGTCTGCAGCTCGTCGCCCAGCTGCTGCAGGCCGCGCCGCACCGGGTGGCTGTCGCGGTGGCCGGTTCCCAGCCGGCCGCGGACCGGCTCGCCGGCCTCGCGCACCTGGCGCGCATGCAGGCCGACGAGGCAGGTTTCTTCACCCTGCTCGGTACGCCGGGCAAGTTCAAAGCCCCGCTGCGGACCCAACTCGGCCTGCTGGGCCGTCTCGTGGCCGGCGCCCTGCCGGGGCTCCCCGGCGACCGGGACGAGGACGGGAACGGCCACCGGGGCAACGAGGCGGGCGGCGACGGGAGCGTGGCGGACCGGGCCGTCCGCCGTGCGGTGTTCGGCCTGCTCTCCCGCCTGGTGGTGCTCCCGTCACGGCTGGAGCCCCCGGACGAGAGCGACTGGCACGCCGTGCTCGATCAGCTGATGCCGATCGCACGCGGCCGCGACGCGGCCGGTGCGGTGCGGCTCCGGGACCGCCTGGAGGTGCTCGCCGCCGCGTACGGACCGGCTGCGGCACACGTCGACCTCGGCCTGCTCCGCCGCGACGTGGACGGCCTGCTCGCGCCGGAGGCCGGCCCGCACGGACCGGCCCCGGCGGCCGGAGCCGGCCGGCCCACCGGCGCCCGGGCGCCCTGGGCGCCGCCCCCGGCCCCGCGATACGGCCTGCCCGCCCGCTCGACCACGTTCGAGGGCCGGACGGACGAGCTGGACGGCATCGTGGCCGGCCTGGCCCCCGACGCCGGCCGGCCCCTCCCGCTCACCGTGCTGACCGGCATGGCCGGGGTCGGGAAGACCGAGCTCGCCCTTCAGGTCGCCCACCGGGTGCTGGACCGCCCCGGCTGGTTCCCCGGCGGCGTACTGTTCGTCGACATGCTCGGCTACGACCGCGAGCGCCGGCTCTCCACCGGCGACGCCGCGGGCGTGCTGCTCCACACGCTGGGTGTGCCACCGGAGGCGGTACCGCCCGCGCCGGAGGACCGGACCCGGCTGTACGCGTCGGTGCTCGACGCCCGCGCCGCCGCCGGCGAGCGGATCCTCGTGGTCGTCGACAACGTGGCGGACGCCGCAACGGCCGGGCCGCTCCTCCCCGCCGGCGCCGTCCACGCCGCGCTGGTGACGTCGCAGAAGGTGCTCGCGGAGCTGGGCGCCCCCCTGGTCGACCTCGACGTCCTCTCCCCCGGCGCGGCCGCCGAGGTCCTGCGGTCCGTACTGCGGCGCAGCGGGCGGCCCGGTGCGCCGGGGCACGACACCCGGATCGACGACGACCCGGCCGCCGTGGCACGCATCATCGCCCGGTGCGAACGCCTGCCGCTGGCCCTGCAGATCGTCGGCGCGCTGCTCGCCGAGGAGCCGGGCCTCCCGGCGGCGGCCGTCGCCGAATCCCTGGAGGACGACCGGCACCGTCTGGACGAACTGGAGCGCGAGGGCCGGGGCGTCACCGCCGCCTTCGACCTCTCCTACCTGCACCTGTCCGACGGCCTCGCCACCCTGTTCCGCCTGTTCCCACTGAACCCCGGCCCGGAGCTGTCCGCCACGGCCGCCGCCGCCCTGACCGGCCGCAGCGAGCGCGTCGTCACCCGCGAGCTCCGGGCGCTCGCCCGGGCGCACCTGATCCGCCCGGCCGGCACGCCAGGCCGGTGGCGGATGCACGACCTGGTGGGCCTGTACGCGGCGCGGCGCCTGTACCGGGACTGCCCCGCCGCAGAGCGCGACGCCGCCTTCGACCGGCTGGTCCGCCACTACCTGGACAGCCTGCTCGCCGCCAACACCCACGTGGACCCGCGCGCGCCGGACGCACGGTCGGCAGCCTTCGCGGACCGCACCGAGGCCCTGGAGTGGCTGGAGTCCGAGCAGCTCAACCTCCTCCTGACCCCGCTCCGGGCACCCGCCGCCGGCGTCGCGTTCAGCCTCGCGCTGTTCCCGTACCTGCACCTCCAGCGCCGCCACCGCACCTGGCTCCGCCTCTCCGAGCAGGCCCGCGCGGCCGAGGACGGGCAGGTCGACGACAGCACCGCGACGATGCTGCTCGGCTTCACCGGCACGGCCCTGCGGGCCGTCGGCGAGGTGGCCGAGGCGCTGCTCGTCCAGCGCCGGGTGGCCGAGACCTTCCGCCGGGCAGACGACCGCCGGGGCGAGGCCGTCGCCCGGCTGAACCTCGGCAACAGCCTGGCCGAGGCCGGGGAGGCGGCCGGGGCCTTGGCAGCGCACGAACGGGCCCGGGCGCTCAGCCTCGGTACCGGTGACCTCAACCTGGCGGCGAAGGCACTGGACCATATCGGCCAGGACCTCCACGGGGCCGGCCGGACCATGGAGGCGATCGCCGCCCACCGCGAGGCCGCCGGAACCCTGCGGGAGCTGGGCGACCACCGGGGCCGGGCCACCGCCCTGACCAACCTCTCCACCGTCCTGTGGAGTTCGGGGCGGGTGGCCGAGGCCGTCGACGCGATCAGCACGGCGATCGGGGCGTTCACCACCGCCGGGGACCAGCAGGGCCGGGCGGACGCCCTGACCAACCATGCCGTCTACCTCGCCGCGGACCGGCCGGAGGCGGCGGTCCCCCTGGCCGAGGAGGCGGTGGCCCTCTGCCGGCGGTCCGACGATCCCGCCCGGCTCGGCCGGGCGCAGCTCAACCTGGCGCGGGCACTCGTCGCCGCGGCGCGGCTGGAGGAGGCCGTCCTCCCGGCCCGCGAGGCCCTGGAGGTGTTCGACACGAACGGCTCCCCTGCCGAGCAGGCTTCGGCCCTCGGCGCCCTGATGGCGGCGCTCGGACCGCACCACCCGTCGGCCGAGGTCCTGGACCTCGCCGTGCGGGCCGAAGCCCTGCACGCCCGCCTCGGTGACGACGCCGCCCGGCTGCCGCTCCTCCTGACGATCGGGACGGCGTTGTGCGAGACCGGTGATCCGCTCGGGGCCCTCGCCCCGCTGGAGACCGCGGCCGGCCTCGCCCGGACTGCGGGGGACACGGGGACCGAGGCGGAGGCGCTGCTGATGACCGGCATCGCGCTGATGGACGCCGGACGCCCGGAGCAGGCGCTCGACGTACTGGCCCGGGCCGACGAGGTGCTCCGGGCGGGCATTTCGTCGGAGGCGGAGGCGGAGGCGGCAGAGACGGAGACGGCGGAGCTCCGGACCCGGGTCGGCCTGGCCCGGGGCTGCATCCTGGCCGAGCTGCGCCGCTTCGAGGAGGCGGTGCCCCGGCTGCGGGCCACCGCGGACGGCTACCGGGCGCTGGGCGACCTCGGACAGGAGGCCCTCACCCGCACCTGGTTGGGACTGGCCCTGGAGGAGTGCGGTGACGTCCCGGCCGCCGCCCACGCCCACCAGGATGCGGTGGCCGCCTACAGCGACCTCCGGGACGTCGAGGGCACGCTCGGCGCGGTGGCCAACCTCGTCCGCTGCCTGCTCGCGCTCGGAAGGCTCACCGAGGCGGAGGAGTACCTGCACTGGGGCTCGGCCCTGAACGCCATGCGTGACGACGACGGGTGACGACGACGGGTGACGACGACGGGTGACGGCGGCGGGTGACGGCGGCGGGTGACGGCGGCGGGTGACGGCGGCGGGGATGGCCGCACCGGCGGCTCCACCGACCCCGACGCAGCCGCCGGCCGGGCCGGGAACGGCCACGACACCTCCGGAAACGGAACCGGCGCCCGCACGGGGGGTCGGGCGCCGGTGGCGTTGCCGCCACCCTGGACTACGTCCGGCCGACCGCGAACGGTTCACCGGATTCCGGGGCCACCTTCCCCCGTATCCGTCCGGACACCCTCGGTGATCTTGATCACAGAACCGTTTCCCCTGGCGCCCTCGGTCCATTGATCAGCTCATGACGATCATTCCGGGCAGCCGCACCGCCCCCACGGCGGACGAATCGTGCCCCCCTGCCACCGATGCGACCACCACCGAGCTGACCGCGCTGCTCTTCGGCCCCGACCGCGCACGGGTCCACGCCCCGTGGCGCCGGCTGATCAGCGACCCCCGGATGCACACCGACCACACCGCCGGGGCGGCGGACCGCACCGCCGCCTCCTACCGGCGGTTACGGCTGGTGAACGACGCGACCGACGCCGCCGGCCTCGCCACCGACCCGCAGCTGCTGACCGCCCTGCACGAATGGACCGGCCCGGTGGACGGTGCGCTCACCGTGCTCGCCGGGATCCACTACAACCTCTTCCTCGGCAGCCTGCTCGACCACGAACCGCACGAGAAGCGGCCGTTGGACGAGTTCCTCGCGATGGACCGGATCGGCACCTTCCTCTGCACCGAGCTCGGCCACGGCAACGACGCCACCGCGCTGCGGACCACCGCCGTCTACGACCGCACCGACCGCACCTTCACCCTGCACACCCCGGACGCCGGCGCGCAGAAGTTCATGCCGAACACCGGTCCCGCCGGCGGCCCCAAGTCCGCCGTGGTCGCGGCCCGGCTGCTGGCCGACGGCCGGGACCACGGGATCTTCCTCTTCCTGACCCCACTGAGCGACGCGTCCGGCCCGCTGCCGGGCGTCACCGTCCGTCCGCTGCCGCTGCGCCCCGGCAGTCCGGTGGACCACTGCCTCACCTCCTTCGACGAGGTGGTGCTCCCCCGGCAGGCGATGCTGACCGGCGATCACGGCCGGTTCGGCCCCGACGGGAGTTTCACCAGCGCCCTGGGCAGCAAGCGGAAACGCTTCCTCACCAGCATCGGCCGGGTCACCCTCGGCAAGCTCTGCATGAGCGCGAGCGCGATCGGCGCCGCCCGCACCGCCCTGACCACCGCGGTCCGCTACGCCCACCACCGCGAGGTGACGGGCTCCCGCCCGGACCGCCGGATCCCGGTCTGGGCCCACCGCACCCACCACGGCCCGCTGCTCGACGCGCTCGCCACCGCGTACGCCATGACCGCCCTGCACCGCGCCGCGGTGGACCGCTGGGCCGGGCGGGACGCCGACGACCCGGCCGACGTCGCCGACGCGGAACGCCGGGCCGCCGTCGCCAAGGGCTGGATCACCTGGCAGGCCCGCAGCCTGATCATCGAGTGCCGCGAACGCTGCGGGGCCCAGGGCCTGCTGCCGGTCAACGGCATCGTCTCGCTGGCCTCCGACATCGAGGGGACGATCACCGCCGAGGGTGACAACCTCGCCCTCTGGGCCAAGGCCGGCGCCGAACTCCTGCACAGCGCACCGGCCTCACCGGCCGCCGCGCCCGTCGGGGACGTCGGGGACGTCGGGGACGTCGGCGATCCGGCCGTCCTGCTGTCCCTGCTGGGCGCCGCCGAGCAGCTCCACCTGGCGCGGGCCCGCACCCGGCTGCGGCAGGCTCCCCCCGGGGACGGCCTGCGCCGCTGGAACCACGCCTCGCCGGCCGCCCTGGCCGCCGTCACCGCGCACGCCGAACGCTCGGCCGGCGCCGAACTCCTCGCCACCGCCCGGCGCGCGGCCGACCCGCAGGCCCGCACGCTGCTGCTCGGCCTGCACCGGCTCTTCGCGCTCCGCCGGGTCGAGACCCACAGCGGGCCGCTGCTGGCCGCGGGCCTCCTGACGGCGGACCAGGTGGCCGGGCTGCCCGACCTGGTCGAGCAGGCCATGGCCGGCCTGGTCGACGACGGCCGACGGCTGGCCGACGCCTTCGACCTGCCGGAGGAGGTCCTGGCCACCCGCCCGATCGCCGGCCCGGGCTACCAGCAGGCCTTCGACGACCCGTGGGCGCACTGGCACCCGGCGACCCCGGCCGGCGCCGGCACCTGAGCACGGCGGCGCGGCCCGGTGTGCTTCCACGCCGGGCCGCGCCGCCCGCCGAGCGGACCGGCATCGGCCCCGGCAGGCCTCGCCACCGGTGTGCGCGAGGTCGGTCACGACCGTTGCCCGACCGTGCTCCGGCCGCCCCGCTCCTCCGGATCCGCGCAGGGCACCCCGCCCCGGTCCGGCCGGTCGCCGCAACCCGCCGCACCGTCCACGGCGCGGCTGGCGCGCCCGGTTCAGCCCGGCCGTGGCCGGCGGACCAGTGGACGGACCAGTGAACTGACCTGCGCCGCAGCCCCGTAGTCCGGGGTGGAGCGCGCGCCGCCGACCGCAGCCGAAGGAGACCTCGTGAGGACCGTCCACCCTGCCCCCGCCCTGTCCCTCGACCCGTTCGGCACCCGGCTCCTGCCACCGCTGCCGTCACTTCCGCCACGCCGGCCGGCGACACCGGTGCTCCCGCCGCGGATGCCCGTGCCCGCCGCGCAGGTCGCAGCCTCCGGTGCGCCCTCCCCCGCCACAGCGCCCGCCCCCGCCACAGCGCCCGCCCCCGCAGCCCCGCCCGCCGCCGTGCGGCGTCGCAGCGTGCTGGACCGGCTGCGCACCGTCGAGCGCCACGGCCGCGAACAGCTGCGCCTCATCCGGTCACCGCTGCACGGGAGTTACCGGATCGCCGTGATCGGCGCGAAGGGCGGGACGGGCCGGGCCTCCGTCGTACTGGCGCTGGGTGCGCTGCTCGCCGCCGAGCGCGGCGAGCCGGTGGTGGCGGTCGAGGCGGGGACGCACGCCGGATCGCTCGGCCGCCGGGTCCACCACCGGGCGCCGGGCGGACTGCCCGGTTTCGCCGCCGCCCTCCGCGCCGCGCCCGCGCCCGGCACCGGGCCCGGTGCCGGCTCCGCGGCGGCCGCCGACCCGGCCCGCTACCTGTCACCGGCCGCGAGCGGGCTGGCCGTGCTCGCCGGAGCGGACCGGCCGGGCACGCTCACCGAGGCCGACTACCGCGCCGTCGTGGGCCGCCTCGCGCAGTGCTACCCGCTCACGATCACCGACGCCGGCACCGGCCTGCTGGACGCTCCGATGCGCGGCGTCCTCGACCTGGCCGACCAGGTGATCGTCGCCACCACGCCGAGCGTGGACGGCGCCGGCAGCGCGGCCGCGACCCTCGACTGGCTGCACGCCCACGGCTACGGCGAGCTGGCCGGGCGGTCGGTCACCGCGATCTCGTCGGTGCGCGGGGCCACCCGGCTGGTCAACTCCGCCGATCTCCGGGCCTACTTCGGCGCCCGCTGCCGGGGCGTGGTGGAGCTGCCGTGCGACGAGCACCTCGCCGCGGGCGGCGGCTTCGACCCGGACCGGCTCGCCCACCGCACCCGCGCGGCCGTCCGGGAGCTGGCCGCCCTGGTCTGCTCCGACCTCTGGCGGGCCGGCCGCCCCACCGGCTGGTGAAGCCCCGGGCCGGCGGGCGGCACCGCTCCCGGTGCCGCCCACCGCACCGCTCGACGGCCCGCCGCTACGCCCCCACTTCGCCGTCGATCGACTCGCGCAGGAAGTCGGCATGCCCGTTGTGCCGGGCGTACTCGTGGATCAGGTGCAGCATGACCAGCCGCAGCGAGACGTCCGCCTCCCACCTCGGCATGTAGCCGGTCACGTCGAGCGACTCCGCCTCCCGCTCGATCCGCCGGGCGTGGTCCACCTCGGCCTGCCAGACCGCGAAGGCCTCGGCCCGGTCGGCGTCGACGGCGTCGTAGGCGGCCTGGAAGTCACCCTCGGGCGACCAGACGAGGCCGATGTCCTCCTTGTCGATCACCCGGCGGAACCACGTCCGCTCGACCTCGGCCATGTGCCGGACGAGTCCGAGCAGCGAGAGCGTGGAGGGCGGGCTGGACTGCAACCGCAACTGCTCGTCGCTCAGGCCGTCGCACTTCATCGCGAGCGTCGCCCGGTGGAAGTCGAGGAAGGCGCGCAGCGTCTCCCGCTCGCCCCCGGTCAGCGGCGGGGCAATCCGTTCGGTGGCCATCTGGTCTCTCCCGTCCTCCCCGGTGACGGCGCCCTCCGACGCCGCCTCCCGTCCGGTACCTCGGGTACCGACCAGTAGCTCTAGCCGCTCCCCGCCCCGGCTGTCCACTGCGTTCTCCGCGGCCGCCCGGCCCGACCCCGGCCGGGCCGTACAGCGGGTGCCGCCGCCATGACGCTGCGCAGCCGTTCGCGGGGGTCGGCCCAGGCCCGGCGGGCTTCCGGCGCGCGCAGGACACGCGGGCGACACGCCGTGCCGCCCAGGTCACCCCGGTCGCAATGGCCTAGACCATTGACGCAGGCCCGGGGGGAGGTTTAGATGGCCGGACCGCCAGTGCAACAGGGGGCCGTACCGTCCGAATCCGGTACGACGCACTGGAGCAACAGAAGGCCTTCTGCCGGTCACTCTCCGCGAGCGACCGGAGGAGCCCCCGAAAGGCGGTGCCATCCGTGGACGCTGTGACTTCCGACCCGAGCCGCGCGCGAGGCCGTACCCCCCTCGCCACGCCACCGGACCGGGCCTGGCGGGCCGCCCCCCTGTGGATCGTCGAGATCCCCATGGCGGACGGCAGCGAAAACGGGCGCGAGCGCGGCCGGCAGATCTGCGCGGTCCGCGCCCCGTCGGAGCGGGAGGCCCTGCACGAGGCGCTGCGCCGGACCGGCGACCCCACCTCCGTCGCCCGCCGCCGCGGCGCCACCCTGGACCCGGTCCGGGCCACGGTGACCGCCTGGGACTGGCAGCAGACCCTGCTCTGAGCAGCCGCTCCGCCCCTCCCCGCACCCCCTCCCCCACGCGCCGCCGCCCGCAGAATCCACCCGGACGTGGTGTTCGCCCGCAATCCGGTTTGGGTACGTACCGCGGCGCGCCCGGGCAGTGACCCCGGGCGGCATCCCGGGAGGAGACCGAACACCCCATGAACCACCACCGCATTCCGGCCACCGTACGACAGACCTACGGTGCAGGTGATCCGGCCACGGCCGCCGGCTCGGCCGGCGGCTTCAGCAACTTCGGCGACTGGCACGGCATCGACGCCGCCCCGCCGAGCCCCGAGGACCGCATCCGCAGCCAGGAGCAGCTGTACCGGCGGGTGTTGGGCACCCTCCCGGGGCCGGCCGAGCGGCTGCGGCTGGCCGAGGTGGGCTGCGGGCTCGGCTCCGGCGCGGCGCTGGCGCTGCGGGAGTTCCGGTTCGCCGCGGTCACCGGGGTGGACATCCATCCGGACCAGGTCGAGCGCGCCCGGGCGGTCAACTCCCGGGCGCTGGCGACGTTCCCGGACCGGCTGGCCTACACCCTCGGCGCCGCCGACGAACTCCCCTTCCCGGACGGATCGTTGGACGGCGTGTTCTCGGTGGAGGCGGCCCAGCAGTTCCGCGGGCTGACGGGCTTCGCCCACGAGGCGGCCCGGGTCCTGAAGCCCGGCGGCCGGCTGGCGGTCGCCACCTTCCTCTCCGCGCCCGGCGCCGAGGTCGCCGAGCGGCTGAGCATCCTGCTCGCCGGCTTCGCCGACGGCCTGGACGTCGCCCACCCGCTCGACGCCTTCACCGCCGACCTCGCGGAGGCCGGCTTCGTCGACGTGGCCGCCGAGTCGATCGGCGCCGACGTCTGGCCCGGCCTGGACGGCTACCTGGCCGACACCCTCCCGCCCGGCCACTGGCGGCGCAACTTCCACGCCGCCTGGACGAGCGGCCTGCTCGACTACCACCTCGTCACCGCCGACCGCCCCTGACGGCCGGCCCCCGGCGGCGGACGGACCGGGCGGCGGACGGGCTCCGGCCGGGCCGCCCGCCCCCGCCCCGCCGACACCGCGGCCAGACACCCCGACCCGACACCGCGGCCCGGCACCCCGCCCGACGTCCCGACCCGACACCGCGGCCGCTCGGGCTACGGCCGCGCGGCTACGGCCCGGTGGTCCAGGTGCCCCGGGCGGGGCTCCAGTGAATGGTGGCGTTCTGGAAGTGCTGCACCCGCCCGCCCGGTTCGTCCACTTCCTCCGAAGTCGGATAGCCCAGCACGCTCTCGTGACCACCCGCGTGGAACGCGTCGTAGATCGCGTCGTGCACCACGTGCGCACCCGTCCGCGCCGACCAGAGGAACAACCCCCGCTCGAAGAACTGGTACCGCCCCCGCGTCCCGTCCGGAGCCCGCGAGGCATCCGCCTCGTCCATCGTCGGGAACCCCCACCGCCGCTCCGCGTCCGACCCCCAGAACGCCGTCAGGATGTCCCCGTACACCGCGTACGCCACATCCGGGTGCCACAGCACGATCCCGTTCCGGAAGAGCTGGAACCGACCGCCCAGCGAGGCCGCCTCCTCCGCCCGCACGGGCTCGCCGAGGGGGCCGCCGGGCCCGCCCAGGGCGTCGTACTTGGCCCCGATCGTGCCGTAGGGCCGGAACGCCTCGCCCCGGAGGTCCTGCGCGGTGCCCTCCGCCTGGTCGTACCGCTCCGGGTAGGCCGACCGCTGGACGGCCTGCGCGAGCACGCCGGCGCTGCTCCCGACGTGGTCGGGCTCCATCTGCAGGGCCACCTCGAAGAACCGGCTCGCCGCGTAGTCGACGTCGAGGCACTGGACGGGCGTACACCACCCCATCGAGGGGCGCTGCTGGAACACGCCGAGGGAGTCCCGGTCGCCGCAGTCCAGGTTGTTCATCCGGGATTCGACCCAGCCGGTCTCGAAGCCGGCCAGCATGACCTTGTCGGACACGTTCATCCGCTGCCCGACCTCGTAGACCTTGCGGGTCACCGCGATGTCCCGGTCCGGCGGGATGTCGCAGTACAGGGTGGCGGGGGCGGCGTGGCCCAGCGGGCCGGGGACGACGGGCCGCGACTCCTGCGCGCGGGCCGGGCCGCCCAGGGCGGTCGCCGCCGCGGCGAGCAGCAGGGCCGCGAGGGTGGCGCTCGCGCGGCGTACGGGGGTGCCGGTCATCGTGCTCCTTCCTGGTCAGGATCGGGTCCGGATCGGGTCCGGATCGGGCGCCGGATCGGGCGCCGGCCCGGGCCCGGATCGGGTCCGGATCGGGGGCCGGCCCGGGATCGGCCGGAGGTCGGCCCGGGCGCCGCACGGAGCGGCGGCCCGGGCCCGGGTACTGGCCACTACGGGTTGATGCCGTCGAACTGCCGGACCCAGTAAGGCGGCTGGTGCAGCCCGCCGGGCCACTGCGAGACGATCAGGGTGAGCGAGGCCGGGCTCGCGCTGCCGGGGTGGATGTAGCCGCCGTACAGGTTCGGCACCTGCGGCCGGCCCCAGTGGTTCGGCGGCCAGGTGTTGTTGCCGACCACCTGCGGCTTCGGCGCGCTCCAGACGGCGTCCGGCCGCGACGCGGTGCGGGTGCTGATCGAGTAGTCGGTCACGTCGAAGTAGCTCATGCAGTACGTGCCGCCGATGCGCTTGACCGAGAACTCGCCGATGTTGTTGCCCTGGAGGATGACCGAGGGCGGGGCGGCGCTGGTCCACTGCCAGGAGCCGTTGGTGTAGGCCCAGTTCTGCTGGGCACCGAAGTTCCCGGCCCGGAAGTCGTCCGGCCGGATCCGGAACAGCTGGATCGCCCCGCCGTCGGCCGTGTTGATGTGGCTGCCGTTCCAGCGCTTGGAGAAGATGTAGAGCCAGCCGTCCGGGTCGATGCCCGCGAAGGACCACATCCCGTACATGGACTGGTTCGCGCCCTGGTGGTCGCCGGCCCAGTGGTAGGGGTAGTCGTGCCAGGTCACGCCGAAGTCGTCGGAGTAGGCGACGCCGGACATCAGCGAGCCGTCGTGGCCGGGCTCCAGCACCGGGTCGTCCGGGCCGCCCCAGGTGTACACGGAGGTGTACTGGAGGTAGGTGCGGCCGCCGAACTCGATGCAGTCGTTGGGGATCCGGCTGATCTCGAAGCCGTGCCCGTTGTCCGCCCGCGTGCGGTAGTCGAACAACTGCCCGGCCTGCCCGCCGGTGGGCATCGCCCAGGTGAACGAGATCGGCGTCGCGCCGGAGGCGTCGAAGTTGCCCTGGGCCAGCATCACCGGCGAGCCGAGGTAGTCGCCGTACTGCTGCATCCCGGACCACGTGTCACCGAAGACGTAGCCCCAGGTGCCGTCGTGCTCCCGGTAGTAGGGGATGCCCAGGTCGCTGGAGCCGAGGCCCTGGGCGGCGGCGGAGTCCCCGGCCTGGTCGCAGAGCGGAGTGCCCTGCTGGGACGCGAGGGCGGCGGCGCGCGGTGCCGCGGCGGCGGGCTGCGCCGCCGCGCCGGCGGCGACCCCGGCCAGCCCGGCCCCGAGGGCGAGGCCGCCGCCCGCCCTGAGGACGGTACGGCGGGTGGGCTCGGGGCGGTCCGGGTGTGTCGGGACGGACATCGGCGATCCTCCGGAAGGGATGGTGAGGGTGTGAAGTACTGCACAGGCCGGATGGCGGGAAAGCCGCGCCCCGCCGCAGCCGGCCGGGTTGGATGGTTGTCATGGCGCGAGCGAGCAAGCCCGGTGCGGCCGGGTCCGTGCCCGGCCCGCCCTGACGTGACGGTCCGTCAACGGCGTGTGACGGAGTCCATCAAACCGGTCGCGCGGCGTCCCGTCACGACGCGCCGACCTCGTCGGACAATTCCCGGACAACCACCGGACAACGCCGGCCCCCGCCTCGGACGAAGCCGGCCGGACAGGCCCCGGACAGGCCCCGACCATCCCCGGACAGAGAGGAACGCGCGGTGGGACGGCAGGAACAACCCCTTGATCCCGAGCAGGGCCCCGTGCCCCGGTTCGCCCACGGACTGCGGGAGCTGCGACGCCGGGCGGGCAGCCCGTCCTACCGTCAGCTCGCGGCCCGCACCCACTACTCGGCGTCCACCCTGGCCGCGGCCGCCGACGGGCGCCGGCTGCCCAGCGCCGCCGTGCTGGCCGCCTTCGTGACGGCCTGCGGCGGCGATCCGGACGCCTGGGAGCAGCGCCGGCTCCTCGCCCACGACCTGAGCACCAGCCCTCCGCCGGCCACCGGGGCCACCGACCCCGGCCCCGGGACCGCTCCGCCTACCCGGCCACCCGCCGAACCCTGCGCCGAACCCCACGGCACGGAGCCCGAAGTGGAGCCCGGCACGGCGCCCGCGCAACCCCCGCAACCCCCGCAACCCGACGGGCCGCCCGCACCCCGCCGGAGGCGCCCCTTCCGCCGCCACCGCACCACCGGCCCGGGCGCCCGGCCCGCGCTGCGCCGCCGGGCCGGCCTGGTCGCCGCGGCCGCCGCCGTGGTGATGGCCTTCGGCGCGTTCGTCCCCGGCGACTCGATGGCACCCGTCGGCCTCCAGGACGACGCCCGCTGGCTGCGCACCGACGCCGGCATCCCGCCGCGCTACCGGCACCTGATCGTCCAGGCCGGCACCACCTGCGACTTCCCGGGGGTCTCACCGGCCCTGGTCGCCGCCATGCTCCAGGCCGAGAGCGGCTTCGACCCGATGCTCAGCGACCCGGCGAACGACGAGTTCGGGATCGCCCGCTGGACCCCTCGGGTGCTCCGGCACTACCTGCCGCCCGAGCGCCAGAACACCGTGCCCACGCCGCCGTTCAGCCCCGAGGACTCCATCCCGGCCCTGGGGCGGATGCTCTGCGCCATCGCCCCCGACCTGGAGGGCGTTCCCGGCGACCCGGCGGTCAACCTCGCCGCCGCCTACCGCACCGCCACCTGGATCGTGCAGCGGCAGGACGAGGCCCTCCAGCGCATCCGGCCGTACCTGGACGAGGTCCGCGCCGAGCTGGCGGCATACCGGCCGGCGCCGGGCCGGACCCCCGGCAGCCCCTGACCGACCGTCCCCGACGGCGCCGGCACCGGCGGGCGGAGGCGGGGCGGCAACCCGGCGCCGAGGCTCGACGCGACCGGGGCGGTGCGCCACACTCTTGTGCCAGGTACACCAGGCACACCAGGCGGCACCCGCGCTCCCACCGCACCTCCCGCCCCGCCCGGCCGTCCGGCACGCCCTGCGTCAGGCACCCTGCACCACGCCGCCACGCAGCGCGCCGCCACGCACCGGGCCCAGAACCGCACATCGGAGAGGCACACGGTGACCACGAGTCAGCAGCTGGAGATCACCCTCGCATCCGGCCGGTCGGGTACCGGTCCGGCCACTTGGGGCCAACAGGCCGTCTGGGACGCCGTCGCCCGGCTGTCGCCCGCCGACGCGCCGCGCTACAACATCACGACGGCCGCCCCGCTGGACCCGGGCCTGCCGGTGCCGGTGGTCCTCGGCGCGCTGACCGACCTGCTCCACCTGCACGACTCGCTGCACACCAGGCTCCACCCGGACGGCGAGGGCGGCCTGCGACAGACCGTCGACCCGGCCGGCCGGCTGCCCGTGCACACCCGGCACTGCGCCGACGAGCCGGCCGAGCTCGCCGGGGCGGGCGCGGCGCTGCACGACGAACTCGCCGCGCTGCCGTTCGACGCGGCCACCGAGTGGCCCATCCGGGTCGGCCTGGTGGAGGCGGGCGGCCGCGTCCGGCACATCTCGCTCGTCCTCGCGCACACGGCGGTGGACGGCGCGGGCATGGCCCGGCTGGTCATGGACCTCACCGAACTCTCGCTGGGCGGGACGGCCGAGGAGATCCGGGCCCGCCGGCCCGCCCAGCAGCCGCTGGAGGAGGCGGCGTTCCAGACCTCCGGGCGCGGCCTGCGGCGCGATGCCAACGCCCGGGCGCACGCCCTGCGCAAGCTGCGTTCGGGCCCGGCGAGGATCTTTCCCCCCGCGGACGCGGCCGGGCCGGCGCAGCCGTTCCCCCACGCGGTGCTGAACTCCCCGGCCCTGCTGCGGGCGGTGGACGTCGTCGCGGAGGGGCACCGGGTGAGCAGTTCCTCGGTGCTGCTCGCGGCGGCCGCGGTGATGACGGCCCGGCTGGCCGGCTCCTCGGAGGCCCTGCTGCAGGTCATCGTGAACAACCGCTTCCTGCCGGGGCTGACGGCCGCGGTGAGCGTGGTGGCCGGCGACGGGCTGCTCCACCTGACGGACGCCGGCGACGAGTTCGGCACCGTCGTGCGCCGGACCCACTCCGCGTCGATCGCCACCTACCGGCACGCGTACTTCAACAAGCGCCTGCTGGACGCGGAGATCGCGCGGTTGACGGCCGAGACCGGTCCGCCGGCGGACCGGTCGTGCATCTTCAACGACACCCGCGACCTGCTTCCGCCCGTCGGCGCCACGGCCGGCCCGGGCTCCGACACCGACACCGGCACCGGCACCGGCACCGGCACGCTCGACCCGGCCCGCACCACCCTCAGCTGGCCGAAGGAGTTCGAGCCGCGCCCCGGCCTCTCCTACGCCCTGGACGCCCTTCAGACCACAGACGCGCTCCAGCTCGCGATGACGGCCGACGGGTCGGTGCTCCCCCGCCCCAAGATGGAGCGCTTCCTGCGCGGCATCGAGGAGTTGATCCTCTCCGAGGCCCACGGCCTGGCCGGCACCGCTCCCGCCACCGGCTCCTGAGCCCCGCCCCGGGCCTGCGCCCGGGCCGTGGCGTCGGCGCCACGGCGTGGCCCGGCCTCCCGCACCCCGCGGAAGGCCGGGCCACCCCCGGAGCGGGCCCGGATCGCACTCGGCCCGCGCCACGCCCGGGGCCGTCCGTCAGTGCGCCTGCCCGTTGTCGTGCACCGAGTTGGTCTCCTGGATCTTCTTCCAGGACTTCGGCTCCTGCGGCCCGGCCTTGGCGCCCGGGGCGAGCCCGGCCACTCCTGCGGGCGCCGCGGCGGCCGGCACGCCCGCCGAGTTCAGCGGCGGCTTGGAGGCCGTGAACAGCCAGGTGTTGAACAGCTCCGCGAGGGGCTTCCCGGAGATCTTCTCGGCGTAGGCCTGGAACTGCTGGATGGCGGCGTTGCCGAACTTCCGCTCGGTCGGCCAGCCCTTCAGGATCCGGAAGAACGCCTCGTCCCCGACGGTGTTGCGCAGCGCCTGGACGGCCACCGCACCGCGGTCGTAGACGGCGCCGGAGAACTGGTGGTCCGCCCCCGGGTCACCCGGCTCGACCGTCCAGAAGGCGTTGTCGGCCGGGTAGGAGGCGTAGACGTAGTCGGCCAGCTCCTGCGCGGTCCCCTCGTCCTCGTGCTCGGACCAGAGCCACTGCGAGTAGCGGGCGAAGCCCTCGTTGAGCCAGATGTCGCTCCAGCGCTGGACGGAGACGCTGTCGCCGTACCACTGGTGGGCCAGCTCGTGCACCACGGTGGAGGTGTTGGAGCCGCGGGAGAACTGCGCGGGGCTGTAGAAGATCTGGGTCTGCGTCTCCAGGGCGTAGCCGGTGGGGACGTTGGGCACGTACCCGCCGATCGAGTCGAACGGGTAGGGGCCGAAGTAGCCGCTCAGCCAGTCGACCAGTTCGCCGGTGCGCTCGACGCTGGCCCGGGCCGCGCCGTCGTTGTCGCCGAGGTCCTTGCTGTAGGCGGTGACGACCGGCAGCCCGCCGGGCGTGGTGTCGGTCCGGAGGTCGAACCTGCCGATCGCCAGGGTGGCCAGATAGGTCGCCTGCGGCTTGGTCTGGCGCCAGTTGTAGCGGGTCCAGCCGGCCTGGGAGCTCTGGCCGGTGAGGATGCCGTTGCTGATCGCCTGGGTGCCGTCGGGCACCAGCACGGAGACGTCGAAGGTGGCCTTGTCGGTGGGGTGGTCGTTGCTCGGGTACCACCAGGCGGCGCCCTCCGGCTCGTTGGCGGCGACGCCGCCGTCGGGGGTGCGCAGCCACGCGGAGTAGCCGCCGCGCTCGACCTTGCCGGGCTTGTCGGCGTAGCGGACGACGACCGTCACCGGGCTGCCCTTGGCGAGCGGCCGGGCGGGGGTGATCTCCAGTTCCGACTCCCCGGTGGCGGCGAACTTCGCCGTCCTGCCGTTGACCAGGACCTCCTTCACACTGAGCGCGAAGTCGAGGTTGAACCGGGAGAGGTCCTGGGTGGTGGTGGCCAGGATGGTGGCAGTGCCTTCCAGTTCGTCGGTGGCGGGCTGGTATTTGAGCCGGATGTCGTAGTGCGACACGTCGTAGCCACCGTTGCCGGCGGTGGGGTAGTACGGGTCCCCGATCCCGGCCGCGCCGGGTGCGAACGGTGCGGCGGAGGCGGGAACGGTCAGGAGCAGGGCGAGCGCGCCGGCGGCGGCAGAGACGATCAGCCTCTTGCGCACGGTGGTCCTCCAGGGTCACTGGGACGGTTGGGTCGCACAGACCCCTGTCCCGGCGGGCCCCGGCCCACTCCTGCGGAATGAAATGTTCATGAAAAGAAACAGGCCGACATGACGCCGCCGTGCCCGCTTCACGCGGTCCGGCGGCACCGCGCCGGGCGCCCGGGACCACCCTCGGGCGCCCGGCCGAGGCCCAGCGCCACCGGTGCCGCCGCGCCCGGCCTCAGCCGCCCAGGCCTCAGCCGCCCAGCGCCACCGGCGCCCGCACCAGCGAGCCGTACTCCGTCCACGAGCCGTCGTAGTTCTTCACGTGCGGGTACCCGAGCAGCTCGGTCAGCGCGAACCAGGTGTGGGCGGAGCGTTCGCCGATCCGGCAGTAGGCGATCACCTCACGCTCGGCCTCCACGCCCCGGGCTCCGTAGAGCGCCCGCAGCTCGTCCGCCGAGCGGAAGGTGCCGTCGTCGTTGGCCGCCTGCGACCAGGGGATGTTGACCGCCCCGGGGATGTGGCCGGGCACCTGCGCCTGCTCCTGCGGCAGGTGCGGCGGCGCCAGCGCCTCGCCCCGGTACTCGGCGGGCGAGCGGACGTCGACCAGCACGGCGTCGGAGCCGGGTTTGGCGAACACCTCCGCCTTGGCCAGGACCTCGTCGCGCAGCGCCCGGACCTCCGGGTGCTCGGCGCCGGCCAGCCGGTAGCCGCTGTGCTGGTAGTCCATGACCTCCTGGGTGAGCCCGCGCTCCTCCAGCTCCCACTTCTTCCGGCCGCCGTCGAGCAACCGGACCGGCCCGTAGCCGCGCAGCCGCAGCAGCCAGTAGGCGTAGGCGGCGAACCAGTTGTTGTTCCCGCCGTACAGCACCACGGTGGTGTCGTCCTCGACCCCGGCGGTGCGCAGCAGGCGCTGCATGCCGTCGCGGTCGGTGTAGTCGCGGCCCACCGGGCTGTGCAGGTCGGTGGTCCAGTTCCAGCCGACCGCGCCGGGGATGTGGCCCTGCTCGTAGGCGGTGGTGTCCTCGTCGACCTCGACGACCCGGATCGTGCCGTCGTCCAGGTGGCCGGCCAGCCACTCGGTGGGCACCAGCGCCTCGGGGTGTGCGTAGCCGTTCCCGGTCATCGCCGCCCTCCTTCGCTCGGACTCCTTCGAACCTACGTCCGACCGCCCGCCCGGGCCACCCGCACCGGCCTGCCGTACTGCCGTACTGCCCGGCTACGCCGCGGCGCGGTCCTTGCGCACGATGTAGTAGAGGTTCAGGACGTCCCCCTCCACCTGTGCGGTCTCCACCGCGCCGAAGCCGGCCTCGGCCAGCATCCGCCGGGCGGTCTGCTCGCCCCACACCGTGCCCAGCCCGGCCCCGCCCTCGCCGAGCGAGACCGTCATGCAGTAGAAGGTCGAGAGGGTGTAGAGCGCCGGCCCGAGCGGGTGGCCGATGTTCTCCTCCAGCCGGCTGCTGGCGGCGATGTCGCCCATCAGGAAGACGCCGTCCGGCCGCAGCACGCCGGCCACGGCGGCCAGCGTCTCGGCCGGGCGGGCCAGGTCGTGGATCACGTCGAAGGCGGTGACCAGGTCGTAGCTGCCGGTCAGCCCGGCCGAGTCGGCGAGCTCGAAGTGGGCGTTGGCCAGGCCGAGCGCGGCGGCCTCGGCCCGGGCGGCGGCGATGCCGGTCTCGGAGATGTCGACCCCGGTGAACCGCGACGCCGGGAAGGCCCGGGCAAGCAGGTTGACGACGCGGCCCTGCCCGGTGCCGAGGTCGAGTGCGTCGATGCCCGCCCGGAGCCGCTCGGGCAGCCCGGGGGCGAGCGGGACGATCCCGTCGACCAGCGCCAGGTCGTAGACCCGCCCGGACTCCTCGGCCTGGAGCTCCTGGAACCGCGGGTAGGCGGAGTACGGCATCCCGCCGCCCTTGCGGAAGCACTCGACGAGCCCCTCCTCGACCTCGCCCATGAGCGCGAGGTACTGCATCATCCCGGCCAGGTTCTCCGGCCCGGCGGCCCTGGTCAGCGCGGCCGCGTGCTCCGGCGGCAGCCGGTAGGTGCCGGGCCCGGGGTCGTACTCGACGATCCCGCCGACCACCATCGCACCGAGCCACTCCCGGACGTAGCGTTCGTGCAGCCCGGCGGCACGGGCGAGGTCGGCACAGGTCGACGCCGCGAGGCCGGCCATGGTGTCGAAGAGTCCGGTCCGGTGGCCGATGCTGATCATGAATCCCAGGCAGGCGTCGTTCAGCACCTGCACCATCCGGCCCGCGAACTCCTCCTGCTCGGCCCGGTCCGGTTCCCGTGCGGACATCGTTGCTCCTCCCGCCGCGGGGGCTGCGCGTGCCCTCCCTTGTCACGCTACGCCGTTCCCCCGGGCGGCACCGGCCCACGGCCCGCCGCGCCCGATCACGCGGTGGACGCAGGGGCCGCCCGCCACGTGCCCCGGCGCGGAGAGGACGCTCAGCAGCGCTCGGGCCCGGGCGGACGGCCCGGCGATTCCTGTCGGCAGGGCCGCTCCCGGTGTCGATCCACCGGAACGGTCCCACCCGGTCGCCGGGCCGTCCCGCGGTTCGCCCGAATCGGCCCGGCTCAGGAGAACAGCACGGAGCGCAGCTTGAGCCGGTTGCCGAGCTTCTTGCCCGGGTTCATCACGTAGTAGACGTCACCGTCGCAGTTGAAGTCGAGGAACACCGTGGCGGTCGAGGTGGTGAAGTTCTCGGGCGCGAAGGCCGGATCCGCCTCGGTCGCCCCGAAGAGGTTGATGCATTCGCGGCTGTCCGGGTCGGCCAGCCCGGCCGGGACGCCGGGCCCTACCTTGTACAGGAAGTCGCCGGTGGCGGCACCTGCGGAGGTCGGCACGGCGAGGACGAGGGCGATCGCGCTGGCGGCGGCGAGCAGGGTGTTGCGGAGACGCATGGGGGTGGGCCCTTTCAGGGCGGTACTCAGTGGTACCTGGGGAATTGATGCGCTTTCACCCTAGAGGCCCCAAAATCGAAGAAACGGTTCTTCTAATCCACCCTTTCGGGTGGTTTAGCATGAAAAGCCGCTACCTTCTCACTCTCGCACCCGCCCTCCACTCACCCCGCCGGGGCGGTGAAGTAGTACCCGGAGTCGATCAGCACCGGCAGGTACGCCTTCAGCGCGGCCACCGTCTGCGAACGATCCCCGCCGCCGTCGTGGTTGAGCACGATCGCGCCCGGCCGGACGTCCTTCAGGATCCGCTCGGTGATCACCTCCGTCCCCGGCCGTGCCCAGTCCCGCGGGTCCACCGACCAGGCCATGTTCCGCATCCCGAGGTCGGCGGCGATCTTGAGCGACGGCGTCGACCAGTCACCGCCCGGCGCGCGGAACCAGGTCGGGGGCTTCCCGGTGGCCTTGTTCAGCAGGTCGGAGGTGCGCTCCAGCTCGTCGCGGATCTTCGCGTCGGACAGGCTCCGCAGGTCGGGGTGGGTCCAGGTGTGGTTGGCGATGTGGTGGCCGCGGGCGGCGATCTCCCGGACGAGGTCGGGGTGTTCGGCGGCGTTCTCGCCGATCAGGAAGAAGGTGGCCCGGATCCGGTACTGCTCCAGCAGGGCCAGCACGGTCGGGGTGTGCCGCGGGTCCGGGCCGTCGTCGATGGTGAGGGCCACCACCCGGCGCTCGGCGTCCAGCTCGTACACCGGCTTGCTCTCGGCCGCCGACAGCACCCGGGGCGCGGCCACCGGCGTGCCGGTGGCGACCCCGGGGAGGGCGGAGGCAGAGGCGGAGGCGGGGGAGGCGGCGGCCGGCGAGGACGCTCCGGCGGTGGGAGCCGCGGCGGGTGCCCCGGACGCCTCACCACCCGGCTCCGGGCCCGGGGCACCCTGGGCGCCCTGGGCACCGTCCGCCGGCTCCGTCGTGCCCCGGCAGCCGGCGACCCCGAGCAGCGACATCCCGGCTGCGACCAGCAGCAATCTACGCGAAGTAATATGACGATCAGACAGCATGATCGATGCATCCCCCGCGGACCCCGGCGCCTCCCACCGGCAACTCCGACGGCCCCCAGCATCACCCCGACGGCCCAAGCGGGCGCCCGTCGCGGCCCCGCTGTGCCCTCGCGCCCCGGGGGCCCCGCACGGCCGGGGACCGGCGCCCCGTACCCATGGCCGGAACGGGCCCGCTACGCTGACCCACAAAGTGTGATGATCTGCCTTCAGAGGACGTGGCCATGACGACAAGTCAGGACTTCTCCGACCAGCCCGAGCAGGACGAGGTCGAGCTGAGCCAGTGGGAGCGCTTCGGCGTCGACACCAGTGCCCCGCACTCCGCCCGCGTCTACGACTACTGGCTGGGCGGGAAGACCAACTTCCCGCCGGACCGCGCCATGGGCCAGGCCATCGAGGAGGCAGTCCCCAGCGTCAAGGCGATGGCCAAGGAGAACCGGGCGTTCCAGGGCCGCGCCGTCCGCTACCTGGCCGAACAGCAGGGCATCCGCCAGTTCCTCGACCTCGGCACCGGCATCCCCACCTCGCCGAACACCCACGAGATCGCCGAGGCGGTCAGCCCCGGCACCCGCGTGGTCTACGTCGACAACGACCCGATCGTGCTGGCCCACGCCCGGGCGCTGATGGTCTCCACCCCGGCCAGCCGCACCACCTACATCCACGCCGACCTGGGCAAGCCCGACGAGCTGCTCACCGACCCGGCGCTCACCTCCACGCTCGACCTCGGCCGGCCGGTCGGCCTGCTGATGATCGCCGTCCTGATGCTGGTCGCCGACGAGGACGACCCGTGGGGCAAGGTCGCCGCGCTGCGGGACGCGCTGCCCGCCGGCAGCTGCCTCGCCCTCACCCACCCCACCCAGGACTTCGACCCGGAGAGCGTGGCCAAGGTCGCCGAGGCCGCCCGGGCCGGCGGCATGACGCTCGTCCCGCGCACCCGCGAGGAGGTGGCCCGGTTCTTCGACGGCTGGGAGCTGATCGAGCCCGGGGTCGCCCCCGTGATGGCCTGGCGCCCGGACGGCGAGCCGCCGGCCGACCCGCACGCCGCGTACTACTGGGGCGGCGTCGCCCGCAAGCTGTAGCCCGAGCTTCGCGGTGGCGCGGCCGGACCCGCCGCGCCACCACCTCCCGCCGCACCGCACCGCCGCGGCGGCTACTTCAGCAGCCGCGACAGCCGGCGGTCGGCGAGCGGCCGCCCGCCGGTCTGGCAGGTCGGGCAGTACTGGAGCGAGGAGTCGGCGAACGACACCTCGCGCACGGTGTCCCCGCACACCGGGCAGGGCTGCCCGGTCCGGCCGTGCACCCGCAGGCCGAGCTTCTTCTCCGCCTTCAGCTCCCCCGCCGCCAGCCCGCGCGAGCGCTCCACCGCGTCCCGCAGCGTGCTGCCGAGCGCCTCGTACAGCCGGGCCGTCTCGTCCTCGGTCAGGCTCGACGCCACCTTGTACGGGGACATCCGCGCCGCGTGCAGCACCTCGTCCGAGTACGCGTTGCCCACGCCCGCCAGCACGGTCTGGTCGCGCAGCACGCCCTTCAGCCGGCGGTGCTCCCCGCGCAGCAGGCCGGCGAACGCGGCCTGGGTGAGGGCCGGGTCCAGCGGGTCCGGGCCCAGGCGGGCGATGCCGGGCACCTCGGCCGGCTCCCGCACCACGTACACGGCGAGGCCCTTCTTCGTCCCCGCCTCGGTGAGGTCGAAGCCGTCCCCGGCCTCCCCCGCCAGCCGCACCCGCAGGGCGAGCGGGTTCCGCCCGCCCGGCCGCGGGGGCTCGGCGGGCAGGCTCTCCTTCCAGCGCAGCCAGCCTGCCCGGGCCAGGTGCACCACCAGGTGCAGGCCGCCCGCCTCGATGTCCAGGAACTTGCCGCGCCTGGTCACCGGGCCGACCGTCAGCCCCTCCAGCGCCGTCACCGGCGGGTCGTAGGTCTTGAGCGCGCTGATCGCGACCGGCTGCACCCGGGCGATCACCCGCCCGGTCAGCCGTTCGGAGAGGAAGGCGCTGAGGGCCTCGACCTCGGGCAGCTCCGGCATGGGGCCAGTCTCGCGCAGCCCGCCGCCCTTTGCCCGTCCGGTGCCGGTGGGGCACCCGTTGCCCGTCCGGTGCCGGTGGGGGCAGTCTGGAGTTGCCCGCGCACCGCACAGCGGCTCCCGAGGAGGCCCGGCCCCGCCATGAGCACGCTTGAGGAACAGATCGACGTCGACGCCCCGGTGCCGGCGGCCTGGGAGCAGCTCCACCGGGTGCGCGACTACCCGCGGTTCGTCGGCGGCGTGCACAGCGCCCACCCGCACGGCCGCAACCTGGCGCGCCTCGGGGTGGAGATCGCCGGCACCGAGCTGGACGTGGACACCGAGATCACCGACCGCGGCCGGGGCCGGGTGATGGCCTGGCGGACGCTGGACGGGCCGGCGCTGCACGGCGCCGTCGCGCTGCTCCCGCTCGACCACGGCCGCACCCGGGTGCAGATCCGGGTCGAGTACGACCCGGAGGCGGTGCACGAGGCGTTCGGCGGTCCGCGCGGCTTCGCCCTGGCCGGGGCGGTCGAGCGTGCCGTCCGGGCCGACCTGGAGCTGTTCCGGGAGCTGGTGGAGGCCCGGCCGGCGGCCGCCGGGGAGCCCGCCGACGGCCCGGTAGGGGCGGCATAAGGCCAGGTCGGGGCCGGTGGTGAGGATCTTCACAGCAGGCCCTCGGGCCGGTCGTGCACGGTTCGACCTGTGGCAGACTCGGATGCCATGCAGATGCACACCGGCCCGGCCGGTCCGGTCTCCCGGACGATCCGCGCGGCGATCTTCGCCGCGCTGGTCGTGCTGCTCGCCGGGCTCGGCCAGGTGCTGGTCACCGGCCGTCCGCTGCCGCTCGGCACCCTGGCCGTGGCCGGAGCCGCCGTCTTCGCGGTGGCCTACGCCCTGGCCGGTTCCGAACGCCGCTACCCCGTGATCGCCGCGGCCTTCCTGCCGCTGGAGCTCGGGCTGAGCGCCCTGTTCGACCTCGCCCAGCGCACCTGCCCCACGCTGCCCCCGGGCTCGGCCCGCGGCTTCGAACCGCTGCTCTGCGGCGGCGGCTCGCTCGGCGGCCTGCTGCTGGGCCACGGCGTCCAGCAGTCCGCCGGCACGCTGCTGCTCCTGGCGCTGCACACCGCGCTCGCGCTGGCCGCCGCCTTCTGGCTGCGCCGCGCCGACGCCGCACTGGGCCGGGTCGCCCGGTCGCTCCGCGTCCTCGGCGACTTCGCGCGCCGCTCGCTCTCCGCGGCCGGCCGCGGGCTGTGGCTGCTGCTCACCGCGCCCGTCCCGGCCCGCCCGCCGGCCCGGACGCCCTTCCCGCGCGCCAGCCGGGTCCGCGTCCCCGCCGAGCCCGTCCTGCTCGGCCCCGCCGTCCGCCGCGGGCCGCCGGTGCCCGCCCCGGCCGGCTGAGCACGCCTCCACCACCGCTCCGCCCGTCGGTCCGCCGCGCGCCCGTGCGCGCCCGCCCCGCTCCCCTCCGCGAGCACCCGACCGAGAGCACAGGACGACACCCCGCCATGAGCAAGAAGCCCCCGCACGACCGGACCACCAGGAACGCCGCCCGCCGCGCCGCCACCGAGCGGATGCGCGAGGAGCGCGAGCGCGCCGAGCGGTCGGCGAAGATCCGCCGCCGCACCGTCGTCGGCGCCGCCTCCGCCGCCGTGCTCGCCCTGGCGGCGGGCGTGGCCTTCGCCGTCGGCGGCTCGTCCGGCGGCGGCACCGCCGCCACCGGACCGCTCGTCACCCCCGCCCACGCGAGCGGCCCCGACGGCACCGTGATCACCTACGGCAAGGCCGACGCCCCGCACACGCTGGAGATCTACGAGGACTTCCGCTGCCCGTACTGCGAGCAGCTGGAGACCACCAACGGCAAGACCGTCCAGCAGCTCGCCGACGCCGGCACCTACAAGATCGAGTACCACCTGGCGACCTTCCTGGACCAGGGCCTCGGCGGCAAGGGCTCGCGCACCGCACTGGCCGCCGCCGGCGCGGCGCTCAACGAGGGCGTCGACAAGTTCAAGCAGTTCCACGACGTGCTCTACGCCAACCAGCCGGACGAGCGCAACGACGGCTTCGCCGACGTGAACCGCCTGCTCGACCTCGCCGGGCAGGTCCCCGGCCTGAAGACGGACGGCTTCGTCAAGGCCGTCCAGGACGGCACCTACACGCCGTGGGCCGACCAGGTGAACAAGGCCTTCGACAGGAGCGGCGTCACCGGTACCCCGACGGTCCGGCTGGACGGCAAGAAGCTGGAGGTGTTCGCCAACGGCGCGCCCGTCCCGCCCGACCGCTTCACCGCCATGGTCAAGGAGGTGACCGGATGACCTCCGCCGCCCCCGCCCGCACGTACGGCGCGAGCCGGCCGTTCGCGCTGCTGCTGGTGATCGGCGGCGCGATCGGGCTGTTCGCCTCCGCCGTCCTCACGCTGGACAAGATCCGGCTGCTGAAGGACCCGTCCTACGTCCCCAACTGCAACATCAACCCGATCATCAGCTGCGGCTCGATCATGCGCAGCGACCAGGCCGAGGCCTTCGGCTTCCCGAACTCGCTGCTCGGCCTGGTCGGCTTCGCGGTCGTCCTCGCGGTCGGCGCCGGGCTGCTGGCCGGGGCCACGTACCGGCGCTGGTTCTGGCTCGGCCTCCAGGCCGGGACGGTGTTCGGCATCGGGTTCGTGACCTGGCTGATGTACCAGGCGCTGTACCGGATCGGCGCGCTCTGCCCGTACTGCATGGTGGTCTGGGCCACGATGATCCCGCTGTTCTGGTACACCACGCTGCAGAACCTGCGCTCCGGCGTGATCCCGGTCGGCCCCCGGCTGCGCCCGGCCGTCCGGGAGGCCGCCCGCTACCACTGGGTGGTGCCCGCCCTCTGGTACGCGGTGATCGCGCTGCTGGTCCTCAAGAGGTTCTGGTACTACTGGAGCACCCTGCTCTGACCCCGCCGCCCCCGGGCCCACCCGGCCCGGGGCGGCCGTCGTGTCGGCGGCGGTCAGGCGGTGGCGGTCAGGGCTCCGGCGGGCTCGAACGTGTAGGCGGCCACCTCGGCGAGCAGGGCCGCCCGGCGGTCCTCGTCGAGGAAGGACGCGCGGAAGGAGTTGGCGGCGAGCAGGCGCAGTTGCTCGCGGTCGAGCCGCAGTGCCTCCTCGACGGCGCGGAGGTTGTCGTCCACGTAGCCGCCGAAGTACGCGGGGTCGTCGGAGTTGACGGTGACCAGCAGGCCGGCCTCCAGCATGGCCGGCAGCGGGTGGTCGGCGAGGGTGTCGATGCAGCGCAGGCGCACGTTGGAGAGCGGGCAGAGGGTGAGCGGGATCTGCTCGCGGACGAGGCGCTCGACCAGCTCGGCGTCCTCCAGGCAGCGCAGGCCGTGGTCGATCCGCTCGACCCCGAGGACGTCGAGCGCCTCGGTGATGTAGGCGGCGGGGCCCTCCTCGCCCGCGTGGGCGACCCGGTGCAGCCCGGCCTCGGCGGCGAGCCGGTAGACCTCGCGGAACTTGGCGGGCGGGTGGCCGACCTCCGCCGAGTCGAGCCCGATGCCGGTAATCCGGCCGAAGTGCGGCCGGGCGGCCTCGAAGGTCTCCAGCGCGGACTCCGCGGACTCGTCCCGCAGGAAGCACATGATCAGCCGGGTGGAGATGCCGTACCGCTCCTCGCTGCGGTCAAGGGCCCGCCCGAGGCCCTCCACCACCACGTCCAGCGGCACCCCGCGCGCGGTGTGCGCCTGCGGGTCGAAGAAGATCTCGGCGTGGCGCACGCCCTGCCCGGCGGCCCGGGCCAGGTAGGCGTCGGCGAGGTCGGCGAAGTCCTGCTCGGTGCGGAGCACCGCCATCAGCGCGTAGTACAGGTCCAGGAAGGACTGCAGGTCGCTGAAGGAGTACGCGCGGCGCAGCTCCTCGGTGTCGGCGTACGGGAGGGCGACGCCGTTGCGGGCGGCGAGCGCGAAAGCGAGTTCGGGCTCCAGCGTTCCTTCGATATGAAGGTGGAGTTCGGCCTTGGGCAGCGGCATGAGGTGATCGGTCCGAGCTGTGGGAGGAGAAAGGAAGGATATCGAGACAGTCATCGTACGATCCGGTCGCCTCCCGGCGGGCCCGGGGCCGGATCGCGCACCGCCCGGACGGGTGTACCGGCGGCGGCGGGCGGGCACCGGGTAGGCGGGGGGCATCCCCGCCGAGGAGGTAGTGGACATGCGGCACCCCGACGCTCCGCACACCAGGCCCGAGGGCATCTCCCCGCACGCCCTGGGCAATGACACCCTGCTGCACGAGCTGGAGCAGCTGCACCGCACCCGGCACGAGACCTTCCTGTACGGGTCGGAGGACGCGCTGAAGCGGCACACCCTGCGGACCGGGCAGCTGGAGGCGGAGTACCTGCACCGGTTCCCGAACCGGCAGATCACCGCGGCCCGCACCCGGGCGGGTGCGCGGGCCCGGCAGGCGGCCGCCCGCGTGGAGTCCCTGCCGGACTGACCACCGGCCCCCGACGACCGGCCGAACGCCCCGGCCCCGCGCCCGGCCCGGTGGCCGGCCCTCCACCGCCCGGCGGGACACGCCGGGCGGTGGAGGCGGGCCCGGAGGCGGGGCGTCGGTCAGGGTGGAGACCCGACCCCGGACCGACCACACCCACGGACACCTGGGAGCCACCATGCCCATCGCCAGCGTCAACCCCGCGACCGGCGAGACCCTGGAGACCTTCGAACCGCTGGACGCGGCCGGCCTGGAGGAACGGCTGGCCCGCGCCGAGGCGGCGTTCCGCGCCTACCGCACCACCGCCTTCGCGCACCGCGCCGAGCTGCTCCGCCGCGCCGCCGACCTGCTGGACGAGGACCGCGAGGGCATCGCCCGCACGATGACGGAGGAGATGGGCAAGCCGCTCGCCGCCGCCCGCGCCGAGGCCGCCAAGTGCGCGAAGGCCATGCGCTGGTACGCGGAGAACGCCGAGGCGCTGCTCGCCGACGAGTACCCCGACACGGCCGACGTCGCCGACTCCGGTGCCTCCCGCGCCTACGTCCGCTACCGCCCGATCGGCGTGGTGCTCGCGGTGATGCCGTGGAACTTCCCCTTCTGGCAGGTGATCCGGTTCGCCGCGCCGGCCCTGATGGCGGGCAACGTGGGCCTGCTGAAGCACGCCTCGAACGTGCCGCGGACGGCGGTGGCACTGGAGGAGCTGTTCCGCCGGGCCGGCTTCCCGGAGGGCTGCTTCCAGACCCTGCTGATCGGCTCGGGCGCGGTGGAGGGCGTGATCCGCGACCCGCGGGTGGCCGCGGTGACGCTGACCGGCAGCGAGCCGGCCGGGCGGGCGGTGGCCGCGACGGCGGCCGACGAGGTGAAGAAGGCGGTGCTGGAGCTGGGCGGCAGCGACCCGTTCGTCGTCCTGCCCAGCGCCGATCTGGAGGCCGCCGTCGCCACCGCCGTCCGGGCCCGGGCGCAGAACAACGGGCAGTCCTGCATCGCCGCCAAGCGCTTCATCGTGCACACCGACGTGTACGAGGCGTTCACCGCCGGGTTCACCGCGGCGATGCGGGCGCTGACGGTCGGCGACCCGATGGACGAGGCGACCGAGGTCGGCCCGCTGGCCAGCCGCCAGGGGCGCGACGACCTGGAGGAGCTGGTCGAGGACGCGCGGGCGCACGGCGCCCGGGTGGAGTGCGGCGGCCGCCGCCCCGAGGGCCGGGACGCCGGCTGGTTCTACGAGCCGACCGTGCTGACCGGCATCACCCCGGCGATGCGGATCCACCTGGAGGAGACCTTCGGGCCGGTCGCCACCGTCTACCGGGTGGGCGGTCTGGACGAGGCGGTGGCGCTGGCCAACGACACGCCGTTCGGGCTCAGCTCCAACGTCTGGACCGACGACCCCGCCGAGCAGGAGCGCTTCGTCCGGGACATCCAGGCCGGCGGGGTGTTCTTCAACGGGATGACGGCCTCGCACCCGGCGCTGCCGTTCGGCGGGGTCAAGCGCTCGGGCTTCGGGCGGGAGCTGTCCGGGCACGGGATGCGGGAGTTCTGCAACATCACCACGGTCTGGGTGGCGTAGGGCCTGCGCGCGGGGGCCGGGCACCGGGATCCCGGTGCCCGGCCCCCGTCGGGTCCGGTGACGTTTGGGGGCCGGGCACGCGTCGGGGCCGGTCAGGCGGCCATCCGGTGCCGGCCCCGGCCGGGCGTCACCCAGCGGGCGATCATGCCGGCCAGGGCGATCACGGTGATCCCCCAGACGACGCTGAAGACGATCAGCCAGGGCAGTGAGGTCAGCTGGGCGCCGACGGCGCCGAGGCCGAGCGAGAGCGCGGTCAGGAGGACCACGGCCGTCGGGGTCAGGCTGAGCAGACCGTGCCAGGCCCGGTGGGCGAGGCTCGGGTGCTGGGGCGCGTCGGGGCCGGTGTCGAGTTCCTTGTAAGCGATCAGGTCCATCTGGGTTCGCCTCCGGGCGTCGTCGGGACTGCGGTGAGCAGCTCACGAGGCCTTGCGGGGAGCTGCGGACTTCCTGGTGGTGGTCTTGCCGGTGGCGGTCCGGCCCGCCGTGCCGGTGCTCCTGCCGGTGGCCGTGGCGGTCTTCGCCGCCGCCGGCTTCGCGGGTGCCTTCCCCGTCGCCGCCGTGCGCTTCGCGGCGGGCGCGCGCCGGCGGGGTGCCGATTTCGCCTCCTCCTCGTCGCCGGCCGACGCCACGGCCCCGGCCGGCTCCGGCCCGCCGTCCCGGCCGGCTGCGTCCTGGGCAGTGCGGTCCTCGGCGGCGTCCTCGGCAGCGGCGTCCTCGGCAGCGGGCGCCGCGGGGCGGCCGTGCCGTCCGCCCTTGGCCTCCTTGAGGCTGCTGCGCAGCGCCTCCATGAGGTCGATGACGTTGTCCGGGGCCTCCCCCGGTTCCTCCTCGTGGGGCACCGCGACGCCCTGCAGGCGTGCCTCGATGACCTGTTGCAGCGCCTGCTGGTAGTCGTCGTGGAGCTGGGAGAGGTCGAAGTCCTCGGAGAGGGTGTCCATCAGCGAGCGCGCCATCCGCAGCTCCTGCGGCCGCACGGTCACCTCCTCGTCGGGCGCGATCCCGGCGGCCGGGCGGACTTCGTCCGGCCAGATGCAGGTCTGCAGGACCAGCGTCCCGTCGTGCACCCGCAGCACCGCCGGGGACTCCCGGGTGCGCAGCGCGATCTTGGTGACGGCGATCCGGCCGGATTCGGTGAGCGCGTCGCGCAGCAGCGCGTAGGGCTTGGCGGCGGCCTTGTCGGCGACGCCGACGTAGTAGGCCTTGGAGAACATCAGCGGGTCGATCTCGGAGGCGTCCACGAAGGCGAGCACGTCGATGACCTTCTTGCTGGGCAGCGGCAGGTCCGCCAGGTCCTCGTCGCTCAGGGTGACGGTGCGGCCGTCGGGGGACTCGTAGCCCTTGGCGATCTCCGCGTACGGGACCTCCTTCTCCTCCCGTTCGCAATAGCGCTTCATCCGTACCCGGCCGCCGTCCTTGGCGTGCACCTGGTGCAGCGGCAGGTCGTGCTCCTGGGTGGCGGAGTACAGGTGAACGGGGATGCTGACCAGCCCGAAGCTGATCGTTCCCTTCCAGGTGGTCTGCATGGGGTCGCTCCTTCCCGGAGTTCCCCCTACCGGAGATTTCCCACTCTGCCCGGATTCACCCCGATCGGCCACACGGTGCCGCGGCGGGCGGCGGCGGGCGGTCGCGGCTGCCTGCCGGGCCCGGCCACGACCACCCGCCGCCGGCCGGACCGGCGGAGAATGGGCGGCGCGGGACGACAGCAGGGTACGGGCGGCGGAGAACGGACAGCGGAGCGAGGAGGTGGCGCCGTGCCGAGGACGGAGCCGCCCCCGCCACCGCCGGAGCGGACCACGTACGCCGTGGCGTACACCGTGGCCGGCGAGCCGGGGGTGCGGCGGGCGGAGGTCACGGTGGTGCCCGGGTACTCGCAGGAGAGCGACATCCCGCGGATCCTGGCCGCCCGGGGCACCGGGCCGGCGGAGGGCGCCCGGGTGGTCGTGCTGGAGCTGCGGCCGCTCTGAGCCACCCGGGCCCGGGCCGCGGAGCCGCACACCGGTGGGCGGCGGGCGCGGGACCGCCGAACGGAGGGACCGGGGCGTGTCACCCGCCGATCGGCCCGGTTCGCCCGGCTCCGCTCCCTAGCATCGGGGCTCCGCGCCCTGTCGCGCCGGGCCGCCCCGGCGCCGGCCGGCCCGACCGGGCCGCGTCCGATCCGGCCCCGCCCGACCCTGTGTGACAGAGCGTCATCTCCGGCCCCCAGGAGCGTTCATGCCCTCATCCCCGGGCGGCTCCGCCCGCATCCCCGCCCCGGCCCGGCCCCCGCAGCCGCCGAAACGCGGCGCGCTGCGCAGGCTCGGCGAGTGGTGCGCGCGCCACTCCGTCCTGGTGATCGTGCTCTGGCTGGTCGCCCTGGCCGGCGTCCAGGTGGCCAACCGCACCATCGGCGGAGCGTACTCGGACGACTTCTCGCTCTCGAACACCCAGGCGCAGGAGGGCGCGAGCCTCCTCCAGGCCCACGAGCCCGCGCTGGGCGGCACCAGCTCCACGATCGTGCTGCACGACACCCAGCCGCTCACCTCTTTCCAGAGCCAGGTCGACCAGGTCGTCGCCGCCCTGGGCCAGTTGCCGCACGTGCAGTCCGTGCAGAACCCGCTGCCGGCCGCCGGCCAGCCGGCCCCGCCCGGCGGACCGCTCGCGGCGGACGGCCTCACCGGCTACATCACCGTCCGCTTCGACAAGAGCCCCAGCACCCTCGGTGACGAGTACCTCGACGGCGTGGACACCGCCGTCGCCCCGCTGCGCAGCGCCGGGGTGGAGGTCGAGTACGGCGGGCCGCTCGGCGAGCTGGCCCGGCCGGCCCCGGACGACCGGGTGAGCGAGCTGATCGGCTTCGGCGTCGCGATCGTCGTGCTGCTGATCGGCTTCGGCAGCGTGCTCGCGGCCGGCCTGCCGCTGGTCACCGCCCTGATCGGCGCCATCGTCGGCCTCGGGCTGCTCGGCCTGCTGGCCGCGACCACCACCTTCGCCACCGTGGCTCCGACCCTGGCCACCATGATCGGCATCGGCGTCGGCATCGACTACGCGCTGTTCCTGCTCACCCGGCACCGGCAGGGCCTGATGGACGGCAAGGACCCGGTGGCCTCCGCCGGGCACGCGGTGGCCACCAGTGGGCGTGCGGTGCTGGTCTCCGGCTGCACGGTGGTCATCGCCCTGGCCGGCCTGGCGGTGTCCCGGATGAGCTTCATCGCCAAGCTCGGCGCGGCCGCCGGGGTGACGGTGATCTCCGCCGTCGCCGCCGCGCTCACCCTGCTCCCCGCGTTCATGGGCCTGATCGGCCGCCGGATGGACCGCTGGACGGTGCACCGGCCGATCGCCGAGACCGGCGCCGCGACCGGGGAGGAGATCACCGGCACCTGGCACCGCTACGCCCAGCGGGTCGAGCGCCGCCCGTGGTGGTTCCTGGCCGCGGGCGTGGTCGTCGTCGGCGTTCTGGCTGTTCCGCTCTTCTCCATCCAGCTCGGCCACATCGACGACGGCGCCGATCCGACCACCTTCACCGACCGGCGCGCCTTCGACCTGATGTCCGACGCCTTCGGTCCGGGCTCGAACGGCCCGATCACCGTGGTCGTCGACCAGAGCGGCGTCCCCACCGACGCCCGGCCCGCGCTGCAGAGCTCCCTGCAGCAGGCGCTGGCCGGCACGCCCGACACGGCCGGCGTCACCCCGCTCCAGACCAGCTCCGACGGCGCCGTGCTGTTCAACACCGTCACCCCGGCCCAGCGGCCGCAGGACAAGGCCACCACCGAGCTGGTCGGCCAGCTCTCCGGCACCGTCCTGCCGCAGGCCGTGGCCGGCACCGGCGCCCAGACCTACGTGACCGGGACGACGGCCGCCCAGGTCGAGTTCGCCGACCTCGTCTCCGCACGCCTGCTGCCGATCATCGCCGTGGTGGTCGGCCTGGCCTTCCTGATCATCCTGCTGGTCTTCCGCGGGCTGCTGGTCGCGGTGAAGGCCGCCGTGCTCAACCTGATCTCCATCGCCGCCTCGTACGGCGTGCTGGTGGCGGTCTTCCAGTGGGGGTGGGGCGGACCGGCCCTGGGGGTGGCCGGCAAGGTGCCGATCGAGAGCTACGTGCCGATGATGATGTTCGCCATCGTCTTCGGTCTCAGCATGGACTACGAGATCTTCCTGCTCTCCCGGGTGCACGAGGCCTGGCTGCGGACCGGCGACAGCCGCGCCAGTGTCGCCCACGCGCTGGAGATCACCGCCCGGGTTATCACCTGCGCGGCGCTCATCATGGTCAGCGTCTTCGCCGCCTTCATCGTGAGCGACAACATCGTGATCAAGATGATGGGCCTCGGGCTGGCCGTCAGCGTGCTGATCGACGCCACCGTGGTGCGGCTGCTCCTGGTGCCGGCCGTGATGACCCTGCTCGGGCCGGCCGCCTGGTGGATGCCCCCGTTCCTGGACCGGGTGCTGCCACACATCGACACCGAGGGCGAGGGCGAGCAGGCCTGAACCCGCCGCACCCCAGCCCCGGCCCGGCCCCGGCCCTCGGGCCCGGCTCTCAGGCGCGGCTCTCAGGCGCGGGGCGAGGCCAGCGTGACGACGGTGATGTCGGACGGCGCCCCGACCCGGACCGGCGGGCCCCAGGCGCCGGCCCCGCGGGTCACGTAGAGCTGGGTGTCGCCGTAGCGCTCCAGCCCCGCGACGGTGGGGTTGGCCAGCTCGGCGAGGTAGTTGCCGGGCCAGAGCTGGCCGCCGTGGGTGTGGCCGGAGAGCTGGAGGTCGACGCCGAACCGGACGGCGTCGTGGACGGTGACCGGCTGGTGCGAGAGCAGCACGGACGTCCGGGCGCGGTCCCGGTCGCCGAGCGCCTTGGCGAAGTCCGGGCCCTCCCCCTCGGAACGCCCGGCCAGGTCGTTGACCCCGGCCAGGTCGAAGCCGGGCAGCTCGACCCGCGCGTTCTGCAGCGGGTGGACGCCGAGCTCGCGGACGAACTCCACCCAGGGCGCGGCGCCGGAGAAGTACTCGTGGTTCCCGGTGACGAAGTACGCGCCGTCGCGCGCCCGGAGGTCGGCCAGCGGCTCGGCGGCCCGCCCCAGCTCGGCGACGGTGCCGTCCACGAGGTCGCCCACGATCACGATCAGGTCGGGCTGCGTGCCGTTGATCGTGTCGACGATCCGCCGGGTGTGGCCGCAGCCGAGGATCGGCCCGAGGTGGATGTCGCTGACCACGGCGATCCGGTAGCCGTGCGCCCCGGCGGGGAGCTTGGCCAGCGGCACGGTGACGTGCTTCACCCGCGGCCCGCGCAGCACGCCGTAGGCGCCGTTGCCGACCACGGCGACCGCGGTGGCGGAGGCGCCGATCGCGACCGCCCGGGCGACGAAGAGCCGGCGCCCGGGCGAGGGAGCGGCCCCGGCCACCGGGGTCGCGGGGGCTGCGGAGGGCTCGGGAGCCCCGCGGGATCCGGGGGCTCCGGGCCGCTCCGGAGCCTCCTCGGGAGCGACCTCGGCAGCCGCCGGGACCGCGGGGCCCGCGGGACGGGGGTGCGGCCGGCGCAGCAGCAGCGGCCGGACCACCTCGCCGACGGCCAGCGCCATCAGCAGGTAGAGCAGCACCGCCAGCCAGAGGAAGCCCGGCCAGGCGAACCACCGCTGGACGGCCATCGGGAGCCCGTTCCCGCCGACCAGGGCGCCGATCGCGAGCAGCGGCAGGACGACGGCCAGCACCGTCCCGGTCCGCCGCCACCACCCGCCGGGCGCCGACACGTCGCGCACGAGGCGCCGCCAGACGTACCAGTGCGCGAGGGCCAGGAGGGCGAGGACGGCGAGCAGGCCGAGCACCACGAGGACGATCATCACGCCGACAGTATGAACGGCGCGCCGGGTGGCCGGCGCACGGCCCCCGGGCCCGCGAACCGGCTGAGGCTGCATCAGATTTGAGCTTTCCGGACATCTGATTCACCCGCCCTGACCTGGTCTTTTGTGTCCGTTCAGCGGACATTTCCGAAGGCCTTGTTCCGATACTCGGAGGTAGAAGTTAGGTTGCACCGCATTGCGCGGGTCCGTCCCCCACCCTCCGGCGTACGAGCCGAGGGTCAGCCGCGCTGGAAAGGCACAGGGCACCCTCCATGAGTGCGGAAACCACCACCCCGGCCGGCTCGCCGCCGGCCGACGCCGGCACCCGGCAGCAGCCCCAGGGCTCGCCGGGCCACGGCGGCGACGGCCACCTGAAGGCCGGTCTCAAGAACCGCCACCTGTCGATGATCGCGATCGGCGGCGTGATCGGCGCCGGCCTGTTCGTCGGCTCCGGCGCGGGCATCGCCTCGACCGGCCCCGGCATCCTGCTCTCCTACACCCTGGCCGGCGTGCTGGTCGTGCTGGTGATGCGGATGCTCGGCGAGATGGCCGCGGCCGACCCGCAGAGCGGCTCGTTCTCCGCGTACGCGGACCGGGCGCTCGGCCGCTGGGCCGGCTTCACCATCGGCTGGCTGTACTGGTTCTTCTGGGTCGTGGTGCTGGCCGTCGAGGCCACCGCCGGCGCGAAGATCCTCAACAACTGGATGCCCGGCGTGCCGCAGTGGGCGTTCGCGCTGATCGTGATGGCCGTGCTCACCGCGACCAACCTCTTCTCGGTCGCCTCCTACGGCGAGTTCGAGTTCTGGTTCGCGGGCATCAAGGTGGTGGCGATCGCCGCCTTCCTGGTGATCGGCATCCTGGCCGCGTTCGGCCTGCTGCCGGGCACCCACGCGGTCGGCACGGAGAACCTGACCGGCCACGGCGGCTTCCTGCCGCACGGCGTCGGGGCGGTCTTCACCGGCATGCTCACCGTGGTCTTCGCCTTCATGGGCAGCGAGATCGTCACCCTGGCCGCCGGCGAGTCCGAGGACCCGGAGAAGGCGGTCAGCAAGGCCACCAACAGCGTGATCTGGCGGATCGGGATCTTCTACCTGGGCTCGATCCTGCTCGTGGTCACCCTGCTGCCGTGGGACTCCGCCGCGGTCAAGTCCAGCCCGTACGTGGCCGTCCTGGAGCACGTCGGCATCCCCGGCGCCGGCCAGGTGATGGACGTGATCGTGCTGACGGCCGTGCTCTCCTGCCTCAACTCCGGGATGTACACCGCCTCCCGGATGGCCTTCTCGCTCGGCCGGCGCGGCGACGCCCCCAAGGCCTTCGCCTCGGTGACGAAGCGCGGCGTGCCGCGGGTCGCGATCCTCTCCTCGGTGGTGTTCGGCTTCGTCGCCGTCTTCTTCAACTACACCTCCCCGGACACCGTCTTCTCCTTCCTGCTCAACTCCTCCGGCGCCGTGGCCCTCTTCGTCTGGCTGGTGATCTGCTTCTCCCAGCTCCGGATGCGACGGATCATCGAGCGCGAGATGCCCGAGCGCCTGACCGTCCGGATGTGGCTGTACCCCTACCTCACCTGGGCCGCGATCGGCATGATCGGGTTCGTGGTGGCGTACATGTTCACCGACGCCGACGGGCGGAAGCAGATGTACCTGTCGCTGGTCGCCGCAGCCCTGGTGCTGACGGCATCGGCCGTGGTGGGCCGCCGGCGACGGGCTGCGGCGGTGGCACCGGCCGCCTGATCCGGAGCACGCCACCCGCGAATGCCGGGCCCGGGAGCCGTTGCGGAGGCTCCCGGGCCCGGCGGCGTTCGCGGCCCCGGTGATCTGCGGGAGGCGGACCGGCCGGTACCGGCGCCGGAACCGGGGCCGGGCCAGGACGGAACGGACATGACCTGCCGACCTCCAGCCCCTACCCTTCCCCCTATGCGAGATCTTGTGGCGGGGACGGTTTATCTGGCCAAGGGCCAGAAGTGGGTGGGGCGGCACGGCCGCTGGTGGGGCTTCGGCATGATCCCCGCGCTGATCACCCTGGTCGGGTACGCGGTGGCGCTGGTCTTCCTCGGCGGCTGGTCGGAGGACCTCGCCGCCTGGGCGACCCCGTTCGCCGACAGCTGGGGCTCGCCCTGGCAGGGACTGCTGCGCGGCGCACTCGCCCTGATCGTCTTCGGCGGCGGCCTGCTGATCTCGCTGATCACCTTCACCGCCGTCACGCTGCTCGTCGGCCAGCCCTTCTACGAAGCCCTCTGCGCGAAGGTGGACGAGACCGAGGGCGGTGCGCCCACCCCGCCCGAGGTGCCGCTCTGGCGCGAGCTGCTGATCTCGGCGCGGGACAGCCTGCACGTGCTGCTCCGGGTGGCCGGGTTCGGCATCCTGCTGTTCGCCTGCGGCTTCATCCCGGTGGTCGGGCAGACGCTGGTGCCGGTGGCCGGGTTCCTGGTCTCCGGCTTCTTCCTCTCGGTCGAACTGACCTCGGTGGCCCTGCAGCGGCGCGGCGTGCCGCAGCGCGAGCGGATCCGGCTGCTGCGCGCCCGGCTCGGCCTCGCGCTGGGCTTCGGCGTACCGCTGATCCTGGCCTTCCTCGTCCCGCTGGTGACCGTCCTGGCGATGCCCGGCGCGGTGGCGGGCGCCACGCTGCTCGCGCGCGACCTCGTCCCGGTCGAGGACGAGGACGAGGACACCGAGGCCGGCGAGGACGCCGAAGCGGGCACCGACGCCGAGGCCCCGAGCGGCCCGGACGCCCGCAGCTTCCCCGGGTACGGCGGGTACGACGGGTACGGCGGGCAGACCGGGCAGCAGCCGGTGCCCGGCAATCCCTACGCGGGCGACCCGTACGCCGCGAACCCGTACGCGGGAGCTGCGCAGCCGGGCGGTCCGTACCCGGGCGGTCCGCACCCGGCCGGTCCGCACCCGGCGAACCCGTACGCGGGCACGCCGCCGCAGTCGGCCGCCGGGCCCCACCCGTACCGGAACGGCTGACCGGGCAGCCGGGTGACCGGGCGGTCACGCTCCGCCCACCTCAGGCCCCACCGGGTGTGAAGCCGCCCACACGACCTCCCCCGTCTACTGCCCTCCATAGTGGACGGCGCCCGGCGGGCCGCGCGTCCGCAGCCGGCGACGGGGTGGCAGGACCGGGCGGGCGGCGGCCGGGAACGGGCCGCGGGCCGGAAGAACGCAGGCGGCGGGGCCGTTCGGGCCGATCGTTCGCCAACGATTCGACCGCCCGGCCTGCCAATCGAATAAAACGGACAAATCAGACAGAAGCGCCCGGCTCCGGCCGGGCGCTTCGCCGTTCCCCCCGGTTCCGTCCACTACTGCGCGTAGTACCCGGCGGCTTTGCCGCCCGCGCCGCGCTCTGCCAAGAATGGCTCGTCGCCAGGCAGCGCGGACCGGCCCCCGGCCGCCGCGCATCCCGCCCGCCCCGCCGTCACCGCCGGGGTGCCATGGCCGTCCCGGACGGCATTGCGGACCCCGCTCACCCGAGCCCCGCCCGCGTGCCGGATGCCCCGTGCTCCCGACACGGCGCCGACACGGCCCCCGACGGAAAAGGACCCTCCGCTCCATGCAGCTCAGCCATGCCCGCCGCAACTCGCTGATCACCGGCATCACCACCCTCGTGGTGGCGAGCGCGGCCACCGCCGCCCTCGCCCTCCCGCAGAGCGGCGGCAACGTCGCCGAGGCCGCCGCCCCGGTGGCCGGTGCCGCCGGTGTCTCCGTGGACGGGCAGCCGGTCGCCGACGCGGCCGCGGCCCCGCAGGCGGACGCCGCCGCCGCGCAGGCCCAGTCCGACGCGGCTGCCGCGCAGGCCCAGGCCGCCGCCCAGGCGCAGGCCGAGGCCGAGGCGAAGGCCCAGGCGGAGGCCGAGGCGAAGGCCCAGGCGGAGGCCAAGGCGCAGGCGGAGACCAAGGCCAGGGCCGACGCGGAGGCCGCCTCCCGCTCGCAGGAGCGCCCCGCGCTCAACGCCAAGCCCACCTACTCCGGCAGCCCCCGCGAGATCGCCGCCCAGATCGTCCCGGCCGGCCAGCTCCAGTGCTTCAGCAACATCGTCTCCCGCGAGAGCACCTGGAACCCGCTCGCCGTCAACGCCTCCTCCGGCGCGTACGGCCTGGTCCAGGCGCTGCCGGGCTCGAAGATGGCCTCCGCCGGCGCCGACTGGCGCACCAACCCGGCCACCCAGATCAAGTGGGGCCTGGACTACATGAACAGCCGCTACGGCAGCCCCTGCGCCGCCTGGTCCTTCTGGCAGACCCACCACTGGTACTGAGCCGGCCACCGGTACCGGGCCGGCCGCCCCCACGGGGGCGCCGCACCGCCCGCAGCACACCGACGACCCCGCACGGAGCTCCTCCGCGCGGGGTCGTCGGCCGTTCCGCCACCGGGCGGCCGTTCCGCTACCGGGCAGCCCGCTGCGCAGCCGGGCGGGGGCGCAGCGCGTGCCGCAGCAGCGGGAGGTACGTCCGGGCGATTTCATCAGCGGGGAGCGAAGCGAGCGGTTCCAGGCGCAGCACGTGCCGGACCATGATCAGCCCGGCCAGCTGGGCGGCGAACTCGCAGGCCCGGCGGCGCGCGTCGGCGCCGCCGATCCGGGCGGCGATCCGGTCGGTCATCTCCCGTTGGAGCACCTCGCTGACCAGCACGCCGAGCGCTGGGTCCTGGGCCGCCCCGCCGAGCATCGCGCGCAGCGGAGCGGCACTCTCCGGCTCGGCCCAGACCGCCAGGACCTGGGAGAGGACCCGCTCGGGCAGGGTCTCCACGTCCCCTTCGAGGACGAGCGCGAGCTGCTCGGCGGGGTTGGTCGCCAGTGCGAGCGCGGCGCCGAACAGGCCCTTCTTGGAGCCGAAGAAGTAGCTGACCAGGGCGACGTCCACGCCCGCCTCGGCGGCGACCGAGCGCAGGGTGACGGCCTGGTACCCCTCGGCCAGGAACCGCCGGCGGGCGATGCCGAGGATCTCGGCGCGGGTGTCCGGGCTGCCGGTCCGCCGACCGCGGCCCGGCGATTTATTCATCACGGTTGAAATGCTAGCGGCCGCCCCTCCACGCTGGCCGCATCGAGCCGGTCCCGCCCCGCAGTTCCGGGGCCGGCGCCAGGACGCCAGGGAGAGAAGGACCGCCATGACCGCCACCGAGCCACGGGCCACCGCCGACCGTCCACCGGCCGCCGGCCCCGGCGCGCCGCCCGTCCGGCACGGACTCGTCCTGCTGGTCACCTGCCTCGCGCTGGCCACCGTCGTCGCCGCGATGGCCTCGCTCAACGTCGCGCTGCCCGAGCTCGCCCGGGAGACGCACGGCAGCCAGACCGAGCTGTCCTGGATCATCGACGCCTACAGCCTGGTCTTCGCCGCCCTGCTGCTGCCGGCCGGGGCGCTCGGCGACCGGTTCGGCCGGCGCCGCGCGCTGCTGACCGGCCTCGCCCTGTTCGGCGGCGGCTCCGGCCTCGCCGCGCTGACCACCGACCCGACCGTGCTGATCGGGCTGCGCGGCCTGCTCGGGGTGGGGGCGGCGCTGGTCATGCCGGCCACCCTCTCCACCATCACCGGCACCTTCCCCCGGGCCGAGCGGACCAGGGCCGTCAGCGTCTGGGCGGCCGTGGCCGGCGCGAGCGCGGTGGTCGGGCTGCTCGCCTCGGGCACGCTGCTGCAGTTCTGGTCCTGGCGCGCGGTGTTCCTGCTGAACCTGCTGCTCGCGCTGGTGGCGCTGGCCGGGACGCTGCTCTTCGTGCCCGAGTCGGCCGATCCGGGCGCGCCGCGGCTGGACGTCGGCGGGGCGCTGCTCGCGACGGTCGGCCTGGGCGTGCTGGTCTACGCGGTGATCGAGGCCCCCACCCACGGCTGGGGCGACCCGGTCACCCTGGGCGGGATCGCGGCCGGGCTGGCGGTGCTGGCCGGCTTCGTGGCCTGGGAGCTGCGGCGGCGCCACCCGCTGCTGGACCCGCGGCTGTTCCGCAACCGCCGGTTCGCGGCCGGATCGCTGTCGATCATGTGCCAGTTCTTCGCCTTCTTCGGCTACATCTTCGTGATCATGCAGTACCTCCAGCTGGTCCGCGGCGACAGCGCCCTGGTGGCCGCCGTGAGCCTGCTGCCGATGGCCGCCACGATGGTGCCGCTCTCCCGCCTCGCCCCGGTCCTGGCGGAGCGCTTCGGCACCCGCGGGCCGTGGGTGGCCGGGCTGGCGCTGATCGCCGGCGCGATGGCCGCGCTCGGCGGGCTCGGCGCCGACAGCCCGTACTGGCAGCTCGCCGCCGCCCTGCTGCTGCTCGGCGCCGGATCGGGGCTGGCGATGACCCCGGCGACCACCGCCATCACGGACGCGCTGCCGCCGTCCCTGCAGAACGTCGGCTCGGCGATGAACGACCTCTCGCGGGAGCTCGGCGGCGCCCTCGGCATCGCCGTCCTCGGCAGCCTCCTCGGCTCCGGCTACCGCAACGGCCTCGACGTCACCGGCCTGCCCCCGCAGCTCGCCGAGGCCGCCCGCTCCTCGCTGGCCGCCGCCGCCCGGATCGGCGGCCCGGTGGGCGAGCACGCCCGGACGGCGTTCGTGGACGGCATGCACCTCACCCTGCTCGCCGCGGCGGGCGTGACGGCACTGGCCGCCGCGGCGGTGGCGCTGCTGCTGCGCCGACCGGCGGCGGACGGGCACTGAGCCCGCGGCCGGACCTCCGGGGACGCGTCGCCGACCGGTGCGAGCAGTCGCGCGCCGGCCGGCGACGGAGGGTGATCAGGCCTGGCGACGGAGGGTGACCGGGCCTGGCCGCGGCGGGAGGGGCGACGAGCGCACCGGCCCCCGGCGGTCCACGAACGGCCCCCCGGCGGTCCACGAACGGTCCCGCTCCGGCCACTGACGTGGACGCGTCCGGGGCGACCGGTGAAGATCTGGCGCACGCCCGTACGATTTGACGGGTATTGATCAGAATGATGTGCCGTCAGCCCTTTGCCAGCTCCCGCGTCCGCTCCTACGCTCCGGCCTCATGCCCTCACCTCTGATCAGCGTCGTGCTCCCCGCCTACGACCAGCAGAAACAGCTCCCGGAGTGCCTGGACTCGCTGCTCGCCCAGTCCTTCCGCGACTTCGAGGTCGTCGTGGTCGCCGACCGCTCCCCCGACACCCCCGCCGGGACGGCCGACGCCTACGCGGCCCGGCACCCGCGGGTCTCGGTGCTGCACCTGGACGCCGCCGTCGGGGTGGGCGTCGCCCGCAACGCCGGAGCGGCCCGGGCCACCGGGGAGTACCTGCTGTTCCTGGACGCCGACCACCTGATGCCCCGGGACGGCCTCCAGGCGCTCGCCGACCGGCTGGACCGGACCGGGCCGCTGGACGTGCTGCTGTTCGGGCACACCCGGCGGCACGGCGGGCGGGACTGGCCCGGCGGCGCCGAGGCCGCCCTCGCCGAGGCCGGGCCGGAGGTGTTCGGGCCGCTGGAGCGCCCGGACGTGGTCGGGGCGCCCCCGCTGATCTGGGACCGGCTGGTCCGCCGCGAGCACTGGCGCGCCCAGGGCCTGGCCTTCCCCGACGGCCGGTACGAGGAGGTCCCGGTGGTGCACGCGGCGCTGCTGACCGCCCGCCGGATCGCCGCCCTGCCGCGCGCCTGCGTCCAGCTGCGCCGCCGGGAGACCGTCCACCCGACCGGCTCGCCCGGCAGCAGCGTGTTCGACGTCTTCGACCAGTACGAGCGGAGCTTCGCACTGCTGGACGGGCTGCCCGACGCGGACGCCGTCCGCGACGCGCTGTTCGTCCGGATGATCCGGCACTACCTGTTCGTCTTCGACCTGGCCGGCTGCGTGGCGCGGGCCGAACGCCCGCAGTTCTTCCACCGCGCCGCCGACCACCACCGCCGGTTCCAGCCGCCCGGCCACCGGCGGCCGGGCGGGCGCGAGGGCGTCAAGTTCTCGCTGCTGGCGGGCGGCGCCTACCCGGCGTTCGAGATGGCCAAGCTCTCGCACATCGCCAAGGGCACGCTGACCGGTTCGGCCCGCCGCCGGGCCGCGGTCTGACTCAGGCGTGCGCCGTGCCGCCGCCCGCCGCCATCGCGGCGGCGATCCGGCCGGCGGTCGCGGCCCGCACCTCGGCGGGCAGCGCCGGCAGGACGTCCATCCAGAGCGGCAGCGTCGAACCGCGCAGCTGCATCATGCCCGCGGGGCGGGCGATCAGCCACAGGTGCAGGTGTGCGGCGCCGTCGCCCCAACGGTTCACGTGGACGCGGCCGATGCCGCCCAGCGAGAGGACGGCGGCCTCGACCCGCTGGAGCATCGGGCCCAGCTCGACGGCACGCTCCGGCGGCAGGTCGAGCAGGTCGTGGTGGGCCCGCGGCTGGAGCAGGACGACGGCGGGCAGGCCCGACGGGGTGCCGGCCGAGCTCAACCGCCAGTGCTCGTCGGTCCAGAGGAAGTCCTCGTCCGGGCGGGCGCACTGATCGCAGTCCGCCGGCCCGCTCTCGCCCTGGCGGGGCGGCTCGGGCAGCTCCGGCGCGGCCAGCACCTTGACGCGCAGCTCGCCCTCGTAGGGGAAGATGTCCCAGGACGGGGCGCCGTCGACCGGGAGGGGCGAGCGCTCGCCGATCGGCAGGCCCGCCGACCAGGGGCCGCCGGCGGTCCCGTCGTGACCGTTCCCGTCGTGACCGTTCTCGCCGGCCGGCGCCGCATCAGTGACCATGGCAGCCGAGTCTGCCGCATGACGCACCGTCGGCCGCACGCCGGGGTGGCCACTACCGTGGGCGTCCGACGGCTGCGATGATCGGCCGCGGAATACCGGAACCCGCCCCGGGAGGACCACCGTGAGCCGACCGTCCACCGCCCCCGGGGCCGAACTCGCCCGGGAGCTGGCCGCCACCCTGCGCGGCGACGTCCGCTTCGGCGCCGCCGAACGCACCGTCTACAGCCACGACTCCTCCAACTACCGCCACCTGCCCCTCGGCGTGGTCAAGCCCGCCGACCTGGACGACGTCCGCACCGCGCTCGCGCTCTGCCGGCAGTACCGCGTGCCGGTGGTGCCGCGCGGCGCCGGGACGAGCATCGGCGGACAGGCGATCGGCCCCGGCGCCGTCGTGCTCGACTTCCGCCGCCACCTCGGCGCGGTGCTCGACGTCGACCCGGAGCGCCGCACCGCGCGGGTCGAGCCGGGCGCCGTGCTCGACGACCTCCAGCGGGCCGCCCGCCCGCACGGGCTGCGGTTCGGGCCCGACCCGTCCACGCACAGCCGGTGCACCCTCGGCGGCATGATCGGCAACGACTCCTGCGGTTCGCACTCGGTCGCCTGGGGGCGGACGGCCGACAACGTCGAATCCCTCGACCTGCTGCTCGCCGACGGCACCGAACTGACCGTCGGCGGCCCGCTCACGCCCACCGAACGGGCCGCGCTGCGCGAACTCCCCGGCCGGGCCGGGCAACTCCACCGCGAACTCCAGGAGTTCACCGACCGGAACCTCGCGCTGATCCGCCAGGGCATGCCCGACCTGCCGCGCCGCACCTCCGGCTACCCGCTGGACGCCCTGCTCCCGGAACGCGGCCACGACCTCGCCCGGGCGCTCACCGGCACCGAGGGCACCTGCGCACTGCTGCTCGGCGCGACCGTCCGGCTGGTCGAGGAACCCCCGGCCCGCGCCCTGGTGGTGGCCGGCTACCCCGACGAGACCGCCGCCGCCGACGCCGTCCCCGCGCTGCTCCCGCTGCGCCCGCTGACCGTCGAGGGGATGGCCGCCGACCTGATCGAGGCGCTGCTCGCCGCCGGACCGCGCCCGCCCGCGCTGGACCGGCTGCCCGCGGGCGCCTGCTGGCTCTTCATGGAAGTGGGCGGCACGACCCCCGCCGAGGCGCTCGACGCCGCCCGCCGGCTAGCCGACGAAGTACGGCGGGAACGCACCGCCACCGCCACCGTCGTCACCGACCCCGGCGAGCAGCGCCAGCTCTGGGGGGTGCGCGAGGCCGGCGCCGGGATCGTCACCCGGCTGCCCGGGGGCGGCGAGGCCTGGCCCGGCTGGGAGGACTCGGCCGTCCCGCCCGAGCGCCTCGGCGACTACCTGCGCGATCTGCGGGCCCTGCTGCACCGGCACGGCCTGCGCGGCGTCCCGTACGGGCACTTCGGCGAGGGCTGCGTGCACCTGCGGATCGACTTCGCGCTGACCGAGCCCCGCGGGGTGCTGGTGTTCCGGGAGTTCATGGAGCAGGCGGCCGACCTCGCGGTCTCGTACGGCGGTTCGCTGTCCGGCGAGCACGGCGACGGCCAGGCCCGGGCCGAGCTGCTGCCCCGCATGTACGGGCCCGGGATCATCGGCCTGTTCGGGGAGTTCAAGCGGATCTGGGACGGCGAGAACCTGCTCAACCCCGGCGCCCTGGTCGACCCGCGCCCGCTCGACGCGGACCTGCGGTTCGCCGGCCCGGTGCGCGAACTCCCGCTCCTCCTGCCGTACGAGCAGGACGACGGCAGCCTGGCCAAGGCCGTCCGCCGCTGCGTCGGCGTGGCCAAGTGCGTGGACCCGAACTCGGGCGTGATGTGCCCGAGTTACATGGCCACCGGCGAGGAGCGGCACTCCACCCGGGGCCGCGCCCGGCTGCTCGCGGAGATGATCCGCGGCGAGGCCGTCCCGGACGGCTGGCGCTCACCGGAAGTCCGGGAGGCGCTCGACCTCTGCCTCGGCTGCAAGGGCTGTTCCAGCGACTGCCCGGTCCACGTGGACATGGCCACCTACCGGACCGAGTTCCTGTACCAGCACTACCGGCACCGGCTCCGGCCCGCCGGCCACTACTCGATGGGCTGGCTGCCGCTCTGGCTGCGGGCCGCCATGCTCGCCCCCGGCGCGGCCAACCGGATCACCCGCTCGCCGGCCGCCGGGCCGATGAAACGCCTCGGCGGGATCGACCGGCGGCGGGTGCTCCCCGTGCTCCCGCCCGAGACCTTCACCCGCTGGTACCGCCGCCACCGCGCCGCCCACCCGGCCCCGGCCGGCGCCCGGCCCGTCCTGCTCTGGCCGGACACCTTCTCCGACCACCTCCAGCCGAACGTGCTGCGCGCCGCCGTCGACGTCCTGGAACACCTCGGCTTCGACGCCCGGCTGCCGAGCGGCCCGGTCTGCTGCGGCCTGACCTGGTACTCCACCGGCCAGCTCGGCACCGCCCGCAGGGTCATGCGCCGCAGCCTGCGCACGCTGGCCGCCGCCGGCCTCCCGGCCGACACCCCGGTGGTCGGCATGGACCCGAGCTGTACCGCCACCCTGCGCGAGGACCTCCCCCGCCTGCTCGGCGCCGACGGCCGCCCGCTCGCCGAACGCACCCGCACCTTCGCCGAGTTCATCGACGAGTACGCGCCGGACGCCCCGCTCCCCCAGCTCCCCGTCGACGCGATCACCCAGACCCACTGCCACCAGCACGCCGTGCTCGGCACCGCCGCCGACCGCCGGGTCGAGGCCCGGATCGGCCTGCGCAACCGCGTCCTCGACTCCGGCTGCTGCGGCCTGGCGGGCAACTTCGGCTTCGAGCAGGGCCACTTCGAGGTCTCCTCGGCCGTCGCCGAACGCGTCCTCCTCCCGGAGGTCCGGGCCGCGGACCAGGACACCGTGATCCTGGCCGACGGCTTCAGCTGTCGTACCCAGATCTCCCAACTCGGCGGGGGCCGCCCGGCCGTGCACCTGGCCGAGCTCGTCCAGCGGGCCCTGCGCGAGCAGCGCTGAGCCGGCGCCGCGCCCGCGCCCGAGGCAGGACGGGGCGGGCGCGGGGGCGGGGGTGGCTAGCGCTTGACCGCCACGCCGCCGTACATCGCGATGTCCTGGTCCCGCACCGGTGCGGCGTCCGCGTCCGGCCGCCAGTGGTGGACCAACGTCACACCCGGGTCGAGCAGTTCGTAACCGTCGAAGAAGGCCAGGGTCTCCTTCTTGTCGCGGATCTGCAGCGGGATCCCGCGCGCGTTGTACTCGCGGCCCACACCGCCCACCCCGACCGGGTCGGTGTCCCCGGTGAAGACGGTCAGGGCCAGGAAGCTGCCCGGGGCCAGCGCGTCCATGAAGCGCCGCACCAGGCCCTGCGGATCGTCCTGGTCGAGGACGAAGTGCACGATGGCGATCAGCGAGAGCGCCACCGGCTTGGACAGGTCCAGCACCTCGCGCAGCTCCGGCGCACCGAGGATGGCGTCCGGCTCCCGCAGGTCGGCGTCCACGTAACACGTCCGGCCCGCCGCGCTGCTGGCCATCAGGGCCCGCGCGTGGGTCAGCACGATCGGGTCGTTGTCCACGTAGGCGACCCTGGTCTCCGGTGCGACGGCCTGGGCTATCTCGTGCACGTTCGGCGAGGTCGGGATGCCGGTGCCGATGTCGAGGAACTGGCGCACCCCGTGCTCCTGCACCAGGTTGCGGACGACCCGCTGCATGAAGGTTCGGGTGGTCCGCATCGAGACCGGCAGGGCCGGCCAGGCCGCGACCGACGCGTCGGCCGCCGTCCGGTCCGCCTCGAAGTTGGTCTTGCCGCCGATGAGGTAGTCGTAGACCCGCGCCGAATGCGGCTTGTCCATCCGGAGGTCCACCGCCGGCCAGCGTCCCTCCTGCGCGTTCCGCGACACCCAGCCCATGTTCGCCATCCTCGCCCCTCCCGGTCACCCGTCGGCACACCCCGGCCGCCCTGATGGCACGCCATGGTGCGCATGGTAACGGTGACTTCCGGCGGGCGGTGAGCCGCTCCCCCGCCCGGTGCCCGAACAGGCCGAAGCCGCCCCCGTCCGGCCCGCACCGGGACCGGCCGGAAGCGCCACCGCCGTGGGCCCCCCGGCACCGAGCGGCTGCAAGGCTCCTAAGCACCCAGCGGCTGCTCCACCTCCGTCGACCTCGGGTCGTCCTCCGCGCAGACCGCCGAGACGAACTCCGCCAGCCGGGCCTGCGGCAGCCCGCGCGCGATGTCCGCCTCACTGATCATCCCGACGAGTTCGTGCTCCGGGTGGTTGATCACCGGGAGCCGCCGCACCCGGTGCTGCTCCATCATCCGCAGCACCTGCTCGGCGTCCTCGTCCGCCTCCACCGTCATCGGCCGCCCCTGGGCCAGTTCGCCCGCGGTGACCTCCATCGGGTCGCGGCCCTCCGCCACGCACTTCAGCACGATGTCGCGGTCGGTGAGGATGCCCAGCAGCTTCTGCCGTTCGCCGCAGATGGGCAGCGCCCCGACGCCACGCTCCTTCATGATCCGGGCTGCGGTGGCGAGCGTCTCGTGCTCGCGAATGCACTCGGCGCCCGAGTGCATGATGTCGCTGGCTCTGGTCATGATCGGCCTCCTGCCGTCGCTGCCACTGCCGCTCACTCCATCCTGGTCCGGCCCCGGAGCCACCGCCACCGGTGCCCCCGGCGGCGGCCGGACGCTGCCTGCGTGCTGCCGCTCCGGCACCGGCCGGGCGGCTACGAAGACGCGTCCGGGCCGCCACCGTTGGGCTGCGGAGCCGGCTGCGGCGTCGACTCCGGGGTCGGCTGCGGGGTCGGCTGCGGGCCGCCGCCGTTCGGCTGCGGGGCGGGCGGCGGATCCAACGGGGAGTGCTCCAGCAGCTCCTCCAACGGCGGCAGTTCGAGCTGGTCGACCGCCAGGGGCAGCGGGCCCGCCCCCGGACCGACCGCCGCCGCCGGTGCGCCGTCGGCCCCCGCGCCCGACCCGTCGCCCGGCGCCTCGCCCGGCGCCTCGCCCGCACCCTGGCGCACCGACTGCCGCTGCACCTCCGCCGCGCTGTCCAGGAACCGCAACAGCTCGACCGGGAACGGCAGCACCAGCGTCGAGTTCTTCTCCGCCGCCACCTCCACCACGGTCTGCAGCAGCCGCAGCTGGAGTGCCGCCGGCGTCGCGCTCATCACCGCCGCGGCCTCCGACAACCGCGCCGACGCCTGGAACTCGCCGTCCGCCGTGATGATCCGGGCCCGGCGCTCCCGCTCGGCCTCCGCCTGCCGGGACATCGAGCGCTTCATCGACTCCGGCAGGGCGACGTCCTTGATCTCCACCCGGTCGATCTCGACGCCCCAGCCGAGCGCCGGGCTGTCGATCATCAACTCCAGGCCCTGATTGATCGGTTCGCGGTTGGCCAGCAGGTCGTCCAGCTCGCTCTTGCCGATGATCGACCGCAGCGAGGTCTGCGCGACCTGCGAGATCGCGAAGTTGTAGTCCTGCACGTTGACGGTAGCCCGGACGGGGTCCTCCACCCGGAAGTAGACCACCGCGTCCACCCGCACGGTCACGTTGTCCCGGGTGATGCCCTCCTGGGCGGGGATCGGCATCGTCACGATCTGCACGTTCACCCGGCGCAGCCGGTCCACCATCGGCACCAGCAGCACCACGCCCGGATCCCGCACCTCCTCGCGCACCCGGCCGAACCGGAACACCACTCCGCGCTGGAACTGCTGGACCACCCGGACGCTCGCCGCGGCCCAGATCGCCCCCAGCCCGACGGCTGCCCCAATGATCCCCAGCACCACATCGACGATCATCGCGGCCTCCTCGCGCAGTCCTCGCGCAGCAGTCGACCCGGCGGTCGCCGTCCCGGCCGGGCCGGGGGCCGCCGGAGCAGCTGCTTCAACGCTACGCCTGCGAACGTCCGGCCGGAGGGCACCGGCCCGGGGCCTAAGCTCGTGCGCATGGCGCACCCCGTCGACCCCGGCCCGGCCACCGACCCCGCCACCGACCCCGGCGACCCGCTGCATCCGGCGGCGGCCGCCGCGCGGGCCGCGGGCCTCACCGCACTCGACCGCGCCGTCACCGGCTGCCGCGCCTGCCCGCGGCTCGTCGAGTGGCGCGAGGAGACCGCCCGTACCAAGCGCCGCGCCTACCTGGACTGGGACTACTGGGCCCGCCCCGTCCCCGGCTTCGGCCCGCCGGACGCCCCGCTCGTCCTGGTCGGCCTCGCCCCCGCCGCGCACGGCGCCAACCGCACCGGCCGGATCTTCACCGGCGACCCCTCCGGCGACCTCCTGTACGCCGCCCTCCACCGGCTCGGGCTGGCCAACCGCGCCGAGTCCGTCCGGCACGGCGACGGCCTGCGCCTGTACGGCGTCCGGATCACCGACCCGGTCCGCTGCGCACCGCCCGAGAACCGGCCGACGACCACCGAACGGGACACCTGCCGCCCGTGGATCGTCCGCGAGCTGGAGCTGATGCGGCCCACCGTCCGGAGCGTCGTCGCGCTCGGCGGCTTCGCCTGGCAGGCGCTGCTGCCCGCGCTCGGGGCGGCCGGCTGGCAGGTGCCCCGCCCCCGGCCGGCCTTCGGCCACGGCGCCCGTGCCACCCTGCCGGCCGCCGACGGCGGGCCCCCGCTGGAGCTGTACGGGTGCTACCACGTCAGCCCGCGCAACACGAACACCGGCCGGCTGACCACTCCGATGCTGCGCGCCGTGCTCCGCACCGCCGCCCGCTCGGCCGGCCTCGATCCGCACGACGACTGACCGGCCGGGCGCAGCCCGGTGCGACGCAGGCCGGTGCGACGCAGGCCGGCGTGGGTCGAGCAGGCCAAGCGGGCCGAGCGGGCCGACGCCGGTCAGCCGAAGCGCACCGGGCCGCCCTTGGCCGCCCGCCGCCAGACCGCCGGCAGCCGCTCCCGCGCCGCCGCACCGGCCGCCAGCTCCTGCCCGTACAGCACGCCGTACCCGAAGGGCTCGCCCGTGCCGTCCGCCTGCGCACCCAGCGCGGCGGCCGCCACCACCGCGTCCTGGTGCTCGCCGAGCACGTCCTGCACGGCCTTCAGCCGCTCGACGTAGCGCTCCGCCGCCGCTCCGCCCACCGGCAGCGCCGTCTCTCCTGCGTAGCGGGCGCGCTTGGCCGCCTTCCGCGCCTCGTGCAGGGCCTCGTCCTGGCCGGGCCCGCCGGCCAGGGCCCGCCGCACCCGCCGCGCCGTCCGCCGCCGCTCCCGCTCCGCCACCCGGGCCAGCTCCGGAGCGGCCGCCCGGCCGGCCCGGCCGCGCAGCGGCGGATCGGCGAGCAGCACGGCCAGGCCCTCCGCGAGGGCGCGTCGCCGCGGGCCGTCCAGCGCCGCGACCACCTCCGGCCGGACGCGGCGGTACTCGGCCCGCGCCCACTGGTCCAGCTCCGCAGCGACCCGCTCGGGGCCGCACACCGCCGGCAGCTTCCGGGCCCGTGCCACCAGCCGCTCGCCCAGCACCTCGCGGTCCCGCGCGCGCCCCAGTGCCGACCCCAGCCACCGCAGCTCGGCCACCAGCTCGTCGGTCGCCCCGGGGGCGAAGAGTCTTCGGTACGTCCGCAGCGCACTGCGCAGCCGCCGGGAGGCCACCCGCATCCGGTGCACCGCGTCCGGCTCGTCCGCCCGCACCGCGTCGTCCAGCTCGGTCAGGACGGCGGCCTGCGCCCCGATCCGTTCGAGCAGCACAGCTCCGACCGTGCTCCTGCCGGTACCCATCCGCACACACCCCTTCGCCGGGGCCTCCGAACGCCTCCCAGGGTAGGGTCCGTCCGCGAACCCGCGCCTGCCGGGCGGGCCCGGGCCTCACCGCCAGTCGGAGGGCCAGGGGGGTCGGGCGTCGGGGTCAGCCCTGCCCGGTCATCCGCAGGGCGACGGCGATGTGGCTGAATCCGGGGATGGGCGACCCGACGGCCTTCTCGTAGCGCACGGCGTCGGCGATCCCGATCTTCTCCCCGCCGGGGAGGGTGCGGTTCGCCGTCCAGAGGAGCGTCCGCAGGTCCGCGTTCTCGACGGCGAGGATCGCGGCCGCGGTCTCCGGCGGCGCGCCGGTACCGGCCCGCCAGTCGGCCACGGCGGTCCAGAAGCCGGCCACGGTGTCCCAGCAGACCGCGCTCCGGGGCCCGAGCAGCGGTCGTACCTCGTCGGCGGAGCGGAACGCGTCGAGGCCGTGGGAGACGAGGTTCTGGAGGTTCTCCAGGAGGGTGACGGCGAACTCGTACGCGGTCCCGTCCGCCAGCAGTTCCTCGACGACCGCCAGGACCTCGGCGGTCGCGCCGTCACGCCGGGCCGCCCGGAAGGCGACCTGCCGGCAGACCGCCGGATCGTCGGCCTCGTCCACCGCCCCGGGCTCGATCCCGACGAGGTCGAGGAGCCGCCGGGACGGCCCGGCGGGCCGTCGTCGCCATGGCATGCGCATCGTGATCCTCTTCCGCCACCGGTCCGTGGCGACCGGGCCGCCCGAGGCCGCTCAGCATGGCACGGCGTTCCGGGCGGACCGCTCCCGGGGCCGGGTCACTGGGGCCGGGTCACTGGGGCCGCAGTTGGAAGGCCAGCGACATGGTGTAGCCGACGAGTGCGGCGAAGGCGCAGACGGCCACGGTGCAGCGCGGGGTGAAGGGCAGCCCCGAGAGCGCCGGGAAGAGCAGCACGGCGACGCCCGCGGCCACTTCGGCGACGTAGAGGCCGCCGGGCGGGACCACGCCGGTGGTGCGCGCCGCCCAGCCGGTGGCGACCAGGAAGCCGGTGAGCAGGATGAAGCCGGACAGCAGCCCGGAGCCGATGGCCGAGAGCGCGGGGTGCGGCTCCGGCGGCTCCTCCCCCTCGGGGAGGGCGGGGCGCATGCGGTGGGCGACGGCGAGCGCGGTGACGGCCAGCGCCATGGCCGAGGCGGCGCTGAGCAGGGGGCCGGGGTTCATCGGCGGCTCCTGAGGGTCGGGCGGTGGTGGCCGAGGGCCGCGGCGACGGCGGCCGGCAGCAGGACGGTGAGGATCACGACGGCGGCCCAGACGGCCGGTTCCAGCACGGGCGGCGCGGGCCCGCCGGCCGCCGGGGGCGGGGGCGGCGGGGCGGCGACGAGCGCGGTGGTCGCGGCGGGGGTGCGGGTGGGGGGTGGCGGGGCAGGGGCGGCCTGAGCCGGCCGGGGCTGCTCGGCCGCGGACGGGGACGCGGCGGTCCGGGCCGGGACCGGCGCCGGGAACTGTGTCCGGGCCGGCGACGGGGGCGGGAGCGGCGCCGGGTGGGCGGACGACGGGCTCTGCTCGGTGGCCGACGGTCCCGGCGCGGGCGGCAGGGCGGGGGCCGAAACCACCGTCGGGGACGGGGACGGGACGAACGTCGGTGCCGGCGAGGGCACCGGGCAGTCCGTCGGCGGGTGCGATGGATGCGGTGGAAGCGGTGGAAGCGGTGGATGCGGTAGGTGGGGTGGATGGGGCAGATGGGGCGGGTGCGGCTCCGGCGGCAGCGGCAGCGGCAGCTCCGGCGGCAGCGACAGCGACAGCGACAGCGACAGCGGATCCGGCACCGACTGCGGGTGCGCGGCGGGCGGGTGCGGTACCCCGGGCGGCCGCGGGTGCGCCGGGCCGGTGGCATGGTCCATCGCCCGATTGTCGGATCACTCCGCCGCCGCCGGCAGCCCCTGACGCCGCATCACCCCGCCGCCGCGTCCGCAAACCCATCGCCGCGGTGAACTCTCCGCCCCCGAACCACGAACGGACGGCCGCCGACGGGCAATCTGTTCGCTCCCGGCCGGCCCGGCCCCGACGCACCCTCGTGCCGGGTGTAAGCGTCGTGACATACTCCGGGGCATGACGACCTCCACCCCCGCGACGAGGGCCCTGCGGGCCGCGGTGTTCACCGCGCTCGCCGTGCCGTTGTCCGCGCTGGGCCAGGTCGTCATCACCGGTCGCCCGCTCCCGCTGACCCTGGTGGCCGCGGCGACCGTGGTGGTCTTCCTCGTCGCGGCCGCGCTGGCCGGCGGGGAACGCCGGCTGCTGCACATCGCGGCCGTGTTCGTCCCGGTGGAGCTGCTGCTCAACACGACGTTCAACCTGGGCCAGGCCGGCTGTGGCCCGGTCCTCGGGGCCGGCCACATGCCCGCGCGCGGCATGAACCTGCTGGTGTGCGGCGGCGGTTCGGTGGACGGGTCGTTGTTCTCGGGGCAGTTGGGGCACTCCGGGCCGGTCGCGCCGGCGGTGACCCAACTGCTGGTCCTGCTGGTGCACCTGCTGGTCGCACTGGCCGCCGCGGTCTGGCTGCGGCTGGGCGACGCCGCCCTGACAGGTCTGGCCCGGGCGCTGCGCGCGCTGCGCACGTCGCTGGCGGCCCCGCTGCGCGCCGTGCTCCTGCTGCTGGCCCCGGTGCCGGTCCGGCCGGTGCGGCGGGTGCCCCGTCCGGTCTCGGACCGCCCGCGGCCGCGCCGCGAGGGCGTCGTCCTCAGCCCGGCACCCCGGCGCGGTCCGCCGGTTCTCGCGCCTGCCTGCTGACGCCCGGTCCGTCCGGCCGCCCCGTTCCGCGGTGGCCGACGCCCGTCCGCGCAGGTAGCGCGCCCGACTCCCGCGTTCACCGACCGCGCCCCCTCGTCCCCGCGCACGCGCCGGCGCCCCGCGCCGCCACCGCGCCGAGGCGGGCATCCCCGCGCGCACCCGCGCGCCGCCCGACGGAGTTGACCCACCATGGCCCAGCCCAACACCCCCGACCGGTCCGCCCGCCCGACCGGCACCGAGCAGCCCGCCGACGCCAAGCAGCCCGGCCGCAAGCAGGCCGAGCGGATCAGCGCCCGCCAGCGGATCCTGGAGGCGCAGCGCATCGAGCAGGCCGCGGCCAAGCGCCGGCAGCGGATCGTGGTCACCGTCGCGGTGGCCGCCGTCCTCGCCCTGGCGGGCGGTACGACGCTGGCGATCACCGCCGCGGCCGACGACAAGTCCGCCGCCACGGCCGCCGCAGCCGAGCCGACCGCCCTGGTCGTGCCGGCCAACGCCGGCGGCCAGGACAACACGGTGATCACCTACGGCAAGGCCGACGCCGCGCACACCCTCCAGGTGTACGAGGACTTCCGCTGCCCGGTCTGCAAGACCTTCGAGGCGACCAACGGCGACAGCGTCCGGAAGCTGGTGGACGACGGCACGGTCAAGGTCGAGTACCACCTGGCCGCGTTCCTGGACAAGAACCTCGGCGGCAAGGGCTCGCGCACCGCGCTGGCCGCCGCCGGTGCCGCGCTCAACGAGGGCGTGGACAAGTTCAAGCAGTTCCACGACGTGCTCTACGCCAACCAGCCGGACGAGCGCGAGGACGGCTTCGGCGACGTCGACCAACTGCTGGCGCTGGCCGACAAGGTGCCGGGGCTGAAGACGGACGCCTTCGTCAAGGCCGTCCAGGACCGCACCTACGCGCCGTGGGCGGCGAAGGTCGCGGCCGCGTTCAACGACAGCGACGTCACCGGCACGCCGACGGTGAAGCTGGACGGCAAGCCGCTGACGCTGTTCAGCGGCAACCGCGCAGTGACGCCGGAGCAGTTCACCGCACAGGTCAAGCAGGCCGCGGGCTTGCAGTGAGCACCACCGGCCCGGCCGAGACACCGGCCGGGCCGGCCCTTCTCACCCACCGGAGTGCTCTGCCGTGACCGCCCCGACCGCCGTGCCCCGCTCCCGCCCCGTGACCGCCGACGCCGCCCCGCCCGGCGGCACGCCGGTCGGCGCGGGCCGAATGTTCTCGTTGTTCGTCCTCCTCGCCGCGCTGATCGGGCTGGCCGCCTCGGCCGTCCTGACCTTCGACAAGCTGCGCATCCTGGAGGACCCTTCGTACATCCCCAGCTGCAACCTCAATCCGGTGATCAGCTGCGGCTCGGTGATGCGTACCGAGCAGGCGGAGGTCTTCGGCTTCCCGAACCCGCTGATCGGGCTGGCCGCGTTCGGCGCGCTGGCGGCGGTCGGGGCCGGGCTGCTGGCCGGAGCCGCGTACCGCCGCTGGTTCTGGCTCGGCCTCCAGGCGGGCACCGTGCTCGGCGTGGTCTTCGTGCACTGGCTGATCGACCAGGCGCTGTACGACATCGGTGCGCTCTGCCCGTACTGCATGCTGGTCTGGGCCTCGGTGGTGCTGCTGTTCTGGTACACGACGCTGCACAACCTGCGCACCGGGGTGATCCCGGCCGGGCCGCGGCTGCGGGTGGTGGCCCGGGAGGCCGCCCGCTACCACTGGGCGCTGCCGGTGCTGTGGGCCGCGGTGATCGCCCTGCTGGTCCTCAACCGGTTCTGGTACTACTGGAGCACGCTGCTCTGATCGCCGCGGGGCCCCGCCCGGCGGGCCCGCGGCCGCCCTTCGCACGGCCTTCGCGCCACCGGCCGGCGCCCCGTTCCGACGGGCTGTCCGCGGCTCGTCAAGGTGACCGTCCGGTGACCGTGCTGCGCCCGTCCGCGGCCTGTTCCCGGCCTGTACCCGAAGTGTTCGCGAGGCCTGGAGTACACGCTTCCTCCGTTGCTAGAGATGGACCGTTCCCGGTCGGTGCACGGCACTTCGCCCCCTGGGCGCGGTCCGGGCACCGACCGGGCGGCATGTCCGGCGAACCAGGCGAGAGGAGGTGACCAGAATGAAGAAGATCGCCATCCGCAAGGCGGGCTCCGTCCGCCTCACGAGCGCTGCGGCGCTCTACGGCGGTGCCCCCTGTGGGCCGACGTGGCCCCCGATCACGCTCCCCGCGTAGGCGCGAGCGGTTCGGCCCGGTGGTGGGCCCGGGATCCGTCCGGACCCACCACCGTTGGCAGGCACCCCCGTCGGGCTCCGCCCCGCCGCTGCCCCGGCCCCGGATCCGGGCCCGCGCCCGGATCCGCGCCCGGCCACCGAGCCGACCCCGCAGCCAGGCTGTGTCACCGCGGCCCCGGCCATCCGCGTCACCCCGGTCGTCCGTTTTGGAGGAGCGATGCCCGAAAGGCCGGCCGCCACCGAGCCCGGCGTGGGCCAACCGCCGCACACCGAGCGCCCACTGGCCTTCCACACCCTCGTCTTCCAGCCCGACGGCGACGAGGTGACGGTGGGCCGGCTCGACGAGGGCACCTTCGTCGTCCTGCCCGCCGACGGGGCCGCGCTGCTGCGCCGGCTGGTCGACGGCGAGAGCCGGGCCGACGCGGCGCGGTGGTACGCGCAGACCTACGGCGAGCCGGTCGACGTCGACGACTTCGTCTCCGACCTGGACGAGCTGGGCTTCCTCCGGCAGCCCGGCGAGCAGGCGCCCCCGCCACCCGCGCCGGTGCGCTGGCAGCGGCTGGGCCGCGCGGTGTTCTCCCCGGCCGGCGGCGTGCTCTACCTCGTCCTGCTGGCCGGCTGGCTGACCGCGATGGTCCGCTCCCCCGACCTGGTGCCGAGCTACCGGCACCTGTTCTTCACCCCGTACATGTCGGTGCTGGTCGCCGTGATGTTCCTGGCGCAGGCGCCGCTGATCCTGCTGCACGAGGCCGCGCACGCGCTGGCGGGGCGCCGGCTGGGCCTGCCGTCGAGGCTCTCGATCGGGCGGCGGCTCTACTTCGTGGTCTTCCAGACCGCGCTGGACGGCCTGGTCGCGGTGGAGCGCCGCAAGCGCGTGCTGCCGATGATCGCCGGGATGCTCACCGACGTGGGCGTACTCGCCGTACTGACCCTGTTCGCCGCCGCCACCCGCACGGCCGACGGCGAACTCTCCCTGCTCGGCGGGGTCGCCCTGGGGCTCGGCTACTCCACCGTGCTCCGGCTGCTCTGGCAGTGCTTCTTCTTCCTCCGCACCGACGTGTACTACCTCGTCGTGACGGTGCTCGGCTGCGTCGACCTCCAGACCACCGCCAAGCAGCTGCTGGCCGACCGCTGGGCCCGGCTGCTCCGCCGCCCGCCGCCGTACGACCCGGAGGACTGGCACCCGCGTGACCGGGCGGTGGCCCGCTGGTACTCCGTCCTGATGGCCGTCGGCTACAGCGTCGCCCTGGTGACGATGGCCGTCAACCTGCCGCCGATCGTCGCCCGTGCGTACCGGACGGTGCTGGAGCAGCTCTCCGGCGACCCGCTCCACCGCCTGGCCGGGCTCGCCGACAGCGTCCTCTTCCTGCTGATGACGGTCGGCGAACTCGCCCTCGCCACCGTGCTGTTCCTGCGCGAACGGCGGGCCCGGCGCACCGCCGCCGCGCGCTGACCGGCCGAACCGCCGAACCAATTGATCGACCGTCAGTTCACCGATGCTCCCTGGAGGTCCCCGATGTCCACCTCGTCCGCCGGCACCGGGCGGCACCTCCTCGTGACCGGGCCGCTGCGCCGGGACCGGGCCGCCGCGCGCGCCGGGCTCGGCCTCCCGGCACCTTTGCTGCCGGAGCTCTCCGCCCACCGGCGGCTCCGCGGCCCGTACACGGCCGCCGGCACGCTCGTCCGCGCACTGGCGCCGGCCGCGGCCCAGCAGTGGCCGGAGCTGATCGCCGCGCACCAGGTGGAACTGCTCACCGTCGCACCGGAGTTGCGCGATGTCGTCCCAGCCGCGACGGAGACCCTCACCGCGCTGGCCGTACCCCAGGAGCGGACGAGGTTCTACTCCCGCTGGCGCACCCTGCGGATCGCGCACGGGCTCCAGGAGTTCGTCGCCGAGGTGCTCACCCGCAGCGGGACACCCGGCCGCTCGCTGGTGGTCGAGGACGTCGACCACGCGGACGCCACCGACCTGGAGTTCCTCGCCGTCCTGCTGCGCCGCACCGACCCGGCCCTGCTCACCGTCGTGGTCGGCGGGACGGCGGCCCTGCTCGACCCGTGGCCGGCCGATCCGGGCGTCGAGCCCGGCACCCCGCCCGGCGAGGTCCTGCCCGAGGTGCTGGCCCGCCACTGCACGCGGATCGACGCCCCGGCCGACGCCCCGGAGCCCGTGCCTGCTGCCGGACCGGAGGCCGGAGCAGAGACCCGGGGCACCGTGGACTCCCTTGCCCTGGCCGCCCGTTACGTCGAGGGCGACGCCACCGACGACGACCCGGCCGCCCTCGCCGCCTACCTCGCCCTGCCGCTCGCCGACCGGCAGGCGCTGCACGACCGGCGGGCCGACGCCCTGGAGGCCACGGCCGAGCCCTCGCTCGCCCTCGGCGCCCTCCCCCACCACCGCGAGCACGGCAGTGACGTCTACGGCACCGGCCTGCCCGCACTGGCGCGGGCGATGGACGCCTGCATGCTGCTGGGCTTCTACCACGCCACCCTGGACTTCTGCCGCCGCGGCCGGGCCCTTCTCGACCCCGCCCGGCACCCGGAGGCCTGGTGGCACTTCACCGGCAAGATGCCGACCTCGCTCTCCGCCCTCGGCCGGGCCGACGAGGCCGAGGCCGTCTGCGACGAGGCCCGCGCCCGCTCCACCGCCCCGGCCGTCCACCTGCAGTGCGCCTACGCGACGGCGATGCTGTTCACCCGGCACCGCACCCCCGGCCGCCGGGACCACGACCGTGCCTTGGCCTGGATCAACGAGGCCGTCGCGCTGGCCTCGCTGCTCCCCGACCGCCGGCAACGCGCCTTCAACACCGTCTTCCACAACAACGGGCTCGCCCTGATCGAGGCCCATCTCGGCCACCCGGAGCGGGCGTTGGAGCTGGTCACCGCCGGCCTCGCCGAGCTCGACCGGGACCTCGGCGCCGACGAGCACGGGCTGCACCGCTCGGTCCTGCGGCACAACCGGGCGACGGTGCTGGCCGGGCTGGGCCTGCTGGACGAGGCCCTGACGGACCTCCGGTCGGTGATCGCCGCCGACCCGTACTACCCGGAGTACCACTTCGACCTGGGCAACCTGCTGCGGCAGTCCGGCGACGACGAGGCGGCGCTGGCCGCGTACGAGGCGGCGCTGCGGCTCGGCCCGCCGTTCCCCGAGGTCTACTACAACCGGGGTGACGTGCGGAACGCGCTCGGCGACGTCGAGGGCGCCCTCGCCGACTTCGGCCATGTGCTCGTCCTGGACCCGCGCTTCCTCGACGCCCTCGTCAACCGGGCCGGGCTGCTGCTGGACCTCGGCGACACCGTGGGCGCCGAGCGGGACGCCACCGCCGGCCTCGCCCTCGATCCGGAGAACCCGCACCTGCTGGCCGCGCTGGGTGCGGTGCATGCCGAGCACGACCGGCCGGAGGAGGCCCGGGCCGCGTTCGGCCGCGCACTGCTCGCCGACCCGGACCTGCTGCCCGCCCTCTGCGGCCGGGCCACCGCCGCCTACCGCGCGGGCGACGTGGAGGCCGCCCTGGCCGACCTCCGGCACGCGGTCGGCGTCGCGCCGGAGGACCCGGTGGTCCGCTACAACCGCGCCTTCGTCCTGCTGCGCGCGGACCGCTGGGACGCCGCGCTGGCCGATCTCGACATCGCCGCGGCGCTCCTGCCGGAGGACGAGGACATCCTCGCCGCCCGGGCCGAGTGCCTGGCCCGCCGCACCGCCGTGACCGGCTGAGCCCGGACCGGACCGGTGCGGACCGGCCGCGCGGATACCGCCGGCCGGTCCCCACGGCCCGGTCCGGCGGCGGGTCAGCCCATCCAGCGGCTGACGACGGTACGGGTGCGGCTCAGCACGGCGACCGCCAGCCGCGCCACGGCATCCGTGACCGACGCGTCGTCCGCCGCCCCGGCCTCGGCGGCCCGGGGCTCCGTGGCCCGGGCCTCCGCGCTCCCGGGCACCGGCCCGGTCAGCAGGCTCGCACCGGGGGCGGCGGTCATCCGCCGGGCGCGGTCGGCCATCGCGCGGCGGCGCAGCACCCGGAGCGAGCCGGGCGGCAGACCGAAGCACTCCTCGTACGAGCCGACCAGCGCCTCGGAGGGAATGCGCCGGCCCATTTCTATGTCGGAGAACATGCTGTGCGCGCTGTAGCCGAGCTGCTGGGCGAGTGCCCGCATGGAAAGCCCGCGCTCCAGCCGTAACCGTCGCAGCGTCATTCCGAAATCGCGCTCGGACAATTCCGTGGCCGGCTCCGGCGGCAACGGATCCGGGGCGTACGGCCGGGGCTCCCGCGGTCTCGCTGGGAGGTCGCTCGACGGGTTCTGCACCACCATGCAATCACCATGTCCCTGGTAAAGGTCGGTGCCGTGGAAAGCCCGATCCGAGCGCCCGACCGGCCCGGCTCCCGGGCAGGGTGACGCCGCTGACCGGGGGCGATGCACCCGGCGACGAGAGGCGGGCCGCCGCCCGCCCGGCCGGTGCGCAGAAACCCCCCAGAAATCTGGGGGGCGCACCGGCCCTTTTCACACGCCCTCCCCCGGACACCGGATAAATCCACCGCACAGTTGTCCGTTACAGCTCCGTAACAGGAATCAGCATGCCGCCCGCCGCCGCGCGCGTCAATGCCGGATACGACCCCCGCAGGAGTCCCCAGAATTACCGCCCATCACGTTCTCCCCCACCGACCCCGGGAAACTCAGCAGCACACCGGGGCGGCCGCCGGTCAGCCGAAGACCGCCCGGCGGAAGGCGTTGCGCAGGTCGGTGAGCGGCTGGAAGTCACGGTCGTAGTGGACCTTGTTGGTGAGCAGCACCGCCCAGCGGCCGAGCCGGCGGGAGATCCAGATGCCCGTCCCGGTGAAGCCGTAGTGGACGAAGGTGCCCTCGGCCGGGTCGGTGCCGGCGGCGCAGAGCCAGGAGAGGCCACGCGCGGGGGCGAGACCACCGGTCTGTTCGCGCAGCGACTCGGCGATCCAGCCCTCCCCCCAGGCCAGGCCGGCCGGCGGGTCGAGCAGCGCGGTGAGGAACAGGCCGAGGTCGTGGGCGGTGGAGAAGGCGCCGGCGTTGCCGGAGACGCCGCCGAGCAGCCGGGCGGACGGGTCGTGGACGACGCCGCACAGGGCCGCGCCGGCCTCCGCCCCATTCTCGGGGGGCGCGGCCTCGGTGGGGGCGGTACGGGCCGCCCCGGCCGGGCCGAGCGGGCCGTAGCGCGTCGCGGCCATGCCGAGCGGCTGCCAGACCTGGCGTTCGGCGAGCACGTCGAGCGGGGCCCCGGCCAGCTCCTCCACGAGGTGCCCGAGCAGGACGGCGGCCCGGTCGGTGTACTCGACGGCGGTGCCGGGCGGGCGGTGCAGCGGGGCGGCCAGCACCCCGGCCAGGATCGCGGCGCGGCCGCGCCCGTAGAGCTCGGCGAACCGGGTGCGCAGCGGCATACCGGCCGTGTGGGTGAGTAGTTGACGGGCCGTCACCACACCGGTCGGCTGCCCGGCGGCGGCCGGCCAGTAGTCGCCGACCGGGGTGTCGAGCGGGAGCCGGCCGGCCCGGTGGAGTGCTCCGGCGCAGGGCCAGAGGGCGATCACCTTGGTGATGCTGGCCAGGTCGAAGAGGGTGTCCGGGCCCATCGCCGACCGCCCGTACGGGCCTCGGCCGAGCGCGCCCGTGCTGCCACCGCCCCGGTGGCCGCCGGCGTCGCCGACGGCCCAGACCGCGCCGGAGCCGACCGCGGGCAGCCGGGTGGCGATCAGCCGCTCCAACTCCCCGCCGGGAGCGGCCAGGACGGCCGGCGGGGCGGGTGCGGCGGCTGCTCGCGTCGGCTCGTCCATGCCCTGCTCCCGCCCCCGCGGCCGCCGGCCGGCCGGTCCGCCGGGAGCCTACCCAGCGGGCGCCCGGTCAGACGGCGGGCGCGCCGCCGAACTCCTTGCCGAGGCAGATGCTCTGCGGGTGCTCGCGGTAGATGCCGAACTTCCGGATCGGCAGGTAGCCCTCGGAGGTGTAGAGCGCGACGGCCTCGGGCTGCTCGGTGCCGGTCTCCAGGATGAACCTGGTCCGCCCGGCCGCGGCGGCGGTGGCCTCCAGCCGGGCCAGCACGGACCGGGCGAGGCCCCGGCCGCGGGCGGCGGGGACGACGAACATCCGCTTCAGCTCCGCGTCGCCGTCCCGCAGGCCGTCCGGGCCGGCCTGCTTGGCGCGCCAGCCTCCGCAGGCCACCGGCTCGCCGGCCAGGTAGGCGATCAGGAAGAGACCGGCCGGCGGCTCGAAGTCGTCCGGGTGCAGCACGGTGAGGTCGCCGTCGCCGTAGCGGCGGACGTACTCCTGCTGCACCTCGGCCGACAGGTGCTGCGCGTCGGGGTGGCCGTAGCCGGTGACGCGGATCTCGATGCTGTCGCCCTTGCGGTCCTGCAGGACGACCGTCCCCGTGGTGCTCTCCGTGGTGCTCTCCATGACGAAAGAGCCTACGTGCCCCGGTCAGCGGTCCTCGAACCGGGCGACCAGGTCGTCCTTGCCGAACATCCGGGCGGTGTCGAGGGCGGAGGGGGTGCCGGCCTGCGGGTCGGCGCCGCCCTCCAGCAGCACGGTGAGCACGTCCTCGGCGCCCTTGAAGACGGCCCCGGCCAGCGGGGTCTGGCCGCGGTCGTTGGCCCGGTCCGGGTCGGCGCCGCGGGCGAGCAGGGCGGCCACGGTGGCGGCGTGCCCGTGGTAGGCGGCGAGCATCAGCAGGGTGTCACCGCGGTCGTTGCCGAGGTTGGCGGGCGCACCGGCGTCGACGTAGGCGGCGAGGGTGTCGGTGTCACCGGCGCGGGCGGCGTCGAAGAGCTTCCCGGCGAGCGCGATCACCTCGGCGTCGGGGGCGTCGGCCTCGGGGGCGTCGGCGGGCTGCGGGCTGGCGGCGTCGGTCATGGCGGGCCTTTCTGCTGCGGTCGGGAGTCCTGCGGTGGGTCGCGCCCGTCGCACCGTAGCGGCCGGGCCCGGCGCGATCCAGCCGATGCCCGGATTCCGGACGCGACTCGGACGGCTGCACTCCGGGCGGGGCACCGACGGGCACCCGACGGGCTCCGAGGGCGGCGCACCGGGAGGCCCGGCGGCCGCGGCGCTCCCCGTACGACCCGCACAGCGGAAGGTTGCGCAGCCGTTCGGGCGAACTTCCCGCCACCCCCGGAAGGCTTCCACTCCCGCCCCGGGAATGCCTGGCCACCCCGGTAGGAAGCCTCCGACACCCCGCTCCGCGGGCGGTTCGCATACCTCCCCCCGGTCCCCGGAGCAGTATTCGCCGGGAGAACCACCCATTTGCACCGTTCCATCATCTATTACTTTTTGTCACGATTAGGGCACTTTCCGTGACACTGTCCCTGTCCCCCTCCCCGAGGAGCAGAACGTGATCCTCTCGATTTCCGGCATCGTCCTGTTCGGCACCATCGCCTTTCTCTTCTTCCGCCGGGACGGACTAAAGGTCTCCCACGCGATCGTCTGCGCCCTCCTCGGCTTCTACATCGCCGGGTCGTCCATCGCCCCCAGCATCACGGCGGGCGGCGCGAGCCTGGCCAGCCTGCTCGGCGGCCTGAAGTTCTAGGGCCGTCACTCCCCTCCCCACGTACGGGCCCGGGCGCGGATCCCACCGCCCCCGGGCCCCGTCGTACCGCCCGACCCCACCCCCTGAACCCGACCGTCCCACTCGCCCGGGGAGTCAAGGAATGCCGCTCAACCGCCACTTCAGCAGGGGCCGCGACCTGGCCCGCACGGCCGGCGACCACGCCTCCGACATGTTCGCGCCGCTCACCGTGATCGGGCGCGGCATGCGCCACCACGTCGCCTGGACCAAGGGCCGCTGGCAGGCCACCCCCAAGGAGCGGCGCGGCCCGACGGTCTTCCTGGTCGCCGCCATGCTGCTGGGCATCTACCTGCTGCCGCACGGCCTGCTCTTCGCCCTGGTGGCCCTGATGGCCAGCGCCGCCTGGGTCGGCCGCACCCCCAAGGCCCCGTCCGCCCCGCCGGAGCCGGACGTCGCCCACGTCAAGCTGACCGCCCTGTACGCGGCGCTGACCCCGTACCTCGGCGGGCCGGAGGAGCTCAGCCCGCTCTACCACCACGAGGGCAGCTACAAGGACGCCTTCCGCGCCTGGGAGTTCGACGGCGAGGGGCGGCTCGCCCGGCTGGAGCTGGACTACCCCGCGTACTTCACCGACACCGAGCCCGTCGCCCGGGCCCGGATCGAGCAGGTCGTCCAGGGCAAGGCGGGCCGGGCCCGCGAGTACCGCTTCGACTGGGACGAGGAGTCCAACAAGCTGCGGATCGCCGCCCTCGCCCCGCTGCCCACCGACATCGCGGCGCAGCGGTTCGTCGCCGCCCCGGGCGAGGTCGTCCTCGGCTTCACCGACGAGGACGGCAGCGCCCGCACCATCCCGGTCGGCCAGGGCGGGGCGATCACCCAGCAGCCGCCGGTGGTCTGGCGCACCGGTCCGCGCTCGGCCGAGCCGCACCTGCTGGCGCTCGGGGTCACCGGCTACGGCACGTCCAGCCTGGTCCGGTCGATCGCACTCCAGGCGCTGCCCTTCGGCGACCTGGTGGTGATCGACGGCGCCGGCACCGGCGAGCACGCCTGCCTGGTGAACCGGCCCGGCGTGCACACGGTGGAGACCAGCCTGCACGGCGCGCTGGCGGCGCTGGAGTGGGCCGCCCAGGAGACCGAGCGCCGGCTGGCCGCCCTGAACACCGCCCGGCAGGCCGGCACGGCGCCGCCGGAGGACGTCACCCGCCCGCTCTGGCTGCTGCTCGACCACCCGACCGAGCTGAGCGAGCTGGCCCACGCCGAGGGCCGGCCGGACCCGCAGGACCTGCTGGAGCTGCCGCTGCGGCACGGCCGCGCCGCCCGGGTCACCGTGGTGATCGCCGACGACGTCGAGGCCCGCGACCGGATCACCGCGACCGTCCGGTCGACCACCCGGGCCCGGGTGCTGCTCGGCCCGACCGGCCCCGAGGAGGGCCACGCCGCGCTCGGCGCGCCGCTGGACATCGTGCCCGCCGCGCACGCCCCCGCCGGGCGCGGCTACGCCCGGATCGGCAACGGCACGCCGGTGCGCCTCCAGGTGCCCGCCACCGTCGACCCGCTGGACGAGGAGGCTCCCGCGCAGCTGCGCGAGGCGGTGATCGCCCTCCTGCCGCACCGGGACACCCGCACCGAGGCGGCCGCACCGGCCGACGCGCCGCCCCGCCCGGCCGGTCCGCCGGCGGTCCCGGCGGTCCCGGCAGACCGGGCCGACCTCGGCCCCGAGGCCCGTCCCGGCGTCGACCTGGGCAAGGAGCACGCCCCCCTGCGCTTCCGCCCGCTCACCTGACCGGGCGACCACGAACAGGGGCGGCGCACCGCTCCGGAGCTGTTCCCGGTAGGCTCGTCACGGAAAGGCCGACCCATCACCGGATGTGAAATAGGTGACACCTGGGGTGATATCAGCGGCCAGATGTGACAAATCGGGCGCTGGTGGGTACAAACAGGGGCGGCACAACAGACGACGCATGTCCCGGGACGGGAATCTTCGTCGGAAGCCGAGCGTTGACCGAACGACGAAGAACAGCGACCACTAGTCCTGTGGGCCATAAGCCCGGGAGGCACGATTCATGAGCGAGCGAGCTCTCCGCGGCACGCGACTCGGGGCCACTAGCTACGAGACCGACCGTGGTATCGATCTGGCTCCCCGCCAGACCGTCGAGTACGCATGTCAGAACGGACACCGTTTCGAGGTTCCTTTCTCGGTCGAGGCGGAGATCCCCTCGGCCTGGGAATGCCGCTTCTGCGGCCAGGAAGCGGTACTTCTCGACGGTGACGAGCCGGAGGAGAAGAAGACCAAGCCCACGCGCACCCATTGGGACATGCTGATGGAGCGCCGAACGCGCGAGGAGCTGGAGGAGGTGCTGGCCGAGAGGCTGGCCGTGCTCCGCTCCGGAGGGATGAACCTCGCGGTACACCCGCGGGACACCCGCAAGAGCGCCTGAGCCGTTCCCGCCGCCCGGCGGGAACGAGCGGAAAGGGACCCTGGTCACCAGGGTCCCTTTCGCTTTGCCCGGCTCCGGCCGGGCAGGCCGCCGCCTCCTCGCCGGGGCCGTCCGGCGTCCGGGACAGCCCGCAGCCCCCGACCGCGCGGTGCGGTCGGGGGCTGCGAGCTGTCCGGAGGGTCCCCTGAGGGTCTTCCCGGGGCCGCGGGGATCAGCTGTTGATCGGCGGACGGTAGGCGGTGTCCGGGCCCTGCGGGCCGACGCCCGGCTCGACCACCTCGCCCTGGATCACCTTGCCGTCCGGACGGTGGATCCGCAGCTGCTCCTGGAGCCGCATCGCGTCCGCGAAGGGGGCGGCCCCGGCCGCGGAGGTGCTGCGCAGCGCCTTGTCGGCGAAGCGCCGGCCGACCGCCCGCCAGAGCGCCCGGGTGGGCGGGAGGAGCAGGGTGAGGGCGAGGGCGTCCGAGAGGAAGCCCGGGACGATCAGCAGCAGGCCGGCCAGCACCGTCATGCTGGTGCCGGTCTGCGGCTGCTGCGACTTCGGGTCCCGGCTCTGGTCGATCGCCGCCGACAGCGCCTTGAGCCCGGCCCGCTTGATCAGCGAGCCGCCGATCACGGCTCCGGCGATCAGCAGCAGCAGTACGGCCGGGCCGCCCAGCAGCGATCCCACCTGGACCAGCAGCCAGATCTCCAGGACCAGCCAGGCGGTGACCACCAGCGGAAGCACCCGGCGGAGCTTTCCGCGCGGGGCCGGACGTGCGGGGGTAGCTTGCTGGGTCACGGTACGAATCCACTCCAAGCGATGCTCTGCGCGCCGCACGGGAGGTCCGGGCCGGCTACGGCACCACCTGCTCCAACGATCCTCGGCCGGCGGGTGTTCCGGAGCCGCCCCGGACGCAGGGGCCCGCCGGTGTTCCGGCCCGCAGCACGGTACGGCGCCCGCCGGTGTTCCGGCCCGGGAAACGGCGCAGCGCCCGCCGGTGGCGGGCGCTGCATACGAGCTCGGGGCTCCAAGGGCCCCCAGGGGCCCGGGAGGGCCGGTCAGGAGGGATCGGGGCCGAGCGGGCCGGTCCGCCGCCGGCGGACGCCCACCAGCACCGCGGCCCCGCAGGCCAGCAGGCCACCGACGGCCAGCGTCCACTCCGGCACGGCGCCCAGGTGGTCGGCGACGGTGGTGCCGTCGCGCAGCGGGACGACGGCGGACAGCTCGGCCGCGGTCAGCTCCTCGGTCCGCTGCATCACCGTGCCGTCGGGGGCGATCACGGCGCTGATGCCGCTGGTGGCGGCGATCAGCACGGCCCGGCCGTGCTCCACCGCGCGCAGCCGCGACATCGCGAGCTGCTGCTCGGGCTGGCCGGTCTTGGCGTAGGTGGCGTTGTTGGTCTGGACGACCAGCACCCGCGCACCCTGGTCGACGGTGTCGCGGACGATCTCGTCGTAGGCGACCTCGAAGCAGATGACGTCGCCGATCCGGGCCGGGCCGAGCTGCATCACGCCGTTGTGGTCACCCGGGTAGAAGTCGCGGGCGACCCGCTGGAGCCGGGTGATCACCTTCATCAGCTGGTCGCGGAACGGCACGTACTCGCCGAACGGCACCGGGTGCTGCTTGGTGTAGGAGGCGCCGGGGCCGGTCTTCGGGTCCCAGACGATGCCCTCGTTCTGGACGTGCTGCTCGTCCGGGCCGTCCACCAGGGTGCCGACCAGGGTGGGCACGCCGATCGCCTTCACGGCGTCGTCGATCCGCTCGTAGGCGAGCGGGTCGCTGAACGGGTCGAGGTCGGAGGAGTTCTCCGGCCAGATCACGATGTCCGGCTTCTCGGCCCGGCCCGCCCTGATGTCGGCGGCGAGCTTCTCGGTGGCGTTGGCGTGGTTGTTGAGGACCATCATCGGGCGGCCGAGGAAGTCCATGCCGGGGTTGGGCACGTTGCCCTGGATGACCGCGACCTTGACGGTGTCGGCCGCCGCGGTCGGCACCGGCACCAGGTAGCCGGCGAGCAGGGTGGCCACCGCGCCGAGGGCGGCCAGGGCGGCGGCCTTCGGCGCCCGGCCGGGCCCGCGCAGCCGCAGCGCCGCCCAGCCGAGCAGGGCGCCGGACAGGGCGACGGCGAAGGTCACCAGCGGGGCGCCGCCGAGCGCGGCCAGCGGCGTGAACGGGGTGGCGGTGTTGGCGAAGGCGAGCCGGCCCCAGGGGAACCCGCCCAGCGGCAGCCGGTCCCGGGCCCACTCCTGGGTCACCCAGAGGCAGGCCGCCCAGAGCGGCCAGGCGGGCAGCCGGGAGGTCAGCGCCAGCCCCGCGCCGAGGACGGCCAGGAACAGCGCCTCGACGACCGACAGCCCGACCGTGGCGTCCCAGCCGACCACCCGCAGCCAGCTCAGCAGCAGCAGGAAGAACGGCAGGCCGAAGGCGAAGCCGGTCCAGGCGGCCTGCCGGAGGGTGCGGCCGCGGGTCAGCAGGGAGAGCGCGGCGACGCCGGCCAGCGAGAGCGGCCAGAGGTCGAACGGCGGGAAGGCGAGCGCCAGCAGCAGCCCCGCCAGCACGGCCAGCCCGGTCCGGGGAAGGCCGGCCCGGACCTTGGCGAGGGCCCGCGCCCACCGGCCCGGCGCGGGCGCCTCCTCGGGGGTCTCGGGCGCGGTCCCGGACCGCTCCTGGGTGACGGGCATGGCCACCGGCGCACCATCTCTCTCGGTGCCGCCTCGTGGAGGTACGGGGACGGCTGTTCGGACGCTGTCCGAAGAAGGTACCCCGGAAATCCACCCGACCGTGAGGTCAGGGTCGTTCGGGGGCCGACGGGCGCGGGGCGTAGCGGATCTCGCCGAGCGGCCACTCCGCGGCGAGCCAGTCGGAGACCGTCCGGTACAGCACCGCGTCGAGCTCGGCCCGGTCGGCGCGGACCCAGGAACTGACCTTGGTGACCGAAGGGTCCGTGCGGTCCGGGTGGATGTAGACGCAGCCGACGACGGCGTCGCCCGGGCTCTCCAGGACGGTGTAGGCGAAGCTGCGACGCGCCTCGAAGTCGGCGGCGTGGCGGCGCAGGTCGGCGAGGTTCTGCTCCGGGCTCATCCCCTCGCCGGGCGGCCAGGTGCCGGTCCAGCCGGGGGTGGCGTGGATGTGGTCGATGCTCGACGTCCAGGCGAGGAGGTCGGAGGTGTTGTGCTGCTCGCCGAGGGGTTCCAGGCGGAACCCCTCGGCGGCGAGCGTGCGGGGGACGGTGAAGCCGGCGGGTACCAGGTCGGTCATGCGGATCAACCTAGGGCCTCCGCCCCGGCCGCGGGCTACCCCGCGAGGTGGACCGTCCGGCCGCGGACGACGGTGCGCAGGCAGGCCGGCAGCGGGCGGCCGGGGGTGAGGTCGGGCAGGCCGGGGGTGCCGGAGCGCGGGTCGGTGGACCAGCCCGCCACCCGGGAGTCCGGTGCCTGGACGACCAGTTCGTCGGCGGCCCAGACCGCGTAGCTGGCGATCGCGCCGGGCACGAGGACGCCGTCCTGGTCGCGGCCGATCGCGCGCCAGCCGCCCCGGGTGTGGGCGGTGAACGCGGCCCGCACCGAGATCCGGTGGTCGAGGGTCCGGTGGAAGGCGGCCGCGCGGACGGTGCCCCAGGGGTCGAGCGGGGTGACCGGCGCGTCCGAGCCGAAGGCCAGCGGGACGCCGGCCCGGAGCAGCGCGGCGAAGGGGTTCAGCGCGGCGGCGCGCTCGGCGCCGAGCCGCTGGACGTACATGCCGTCCGGGCCGCCCCAGGCGGCGTCGAAGGCGGGCTGGACGGAGGCGGTCAGGCCCAGCTCGGCGAAGGCCGCGACGGACTTGTCGTCCAGCGCCTCGGCGTGCTCGACCCGGTGCCGCAGCGCCTTCACCCGGCCGGCGCCGAGCCGCTCGCCGGCCGCCCGGACGCCGTCCAGGACGGCGGTGACCGCCGCGTCGCCGATCGCGTGGAAGCCCGCCTGGAGGCCCGCCTCGGTGCAGGCCACGACGTGCTCGGCGACCTGCTCGGCGCTCAGGTAGGAGGTGCCGGTGTGCTCGGCGTCCGCGTACGGGGTGTGCAGGCAGGCGGTGTGCGAGCCGAGTGCGCCGTCGACGAAGAGGTCACCGCCGGCGCCGACCGCGCCGAGCCGCCGGGCGGTCTCCACGCCGGTACGGCCGTCGCCGCCCAACTCGCCCCAGTAGGCGAAGACTTCGGGGCCCTCCTGCTCGGCCGCGAGGGCCAGCAGGGCGGTCACGTCGGCTTCGGAGGAGATCTCCGGGCCCGCGCACTCGTGCAGCGAGCCGATGCCGAGCTCGGCGGCCCGGGCCAGCGTGGCGCGCTGGGCGCGGCGGCGCTGCTCGGGCGTGAGGCGGGCCAGCGCGGCCTGCCGGACGGCGTGGTGGGCGTCGCGGGTGAGCGGGCCGTCGGCCGAGTGGCCGGGCCGCTCGGCGAGGCCGGCGGTGAGCGCGCGCAGCGCACTGGTGGCGAGCGCGGAGTGCACGTCGGTGCGGGAGAGGTAGACGGCGGCGCCCGCGGCGGCCGCGTCCAGCTCGGCGAGGGTCGGCGGGCGGCCCTCGGGCCAGGCCGTCTCGTCCCAGCCGTGGCCGATGAGCACGCCGCCCGGCGCGTCCTGGGCGGCGACGAAGGCGGTCACGGCGGCCAGGGCGGCGGCGAGCGAGGGGCTGCCGGTGAGGTCGAGGCCGGTGAGCGCCAGCCCGGTGGAGGTGGCGTGCACGTGCGCGTCGACGAAGGCCGGGGTGACCAGCGCGCCGTCCAGCTCGACGATCTCGTCCGCCACGCCCGCGTACGCCTCGGCGGCACCGTCGCTGCCGACCCAGGCGACGTGTTCGCCCTCGACGAGCATCGCGGTGGCGAAGGGGTCGGCGGGGCTGTACACGGCGCCGCCGCGCAGCAGGACGGTCCGTGGGCCCCTCCTGCCCGAGGGCGGGCCAGGAGGGAGGGTGCGTTCGGTCATGGCCCTTAGTCTGCACCCCGTCGGACGTGCCCGGAGCTTCGGGGGGCCGCGCCCCGGCGGGGCCGCTCAGAGCTTCGGGGGCCGTGCCTCGTACGGGGTCGAGAGGACGACGGTGGTGCGGGTCGAGACGCCGGCCGCGCTGCGGATCCGGGCCAGCAGGTCCTCCAGGTCGCCGGGGGCGCCGACCCGGACCTTGAGGATGTAGTTCTCGTCCCCGGCCACGCTGTGGCAGGCCTCGATCTCGGGCAGCCCGGCGAGCCGCTCGGGGGTGTCGTCCGGGGCGCTGGGGTCGAAGGGTTTGACCGAGATGAACGCGGTCAGCGCAAGATCGACGGAGTCCGGGTCGATGATCGCGGTGTAACCGCGGATCACGCCGCGCTGCTCCAGGCGGCGCACCCGCTGGTGCACCGCCGAGGTGGACAGGCCGGTGGCCTTGCCCAGGTCCGTGTAGCTCATCCGGCCGTCTTCCACCAGCAGCTGGACAATGCGTTGGTCGAGATCCTCCACAAGGCGCAAACCTACCCCCTCGGGGGGCGCGGCCGGTGCCACGGCCGGCGCACGCGGTGGCACGGGCGGCGCTGCGGGGTGCCGGGCGGGCATGTGCCGGGCGAATGTGGCGAAGGACACACCACGTGCATCACGGTGCACCGGGCCGCAGGGTTATGAGTCCGCGTCACAGGGAAGTGCTGGTTGTGGCCCCGGGCGACCACGCCGGGCCCGATCCGAGGGGGATCACCATGCGTGCACCTGACCCGCAGTCGCTGAGCGCCGACGACACCCACGATCTGGCCGACCGCGACGGCCTCGCGGTCCCGAGCGGCCCAGCACCGGGGACGGACCCGGGCGAGGCCGACACCTGGGAGATCTTCCGGGTGCACTGCCCCGAGTGCCACCGCCCGATCGCCCTGGTGGGCGACGAGGAGCGGCTGCCCCAGCACGCGGTGCTGCCCACCGCCTGGCACCCCTTCTCCCCCGCCCTCTGCCCGGGCTCGGGGATCCCGGCGGACGACCTGGCCGAGGTGGAGTCGGCCGAGGAGGCCGGGCCGGACGGCCTGGCCGCGCTGCTCGCGCTGCCGGCCGAACTCGACTGGCGCACCCAGCCGTTCTCGCACGCCGCGACGCACCGCCCGGTCTCCGCCGAGGTCGTCGCTCCGGCCATCCCGAAGCAGCGCAGCCGGCTCGTCCGGCGCTGACGGACCCGAACGGGCCGGCGCCGGCCGGCCGCAGACGTGCCGACGGGCGCCGCTCCGCACCCTGGAGCGACGCCCGTCGGCGGTTCGTGGGGGCCGCCCCGGCCCCGGTGGGCGGCCGCCGGCCCGCGGTGCGGCGGCCGTCAGTCCTTGGTGAGGTGGCGGCCGATCACCAGGCGCTGGATCTGGTTGGTGCCCTCGACGATCTGCAGCACCTTGGCCTCGCGCATGTAGCGCTCGGCGGGGAAGTCCTGTGTGTAGCCGTAGCCGCCGAGCACCTGGACGGCGTCGGTGGTCACCCGCATCGCGGCGTCGGTGCAGAACAGTTTCGCCATCGCCGCCTCCTTGGAGAACGGCCGGCCCGCGTCGCGCAGTCGCGCGGCGGCCAGGTAGAGCGCACGCCCGGCCTCTATCTGGGTGGCCATGTCGGCGAGCATGAAGGACAGGCCCTGGAAGTCGGCGATCGGCCGGCCGAACTGGCGGCGGGTGCGGGCGTAGTCGACCGCGAGGTCGAGCGCGGCCTGCGCGACGCCGACCGCACAGGCGGCGATGCCGAGGCGGCCGGAGTCCAGCGCGGCGAGCGCGATCTGGAAGCCCTGGCCCTCGGTGCCGACCAGCCGCTCGCGGGGGACGCGGACGCCGTCGAAGTGCAGCTGCGCGGTGGGCGAGGAGCGCATGCCCATCTTGTGCTCCGGCGGGGCGGCCGAGAGGCCGGCCGTCGCCCCCGGCACCAGCAGGCAGCTGATGCCGCGCGCGCCCGGCTCGCCGGTGCGCACCAGGGCGCTGTAGAAGTCGGCCTGCCCGCCGTGGGTGATCCACGCCTTGGTGCCGCTCACCACGTAGTCCTCGCCGTCGAGGTCGGCGCGGGTGCGCAGCGCGGCGGCGTCCGAGCCCGACTGCGGCTCGGAGAGGCAGTAGGCGCCCAGCTGCTCGCCGGAGAGCATCCCCGGCAGCCACTGCGCGCGCTGCTCGTCGGTGCCGAAGGTGGCCAGGGCGTGGCAGGACAGGGTGTGCACGCTGACCCCGAGGCCGACCGCCAGCCAGCCGGCCGCCAGCTCCTCCAGGACCTGCAGGTAGACCTCGTAGGGCTGGTCGCCACCGCCGTACTTCTCCTCGTACGGGAGGGAGAGCAGGCCCGCCTCGCCGAGGGTGCGGAAGACCTCGCGGGGGAACCGGCCGGCGGCCTCGTCCTCCGCCGCGCGCGGCTGTATCTCGCGCTGGACCAGCTCACGGGTGAGGCTCAGCAGCTCGCCGGCCTCCTCGGTCGGCAGCTGGCGGTCCACGGCTTTCGCAGGGGAGGGGGTCATGGCGGCTGGTCGCCTCCTCGTTCGGGCACCGGACCGCGCGGTGGCGGGTCCGACGCGGGTGTGGCAGGTCGGCCCGACCGGCACCGGATTGCGGTGAACGGCCGTTCACATGCGTGGCCAAGTGAGTATGCCCGATCCCGGCGCTGCCGTCACGACCTGCGGAGAAGCACTGTCCGGATCGGTGCAAGGGTCACCGTAGGGTGGCCGTTGTGGCTCCTTCCGAAACCTCCCGAACCCCTCCCGGCGCCGGGGCGGGCGTGCCCGCGGACGCCGCCGCTGCGGAGCTGAGCGCGTTCGCCGCCGGACTGCGCGCGCTGGCGCCGTCCTGCGGGCCGGTCCGGCTCGTCGCGGTGGACGGGCACGCCGGCTCCGGGAAGACCACCTTCGCGGCCCGGCTGGCCGCCGCTCTCGGGGGTGCGCCGGTGGTCCGCCTGGACGACCTCGCCACCCACGCCGAGCCGTTCGGCTGGACGGAGCCGCTGCGCCGCCAGGTGCTGGAGCCGCTGGCGGCCGGCCGGGACGCCGAGTACCGGGTGTACGACTGGACGCTGCGCCGGTTCGCCTCGACGGCGGTGGTGCCGCTCGCGCCGGTGGTCCTGGTCGAGGGGGTCGGTGCCGGCCGGCGCGCGGTGCGCCCCTGGCTGGCCCGGCTGGTCTGGATGGAGCTGGCGGCCGCGGACGCACGGCGGCGCGGCGAGGAGCGGGACGGGCCGGCGCTGGCGGAGTTCTGGGCCGGCTGGGCCCGGGCCGAAGCGGCACATTTCGCCGCCGACCCGAGCCGCCCGTACGCCGGGACGACGGTCGACGGGGTGACCGGGCGGATCACCCCGAGCACGGTCGGTGAACCTTCAACATGCCCTTGACCTGCGATGTCGCCAGGAATTAGGTTCTCCCCAGTTGCCGGTTCGAGGACCGCGCGACCACAGACACGGCACCCCCGGCTTGTTCCCCCGTGAGCCGGGGGTGCCGTCCCCCGCTCCCGGTCCGGGCACCGCCCGCGGGACGCCGGCCCCGGTTCGGACCCGTCCGGCCCGCGCGGGCCCCCAACTCCCGGACCACCGATCGGAGTCGACTCCGCGCGGCACCCTTCCGGATCAGCGCCGCGCCGGTACGATTTCTGACAGGCGCACAGGCGCCCCGGGGGCTATCGACCACCGGCCGGCTCTCCGCAGACCGACCCGCCGGCCGAGCCCCGAGGCACACCGCGGGGGGCGTGTAGTGACGACGGTGGACAGTTCAGACAGCGACAACACGGGCGGCCCGGCTCCGAACCGGCTCGCCGACCGCGCATGGCTCCGCGCCATGGACGCGTACACGGCGGGCGCGTACGCCCGGGCGGAGGAGGAGTTCCGCGCGGCCGTCCGGCTCGACCCGGGCATGGCCGACGCCTGGCTCGGCCTGCACGCCCTGCGCAGCGACACCTCGGGTGCGCTGCTCGCGATGTACCGCCACCGGAAGCGTTTCGGCGAGCAGCGCAGCCGCCACCGGCGGCCGCTCGGCTCCTGGTACTGGCTCGGCTGGTGGGTCCAGCCCGTCCTGGAGGACGCCCGCGACCTGGCCCTGGCGCACGCCTCGCACTGGCTGGACGGCCGGCGTCTCACCGAGCTGGAACAGGCCCTGGAACAGTGCCCGGCCCCCGCCGAGGACCCGTCGGCGCGCTTCCTGTACGCCTGCCGCTCCTACCTGCTCAAGGACTGGGAGCAGCTGATCCGGGACACCGACCGGCTGCTGGACGACCCGCTGCTCGGCATCGAGGCCGGCCTCTTCGCCGGGATGGCGCGAGTCCGGCTGGACATGTGCGCCCAGGCCCAGGCCCCGCTGGCCGCCTCGCTCGCCCGCTGCCGCTCCGAACAGCCGCAGCGCAAGGAGCTGCGGTACTGGCTGGCGCGGGCGTACGAGGGCGCCGGGCGCAGCGCCGCCGCGTTACCGCTGTACCGGGCGGTGCACCGGGCCGACCCGGCGTTCATGGACACCGCGGCCCGGCTGGCGGCGATATCGGCCGAGGACGGCCTGGTCGACGGCCTGCTGGACTCCCTGACCTCCGGTGGCGCCACCGGGGCCCGGTCGCCGGGCGACGAGGCCGACGACTGGGACGACGCGGGCCTCGAGGGCGCCGGGCTCGGTGACTCCGTGCTCGACGGCGCCGGTCTCGGCGGTCTCGGTGGCCCGGGTCTCGACGGCACCGAGCTCGACGACGCCGGGCTCGACAGCACCGGGCTCGACGACGCGGGCTTCAACGGCTCCGGGCCGGACGTGGACGGGCCGGCGGGCCCCGGCAGCGGCGGCGCGGGAACGCCGGCCACCGCCGGGCTGTGGAACGGCGGCGCGGGGACCGGAGCGAGCGCCGGGCCCGCCGGGGCGGGTACCGGAGCGGGCGGTTGGGCGGGAGCCGGGGCCGCGACCGGGGCCCACGGCGCCGGGGAGACGCCCGCCGAGGGCTCCTCCCCCCGGACCCCGGACGAGGCGCTGGAGAGCACCACCCCGTACGGCGCGGCCGAGGACGCCGGCTACCCGGACGAGAGCGGCGAGCCGGGCGGATCCGCCGGTCCGGCGGGGGCGGGCGACGGCCGGCAGGCCTGGCCGCCGCTGGTGGCCGGCGAACGCCCCGGCCCGGCCGTCCCGCCCGTGGCGCCCGCCCCCGCCGCCGGTCCGGCCGTGACCCGCGGCGCCGCACTGCCCCGGCTGGCGAACAGCTCGGCGCCCGCCGAACGTGAGGGCAGCACCCGGGAGTTGACCGAGGCGCTGGCCGAACTGGAACAGATGGTCGGCCTGGAGCCGGTCAAGCGGCAGGTCCGGGCGCTCTCGGCGCAGCTGCGGATGTCCCGGCTCCGGGCGGCCCAGGGCCTGCCCGTCCAGCCGCCCAAACGGCACTTCGTCTTCTCCGGCCCCTCCGGCACCGGCAAGACCACCGTGGCACGGATCCTCGGCCGGGTCTTCCACGCCCTCGGCCTGCTCTCCGGCGACCACCTCGTCGAGGCCCAACGAGCCGACCTCGTCGGCGAGTTCCTCGGCCAGACCGCGGTCAAGGCGAACGAGCTGATCGACTCCGCACTGGACGGCGTGCTCTTCATCGACGAGGCCTACAGCCTCTCCAACTCCGGCTACAGCAAGGGCGACGCGTACGGCGACGAGGCGCTGCAGGTGCTGCTGAAGCGGGCCGAGGACAACCGCGACCGGCTGGTGGTGATCCTCGCCGGCTACCCCGAGGGCATGGCCCGGCTGCTCGCCACCAACCCCGGCCTCAACTCCCGCTTCACCACCCGGGTCGACTTCCCCAGCTACCGCCCCGGTGAACTCACCGCGATCGGCGCGGCACTCGCCGACCGGGACGGTGACGGCTGGGACGAGGACGCCGCGGAGGAGCTCGCCAGCATCTGCACCCACGTGATCCGCGAGGGCTGGATCGACGAGCTCGGCAACGGCCGCTTCATCCGCACCCTGTACGAGAAGTCCTGCGCCTACCGGGACTTGCGGCTCTCGCTGCTGCGCGAGCCGCCGGGCCGCGAGGACCTGGCGACCCTGCGGCTGCCGGACGTCGTACAGGCCTACGGCGAGCTGATCGACGGCCGGGGCTGAGCGGCGGCCGGGCGGGGTTGCGGTGCCCGGAGGGACCCCCGGGCACCGCCGCTCAGCCGGGCACCGCCGCTCAGCCGGCCAGGACCGCGGCCTCCCGCGCCGGGTCCAGCCCGACCACCGGCCGGTCCGGCCGCTGCGGGGCCGTACCGCCGATCGACTGCAGCCAGGCCCAGGTGTCGGCGACCGTCTCCGCCACCGGCCGGCAGCGCAGCCCCGCCGCCACCGCCTTGGCCACGTCCGAGCCGTGCATGCAGTCGTGCAGCTCGCCCGGCGGGATCCAGACCGGCAGGTCGCTCCACGGCTCGATGCCGGCCGCCAGGATCGGGCCGGGCTCGGTCCAGCGCAGCTCGGCGTCCGAGCCGGTCACCCGCACGCAGGCCTCCAGCAGCGCGCCCATGGTGGCGTGCCCCCGCGGGCTCACCAGGTCGTACGCGCCGCCGAGACCGGCCGCCAGGGCGTCCAGCGTCCAGCACGCGAGGTCCCGGGCGTCGATGTACTGCACGGGCAGGTCGTGCGGGCCGGGGGCCAGCACGGGGCCGCCGCGGGCCATCCGGCCCAGCCACCAGGGCAGGCGGCCGATGTTCTCGTACGGGCCGAGGATCAGCCCGGCACGGGCCAGCAGCGCGCGGTCGCCGAACGCGTCCAGCACGGCGAGCTCGCCGCCGCGCTTGGCCTCCGGGTACGCCACCTCACCGGCGTCCGGCGAGCCCCCGACCACCGCCGCGCTCTCGTCCGCCCCGGCCGGGCTCGGGTACGCGTACACCGACCGGCTGGACACGTACGCGTAGCGGCCCGCCCGGCCGGCCAGCAGCCGGGCGCTGTCGCGCACCACCGCCGGCGCACCGGACCAGGTGTCCACGACGGCGTCCCACTCCCCCTCCGCGAGCGCGGCCAGGCCGCCCTCGGCCCTGCGGTCCCCGTGCAGCGCCCGCGCTCCCTTCGGGGGCTCGTGCGTCCCCCGGTGGAAGACCGTCACCTCCCAGCCCCGCGCCAGCGCCTCCTCGGTGACAGCGCGGCCGACGAACTCCGTCCCACCCAGCAGTAGAAGCCTCATGCCGACCACCCTGCACACAGGGTGGCCGGCAGGGGAACAGCCGAACGCTCAGAGCGGAATCGCCCACAGCGGAACGCCCCGGGGCGGCCGCGGCGCGAACGGGGCAGCGGGCCTAGGCGGCGGAGCGGTGGTCCGGGTCGTGCACCTCGCCGACCAGCTCCTCCACCACGTCCTCCAGCGTCACCATGCCGAGCGTGCGCCCGTCCTGGTCGATGACGGCGGCCAGGTGGCAGGCGGCCCGGCGCATCGCGCCGAGCGCGTCGTCCAGCGGGAGCGTGCCGCGCAGCACCGTGACCGGGCGCCAGAAGCGGGCCGGGACGGGGGCCGAGCGGTCCTCCACCTCCAGGATGTCCTTGAGGTGGAGGTAGCCCAGGTACCCGTGGCCCGCCGGATCGCCGTCGGTCACCGGGAAGCGCGAGAAGCCCGTCCGCAGGGCCAGCGCCTCGACCTCCTCGGCGGTCGCCCCGGTGTCCACGGTGACCAGTTGCCCGGGCTCCAGCAGCACCTCGGTGACCGGGCGGCGGCCCAGCTCCAGGGCGTCCTCCAGGCGCTCCTGGCGCTCCTCGTCGAGCAGGCCCGCGTCCCGGGAGTCGACCAGCAGGTACATCAGCTGCTCGGTGGTGAAGACCGACTCCACCTCGTCCTTGGACTCGACCTTGAACAGCCGCAGCACGCCGTTGGCGAAGGCGTTCAGGAACCGGATCACCGGCGTCAGCCAGCGGGCCAGCCGGTCCAGCGGCGGGCCCAGCCAGAGTGCGGCCCGCTCCGGGCCGGCCAGGGCCAGGTTCTTGGGCACCATCTCGCCCATCACCATGTGCAGGAAGACCACCACGGCCAGCGAGATCCCGTACGACAGCGGGTGCATCAGGCCGGACGGAACGCCGAACGCGTGGAACGGGCCCTCCAGCAGGTGCGCGATGGTCGGCTCGGCGAGCGCACCGAGGCCCAGCGAGCAGACGGTGATGCCGAGCTGGGCGGCGGCGAGCATCGCGGAGACGTTGGAGAGCGCGTGCAGCACGGTGCGGGCGCGCCGGTTGCCCGCCTCGGCGAGCGGTTCGATCTGGCTGCGCCGAACGGAGATGACGGCGAACTCGGCGCCGACGAAGAAGGCGTTCCCGAGCAGCAGGATCAGGGCGACGGCCAGTTGGAGCGCGGTCATCGGGCCCTGTCCTCGGCCTCGGTGCCGCCGGACTGCTGCCGCGGACCGGTGCGTTCCACCCGCACCCGGCCGGTGCGGTGGCGGTCCACCGTCTCGACGGTGAACCGCCAGCCGGGCAGCGCCGCCTGCTCGCCCGGCACCGGCAGCCTGCCGAGGAGGTCCGACACCAGGCCGGCCAGCGTCTCGTACGGGCCGTCCGGGGCGTGCAGGCCGATGGCCTCCAGCTGGTCGATCCGGGCCCGGCCGTCGGCGGCCCAGACCGGCCGGCCGTCCACCGGCGGCAGCGGGAGCAGCTCGGGGGTGTCGGCCGGGTCGTGCTCGTCCTGCACCTCGCCGACGATCTCCTCCACGAGGTCCTCGACGGTGACCACACCGGCGGTGCCGCCGTACTCGTCCACCACGATGGCCATCGGCTGGAGCCGGCGCAGCCGGTCGAGCAGCCGCTCGGCCGGGAGCGACTCGGGCACCAGCAGCGGCGGCACGGCCAGGCTGCCGACCCGGACGGAGCCGCGCCGGGCGGCCGGGACGGCCAGGGCGTCCTTGAGCGTGACGGTGCCGGTGACCTCGTCCAGGCTCTCCGCGTAGACCGGGAAGCGGGAGAGGCCGGTGGCCCGGGTGAGGTTGAGCACGTCGGCGGCGCTGGCGTCGGCCTGGAGGGCGACGACGTCCACCCGCGGGGTCATCACGGACTCCGCGGTCAGCTCGCCGAGGCCGAGGGTGCGCACGAACAGGGTGGCCGCCTCCTCGTCCAGTGCGCCGGCCCGGGCCGAGTGCCGGGCCAGCGAGACCAGCTCGGCCGGGGTGCGGGCGTGGCCCAGCTCCTCCTGCGGCTCGACCCCGAAGGCCCGGACGGTGCGGTCCGCCGAGCCGTTCAGGAAGCTGATCAGCGGGCGGCAGACGGTGGAGAACGCCATGTGCGGGGCGGCCACCGAGCGGGCCACCTGGAGCGGCCGGGAGATCGCCCAGTTCTTCGGGACGAGCTCACCGATCACCATCTGCACCACGGTGGCGCCGAGCATGCCGATGACCACGGCGGCGGCGCGGGCCGCGCCGTCCGACAGGCCGATGCCGGTGAACACTGGCCTGAGCAGGACGGAGAGGGCCGGCTCGGCGAGCATGCCGACCACCAACGAGGTGACGGTGATGCCGAGCTGGGCCCCGGAGAGCTCGAAGGAGAGGTGGCGCAGCGCCCTGGCGACCCGGCCGGCCTTCGCGTCGCCGGCCGCGGCGGCACGCTCGACGGCCCCGCGCTCGACGGTCACGAAGGCGAACTCGGCGGCCACGAAGAGGCCGTTGGCGAGGATGAGCAGAAGTGCCGCGAACAGCAGCAGCCAGGCGGTGATCACAGTGCCGCCTGCCTTCCGAGGATCGGAAGTGGGGCGGCGCAGGTACTACCGGACGGATCGTCCATGGACGGGGGGAGTCACTCCTCAGGTCGTTTCCGGCAGGGCCCGGGCCGGCCGGCGGGTCCGTCGGCGGGCACGGTTTGCCCTGCTTTTCACCAGCGTAGACGATACCTGTGCGACGGTCGGATCCGTGTTCGGCCAGGCCTGTTCCGGCCTCGGCGCCCGGCCCGGGCGAGGTGCGGGGGCCCGGGGCGGGACGGGTGCGGTGCGGGACGGGTGCGGGGCGGGTGTCGGGTGGCTCGTGGGGCGTGCCGCTGCGACGCGCGCCTCATCGCGCGGGCGCGCCTCATCGCGCGGGGTGAGTACCCGGGGGGCGCGGGCTGCGGGACTGCGGGTGGCCGGTCAGTTGGCGTGCTGCGCGACCAGGTCCCGCAGGGCGCGCGCGTCCGCGATCGCCTGGGCCTTGCCCATGCCGGACTGGATGCCGACCACCGCCAGCGAGCTGCCGTCCGCGAGGTCGAGCGTCGCCCACGGGTCGCCCTGGCGGAAGTTGACCCGGACGATCTCGGCCCAGGCCAGCCGGCGGCGGCGGACGAAGTTCACCACGGTGATGCCCGTGGCGTCGGCGCTCACCCGCGGGCGGGCCAGCATCAGGCCCGCCGCCGCGAAGAACACACCGCTGAGCACCATCATGGCCCGGTCGTTGAACTGCCAGCTGGACGGCAGCGCGACCGCGATCACGGCGAACAGCACGACCAGCAGCGCGCAGACCGGCAGCAGCACGGCCCGGGTGCGGCGCGGCGCCCAGGTGACGGGGAACTCGGCGGGGGTGGACACGTGGGAACTCCGGGTGCTTCCAGGGGAAAGGGCGGGGGCGCCGCACGGCGCCCCCGCCCCCATTGAACCGGAGCTTAACTCCGCGCCGGTCACCGCCTACGGGATCAGAGGCGGCAGGCGTGGATGTTGGTCACCAGGATCGCCCGGGCGCCGATGCTCCACAGGTCGTCCATGATCCGCTGGGCCTCCTTGCGGAGCACCATCGAGCGGACCGCCACCCAGCCCTCGGTGTGCAGCGGGGAGACGGTCGGCGACTCCAGGCCCGGGGTCAGCGCGACGGCCGCACCGACCTGCTCGGCCCGGATGTCGTAGTCCATCAGCACGTAGCGGCGGGCCACCAGGACGCCCTGCAGGCGCCGCAGGAACTGGTCCACGCGGGCGTCCTCGCCCGCGCCCTTGGGCCGGATCACCACGGCGTCGGAGACGAGGATCGGCTCGCCGAACACCTCCAGGCCGGCGTTGCGCAGGCTGGTGCCGGTCTCGACGACGTCGGCGATCACGTCGGCGACGCCCAGCTGCACCGCGGTCTCCACCGCGCCGTCCAGCTTGGTCACGGTCGCCTTCACGCCGTGGTCGGCGAGGTGCTGCTCGACCAGGCCGGTGTAGGAGGTGGCGATCCGCAGCCCCTCCAGGCCCTGCACGTCCTTGACGTCCACGCCCTCCGGGCGGGCGAAACGGAAGGTGGAGCCGCCGAAGCCGAGCGCCAGCACCTCCTCCGCGTTGGAGTGCGAGTCCAGCAGCAGGTCGCGGCCGGTGATGCCGACGTCCAGCCGGCCCGAGCCGACGTACACCGCGATGTCGCGCGGGCGCAGGAAGAAGAACTCGACCTCGTTGTTCGGGTCGACGAGGACGAGCTCCTTGGGATCCTTGCGCTGGCGGTAGCCGGCCTCATGGAGCATCTCCGCCGCGGGACCCGAGAGCGAACCCTTGTTGGGGACGGCGATGCGCAGCATGGAGGTCGGTTCCTTACCTGGTTCGGAGTGGAGTGGCACGTCGGCCGGTTTCAGAGGTACTTGTAAACGTCTTCGAGCGTCAGCCCGCGGGCGACCATCATCACCTGAAGGTGGTAGAGGAGCTGCGAGATCTCCTCGGCGGTCTGCTCGTCCGACTGGAACTCGGCGGCCATCCAGACCTCGGCGGCCTCCTCGACGACCTTCTTGCCGATGGCATGGACGCCCTGCTGGACGAGCTGCGCGGTACGGGAGGACGAGGGGTCGCCGTTGGCGGCCTTCTGCTGGAGCTCGGTGAAGAGCTCCTCGAATGTCTTCAGAGCCATGATGGACTCACCTTACGGCGTGCGGGCTTACGGGCGGTAAACAGTCCCGGACCGTGGACAGTCCAATGGACATCCACGGTCCGGATCCTTGTGCAGTCGTCGTACTGGCGTACCCGGTCGTCCCGGCTCGCGCCGCGGCGGGCGGAGGATCACCGGCCCGCGGTCGCGGGATCACCGGCCGGGCATCGGGGGATCACCGGCCGGCGGTCGCGGCTCAGGCGAGCCGGCGGAGCACCGCGGCGGTGGCGACGGCCGCGGTGACGGCCTCGTGGCCCTTGTCCTCGGCCGATCCCGGCAGGCCTGCGCGGTCGAGCGCCTGCTGCTCGTTGTCGCAGGTCAGAACGCCGAACCCGACCGGGACGCCGGTGTCGACGCTGACCTGGGTGAGCCCGACCGTGGCGGCCTGGCAGACGTAGTCGAAGTGCGGCGTGCCGCCGCGGATGACCACGCCGAGGGCGATCACGGCGTCGTAGCCGCGCTCGGCGAGGCGCTTGGCGGCGACCGGCAACTCGAAGGTGCCGGGGACGCGCAGCACCGTCGAGTCGGTCACGCCGAGCTCCTTCAGCGCCCGGTCGGCGCCGTCCAGCAGGCCGTTCATCACCTGCTCGTGCCACTGGGCGGCGATCACGGCGACCTTGAGGTCGGCGGCGTTGTCGATGGTCAGCTCGGGGGCGCCGTGGCCGCTCATGTGCTGGTCCTCTTTCGGGGTGGTCGGTCGGGAGGCGGGAGGGGTGTGGTTCGGGAGACGGGGCTCGGGGCTCGGGGCTCAGGAGCCGAGGCCGGGCAGGTCGTGGCCCATCCGGTCGCGCTTGGTCTGCAGGTAGCGCAGGTTGTGCTCGCCGGCCGGCGTCTCGACCGGCGCGCGGCCCTTGACCTTCAGACCGTGCTCGGTGAGGGCGGCGAGCTTCTCCGGGTTGTTGGTGAGCAGCGTGAGCGACCGCACCCCGAGGTCGCCGAGCATCTGCGCGCCGATGCTGTAGTCCCGGGCGTCGGCCGGCAGCCCGAGGTCCAGGTTGGCGTCGACGGTGTCGCGGCCCTGCTCCTGGAGCTCGTAGGCGCGCAGCTTGTGGGCAAGGCCGATGCCCCGGCCCTCGTGGCCGCGCAGGTAGAGCACGACACCGCGGCCGGCCTCGGCGACCTTCGCCAGCGAGGCCTGGAGCTGCGGGCCGCAGTCGCAGCGCAGCGAGCCGAACACGTCACCGGTCAGGCACTCGGAGTGCACCCGGACGAGGACGTCCTCGCCGTCGGGAAGCCGCCCGTCGGCGCCCAGGCCGCCCGCGACCAGCGCCAGGTGCTCGACGCCGTCGATGGTGCCGCGGTAGCCGACCGCCGTGAACTCCCCGTACGCGGTCGGCAGCGCGGTGACGGCCGCCCGGTCGACGTGCAGCTCCGTCCGGCGGCGGTAGGCGATGAGGTCCTCGATCGAGATGATCGCCAGGCCGTGCTTGCGGGCGAAGGCGACCAGCTCGGGCAGCCGGGCCATGCTGCCGTCGTCGTTGACCACCTCGGCGATGGCGCCGGCCGCCGGCAGCCCGGCGAGACGGGCCAGGTCGACCGCGGCCTCGGTGTGACCGGGGCGGACGAGCACGCCGCCCTCGACCGCCCGCAGCGGGAAGACGTGCCCGGGGCGGGTGAGGTCGCCGGGCTCGGTGCCCGCCGAGGAGAGCAGCCGGACGGTGCGGGCGCGGTCGGCGGCCGAGATGCCGGTGTCGACCCCTTCGCGGGCGTCGACCGAGACGGCGTAGGCCGTGCCCTTGCGGTCCTCGTTGACCTGGGTCATCGGGGGCAGCTTGAGCCGGTCCAGCTCGTCGCCGGTCATCGGCGCGCAGATCACGCCGGAGCTGTAGCGGATGGTGAAGGCCATCAGTTCGGGGGTGGCCGCGGAGGCGGCGAAGACGATGTCGCCCTCGTTCTCGCGGTCCTCGTCGTCCACCACGATCACCGCGCGGCCCAGCGCGATGTCGGCGACGGCCCGCTCGACGGGGTCGAGCACGAGGTCCTCGGCGGCAGGGGCCTCGGCGGTGGGGTCTTCGGCGGCGGGGTCGGTGCTCATGCGGAGGCTCCCTGGAGGACGGTGGCGGACTTGCTGCGGGGCTCACGGGTGCTCAGCCACCAGGACCGCAGGCCGAGCAGCACGAGGACGAAGTAGATCGAGTAGGTCAGGCCGGAGAAGGAGTAGCCGCTGTTGAAGGCCAGCGGCACGCCGACCACGTCGACGGCGATCCAGGCGAACCAGAACTCCACCCAGCCGCGGGCCTGGGCGACCATCGCCGCCAGCGTGCCGACGAAGATGTAGGCGTCCGACCAGGGGCTCCAGGAGCCGAGGCCCGGGAAGGACAGGAAGATCCAGGCGAGCGCGCCGGTGCCGACAGCGGTACCGGCCACCAGGGCGGCCCGTTCGGTCCAGCTCGCGAACCGGACCGAGATCCGGCCGTCGTCACGGCGGCCGCGCCGCCACTGCGTCCAGCCCCAGGCGGCGGTGACGACCACGATCAGCTGCTTGCCGATCAGGCCCGGCGCATGCCCGTTCAGGTACGCGGTGATCAGCACGACGCCGGACAGCAGCTGGACCGGCCAGCTCCAGACCGAGCGGCGCCAGCCGAGCGCGAGGGCGGACAGGCCGAGCAGGTTGCCGGCCATGTCGGCCCGCTTCACGTGCTCGCCGAAGAGGGTGAAGGCTTCGCCGCTGAGCCAGCTCACTGGGACTCTCCGGTGGTCTCGGACGCGATCGTCGGGGGGAGGGTACGGGCGTCGAGCAGGCGCTCCACGTACTTGGCGAGGACGTCGACCTCCAGGTTGACGCTCTCGCCGACGCTCTTGGCGCCGAGCGTGGTCAGCGCGAGGGTCGCGGGGATCAGGCTGACGGTGAAGCTGTCCCGGGCCGCCTCGACCACGGTCAGGCTGACGCCGTCCACGGTGATCGAGCCCTTCTCCACCAGGTAGCGGGAAATGCTGTCGGGCAGCGAGAAGCGGAGCACCTCCCAGCGGAGGTTGCCGGCCGCGTCGAGCTGACCGGGCTCACGGCTCAACAGGGCGCCGGTGGCGTCGACATGACCCTGCACCAGATGTCCGCCCAGGCGGGCGCCGAGCGCCATCGCGCGCTCCAGGTTGACCCGGGAGCCCGGCTTCAACTCGCCGAGGCTGGACCGGTGCAGCGTCTCCGCCATCACGTCGGCACTGAACTCGGTGGTGTCGGCGGCCAGTTGCTCGGGGCTGTCGACGACGGTCAGGCAGACGCCGTTGACCGCGATGGAGTCGCCGTGGTGCGCGCCCTGACAGACCACCGGGCCGCGCAGGCGGATTCGCGAGGAGTCGCCGATCTCCTCGATCGACACGACCTCGCCGAGCTCTTCGATGATGCCGGTGAACACCCGGGTTCTCCTCGCGCTTGGGGCGCGGACTCCGGGGCGGGCATGGGAGGGGACACGGACGGGCACGGGTGCACGGGCCCTGTGGCACGACCCGTTGCCGGGGCGCCCAAGAACCGCCGGGAGAGGACTCTCCCGTCGCACACCTCCCCGCGGTCCACCAGGGGACCACGAGTACTGCTCTTCGTCCGCCGCGCACGCCTCCCATCCGGACTTTAACCGTCGGTCCAGGAATTTCACCTGGTCAACCGGCCGCTGGCTGCGGACGGGTCGCGGACTGTAACCGCCGGTTCGGATTTTCACCGACCCCGGAGTGCGCTGAACGTCACTGCTACTTCTGACGTCATTCTGCCATGATCCGCGCGAACCGAGGGAGAGGCTTCCGCTGTGGCCTGTTTCACGTGCGGGGCGGGAATGCGCGGGGCGCGCGCGAGCACCGCCGCCGACCGCCCCGCGCACGGTGAACCGGCGGCGGGGCGGGGCGGAACGACGGTGGGGCGTTGGCGGGGTGGCGGCGGGGCCTTGGCAGGGTGGCGGCGGGGTGGTCAGGGCACCAGCAGGGTGACCTCCGCGCGGTGCCGGCGCTGCTGTTCGGCGTCCCAGTCCCCCGTGCAGTAGACGGAGACGGCGGCGACGGTGCCGCCCCGGACGTCGGCACGCAGCAACTCCCGGCAGTACCAGCCGGCGCCGTCCTGCTCCCAGCGCTCCTCCACCTCCAGGACGAATCCGCTGCCGGTCCGGTCGAGGCGGTGCCGCGCCACCGTGCCGGGCGCCGGGTGGCTGTTCCTGCGCAGCGCGACGAGACCGTCTACGCCGCGTGACTGGAGCCGCCAGGAGGGGAGCGTGAGGTCGCAGAACACCTCGGGGTGGAACAGGCCGGCGGGTGGGGTGCCGGTCTCCAGGAAGGTGATCAGCAGGGCGGCGAGGCGGTCGGGGGAGTCGGTGGGGGTGTTGGGGGCGATGGGGACGGTGGGGGCGGTGGGTGCGGTGGGGGCGGTGGGGGCGGTGAGGGCGGTGGGGGCGGTGGTGGTCATGGTGCGGCCCTCCCGGTCAGGCACCGGCGGGCGCGGCTTCGGCACCGGCCTGTGCGGCGGCCAGGTTGCGGCCGACCACGGCCATAGTGCGTTCCAGCGCCTCGGTCGGGCTGAACTCGATCAGCTCCGTCCCGGCGAAGACCAGCGGGAGGTGGCCGGGCGTGCCGTAGTAGGCATCGCCGGCGCGGTAGACCTCGTCGTGGTCGACGTAGCGGAACACCAGCTTGCCGCGCACCACGACGCCCCAGTGCGGGCTCTGGCAACGGTCCTGCGGGAGCCCGGCGAAGAGCGGGGCGGGGTCGAGGTCGGCCTTGTGGGTCTCGAAGCCGACGGTGAACCCGTCGAGTTCGGCGTAACGGCCCTCGATGACCGGCTCGTCCAGGGTGAGCGGGGCCTCGGCCTTGGAGATGCGGGGCATGGCGTCCTCCTCGGGTGCCGGGCGGTCCGGCCGCTTCCGCTGCCGGCCGCCTCTGCGGTGGTTGCCTCCGACAGGTGGGCGTGAGGTCCGGCCGCACGATGTGAGGCGGGGCGTGGGGCGCACCCGGGGTGGGGACGACGGGACGCGGACGGGGTCGCGGTGCGGGCGGGGGCGGGTCGACCTCAGGTCTGCCAGCGGACGGGCTGCTCCGGCTCGTACACGCAGAGCGTGCCGGTGTGGACGGCGTTCGCGAGGTGACGCCCGAGGGCGGGGTGAACCCGCTCGACGCGGTCGACGGCAGCGCGGATCCGGGCCGTCACGGTGGTCCGGGCCCGTTCGGCGGCCGAGCCGGTGCGGCGGGGCCGGCGTCCCAGGCCGTAGGCGGCGGTGAGCTGACCGACCAGCGCGTCCCGCTCGACGGCGATCCGGGCGGAGCGCTCGGCATCCCCCGCGGCGTCCGCGTCGGCGGACTCCTCCTCCAGCTCGCCGAGCCGGCGGCGGTAGGCCGTGCGCGCCGCCGCATCGATCAACTCACCCGTGTCGGCCGGGCGGTGGAGATCCACGGCCGCTGCGAGCGTGCCGGCGGCAGGCCTTCCGGTGGCAGGCCCTCCGGCAGCGGGCGGGGGCGCCGGGCCGGTGGCCAGGTCGAGGGCCGGGACGGGCGTGCCCGGGCGGGCCAGCAGGGCGGCCAGATCACGCAGGCCCTTGCTGTCCGGGAGCCGGACTTCCGCACCGGCGTACCGGAGCTGCCAGAACTCTCCCTGCCGAAGGAAGAGTTGACGCTCATCGGGCACCGTCGGCGGTGCCGCCCCGGCCTCCGGGGCGGTCCGGTCGGCCAGGCCGGGTGCACCGAGCTCCCGCGCGGTGGCGAGCGCCCGGGTGACGTGCTCGCGGGCGGTGGCGGGCTCCCCCAGGACGGTGGCGAGCAGGCCGAGGTGCCGGTGCACCGGGCCTCGGACGGCAGCGCCGATGCCCTCGACCACGAGCAGTCCGCGGTACGGGTGGAGCGCTTCGTAGAGCTCGCGGGCGAGGCGGTGCAGAGCCCGGTCCTCGGCCGGGCGGTCGACGAGCGCGAGCGCCTCGGCCGCCTGGGCCATCATCGGCAGCCACTCGCTGTCCACCGGGGCGGAGGCCAACAGCGGTGCCACGGCGGCGAGTCGGCGGTGGGCGTCGGTCCGGTCGCCGAGCTGGGCGGCGATCAGCGCGCGCGTCACCCGGGGCCAGAGACCCGGCAGACTGTCCAACGGGGGCGGCCCGGCGATCAGCTCTCGCAACTCGTCCAGCTCACCCGAGTCCACGCACAGGCACCAGCGCTGGGTGGCCGCGAGCACGGCGGCATTGCCGCTCCCGGCCCGCCCGCCCAGCTCCGCCGTCTCCGCGAGCGCGGCCCGGCAGTCCGCGTACCGGCCCTCCAACAGCGCGCGCATGCCGCGCCAGAGCGGCACGTACCAGCCGTAGAGCGGTCGGCGCAGCACCCGGGACACCGCCTCGTACGCCCGGATCTCGGCGTCCACCCCGGCCATCTCGCCGCGCTCCAGCAGGGCGACCAGCCGCAGTCGGCGGCCGAGCAGCTCCAACTCCCGGTCCGGCTCGGCGAACCCCCGCGCGAGCTCCACGATCTCCCCTGCCCAGCGCAGCCGTTCACCGCAGTGGTCGGGCCCCGAGCGGGCGTCGCAGAGCGCGGAGAGCGCGTACGCCAGGACGGCTCCGTCCCCGCCCTCCCGCGCCGTCCGGACGGCCTCCTCGGCCAGCGCGAGGCGGTCCTGCTCCGGTTCGACCAGCGCTCCGGCGACGGAGAGCCGGGCGGTCACGGCCGCGAGGAGCGCGGCGTGGCGGGGCGGGCCGGGGGCGGGAGCGGCGGCGGCAGTGGTGGAGGTGGGCTGCGGTGGGGCGAGGAGGCGGGCCCGCGCCTCGCCGAGGAGGTCGATCTGCGGGCGGTCCAGGAGGTCCACTTCGAACCCGACCGGACCGGAGCCGAGGCCGAGGGCCGCCCCGGCGAGCAGGTCGGGGCGGTCGGCGCGGCGGGCGCAGGCGGCTGCCGCGAGGAAGGCCTCCCTGCTCCCCTCCCGCCGGCCGGCACCGAGACGGGCCGTGCCGAGGCCGAGCAGCAGGACGGCACGGCGGGCGTCGTCCGACCGTCCGGCGGGGTGCGCGGGTCGGGTGGGGTGGGCCGCCACTTCGGCGGGGTGGGCTGCTTCGGCGGGCGCCGCCCCGGCGGGTGCGACGGCCGCCGTGCCCAGCGCCGTCAGGGCCTGTTCGTACCACTGCGCCGCGTCCTCGAAGGCCAGCAGGCCTGCCGCGCGGTCCGCCGCCCGGCCCGCGAACGCGGCGGCCGCCGAGGCCTGTTCGGGACCGGCGAGGAGCAGGTGGCGAGCGACCTCGGCCGGCCCGGTGTCGCGTCCGCGATCGGCGAGCCCGGCCAGTACGGCGCCCGCCCGACCGTGCAGCGCCGCCCGCTCGGCCGGGTCGAGGGCATCGCGGACGGCCTCCCGCATCAGCACGTGGCGGAACTCGCCAGCGCCCGGTTCGACCAGCGCGAGCAGCCCCTCCCCGGTCGCGGCGGCGAGCACCGAACGCAGCGACTCCATTGGCACGGCGGCGAGTTCGGCGAGCACGTCCAGCTCGAAACGGGTGCCGAGCACCGCCGCTGCGCCCAGCACCCGCCCGCACTCCCCCGGCAGCCCGTCCACCCGCGCCGCCACCGCCGCGCGGACCGTCACGGGCAGCGGAGCCGGCAGACCCGGGAGCGGACCCCGGGGCAGACCCGGGCGGTCGGCGCCGCCGTGGCGGAGCAGTTCGGTGACGAAGAAGGCATCGCCGCCGGTCCGCTCCAGCAGCGCCCGGACGGTCGCCGGGTCGGTGCGCCCGCCCGTCGCGGCGGCGAGCAGGGCCCGGACCTCCGGTTCGCCGAGCGGGCCGACCGGCAGCGTCCGCCCGGCCCGGAGCAGCGCCGCCCGGGCCGCGGTACGGCCGCGCCAGGCCTCGCCGTCCTCGCGGGCGGTGGCCAGCAGCAGGGCGGGCGCGGTGCGGAGCGCGGCGGCGAGTTCGGTGAGCAGGTGGAGGGAGGTCGCGTCCGCCTCGTGGACGTCGTCGAGGACGAGCAGCAGCGGGCGGGCGGCGGCGCCGGTGCGGAGCAGTTCGGCGAGGTCGCCGAGGAGTCGCTGCCGGGCCGCCCCCGGGTCGGCGGCGGGGTGGCGGCGTTCCGTGGCGGTGCGGCCGCCCGTGGTGGCCGGTCTCCCGGCGAGCAGGGCGCGCAGGCCCGGCGAGGCCCGGACCAGACGGCCGCAGGCGGCATCGGCCGCGGCGAGTTCACGGACGGCCTGCGACCACGGGTACAGCGCCGCCGCGCCGGCGCGGCCGCCGCCCTGGGGCGGGCACCACAGCCAGCTCACCCGGCACCCGGCCGCCCGGCGGACGGCCTCCTCCGCCACACGGGTCTTGCCCGCACCGGCCACGCCGGTCAACAGCGTCAGGCCGCCCCGCCCACCGCGCGCATCGGCGACCGCCGCGGCCAGTTCGGCCAGCAGGTCGGCGCGGCCGACGAAGGGAAGCACGGGCATCGGGCCGTCCTCTCACCCGGGAGCACCGGCGGCCCCTCCGACGTCCCGTGAGCGGGCTCGGGGCCGGGCCGGAGCCACCTGCTTCGAGCGTAGGCCGCCGGGCCGACGGCCTGCCCGGCGGCGACGCGCTGCCCGCCCCGGCAGCGCTTCCGCTTCCGTGCTGACGGTGGCCCGGTGCGGTCCGGTGGCAGCCCGGGTGACGGTGCGGGTGGCAGTCCGGTGGCGGTCCGGGGTGCGCCGGGCGCACGCTGGTGGTAATGGCCGACACCGGCCGGCCGGGGACTCCTGGAGGTGCGAGGGCGATGGCCAAGTTCATGGACGTCCACCACGGCATGGCGGGCATCACCGCAGAGCAGCTCCGCATGGCCCACAACGCCGATCTGGCGGTCGAGGCCAATGAGGGCGTGCACTTCGAGCAGGCGTGGGCCGACCCGGAGTCCGGCACGGTCTACTGCCTCTCCGAGGCACCGTCCAAGGAGGCCGTGCAGCGCGTCCACGAGCGCACCGGCCACCCCGCGGACGAGATCCACCCGGTACCGCTGATGGTCTGACGGCCGGCCTCGCCGACCGGGCCTCCGCCCGGCAGGCGGCCACGGGGCGGACGGACGGACGGGGCGGACGGGGCGGACGGGGCGGACGGGCGAAGTGGCTCAGGCCGTCCCGGTGGCCGGCACCACCGTGAAGTGGCTGACCTCGGGCGGATGCACCAGGTAGCGCAGCTCGCCCTCCGACCAGACCGGCCGGATCCGCCACATCGGCCCCGCGTACCCGCGCAGGGCCTCCTCGTCACGCCACCGGCTCACCACCAGCACCCGGCGGTCGTCCTCGGTCACCGAGCGCAGCAGCTCCCCGCCCAGGCAGCCGTCCGTCCGCCCGAGCTGGGGGATCACCTGGGAGATCAGCAGAGCGCAGAACTCTTCGACGTGTCCGGCCATGACCTGTCCGGCCCAGATCCTGATGATCACGGCCATCACCTCTCACGGAAACCCACGAAGGCCACGAAGCCCACGAAGCACGACGTCACGACGTCACAAGGCCCACGAGGTGACGAAGCCCTCGGCCCCATTATCGGCGCAGAACCGCTGGTCGGGGCCGTCCGGCCGGGCTTTCCCGAACGGTCCCCACCCGACCGGCGCGGGCCGTCGCATAGATTGCCGGTATGACCAGCACACCGGAAACCGTCGCTCCGTCAACAACCGAACCGGGCAGGCCGAGCACGCCGGATGCACCGGGAGGCCTGTTCGCGGCACTCCGCGCCACTGCGGTGACCGACGCGGCCGGGCTGCGCGAGATCTACGAGCAGCCCGGCGACCACGCGCGGCGCAAGCAGGTCGACCGGATCCACGAGGTGGCGCGCCGACTGATCGAGTGCTCCTCACTGGTCTTCGTGGCCAGCAGCGACGCGTCCGGGCGCTGTGACGTGTCGCCGCGCGGCGGGCCGGCCGGGCTGGTGTCGGTGCTGGACGACCGGACGCTGGCGATCCCCGACGCCACCGGCAACAAGCGGCTGGACACCCTGCACAACATCGTCGAGACCGGGCAGGTCGGGCTGATCTTCGTGGTGCCCGGCCGCGAGACCACCCTGCGGGTGAACGGACGGGCCTGCGTCTCGACCGACCCGCAGCTGCTGGAGCAGCTCACCGCCGTCGGCAAGCCGCCCCGCAGCGCCATCGTGGTGGCGGTCGAGGAGGTCTACGCCCACTGCCCGAAGGCCCTTCTGCGCAGCTCGGCCTGGAAGCCCGAGAACTGGCTCGCCGAGGACGCGCAGCCCAGCTCCGCCGCAGTCACCCTCTCCCACCTGCGGGACGCCTCCCTGACCATCGAGATGATCGAACAGACGGAGCGGGAGTCCTTGCTCTACCGCTACGAGTGAGGGTGAGCGGGATGCTGTCGGCGCACGGGATGCTGTCGACGCTACGCATCCGTTCGGCGCTCGGAGTTCGTTCGGCGCTCGGGGTCCGTTCGACGATCGGGGTCCGTTCGGCGCTCCAGAATCTTTCGGCGCCACGGGGGCTTGCAGCGCCAGAAGCTGTCGCAGCGCTACCGCGCCTCGTACGGCCCGGGAGCAGCACCACGCCCGGCCGGCCCCGGCGCTCCCGCTCGCTCAGCCGCCGCGAAGGCCCCAGTCGTCGAGGCCGGAATAGACGACGGCGCTGACGTATCCGGGCCTGGCGAAGGCTTCGGCCTCGCCGGTGTGGACGGCGATCAGCGAGTCCGGGCCACGCCACCACTGATCGGCCAACCCCGCCACCTCGGGCACCGGTTCGTGGCGCCCGAGGTCGAGGGCGGCGACGTCCGGGCCGGTGACCTTGGTGATCTGCTGCGCCCGCAAGGCCGCGTGCCGGGCCGGCGCGACCGACTCGACCCACCCTTCGACGCTCGCGTGCAACGGCACCCAGTGGTGGCCGAAGATGCCGAACTCGCCACCGGGGCCGACCTGGAAGGAGAAGGCGACCGACGTCCGCTGGTCCCCGGCCTCGAACCACCACCCTCCGGACGGGGCCTCCTCCAGCATGTCCGGGCCGAACATCCGCGGGCCGCCTTCGTAGACCGGCGCGGGAGGCAGCACCAGGCCGCCCCACCGGTCGTCGAAGGCGCCGGCCCTCTCGATCTCCGCGTCCGGGACGCCGCGTTCCTGCCAGTGACGCCGGTGCCGCGCGAATCCCGGGCTCGCCGCCCGGAAACCGTGGACCCGCACGAACCTGTCGGCCCGCCGGGAGAGTTCGCCGGGTCCGTCGTCGCTGTCTCGATTCACCCGGGAACGCTACCGAACCCGAACCCGGACCCGTGAGGTCGGTGTCGGTCCCTCCGCAGAGCTGCCCCTTCCCGGGGCCTGCCGGCCCGGCCGGCCCCGCGGCGGCGTGGCGGCGTGGCGGCGTGGCGGCGTGGCGGCGTGGCCGGTTGGAACACCGACAGAAATGTGCGGTGACATCTGGCGAAGATCAACATCACCGGGTCGGGCCGGGCGCACCGAGGATGTGGGCAGGGCCCGTCCGAAGCGGACCCCGGGACATCGCCCGGTCAGTGCCCAGGTCAGTGCCCAGTTCAGTACCCCGGTCAATGCCCAGGCCGGCGTACGAGGGGCACGTCCGGCTCGGGCATCGCCGCCGCCGGCAAGGCCACCGCCCGCCGCCGCGGCGCACCACGGCCGCACCCGCGCCCGAATCAGCGCCCGCACCCGCACCCGAAGGACACCCCGAGTGAGTCTCCGCGAGATCAAGCCCGGCAACCGCGGCTACCTCTACGTCAACAGCCACCCGACCGGCTGCCGGGCGGAGGTCGACCGCCTGTGGCAGCGGACGCCGGCCCCCGTCGGCGACCGGCCCGGCCCGGTCGCCCTCGTCATCGGCTCCAGCGCCGGCTACGGACTGGCCGCGACCCTGGCCGGCCTGCGCACCCACCGGATGCGCGGCCTCGGCATCGCCTTCGAGGCCGCCGCGACCGAGCGCCGCACCGCGAGCGCGGGCTGGTACCGCACCGCGCGGACCGCCGAACTCGCCGCCGAGGCGGGCACGGACTTCACCTTCCTGAACGGCGACGCCTTCTCCGACGCCGTCAAGGACGAGGCCGCCGCCCGGATCGCCGCCCGCTTCGGCACGATCGACCTGCTCATCTACAGCGTCGCGGCCCCGCGCCGCACGGACCCGCTGACCGGTGCCGTCCACCACTCCGTCATCAAGCCGCTCGGCGCGGACTACCGCGCCAAGACCCTCGTGTTCGAGGACGGCACCCCGCGGCTCGGCGAGCTGCACCTGCCGGCCGCGGACGAGGCCGAGCGTGACGCGACCGTGCAGGTCATGGGCGGCGCGGACTGGCAACTGTGGATCGACGCCCTGCTGTCCAAGGGCCTGCTCGCGGACGGCTTCCGGACGGTCGCCCTCTCGTACGTCGGCTCCGACATCACCGCTCCCGTCTACCGGGCCGGCACCATCGGGGCCGCCAAGCAGCACCTGGAGGACACCGCCCGGGCCATCGACACCCGGCTCGGGGGCGCGGGCCGTGCCGGCACCGTCGTCGCGGGCGCGGCCGTCACCCAGGCCTCCACCGCCATCCCGAGCATCGCGCTCTACACCAGCATCCTGCACCGCGTCACCGGTACCGGCTGGCGGACCACCGTCGACCAGGCGGCGGACCTGTGGGGCCGGCTCACCGGTGACGGCGAACCCGACACGGACGACCTGGGCCGGATCCGGCTCGACGCCTGGGAGATGGCCCCGGAGGTGCAGGCCGCCGTCCGCACCTCGTGGGAGCAGGTCGACGCCGACACGGTGGCCACCGCCGCGGACACCGGCTGGTTCCACGACCAGGTCGGCCGGCTCTACGGCTGGAACGTTCCCGGCGTCGACTACGCGGCCGCGGCGGAGACCGACGTCCCCTGGCCCGCTCCCCCGTCCGCCGGCATCTGAGACCGGGCCCGGCCTGCGGGGCGCGGCGTCGCCGGGGTGAGGTCCGGGGTCAGCCGGTGGGGGCCTCGCCCCGGGTGTCGTGCAGGCCGCACAGCCACGCACCGAGGGCGTCGTAGTCCGGGCCGGTGAGGCCCCGGCGCGGGTCGACGCGGTGGAGCAGCGCCGGGGCCGGGTGGTGTGCGGCGACCCAGGCCCGGTCGGTCTCGGTGAGCTCGTCGTCGACCCAGGCGAACGGGCGGCCGGCCGCCCAGCCGACGAGGGGGCGGGTCTTCCAGTGCAGTCCGGCCCGCTCGGCCCGCTCGTCCTCGGCGGAGGGCTCCGGCCAGGCCACCACGGGCAGCTGCGGCAGGCCGATCCGTGGGGCGATGCACACGTTCGCGTCGGTCGTCCAGGTGGTGGCCCAGACCAGCTCGCAGGGCAGCGCCGCCAGCCGTGGGCCGTGCGCGGGGTCGATCCTGGCCAGCAGCGGATGCGCGTCGGGCCCCGTCGGCCCGGGGCCCGCCGGGTCCGTCGGGTACGTCGGGTACGTCGGGTACGTCGGGTACGTCGGGTACGTCGGGTACGTCGGGTGCCCGTCCGGACACTCCTCGGGCGGCGTGCCGAACGGGATGAGCGGACCGTCGACGTCGAGGAAGAGCAGCGGGCGTTGGGCAGCGGTACCGGACATGGCTGCACGATAGCCGCCGGCGGCGCGGGCCGACCGTGGCACCGGCGGCGGGCGCCACGGTCCGGACCCTCACGGCAGGTACGTGACCTCGGGGAAGGCCGCGGACGGGCCGGGGGCCTGCCGCGCGCCGCATCCACGGGCCGATGCGGCGCGCGGCACCGCGGAAGCGCCCGGCACCGCGGAAGGGCCCGGACGGGTGAAGCGGGGCGGAGCGGGGCCGGCCGGGGTGCCGCGGCTGCGCCCGGTCGCTTGAATGGACGGATGGACTGCGTCTTCTGTGCGGTGGTCGCGGGCGAGGAGCCCGCGCACCGGGTGCTGGACGACGCGGCGGCGGTGGCCTTCCTCGACCGCCGGCCGCTCTTCCCCGGTCACGTGCTGGTCGTGCCGCCGGCCCATCACCGCACGCTGGCGGACCTGCCGGCGGCCGAGGTGGGCCCGTTCTTCCTCCAGGTGCAGCGGGTGGCCGCCGCCGTCGAGCGCGGGCTCGGGGCGGCCGGCAGCTTCGTCGCGGCGAACAACCGGATCAGCCAGTCCGTCCCGCACCTGCACGTCCACGTGGTGCCGCGCAACCCGAAGGACGGGCTGCGCGGCTTCTTCTGGCCGCGCGGGAAGTACCCGGACGAGGCGGGCGCGGCGGAGGTCGCCGAGCGGCTGCGCGCGGCGCTCGCCGCGTCCGGGTGACCCCTGCCGGGGAGGTCGGCCGAGCCGGACGTTGTCGAGCACCCGGTACCGGTCGAAGGCGGGGGCTCCGGCGGGGGCGGGCGGGACGGCTGCGCGGGCGGGCGGCCACGAGGCCCCGCCGGGCGGCTCAGCCGGCTTCGAGGCGGGTGGTGAAGCTGAACCGGTCGCCGCGGTACAGCGAGCGCACCCGCTCCAGCGGCACGCCCGCCGCGTCCCGGGTGAGCCGGTGCAGCAGCAGCATCGGCAGCGCGGGCGGCGTCCCGATCAGCAGCGCCTCCCGCGGTGAGGCGAGCACCGTCTCGATCCGCTCGTCCGCCGCGCCGAAGGTGATGCCCGCCTGCTCCGAGAGGAACGCGTAGAACGACGATCCGGGGTCGAACTCCCGGTCCAGCGAGGGGACCCTCGCCACGGCCAGGTAGGTGCTCTCCAGGCCGACCCGCTCGCCGTCCGCGAGCAGCACCCGCTCCAGGTGCCAGACCGGCTCCCCCACCGTGATGTCCAACTGCCCCGCGAGCAGCGGGTCGGCGGCGAAGCGCTCCAGCCCGATCAGGCTGCGGCCGGGGACGCGCCCCTGACGGCGGACGCCCTCGGTGTAGCTGGCCAGCGACAGCGGCTGCTCCAGCTTGGGCCCGGCCACCACGGTGCTGCGCCCGCGGCGCCGCACCCGCCCCTGGATCAGCAGGTCCCGCAGCGCCTGGCGGAGGGTCTCCCGGGCCACCTCGAAGCGGGCCGCGAGGTCGCGCTCGGTCGGGAGCACGCCACCCTCGCCGAGCTCGTCGAGCAGCGCCTCCAACTGACCCTTGACCGCGTAGTACTTGGGCACCCGACCGTGCTCGGGGATGCCCGACCGGATCGGTGCGCCGAGACCGGGCAGGGGCGCGGCGGGCCCGGGGGTTTCGTCCATCCGGCCATCCTCGCAGACTCCGCCGGAGGGTCGTTTCCGGCCGAATCCGCAGTCCGACCCCCCGCACCCCTTGACAGGTATAGACCATTCCGCTTGAGTCTCGGTCAGCCCCGTGCCGACCCGCACCCCGGTCGGCGCGTCCCCCACGACGTGCCCCCACCACTCGCCACGGGGCCGGCTCCCCGCCCGACTCCGGGCCCTCCCTGCCCCCACCTACCCGCCTCCACGACCGTGCGGCCCCCACCGCACAAGGGGTGATCAAGTGTCAACGAAACGTCTGCTCGCGCTGCTCTCCGCCGTGATCACGGCGCTCGGCCTCGCGCTGCTGCTCCCCGCCGCCTCCGCCAACGCCGCCGCCTGCGCGGCGCCCTGGAACGCGGCGACCGCGTACACCGGCGGCGCCGCCGTCTCCTACGGCAGCCACAACTGGTCCGCCAAGTGGTGGACGCAGAACGAGGCCCCGAGCACCGCCGGCTCCGGCGTCTGGAGCGACCAGGGCGCCTGCGGCGGGTCGACCGACCCGACGTCCACGCCGACCGCCGGCAGCTGCGTCTACCCGGACTGGGCCGCCGGCCGCACGTACACCACCGGGACCGTCGTCCGCTACACCAACGGCGGGCTCTACCGGGCGACCCACGACAATCCCGGGTACGACCCGGTGATCAGCACCTGGTACTGGGAGCCGTACACCTGCGGCCCGACGCCGACCGGCTCCCCCTCGCCGACCACGACCCCGAACCCCGGCGGGTTCCCGGTCAGCCAGGCGCAGTTCAACCAGATGTTCCCGAACCGGAACTCCTTCTACACCTACCAGGGCCTGCTCGACGCGCTCGGCGCCTACCCCGGCTTCGCCAACACCGGCAGCGACACCGTCCGCAAGCAGGAGGCCGCCGCCTTCCTGGCCAACGTCAACCACGAGACCGGCGGCCTGGTCTACGTGGTCGAGCAGAACACCGCCAACTACCCGCACTACTGCGACACCTCGCAGCCGTACGGGTGCCCGGCCGGGCAGTCCGCGTACTACGGCCGCGGCCCGATCCAGCTGAGCTGGAACTTCAACTACAAGGCCGCCGGCGACGCCCTCGGCATCGATCTGCTGCACAACCCCAACCTGGTGCAGACCGACCCGGCCGTGGCCTGGAAGACCGCGCTCTGGTACTGGAACACCCAGAACGGCCCGGGCACGATGACCCCGCACAACGCGATGGTCAACGGGTACGGCTTCGGCGAGACCATCCGCAGCATCAACGGCAGCCTGGAGTGCAACGGCGGCAACCCCGCACAGGTGCAGAGCCGGATCAACGCCTACCAGAGCTTCACCCAGATCCTCGGCACCGTCCCGGGCTCCAACCTGAGCTGCTGACGACCCGTCGGGGCGGCCGGCCCGCGCCCGCACACCGCGCGCCGTGAGCGCCGGCCGCTCCCCGCCGGACGCTGTGCGCGCCCGCTCCGTACGCCCCGGCTGCTCCCCGATACCTCACGGGGAGCAGCCGGGGCGTACTCCTGGTGGCGGACCGGCGGGGTGCGGAATCATCGCCGCGGCGGACGACGGGGCCGGCGACCGGTCCTAGGCTCACTGTCATGAACGAGCTTGGCAGCCTTGTGCAGCAGACCGCCGATCGGCTGGCCGGCCAACAGGTCGGCGTGGTCGTGGCCGGGTTGGCCGGGGGCGCGGTGGAGATCCGCGGCGCCGGTCGCACGCACGCCGCGCCCGGCGGCGGCGTGCCCGACGCCCACACCCTGTTCGAAATCGGCTCGGTCACCAAGGTGTTCACCTCCCTCGCGCTGGCGCGGCTGGTGCTCGCCGGCTCGGTCTCGCTCGACGAGCCCCTGGCCGACGTCCTGGCCGACGCGCTGGCCGACGCGCTGCCGCCCGGTGCGACCGTCCCCGCCAAGCGCGGCACGCCGATCACCCTGCAACACCTGGCCACCCACTCCTCCGGCCTGCCGCGGCTGCCCGCGGGGATGCTGCTGCCGGCCCTGCTCACCCCCAACAAGCCGGACCCGTACCGCCGCTGCACCAGCGCCGCGCTGCTCGCGGGGCTCGCCCGCACCAGGCTGCACTCCGAGCCCGGGCGCGGCTTCCGCTACTCCAACCTCGGCGCCGGACTGCTCGGCCTGGCGCTCGCCCACCGGGCCGGCACCGGCTACGAGGAGCTGATCACCCGGGAGATCTGCGAGCCGCTCGGGCTCGCCGACACCGTGATCACCGTCGACGGCGAGCGGTCCGCCCGGCTCGCCCAGGGTCACACCTCCGGACGCCGCGCCGTCCCCGGATGGAACCTCGCCGACCTCGCCGGCGCCGGCGGGCTCCGCTCGACCGCCGCCGACCTCGCGATACTCCTGCGGGCCCAGCTGGCGTCCGCCGACGACGCACCGCTGGCGCCCGCGATCGCGCTCACCCGGGAGGTCGAGCACCGGGTCAACCCGTTCGCCTGGATGCACCTCGGGTGGCTCGCCCACCGCCTGCACGCCCAGCAGGGCGGCCACCTCCAGATCTGGCACAACGGCGAGACGGGCGGGTTCCGCTCACTCGTCGCCTTCGACCCCGAGAAGCAGGTGGGCGTCATCGTCCTGGCCAACACCCGCCGCTCGGTGGACCCGGCGGGGGTGGCCCTGCTGCGCACGCTGCAGAACGGCGGCGGGGCGGGCGTCGGGACGGCCGGCGGAGCGGGCGACGGAACCCCCGACGGAACGGGCCGCGACGGCCGGAAGGGGAGGCCGAGCGAGCGGGGGTAGGCCGGTGCGGGTCGGCCCGCTCCCTGATAGTTGGATTTCCAAACCCGCCAGGTCTATGGTGAGTTTGCTTTTCCAACGACCCTCAGAGGAAGGCCGCCGCCATGCGTGACGCCGTGATCGTCGAAGCCGTGCGCACTCCCATCGGCAAGGGCAAGCCGGGAGGCGCACTCTCCGCCGTCCATCCGGTGGAGCTGCTCGCCCACACCCTCCGGGCCCTCGTCACCCGCAGCGGCATCGACCCGGCCCTGGTCGACGACGTGATCGGCGGCTGCGTCGACCAGGTCGGCGAGCAGGCCATGAACACCACCCGCTACGCCTGGCTCGCGGCCGGCCTGCCGGAGTCCGTCCCCGCCACCACGGTCGACCGGCAGTGCGGCTCCTCCCAGCAGGCCGTCCACTTCGCCGCCCAGGGCGTGATCGCGGGCGCGTACGACCTGGTGGTGGCCTGCGGGATCGAGTCGATGAGCCGGGTGCCGATGTGGTCCAACGTGCCGCCGGGCGCGGATCCGTTCAGCGCCGCCATCGCCGCCCGCTATCCCGGCGGGCCGGTCCCCCAGGGCATCAGCGCCGAGCTCATCGCCGCCGCGTGGTCGGTCAGCCGCGAGGCGATGGACGCGTTCGCCTGCGACTCGCACGCCAAGGCCGCACAGGCCCGGGCCGCCGGACTCTTCGAGGCGGAGCTCGCACCGGTGGCCACGCCCGCCGGGATCGTCACCGCCGACGAGTCGGTGCGCCCGGGCACCACCCCGGAGATCCTGGCCGGCCTGCGCCCGGCCTTCACCGACCCCGGCCAGGCCGAGCGGTTCCCGCAGATCGACTGGTCGGTCACCGCCGGCAACAGCAGCCCGATCAACGACGGCGCCTCGGCCGTCCTGATCACCAGCAGCGGGACGGCGGCACGGCTCGGCCTCCGCCCGCTGGCCCGGCTGCACTCCTTCGCGGTGACCGGCTCCGACCCGCTGCTCATGCTCACCGGCGTCATACCCGCGACCGAGAAGGTGCTGCGGCGGGCCGGGCTGTCCCTGGCCGAGATCGACCTCTTCGAAGTGAACGAGGCGTTCGCGAGCGTGGTGCTGGCCTGGCAGCAGGAGACCGGCGCCGACCCGGCGAAGGTCAACGTGCACGGCGGCGCGATCGCCCTCGGCCACCCCCTGGGCGCGAGCGGCACCCGGCTGATGACCACCCTCGTCCACGCGATGCGCGAGCGCGGCGCCCGGTACGCACTGCAGACCATGTGCGAGGCGGGCGGGCTGGCCAACGCCACCGTCCTGGAGGCGCTGGACTGATCGGTGCCCGTCGCGGGGCGTGCGGCGGGCGGCGGCTTCGGCGGGCGGCAGGCCGCGGTTTCGGCGGGCCCCGCCGCCCCTACCGCGCCTCCGCCGCCGATCCCACCGGCACGAGGAGGCGGTGGGGGCGGGCCAGCCCGCGCGAGACCGCGTCCGGGCGGACGTCCGCCGACGCGCCCGGGCCGGGCCGCATCGTCACGTCGCCCGGCGGGACGGCCGGGCCGCCGCAGTGCGGGCAGGCACCCGCGAGGTCGAGGTCGGTGCCGCAGGCGGCGTGCGAGAAGACCCGCCCGGGGCCCTCCGGCGCGGCATGCCGGCCGCCCCACCGGGCCAGGGCGTAGACCGGGGTCCAGAGTTCGAGGCCGACGTCGGTGAGCAGGTAGCCGTGGCGCAGCGGCGCCTGCTGGTACGGCTCCTTGCGCAGCACCCCGGCCGCCACCAGGGCGTTCAGTCGCGAGGTGAGGACGGCGCGTGGAATGCCCAGGTGCACGAGGAAGTCGTTGAAGCGCTGCACGCCGTAGAAGGCGTCACGGACGATCAGCAGGCTCCAGCGTTCGCCGACCACCTCCAGGGCGCGGGCGAGGGAGCAGTCCTGGTGTTCGTAGTCGGTTCCGAGCGCCATGGGCCCAGCGTAGTCCACGGCGGATTGTGGGTTCAATGAACAGACCGATGGTGGTAGCGTGCGACCAGGCTTGAAGGTTCGTTCACCAGACCAACAGTCTGCGACTCGGAGGCAACAGCCATGTCCCCCGCACCATCGGGCGCCGCACGGCAGAGCTCCGTCCGGCCGGCACCGGCGTCCGGAGCAGCCGGCGCTCCACCAGGCGCCGGCCCGGCCCGCCCGGGCGCCACCCTGCTCGTCGTCGGCTCGGCAACCGCCCTGGTCACCGTCGCCTACACCGCCCCCACCCCCGTGCTCGCCGCCACCGCCGAGGCCCTCCACCTCGGAACCTCCGGCCGGACGTGGATCCTCACGGGCACCCTGGTCGGGCTCGCCGCGCTGCTGCTCACCGCCGGGAGCGCGGCCGACGACCACGGCCGCAAGCGCGTCTTCACCCTCGGCGTCCTGCTCTTCGCGGTCGCGGCCGCAGTCGCCGCACTCGCCCCCGGCGGCGCCGTCTTCCTCGCCGCACGAGTGCTCCAGGGCGCCGCCTCCGCGGCGATCCTGGCCCCCGCCCTCGGGCTGATCAGCCACGCGCACCCGCCCGGGCCGGGCCGGGTCCGGGCACTCGGCGCGTGGGGCGCGGCGGTCGGGCTCGGCATCGCGCTGGGCCCGGTCTACGGGGCCGTGGTCGAGCAGGCGGTCGGACTGCGCGCGGTCTACGGCGGCCTCGCGCTGGCCGCTGCCGCACTGGCGGTGCTCGCGGCCACCGTGCTGACCGAGTCGCGCGCCGACCACCCGCGCGCCCTCGACCCCTACGGCGTGCTCACGCTCGCCGCCGGCACCACCTGCCTGATCGCCGGCCTCGCGGAGGGCCGCACCGGCTGGGCACGGCCGCCGGTCCTCGTCCTGCTCGCCCTCGGGGTGCTGCTGCTCGCGGCGTTCGTCCTGGTCGAGGCGGTGGTCGCGGAGCCGATGCTCGACCTCGCGCTGTTCCGCGACCCCGGCTTCGTGGCCGCCACCGGCGGGGCCCTCGCCACCGGGCTGGCGGTCGTCGGCTTCATGAGCTGCCTGCCGGCGCTCCTGCAGAGCGTGCTCGGTCTCTCCGGCCCCGCCACGGCCGGAGTCCTCGCGGTCTGGTCCGGGGTGTCCGTACTCTCCGCCCTCCAGGCCCGCCGCCTGGCCGACCGCATGCCGTCCACCACCCAGCTCGCCGCCGGTCTCCTGCTCTGCGCCGCCGGCCAGGCCGGCCTGTACGGCCTCGCGCCGGACACCCCCTGGGCCCGACTGGTGCCGGGCCTGGTCGTCGCGGGCATCGGCAGCGGCATCCTGAACGCCGCCCTGGCCCGGCTCGCCGTCAGCAGCGTCCCGCCCCACCGCGCCGCGATGGGATCGGGCGCCAACAACACCGCCCGCTACCTCGGCTCGGCCCTCGGCGTCGCCGTGACCGTCGCTCTCGCCACCCCCGCCCACCCCGGCACCGGCGCCGACCACGCCGTCCTCGCCTCCGTCGCCTTCTGCCTCCTCGGCGCCGCCCTCCCCCTCGCCGCCCGGGCACGCCGGCGTCCCCGGTGACCACCCCGGCACCACCCCGGCACCACCCGGTCGCCCCGACCCGGCGCGAGAAGTCGACCCCGCCGACTTCCGGCGCACGCGCCCCCGCCGCCCGCCGGCGCCCACCTGCACGACCCCACACCCGAGCGCGGCGGGTGGTGTCACCGGCCCCCAGCGGCGGGCTGCCAGGTGCGGGCGGGCAGCCCGCCCCACCCGTCTGCCGGCGGCCGGAGCTGTACGGCCCTGCCGGCGCCCTGAGCCGCACCCGTTCGGCCATCCGGCCGGCGGGCGTGCCCCGACCCGCAGGACGCCGGGGGCTGTGGGAGTACCGGGAGCGGCGGGGGCTGTGGGTGCGTGGGAAGATGGCAGAGCTGGTGGAAACGATCTCCGGGCGGTTCTCTGGCCATGGTGAACGAGCAGCGGGATGCCGGCGGTCCGCAGGGGCCGGACCGGGGACAGCCGGGGGGTGCCGAGGCACGCCAGGAGGCCCTGCTGATGGTGCCGATCGCGACTGCGCTGATCGAGGCGGACGGGCGGATCCTGCACTGGAGCAGCGACGCCGAGGCACTGCTCGGTTACACGACCGAGGAGGCGATCGGCGCCCGGGCCGCCCAGTTGCTGGCCTCGGACGACCAGCGGCCGGACGTGCTGGAGCTGTTCCAGGAAATCCTGGACGGCCGCGGCTGGTCCGGGGTGTTCCCGGTCCGCCACCGGGACGGGCACCACGTCAATCTGGAGTTCCGCACCCACCCGATCTCCGGTCCGGGGGGCAGCCCGCTGGTGCTGGCCGTGGCGTCGGACGTGACCACGCTGCGCCGGATCCAGGCGGACCTGGCGGTCCTCGACGGGTTCTTCTCGCAGTCGCCGGTCGGCATGGGCGTCTTCGACACCCGGCTCGCCTTCGTCCGGCTGAACGACGCGCTGGCCCGGGTCAACGGCCTGTCCGTGGAGGACCACGTGGGGCACCGGCTCACCGAGTTGCTGCCGGAGATCAACGGCCCGGAGAGCGAAGCGGTGATGCGACAGGTGCTGGAGAGCGGCGAGCCCGTGCTCGACGCACGCTCGCACGGCCGTACGCCGGGCGATCCGGAGCACGACCACGCCTGGTCGGCCTCGTACTTCCGGCTGGAGGATCCGGCCGGGGAGGTGCTCGGGGTGAGTTCGACCGTCATCGACATCACCGAGCGGTTCCGCGCCGACGCCCGGGCGGCCCGCGCGCAGGAGCGGCTGTCGCTGCTGGTCGACGCGACGGCGTCCATCGGCACCACCCTCGACCTGCGGCAGACCGCCCGTGAGCTGGCCGACGCGATGGTGCCGAGGGTCGCCGACATCAGCGGGGTGTTCGCGCTGGAGGCGCTGGTCGCCGGGCGCCACGTCGAACCGCTGGACCCGGCCGTCCCGCACCTGGTGCGCCGGCTCGCCCTCGCCACGGACGATCCGCTGTACCCGGCCGAGGCGCTGCCGGTCGACAGCGTCTACGAGCTGGCGCCCGGCTCTCCGTACGCGCGGGCACTGCGCACCGGCCGGACGGTGGTGGTGCCGTCCTGGGAGCTGCCGATGCTCAGCGAGGGGATCTCCGAGAGCCGCCGGCAGGCGTACCTCGGCGACCGGCCGCGCTCGGTGCGGATCACCCCGCTGGTCGCGCGCGGCACCACGCTCGGCATGGTGGTGTACTCGCGGCGCGGCGAGCGGGAGTCGTTCGCCGAGGCGGACATCACCCTCGGTGACGAGCTGGCCTCGCGCGCCGCCGTGGCGATCGACAACGCCCGGCTCTACCTGCGCCAGCACCAGACGGTGCTGGCCCGGCAGCAGGCGCTGCGCGAGGCGAAGGCCGCGCAGGAGCGGCTGGCCCTGGTCAACTCGGCGTCGGCGCGGATCGGCACCACGCTCGATCTCGCCCAGACCGCCAAGGAGTTGGCGGAGGTGGCGACGCCGCGGCTGGCCGACACGGTGGTGGTGGAGGTGTTGGACGACCTGGTGCGCGGCGAGCGCGAGGCCCGGCCGATGGCGGACGGCTCGGCGGTGCTGCGCCGGATGGCCTTCCACTCCGCGCACGGCTCGACGCTGGAGCCGATCGACCGGCTGGGCGGGGTGCAGCGGTTCCGGCCGGGGTCGCCGTACGCGTGGAGTCTGGCGAACCGCAAGCCGGTGCTCGTGCCGCGGATGGACGCGGCCGGGATGGCCTGGTTCGCGGACGACCCGGTGCGCACGGCCGCGGTGCGGACGCAGAACGTCCGCTCGTTCATGGTGGTGCCGCTGATCGCCCGGGGCAATCCGGTCGGCGTGGCCGGCTTCTACCGCACGGTGGTGGAGCGCCCCTACGAGGACGACGACCTGGCGCTGGCCGGGGAGTTGGCGGTGCGGGCGGCGGTGTCGATCGACAACGCGCTGCTGTTCACCCGGGAGCGCGACGCGGCGGCCGCCCGCCAGCGCGCCCTGGACGAGGCGTGGGCGGCGCAGCAGCGGCTGTCGCTGCTCAACGAGGCCAGCAACCGGATCGGCACCACGCTCGATCTCCACCGCACCGCCGAGGAGTTGGTGGAGGTGGTGATCCCGCGCTTCGCCGACTTCGTCACCGTCGACCTGCGTGACACGATGCTCAGCGGTGACGATCCGAGCCCCGTCCCGGACGACGGTTCGGTGCTGATGCGGGCGGTCGCCGTGGGTGAGGCGAACGCGGACGGGGTGATGTCCGCCGCGGCCGATCAGGTAGGCGCGACCTCGCAGTCCGCGCAGGTGTACGCGGAGAGCCTGCGGACGGGCCGCTCGATCCTGGTGTCGGAGGTGGACAAGGAGGCCCTGCGCCGGATCGTGGCCTCGCCGGACCGGGTCCAGCCGGGCCTGGACGCCGGAGTGCACTCGTACCTGATGGTGCCGCTGGTGGCGCGCGGCATGGTGCTGGGCGGCGCCGAGTTCATCCGGATCCGCAACCCGGTGCCGTTCGGTCAGGCCGACCGCGCGCTGGCCGAGGAGCTGGCCGCGCGGACCGCCCTGGCGATGGACAACGGGCGGCTCTACCGGCGCGAGCGGGACACCGCGCTCACCCTGCAGCGCAGCCTGCTGCCGCAGGAGATCCACCGCACGCTCGGGCTGGAGATCGCCTACCGCTACCTGCCGAGCAGCGTGGTCAGCGAGGTCGGCGGCGACTGGTTCGACGTCGTGCCGCTCTCCTCCGGGCGGGTCGCACTGGTGGTCGGCGACGTGATGGGGCACGGCATCCGGGCCGCCGCCACGATGGGCCAACTCCGGACGGTCGCACGGACGTTGATCACGCTGGAGCTGGATCCTGCCCGGGTGCTGCAGCGGCTGGACGAGGCCACCACCGCGATCGGCGAAGGCCAGTTCGCGACCTGCGTCTGTGTGGTCTACGACCCGGTGGACCGGCACTGCAGCGCCGCCTGCGCGGGCCACCTGCCGCCGGTGGTGGCCGACAAACAGGGGCACGCCCGGCTGCTCGAACTCCCGCCCGGCGTCCCGCTCGGCGTCGGCGGGATCGCCTTCGAGAGCGTCGAGTTCACCCTCCCCGAGGAGGGCATCCTCGCCCTGTACACCGACGGGCTGGTCGAACGCCGCGGCCGCGACCTGGACGAGGGCCTGGACCAGCTCTGCCGGACGATCGCCGACCGGCGGCGCTCGCTGGAGCAGACCTGCGACGCCGTCCTGGCCGAACTCACCGGCCGCACCAGCGAGGACGACATCGCGATCATCCTGGCGCAGGTCCGGCCGGCCGGCGCCGACCGGATCGCCACCCTGCCGCTCACCGACGACCACGCGATGGTGGCGCACTCGCGGCGGTTCACCCGCAGGACGCTGGCCTCCTGGGGGCTCACCCCGCTCGCCGACTGGGCCGAGCTGCTCACCAGCGAGCTGATCACCAACGCCCTGGTGCATGCCGGATCCCCCACCCAGCTCAGGCTGTTCTACAACCGGCTGCTCACCGTGGAGGTCGCCGACCGGGACACCGGGGCGCCCCGGATGCGGCGCGCCCAGGAGGAGGACGAGGGCGGGCGGGGCATGCACCTGGTCAACGAGCTGGCGCACCGCTGGGGCAGCCGGCGCACCCGGGACGGCAAGGTGGTCTGGTTCGAGCTGGAGCTGCCGCCGGGGACGCCGTCCCGCTGACCGGGCCCGCCTGTTCCTCCTCCGGGGTGGCCCGCACTTCGGACGGTCCGCGGCACGCCGACCACGGAGGACAACCGGTGGTTGTCGCGGCTCGCGGACGGTTGTTCGCCCGCAGGCACCCCGAGCGGCTTGGCTCGGTCCTGCCAGAGCGACCCACCGGAACCGCAGGGAGCAGACCATGGACCAGCCCGACCCCCGTACGGTCGTGGAGCGTTACGTCACCGCCATCGCCGACGGCGACCTCCCCACCGCCGTGGCCTGCTTCGCCGAGCACGCCACCTGGTCGTACCCCGGCAACCTCCCGCTGTCGGGGGTGTGGGACGGCCGCGCCACCATCGTCGACGACTTCCTCGGCCAGGTGGGCACGCTGTTCGCAGCCGGCAGCGCCCTGAAGGTGACGCTCACCGGGCTGCTGGCCGACGGCCCGCAGGTGGTCGCGGAGTGGACCGCCGAGGGAACGGCCGCCAACGGCGCCGCCTACCAGAACCAGTGCCTGGGCATCTTCACCGTCGAGGACGGCCTGATCACCTCGGTCCGCGAGTACCTGGACACCCACCACGCGGCGCTCACCCTGTTCGCACCCGCCGCCGGCTGAGCGCGGCCGGGGCGAGCCCGGCAAGGAACCTCATCAACTCCCGGCGGGGAGAAGAAGGTTGACGTCACCGAACTCGTGCCAGAGGTAGCGGTGCCGGACGGCCTCGGCGTAGCACCGCTCCAGCAGCGGACGGCCCGCCACGGCCGCGAGCATCAGCAGGTGCGAGGCACGGGGTTCGTGCCAGCCGGTGAGCAGGCCGTCCACCGCCCGGACGCCGCGTTCCGGGGTGATCACCAACTCGGTCCAGCCGTCGGCCCGGTGGACGGTGCCGTCCGGGTCGGCCGCCGACTCCAGGGCCCGGACGACGGTGGTGCCGACGGCGATCACCCGCCCGCCGCCGGCCCGGACGTGGCCGACCAACCGGGCGGTGGTGTCCGGCACGTGGAACCACTCGGCGTACGGGGCCTCGTGCGCCTCCGGGGAGGCGACGCCGGTGTGCAGGGTGACGGGTGCCACCAGCACGCCACGACCGGCCAGCCGGGCCACCACCTCCGCGGTGAACGGCCGGGCCGCGCTGGGCATTTCGCTGCTGCCCGGGACGGTCGCGAAGACGGTCCGGTAGGCCTCGATCGGCCAGTCCCGGTCCACGTAGCCGTACCGGATGGCCTTGCCGTGGTGGTCCAGGTACGCCGGCAGCGGTGCGGGCAGGTCGAGCCGGGCGTACCAGAGACGCGCGGTGAACGGCGCCACCAGCTCGGCCGCGGCACCGGCCGGCAGCTCCACCCGCAGGCCCGGACGCGCCGGGGATGCCTCCGGCGCGTAGGGTGCGGCGGCCGCGCCCGGGATCACCCGGCGCAGCTCCACCAGGAAGGCGCCGCGCCGGTCCGGCCGGGCCGACGAGAGGTGCAGCGCGACCGGGGTGCCGTCCGGCAGCCGTCCGGCCAGGGCGGCGGGCAGCGTGGCCGAGTTGTTGACCACCAGGAGGTCCCCGGGGCGCAGCACCTCGGGCAGGTCGGTGAAGCGCCGGTGCTCGACCGTGCCGCCGGCCCGGTGTCCCACCAGCATCCGGACCCCGTCACGGGTGGTGCCGCCGCGGGCCTCCGCGGGCTCCCGGGCGGAGAGTTCGGGCGGGACGGCGACATCCAGGCCGAGGGCGCCGGGGCTCGTGCCACCTGGGCCTGTGCCACCACTGCCGGTGCCGTCGGGGCCTGTGCCACCGGGGCCGAGGGTACCGGGGCCGGGTTCGGCGAGCGCGGTCATCGCGCGCCCCTGGCGGGGGCCGGCAGGTCGTCGGCGCGGTAGCGGCCGGAGGCGGGCCGGCCGCGGACCAGTCCCAGCAGGGCGCGCGCCACGGTTTCGGGCGCCGCCTCGCCGGAGATGTCCTCGCCGGGGCAGGCCTGCTGGTACATCGCGGTCCGCATGGTGCCGGGGTCGACCGCCCAGACCCGCACCGCCGGCTCCTCCTTCGCCAGGACGGCGGTGGCCTGGTCGAGCGCGGCCTTGCTGGCGCCGTAGCCGCCCCAGCCCTCATAGGCGGCGACGGCGGCGTCGGAGCTGATGTTGAGCAGCGAGCCGGCGTGCGAACGCAGCTGCGGGAGCAGGAGTTGGGTGAGGGCGATCGGCGCGAGCGCGTTGACCTCGAAGGTCTCCAACAGGTCCGGCAGGGGGAAGTCGGCCAGTCGGGGCAGCGGGTCACCGGCGCCGCTCGAACCGTTCAGCGTACCGGCGTTGTTGACCAGCAGGCTCGCCCCGCCGAGCCCGGCGGCGGCCTCGGCCAGTCGCTCGCGGTGGCCGTCGTCCACCACCGATCCGGCGAGTGCGACCACCTTGGTGGCGGCGGCCAGTTCGGCCCCGGCTGCGGAGAGTCCGGCGGCGTCGCGGGCGGTGACCACCAGCTGCCAGCCCTCGGCGGCCAGCCCCCGGGCCAGCGCCAGGCCGAGTCCGCGCGAGGCGCCGGTGATCAGGGCGACGGGCGGGGTGTCGTGCTGCGATGCGTTCGTCATGGCACCACGATCACCCCGGAGGCCCGCACCCCGGATCGGCCACCGGACCCGGGACGGGTTCGTCCCTTCGGCGTAGGCCCCGCGCGGCCCGGCGCAGGCCCGGTGCGGCGCCGCCACGGCACCGCCGCACCTGGCGCGTGACGCCGGGCCCGGCCCAGTGCCCGTGACGCCGGGCCCGGCGCAGTGCCCGTGACGCCGGGCCCGGCGTAATGCGGGTGACCGCGGCCTCCTGGCGCGCTACCGTGGGCGGCATGAACGTCAGGGGCCGACACACCACCGCGACCGCGCGAGCGACCAGCTCCCCGGTTGCCGCCGCCTGACGTACTCCCACCTCCCCGGCGACCGGAAACGGCCTGCCGGTGGTTCCCTGGCGTTCCCGCCCCGGTTCCGATGATCGTGCGGACCGTTGTCCGGTGCCTCCCCGCTGTGTACATGCGAAGGAGCACCCCGTGCACACCGACCGAATCGTCCGCACGTTCGTCGAGTACTTCGAGGAGCGCGGCCACCGCCGGATCGCCGGCTCGACCCTGCTGCCGCCGCCCGGGGACCCGGTGCTGTTCACCACCTCGGGCATGCACCCGCTCACCCCGTACCTGGAGGGCCGCCCGCACCCGCTGGGCAGGCGGCTGGTCAACGTGCAGCGCTGCCTGCGCACCACGGACCTCGACGAGGTCGGCGACGCCACCCACCTGACCGTCTTCGAGATGCTCGGCACCTGGTCGCTGGGCGACTACGAGGGCCGGCCGAGCCTCGACTGGGGGTACGGCCTGCTCACCGAGGGGTTCGGCGTCGACCCGGGGCTGCTGCACGCCACGGTCTTCGGCGGCGACGACCGGACCGGCCCCGACACCGCCTCCCTGGAGCTGTGGCAGGAGCGCGGGGTGCCGGTGGAGCTCACCGTCGAGGACAACTGGTGGTCCAACGGACCGACCGGTCCGTGCGGCCCCGACTCGGAGATCTTCCTCTGGACCGGTGACACCCCGCCGGAGTCCACGCCGACCCGCGACGACCGGTGGGTGGAGGTGTGGAACCACGTGATGATGCGCCACCGCCGGCTCCCCGACGGCTCGCTCGTCCCGCTCCCCCAGCGCAACGTCGACACCGGGCTCGGCCTGGAGCGGCTGGCCTCGCTGCTGCAGGGCCGCCGATCGGTCTTCGAGTGCGACCTGTTCGACCCCTGGCGCCGGACGGTGCCGGCCCTGTGGCAGCTGGACGAACCCTCGCTGCGGGTGGTCTGCGACCACCTGCGCTCGGCCGTCGTGGTGATCGGCGACGGCGTGCGCCCGGCCAACACCGGCCGCGGCTACGTCCTGCGCCGGCTCGTCCGGCGGGTGCTCACCGTGCTGCGGCGGGACGATCCGCGGCGCGGCCTCGGGGACTTCCCGGACGAGCTGATCCGGCACACCCTGGACCACTTCCGCCAGGACGGTGATCCGGACGGCGTGCGCCGGGTGCTGCTCGACGAGGAGCGCCGGTTCGACCGGCTCCTGGAGGGCGGCCGGCGGGTGCTGGCCCGCCCCCGGTTCCGCGGCCCGCTGAGCGAGGAGGACTTCGGGTACCTGCACGACACCCACGGCCTGCCGCGGGACCTCGTCCTCACCCTGCGGTCCGGGTGACGGCCCACGGCACGGCGACCGGGCCGGCGTCCGGGCCGGCGTCCGAGGTGACGCCGGCCCGGGTGCCGGTCAGGCCAGGCCCACGCCCGGCCAGACCAGGTCCACGCCCGGTCAGACCAGGTCCACGCCCGGGTAGAGCGGGAAGCCGCTGAGCAGGTCGGCGGCGCGCTTGGCCACGCTCTCGGCCACCGCGGCGTCCAGGCTGTACTGGGCCTTCGACGGAGCACCGGCGGAGGTGGCGGTGGGGGTCGTGCCACGCAGGACGGTGTCGATCAGGGCGGCGATCTCGTCCATCTCGGCGGCGCCGAGGCCGCGCGTGGTGAGCGCGGGCGTGCCGAGGCGGACGCCCGAGGTGTACCAGGCGCCGTTCGGGTCCCGCGGGACGGAGTTGCGGTTGGTGACGATGCCGGAGTCCAGCAGTGCGGCCTCGGCCTGACGGCCCGTCAGGCCGTAGCCGGAGACGTCGGCGAGGACGAGGTGGTTGTCGGTGCCGCCGGTGACCAGCGTGCCACCGCGGCGCAGCAGCCCCTCGGCGAGCGCCCGGGCGTTGTCGACGACCTGGCGGGCGTACACCTGGAACTCGGGGCGGCGGGCCTCCGCGAAGGCGACCGCCTTGGCGGCCATCACGTGCGAGAGCGGGCCGCCGAGCACCAGCGGGCAGCCGCGGTCGACGTGCTCGGCCAGCTCGGAGGTGCAGAGCACCATGCCGCCGCGCGGACCGCGCAGCGACTTGTGGGTGGTGGTGGTGACGATGTGGGCGTGCTGCACCGGGTCGTGGTCGCCGGTGAGCACCTTGCCGGCGACCAGGCCGGCGAAGTGCGCCATGTCGACCATCAGGGTCGCGCCGACCTCGTCCGCGATCTCGCGCATCCGGCGGAAGTCGACCAGCCGCGGGTAGGCGGAGTAGCCGGCGACCAGGATGAGCGGGCGGAACTCCTTGGCGGTGGCGCGCAGCGCGTCGTAGTCGATCAGGCCGCTGACCGGGTCGGTGCCGTAGCTGCGCTGCTCGAACATCTTGCCGGAGATGTTGGGTCGGAAGCCGTGCGTGAGGTGGCCGCCGGTGTCCAGGGACATGCCGAGCATCCGCTGGTTGCCGAGCTCCTGGCGCAGCTCGGCCCAGTCCTGCTCGGTGAGGTCGTTGACGTTGCGGACGCCGGCGCGGCGCAGCGCCGGGCTCTCGACGCGCTGGGAGAGGACGGCCCAGAAGGCGGTCAGGTTGGCGTCGATGCCGGAGTGCGGCTGGACGTAGGCGTGGTCGGCGCCGAAGAGGGCGCGGGCGTGCTCGGCGGCGATCGTCTCGACGGTGTCGACGTTGCGGCAGCCGGCGTAGAAGCGGCGGCCGGAGGTGCCCTCGGCGTACTTGTCGCTGAGCCAGTTGCCCATGGCGAGCAGGACGGCCGGGGAGGCGTAGTTCTCGCTGGCGATGAGCTTGAGCGAGGCGCGCTGGTCCTCGATCTCCTGGCCGATGGCGGCGGCGATCCGCGGTTCGACCTCGCGGACGGTATCCAGCGCGCTGCGGAAGGCGGCGTTGGCGGTGGGGCTCGCGGTGGTGTGCGGGGGCAGGGCCATGGCGTTCTCCTCGAAGGGATGCTGATGGGCCCAGGCGCTCGGCAACTGCGACGTGAGGATTCACGGAGCCGCTTCCCGATGGTTGATTCCATCCCTGCGCGCCAGTCGCGGCTCGTCCGGATCGTATCAACAGCGGACGGACTGTGGCGGAGATCTCAGAATGCGGGACAGGGCGGCCTGTTTGCGGTCTTATGTCCGTTTTACTGCAACGCCAGTATTGCAGCGGAATGAAGCCGTCATACGTGCCGAAACAATGCACCCGCAAACCCCTCCGAATGATTTGCGGAACTCCTGCCGCATCCGGTCTGATGGCGCTCGGCCGACACCGGGAAACCCCCGCTGACCGGCCCGGAAATGCACACCAGCGCACCCTCACCCACGGGGCGGCGGAGAATTCGGGGAGTACGTCTCTCATGGCAGTGGTCGAAGCAGTAGCAGTGTCCGCCCCCACGCCCGCCCCGCCGGGCCTGCTCCGCCGGATCCGCCGCGACCGGGTCGGCGCCGCCGCACTCGCCGTCGTCCTGCTGTTCCTCGTCCTCGCCCTCGCCGCCCCGCTGATCGCCGCCCTCTACGGCCGCAACCCCGTCGAGCACTACGGCCAGAACACGCCCGGCCTGCTCAGCGACGGCGGGCTGCCGGTGGCGCCGAACGGCGGGATCTCCGGCGATTTCTGGTTCGGCCTGGAGCCGGGGCTCGGCCGGGACGTCCTCACCCAGCTGCTCTACGGCATCCGGACGTCGCTGCTGATCGCCTTCGCCGCCGCGGCCGTCACCACCACGCTCGGTGTGCTGGTCGGCGTCGCCGTGGGCCACCTCGGCGGAATCACCGACCGGCTCTTCGGCTTCCTCTCCCATGTCCTGCTGGCCTTTCCGACGCTGCTCCTGCTGCTCGCCCTCAGCCCGGTCATCCAGTCCCGGCTGGTCGATCCGGGCGCCGCGGAGCCGGAGTGGATGCAGTTCCTGGTGCTGATCCTGGTGTTCTCCGCGTTCGGCTGGATTCCGCTCGCACTTTCCCTCCGGGCCTCCGTCCGGTCACTTCGGGAAAGGGATTTCGTGCAGTCCGCCCGGGCGATGGGCGCGAGCGGATTCCACATCGTGTTCCGTGAACTCCTGCCGAATGTCCGGGCGCAGCTGTTGGTGCACGCCACGATGGCGGTGCCGGCCTTCGTCGCCACCGAGGCCGTGCTCTCCTTCCTCGGCGTCGGCATCAACGAACCGGTGCCGGACTGGGGCCGGATGATCGCCCGCGGCTCCGAGGTCTTCCAGGCCGACCCGACGTACATGTTCTTCCCGGGCGTGGCACTGCTGCTGTTCGTGCTCGCCTTCAACCTGCTCGGCGACGCCGTCCGGGACGCGCTGGACCCGCGCGCCGGGCGCTGACCGCCGACCGCTCGCCGTCGCTCCCGCGGCCCCGGCCCACCTCGGCCCCGGCCCCGGCCCTGACTCCGGCTCCGACGTCCTCGTTGCCGCCTGCCCGCTCCCTTGTTCTCGCTCCCCCTTCACCCAACCGCCCCGCACCCCCGGGGCAAGGAGAGATTCGCCATGCGCTGGATCAAACCGTCCCTCGCCGTCGTAGCCACCGCGCTGCTGGCGACCTCCTGCTCGGCCGGCGCGGGTGCCGGTTCCGGCACGAGCAGCGCCCCCGCCAAGGACTCCTCGCCGCTGACCGCCGCGCTCGGCACCGAGAAGGAGAGCGCCGGCCCCGCCCCCGCCGTCCCCGGTGCCCGTGCGGGCGGCACCGTGAACGTCTACAACACCGTCGATTTCCGCCACCTCGACCCGCAGAAGGTCTACGCGGGCGCCGCGTACAACACCTCGCTGCTCTGGGGCCGCCAGCTGACCCAGTACCAGGTGGTGGACGGCAAGGCCAAGCTGGTCGGCGACCTCGCCACCGACACCGGCACCCCCGCCGACGGTGGCCGCACCTGGACGTACCGGCTGAAGGAGGGGGTGGCCTGGGAGGACGGCCAGCCGATCACCTCCCAGCAGGTCAAGTACGGCATCGAGCGCACCTTCGGCAAGGGCTACGAGGTCGGTCCGCCGTACTGGCCGCAGTGGCTCACCGGCGAGGCCGGCTACGACGACGCCCGCAAGAAGTACGGCGGCCCGCAGGACGGCGACCTCGCCGCGATCGAGACGCCCGACGACCGCACCCTGGTCTTCCACTTCCCCCAGCCGCAGGCCGACGTGCCGTACATGGCCGCACAGTCCTCCTCCTCGCCGGTGCGCAAGGACAAGGACACCGGCACGGACTACGACCGGCTGCCGTTCTCCAGCGGCCCCTACCGGATCGCCGAGCACGTCCAGAACACCCGGATGGTGCTCGAACGCAACCCGCACTGGAAGCCGGAGACCGACCCGATCCGCAACCAGTACCCGGAGAAGTTCGTCTTCAGCTTCGGCAAGGAGGCGCTCAACATCAACCAGGAGATCCTCTCCGGCCGGGACGGCGGCGCCGATGCCACCACCGTCGCCACTCAGCTCTCCCCCGAGCTGTACCAGACCGTGGACACCGACCCGAAGGCCAAGGACCTGGTCGTCTCCGGCCGGCAGGGCGCCTTCGTCACCCAGCTCGTGATCAACAACGAGCGGGTGCCGGACGTCGAGGTCCGCAAGGCCCTGCACCTGGCCTACCCGCGCCAGCAGGCCCGGCAGGTCCAGGGCGGCACCCGGGCCGGCGAACTCGCCACCACGCTCAGCTCGCCGGCGCTGGTCGACTGGCAGAAGTACGACCTCTACCCGGCCAAGCCCGAGGGCGACCCGGAGGCCGCCAAGGCCGCTCTCGCCCGGGCCAAGCAGGCACCCGCCTCCCTCACCTACGCCTACGCCAACACCCCCACCGGGCAGCGGGTCGCCCAGGTGCTGGTGGAGGGCTTCGCCAAGGCCGGCATCACCATCGTGCCGAAGCCGGTCGACGCCAAGGCGCTGCTGGACGAGGCGCACCGCGCCGACTCGCCGTACGACCTGTTCGAGGAGACCTCCTCCGTCGACTGGCCGACCCCGTCCACGCTGATCCCGTTCTCCTTCGACGGCCGCGCCAACAGTGACCTCAACTCGGCCCGCTACCGCAACAGTGCGGTGGACCAGGAGATCGACCGGATCAACGGGATCGGCGAGCCCCGCGCCAAGGCCAAGGAGCTCTACGCGCTGGAGCAGACCGTGATGAAGGACGTCCCGGTGCTGCCCTTCGCCTACCCGACCATGAACCAGCTGCGCGGCAGCAACGTCGGCGGCGCGTTCGTCCACCCGATCTACGGGTCGGTCAGCCCGGCCTGGCTGTACCTGAAGTCCTGACCCTCCCCCGGCGGCCCCGCCCCTCCGTCCCTCCGTCCCGCTTAGCGCTCCGCTCCCGTTTCCGCCCCTCCGCCACGGGGTGGGCAGGCGGGGGCGGGCAGGCGGCCGGGCGGGCGGGGCCGCCCCGACGCCCCCGATTCGGACCGGCCATGCTCACCTTCGCCCTGCGGCGGATCCTCCAGGCCCTTGCCGTCCTGGTCGCGGTCTCCGCCGCCGCCTTCGTCCTCTTCTACGCCGCGCCCGCCGACCCGGCCCGCGCCGCCTGCGGCCCGCGCTGCGACTCCGGCCAGGTGGCGTCGGTCCGCCAGAGCATGGGCCTGGACCAGCCGCTGCTCTCCCAGTACACCGACTACCTCACCGGCGTGGTCGCCGGGCGGGACATCAGCGACGTCGACGGCTCGGTCATCCACTGCGACGCACCCTGCCTCGGCTACTCCTACCGGCTGCACCAGCCCGTCACCGAGGCGCTGGTCGACCACCTGCCGGTCACCTTCTCGCTGACCGCCGGCGCGCTCGCCGTCCTCGTCCTGCTCGGCCTGGGCACCGGCTTCGTCTCGGCACTGCGGCACGGCACCCGGACGGACCGGCTGCTCTCCGGATTCACCCTGGTCGGCGCCAGTGTGCAGATCTACTTCCTCGGCTACGTCGCTCAGTGGGCTCTGGTCTACACCACCGGCCTGCTGCCGCTGCCCTCCTACACCCCGCCGGCCGAGGACCTGGCCGCCTGGGCGGGCGGCATGCTGCTGCCCTGGCTCGTCCTCGGATTCGTCAACTCGGCAGTCTTCGCCCGCCTTTCGCGCTCCCAGCTGCTGGAAACGATGGACGAGGAGTACGTCCGCACCGCCCGCGGCAAGGGCCTCGGCCGACTGCGCGCCCACCTCAAGTACACCTCGCGCGGCGCCGCCGGACCGCTGGTGCAGCTGCTGGGCCTGGAGGCCGGCGCGCTGCTCGGCGGCGCGGTGATCACCGAGACCGTGTTCGGACTGAACGGGGTCGGACGGTTCGCCGCCGACGCCGTCGAAGGGCAGGACCTGCCGGCCGTGGTCGGCGCGGTGCTGCTGGCCGCCTGCTTCGTGGTGCTCCTCGTCGCCCTGGCCGACCTCGTGACCGCCTGGCTCGACCCGCGCATCCGCCTCAGCTGACCCCGCCTGGAGCTCCCCATGACACCCCTCACGCCCCGCACGCCCCAGACGCCGCTGACATCGGCGATACCCAGGACGCCTGTGGCGCCTGTGGCTCCTGCGATGCCCGTGGCTCCTGTGCTCAGCGTCCGCGATCTCGCCGTGACCTTCACCGACCCACGCGGCGGCGCACCCGTGCACGCCGTCCGCAACCTCTCCTTCGACCTCGCCCGGGGCGAAGTCCTGGGCCTGGTGGGCGAATCCGGCTCCGGCAAGTCCGCGACCGGGCTCGCCGTGCTGGGACTGCACGATCCGCGCACCACCACCGTCACCGGCTCGATCCGCCTCGCCGGGGCGGCGAAGGGTGGGGCCTCGTTGGGTGGGGCCTCGTTGGGTGGGGCCTCGTTGGGTGGGGCCTCGTTGGGTGGGACTGCGGGCGGCGATGCGGGCCGGGCTGCGGGTGGGGCTGCGGGTGGGGCTGAAGCTGGGGGTGCGTCGCAGGCCGCGGGCCGGCCGGACGGTGGGCTGGAGCTGGTCGGGGCAGGCGAAGCCGTGCTGCGACGGGTGCGTGGCGGCCGGATCGCCCTGGTGTTCCAGGACGCGCTCACCTCACTCAGCCCGTTCCACGGCGTGGGTGCCCAACTCGCCGAGATGTACCGGCTGCACCACCCCGGCGCCGGCCGCGCCGAGGGCCGGCGGCGGGCTGCCGCGATGCTCGACCGGGTCGGCATCCCGGCCACCCGGGTACGCGACTACCCGCACCAGTTCTCGGGGGGCATGCGCCAGCGGGTGATGATCGCGATGGCGCTGATGAACGACCCGGACGTGCTGATCGCCGACGAGCCGACCACCGCGCTCGACGCCCGCGTCCAGCGGCAAGTCCTCAACCTGCTCGCCGAGTTGCAGCGCGAACACGGGACGGCCGTGCTGCTGGTCAGCCACGACCTGGGCGTGGTCGCCGGGACCACCGACCGGACGCTGGTGCTGCGCGACGGCGAACAGGTCGAGGCCGCGCCTACCGCAGCGCTGCTGGCCGCACCCCAACAGCCCTACACCCGGGCCCTGGTGGGCGCCGCCCTCACCCTGGAGACCGTGCCGGGCACACCCCTGCCGACCGTCGACGACCCGTCTCCGTCGCTCACGTTCCCGGTACGAACCGGCCCGGCCCGGACGGACTCGGTACGGCCGGACTCGGTACGGCCGGACTCGGTACGGCCGGAGCCGGCGCGGACCGGCCCGGTGGGGAGCGGCCCGGTGGGGAGCGGCCCGGTGGGGAGCGGCCCGGTGCCGACCGCCCCTGCAAACGGCCGCTGGCTGGTCGAACTGGAGGACCTCGCCGTCCACTTCCCCGGCCGGCGGCGGTTCCCCGGGCGGCCCGCCGAACCCGTCCGCGCCGTCGAAGGCGTCAGCCTGCGGATCGCCCCAGGCGAGACCCTGGGCCTGGTCGGCGAGTCCGGCTCCGGGAAGTCCACCACCTCCCGGGTGCTGGCGGGCCTCCAGAGCGCGACCGCCGGCCGGATCCGGTACGACGGCGTGGACGTCACCAACCCCGGCCGGGACTTGCGGCGGAGGCTCAGCAAGGAGATCCAGCTGGTCTTCCAGGACCCGTACGCCTCACTCAACCCGCGCCGCACCGTCGCCCAGACCCTCGACACTCCGCTACGCCTGCACACCGCGCTGTCCGCGGCCGAGCGGCGCGAGCGGTCCGCCGAACTCCTGGCGCAGGTCGGCCTGCCCGCCGCCCACCTGGACCGCTACCCGCACGAGTTCTCCGGCGGCCAGCGCCAGCGGATCGGCATCGCCCGGGCGCTCGCGCCGTCGCCCCGTCTGATCATCGCGGACGAGCCCGTGTCGGCCCTCGACGTCTCGGTGCAGGCGCAGGTGCTCAACCTGCTGATGGAGCTGCGCGAACGCCTCGGCGTCGCCTTCCTCTTCGTCTCGCACGACCTCGCGGTCGTCCGGCACTTCTGCGACCGGGTGGCCGTCATGCACCGCGGGCGGCTGGTCGAGTCCACCGACCGGGACCAGCTGTTCGCCGCCCCGCACACCGACTACACCAGGGACTTGCTGGCCGCCGCGCACTGACCGGGCGGCGGGGGAAGGGCCTGTCCGTCACCAAGGCCCGAGGGACCAGCGCCGTGGAACACCCCGGCGGCCGCGCCGTCGTGTCGCCGGGGTGTTCCACGACGGACGGCCCGCCACGACGGCGCGGGACAAGCCCGTGCGCCAAAAGCCCGTGCGGCCCGAGGGCCGGGGCGCGTCATCCGCCGGCGGCGCCCTCGGCCTCCCAGCGCAGCAGGTCGCCCGGCTGGCAGTCGAGCACCTCGCAGAGCGCCGCGAGCGTCGCGAAGCGCACCGCCTTGGCGCGGCCGTTCTTGAGTACCGCCAGGTTGGCGGGGGTGATCCCGACGCGCTCCGCGAGCTCGCCCACGGACATCTTCCGCCGGGCGAGCATCACGTCGATGTCGACGGTGATCGGCATCAGATCACCTCGTCCAGCTCGGCCTGCATCTGCGTGGCCTCGACGTCGCGTGCAACGGCCTGGACGAGCAGCATCCGCAGGACGAGCACGATGAGCGCGACCCCGAGGACGGCCAGGCCGATCCCGGCCATGATCACGCTGACGCCCGGGTCCTCCCGCTGGCCGGGCGCGTTGACGGCGGTGACCGCGAACCACACGAGGGAGGCCGCCACGATCGCGCCGATCACGCCGTCCACGTACCGGAAGGCGGCGTGGGAGAACACCGTCCCGCGTCGCACCATCGCCACCAGCCGCCAGACGCAGACCAGGGCGACCTGCGCCGACATCAACCCGACGATCGTCAGCACCCGGAACGCGGTCAGCGGGAGCGTCCCGTCCTCCGGATCGGTGAACAACGCCCACACCATCAACGCCTGCACCAACACGGTGCCGGTGAGCACCACCGCGAGTACGGCGCGCAGCGCCCGCACGGTCAGCTTTCCCACGATTCATCCCTCCATCGAATTGCGATGGGAATCTATCGATTTTCGATAGATGAAGCAAGGGGCGGCCCGGCGGGGCGGCAGTGCCACTGCGGGCCGCCAGCTCTCCGACGATGCGGCACTCGCGCGGTCCGTCGCAATCCCGCCAGAGCAGTCGACCCCGCCACCGAATAGACCGACCGGTCTACGGATTAGAGTCCGAAAAATATGTCGACCGGTCTAGAGAATCTAAACCCCGGAGAATCTGTCGACCGGTCTACTTATTTCTGCCTCGCGAACTCATCGACGCCGCAACCGACACCGTCCGACGCCTTCCCCGGGGCAGGGTCACACCGTGGCCGCTGCCGCCGGCCGCGCCGTCCGCCAGGGCTCACCGGTTCGAGGCAGCCCACCGACCGCACGCCGACCGCCGACCGCCGACCGCCGACCGCCGACCGCCAGCTGTCCACCGCCCCTCCGCCCCACCGCCGACGGGCGGTCCGCCCCACCACCCCTCCGCCGACGGCGGTCCGCCCGGCATCCCGGAGTTCGCCCGCGGGGCCGGACGCCGACGCGCTAACGTGCCGACGACGAGGGGGATCACCGACCGAGGGGGCACGTTGTCCGACGAACTGTTGCTGGCGAAGATCAACCACGGGTTCGACCACCTCGACGCCGACGGCGACGGGCTGTTGACCGAGCGGGACCACGTCCTGATGGGTCATTCGGTGGCCCGCTCGCTCGGGCACGCCGAGGGCTCGGAGGCCGAGGCGTGGATCGTCCGCGCCTACCTGACGCTCTGGCACGACCTGCACCTGGCCCACCTGCCCGCGGGTACGGACGCGATCACCCGCGAACAGTTCGTCGTCTCCACCGGCTCGCTCGCCGACGATCTGGACGCCGCCCGCGCCAGCCTGGGGGCGCTGGCCGAGGCCTTCCTCTCGGTCGCCGACACCAACAACAGCGGGACGGTGGACGCGGGCGAGTTCTTCGTCTTCCAGCGCGGCCATTTCGCGGGCCTCTCCCGCGACGACGCCGACGAGGCCTTCCGGCGGCTCGACCAGGACGGCGACGGCCTGCTGTCCGCCGCCGAGTTCACCGACGCGATCGTCGAGTACTGGACCAGCCGGGACCCCGAAGCACCCGGCAACTGGTGGACGGGCCGCCCCCCGTTCCCGCTGTAGCGGGCGGGCAGGACCGGCCCGCCCGGGGTACAGCCCGGACCGCCCGGCCGACGGACCTGCCGCGCAGGCCTCGTCGACGGCCACGCCGGCGGACCGCCACAGACCTCGACCCCACACCTGACGCGGCGAGCATCCGCCCGGTCGGCACTCCGCCGCAGGTACCGGCTACCGGCTACCGGGTGCGGCGAGCGGGTGGCCATGATGGAGGGGACTCGTCACCCGAAGGGGAGCCCGCCCGTGTCCTTCCTCTACATCGTCGTCTGTGCCTCCGGGCTCGCCCCCGGGACCGACCGGCTGGTCACGGCTGCGCAGGCCGAGGGGTGGGACGTCGGCGTCGTCGCCACTCCCCAGGCCCTCGACTTCATCGACGAGGCCGCCGTCGCCGCCCGGACGGGGTATCCGATCCGCTCGGCGTGGCGGAAGCCGGGCGAGCCCCGGCCGCTGCCGCCGCCGGACGCGATCGCCGTGGCCCCCGCGACCTTCAACACGATCAACAAGTGGGCCGCCGGGATCTCGGACACGCTCGCTCTCGGCATCCTCTGCGAGGCGTACGGGCTCGGCGTGCCGACGGCCGTCCGGCCGGTGCTCAGCACCGCGCAGGCCGCCCACCCCGCGTACGCCGAGAGCCTGGCGCGGCTGCGGTCGATGGGCGTGCTGATCCGCGAGGACGGCGACCTCGTCGAGGTGCTCGACCTGGTGCGGCCCGTCCTGCGGGCCCGCCCCGGCCCGGCCGGGAGCTGACACCGCGCGGCAGCCGGCCAGGAGCACAGCCCGGCACCGGACGGCACCGCACCGCACAGCACAGCACAGCACCCCACCGCACCGCACCGCACCCCACCGCACGGCAGCCCGTCAGCGTTCCGGGACGATCCGCTCCACCATGGTGTCGATCAGTGCCGCGAGCCCGTCCACGCCCAACACGTCCGGCAGGGTGAGGTGTTCGACGATCAGTCCGGTCATCGCGAGGTAGAGGACGACGACCGTCCCGCGGTCGCCGGGGAGGCCCTCGGCCAGGTGGTAGGCGATGTTGGCCTCCAGCTGGTCGCGGACGGTGTCGGTGAGCCGGGCCCGGATGCCGGGCCGCCGGGTGGCCTCCAGCCGGAGTTCGAGGAAGGCGAGGTAGGCGGCCCGGTCGGCGGCGATCCGGCGCAGCAGGTCGTGCATCAGGGCGGTGACCAGGGCGCGGTCGCGCGGGGCGCGGAGCAGCTCGGCGACGACCGCCGGGTCCGGGGTGAACCGGTGGTGGATGTGGCGGGCGGCCTGGTCGAGCAGGTCGTCACGGTTGGCGAAGTAGTTGGACGCGGTGCCGGCCGGTACTCCGGCCTGGACGTCGACCGCGCGGAAGGTGAGACCGCGGGCGCCCTCACGGGCCAGGACGTCGATGGCGGCGTCGACGAGGGCGGTGCGGCGAGCGGGGTTCTGGGCCATGTCTCCGATTCTCTTTCAGATCCGGGCAGAACAACTCTGGACAACCACTACAAGCTGAGTACTATAGCCGTAGTGGTTTGGGGTACGAGGCTCCCGACCAGGACCCAAGGACATGAATGCGCAAGCTCAGCTACTTCGTCGGCGCCACCATCGACGGCTTCATCGCCTCCCCGGACGGCGGCTTCGACTTTTTCCTCGCCCACACTGTGGGCGAGTACCTGCAGTACCTCACCACCGAGCACACCGACACCCTGCCGACGCCGGCCCGCGCGGCCTTCGGCCTCGACGGGACGCCGAACAGCCGGTTCGACACCGTCCTGATGGGCCGCGGCAGCTACCAGCCGGGCCTGAGCGCCGGGCTCACCAGCCCGTACGCCCACCTGCGGCAGATCGTCCTCTCCCGCACGCCGGTCGCCGGCCCGGACCAGGCGGTCGAGGTCACCGACGAGGACCCGCTCGCCCTGGTGCGCAGGCTCAAGCAGGAGGACGGGCTCGGCATCTGGCTCTGCGGCGGTGGCGACCTCGCCGGTCAGCTGCTGCCGGAGATCGACGAGCTGATCATCAAGCAGTACCCGACCGTGGCCGGCGACGGCATCCCGCTGTTCCGCGCCGGCTTCGCGCTCCACTCGTTCGCGCTCACCGAGTGCCGCCGGTTCGACAACGGCGCGGTCGTCCTCAGCTACGCGCGGACGTCCGGCGAGGAGCCCGCCCCCGCGTCCGGCTGACGCTCACCACCAGGCAGACGCCCGCGACCACGATCGCCCCGCCCAGCAGAGTGGGGCCGGTCAGCGGCTCGGCCAGGATCAGCCAGCCCAGCAGCACCGCCACCACCGGGTTCACGTACGCGTAGGTGGCGACCAGGGTGAGCGGCGCGGACTGCAACAGCCAGGCGTACGCGGTGAAGGCGACGAGCGAGCCGAAGACCACCAGGTAGGCGAGCGCCAGCCAGGACCGGTCCGAGAAGGTGGCCGGGTCCAGGCCGTGCTGCTCGCCGCGGACCAACCCGATCAGCACGTCACCCAGGCCACCCGCGATCATCTGGAAGGCGCTGGCGGCGAACACGTTGCCCGGCATCGGGAGCCGCTTCGAGGCGAACGAGCCGGTCGCCCACGTCAGCGTCGCGCAGATGACCGCGAGCACACCGCCCAGTGCGATGCTGCCGCCGATCGCGGGCGCGGAGAGCACGGTGAGGCCCACCAGACCGAGCAGCACCCCGGCCAGTTCGACGGGCTTCGGCCGGTCACCGCCCGCCGCACTGAGCAGCACCATCCAGAGCGGGACGGCGGCCACCAGCAGGGCGGCCAGCCCGGACGGGATGGAGTTCTCGCCGAGCACCACCAGCCCGTTGCCACCGGTCAGGAGCAGCACGCCGACCAGCGCCGAGGAGCCCAGCTGCCGGACGTTCACCCGGAGTCCGGCCCGGCCGTAGCGGAGGAACACGAAGCCCGTCAGCAACAGGCCCGCACAGAGGAACCGCGCCCCGGCGGACAGGAAGGACGGCATCGTCTCCAGGGCGACCCTGATCGCCAGATAGGTCGAGCCCCACACCACGTACACCACGGCGAGCGCCAGCCAGACCGCCCCGCCCAACCTGGCCGCCGCGGGCCCCGCACCCGCCGGCCCCGCAGCCGCCGGCCCCGCACCGGCGGGCGTGGCGGCGGAGGGCGCGGTGGCCTTCCGGGGGGCTGGAGCTGTCATGGGTGTCTCCCTTGGACGGTACTGGCGGGTCTTCGGGACATAACAGCGCATCAGCGGCCCTTCACGCCAGTGGGTATCACCGGACGGTTGCAGGCACTACGGTGGGCGGCCCGACCGGGGGCCGCCCGACCCAGGGCGGCGACCGCCCGACCACGGCCCCCCGACCACGGCCCCCCGACCGAGGACGACCCGGCCGGACCGGACGGCGGACAGATGCCCCACCCCCACCCCCACCCCGCCAGGAGGAGAGCCCGTGCCCACCGACGCCCTGCCGTTCTTCGTCTACGGCACGCTCCGCACCGGCGGCGGCAACCACGCCGTCCACCTGGCCGGCCGCTGCGCCGACGTCCGGCCCGCCGTGCTGGACGGGGCCGCGCTGCACGAAGGGCCGGGATTCCCGTACGCCGTACCGGACGCGGCACCCGGCCGCCGGATCGTCGGCGAGCTGATCGCGGTGCGCCCCGGCACGTACGCCCCCGTGCTCGCCGCGCTCGACCGGCTGGAGGACTGCCGGGCGGACGGCACGGGCGAGTACGTGCGGGAACGGCTCACCGTCCGGACGGCGGACGGCGGGACGGCGGATGCCTGGGTTTACCTGGCCGGCCCCGCCGTCGCCGCGCACCTGCGCACCCACCCGGCGCTGATCCCGTCCGGGGACTGGACGCACCGCTGAGGGCCCCGAAAGATCGGCCCGGGCCGTCCGGCGTCAGGCCCTGCCCACGCCCGAGGCGACCCGCTCGCCGAGCGCCCCGTCGACCTTGCGCCAGTACTCCACCGCCCGCGCCAGCACCGGGTCGCTGACCCCGGCCGTGAGGTGGCCGACGATGTTGGAGACCAGCCGGTCGCGCGCCGCGTCGTCCAGTACCTCGCGGACCATCGTGCCGGCCTGCCCCCAGTCGTCGTCCTCCGCCCGCAGCGAGTACGCCTCGCGCACCATGTCGCCGGAGGTCTGCCAGCCGGCGGCCGGGTCGTCGTACGCCCGCACGTCCGCCGCCGGACCGCCCTTGCTGTTGGGCGCGTAGGGCGCCGCGGTGCGGGCCGCGTCGAACCGCATCGGGCCGTCCTTGGCGTAGGAGTGGACCGGGACGTGCGGCCGGTTCGGCGGCAGCTGCGCGTAGTTGGGGCCGATCCGGTACCGGTGGGTGTCCGGGTAGGAGAAGATCCGGCCGAGCAACATCTTGTCCGGCGAGACGCTGATGCCGGGCACCAGGTTCGAGGGCTCGAAGGCGGCCTGCTCGATGTGGACGAAGTAGTCCTCGGGGTTGCGGGTCAGCGTCATCCTCCCGACCTTGATCAGCGGGTAGTCGCCGTGCGGCCACACCTTGGTCAGGTCGAAGGGGTTGAACCGGTAGCCGGGCGCGTCGTCGAACGGCATGACCTGGACGAACAGCGTCCAGGACGGGTGGTTGCCGCCCTCGATCGCCTCCCAGAGGTCCTGGCGGTGCAGGTCCGGGTCGGAGCCCGCGAGCCGGTCGGCGTCCGTCTGGGTGAGGTGGTCGACGCCCTGGTCGGTCTTGAAGTGGTACTTGACCCAGAACCGCTCGCCGCTCGCGTTGATCCACAGGTAGGTGTGGGAGCCGTAGCCGTTCATGTGCCGGTACGACTTCGGGATGCCGCGGTCGCCCATCAGCCAGGTCACCATGTGCGCGGACTCCGGGGAGAGCGTCCAGAAGTCCCACTGCATGTCGTGGTCGCGCAGGCCGTTGTCCGGGCGGCGTTTCTGCGAGCGGATGAAGTCCTGGAACTTGATGGTGTCGCGTACGAAGAAGACGGGCGTGTTGTTGCCGACCAGGTCGTAGTTGCCGTCCTCGGTGTAGAACTTCAGCGCGAAGCCCCGCGGGTCGCGCCAGGTGTCCGGGCTGCCCTGCTCGCCCGCCACGGTGGAGAAGCGGGCCAGCAGCTCCGTCCGCCGACCGGGCTGGAACAGGATCGCCCGGGTGTAGCGGCTGACGTCCTCCGTCGTCTCGAAGACGCCGTAGGCCCCGGCCCCCTTCGCGTGCACCACCCGCTCGGGCACGCGCTCCCGGTTGAACTGGGCCATCTTCTCGATCAGGTAGTGGTCGTGGAGCAGAATCGGACCGTCCCGGCCCACCGTGAGCGAGTGCTCGTCGCTCGGCACCGGGATTCCGGTGTTGCCGGTGGTGTGCGGGACCGCTGACTCGGGCATGGCGTCCTCCGTTGCGTGCCGGGATCCCCCGGACGACGCTAACCCCGCCCCCGGAGGGCCTGCACCCCGGCGGTTGCCCCCGGACACCCCCGGACACTCGCGCTACGGGTCAGCACCGCCCCCCGCCCGGCCCCGCACCCACCCCGCGCCCGCACCGCGCCCGGCCCCGCCCGCGCCCCCCACCGGCCCGCCCACCCTGGCCGGGAGCCGACCGCATACCGCCAGGTAGGCTGCCCCGGCGGCACCCCGCCGACGCCGCGCCGACGCCCCGCCGCCCCGCCCGGGTGCCGCGCCGCGCCACGACCCGACCGACGAGGAGCCTCCCGGTGCCCGAGCTGCCACCCCCGATCACCGTCGTCGGGATCGGGGCCGACGGCTGGCCCGGCCTCGCACCCACCTCGCGCGCGGCCCTGCACACCGCCGAGGTGGTGATCGGCGGCCCCCGCCAGCTCGCCCTGCTCCCCGACGACGTCGCCGCCACCCGGATCCCCTGGCCGTCGCCGCTGCGGCCGGCCGTCCCCGGGCTGCTCGCCGAGCACGCCGCACGCCGGGTCGCGGTGCTGGCCAGCGGCGACCCGATGTTCTACGGCATCGGGCGCACGCTCGCCGAGACCGTCGGCGCCGAGCGGCTGCGCGTCCTGCCGCACCCCTCCTCCGTCTCGCACGCCTGCGCCCGGCTCGGCTGGCCGGTGGAGTCGACCGAGGTGGTCAGCCTGGTCGGCCGGCCGCTGGACGGCCTGGCGCTCGCCCTGCACCCCGGCCGCCGGCTGCTCGTCCTCAGCGCCGACGCCGCCACCCCGGCCGCCGTCGCCACCCTGCTCACCGCGCGCGGTTTCGGCTCCGCCCGGCTGCGGGTGCTGGAACAGCTCGGCGGCCCCGGCGAACGCGTGCTGGACGGCCCCGCGGACGGCTGGCCGCACCCGGCCGGCGACCCGCTCAACGTCATCGCGGTCGAGCTCGGCGACGGCCCGCGCAGCTCGCTCGTCCCGGGCCTGCGCGACGACGCGTACGAGAGCGACGGCCAGCTGACCAAGCGGCACGTCCGCGCCGCCACCCTCGCCACCCTCGCCCCCGCACCCGGCGAACTGCTCTGGGACGTCGGCGGCGGCTCCGGCTCGATCGCGATCGAGTGGCTGCGCGCCCACCGCGACAACCGGGCGGTCAGCGTCGAGCGCGACCCGGTCCGGGCCGAGCGGATCGCCCGCAACGCGGCCTCGCTGGGCGTCCCCCGGCTGCGGGTCGCCACCGGCGCCGCACCCGCCGCGCTCGCCGGTCTGCCCACCCCCGACGCGGTCTTCGTCGGCGGCGGCCTCACCGCGCCCGGGCTGCTGGACGCCTGCTGGGCGGCGCTGCCGCCGGGCGGCCGGCTGGTCGCCAACACCGTGACCCTGGAGTCGGAGGCCCTGCTCACCGAGTGGTACCGGCGGCACGGCGGCGAGTTGCTGCGCCTGGCCGTCGCGCACGCCGTGCCGGTGGGCGGGTTCACCGGCTGGCGGCAGGCCATGCCGGTCACCCAGTGGTCCGCCGTCAAGCCCCCCACCCCTCAGGAGGACGCCTCGTGACCGTCTACTTCATCGGAGCCGGCCCGGGCGCCGCCGACCTGATCACCCTGCGCGGCGCGCGCATCCTGGCCCGCGCGCAGGTCTGCCTCTACGCGGGCAGCCTCGTCCCGCGCGAGCTGCTGGCCGAGTGCCCGGCCGGGGCCCGGCTGATCGACACCGCGCAGCTGAACCTGGACCAGATCGTCGCCGAGCTGGTCGCCGCCCACGCGGCCGGCCAGGACGTCGCCCGGCTGCACTCCGGCGACCCGTCCGTGTTCAGCGCCGTCGCCGAGCAGATGCGCCGGCTGGACGCGGCCGGTGTGCCGTACGAGGTCGTCCCCGGGGTGCCCGCCTTCGCCGCCGCGGCTGCGGCGCTCAAGCGCGAGCTGACCGTGCCGACCGTCGGCCAGACCGTCATCCTCACCCGGATCGCCAAGCGGGCCACCCCGATGCCGGCCGGCGAGGACCTCGCCACCCTCGGCCGCAGCGGTGCCCTGCTGGTGCTGCACCTGGCCGCGGGGTACGTGGACGACGTGGTCGAGCAGCTGCTGCCGCACTACGGCGCCGACTGCCCCGCCGCGGTGGTCGCGATGGCCAGCCGGCCGGACGAGCTGGTGCTGCGCGGCACCGTCGGCGACATCGCCGGGCAGGTCAAGGCGGCGGGCGTGGTCCGCACCGCGGTGATCCTGGTGGGCCGGACGCTGGCCGCCGAGCAGTTCCGCGACAGCCACCTCTACTCGGCCGACCGCGAGCGCCCGCACGAGCCCTGCGGCGCGTGATGCCGCGCCACCTGCTGATCCTCGGCGGCACGACCGAGGCCCGCGCCCTCGCCGCAGCACTGACCGGAACCGCGCAGGCCGGAACCCCGCAGGCCGGTCCGTCCCCGGCAGGTCCGCCCGCGGGCACGCCGCCGCTGCGGGTCACCAGCTCGCTCGCCGGGCGCGTCGCCGCACCGCGGCTGCCCGCCGGCGAAGTCCGGATCGGCGGTTTCGGCGGCCCGGACGGGCTCGCCGCCTGGCTGCGCGCCGAGGCGGTGGACGCGGTGGTGGACGCCACGCACCCGTTCGCCGCCGTGATGTCCGGCAACGCCGCAGTCGCCGCCGCGGCGGCCGGCGTGCCGCTGCTCGTGCTGCGCCGCCCAGGCTGGGCCCCGGTCGCCGGGGACCGCTGGCACCGCGTGGCCTCGCTGGGCGCGGCCGCCGCGGCACTGCCCGCCCTCGGCCGGCGGGTGTTCCTGACCACCGGCCGGCAGGGCATCGGCGCTTTCGCCCACCTCGACGGCCTGCACTTCGTGGCCCGCTCGGTCGACCCGCCCGAGCCGCCGATGCCGGCCTCGACCGACGTCCTGCTCGACCGCGGCCCGTTCACCCTGGACGGCGAGCGGGCCCTGCTGCGGGCGCACCGGATCGACGTCGTGGTCACCAAGGACAGCGGCGGGGCGGCCACTGCGCCGAAGCTGACCGCCGCCCGCGAACTCGGCCTGCCGGTGGTCGTCGTGGACCGTCCGCCGCTGCCCGCCGGAGTCCCGGTCGCCGCCTCGGTGCCGGCCGCGGTCGACTGGCTGGCGCAGCACCTCGGCCGGGCTGCGGTGCCGGACGCCGGGCCGCAGTAGGCCCCGGGAGCGCCGGGCCCCGGTAGGCCCCGGGAGCGCCGGGCCCCGGTAGGCCCCGGGAGCGCCGGGCCCCGGTAGGCCCCGCGGCACCGGCACCGGCCGTGGTCGGCTACCGGGGGGCATGGCGGGAGCGCCGGCCGGCGTGCGAGCATGCGACCGTGCAGCTCCCCACCACCGCCGACATCGTCGAACTGATCGAGGCCGTCCGCATCGATGACCCGCACGGCTGGCCGGCCTGGACGGACACCGTGCCGGGCACCTCGATCGGCGTCTGGGAGGACGCCCAGGAGGTGCTGGCGCTGGTCACGGCGCTGCCCGCCGCACCCCGGATGCGGTGCTTCGTCCCGGGCTACGCCCTGCGCGCGCGGACCGGGGAGCACCCGGTGTTCCCCCGGGTCACCCTGTTCGAGATCGCGTTCTGCTTCCGGTGCAACGGGGCCTGGTCCTACGGTCCGGCCGTGACCGGCGACAAGGCCCTGGCGCACCAGACCTTCGACCCGGCCAGTGCTCCGGCCCGCGCCCTGCTGGACCGCTTCCGACGCGCGAACGCCGCCCTGCAGCCGACCGACTGACCCCTCCTCGGCCCGGGCAGGCCCGCCCCCGTCGGCCCTGCCGTAATCCCCGCGACACGCCGCTCCCGCGCTGCCATCATGGCGCGATGGACGACGATCAGCGCACCCGGACCCTGCAGACCGCCGGCGAACGCGAAACCCTGGCCAGTTTCCTCGACTTCCAGCGCGACACGCTCGCCATGAAGTGCGCGGGGCTCACCACCGAGCAGCTCCGCAGCCGCATCCTCCAGCCGTCCGGACTGTCACTGCTCGGGCTGGTCCGCCACCTCGCCGAGGTGGAGCGCGGCTGGTTCCGCAACGTCTTCAACAACGAGGCGAAGCCCGGTTTCTGGAAGCGCCCCGACGACAGGCTCGCCGACTTCGACGTGGAGACCGCCGACCCCGAGGAGGCGTTCGCGGCCTGGCGCGGCGAGTGCGACCACGCCAGGGAACTCGTCGCCGCCGCAGAGTCGTTGGACGTCCTGGGGTACCACGGCGAGGAGGCGCTCTCGCTCCGCTGGATCCTCACCCACATGATCGAGGAGTACGCCCGCCACAACGGGCACGCCGACCTGCTGCGCGAGCACCTCGACGGCGTGACCGGGGAGTAGCCGGGCCCCTGAAGGACGGCGGAGCAAGCGATGCGGACGCGCCGGAAGGACCGCGACACCCCGGGGCCAACGGGGGCGTGGGACGAGATCGTCCCCGGGCTCTGGATGGGCGGGCACTTCGTCACCCCGCCAAGCAAGGCGCTCGAACCCGTCGTCGTGGAGCGGCAGTTCGACCTGGTGGTGAGCCTGTTCAGCCGACCCGGGCACGGCCCGGCGGCCGGGGTGGAGCACCTGGTGCGCGAGGTGCCCGACGGGCCGCTGTCCGCCGGGCAGCTGCTGGCCGTCCAGGAGGCGGCGACGTACACGGCCGAGGCCGTGCGCCGCGGTCGCGCCACGCTGGTGCGCTGCCACTCCGGCTACAACCGCTCCGGCCTCGTCGTCGCGCAGGCCCTGGTCGAGCTGGGCCACGACGTCGACCGGGCGATCGGGCTGGTCCGCGAGCGCCGTTCGCCGTGGGCGCTGAACAATGGACTGTTCGTGGAGTACCTGACCGCCGGGCCGGGCGTCGCCGCGCTGCCGGCCGGCCTCGACGGGTGAGGCCGGCCGGCGGCGGGCGGGCCGTCAGATGTCGCGGAAGGTCTCGATCTGGGCGCCGATCGAGTTGAGGCGCTCGGCGAGGTCCTCGTAGCCGCGGTTGATGACGTACACGTTGCGCAGCACCGAGGTGCCCTTGGCGGCGAGCATCGCGAGCAGGATGACGACGGCCGGGCGCAGGGCCGGCGGGCAGACCATCTCGGCGGCGCGCCAGCGGGTGGGGCCCTGGACGAGCACGCGGTGCGGGTCGAGGAGCTTGATGTCCGCGCCGAGCCGGGTGAGTTCGGTCAGGTAGATGGCGCGGTTGTCGTAGACCCAGTCGTGGATCATCGTGGTGCCGTGGGCGGCGGCGGCGATCGCGGCGAAGAACGGCACGTTGTCGATGTTGATGCCGGGGAACGGCATCGGGTGGATGGTGTCGACCGGCGCGGTCAGCTTGGAGGGGCGCACGGTGAGGTCGACCAGCCGGGTGTGGCCGTTGGCCGCCCGGTACTCGGGGGTGCGGTCGTAGTCGAGGCCCATCCCCTCCAGCACCGCGAGCTCGATCTCCAGGAACTCGATCGGCACCCGGCGGATCGTCAGCTCGGAGGAGGTGACGACCGCCGCGGCGAGCAGGCTCATCGCCTCGACCGGGTCCTCGGCGGGGGTGTAGTCGACGTCGCGGGTGATCTCGGGGACGCCGTGCACGGTGAGGGTGGTGGTGCCGATGCCCTCGATCTTCACGCCCAGCTGCTCCAGGAAGAAGCAGAGGTCCTGGACCATGTAGTTGGGGGAGGCGTTGCGGATGACGCTGACGCCGTCGTGCCGGGCGGCGGCGAGCAGGGCGTTCTCGGTGACGGTGTCGCCGCGCTCGGTCAGCACGATCGGCCGGTCCATCGGCGTGCCGGGCTGCACGGAGGCGTGGTACGCGCCGGCGGTGGTGGCGACCTCCAGGCCGAAGCGGCGCAGCGCGGTGAGGTGCGGCTGGACGGTGCGGGTGCCGAGGTCGCAGCCGCCGGCGTACGGGATGGCGAAGGTGTCGGCGCGGTGCATCAGCGGGCCGAGGAACATCAGCACGCTGCGGGTGCGGCGGGCGGCCTCGACGTCCATCGCGGCGAGGTCGAGCTCGGCCGGCGGGGTGAGTTCGAGGTCGCGGCCGTCGTTGGTCCAGCGGCTCTTGACGCCGATGCTGGTGAGCACCTCAAGGATGCGGTAGACCTCTTCGATCCGGGCGACCTGGCGGATCGTGGTGCGGCCGGTGGTCAGCAGCGAGGCGCAGAGGATGGCCACGCAGGCGTTCTTGCTGCTGCGGACGTCGATCGCGCCGGAGAGGCGGGTGCCGCCGGCGACGCGCAGGTGCATCGGGCCGGCGTAGCCGAGGGAGACGATCTCGCTGTCGAGGGCTTCGCCGATGCGGGCGATCATCTCAAGGCTGACGTTCTGCTTGCCCTGTTCGATGCGGTTGACCGCGCTCTGGCTGGTGCCGAGCGCCTCGCCGAGCTGGGCCTGGGACCAACCACGGTGCTGACGTGCGGTGCGGATGAGGGTGCCGATACGGGTGAGGTAGTCGCCTGTCACTCGGCAGACCATATCTCATGGCTGAGATAGCACCAGAATCGACAGGGGGTACGTCACCACTTTTGTCCGTTTCTCACCCCGTATGATCGTCAGATCTTCACATCATGGCACCGGTTCAGTGCGGACCGGACGAGGGGCCTGCCGGCTCCGCCCGGCCGACGATGGTGCCGGCCCGGTCGATGCAGATGACGTCCACCGCCACCGGCGAGCCGACCAGCACGCCGAGCGCGGTCGCACGGGCCGCCTCGGCGACCATGTCACCGAGCGGGACGCCGGCCGCGCGGCAGAGCTGGATCGCCTCCAGCGCGGTGTTGGCCGCCGCCACCGCCTGCGCGAGCGCCTCGTCCGCGCCGCCCCGGCGCGCCAGCTCGGCCAGGTACCCCTTGTCCACCTGCGAGCGCGCCGAGTGCAGGTCCAGGTGGCCGGCCGCGAGCTTGGACAGCTTGGCGAACCCGCCCGCGACGGTCAGCCGCGGCACCGGGTGGCGCTTGAGGTACTTGAGCACCGCCCCGGCGAAATCGCCCATGTCCAGCAGCGCGTCCTCCGGCAGGCCGTGCTCGGCGACGGCGACCTTCTCCGAGGTCGAACCGGTGCAGCCCGCCACGTGGGTCCGCCCCGCCGCCCGCGCCACGTCGATCCCGCGCCGGATCGAGTCGATCCAGGCGGAGCAGGAGTAGGGGACGACGATGCCCGTCGTCCCGAGGATGGAGAGGCCGCCGAGGATGCCCAGCCGGGGGTTCCAGGTGGAGCGGGCGATCTCCTCGCCGTGGTCGACGGAGATCTCCACGACCACGTCCGCACGGCCACCGGAGGCGGCGGCCACCTCGGCGACCGCGTCGCGGATCATCTGCCGCGGCACCGGGTTGACGGCCGGCTCCCCGACGCCGAGCGGCAGCCCGGCCTTGGTGACCGTCCCGACCCCCGGCCCGGCCCGGAACACCACCCCGGTGCCCGGCTCGCCCGCCCACACCGTCGAGCGGATCAGCGCGCCGTGCGTCACGTCCGGATCGTCACCGGCGTCCTTGACCACCGCGGCCATCGCCCGCGCACCCGTGGGCCGCACGCCCGGCCGCGCAGCCCCCGGCTCCAAGGCTCCCGGCCGCGCAGCCCCCGGCTCCAAGGCTCCCGGCCGCGCAGCTCCCGGCTCGACGGCTTCCGGCTCCACGGCGGGCATCCCGTCGACGGCCGGCTCCTCGACGGCCAACTCCTCGGCAGCCAGCGCGAAGGCGGGCTGCTGGCCCTTCGGCAGCGTGATCACCACCGGGTCCGGGAACTCACCTGTCAGCAGCGCCGTGTACGCCGCCTTGGTCGCCGCCGTCGCACAGGCGCCGGTCGTCCACCCGTGTCGCAGCCCACTGCTCCGCAGCTGCCCGGCCCGGCCACCGACCTCGCTCACGACCACTCCCTGGAACCGCACCCGATCTCGGACGAAACGACCGCCATTGTCCCCCGCCGGCCCACCCGACGACCCACCCGGCGGGCCCACCGGGACGGCCGGAAGCACCAGGCGGGCCGGGTGGGCCGGGTGGGCCTGTGCGACGACCGTGGGCGGGGAGTCGGGCGCGCCGGCTCCCCGCTCACGGACGCCCGGGCCTCACGCCTCCGGGTAGCGCCGGGGCGTCCAGACCACCTCGGTGTCGTTGCCGCGTTCGACGGCGCGGGTCTGCGACGAGCCGATCAGCAGGATGGTCCGCATGTCGACCTGGGCGGGGTCGAGCTCGGCGAGGCGGACGGTGCGCACGCGCTCGGTGGGGCCGCCGACATCGCGGGCCATCACCACCGGGGTCTCCGGCGCGCGGTACTCCAGCAGGAGGTCGCGGGCCAGGCCGACCTGGACGGTGCGGGACTGCGAGCCCGGGTTGTAGAGGGCGAGCACGAGGTCGGCCTCGGCGGCGAGGCGCAGGCGCTTGGCGACCACGTCCCAGGGCTTGAGCCGGTCGGAGAGCGAGACGACGGCGTAGTCGTGGCCGAGCGGGGCGCCGGCCCGGGAGGCGGCCGCGTGGGCGGCGGTCATGCCGGGGACGATCCGGACGGGCACGTCGCGGTAGGCGTCCTCGCAGGCCACCTCCAGGACGGCGGTGGCCATCGCGAACACGCCCGGGTCGCCCGAGGAGACGACCGCGACCCGGTGGCCGCGGCGGGCCAGGTCGAGGGCGAACTCCGCGCGCTCGGACTCCACCTTGTTGTCGGAGCCGTGCCGCTCCTGTCCGGGGCGGACGGGCACCCGGTCCAGGTAGGTGGTGTAGCCGACCAGGTCGGTGGCGGCGGCGAGCGCGCCGCGGGCCTCCGGGGTGAGCCAGAGCGGCCCGGCCGGGCCGGTGCCGATCACCGTGACGCTGCCCGGGCCGTCGGTCACCGGGGCGGCCGGCTCCAGCGGCGCGACCTTGCTCGGCAGGACGGCCACCGAGAAGTAGGGGACGGTGTCGGCGTCCACCTCGGCCAGCGGCAGGGTCCGCTCGCCGGGCATGAAGGCCCGCTCGACGTACTGGGCGTCGGCGAGCCGGCCGGCCCGCTCCAGCGCGCTGCGGACGGCGGGGAAGGTCCGCCCCAGCTTCATGATCACGGCGGAGTCGGCGGAGGCGATCCGGGCCGTCAGCTCCTCCTCGGGCAGCGTGCCCGGGATGACGGTGAGCGTCTCCTCGGCCTCGGTGAGCGGCTGCCCGAGACGGGCGGCGGCGGCGCTGATCGACGTCACGCCGGGGACGACCTCGGTCGGGTAGCGGTGCGCGAGCCGCTTGTGCATGTGCTGGTAGGAGCCGTAGAAGAACGGGTCCCCCTCGGCGAGCACGACGACGTCGCGGCCGGCGTCCAGGTGGGCGGCGAGCCGGGCGGCCGCCTCCTCGTAGAAGTCGTCCAGCGCGCCCCGGTAGCCGCCGGGGTGGTCGGTGGTCTCGACCGTGATCGGGTAGACCAGCTTCTCCTCGACCTGGCCGCCGGTCAGGTACCGCTCGGCGATGGACCGGGCGATCGAGCGCCCGTGCCGGGCGCTGTGGTAGGCCACCACGTCGGCCTTGCCGATGAGTTCGGCGGCGCGGACGGTGACCAGGGACGGGTCACCGGGGCCGAGCCCGACGCCGTACAACCGGCCGACGGCGGGAAGGTCGGTGGCCGGACGGTCGGCCTGCTGCTCCGTCACTCTTCTTCACTCGCAATCGCGTTGATGGCGGCGGCGGCCATCGCGCTGCCGCCGCGCCGGCCCCGCACCACCAGGTGCTCCAGGCCGGACGGGTGCACGGCCAGGGCCTCCTTGGACTCGGCGGCACCGATGAAGCCGACCGGGACGCCGATCACCGCGGCCGGGCGGGGCGCACCCGCCTCGATCAGCTCCAGCAGCCGGAACAGCGAGGTCGGCGCGTTTCCGACGGCGACCACCGCACCCTCCAGCCGGGGCAGCCAGAGCTCCATGGCGGCGGCGCTGCGGGTGTTCCCCGTGCTCCGGGCCAGCTCGGGCACCGACGGGTCGGTGAGGGTGCAGATCACCTCGTTGTCGGCGGGCAGCCGCTTGCGGGTGACGCCGCTGGCGACCATGTTGACGTCGCAGAGGATCGGCGCCCCGGCGTGCAGGGCCGCCCGGGCGGCCGCGACCACACCGGGCGAGTAGACCAGGTCCTCGACCAGGTCGGTCATGCCGCAGGCGTGGATCATCCGCACCGCGACCTGGGAGACGTCGGCGGGCAGGGCGGCGAGGTCGGCCTCGGCCCGGATGGTGGCAAAGGACTGGCGGTAGATGGACGCGCCGTCCTTCTCGTACTCGATCACTTCGTGGTCCTCCGTGCCTCGGCGACCGCCTCGGCCATTTCCTCGTTCGTCACATCCACGACGGCGTCCTGCCCCCGGGAGACGCCTTGCCCCGGCGGGGCGCCTTCCGCCCGCGGCGCGCCTTCCACCGCCACCCGGTATCCCTGCCCGGTCGCCAGCACGTCGACCCACGGGCCGGCCGGGTGACCGCAGCGCCGCTCGCAGCCGGACCAGTGCACCCGCAGGCCGCCCGCCGGAGCGAGCTCCAGCGCGCGGGCCGCGTCCGTCCGGACGTCGGCCAGGGACTTGGCGCAGCCGGGCAGCCCGGTGCAGGCGCTCGCGCCGTCCCAGGCGGTGCCGGGCGCGGTGCGGAAGCCGGCCGCGGCCAGCGCGGGCAGTTGGTCGGCGGGCGCCCCGGGCAGGACGGCGCCGCGCCAGGGGGTCAGGCGCAGTTCACCGGCCGACGCCGCGGCCAGGGTCCGCCACTGCGCGGCGGTGGCCACGCCGAAGCGCAGGCCGACGGAGAGTCCGCCGGGCAGCGCGCCGAGCGGCGGGGGTGTACCGGGCAGGGCGGGGAGCGGGGCGGTACCGGGCGGCAGCAGGCCGGGCACCTCGCGCAGGTGCCAGGCCTTCCGCCCGCTCGCCCGCAGCGCGTCCAGGAACTCGCGGGCCGCGTCGAGCGCCGCCCGCACGGCTCCGGCGGCGGGGACGGCGCGCGCGGTGGCGGCCCGGCCGAGCCGCAGCAGTACCGTGCCGCCGGCGCCCGCACCCGTGTCCGCCACGTCTTCCGCACCCTCGGCGGGGCCCGCGGACGGGCCCGGGGCCGAACCTGCGATCAATGTCACATCGGCGTCGAGCGCGGCGACGTCGCCCCGCCCGTCGTCCAGCGCGAACAGGAACTTGCCGGAGAGCCCGGCCGCCCAGCCGCTCGCGCAGAGCGCCGCGTCCAGCTCGCGCGCCCAGGCCTGCACGTCGGCGTGACCGCCGGAGGGGCCGGGCGAGGCGACGATGTTGCGGACCCGCTCGTGCGTCTCGGAGGGCAGCAGCCCGGCGGCGCGCAGCCGGTCGGCCAGCTCCCGGCCGCAGTCCGAAGCCAGGCCGCGCAGCTGGACGTTGCCGCGCGAGGTGGTCTCCAGCCGGCCGTCCCCGAGGGCCTCGGCGGCCTCGGCCAGTGCGAGCGCCTGACGGCCCGTCAGCAGCCCGCCGGGCAGCCGGACCCGCGCCAGGGCGCCGTCGTCCGCCGTGTGCAGACGAAGGGCCCCCGGACAGACGTCCGCACGGCCCCGGTCGGGCACGGCGGCGCCCGGCTCGGCGGCGTCGGGTGTCGGTGGCATGGCGGCGAGCATACAGATGATCCGATGGGTTGCCCCCGTCCGTCGCGTCACACTCCCGGCTCCGCGCCGGTCGTGCCCCGGCTCCCCCACCGGGGGCACTCCCCCAGGTCAGCCGCACCCCGTACGATGCTGCCCGGGCGGCCCTCGCGGGCCGTCCGCACGCCAGCGACGGCGCAGGGGAGGAAACCGGTGCAAGCCCGGTGCGGTCCCGCCACTGTGACCGCGGTTCACCGGAGCTCCGGTCGGCCGCGGGAGCCAGGAACTCCTGCCGTCCTCCACCGCCCGGGGCGCGGACCCCGAGGAAGGCTCGAAACCATGCGCCGCCGCATGCCCGCACTCGCGGTCCTGTCCACCGACAAGGCCGGGAGGGCCTTCGCATGATTCTGCTGCTGTCCACGTCCGACACCGACCTCCTCAGCGCCCGCGCCTCCGAGGGCCCGGTGCGCTACCGCCTCGGCAACCCCGCCCGGCTCTCGCCCGAGGAGCTGCCCGCACTGCTGGAGGGCACCGACCTCGTCGTCGTCCGGCTGCTGGGCGGCCGCCGCGCCTGGCAGGAGGGCCTGGACGCGCTGCTCGCCGGCCCCCGCCCGGTCATCGTGCTCACCGGCGAGCAGGCGCCCGACGCCCAGCTGATGGAGCTGTCCACCGTCCCGGCCGGCATCGCCGCCGAGGCGCACGCCTACCTCGCGCACGGCGGCGCGGCCAACCTGGCCGAACTGGCCGCGTTCCTCTCCGACACGGTGCTGCTCACCGGCCACGGCTTCGCCGCGCCGGCCTCCGCGCCCGCCTGGGGCCCGCTGGTCCGTGAGGCCCGGACCACCGAGGGCCCGACCGTCGCGGTGCTCTACTACCGCGCCCACCACATGAGCGGGAACACCGCCTTCGTGGAGACCCTCTGCCGCGCGATCGAGGACCAGGGCGCGCAGGCCAGGGCCTACTACTGCGCCTCGCTGCGCGGCGCCGAGCAGGAGCTGCTGGCCGAGCTCGGTGCCGCCGATGTCCTCGTCACCACCGTGCTCGCCGCCGGCGGCACCCGGCCCGCCGACGCGCAGGCCGGCGGCGACGAGGAGGCCTGGGACGCGGGCGCGCTGGCCGCGCTGGACCGCCCGATCCTCCAGGCGCTCTGCCTGACCTGGTCGCGCGCCCAGTGGGAGGCCAGCGACGACGGCCTCTCCCCGCTCGACACCGCCACCCAGATCGCCGTGCCCGAGTTCGACGGCCGGCTGATCTCCGTCCCCTTCTCCTTCAAGGAGCTGGACGAGGACGGCCTCACCGTCTACGCCGCCGACCCCGAGCGCGCCGCCCGGGTCGCCGGCACCGCCGTCCGGCACGCCCGGCTCCGGCACATCCCGGCCGCCGAGCGGCGGCTCGCCCTGGTGCTCTCCGCCTACCCGACCAAGCACGCCCGGGTCGGCAACGCCGTCGGCCTGGACACCCCGGCCAGCGCGATGCGCCTGCTGGAGCGCCTGCGCGCGGAGGGCATGGACCTCGGCACCGACCTGCCCGGCCTGGACACCGTCGAGGACGGCCTGCACGAGGGCGACGCGCTCATCCACGCGCTGATCGCGGCCGGCGGCTACGACCAGGACTGGCTCACCGAGGACCAGCTGGCCCGCAACCCCGTCCGCATCCCGGCCGCCGACTACCGCCGCTGGTACGCCACGCTGCCCGCGGCGCTGCGCGCGAACGTCGAGGAGCACTGGGGCCCGGCCCCCGGCGAGCTGTACGTGGACCGCTCGCAGAACCCGGACGGCGACATCGTGCTGGCCGCGATCCGCTCCGGGAACCTCCTCGTGCTGATCCAGCCGCCGCGCGGCTTCGGCGAGAACCCGGTCGCGATCTACCACGATCCCGACCTCCCGCCGTCGCACCACTACCTGGCCGCCTACCGCTGGATCGCGGCCGCCCAGGAGGACGGCGGCTTCGGCGCCGACGCGGTGATCCACCTCGGCAAGCACGGCAACCTGGAGTGGCTGCCCGGCAAGACCGCCGCGCTCTCCGCCGAGTGCGGCCCGGACGCCGTCCTCGGCGACCTGCCGCTGATCTACCCGTTCCTGGTCAACGACCCGGGCGAGGGCACCCAGGCCAAGCGCCGCGCCCACGCCACCCTGGTCGACCACCTGGTGCCGCCGATGGCCCGCGCCGACTCCTACGGCGACATCGCACGGCTGGAGCAGCTCCTCGACGAGCACTCCAACATCGCCGCGATGGACCCGGCCAAGCTGCCCGCCATCCGCGCCCAGATCTGGACCCTGATCCAGGCCGCCAAGCTGGACCACGACCTCGGCCTGGACGAGCGCCCCGAGGACGACGGCTTCGACGACTTCCTGCTGCACGTCGACGGCTGGCTCTGCGAGATCAAGGACGCCCAGATCCGCGACGGCCTGCACGTCCTCGGCCAGGCGCCGGCCGGCACCGACCGGGTCAACATCGTGCTGGCCATCCTGCGCGCCCGGCAGATCTGGGGCGGCGTCAGCGCCCTGCCCGGCCTGCGCGAGGCGCTGGGCCTGGACGAGGCCGCCCTCACCCTGGGCGCCACCGACGCCGCCGAGGCCCAGGCCCGCGCCCTGGTCGAGGCCATGGAGGCCGAGGACTGGGCGCCGGAGGCGGTCGAGAAGGTCGCCGCCGGGCAGCCGGCCGCCGTCGCCGAGGTGCTCGCCTTCGCCGCCGCCCAGGTCGTCCCGCGCCTGGCCGCCACCACCGACGAGCTGGACGCCGTACTGCACGCCCTGCAGGGCGGCTTCGTCCCGGCCGGGCCGTCCGGCTCGCCGCTGCGCGGCCTGGTCAACGTGCTGCCGACCGGCCGCAACTTCTACTCCGTCGACCCGAAGGCGGTGCCCAGCAAGCTCGCCTGGGAGACCGGCCAGGCGCTCGCCGCCTCGCTGGTCGAGCGCTACACCGCCGACAACGACGGCGCCTACCCGCCCTCGGTCGGGCTCTCGCTCTGGGGCACCAGCGCGATGCGCACCGCCGGTGACGACATCGCCGAGGCCTTCGCCCTGCTCGGCGTCCGCCCGGTCTGGGACGACGCCTCGCGCCGGGTCACCGGCCTGGAGCCGATCTCGCTGGCCGAGCTGGGCCGCCCGCGCATCGACGTCACGCTGCGCATCTCCGGCTTCTTCCGGGACGCCTTCCCGCACGTGGTCGCCCTGCTGGACGACGCCGTGCGGCTGGCCGCCGCCCAGGAGGAGGCCGAGGCCGACAACTACGTGCGCGCCCACGTCCAGGCCGACCTCGCCGTCCACGGCGACGAGCGCAAGGCCACCGTCCGGGTCTTCGGCTCCCGCCCGGGCACCTACGGCGCCGGCCTGCTCCAGCTGATCGACAGCCGCGACTGGCGCACCGACGCCGACCTCGCCGAGGTCTACACGGTGTGGGGCGGCTACGCCTACGGGCGCGGACTGGACGGGCGGCCGGCCCGCGAGGAGATGGAGACCGCGTACAAGCGGATCACCGTCGCCGCGAAGAACACCGACACCCGCGAGCACGACATCGCCGACTCGGACGACTACTTCCAGTACCACGGCGGCATGGTGGCCACCGTCCGCGCCCTCACGGGCAAGGCCCCGACCGCCTACATCGGCGACTCGACCCGCCCGGAGACCGTCCGCACCCGCACCCTCACCGAGGAGGCGGCCCGGGTCTTCCGCGCCCGCGTGGTCAACCCGCGCTGGATCGAGGCGATGCGCCGGCACGGCTACAAGGGCGCCTTCGAGATGGCGGCGACCGTCGACTACCTGTTCGGCTACGACGCGACGACCGGCGTGGTCGCCGACTGGATGTACGAGAAGCTCACCCAGGAGTACGTGCTCGACCCGGTCAACCGCGAGTTCCTGGCCGGCGCCAACCCCTGGGCCCTGCACGGCATCAGCGAGCGCCTCCTGGAGGCGGCGAGCCGCGGCCTGTGGGAGCAGCCGGACCCGGAGCTGATCGCGCAGCTCCAGGCCGCGTTCCTGGAGACCGAGGGGGACTTGGAGGGCGACGAGGGCTGACCGCCCCCCGCCCCTCGCGGCCGCCGCCCCCGCCTCCCGCGGGCGCGGCGGCCGCGTCCGTCACACCTGCCGCAAAGGCCTGCCGTCACGCCCCTGCTGCCACGCCCCTGCCGCCAGGCCCTGCTGTCACGCCTCGCCCTCGGCCTCCCGCCACGCGGCTTCGAGGTCGACGGTCAGCCGGGCAGCCTCCTCGGAGCGGCCCGCGGCCGTCAGGATCTCCAGGCGGACGACCCGGAAGGTCATGGCGTAGCGCTCGTCCGCGGCATGCACGTCCGACAGGGCCAGCGCCTCGTCGTACCGCCCCGCCGCGACCAGGATCCGGGCCAGCACGAGGCCGACGGCCGCCACCTCCTCCGCGGCCGGCCGGAGCACCTCCTCCGCCTCGGTGAACTTGCCCTGGAGCGCGAGGGCCTGGCCGAGCCAGTGCGTGACCTCGCCGACCGCGAGGAACGGTGCCCGGCGGGCGTGCGGGTGCGCGGCCCGGCCCACCCGCTCGGCCTCCGGGAACTCGCCGGCCAGCACGAGGCCCTTGACGTACCCCCCGACACAGGTGTCGTCGTCCGGGCCGAGTTCGGCCGCCCGCCGGTGGTAGGGGAGCGCCTCGTCGAAGCGGCCGAGCCGACCGAGGTGCTCGCCCACGGACGCGGCATAGAATGCGTTTCCGGGATCCCGCAAAAGGGCGTTCTTCATGTGCAGGCAGGCCGCCTCCCGATCGCCGAGGAACGCCTCGCAGTACAGCGCGACGGTCTCTGCGGACTCCGCCGTCTCCATCTCCACGTCACGGACGTCGACCAGGACATTCATGAATTCGTCCAGGTCGAGTCGGTCGAGACAGTGCAAATAGAGACCCATCAGCCCACTGCCGAGATGCGAACCGATTTCCCTCTTCAGGAGTTCCGCCGCCTCCGCGTGACGGTCCTCGGCGAGCAGTCCCTCGGCGATCCGGGCCGCGGCGAGCTCACGGCCGCGGTGGATGTCCTGCCAGCTCGCCAGCCGGTACCGACGGCCCTGCCCGGCCGGCAGCGGCCCCGGCCTGGCGGGCGGGCTGCTCTCCAGTACCCGTGCGGCCTTCCAGCCCTCCCGGAACTCCTCCGGTGCTCCCCCGAGCGCCTCCACGATCAGCTCCAGCGCCCCCCACCTGGGCAGACGCCGCCCCGTCAGCGCCTGGTGCACGGTGCTGTGGCTGACCGCGCCCCCGGTCTGCTCGGCGATCCTGCGCGTACTCGGCTCACCGGCGTCCAGGTGCAGTTCGCGGAGCCGGCCGGCCAGATCCGCGAGCAGTCCACCGTTGTGCACGTTGTACCCCCGTATTCATGTAAACCCCTGTCAGACGTTACACCCGCCGCGTCTCGCCCGGTCCCGGTCCGTACCGTCCGGTATTTCTTTGCCTCCGGCCGTAATCGATACATTCCGGCGGGCCAGGGTCGAGCCATGACGACGAACAGCGACCGCCGGCCTTCCCGCATTTCCCGCACTCCGCGTTCCTCCCGCACTCCCCGTTCCTCTCGTTCCTCCGGCGGCGAGCAGGCCAGGTCATCGAAGCTCCGCGGGCGGCTCGGAATTGCCGTGGGCCTGCTTTCCGCGGCCGATCTCCTGGCCCGATTGATCGCCGACGTGGTCGGGCTCGTGTCGCCGTGAGGCCCCGCCCGCCCCGCCCCGGCGTCAACACCGTGTGCGCAGACGTGGCACCGAACGGCGGCCGGGCGGACAATACGGGGCATGTCACGCCGCCTCGCACCGCTCCCGCCCGCCCTCGGGGCCGCCGGCCCCCTGGACCGTGACCTCCGGGCCCACCGCTACCGCGCACGGGTGGCGGCGCTCGCCGCCGGGGCGCTGCCGGTGCTCGCCTTCCCGGGGGCGGGGCAGGCCCCGCTGGCCTGGATCGGGCTCGTCCCCGGGCTGCTGCTGATGCAGCGCGCCCCCGGGGGTCGGGAGGCGGCGGTACGCGGCTGGTGGTTCGGCGCGGGGTTCATCCTCACCGCGATGTACTGGCTGATCCCGTCCATCGGGCCGGCCCTGCCACTGCTCGCGATCGTCTTCGGCGCGCTGCAGGCCGCGCTGGGGCTGGCCGTCTGGCTGCTGCTGCACCCGCCGCTGACCACCCGTCGGGCGCTGCTCGCCCTGGTCGTCGTCCCCTCGGTCTGGCTGACCACCGAGTACGCGCGCTCCTGGCACGCCCTCGGCGGGCCGTGGGCGCTGCTCGGTGCCACCCAGTGGCAGCACCCGGCGATCCTCGCGCTCGCCTCGGCCGGCGGCGTCTGGCTGGTCAGCGCGGCCGTGGTGGCCGTCAACACCGGGGTACTGATCCTCCTGACCGCGACCGCGCGCCGGCCACGCGCCGCCGCCGCGCTCGCCACCGTCCTCGTCCTGGCCGCCGGGCCGCTGCTGTTCGCGCTGCGGGACGCGCCCGCCCGGACCGGCAGCGCCACCGTCGCCCTCGTCCAGCCCGGCATCGTCGAGGACCCGCAGGCCCGGTTCGACGCCAGTGCCACCGCCACCGCCGGGCTCGGCGGCCGCCCCGTCGACCTGGTCGTCTGGGGCGAGTCCAGCACCACCGCGGACCTGGAGCGCGACCCGGCGACGCTGGCCCTGCTGCGCCGGCTCTCCGCCACCACCGGCGCCGAGATCCTGGCCGGGGAGGACGCCCGCAAGGCCGACGGCCGGATCTCCAAGGACGCGGTGCTGATCTCGCCCGCCGGAGCCGTCGACCGCTACCGCAAGATCCGGCTGGTGCCGTTCGGCGAGTACATCCCGCTGCGCCCGCTGCTCGGCTGGATCGCCGGCGTCAGCCGGGCGGCGGGCGAGAACCGCGCACCGGGGACGGCGTTCCACGTCCTCCCGGCCACCGACCGCACCGGTGCACCGCTGCCCGTCGGGGCGCTGATCTGCTTCGAGTCGGCCTTCCCCGACATGTCCCGGACGGCCGCCCGGGACGGCGCCCGGGTGCTGGTGTACCAGTCGTCGACCTCGACCTTCCAGCGCACCTGGGCGCCCGAGCAGCACGTCTCGCTGGCCGCGATCCGCGCCGCCGAGACCGGGCGCCCGGCCGTCCAGGCCTCGCTGACCGGCGTCTCCGCCGCCTTCGACGCCCAGGGCCGGGAACTCGCCCGGCTCGGCACCGACCGCACCGGCACGCTGACCGTGCGGCTGCCGCTGACCGAGCCGTCCGGGCTGACCTGGTACGACCGGGTCGGGGACGTGGTGCCGCTGACCGCGCTCCTGGTGACGGCCGGCGCGGCGGCCGCCGCCTGGCGCCGGCGTCAGTCGTCGGCGCGCGCCCGGTAGATGCCGAAGGCCGCACCCGCCGGATCGCGCAGGACGGCGATCCGCGGACCGTCCGGCATCGAGGACGGCGGCATCAGGACGTCCGCGCCGAGGTTCCCGGCCCGGGCCGCCGTCACGTCCACGTCCTCGACGACGAAGTACGGCAGCCAGTGCGCCGGCACCTGCGGCGGGAAGCGGTCGTCCATGGTCAGCATGCCGCCGAAGTCCGCCCCGGCCAGACCCCACTGGGGGTACTGGTCGGACGGCGTGACCGTCCAGCCGAACACCGCCGGGTAGAAGGCCAGGGCGCCCCCCGGATCGCGGGTCAGCAGCTCCACCCAGCCGAGCGCGCCGGGCGCGTTGAGCACCTCGGCACCGACCAGGCGGCCGGCCTGCCAGAGGCCGAACAGCGCACCCGACGGGTCGGCCGCGATCGCGAACCGGCCGAAGTCCAGCGCGTCCATCGGTGCGACGACGATGCTCCCGCCGGCCCCCGTGATCCGGTCGGCGGTGGCGTCCGCGTCGGCGACCGCGAAGGAGATGCTCCACGCCGTCGGCTGGCCCTCCCCGAACAGCGGGCTCACCGCGGCGGCGAACGCACCGTCCAGCTTCATGAAGGTGTAGCCGCCGGCCTCCGGGCGCTCGTCGGTCTCCGCCAGCCAGCCGAAGAGTTCACCGTAGAACCGCGTGGCCGCCTTCGGGTCGGCGCTGCCGTGCTCGACCCAGCAGGGCCCGCCGGTGGTCACCTTGTCCTGCTTCATCTCGCCGTTTCTCCCTGCCCGGCCGGTACGCCCGGCCGTTGTGCGTACCCCGAGGCGTGCTCGGGCGGGCTGTTTCGAGCGATGTCCCGGCCGCAGTCCCGGCCGACGTCCCGGCCGACGTCCCGGCCGACGTCCCGGCCGACGTCTCAGCCGATGTCGAGGATCACCTTGCCGCGCGCGTGCCCGGACTCGACCAGGGACAGCGCCTCTGCGGCGTGGGCCAGCGGGTGGCGCCCGGTGATGTGCACGTCCAGCTCGCCGGCGGCCACCAGCCGCGCCAGCTCGGCGAGCGTGTCCGGGGTGGTGGACCGGGTGATGTAGCGCCCGCCGAGCTCGGCGACGGTGGCCGGGTCCACGGTGGAGACCAGCTTCGAGCGGTCGGCCAGCGTCTCGGCGGCGGCCCGCACGTCCTCCCCGCCGACCAGGTCGAGGATGCCGTCCACCCCGTCCGGCGCGGCCTCCCTGATCCGCTCGGCCACGCCGTCGCCGTAGCGCACCTGGACGGCGCCCAGCGAGCCGACGTACCCGCGGTTGGCGTCGCTCGCCGTGCCGACCACCCGGATGCCCCGGCTGCGGGCGATCTGCGCGGCCGCACTGCCGACACCGCCCGCGACACCGAGGATCAGCAGGATCTGCCCGGAGCCGACGCCGACGTCCCGGATCCCGTCGTCGGCGGTCGCGGCCGCCACCGGCAGCGTCGCCGCCTCCGCGAAGCCGAGCTCCTTCGGCTTGACCGCGCTGGCGGCGGCGATCAGCAGCGTCTGCTCGGCGAAGGCGCCCGTCGCCGCGATCCCGAACACCTCGTCGCCCGGCGTGAATCCCGTGACCCCCGGGCCGATCCGCTCGACCACGCCCGCCGCCTCCTGGCCGAGGACGGCCGGGAGCTCGCGGTCCTGCCCCAGCAGCCCGCGGCGGATCTTCCAGTCCACCGGGTTCACCCCGGCCGCCCGGACCGTGATCGCCAACCGGCCCGGTCCCGGCTCCAGCACCGGCCGGTCCAGGAACTCCTGAGTCTCCGGCCCGCCGTACCCGACGAACCCGAACGCCTTGGCCATCTTCGATCCACTCCTTCGCTGGGCCCCTCCCCGGCCCAGCATGCGGGCCGCCGGTGGCCTCGGCCCGCCGCTGCTGCGCCGAACGGGCGGGGCGGCGGGGGCGAACGCTCTCCGTCAGCTGCTCTCCGTCGGGCCCCCGGTGGCTGCCGGTTCCCGGCCGCCGGACATCAGGCGTCCCCCCGGTTGTGGTCCCCCGTCCGGCCGTCGATCAGCTCACGGAGGATGTCCATGTGTCCGGTGTGCCGGGCCGTCTCGGTGGTCATGTGGATGAGGACCCAGCGCAGCGAGACCTCGTCGCCGAACCAGGAACGGCCGAGGTCGTCGAGGTCCAGGTCCTCGATGACCTGGTCCGCCGACGCCCGGGCGCGGGCGTAGAACGTGAGGATGTCGGCGGTCGACTCGTCCGGCCCGATCGTGAGGTCGGACTCCTCGTCCTCGTCGAGGTCGAACGGCAGCGGCCCGGTCTCGCGGCCGAACGTCTCGCAGAACCAACCCAGTTCGACGCCGCCGAGGTGCTTCACCAGCCCCAGCAGCGTCGTCCCGGACGCCGTCATCGGCCGCCTCAGCTGCTCGTCGTCCAGCCCCTCCAACTTCCAGAGCACCGCGTCGCGGTGCCGGTCGAGAGCCACGAACAGGCTCTCCTTCTCCGCCCCTTGGAAGGGCACACGCTTCATCATGCGCGGACCCTAACAGCCTCCGGGCCCGCCGGCCCCACCCTGCGCCCGGCCGGCGGGGCGGTCAACACCCCACCGACCGGCGCGGGTTCACCGCGCGACCCGCTCCACCTGGATCCAGAGCTGTGCCTCCGCGTCGCCCCCGGCCAGGAAGCGGACGCGCAGGATCTCCGGCCCCGGGCGGGTCTCGTACGGATTGGACGGGAACCACTGCGTGTAGACGTCCCGCCACATCTCCTGGAGGGCCTTCGGGAAGGTCCCCGTGTTGGAGAAGACGGCCCAGGTGCCGGCCGGCACCTCACGCACGTCCAGGCCGTCCGGCACGTCGGCCTCCACGCCCGCCACCACCGCGTGGTAGTAGTCGAGTTCGACGCCCTCCTCGCGGCTGTCCGAGAAGAACTCGGTCACCGAGACGATGCCCTCCGGCTCCTGCTCCGACAGGGCCGCGATCCGGTCGATGCCCTCCTGGCCGAGCCCCTTGATGAACGAGGCGATGGCCGGGTTCACCCCCTCGTGGACGAGGGGCACCCGGGCCCGACGCCCGACCACCCGGAACGCGGGCCTCTCGACAATCCGGTACTCCATACTGCTGCTCCCTTCGACGACGAGTCGGAAGGACATCCGGGGCTGGGACTTGAGCACCGCGCCGGCACGCCGGGCCTCCCCCGGACCGATGCCGTGCATCGCCCGGAACGCCCGGGCGAACGCCTCGCCCGAGGTGTACCCGTACCGGACCGCCACGTCCAGCAACGTCCTTTCGCCGGAGAGCACTTCGGCGCCGGCGACGGTCAGCCGCCGGCGCCGCACGTACTCCGACAGCGGCATCCCGGCCAGCGCGGAGAACATCCGCCGGAAGTGGTACTCCGACGTCAGCGCGATCCGTGCCAGCTCGGCCACGTCGATCGTCGCGTCCAGGCGCTCCTCGATGTGCTCCATCGCCCGGTTCAGGTGTTCCAGCATGCCGGCCCCGTCCTTCCCTTCACTGATCACCACCGTAGGAAGGACCCACCCTGCCGCACCCGACTTCCCGTGCCCGCTCCGGTCGGGTCGCCACGGCCCGGTGGCCCGACGGCGCGACGGTTCGGCGGCCCGGCGGTTCGGCGGCGGTCCCCCTCGTCATTGAGGGCATCGCGCTGTCCATGCACGCCGGGGCGGCCTACCGGACCGCTGTTTCGTCGCCGAGTCTTCCAGTGTTAACACTGCATGTCCGGCCCCATCCACATACTGAAACCCCGTCGAACCTGCCCGGAACACGCCAGGACGCCCCGAAACACCCCGGGAATGCCCCCGGTCCCCCCGCCTCGGGGGAGGCGCCCGCCCCGGCCTCCGGCGCGATCCGTGAACGGCCTCCGACCCTGACCGCGACGAACGGCAGTTGTTCAAATTGGAACTACCGAGTACGGTCGGGAGCCGACCCACCTCACCGGTAACGGAGGCCCCGTCCATGCCGCAGTCCGCCCCGCCGCGCCCGGGCGCCGCCACGGTCCGCTCCCGCGTCCGCATCCCGCTGACCTTCCCGGACGGCTACCGCACCGAGGCCGAGGTGTTCACCTTCCACGGCCTGGCCGACGGCGCCGAGCACCTCGCGCTCGCCTTCGGCCCCACCCGGGCCCCCACCGCCCCTGCCGCCACCACGCCCGCCGGCCCCGACGACAGCGCTGCGCCCCGCCGGACGCCCCTGGTGCGGCTGCACTCGGAGTGCCTCACCGGCGACGTGTTCGGCTCGGACCGGTGCGACTGCGGCCCGCAGCTGCGCGAGTCCGTCGAGCTGATCACCGAGACCGGCGGCTACCTGCTCTACCTGCGCCAGGAGGGCCGGGGCATCGGCCTCTACAACAAGCTGGACGCCTACGCCCTCCAGGACTCCGGCCTCGACACCTACGACGCCAACACCGCACTCGGCCTGCCCGAGGACGGTCGCGACTACACCGCCGCCGCCCAGATGCTCACGGCACTCGGCGCCACCGGCATCGACCTGCTGAGCAACAACCCGGACAAGGCGGAGCAGCTCTCCACCCTCGGCATCACCGTCGAACGCCGCGTGCCGACCGGCGTCCACCTGTCCGCCAGCAACGTCCACTACCTGCGCGCCAAGGGCCGCGGAACGACCCTCTCACTCGCTCACGACCTCTTGCAGGGGCGCGTCGGCTGACCACAGGCCGATCACGGACGCCCCCCGGCCGGATCGCCGGGTGCTGCTCCCTGCTCGTTCCGGGCCGCGTGGGGTGGCTCGTCGGTCGCTCTGATGCCGTCATGCCCCCGTGGGCGCATTCTGGAGGGACCGCGGAGCACCGGGAGGCGTCCATGCAGACAGATCACCTGCCGGTCGCGGTGGTGGGCGCCGGCCCGTACGGGCTGGCCGTCGCCGCACACCTGAAGGCCCGTGGAGTGCCGACCAGGGTGTTCGGGGAGCCGATGGAGGGCTGGCGCGCGCACATGCCGGCCGGGATGTTCCTGAAGTCCACACCGCGCGCCTCCACCATCTCCGAGCCGGACGGCCGGCACCGGCTGGCCGACTTCCGGGCCGCGGAGGGGCTCCCCCGGTCGGCGACCGCTACCCGGTGCCGATCGCGGAGTTCATCGCCTACGGCGACTGGTTCCAGCAGCACTGCGTGGCGGAGCTGGAACGCACAGCGGTGCTCGGCATCGACTACGAGCCCGGTGCGTTCCGGCTGCGCCTGGGGACCGGCGAGGAGGTGGTGGGCCGGGCCGTAGTGCTGGCGACCGGGCTGACCCCGTACGCCCACGTGCCCGGGATGCTGGCCCCGCTCCGCGCGGCGGGCCTCGCCTCGCACACCTCCGAGCACGCGGACCTGGGCGTCTTCGCCGGACGCCGGGTGGCCGTGGTCGGCGCGGGGCAGTCGGCCCTGGAGAGCGCGGCCCTGCTGCACGAAATGGGGGCGGAGCCGACGGTGGTCGCGCGGACCGACCGGCTGGTCTTCGGGTGCACCCCGGAGACCGATCTGCCGGGTGCGCGGCCGCTCTCGACCCGGGTCCGGTTTCCGGCGTCGAACCTCGGCCCCGGCTGGAACCTGTTGAGCTACGCCCGTGCCCCCTGGGCGTTCCGCCACCTCCCGGACGATCTGCGGGCCCGCCAGGTCCGGACGGTCCTGGGCCCGGCCGGTGCCTGGTGGCTCCGCGAACGGGTCGAGGGCACGGGCATCGGCGGCACGGGAGTCGGCGGCACTGGCATCGGCGGCGCGGACGGCGAGGGCAAGGGTGTCCTGGTGCTCACCGGTCACTCCGTCGCGTCCGCCCGGGAGCACGGCGGGGCGGTCCGGCTCCGGATGCACGGCCGGGCGGGCGAGTTGGAGGCCGACCACGTGCTCGTGGCCACCGGCTACCGGGTCGACGTGGAGCGCCTCGACGTGCTCTCCCCCGGCGTCCGACGGGCGGTGCGGCGGACGGCACGGGGTGCGCCCCGGCTCTCCGGCTCCTTCGAGTCCTCGGTACCGGGCCTCTACTTCACCGGGCTGTCCGCCGCGGACACCTTCGGCCCGTTGCTGCGTTTCGTCTGCGGCACGGACTTCGCGGCGCGCCGGATCGCCGCAGCGGTCTCCGCCGCCCGCGGGTGAGGCACCGGCAGCGGACGGCGGGCAGGCGGGCGGCTCAGCAGGGGCGGCGGGCGGCCGACACCGCGGACAGCCGGGCGGCCGCCGCGTTGCCGGCCCGGCGCGCGGCGTACCGGGCGGCGTAGCGGGCCGCGCGGCCGCCGAACCGGGCGGCCTCGGCCAGCGCGGGCGCCGGGTCGTCCCGGCAGAGCCAGGCCCGCTCGGTGCCGCGGCTCGGGCGCAGGTCCGGCGGCACGCGGTGCAGCCGCCGCAGGCTGGAGCCGGCCGAGAGCAGGTCGAGCTGGCCGAGGCCGTAGCAGCGGGCGAGTTGCGGGCCGGCGGGCACCGGGCGCCCGGTGAGCCACAGGTGGAGGGCGCGCACGACGTCCACCCCGTCCACGGTCTCGAACAGCCGGAACTGGGCGCCGGTGCGCGGGTTGAAGTCGACCAGCTTGTAGCAGCCGTCGCGCAGGTCGAGCCGCCAGTCGAGGTCGGCGATCCCGCTGTAGCCGATCCGCCGGCAGAGCCGGGCGGCCAGCGCGGCCAGCGCGGGGTTGGCGACGGCCCGCGCCCGGGTGGTGATGCCCGCGCCGGGCGGCCAGGAGCGCAGTTTGACGCCGGTGAAGAGCGCGAGCGGCTCACCACCGGCGCCGCAGGTCAGGTGCGTGATCCAGTCCTCCGCCTGCTCGGCCGGCAGGTACTCCTGGGCGAGGACGGCGAACGGCCGGCCGCCCGGCGGGCAGTGCGACAGCAGCTCCGCCTCGTCGTGGACGACGGTGGTGTGCCCGACGACCGGCCGCTCCAGCCGGCTGAACGGCGCCCGGTTCTTCAGGACGAGCGGGTAGCCGAGCAGCCGGGCGGCGGCCAGCAGCCCGGCGCGGTCGGCGGCGGCGCGGGTGCGCGGGGTGGGCGTCCCGGTGGACTCGCAGATGTCGTACAGGCCCGCCTTGTCGGCGAGCCGCCGGGGCAGGCCGGCCTCGGTCGGGGGCAGCAGGAGGTCCGCGGAGAGCTCCGCCGCGTGCTCGGCGAGCAGGACGGCGGCCTCGTCGTCGGTGGCCACCGCCACCGCGCGGCGCCCCGTCCGGCGCCGGACCTCGCCGGCCGCCTCCCGCAGCGCGTCGAGCAGCCGGTCGCGCGGTTCGCGGCCGGTGGTGGGGCTGACGATCGCTCCGGTGAGGTAGCGGGACGCCGCGGTGGGGGTGAACCTGTCCTCCACCATCGCGTAGACCGGGACGCCGAGCCGGCCCAGCGTGCGCACCGCCCCGACGGCGCTGTGCGACTGCGGATAGTGGCCGACCTTCACCAGCAGCGCCGGAGCGCTGCGGTCGGCGGCGAGACGGCTCGGTGCCATGGTCCTCCTGCCCGTCAGTGCTGCCACACCTGGACCCACTGCACGTCCGTCGTGGCCGAGTCGGTCGTGTCGGGCGGCAGTTCCAGGTACCCGACGGCGAGATTGATCACGACCTCCATGGCCACGTTCGGGATCCGCGAGGGGTCGGTGAACCGGAACCACTCCCGGCCGTCGATGTACCACGTCACCGCGGAGGGCTCCCAGTCGACGGCGAAGACGTGATAGCCCGCGGAGAAGGCGGCCGGTCCCCAGTTCTGGCCGATGTGCTGGTCCGAGCCGTCGGCGCCGCGCCAGTGCAGGTTCATGTGGACGTACTGGTCGGTGTTGGGGAACTCCGCGATGTCCACCTCGGGCGGGGTGCCGCGCGTCGCGGCCGGGATCAGCCAGAAGGCGGGGAAGAACCCGGCCGGATTGGCCGGCACCTTCAGCGAGGCGGCGAAGTAGCCGTACGTGAAGGCGTGCCGCGGCGGGGCGTTCCAGTTGTCCCGGCCGGTGCTGATCATGCCGGACACCCAGGGGTAGGTCCTGCCGTCGCTGCCGGTCACCGTCCGGCGCTGCGCGGTGAGGGTGAGCCGGTTGTCCGCGACCTTGGCCTGTCCGGGCTGGTACCACTGCCGTTCGCCGTTGCCCGCGTTGGTGCAGCCGGCGTTGTTCCAGTCGTAGCACGTCGTCCAGTCCTTCCCGTCAAGAGTCGTGCCGGAGAACTCGTCCTGGAAGACGAGCCGCCAGGACCCGCCGGCCGCCGGAGCGGCCGGGACGCCGCTCTTCGGCTGCGCGGCGTCCGATCCCGCCGCCGTCGGACCGGAGCCTCCGGTGGAGCCGGTGGAGCCGGAGCAGGCGGCGAGCAGCGTCAGCAGCGCCGCACCGCCCGCCGCGGCGGCGCCGCGGTGCACCCGGTGCGCGCGGGGCGACTGTCGCGGGCGGTGCGACTGCTCCGCGCGGGGCGCGGGGCTCCGGCGGGGAGCCGGCGGCACCGCCTCGGACGGCCCCTCGCCCGACACGGGGCCGGGCGAGGGGCGGAGCGGGCGACCGGGCGAGGGTCCGCGCGGGGGTCCGGGCGGAGGTCCGGACGGGGAGCCCGGTGGGGAGCCCGGCGGGGAGCCGGCCGAGGAACCGGACGCCGCCGGGGCCCGCCGCACCCGGAGCGGCAAGAGCGGCAGGAGCGGCAGGACGGCCAGCAGGGTGGTCACGCCGGCCAGTACCGCCACCGCGCCCGCCACGGAGAAGTCCCGGGCGAGGAAGAAGGCGACGGCGACCAGCGTGGCGCACGCCGTGCTGATCGCCACCGCGAGCGAGGCCGAGGCGAGCCGGTCCGTCCCGTCCGCCGTCCGGGCGACGGTCGGCCGGCCCAGCAGCGCGGCCGTGCCCGGGCCGGCCAGCACCAGCGCGCCGACGAGGGCGACGCGCAGCGGGTTGGCGGCGGGCAGCGCGGTGGAGGCCAGGGCGGCCCAGCCGAGGAGGGCCAGCAGCAGGCGGGGAACGGTCCGGGGCGGCGTCCTCATGACTGACCACTCTCGTCGAACGGGCCCGGCTCGGCGACCGGGGTGACGTGCCGGTAGACCACGGAGTCACCGTCGGTGAACACCACCCGGAGCGTGGCGGAGGCACCGGCCGCGGCCCTGACCCGGTCGACGGTGTCGGCGGGCAGGGTGCCGGTCAGCACGCACTCCTCGACCTGGGACCTGGTCAGCACCAGGTACGAGGGACCGGTGACGGCCGGGTTGCTGAGCGCGGCCTCGACGGCGGCGGCCGGGTCGGCCAGCAGGAGCCGGCGGTCCTCGGCGCTGCCGAGGGCGAGCGCGGCACGGCTGTGCTCGTCGTAGCGCGCCTCGCCGCCGGGCAGGTCGGCGGTGACCGAGACGATCCGCGAGCCCGTCGGCGCCGTCCGCGCGACGTACTGCAGCGCGGCGACCTCACCGGGGGTGAAGCTGTTCATCGCCTCCTTGCTGTAGTAGCCGAAGATCAGGCCGCCCAGGAGGGAGAGCAGGACCGCGGTGGTGAGCACCGGCCGGAGGACGCGCAGGGCCCGGCGCGCACCGGAGGGCGGTGCGGCGGCCGGCGGCGGTGCGGCGGCCGGGCGGGCGGGCGCCGGCGCGGCCGACAGGGCCGGCGACACGGCCGCCGACGGGGTCGGTGCGAACAGCACGGTGGCGATGAGCAGCGCCGCGGCGGGCAGCGCGAACAGGTACGCGCGGAAGACCATCTCGCCGCCGTAGTTGTTGGCCAGCAGCAGCGGGACGGGCGCGACCAGCAGCAGCGGCAGCGCCGTCCGGCGCACCCAGCGGTGCCGGACGACGGCCGTGACCGCCAGGAGCAGCACCACGGCGGTCAGGCCGCGGTCGATCCAGGAGGCGAACACCTGCGCCTCGGCGGGCCGGGCCAGCCGTTGCAGGGCGGGCAGGGCCTTGTTGTCGGCGGACGTCAGGGCGGCGACCAGGTTGTCGATGTTCCGCGAAAGGTAGGGTCGCGCGACGGTGGCGTCCCAGGCGAAGGTGAGGGCGACCGAGGCGGCCAGGGCCGGCAGCACGACGCGGCGGTTGCGGCGGGGCAGCGAGAGCATCAGCAGGGCGCTGATCAGCATCAGCGGGGTGAGCTGGTGCGAGCAGACGATGGCGGCCGTCAGGACGAGCAGCAGCGCGAACGGCAGCGGCCGCCAGCCGCCGCGCGGGGGGATGTCGGACACCCACGTCACGGCCCGCGCCCCGGTGCCCTTGCCGGGCGGCACCCCGTCGGGGGCCCGGAGGGCCCGGGCCGCGGCCAGCCGGCGGAGCACGAGGATCAGGACGCCCAGGAAGAGCAGGTAGGTGAAGGCCTGCGGGGAGAAGTAGTCCTGGCCGACCCAGGAGACGCTGAAGTAGATCCAGATCCCGCCCCAGACCAGCCGGCGGTCCTGGGTGACGGCCCGGAACAGCAGCAGCAGCGCGCCGAGCAGGGCGACGTTGGCGATCACCGGGTACCAGGCGGCGTAGCCGAGGGCGGAGTGCAGCCCGGTGGCGCGCAGCAGCAGGGCGTTGAGCTGGAAGAAGCCGGGCCACTGGTTGTAGATGTCGAGGTCGCCCGCGTGGGGCACGGGGCCGTCGTGGCGCAGCATGGCGTCGACGACCATCACGTGCTTCCAGGCCCAGGCGTAGCGCAGCGTCGGGTAGAGCAGGGTGGGGGTGGCGTGGATGAAGGCGATGAGGGCGAGCACGTAGCCGGCCGCCCAGCGCTGGCGGATCCGGGGGTCGCGCAGGACGGCGACGAAGCCGGTGGTGAGCAGGGCCAGGCCGGCCCAGTACAGCACCGGGAGGACTTGGACGAGCCCGAGGTCGCCCATGCCGGCGAGCCGGACCCTGGTCAGGGCGATCAGCCAGAGGACGAGGGCGACCGGCAGGACGGCGCGGGCGAAGAGGCCGAGGGCGCCGAGCGGTTGCCGTCCGCCGGCGGGTGCGGTGCGGGCGTCCGGGGGGCCGCCGTCCGGTGCTGTCCGGGCCCGGGCCACTTGGTCAACCATTGGAGGGCCGCCCGACCGGGCTGCCGACGGCGGTGCGCAGTCGGCGGTAGTTGCGCCACAGGCGCGTGTAGAGGCCCTCGGGGACGGGCCCCGTGCGGGCGCCGCGTCCCTCCGTCCAGGCGCGGAGCACCCGGTCGGGGGTGTCGGCGCGGACCATCAGCCGGCAGATCCGCAGGACGTTGTCGGAGGCGGAGCTGAACTTGTTCTCGACGGCGGTGGCCGAGGTCCAGCCGGCCTCGCGGACCTTGCGCCGGACGGCGGGGCTGGAGTAGCCGTGCGGGTAGGCGAAGGCACTCGTCCCGTGGCCCAGCGCGTCCTCCAGGCGCCGCTTGCAGTCGACGATCTCGTCGGTGCAGCGCCGCCCGTGGACGGTGTCCAGCTGGGCGTGGGTGACGGAGTGGCCGCCGATCTCGAAGCCCATCGCGTCCAGGGTGGCGATCTGGCGCCAGTTCAGCATCTCCGCGGGCGGGAAGAGGCTGCCGGTGGGGCGTCCGCCGGGCGGGTGGACGGCGCCGACGGTGACGTAGAGGGTGGCCGGCAGGCCCCGCTCGGTGAGCAGGGGGGCGACCGTCCAGTAGAAGTCGGCGAAGCCGTCGTCGAAGGTGAGCACGGCCGCCCGGGAGGGCAGCGGCGGGCCGCCGAGGATCGCCGAGACGAGGCGGCGCAGCGGCACCACCTCCAGTCCGCTCTCACCGATCAGGTCGATCTGGCGGCGGAAGCTCTCGGGCGTCACCGTCCAGGGGGCGATCCACGGCGGCGGGTTGTCGGACACCGAGTGGTAGAGGAAGACCGGCACGGATCTCATGGCCTGCTCCTCGTCACGGCCTCGGCGGGGGCCGGGCCGGCGCTCGGCCCGGGCGCGTCGGCGCCGGCGCGGTGGCCGGGCCGGGCGAGCCGGCCGGTGGTGTAGCCCACCGCCGCCAGGCAGGCGCCGGTGCCCAGGGCCGCGGCGGCGCCGACCCGGCCGCGGCGCAGGGCGCGGCCGACGGCGGCGGGCAGCGTGCGGCGTACGTAGCGGCGTTCGGTGGCGAGGGCGGAGCGCGCGCCCGCGTGCCGGGCGACGACGGCCTTGGAGCGGCCCTCGGCGTAGCAGCGGGAGGTGAAGTAGCGCCAGGTGGCGCGGGCGGGCGGGACGTGCTGGCGGACGACGGCGGCGGGCTCGTGGCGCAGCTCGCCACCGGGGTGGCGGGCGGTGAGGCGCAGGCAGAGCTCGGTCTCCTCGCAGCCGAACGGGCTGGTGCCGATCCGGCCGAGGTCGCTGCGGAAGCCTCCGGCGGCGACGACGTCGGCCCGGCGGAACGACATGTTCGCGCCGATGAAGTTGCGCACCGTCCCGGTGGCCTCGGGCGCGCCGGGGTACGAGCAGCCGACCACCCAGTCGTACTCGGGCGGGAACCAGTCCGGGCGGCCGGTCTCCCACCAGGAGTCCACCGGGCCGCCGACGCCGATCACGTGCGGGTCCCGGTAGCCGTCGAGCAGGGCCTGCGTCCAGTCGGGTTCGGCCACGGCGTCGTCGTCCAGGAAGGCGACGACCTCGCCGTAGGCGGCCGTCACGCCGGTGTTGCGGGCGCCGGAGACGCCCGGTTCCTCCGGGCTCTCCACCAGGCGCACGTCCGGTCGGCCGGCGAGACGGGCGGTGAGCCGGGCGGTGAGCCCGGGGCAGTGGTCCACCACCACGACGGTCTCGTCGGGCTGCCGGAGCTGGGCCGCGAGCGAGTCGAGGGCCGCGCAGATGTCGTCCCACCGGTCGAGGGTGTAGCTGCACACGACGACGGACAGCGTCCGCGGGAGGCCCTGTGCGGTGTCCGCCCCGGGGTTCGGCACGGTGTTCATCACGATCTCCGATCGGCGGGGTGGGGCAGCCAGCGCGGGAGCGCGACCAGCAGGGGAAGAGCCAGGACGGTGCCGGCGATCAGCCAGGCCAGGCCGACGCCGGTGAGTCCGAGCACGGGCAGGAGTCCGGCGGTGAGGGCGATGACGAGGACGGCGTAGACGAGTTGCAGCCCGATCATCCAGGGGAGGGCGCGGCGCACCCGGGCGACGTCGGTGGCCAGGCTGAGCACGACATTCGGCAGGGCGGAGAGGGCCATCAGCCGCAGCACGGTGGTGCCGTGCTCGGCGTAGCCGGGGCCGAACAGGCGCAGCAGCCACGGCGCGCCGATCACGATCACGGCGACCGCGCCGAGCACGAGCAGCCCGGTGTGCCGCAGCATCCGGCGGGCGTGCTCGGCCAGCCGCTCGGGTGCGTGGGCGGCCTCGACGACCAGCGAGCTGCCCATGCTGTAGGCGGCCATGTAGAGGCTGTCGGCGATCACCCAGGCGAGCGAGTAGTAGGCGTTCTGCGCCGCGCCGAGCGTGGCGAGGACCATCAGCGGGACGACGCTGCAGGCGACGATGCCGGAGATGTTGCCGAGGAAGTCCGCCACCGCGTACCGGGCCACCCGCGGGGGCACCGGGGCGGCGTCCGCGCCGGGGGCCCGCTGGTGCGTCGGGATCGCACGGCGGAAGAGCACGATGTTGGTCAGCAGCACGGTGACGAGCAGGGCCGCCGCCCAGGAGACGAGGATGCCGGTGCCGACGGCGAACAGGGCGCAGACGGCGAGCGCGGCCGCTTTCACGACGGCGAAGAACGCGTTCTCGCCGAGCACCCAGCCGGTGCGCCGCAGGCCGGTGAGTGCGCCGTCCTGGAGGACGAACAGCGAGTAGCCGGCGGTGACGACGACGAACGCGACGGCGACCAGCGGCTCCCGCAGGAAGTTCAGGCTGGGCGAGATCCAGGGGATCAGCGCCAGGAAGCCGACCGCGGCGAGCGCGCTGGCGACGGCACTGGCGATGTAGCAGCGCAGGACCAGGCGGCGGGTGTGGCGGCCCGCGCCGGGGAGGAAGCGCACCAGGACGCTGTTGAGGTTGAAGCGGCCGACCGCGGAGAGCAGGCCGGCGGCGGAGACGGCCGCGTAGGAGAGGCCGACGGTGGCGGGGCTGTACCAGCGGGTGGCGAACACCCAGAAGATCGCGCCGAGGGCCGCCGCGACGATCGAACTCGCCAGCAGTATGTGGCCGTTGTGCAGCAGCGGCTCCCCCGCGAACCGCACCCGGACGGACCGGAACCGGGCCTTCAGCAGCGCCGGGTAGGAGCACTCGCAGGGCAGCGGCAGCGGGCAGGAACAGGCCCGCTCGGAGGTGGGGGTGCGCGCGGTGGGGAGCAGCATCACGACCGGCTTTCCGCCCGGAACCTGCGGTCCTGCCGGAGGCTGACCAGGTAGCTGAACGGTCCGTGGACCAGGCCGCGGAGTTCGAGCCGGCCGAGGCGGGCCAGCGCCGGGTCGCCGTCGGCGGCGGGCGCGGGCGCCGGCTCCGTACGGCGGTGGGTTGCGGGTTCCGTAGCGGTGGCGCCGCGTGCGGTGCGGCGGGTCGGCGTACGGCCGGTCGGGGCCCGGCCCGCCTGCGTACGGCCGGTCAGCGCGCGGCGTACGGCGTAGCGGGTGCCGGCCGGGAGGCGGCGGAGCAGGTCGACGAGCAGGCCGGGGCGGTGGGCGACGGCGGCGGTCAGGTAGGCGCCGAGGCCGACCCCGAAGCCCTTGATCTGGGCGTCCAGCGCCGCCATGGTGCGGCGGTGCCGGTGCCAGACGACGGCGTCCGGCCGGTAGGCCAGGGTGTGCCCGGCCACCAGGACGCGCAGGAAGGCGAGCAGGTCCTCGCCGCCGCGGGTCGGCGTGCCGGCTCCGGTGGCCGGGTCGAACCCGCCGATGTCCCGCAGGACGGAGGTACGGAAGGCCATGTTCGCGCCGGTGCCGAAGCGGCCGGCGGCGTAGGGGAAGAGCGGGTCCGGGCCGTCCGTGCGCAGCGACCAGTCACGGGGGGCGAAGCCCTTGCCGAAACCGCAGTAGCGCTCGAAGACGGCCTGGGCCTCGGTGTCGAGTTCGGCGGGGACGACGAGCCCGGTGACGCAGGAGATCCGCGGGTCGGCCCGGAAGGCCGCGACGATGGCGGCCACCCAGCCGGGGTCGGCGAGGGCGTCGTCGTCCGTGAAGGCCACGAACTCGCCCCGGGCGGCGGCGAGGCCGCGGTTGCGGGCCCGGGCGAGGCCCGGGACGGGCTCGCAGAGGTAGCGCAGCCGGCCCGGCGCGAGCGTGCGGATCAGGTGTTCGGTGGTGTCGTCCTCCGGCGCGTTGTCGACCACGAGGAATTCGGTGCCCGGGTAGTCGGTGCGCAGCAGCGCGCGCAGGCTGTCGCCGAGCAGTGTCGGGCGTCCGCGCGTACAGACGATGACGCTCACCAGCGGCGCGGAGGTCACGCCCGGCGCGGGGGCCGCGGGCGGCGGGGTGGTGACGGCGGCGGGGCCGGAGCCCGGGCCGGAGCCGGAGCCGGCCTCGGGGCCGAGGTCGCGTTCGGCCGCCTCGACCAGCCGCCGGCGCAGGCCGTCGCCGTCCCACGGCCCGTCCGGGTCGTCGCCCGGGCGGACGTCGGAGTTGTCCGGGCGGACGCCAGGAGGGACCTCCGGGCCGGCCTCCGGGGTGAGGGTGACCAGGCCGAGGGGTCGGCCGGCCCGGCGGACCAGGGCCACGACGGACCCCTCCGGGCGGACCGGGGCCGCGAAGCCGGGCCGCCACGGCCCACCGGGCCGGTCGAGATCGAGTTGGACCACTTGCGCGGGCACCGGGAGCGTGGTGCTCATGACGCACCTCCACTGCGCACGGCGCGCTCGCGCCGCACGCTCAGCAGGTAGCCGAAGGGTCCGGCCAGCAGGCCGCGGAACTCGCGGCGCCCCAGCTTCAGCAGGACGGCCTCGCCCTCGACCGGACCGCTGCGGGCCCGGTGGCGGCGCACCGTCTGCCAGCGCCGGATGCCGCCGGGGACGCGCCGCACGAGTGCGGTGAGCACGCCCGGCCGGTGCGAGATCACGGCGGTCAGGTAGGCGCCGAAGCCGAAGCCGAAGTTGAAGATCTGCCGGGTCAGGTCGTCGCAGGTGCGGGGGTGGCGGTGCCAGACGATGGCGTCCGGCTGGTAGGCGACGGTGTGCCCGGCGTCGAGGGTCTGGAAGAAGGCCAGCAGTTCCTCGCCGCCGCGCGCCGGCGTGCCGGCGCCCGTCGCCGGGTCGAACCCGCCGATGTCCCGCAGCACGGCGACCCGGAAGGCCATGTTCGCGCCGGAGCCGAACCGCCCGACCGAGAACCGCATCAGCGGGTCGTCCGGCCGGCCGCGCAGCGTCCAGTCGCGGGCGGCGAAGCCGCGCGAGTAGCCGCCGTACTGTTCGAGGGCGGCCTGCGCCGCGGTTTCGAGCTCGGCCGGCAGGACGAGCCCGGTGACGCAGCCGATCCGGTCGTCCGCGTGGAAGGCGCCGGCCAGCGACTCCACCCAGTGCTCGTCGATGATCAGGTCGTCGTCGGCGAACGCCACCACCTCGCCGCGCGCGGCGGCCAGGCCGCGGTTGCGGGCCCGGGCCAGGCCCGGCACCGGCTCGCGCACGTAACGCACGCGATCCCGGTACCGGGTGGCGACGAGGTGTTCGGTGGCGTCGCTCCGCGGAGCGTTGTCGACCACCAGGATCTCCGTGGACGGATAGCCGTTCCGCAGCAGGGAGTCCAGGCAGCTCCGCAGTTGTCCGGTCCGGTTGCGGGTGCAGATCACCACGCTGACCGTGACCGGGCCCGCGGGCACCCGGGCGCGGCCGACCCGACCGGGACGCGCCGCGGGTGTCGCGGTGGACAGGGCGGGAACACGCAGTTCCCGGTGAGCGGCGTCGACCAGCGCCCGGCGCAGCGTGGCGGTGTCGCCTGCTGTTCCGGTGGCCGTGACCAAGCCGAGCGGGTGTCCGTGCAGCCGCACCAACGCCAACACGCGGCCGGCCGGGTCGACGGTGCCGAAACCGCCGGGCGGGCGCAGCCCGCTCGGTTCGTCCAGGTCCAGTTCGACGACACGAACGGGGGTGTAGAGCGAGTCGCGGGCGGCAGGGCGCGGGCAGGCAGCTGCGGTGCGCCGGTCGGAGCCATTCATCATCGCTCCTCCGCAGGGGCGGCCGCCGAGGCCCGGGCGCCGGGACGCTCGGAGATCAGGGTCCTCAGCACCCGGCGGCCGTCGGAGATGGCGTGGAGGTGGGAGCGACCGCTGCGGCGGGGGAGTTCCAGGCTCGGCACTTCGGCGATCCGCAGTCCGGAGCACAGCGCGTGCGCGATCATCTCGGCCTCGATCTCGAAGCCGGTGGAGCGCAGGTCGAGGGCGTCCAGGAAGGAGCGGCGGAAGGCGCAGTAGCCGTAGCACAGGTCGGTGAGGCTCGCGTCGTACAGGCGGTTCACGACGGCGAGCAGGGCCCGGTTGCCGAGCGAGCGGACCCTGGTGAAGTCCAGCGAGCCCCCGCCGGCTATGCACCGCGAGCCCTTGACGAAGTCGTAGCCGTGGTCGAGGAAGTGCAGGTAGTGCGGGATCTCGCCGGGCCACATGGAGCCGTCGGCGTCCATCATGACGATGTACTCGCCGGTGGCGGCCGCGAAGCCGGTGCGCAGGGCGTTGCCCTTGCCGGGCCCGCTCTGCTGGACGCTGCGGACGGTCGGCAGGCAGTGCCTGGCCACCGGGACGGTGGCGTCGCTGGACGAGCCGTCGACCAGGATCACCTCGTCGACGCAGCGCGGGATCTGCTCGAACACCCAGGGGATGTTGCGGGCCTCGTTGTGGGCGGGCACGACCAGCGAGACGCCGTGCTTGCTGGCGACGCCGTCCCCGGAGCGGCGCATCGGCCGCCGGGCGGTGACCCGGTCCTCGGCGCGGCGCTGCGGCCGGCCGTTCTGGTCCGGATGGACCCGGTCCTCGGCGCGGCGTTGCGGCCGGCCGTCGTGGTCCGGATACGGAACGACGTGGGGGGGCAGGGTGGTGCTCATCGGGGACGGCCTCTCGGGGGGAGGCGGCAGGCGGCGCCGGGCACGGCGCGGCCCCTGGGGAAACGGGGCGGGCCCGGTGCGCGACGGATACGCGGAGGGCAGGGCCCCGGAAGGGAAGTCCCCGGAGGGACTGCCGGAACGAGGAGAGCGATCCCCGGCGGTCGGATGGGGTGCGCACCGCCGACGCTCTCGGGCGCCGAAGCGCCGGTCTGTCGAACTGGCCGAATGTGCTCCCCGCACCGGGAGGGTGCGAGGTGTGCCAGGGCCTCATCGTGCCCAGGTGACCGGCGTCACGTCAATAGATTTGCGGTAATTGGTTGCTTATGCCCGATTCGACATAGGTCGCCCGGCCTGACCGGCGAGGCCGCCGACGGGGCCACGGAGGCGCCACGAACGGGCCGCGAACCGGCCACGGACGGCCCGGGGACGGACCGGCGGACGCACCGGCGGACGAACCGGAGCGGCCACGAACCCGGCGCCGCCGACGCCTCCCGCACCGGGGCCCGGAGGATGCCGTCACGGAGCCCGGCCCGTACCCGCACGCGGATTTACCGGACGGCACCGCACCACGACCGGCGGGCCCGACCCCCGACGTGGCGTCAGCCCCCGACCGGGCGCCCTTCCGGCTCCTCGGCGATCCGGCGGGCGATCTCGGCCGGCCGCACCGGCCGCCCGAAGTGCCAGCCCTGCGCCCAGTCGCAGCCGATCGCGCGCAGCCGCTCGGCGTCCTTGCGGGTCTCCACGCCCTCGGCCGTGACGGTCAGGTTGAGCGCGTGCGCCATCGACACCAGGCCGCTGACGATCCGCCAGCCGGTGGCCGCGTCCTTGGCCGGGTCGTGCAGGTCACCGACGAACGAGCCGGCGATCTTCAGCCCGGAGACCGGGAGGTCGCGCAGGTAGGCGAGGTTGGACCAGCCGGTGCCGAAGTCGTCGACAGCGAGCGAGACACCCTGGTCGACCAGCCCGTGCAGGGTGCGCAGCGCCTCGTCCTCCGGGCCGACCACGGTGGACTCGGTGATCTCCAGCTGGAGCCGGGCCGGATCCAGGCCGGTGGAGTCGAGGATCCGGCCGAGGTCCGTCACCATGGCGGCGTTGCGGGCCTGACGGACCGCCAGGTTGACGTTGAGCTGCGGGGCGTCGTCGCCGAACCGCTTGATCCAGTCGGCCGCCTGGCCGCAGGCCTGCTCCAGCACCCAGCGGCCGAGTGGCAGGATCAGGCCGGTCTCCTCGGCGGTGGTGACGAACTCGTCCGGGCCGAGCACCCCGAGCTGCGGGTGACGCCAGCGCACCAGCGCCTCGACGGCGGCCAGCCGGCCGTCGGCCAGCGCGTACAACGGCTGGTAGTCGATGAAGAACTCGCCGCGGTCGAGGGCGGCGGGCATCCGGACGGAGACGGCGTAGCGGCTGACGGCGCGGGCGTTCTCCTTGGGGTCGAAGAGCGTCCAGCGGCCGCGGCCCGCCTCCTTGGCCCGGTACAACGTCAGGTCGGCGGCGCGGACGGCGGCGCCCGGCGTGGTGGTCGAGACCCGCCGCTCCAGCACGCCCACGCTGGCGCCGACGGCCAGCTTGTGATCGCCGATCAGGACGGGACCGGCCAGTGCCTTCAGCACGGTCTTGGCGGCGGCGACGGCCTCCTGCTCGCCGCGGCAGTTCTCCAGCAGCACCACGAACTCGTCGCCGCCGAGCCGGGCGACCAGGTGGCCGAGCGGGGTGAGGGCGGCCTTCAGCCGGGCCGCGACGGCGGAGAGCAGCTGGTCGCCGGTGTCGTGGCCGAGGCTGTCGTTGACCACCTTGAAACCGTCGAGGTCGACGTAGCAGAGGCCGAACCGGGCGCCCGGGTCCGGCTCCTCGAAGAGCTTCTCCAGCCGCTCGAAGAAGGCCGCGCGGTTGGGCAGGCCGGTCAGCGGGTCGTGGGTCGCCTGGTGGCGCAGGCGCTCCTGGAGCCGGTAGCGGTCGGTGACGTCCTCCAGCATCGCCACCTGGTACTGCGGGCGGCCGTCGTCGTCACGGATCAGCGAGACGGTCAGGTGCGTCCAGACCACCTCGCCGTCGTGCCGGTAGTACGGCTTGTCGAACTGGAAGTAGTCCCGCTTGCCGCTGATCAGCTCCTCGTACGCCTCCCAGACACCGGGCGTGTCCTCGGGGTGCACGAGATCGCCGACCCGGCGGCCGGTCATGTCCTCGGGGGTCGCGCCGAACAGCTCCTGGAGGGCCTTGTTGACGGCCAGGATGTTGCCGTCCGTGTCACCGATGCCGATGCCGATCGCGGCGCTCTCGAACAGCGCGCGGAAGCGCGCCTCGGAGTCGCGCAGGGCCCGTTCGGCCTCCTTGCGGGCCACGTCGGCGGCGGTCCGGATGGCCTCCTGCTCGCGCAGGGTGCGCTCGCGCAGGGCGGCCGCCCAACCGGCGGCGAAGGCGCCGCAGAGGGCCGGCCCGCGGTCGTCGCCGACCGGCTGCTCCTGGAGCAGCTCGACGGCCCGGGCCAGCACCACCGGGTCGGTGAAGTGCGCGTCCACCAGTTCGGCGCCGGCCTGGGCCGCCAGGTGCGGCTCGAACGGCTGCTCCTGCTGGGCACGGTGGAGCAGCGCGGCGGTCCGGGCCACCAGCCTGCCGAGCAGACCGGGGTGGACCGCCGTGCCGTGGTCACCGGAGAGCAGCCGCGACCAGTCCTCGTGGAACCGTTCGGCACTGCTCGGCACCGGCGCATCGTTCACGGGCGGAACCCAACGCCCGCCACCCCGGTCATCCGCTCGGGGTGCTGGCCGACGGCCGCCGGCTGGTCGGGCCGCCACTGCGGCAGGTAGACGACGCCCGGCTCGACGAGCTCGAAGCCGTCGAACATCGCGGTGATCTGCTCGCGGGTGCGCATGGTCAGCGGCGTGGGCGTCATCCGGTACAGCTTCTGGTGGTCCTCGGCCTGGTCCGGGCGGCCCTCCAGGGAGGCGTGGCACAGGACCAGCGCGCTGCCGGGCGGGAGGGCGTCACGCAGCACCTGGACCAGCTTCCACGGGTCCTCGGAGTCACTGACGAAGTGCAGGACGGCCACCAGCAGCACGGCCACCGGCTCGCCGGCCGCCAGCAGCGCCGTCACCTCGGGACGGGACAGCAGGTCGTCGATGTCCCTGACGTCGGCCTGGACGACGGCGCTGCGCGGGTCGTCCTCCAGCAGCAGGCGGCTGTGCGCGACGGCGACCGGGTCCCGGTCGATGTAGACGACCTCGGCCTCCGGGCGGATCGCCCGGGCGATCTCGTGCACGGCGCCGAAGGTGGGGATGCCGGAGCCGATGTCCAGGAAGCGGGTGATGCCCTCCTCGGCCACGAACTGGACGGCGCGGCGCAGGAAGGCCCGGTTGGAGCGCATGATCTGCGGCAGCTCCGGCCACAGGGCCATCGCCTGGCGGGCCATCTCCCGGTCGACCTCGAAGTTGTGCGAACCGCCGAGGTAGTAGTCGTAGACCCGCGCGGCGTTCGGTTTGTCCAGGTCCGTGCCCTCCGGTACCCAGTTCGGTCGCCGCATCTAGGGACTCCTTCGCTCCGGTTCCGGGAAGCCAGCTGCCTGAGAGACGGCTGTGACTGATGAGACTACAAGCACAAAAGATCCTCCCTTGCACGCCGAACGCGTGCAAGCGGAGTTCTCCCGTCCCGCGGAGGCGGCGGCTCCGTCCCGGCGGAGGCGGTGGCTCCGTCCCGCCCGGGCGTGGCGCCCCCGTCCTGCCGGGTGGGCCACGGCGGCCGAGAATGAAGTGATGGCCGGACGCATCGAGGACTACGCGCTGATCGGCGACCTCCAGACCGCTGCCCTGGTGGGCCGGGACGGATCCGTCGACTGGCTCTGCCTGCCCCGGTTCGACTCCCCCAGCTGCTTCGCCGGCCTGCTCGGCGACCGGCAGCACGGCGCCTGGCGGCTCGCCCCGGTCGGCGGCACGCAGTGTTCCACCCGCCGTTACCGCGGCGACAGCCTCGTCCTGGAGAGCGACTGGCACACGCCCGGCGGCTCGGTCCGGATCACCGACTTCATGCCCCAACGCGGACAGGACAGCCGGCGCACCCCGCAGCTGATCCGGATCGTCGAGGGCCTCGACGGCACCGTCGCGGTCCGCGGCGAACTGCGGCTGCGGTTCAACCACGGCCGGATCGAGCCCTGGGTGCGCCGCACCGGCCGCCACCGCGTCGCCGTCGCCGGGCCCGACTCCGCCTGGCTGCGCGTCCCGCCCGGGGTGCACACCTACGGGGTGGACGGCGTCACCGCATCGGACTTCAGCATCGCCGCCGGCCACCGCATCGCCTTCGTCCTCACCTGGCAGCCCTCCCACCTGCCCACCACCCCGCGCACCGACCCCGAGACGGCCCTGCTCACCACGCTCCGCGACTGGCAGCTGTGGGCGGCCGGCTGCCGCTACCACGGCGAGTGGCGGGACGCCGTCCTGCGCTCGCTGATCACGCTCAAGGCGCTCGCCTACGCCCCCACCGGCGGGATCGTCGCCGCGCCCACCGCGTCACTGCCCGAGCGGATCGGCGGCGTGCGCAACTGGGACTACCGCTTCTGCTGGCTGCGCGACTCGTCGATGACGCTCTCCGCCCTGCTCCGCGGCGGCTTCCGCGAGGAGGCGGCGGCCTGGCGGCGCTGGCTGTTGCGCGCCATCGCCGGCGACCCGGGCGACCTGCAGACCGTCTACGGGGTGGCCGGCGAGCGCGTCCTCGGCGAGGCCGTCGCCGAATGGCTGCCCGGCTACGAGGGATCCCGGCCGGTCCGGTTCGGCAACGCCGCCGTCGACCAGCTCCAACTCGACGTCTACGGCGAGGTGGTGGACACCCTGCACCTCGCACTGCTGGCCGGCCTGCCGATGGAACGGCACGTCTGGACGCTGCTGCGGGCCCTCATGGCGTACCTCGAACAGCACTGGCGCGAACCCGACGAGGGCCTGTGGGAAGTGCGCAGCGGGCGGCAGCACTTCGTCCACTCCAAGGTGATGTCCTGGGTCGCCGCCGACCGCGCCGTCCGGCTCGCCGAAGCCACCGGGCTGCCCGCGCCCGTCGACCGCTGGCGGGCGATGCGCGACGCCATCCACGCCGACGTCTGCGCCCACGGCTACGACCGGCGGCGCGGCATCTTCGTCCAGCACTACGGCGGGCAGGGGCTCGACGCGGCCACCCTGTTCGTGGTCAAGAGCGGCTTCCTCCCGCCGGACGACCCCCGGGTGATCCGCACCGTCGACGCCGTCCGGGACGGCCTCGACCACGGCGGACTCGTCCGCCGCTACCAGGCCCACCGGCGCGCCGACGGCCTGTCCGGTGGTGAAGGCGCCTTCCTGGCCTGCTCGTTCTGGCTGGCCGACGCCCTCGCCGCCACCGGCCGCCGGGGCGAGGCCCGCGAACTCTTCGCCCGCGTGGTCGGCCTCGCCAACGACCTCGGCCTGCTCTCCGAACAGTGGGACCCGCGCGCCCGCCGCCAACTCGGCAACACCCCACAGGCGTTCAGCCACGTCGCGCTCGTCAACACCGCCTTCGACCTGGCCGAACCCGGGTGACGCGCTCCTCCCCGCGGACCCTCGGCCAGGACGACCGGGCGGACTTCGACGCCGCGCTCGCCGGTGACCGCCTCCGCGGACCGGCCTCCGGCCCGGCGAGCGCCCGGCCGAACGCCCGCCGGGGCGGACCGGGAGCGGGCCAGAGGGCCTAGAGTGCAGGGCGTGGACCCCAACCACTACCGGTTCCGCGACGTCTGGCGGCTCTCCGCGCCGCCGGCCGCCGTGTACGCGGCCCTGGAGGACGTCCGGAGCTACCCGCTCTGGTGGCCCGAGATCCTGACGGCCCGGGAGACCGGCCCGGACTCCGGCGAGGTGGTGGTGCGCGCGCTGCTGCCCTACCGGCTGGTGATCGGGCTGGAGACGGTCCGCCGCGATCCGGCCGCGGGCGTGCTGGAGGCCGTCATGCACGGCGACCTCACCGGCTGGTCCCGCTGGACGGTCACCGCGGACGGCCCCGGCAGCCGGGCGCTCTTCGAGGAGGACACCCGCCCCGGCAAACCCCTGCTGCGCCGCCTCGCCCTCCCGCTGCACCTGGTCTTCCGGGCCAACCACGCCGTGATGATGCGCCGGGGCCGGCGGGGCCTGGCCGCCCACCTCACCCGCCCGGGGGCCGCGCCACGGAGCACCGAGGACGGCTGACCGACCGCCGTCGCACCGCCGGGCCCGCCGGCCGTCACCGCTCGAAGAGCCACCGCCGCAGCAGCCGGGTGACCACCGGCAGCGCCGCGTACGTCATCAGGCCGCTGATCAGCGGCGCCGTGACGAGTGGCCGCACGGCGACCGGCAGGCCCGCCAGGTGCGGGGTGAGGAGCAGGCCCGCGGTGACGGTGAGCGGTGCGATGGCGATCGTCGAGGCGACCGCCATCTTCCAGCGCACCGGCGGGCGGCCCTTCGACGCTCCGGCCCTGGTGGTGGCGAACCAGCCCTCCATGCCGAGGATCTCGTGCCGGTGCACCTCGTGGTGGTGGCCGTCCGCCGCCTCGAAGCAGGCCGCCCGGGCGGGGGACGCCTGCCAGGAGCGGAACGCGTCGCCGTCGCGGAAGTGCAGCAGCAGGTGCCAGGGATCGTCCGGGCCGGCCGGGCGCAGCAGGCCGGTGCCGAGGTTGCCCTCGTGGGCGGCTGCCGCGGCCAGGATCTCCTTCGCCCAGAGCTCGAAGGCCTCCTCGTAGCCCGGCTCCACCCGGCGGGCCACGAAGAGGGTGACCTCCTCCTCCTGCTCGTGCCCGGCCACCGCGTCCTGTGCCGTCGTCGTCATGGTCTCCCCGTTCTCCCGTTCTCCCCGCCGCACGCCACCTGCCCCGAACCGGTGCCGTGCGCCCTGCCAGGGCGGCAGCGTACGGCGCGCACGGGATCCGCGCGTTGTCGTCCCAGCGGGCGGGCCGAGTAGTTGATCATCAGCCAGTCGGCGCCGGGGCTCCGGCCGACGGGTTCGAACGATCGTCCGATGGCGAACGGCCCCGGCGCGCTGCTACGTTCGGGCGCCATGACCACGCCCGAAACCCCGATCACCACCACCGACCCGGCCGGCTCCCCCGCCGACCACCGCGACGCCGAGATCGCGGCCCTGCGCGCCCGGCTCCAGGCGCAGGAGGCCCAGCAGAAGGACGCCGAACTCGCCGCCCTGCGCGCCCAGGTGGCCGGCCATGCTCCCGTGGCGGCCACACCGCCGCAGATCATCATCAACAACTCGGCCGCGTCCAGCGCCAGTGCGGCGGCTGCGGCAGCGGTCGCCGCGGGCCGGCCGCCGCGCCGCCGGCAGTCGGCGGCACTCCACGTGCTGCTCTTCCTGTTCACCGCCGGGATCGGCAACATCCTCTACGCGATGAGCGTCAGCTCCTGGAACCGCCGACACGGCTGGTGACGCGCGGCCCCCGCCGCCGCCGGACAGGGCCTACCGTGGCTCGGGATGTCCCTCGCCCGCCGCCGCACCGGGAGGCACCAGCCGTGAGCACCCCGCCCGACGACCCCGGCCGGCCCGACGGCGCCGTCGCCCCCGCCACCCGCTCCCCCGCCCGCTCCGGCCCCGACGTCAGCTTCGGCCTCGGCTTCGACTTCGACCGAGCCTTCGACCGCGCCGGTACCGGGAGCAGCAAGTGGGCCCGGTCCGCCGACGGGGTCGTCCCCATGGGCCTGGCGGACATGGACCTGCCCGGGCCGCCCGCCGTGGCGGGGGCGCTGGAGCAGCGGGCCCGGCACCGCGCGTACGGCTACACGGTGTGCGATCCGGCCGGTCGGGCGCTGGTGGCCCGGTGGTACCGGGAGCGGCACGGGGTGGTGGTGGACCCGGCCTGGGTGCTGCTGCTCCCGTTCGGGCCGCGGACCGCCGTCCGGCTGCTGCTGGAGGCGGTGCGCCCGCTCGGGCCGGTGCTCTTCCCCACCCCCGAGTGGGCCGGTTTCGCCCAGCTCTGCCTGGCCGCCGGGCTGCCGTACGAGGAGGTGCCGCTGGCCCGGGACGCCACGGGGTACCGGCTGCCGGTGGCGGCGTTCGGGGGGCGCCGGGCCGGGGCGGTGCTGCTGAGCAGTCCGCACAACCCGTCCGGGCGGGTGTGGCACGAGGCGGAGATCCGGGCGCTCGCCGAGGCCGCGGCGGGCGCCGGCGCCGTGCTGGTCTCGGACGAGGTGCACGGCGACCTCACCCACCCCGGCCGGCGGCACCCGGTGGCCGTCGCCGTGGCGGGCCCGCACCGGGAACGGACCGTGACCCTCAACTCGGTGGGCAAGACCTTCAACGCCTCGGGCATCCCGAGCTGTTTCGCGCTCGTCCCGGACGCCGCACTGCGCGAGCGGCTGGTCGCGGTGATGGCCGGGTACGGCCTCTGGGAGGGCGGGCTGGTGGAGCAGGTCGTCCAGCAGGCGGCGTTGCGGCACGGCGGCCCGTGGCTGGACGCGCTGCTCGCCCACCTGGCGGGCGCCCGGGACCGGCTGACCGGCCTGCTCGGCGAGGCCGTCCGGTCGGCGCCGGAGGCCTCGTACCTGCTCTGGGTGGACGCCGCCGCACTCGGTCTGCCCCCGGCCGGGGCGCGGGCGGCACTGCTGGAACGGTGCGGCCTGGACGCCTCCGACGGAGCCGACTTCGGCCCGGGCGGACACGGCTCGTTGCGGCTCAACTACGCACTGCCGGAGCCGGTGCTGGTGACCGTGCTGGAGCGGCTGGCGAGGCTGCCGCGCCGGGCCGGCTGAACGACGCCCGGGGCGCCGCGCGGCCCGGCCGAGCCGCCCGCCGGGCCGCCCCCGCCCGGTCCCCCGACAGGCCCCACGCGAGCCCCACACAGGCCCCCGAGAGGCCCCGATCACCCGATTGCACCACCCCTGACCTGCGCGGACCCGTCTTCACGAGATGTTTGCGAAGCGCCTCCGCATGGTCCGTAGCAGACTGGGCAGGGTAGACCGGGCCGCAATCGTGATCCCGAGGATGGTGAGTCCGGTGATACCCGTTCGCCCGACCAGCCCGACCGACCGACCGAGCACCGATCCGCCGCCGACCGCGGTGACACCGCTGACCGAATCGGCCGCCCGCCGCCACATGGCCGGCGTCTGTTTCAAGATCGGTCCGCCCCGCCTGGTCGGTGTCGAGGTCGAGTGGTTCGTCCACGACGACCGATGTCCCGGCAAGCCCGTCCTACCGGAGCGGCTGCACGCCGCACTGGACGCACTGCCCCTCGGCGGGCCGGACGGCACGTCGCTCCCCTCCGGGGCCCGCCTCACCCTCGAACCCGGCGGACAGGTCGAGCTCAGCTCCCCGCCCGCCGACGGCCTCGTGGCCTGCGTCGCCGACACCCGACGCGATCTCACCACCCTGCGGGCCGCCTTCGCCGCCCAGGGTCTGCGACTCACCGGCACCGGCACCGATCCCCTGGCGCGCCCTCGGCAGATGGTGCTGGACCACCCCCGCTACCTGGCGATGGAACGTTTCTTCAACTCGGCCGGCCCCTGGGGCCGGATCATGATGACCGGCACCGCCTCCGTCCAGGTCTGCGTGGACGCCGGCCTGGAGTCCGGGCGAGGCGGCCCGAAGATCGGACCGCACGCGCTGGACCGCCGCTGGCAGCTCACCCACCGGCTCGGTCCGGTGCTGGTCGCCGCCTTCGCCAACTCGCCGCTGCTGGACGGCAGGCCCACCGGCCACCGGTCCACCCGGCAGACCGTCTGGTCCCGGATGGACCCGACCCGCACGCTCGCCCCGGCGCCGGACCACGGCGACCCGCGCGAGGCCTGGACGCGGTACGTGCTGGACGCCGAGGTGCTCTGCGTCCGCCGCCCCGGCGGCCGGCCGTGGACGGCACCGGCCGGGCTGACCTTCGCCGGCTGGCTGCGCGGGGACGGCGAGCGCCCGCCCACCCTGGCGGACCTCGACTACCACCGCACCACGCTCTTCCCGCCGGTCCGGCCGCACGGGCACCTGGAGCTGCGGATGATCGACGCCCAGCCGGGCGACGGCTGGATCGTGCCCACCGCGCTGGTCACCGCGCTGCTGGACGACCCGGTGGCCGCCGACACCGCGCTCGCCGCGCTGGAGCCGCTGGAGCGCACCGAGGGCCCTCGCCCGCCGCGCAGCGACGCCTGGCGGCGTGCCGCCACCCTCGCGGTCGCCGATCCCGAGCTGCGCCGCGCCACCCTCGCCTGCTTCGCCGCCGCCGACGCCGCGCTGGGCCGCCTGCCCGGCGCCGGGCGGCTGCGCACCGCCGTCGCCGAGTTCGCCGAGCGCTACCCCGCGCGCGGCCGCTGCCCGGCCGACGACCAGCTGGACGCGCTGCGCTCCGGCACCCGACGCACTCCCCGGAGGAGGCCGCACCATGATCGACGACGCCCGCCCGGCCGGCGCCCGCCCCTCCGGGCCCAGGGCCCCCGGCGCCCCCGCGCGCTCCGCCTCCGCACCGGCCGCCTCCTCACCCGGCGCCCCCGCACCGGCCGCCGCGCCGCCGCCCGCCGCGCCGCTGGACACCGTGCCGCTGGAGGTCCTGCGCGAGACGATCGCCGCCGAACTGCTGGCCGCCCGTGACCGCACCGCCGCGCTCACCGACTGCGTCGAGGACCACGACCTCACCGCCCAGCACTCCCCGCTGATGTCGCCCCTGGTCTGGGACCTCGCGCACATCGGCAACCAGGAGGAGCTCTGGCTGCTGCGCAACGTCGGCGGCCGGGATCCGATGCATCCCGAGATCGACACGCTGTACGACGCCTTCGAGCACCCGCGCGCCGAGCGGCCCGGTCTGCCGCTGCTGCCGCCGCACGAGGCCCGCGCGTACGCGCACGAGGTGCGCGGCCGGGTGCTCGACCTGCTGGGCGCCAGCCCACTGGAGGGCGCCCCGCTGCTGGACGCCGGATTCGCCTTCGGCATGATCGCCCAGCACGAACAGCAGCACGACGAAACGATGCTGGCCACCCATCAACTCCGGAGCGGTGAGCCCGCCCTCGCCGCTCCCCCGCCACCGCCGGCCCCGGCGGACGCCGCCGCGCTGCCCGCCGACGTCCTCGTCCCGGCGGGCCCGTTCACCATGGGCACCGACACCGAGCCATGGGCGCTGGACAACGAACGCCCGGCGCACCAGGTCGAGCTGCCGGCCTTCCGGCTGGACACCACGCCGGTCACCAACGGGGCCTACCTGCGGTTCATCGCCGACGGCGGGTACGACGACCCGCGCTGGTGGACCACCGACGGCTGGGAGCACCGGCAGCGGGCCGGCCTGACCGCCCCGCTGTTCTGGCGGCGCGAGGGCGGCCAGTGGCTCCGCCGCCGGTTCGGCGTGCTGGAGCCCGTACCGGCCGACGAGCCGGTGCTGCACGTCAGCTGGTACGAGGCCGACGCCTACGCCCGGTGGGCCGGGCGGCGGCTGCCGACCGAGGCGGAGTGGGAGAAGGCCGCCCGGCACGACCCGGCCTCCGGCCGCTCCCGCCGCTACCCGTGGGGCGACGCCGCACCCGGGCCCGAGCACGCCAACCTCGGCCAGCGCCACCTGCGCCCGGCCCCGGCCGGCAGTTACCCCGGCGGCGAGTCCCCTTACGGGGTACGCCAGTTGATGGGTGACGTGTGGGAGTGGACGGCGAGCGACTTCCGTTCGTACCCCGGCTTCCGGGCCTGGCCGTACCGGGAGTACTCGGAGGTCTTCTTCGGGCCCGAGTACAAGGTGCTGCGCGGCGGCTGCTTCGCCGTCGCACCCGTCGCCTGCCGGGGCACCTTCCGCAACTGGGACTATCCGATCCGGCGGCAGATCTTCGCCGGGTTCCGCACCGCCGCCGATCCGGAGCACGACTGATGTGCCGGCATCTCGCCTATCTGGGCGAGCCGTTGGCGCCCCGGGAGCTGCTGGTGGAGCCGCCGTCCGGGCTGCACCGGCAGTCCTGGACGCCCCGGATGCAGCAGTACGGCACGGTCAACGCGGACGGCTTCGGGCTCGGCTGGTACGCGGACGGCGACGAGGTGCCGGCCCGGTACCGGCGGGCCGGGCCGATCTGGGCCGACGCGTCCTTCGCCGATCTCGCCCGGGTGATCCGCACCCGGGCGCTGGTGGCGGCCGTCCGCTCGGCCACCGAGGGCTGTGCTGCGGGCGAGGAGGCCGCCGCGCCGTTCGCCGCCGGCGGCTGGCTGTTCAGCCACAACGGCGCGCTGGCCGGCTGGCCGGAGAGGCTGGACGCGCTGGCCGGGCTGCTGCCGCCGGCCGAGCTGCTGGAGCTCGTGGCCCGGACCGACTCGGCACTGCTCTGGGGCCTGGTGCAGCACCGGCTCCGCGCGGGGGCCGGCCTCGGCGAGGCGCTGGCCGGCACGGTCGCCGATGCGGCCGGGCACACCACCGGACGGTTCAACCTGCTGCTCACCGACGGCCGCGCCCTGGCGGCGACGGCCTGGGGCGACACCCTGCACCACCGGTCCCTGCCGGGCCGCGGGGTGGTGGTGGCCTCGGAGCCGTACGACGACCACCCGGACTGGACGGCCGTCCCGGACCGCTCGCTGCTGCTGGCCGGACCGGACGGCATCACCGTCACTCCACTCTGAGCCCCGACGCCCCCGAGGCCACCGAAGCCTCCGAAGCCACCGGCCCGGGGCCCGCGCCCCCGGCCTGCCTCCTTGCATTCCTGTCCGGGCTTTTCTTCACTTCCTGAACAGAGGACCCATCTGTCATGAGCACCTTTGATCTCACCCGGCTCCTGCCCTCCGACCACTTCAGCACCGCACTGCGGCACGACGTGCAGCACGGCCTGACCGCCGAACCGAAGTGGCTGCCGCCGAAGTGGTTCTACGACGCCCGGGGCAGCGAGCTGTTCGAGGAGATCACCCGGCTCCCGGAGTACTACCCGACCCGCGCCGAGCGGGCCATCCTGACCGCCCGGGCCGGCGAGATCGCCGCCGCCACCGGGGCCCGCACCCTGGTCGAGCTCGGCTCCGGCTCCTCCGAGAAGACCAGGCTGCTGCTGGACGCCCTGCGCGACCTCGGCACGCTGCACACCTACGTCCCGGTGGACGTCAGCGAGAGCGCGCTGGACGCCGCCGGCAAGGCACTGGCCGGCGAGTACCCCGGGCTGACGGTGCACGGCGTGCTGGCCGACTTCACCGCCCGGCTCGGGCTGCCCCCGGACGGCGGCCCGCGCCTGGTCGCCTTCCTCGGCGGCACCCTCGGCAACCTGCTGCCCACCGAGCGGGCGGCCTTCCTGCGCGGCCTGCGCGGCGCGCTCGACCCGGGCGACTCGCTGCTGCTCGGCACCGACCTGGTCAAGGACCCCGACGTCCTGGTCGCCGCCTACGACGACGCGTCCGGGGTGACCGCCGAGTTCAACCTCAACGTGCTCAACGTGCTCAACCGGGAGCTGGCCGCCGACTTCGACCCGGAGGCCTTCGAGCACGTGGCGGTCTGGGATCCGCAGCAGGAGTGGATCGAGATGCGGCTGCGCTCGCTGCGCTCGCAGACGGTGAAGATCCCGGCGCTGAACCTGCCGGTGCACTTCGAGGCGGGCGAGGAGCTGCGCACCGAGGTGTCGGCGAAGTTCCGCCGGGAGCGGGTCGCCGAGGAGCTGGCCGCCGCCGGGCTGCGGCTGCGCCACTGGTGGACGGACGACGAGGGACGGTTCGGACTGTCGCTGGCCGAGCCGATTTGATTTTTCACCTTACGAATAGGCGAGAGTAGATGGAGGGCATCCCACGTACAACACTTGAACATTGACGGGTTACGATCTCGGCTACCAAGCGGCTACCAAGCTCAGCGTTGAGTACCAGGAGTCAAGATCGTGAGCGTCACCCAGCAGCCCGACGGGCCCACGAGGCCGACGGGGTCCACGAAGCCGGCCGAGCCCGGGGCGGCGGAGGTCGCGTCCTCCGACCGCCTCGGCTTCGTCGTCTTCATCACCGCCGCCGCGGCCCTCGGTGGCTTCCTGTTCGGCTACGACAGCTCCGTGATCAACGGCGCCGTCTCCGGCATCCAGGACCGCTTCGGCGTCGGTGACGGCGTGACCGGCCTGATCGTCTCCTCGGCACTCCTCGGCTCGGCGCTCGGCGCCGCACTGGCCGGCCGGTTCGCCGACCGGTACGGCCGGATCAAGGTCATGAAGGCCGGCGCGCTGCTCTTCGCCGTCAGCGCGGTCGGCTCGATGCTCCCGTTCTCCGCCTGGGACCTCGCCGGCTGGCGGATCCTCGGCGGTGCGGCGATCGGCATCGCCTCGGTGATCGCCCCGACCTACATCGCCGAGGTGGCGCCGACCCGCTACCGCGGCCGGCTCGCCTCCTTCCAGCAGGCCGCGATCGTCCTCGGCATCGCCATCTCCCAGCTGGTCAACTGGGTGCTGGCGGACGCCGCCGGCGGCGACACCCGCGGCCGCCTGCTCGGCCTGGAGGCCTGGCAGTGGATGCTGGGCATCTGTGTGCTGCCCGCCGCCGTCTACTTCGTGCTCGCCTCGATGATCCCGGAGTCCCCGCGCTACCTGATCGCGGCCGGCCGGCTGGACGAGGCCCGCGCCGTCCTCGGGGACGTCGAGGGCCGGACCGCCGACGCCGACGCCCGGATCGCCGAGATCCAGGGCCTGATCGCCTCCGACCACCGCCCGCGCTTCGGCGACCTGCTCGGCGGCCGGTTCGGCCTGCTGCCGATCGTCTGGGTCGGCATCGGCCTCTCGGTCTTCCAGCAGCTCGTCGGCATCAACGTGATCTTCTACTACTCGTCGATCCTCTGGCAGTCGGTCGGCATCGACCAGAGCAACTCGCTGCTGATCAGCTTCATCGGCTCGGTCATCAACATCCTCGGCACCGTGGTCGCGATCCTGCTGGTCGACCGGATCGGCCGCAAGCCGCTCGCCCTGATCGGCTCGGCCGGCATGGCGATCGCGCTGGCCGCCTGCGGCTGGGCGTTCTCCTCGGCCACCGGCAGCGGCGACGCCGTCGTCCTCCCGGACCTCCAGGGCACCGTCGCGCTGATCTCCGCCAACGCCTTCGTGCTGTTCTTCGCGATGTCCTGGGGCGTGGTGGTCTGGGTGATGCTCGGCGAGATGTTCCCCAACCGGATCCGCGCCGCCGCGCTCTCCGTCGCCGCCTCGGCGCAGTGGATCGCCAACTGGGCGATCACCGTGTCGTTCCCGTCGCTCGCGCGCTGGAACCTGTCGGCGACGTACCTGGCCTACGCGGGCTTCGCGGCGCTGTCGGTCCTCTTCGTGGCACGGTTCATGAAGGAGACCAAGGGCATCCGCCTGGAGGACATGGGCTGATCGGACCGTCCTACCGTCCTACCGTTCGGCCCCCGCACCCTAGCGCCCCCGGCGCCGGTCCGGGGGCCGAATCGTTCACTCCCTGCGGCGGGCCGCTCACCTCCGGTACTCCTGGTGGCCAGGAGGGATGAGTCCTTGATCTTCAACCGGCTTCGCACCCGCAGCGCCCGCAGGCCGACGGCCGCACCGGCCACCGCCTGCCCGTACGCCCACGCCCACCCCGCACACCCCGCGCACCCCACGCACCCCGCACCGGCGGCCGAGCCCGGTCCCGGGCCGACAGCCGGACCTGCCGGACCTGCCGGGCCTGCCGGGCTGGACCGCGCCGCCGACCGCGCCGCCGACCACCCGGTCGGCCGGCCGACCGGGCACGGCACCGGATCGCTCACCCCCCACGACACGGCGCCGGGACCGGGTGGCGGCCCGGGTGGCGGCCCGGGTGGCGGCCCGGGCGGCGATCACTTCACCGACCCGGGCGCGGCCGCCGACTTCGTCCGGCAGTACCACCGCGAGCAGCCCGCCGCCGGCGACCCGGCCGCCCGCCTGCGGGCCGTCCTGGACGAGATCGACCGCACCGGCACCTACGAGCACACCCCCGCCGAACTGGCGTACGGCGCCAGGCTCGCCTGGCGCAACGCCGCCCGCTGCATCGGCCGGCTGTACTGGCGCAGCCTGGTGGTCCGCGACCTGCGGCACCTGGCGTCGGCCGACGACATCGCCACCGAGTGCTTCGAGCACCTGCGGCTGGCCACCAACGACGGCCGGATCCGCCCGGTGGTCTCGGTGTTCGCCCCCGACCGGCCCGGCCGCCCGGCCGCCCGGATCGTCAACCAGCAGCTGGTCCGCTACGCCGGCCACCCGGGCCCGGACGGCGGCTGGACCGGCGACCCGGCCGGGGCCCAACTGGCCGCCCGGGCCCGGGACCTCGGCTGGAAATGCGGCGAGGAGCGGTTCGAGGTGCTGCCGCTGCTCGTCCAGGAGCGGCCCGGCGAGCGCCCCGAGTGGTACGAACTGCCGGACGACAGCACGCTGGAGGTCGAGCTCGTCCACCCCGACCACGCGTGGTTCGCCGAGCTGGGCCTGCGCTGGTACGCGGTGCCGGCGATCAGCGACATGACGCTGGAGATCGGGGGTGTCCGCTACCCGACCGCACCGTTCAACGGCTGGTACATGGGCACCGAGATCGGTGCCCGCAACCTCGCCGACGGCGACCGGTACGACATGCTCGCGACGGTCGCCGCGGGGCTCGGCCTGGACACCTCCCACGACCGCACGCTCTGGCGCGACCGGGCGCTGGTGGAGCTGAACGTGGCGGTGCTGCACTCGTTCCAGGAGGCCGGGGTGACGATGGCCGACCACCACACCGAGTCGGAGCGGTTCCTCAAGCACGTCGCCCAGGAGCGGCGGCTCGGCCGGCCCACGCCCGCCGACTGGAGCTGGATCGTGCCGCCCGTCTCGGGCGGGCTGACCCCGGTCTACCACCGGTACTACGACCCGGTGGACCCGGCGCTCCGGCCGGCCTTCGTGGCCCGCGAGCCCTGGTGAACGCGGCCGCGCCCGGGGGCCGTGCGCTCGAAGCGTAGGGCCAGACCGTCGAGGAGCGCCTCCAGCCCGGTCTCGAAGGCGCCCTCGTCGATCGCGCTCCGGTGCTCGGCCAGCCGGTGGGCCTCGCCGAGGTGCGGGTAGTCGGCGGCGTCGTACACCCCGGCGTCCTCGGGGAAGCCCGCCGCGAACGAGGCCAGCGCCGAGCCGGCGACGAAGTACCGCATCAGCGCACCGATCCGGGTGGCCTGACCGCGCGGCCAGCCGGCCTCCACCAGGCAGCCGAAGACGGCGTCGGCCAGCCGCAGGGCGTTCGGCCGGCGCCCCGGGCCCTGCGCGAGGACCGGGACGATGTTGGGGTGTGCGGCCAGCGCCGCGCGGTAGGAGCGGGCCCAGTCGCGCAGCGCCTCCGGCCAGGGCGCGGCCGCCGGGCCGGCCACCGCTTCAGGGTCCGCCACCGGCCCCGGGCCGGTGGCGCCGCGCGCGAACATCGACAGGTCGACCTCGCCGATCACGCTGTCCACCACCGCGTCCAGCAGGTCGTCCTTGGTCGCGAAGTGGTTGTAGAGCGAGGGCCCGCTGACCGACAGCTCGGAGGCGAGCCGGCGGGTGGAGAGCGCGGCCAGCCCCTCGGCGTCGATGAGCCGGAGCGCCGCCGTGACGATCCGCTCGCGGCTGAGCAGGGGGGTGCGCGGGCGGGCCATCGGCGTGGTTCCTCCGGTCGGGTGGGTGCGGACCGATTCTGGCAGGTGCCCCTTCCCAGCGTGCCCCGGTCGGGGCTACAGTCCCCGTAAAACTTGCAGCGCTAGTTTAACGGCCGCGGCCGAAGGGGTGTCGATGAACCTGGAGCTCTCCGAGGAACAGGCCGCCCTCCGCGACCTCACCGCCACCTTCGTCGACCGCGAGATCGCCCCGCACGCCGCCGCGTGGGACCGCGCCGAGTCCGTCGACCGCGCGATCGTCGGCAGGCTCGGCGCACTCGGCCTGCTCGGCCTCACCCTCCCCGAGGAGTACGGCGGCAGCGGCGGCGACCACCTCGCGTACTGCCTGGCCCTGGAGGAGCTGGGCCGGGGCGACTCCGCCGTCCGCGGCATCGTCTCGGTCTCGCTCGGCCTGGTCGCCAAGTCGATCAACGGCTACGGCACCGAGGAGCAGAAGCGTCACTGGCTGCCCCGGCTCACCTCCGGCGAGGCGCTCGGCTGCTTCGCCCTCACCGAACCCGGCACCGGCTCCGACGCCGCGAACCTCACCACGAGGGCCGTCCGGGACGGCGGCTCCTGGCTGATCAGCGGCACCAAGATGTTCATCACCAACGGGACGTGGGCCGACGTCGCCCTGGTCTTCGCCCGCACCGGCGAGCCCGGCCACCGCGGAGTGACGGCCTTCCTCGTCCCCACCGACCTGCCCGGCTTCGGCCGCACCGAGATCCACGGCAAGCTCGGCCTGCGCGGCCAGGCCACCGCGGAACTCTCCCTCGACGCCGTCCGGGTGCCCGACTCCGCCCGGCTCGGCGAGCCCGGCAAGGGGTTCACGGTGGCCATGGCCGCGCTCGCCAAGGGCCGGATGTCCGTCGCGGCCGGCTGCGTCGGGATCGCCCGGGCCTGCCTGGACGCCGCCGTCCGGTACGCGGGCGAACGCGAGCAGTTCGGCAAACCGATCGCCTCGCACCAGCTGGTGCAGGACCTGCTGGCCGGCATCGCCGTGGACGTCGAGGCCGCCCGGCTGCTCACCTGGAAGGTCGCCGACCACATCGACCGCGGCCTGCCGTTCGCCACCGAGTCCTCCGTCGCCAAGCTCTTCGCGAGCGAGGCCGCCGTCCGGGCCGCCAACAACGCGCTCCAGGTGTTCGGCGGCTACGGGTTCATCGACGAGTACCCGGTCGGCAAGTACCTGCGCGACGCGCGGGTGATGACCCTCTACGAGGGCACCAGCCAGATCCACAAGCTGCTCATCGGGCGGGCGCTCACCGGCGTCAACGCCTTCTGACGCTGCCGCCCGGCCGCCCGGCTGTTCCGCTGTTTCGCTGTCCCCACCCGCTGTCCCGCTGTTCTGCTGTCCCGCCCACCCGCTGTCCCGATAAGGAGCCCGACGACGTGCGTCCTGTCTACTTCGCCGCAGCCCGCCGCACACCCATCGGCCGGCTGCGCGGAGCGCTCGCCACGGTCCGCCCCGACGACCTCTCGGCCACCGTGCTGCGCGCCCTGCTCGCCGACCTGCCGGCCCTCGACCCCGCCCGCATCGACGACGTCTACTGGGGCGCCGCCAACCAGGCCGGCGAGGACAACCGCAACGCCGCCCGGATGGCCGTCCTGCTGGCCGGCCTGCCCGACAGCGTCCCCGGCGCCACCGTCAACCGGCTCTGCGCCTCGGGCCTGGAGGCCGTCACGATGGCCGCCCGGGCGATCGGCTCCGGCGAGGCCGACGTGGTGCTGGCCGGCGGCTGCGAGTCGATGACCCGCGCCCCCTTCGTGCTGCCCCGCCCCGACGAGGCGCTGCCGCACCGGATCGAGACCTACGACACCCGGCTCGGCTGGCGGCTCACCAACCCCCGGATGGCCGAGCTGCACGGCGTCCTCGCCATGGGCGAGACCGCCGAGGAGGTCGCCGGCCGGTACGGGATCACCCGCGAGCGCCAGGACGCCTTCGCCCTGCGCAGCCACCAGCTGGCCGGGGCCGCCCGCAAGGACGGGCACTTCGACGCCGAGCTGATCCCGGTCGAGCGGCCGGACGGCGTGACGGTCGGCCAGGACGAGGGCATCCGCGAGGACACCAGCCTGGAGAAGCTGGCCCGGCTGAAGCCCGCGTTCCGGGCGGGCGGCACCGTGACGGCGGGCAACGCCTCGCCGATGAACGACGGCGCGGCCGGACTGGTGCTGGTCAGCGAGGAGGCGCTCGGCGATCTCGGCCTCCAGCCGCTCGGCCGGTACGTCGCGGGCGCCTCGGCCGGCGTCCACCCGGACGTGATGGGCATCGGCCCGGTGCCGGCCACCCGCAAGGCGCTGGACCGGGTCGGCTGGACCGTCGGCACGCTGGAGGAGGCGGAGCTGAACGAGGCGTTCGCCGCCCAGGCGCTGGCCTCCGTCGACGGGCTGGGCATCGACCCGGAGCTGGTCAACCCGACCGGCGGTGCGATCGCCCTCGGCCACCCGCTGGGCGGCTCGGGCGCCCGCATCCTCACCACCCTGCTGCACCGGATGCGCCGCAACGGCACCCGGCGCGGGCTGGCGACCATGTGTGTCGGCGTCGGCCAGGGCACCGCGGTGCTGGTGGAATCCGTCTGACGGGCGGCGGGCGCAGCCGGACGGGCGGCGGGCGGGCCACCGCCGCCGCCCGCCCACCCGCCGCTCCCCCGATCGCCCCCCACTCGACTCGTCCCCCCATGACCCATCCCCCGTTCCTCAAGCAATCGAAGGAGTTGCCGTGACTCGTTTCGCAGGCAAGGTCGCCGTCGTCACCGGCGCGGCGCAGGGCATCGGCGCGGCCACCGCGCGCCGGCTGGCGGAGGAGGGCGCGACGGTCGCCGTCGTCGACCTCACCGCCGAACGCGCCGCCGGCACCGTCGAGGAGATCACCGCCAAGGGCGGCACCGCACGTGCCTACGGCTGCGACGTGGCCGACTACGACGCGGTGGCGGCCGTGTTCGCCGCGGTCGCGGGCGATTTCGGCGGCGTGCACATCCTGGTCAACAACGCCGGGATCACCCGGGACAACCTGTTCTTCAAGATGCCCAAGTCCGACTGGGACGCCGTCCTGACGGTCAACCTGACCAGCGCCTACAACTGCAGCCACGTCGCGCAGACGTACATGGTGGCGCAGAAGTACGGCAAGATCGTCTCGCTCAGCTCGCGCTCGGCCCTCGGCAACCGGGGCCAGGCCAACTACGCCGCCGCCAAGGCCGGCATCCAGGGGCTGACGGCCACCCTGGCGATCGAGCTGGGGCCGTTCAACATCAACGTCAACGCCGTCGCGCCGGGCTACATCGCCACGCCGATGACGGCCGCCACGGCCGAGCGGGTCGGCGCCACCGCCGAGGGCCACCAGGAGGAGGTCGCCGCGCGGACGCCGCTGCGCAGGGTCGGTCTGCCGGAGGAGGTGGCCTCCGTGGTCGCCTTCCTGGCCAGCGAGGACGCCTCGTACGTCAGCGGGCAGACCTTGTACGTCAACGGTGGGGCGCGCTGATCCTTCCTGACGTTTCGTCAGGTCGCCGTCCCCGGTGGTGGGTTACCTTCGCCTGGGACGGCCTTTACCTTTTCCGGTGGCCTGGCGCGACCATGCCGGCAGTACGAAATGACTATGGCATGATCATGTGGCAATCGATGGGATGGCCGGACCGACCCGACCGAACCAGGTCGGGCCCTGCGTCCCAAGGAGTCCCATGGGCAGCCCCGCCACCCTCCGCCGCGCCCTGGCCCTGCTCGCCGCCGGGGCCACCGCCCTCACCGCCGGCACGCTCTCCGTCCCGGTCGTGAGCGCCACGGCCTCCGGCAGCCTGGCCGGCGTGCACGTCCGCCCCGCCTCCGCCGGGCACATCAGCGCCACCGGACGCACCGCACCACTGCCCACCTCGCAGTGCGTCAGCGAGATCGGCATCCACTGCTACTCGCCGCTCCAGTACCGGACGGCCTACAACCTGGACCCCCTGTACAAGGAGGGCATCACCGGCAAGGGCCGCACCATCGTCATCGTCGACTCGTTCGGCTCGCCGACCATCCAGCACGACCTGGAGGTCTTCGACAAGCAGTGGGGCATCCCCGACACCCAGGTCGAGGTCGTCAAGTGGGGCAACGTCCCGCCGTTCGACCCGACCAACGCCGACCACACCGGCTGGGCCGGTGAGACCACCCTCGACGTCGAGTACGCCCACGCCGTCGCCCCGGACGCGCACATCGTCCTGGTCGAGACCGGCGTCGCCGAGACCGAGGGCACCACCGGCCTCCCCGAGATGATGGACGCCGAGAAGGCCCTCATCAAGGCCGGCAAGGGCGACGTGATCTCGCAGAGCTTCGGCGCCACCGAGAACACCTTCCCCGGCTTCGACAAGGGCGACTTCAAGTCCCTGACCGACCTGCGGTACGCCTTCAAGGAGGCCGCTGCCCACGACGTCACCGTGCTGAGCGCCTCCGGCGACAACGGCGCGACCGACGCCCAGGAGAACGGCGAGGACCTGTACCCGTACAAGGTCAACTCCTGGCCGTCCAGCGACCCGCTGGTCACCTCCATCGGCGGCACCCAGCTCAGCCTGGACGACACCGGCAAGCGCACCGCACCGGACAAGGTCTGGCACGACAACTACGGGGCCGGCGGCGGCGGCGTCTCCGGCGTCTTCGAGCGCCCCTGGTACCAGGCCGGCGTGGCGAACGTCACCGGCAACCACCGCGGCACGCCGGACATCAGCATGAGCGCCGCCGTGGACGGCGGCGCCTGGACGTACGAGTCGTACGACCCGAAGTCCGTGGGCTGGCACCTCACCGGCGGCACCAGTGAGGCCACCCCGATCTTCTCCGGCGTCGTCGCCCTCGCCGACCAGCTCGCCGGCCGCCGCCTCGGCCAGCTCAACTGGCGCCTCTACGGCCTCAACCTGCTCCCGCAGCAGTGGAGCGGCCTGGTCGACGTGACCACCGGCGACAACTCCTGGGACAAGGTGACGGGCTACCAGGCCGCCAAGGGCTACGACCTCGCCAGCGGCCTCGGCACCGTCGACGCCGCCAAGTTCGTCCACGCCCTCGCGGGCCGCTAAGCACTGAGCGCACCACCCCACGACGGAGGGGGAGGCCGGGCCACCCGGCTTCCCCCTCCGTCGTGTCCGGACGCGGGCGGGTGCCGGCCGGCGGGCCGGCCCGGTCCGCCCCCGACGGTTGCTCAGGAGGCCCCGGGGTGGGGCGCGGCGGCGAGGTGGGCGAGGTGGCGTTCGGCGGCCCGGAGCTTGCGGCCGTCGGGGCCGGGGAGGTGGGCGCGCAGCTCGATGATCTCGGGGGCGATCCGGATCGCCTCGGCGCGGTCCGCGATCGCGCGCCAGCAGGCCTCGGCATTGGTGGCCGCCTGCTGGGTCTCCGGGTGCTCCGGGCCACGGGAACGGAGCAGGGCCAGCGCGACCTCGCGGTAGATGTCCGCCGCCTCGATCGTCTTCCCGGCCAGCCGGCTCACGTGGGCGCGGACCTGACGGACCTGGAGCACCGGTTCGGAGACGGCGCCGTGCTCGGCGATCGCCTCCAGTTCGAGGGCGAAGGCCAGGTCGGTGGCGCCCGCGTGGTCACCGGCGTCGGCACTGCGGACGATCCGGCCGATCACCTCCAGGTAGTCGGCGCGCGGCTGCGAGGCGGCGGGCTCGGTGCCGGCCGGGGCGGCGGGCTCGGCGCCGGCCGGCGTGGCGGGCTCGGGCTCGGGCTCGGCACCCGTGGCGGGCGCCGGTTCGACGGCGGCCGGGGCCGCGTCCGACGGAGCAACGTCCGGGGCGGTGACGCCGTCCGGGGCAGGGGCAGCACGGGTGTGCTTGTCGAGGGTGACCGCGCCCTCCGGGGTGGGGCGCCAGGCGTAGGCCTTCGCCAGGTCGACCGGCCGGGCCGGGGCCGGGGCTGTCGGGGGAACGGCGGGCTTGAACAGGTTCACCGGTCCGTCGGCGGCCGACGCCCGCACCGCCACCGGGGCGCCGCCGGGCGCCGGTACCGAACCCGCCACGGCCGCCCCGAACCCCACCGCGGCGGGCTTGTCCAGGAGGACGGCGGGGCGCCGCGCGGGCGCCGCGTCCTGCGGCGTGACGTCACGAGGCACCGCCTCGCGTGGCACCGCGTCACGCGGCCCGGCGTCCCGTGCGGGCGCCGGACGCGGCGTCAGGGCGGCCGGGCGCGGGCCGTCGTACGACATGCTCTCCACCACGCCGTCCGTGCGGCGGGCGGTGTTGCGGAAGATCGGCCGGTTCGGCGCGTGGGTGGCGAGGATGATGACGTCCGGGCGCAGCACCGAGTACACCTGCTGGCGCAGCTGCTCCGGCGCGAGGACGGCGTCCGCGCCGGGGCGGCCGCCGTGCAGGGCCTCGATCAGGGCGCGGGTGAAGGTGCCGACCTGCTCCGGATCGGGGCTGACCACCGCCCAGAGCGGGAGGCCGTCGGTGAGCGGGGAGACGGTGCCCTGGAGGAACGGCCAGGCGTTCTGGTCGGCGCTGAGGTCCGCGATCACCAGGGTCAGCCAGTCGGCGGGCCGGTGCCGCAGCTCACCGGCGACCGCCTGCCAGGCGAGACCGTCCTGCCGGACGCTGCCGGGCTTGGAGTCGCGCAGGGTCAGGTGGAGTTGGCCGCCGCGCTTGTCGGCGAGCAGGTGCCCGCCGAGGTGGACGAGCAGCGGTCCGGGGTGACGGGCGGCGGCGCGCAGGTGGGCGAGCACGGTGTGCGGGTCGCTGGCACCGGGGAGGTGGACGGCGTCCACCGCGTCGGCCGAGAGCAGGACCTGCGGGGAGACGGCGGCGAGCATCGCGGAGAGCACCGGCGCCTGGGACGGTCCGCCGCGGCCCCAGGTGCGGCGGCCGGAGGTGCCGTAGCCGCCCTCGACCACCAGGATGCGTCCGCGGGGCGCCGCGCCGAGGCCGCCCGGCGCGGCGGCACCGACCGGGACGCCGTGGGCGGGGGTCGTGGCGGGCAGCGGCGGACCGGCCGGGTGCGGCGTGCCGTGGGCCGGCGTCGTGCCCGGAAGCGGGCCGGGACCGGGGGCCAGAGCGGGGAACGGAGCGGGACCGGGGGCCGGAGCGGGAGCGGGGAACCGCGGCGGCGTGGCCGAAGGCGGTGGAGCGAGCACGGACATGCCGGTGACGGTCCATCCGGTCTGCGGCACCGGCGGTGGTGGCGTCGGCGGGACGGCGGAGGAGGTGGCCGGCTCGGGCCAGGGCGCCACGCCGGGCCCCGACTCCGGCCCCTGCCCCTGTCCCTGCCCCTGGTCCGGCGTCCCGAAATCGGCTCCGGTCCCGGGCCCCGGGACGGGGAGTGACGGTTCGTACAGCGCAGCGGGGCCGGGTACGTGTTCCTCGTACGGGTTGCGCGGGTGCGGCGGCACGGCATCCTGCGGGGTGGCGTCGGCCACGGGATCGGGACTGCCGGGGACAGCCGTCGTCTCCGCCATCTCTGGTCACCGCCCCGCCCCGCCGTCCAGCGGCGTCTGACTGCCTTGCCCTGTGGTGTCCGCCACCACATCCGTCTGCGCCACCCTACGAGATCCCGGCGCACCCGAGCCAGGCCGGGGCGCGATCACGGGCGGACCAACAGCCGGCGCACGGTCGCGGACCGGTCCGGCCGGCCCGCCGGGCGCCGTCTCAGCCGGTCGCGGCGCCGCCGGTGGCCGCTGCGTCCCCGGCCGTCCGGGGTACGGGCGGGTGCTCCGCGGCGGCCAGTCGGTCCCGGTGCAGCTCCGCCCAGGCCCCGAGGCCGAGCACCGCCTCGTGGAGCGAGCTCCCGAGGGCGGTCAGTGCGTACTCGACCCGGTACGGCGCCCGGGAGAGGGCGGTGCGGCTGAGGTAGCCCTCGGCCTCCAGGGTGCGCAGGGTACGGGTGAGGATGCGCCGGCTCAGGCCGGCGACGGCCCGGTCCAGTTCGTTGAAGCCGTGCGGCCGCTCGGCGAGCAGACAGATCACCAGCGTGCTCCAGCGGTCGCCGAGCCGGTGCAGCACCCGGGTGGCCGGGCACTCGCTGCGGTCCGGCCCGGTGACCGGCCGGGCGACGGGGGCGGGCTCAGTGGACATCATTGTTCCTTCTTCCGGCGGCCGGGACCACTCGACCATGATCGACCCAAGAAGCCCTTCCCACCGAGGAGTTCACATGACCGCAGCAAACCCGGCACTCGCCGTCACCGGTGCGTCCGGCCGCTTGGGCGGGCTCGTGCTGGCCCGGATCGCCGAGCTGGCCGGCCCGGCCGCGGTGGTCGCACTCACCCGCAACCCCGGCGCGGTGACGGTGCCGCACGTCCGCGCCAGGCACGCCGACTTCGCCGACCCCACCACGCTGCCGGCGGCACTGGACGGGGTGCGGCGGCTGTTGGTGGTCAGTACCGACCGCTCCCCCGGGCGGCTGCGGCTGCACGCCGCGGTGATCACGGCGGCGGCCACCGCGGGCGTCGAGCACCTCGTGTACACCTCGGTCGTCCGGGCCGGCGAGCCCGGCAACCCCGTGGCGGAGGCCGCCGACCACGGCGCGACCGAGCGCCTGCTCGCCGACTCCGGCGTGGCGCACACCGTGCTGCGGTTCAACGTCTGGTCCGAGATGCTGACGTACTCCCGGCTGGCCCACCGGGCGGTCGCCACCGGCAGCCTGCCCAGCAGCGCGGGCGACGGCCGGACCGGCTTCGTCTCCCGCGGGGACACCGCCCGGGCGGCCGCCGCCGTCCTCGCCGCCGACGGACCCGTCGACCTCACCGGAGCCACCGGGCCCACCGGGCTCACCGGCCCCACCGCGCTCACCGGGCTCGTCGAAGGCGGTGACCGGCCCCCGGTCCTGAACGTCACCGGGCCCGGCGTGACCGACGCCGAGGTGGCGGCCGCGCTCACCGAGGCCACCGGCCGCCGGGTGCGGCACCACCCCGTCGCGGACGACGAGGTGCCCCGGGCCCTCACCGCCCTGGGGCTGGCCGAGCCGGTGGCCCGCGGCTGGGGCGAGAACGACCCCGCCCGCCGGGCCGGCTGGTTCGACGTGCCGGTCGACGGTCTCACGCACCGGCTGCTCGGACGGGCCCCGACGTCGCTCGCCGCGTTCTTCGCCGGGCACCGGGCGGAGCTGCTGGCGGGCTGACGCCGTCGCGAGGCGCGGCGGCGCGCGTCAGCCGGTGAACCCCGGCACCACCAGGCCGGACTCGTACGCGATGACCACCGCGTGGGTCCGGTTCTGCGCGCCGAGCTTGGTCAGCACGTTCCCGACGTGGGTCTTGACCGTCTCCATGCTCACCGTGAGCGCCCCCGCGATCTCCGGGTTGGAGAGACCGGTGGCCATCAGCCGCAGCACCTCGTCCTCCCGCCCCGTCAGCGCCGCCCGCGGCAACGCCGCGGCGGAGTCCAGCGGGCGAGCGGCGACCATGCGGCGCAGGGCCGCCGGGAAGAGGATCGCCTCCCCCGCCGCCACCACCCGCACCGCCTCCGCGATCCGGCGGACCGGAAGCCGTTTCAGCACGAACCCGCTGGCACCCGCGCCGAGCGCGGCGGTGACGTAGTCGTCGTTCTCGAACGTGGTGATCACCACGACCTTCGGCGGTTCGGCGGTCTCGGCCAGCAGCTGCCGGGTGGCTTCGATCCCGTTGCGGCGCGGCATCCGGACGTCCATCAGGACCACGTCCGGCCGCAGCAGCCGCGCCTGTTCGACCGCCTCGACGCCGTCGGCGGCCTCGCCGATCACCGCGATCCCCGGTTGCAGGGCGAGCAACGTGCGCAGGCCGCTGCGGGTCACCTCGTCGTCGTCCGCGATCAGGACGGTGACGGGGGCGCCGTCGGCGCCGGCACCGGCACCGGTGGGACGGACCGCCTCGGCAGCAATGGCCGGGGCGCCGCCGGCCGGGGCACCGACAGTCGCGGAGTCGACCGGCGCGTGGTCGGTGGTGGCGGGGCCGGCGCCGACGGCCGGGCCCGCGTCGGAGCCGATCATGCCGGCAAGCGTAGCGGCAGCCGGACCGCCAGCCGCCAGTGCTGCGGCCCCTCCGGGCCGGCCTCGATCTCACCGTGCAGCAGCCGCACGCGTTCGGCCAGCCCGGTCAGGCCGTGCCCGGAGGTCGGGAAGGCGCTCCGGCCCTTGCCGGCGCCGGCCGGCGGCGCGGTCCGGTTGACGACGGTGTTGACGACGGTGAGCTCCAGTCCGTCCGGCGCGGCCGCCACCCGGACCTCGACCGGACCGCCCGACCCGTGCCGCAGCGCGTTCGTCAGCCCCTCCTGGAGGATCCGGTACGCCGCCCGCGAGACCGTCCCCTGTACCTGCGCCAACTCTCCCGACAGGACGGGCTCCACCACCGCGCCCGCGTGCCGCAGCCGGTCGAACAGCTCGGGCAGATCGGCGAGGGTCCGGGTCGGCGCCGTCCCCGCCTTCTCCTCGCGCAGCACGCCCAGCACGTAGTCCAAGTCCTCCAGTGCGGCCCTGGTCGACTCCTCGATGCTGCGCATCGCGGCCCGCGCCGCCACCGGGTCGGCGGAGAGCACCTCGCCCGCCACCGCGGCCTGGATCGTCGCCGCCGTCAGGGTGTGGCCGATCGAGTCGTGCAACTCGTGGGCCAGCCGGTTGCGTTCGGCCAGCGCCAGCTCCCGCTCGGCCGCCAGCGCGAGCCGCTCCGCCGAGGACGGACCCAGCAGCCCGGGCGCCGACCACCGCAGGATGCCGGTCACCGCGGCGCACACCACCGCTGCCAGCAGCAGGCAACCGAGCGCCATCGCCCACCCGGACCAGCCGTCGTCGGCCCGCATCGACCAGCCGAACAGGCTCAGCCGCGCCTGGGAATCGAGCCAGCCCCCGGGCAGGGTGACGCCCATGATGACGAGCAGGCCGCTCGTCATCCCGCCCGCCCAGCCGAGCGCCACGTGCAGCAGCAGCCAGAGCGGAGTCCGCCAGTGGTCGGCCCCGGACGGCACGACCGGCGCCGGCGTGGCGGGAGCCGGCCCGGCCGCGGGCGGGCCCGCGGGCCGCCGGCGGGCCACCGGATCCGGCAGCGGCACCCCCAGCAGGCGGCGGGCGCCCACCACCAGCACCCGGCGCGTGGTGCGGGCCAGGCCGAGCAGGCCGACCAGCACGGCCCAGACCAGCAGGACCAGGGCGACCCGCACACCGTAGGGGCCGGAGCCCCACACCACCGCCGGAATCATCGCGAAGGGCAGCAGCGGCAGGCTCGCCAGGGCCCCGCACCAGGCGAACAGCGCACCCGCATACGTGGAGCCGCGCAACAGCGGCCGAATTCCCATGATCATGGTCGGCAGTATGTCCGGAACGGCCCGTGCCGACCTCCCCCGATCGGGGGAGCCCGTTCTCCCGCAGCTCGGAGTAGTCGGGCCGGCCTTGGGCGTCGTCGCCCTGCGGACGGCCGGGCGGACCGGCGCCGGCCGGGGCAGGGCCGTGGCCGGCCTGGTGACGTCGGCGCTCACGATCGTGCTGTCCCTCCTGGCCGCCGCCCTGCTGGTCTGGTACGCCGACCACACCCGGGCGTGCCACCGGCCCGACAGCTTCCAGCAGTACACGCAGTGCGTCCACGAGCAGCTGGACCGGGGGTGACCGGCGCCGGGAGGCCGTGATCCAGAATCGGGGCATGAACGTACCCGAGCTGTTGGAAGCCGCCTGCCTGCTCGTCCCCGAGGAGATCGCCACCGAGAACAGCATCACGGTGAACGACGTCTGGGAGTACCTCACCCAGGACGAGTGGGAGGTGGCCCTCGAACTCCTGGAGGAGCTCGGCGACGTACGCCCGCTTCCCCTCGGCTTCTGGGAGACCCTGGCCAGGGCCGCCGAGCAGCTGCGGCTGGAGCGGAGCGCGGCCTGGTGCCACTGGCGGTGCTACGAAGCCCGCCACGGGATCATCCGGGCCGAACTCACTCTCCCCCCGGCCGCCGAAGCCCGCCGGCAGACCCCGATCCCCGGAGCCGGCGTCATGCGACCGATGTGGGACATCGGGCATCGAACCGCGACCGGCGGGGCGGCCCTCGACATCGCCCGGCTCTGGGTGGAGTTCTCGCCCCTCCTGGAGCCGGGCGGACGGTCCTCGGTGCGGCTCGCCCCGCTCGACCCCTCGCGGTGGACGCACCTTCGGCCCGGCCAGGTGATCACCATGCACGAGGACCGTCCCGTGGCCGGAACGGCGGTCGTCCTGGCGGTCCGGCCCGCCACGGCCGCGCCCGCCGCACGGAGTGAGCCCGCCCCTTGAGCGTGGGCGGGCTCCGTACCGTCCTGCCCCGGACGGCACGGACGGCCCGGACGGCACGGACGGCCCGGACGGCCCGGACGGCACGGACGGCCCGGACGGCACGGACGGCACGGACCGTCCGGGCGCGGAGGACCGCAGTGACCCTGGACCCTTCGGCCCGTGTAGGTTCCGCGACTCGATGCGCACTGGTTCCTGCGGAAACGTCGGAATCCGAACGGTGTGAGCACTGGCTGGGTCGGTGGATACTGCGCAATCGCTGACTCCCCAAGCAGGGAAGGTTGGCATGGCTGACTACGCAACGCCACCAGACTCGGATGCGAACGTCGGTTGGCTTTGCCCTCCAAGGTGAGCCTGCCGAGGATCAGAGACGCCTCGCCAGGGATCTCGCCGTAGGCTGCCCTCACCATGTAGCGCCCTGACGAAAGCTCGATGTGGGAGTGTTCCTCACCGACGATCGAGTCACCCCGCGTCGTAATCGCTGGCCTCCAGGTGGGAAAGCACCCGGACGAGCTTCGAGCCGTCACCGAACACTGCATCAAGCACCCTGTACAGGGGAAGACCTCGCCGGGGCAACGTACGAAGGACCCCAACGGCCGGACTGGACGGGTGAAGGCATCTTCCAGGCCCCTGCCCCGGAGCCTACCCAGGCGCTGCCGAGCCAGATGACGGCAAGTCAGACCCAACTGCCCTAAACGGAGTAGTGTCTGCGCCCAGGCAGCATGCGAGCTGCGGCAGCGGGTGGCTGTCGGCACATGCAGGCTAGGGAGGCGTTCAGCCGTGACGCAGGACAAGTTCGACCATGAGGATGAGGCGTTGCAGGCCCTTGTCGATGGCCTCGTCGCGCGTGGCCACGAGGTAACCCTAGCTGGACACCCTGACCGCGACCCAGGCCATCCCCTGACTGTGGATGGAATCCTCGTGGTCGACGGCATCGACTGGGCTGTCGACCACTGCCTCCTCTCTCAGGACAACCGGTTGATCCCCGCAGCGGACGAGGCCGTCAAGAAGCTGACGGGGGACCTGGAAGCCGTTGCCCATGAATTCGGGTGCGCGCTGGTGGTCTCATTCCAACCGCAGGATCGGGCGCTGGGACGGGCAACGATCGACGCCTACTACAGATCGGTCATCCAGCTGAGCCGCGAAGCGGCAGCCTCCGGCCAATCGAAGTTCGGCGACGACGGCTTCACCTCCACGCAGATCGTCCCAGGTCCCGTCGGGGTCGACCTGATCAGCATTGCGAACATAACCGGGAATGCTCGCCTCGACACGCAGATCGCCCAGGGCATCGGCGGAGCTCTGGAGAAGAAGCTGACCAAGCAGCTTAAGAACGCCAAGGACGCCGGCTACCCGGTAATGCTTCTTCTCGACCAACATCCTCGTCCAGGCAGCCGGAACGGTACCGTCTGGCTGACGAACCACGGAAACACGGTCCTCGCAGCGGTGAAGCCCGTTCTGGACCTGCACGCCGGGATCGTGGATCAACTGTGGTACCGACCGCTCAGCGGCCCGGTCCAACTGCTGCAGGACGGCAACATCCCGAGGCCCTGAGCGGTTCACGCGCCGACGTCGTGCTGGACTTCACCGAGCAAGGAAACCGAAGCAACCGAATGATCATTCTCGACACCTCGGCAGTCACGAAACAGGGACCCAGGAGCCCGCTCTGGGAAGTGTTCGCGGCGCTCCGTAGTGGTGGAGTGCAGGTGGCCATCCCCGAAGTGGTGCTCTATGAACTGCTCGCGCAGCGCGAACGGGAGTATCGCTCCGCCCTCGACGCGGCCAGCTCATCGTACGACGCGCTGTGGGCCTTGCAGTTCACAAGCGAGGATGGCATCCCGCGCTGGCCCGCAGCGGCCAGGCCCGAACAGCATGTGGAGGAGTGGGAGAAGCGGTACAGAAGCGCTCTGATCGTCTTGCCACTGACGCTCGACGCCGCACGCGAAGGCCTTCGGCGCGAGGCGTACCGGTTGCGCCCGGCACGCGCGAGCGGCAAGAGCGCGATCGGCAGCCGAGACGCGGCCATCTGGATGACCGTGGTGGAGCAGGCGAGCCAAGGAACCGAGCCGGTGCACTTCATCAGTCTCAACAGCAACGACTTCGGACCAGATGGCAAGCTCTTCCCCGATCTTCAGCGGGAGGCTGGCGAAGCCGGCGCCGAGATCGCCTACTTCAACGACCTGAACAAGGTCTTGGAGAAGTTCTCGACCACCTCCACCGTGGCTGCCGACGACACGGATCTCAATGCCAAGGTGACCGCCCCCACCACAGCTGCTTGGTTGCACCAGTTCGTCGTCTCGCAGGTCGCCTCTGGGCAGTTCAGTGCTGCGACCATCGACTTCGATGACCACGAAGGGGTCTTCCTTGACTGGGAGGACTACTTCGAGTTGATCTCCAGTCCTGAGGTCCGCGTACTCAGCTGGACCAGTGGGGCGCGCTACGGCCTTGCTGACGGCACGTCGACCTGGGCCGCAACGGTTCGGCTGCTGGTTGTAACCTACGCGCGCCGCCTTCGGTATCCGCAGGACTCCGCACTCGCGGCCTTCACCATCGACGTGCGCTTGCTGTTCGGCACCGACACCCTGACCGCATTGTCGGCCAGCAGCACTCAGGGCGTGGCTGACGACGACTACGCCGATGCCTACGAGGCCTCCTTGCGCTACGCCGACCGGTTCCGCGGCGAGATCGCAGCTCCGGCGCACCAAAGCAACCTGCGCCGCGCCATGCAGCGACCGCCCGCGTCGAAACTGGTAGACGGGAGCTGATGACCTGCCAGATGAGTGCTTGCGGGTAGTTGCGTCGGTTAGTTTGCTGAGCAGAAGTTGATCACTGGCCAAACGCTTCTGTGTGACGTGGGCACTCTCATCCATCTGTTCGCCAAGCTGCTAGCCAAGGCCTGCAGCTCCGCATCGGCGCTGCGAGTCGGGTTCGGGCCAGGGGCAGTCACTGGAGACGATCTGCGGGGCCGGCCTCGCTGGCGGCTCTCAGGAGGTGGCGGGCCTCGTCGATAAGAGCCTGGCCGCGTTCGGTGGCGGTCAGCGGGGTGGCGCGGTGATAGATCGGGAAGCCGACGCTCCGTTCGATGTAGAGCACGCGCTGCCGCAGTGCGGTGTCGTTGCCATCGTAGAGGTCGCGGGCAGCTGCGGCGAAGCTCTGGTATCCGGGGACGGAGACGATGAGTTTCAGGCGCCGGAAGGCTCCGGTGCCGTTGGCGACGGCTTGGAGGGCCGGGCTGGGCGGCTGAGGCAGCACGGCCATGAGGGTGCCGAGGGTGCTGTAGTGGCCGGGGGCGCGCAGGAGGATCCCCCATTGCTTGGCCAACTGGGTCAGGCGGAGATGGGAGATGCCGGCTTCACGGACGAGCGCCATGATGCTCCGTCGTTTCTCGATGTATTCGTGGTGGAGCCAGTCGCGGGTGACGGTCGGGCGGGAGCGCAGTAGGACGCCGTCGTGCTGGAGGAGCCGGCGGACGATCGCGGGGCTGCAGGATGCCAGATGGGCAATATGGCTCAGCGAGAGCTGCTGGTTCTCGTACAGGTCGTGAAGTTGTTCGGGGGCGAGCAGGCCAGTGCGACAGTCGGCCAGCGGTTTGCCGTTGGCTGGCCTCGGGGGCAGGCCGGTGTCAGTGGCTTCGCAGTGGAGCCGCACGTGCTCGGGGGTCAGATTCAGGTTCTGGGCGATCGCGTGTACGGATTCGGTGGTGGCGAGCAGGTGTTGGAAGGTCTCGGGGTCGATGGCCGAGGGGGAGGCACCGGGCCCGCGGAGGTCGCTGACCCACTCGTCGGGTGGTTCCCAGGTGACGGGTTCGCTGATGGCGTGCCGGGTGAGGTGGTGCTGGGCCTGCTCGCGCAGGAAGAACCGCAGCTCGCGCGGGGCTTGGAAGCGGAATTCCCGGATGCGCGCGGTGTAGGGGCGGCGCTGGTCTTCGGGGCTTCGGCGGTCCTCCCCGGTGAGCAAGGCAAGGATGTACCAGCGCATGACGGACGTGCGGTCGGAGCCGCCAGAGCTCCAGTTGTGCTGGGTTCGTAGGCGGGTGTAGGCGTCGAGGTCGACGGTGACGGTGTCCGGGGTGAACAGAGCACGTCGGCGGGCGTAGTCGATTGGGGAGCCGTGCTCGTCGAGGGCGTAAGCGAGTTGCGCCAGCGCGGAGGCGAGTGGGGTGTGGTCGCGGCCCTGGTAATGGCGGCGTTCGACGGCATCTCGGTCGGTGTGGATGCGGTGATTGCCCAGAAGCGGGCCGACGCGTTCGAAGTTGAGCTCGGGAGGGCCGCCGGTCAGCAGAAGGAAGCTCGCGCAGCCGCGGCGGAATGCGGCGATTCGCACTCTGTTCTGCGACTGCTCGGCGGTTGGGGTGACGGGCAGCAGGCGCATCGTCCAGCCCGGCCAGAGTAACGCTGGGACCATGGCGGCGCGGCGGCGAATTTCCTCAGCGCTCCGGTTCGGCCAGCGCGGGGTCGGGCTGGCGCTGCCGTACCGGAGGCGGGCGTGCAGGTCGGCCTGGACATCGAGCTGGGCCAGGACACGTGGGACCAGCCCCGGTGCAGTGCGAGTCCAGCGTGCTGCCAGCGAGCCGATGTTCGTCTTCTGGCGCGGGGTCAGCAGGGTGCGGTCGGCAGCAAGGATCCAGTCGAAGATGGCCTCGTGGTCGCGGTGGCCGGGGTGGAGGGCGATACGCGCGATCGCGGCGCCCAGGGCCGCGTTGTGAGCGTCGTGGGGACTGCTGTCGCGAGTGAGAGCGGGTAGGGTGCCACCGCATTCGGCGAGGACCGCGTGCGCGACGGGCGGCGCCTGGTCGGGGATGCTGTGCAGGCCGCGGACCGCACGCCGGGCGAGCGCATAGAGCTGTCTCAGCTCGGTAGCAGCAGCGGGCCGCTGTGCCGGGACACTGGCCAGGAGAACGGTTAAGTGATGATGCGCAGTCAGGACCAACCCGTCGGCGGGCAGCGGAACGGCCGGGGTGACAGTGAGGTCGGCGCCGCAGGCCACCCGGCGGAGGGCGGAGCGCGCGAGCAGTTCCGGGTTATCGCGGGTGCAGGAACTCGGGCCGGGGCCGAGCCGGCGCTCCCGCCAGGGCTTGGGGGAACGCCCGCACGCTGGACAGGAATCCACCAGCAGTACCTGGTGACGCGGACAGGCGAACGCCCAGGGCAGGCACCAGGCGATCGGACCGCGGCCACCGCTGGCGTGCAGGCAGGCTGGGCAGTAGCGCGGCCGGGCCCCGCCGAAACGCCAGGCAGGGGCCAGGGCCATGCGGCGGCGGTCGTTTACCAGCGTGACCGCCAGGCCGTCGTAGGGCTCCAGCGTCATGGACTCCAGTTCCCGCCGCGGCAACCCGGTGGCTCTCCCGATTGCCTCGGCCTCGTGGGCGAACATCCGGATTGTGAGCGAGGCAGCCTTGGTCCGCGGCAGCCCGATGTGGTCCAGGAAGCCGTCGCTGGTGGTGCGCAATCGCCGAGCGTAGGCGGCGATCCAGCTCTCCAGTGCCTCGCCCGGCTGCGGCGCGAGGAAGATCGGGAGCCGACTCTCGGTCCACGCGCTCACGCTGACCGCCTGCGCTGTCCGGTCCGGACGCCGGGTCGGGTGGTCAGCAGTCCCGCCTCGATCGCCGCGGCCAGCTCCCGGCGGGCCTCCTCGGCGGCCGCGTCGTTCTTGACCTGGTCCATCAGCTCAACGTCCAGACGCTCGCGGCCAGTTCGGATCGCTCGCAGACAGCCTCGGTTGATCAGCGCCATCAGCGAGGCAAAGTGCCCGGTGGAGCGGGAGTAGAGGTAGTCAGACAGGTCGTCGGCGAGCATCCCGGGATACTTCTCCGCCAGCACCAGCATGCGCTCGATCGTCTTCAGCAGTGTGCGCCACTCCCGGCGCCCGGCCTCGTCCTCGACCTGGAACGGCAGCAGTGTCAGCGGAGTGGTGCGGCGCCCGAACTGGGCCAGCGGCGCGTCCTGTGGCAGGAAGCCCTCACGCAGCAGTCCGCGCTGCTGCACCCCCACCCCGACGTAGATCAGCGTGACTGGGAAGACGTTGGCCAGGTATTTCAGCTGGTTGGCCATCCGGATTGCGTTGCTGCGCGAGCCGGCCAGGAAGTGGACGTCGTCGATGACGATCGCGACGGTCCTCATGCTCAGCACCGCGTCTACGGCCCGCTCGGCGAGCGTATCGGCGTTGCCGGACACCGGGAGCCGGTAGAAGCGGCAGATTGCCGCGTTCAGGCCGCGGATCTGCGTGTTCCCGGTGAGCGCGATGTAGATCACTGGGATCCGGCGGTGTCCGCTGGGTGTGGTCTCCCCGCGCAGGGCGATCTGCTTGCGGTGGAGCGAGCGCGCGTAGTCGCGCACCGCCGTGCTCTTGCCCAGTCCCGGATAGGCGTCCACCAACGCGGCCGGCTTGGTCTTGTCACCGTCCTGCCGGTTCGACTCCACGATCTCCCCCAGGTCCGCGTGCAAGGCCAGCAGCTGAGGCGTGTGGATCGGGCCAATGTTGGCGTGCCAGACCTCCCGTCGGTCGTTGTGCCTCAGCAGCTCTCGTGGTGACAGGTCCACGAGCTGAGCACGGGTCAACTGCATGGGCTGCACTCGATCCGGCCCGTTGACTTCCTGCAACCATCCCTCAAGCCGGGTCGGGGAGTACTGTCGCTCATCACCCTCGAACGGCTCCTCGCCGGTCCCCGCGCTCAACTGGTCTCCCAGGTATCGGAGTAGAAGTCGTCCTCGTCAAGGACGGCAGACATGTCGTTCTCGCCGGGGAAGGCGGCGTCGCACTCGTCTTCCTCGTCGTCATCTCCGCCCAGATCAGCGTCAGCGGGCTGCATCAGCTGGAGGTCGGGCTGGCTGCGGCTGTCGGCCTGGCCGTCCGGCGGCCCGGTGAGGGCAGCGATACGGCGGACGGACGGAAGCTCGGCGACCTGGTCACTCTCGGACTGGGGCGCGTCGTCCTGCCCGACCAGCCGCAGCCGTTCCTGGGAGAGCCGCACTGCCATGCGCCGCTCGACCCGGTCCACCGTCAGTCCCGCACCCCACCACTCGAGTAGCTCGATCAGGGCGCGCTTGGTGTCGGGAAACCGGTGTGTCCTGGCCGCGAGCTGACGGGCATAGACCATCGCCTCATGGCTCACCGGGCCGTTCAGCGCGTCGGCATGTTCCCACTTCAGCGGGTGCCACTGGCGGTTCTTGGGGTCCTGGAAGTAGACCTTGGTGATGTCGCCGCGGTCCACGGCGATCGGCCACTTGCCAGCGTCCACCCCTCGGTGCGGACTCATCTGGTTGCGGTAGTCGTTGAGGGCATCGCCGTTGTAGCGCAGGCCCTCGATCTCGACCCCGTAGTGCTGGACGGTCGTCCAGGTCTCCTCCAGGAACTCCAGCGCCAGGTGGGGTCGGGCCGGGATCGTGAGCGTCCCGGCTCGTGTGACGCCGTGTTCGAACATCTCCAGCGGGCTCAGCTTCAGTCCGGGGACCTCTGGAACACGGAGTCCTCGGTGGTGCCGCCGGTGATAGATCTGGGTGATCCACTCGCGGATGATCGCCTCGAGTTCGTGGAGGAAGAAGAATGCCTGTTCTTCCACCTTCTCACCGCGGCTGTGCACGTCGGAGCCCTTGTAGCCGGGCAGAGCAGCCAGCAGCCCCTCGCCCAGGGTTTTGAACCAGCGCTCGACCGGCTTGTCGGTTGGCGTGTAGGGACGGGCTGGTTGCAGCGAGATGTCCAGCTTCGCGCAGACGCTCTGGATGTGGTTCGACACGTAGATCTTGCCGTGGTCGAAGATGATCGTCTCGGCGGCTACGGACGGCAGCAGTGGGTGACCGTCCCGGTCGACCAGCTTCTCGGCGTCCACCACCACCGTGGACGGAAGCCCGCAGTACGGCAGCGGCTCACCACCGTCCGCCGGGACCTCGCGCGGTCTGACTGTCTCGAACAGCACCCCGGCGACATCCACCGACTTCGTCGACACCGGGGTGAGCCGAAGCCCGGTGATGACCCTGCTGTAGAGGTCCATGGCGACGGTGAGTTCGCACTGCACCCATCGGCAGGTCACCGGTTCCATCGCGAACACGTCCAGTCGGTTGGTGTCCAGCACCACGTACTCGCCCGGCCTTGTGGCCCGCAGCCGACGGTAGACGCCCTGCGGACGGTTCGCGATCGACCGCTTTCCCTTCGTGCTGCCCTCGAACGCGTTCGTGCCCTTGGCCAGCTCCCTCAGCAGTTCGTAACCCGTCGTACGGGCCGGGATCGGGACGGTGTCACGGCCATGGAGCTCGGCCAGACGCTCCTCGATCTCGGTCAGGATCAGATTCCGCACCGGCCTGCTGGACTTCACATGTCCCTTCAGCACGGCCCGCGCGGTATCCACCCAGCGCTGGTCCACCCGGTCCAGCACGTTCCGGGCAGGCCGCTCGCTCACTAGCCCGGCCGGCCCGAACCGTTTGACCCGTGCAACCCATCGTCTGACCGTTGCCGGATCGACCCCCAGCTCTGCTGCCTTCGCCGCATATCTGTGCATCAACGGTACCCCGGGTGCTAGTCCGGGCGAGGCTCACCATCCAAGGCCAGCTCAGCGGACCCGAGCTTGTATCCGGTGCAGACCTCCTGAACGTGCCGGACCCGGGCCGTCAGAGCGTCGTCTTCGGCGTCCTCCAAGCTGCCGAGCACTGCGGCCGCGGCTGTCTCGTCCTCCGGCGTATCCACCAGGACTTGCATGGTCGGGTGTGCGAGCAGGACGGAGATATCGACCTGACGCCACCTCGGAGTTCCGGTTGCCGGAGCCTGTTGCAACAAGATCCGGCGGCCTTCAATCTCGGCGACGGTGAACTGCTCTCCGTCGAAACTCAGCCGGAGTCCGGGCCGAAGGGTCGTCGTCCAGGCACTCACGCGGACCTCCGCAGCACCGACTCGCCCGAGAGTGGACGGGACAGATCAGTGGTCAGCCGTCCGGACCAAAGCAACGCCATCACCGCCGGACGGGCCTCGTGGACGGGCCGTCCGGCGGCCAGATGTCGCTCGGCGACTGCCAACTGATCGCCGTCCTCGATTTCCTGCCAGGCCCGCTCGACGGCAGCCTTGGGAACGACACCGGGGCGCCGGTAGGCCGCCAGGAACCGCACGTTCTCCAGCACCACCCGGTCCGCACCGGACCAGATCTCGTACTCCCAGCCATGCCCTTCGACCAACTCGCCCGGCCAGGCAAGGGCCTCGGCGACCTCCGGGTCCGTGAGACGCTCCGCGGGTTTGACGTTGACCACCCGGACCGTGCCCGATCTCATCACCAAGAGGAAATCCGGCACGTGTCTCCGCACCCGGGCCCCGACCCGAGCAGCCAGCCAACAGGGCTGGGCGAAGATCCCCCGTACCGAGGGGTCGAAATCAGCGAGCAGCAATCGCGCCAGTTCAAGACGGCTCTCGTAGACAACATGCCCGCCCGTCGTCGCGCAGGCGTAACTCCCCGAATAGTGAGCCTGCCCGTGTACCGAACGCACCCGACGCCACGACACCGAAACCACGAAGTCAGCCAACCGCAGCTGAGAGAAAGGTACTTCGCGTACCGACTCGTCCTCGTACCGGACCGATGCCGTCGGCACCCTGCTTCGACTGCGGGGATCGCCCGCGCTCCGTACGGCCATGCCAAGCACCGTACGGAGCCACGCACCCACCCCGCCTGGCCGGACCACAAGACGTCGACAATCGACAGTTACGGTCCGCAACCATTGCGCACCGACCCACGGAATTGCGCATCCAGTGCGCATCGAGCGTCGACATTGCGCATCAACTCGCGGACCCTACAGCCCGCCCCCGCTCTCAGGTGCCGGACAGGAGGTCGCGGAGCAGGGCGACGGTGTCGGCGTCGAGGTCGCGGCCGGTGCGGCGGCTCAGGGCGTCCAGGCGGTTGACGGCGCGCAGCAGTTGGTCACGGGCGCCGGCGGAGGCGTAGGCGTAGAAGAGGTCCCGGTGGAGGAGTTCGACGTCCGGGGCTACGGCGAGGCCGCGGAAGACGGCGGCCTCGGCGCTGCGGTGGTCGCCGTACTGGAGGCGGCGGGCGGCGAGTTCGTGGGCGGTGTCGACGATCGCGGCGATCATGTCCTGCCGTTCGGCCTCGGCCCACCCGTAGGCGGCGGGCGGAGCCTCGGCGAACGGGGCGCCGCGGACCAGGGCGAGGGCGTGGGCGAGGGCGGCGTCGGCGGTGGCGCTGGTGCTGCGCATGCCGCGGCGGTAGAGGCCGCGGAACTCGTCCCAGTCGCAGGTGACGGTCGGGGCGAAGGTGTAGCCGTCGGGGGTGTCGGTGGGCAGGAACGCCCGGCCCTCGGCCGAGCTGCCGAACCAGGCTGCCAGGTCGGCGAGTTTGGCCGGGAGCGGGCTCTTCCCGTCGGCGGCCGTGGGGTGCGGGTCGAGGTGGGCGGCGCCGGGGTGGAGGTCGTGGTCGAGGGCGTTGTGGTCGGCGCCGGGGCGCAGCGCGAGGTAGGTGGCGAGTTCGGTGAGCCGGGGCAGGGCGGCCGGTTCGGCGGTGCCGGCCGCGCCGGCCACGTCGACCGGGCCGAGCAGCCGGATCCGCGGGGCGGTGCGGACGGCGTGCGCCTCCGGGGAGCGGAGGATGGCGAGCAGGTCGTCGCTGTCACTGCGGACCGGGGTGGTCCGGGCGACGGGCGCGGTGGTGGCCGGACCGGAGGCCGGCTCGAACGCCGGCTCCGCGGGCGGGGCCGGCTCCGCGGACGGCACCGGTCGGCCGAGGAGGCGCGGGTCGGTACCGGTCGGCGCGGGGGCGGCTTCGTGCGTCGGCAGCGGCTCGGCCGCGGACACCGGAGCGGGAGCGGGAGCGGGAGCGGCCGGAGCGGGAGCGGGCGAGGCGGGCTCCGCGGGCGGGAGCGGCCGGACCGGCGTCACCGGCTCGGTCCCGGCCGGGAGGCGGAGGTTCTGGGTGGTCTCGTCCAGATCCGTCTCCTCCTCGCCTCCGCCGAAGCCCGCACCGGCTCCCGCACCGACACCACCACCGGCGCCACCACCGGGACCATTGCCGGAGCCGGCACTCGAACCCGGACCCGAACCGGCCCCGGTCTCCGGGGCGGCGGGCGGGACGGCCGGGGTGGCGGCCTGGCGGCCGAGGCCGTTGGCGAGGAATCGCGAGGCGGGCCCGCCCGCGGCCGGCGCCGCCGGGTCGGTGCCCGCGAACGGGCTGGCCCCCGTACCGATGACCCGGGCGAGCAGACGCGGACCGGCGGCCTCCGGGCTGCCGGGGTCGCCGTCGGCACCGCCGGCCCCCGGGCCGGTGCCGGGCACGGCACCGCCCGCGAACCCCTCGCCGAGCCCGCCGGTGAACCCGCCCCGGAAGCCCTCCGCGAGGCCGTCGCGGGCACTGCCACCGGCCCCCACCGCGGCCAGGACCGGCACGGAGCTGGGGAGTTCGGCCGGTTCGAGGTCGATGCCGGGGCCGTCCAGGGTCCACGCCGGGGCGGGGTGCTGGGTGGTGTCGTCGGCGGCCCGGAGCAGCTCGGCGACCTGCTCGTACTGGCCGCCGGTCAGGCGCTGGAGCTCCAGGGTGAGGTGCAGGCCGGGGATGGTGGCCTGGCCGGTGGCGGGCAGCGTCCAGCGGGCGACCGGGCCGGTGCCGCGCTCGGGCGCCCGGGTGATCACGGCGACGCACGTCCGGGGGCGGGCGTCGAGCAGGCGGCCGAGCTCGGCGGGGACGTCGCCGCCGGGCTGCTGGGCGCAGAGCACGATCTCCGGGATCCACGACTCGTCGGCCTGGCCGCGGCTGCGCGCGTCGCGCGGGCTGGACGCCTCGGCGGCGACCAGGGTCGCGCGGGCCTTGGCGGTCCGCGGGCCGAGGGCGGCGATCGCCGCCTCCAGGGTCGCGTGGCGGTGGACGCGCTCGGCGGCCGGTCCGCTGATCGGCAACTCCTCGGCGAGGTCCACCAGGTGCAGGTGGAGCCGGTCGGCGAGCGGGCTGTGGGCGAGTTCGACGGCCAGCGTGCGCAGCACGTCGCGGGCGTCGTCGGGGTGGCCGGAGAGGTGGAGCAGCCGGACGGTCTCCAGGTCGGCGAGGACGACCGAGCCGTCCGGTCCGGTGCCGAGGGTGACCAGTGCCGGGTAGGGGGCGGCGGACTTGCGGGCCTGGGAGGGCGAGAGCAGGTCGGTGTTGTCGGCCGCGCACCACCAGACGTTGGGGGCGTGGGCCGCACGGAACGGCGCGATCGGGGTGGCCGGACCGGAGAGGTGGAGCTCGACGGTGTGGCCGGGAGTGACCCGGGCGGCGACGATGGCGGGCAGCCGCTTGCCACCCCGGACGGTGTTGCGGGCCATGGTACGCAGGGCCCGGTCGAGCAGGTCGAGGCCGCGGTCGTCCTGGCGGGTCTTCAGCTCGGCCTCGAAGGCGGCGGCGGGCGCGGCCGGCAGGGCGATCCGGTGGCGGGGGCGGCGTCCGCGCAGCTGCGCACCGCGCTTGTGGGCGACGGTGCCGATCATCATGGCGGCCAGCAGGACGCCGACGGTGGAGGCGGTGAGGGCGACGCTGTAGTCGTCGCTCGGCGCCTCCTCGGCGTGGGCGGCGGGGGCCGGAGCCTGGGGGGCGGGGGACGCGGGCGTCCCGGTGGCCGGTGCCGGGGTGGCCGGTGCCGGGGGCGCGGACGGCGCCGGGGCAGGATCGGGCGCCGGGTCAGGAGCAGGAGCAGGCGCGGGTGCCGGAGCAGGGGCGGCCGCCCCCGGGACGGTGAGCACCATCCCCGGCACGACCACGTCCGGGTCGGTCAGGCGTTCGCCGTCCGGCGCCTGGGCGCCCTTGTTCGCCTCGAACAGCTGGGGCCAGGCCTCGGCGTCCCCCAACTCCCGCTGGGCGATGGCGGACAGGCTGTCCCCGGCGGCCACCGTGACGGTGCCGTGCCCGGCCCCGCCGGCCGGGCCGCTCCCCGGCTGCGGCGCGCTCGGCGCCGGGGTGGGCGCCGGTGCGGGTGCGGGTGCCGGTGCGGGTGCGGGTGACGGCGCCTTGGCATCGTCGGCCTTGGCGTCACCGGGCATGAGCAGTTCCCAGCCGGGCTGGATCGGCCGCTCCGCGTCGAAACGCGTGCCCGAACCGTCCATCGCCCGGCCGTCGTTGAGCTTGGCGATCTCCACCCACCGCTCGCCCGAGCCAAGTTGGCGCTCGGCGATGGACCAGAGGCTGTCGGCGGGCCGGCTGTCCCGGACGGTGTAGGTGGTCTGCTGGTCGGCGGCGGGGGTGAGGGCGGGCGCGACCGGCGCGGCGGGCAGCGCGGCGCGCTGCGCACCGACGGTCACCTCGGCCGGGGCGGTGGCGGCGTGGGCCCGGTCGGGTGTGGCGGCGAAGGAGGCGCCGGCCACCGGGAGCAGCGCGATCACCGAGCCGACCAGGCCGGCCGCCAGCCGCTGGCTCCAGCCGAAGGCCGGGATCCGCCGGGCGATCCGCCCGCGCAGCTGGGCCGGGATCTCCAGCAGGACGGAGGCGGCGAAGCAGAGCCAGCCCAGCCAGCCGACCGCGACCAGCAGCCAGAGGAAGAGCCGCCCGTCGTCGGGGCTGGTCAGCGCCTGGCCGACGCCGTCCGGGGCGAGCTCGCCCATCGCCGCGACGGCCTGGGTGCCGTACAGCAGCAGCGCGGGCACCCCGACCAGCAGGGCGAGCAGGGTGAGCAGCGCCGCGAGGGCGGTGAGCAGGGCCCCGCCGCGGCCGCCGCGGCGCGGTGGCAACGGCGCCGGGCGCCGGCCGGGCGCGGGGGCGCCGGCCCGGCGGGCGGGCCCGCCGCGGGCCCGGTGTCCGGCGCGGGCTTGGTCCTTGGCACGTGGCGCGACCATCAGTCGGTCTCCGCTTTCTTGACTCCGTGGACGAGGGTGGCACTCCCCTTGCCCGTAACCTTCCGCTTGCCGAGCTCGCCGAGCAGGGCCGGCTTGAATTCGGCCTCCACCGTGACGGTGACGACCGTTCCCTCGGGCGAGAACGTCACGTCCTTGGCCTTCAGCCGGTAGAGCGCGAGGTAGTTGTCGACGGTCTCCCGGACGTACTTCTCCTGGACCCGGTACCCCTCGCCGCGCAGGACGGCGGCCTCGTCGAGCTGCTGGCCGCCGACCCGGGCGGCCTCCTGGGCGTAGCCGTCGACGCGTTCGGCGACGCGCAACCGGCCGCCGGCGTCCAGGACGAGGGCGATCACCAGGACCAGCACGGCGGCGCAGATCGCCACGAAGAGGGACGTCGCGCCCCGGTCCGAGCGCCCCCGCCCCCGCACTGCCCCCATCCGTACCGCCCGCCCCCGGACCAGCCGCCCCGCCCGCTCGCGGACGACACGGCGCCGCGGCCGTTCTCCCCCGGGCCTGCGCGCCATCACGCCCCCTCCCGCACGTTCGTCTCCCCACCGGTCCCCATCGGAACCGCTCCGCCTCGCAACTGCCGTTCCCCCGGGAGCTCTCCGCTTGCGTTTCCCCCGCCCGGAGTGTCCCCAACCCCCGCCCGGACACCTCGTCCGCACCACCCGGCTCACCCGCCCCGGTACCGGTCCACCACCGAGATGAAGGTGCTGACGAGGGACTTCGTCCCGGGTGCGCCGGCGACGAGCACCAGGTCGCTCACGGGCACCTCGCACACCACGGTCACCTCGACCGTCGCCAGCGCGACACCGTGGCTGTCCAGGCTGCCGGCCTTCCAGCTGGCGTCGCTCCGCCGGCACGCCACGCCCTGCTGGCGCAGGGTGTCCAGGGCGGTCTGCCGGACGAGCTCGTCCCGCCCGTCGGCGCTGCGGGTCAGCGATGCCGTCCGGGCGGCCGAGCGGGCCGCCGCCTCCACCGCACCGGCGGAGGTCTGCACCCGGCCGGCGGCGACGGCGGCCAGGATCAGCACGACGACGCCCGGGGCGACGATCGCCGCCTCGATCGCCACCCCGCCGCCGTCCCGTCCACGGGGTGACCGGGCGGCCCGCCGGGCGAGGAGCCGACCCCAACGGGAGGGCCGGGCGGCACCGGTCCGCCCCCCGTCGTCGCCGCCGGGCCGCACGGGGCCGCCGTCGCGCGTCACGGACCCACCACCGGCGGCGCCACGAACCGCTCGCGCGGCGCCTCGGCGGACTGCACCAGGGGCGACTTGAGGAACGGGAGCACCGACGGCGCCTTCACCTCCACCGTCACCCGGATCCGCTCGGCCGTGCTGTCGTTCGTGCGGACGTCGTACTGGCGGATGCCCTGCCGGCCGAGGAAGTCCCTGGCCTGCCGCGCCGCCGCCTCGTTCTTGACCCCGTCCTCCTGGCCGCCCTGCACGCGTCCGGCGTCCACGCCCTCCCGGGCGGCGGTGAGCGCGACCTGGCGGTAGTACCACCACATCGACGTCTGGACGACGAGCAGGATCAGGACCAGGACGACCGGGAAGACGATGGCCAGGCTCAGGCTCATCGACCCGCGGTCGCCCCGGCGACGGAGTCGCTCCCTCACGTGGCCGCGCCCCCACCGGGGAGGTTCGGGTCCTGCTCGACCTTGGTCACGACCTTGTCCTTCAGCGCGTACAGGGCCACCGCGACGGCACCCGCGACGAAGACCAGCGCGATGATGGCGAGCGCGAGTTCGATGCTGATCGCACCGCGGTCGCCGCGCGCCCGGGCGGCCTTCAGCCGGCCGGCCCGGAACTGGAAGAGCAGCAGCGCGAACTGGACGGGTAGCAGCGCGGGCCGGATCAACCGGCCTGCCAGGGACTTCAACTGCTCGGACATTGGGGTCTCCCGGGGGTTGGGGTGTGGTGTCGGCTGCCCGTTCGCCAGGTCGGGTTCGGCATGACCTGCTAGGCGAGCATCTGGTGGAGCGCGGGGAAGACGATCAGAACGGTCATCAGCAGGGTCAGTGCGGCCCCGGGCGCGACCATCCGTTCACTGTCGGCGTTGGCCCGGGCGAGGTCCTCCGCGAGCAGTTCGCCGCGCAGGCCCTTGGCGCGGGCGCGCAGGGTGTCGTAGACGGCGGCGCCGTCGGTACCGGAGAGCCGCATGATGTCGGCGACGTCCTGCAGCGGGGTCAGCCCGAGTTCGACGGCCAGCGCGTCGAGGCCGGCCCAGGGCGGCAGGCGGTCGGTCGCGGCGCGCTCCAGGGCGTCCCGGATCCGGCGGAAGACGGTGCCGCGCCCGACGGCTGCGGCGCGCCGCAGCGCCTCGGCGGGGCCGAGGTCGGCGGCCCGCTCCAGCGCGACCAGCTCCAGGTAGGCCGCGATGCCGTGCAGGTACTCGGTGCGCGCCTCCTTGGCCTCGCCGCGGACGATGGCGTCCGGCACGAAGAAGAACAGACCCGCCAGCAGCGGTCCGACCAACAGCGGCAGCGCGAACGGCAGGCCCATGTCGAGCAGCACGGACATCGCCGCCAGGTAGGCCGGCAGGACGAGGCCGATCGCGGCGAACAGCAGCTTGTGCGCCATGAACCGGGCCGGGGTGCGGCCGATCAGCGACAGCTCGCGGTGCGGGATGCGCACGCCGCGCAGGCCGACGGAGCGCTCGCCGATCCGGTCGAACCAGCGCGGCCGTTCGTCCGGGTCGGGAGTCCGGTCGGCGGGCGCACGGTGCAGCCGGTCCAGGGCCTGGCCCAGGTCCGGCGGCGCGGGCCGGAGTTCGGAGATCAGCAGGGCGAGGCCGCCGGCCGCGGCCGCGCCGGCCAGCACGGACCAGGGGGAGATCATCGCGCCTCCCCGAACACGGCCTGCTCGCCGGCCGGGCCGTCGGCGTCGCCCCGGCCCTCGCCGCGGTCCGCCTCCGTGCCCCGGCCGGTGCCGCCGCGGCCGCCCGCCCGGCTGCGCCGGTCGGCCTCCAGCAGCCGGGGCACCGGCGGGTGCGAGGCCAGCGCGCGCATCCAGGCGATGATCGCCACGAACAGCGCGGAGACCACCCCGAGCACGACCTGCCCCAGCACCGAGCCGTAGGGCGCGGTGTAGTCGGTGTTGAACGAGCCGATCACCACGACCAGCACGATGATGCCGACCAGCCAGCGGATGGTGGTCCGGTGCTTCGCCCGGTCGGCCTCGATGGTGCGGCGCTGGCGGACCTCCTCGCGCACCGACTCGGCCATGTCGGAGAGCGCCCGGGCCAGACCGGGGCCGCTGTCCCCCGAACGCAGCAGCAACGCGGCCAGCACCTTGTCGGCGGTGGCGTCGGAGACGCTGTCGGCGAAGGCCCGCAGCGCCTCCTCCGGCCGCCAGCGGGCCTGGAGCCGGGCGGCCAGCTCGCCGACCTCCTCCTCGATGGCGGCGGGCGCGGTGCGGCGGCTGGTGACGATCGCCTGGTTGAGGCCGACCCCGAGCAGCAGCACGTCGGCGATCCGCTGGGTCCACTCGGAGAGCGCCTCCAGCCGTTCGATCCGGTGGGTGTCCGGACGGGTGGTGTCGAACAGCCAGGGCAGGCCGAAGACGCCCAGCGGCACCAGCAGTGCGGTCAGCGGGATGCCGGTGAAGAGCCAGCCGAGCGGCGCGCCGGCCAGGACCAGCGGCAGCTGGACGCGGCGCAGCCGCACCAGCCTGGCCGAGGCGGTGCCGGGGGTGCCGTACCAGAACGCGTGGACGCGGCCGGGCGGCCGGCCCCCGTCGGCGGCCGGATCCCCGCCGGTGTCCGCGCTGCCGCGGGCCCAGGCCACCAGACCGGCCAGGCCGAGCGCGACCAGCAGGCCGCAGAGGGTGAACAGCAGCATCATCGGGCACCACCGCCGATCCTCAGCTGGAGCGGCTCGGCCCAGCTGCCGTAGCGGGAGCCGAGCAGCGAGGCGTCGAAACCGGCCCGGCGCAGGTCGTCCAGGCAGTTCGGCGGGGTGTGCGGGACACCGCGCGGCTCGCCCAGTTCGGGGCGCGGGCCGAAGACGGTGTTGAGGGCGGGCCGGCCGCTCTCGCCGAGGCCGGTCACCTCCAGGACGTGCGAGACGAAGCGGTGGCGCCGGCCGCCGACCGCCGTCTCGTCGACCATCGAGACGTGCACGATGAGGTCGACGGCGTTGGCGGTGAGCCGGTAGGCGAGCGCGTCGGTCATGTGCGAGCCGTACTCCAGGCAGAGTTCGGCGATGCGGTCGACGACCATGTGCGGACCGCGGGCGTGCAGGGTGCACATCGAGCCGCCCTCGCCGTTGGTCATGACGCGCAGCATCGGGACGACCTCGCCGGAGCGGACCTCGCCGACGATGATCCGCGACAGCGTCATCCGGAGCGCCGCCGGGATCAGGTCACCGATCGTCAGCTCGCCGGCCATCCGGCCCTCGACCCGCTCGCCGTTGCCCTCCCGGGCCTCAATCGGGACGACCTGGCGCAGGTGGCCGAGGGTGTGCAGCCAGAGCTCGAACTCCGACTCCAGGGTGCCGATCCGCTCGTCCGGCGGGATCTCGGCGGCCATCGCGCGCAGCAGGCTGGTCTTGCCGACGCCCTGGGTGCCGGTGATCATCACGTTCTTCCGGGCCCGGATCGCGGCGGCCAGGAAGGCAGCCAGGGTGGCGTCCACGGTGCCGAGCCGGACCATCTCGGTCAGCGTCGCCGAGGCCACCCGGTGGCGGCGGATCGCCACGTACGGGCGCGGGGTCACCTCGGTGAGCGCCTGGAGGCGCATGCCGCCCTCCAGGCGCAGCGCGAGGGTGGGGCTGGCGGTGGAGAGGCTTCGCTCGCCGCCGCCGTGCTGGCGGGCGAGGTCCTGGAGCAGCTCGACGAGTTCGGCGTCGGTGTCGGCCACCGGCGGTACCTGGCGCAGGGGTTGGTGCACCCGGGAGACCCAGACGTCGTCGCAGCCGTTGATCAGGATGTTCTCGATCTCCGGGTCGTCCAGGTAGGGCTGGAGCCGTCCGGCCCGGAAGAGCAGGTCGAAGACGGCCTCGGCGAGGGCGCGGTCCTGGTCGCGGGTGGGCGGGATGCCGTGGGCCTGGGCGTAGGCGTCGGACCAGCGGGCGACGGCCTCCTCGATCAGCGCCCGGCCGCGCTGGCGGCGAGTGGCGCGGTCCGGTTCGGTGCCCGAGCCGGCCGTCAACCGGGTGATCTGCTGGTGGAGTTCGGCCGCGACCTGGCGCTTGAGCTCGCGTGCCACCTGCGGGTCGACGGCCGGCCGGGTGCCGGCGCCGCGCCGGTCGAGCGAGGGCAGCTGGGAGGGCACGGCGGTCGGGGTGGCGGCGCCGCCCTGGGCAGACTGGACGGGCTGGGCGGGCTGGGCCGCCGCGAACGGCTGCGTCGGCTGGGCGGGTTGGGCCGGCTGGGCCGGCGGGAACGGCTGTGCGGCCGCCGGCCGGGGCGCCGCCCAGGGCAGTGCGGCCGGATCGGTCGCCGGTGGCTGGTGCAAGGGGCTACCGCGCACGGAGCACCTCCCCGTGGTCGAGGTGCGGCTGCTGCGGGGCGCTCCCGTACGACGGCGGCGGCGCCGCCGTCCGGTACTGCTCGGGCTGGACACGGCCGTACTGCGCCGCACCCCCCTGGTCGTACGACGGTCCCTGATCGTACGTCAGACCCTGTTCGTACGACGGCTGCTGGTCGTACGAGGGCTGCCGGCCGTACTCCGGCGCGTACGCCGGTCCGGCCTGCGGCGGCTGGACGTGCGCCGGGAAGGGCGCGGGGGCGGCCGGCTGCGGCGCGAGCCCGGCCAGCGGCGCGACCGGTCCGGTGGTGATCACCGGCGGGACGGGCGGCACCTGGCCGTACGGCTGGGGCGGCTGCGGCGCGGGCGGGGCCGGCGGCCCGGTGAACGGCTCGGCGCCGGGCCCGGCCGGTCCCGCGGGCGCCGCGGTGAGCCGGGCGGGCCCGGCCGTGGGCGCCAGTCGCTGCCGGCGGCGGCGCACCAGCAGCTGCACCTCGTCCGCGGCCGAACGGGCGGTGCGCATCAGCTCCGAGCGGATGAACCGCCGGTCGGTGATGTCCCCGCCGTCCGACAACACCCGCGCGGTGCGCGGTGCGTGCGGCAGCAGCCCGAGCACCGGCAGCCCGAACTCGCGCGAGACCTCCGCTCCCGAGTACGGGCCCTCGGTGACGAGCAGCAGGCCCAGCGCGTCGGCGCCGGTGCCGGCCGCGGCGAGGTCCTCGGCGAGGACGGACAGTCGCGGCCGGACGGCGCTCAGCCCGCGCAGGGTGGTGCGCACGGTGACGGCGACCACGTCCGCCCGGCGGGCCAGCACGGCACTGGTGCCGCTCGCACCGGAGCGGCCGAGGTCCAGGATCACGTCGTAGCCCTGCGGCTCCAGCCCGTGCAGCACCTCCATCAGCGGCTCCCAGGTGTAGGCGAGCCCCGGCGCCTGGGTCGGGTCGGTGAGGCCGGGCAGCAGCAGCCGCTCGGCGTTGCCCTCGGGCGAGAGGTCGATCAGCTGCTCCCAGAGCGTCTGGGCGAGCAGCCCGCGGCGGTCCGCGACGGCCAGGTTGCGCAGGCCGTACACCGCCTCGACCCGGCCCTCCAGGGCCCCGGCCAGCACCGCGCCGCCGTCCGGGTCGCACTCGACCAGCAGCATCCGGCGCCCGGGCCCGAGCGGCCAGGCCAGCAGCAGCGCCAGCGCCGTCGTGGTGGCCCCCGGTGCCCCGGGGCCGCCGACCACCGCGATCACCGCCATCTCAGGCCCCACCCGCCCCGGGCGACGCGGTGGCCGCCGTGGACGCGGCCGCCGTACCGGCGCCGGAGGGGGCGGCCGTACCGGACGGCGCGGGCGTCCCGGCGGGCGTCCCGGCCGCGCCGCGCGGCGAGAGCACCACCTGGATCCGGCCGCCGGCCACCCAGGAGGCCAGCCGGGCGGCGTCCGCGGCCGGCACCGACACGTCCACGACCTGGCTGCCGTCGGTGTCCGTGCGGCCGACCGTGACGACGACCGCGCCGAGCGAGTCGGGCCGGCCGTTGTCGGGGGTGTAGACCACCAGGATCGGCATCCCCGGCTGCAGTCTGGCGGCCGGCAGCTGGGACCGCCTGGCCGCGACACCCACGATCAACTGGCCCGGCTTCACGCTGAGTTCCTGCGCGACGTCGGCCTTCAGCAGCAGCGCGCCGCGCCGCAGGTCGGTGGTGGCCCGCAGCCCGACCGCGCTCGGCCGGTCCACGGCCGCCACCGGCTTGAGCACCGGGTCGGTCGCGATCCGCGCCACCACCAGGTCGGCGTCGGTCAGCACCTGCCCGTACGGCACGTCGCGGGCCAGCGCCAGGACGGCGACCCGCTGCCCGGTGCTGTTGTAGAGCACCGCGCCGCCCAGCCCGCCGGCGGCTATCAGGGCCACCGCCATCGCCAGCACAGCCGGCCGCCGCCGCCGTGCCCGGAGCGTCCGCCCCGGGGCGTGCGGCGTCGCCGGTCCCTGCTCAGGCACCACCACGAACACCCCCGGTGTCGCTGTCTGTACGGTTCTCCACCGGGTTCCGGCCTCTCCCACGTCGTTCGGACACGTTGTGGCGCTGCCGCGCCGCTTTCCCGCCGGTCAGTTGAGGACCTGCACCTCGGCCACCTTCACCGTGACGTCCCCGAACGTGGGCACGTCGATCGGGGCGATCTTCTTCGGGCTGCCGGTGACGGTCACGTCGCCGACCCAGTTGGCCCTGACCGTCCCGGCGAAGACGCCCTTGGCCTTGACGGCCGAGCCGGTGGTGAACTCGTGGCCGCAGGTGGGCGACTTGGCCGCCCCGTACTTCTCCTCGTACGGCGTCCCGGCGGCGTTGGGCCCCGAGCAGGTCTCGGTCCGCCCGTCGCCGAGGTCCCACTCCACCGAGGCCAGCCGCGGGGTCACCCGCACCGTGATCCCGCCCGCCGAGGCCTCCCCCGGGGCCGGCACCGCGAACTGGTCCAGCCAGAGCCAGACCGGGACGCCCACGACGGCGGTGCCGGACGGTGCCAGCCGCGGCTTCGGTACCGGGAAGGTGATCTTCGCCCGGGCGTCCTGGGCGAGCTTGGCCGGGTCCGGCGGCGGCGCGGCGGGCGCCTGGGCGAAGAACTTGGGTTCCGGGGCCCCCTGCGTGCCGTCGGGGTAGCGGCAGGTCTCGTCGTAGACCGAACCCTCGGAGGGCTGGTGCCCCTGCCAGGCCGCCGCGCCGACCGCGGGCTGCGGCTCGGTCCGCGTGTAGTAGCAGCCGGTGGCGCTGCTGAACCAGCCCAGCACCGGGTCGTGGCAGGGCCAGTCCTGGCCGTTCCACGAGCAGATCTGGGCCGTGCCGCCGCCCCCGCCGCCCGAACCGCCGCCGCCGCCGGGGGTCGGTGTGCTTCCGGGGCCGTGGCCGTCGGCACAGATCGCGTTCACCTCGCACCGGGTGGCCCCGCCGTCGGGCGTCGGGTCCGCCGCCGCGGGCGTCGCGGGGAATAACAGCATTCCGGCGACGAGCAGCCCGTGACCGGTGATTCGCCGTACCGGTTTCAGCATGTTCGGTCCACCTCCCGCTTGAACTCCTGGATCAGCCATCGTGTCTGGAACTTCCGCGCGGAAACGGTCGCGACGTACCGGGTCAGCCGTTGCGGTGGATCCTTTACCGCGTGCGTGGTGGCGTCGGCCTGGTGCCAGCCCGTCACATCGAGGCAGTCCTCGATCACCGCGGTCTGCGGATCCGCCCCGAGGTCGACACTCCTGACCACCGGGGAATTCCGCGGACTGCCGATCATCACCAGCTTGGCCGCGTGGAGTTGACCGAGATTGACGAGGGCGTCGCGCAGTGCCGTTCCGGTCGCGTACGTCTCCAGTGCGGAGCCGTCGGAATCCGGCTGCCCGTAGGCCTCCGCCTGCGCCTGCCACCAGTCCTGATACGTCTTCAGCAGCGCCCGCCCCTGCGCGCCCTCGGGCCCGTCGGTCGGCGCGATCTGCACGTTTGCGGAACCACCCGAAGGAGTTACCGGATCCACTCCCGCACCAGTGGTCGCACCCGTGCCCAGACGATCGACGGAACCACCGTCACCACCGGCCGCACAAGAGATCGGCAGCATCGCCAAAATCAGCCCGGCGACCCCAACCGCCCCAGGGCGCAACACATTTCCGCGCCGCCGCATAGCCCCACCTCGTCGCGACCGACCCCGTCCGTGGCCCGTGGTCGCCAGAAGAATTCCGCTGTCCCGCCGGTGTTGCTGCGAGGGCATCGATTCTTCGCCAACCCGCCCCTTCACGGCAACACCCCGGGCCCCCTGACCTTACGCGGACGGCGGATCGGTCGGGGCACTTTCCCGCCACAGAACGGCCAACAGTTCTTCGGAAAGCGACAATCCGGCCAATGCACCCCGAACCGCGGCCCGATTGCGCATCAACAGGCGCCCGCCCTGCGGCGGTACGAGCAGGCGTGCGCCGGGAGCACCGCCGCCCGCCGCGGCACTCTCCGGGTCGCCGGCCTCCAGCAGGGCGGCGACGGCGGGCTGGAGGTCGAGCGGGGCGACGGCCGCGGGCGCCCCGGGGACGCCCTCCCGGAGCACGGTGGTCAGGGTGCGGCTGAACGATCCCTCACCACCGGGCAGGACGGCGTCCCGCCCGCGTCTGCCCGCGGTGTAGCGGCCCACCCGGCCCCAGAGCGGGACCCTCGGGTAGCTGAGCAGTTCGCCGGCGCCGTCCTCGCCACCGCCGCGTTCGAGCGCGGCCCAGGTGTCCCGGTCGGCGACGGCGTCGACCAGCAGCAGCGCCTCCTCCTGGTCACCGTGGACCATCGCGCTGACCACCCAGTCCCAGGCCAGGCCGCGCCGGTAGGCGTTGTCCGCGGTGGAGCCGCCGGTGACCAGCGCCAGCCGCCGCCCGCGCGGATCGGCGACCAGCTGGCCCACCAGGCAGACCACCAGCCAGCGGCCCGGCCGGGCGGCCGCCTCGCGCACCGCGGTGAGCATCGTGTTGGCGTCCGCGCCCGGATCCACCACCGCGACCCGGCAGCCCGCCGAGCCGGCGTCGAAGCACATCCCGGGCAGCACGTCGGCGAGCAGCCGGGCGCCGGCCGCGGCCTGCACCGACCCCCCGAAGCCGCGGTCCGGCCCGCCGTCCGCCCCGATCACCACCAGATCGACCCCACTGACCACCCGCACCGCCCCCTTCTCGCCGGCCCCGCCGTACCCGGGGACCGCCCACCGCACCACCGCGTGCTCCGGCCGGCCGCGCGCCCCGGACCTCCGGGTGCGCCCGCACCGACCGTGCCACCGGCACGTACCGCACCGCCGCCGGACAAGCTACCGCCCCGGGGCCCCACGGGCGGGGCTCCCGGCCCGGTCGCTCCAGGACCATGGGCCCTATCGGTGCCCGCGCGGGCAGGAGGACGATCGGAGCCATGGACCGTGACGACCGTGTGGAGCCCCTGAGCGAGGCCGAGTGCCTGCGGCTGCTCAGCACCGTGCCCGTCGGGCGCGTGGTGTACACCGAGCACGCGCTGCCGGCCGTCCTGCCGGTCTCCTTCGAGGTCGCTCCGGACGGGCGCCTGCTGCTCGCCGTGCGCCGGGACAGCACCGCCGCGCGCGGGTTGGACGGCACCGTCGTCGCCTTCCAGGCCGACCGGCTGGACCCGGCCACCCGGACCGGCTGGAGCGTGCTGGTGCACGGCCGGGCGGACGTGGTGCGCGAACCGGAGCCGGCCGGGCCGACGCTGCACGCCGGGCTGCGGGCGTGGGCCGGCGATCCGGACCCGCTGTTCGTCGCCCTGGTGCCGGAGCTGGTCAGCGGCCGGCACCTCCGGCCCGCCGGCCACGCCGTGCAGCGGTCCTGACCCGGCGCGGGAGCGCGGGGCCGGCGGGCGGGCGACGACCGGCTCCTGACAGGTGACTCGCGAGTAGGCATACTCTGCCGGAGTCCGCACCCCCACCTGTCACCAGGAGCGCACCATGACGACCTTCGCCTCCCTCGCCGACCTCACCGCGGCCGTCGGTACCGAGCTGGGCACCAGCCGGTGGCACACCGTCGGACAGGAGCGGATCGACCTGTTCGCCGAGGCCACCGGGGACCACCAGTGGATCCACGTCGACCCCGAGCGGGCGAAGGAGAGCCAGTTCGGCTCGACGATCGCGCACGGCTACCTCACGCTGTCGATGATCCCCGTGCTGGCCAAGGAGTGCTACGGCGTCGAGGGGGTGCGGATGGCGCTCAACTACGGCTCGGAGAAGGTCCGCTTCCCCGCGCCGGTACCGGTCGGCACGGCGATCCGGGCCACCGCCGAACTGCTCTCCGCCACCGAGGTGCAGGGCGGCGTCCAGGTCGTCGTCCGGTTCACCATCACCAGCACGGCGAGCACCAAGCCGCACTGCGTCGCGGAGACGATCACCCGCTTCTACGCGTAGCCCGCCCCGGACGCCCCGCACCTCTGACGCCCGCACCCCTGACGCCCCGCACCCCTGACGCCCGCTCGCGGACGCCCGGGCCCGCCGGGCCGCCCCGTGTACGCCGAACGGCACGCGCGAGGCCGCCCACCGGGTCCGGACGGGCCACTGCGAGTAACCTCCGACAAGATGGTTGTCGTACCGAATCGGCCCTGCCGCCGTGGGTGCGCGCCCCGGCATGCCCGGTAGCCGTAGCCGTCCTTGGAGGTACCGTGCCACGCCCCGTCCCCTGGTACTCCCGCGTCGCCGGCCTGACCTCGCAGTTGGCCGGCCCGCCGACGCTCGGCGGGCTGCCGAACCTCGCCGGGCTGCCCCGCGCAGCCTGGCACCGGATCCGGACGGACGCCTTCGGCGCCGACCCCAAGGGCGAACGGCTGGCCCGGATCCACCGCTCGCCGCAGTTCGCCGACGGCGCCTTCCGCAACCCGCTGCCCACCCGCCGGATCGTCTACGAGCGCAGCCCGCTCGAAGTCACCCGGGCACAGCTGGCCGCCGACAAGACCCGCCGGGTGCCCGCGGCCGCCGTACCGCTGCACCGGCTGCTCCCCGTCGAGCTGGCCGCCCCGCCCGCCTCCGGCCTGCGGCTGACCTGGCTCGGCCACGCCACCGTGCTCGCCGAGCTCGACGGCCGCCGGGTGCTCTTCGACCCGGTCTGGGGCGAGCGCTGCTCACCGTTCGGCTGGACCGGCCCCAAGCGGCTGCACCCCGTCCCGCTCCCGCTCGCCGAACTCGGGCCGGTCGACGTGGTGGTGGTCTCCCACGACCACTACGACCACCTCGACATGGCCACCGTGCGCGCCCTCATCGGCACCGGAGCGGTCTTCGCCGTGCCCCTGGGCGTCGGCGCGCACCTGGAGCACTGGGGTGTCCCCGTCGACCGCATCGTCGAGCTCGACTGGTGGGAGTCGGCCGAGGTCGCCGGGCTCACCCTGACCGCCACGCCGGCCCGCCACTACTGCAGCCGCGGCCCGCGCACCAGCGCGCTCTTCCTCTGGGCGTCCTGGGTGGTGTCGGGCAGCGCGCACCGGCTCTTCCACAGCGGGGACACCGGCTACTTCCCCGGTTTCGCCGAGATCGGCCGCCGGCTCGGCCCGTTCGACGCGACGATGATGCAGGTCGGCGCGTACAGCGACTTCTGGCCCGAGGTCCACATGACGCCCGAGGAGGGCGTCCGGGCCCATCTCGACCTGGGCGGCGAGCTGCTGCTGCCGATCCACTGGTGCACGTTCAACCTGGCCCCGCACCCGTGGGAGGAGCCCGCCGAGCGGGTCGTCGCCGCGGCCCAGGCGCTCGGGGCGCGGCTCGCCGTGCCCCGGCCGGGCAAGCCGTTCGAACCGGTCGACCCGCCCGCGCTGCGGCTCTGGTGGCGGGCGGTCGCCGCGCTGCCGCAGGCCGACGAGGAGCTGATCGTCACGGGCGCGCTCACCCCGGGCGGGCTCGCTCCGGGGACCGGCCCGGTGACCGTCGCCGGGAGCGCTGCCACGGGTGGTCCCGCGACCGGCAGCCCGGCCCCGGCATCGGCATCGGCAGCGGCCCCGACGCCCGGCAGCGCCCCGGTCGGCGCCGCCACGACGATGGGCGGCTCGACCGCCGGCGCAGCCGCAGCAGCAGCCGGCGGCACAACGGCGAACAGCGGCCCGACGGCCCGACGGAAGGCGGCGGCCGAGGACGACGGGGTCACCGTCTGAACCACCCGGCCGGCCGGCGCCACCGGGGCGCGAGCCCGCGACTTCCGGGCCCGGCCCCGTCCGCCGCCCCGTCACTCACCCCGCCGTCCGCTCCCGGGCCCGGCGGCGGATCAGCCGCCAGGCGCCCTGCTGCACCAGCAGCGTCAGCACTCCGGCCACCACGATGCCCAGCATGTTGAGCAGCAGCTGGGCGCTCGAACCCCAGAACTGCCGGAAGTCCCCGTAGCCGAGCGCGACCGCGGCGTTGGCGGCGGCCGGGACGGTGGTCACCGAGATCGCGACGCCCACCAGCATCCCGGCCTTGGACGAGGTGAGCGAGAGCAGCCCGGCGATCCCGGCCAGGAAGGCCACCACGAACGACGTCGCGTCCGGCTGCCAGATGAACGAGGTGTTCGGCCGGGCCCCGTCGAACAGCCCCCGGTCGAAGAGCCCCAGAGCGTCCATCAGCAGCGAGAAGCCGACGGTCAGCGCGATTGCCACGGCGAACCCCGCCACCAGCGCGTTCAACGAGCGCAGTGCCGGCCTCGCCCGCCGCTGGACCACGGCGACGCAGAGCCCGGCCAGCGGCCCGAACTCCGGACCGACCGCCATCGCACCGACCACCAGGACGGCGCTGTCGAGCACCGCACCGCAGGCGGCCAGCATCGTGGCGACGGTGAGGAAGGCCAGGTAGACGCCGGTGAGGGTGGACTCCTCGTGGGTGATCTCGGAGACCGCCTCCCAGACCAGCGCGTCGGCGCCCTCCCCGGGTGCGAGCCGCTCGGCCTCGTCCGCGGCGGCCGACATCGTCAGCTCGATCGCCTCCACGTCGATCGCCCCGCGCTCCGTGACTCCGGTCTCCCGCAGCGCCGCGAGGACTTCGTCCGCCGACTCGCGCGCCACGTCGCAGAGCACCACGTCCCCGGCGGGGCGGACGGCCGCGTCGGGCAGCAGCACGATGTGCGTCACCCCGACGGAGTCGTCCAGGCAGGTCAGCACGGAGTCGCGCAGGTCGGTCGGCACGATGAGACGCAGGTGCAGCACGGAAACTCCGGGCGATCGGGCGGGCCGGCCGGCGGGCGGGCAGGCGGAGGGACGGTGCGCCCACCCTAGAACCCGGCACCGCCGGGCTGGGCCCCCACCCCGACGCCGCAGCGACGCCGACCCGCGCACCCGCGCGTCCACCGGACGCGCGGGTGCGGCGGCAGCAGCGACGGCGATCAGGCGACCACGACGGTCAGCCGGCCAGCAGGTCGCGCAGCGCGCGGGCCTCCTTGACCAGCCGGCTCGCCCCCGGCCGCCCCGCCGCCGCGTCCACCTCGGGGACCGGCCCGCGAGCCCCGCAGCGGCGGGCCGCATCGACGGCGACGGCGAGCACGTCACCGGCGCCCCGGACGGGCTCGCCCGCGAGGAGGGCCGGGAGTGCGGGGGCCAGCACCGACCAGACGGTGGCGCAGGCGCCGGTGCCGGCGGCGGTGGCCACGGCCTGGCCGAGCCGGTTCGGCTTCACCGTGCCCCGGGTGACGAGATCGCCGAGCTCCCGCCCGAGCAGCGCGGCGTCCAGCTCACCGCGGGCGGCGAGGACCAGCAGCGCGTCCACCGCGGCCGTGCGGTCCTCCGGGTACCGCGCGCCCAGGCCGTAGGCGAGCGCGAGGTGGAGGGCGGGGCCGGCCGGGCCGCCCGTCTCGGCGAGCACGGGCAGCAGCTCCGCCGCGCCGCGCCGCTCCCGGTCGGCGGAGTCGGCGAACCAGTCCAGCCAGCGGGCGGCCTGCTCCTCCCGGTGGTGCGGGAGCATCGCCGCCCAGTGCGCGGTGGGCTGCCAGAGCCACTCGTTCTGCTTCCGGGCCCGGGCGACGCTGGGCTCGGTCCGGTCGAGCAGGGCGCGGAACTCCTCGCCCAGCCGGCCGAGGGACGGGCCGTGCGGGCCGGTGCCGAGGCCGGGCTGGGCCACGAGCACCCGGTCCAGCTCCTCCCACCAGCGTTCCCAGGAGCCGTGACCCTGAAGGCGCCCGCCGCGCGGACTCCGGCCGGGGGCGAAGACCACCCGCTCCGACGGCTGGTGCGGCAGCCCGCCCTCGGCCAGCCAGTGCGCCAGCCAACGCCCCTCCGGCGAGACCAGGCACGCGGCGGCGGCGAGCACGGCGGTGTCGGTGGTGGGGGTGACCCTCAGCAGGGCCGCGTGCAGGTCCGCCGCACCGGGGCCGACACCCGCCGCCTCGTACCCGGCCAGCCGCTCGACCAGGACGGCGGCCTCCAGAGCCCCGGTGGCGTCGGTGGGCGTGGCGAGCAGGAACGGCGGCGGGGCCGCGTGCACCTGCCAGGCCGCCTCCTCCAGACGGGCGGCGAGCACGTTCCCGTACGGCGTGTTCTCCTCCCGGTGCAGGGGCGACCGGCCCTTGCCGCGCAGGCGGTCCCAGAGGCCGCGGGTCGAGACCTGGCCCGCGACGGCCGTCGCCACGTACAGCACGTCGCCCGGTCCGCAGTCCTGCCAGCGGTGGCCGCCGTGCCACTGGTGGACCCGCAGCACCGGCGCGAGCGCCTCGGCGAGCGCGGCGCGGTCGCGGTACGCGTGGCGGACGAGGCCGTCCAGGGTGCGTTCGAAGTCGGCCACGCCGGGCTGCCCGGCCGCCAGCAGCGCGGACAGTTCCTCGGCCACCTCGGCCGGCGAGGCGATCGGCTCGCCCAGCGGCTGCGGCACCGGGGCCGGCGGGAGCAGCTCGCACCACTCCTCCGCGGGCCCCGCGCCGCCGACCGGCGCGCCCAGCAGTTGCCCGGCGCGCGCGTGGTGGGCCGGGTTCAGCCCCTCGGCGGCGAGCCGAAGCCCGGGCAGCACGGCCTCGCCGGCCGCCGCGAGGTGACGGGCCACCACGTTGAGCGCCCGTTCCTGGAGGGCGGTGTCGGGGTGCCCGAAGGCCTCGGCCGCCGCCAGCACCACGGGGCCGGCGTGTTCCCGGGAGCGGCGGGCCGCCTTGTCCAGCCAGCTGAGCTGGGCGCGGACGAGCTTCTTCTCGGCCCGGAACAGCACCACCGACGAGGCCTCGGCCAGTACGTCCGGCCCGACGAGCCCGGCCGCGTCCAGCGCGGCCAGGGTCTGCTGGGCGTGGGCGGCCACCACGGCGAGCCCGTCCAGCAGGGCGACGAGGCTGCGCAGCCGGGCGGCGTACTCCTCCGGCGTGGGCGCGAGGGCGGCCAGGACGGCGAGGAAACCGCGCTGGTCGGCGGGCTTGCCGCCGCGCACCAGCCGGGCGAGGCAGCGGTCGAGAAGGTCGGCCCGGTCCAGCTCACCGCCGGCCGCCAGCGCGGCGACGGCGTCCGGCCAGTGGTCCCCGGGGCGGTCGGTGAACCGGAATTCGAGCCGCCAGCCGATGTCCGCGAGCTCGAACACCCGGGGCACCAGGACCGGCGTGAAGCTGTCCGCGCGCATCCGCTCCAGCAGGGTCAGGCCCCGGCCGCGCCGGCCGTCGCCCGCCGCGAGCCGCTCCAGCCACTCGGCGGCGAAGACGTCCGTCGCGGGCACCGGGCAGCCCGTCCGCCGGACGATCTCCTCGATCAGCGGGTAGAGGTCCCAGCTCCAGCCCGAGCCGCGCCGGGCCGCGAGCCGGCCGGCCACCTCGGTCTGCCACTCGTCCGGCTGGGCCCGGACGACCTGGGCGAGTGCGGGGTGGCGGGCCCAGCTGCGCCCGGCGAAGTCCCGCCCGGCGATCCAGGTGGCGGCGCCGGCCGGGCCGGCGTGGCAGCCGGCCCCGGCGACGAGCAGCGCGCCCAGCCGCTGGTTGGCCTCCGTCGACCAGTCGCCTCGGCTCTCCTTGCGCAGCTCCTTGAGCACGGGCAGGCAGGCCCGCCGCTCGGCCGGGCCGAGCGCGGCGACCAGGGCCGGCAGCTGCGGTGTGCGGGCCTCCCGGACGGCCGTGAGCAGGCGCTCGACGCCGCCCGACGGCTCGACGGCGGCGCTCATCGGGCCGCCTCCACCCGGTGCGCGGCGCCCTCGCGGACCATGCCGACCGCCAGCGCGTGCTTGCACGGCCCGCGCCCGCCCCGGTACTTGGCCCACCAGAGGCAGGTGCAGCTCAGCACCCCCGCCGCGTCCGCCCGGACCCGCTGGACGTGCTCGTCGACGGTCACCGTGGCGAGCCCGCCCGGCTCCAGCCGGACGGCGCCGGCCGCGACCAGCGCCCGGGCGGCCCGCAGCCGGGGGTTGTGGGCCTCGGCCCGGCCCGCGTCGTAGGGCAACTGGCGGTGGAAGTACGCGGCCTCGGCGGTGTCGTAGCCGATCTGCCCGGCCGTCCCGAGCCGGGTGAGCGCCGCCCGGACCCGCGCCGGGGTGAGCCCGGCCTGCCCGGCCAGCTCGGCGATCTCGATCCGCGGCTCCCAGGCCAGCAGGACGGCGACCAGCTCGGCGTCCTCCCCGGCGGTGCCGGTGGCCAGCGCACCGAGCACGCCGCCCTCGCCGGAGAAGCCGCGGGAGGCGTCCGGGGAGAGGGTGAGGGTGAGCCGCATGCCGGGCAGCACCACCTCCCAGGCCGAGGCCGCCGGGCCGTCGCCGGCCACCGGGCCGTAGATGCGCAGGGCCAGCGCGTGCCGCAGCACCCGCTGCAGGGCGGCCAGCCGCTCCGGGCCGGGCAGGCAGACCGCGCCGGGCACCGGGCGGGTGGTCGGGCGCAGTGTCCGCCCGGCGGGCACGACCCACTGGGTCGTCCGGGTGCCGGAGCGGCCGCCGCCGCGCGGCAGCGAGCGCAGGAAGCGGACGGCCTCGGCGGCGGGCAGCTCGGCCCGCAGGTCGAAGCCGGCCGCCGTCACCTGGGTCTCGGCGAAGCCGCGCAGCCAGCGCTCGGGCAGCGGCACCTTCTTCTCCACGACCGGCCCGTCGAAGGTGGTGACCTCCAGGGCGTCCGGCCCGACGGCGAGGTGCAGCGGCTCGGCGGGGCCGATCCGGGTGAGCGCCTCGCGCAGCGGGTTGTTGACGTCGACGTTGGTGGTGCCGTGGCCGATGTCGTCGCCGTCCAGCCCGGCCCGGAGCACGTCGAGGCGGGCATAGACGCCGCAGCAGCCGGAGAACGACTCGAACCGGAGCCGGTCGCCGTTGGCGGTGACCACCGGGTCGAGCGAGGCGCGCAGCTGCGGCTGGTAGTAGCGGGCGGCGGCGACGTCCGCGACGGCGAGCAGGGCGGCGGCGGCCGGCGCCGGATCGGCCAGGAAACCCGCGAAGAAGCGCGGGTTGGCGACCGCCCCCAGCGGGGTGGCACCGCCGGAGGTCTCCAGGGCGAGGCGCGGTCCGGCGGCGTCGTCGTGGACGGCGGAGGGGCGCAGATAGGCGTACGCGTGTGCGGCTTGCGACATGCCGAGGACGCTAGGCGCGGGCACTGACACTCCGTCGGCCCCGGCACCGTACTGGAACAGGTTCTAGCCGCGTTCGGACCCGAAGGGGTTACCCAGGTCACACCGGTGCACGGTCGACTTCTGCCACTATGGGCTCGTGACCGACGTGACCCAACAGGAGAGACGGGCCCCCGACAGTGCGGGCCCGTTCGCCGAGCTGCTGCGGATCGAGCGGCTGGACGAGAACACGTTCCGGGGCCGGTGCCACGCCGGCGCCCCGATGCGCGCCTTCGGCGGCCAGGTCGCCGCGCAGGCGCTGACGGCCGCCGGGCACACCATCGGCCCGGACCGCGAGGTGCACTCGCTGCACAGCTACTTCCTGCTCCCCGGCGACCCGACCCGCCCGATCCGCTACGAGGTCGACCGGGTCCGCCAGGGCATGTCGTACGCCACCCGCCGGGTGACGGCGGTTCAGGGCGGAGAGGCGATCTTCACGCTCTCCGCCTCCTTCAAGCGCCCCGAGCCGGCCGCCGACCGGCACCGGGAGATGCCGCCGCTGCCCGGCCCCGAGGAGCTGCCGGACGCGCTCTCGCTCTGGGACGAGGAGGCGCGCGCCGAGCTGGCCCGCACCGGCGGCTTCGGTTCGCTGGACCTGCGGTTCGTGCCGGCGGACGCGCCCGGCGTGCCGGCGGCCGTCCCGGGCATGCCGCAGCAGTTCGTCTGGTTGCGCACCACCGCGCCGCTGCCCGACGACGACCGGCTGCTGCACGTCTGCGCGCTCACCTACCTGTCGGACCTCACGCTGGCCTCGACGGCGGGGCTGCACATCCAGCCGAACTTCTTCCAGCGGACCGGGCCGTCGCAGCTGATCACGGCCTCGCTGGACCACGCGATGTGGTTCCACCGCCCGTTCCGGGCCGACGAGTGGCTGCTGTTCGCCCAGCGCAGCCCGTCCTCCTCGGACGGCCGGGGGCTGTCGCTCGGCGAGTTCTACGACCGCGGCGGGCGGCTGGTGGCCTCCGCCGTCCAGGAGGCCCTGCTCCGGGAGCGCCCCGTCCGGCCCCGGTGACCGGCGCCGGGTCCCTGTACCCCGGCGCCGTGCCGCCGCCCCGCCCCGCCGCCGCCCCGCCGTCCGCGTCCCTCCGGTGCCGCCCGGCGCCGGGGGCCGGTGGCCCGGTGGCCGACGGGCGAACGAGGGGCGGCCGGTCGGTGTCATACTCCTGAGCGGCCCTGAGCCGTATCATGGTGCGGGTGACCAAGGTTGACCTGTCACCACGGCCGGTTGAGGCGATGTCTCCGCGTCAGCTCGAACGCCGCGAATCACTGATCGCGGCCGCGCTCGCCCTGGTGAACGAGATCGGCGTCGAGCGGCTGCAGATGAAACAGGTCTGCGAGCAGTCCGGAGTCGCCCTGGGGACGGCGTACCGCTACTTCTCCTCCAAGGACCACCTGTTGGCGGCCGCCATCGCGGAGTGGCACCGGCTGCTGCTCGCCGACCTGGTGGCGGAGCTGCGCGGACCGCGCGCCGGGCTCGGCGCGACGGACCGGGCGGTGCGCTTCGTCCGCGGCGGCATGCGCGCCTACCAGCGCCAGCCCGGGCTGGCCCGGCTCCGGGTGGCCGTCGCCGCCTCCACCGACCCCTTCGCCAGCGAGGCGCTGCAGGGCATGGCCCGCGCCGACAGCACGGCGCTCCAGGTGGTGATGGTCGAAGTGCCGGCCGCCGCCAGCGACCTGGTGCGCCACATCGTCGGCCATGCCTGGCAGGGCGAACTGACGGCCTGGGTGACCGGCCGGACGACACTCGGCGACGCCCGGCGGCGGCTGGAGGACGTGGTGCGGCTGGTGCTCGCCCCGTACGAGACGCCCGAGCCGGCCCCGTACGAAATCCGGCCGACCCGCTAGCCCCCGGGCAGCGCGGCCCCCGGCCCGGTACCGGCCCGGTACCGCCGACCGCACGGTGCGCTGCGGCGCGGCGCGCGCCGCAGAGCCGGCCCGGGCGCGCGCCCCTGCCCTGCGCTGCCACCACCACGTGCCGCCGTCGCGCCGTGCCCGCCACCGGGTTGCCCGCCACCGGCGTGCCCTCCCCCGCCCCCGCGGGCGAACTGGACATAGTACGACATGTATCCCGTTTTCGATCATGTCGCCGACCGTCCCGTACGCCGTGAGAGGCACCCCCATGAGCAGCCAGCCGCCGGGCCCCGACGAACCCGCCGCGACCCTCCCCGTCGACCGGGTGGTCTTCGGGACCAGCGCCGTCCTGGTCCTGGGGGTGGTCGCCTGGGGCATCTTCGCCGAGGACTCGCTCGGCCGGACGTCCGGCAGCGCGCTCGGCTGGGTGCTGCACAACTTCGGCTGGCTCTTCGTGGTCGCCGCCGACGTGTTCCTCGTCCTCACCGTCCTGCTCGCGTGCAGCCGCTTCGGCCGGATCCGGCTCGGCCGCGACGACGACCAGCCGGAGTTCTCCACCCTCGCCTGGGTGGCCATGATGTTCAGCGCGGGCATGGGCATCGGGCTGATGTTCTACGGCGTCGGCGAGCCGCTCCAGCTGTTCGCCGAGCCGCAGCCCGGCTCGGGGCTGGAACCGCAGAGCGCGGCCGCCGCCCAGAGCGCCCTGGAGTTCTCGCTCTTCCACTGGACGCTGCACCCCTGGGCGATCTACGCCGTCGCCGGCCTGGCACTGGCCTACACCACCTTCCGCAAGGGCCGGGGCAACCGGATCTCCGCCGCCTTCGTGCCGCTGATCGGGCAGCGCGGCGCGGACGGCTGGGCCGGCCGGGCGATCGACCTGCTGGCCGTCTTCGCCACCGTCTTCGGCTCGGCGACCAGCCTCGGCCTCGGCGCCCTCCAGGTGGCCGACGGCCTCGGCTACATCTCCGACGTGCGCAACACCGAGCACGTCCAGCTGATCATCATCGGCTCGCTGACCGCCGCCTTCGTGCTCTCCGCCTTCTCCGGCGTGCACAAGGGGGTCAAGTGGCTCTCCACCTCGAACGTCGTGCTGGCCTCGCTGATCATGCTCTTCGTCTTCGTCCTGGGCCCGACGGTCTTCGTGCTGGACGCCATCCCGTCGACGGTCGGCGGCTACCTCTCCGACCTGGTCGCGATGTCCACCCAGACCGGCGCCTTCACGGACGAGAGCTGGCTCGGCACCTGGACGATCTTCTACTGGGCCTGGTGGCTCTCCTGGGCGCCGTTCGTCGGCACCTTCATCGCCCGGATCTCGCGCGGCCGCACCGTCCGGCAGTTCCTCGTCGGCGTGCTGCTGGTACCCAGCGGGGCGACGGTCATCTGGTTCTGCGTCATGGGCGGCACGGCGATCCGGCTCGACAGCACCGGCGCCGTCGACCTCGTCGCCACCATCCCGCAGGGCCCGGAGGCCTCCCTGTTCGAGATGCTGCGCTCACTGCCCGGCGGTTCGGTGACCAGCGTGGTCGCCGTGCTGCTGGTGATGACCTTCTTCATCACCAGCGCCGACTCCGCCTCGCTCGTGCTCGGCTCGCTCTCCAGCCGGGGCTCGCTGCACCCCCGCACCTGGCTGGTGGTGGTCTGGGGCGTGCTGATGGGCGGGGTCGCCGCCGCCCTGCTGCTCGCCGGCGGGCTCACCGCGCTGCAGAACGCCACCATCCTCGTCGCGCTGCCGTTCGTCGTGGTGATGCTGTTGCTCTGCGTCTCCCTGGTGAAGGAGCTCCGCGAGGACCCGGCGGCCGGCCCCGCCCGGTTCCACCCCGCCCACGGTCTGCGGGACGCCGTCCGGGTCGCCGTGGGCGACGCCATGGCCGACGCCCGGCGCGGCCCGCCGCCACCTCCGGCCGACTGACCCGGGCCGACCGGTCCTGTGCCCGGGACGGGACGGGCACAGGACGGCCCGGGCACGAGGACCGGCCCTCCCGGGGCCCTGTCGGCACGAACCGACGCCCGCGCCCCATTCGGACTTCACCCACGCGTAGCGATCGTTCACACCGCCCTGGAACGCTCCGTGACATGAACGCCATCCCTCCGGCGGCCCTCGACGAACGGCGCTTCCCGCTCCCCCAACGTCACCGCCGCTTCCTCGCCTGTGCCGCCGTCCTCGCCTCCCTCGCCCTCGGCACCCTCGGTGTGGGCGCCACCGTGGAGACCGTCCAGCACGACACGGTGACGGCGGCCACCGCGAAACGGTGACGCCACCGGCGCGGCACGGATGAGAACGGGCCGCCGGGGCGGTGTCAGACCCGCTGCTCCGCCAGCGGCCCCGCCGGGGCGGGGATCGTCACCGCGGGTTCCCGGCGCGAGTGGCGGCCGGTACCGGGGGCCGGCAGGAGGTCCGCGGCCGGCGCGTAGCGGGCGGCGGGCGCCCGCAGCAGCCAGCCCGGGGGCCGGGTACCGCGCGGGGCGGGGGTGATCAGACCCATCCGGTGGAGCAGGTCCAGGGTGTCGCGGCGCAGCGCGGTGCGGTCGGCGAGGTAGTCGCGCCGCCAGCCGGCCGGCAGACCGTACTCGTCGGCGAGGTCCCCGAGGACGCCGTCTATCAGCGCGTCGGGGATCGGGACGGCCGGCACCGGGACGTCGGTCTCGGCCTGCGCGGTCTCGCCCGGCAGCGGCCGGACCTCCTCGACCAGCCGTTCGACCAGCAGCAGGGCGACCTGGGCCGGGGTGTCCGCCCCGGGCAGGGCGAGGTCGGTGAGCTCGTCGGCGGGGTCGAGCAGGGCGACGCCCTCGGCCCGCAGCTCGGCCTCCAGGCCGAGGAAGTCGGCCAGGGCGGCGGGGCCGCTGTCGCGGTGCTCGCGCAGCCAGGCCCGCTGCTCCTCGGGCAGGTCGGCGGCGAGGACGGCCGGGGTCTCGGCGAGGCGGCGGCGGACGGCCGTGCCGGGTTCGGCCCCGGCGGCGCGGCGGATCAGGTCGGCGGCGTCGGCGGCGAGCGCGGGCGGGCCGGCGGGGACGGCACGGGCCAGCTCCCGGTCGACCGTCAGAACGGCGGCCCCCGGCGCCACCTCGGCCGGGTCGGCCGGGTCGGCCGGGTCGGCGAGGTCGAGCAGGCCGGCCGGGTCGGCTGCGGCCGCCAGGTCCGCGGGTATGCCGGTGAGCACCTGCCAGTCGGCCAGGGCGGCGAATGCCATCGCGAGGTCGGCCGGGGCCGCCGTCCAGTCCGGGCCGGGCGCCGCGGCACGCATCGCGGCGAGCAGCCGTCCGAGCGGGAGCTGCTCCGGGGCGTCCACCAGCAGGGCCAGTGCGAGCGCCAGTTGGGCGTAGCCGCCCGGGGTGAACGGGGCCCCGGTGGCGGGGTGGTGGAGCCCGCGGGTGGCTCCGGCGCCGAGGCCGGCCTTGCCGAGCCGGGCATGCCGGGGGCCGACCACCAGGCGGTAGCCGAGCAGGGTGTCGAACCGTTCGGCGAGCCAGGCGAGATGACGGTGGATCAGCGGGAAGCCGTCGGCGTGCGGCCCGGACGCGGTGACCAGCGGGTGGGCGAGCAGCAACCGGGCGGCGATCCGGCGTTCGGCGGCGGAGCGGTCCGGCGTACGGTCCGGGGCACCGGCCGCGGACCGGGCCGGTTCGGGCTTGCGGTGCTTGCCGGGGCGGCCCGGCTTGGCGCCCGAGCGGACGGCGGGCAGCGCCGCCGCGTCCCGCCGGGCCCGGCGGGGGCCGCGCGCCGGGCGGGCCTCGCGGGCGCGCTGCGCGACGGGCGCGTGCGCGGTGGGGCCGTGCCACCAGCTGACCTCGGAGTCGGCCGGGCCGCCGACGCCGCCGGCCGGCTCGGCGGGGACACCGAAGTGGCGGGCCGGGTAGAGGCCGAAGGAGGCGGTGCAGAGGTCGTCTGCGGTGCCGGGGTCGGCCTCGCCGAACCAGCGGGCGAGCCGGAGCAGCCCCGGGTCGGGCGAGAGTTCCGGGCTGGACGGGAGTTCCGGGCCGCCACCGTCCGCACCGGACGGGAGTTCCGGGCCGCCACCGTCCACACCGGACGGGAGCGGGGAGCCGGCGCCGGTCACGGCGGGCTCCTGCGGAGCGTCAGGACCGGCTTCGCGTACGGCGACGGCGGCGTCGGTGGTGCCTCGCCCCGCCCCGCCCGTGCGCTCGTCCGACGTGCCGCCGGCCACCCGCGTGGTGCCGGCCGCGTCCTCCTGCTGCTCCATGTCGTGGACCAGAGTAGACGGTGGGCGCGGCCCCCGGTGGCCGCAACCGGCCCTCGCGCAGAATTGGCCGGACGGATGCGCCGCGGTCCGGCCGGTCCGGCCACCGTCCGGCGCGTGCCGTCGCCGCCCTGCCGCGGTGCCGGTGCCCGTCGGCGTGTCACCCCGGCGGCGCGGCCACCGCTACGCCCCGGTAACAAGCCCTTCCGTGCGCCCGGCCGGTCGCCTAGGGTGCGGACGAACGGGCCGCCCGCCCCCGCACGCACCCGGACCCCCGTCCGGACGCCCCACCCACCCGGAGGACACCCCCGCATGAGCATCCGTACGACCACCCGCGCCGCCCTCGGCGGGCGCCTGCGCTCCGCCACCGGACTGCTCACCGGTTTCGCCGCCACCTCGGCGGCCCACCTGGGGGCGCTGCTCACCGACACCGGCGCCCTGCGGCACGCCACCAAGCCGGCCCTGATGCCGCTGCTGGCCGCGCACAGCGTCACCGCCGCCACCGCGGCCGGCCGGGAGGCCCCGAAGCTGCTGGCGCCCGCCCTGCTGCTCAGCGGTGGCGGCGACGTGCTGCTCCAGCTCGGCAACGAGACGGCGTTCCTGGCCGGCATGGGCTCGTTCGCGGCGGCGCACGTCTGCTACGTGACGATGTTCGTGCAGGGCGGCGCGCTGACCGACCGGCGGCGCGCCCTGGTGGTCGCGGCCGCGTACGCGACGGCCTGGGCCGCGATGATGACGCAGCTCTGGCCGGACCTCGGCGGCCTCCGGGTACCGGTGGCCGGGTACAGCCTGCTGCTCGCCTCGACGGCGGTCACCTCGGCCGGGCTCGGCCTGCGGACGGGCCTGGGCGGGGCGCTGTTCCTGCTCTCCGACACCCTGATCGCCACCAAGCTGGCCAAGTGGCGGGAGCTTCCGGGCCATCAGTTCTGGATCATGGCGACGTACATCCTGGCCCAGTACCTGCTGGCCACCGGCCTCCTCCGCGCCACCGAACCGGACGCGGGGCCGGCGGCGGCACCGGGCCGGGCCGCGCTGCGGGCCCCCGCGCCCGCCACCGCCTGAGCGGCGCGCGCAGGACGGCACGGCGCGGCGCGTCGGACGCGAAGGTGCCGCCGGGCCCGGCCCGGCGGCACCTTGCGCGCGGCGCTCCTTCAGGCGGAGCCGGCGCCGCCCCGCCGCCGCAGCAGCCAGAACCCGCCGATGCCGGCGGCGACCAGCGCGGCGCCCCCGGCCAGCTCGGCCGGGTCGCCCGCGACCGAGCCGCCGAGGCCGGTCTTCACCGCGCCGTGCGGGGCCACCTGCTGGCTGCCCGCGCCCGACTGGCCGAGCGAGCCGGCCCACTCCCCCGCCGCCTGGCTCCACGACCCGAGGCCCTGCGCGGGCGAGGACGCGGACGAGGAGGCCGCCACCGTCGTGACGGTGACGCTGGTCGAGAAGGCGCCGCCGTCGGGGCAGGTGCCGTCGACCTTGCTGTCACCGCCGGACTTGCTCGCCAGCCGGGCGGAGCCGGTGTGCTTGCCGTCCGAGCCGAGCGTGAGGGTGGCCGGACCACCCTCGAAGGCCTGGGAGTTGGCGGTGATGGTCTTGGCGTTGGGCTTGTCGGACTTTTCGCAGGAGACCGTGACCGTCACGGTCTGGCCCGGTGCGGCCTGGGACGGGCTGACCGAGGCGGCGCCGTCCTTGGCCAGCGCGAGGGGGGCCGTCAGGCCGGTCAGCACCGCCGCGCCGATCAGAGCGGCGGCGGCCGTACGCGTGGGGCGCATGCCGGAACCTCCGGGATTCTCGGGCGCAGCCGGGGACTCCGATGTCCACGTGATCGAACAACCACACCCAGTCATTCACCGACGGTAGGCAGCCTCCCCCGGGGCGGCCACCGCTCTGGACCGTTCGGGGGAGGGCCGGTCACCTGCCGTGACGGGTGCGGCGCGGCTCAGAGGTCCAGGTCGACCACGACGGGGGCGTGGTCGGAGGTGCCCTTGCCCTTGCGGGCCTCGCGGTCGACGTAGCTGTCGGTCACCGCGTCGGCGAAGGCCTTGTTGGCGTACGTGAGGTCGATCCGCATGCCCCGGTTCTTCGGGAACGCCAGCTGGCGGTAGTCCCAGTAGGTGTACGGGCGGTCGTACTTGAGCGGGCGCGGCACGACGTCCTGGAGGCCCGCCCCGGCGAGCGCGGCGAGGGCCGCGCGCTCGGGCGGGGTGACGTGGGTGAGGCCCTCGAAGGCGGCGACGTCGAAGACGTCCTCGTCGGTCGGGGCGATGTTGAAGTCCCCGAGGACGGCGAACGGGCGCGGGCCGGCGGCGTCCTCCAGCGAGGCCAGGCGCAGCGCCTCCAGCCACTCCAGCTTGTAGCGGTAGTGGGCGTGGTCGACCTCGCGGCCGTTGGGCACGTACACCGACCAGACCCGGACGGGGCCGCAGGTCGCGGCGACGGCACGCGGCTCGACGTCGGGCAGCAGGGCGTCGTCGGCGAGGTAGCCGGGCTGGCCGGGGAGGTCGCGCACGACGTCGTCCAGGCCGATCCGGGAGACGACGGCCACGCCGTTCCAGCGGCCGGTGCCGTGCGCGGCCGTCTCGTAGCCCAGCTCGCGCACCGGCTCGTACGGGAAGGCGTCGGCGCTGCACTTGAGCTCCTGGAGGCAGAGCACGTCCGGCTTGGCGCTCTCCAGCCACTCCAGGAGCTTGGGCAGCCGCGCGGTGACGGAGTTGATGTTCCAGGTGGCGATGCGGACGGTCACGGCGGGCGGCCTTCCCGATGGTTCGGACGACGGGTGGGCGGCCCCGGCACGGCCTGGGACGCCCACCTCGAATCTACCGAACGGCACCGACAAACCCGGCCGGCCGCGGCGCCGCCGGCCCGGGGGCGACGCCGGGCCGCGCCGGATCAGGGCGCGGGCCGCACCACCGCCGCCGCGCCGCCGCCGCGCCGCACCGGCTCGGCAGCCGCGACCCAGCGGCCGTCGGGCAGCCGCTCGACGCCGGTCGCGGCGCCGATCTCGGGCGTGCTCGTGAAGACGTGGCCGAGCGCCTCCAGCCGGGCCCGCTCCGGCAGGTCCAGGAAGGCCGGCTCGGCCTGGGTGGCGGCCGTGTTGCGCTGGCTGGCGCGGGGCGCGGCGATCGCCTGCTCCAGGCTCAGGCCCCGGTCGAGGCGGCCGAGCAGCACCTGGAGCGTGGTGGTGATGATGGTCGCGCCGCCGGGCGAGCCGGCCGCGAGGACGGGCTCGCCGTCGCGCAGCACGATGGTCGGCGAGAGCGAGGAGCGCGGGCGCTTGCCGGGGCCGGGCAGGTTGGGATCGGGCACGCCGGGCACCAGCGGGGTGAAGTTGAAGTCGGTGAGCTCGTTGTTGAGCAGGAAGCCGCGGCCCGGCACGGTGATGCCGCTGCCGCCGGTCTGCTCCAGGGTGAGCGTGTAGGAGACGACGTTGCCCCAGCGGTCGGCCACCGTCAGGTGGCTGGTGCTGAGCCCCTCGTAGGGTTCGGCGGCGGGCGCGGGGCCGGCGCTCGCGCAGGCCTGCGGGTGGCGCGGGTCGCCGGGGGCGAGCGGGCTGGCGAGCGCCCGGTCGGGGCTGATCAGGCAGGCCCGGGAGGCCGCGTACCGCGCGGAGAGCAGTTCCTTGGTCGGCACGTCGTTGAACGCCGGGTCGCCGACCCAGCGGTTGCGGTCGGCGAAGGCGATCCGGCTGGCGTCCAGGAAGTGGTGGTAGTACTGCGTGCCGTCGTAGCGGCCGACCTCGCCGTCCTCCAGGATGCCCAGCGCCTCGCCGACGGTGGTGCCGCCGGAGCTGGACGGGGCGATCGAGTAGAGGTCGTAGTCGCGGTAGGCCACGTGGGTGGGCTGCTGCCGGCGGACCTGGTAGTCGGCCAGGTCGGTGGCGTCCACCTTGCCGGGGCGGGCGTTGCGCCCGGAGGCCGGGTCCACCGGCGGGTGCTGGACGGCCCGGACGATGTCGGCGCCGAGGTCCCCCCGGTAGAGCGCGGCGGTGCCCTCCCGGCCGAGCTGGCGGTAGGTGGCGGCCAGGTCGGGGTTGCGGAAGGTCGAGCCGACCACGGGGAGGGCGCCGCCGGGCAGGAAGAGCTTCGCGGTGTCGGGGAAGTCCTTGAACCGGGCCTGGTTGAGCGCGGTCTGGTCCTGGAAGGTCTTGTCGACGGTGAAGCCCTGCTCGGCGATCCGCTGCGCGGGCCCCAGGGCGTCGGCGAAGGACCGCTTGCCCCAGAGCCGGACGGCCGTCTCCCAGGTGGCCGAGGAGCCGGGCACGCCGACCGAGAGCCCGCTGGTGACGGCGTCGGCGAAGGGCAGCGGCCGGCCGTCCTCCAGGAAGAGCCCCTGGTCGGCCGTCCGGGAGGCGACCTCCCGGCCGTCGATGGTGGAGACCCGCCCGGTGTCGTGGTCGTAGTAGACGAAGTACCCGCCGCCGCCGATCCCGGCCGAGTACGGCTCGGTGACGCCGAGCGCCGCGGCGACGGCCACCGCGGCGTCCACCGCGTTCCCGCCCTTGCGGAGCACCTCGATGCCGGCCGCCGTCGCATCGGCGTCCACGCTGGCCACCGCGCCGCCCCAGCCCACCGCCTCCGGCACCTTGGGCGGTGGCTGCGCCGCGCCGGCCGGGCCCGCGGCGGAGCAGACCAGGGCGGTGGCAAGCAGGAGCGGTGGGGCGATGCGGGGCAGAACTCTCATCCGGAGGCCTCCTGAGTCGACGTCAACTCCGTTGTTTCACAGGAGGCATGGCCGCGACAACAGGGCCACCGTGCTACCGACGCGTAGTTCACGCAACGGGCACCCGCCACCGGAGGCCGGTCCGGCGTCCGGTGGCGGCGCTGTCGGCCCTAGGGCACCGCGCGTTCGACCCGGCGGCGCTTGATGGTGCGGAAGCGGCGGGCGACCTGCCGGGCGAGGTCCGCGGCGCCGACCAGGCCCGCCTCGTTGCCGAGGGCGGCGTGCACGATGGTGGCCTCGGGGCGGAACCCGCGGCCGGTGAGCGTCCGGCGGAAGGTGTCGCGGGCCGGGGCGAGCAGGAGGTCGCCGGCCTCCGAGACGCCGCCGCCGATCACGAAGCGGCCGGGGTCGAGGGCGGCCGCCAGGTTGGCGATGCCGACGCCCAGCCACGTCCCGACCTCGTACAGCAGCTCGGTGGCGGTCGGGTCGCCGTCCCGGGCCGCCTCGGTGACGAGCGGGCCGGTGATGCCGTCGACGGTGCCGCCGGCCCGGGCCAGCAGCGGCTGGACCACCGGGGACTCCTCGGCGACCAGTTCGCGGGCGTCGCGGACCAGCGCGTTGCCGGAGGAGTACTGCTCCCAGCAGCCCCGGTTGCCGCAGGGGCAGCGGTGGCCGCCCGGCACCACCTGCATGTGCCCGAACTCCCCGGCCAGCCCGTACTTGCCGCGGTCGACGTAGCCGTCGCGGACGACGGCGCCGCCGATCCCGGTGCCGAGGGTGAGCATCACCATGTGGTCCTCGCCGCGCCCGGCGCCGAACCGCCACTCGGCCCAGGCGGCGGCGTTGGCGTCGTTCTCGACGATCACCGGGAACCTCAGCCGCTCGCTGAGCGCGTCGCGGAGCGGCTCGCCGCGCCAGTTCAGGTGCGGCGCGAAGAGCACCGTGGAGCGCTCGGCGTCGACCCAGCCGGCCGCACCCACGCCGACGGCGTGGACGTCGTGCCGGTCGGCGAGCTGGAGCACCAGCTCGACGATGACGTCCTCGACCACCTTGGGGCTCTTGCTCTTGTCGGGCGTGTCGGTCCGCAGCTTCTCCAGGACGGTGCCCTCGCCGTCCACCACACCCGCGACGACCTTGGTGCCGCCGATGTCGACGCCGATGGTGGGCAGCCGCAGCAGGCTCGCCGGCAGCGAGCGGCGGCGGCGTTCGGCGCGCGGCCCGAGGCCGAGGCCGAGCAGATTGGGCAGGACCGGCGGCCGGGTGCCGGGGTTGGGGGTGGTCACGGCTGCGGGCGCTCCTCACGGGGGTCGGGGGCGGCGGGCCGGCCGAGCTCGTGCGAGAGCTCGGCGAGGTCGGAGCCGCCGGCCATCTCGGTGGTGAGCTCGGCGAGGCCGATCTCCGCCCGGGGGTGGCTGCCGGCCATCCGGCCCCGCTTGAGCAGGGTGAAGTGGTCGCCGACCAGGTAGGCGTGGTGCGGGTTGTGGGTGATCAGCACGACGCCGAGGCCGGCGTCGCGGGCGGCGGTGACGTACTTGAGCACGACGCCGGACTGCTTGACGCCGAGGGCGGCGGTCGGCTCGTCCAGGATCAGCACCTCGGCGCCGAAGTGCACGGCGCGCGCGATCGCCACGCACTGGCGCTGGCCGCCGGAGAGGGTGCCGATCGGGCGGTCGACGTCGTGCAGGTCGATGCCCATCCGGGCGAGCGCCTCGCGGGTGGTGGCGCGCATGCCGTCGGCGTCGAGCCGCAGGCCGCCCCAGCGCTTGTGGCCCTGTTCGGAGCCGAGGAAGAAGTTCCGCCAGACCGGCATCAGCGGCACCACGGCGAGATCCTGGTAGACGGTGGCGATGCCCCGGTCGAGGGCCTGGCGCGGGGAGTCGAACCGGACCTCCTCGCCGCGGACGGTGAAGGTGCCCTCGTCGTGCCGGTGCAGCCCGGCGATGATCTTGATCAGGGTGGACTTGCCGGCGCCGTTGTCGCCCAGCACGCAGCTGATCTCACCGGCCGCCAGGCGCAGCGAGACGTCCTGCAGCGCGCGGACGGTGCCGTAGGTCTTGCCGACGCCTTCGAGGGCGAGCAGCTCGGTCATCGCGGTCCCCTCTCGGCGCGGTACTTGACCCAGGAGTTCAGCAGGGCGGCCAGCAGCAGCATCGCGCCCAGGAAGAACTTGAACCAGTCGGGGTTCCACTGGGCGTAGATGATGCCCTTGCCGACCATGCCGAAGATCAGCGCGCCGAGCGCGGAGCCGACCACCGACCCGTAGCCGCCGGTGATCAGGCAACCGCCGATGACGGCCGCCACGATGTAGATCAGCTCGTTGCCGACGCCCTCGCCGGACTGCACGGTGCCGAAGGAGAACAGCAGGTGCTGGCCGAGCACCCAGGCGCCGAAGCCGACGCCGAGGTAGAGCACGGTCTTGGTCCGGGCCACCGGCACGCCGACCGCGCGGGCCGCGGCCGCGTCGCCGCCGACCGCGAAGATCCAGTTGCCGAAGCGGGTGCGCAGCAGCACCCAGCTGCCGGCCAGCAGCAGGCCGAGCCACCACCACACGGTGGCCTTGATCGTCAGGCCGCCGACGGTGACCTCGGAGGCGAACAGCCAGCGGCAGGAGGCGAACCCCTGCATGTCGGCGATCGGCTTGGTGGAGACGGTGCCGGTGACGAGCTTGGTGACGCCGAGGTTGGCGCCGGTGAGCATCAGGAAGGTGCCCAGGGTGACGATGAAGCTGGGCAGCTTGGTGCGGCCGAGCATCCAGCCGTTGAAGAGGCCGACGGCCAGCGTGACGACCAGCGAGACCAGCACGCCGACCCAGGTGACGGCGGTGAGCTGGTAGCTGACCATGGACGAGGTGAGCGCCGCGGTGGTGACCAGCACGCCGGCCGACAGGTCGAACTCGCCGCCGATCATCAGCAGCGAGACCGGGACGGCCATGATCCCGATGGTGGAGGCGGCGTAGAGCACGGTGCCCAGCGAGGACACCTGCAGGAACGGTTCGGCGACCGCGGCGAAGATCAGGAAGACCGCCGCGGCGGCGATCAGGGCGCCCAGCTCGGGCCGGGCGAGGAGCCGCCGCAGCGCGGCCGGGCGGTCCTGGGCGAGGACGTCCGGAGTGCTCAACGCGTCCCCCTGGCGACGTACTCGGCGAGCGCGTCGGCGTCGTCCTTGGTGAGGATCTGCGGGCCGGTCAGCACCGGCTTCCCGCCGCCGAGCATGTCGAGGTTGGAGCGGTAGAGCCAGAGCAGGTCGACGCCCTCGTAGCCCTGGAGGTAGGGCTGCTGGTCGACGGCGAAGCCGACGCTGCCGGCCTTGAGGCCGGCCACCACCGCCTGGCCCAGGTCGAAGGTGTCCAGCTCGACGCTGCGGCGGGCGTCCTGGATCGCCTGGAGACCGGTGGCGGCCATCGGGCCGGAGAGGGTGAGCACGGTGTCGATGGCCGGGTCGGCCTGGAGCTTGGCGGCGACGGCGGCACGCGCGTCGGGCATGTTGACGCCGTCCACGTAGAGCAGCTGGAAGGCGCCGCCGGCCGTCGACCGGGCGCCGGCGCAGCGCTGCTCCTGGCCGACGTTGCCCTGCTCGTGGATCACGCAGAGCACGTTCTTGCGGCCGCGGGTCACGAGCTCGGTGCCGGCCGCCTGGCCGGCGGTGGACTCGTCCTGGCCGATGTGGGTGAGCGCGCCGAACTTCGCGGAGAACTCCTGGCCGGAGTTGATGGTGATCACGGGGATGCCGGCGGCCTTGGCCTTGCCGAGCACGTCGCCCAGGGCGTCGCCCTTGGCGAGGGTGACCAGCAGGCCGTCGACCTTCTGGTCGATGGCGGCCTGGACGAGCTGGACCTGGTTCTGGGTCTGCGCGTCGTTGGAGTACAGGAAGGTGATGTTGTCCTTGGCGGCGGCCTGCTCGGCGCCCTTGCGCACGGTGTCCCAGAAGGCGTCGCCGGCGCCCGCATGGGTCACCATGGCGACCTTCCAGCGCGGGGTGGTGACGGCGCTGCCGCCGGCGGCGGCCGCGGCCTTGGCGCGGGCCTGCTCGGCGCGGAGGCCTCCGGTACTGCTGCAGGCGGCGACGGTGGCCAGCAGGACCAGCGCCGCGCAGAGGGGCCGGATCCGGCGGGAAGGGCGAAAGCGGGTTGTGCTCATCCCCATAGTCTCGCTGCCCGCTCTGCGCGGTATTGCACCGCCTCGCCCGCCGCCCGGGTCCGTCCGGGCGGTATCGTGCCCTGTCGGGGGCAATCCTGGGAGTCGGCTGGGCGGTGGTCCGGCCAGGGCCCGCCAGGGTGGCAGACTATGGCGGACCCGAAAAGGGATCATCACGGAAACGTGATGTTCCTCTCAGGTTCCGCACAGATTCGGACGGCAACCGATCCCCGTTCCAGGCCGTCCGATGCCATGGGAGCGCGTTTCGGGCGAGTGGGGCCCGGAGCGGCTCTGAACCCGGATACGAGAACTTGATGCAACTGACAGGTACGCCCTTCCTCCTCTGCACGGTCGTCCTCGTGCCGATCTCCATCGCGGTGGCCCTGCTGCTCTGGAGCAGGGCACGCGGGCCCCGGCCGGTGCGGATCCTGTCCAGGCTCGCGATGATCGTGTTCTGCCAGGTCACGGCCGTGCTGATGGTCTTCGTCATGGTCAACAACGCCAACCTGATCTACGGCAGCTGGGACGACCTGCTCGGCACCGGCAACCACGTCCGCGCGGTGCCCCAGGTGCCGCCGGCCGAGCCGGGTGCCGCAGGCACGGCCGGCGGTGCCCAGTCGGGCGGCGACGCCAAGGCGCCCCGGGCGACGCAGCAGTTCCGGGGCGTGGACGACCCGAAGGTGCCGAACGACGTCCAGAAGACCGACCTCAAGGGCCAGCTGTCCGGCGTCGACGGCGAGGTGCTGGTCTGGCTGCCGCCGCAGTACCACGACCCGGCGTTCAAGGACCGCAAGTTCCCCGTCGTCGAGCTGATCCCCGGCTTCCCGGGCTCTTCCTCCACCTGGTACGGCACCCTGCGGGTCTCCGAGCAGCTCAAGCCGCTGATGCAGCAGGGCAAGGTCGCCCCGTTCATCCTGGTCTCGCCGCGCACCCTGCTGCTGGGCAACAGCACCGACGCCGGCTGCACCGACGTGCCCGGCAAGGTCAACGCCGACACCTGGCTGACCCGCGACGTCCCGCAGATGGTGCTGGACAACTTCCGCGCCGACCCGTCCCCGGACCGCTGGGCGGTCGCCGGCTACTCGGCCGGCGCCCACTGCGCCACCAAGCTGTCGCTGGCGCACCCGAACCGCTACCGGGCCGGCGTCAGCCTCTCCGGCTACAACGACCCCGCGACCGAGAAGGACTCGCTGGTCGGCAAGGACCCGAAGCTGCGCGAGGCCAACAACCCGGTCGCCATCGTGAAGGCCGCCGCCCAGCCGCCGAAGGTCGCGCTCTACATCTCCGGCAACAAGGGCGACGGCTACGAGGACGGCCAGGCGATCGCCGCGGCCGCGAAGGCGCCGACCACCGTGCAGGTCCAGGAGACCACCGGGCCGCACTCCAGCGACGTCTGGAAGAACATGGTGCCGGGCGTCTTCGAGTGGATCACCAGCGTGATCCCCGTCCAGCCCTGAGCACCTCTCAGCCCTGAGCACCCTCGGTACGGAAGGACGCTCGGGACGGAACGGCGCTCGGTACGGAACGGCCCGCCGCGAACGCGGCGGGCCGTTCCGCGTCAGGGCGCCCGCGTCGGACCGGGCCGGTGACCGCTCGGGCCCGCGCCCAGGCCGGCGCCCAGGCCGGCGCTCAGGCCAGTTCGAGGGCCAGGTAGAAGTCCACCCGGTCCTCCAGGCGGGAGAGGTCACGGCCGGTCAGCTCCTCGATCCGGCCGATCCGGTACCGCAGCGTGTTCACGTGCACGTGGAGCTGCGCGGCGCAGCGCGTCCACGAGCCGTCCGAACGGAGGAACGCCTCCAGGGTGCGGACGAGGTCCGCCTGGTGCTCGATGTCGTAGCCGATCACCTTGTCCAGCAGCCGGCTGCGGAAGGCCCGGCGGACCTCGTCCGGGACGGCGGCGAGCAGCAGCACGTGCGAGGCGAGCTCCTCCGGACCGGCCACGCAGACCCGGCCGACCCGGGCGGCGGCGATCCGGCGGGCGTGCCGGGCCTCCTCCAGGGCGCCCCGCAGGCCGCCGGCCTCGGAGGCGGGGGCGGAGACGCCGAGGGTGATCCGCCCCTCCGAGCCGAGGCCGGCCTCCAGCGGGGCGAGCAGTTCGCGCAGGGTGTCGGCGGGCACCGCGCTGTCCAGCGCGGGCAGCACCACGACGGCGCCGGTGCCGGCCCCGGCGACCAGCGCGCGGTCGGTGGCCGCGCCCAGCGCCTCCTCCAGGACCGCCCGGACGACGCCCTCGGGCAGCCCCGTCCCCTCGGCGCTGAGCACCAGCCAAGTGCCGTCCGCCGCCTGTGGTTTGGGCTCGACGCTCTCGTAGCGGGCGGCCATCGCGGAGGAGGCGTACAGTGCCCGGCTGATCTCCGCCGGGTCGGCGTCGCGCTGGAGCAGGGTGAGCACCTCGGAGGCGAGGCGGCGGCGCAGCCGGCGGCCCTCGTCCCGGCGCTGCCGCTCGGCGGCCACCAGCCGGGCCAGGTTCTCGGCGAGCTGCTGGCGCTTGGTGCTCCATTCGGTGACGTCGCCGGCGACCACGAGGACCCAGTCGGCGAGCGGCGACTCGGCGTCGGGGACGGCCGCGGCGGGCAGCAGCGAGTACGGGCCGGTGGCCAGCCGGGCGCGATGCGGCGGCCGGCGGCGCTGGCGCTGGGCGCCGAGGTGGGCGCGGATCAGCTGGTCGCGCTCCTCGGTGGAGAGCCGGTCGGCGGGGCCGGCGATCACCGCGGCGGTGGGGGTGAGCACCCAGCAGTCGAGGTCGAGGTCGCCGCCGAGCAGGTCGAGGACGGCGTCGAGGCCGCCGCCGCCGGCCGCGGAGACGAGCAGCCGGTGGCGGTCGACCAGGGCGGCCAGGTCGGCGGCGCGGTCGGCCGAGACCTGCCGGCCGATGAACTCGGTGACCGTCCCGAAAGCGATGTCGTCGGGTACCGCCAACAGGGGCATCCGGTGGCGCCGACACGCCTCGACGAGGTCCTCGGGGACGGGCCCGACCTCGGCCTCGCCCGCCGCGAGGGCAACGGCGCCGCCGGCCACGATGGTCCGCACGAACCGCTCGGAGTCGGCCGGCGCGGTGCGCCAGAGCATGCCGGTGAGCACCAGCTCGCCGCCGTGCAGGTAGCGGCCGGGGTCGTGCAGGTCCGTGGTCATGACACCGCTGACCTGCCGGTCCAGTTCTTCCTCGGCCGCGAGCAGGCGCAGTCGCGGGGCTCCGGGGGCGAGCAGGTCGCGGACACGCATCCGGGACTCCTATCGGGCTGGGGTGAGGGTGAGGGGGCCCGAGCGCTCGGGGCCGGGGAGACAGTGTGCCCGAACATCTGTGCTCGGTGTTACGTACCGACGGCCGCCCGGATCACGGGTCCGTAGCTCGGCAATCACGGCCGGATTACGGTCGTAGGTAGCGCCCGGTGAACGGCTGGGCTGCGAGATTGTCCGCCTTAGAGGAACGTACAGGATGCCGGGCAGGACCACAGCCGGGGCTTCATGCCATCGGTGACTCCCAGTGGGCCCCGTCACAGCGGTTCACTGGCCACAAGCCGCCGGACACACCGAGGTGACCAGGACACGACGTGAAGGCGAAGAAGCAGTAGCAGAGTCCGAACACCGAGGGCGGGCACTGTGCCCACCGTCCGGCCGGCAACGACTTGAGGAGACACCCGCATGGAGTTCCTTCGGCCCGCTACCTGGGACGAGGCACTCGCGGTGAAGGCTGAGTACCCGACCGCGCTGCCCATCTCGGGCGGTACGGACGTCATGGTCGAGATGAACTTCGACGTACACCGGCCATCCGCGATTCTCGACCTGAACCGCATCACCGAGCTCACCGAATGGTCGAACGACGGCAGCGTCGTCCGGCTCGGTGCCTCCGTCCCGTACAGCAGGATCATCAACGAGCTCTCCGGCCCGCTGCCCGGCCTCGCGCTGGCGTCCCACACCGTCGGCTCGCCGCAGATCCGCAACCGCGGCGGCGTCGGCGGCAACCTCGGCGGCGCCTCCCCGGCCGGTGACGCGCACCCCGCGCTGCTGGCGGCCGGCCGCGACGTCCTCGTCGAGGCCGCCTCGGTCCGCGGCACCCGGATGATCCCGATCGACGAGTTCTACGTCGGCGTGAAGCGCAACAGCCTGGAGTCGGACGAACTCATCCGGGCGGTGCACATCCCGGTCGCGGACGGCCCGCAGCAGTTCTCGAAGATCGGCACCCGCAACGCGATGGTGATCGCGGTCTGCGCCTTCGGGTTCGCCCTCCACCCGAAGAACGGCACCGTCGGCACCGGCATCGGTTCGGCCGCGCCCACGCCGCGCCGCGCCGTCGAGGCCGAGGAGTACCTGCAGGGCGTGCTCGCCGAGCGCGGTCTCTGGGAGTCCGGCGATCTGCTGGGCGCCGAGGTGATCCAGCGGTTCGGTGAGCTGGTGAAGGCCGCGGCCTCCCCCATCGACGACGTGCGCGGCACCGCCGACTACCGGCGGCACTCGCTGGCCGTGATGGCCCGCCGCACGCTCACCTGGTGTTGGAACGACTACAGCAAGCAGATCAGGAGCGCGGCATGAGGGTCACTTTCACCGCCAACGGCAAGCCGGTCGAGGCCGACGACGTCTGGGAGGGCGAGAGCCTGCTCTACGTGCTGCGCGAGCGGGTCGGCCTCCCGGGTTCGAAGAACGCCTGCGAGCAGGGCGAGTGCGGCTCCTGCACCGTCTACCTGGACGGCGTGCCGGTCTGTTCCTGCCTGGTCGCGGCCGGTCAGGTGCAGGACCGCGAGGTCCGCACCGTCGAGGGCCTGGCCGAGGAGAACGGCGAGCTGGGCCTCGTCCAGCAGGCGTTCATCGACGCCGGCGCCGTCCAGTGCGGCTTCTGCACGCCCGGCCTGCTCGTGCAGACCGACGCGCTGCTGGACAAGGACGCCCAGCCGAGCGACAACGACATCCGCGAGGCGCTCTCCGGCAACCTCTGCCGCTGCACGGGCTACGAGAAGATCATGGACGCGGTGCGGCTGGCTTCCGCCCGCAAGTGCGCCGGTAAGGGGACTGCCGAATGAGTGCTCGCACCATCCAGGGGCAGAAGAACCTCCAGAACATCAACCAGGCGAGCAAGGACGGGATCGGCGGTTCGCCGCTGCGCCCGGACGGCAACCTGAAGGTCAAGGGCGAGTTCGCGTACTCGTCGGACATGTGGCACGAGGACATGCTGTGGGGTATGGCGCTGCGCTCGCCGCACCCCCGGGCCAACATCCTCTCGGTGGACATCTCCGACGCCCTCAAGGTGCCGGGCGTGTACGCCGTCCTCACCCACGAGGACATCCCGGGCACGAAGTTCTACGGCCTGGAGATCCAGGACCAGCCGGCCCTGGCGATCGACAAGGTCCGCTACCACGGTGAGGCGATCGCGCTGGTCGCGGCCGACCACCCGGAGACGGCCCGCCGCGCGGTGAAGAAGATCAAGGTCGAGTACGAGGTGCTCACCCCGATCACCACCGAGGAGCAGTGCCTCGACCCGCAGACGCACGGCTACGTGCACGAGCCGCACGAGTTCAAGTCGCACGGCTACGACAACATCTGCCACGAGCAGAAGCTGGTCTCCGGCCTCGGCGTGACCGACGAGGTGCGGGCGCTCGCGGACGTCATCGTCAAGGGCAGCTACGAGGTCGGCATGCAGGACCAGGCCTTCCTCGGCCCGGAGTCCGGCCTCGCCGTGCCGGCCGAGGACGGCGGCATCGACCTCTACATCGCCACCCAGTGGCTGCACGTGGACCGCCAGCAGATGGCCCCCGTGCTGGGCCTGCCGGAGGAGAAGGTCCGCCTCACGCTGGCCGGCGTCGGCGGCGCCTTCGGCGGCCGCGAGGACATCTCGATGCAGATCCACGCCTGCCTGCTCGCCCAGCGCACCGGCAAGCCGGTCAAGATCGTCTACGCCCGGGACGAGTCGTTCTACGGCCACGTGCACCGCCACCCGGCGAAGATGACCTACGAGCACGGCGCCACCCGCGACGGCAAGCTGGTCTTCGCCGACTGCCGGATCGTGCTGGACGGCGGCGCCTACGCCTCCGCCTCGCCCGCCGTGGTCGGCAACGCCGCCTCGCTCGGACACGGCCCGTACGTGATCCCGAACGTCAAGATGCACGCCATCGCGCTCTACAGCAACAACCCGTCCTGCGGCGCGATGCGCGGCTTCGGCGCCGTCCAGGCCGCGTTCGGCTACGAGACGCAGATGGACCGGCTCGCCGCCGAGCTCGGCATCGACCCGGTCGAGCTGCGCCAGCTGAACGCGATGTCCGAGGGCGACTACATGCCCACCGGCCAGCAGATCGACTCGCCGGCCCCGGTCGCCGAGCTGCTCCAGCGGGTCAAGGACCGCCCGCTCCCGCCGCCGCTGGACGTCGACCACCTGGACGTCCGCCAGCTGCCCGGCGCGCTCTCGAACACCTCGCACGGCGAGGGCATCGTGCGCGGCGTCGGCTACTCGGTCGGCATCAAGAACGTCGGCTTCTCCGAGGGCTTCGACGACTACTCCACCGCCCGGGTGCGCCTGGAGGTGATCGGCGGCGAGCCGGTCGCCATGGTGCACACCGCGATGGCGGAGGTCGGCCAGGGCGGCGTCACCGTGCACGCCCAGATCGCCCGCACCGAGCTGGGCGTCGAGCAGGTCACCATCCACCCGGCCAACACCGAGGTCGGCTCGGCGGGTTCGACCTCCGCCTCGCGCCAGACCTACATGACCGGCGGAGCGGTGAAGCTCGCCGCCGAGGCGGTCAAGCAGGCGCTGATCGAGAAGGGCCGCCGGCGCTACGGCTGGACCCAGAAGGACCTGACGCTGTCCGGCGGCAAGGTCGTCTCCGCCTCCGGCGGCGCGCTGGTCTCCATGGTGGACCTGCTCGGCGACGAGGCGATCGACCTCACCCGCGAGCACCACCACCGCCCGACCGTCCCGTTCGACAAGGAGACCGGGCAGGGCTTCGGCCACGTCCAGTACACCTTCTGCGCCAACCGCGCGGTGGTCGACGTGGACGTCGAGCTGGGCCTCGTGAAGGTGGTCGAGCTGACCGCCGTCCAGGACGTCGGCAAGGCGCTCAACCCGCTCTCCGTGGTCGGCCAGATCCAGGGCGGCTGCACCCAGGCGCTCGGCCTGGCCGTGATGGAGGAGATCGTGGTCAAGGACGGGAAGGTGCGCAACGCGTCCTTCACCGACTACCTGATCCCCACCATCCTGGACACCCCGCCGATCCCGGTGGAGATCCTCGAACTCCCCGACCCGCACGCCCCCTACGGGCTCCGCGGCGTCGGCGAGGCCCCGACCGTGTCGGCGACGCCGTCGATCGTGGCCGCCATCCGCAACGCCACCGGCCTGGCGCTCACCCGGATCCCGGTCCGGCCCGAGCACCTGACCACCGAGACCCCCGGGGCGCTCTAACCCCGGCCGCACACCTCCCCGGGGCGGCGATCGTCCTCTCCGAGCGCAAGCAAGGAAGGTCGGGCACAGCCCCGCCGCCCCGGGGCCGTTCCACCCTCGCAGTGACTCGCAGTGAAGAGCACCACCGATGCACCACCTGAAGCACCACACGAAGCACCACACGAAACAACGCGAACGCATCCTCCCGCTGCCTCTCCCACGCCGGGGTTCTGCAGCGGTGCGCACCACCTACGCACCGCAGGCACTGCCACAGAGTGCAACCAGTGAGTCGAATCGTCCCCCTGTGCCAACTTCGTTGACTGGCTGTCAGGTCGGCTCGCCCACCCCAACCCCCTTTGACACTTGGGAGTGGACATGACCAGGATCCCCACGGAGCCCGGCACCACTGAAGACAGACCCACCGAGGACGACGCCCCCACGTCCGCCCCGGTCGCACCGCCGAAGAACGCGCTGGACGCGTACTTCAAGGTCTCCGCACGGGGATCGACGATCGCCAATGAGCTCCGCGGTGGTCTCACCACCTTCATGGCGATGGCCTACATCGTCCTGCTCAACCCGATCCTGCTCGGCGGCGCCGACAAGACCGGCTTCAAGCTCGACCATTCCCAGCTGACCACCGCCACCGCGCTGGCGGCGGCCGTCACCACCATCCTCATGGGTGTGATCGGCAACGTCCCGCTGGCGCTGGCCGCCGGCCTCTCGGTCTCCGGCGCGGTCTCCGCGATCGTCGTGCCGAACACCACCTGGCCGCAGGCCATGGGTCTGTGCATCGTCTACGGCCTGCTGATCGTGCTCCTGGTCGTCTCCGGCCTCCGGCAGAAGATCATGGACGGCATACCCCTGCCGCTCAAGCACGCCATCACCATCGGCATCGGCCTCTTCGTGGCGCTGATCGGCCTGGTCAAGGCCGGCTTCGTGCACCACGGCCCGGACCCGTACGGCCCGCCCGTGTCGCTCGGCCCCAAGGGCGAGCTCGTCGGCTGGCCCGTCCTGATCTTCGCCGTCACCCTCCTGACGATCTTCGTCCTGCTCGCCCGCAAGATCCGCGGCGCCATCCTCATCGGCATCGCCGGCGGCACCGCGCTGGCCTTCGTCGTCAACGCCGTGGTCGACCTGCCCGAGCACACCTGGGCCAGCTCGATCCCGGAGTGGCCCGGCAGCCCCGTCGCCGCCCCCGACTTCGGCCTCTTCGGCAAGGTCGACCTGTTCGGCGCCTTCGGCAGCCAGGGCATGGGCGCCATCAGCGCCTCCGTCGCGGTCTTCACCCTCGTCCTGGCCGGCTTCTTCGACGCGATGGCCACCATCATCGGCGTCGGCACCGAGGCGGGCCTCGCCGACAAGCAGGGCCGGATGCCCGGCCTCTCCAAGGCCCTGTTCATCGACGGTGCCGGCGGCGCGGTCGGCGGCCTGGCCGGCGCCTCCGGGCAGACCGTCTTCGTGGAGTCCGCCACCGGCGTCGGCGACGGCGCCCGGACCGGCCTCGCCTCGACCGTCACCGGCGCGCTCTTCGCCCTGATGCTGTTCTTCTCGCCGCTCGCCGGCATCGTCCCGGTCGAGGTCGCCTCCGCCGCCCTCGTCGTCATCGGCTCGATGATGATGAGCCAGGCCCGCCACATCGACTGGTCGGACCGCGAGGTCGCCATCCCGGCCTTCCTCACCTGCGTCCTGATGCCGTTCACGTACAACATCACCGCGGGTGTCGCCGCCGGCGTCATCTCCTACGTGACCATCAAGGCCGGCACCGGCAAGTGGCGCGAGCCCGGTGTGCTGATGTGGATCCTGACCGCGGTCTTCGTGGTCTACTTCGCCCTCACTCCGGTCAAGTCCTGGCTGGGCGCCCACTAGCGGTACCGCCGCCGTACGGGAGTCGTTCTCCCGTACGGCGGCCCCACCCGTTCCACCGCCCCTCGTAAGGAGCCCCCGACATGCAGGACATCGCCGAGCAGCTGCAGGCCTGGCACGCGGCCGGCCGCTCCTTCGCCGTGGCCACCGTGGTCGGCGTCTCCGGCAGCGCGCCGCGCGACCCGGGGGCGGCGCTCGCCGTCGACACGGCCGGCGAGGCGATCGGCAGCGTCTCCGGCGGCTGCGTCGAGGGCGCGGTCTACGAGCTCTGCCAGGCCGCCATCGAATCCGGCGAGCCGGTGCTCGAACGCTTCGGCTACAGCGACGAGGACGCCTTCGCCGTCGGCCTGACCTGCGGCGGCATCCTGGACGTCTTCGTCCAGCCGGTCGTCCCCGGCGCCGACCCCGCGCTCGACGCGGGCATCACCTACATCGCCTCCGGCACCCCGGTCGCCCTCGCCCGGGTGATCGCCGGCCCCGGCGACCTCGTCGGCGCCACCGTCGCCGTCACCGCCGACACCCACCACGGCGCCCTCTCCCCCGCACCGACCACGGTGGCCGGGCTGGAACGCGCCGTCGTCGCCGAGGCCCGCGCCATGCTGGACGCCGGCCGCACCGGCAAGGTCGTCCTCGGCCTGGACGGCCGCCCGTGCGACGAGCGGGAGCAGGGCACCGTCACCGTCTTCGTCGAGGCCTACGTGCCCGCGCCGCGGATGCTGGTGTTCGGCGCGATCGACTTCGCCGCCGCCGTGGTGCGGATCGGCAAGTTCCTCGGCTACCACGTCACCGTCTGCGACGCCCGTCCGGTGTTCGCGACCGCGCGGCGCTTCCCGGAGGCCGACCAGGTCGTCGTCGACTGGCCGCACCGCTACCTGGACTCCCAGCTCGACCGGATCGACGGCCGCACCGTGCTCTGCGTGCTCACCCACGACGCCAAGTTCGACATCCCGCTGCTGGAACGGGCGCTGCGGCTGCCGGTCGGCTACGTCGGCGCGATGGGCTCGCGGCGCACCCACCGCGACCGCAACGCCCGGCTGCGCGAGGTCGGCCTGAGCGACGCCGAGATCGGCCGGCTGCGCTCGCCGATCGGCCTCGACCTCGGGGCCCGCACGCCCGAGGAGACGGCCGTCTCGGTCGCCGCCGAGATCGTCGCGCACCGGCGCGGCGGCAGGTGCCTGCCGCTGAGCACCGGGAACGGACCGATCCACCACGACCTCGCCCGGGCCGAGGACACCGACGGCGCCGGGCACGCCGCGTCGCACGCGGCCTGAGCCCCGGGCCCTCCCCGGCCGGGCCGCGGTCCGGCCGGGCTGTCAGGTGACGATGCTGTGGGCCTCGCAGATCAGCGGCGGGGTGGTCGGGATGCCGACCTCCTGGAGGATCGGCATCAGCACCGCCGCGAAGTGCTCGAAGGCCTCCCGGGACTCCCAGACGTCGGTGATGTGCCAGCCGCCGTCCGGCGTCGGGCCCGCAGCGTGCAGCACCAGCCCCCGCACCGGCCAGTCCGACGGCGTGTTCAGCCCGGCACCGCCGGTCAGTCGGTCCACCGCCTCCTCGTACTGGGCCTGGCCGACGCCGGGGAGTTCGAACGCTGCGATGATCGCCATGGGGCTGCTCCTGCTCGGTGGGGTCCGCCGACTCCAGTGCAGCCCCCACCGAGCCCCCGCAGCCAACCCGGCACCACCAGCCGGGTGACATTGCGCCGCCACCGCGACGGCGGGACGCTGGAGTTCAGGACCCGCCCCGCGGGCTCGCCCGGGCCCGGGGAAGGAACACCGATCATGCGTGCCCTGCTGGAGATCTGAGCCGCCGACGCCCGCGGGCCGGCAGGCCGGACGCTCAGTCCGAGACCGCCAGCCGCAGTCCGAAGCCGACCACCACGACGCCCGTCACCCGGTCCATCAGCCGGCGGGCGGCCGGCCTGCGCAGCCAGCCGCGCAGCACCTGCGCGAAGCCCACCAGCACCACCGACCAGAGCAGCCCCTCCACCACGTGCACGCAGGTCAGCGCCACACCGGCGGCGAAGTGCGGCGCCGCGGCCGGGATGAACTGCGGCAGCACCGCCACGTAGAAGACGCCGACCTTGGGGTTGAGCAGATTGGTCAGCGTGCCGCGCCGCCAGCCGTACGCCAGGCCGCCGTCGGACGGCTCCTCCGCCGGCTCGGCCCCGCCGCCGCGGCTGCGGAGCATGCCGATGCCCATCCAGACCAGGTAGGCCGCACCGGCCCAGCGCACCACCTCGTACGCCAGCTGGGAGGCGGTCAGCAGCGCCGTCACCCCGGCCGAGGTGAGGGTGCCCCAGATCAGCGTGCCGGTCTGGATGCCGAGCACCACGCCCCACGCCTGCCGCCGGTGCCCGAGTGCCGAGGTGCGCAGCACGAGGGCGGTGTCGAGCCCCGGGGTGAGGGTGAGCAGCCCCACGACGAGGGCGAAGGACCACAGTGCGGTCGTCATCTCCATGGGCCCTCATCGTACGCAGGGCCGGGGGCGCGGTGGGGCGCGGGCGCGGGGCCGGCGGCGCGGTGGGGCGCGGGCGGCACTACAGCGGGCGGACCCGCTCGGCCACCCGGCGGCCCTCCTGCTCGGTCGGGTCGAACTCCACCCGCTGCCCCTCGGCGAGGGCGCGGTCCCCCTCCCCCACGATCGAGTCGAAGTACACGTACAGCGCGGGGCCCTCCTCGTCGGGCGTGATCAGGCCGTAGCCGTGGTTCGGGTGGTAGGACTGCACGGTGCCGGTGGCCATGGGGGGCTCCTTCGTGGGCGGGCGGTGACGGACCTCCTGGGTAACAGAAGCCCCGCCCGGATCGGCCACGGCGCGCCCGAACGGCCTGCCCTACGATCACCTCGACCGAGGAGGTGGGTGCGGATGCGGGCGGCGCGCGCGATCTCGCTGTTGTTGCTGCTCCAGGCGCGGCGGAGCATGACCGGGGCCGAGCTGGCCGCGGAGCTGGAGGTGTCCGAGCGCACCGTCCAACGGGACGTGCTGGCGCTCGCCGAAGCCGGCGTACCGGTCTACGCCGACCGGGGCCGGGCCGGCGGCTACCGGCTGCTGGACGGCTACCGCACCCGGCTGACCGGCCTCGACCGGGCCGAGGCCGAGGTGCTGCTGCTCGCCGGACTCCCCGGCCCGCTGGGCGACATGGGCCTCGAAGGCCCGGCGCTGGCCGCCCGGCTGAAGGTGCTCACCGAGCTCGGCGGGGCGCCCGCGGCCGGCGTCCGGCGGTTCCACCTGGACGCCCCCGGCTGGTTCCGCACCGCCCCGCCGCCACCGCTGCTCACCGAGGTCTCCCGGGCCGTGTGGGGCGAGCGGCTGCTGCGGGCCCGCTACCGGCGGGGCGGCCGGGCCGTCGAACGGACGCTGCGGCCGTACGGCCTGGTGCTCAAGGCGGGCACCTGGTACCTGGTGGCCCGGCCGGAGGACGCCGACCCCGACCCCGACGCCGGCGGCGGCGGCGGCGCCCGGGTGTACCGGGTCGACCGGCTGGAGGAGGCCGAGCCACTGGAGCACCGCTTCGAGCGCGACGACGCGTTCGACCTCGCCCGGTACTGGGAGGCCAAGGCGGAGGAGTTCGCCCGCTCGCTGCTGCGGGAGAGTGTCCTGGTCCGGCTCAGCCCGCTCGGCGCCGCCCGGCTCCCCCACCTGCTGGAGCCGACCGCCGCCCGGCAGGCGCTCGCGACCGCCGGAGAGCCGGACGGCCACGGATGGGTCACCGTCCGGCTCCCGGTGGAGTCGCCGGAGGTCGCCTACGACGAGCTGCTCCGACTCGGCCCGGAGGCCGAACTCCTCGAACCGCTCGCGCTGCGGCGCCGGTTGGCGGAGGCGGCGGCCAGGACGGCGGCCCTGTACGGCCCGCCCGACGCCGGTCGGCGGTAGCCGGCCGGGCGCCGGTCAGCGGTAGCCGGCCGGGTCCGGCGGGCCGTCCGTCCGCTCCGCGTCCACCAGGTAGCGCCAGGCGTCCGGGCGGCTGCCGTCCAGATCGGTGAAGCCGTACTCCTTCGCCAGGGCGCCGCTGGACGTCGACGTGCCGTTGAACCGCGCCACCGCCGGATCGGCGGCCAGCGCTACCACCGCGCGGCCGACGTACGCGGGCGACTCCGAGATACCGAAGTCCGGCTGGCGCACCGTCGCGTCGCGCCACGTCTCCTCGGTGACCTCGAAGTGCTCCAGCATCATCTCCGAGCGCAGCCACCCCGGCGTCAGCGCGAGCGCCGTCGCCCCGCGCGGGCCGAGCTCGTGCCCGAGCGCGAAGGCCATCCGCAGCACGGAGGACTTGGCGAGGTCGTAGAAGAAGGAGTTCCGGTACCGGGTGGTGTTGTACTCCGCAGTGCCGTCCGTCATCTCCACCACCAGCCCGCCCGGCCGGCGCAGCAGCAGCGGCAGCAGGTGGTGGCTGGTGATCGCGTGCGTCTCCACGGCGAGGCGCAGCAGGCGCAACCCGTTGTCCAGGTCGTGCTCCCAGACCGGGACCTCCCACTCGAAGAGCTGCTCGCCGCCCCAGATGTCGTTGACCAGGATGTCCAGGCCGCCCTGCTCGGCGCCGATCCGCTCCGCCACGGCGGCCACCTCGGCGGGCACCAGGTGGTCGGCCCGCACGGCGATGCCGTGCCCGCCGGCCGCCGTCACCAGCGCCGCCGTCTCCTCCAGGGTCTCGGCCCGCCCGTACTCCGAGCGGTGGCCCCCGGCGCTGCGCCCGGTCGTGTAGACGGTCGCTCCCGCGGCCCCCAGCTGCACCGCGATCCCCCGCCCGGCCCCCCGGGTCGCCCCGGCCACCAGTGCGACCTTGCCCTTGAGCGGCTGTGCCATGTCGTGTCCCTCCGTCGTGCGTCCTCCGGCACGACCGATACTGCCGTGCAATCCCGACACCTGTTGTCGGGATTGCACGGGGAAGCGAGGAGCCGGCGGAAGGATCACCCTTCCTCGGGGCCGCGCACCCTCCGGCGGGTGGGACGGCGCGAAAGCCGACTTGTCGATCAGGAAACGCCCAGTCGCTGCTGTCCACCGGTCCGGTGAGGTCGGGCAGGCCGCCCTTCGCGAGCCAGGACAGGAAATCCCGGCCCTTGCGGCGCTTGACCGCGTCCTCAAGGACGGCACTGACGGTCGCCACCTCGGCCGACGTCCCGAGGATCTCGGCGGCCTCGGCCGGCAGTTCGGCGTTGACGTCTGTCACGGTACGGGTCACGGCCGGCCTCCGGGAGCAGCGCGGGCCTGCGACATCGGTTTCCAGGGTATTCGATGCCACAGGCCCACGGGCCGCTCCCTCAGGTCACGTTGAGGCGGGCCGCCAGGCGGAGCAGGCCCGGGGAGAGGCGGCTGAGGAAGCGGGCGACCTTCGCCTCCGGGGTCACCGGGACGACCGGCCGGCCGGTGCGGACGGCGTCGAGGATCGCGGCGGCGACCTTCTCGGGCGGGAAGCCGCGGCGGGCGTACAGCCTGGCGGCGCGGGCCTGCTTCGCGGCCTGCTCGGTGGCGCTGGTGGCGGAGAAGGTGGAGGTGCGGGTGATGTTGGTGTTGACGATGCCGGGGCAGATGGTGGAGACGCCGATGCCGTGGCCGGCCAGCTCGGCGCGCAGGCAGTCCGAGAGCATGAACACCGCGGCCTTGCTGGTCGCGTAGGCGGTGAGCGCCTTCGACGGGAGGTAGGCGGCGGCCGAGGCGAGGTTGACGATGTGCCCGCCGGCGCCGCGGTCGGCCATCAGGGTGCCGAAGGCGCGGCAGCCGTGGATGACGCCCCAGAGGTTGACGTCCAGGACGCGCTGCCACTCCTTCTCGGTGGTCTGCAGGAACGTCCCGGAGTGCCCGATGCCCGCGTTGTTGACCACCACGTCGGGGACGCCGTGCGCGGCGGCGACCGCCTCCGCGAAGGCGTCGACGGCCGCGCCGTCGCTGACGTCGACCCGGTAGGCGTGGGCCGGCGGGCCGATCAGCGTGGCGAGTTCGGCGGTGCGCCGGGCCGCGTCGAGGTCGAGGTCGCAGACCACGACCCGGGCGCCGTCCTCGGCGAAGGCCAGGGCGGTGGCCCGGCCGATGCCGCTGCCGCCGCCGGTGACGACGACCAGCGGGCCGAGGCCGGCCCGGTCGGCGTGCTGACCGGCGTCGACGGTGGCGGTGAACCCTCGGACCATGCCGGCCACGGCGGTCCCCTTCTCCAGCAGGGCGGACCAGTGGGTGGCGTGCAGCGAACGGCGGGTCAGGTCGGGCACCCAGCGCTCCAGCCCCTCGGAGAGGTACTCGCCCACGTAGTGGTCCTTGGTCAGGGTGATCAGCTGGACCGGCACCTCGGTGGGCCGCTCCCGCGGGTGGCGCAGTGCGGGCCGCATGTTGGCCCGGTACAGCTCGATGCCGCGCACCGCGTCCCGCCGCAGGGTGGGCTGCGGGTGGCCGGGGCGCGGGGTGACCTCCTCCAGGTCCCGCAGCACCCGGCCCCAGGCGCGGGCCAGGCCGAGCCGCCAGATCCCCGGGGCGAGGTAGGGCAGGTGGAAGGCGGTGATGTACCAGGAGTGAACGCCCTGGGAGAGCAGCTGCCGCAGGTGGCGCGGGGTGGGGCGGCGGTAGCGGTCCCGCAGCCAGTGCCCCATGTGGTCCAGGCAAGGGCCGGACATGGTGGTGTAGGAGGCGAGCCGCTGCTCGGCGCCCGGCGTGGTGACGGCCTCCCAGGACTGCAACGAGCCCCAGTCGTGGGCGACCACGTGCACCGGGCGGTCCGGGCTGACGGCGTCGGCGACCGCGAAGAGGTCGGCGGCGAGCTGCTCCAGCCGGTAGCCCTCGCGAGTGGCGGGGACGCCCGACTCACCGGCGCCGCGCACGTCGTAGCGGACGACGTGGTGGTCGCGGGCGAGGTCGGCGGCGACGTCGTCCCAGACCACGTGAGTGTCGGGGTAGCCGTGCACCAGCAGGACGGTGGGCGCAGCGGGGTCGCCCTCCTCGAAGACGGCGAGCGGCAGCCCGCCGGAGGTGACGGTCCTGCGGCGGGTGGTCGTCATCGGGTCGTCTCCTGGGCGGTCGGGGCCGGCGGGGCGGGCGTCGCGGTCGGGGCCGGCAGGGCGGGCGTCCGGGTCTGTGCCCGCACGTCCGCCGCCGTCCAGCGGCGGACGTGCGGCAGGTCGTCGTCGAGCCAGTACGCGTCGTCCTCGGTGACCACGAGCAGCTCCTCGAACTTGATCCCCACCGAGCGGAACCCGATGTGCGGCTCCACCGCCCAGAGGCCGGGGGTCGGCGCGTGCCGGGAGGACCGGCCGTCCGCCCAGAGCGGGGAGCGCCCGTGCAGGCGCTCGCTGATCAGCTCCCGGCCGAGGGTCTGGAGTGTACGCACCCCGAAACCGAAGAGGTTGACCCCGGCCGGCCCGCGGGCGGTCGTCCGGGTGACCTGGTGCCCGATCACCCGGCCCGGGTAGACCCGGTGGCGGTTGTCGTAGCCGTGCGCCTCGATCTGCGCGTCGACGGCCGCGTACACCTCGTCGAGCGGCCTGCGGGCGCGGACTTCGGCGAGGATCAGCTCCCGGTAGACCCGGAGGTCGGCGGCGAGCCGGTCCCAGACCGGGTTCTCGCCGACCTTGCCGCCGTAACCGATGTCGGCGGTGTAGCCGTCCACGACCGGCGCGCAGTCCAGCACGTACGGCATGCCCTCCTCCAGCCGGCGGTTGCCCGCGAAGAACTGGAGCGGGGTGTGGAAGTGCCGGAACGCCGTCCGGTCGCCGAACCAGGCGAACGGCACGTGGAAGAAGTCCTGCACGCCGGCCGCCACCAGGCGGCGGCGCAGCTCGGCGGTGGCCTGCCGCTCGGTGACACCCGGTTCGATCCAGGCCGCGACCTGCTCGGCGCAGTGGTAGGCGAGTTGCTGGGTCTCCCGGAACCGGTCGAGGTCGTGCGCGGTGTAGGGGAAGGCGGGGGTGCGGGGCGCAGCGGGGCTGGTGGGCACAGTGGGCCTGGTGGGCACGGCGGGGCTCCTTCTACACGTCGAGGACGAGGGTCTCGCCCTCGGCGGCCCGGGAGACGCAGGGCAGCAGGGCGCCGGCGGCGCGTTGTTCGGTACTGAGGCGGCGGTCCCGGTGCTCGGGGCGGCCGGCCAGCACCCGGACCTCGCAGGTGCCGCAGAAGCCCTGGTGGCAGGAGTACGGCAGGTCGGGGCGGGCCTCGCGGAGGACGTCCAGGGCGGAGCGGTCGGCCGGGACGTCGAGCGCCGGGCCGTCCGCACCGAGCCGGAGGGTGAACGGCGCGCCGTCGGTGACCGGGGCGGCTCCGAACCGTTCGAAATGCAGCGAGGCGGCGGGCGAGGCGTCCAGCGCCTGCTGGACGGCGGCCAGCATCGGGGCCGGGCCGCAGCAGTACACGGCGGCGCCGTGCGGCGCCCGGGCCAGCAGCTCGGCGCCGGTGGGCACGCCGTGCTCGTCGTCGGTGCGCAGGTGGACGCGGAGCCGGTCCAGGGCGCGCAGCTCCGCCGCGTACGGGAGGGTGTCCGCCGAGCGGCCGACCAGGACGAGCTGCCAGTCCAGGCCGTGGCTCCGGGCCTCGTGGACCATCGGGATCAGCGGGGTGACGCCGATGCCGCCGGCCAGCAGCAGGACGGCCGGTTCGGCGCAGAAGGCGAAGCCGTTGCGCGGACGGCGGGCGGTGAGCCGGGTGCCCGGGTGGAGGGTGTCGTGGATCTCCACCGAGCCGCCGCCGCCCTCCGGCAGCCGGCGGACGGCGATCCGGTAGCCGGCGCGGTCGGACGGGTCCCCGCAGAGCGAGTAGTGGCGCTCGCGGCCGGAGGGGAGCGCCAGGCGCAGGTGCGCGCCGGGCTGCCAGGCCGGGAGCGGGCCCCCGGAGGGGTCGGCGAGTCGCAGTTCGACGACGTCGGCGGCGACCTCGCGGCGGGCGGCGACCACCAGCTGGAGCGGCGGGGTCGGGCGGCTCTGCGGACGGCGCGGGCTTCGGCGCAGCAGCGGGCTGCCGAGGGCCGACGAGTAGCCGTCGCCGAAGGCGGTGAGGCGCTGCATGAACCGGTCGGCGCGCGGGCGGCCGTAGAGGTCGGGGGGTGGGGTGTCCAGGTCCATGCGGCGTTCCTTCGGTCCTTTCCGTCGGGCAGGTCGGGCAGGTGGGGCAGGTGGGGCGGGGTGGGGCCGGCGGCGGCAGGCGGCGGTGCGGGTACGGGTCGACCGGGCGGGGCCCCGGCCGGTCGACCGTCCGCCCGTCCGCCGCGCCGGCCCCTCAGTGGGCGGCGGCGGCGCGGGCGGCCGGGGAGGAGGCGAGGTAGCCGAGGGCCTGGCTGGAGGAGCCCTCCTGGGTGGGGTGGTAGCCGGGCCGCAGGTACCGCAGGCCCGAGCGGATCGACGTGACCGGGTCGGGCAGCAGGCCGCGGCGGGCGATCCGCTTCGCCTCGCGCCAGCTGGGCCGCAGCCGGCCGTCCAGGGTCGGGTCGGCGGCGAGCAGGAACCGCGCGCCGCGCACCCAGAGGTGGACGAGCAGCGGGCCGGAGACGGCCATGCCGCGCACCCGGCGCAGGTAGCCGGGGTCGAGGTGGACCATCAGGTCGAAGGCGACGCTGCGGTGTTCGACCTCCTCCGCCCCGTGCCAGCGCAGCAGGTCGAGCATCGTCGGGTCGGCCTCGGCCCGGTCCAGGCCGGGGGAGTTGAGCGCCCAGTTGCCGAGGAAGGCGGTGAAGTGCTCGATCGCCGCGACGAAGGCGACCCGTTCGATGATGTTCTCGCGCCGCCGGGCGGGCGTCAGGCCGGGCTTGTCCCCGAGCACCCGGCGGAACAGCCAGGACACCTGCCGGACGTACGGGCGCGGGTCGAGCCCCTGGCCGAGCAGGTGGTCCAGGACCTCCTGGTGGGCCTCGGCGTGGATGGCCTCCTGGCCGATGAAGCCGAGCACCTCCTCGCGCAGCTGCTCGTCCCGGATCAGCGGCAGCGCCTCCTTGAACACCTTGACGAACCAGCGCTCGCCCTCGGGGAGGAGCAGGTGGAGGACGTTGATGACGTGGGTGGCCATCGGCTCGTCCGGGATCCAGTGCAGCGGCAGCCGGTCCCAGTCGAAGCGGACGTCGCGGGGCTCCAGGACCAGGCTGTCGTGCACGCGCGGGGCGGGGGCGGCGACGGCGGGGACGGGGGTGACGCGGGACATGGGAGGCCCTCCTGACCTGCGGGTGGCGGCTCGGCTCAGGGAAACGTACTCGCGAGTAGCGATGTCGACAAGGGTTTCGCCGACCCTTATCGACATCGAGTCTAATAAGTGATGTGCACCGCGGGACACCCCCGGAAACGCAGAAGCCCCGCCGGATCCCCGGGCGGGGGTCGGCGGGGCGGTGCGCGGTGCGGCCGGAGCCGGTCAGACCGCCATGGCCAGCATCAGCGGCGCGGCACGGGCGGCCAGCAGCTCGGCGGCCGCCTTCAGCCGGTGCACGTTGCCCACCGGCATCGAGGTGGCCAGGCAGCCGACCGTGCTGCCCGCCGTCACCGGCACGGCGGCGCAGACGGTGCCGAGCGCGTACTCCTGGATGTCCAGCACCGGCACGGTGGCCGGCTGGCGCTCCAGACGGTGCATCAGCTGGTCGGCGTCGGTGACGGTGCGCGAGGTGAGCCGCGCCACCGGGTGCCGGGACAGGTGGTCCCGGCGGGCGTCGTGGTCCAGCTGGCTCAGCAGGCACTTGCCGATCGCGCTCGCGTGCGCGGTGGCCCGGAAGTCCACCCACTCCTGCACCGCGGGCGCGTGGTCGGCGGCGGCGACCGCCTCCACCGACAACTCGCCTTCGTGGTACCGGGTGAAGTAGACGGCCGCACCCAACTCGTCGCGGAGTTCGGCGAGTTTGCGGTTCAGCCGGGCGCGCACCAGCTGCTCCCGGTTGTGCTGGCCGAGCAGCGCGAAGGTGCCGCCGAGCAGCCACCCGCCGTCCTGGCACTGGAGGTACCCCTCGATCTCCAGGATCTCGGCGAGCCGGCGAACCGTCGGCAGGCTCAGGGACGTCTCCCTGGCGAGGGCGACCAGGGTGGCGCCGCCGGGGTGCCGGTCGACGGCCTCCAGCAGTCTCAGGGCGTGCTGCAAGGAGGTGAACGGACCGGGCTGGCCGTAGTCCGGTGCGGCGTGACGACCCGGGGCTGGTGTCGACATGTCGTCCCCTTCCGATGTCCGCCCGCGGAGCGATCCGGGGGCATCCTCCAGCCTATCCACCCCGAGGGCCCGGCAGTTGCCGTCCGCGGATTTTTGGTGAAGACACTGGACAGTGGCGGGCCCGGGCCCCCGGGCCGCCGGAGGCCCCCGAACGACAGACGGGCCCCTCCCCCACTGCCCTGGGGGGAGGAGCCCGCTCGCGGCCGCCGGGGTGCGGGCCCCGGCGGCCGGTGAGGGTGGTTCAGGTGGTTCAGGTGGGACCACGAGGACCGGTGGGTCCGGCGGGTCCGGTGGGTCCGGTGGGTCCGGCGGGTCCGGCGGGTCCGGTGGGGAGGGTCAGCTCTCGTCGCCCGCACGGAGCTTGCCGACGGCCGCCTCCAGGCGCGCGCCGTACTCCTCGTCGGCGGCGTGGAAGTGGGCGAGGTTCTTCTCGACGATGTCGTCGCGCGTGACCTGCGCCAGGAAGCCCGCGATGTTGTCGATCAGACGGCTCTTCTCGCCGGCCGACATCAGCCGGTAGAGCTCACCGGCCTGGTAGAAGTCGTCGTCCTTGGTGTGCTCCGGCGTGGTGTAGGTGCCGGTGTGGCCCTCCAGCCGGACCGGCGCGGCCGGCGCGCTGTCCGTCTGGACCGGGCCGTCGTACGAGTTGGGCTCGTAGTTCTTGCCGCGGCCGGACTTGTTGACGGCGGCGAAGCCGTCCCGCCCGTAGTTGTTGGCCTCGGTGGCGCGCGGGGCGTTCACCGAGAGCAGGGTGTGGTTGACGCCGAGGCGGTAGCGCTGGGCGTCCGCGTAGGCGAACAGGCGGCCCTGGAGCATCTTGTCCGGGGAGGCGCCGATGCCGGGCACGAAGTTGTTCGGCGAGAACGCGGACTGCTCGACGTCGGCGAAGACGTTCTCGGGGTTGCGGTTCAGCACCAGGCGGCCGACCTTGACCAGCGGGTAGTCGGCGTGCGGCCAGACCTTGGTGAGGTCGAAGGGGTTGAAGCGGTAGTCCGCGGCCTCGGCGACGGGCATCAGCTGGACGTAGAGGGTCCAGGACGGGAAGACGCCGCGCTCGATGGCCTGGTGCAGGTCGCGCTGGTGCGAGTCGGCGTCGGCGCCGAGCACCTCGGCGGACTGCTCGCCGTCCAGCGAGCGGATGCCCTGGTTGGTCTTGAAGTGGTACTTCACCCAGTACGCGTCGCCCTGCTCGTTGACCCACTGGTAGGTGTGCGAGCCGTAGCCGTTCATGTGGCGGTAGGAGGCCGGGATGCCGCGGTCGCCGAACAGCCAGGTGATCTGGTGGGTGGAGGCCGGCGAGTGGGCCCAGAAGTCCCAGACGTTGTCGGCTTCCTGGACGCCGGTGAACGGGTCGCGCTTCTGCGAGTGGATGAAGTCGGGGAACTTGATCGGGTCCTTGATGAAGAACACCGGGGTGTTGTTGCCGACGAGGTCGTAGTTGCCCTCCTCGGTGTAGAACTTCAGCGCGAAGCCGCGCGGGTCGCGGACGGCGTCGCTGGAGCCGAGGTTGCCGGCCACGGTGGAGAACCGCAGGAACAGCTCGGTGCGCTTGCCGACCTCGGAGAGGAAGGCGGCCTTGGTGTACTGCGAGACCTCGTCGGTCACCTCGAAGTAGCCGTACGCGCCGGAGCCGCGGGCGTGCACGACGCGCTCCGGGATGCGCTCGCGGTTGAACCGCGCCAGCTTCTCCAGGAGCTGCTGGTCCTGGATGAGCAGCGGGCCGTACTCGCCGGCCGACGCCGAGTTCTGGTTGTCGGCGATGGGCGCGCCGGACTCCGTGGTCAGGATCTTGGACATGGAGGGTCCTTCGGGTGTCGATAAAGGCAGTGCGTGGAGAGGGAGGTGACGACGGCTCAGGTCCAGCGCGGCGGCTCAGATGCCGAGCAGGCGCCAGACGGCGGAGCGGCGGCGGGAGGAGTGCTCGCCGTCCGGGCCGTCCGCGGGCCGGAGCGCGGCGACGGCGGAGGCGGCGGTGGCCTGGTCGGCCAGCGGGCGGGCGGCGACCAGCTCGGCGGCCTCCGCGGGGTCGAGGCCGGCCTCGGTGAGCGCGGCGGCGGCCTCGGCGGCCGGGACGGCGTCGAACCAGCGCAGCGCGAGGGCGGCGCGGCCGGCCTCGGTCAGCCGGCCGGCGAGGCGGAGCCGGGCGAGGCCGCCGTCCGGGTACACGTTGATCCGCACGTGGGTCACCGGGCGGCCGACGTCGAGCCGGAAGCGGTGCCGGGTGTCGGGCTGGAGGCGGGTGCGCGGCAGGATCCCGAACCAGCCGGCACCGTCCTCGGACGGGTCGCCGCCCTGCGAGGCGTCGTATCCGGTCAGGTCGGCCCAGCCGGGGGCGTTGGCGACGAAGTGGGTGGTGTCCACCTCGGCTGCCAGGACCTCGCCGCCCCCGGCCAGGGCGATCTGCACCCAGTCGTTGGCCTTGTCGCGCCGACGCCGGGTCTCCCAGCCCTCGCCCATGACGGAGGCGCGACCGGGAGCGTTCAGGTTGTGCGGGGAGGAGAAGTAGCGGTCGGACGCCGCCTCGGCCACGCCGCCGTACTCCTGGGCGGCCAGGTCGAAGGTGAGGCCGTCCAGCTCGCGCGGGTCGGGCAGCACCTCGCCGTGCACGCGGAGCCGGGCCACCCCGCCGTCGGGGTAGATGTTGAGGCGTACGTGGGTGAAGCGGGTCGCGTTGTCGACGGCGAACTCGTGCGCGGTGTCGCCCTGGAGCGGGGTGCGCGGCAGCAGTTCGACCCACTGGGCGCCGGCCAGCTCCTCCGGCGAGGGGTGCCCGGGGACGGCGGCGGCCTCGACGGAGGCGCTCTCCGGGTAGTTGCCGGTGAAGTGGGCGGTGTCGACGACCAGCCCGCGGACGACGCCGCCGACGCCGAGCCGGACGATCGTCCAGTCGTGGTCCTCGTCGGTGGGGTGCGGCTGCTCGGCCGAGACGCCGCGGCGGCGCTTGGACTCCCAGCCGTCCATGATCTGGCCCTTGTGGCCGAAGGTGTGCGCGCGGAACTCCGCGGGCTTGGCGACGAGCAGGTTCTCCGCGTCGGCGAAGGTGTCCTCGTTGGTGGCGACGACGCCGGCGCCGAGCAGCCGGGAGGCCAGGTTGACCAGCTCGGTGAACGGAGCGCTCGGGGTGTTGACGGTACTCACTGAGACTCCTCGGAGCGCGTGGCCGGCCGGGCGGCCGGGCGGGTGATCTGGCGGCCGAACGGTTCGGCGGTGACGTCGACGACCCGGCCGCGCAGCCAGGTGGTGCGCACGACGCCGGTCAGCGTGCGGCCCGCGTACGGGGTGACGGGGTTGCGGTGGTGCAGTTCGGCCGCGTGCACCGCGAAGTCGGCGTCCGGGTCGAAGGCGACCAGGTCGGCGTCGTGGCCGACGGCGACGGCGCCCTTGGTGCCGGTGAGGCCGGCCAGCTCGGCCGGGCCCCCGGCCATCCAGCGGACCACGTCGGAGAGGGTGTGGCCGCGGCGCCGGGCCTCCGTCCAGATCGCCGGCAGGCCGAGCTGCAGGGAGGCGATGCCGCCCCAGGCCTGGGCGAAGTCACCGCTGCCGCCGAACTCCGGCAGCAGCTTGAGGTCCGGGGTGGACGGCGAGTGGTCGGAGACGATCGCGATGAACTCGCCGTCCGCCAGGGCCGCCCAGAGGGCGTCCCGGTTGGCCTCGTCGCGGATCGGCGGGCAGCACTTGAAGGCGGTGTCGCCGTCCGGCACCTCCTCGGCCGCGAGGGTGAGGTAGTGCGGACAGGTCTCGGCCGTCACCCGGACGCCGTCCTCGCGGGCCTGGCGCAGCAGCGGCAGCACGGCGGCGGAGGAGACGTGCAGGATGTGCACCCGGGCGCCGGTGCGGCGCGCGGCGTCCAGCAGCCGGGCGACGGCGGCGGTCTCCGCGCCGGCCGGCCGTGAGGCGAGGAAGTCCCGGTAGTGGACACCGGGTTGCTGCGGGGCCGCGGCGAGCACCGCCGGGTCCTCGGCGTGGATGATGGCCAGCGCGCCGAGCCGGGCCTGCTCGGCCAGGGCGGCCTCAAGGTCCTCCTGCTCGACGTGCGGGAACTCGTCCACGCCGGACGGTGCGAGGAAGCTCTTGAAGCCGAACACGCCCGCCCGGTGCAGGGGTTCGAGGTCGGGGACGTTGCCGGGGACGGCGCCGCCCCAGAAGCCGAGGTCGACCCAGGCCTGGCCGTCGGCGGTCTTCCGCTTGGCCTCCAGGCCGGCCACCGTGGTGGTGGGCGGGATGGAGTTGAGCGGCATGTCGATGACGGTGGTGACGCCGCCGGCGGCGGCCGCCCGGGTGGCGGTGGCGAAGCCCTCCCACTCGGTGCGGCCGGGCTCGTTGACGTGCACGTGGGTGTCGACCAGGCCGGGGAGCAGGACGGTGTCACCGAGGTCGGTCAGATGCTGGTCGCCGGCCAGGAGGGAGCCGTGCGCGGCGATCTGCTCGATCCGCCCGTCCCGGATCAGCACGTCCGCGGGACGCTCGCCGTCCGGCAGAACCACCCGGCGGGAGCGGATCACCGCAGTCTCGCTGAAGGGCATGGGGGACCTCCGAGGCCTGAAGAAGAGAAGTGGGGTACGTCGAAGGATTGCCCGGAGCCTAGGGCCGCCTTCAACAAAACGTCAATGGAGAAAGCTACGAGGGTGCCGTGGTGCGGGCCGCCGGCCGGCTCACCCGGTCAGCAGGGCCGCGGCGAGCCGCTCCCCCGCGACCTCGGCCAGCTCCGCCGCCCGGGTCATCGAGTCCCCGGGCTGTTCGGCCAGGTCGGTGAGGGCGTAGGCGGCGGTGAACCCGGCCGCCCGCCACTCGCGCTCCGAGAGCTCCAGCCTTCCTGCCACAGCGGCCACCCGAACCCCCGCCCGGGTGGCCGCCGCGGCAACGCCGGCGGGTGCCTTGCCGTGGAGCGTCTGAGCGTCCAGGCAGCCCTCACCGGTCACGACGAGGCGTGCCCCACGCACGGCCTCGTCGAAACCCAGCAGTTCGAGCATCAGCTCGATGCCGGGTCGCATGGTGGCGCCGAGCAGGGCGAGGGCGGCGAAGCCCACCCCGCCCGCGGCCCCGGCGCCGGGGGCGTCGCGGAAGTCCCGCCCGGCGGCCTCGCCGACCTTGTCGGCGAAGCGGGCCAGGCCCTCCTCCAGCACCAGCAGGTCGTCGCCGTCGGCGCCCTTCTGCGGGCCGTAGACGGCGGTCGCGCCGCGCGGGCCGAGCAGCGGGTTGTCCACGTCGCAGGCCACCACGACCTCCACCCCGGTGAGGGCGTCGGCCAACGGGCCGAGGTCGATCCGGTCCAGCCGGCGCAGCGCGGCGCCGCCCGGCGGCAGCTCGGTGCCGTCGGCGTCCAGCAGCGAGACGCCGAGCGCCTGGACCATGCCCGCCCCGCCGTCGGTGCAGGCGCTGCCGCCGAGGCCGAGCACGATCCGCTTGGCGCCCAGACCGACCGCGCGGCCGATCAGCTGGCCGACCCCGTACGAGCCGGCCGCGAGCGGGGCGGTCCGGCCGCCGGGGAGGCGGGCCAGCCCGGAGGACTGCGCCAGCTCGACCACGGCGGTGTCGCCCCGGACGGCGAGCGCGGCGTCCACCGGGAGGCCGGTGGGGCCGGCCACCTTGGCCGGGATCCGGGTGAAGCCGGCCGCCAGCGCGGCGGCCAGGGTGCCCTCGCCGCCGTCGGCGACGGGCAGTTCGCGGACCTCGGTGCCGGGCGCGACGCGGCGGATGCCGGCGGCGATCCGCGCGGCGACCTCGGCACCCTCCAGGGTGCCCTTGAACTTGTCGGGAGCTACGACCACATGGCCCTGAGTGGGGGTGGCGGGCATGGCGTGGGCCTCACTTCCGGACGGGTCTGGCGATGGTTCGTCAAGCATGGGCCGCGGCCGTTCCGGTGTCGTCCCGGGCGGGCGGCCGCCGCAGGGGCCGGGGTGCGACCCCCTCCCCGCCGTTCCCCTCGTCCCGCTTCCGACGTACGAGAGGCTCCCCTCGGCGAGGGAGGGGGCCGGGCGACGCGCACCAGCACGACCGAAGTGCCCCCGAAAGGGACGTGCGCGTCACCGGCTTGGTCGATCGGCAGGAGGCGGATGAGCCCCAGCCCGCCTGCCGATCGGGTCTGCCCTCCTGGTGGCGCGGGCACGACCGGATAGGTACACGCCACCAGGAGGAGTCGGTGGGCCCGGGGATCTCACGACCCCCGGGCGGGGGCGCGGCCGCGTGCGGGACGCGGCCGCGCGGTGCTACTTGACCTCGCGGCCGGACAGCCGCTCGACGCCGCGCAGCAGCGCCGAGTGGTCGAGGGAGCCGTCACCGTTGGCACGGGCCGAGGCGACCAGCTGGGCCACCACGGCGCCGACCGGCAGGGCGGCACCGACGGCGCGGGCGGCGTCGGTGACGATGCCCATGTCCTTGTGGTGCAGGTCGATCCGGAAGCCCGGGGCGAACTCGCGGCCCAGCATGTTGGCCTTCTTGCGGTTGAGCACGGTCGAGCCGGCCAGGCCGCCGCCGAGCACGTCCAGCGCCGCGGCGAGGTCGACGCCCGCGTTCTCCAGGAACACCACGGCCTCGGCCAGCACCTGGATGTTGACGGCGACGATCAGCTGGTTGGCGGCCTTGACGGTCTGGCCGGCGCCGGCCGGGCCGACGTGGACCACGGTGGTGCCGAGCACGTCGAACAGCGGCTTCGCCTCGGCGAAGTCGGCGGCGTCGCCACCGACCATGATCGACAGCACTGCCTCGACCGCGCCGGCCTCGCCGCCGGAGACGGGGGCGTCCAGGGTGCGGACGCCCTTCGCCTTGGCCGCGGCCTCGACCTTGATCGAGGTCTGCGGGGTGATGCTCGACATGTCGATCACCAGGGTGCCGGCGGCGACGTTCTCCAGCACACCGCCCTCGCCCAGGATGGCCTGCTCGACGTGCGGGTCGGCCGGGACCATCGTGATGACGACCTCGGCGTCCTTCACCGCGTCCGCGATGCTGGCGGCGCCGTGGCCGCCGGCCGCGACCAGGGCGTCGATCTGCGGCTGGGTGAGGTTGAAGCCGGTGACGTGGTGGCCGGCCTTGACCAGGTTGGCGGCCATCGGGCTGCCCATGATGCCGAGGCCGATGAAGGCGATCTTGCGGCTCATCGCGTCGTTCCTTTGTACGTGGTGGGGTGAGGGTGGCGAGGGCTTACTTCGCGGCGCGGTGCTCGCGCGGCAGCCACTCGAAGCTGTCGGCGCTGACGCCGGTGGAGGGGCGGTACTCCAGGCCGATCCGGCCGGTGTAGCCGGCGGCGGTCAGCCGCGCGAAGAGGTCCTCGAAGTCGAGCCCGCCGGTGCCCGGCTCGTTGCGGCCGGGGTTGTCGGCGATCTGCACGTGGCCGAAGCGGTCCGCGTAGGTGTCGATGACGGCGGCCAGGTCCTCGCCGTTCATGGCCAGGTGGTAGAGGTCGCAGAGGAACTTCGCGTTGCCGAGGCCGGTCGCGGCGTTCACCTTGTCGACCACCTCGACGGCGGCGGCGGCGGAGACCAGCGGGTAGTCCGGGGACTCGGGCCGGTTCAGCGCCTCGATCAGCAGGACCGCGCCGATCTCGTGGGCGGCCTTCGCGGCGAGCACGAGGTGCTCCAGTGCGAGCGCGTCCTGCTCGGCCGGGTCGACGCCCTCGACCCGGTTGCCGTAGAGGGCGTTCAGCGCCTTGGTGCCGAGCGAGCCGGCGAGCTCCGCGGCGACCGGGACGTTGGCCCGGAAGCGCTCCTGCTCTGCCGGTACGGAGACGGTACCGCGGGCGCCCTTGGTCAGGTCGTCCAGGAAGTTGAGGCCGGTGAGCTGCACGCCGGCGTCGGTGAAGGCCTTGCGGAGCGCGTCCTGCTCGGCCTGCGACGGGGCGTGCTCGGCGCCGAAGGGCCACCAGAGCTCGGCGGCGGTGAAACCGGCGGCGGCGGCCGCGGCCGGGCGCTCCAGGAGCGGGAGCTCACCGAACAGGATCGACAGGTTGACCGTGTAGCTGTGCTTGGAAGCGGCAGTCACGTCAATCACCTCGCATCTCTCTTCCGACATCCGCAACTTCCACGATCCGGAAGAGGGATTCTGCTTGGTGGAAGCATGTCCGCCGCATCGAGCGGGTGTCAAGACTGCCGCAACAATTTGTTGAAGCAGACCGAAACCCCTCGGTCCGGAGCCCGACCACTGTTCGATCGACCAGCCCCGACCCCGCCCGCCGCCGCTCGCTAGAGTGAGCGGGTGCGATTGATGGTGGAGTTCACGACAGAACCGTTCGAACTGGACACGTTCCCCGAGCACGCCGCGGCGGCCCGGAAGGTGGTCGACGAGGCCGGCCTCGCCGTCGCGGTCGGCCCGTTCGGCACCGGCGCCGAGGGCGAGGCCGAACAGGTCCTGGCCGCGGTGACCAAGCTGCTCCGGGAGACCCTGGACGCCGGGGCGACCCGGATCTCCGTACAGGTCAGCGTCCTCGGAGAGGAGGGCGGTGCACCGTGACCGAGCACCTCGAACACCCGCTCGCCGCGGCGATAAAGCCGCTGCTCGCCGCCGTCGGCGCGACGCCCGTCCCACTGGACGAGGCGAAGGCCGAGGACGTCGTCCTGGAGTGGGAGGGCACCCCGGCCCTGGCCGTCCGGCTGCCGCACCTGAGCAGTGCGCTGGACCGCCTGCTGGCCGAGATGACCCGCCAGTTCGACGGCCGGCCACTGGCCGAACTGGACCGCCTGGAGAAACAGCGGGTCGTCGCCCTGCTGGAGGAGCGCGGCGCCTTCACCGTCCGCCACGGGGTGGAGACCGTCGCCACGGCGCTCGGCGTCAGCCGCTTCACCGTGTACAACTACCTCAACCGCCAGGACGGCTCGAAGTCCGGCTGAGTCCGGCCCGGTACGACCGGCCGCCCCGTGCGGGGCGTCCGGGTGCATTCGGGTGAACCCCGTCGGCCCGGCCAGTCTTCACGAGCCCCCGGCGGGGCACACTTGTCTCATCGCACACGAAACGGGCCGCTCACCGGGACCTGTTCAAAACGTAACCACCAACCGTTCAACAAAGTGTTGACGGCCCGGTTGGGTGGATCTAGCTTGTGCGGGTGGCACCACTCTTCAGGAGGTCCACCCGTGACCAACCACCCCCACGCCCTTGACGCCCTGGCGGCGGCCGACGCCGCCGAGCTGAAGGCGATCCTGCTGGAGGTCTGCTCCAGCCCCCGTTGGGCCGACGCCGTCGCGGCGGCCCGGCCCTGGTCCGACCGCACGGCCCTGCTCGACGCCAACGCGTCGGCCATGGCCGGCCTCGCGGCCGCCGACCTGCACGACGCGATGACCGGCCACGCCCGGATCGGCACGCCCAAGGCGGGCGACGCCACCTCCGAGCGCGAGCAGGCCGGCATCAGGGGAGTCGACACCGCACTCCTCGACGAACTGCACGAGGCCAACGCCGCCTACGAGGCCAAGTTCGGCCATGTGTTCCTGATCTGCGCGACCGGCCGCACCGCGGACACCATGCTCGCCGCCCTGCGCGAGCGCTACCCCAACGACGCCGCCGCCGAGGCGGAGATCGTCCGGGGCGAGTTGCGCAAGATCAACGACATTCGGATCAACCGTCTGATCGACGAAGCCTGATCCCTTCTCGGGCCTCGCTGACGTATCGTCAACTCTGCCATCAGTAAGGTCACTTCACCCATGACTGGCATCTCCACCCACGTGCTCGACACCAGCCTCGGCCGCCCGGCCGAGGGCGTCCCGGTCGAGCTCGCACTGCACACCGAGGGTGGCTGGAAGGTGCTCGGCACCTCCGCCACGGACTCCGACGGCCGGGCCAAGGACCTGCCGGCCGTGGAGGCGGGCTCGGTCGTCCGGCTCCTGTTCGACACGGCGGCCTACTACGCCGCGGCGTCGGACGAGAAGCCGTTCTTCCCCGAGGTCTCGATCGTCTTCACGGTCGCGCCCGCGCAGCACCACTACCACGTGCCGTTGCTGCTCAACCCGTTCGGATACTCGGTCTACCGCGGAAGCTAGACCGCTTGATTGATTGGGAGCCATGTCATGGCCCACGTGCTCGGTCAGAACCAGTACGGCAAGGCGGAGAACCGCATCGTCCGGATCTACCGTGACTCGACCCGTCACGAGATCAAGGACCTGAATGTCTCGGTCGCCCTCCGCGGCGAGTTCGACGACGTCCACCTCACCGGCTCGAACGCCAACTGCCTGCCCACCGACACCACCAAGAACACCGTGTACGCCTTCGCCAAGGAGTACGGCATCGAGTCGGCGGAGGCGTTCGGGATCCTCCTGGCGCGCCACTTCGTCGACGACACCGAGCGGGGCGTGGTGCACAGCGCCCGCATCCGCATCGAGGAGTACACCTGGGACCGGATCAGGACGCCGGACAGCTCGGCGCGCTTCATCGGCTCCGAGGAGGTCGGCCACTCCTTCGTCCGCAACGGCCAGGAGACCCGCACCACCGAGATCGTCTACGACGGCGAGACCGTCCAGGTCATCTCGGGCCTCAAGGACCTCGTCGTGATGAACTCCACCAACTCGGAGTTCTGGGGCTACATCAAGGACAAGTACACCACCCTGCAGGAGGCGTACGACCGCATCCTCGCCACCCAGGTCACGGCGCGCTGGAAGTACGGCTTCAGCGGCCGCGACGGTGAGGCCCAGCCCAACTGGAACCGCTCCTACGCCCACGTGAAGCGGCACATGCTGGAGGCCTTCGCCGAGACCTACTCGTACTCGCTGCAGCAGACCCTGCACGCGATGGGCACCCGCGTCCTGAACAACCGCTCCGAGGTGGACGAAGTCCGCCTGGAGCTGCCCAACAAGCACCACTTCCTCGTCGACCTCGAACCGTTCGGCCTCAAGAACGAGAACGAGGTGTACTACGCCGCGGACCGCATGTACGGCCTGATCGAGGGCACCGTGCACCGCGACGGCGTGGTACCGGTGATCCCGGTCGCCTGACCTCCCCCATGAACACCGTCCGGTCTCGTCGCACCCTCCGGCCCCTCGCGGCCGGCCGATCCCGGACGGGCAGCACGGACCCCGGCACCAGCCCGGGGTGCGGTTCCCGCAAGACCAGTACCTGCACCTGCACCTGCACCATCTGTTTCTCCACCCCCACCCACCGGAGATCGTGCTCGCCTCCCGGCGGCCGGCCCGGGGTGCTGGAGAGGCCGGCCGAGGGATCCTTGCACCGCCGTCCCGCCCTCGGCCAGGGCAGCACCAGCCAGTCTCCAGCGCAACGGGCGCGCCGTGAGCCACGGGCACAAGAGGGGCTCGACATGGCACCCAGCAACACGAGTACCACAGACGGCGGCTCCACCCCTGCAAGACCTTCTGGCCCGGGCGGCGCACCAAACGGCCTCCCCGGCACACCGTCCGGGCCGGAAGTCCACCCCGTGGACGAGTTGCTGCCACCGGTGAAGCTCATCTCCACCGGACTCCAGCACGTCGCCGCGATGTACGCGGGAGTCGTCGCTCCCCCGCTCATCGTCGGTGCCGGCGTGGGGCTCTCCCCCGCCGAACTCGCCCTGCTCATCTCGGCCAGCCTGTTCACCGCCGGACTGGCCACCCTGCTCCAGACCCTCGGCTTCTGGAAGATCGGCGCGCGGCTGCCGTTCGTGAACGGCGTCTCGTTCGCGGGCGTCGCGCCCATGATCGCCATAGCCAAGGAGCACGGTCCGAAGGACGCCCTCCCGGTGATCTTCGGAGCGGTGATCGTCGCGGGGATCCTGTGCTTCCTCGCGGCACCGTACTTCTGCAAACTGATCAGGTTCTTCCCGCCGGTCGTCCAGGGCACCGTGATCACCCTCATCGGGGTGTCCCTGCTCCCGGTGGCGGTGAACTGGGCGCGCGGCGGCTCGCCGGGCGCCCCCGGATTCGGCTCCATGCGGGCCATCGGCCTCGCCGCGATCACCCTCGTCGCGGTGGTGCTCTGCAACCGGCTGCTGCGCGGCTTCTGGCAGCAGCTCTCCCTGCTCATCGGACTGGCGATCGGCACCCTGCTCGCCTTCCCGCTGGGCCTGGCCGACTTCGGCACGGTCCAGGACGCGAAGGTCTTCGCGCTCCCCTCCCCGTTCCACTTCGGCGCGCCGATCTTCGACGTCGCGGCGATCGCCTCGCTCTGCATCGTCATGGTGGTCTCGATGACCGAGTCCACCGCCGACATGCTCGCGCTCGGCAAGATCGTCGACCGCGAGGCCGACGAGCCCGTGCTCGCCGCCGGCCTGCGGGCCGACGGACTGGCCACCGCGCTCAGCCCGGTCTTCAACGGCTTCGCCGCCAGCGCCTTCGCCCAGAACATCGGGCTGGTGGCGCTGACGAAGATCCGCAGCCGCTTCGTGGTCGCGGCCGGCGGAGGCATCCTGATCCTGCTCGGGCTCTTCCCGGTGCTCGGGTCGGTCGTCTCCCTGGTGCCGCAGCCCGTCCTGGGCGGCGCCGGCATCGTCCTCTTCGGCACGGTCGCGGCCAGTGGCATCCGGACCCTCGCGGAGGCCGGCATGGAGTCCAGCTCGAACACCATCCTGGTGTCGGTCTCGCTCGGCGTCGGCATCATCCCGATCGCCGTCCCGGCCTTCTACGACTCGTTCCCGGAGGCCGTCCGCACCCTGATGCACTCCGGGATCTCGGCCGGCTGCGTGATGGCCGTCCTGCTCAACCTGCTCTTCCACCACGTCGGAACAGCCCGCCGGTCGCCGGCCGACGGGGCGTCCGGCACGACGGTGCCGACGGCGACACCGTCCTGACCCACCGGGCGGGCATGCCTCCCATGCCCGCCCGGCCTCCCCCATAGGAGTTCCCCATGGCAGTCCAGCCTCCGCCCGCCGACCAGCGGATCGTGATCGAGAACGTCGCGATCGCGACGGTCGACGCCAACGACACCGAGCACGCCCGCGGCCACGTGGTCATCCTCGGCAACAGGATCGAGTCGGTCGGCAACGGCCCCGCCCCGCAGTGGCTGGACAACGTCGTACGCCGGATCAACGGCGAGGGCCACCTCGTCACCCCCGGCCTGGTCAACACCCACCACCACTTCTACCAGTGGATCACCCGCGGCCTCGCCCAGGACAACATCCTCTTCGACTGGCTGGTCGCCCTCTACCCGACCTGGGCCCGGATCGACGACAAGCTCGTGCACGCGGCCGCCCAGGGCTCCGCCGCCGCACTGCTCAAGTCCGGCTGCACGACCGCCTCGGACCACCACTACGTGTTCCCCAAGGACGGCGGCGACATCCTCGGCGCCGAGATCGAGGCCGTCCAGGAGCTCGGCATGCGCTTCACCGCGCTGCGCGGCTCGATGGACCGCAGCAAGAAGGACGGCGGCCTGCCGCCGGACCACGCGGTCGAGAAGACCGAGGACATCCTGATCGCCTCCGAGGAGGCCGTGAACAGGTACCACGACGCCTCGGCCGACTCCATGCTGCAGATCGCCCTGGCGCCCTGTTCGCCCTTCTCGGTCTCCACCGAGCTGATGCGCGAGTCCGCCGTACTGGCCCGCCGGCTCGGCGTGCGCCTGCACACCCACGGCTCCGAGACCGCCGAGGAGGAGGCGTTCTGCAAGGAGCTGTTCGGGATGGGCCCGACCGACTACTTCGAGTCGCTGGGCTGGCTCGGTGAGGACGTGTGGATGGCGCACTGCGTCCACATGAACGACTCCGACATCGCCAAGTTCGCCGAGACCGGCACCGGTGTCGCGCACTGCCCGTCCTCCAACGCCCGTCTGGCCGCCGGCATCGCCCGCGTCCCCGACATGCTGAAGGCCGGCGTCCCCGTCGGCCTCGGCGTGGACGGCACCGCCTCCAACGAGTCCGGCGAGCTCGGCACCGAGCTGCGCAACGCGCTGCTGATCAACCGCCTGCACGGCTACCCGACCGCCCTCACCGGCCGCCAGGCGCTGCGCCTGGGCACCATGGGCGGCGCCCGGGTGCTCGGCCGGCAGAACGAGATCGGCTCCATCGAGGTCGGCAAGCTCGCGGACCTCGCGCTCTGGAAGATCGACGGCATCATGCACTCCTCGATCGCCGACCCGGTCGCCGCCCTCACCCTCGGCGCGCTGCCGCCGCTGGCCGCGCTGTTCGTCAACGGCAACGCCGTGGTCGAGAAGGGCGAGCTGACCACCGTCAACGAGGACCGGATCGCCCAGGCCTGCGCCCGCGCCGCCCGGGAGCTGGCCGCCCGGCCCGTCTGATCCCCCCTGACTCCGGGGCGCCCAGGGACGGTGCGCCACCGGACTCCGCCGGCCTCCTCCTCCCGGAGGCGGCCGGTGGACCACAGTCCCGGACCCACGGCGAGGGTCCGGGACTGTGGCGTGCCCGTGCCGTACGCGTCGCGCGGCCGCCCGGGCCCGCTCCCACCCCCGTGGGGCGCGGGCCCGGACGACTACCCGGCGCGCACCGCACCCCGGACGGCCGCCGGCAGGGCCGCACCGGCGAGCGCGAACAGCCCCGCCAGCACCACCCAGCCGGCACCGCCGTGGTCGACGGCCGTCACGGTGATCACCAGCGGGCCGATCACGTGCGCGGCGGCCTGCCCGCTCATGAACACGCCCTGGTACTCGCCGTGCGCCCGCGGGTCGGCCAGGTCCAGGCTGAGCGTCCAGCCGCCGGCCGAGGTCAGCAGCTCACCGAGGCTGTGCACCAGCGCGCCCGCCAGGACCACCCCGGCCGCCACCACCGCCGGCCCGAACGGCGCCGCCGCGTACGCCGCGCAGGCCAGGGCCAGCAGCAGCCCGCCCCGCGCACACGCCCGCGCCGCCGACGCCGGCCCCGTCACCCCGCGGCTCGCCCGGACCTGGAACAGCACCACCAGCAGGCAGTTGACCACGTCCACCGCGGCCACCAGCGCCGCCGGCGCGTCCGTGGCGAGCACGATCCAGAGCGGGAGACCCACCGTCAGCACCGCGAGCTGGAGCTCCAGTACCGCGTGCAGCCCGGTGACCAGCAGGTACCGGCCGTCCCGCAGCGCCGTCCGCCGCTCGCCCCGGCCGCCCGCGGCGTCCGCCGCACCGGCCTTCCCCTCCGGGACGGGCAGGCCCGCCAGCAGGGCCGCCGCCCCCAGGAAGCTCGCCGCGTCCAGGGCCAGCACGGTCACGTACCCCGCGTACGAGTCGGACTGCAGGGCGAGCGCCGCACCGCCGGCGCCGACCACCAGGCCGGCGTTCATCACCGACCGCAGCAGGGCCCGGGCCCGGACCTGGCCCTCGGCGGGCAGCACCCGGGCGATCAGCGCGCTGCGCACCGCCACCGCACCGCGCTCCAGCACCGTCGCCGCGCAGGCCAGCGCCACGAACGCGGCGAAGGAGTGCACGAACGCGTAGCCGAGCACGGCCGCGGCCTCCAGCGGTCCGACCACGAGCAGCAGCCGCTTGCTGCCGACCCGGTCCGCCAGCCGCCCCATCGGCACGCCGGCCAGCACCCCGCAGACGCCGGCCACCGTGAGGCCGAGCGCGACCCGACCGGGCGTCAGACCGATGGAGCGGGTGAAGAAGAGCACGCTGACCGTGACGAAGAGCCCGTTGCCGACGGTGTTCACCAGGCTCATCAGGACGAGCCTGCGCAGGAGCGGGTCGTCCGGCAGAAGGCGGCCGACAGCAGCGGCACGCACCACGGTGGAGGTCATGTCAGAAGCACAGCGGGGTTCCCGGGACGGCGGAATTCTTTTACCGTTACGGTCAATGTTCGAATTCCGCCTCGGGGTCGACGACCTCGCCACCACGTGGTTCGCCCACTCCCCTCTCCAGGAGACGGTGTTGAGCCTGCGGGCCCGCCGGTCCGCCGCCCGCTACCCGGAGCAGCAGGCGTGGATCGCCGGCTGGCAGTCCCGCTACGAGACGCTGGACACCGAGCTGCTGGAGTCGCTGATCGCGCCGGTCGGCTTCGTGCCCGACTTCCTGACGCCCCGTCCGGTCGGCCCGCGACCGGACTTCAGCACCGAGCTCGGGCGGCTGGCGCGCACACCGGCGGAGGTGGTGCGGGCCGACGTGATCGCCGCCTACCGGAGCGACGGCGGCGTGCTGCCACCGGTGCTCGCCCGGCTGGTCGACGATCCGGCGGCGCTCACCGCGCGGGTGGCCGAGGCGCTGGAGGCGTACTGGACGCGCTGCCTGGCGCCGGTCTGGTGGCCGCGGGCGCGCTCGGTGCTGGAGGCTGACATCGCCCACCGGGGCCGGATGCTCTCGGAACGCGGCGCGGAGGGGCTCTTCGCCGGCCTGGACGACCGGCTCTCCTGGCAGGCGGGGGTGCTGCGGCTCGACGACCCGCATCCGGCGGTCCGGGCCGTGGGGGCCTCGGTGGACGTCGCCGGGCGGGGGCTGGTGCTGATTCCGACGCTGTTCGGGCTGGGCGCCCAGACCGACATCACCCAGGTGGGGCCGCCGCTGATCTGCTATCCCGCGCGCGGCAGGGCGACCATGGGCGAGGGCCTGACCGGCGCCCACCGCGGCGCACCGGGCGGACCGCTGGCCGCGCTGATCGGGGCGCCCCGGGCCAGGCTGCTCGCCCTGCTGGAGACCCCCGCCAGTACCACCGAGCTCGCCCACCGGCTCGGGGTCACCCCGGGTGCGGTCAGCCGGCACCTGGGCGCGCTCACCGCCGCCGGCCTGCTCGACCGGAGCAGGTACGGCCGCAGCGTCCTCTACCGGCGCAGCCGGCTCGGCGACGAGCTGGCGGGCGGCCGGTCCTGACCGGGGCGCCCGCCGCCCGGGCGCGCGCCGGTCGGGCCGTGCCGTCGGGGTGCGCGCCGGTCAGGCCGTGCGGCCGAGGGTGGCGAGGTAGGCGCGCCAGCCGCCGTACTGGGTGATCTCGCGGTGGACGCCGCGGTCGGCCTCGCCGCGGGCGAGGAGCATCGAGAGGCAGGCGGAGCCGTCGTCGAGCTCGATCACGCCGAGCTCCAGCTCCCGCGGCTCACCGGGGAGGATGACGTCGCGCAGGTGTTCCAGGGTGATGTCGTAGAGCTCGCCCTCGACGGCGGTGTCCGTCCCGGGGGCCGGCAGCAGGCCGGGGCAGACGTCGTCGATGGAGAAGAAACGGTAGCCGGGCGCGGTGCGGGCCGGGCCGATCAGGGCGTCGGCGACGGAGGCGTGGAACGGGCCGCCGACCATGGCCTGGCCGTTGAAGAAGATGCGGGGCACTGCGGACTCCTCGGGGAATGACCGTTCCGCACGGCGACGGGGAGGACAGGTGGATTCGTCGCCGTACGGAACGGAGTAAAGCGGCGGCCGGACTGCTACAGCCTGGAAGGCGGCACCGGCCGCACCGGTGGATAGATTGGGATCAGCCCAGCAGGGGAAGCGCGGGGAGGGTCAGGAAGTCCGCGAACTCCTCGGCCAGGGAGACCTGTTCGAACAGCTTGGCGGCCTCGCGCCAGCGCCCGCCGGCGTAGGCCTCGTCGCCCAGCTCGGCCCGGAGCGCGGCCAGCTCCTCGGCCACCAGGCGGCGCACCAGGTCGGCGGTGGTCTTCTCCCCGGTGTCGGAGAGGACGACGCCGTTGTGGATCCACTGCCAGATCTGCGAGCGGGAGATCTCGGCGGTGGCGGCGTCCTCCATCATGTTGAAGATGCCGACGGCCCCGAGACCGCGCAACCAGGCCTCGATGTAGCGGAGGCCGACCTGGACGGCGTTGTGCAGCCCCGCGTGGGTACAGGTGCCGCCGGCGCCGGCGATGTCGAGCAGCTGGGCGGCGGTGACCGGCTCGGCCGGGCCGGGGTTGTCCTTCTGGTGCGGGCGGTCGCCGAGCACGGCGTCGAAGGAGGCGCGGGCGACCGGCACGAGGTCCGGGTGGGCGACCCAGGAGCCGTCGAAGCCGTTCTCGGCCTCGCGGTCCTTGTCCGCCTTGACCTTCTCCAGCGCGGCGGCGTTGACCTCGGGGTCCTTGCGGCTGGGGATGAACGCGGCCATGCCGCCGATGGCGTGGGCGCCGCGCCGGTGGCAGGTCTGCACCAGCAGCCGGGTGTAGGCGGCCATGAACGGCGAGGCCATGGTGACGGTGTTGCGGTCCGGCAGGATGTAGTGCTCGCCGGCGTCGCGGAAGTTCTTGACGATCGAGAACAGGTAGTCCCAGCGCCCGGCGTTGAGCCCGGCCGCGTGGTCGCGCAGCTCGTGGAGGATCTCCTCCATCTCGAACGCGGCGGTGATGGTCTCGATCAGCACGGTGGCCCGGATGGTCCCGTGCGGGATGCCGAGGGCGGCCTGGGCGTGGGTGAAGACGTCGTTCCAGAGCCGGGCCTCAAGGTGGCTCTCGGTCTTCGGCAGGTAGAAGTACGGGCCGGAGTTCGGGTCCTCGGCGCCGCGGGCGATCAGCCGGGCGGCGTTGTGGAAGAAGTAGAGCCCGAAGTCGAGGAAGGCACCGGCCACCGGGCGGCCGTCCACCAGCAGGTGGTTCTCGTCCAGGTGCCAGCCGCGCGGGCGGACCACCACGGTGGCGAGTTCGGCGGCGGGCTTCAGGGTGTAGGCCTTGCCGGCCGAGGACGTGAAGTCGATCCGGCCCTCGAAGGCGTCGATCAGGTTGACCTGGCCGCTGACCACGTTCTCCCAGGTCGGGGCCGTGGCGTCCTCGAAGTCGGCGAGCCAGACCCGGGCGCCGGAGTTGAGTGCGTTGATGACCATCTTGCGGTCGGTGGGGCCGGTGATCTCGACCCGGCGGTCCTGGAGCGCGCGGGGGGCCTCGGCCACCGTCCAGTCGCCTTCGCGCACGGCGGCCGTCTCGGGGAGGAAGTCCAGGGTGCCGGACCGAGCGATCTCGGCGCGGCGGGTCCTGCGGCGGGCCAGGAGCTCCTGCCGACGGTCCTCGAAGGTGCGGTGGAGGCCGACGACGAAGGCGACCGCCTCCGGAGTGAGCACCTCCTCCGACCGGTGGACTCGCGGACCGGCGACAGTGACGACCGGAGCGGCGGGGGAGGCGCCGGCGGGTCCCTGATCTGTAGCCATGAGCAGGACACTCCTAAGACGGTTGAGCATGGCGAAGGGAGTTCCGGTGGGAACTTCCTTGATCTGAACCGAGGTGAACCCCGAGTACCGGAGCCTTCGATTCTGTAAGGTGGAGACTAGTTTCCGCGATACAGAATTTCAACGGTTTGTTGAGGTGATCGCAGGGACTCTACTCCTCCCCCGACAGCGAAGGGAACGCCGGTGGTCGCGACCCCCGACACAGCATCGACGAAGGGCACGGACCGCGCGAGCGGCGGTGTCCAGTCCGTCGAGCGCGCCTTCCAGCTGCTGGAGGCGCTGGCCGACTCCGGCGGCGTGGCGACGCTCAGCGAGCTCTCCACCTCCTCCGGACTGCCGATGCCCACCATCCACCGACTGGTTCGTACCCTCGTCCAGCAGGGCTATGTGCGCCAGGACACCGCGCGCCGCTACACCCTCGGGCCGCGGCTGATCCGGCTCGGCGAGACGGCCGGCCGGCTGCTCGGCAGCTGGGCCCGCCCCTACCTGGCGGAGCTGATGGAGGCCACCGGCGAGACGGCCAACCTGGCCGTGCTGGAGGGCGGTGAGGTGGTCTACGTCGGGCAGGTGCAGTCGCGGCGTTCGATGCGGATGTTCACCGAGGTCGGCCGCCGGGTGCAGCCCCACTGCACCGGCGTCGGCAAGGCACTGCTGGCCCAGCTGCCGGAGGCCGAGGCGCGCGCCGTGCTCGGGCCCAACCCGCTGGCCGCGCACACCGAATTCACCGTGACCGACCCGGACGAGCTGCTGCGCCAACTGGCCGAGGCCCGCGAGCGCGGCTACGTGGTGGACGATCAGGAACAGGAGATCGGGGTGCGCTGCATCGCACTCGCGGTACCGGGCGCGCCCACGCCGACGGCGCTCTCGGTGTCCGGCCCGGAGGCCCGGATCCGGGCACTGGAGGAGCAGGCCGGTGCGGCCGCGCTCGTCCCGGTGATGCACCACATCGCGAACCGGCTCGGGCAGGTCCTGGCTCCCTGACGCGGCGTCACCGGACCTGCCCGGACGGGAGGTCCGCGGCATCCGCCCCCAAGTCGCGGTTCGCCCGTTCGGGCGGCCCGAGGGCGGGTTGGAGCGGCGCCGGCGGGCCCGTCGGTCACGCTGGGTGCGGGAGCGCTCCGCGACGGTGCGGGACGCCGGAACGCAAGGGCACGGTGAGCGGCTATGTCGCGCAGAACGTCCGTACGAAGCTTCCTCGGCAGGTCACTGACGGTGGGGTGCGCCCTGGTGGCCATGGTCGGCGGGACGGCCATGGCGTGCCCGGTCGACGAGCCGGCCCCGGCCGCCGAGCCGGCTGCCGAGGCCCCGGCGCCGAAGACCTCCAGCTCCGACCTGGAGGTGGTCCGGATCGACCCGGACGCCACCTCGCCCGGCGGCACCACCACCGTGCACGCCTTCGTCGCCAACGGCGGGCCCGACCGGACCGCCTCGCCGTTCACCGTGGTGGTCACCCTGCCGGAGGGGGTGACGGCCGAGGGGCCGTTCTTCCCGGAGAACTGCTACGAGTTCCAGAACGGTCACCGGGTGCGCTGCACCTTCGGCGCGGGGCTGCCGCTGTTCCGGTCCGCCACCGCGCTGATCCCGGTCCGGCTCGCCGCCACCGTCCCCGTCGGCGACCTGAGCGGCGGCTACGTCGCGGTGCGCAGCGACGACGACGGCAACGAGGCGAACAACAGGCAGCCGTTCACGATCCACGTCGTGGAAACCGCCCGGAGCTGAGCGGAGACCACCGGAGCCGCGTGGAGGCCGCCCGGATCCCGTCCGGGCGGCCTCCACGCGTGGCTTCCTAGCGGTAGACGCGGACGTAGTCCGCGGCGAAGGTGATCGGAGCGGTGCCCTGCGGCGCGGCGTGGTACTGGCCCGCGCTCAGGGAGAGGTTGAGGATCAGGTACGCCGACCAGTTGGCGCCGACGCCCTTGCCGTCCGAGTAGACCTTGGTGCCGTTGACGTACCAGTCGACCGAGTTGGCGCCGTAGGAGGTACCGATGGTGACCCAGCCGTCCTTCGCGATCGCCTTGGCGTCCGTGTAGTACAGGTGGCCCGGGTTGACGTGGTTGGTCAGCTCCAGCAGGTTCGGGTTGTCGGGGTGGTACTCGAAGGAGTCGATCTCCCCGTTGCCGTTCTTCCACGTCCAGAGCGCCGGCCAGGCACCGGTGCCGGCCGGGAGCTTGACCCGGGTCTCGGCGTAGTCGCCGGTCTTCACCTGGAAGCCCTCGCTGGAGTACTCGGTGGTGAGCAGCCCGGTGTCCCAGGACTGCTTGCCGTTCTCCAGCTTGTTGGCGCCCGGCTTGGCGGTGAAGGTGGCGACGCCGCCGGAGACGCTGACGTTGTTCTTGTTCAGCCAGTCGAGCTTGTTGTCGTCCGGGTTGTGGTTGCCGTAGTGGTACGAGCTGCTCTTGTCCCCCGTCCAGCGGGAGCCGTAGGCGATCGGGCCGCTGAACTCGTCGGACCAGGTGAGCTTCTTGCCCGCGACGGGGGCGCCGGTGGCCGGGGTGCTCGCGGTGGCGCTCGCCGACGGGGAGGGGGTGGGCGTCGCGGTGGCCGTGGGGGTCGCGGTGGCCGTGGGGGTGGGCGTCGGCGACGGGGTGGCGGCGGTGCCGGACACCACGAGCTGCTGCGAGGGCAGGTTGTGCCAGGCACCCGCGGAGTCCTGCCAGAAGCCGAACTGGGTGTAGGTGCCGACCGGCAGGGTGCGGGCGCCGGTGGTGATCGACAGGCCGCTCGGGCAGATCTGCGCGTTGGCGACGTTGCCGGGGAAGTCCAGGTTGCGGCCGGCTGCGTCTCGCACGCCGACGCCCAGCGTCTTCGCGGTGAAGCAGGCCGAGGAGTGGACGGTGAGCGAGGCGGTCGTGGCCTTGCCGGCGACCATCGCGGCCGGCGCGAGCTTGTCCTGGGTGACGGTCGGCGCGGTGGCCGCCTGGGCCCCGGTCAGCGCCGGGACGCCGAGGAGTCCGGCACCGCTGATGGCGAGCGCGCCGGTGACGCCGAACGCGGCGTTGCGGCGGTGGCGGGAGGGGCGGGCATGGCGAGGCGCGGTGCGCCGGGCAGGCTTCTGCATGGGGTGTCCTCTGCGACGCCTGCGAGGTGAGCTGTCGGGTTCGGGCCGAGGTTGCCCGGCCGCCTGTGGGTAGCGGCTTCACCCCTAGCCGCGGACCGCGCGCGGGAGCGCACGGGCCGGGCACTGACCTGGGTCCCCCGCTCCCGTCCGCTGTGGTGCTCGGTTGCCCGCCGTCGGGTGGACAGGACTCGGCGTCCCGACGGGGGAGGCCCGCGAAGCGGACGTCCCGTGCAGGCTAGGCAGGCCGCCCTCGGGGCGACAACTCCCCGGGGGCGGTTGTCGCGCAGGTCACAGCCGGGCGGGGCGGAGTTGATCAACGGCTTTGCCGAGTTGATCAGTTGGGTCGGCGGGTGTGGTCGGAGGTCGGCGGGGGTCAGGGGCCGGCCGGTCAGGCGAGCCAGGCCGCGACCTGGCCCATCGCCTCGGGTGCCCAGGCCAGCTCCAGGTGGTTCAGACCGCCGACCAGCCGCGTACCGCCGACCGTGCCGACCCCCGTGGTGTCCAGCGCGCTGCGGGTGAAGACGATCCCGTCGCTGGGCCCGCGGTTCTCGTTGAGCACGCCCGGGATGTCGGCCGAGCCGCCGGCCAGCAGGTACGTCCGGACCGCCGCCGGGATCCCCGCCCGCTGGAGCGGCCCGATCAGCGAGCCGGCGTCGACGGCCGCCTGGATGCCCTGGCCCGCGGTGTAGAGCCCCTGACCCCCGTAGTAGGTCGTCCACCAGTCCTGGGCGGTGCCGTCCACCCCGTAGCTGCCGTCCCACCGGGCGAGCAGCTGGCGCTGGCCCGGGTAGCAGTCGTACCCGCCGGTGGGCAGCACCCCGAGGCACGGTTGCGCCGTGTAGGTGAACGGTTCACCCGTATACCTTGTTCCCGACCTGCGGAGACATCCCAAGGTGTCGAGTTACGCAACCTCTCCCACCAGGGCATCGCCTTCCTCCCGGGCATCGGAATGGGCGTCTCCTCTTCAGTGGCCCGTCAGAACATCGAGGTGCTTGCGGGCCGCAGGAGCCAGGGCGGTGTAGAAGGGGGTCCGGTCGGCGGCCTGGAGAATCTGTGTCACGGCAATGAGCTGGGCGAGATGCCCGGCATCACTGTCCAGCACGTCAGCGAACACATCAGCCACCCGCGAAGCTGTCGCTGGTTCCAGCAGGGAATGCACTAGCAGCATGGCCGCATCGAAGCCGACCGGCGCTCTTCCCCACGTCTCCCAGTCGAGAATGACCAAGGTCGGACCGCAGAGGTTCGACCAGTGCAGGTCACCGTGTGCAGTTGTCCAGTGGATCTCGCCGGGGACGACTCCGGTGAACTCGGGGACTCGGCGTCGGATGTAGACCTCGCGGCAAGCGTCCCGGTCGAGAGGGTCCGCTGTCCCTAGGGTGTCGATCGCGCTGCGGAGACTCGCCCACCATTCGTTCGGCAGTTCGGGGGCTGCCTCAATGACCGGGGACGCCGAGACCAGTTGCTCCGTCAGCAGGTCGTAGACCTCAGCCCGGTAGGTGTGGTCTCCCTTGCCCCACTGAGTGACGGTGCGCAATGCAGGCCGGGGGATGCCGGGCGAGAGCTGTTGCTGTGCTGCGGCCGGCCCCTCCCAGAGTCGGCCGTTGGCTCGGTCGGTCTTCTCGCTGACCAGTCGGAGCCACACGCGCTCACCGGTATCGGTGGATGCGTGGCCGGACAGGGTCCGCCCCTCGTAGCCCCACAGCGAGCCACGGCCCGGAGTGATCAGGCCGCCGGTCGCCGCCTGGGTGTGCTCCCAGGCGGCGACCATGCGATGTGTGGTGGCGGCATCAGGGGGATAGAACACGGTGGATCTCCCGGAGGGCGGCAGCGGTCATCGGGGGCAACTCTATGGCTCGGAAGGCCCGTTGCCAGTGTGCCGCGTTGGAGGTGCCCAGGAGTATCCGCGAGATGCCCGGCGTTGATGCGACTACATGAAGAGCCGCCTCCGGTGGTTCGAGCCCTGGACGGATCAGCTCCGCCAAGTCGCGGGTGATCATGCCGGGCAGATCACCCCCATGGAGGGGGGAGGAAGCGAACACGTCCAGACCGGCTGCTGCTGCGGTGCCGATCGGGCCGAGTCCGTCCAGGGCTTCCACAGCGGCATCCAGGGCCACAAGCGACACAGGGAGCTGGATCGCTCGTAGGTGATGGCGCGAGCCAGCCGCCCGGAAGGCGGTGTCAACCAGGTCGTTCACCGTGAACGTCCCGGCTGAGAATCCCGACCAGGTTGCGACGCCATACCCCCCGATCAGACCAGCGGCTACCAGTTCCTCCAGTGCCTCGAAGGCGCGCGAGATGGCGGCCAGGACCGTGTTCCGCTCTCCGATCCGCTCGGGATTGTGCAGAAACACGACCTCCGGGTGCCGTCCGAGTTCGACGGTGCTGCGCTCGGTCTGCCAGCGGACGTAGGAGGGGCGCAGGCTGTGCCCCTCTTCGGCCTGCGCGGGCGTGATTACTCCCGCCGCCAGTGCCTCAAGTGCGGCAGTCCGGGAGATGAACCCGACCTTGGTCGAGACGGAGATGTCAGGATGGGTGCGCAACGCGGGCGCCAAATCATGATGCGCCGAGCCGCCCCGGTAGTTGGGGGCCGTGTCGATCCAGGTGGCCCCGAGGGCGGCGGCAAACGCCGCCGCCCCAGGGACATCCCGGCACAGGTGGGTACCCAGGGCCAGGGATGGAGTCACAGCTGACCCACCGCCGCGAAGTTCTCAGCAACGAAGGCCGTCAGCAGCTCGGCGACCTGGTCAACCGGGAGGCCGGAGCGGTCGGAGAGTTCCCCGATCGTCAGCGACTCCCCCTCGACCAGCGGAGTGATCATGCCGATGGCTCGACTGGCGAGCCTCCACTCCTCGCCGCCCGCAGTGAGGACGGTCAATCCGTCCTCGTCGGTGTGGACGCGCGCCCGAGCTGTGGTGAAGTGGACCTTCAGCGCCGGGTCAGCAGGGATGGTCTCGACGTTCGGCAACGATGGTGCCGGCCTGCCAACGTCGATCGCGTCGCCGGCCGCCATGTACTCCGGGATCACCCCGTCGTGCAGGGCCGCCGTGATCTCCTTGCGGAGCACGTCCAAGTAGGCGGCCTGATCGCTGGGGCTGGCATGGATCGGCAGGGTGGCGCGCACCGTGTCCGAGGTCCGCACGCGTTCGCCGATCCAGGTGATCAGGTCGGAGCCCGTCGTGGACTTGATCCCGCACGTCAGGTGGAGCGACCGGCCCTCGACCGCGCCAACAGCGTGCCACCATCCGCGCGGCATGTAGAGCATGTCTCCGGCGCGAAGGACCAGTTCCGTCAACGGTTCGCCGGTCGGGGCCTCGGGCGCCTCGGTGTCTCGGTACAGCGGGTCAGACCGGGTCTGGCCGTAGATCCGCCAACGTTTGGCACCCTCAAGCTGGACCACCACCGTGTCGTGGTCGTCCCAATGGATGCCGAAGCCCTCGCGGGGCGTCCAGGACGCGTAGGCATTGACCTGCACCCCGGCCCGGAAGTGGCGCTCCAGCGCTTCTGCGAACTGGCCCACGCGGGGGTGGATTTCGTCTGCCGCGTCCAGCACGAGGGAAGCGCCATCCGCGAGCTGCGCGTGCATCCTCGACGGCTCGATGCGGTGCCAGATCGTGTTTCGGCGCGTGGTCACCGCGGTGGTGTAGGCGTGCTGGGGGATCATGTCCCCGTCGGCGGAGAGTCGCAGCCGGGGCGGCTCCAGACGATTCCGGGCGACGATGGCGTTCAGGTCATCCCAGGTGAGCAAGTCGGCGAAGTCGCCGACGCCCTTCCAGTGGCGGTAGGTGCGACCGAACTGCTGGGCGGGGAAGTCCCCGCCCAGCAGACGGACCACCGTGTCAATGGTGGTCAAGGTGCAGCTCCCGGTCAGTCGTTGCTGTCGGTCTTGCCGGTGCTGCCGCCGTCGGACGCCTGCGCGTCACGGGAGCGGGCGGTGGCGATGGCCGTCCGCGAGACGATCAGGCCGTCGCTCTTCGTCGTGCTCTGGGCGATCTCGGGCATCGTGCTGTCCCTTCTTCCAACTTCACTCCGCCCGGTTGGGCGAAGTGCCGTTCACCCCGCCTTCAGGCAGCCGGAACGTGCACCAGGCGTGCTGTCGAGCGGGGGGTGGTGCCCCCACGCCGCCATAGGAATGGAGACGGCGACGCGGGGAGTTTTTGGGCGCCAGCCTGGCGCGTCAGCGGGTGTGCTCGACCTTGCGGCCGTGCACCAGCTCCCTGACCGATCCGTTCTTGAGGGCGTGGACCGACTCCTCGAACCGCCGCAGGGAGTGGCCACCCAGGAGGGCTTGAGCCTCAAGGACGTTCACCCACGCGGAGTCGACGTACCCGCCGGACAGGGTGAGCTGGCGGTTCCAGACGCTGACGTGGAACACGTCGTTCCGTCCCTCGAACTGACCCGGCGCGGCCGGCACGTGATCGGAGGCCAGCCACCTGCCGACCGCGCCCCGCGACGACGGTCCCGTCACCCGCAGATCCAGCTTCTCGGCCAGCGTGCGAGCCAGGGCGTCTCGGGGCAGTTCGTTCGGGGCAGCGGAGCCGCCGGGCAGCCCCCACGCGGCGTCGCCCTCCCGGTAGCCCCTGCGGACGACCAGATAGCGGCCGTCCTCCTCGCTCTGGACCAGGGCGAGCGCTCCGGCTCGGCGCGGGGCCGGGTCCGCGAAGTGATCCACTCCGGGCGGGCCGGTGATGGTCTCGGTCATTCTTCGTCCTCAGTTCTGTCCCCAGGCAGGGGACTTACGGTTCCAACCGCAGGGGACCGGCTCATCCGGGGGGATTCGGAATGCCGGCCCCCCGCGTCATCCGCGCGCCAGCGCCTTCCCCGGAGCCAGCGGCGGGAACGTCCCCAGCGTGAGCTGGGGGGTATCGGAGAGGCCCGAAAGCCTCAAGATCTCTTCCAGGACGTACCTGTGACCGTCGTTGCCGACGCCGGTGATCCGCAGCGTTCGAACGGCCAACTCCCGCATGTGGAGAACCGATCCGATGACCTGTAGGCCAGGCTCATCCGTGGGGAAGTTGTACCGGCCGAAGCCGGGCAGCAACAGCAGGGACACGGTCTCGCGGGAGGGCGTCAGGCCGCCTTCGCCGTCGGGCACCAGGAGAGGGCGGGCAATGCACGCCAGTCGCTGATTTCGGCCCGCGCTCACGCCGAGACCTCATCGGATCTCAGTAGGCTGGCGTGGACGTAGCTCAGGGTGCCCGGCGGGGTCCAGGTGTCTCGCCGCTCGGCGATCTGCCTCGGGGTGAGGGTGGCGGCCAGCCAGGCCCCGGGCTCGCGGCGGGCCGCCAGGGGCAGGATGATGGCCTCTTCGGGGGGTGGCGGCTCTGGGGGTGCCGGGGGCTTCCGTCTTGCTTCGGTGAAGCGCCGCATCTGCATGCTGTGGATCTGGGACTTCAGCTCCGCCAGCAGGGCCCAGTTGACACGAAGTTCCAGCAGGGGCGGAGGTGCCTCGCCGGTCGGGTCGTGGATGACGCCGCTGACCACGAGGCGCATGGGCAAGTCCGGCTCAGACAGCCGCTGCATCTCCTGAGGAGATATCTCCTCCACAGTGATGCGGCTTCCCCGCCATGCCGTACCTTCCTCAACTGGCAATGGCCGTAAGACCACTTGCGGAGTCAGCTTCGGTGCCAGACTCATTCTGATCCCCCTTGGGAGTGAAGCAGATGATCTTGTTGCCGCTAGCCTTATCTACGTCGGTGTGCCAGGACACTGACAGTGCGTCGAGCAGTTCAAGTCCACGCCCGCTGTCGTCCTCCGAGCTGGCGACCCGGCGCTTGGGGCGCTCCGGCGATCGGTCTTGCACCTCGATCCACGGCGGTCTGCCGACCAGTGCCACGACGGTCACCCTGAAGGGTGATCCGGCATGCACGACGGCGTTAGTTGCCGCTTCGCTGACCAGCAGCACGGCACTGTCCAGGTCCACCCCGATGCCCTTGCAGACGCTGCGGATGAACTTCCGGGCGAGCGAAACAGACTCCGGCATGCCCGGGAACTCTTCGGAACGAATCAGTCGAACCAGGCCACTGAGGTGGACGTGATCGAGCAGTTCTTGCACAGCTCCTCCAGGATCAGCCGGAGGGGGCCGTACGCCATGGCGGACGCACTACACTCCGCCATCGGACTGTTGCGGTTGGTGCATCACCGATGTTCCTCGTACGAGGCGCTCGTACGCAAGCCCCTTGTGATGACTCGTCAAAAAATCACCCCCCAGGGGCATAGTCCACCGTTCCGCGCGCTACCCTCCTCCCAAGAGGGTTGCTGCTGGATAGGGAGGTAGCGCGTGGCGACGAAACCCCAAACGTCCCGAGCCATGGCCAGCGTCGGCCGGCGGCTGAAGACGCTGCGGCTGGACGTGCGCCCGCGCCTCACGCAGGGTGCTGTCGGTGCGAAGATCGGCAAGTCACAGGACCTGATCTCGCTCATGGAGAAGGGTGGACAGCTCCCTACGGACCAGCAGTTGCGGGTGATGCTGGACCTATACGGCGTTGACCAGCCGACGAGGCTCGACCTCCTCGCGGAGATTCGGGAGGCGCGTGCAACCGAGCACGTGTGGTGGACCGAGTACCTGGCGCACCTTCCCCGAAGTCTCGTCAGGCTGATCGAGATCGAGGACACCGCCTCGAAGATCGCGGTTGCCACGGGCGGCCTGATTCCGTGGCCGTTCCAGACGGCCGCCTACATGGCGGCCCTTGATGACCAGAGCGTTCGTGAGAACGGCGCGGAGAAGATGTCTGGACAGCATGCCGTTCGCCAGAGGCGGCAGGACATCGTCACGAGGTCAGATAGGCCGGTGATCGTCAACGCGGTGTTCTCCGAGGCGGCGATACGAGCCCAGGTCGGCGGCGCTCTGGCTATGAAAAAGCAGCTCCATAGGGTAATCGAAATGGCCGAGCAGGCGAACGTGAGCGTTCGCATTATCCCCTTCGTGGCTGGCGCCGCTGCGGCATCGCAGACGAACCTCACGATCATGGATTTCCCGGCACCGAACGACCCAGGGGTGGCCTCCATGGATACGGGGACGGGCGTCTCCATCCTTGAGGACCCAAAGGAAGTCCGCGCTCGCCGGAGGCGGTTCGACTACCTCGTGGGGCAGGCGCTGAGCCCAGCCGCTTCGGTAGAACTCATCAGAACAGTAATCAAGGAACAGTAGCCATGAAGAAGCAGGACCTGTACGACATCACCCCGCCCGTAGACGAGCGATTCAAGTCGCCGCTAAGTGAGGCGAACGGTTCTTGCGTGGACTTTGCGGCCATCGGGCGTGACGCAAGCGGAGCGGCGACCGGTGTCTTCATGGGAGACAGCATGAACCCGGGTCTGCTCGGGCTCCGGTTCACGCCGGAGGAGTTCACTGCGATGGCTGATGGCATCGAGGCCATCCGCAAGCAACTCGGCCTCTGACCTCGTGACGAACGCCCCGGCCCGTAGGGACCGGGGCGTTCGCGTTGCTGAGGGTGGGCTAACCGGGCTCTGGCCCTTGGCATTCTGACAGCGGCCTTGTCCACCCCGACGCCAAGGGAGTTACTGGCCCGGGTGAGGACCTAGCGGGCGTGGTCCCACGAGGGGGTGGGGCCTGGTGCCACCCGGTACTTCTCCTCTTCCTCGGGCGGGGGCAGCGGCACGGTGATGGACAGCTCGATGGCGGCGACGCGGCGGGTGAGGTAGCCCCGTTGGCCGGCGGCGGCCCCGACCCAGGCCCCGGTGGTGTCCTTGGGCATCCAGACACCTCCGTGCTTCTCCACGGTGCCTATCTGCTCGCCCAAGCCCCGGACTACCCGGTAGCGCCCCCTGCGGCCTTCGTAGTCGAACTCGAAGCACCGCGGATTCCATCGGCCGTCGGGCAGGACATTGTCGGGGTGGATGAGCAAGGGCATTCTCCTTCTCGGGGGTGGGTGGGGGTGGGGCCTGGTGCCATCGGCCGGCGGGGACTTCGACCGAGGGGTGGCCGGGTGGGGTGGGGGTGGGCTCTGGTGTCCGCTCTCCGAATTCGACGCCGTCGGCGAGGAGCTGGCGGATCTCGGCGGCGGCCTGGTGCTTGTAGCGGTGGCGGGCGAGGAAGACGTCGTTCTCCCGGATCTCGTACGAGTCGTGGGCGAAGTCGGTGGTGTTGAGGGTGACGACGAGTCGGCGGTCGTGGCCGGAGCCGGTCACGGTCCAGCGGCCGGCGGCCACCGCGGACCAGGTGAGTTCGATGTCCCGCCCGGCACGGGCCCGCTGGGCGCGCTCGCGCTCGGCCCACTCGTCGGCCTTCTGCCGTTCCCGGGCGGCTCGTTCCTCGGCCTCGGCGTGCTCGGCGCGTTCCTGCCGACGGAGGAAAGCTGCGCGGGTCTCAGCTCGCCAGCGCTCCAGCTCCACGGCGCGCTGGCGGGCGGCCTCGCGGCGGCGGGCGGCTTCCTGGCCGCCGGGGAGCGGGGGCAGGGCCTGGGGTTCGTGGCGGACCGCCCAGGGCTCGGCGAGGTCGGCGCGGTGGTGCCGCCAGATGGTGAGCATGGCGCGGCCGTCGGCGGTGGCGAGCACGTCGCCGTTCTCCTCCTGCCGGAGGAACCCGGCGGCGATGACCAGCTCCACCACGCGGCGGCGCACCCGGCGGCCCTTGGCGTCGATGCGGGCCCCGTAGGGGATTAGGCGGTAGCCGGTGCCGTCCCACCAGACCCCGCTGTCGGGGTCCTCCCCACTGGCGGCCACGACGAGGGCGTGCACGCGGGTGGTCCACCCGGAGTTCTCGCGGGCTTCGCGGGTGCGCTCGGCGGTGACGAAGCGGCGGAAGTCGGCTTCGTGGTCCTCGGCGTGGAGTCGGGCGGCGTGGTGGGCGTCGTCGCGGTGGCCGTGGTCGTCACCGACCTGGGCGGGGCGCCCGCTGTACCGGTCGCCGCAGTCCAGGCACCAGACCGCGCCGCCTTCGCCGGACAGGCCGGCTGGCCCCACCCCGACGGGGCACGGGATGCGCAGCCCCCAGTCCAGGGCGGTACCTCCGCCGGGAATCCAGGGGGCGCGGGGGGTGGGCACTGGTGTCTCCTGCGGTCGGTGGGGCGACCCCCGGTTTTGGTTACCCGGGGTGATTGGTTGGGGTACTCGGCGTAAGGGTCTATGTCATAATGTCTTTTTTATTGACATTTAAAAAATATCTATACATAAGCCCCTGGCGGTGGGACTCAACCCAACTCGGGGTCCGACACCCGGCATACCGACAGTGGGGTGACGGCAGCCGGGCGAGGGGGGTGGGGCCTGGTGCCAGCGGGCTGGTCAGCTCGCCCCGACGGCGTCGAGCCACTGGCCGGCGTCCATCCCGTCCAGGGTCGGGCAGCCGTCGCGGAAGCGGACGTCCCGGGGTTCCAACTCCATGCCGAGCATCTGTGCGACGTGCAGGCACTCACGGACGAGGAGACCCCGGTAGGCGGCTTCGGCCCGGACCTGGGCCTCATCCCCGTAGTACCGGCGGGGCTGGTCGCCACTGAGCATTCGGCCGGCCGCTCCGTACGCCTGGCGCTCGACGGTCCACGTGCCCTTGTCGTCGGGGGCGACGGTGAACCGGACGGCCATCGGGGGCCGGTCACTGATCGGCGGGTAGGTGAGGGTGTAGCCGGTGGTGGTGATGGTGGCGGGGGGCACTGGTGTCTCCGGGGTGGTCGGGGTGGGGGCTGGTGTCAGGGCTGGACGAGCGGCGCGCAGGCCGGGCAGAGCGGTTCGCCGTTGGTGGCCCAGTCCGCGACGAGCGGGGCGTGCGGGTCGCACAGGGAGCGGCGGTCGGGGTCGTCCACCATGGCGACGTGCGGGGCGGTGCTGGGGCTGGCGTAGCCGAAGGTCAGGTGCCGGGGCAGGTCCATGACCCGCAACGGCTCGGGGGCGTGCACAGGGGTTCCTCCGGGGGGGTGGGGGCTGGTGTCAGGCGTGGGCGGTGCGCAGGTGGCGGCGGCGTTCGTCGTCCACGTAGCCCTTGCCGGGGGACTTGATCGACCACTCGCGGCAGGTGCAGACGGCCTTGGAGTACGCGCGGCCGGGGCACTCGGCGACGAGCGGTTTGCCGCTGCTGGTGTGCTTGTGGTTCGGCGGGCAGGGGGTGTCGTCGCCGTGGTGGTCGGTGCGGGGTGCGGTGAACTTCGGGGCGGGGGTGGGCTTCTGGTGGCGGGCCCGGGGTGTGGCCTGGTGCCCGCCGCTGCGGCGGTCGATGGCTTCCTGTTCGGCGTCCCATTCGGCCTCGGTCTGGGCGTCGCCGACCACCAGGGGCTCGGTGTGGTCGAACCACACCTTCCGGTCGGCCGCCACGATGCGCTCGGCCTCGCGCTGGGCAGCCTCGGGGGTGGGGGCGAGGACGGGCACCCAGTGCACGCGGATCTCGTCCACGGCGACGATGTACTTGGACATGCTGCTGCTCTCCTGCGGGTGCTCGGGGGGTGGGGCCTGGTGTCTGACCGGCCTCGGCACGGTCCGGAGGGTGTCCGGCCCGTACCGGGGCGGGTCAGGCCGCCAGTACGGTGCCGCTGACGAGCAGGCCGGGCAGGCAGTCCTGAAGCAGCGCGGGGACCATGACGGTGTCGCGGTCGCGCATCCACGGATGGCCGGGCGCGGTGACGATGGCGAACGCCTCGCCGCCGTCAGCCGGGACGACGACGCGGTACCGGGCACGGGGCTTGGCCACCGCCGGGCAGTCGAGCCCGAGCACGCTCGGGTGCGTGTCGCTGGCGACGCCGTAGCGCACGGTGCCGTCCTTCTCGGTCCAGCGCTGCCAGCCAGCGCCCTTGCTGCGGACCTTGCTGGGCTTCGTGGCGGGGCGGGGACCGGGCCCGATCTTCACGGCCTTGCCGGGGCTGCTGAGCGTCGGCAGGTCCAGCGCGGTCTGCACGGCCTTGGTGTGCTTGTTCTGTGCGCCGCGCTGGGCCGGGGTGGTGACGACGACGGGCTTCTTCTCGCCGGGCAGGCGGAGCGTGGTGGTCAGGGTGGCGGGGGTGGGCACTGGTATCTCCTGCGATGGGGTGGGGGTGGGGCCTGGTGTCAGCGGCGGGTGGTCACGCCGCGACGGGGAGCGGGAGCGCCTCCAGCAACTCCGGTTCAGGAACCTCTGGTTCGTGGCCGTGGCTGTAGCCGCTCTCGCGGTCGTCGCTCTCGAAGATGGCCAACCCGGCGGCCTCGGCGGCCTCGTAGTCGTCGGCCTCTACCTCGTAGCGGTAGGTGCTGGTGTCGTTGATGTAGACGGCAAAGCGGGGCACGGAGGTCTCCTGCGGGGTGGGTCGGGGTGGGGCCTGGTGCCAGGCCGGCCGGAGGGTGGGGCCTGGTGTCAGCGGCCTTCGTAGGAGATCCACCAGTCCGCGTGACCGGTCTCGTAGGCGAACCACTCGCCGTCGTCGCCGGTCAGGCCGACGGCTTCGGCCCAGGCCCGGTATCCATCGCGGCTGAGCCGCCAGCCGCGCATCCTGCCCGCGTCCTCCGCCCCCTTGCCGTACGCGCGGCTGTCGGTGGTCCACTCGGGGAGGTCGGCGGGGTCGCTCACCCACGCGGCTTGCACGACCGGCAGCCAGACCACGCGGACGGTGCGCTTGGGCCGTGGCCACTCGACCGTGACGGCTCCGCCGGGGCCCGGGGTGACGGTCGCGGCGTGGTGGGCTCCGTGCCGTGCGAGACGCTGCGCCAGGACGTCCGGGCTGGTGCTCGGGGAGTCGTCTTCGGTGGCGTACGCCTTGACGCCGTGGGCGGTGGCGTGGTCGCCGACGGTGGCCCGGACGGTGTCGTAGGTGGTGCGGGGGTTCATCGGTGCTTCGCTCTCTTCGTCGGGTGGGGGTGGGGCCTGGTGCCAGCGCCGCCGGTCAGAAGGGGATGCCGCCGATGCGCTTGCCGATCGGGCGGACTCGGAGGTACGCGCCCCGGGCGGCCTGACCTTCCCGGGTGATGCGCCACATACCGTGGACGGCCCCGGGGATGAGGTATCCGGCGTCGGCCAGCCGGGCCGTCTCGGTTCCGTCGGGGTCGGCGACGTCGGCCCCGATGCGGTCGCAGAACGACCAGTGGGAGAGAAGCGCGAAGTCCTCGGCGCTGATCACCGGCTGTCCTCCGCCTCGCGGATGAGGGCTTCTAGTTCGGCGGTGAGGGTGAGCAGCAGTTCCCGGCTGTCCTGGGCGCGGGACTCGTCCGTCTCGTCCCACGTGCCCATGTGTTCGTCGTCGGCGGGCTGGTCCCCGCTATGCGGGTCGTACGTCGGGACGCGTTCGTAGAACGTGGCTTCCCAGTCGCGTTCGTGGCGGTGGACGCGGTCAACGAGGGCTTGAAGCTGTGCGGACATGGCGCTGTTCTTTCGGTTCGGGTGAGGGGGTGGGGCCTGGTGCCTGAGCGGCTACGGCAGGGGCCGGGGTGTCCGGCCGCCACCGAAGCGACTCAGACCTCCATGCCCTTGAGTGCCGCGTCGAACGGGCACATGGCGTCCGTGATCAGCCGGTGCAGGTGGTCCCCGGCGTCCCGGCCGCAGTCGGCACAGCTGACCGTGGACGCCTCCACACCGACGCCGTACTTCGAGCGTCCCGCCGCACTCCTCACAGCCGAACTGGTCGTCGCTGGCGGTCACTTCGGGGTCGGGGAGGTCAGCGACCAGGGCGGCGAACTGCTCGGCGGTCTCGGCTTCGGCGGGCTTCGGGGTGTTTTCGGGCATGGCTGTGCCTCCGTGGCGGCGGTTGGGGGTGAGGGGGTGGGGCCTGGTGTCTGTGCACCCATGGCGCGGGCCCGACGCTGCGGGCGGGCCCTCACCAAAGGGGCGCAGCTCAGATGGACTGGAAGACGTGGCCGCCGGTGGTGTGGGCGTAGTCGCAGTTCCACGCGATCATGTCCAGGTGGGGCCTCCACCCCCGGCACCCTTCGACGGCGGCCCGGTACTCGTCGTCCGTCTCCATCAGCCGGTCGTGGGCGAAGTCCTCCAAGTCGTCCCACTGGCCTTCGTAGGCGTCATCGAAGGTCCGCACGGCGTACTCAGCGTCGCCGACGAGTGCGGCGTAAGCGGTGAGGGCTTCCAGGTCTTCGATCATCAGCCCGGCCTCGTCGGCAAGGTGGGCGAGGTAGTCAGCGGTGCGGCTCACGGTGGGGTCTCTCTCGGGTCGGTGTGGGGGTGGGTGGGTCAGACGGTGTGCGGGTCGGCGAACATCTCGTCCAGCAGGACGTCAAGGCCCTGGCCGAACTCCGGGTCACGGCGCATGTCGCGGAAGGCGTCGAACATCGCGGCTGCGTCGTCGGGGTGGTCCATGCCGAGCTTGGCCAGGTTGGGCCAGTAGCCGGACAGTCGGATTGCGTCGGTGCGGGTCATGGCGGAGATTCCGTTCTGTGGTGGGGAAGTTGGAGGGGGTGGGGCCTGTTGCCTACGCGGCGCGGCCGTACACGGCGCGGTATCCCTGCTTGGAGCCGCGCACGATGGCGCGCACGTCCTCGCGGTACGCGGCCCCCTGCTCGGTGGCGTAGCCGTCCAGGTAGGGCTTGAGAACGGTGGTCAGCGGCTTGCCGGGTTCCCAGCCGGACCCGCCGGTCAGGGTCGGGGTGGTCCAGCGAACGGGCGGGCACGACTCGTTGAGCGCGCAGTCACGGCACAGCGGTTCACCGCGTCGTGCGGTCGACGGGGTCAGCCACTCGTCACAGTCCGAGCACTGGGTGTACCCCATGCCGGACAGCGCGTCCTCCACCATGTCCATCGTGATGCAGCCGAGTTGGGGACAGGCAAGCTCGCTGAGCACGTCCCCGCCGTCCACCCCGTCGGGGAGGGTGAGGGGTGATCCCTCCACCTCTTCGATCATGGCGGCGTGCTCGCGCTCGCTGTGGTCCATCTCGTCCAAGATCGGGTATCCGTGCAGGCTGGCCGTGATCCGCTCCGCGAGCGCAACGGCGGTCGGGTTGTCCGCGTCGTACATGAGCCATCCGGTGTCGTCCCACGCTTCGCCGATCGGTCCGCACTCCTCCGTAAACCAGCGCTTGGCCGTGGCGTAGTTGGACGCTGCGCAGACCTGTTCGGCCTCTGTGGCGTACCAGTGGTCCCCGTCCTCCAGGAACCCGCTCACGTCCATCACCAGGGCTATCCGGGCCCAGTCGTGCGCGGCGCACTCCCTGATCAGGTTCTGTGCGATGTCGTAGCTGTTGCCGAACTGGTCCACGGCGGAGCAGAGTTCGGGTGCGAGAGTGGCGTTCATGGTGCGTTCCTTGCGTGGTGCGGGTCGGTGATCAGCGGGGGATGGAGAGCCAGTTGCAGGCGTACGCGCTGCCCTGGTCGCAGGCGTCGCGCATGGCGTCCTGCCAGCCGTCGTTGAATGCGCGGGTGTAGGCGTCCTCACTGGCCGGGCCGCTGCCCGTGAGCGACCATGAGCCGTCCTCCCAGAAGGTCACGGCCTGTCCGGCCAGTGCCATACCCTGCGAGCCGTCAAGGGCCGTGCGGCAGGCGTCGTGCCCCCGTCCGCAGGCCGCCGCAACGGTCTGCCCTTCACCGAGTACGGCGTAGACGTCATCAGCCGTGACGCTCGGCGGAGTTGGGGCCGGTGCGTGGTGGCTTCCGGCCGCCCATCCGCCGAGTGCGGACACGGTGGACAGGGCGAGTGCGGACAGGGTGAGGCGGGCACGCACGGGTGTTCTCCGGTGTTGAGTGGGGTGGGGTAACGGCTCAGGCGTCGTCGCGGTCGGTGTCGACCGCCGGAACGTCTGCCGGGCACTGCACGGGCCGCCGGAAGCGACCGGCCAGCCGCTGCACCCCGTGCGCCAGAAGGCCGGTCAGCAGGGCCGCCGAGAGCCCCCCGCCCCAGTTGTGCGTCTGCCACGGGTTGCCCGCCAGCAGCATGGCCAGGGCCAGGGCGGCGGGGGTGATGTGGTTACGCATCGTGATCTCGTTTCGCTCGGCTCGTTCGTTCTGAGGGCAACACTGCACCACAGATGCATTCCATGTCCAATGCATCTTGCGTGACCTGCATCACAGATACCGAAGTGCTCGGTCTCGCCAAGGCGGAAGACGCGCGCCTACGCGAAGCGAAGTGAAATCCCTTGTGACACAAGGGTTCTAGAGGTGTAGCGATGGCGGTTTGGCGGTCGGCCCAGGGGCGCCCGGGGGGTGTCTCCCGCGCGTGTTCCTTCATTGCCCGGAGCGTCATAGCAGCCGAGATCCGATACGAACGCCAGCCAACCCCTTCTTCCAGGTCAATAACGCAGTGTGACCAGCAGATATGCACTCACTGCCACGCACCGACTGCGGAGGGTGAGGCCGCGGGCGTCGGCCCGCGTGTTAACCGGGCTGCCTTAATACATATGGAGGCGGCTTACGCGCGTGCGCGCGACCCGTTGCAGCGGCACCCCGGCCGGCCTCCCCTCGCAGTCCCGCCAGGGCAACGCTCCCCGATCGGTCCTCTCTCCCCGGTCGTGGTCGAGCACCTGGCGGAGCCCTGCGCCAAGGAGGTTGCCGTGGCCGCGAGTTCGCGCCGGACGACCCCGCTTCCCCCGCACTGGGCCCGTCTTCGCCGCGCGGTGATGAACCGCGACTCCTGGATGTGCCAGCACATCCGGTACGACACCGGCGAGTTGTGCGGCGAGCCTGCGCGCCACTGCGACCACATCGTCCCCGCCTCCGAAGGCGGCCCGGACGACCCCACGAACCTGCGGGCCCTGTGCGACTGGCACGTCCTGCGCAAGGACGCGGCCGACGCCGGCCGAGCCCGTCAGCGGGCCACCGCGGACCGCTGGCAGCCCATCCGAACCCGCCGACGCCACCCCGGGGAGGTCTGTTGAACATCGACCCGACCGAGAAGGATGCGGCGAAGATCCGCGCCGCGCTGGTCGCCCTGTACGAGACCGAGTTGGACTTGGAGCCGACCGACCTCACGCTGATCGACATCGCCGCGCCGATGCTCGCTCGCGCCGCCCAGCTCGACGCCGTGGTGAAGCGCGAAGGCCAGATGATCGAGGGCGGCAACCGCAAGGACATGATGGTGCTGCACCCCGGGATCGCGCAGGCCCAGCTGAACCGCACGCAGGCCGCCGGCCACCTCGCCAAGATCCGCGGTGAGGGTGAGGGCCCCAAGCGCGGGCACAACTCGCGCGACGCCATCGGCGCTCGCTGGGGAAACCGCGTCTGAGAGGAGCCCGCCGTGGCACGCCGCAAGGCAACCCGGGCCGATGGCCCCTCGGGCGAGGCCCTGCGCATCGCGCGGACCATCGTCTACTACGAGGCGTGCTTGGACTCCGAGGTCCCGCACGCCGTTGCCCGCGAACTGTGGTCGCACGACATGAACTTGCCTTTCGCGGCCGGTGAGCACGTCCCCTGGGACGCAGCCCGGCTGCTGGAGGAGCGCGCCCGCCGCGAAACAGCGGGGGCCTGAGACAGCCAAACTCAAGTTCCATTTGGAGTTTGAGGGCCTCGCATGGATGTCCGGACTGAGGAGGGCCGCTCTGATTCCCTACGAGCCGGTCCGCACCCTCGCGGACGAGATCCCCGACCGCCACCGCACGCTGGCCGGTGAGCTTCTGCGCTGGAGCGCCCACGCGTTCCGGCCGGACTGGAAGTACACCCCGGAGCAGGTCAGAATCCTGGCCCGCTGGTACGAGCTGCGCGACGACGCGGTACCGGAGGACCCGAATGACCCCGAGACCTGGGGCCGGGCGTTTCGCTACGAGTCCGGCACTCTGCGCCGTCTCAAGGGCTGGGGCAAGGACCCGAAGATGGCCAGCGTCGCCGCGATGGAGTTCGTCGGCCCGTGCCGCCTGGTGGGCTTTCGCGCTGACGGTTCGCCGATCGGTGGTCCGCCGCAGGAGGCGTGGGTGCAGATCTTCGCCACAGCGGCTGGCCAGAACGTCAACACCATGTCGGCGCTGGCCACGATCTTCTCCCCGGCCGCCATCGACCGGTACGCGATCAAGCTGGGCCAAGAGGTCTGCTACGCGAGCCAGAGCGACACCGACGGCCGCCAGTGCCGCCTTGAAGCCAAGGCTTCGAGCTTCCGCGCCGCCGAGGGCGGACGGCCCAGCTTCGCCCTGATGAACGAGACCTGGCACTGGGTCGAGGGCAACCACGGCCCGCGCCTGGCCGCCACCATCCGCCCCAACGCCACGAAGGTCGGCGGGCGGACGATGGAGATCACCAACGCCCCGGTGATCGGCGAAGAGAGCGTCGCCGAAGGCACCTGGTACGCCTTCGAGAAGCAGCGCGACGGCGTGAACCGCGACGCCGGTATCTACTACGACTCGGTGGAGGCCCCGCCCGGGGTCGATCTCGCCGACGAGGACCAGCTGCGCGCCGCGATCCTGTGCGCCCGGGGCGACTCGGTGTGGATCAACCCGGACCGCGTGATGCGGGACATCTGGTCGGCCAGCACCTCCGAGGACGAGTCCCGCCGCAAGTACCTCAACCAGCTCTCCAGCCATGACGACGCGCTGGTGGACCGCGATACCTGGGACCTGGCCACGGTCGAGCCGGCCGACGGCATCAGGCCCGGTGAGCGGATCGTGCTGTCCTTCGACGGCGGCAAGACGGACGACTCAACCGGCCTGGTGGCCATGCGTGTTCGGGACAAGCTCGTCCAGAAGCTTGCGCTGTGGGAGAAGCCCGACGGCCCGGCCGGCAAGAACTGGGAAGTGGACGGCCAGGAGGTCAACGACATGGTCGGCCACGTCTTCCAGAAGTACACCGTCGTAGCGTTCTTCGCCGACGTCGCCGGGTGGGAGTCCTACGTTGCCGACTGGTCGGAGAAGTACGGCAAGCACCTGCTCATCAAGGCCAGCGGCAAGTCCACTGTCGGCTTCGACATGCGCGCGAACCAGCGCGAGATCACGACCGAGCACATGGCGCTGGTCGGGGCGATCGAGACCGTGGCATTGCCGCACGTGCGCGACTACTCCCTGACCCGGCACACCATGAACGCCCGCAAGAGGCCCAATCAGTACGGCTTCTCGTTCGGCAAGGAGTCGCGCGAGTCGAAGCTGAAGGTGGACCTGTACGCGGCGATGGTGCTCGCGTGGATCGCCCACCGCCGCCTGACCGAGAGCGGCAAGCTCAAGCCCCCCAAGCAGCCCGGAACGCTACAGACCCGAGGAGGGTTCTGATGTCCCTCCCCGTCGTGCTCCAGCGTGCCCGCCACGCCAAGGAGCTGATCGACCGCGACTTCGACCGGCTGAACCTGGTGGACCGCTACGCCCGCGGACTTCACCGCGCGCCGTGGATGCCGGCCAAGTCCAACTCGGAGTTCAAGGACCTCGTCAAGCGGTCCATCCTGAACGTGACCGGCCTGGTGGTCGAGACCCCGCTGAACGCCCTGCGGGTGCAGGGCTTTCGCCGCCCGGGTTCGGGTGAGAACGCCTACGAGTGGGCGTACTGGCAGAAGAACCGGATGGACGAGCGGCAGGCCGCCGTCCACCGCGCCGCGCTGACCTCCGGAGCGGCCTACGCCGTGGTCACCCCCGACCCGCGCAAGGGCCGCCGCGAGCCGCTGATCCGGGCCTACGACTCGATCAACACCGTCGCGGTCTACACCGACCCGGCGTGGGACGAGTACCCGGTGTACGCGCTGCACGTCCCCGAGCAGCAGCCCGACGAGGACACCACCGTCGGCTACCTGTGGGACGACGTGGCGAAGTACACCATCGACCTGGACTCCGAGCCCGACACGGCGGTGCTTTCCGCCGAGCCGCACGGCATGAACGTCTGCCCCGTGGTCAGGTTCTCGCCGTCGGTGGACCTGCGGGGCCGAACCCGGGGACTGGTCGAACCGCTGGTCGTCTCACAGGACCGCCTCAACCAGCAGACCCTGTCCCTGCTGCTCAACCAGCACTGGGGCGCGCACGCGATCCGCTACGCGACGGGCCTCGCCCCGTCCGAGCGCCTGGACCCGGAGACGGGTGACCCGGTGCGCGACGCGCAGAGCGGTGAGCCGGTCTACGACGTGCCGAGCCTGGACCCGTCCACGCTGCTGATGGCCCCGAACTCGGATGCCAAGTTCGGGCAGCTCCCGGCCATGCCGACCGGCGATCTGATGGCCTCGCGTCGCCAGACGATCGAGGAGATCAGCTCACTGGCCGATGTGCCGCCGCACTACCTCGCCGGGGCCAGCCTGGTGAACCTCTCGGCGGATGCCCTGGCCGCCGCCGAGACCTCGTTCAAGCGGATGCTGGGCTCCCTTCAGGACTCGCTGGGCGAGTCGTGGGAGTCGGTGTTCCGGCTGTGCGCGGTGGTGGCCGGCCGGGGCGAGAGCGAGCAGGACGAGAGCCAGGTCGAGTGGGCCGAGAAGTCCACCCGCTCTCTCGCGCAGGCCGCCGACGCCATGGTGAAGCTCATGCAGCAGGGCGTCCCACTCTCGGTCGCGCTGCGCAAGGTGCCCGGGTTCTCTCAGGCCGACATTGACGAGGCGGTGAAGGCCGCCGAGGAAGCCGCCCGCAAGGCGGAGGCCGCCGAAGCCGAGGCCCTGAAGCAGCAGAAGGAGGCGACGGCCGGTGGCGTGGACTCCCAGAACCGACGAGATCCTTCGGGCGGTGGCCGCGTACCAGCTCGCACAGGAGGCGCTGGCCGGTGAGTTCGCAGCCCGCTGGGCTCAGGCCCTGGCCGCCGTCGAGGCCCGCGAGATCGCCGGGTCGCTGACCGAGCTCGAAACCGAGTACGGGGCGGCGGTCCGCGAATCCGCAGCGGCCTCCTACGCCCTGTCGGTCGTCTTCTACCGGCTGTTGCGTGCGCTGGAGACCGGCCGCGTGATCGGGGGCCCCGGCTACCGGCCGGCCTCCTCGCTCGCCTCCCTATGGGCCGACTTCAACCGCGCCACCGGCAAGCGGACCGGCTCCGGCCTGCGCGAGCCCCTGCCGGTGGACACCCGCAACCCCTTCCCCGCCGAGGACATCGCCCGCGAGACCCGCAGGGCGGAGGAAGCGTTCCGCGAGCAGGTCGCCGACCGGGTGGCCAAGCATGAGCGCGAGCGCCCCGGCCGGGAGGGCTCGGCCGCGCTGGACGACCCCGCGCTGATCGCCTGGGAGCGCGAGTTCCTGGAGTCGCTGAAGACCGGTGGGTCCGGGGCGGGCGGGCAGATCGTCCAAGACGGCGGCCGGGACATGATCAACAACGCGCTGCAGGACGACCCGGGGGCCATCGGCTACTACCGCGTCACCGAGGGCTCACCCTGCTACTTCTGCGCGCTCATGGCCGCCCGAGGCGCGGTCTACAAGTCGAAGCGGACGGCCGCCTTCGGCGCTCACCCGCACTGCCACTGCCAGGCCGTCCCGATCTTCTCGCGCCGCTACCAGCTCCCCGACGCCAACGCGAAGTTCGCCGGGATGTGGCGGGAGTTCGGCGGGGGCTCGCTGGCCGACTGGCGTACCCACTACACCAAGACCTAGGAGAGAGACATGTCCGAGCAGCAGTCCCAGACCCCGACTCCGGCCGAGGCGATCCCCGGTGGTGCGGTCCACCCCGCCACCGCGCCCGCTGCCGAGGAGTCCGTCGACCTGACGAGCGGTCAGGAAAACTCGAGCGAGCCGAACGCCCCCGCCCCGGTCCCGGCCGAGCCGGACTACAAGGCCCTGTACGAGAAGATGCAGGCCGACCTGACCGCGACGCGCGAGCGCTCGAACGAGTCCGGGGTCGAGGCGGACGAGCTGCGCGCGCAGGTCGCCCAGCTCCAGGAGCAGGCCCTTCGGGACCGCATCGCGGCCGAGTACGCGCTGCCGCCGGTCCTGGCTGCCCTGGTCCAGGGCGGTGACGAAGCCGCTGTGCGCAAGCACGCGGAGGCCCTGGCGACCGTCGCCGCGCCGAAGCCCCTGCTGGGTGCCGGCGGGCTGACGCCGCACTCCGAGCCCGACCCGTACAAGGGGCTGGCCGAGAAGCTGCGCAAGCGCCGCTTCGGCATCTGAGAACCCCCACCCGCCTTGAGGCTGCCCTGTTCCGGGGTGGCCTTCCGTCTTCCCGAGGATCAGCGCTATCTCTCTCAACCCCGCACGTGCCAATGCCTTCCAGAACCCGGACAAGCTGGTCCTTCAGGCCATCGCGAACCTGAAGGACAGCGTCCTCCTGGCCCACAAGTTCGACCGCCGCTCGGCGGACGAGTTCGTGAACGCCACCGGTCAGGTCATCAACATCCGCCGCCCCGCCCGCCTGAAGGGCGCTGAGGAGCGGATCGACGCCAAGCGCAAGTTCGGCGACCCGACCACGTGGATTCAGTCGGAGAACCTGAACGAGGGCCTGCTGACCGTCAAGCTCGACACCCACGCCTACTCGGCGGTGGACCTGTCCGACGCCGAGCTGACCCTTGACCTGCTCAGCTTCGGTGAGCAGGTCATGGTGCCGCAGGTGGACTCCATCACCGAGCGCCTTGAGGACAAGGTCGCGAGCGCGATGAACGAGTTCCCCGACGTGGCCACCGCCGCGAAGATCCCCGTTGACCTGACCAAGGCGACCTCGGACGAGCAGGCCGGCCAGATCATCCGCAAGAGCCTGGCGCGCCTGCGCGTCCAGCTCAACAAGGAGAACATCCCGGCCGAGGGCCGTACCGCCGTGGTCGGCTCCGAGGCCGCGTACTACCTGCTGAACGACCCGAACATCACCAAGGCCAACGAGTCCGCCAACGGCGGCGCGGCGCTGCGTCAGGCGACCATCGGCAACCTGTACGGCTTCGACATCGTGGAGTCCACGAACGACGTCCTCGCCCCGCTCGGCGTGTACGCGTTCCACCGCTCCGCGATCCAGCTCGTCTCGGGTGCGCCCTCCGTCCCGGAGTCCGCGAAGGGCGGCCGGCAGAACGCGGACGGCTTCGCGCTGCGCTGGATCAAGGACTACAACTCCGGTGCCGCGATGGAGCGTTCGTTCCTCTCGTCCTACTGGGGTGCGACCCTGGTCACCGACCTGAAGAAGAACGAGACCAACTGGCAGGACCCGAAGAACCTGGTCAAGGTCCGTGGCATCCGCCTGACGTTCACCGGTGAGCCGACCGCCGTCCCCGCCAAGTAAGGGGCCCGCCGTGGCGCTCGAAGTCGCTGACCTCTTCAAGCGCCTGGGCAAGCCCGCTCCCGCCACCGGCACGCCGGACTGGGAGCGGGCGAGTGCCGCGCTCGAAGACGCCTTCTGGGTGATCGCCGCCCAAGGCCACCCTGCGTGGACCCCGCAGCGCCACCCCCCGGTGATCCGCACCCTGGCCCTGGCCGTCGCCGACCGCCGCTTCCGCAACCCCGAGGGGTACGTGCAGGAGCAGGCCGGAGAGGTCTCCTACCGGATGCCGGACGGTTCACCGATGGGACTGGCCCTGACCCGGGGCGAGGCCGCGCTGATCGACAGGGTGTCAGGCCGCGGGGGTCTGAAGTCGGTGAACGGTCAGCGCTCCGTGCTCTCGCGCGGCCTGCGGACCGGCTACCCGTACCCCGATCCCGAGGACTCCTGGGGGCTCGCGTGAGCCTGCTGGAACGCGGACGTACCCGCGTCACCGTCTTCACCGTCCGCATGGTGAGCGACGGCTACGGCGACCACCGGCCCGCCACCGGGCAGGGCACCACCTACTCGGCGTGGGTCCAGCCGGTCGGCGACGCCGCCGGTTGGCGGGCCCCGGTCGGCGCTCAGGTCGGCTGGTCCCCGCCGGTCCGCCGAAAGATCGTCTTCCCACCCGAGGCGGTGATCGACAAGTGGTCAGCCGTCGCCTTCGAGGACGAGGGCGACCCCGGCACCAAGTGGGCCGTGGTGGATGCCCCGCGCGCCCACCACGGTGCTTCCGACCGCATGCGGTTCGTGACCGTCATCGTGGAAGGGGGTGGGCAGAGTGGTCGAGATCCGGCCGGACTGTGACGCCATGATCGCCGGACTTCCCGGGGTGATGGCCGCGCTCAAGCTGGAGGCCGAGGAGCGCAAGGTGCGCATCACCGCGAAGGCCGCCCTGCACATCGACACCGGCGAGTTCATCGCCGGACTGAAGGTCAAGCGCCACGCCAAGGGCTACGCCATCGTGAATGAGGACCCCTTGGCCGCTCATAAGAACTGGGGCGGCTTCAACCACCGGGCCGGGCGGCACGTGGACGGCATCCATGCGATGGAGGCCGCCCTGTGGTGAGAGAGCCGTACCTGATGCCCGACTCCGAGCGGATCGTCATGGAGGCCCTGCGCACCGCGCTGCCCGGCTACCGGTGCGCGGTCTACCTGCCCACCGACTGGCAGCTCTCGCTGCGCGAGGCCGGCGGCCTGGTCATCGCCCGCCGCGTCGGCGGGGTGATGCGCGACAAGCGGTTCATAGACGAGGGCATGTTCACCGTCCAGACGTACGCCACCGCCCGCGCGGACGCCTCCCTGCTGGCCCGTCGCGCCCGCGCCGCCCTGGTGCGTCTGACCCGCGACCAGTGGGGCAACACGGACGGCTACCTCTCGCACTTCCGGGAGGCGACGGGGCCGTTCATGACCACCGACCCGATGACCGAGGCCCAACCGGACTTCTACCGGTTCTCGGCCAACTACATGATCGCTACAAGGCCCCGCTGACGGGCCGGAAGGGAGTCAGCGATGGCTGCTGACGACGCCCCGGTCCTGGTACCGGGCACCGGATACATCTACGTCGCCGACCCGGGAACCGCGCCGCCGGACCTGAGCAAGCCCGGGTTCGACCCGAAGGACACCACCAAGTGGGGTACTGGCGCGGCGTCGTGGAAGTCCGTGGGGAACACCTCGCTGGACAACGGCATCGAGCTGTCCGTGGACGGTGACGACCCGGAGGTTCTGGGGAGCTGGCAGTCCAAGAGCCTGAAGACCACCGACCCGGGCAAGACCTACGCGGTGACGGTCAACTTGGAGGACTTCACCGCGGAGTCGTACAAGCTCTACTACGGCACGTCCAAGGGCCTGGACAGCAAGGGGTTCTTCTCGATCCCCACCAGCCCCACCGCCCAGAACCGCGCGCTGATGATCTGCGCGGTGGACGGCGGCAAGGCCGTCGTGTGGCACTACCCGAAGACCAGCATCATCGGCGCGGACGCCGTGAAGATTGACCCGGCCGCGCTCACCGAGATGCCGGTCAAGGCCACCGTCGTCGCCCTCAACCAGGCCGCACCGCTCGGCACCGTGACGCCGGTCTTCGACCTGGCCGTGGGCCTCCTGCCGCCCGCAGCCTGACCCGCCGGCCCGCCCCGTGAACACTCCGGGGGCGGGCCGATGCTTACCCGCAACCAGTACCGCAGCAAGGAGAGTTAGACCGTGACCACCCTGGACTTCGCCGACCTTCAGGCCGAGGCCGACCGCAAGCACGCGGGCAAGGGCCTGCCGTTCGTCGCCAAGGGCGGCAAGAAGCTGCGCCTGCGCCGAATCGAAGCCCTGCCGGGCGGCGACCTCAAGGCCGCCATGGCACTGATGGACGTCATGCAGTCCGAGAAGGTCAGTAACGAGCGCCGCATCGACGCCATGGGCGCGCTGCTGGTCGCGGTCGCCTCCGACAAGAAGCGGATGCGCGAATCCGTGGACGCCCTGCCGCTGGAGCAGACCATGACTGTGGTCGAGGCGTGGATGGAGCAGGCCGCGCCGGGGGAAGCATCGGCCTGATCAGGCTGCTGGACAAGCACGGCGCGGAGATCACTGCCGACCTGCGCCGCTTCTGCGGCGTGGACGTCCTGGACTGGGTCCGGGGCCGGCACTCCGCGCGCTTGATCCTCGGCCTGATCGGGACGCTCCCCGACGACTGCGCGACGCTGGCCGCGATGCGCGGCGGCCGTGAGGCCCTGGGCTGGGACGCGCGGACCTACGTCCTGGCGGACCTGGTGGACGCCGTGCAGGCGCTGACCCACGTCCAGGTGGCCAAGGCCGTCAAGAACCCCCGGGCGGTCGAGAAGCCGACGCCCTACCCGCGCCCGTACGCCAAGCGCACCCGCAGGCCCGCCGACGGCAACCCGTTCGCCGCCGCCCTCCAACGCGAGGTCGGCGAGGGCGGAGGCCCCGCCGTGGCCCTGCCTTCCACCCCTCTTGCAGAAACGTTCCGCCTACCGGCGGCCGTGCTCGCGCGCTCCACCGCGCCGATGCGGCCCGCACCGGTCCGACTCACGTAGGAGGTGAGCCGATGGCCGGTCCCGGCGGCAAGGAAGCCGGGCGCGTCCACATCCGCGTCCTGCCTGACACTGACGGCTTCCGCCAGCGCCTGAAGCAGTACCTGGAGATGCTGGAGAAGTACACGAAGCTCAAGGTCAAGCTCGACCTTGACACCGGGGGCGTGAATGCCCGGCTGCGCGAGCTGACGCACGACCGCAACGTCCGGGTCAACGTCGTCGCCGACACCGGCGAGGCCGCCGCCCGGATCGCCGCGCTCACCCGCGAGCGACGAGCGCGGGTCCGCGCGGATGCGGACACCGCGCCGGCCGAGGCCCAGGTCCGGGCGTTCACCGGCCGCCGCTGGCGGCTGGGGATCAACGTCCACCTCGCCCGGGGTGGACTCGACCGGGTCAAGTCCGGTCTGCGGGACCTGGGTTCGGGGGCCGCGGAGGTCGCCCGATCCTTCGGGCGCCTCTTCACGCTCTCGATCGAGCAGACGGCCTCCGCCCTCCAGGGCATCGGCTCCGGCGTCGCCTCGGTCGCGCAGGGCACGCTCGGGATGGCGGCCGGGTTCGCCCAGTCCGCCGCTGCCGCGCTGCCGCTGCTGGTCGCGGTCACGGCCATCGCCTCCTGGGTGACGGTCGTCGCCTCCGGGCTGATCGGCGTCCTGGCGCTGGCGGCCCTGCCGGTCCTGCCGCTGGGCCTTGCGGCCGTCGCGGCGGCCGGGGACATGAAGAACCTCGGCAAGAAGGCCGAGGAGGCGATGCAGGCCGCCTCAGAGGCACTGAAGCCTGCAACTGCCGGTATCCGCAACGAGTTTGGCGGTGCGGTCAAGGATGTAACGGCCTGGTTCCGCCAGGCCCAGCCCGAGTTCAAGGCGTTCTTCGACGCCGGGGCGCAGTACGTCCGACCGATGGTGAAGTCGATCACCGACTTCACCGACACGCTGTTCCCGAAGCTCACGGCGGCGATGTCCTCGCCGGGGATGAAGGCTTTCACCGACGAGCTGCCGAAAGCGCTCGTCGGTCTCGGCGCTGCCCTGGGGGACTTCTTCCTCACCCTGTCCAACGGTGGCGCCCAACTTCAGCTGATCCTGGGCCCGTTGGTCGGCCTGCTCGACGCCTTCCTGCAAGGAATCGCCAAGCTCGCGGTCCAGTTCTCGCCGGAGATCGCCGCGTCGATCAGCTGGTTCGCAGACACCCTGCGCCAGTTCTTCCAGGTCTTCTCCGACAACGCCGAAGCAACGTCCGCCCTGATGCGGCTGGTCGACCTGGGCTTGCGCGCCCTGGTCATCACCTTCAGCGTGACGATGCAGGCGTGGAACGGCCTGGCAGTCGGAGCCCAGTGGGCCTGGCAGATGATCCAGGCAGCCTGGGACGGGGTGACCTCGGCCACCAAGTCCTGCTGGGAGGCCGTGAGTTCAGCCGTCTCGTCAGCGTGGTCGTCCGTGACCTCCTGGACGTCGTCGGCGGCCTCCTCCGTGGCCTCCGCTGTCTCGTCAGCCTGGGCGTCAGTGACCTCGTGGACCTCGTCATCCTGGGCGTCAGTGACCTCGTGGACCTCCTCGTCCTGGGCGTCGGTGACGTCCGCCGTGTCGTCAGCGGCCTCGTCCACGGCCAGCGCGGTGGCCGCAGCCTGGGGAAACGTCCAGTCGTGGACCTCGTCCGCGTGGAACTCCTGCGTCTCAGCAGTGAGTTCAGCCTGGTCCCAAATCGCAAGCGGCGTGTCGTCCGGGATCGGCACCGTGGTCTCCTACGTGGCCAGCCTGCCAGGCAAGATCCTCGGCGCGATCGGCGACCTGGGCTCGCTGCTCTACGACAAGGGCAAGTCCGCGATCCAGGGGCTGGTCAACGGCATGAAGTCGATCTCTGTCGGCGGCGTGGTGAGCGGCATCATGTCGTCGCTGAACCCGTTCAGCTCGGCGCCCGCGTCCACCCCGACGGCCGCAGCCCCGCGCTCCCTGATGGCCGCGCCGAGGATGGCCTTCGCCGCCATGCCGGCCGCCTTCGCCGCTCCGTACGCCAGTCCGCTGGAGCAGGCACTTCGCCCGGTCACCGCTGGGCTGCGCTCGCTCGACAGCTACGGCTACGGCCAGCGGGCCGCCGCGAGCCTGCGCCACCCGGAGCCCGTTTCCAAGGCCGCCGGCCGCGAGCGCTACGGCGCAAACATCACCGTCAACGCCCGCACCAGCGCGGACCCCCACGAGATCGGCAAGGCCATCGCGTGGGAGCTGAAGACCTCCGGGAGGTAGCCCATCGGACCGAGCGACATCACCACCGGCACCCCGCTGTCGGCCTCCAACCCCTACACGGGCCGCGACTGGACAGCAGCGTGGGGCGGGCTGCTGCTCGGTGAGGACTCCTCCGTCGTGCTGGAAGAGGTGTCCGGCCTGCTGGACGCCCCCGAGGTCCGCACCTCGGACGCCGAACTGCTCCAGCGCGACGGCCTGACCCCCGGCACCGACTACATGGGCTCGCGCACCGTCACCCTGACCATGCTGGCCCTGGACGACCGCGAGGTGCCCGCGCTGCTCGGGGCCTTCGCCCCCGGCGGTCCGGAGCGGCCGTTCGAGTTCGCGTTCCCCCCGGTGGCCGGCGGGCGCTCGCGGATCATGGCGCGCGTGCGCAAGCGGGCCGTCACCGTGGACCGCGAGTACCACGCGGGCCGCCGCCGCTTCACGGTCGAGCTGGCCGCCACCGACCCACGTCTCTATGGGGCGTGGCTCCAGAGCGCGACCGTGGCAGTGGACGTGCCCCGGGGCGGTCGGCCGATCTTCCCGCTGACGTTCCCCTTCGACATGGGCAACGGCCCCGCCGCCCGGTCAGCTCCGGACATCTACAACGCGGGCTCGGTGGACTCCTGGCCGATCGTGCGGCTGACCCCGCGAACCGGCGAGATCCGCGACCCGGCGCTGACCCTCGTCCACGACGGGGTCCGCCGACGCTTCGCCACCCGGGGACTGCGGGTCGGGCGCGGTGACGCCCTGGTGGTGGACATGGGCCGCCGCCGCATCACCCTCAACGGCGCTTCCCGCTTCGGACAGGTCGATCCGGGCTCGGCCTGGTTCGCCCTGCCCCCGGGGCCGAGCGCCGTTCAACTCGACGTACTGGAAGGCCCCGACGGGGTCACGGCGGATGTGCAGTGGCGCTCCGCCTGGATGTAAGGACCCCTCTCTCTTGGCTGTAGAACTCCGTGCCCCGCTGTTCGTGCAGCAGGGCCGATACGACGCGTTGGACCTGCGCACGATGATCGGCGGCACCAGGGGTGCCCACGTCGGCGTCTCGGGCCCGGCCGCGCTGCTGGTCGAGAAGGTGGACAACCCCACCCCGCGCGTGAGCGTCGCCGCAGGCTCGCTGTGGCTGCCGGACGACGTGGCCGTCTCCCACAAGGGGGCCGTCCACTTCGCCAACCTGGACGCCTCCATTCAGCTCCAGTGCTCCACCCCCAAGCCGGGCGAGGCCGCCCGGCAAGACCTCGTCGTGGCGTTCGCCGACCCCGACACCGCCCCGGCCGGCCCGCTGCTGATGGACATGAAGACCACCGCGGACCGCTACATGCAGTCCGTCACCTACGCCGCCGACGGCACCCCCTACGCCGCAGCCCCCGGCACCGGCACGCAGGTGACCAAGGAAGGTGCGCGCGGCTGGTCGCTGGCGGTGCTCGCCGAGTCCACCCCGGGCGCGAAGGACTGGCCGGTCCCGTCCAACTGCATCCGCCTGGCGCTGGTGAACATCGCCCAGACCGGCATCACGGGCATTGAGGACCAGCGGTTCGTGTTCGCCGGTCAGCTCGACACCACGCCGCTGCGCCAGCTCCGCACAGCAGGCCCGCAGGGCATCGCCCAGGCCGCCACCGGAGCCCCGGCCGGCTCCCTGGTCTACGACTCGGTGACCACCGCGCTGCACAAGGTCACCGGCCCCGGCACTACCGCCCCGGTCCTGCCCGGCGCGACCCGCCTTGACGCCAGCTACCAGGCTCCCGAAAACGCCTGGGGCTCCGAAGGCTGGCACACCTTCACCGCCCCCGCGACCCCGTACCCGCGCCTGGTCACCGTCAGCTTCGAATGCACCTACGCCGGTGACTTCGGCGAGGGGTGGATCAGCCCCGTGGTCTTCGGGCACGGCGAGAGCCGTCGGGCCGGTCGGCCGCAGTACATCCGGGCGGGCGACAACCGCGACGTCCGGGGAACCGGCACCATCAAGGTTCCCGCCGGGGCGGCGATGAGTGTCAGCACCTCGTGCCGCCCGGACAACACCGTGAACAACAACGTGAAGTTCAAGGCGGCGTGGACGTCCTACGCCGAGGCCATCGTCATACAGGCGGCCTGATGACCGAGGCCGCTGACTACCGCGTGATCCTGTCCGAGTTCAAGGGCGGCCGGCTGCTGGCCGAGCTGCCCGTCTCGGGCCTGTCCTTCCGCTCCATCCTCAACGCCCCTGGCTCCGCGAGCTTCACCGTGCCGCTGTCCGCCGAACCCCTGGCCGGCTTGGACTGGTCGCTCGTCTCGCCGTGGCGGATCATCGCCCACGTCCAGCGCGGCAGTCGCGTCCTGTGGGGCGGCCCCCTGCTCTCCTGGTCGGTCGACATGGCCACCGAGACCATGACGCTGGATTGCCCCGGGCTGTGGGAGTACTACCGCCGAAACATGGTCAACCTCGGATACAGCACGGGCGCCACCCCGCGCGAACAGACAACCATCGCCCGTGAGCTGATCCAGACCTTCGCCGACAACCCGTCCCCGGTCGCCCCAGGGCAGGCCGGGTACTGGGGCAGCAACGGCCCCGGCGCGCTCACCTTCGGCCCGGACCTGGACACCATGAAGCGCGACCGCACATATCCCTGGTTCGAGTGGAAGTCCGTCGGTGAGGCGGTCGAGCAACTGGGCGCGGTCATCAAGGGCTTCGACTTCCGCATCGACCACGACTGGGACGTGGACGCCCGGATCATCCGCAACCGTTTCCGCTTCCTCGCCCCGGCCGGAGGCGTGGACACCGGCATCGTCCTGGAGCACGGCACCAACTGCGACGTCACCTCCGTCACCAGCGACGGCGACAAGATGTGCACCGAGACCGGCGTCAACGGCGCGGGCGAAGGCTGGTCGCAACTCAAAAGCTGGTGGTACAACGGCCAGTTGGAGACCGAGGACGGCCGCCGCATCCCACGCCTGGCCGCCGTCGAGACCAACAACTCCGTCGTCCGCGTCGAGACCCTGACCGCCCAGGCAGAGCGCATGACCGCCGTCGGCGCGTTCCCCATCGTCGTCCCCGAGGTGCGCCTGCACCCCGGCGGCGAGTACTCGGTGGCCGAGCTGCGCGTGGGCCACAAGATCCGGGTCCGTGCCCGAACCGCCAACTGGCCCGGCATCAACGCCGAGTACGTCATCCAGGAGATCAGCACCAAGGTCTCCCAGACCGGCGAGGAGACCACCCTGTCCCTCGTGCCGACGACCGTCTTCGAGCGCGTGGACGACTGGGTCAAGGGGGAGCTGGTGAGCGCCGCATGACCGTCTACGGCCGCCCCACCCTCGCGGATGAGTTCCAGGGCATCGACACCCGCCTGTCCGCGATGGAACGCACCGCCAGCGCGCTCGGCGCGGTCCTGCCCATGACCCCCTACCGCCAGGGCCTGGACGTCCAGACCGCCTGGCGCGCCGCCGCCACCATCCCCACCGCCGGAATCGCCCACCCCGTGATCCGCCTGGACTGCCGCGTCTCCTCCAAGCAGGGCGCAGGCGTCTGGCTCCGGCTCTTCGACGTGGACAAGGCCCGCCCCGTCACCTCCGAGTGGCAGTACACCGGAGGCGCACTCAACAACGGCTGGGTCCGCCTGGACTGGGTGCTGCCCATGGGCGGCACCCAGCCCGGCGAGTGGCAGCGCCTGCTGCTCCAGACCCGCACCGACGTCACCGGAGGCGGCACCGTCGATCCCGGCGTCGCCATGACCCTGCCCCTCAACCAGGCGCCCCAGGCCACCGAGGCCGGCACCTGGACACTCGTCGCTCTGCCACCCGGCTACGCCTGACCCTCCGCCAACCGGCCCCTCCCGAACTCCCGGGCGGGGCTTCGTCATTGAAAAGGACAGCTATATCTCCCGCGAAGCGATGATCGCCGAGGCCACCAAGTGGGCCGACCAAGGTTACCGAGGCGGCCTCTCCCCGAACGGCAAGTACTACGACACCCCCTTCGGCAAGTGGTACGCCCCCGGTTTCAACCACGAACCCTTCTGCGACATGTTCGTCTCCTGGTGCGCCGACAAGGGCGGCGAGGCCGCCACCGTCGGCAGGTTCGCCTACTGCCCCTCCCACGTCCAAGCCTTCCGCAACAAGGGCCAGTGGCTCGGGCGCGACGCCGCCTTCAAGCGCGGCGACGTGATCTTCTTCAGCTGGTCGAACAACGGCGTCGCCGACCACGTGGGCATCGTCCTGGAGGACTCCGCCCCCGGCCAGCAGGTCAAGACCGTTGAAGGCAACACCGCCCGCGACAGCGGCGCGGGCCAGGGCTCCGGCGGCTACGTCGCCCGCAAGACCCGGCCCCGCTCCGTCGTGCTCGGCGTCGGCCGCCCCGCCTACACCTCCGGCGGCACTGGCACCGAAACCGGCACCGGCACGCCGACCGGCCGGCCCGTCACCATCAACGGCCTGATGTACGGCCCCGGCGCGCGCGGCCAGCACATCACCGAGATGGGCCGCGCCCTCGTCCGCGCGGGCTGCTCCCGCTACACCCAGGGCCCCGGCCCGGTGTGGGGCAGCGCGGACACCGAGTCCGTGCGCGCCTATCAGATCAAGATCGGCGACACCGCCGACGCCGACGGCATCCCCGGCCCCAAGCAGCTCGCCCGCCTGCTTGCCGAGTTCGGCCGTGGCCCGGTCACCGAGCCCCTGCCGCCCGTCACGCCCCCGCCGGCCACCCGCACGTTCACCATCCGCAAGGGCATGACCCTTGGCGGTATCGCCGTGGCGCTCGGCACCACGGTTGCCGGGCTGCTCTCCCTCAACCCCCAGATCGGCAACCCCGACCGGATCACCGAGGGGCAGCAGATCACCGTCCCCGCCCCGGCCACCCCGAGCAGCACGCCGCAGACCCCGGCCCCGCCGGTGACCGAGACCCCGGCCCCGCCCACCCCGGTCGAGACCCCGGTGCCGACCCCGGACCCCGTTCCCGCCCCGGACCCGGCCCCCGCAGCAGCCACCCACACCGTCGCGGCCGGGGACACCCTGTCTGCCATCGCCGCCCGCTACGGCGCGAGCCTGGACGCCGTGGTCAACGCCAACCCGCAGATCGCCAATCCGGACCGGATCGAGGTCGGGCAGGTGATCAGCCTGCCGACCGCCACCGCCGGAGCTGCCGCCGCGCCGCCGGTCCACACCGTCGTTCCCGGTGACACCCTGTGGGACATCGCCGCCTGCTACCGGGTCACCCTGGAAGCGCTGGTGGCCGCCAACACCGCCACGGTCGCCAACCCGGACCTGATCTTCCCCGGGCAGGACATCGCGATCCCCGACGGCTCCGCTCCCGTCCCGCGCCCGGCCGCGCCCAAGCCGCAGGCCCCCGCGCTCAAGCCCGCCCCGGCCCCCGCCGAGCAGCCCACCCCGACCCCGGAACCCGCACCGGCCCCGCCGGTCGAGGACAAGCCAGCCACCCCGAGCACCGGCTACTCCAACGACCTCGCCGGATGGATCGAACAGGCCCGGGACATCCTGCGCGCCAACGGCGACCTCGTCCCCAGCGCTGCCGCGATCGAGCACCGCGCGATGATCGAGTCCGGCGGCAACCCGAAGGCCGAGAACCACTGGGACAGCAACGAAGCGGCGTACGGCGGCACTTACGGTCTGCTCCAGACCATCCGGCCCACGTTCGACGCCTACGCGCTGCCCGGCCACCGCGACATCCTCAACCCGGTGGACTCGATCATCGCGGGCGTCCGCTACGCGAACGCGACCTACGGCTCGTTCGAGTCCATCGCCTGGAACGCAGGGGGGTACTGATGGCCCGAGACGAACAGCTCGGCGGCGTGGTGATCGGACCACGCGAGATCTACGACCAGCTGGTCGGCGTGCGTGAGGACGTGCGCTCGCTGGCCCAGAGCAGCGCGACCGTGGACCAGATGCTCAAGGACCACGAAGACCGCGTCCGCGCGCTGGAACGCTGGCGCTACGGCGTCGTGGCCTCCGGCCTCGCCGGAGGCACCGCCCTGGCCGCCGACGTGGTCGCACGACTGAAGGGATAAAGGATGAAGGACTGGCTCAACGCCAACCCCGTCAAGGCCCGCGCCGCCGTCGTCGCGCTGCTGACCGTGCTCGGCACCGTCGTGCCCAAGCTGGCCGGCATCGAGACCAACGAGGCCATCATCGGCCTCCTGTTGGCCGCCGCCGCGATGGCCGGCGGGCACTCCGCGGGTAAGCGCGTCGTCACACACGAGACGGCCGCCGCCCGCACCGAGGAGGCCCGCACCGCAGCACTCGCCGAGGGCTGCACGTGCCCGGACGCCGACACCGGGCCGCGCGTCCGGCTCGGCGACGACGGGATGAAGGCGAAGCGATGACCAGGGCCCCGGCCTGCCTCCGGGCCGGTCGGGGCCTTTTCTCGTTGCGGAGCGGGGCTGTGGTGGAATGGATGACTGGCACCGTTGGTTGCACAACGGTCCTGGTCTACCTGAGAGGAACCCATGCCCCCACGCAAGAAGGCCGCAGCTCCCGGCTGGCAGGCTGTCCCCGGCACGCAGGCCGTGATGGACAAGGCCGTTCCGCTGGTAGCGCCCGCAAGGGAGACCCGCGACTTCGGCCCGCTCGCGAAGGTGGTGTTCGAGACTGCGCTGCTCTTCCCGAACTCGAAGGGACTCCCGGATCTCCGCCGAGAGAGCTACGCCGCTCGGCAGTGGATGTCAGCTCTCCTGGACGCTGCGGGGATCAAGGCACCACCTATGTCCCCCAAGGAGGTCCGGGAAGCCGTAGCGAAGGACCGCCAGAGCATTCTTCAGTCCATTCGGGACGCGCTCTCACCAGTCCGCGTGGACTACGTCACCTCGTTGGACGAGCGGCCCGAGGAGATGGCCGAGCGTTTCCCGGGCTTGTCGTCGGCTGACGAAGTCTTCGCCTACTACAAGATCATCCCGAAGGCTCAGAGCACGATCCGAACGGAGAACTACCACCGTCGGGCCGCCCTCCAGACCATCGGCGCGGTCCTGGACGTGGCTGCCGGTGACGATGCCGTGGTTCCCCCTGCCCGCACGGCCGAGGTGGTGCAGAGCGTACGCCGCACGGTCGCGGCGCTGGCTCCGGCCTCGTTCGAAGGGCTCGACCCCGCCACCACGGAACGGCTCCGTGAGGAGCTGCGGGAGACCCGCGCGGTGCTGCTCGCGCTGGAGGAGTCCCTGAGCTGACGTCCCGCCCCCAGGCCCCGCCTTCCCGATTCCGGGAGGGCGGGGCCTTTTCGCGTTCCATGCCTCGCCGTGCCGGTTGTTAACCGGGCCGCCTCAACCGTGGCGAAGGAGGGCAACGAGATGAAGAACATCGCATTGATCGGCCGCGCGAGATCCGGCAAGGACACGGCGGCCGGCGTGTTGCGCGAGCAGGCGTACGTCCGCCTCGCGCTGGCCGACCCGCTCAAGCACATGGCGTACGACATCGACCCGGTGGTGGGCACCGAGCTGCTGGGCATCAACGCCCCGGCCCCGGTCCACCTGGCGGGCGCGGTGGACCGCTACGGCTGGGAGAAGGTGAAGGACCGGTTCCCGGAAGCGCGCCGGTTCCTTCAGCGGCTCGGCACCGAAGGTGTCCGCCGCCACGTGGACCCGGATTTCTGGATCGGCCGGACAGTCCGCAGCGCGGCTGGTATCCCGGGGCCGGTGGTGGTGACGGATGTGCGGTTCGACAACGAGGTGGACGCCCTGCGCGCCGCCGGATTCGTCGTCTGGTTCATCGACCGGGGCGCCCCCGACGGCGACCACCCGAGCGAACGGCTCGGCCCCGAGCACGCCGACCTCGTGATCCCGAACACCGGCACCCTCGCCCAGTTCTCCGACCGAATCCGCGCCGCCTTGGAGGCCACCGCATGACCTTGCGCGACCGCTTCGATTCCCTGGACCGCACCGCGAGCGCCATCGAGAACGTGGTGTTCATCTACACCCCCGTCCCCGACGTGCTGAGCCCGGCGGAGCGCGAGGCCGACGAGCAGGCCGCGAACGCCCGCGTCCTGGCGGAGGTGCCCGGCTACTCGGACACCCTTCCGTCCCTGCTCGCCGCTGCCTGATCCCGCGTCATTCCGCGGTGGCCCGTCCCGACCGGGGGCGGGCCTTTTGCATGCCCTCAAGTAGAGAAGAGAGCCCATGTCCGAAGGCGTCCGCACGATCCACCAGAAGGGCTCGCGGTACTACGTCCACCCGGAGTCCGGCGACCTCGCCCCCTCGGTGACGTCCATCTTGAACATGGAGGCGAAGCCGTTCCTTCAGGACTGGTCGGCCGGCATGGCCGCCGAGTGCGCGGTCACCGACCTTGAGGTGGTCCAGCGCATCGCGGCGCGCGACCGCCAGGCCGCCGTGGACTTCCTGAAGTACGCAGCGAAGAGGTACACCAAGGTCCGCGCCGATGTGGGCAGCCTGGTGCACGACTACTTCGAGCTGCGGCTGCGCGGCGAGGAGGTGCCCTACCCGCACCACGATGTCGAGCCGTACGTGGGGCACATCGAAGCGTGGCTGGACCGCTACCAGCCCGAGCTGCTGCACGCGGAAGACGTGGCCTGGTCGCGGGAGCACGGCTACGCCGGGTCGTTCGACTTCCTGGTGAAGATCAACGGCAAGACCATTCTCGGTGACCTCAAGACCAGCAAGAGCATCTATCTGTCGGTCGCTGCCCAGCTCGCCGCCTACGCCCACGCGGACGACCTGATCACCGTGGACCGGCGCATCCAGCCGTTCCCGAAGGTCGATGCCGGGGCGGTCCTGCACGTCACCCCGGCCCGCGCCGAGTTCCGGCCCGTCACGATCGACCGCCGGATCTTCGAGCGCTTCCTGACCCTGCGCGCCCGCTTCGCCGACGACCGCGACTCGGACGCCGGGATCATCGGCCGCGTCGCCTGGAAGAACGAGGCCGGCCACCAGAGCGGCACCGCCCGCCGCGCCGCCTGACCGGGGCGTTGTTAACCGCCCCCGCTCAACCCCACGGGCCGGTGTTAACCGCCCCCGCTCAACCCCACGGGCCGGTGTTAACCGCCCCGGCTCTACTCCCACGGTGCCGACCCATTGGCGGCCACCGACCCGACAGAACGGATCACACTTGAGCAACGCACTCGACAACATCTTTGCCTCCGACCCCGAGCTTGCCGAGCGTGCGGAGCGTGCCGAGGCCGCCGGTCGCCCGGACGTTGCGGGCACCTTCCGCAACTACGAGGCCGCCCCCGACGGTGGGTTCCCGACCGCGCTCCACCAGTGGCAGGTGACCAGCGCACTGCCGTCCACCGCCGACGCGGTGGCGGAGCTGCTGGGCGGCACCCCGTACGAGCGGGAGACCGAGGCGGAGGACGCGATGGCGGTCAACACCGACACCGACCGGGTCGAGGTTGTCATCGACGGCCCCGGCGCGATCGAGTTCGACATGAAGCAGTGGGTGAACGGCAAGCTCGCCCACCACTGCGACACCCGCGCCTTCCTGTCCCCGCCGGAGGACGTGGGCGTGCCCTGCCGCTGCCCCGGCACGCTGGCGGAGCTGAAGGACCGGGCGAAGGCCGAGCGCGGCCCCAAGCCCGCCATCACCCTGACGTTCCGCCTCGCGCACGACACCGGCCTTGGCGCCTTCCGCTACAAGTCCTCGGGCTGGTCGCTCATCAGCGAACTGCCCGCGCTGAAGACCGCGCTGGCCAAGGTCGGCGGCCCGGCCCTGGCCCACCTGATCAACGAGCGGGTGCAGTACACGGCCAAGAGTGGCCGGGACGTGGATTACCAGAAGCTTCAGCTGAAGGTCGTCAAGGCGTTCGAGCAGGCCATCACCGACGCGCCGAACGCGGCCGTCGAGGAGGAGCCGCCGTTCTAACCGGCGCTCCACCCATCACACCAGCGGGACCGGTCCTTCGGGGCCGGTCCCGCTCCCGTTTCCCTGGAGAGAGAAACCCATGTACCCCTGCACCAACCTCACGGTCTTGTCTTCGGCTGGTCGAGTCGGCCGCGAGCGCCACGGCCTGTCGTGGGAGCCCTCGGAAACGCGTCGGCTCACGGCGCTTCACACCCAGGGCGTCCGGTGGGATGAGATCGCCCGGCTGCTCGGCCGTACCGAAGCGGCGGTGCGGGCCCAGGCGAAGAAGACCGCGCCCACCGCAGCGTCTGTCCCGGCCGCAGCACGCATGGCCGTGCCGGACATGCCGCCGGCCCGCATGCGCGGGGCCGAGCTGCTGGAGCAGCGGGACCGCACGGGTCTGACCTTCGAGCAGATGGCGGCCCGCGTCGGAATCTTCAACGGTCCCGGCATCCTGTACGTCGTCGCCGACGGCAAGAACCAGCTCTCCCCGCGCTACACCGCCGCGATCCGGGCACTGCCCGACGCCGCCCGCCGGACTGCCCCGGCCCTGACCGTAGTTCTTCCCGTCTCGCCGCAGCCCGCCCCGGGCTTCGTCAGCGTCATGGTCCCGGATCACCTGGCCGCCGCGTTCCAGGTGATCCTTCACGCGATGGGTGCCCAGCAGTGACCGCCTGGGAAGCCGACGCCGAGCTGTTCGGCAAGGCCAGTAGCAAGGCGTTCCTTGCGTTGCTCGCGGCGCGCTGTGTGGAGCCCGGTGAGCAGGGCGGCACCAAACTCCATTTGGAGTTTGGCAAGGTGTTCGCCCCTGACTTCGCGAGGGCAGCGGGCAAGGGCGCCAACACCGTCAGGCGGTACCTCGCCGCGTGGGATCTCCTCGCCGAGGACGGACACGTCCCGTCGCGCACCGAGCTGGTTCCGGGGCTGGACGTGGAGCTTCCCGCCGCGAAGACGTGGACGGAGTACTACCGCCGGGCGAATCCGCCGAAGCCGAAGAACCCAGGTGACGTGACGCTGGAGCAGGCCGAGGCTGAGATCGCCGAGGACCCTGCCGCGCGGCTGCTCCCGACCCCCCGGAGCCGCCACGTGGACACCTACCTTCTGCGCATGTTCGACGCCACTTCGGACATTCAGAACCGCCTCCCCGGCCCGGCTGCCACCGCCATGAACCGCCTGGTGGACGCACTCGCGGACCTCACCGACCCCGACCAGACGAACCGCGCCTTCCTGCACAGCCTGGACGCCGTGGCCGAGCTGGCTGCCGCGCTCGGAACCCCTGAATGAGAGAGAACCCCATGCAAACTCCGACTGGTGCGGAGCCGATTCCGGCCCGCCTCGTCAACGTCCTGCCCGCGACCGACCGCGCGCAGGAGATCATGCGCTTGGCGTTCCGGGAGTCGCCGCGTCCGCCTTCGGCCGGCACCCGCAACAGCCAGGCGAAGCTGACCGAGCGCAAGGTCTACGCGATCCGCCGCTCGGCCGACCTGGGCGCCAGCCTGTCCGCACTGGCCGAGGCGTTCGACATCTCCGAGCGGGCGTGCCGCCACATCGCGCGGCGGACCTCCTGGGCGCACCTGCCCGAGGAGAGGGCGGCCCGTTGAGCGACCACCGAACCCCGTTGTGGGAGATCGCTCCCGAGGAGCGGAGGGCGTTCCTGCACGCCCGAGCGCGAGCGCTGGCCGCCGAGGGTGCGAACCCGTGCCGTCTGCTGCGGGCGTCGGACGCTGCCCATGTCGGCGATTTCCGCGAGCCACGTGCGGGGGAGGGCGAGACGTGACCTTCCGCATCGGCCTGGGCATAGCCCCGGCGCTCGGTGACCTTCGGGCCGCCGGTCCCGGGGACGTGATCCTGTTCCTTCACGACGCCCGCCAGCGCCCGGACTTCGCCCGCTATTGGCAGGCCGCCGCGACGGCCGTCTTCCGGGGCGCGGGCCTGACGGTGGTGACGGCCTAGTGGTCAACCGATCGAAGGCCAAGGGAACCGCGTGGGAGTCCGCGGTGGCCGACTACCTGAACGAACAGCTCGGCCTGTACCGGGAGTTCTGGAAGGACGGTGACCGCTCGGTCCGCTGGAAGGACCCTACCGACCGGGACAACGTGCGTCGCAACGTCCAGGAGGGCGCGGCGGACATCGGCGATCTCGGGGTGCGGCCGTTCGCTGGGGAGTGCAAGGCGGAGAAGTCTTACGACCTGGCCGCCTATGTGCGCCAGGCGGAGGCCGAGGCTGTCAACGCTGGGATGCCGTTCGGGGTCGCGTACGTGAAGCGGCCTCGCGCGAAGACCGAGGACGGGTACGCCGTCACGTCGATCCGCACGCATGCGGCGATCGTCAAGGCCCTTCGGGAGGCCGGTTACTAGAGAGGAGAGGGCCGTTGCGGATGTCGGAGATCCTGGACCGCTTGGAGGAGTGGCGGGACTACCAGGGCGGTGAGTGGGTGGCGCGCTGCCCGGCTCACGACGATGGGAAGCCGTCGCTGTGGATCAACTTGAAGAGCAACGGGATGGTGGGCCTGGCCTGCCGCGCCGGGTGCCGCTTCGAGGACATCGTGGCCGCACTGGACTTGCTGCCGAGGCATCTGTTCAACGTGGACCCGGAGGGCCTGGCGGTCGTCGCTGAGGCGCGGCCCGAGCCGGTCTCGCCGTTCCTGACTGCGGCGCTTCGGGTGTGGTTGGACAGCCTGCCGGCCGGACAGCACGACGACCCGGCCGCCACCTCGTACGCCTTCGACCGCTTCGGCCTGTCCCCGGCGGAGCAGGACCGGCTGGGCCTGCGGTGGTGGCCCGGTCCGCAGCCGTGCCCCGAGTGGGTTCCGACCTCGTTCGTCCGGTATCCCCGCCTCGTCGTGCCGATGGCCGACTTCGCGGGAGTGGCCAGGGGCGCCCAGGGGCGGGACCTCTCGGGGCGCTGCCCGGTGCGGTGGATCTCGCTGGCCAACCCCGACGGCTTCGAGTGGCAGCGGTTCGGGGTGTTCCCCGGCCCGGACCCCGGTGCGCCGTGGGTCCTCGCCGAGGGCCTGTCCGATCCGCTGGCGATCGTCGCCGACGGCTTCAACGCGGTCGGCGTGCGCGGGGCCGCGCTGCTCAACAACGACCCCACCACGCTGGACGCCCTGGCCGCCGGGCTGGCGGGCAGGGACGTGCGGGTGTGCGGCGACAACGACCGCTCCGGGCGGGAGTTCGCCCGGACCATCCTGGCCGCCCTTAACGAGCGGGAGGTGCCCGCCCGCCAACTGACTTTGCCTGCGGGCTTCAAGGACTACGCAGTATGGAGAGAGACCCGGTGACGACGACCTACGCCATCGACAGCCTGACCACCCCCTACGAGCCGCAGCGGGCCGCGTTGACCCTGCCCCCTGCGCAGGCGGTGGCCGCCTACCGCGACGCGGCCTCCCGCTACGGGGCATCCGACATCGTCAACGCCCATGCCCTGGTGCAGTTCCAGAAGGGCGGCATCAAGTACGCCGACGGCGTGGGCTTCCACGTCTGGGACGGCCGGCGGTGGGTGCGCTCGGAGGTGCTGGTGCGCCAGGCCGCCCACGACCTTGGGGCGGCGATGGTGGAGACGCTGGCCCGCGAGAAGGAGGTCATCCGGGCGGCGCTGGAACTCAAGCTCGCCGGGGAGGCGCTGGACGCCGAGTACGAGAAGCAGGTCCAGGCGCTCCCGCTGGCCAAGGCCGCCAAGGGCTTCACGATGGCCCGCCGGATTGACGACCTGATGCGCGAGCTGGCGTCGGTGCGCGGGGTCCACTGCGAGGTGGACGACTTCGACAACCGGCCCGAGCTACTGACCTTCGCCAACGGAACCGTGGACCTGCGCACCGGGGTCATCCGGGCGCACGACCCGTCCGACATGCTGACCAAGGCCCTGCCGTGGGACTACAACCCGCAGGCGAAGGCCCCGAGGTGGCTCGGATTCCTCTCCGAGGTCTTCCCCACCGAGCCGTCGATGCCCCACTACATCCGCCGCCTGTGCGGGTACGGCGTCACCGGCTCGACGGCCGAGCAGGCGTTCGCCGTGCTGATCGGGACGGGAGCCAACGGGAAGTCGGTGTTCCTGGACACCTTGACGCACGTCTTCGGCGACCTGTCCGAGACGACGCGCTTCGAGACGTTCGAGGACCGGGGCAGCTCGATCCCCGCCGACCTGGCCGCGCTGCGCGGGGCCCGGATGGTGATGGCCAGCGAGGGCGAGGCCGGGAAGCCGATGAGCGAGTCAGTGCTGAAGCGCGCCACCGGCAGCGACAAGCTGACGGCCCGGTTCATGCGCGAGAACTTCTTCACCTTCCAGCCGACGTTCCTGCTGTGGCTGGCCTCCAACCACACCCCCGCCTTCAGGTCGCAGGACGAAGGTCTGTGGCGGCGCGTGAAGTTGGTCAAGTTCGACCGGTACTTCAAGCCGGAGGAGCGGGACCACTCGATCTTCGCCACGCTGCGCGAGGAGGCCGAGGGGATCGCCGCGTGGGCGGTGGCCGGCGCGGTCGAGTGGTACGCGGGGGGCCTGAAGGAGCCGGCCTGCATCAAGAGCGCCACGTCCTCGTTCAAGGAGAACTCGGACGCGCTGGCGGAGTTCCTGACGGACGTGCTGGTGAAGACCGGCAGCGACAAGGAGCACGTCCCCGCCCAGGACGCGTACACCGCCTACCGCGACTGGTGCGAGGCACAGGGCGAGAAGGCGTGGACCCGTCGCGGGTTCATCTCCGCCCTGGACGAGCGCGGCATCCGCCAGCACCGCATGACCCGGGGCCGCGTGCTGCTCGGCGTCCGCTTCGCCAGCCAGCCGTCACCGGCCGGGCCGGGAGTGTTCGACACCACCAACGACTAGGAAGAGAGCACATGCGGGTACACCCGTACCGACTGGCCGGAGAGCCGGTCGAGATCAAGGTCGCCGAGAACGGTGACGACCTGCGGGAGTTCCGCACCTGGTGGACCGGCCACGCCAACGCCGGGACACTGATCGGCTTCGACACCGAGACCACGGGCCTGGCCTGGACCGACCGAATACGGCTCGCGCAGTTCGGCGACACCCACACCGCGTGGGTCATCCCCGTCGAACTCGGCGGCCCCTTCCGCGAGGCGGCGCGCGAGGCGCTGGCGACGCTGCCGAACCTGGTGGCGCACAACCTGGCGTTCGACGCACTGAAGGTGGACACCGAGTTGGGCATCCGGCTCGAAGACCTCTACCCCCGGGCCCGGGACTCCCGCATCGCCGCCCACCTGCTCGACAGCCGCCACGACTACGAAGGCGGCGTCGGCCTGTCCCTCAAACCGCTGTCGGCCTGGTACGTCGATCCCGCCGCGCCCGACACACAGGGCGATCTGACGAAGGTGTTCAACGGGCTCGGGCTGACGAAGCAGACCGGCTGGGCCGGGATCGACCTCTCGCACCACGTCTACGAGCTGTACGCCGGTCTCGACGCCCTGCTCGTGGCCCGGCTGCTGCCCAAGCTGCTGGCCCGGTACAAGGCCGAGGGGCTGCGCTCGGCGCTGCTGCCCTACGAGCACAGCGTGGCCCTGGTCTGCGCGAAGATGCAGCGCCGGGGCATGCTCATCGACCCCGAATACACCGAGGGCCTTGTCCGTCGGCTCGGACATGAGAAGGAACGCTTCTCCGCCGTGGCCGCGCGGTTCGGGGTGTCCTCGGTGAACTCCCCGGACCAGGTGGCCGGCGCGCTGCTGGGCATGGGCGAGCGGCTGACCGAGCGCACCGACAGCGGCGCGCTGTCGGTGGCGAAGGACGTGCTGCTGCCGATGGCCGATCTCGACCCGGACTGGGTGCGGCTCGGGATGCGCGAGCCCAACGCGCTCGCGGACGCCGTGCTGCGGGCCAAGCGCGCGGGGAAGTGGAGTTCGAGCTACGCCGAGGCGATGCTGAACAACCGCGACGAGCACGGCCGCATCCACCCGAAGATCAACCCGCTGGGGGCTCAGACCGGCCGCGCCTCCCACTCCGACCCGGCGATGGCCCAACTTCCCTCCCACGGCTGGGAGGTACGGCGAGCCGTGGTCGCAGAGCGGGGCAGCGTCTACTTCTCGGTGGACCAGCAGGCGGTGGAGCTTCGGGTGCTGGCCGCCCTGTCGGGTGAGTCGCGGATGGTCGAGGCCATCGCGGCGGGAAAGGACCTGCACGGCTTCGCGGCGGAGCTGATGTTCGGCCCCGACTTCACGAAGCCGCAGCGAGGACTGGCGAAGATCGCCGGACTCGGCACCGCATACCAGGGCGGGGCCGCGACGCTGGCCAAGCAGACCGGACAGGACGTGGAGGTCATGCGGGACACGCTACGGCGGTACAGCCGGGCGTTCCCCGGGATCAAGCGGTGGGCCCGCAAGATGCAGCGTCAGGCGCTCGCGGAGCGCTGCACGATGACCACGGCGGTGGGCCGCAGGCTCCACCTGGACCGCGACAAGCTGTACAAGTCCGTCGCCTACGCCTGCCAGTCCACGGCCCGCGACACGATGGGCCAGGCTCTGCTGACGATGGACGCCCAGGGCCTGACCCCGTACCTGACGATGTGGGTTCACGACGAGGTCGTGGGCACGGCCCCGAAGGACGAGGCCGCGGAAGTGGCCCAGGCAGTTGCCGAGGCCATGAAGATGACCCTGAAGGGCGTACCGCTGGACACCAAGGCAGAGGTCTACGGGCCGAGTTGGGCCGATGGCTACAAGCTGCCGAAGGAGTGGGCCTATGCGGCGTGAGCCGGAGAGCGAGCACACGCAGTTCTGCGAGGTGTGCGACGACGAGAAGCCGCTTGGGCAGTTCGGCCGGCGCAAGAGAGCGCCGAACGGCCGGGCGAACGTCTGCCGGGCCTGCGTGAAGGCGGCCAACAACCGGGCCAGCAAGGACCCGGCCGTCGTCCGCAAGCGCCGGGACGCCCGCCTGCGGCGGGTCTACGGCATCAGCCTGGCCGACTACGAGCGGATGGGCCGCCAGCAGCGCTGGCGGTGCGCGATCTGCGATCAGAAGGCCGTGGCCGGGGACCGCCTGGTGGTGGACCACGACCACGCCAAGCCCCACGGCCAGGCGGTGCGGAGGCTGCTGTGCCGGGGTGAGAACTCCGCGCTCGGGCACTTCGGCGACTCCTCCGCCCGACTCGACCGGGGCGCTGGCTACTTGCGCGCCCACGGCAAGTGAGGCCCAAGTCACATTACCTTCTCTTTGCAATTAAACCCGCAGGTAGCGGGCTTGATCGTTACAAACAGTGACGGATCTGCCGCTTTTGCACACAACGGACACAATCTAAGCTCTGCTCACGTGCCGCACAGAGGAGTGCGCAGCCAGTTAACGAACAGGAGTGGTGATGCGTCGTCGCGGCTGGACGGCCTACTGCGGCATCCGCAGACTCCTCGCCTATCAGGCGCGAGTCCGCAGGGAGTTCGCCAAGCTGACAACTCGCTGTGCAGCGTTGGCTGTTCGCCGCGCGATGGGAGTGACCGACGGTAGCTCGCTCGATCTGGAGCTGTGCGCCCGCGAGTTCGACGTGCTTGAGTGCGTCCGCCCGGACATGCGGGCATTAGCGCCTTCGCACGTGCACCGGTACGTGGCGACCGATCGCCTCGGGGCTCGCGTTGCCCGCCTACTGCACCTTCGCCTTTCTCGCTGCATGGCGCTGTTTACGCGCTGCCTTGCCCTCACCATTCCTCCGGCACTCCGCCGGAGTGTTCGGGAAGTCTGACCGGCCTGACCTGACGACAGGCCGCTCCAGGCCCCTGCCCTTCGGCTGATCCCGAAGCGGCAGGGGCCTTTTCCATGCCCCGACACGGCCACCCGCGCCGGCCGGGGCTTCGTCATGCCCTGGCGCGCCCGCCGATCCGCGATACCGCGCGCCCATCTCTCTGTTGTGTACATGCCAAGGAACTTTCATGCCTTCTTCCTGCATCACGCCCGCCCTGATCGCCCAGGCCCAGACCCCCAAGCCGCTGACCGCCCTAACCGGCGTCGGCAAGCTCGACCGGGGACGCGTCGCAACCGAGGAGATCCTGAACGGACTTGAGGGCATCGCCCGGTCCGTCTCCCGCAAGCGGGCCCAGCAGATGGAAGGCGACAGCCACCAGGCCGCCCAGGACATCGCCCAGGAAATGCGCCTGAGCTTCTGGCGCGCCCTCAACGACTGGGACGTGGACGCCCCCAACACCGCCGAGTTCACCAGCTACGCCTTCCAGCGCGCCAAGCTCGACGGCCGCTCGGCCGCCACCCGCGAAATCGCCCCCGGCGCACCGCGCTCGGCCGCAGCCGCCTACATGGGCGCCCTGTCCCGCTCCGCAGGCGACTTCCAGGCCGCCAAGGACGAGCTGATCAACCACCCGGACGCCAAGCGCCGCTTCTCACCCGAGCAAGCCGACCTCGTCGCTGCCGCCTTCGCGCGACCGCTCCCCATCGAGAGCGTGCCCAAGACCGTGCTCGAAGCTTCACCCGCCCAGGACCCGGACACCCTGGTCGAGTACACCGCGCTGGGCACGACGCCCCGCACACCACGCCTTCACACCGTCGTCACGAACGGGCGGGAGGTGGTGGCCGGAGCAACCACGGCCGGCTGGTGCACCGACCTCCAGCCCTCCCTTGCGGCGAACCCGCTGGCCATCTCCCGCGACGCCGTCCGCTGCAAGGGCGTCAAGGTCACCGGCACCAAGCGGGGCAAGCACGCCAGCGGAGCCATCATCGACCGCGACGCTGACGCGGACGCCACCGCCCGTTTCACCCGCGCCGCTCAGGTCAAGGCTGACGAACTGCTCAACGGCATGTCCCCGACCGAGGCCGCCATCGCCCGCCTCGCGTTCGGCTTCGACGGCCCGCCCATGCTCACCGACGCCGGGAAGCTCGACGCCACCGCGATAGCCGAAGCGCTCGGCAAGACGGCCGGCACCGTCAAGGCCACCTGGTCCCGCGCCCTGAAGAAGCTCCGGACCGCCGCGTGAGCGCCCCTGTTAACCGCCCCGGCTCAAGCCTTCCGAACCCCACCGGAAGGAACACACGATGAAGTCCCCAGTCGGAACCTACGAGCTGACCAGCGGCGCGAGGCTGCGCGTCTTCGCCGACCACGGCGACAGCGACGGCTACGGCCTGGAGATCACCTGCGACGGCCACACCGTCCGCTACGACTCCGGGCACTCCGCCCGCGAAGTCCACGCCTTCGTGGCCCTGTTCACCTGACGAGGAGAGAGAACCATGATCGAGACCACCGAGCACAAGGCCACCCTGTCCGTGCGGCACGGCTCCGTCGTCGGCGTCCGAACCGACCGCATGGGCCCCGTGCTGGCCTTGACCGTCGGAGCGCAGACCGGTCGCCCAGCCAAGCTCAACGCCTACCAGTGCCACGAGCTGGCCGCCTACCTCGTACGCCAGGCTGCCGAGCTGGTCCGAGACGAGACGGACGAGCAGGCTCCCGAACCAACGGGACGTCCGGTCGCGGGGAGACCGGCGGCGGGTCTGTACGACCGGCGGCCCGCACCCCCGCTCGTCGGCATCGACTCGCATTGGGAGAGCCGGTGACCCGCACCGAGGCCCTGGCACTGGCCCAGAAGACCGTCACCGCCATGTCCACCAACACACGCGGCTACCAGGACCAGCCCTTCGACGCCCGCGTGAGCGCCGTCCTGCGCATCGCCAACTTCCTTACCACGACTGGAGAGAATCCCGATGACGACCGCACCTGAGCAGCAGACCGTGTACGTGGACGAGCAGCAGTTCCCCTGCAAGTACGACGGCCCGCGCGACTTCGCCCGCCTGCACATCGACGCCGAAGGCGACATCGGCCTTCTCGTCCGCTCCGGCGACCCGAACGCCAACCCCGCCTCCATCTACCTGAACCCCGAAGTCGCCGAACCCCTGGGCCAGTCCCTGGTCAACCTCGCGGCACGCTCGCGCGCCATCACCGAGGAGATCCGCCGCGTCCAGACCCAGGAAGCCGAAGCCGCCCGCCGCCTCGGTGAGCTGGAAGCCACCCGCCAGGCCGGGGCACCCTTCATGGTGCCCGGCGGCTCGACATCTCCCGCCGCCTATCCGCAGACGCCCGCCCTCGCGGACACACTGGTCCGCCAGAGCACTGCCACCGCCGGGGCCCCCGGCCCGTCCTTCGCTGACACGACGCTCGCGCAGAGCAGCACCACCGCCGAGCGCGAGCGCGCGTTCCTGCGCGCCTCCGAACTGCTCGGTCCGGACTCCGGTGTCGCCAGCAAGATCGCCATGGCCAACTTTCTGCTCCAGGGCACCACGAAGTGACTTCGCCCGTGATCCACGCCGTCGTCCACCGCTCCGCCCGCGCCTACGAGGCCCGCACCCCCACCGGGGAACGCGTCATCGTGATCGAGACCGAGCACTACTCACCCGGACAGCTCACCCGAACGGTCGTCCCCCTCCCGGAGCACGTCGCGCTCGACCTCGCCACCGACATTGAATCCGTCGGCTGGTGACACCTGCCCCACCCACGCCAAGGCCCCCGGCCGGCACTGTCTCGCACAGTGCTGACCGGGGGCCATTTCTGCGTTTCAGGCCCTGTCCGCCGCAGGCTGCTCGCCCTTCTCCCCCCTCGGCGGCTTCCACCCCCGCGGCTTCTTCCACACGATGTGAACCCTGTCCACAGTGAGCCGTGCTCCACGGTATGGAGCCTTCTTCAAGAACACCTTGTCGATGGCGAGTCGCAGGAGCTGGCCTCGGTAGGTGTCGCTCGACTGCTTCCACAGCTCAGCATTCCGCACCGGATCAGTCAGCACCGAGATGTCAGCGAGGGGCTGAGCCACCGCTTCCCACTCTTTGCGCGCGGTCTCCACGTCCTCCACCGCCGCCCGTCGCTGCTTGACGTACATCGCCTCTCCGTCCCGTCCCGGGTAGGCGCCCGCTGCCTCCAGCCGGTCAACGCGCTTTACAGCCTCCTCCGCTAGCTTGAGCTGCCCCCGGGCCTCTTGCTCCGCCTTGCTCTCCTCCGGCTGGGACAGCTCCACCCAGCCCTCCGCGACCGCGAGCAATGTTGGGTCCAACGGGCCCGCAGTGGTCAGCCGCTTACGCCATTCCTGCTCCAGGACGCGCACCACGGCGGTCCGTGCAGCAGTCACGGGGTCGGGGCAGTCCAGCCCGAGAATCAGCATGTTGCACCTGAACGCTGGGCCGAGGGTCGTCGCCTTGTGGCCGTGCTTAATGACGTAGCCGCCTCCCGCACACCACGTGAGGCCCATTGCAGGTGACGGCTCTGGGGGCGGTTTCTCCTCGGTGGTGCCCAGGGACACAGGCCGACTGTCTACCTTCGCCGCGATCCGACGGTGCTTGTCCCACGTCGCCTGCGGGATGCCCTCAACACCCTTAGCGAACACCCGGACCGGCTTCCCCTTGTGGTTCAGGTAGAGATGCGGGGTGTTCTTCACCGTTACGATCTGCCAGCCGAGGTACACGGGGCTCGTCAAGATTTTTCCGACCAAGCTGACCCGGAATGGGCCTCCCTTGGCGGCAGTGATGCCATCGGCACTCAGGCCGAGCGCGATCTGCCGCCGGGACCGACCCTCGGCGGCCTCGTTGTGGATACGCTCGATCACTGGCCAGAGCTTGCCGTGCTTCAGCTTGCGCTTCTTCGTAACCTTGAGGCCGTACGGTGCGGCAGACAGCCATTTGCCGTCGTCGCGTTGCTGAGCCTTGGTGTCCTTCACCTTCTTGGAGAGCACCCGGCTGTACTCGCGGGCATGCTCGGCAGCGGCGATGATCTTCGATCGGTCCGCCTCGACCTCGGTGTCCAGCCGGTCGATATCGAAGTACAGCCGCTTGCCCGGAACGTCAAGGATCTTCAGGACGTCGCCCGCGCCCTTGCGGCTGTACCGCGAGGAGTCGTACACCCACAGGCAGTCGGAGTCGCCTTCGAGTAGTGCGTGCACCGCCGCCTCGAAGTCTGGGCGCTTGACTCCGGTCTTGTAGGCCGAAAGGTTCTCCCGCCAGATCCGACGGATCTCGTACCGGTTCTCCTTCGCCCAGGCCCGCCCGCGTGTCTCCTGGGCCTTCAGCGACAGGATGTCCCCAGCCGCCTTACCCCGGACGACCTGCGACTTCCGAAGAAGCAGATCGACACACCGGGTCGGGTCAGCAGCCTTGCGCGCCATGGCTCCACTCTCCAGTCAGCAGCGCGCGCCCGCACCCTGGAGGTGTAAGGCTGACTACGCGCCCTACGTGCCGTAGCAGGTCATGTACAGGTGCGGCGAGGGCGCGTCGGCGGTGCCGCCGCAGGCCGGCCAGGTGGCCAGCGAGAACGCCCAGCCGTGCGCGTACACGTAGTCCAGCCCGCCGTTCGGACCACCGAGCGTGACCAGCCGGCGGACGTCGCCCGCGTAGGCCCGGCCCCAGGACGGCCGCACCGAGGAGACGTACGCACGCGCCGCGACCTCGCCCTTGCTCCAGGCCACCACATCCACCTGGGGCGCCCCGAGCCGGGCCCGGATCAGCGCGATCGCGTCGGCGACGGCCTGCGCCTGGAGCAGGTTGTCGCCCTGCTTGTGGGCGAAGTTGATCGCGAACACCCGGTGGCCGCTCGCTGCGAGGTACTGGGCGAGGCCGGTCGACGGGCAGCCGGACGCCACCGCGCCGCAGCTGCCCGTCTCGTCCGGGGCGGCCCAGGCGCGGTCGGCGTTGTCGTTGGCGCCGTGGACCAGCAGGACGGGGGTGGCATGGCCGCCCGTGTCCCAGCCGGTGGCCGAGTAGAGCAGGAAACGCCCGGAGAAGGGCTGGCGAACGCCGCCGAAGTACGTGAGGCGGGCGCCGTCCTGGTCACCGCGGCCGCCGGGCGGGTACTGCTCGGTGCGGAAGCCGGGGGTGGTGTCGAGGTAGCGCTCGACCTTCGCCCAGCCGTTGCCGGGGGCCGGGAACGCCGCCTCCAGAGTGAGGGCCGCGACGGCGGGGGTGGCGGGACCGGAGGTGGAGGCGGCGGCGGTGGAGGCGGCGGGGGTGGCGGGACCGGAGGTGGAGGCGGCGGGGGTGGAGGCGGCGGGGGCGGGTGGTGTGCCGAGGAGGAACGCCGCGAGGGTGAGCAGGGCGGTGGCCGTGGCGGCGGCGAGGGCTGCGGGCCGGCGTCTCCCGGGGGTGCGGGCGGCGGGCGACAGGACAGGCACCGCGGCGGGCAGCGGCGCGGGCATCGAGCTGGGCATCGGTGCGGGCATCGGGCGGCTCCCTGGTCGCGGGTCCGGCGGGCGGGCCCCGGCCGGGCCGGCGTGCCTGCACGGTACGGCCGGGCCGCCGGGCCGCCCATGGACCCGGGTCACACCCGGTCGGCGGGCGGCGTGGCGGCCCGAGCCGTAGCGGGGTGTCGACAAGTCCGCCACGAAGGTCACCCGTCGGATAGGTTGGAGGTCCCTGCGCGGTTCCGAACCGCACCACGAGAGACGAGGACCAGTCCCGCCATGACCGCGCCCCTGCCCGGCTTCGCCGGCCGCACCTACCTCTTCCAGGTCGACAACGGCGCGGCCTTCCGCAACTCCTACTCGGCCGACGGCAAGCGGCTGCGCTGGGAGGGCCTCGGCGAGTCGGCCGGCCAGTGGGAGGACGTGGCCCTGCACGTCGCCGAGGTCGGCCCGGCGGTGTACTTCGTCAGCTGGACCGAACAGAGCGGGATCACCGTCAGCCACGTGATGGACCTCAACAAGCTCACCGTGCGCGCGTTCTGGACGTACGAGGGCGAGGGCGGCCGGGTCGGCGAGCTGCACACCGGCACGCTCGAACCGGTGGTCTGAGCCGGTCGTCCGGTCCGGTCCGTCGGAGAACGGGAACGCCGGAGAACGGGAACGCCGGAGAACGGGAACGCCGGAGAACGGGAACGCGCCGGGCCGCTCACCTCTGCGGGTGAGCGGCCCGGCGCGTTCCCGACCGGCCGTCAGACGGGCTGCCCCGGCACCACGAGGTGCTGGGAGAGCCACTCCAGCGAGGAGGGCAGCAGCTTGCTCCAGGTCTCGAAGTTGTGGCCGCCGGTCTTCATCATGCTGTAGGAGACCTTCATCGGCGCGTGCGAGGCGGCCACGAACGCCTCGGTGTCCCGCCGGTAGTCGCCGTCGCCCTCCTTGGTGCCGGCGAGCAGCACGGACACCTCGGGCTGCGGCAGGTTCTTCAGCCGCCACATCAGGTCGGCCTCGTTGCGGCGCCGCTCGCTGCCCTTGAAGAGGTCCGGCACGGTCGGGTCGTCGGCCGCCTGGTAGTACCCGGAGAGCGAGACCGCGGTGGGGAAGACCTCCGGGTGCCGCATGGCGAGCTTGAGTGCGCAGTAGCCGCCGGTCGAGTTGCCCATGAACCCCCAGGCCTGCGGGGCGGAGGAGACCCGGTAGGTCGCCTGGATCGCGGCCGGGACGTCCTTGGTGAAGTACGTCTCCGACTGGGCGCCGCCCGGAATGTCCTCGCACTCGGTGTCCAGCGGCAGCGCGGGCGAGGGGCGCACCAGCACCATCACCGTCGGCTGCATCCGCCCGTCCTGGAGCAGCTTGAGCGCCGCGCCCGGGTAGTTCAGCCGGGTGACGAGGTTCTTGGCGATACCGGGGAAGCCGGTGGAGACGATGACGGCCGGGAACTGCTTGTGCGCGTACTCCGGCTGGAAGTACTGCGGCGGGAGGTAGACGTAGCCCTCGGTGGAGAGGCGGGTGCTGGCGCCGTCGATCCGGACCTGGCGGATCTCGCCGGACTGCTTGGGGTCGCGGCCGAGCGCCCCGCCGCCCTGGACGGCGGTCTGGCCGATGGTCTCCACCGTCAGCCGGCCCGAGGCGTCGGCCTTGTTCTGGATGACCACCGGACCGTTGTCGCCCGTGCCGAGCAGGTCGTCCCAGCTGCTGTAGAAGGCGAAGTAGTTGTTGGCCACCAAGCCAAGTGCGGCGAGCACCGCAAGCTGCGTGGCGAGCAGTGCGCCGATCCGGCCGAGCACCGCCTGCCAGGTCGTCCTCGCCAGCTTCGGCCACAGCCAGATCGTGCCGGCCATCATCACGACGGCGATCAAAACGGTCAGCGCCAACACCTTGTGGCTCGTCAGACCCATGTCCTGCTTGCTCCCACGCCTCGAACGTCCCCCCGCCCCCACCGGCTCGCCCGGCGAAACCGGTGTCGGGCCCGTGCCCTAGGACACCCGGGGCGGCCGCCCCGGTTCCCCCGTCCGCAGCGGAGGCCGTCGCCGAGGCGCGATCAACAAGCCTATCGGTCCCCGCAGCCGCCCAGGACCCGCCGACCAGCGGGGATTCGAAGTTCCGGCACGGTCCGGAGGTATGACACGGGGCGTCCGGAAGCGTGGTGGTGGTGCGCGGGAGCAGGTCGCGCCGACCGCGCACGCGGTGGCGCGAACAGGCGGTGCGGAGGCGGTCCGCGCCCCGGCGCCCCGGGGAAACTGCCCTTTCGGTCACACCCGCCGGTGACGTCTAATCAGCTGACGACTGCCCAGAGACGCAACCCGGCGGTCAGCTCGCGCATGCAGCGGACCCCGAGCTCCCGGGGCGAACCCGGGCCCTCGGTCGGCGCGTCGGAGAATGCCCACTCCTCCAGGGCCACTCGAATGGCGGTGGTGGCGGCAGCAGCCGCGAGCCGGATCTCCAGCTTGTCCGCCCCCTGGGGGCAACGGGCCGCGATCACCCCGTACAGCCGCTCCTCCGAATCGGCGTGGACGCGCTGCCACACGTCGGCCAGGCGCGGATCACGCAGCAGGTCGCGGGTCCAGTGCATCGCCTCGACGGCCGCGGCGTCGGCCGGCGTGAGCGACTCGGCGGCCGACCGCTCCAGCGCCTCGCGCACCGGCAGCTCGGCCGAGCTCTCCGCGAACAGCAGCACCCAGCGCCGCCCGCCCGCCGCCAGCAGCGGCGCGACGGCGTCCTCCTTCACCGAGAAGTAGCGGTAGAAGGTGCGCAGCGAGATGCCCGAGGCGAGCGCGATCTCCTCGGCGGTGGTCGCCTCGACCCCGCGCTCGGCGAAGAGCGCGGCGGCGGTGCGGGCGATCTCCAGCCGGGTGGCGTCACGGCGGCGCTGGTTCAGGGTGGGGCGTCCGGTCACGGTCGCCAGCGTACGCGGACGAACGGGCACGGTGGCGCAGCGTGCCGGAGCGGCACAGTGTGGCGTGGTGGCGCAGCGTGCCGGAGCGGCACGGTGTGGCGTGAAGGCACGGTGTGGCGTGGTGGCGCAGCGTGCCCAGGGGTGGCGCGAGGCAGCTCATCGGCACGGTGCGCCCAGGTGGCACGGCTCGCTGGAGTGGCACGTCAAGCCTCATTGGCACGTCATGCCACTTCGGCGTACCGTGTCAGCGAGGTCGCGAGACCACGAACGAACGGAGTACCACCATGGAGCGCTTCAGCGGACGGAATGTCCTGATCACCGGCGGCGGCTCGGGCATCGGCCAGGCCACCGTGCACCGGATCCTCGCCGAGGGCGGGCGGGTCGTCGCGGTCGACGTCAACGAGGACGGCCTGAAGGCCACGCTGGACCGGGCGGCCACCGACGGAACCGACGACCGGCTGACCCTCGCCGTACTGGACATCTCGGACGAGGCCGCCGTCCGCACAGGCGTGGCGGAGGCCGTGGCGGGCCTCGGCGGGCTCGACGTCCTGGTCAACGCGGCCGGCATCCTGCGCTCCTCGCACACCCACGCGACCACGCTGGAGTTCTGGAACAAACTGATCGCGGTCAACCTGACCGGCACGTTCCTGATGACGCGGGAGTCGCTGCCCGCACTGCTCGCCGGCGGCCGGGGCGTCGTGGTGAACTTCAGCTCCACCTCCGCGACCTTCGCCCACCCCTACATGGCCGCGTACGCCGCGACCAAGGGCGGCATCCAGTCCTTCACCCACGCGATCGCCTCGGAGTACTCCAAGCAGGGCCTGCGCGCGGTGTGCGTCGCACCCGGCAGCATCGACAGCGGCATGACCAACAACCCGGGCCTCCCCGCGGACGCCGACTTCGGCCTGCTCGCCAAGCTCTCCCCCGCCCTCGGCCAGGGCTTCGCCGGGCCGGACACGGTGGCGGGCGTGATCGCCATGCTGGCCTCGGACGACGGCGCGTTCGTCACCGGCACCGAGATCCGGATCGACGGCGGCACCCATATGTGACCCCCGACCGGCCGGCCCCGGCCGATCGAACGGTCGAACGTCCGGCCGCCCGGGCCCGGGGCGCTCCGCCGAGCGGCGCGGGCCCGGGGCGGCCGGCCCGGTGCCCGCGTGGGCGGGGGACGGCCCGGTCGGCCCCGCCCACCTGGCGCTGCGCGCCGCCGCCGCGACCGGTGGCGGGTTGCTGGGCCCGGCGGGGCGGGCCGCCGTTCTCGACGCGGTCGCCGCCTGGGACGGCGGTCACCCACCGCTCGGCGGCGACCCGGTCGGGCCGGTACTGGCAGCCGCCGACGTCCCGCCCGCCGAGCGGCCCGGCGCCCGGCTGGCACTGCTGGCCGCGCTGGCGCCGTACCGGATCACGGAGCAGGACGTGGCGGCGTGGCGGGCGGAGCGCGGCGCCGACCCGACGGCCGGGGGCGGCACCGGGACCGGCCGTGGCGCCGATGACGGCGGCAGCGCCCACCACGGGGGCCGCCCCGGGGACGACGGGGAGCTGACCCGCGTCCTGGCGTTCGGCGCGATCACGGCCACCGCGCGGGTGGAGTCGTGGATCACCGCCGAGACGGGCGGGTAGCAAGCGACGGTCGGTCCGGGCTGTGCCCCGGCCGCGAAGTGGCCTTTACTGGAAGGGAAGGCACCCGAGCCGGTGGGCGGACGAAGCCCTTCGCCGCCCCCGGTGGTTCACCGGTTCGCCGGTCGTATCCGGCAGGAGGTAGTGCCATGAGCCCGCCTTCACAGGATCAGGCTTTACCGCGTCTCGTCGTCGACAACCCGGACCGGATCCGCGGCCGGGTCTACGTGCTCGCCCACGAGCCCCTGCTGGTCGGCCGGGACTCCGCCTGCCAGATACAGGTGGTCGACCCCTGGCTCAGCCGGCGCCACGCCGTGGTGTGGCGGGCCGGCGGGCAGACCACCGTGGAGGACCTCTCCTCCACCAACGGCACCCGGCTGAACGGCCACCGGGTACTCGGGCAGCAGTTGCTGCGCAGCGGGGACATCCTCGACTTCGGGCCGCTCGCGGTGCACTACGAGGAGCCGCCCGGGAGCGCGGTGGCCGAGTGGCGGACGGGCACCTCGGCCCCGGAGGCGATGACCGTCGTCACCGCGGACGGGGTGTTCCCTCCCCAGCACGATCACGCCGCCGGGCCGGAACCGCCGCCCCCGAAGGCGGCGCAGCCGGTCCCCGCGTTCGAGGTGACAGCTCCGGAGGAGGTGGCCGAGGATGAGGCGGCTCAGGGGGAGGCCGTTCCGGACGTGGCGACTCCGGAAGCAGCGGCCGCGCAGGACGCCCCTCGGGAGCAGCCTCCGGGAGCGCTGGAGCCGCCGGAGGAAGCTGCCGCGGCGAGCGCGCCTCCGGAGGTAGTGGCAGCCGGGAACGACGCGGCGCGGGAGGTAGCCGCGGACGACGCGGTACGGGCCGCGGTTCTGGCGGAGACGGCCCCGCAGGAAACGGCCCGGGAGGACGGCACCGACCGTCCGGCCGCCGAACCAGCGGTCGCCGAGCCGGTCGCCGAGCAGGCCGTCGACCGGGCGGGCCCCGCACCGGCCGAACCCCCGGAGGCCGGCCCCCTCGCAACAGAACCCCGGACGGACGTCCTCCCGGTGGCTGCGGCACAGCCGGCCGTCGCCGAGGTGATCGCTCCCCGGGAGGCCACCCCTCGGGAGGAGGAGCCCGAGCAGCCACGGTTCACCCCGGCCCTGGAACCCCGAGCGGAACCCCGAGGGGGACCGGGCCCCGGACCGACGGACCCACTGCCACCGGACCCACCGCCACCGGACGGACCGCAACTGAACGCGCCACAGCTGAACACGCCGCAGCCGGAAGCACCGCGGGCGGACGCACCGCAGGCCGCCGCGGAGCGCCGGTTCGACGTGGCCCGGCAGCAGGCAGCGGGAAACCTCAGCAACATCGGCGGGAACCAGTACAACTACGTCATGCAGGACAGTTACCTCCTGCTGGCCCGGCGGGAGGAGTTCTTCCGCAGGATCGCCGCCACCAGGACCAAGGCCCGGCACCTGGCCCTGGTGGGCGTCCTGCTCGCCACGGTCGGCGGCGCCTTCCTCGGGTGGACGCGCTCCACGCCGGACGTGCTCGGCCCGGATCTCGGAGGCGTCCCGGTCAACACCGTCGGCATGTCCGTGGTGACGACCGGCGTGGTGCTGCTGCTTCTCGGCGTCGCCCTGCTGATCAGGACCGTGGTCCGGCAGCGTCGCTACGAGACCGAGGAGGAACGCGGACTGAATCCGGACCCGCCGCTGCCGACGTGAGGCGGCGCGGGCCCCAGGCGAAGGGACCGTCATGGTCTTCAACATCGGCAGTCAACAGGCCGGCGTGATCAACAACGTCGCCGGTGACCAGACCGTGCAGGGCGGCCAGTCGGGCCACCTCACGGCGGACGGCAAGGACGTGCGCGGGCTGGTCGGCGAACTCCGGACCGCCGTCGAGGATGCGCAGCTCCCGCCGGCCGTCGTGCCCGAGGTCCGGGCCGAGCTGGACTCCCTGGACGAGGAGGTCGCCCGGCCGGAGCCGGACCGCGAGGCGGTGGCCGGCCGGCTCACCCGGATCACCGGTCTGCTCACCTCGGCCGGCGCCCTCGTCGCCGCCGGCACCAGCCTGATCGGCCCCATCTCCGCCCTGGCCGGCTGGGTCGGCGCCCTCGGGCGGCCCATCCTGCAGGCCCTCGGCATGTGAGCGCCGGACGCGGGCCTCGTCAGGTGCGGGCGCCGTCGGATGCAGGGGTCGTCGGGTGCGGGCCGCCGGGCTCGGGCCGTCGGCTTCAGGACGACGGAGCGGCGTGGGCGCCGCGCCCGGGTGGCGTGCTGCCGGCGGCGGCGTCCCGGCGGTCCGCCAGCGTGTTCCCCGCCCACAGCAGCACGGCCCCGGCCAGGGCGAAGGCCCCGGTCGTCAGGAACGACGCCCCCGCGACGCGGCAGTAGCCGCCCGGGATGGTGGGGTCGAGGAACCGGTACGGGTACCAGTCGACCACCAGGCCGCGGAGCAGCGTGTAGGCGAGGTAGAGCAGCGGGAACACGAGCCAGCCGGCCGCCTCCACCCTGCTGATCCGCCGCTCGGGCGGGTCGATCAGCCAGTCGGCGAGCACGACGGCCGGCACCGCCTGGTGGACCACGTGGTGCACCCACGGCACCATCATGTCCACGGGGTACGGCGCCTGGAGGAGTCCGTACGCGAGCCCGGTGACGGTGGTGCAGAGCAGCACCGCGCCCCGTACCGTACCGGGCACCGCGTCCCGGCCGGCCCGCCCGGCCAGGCCGCCGAGCAGCAGGACGACCATCGCCGCCAGGGCGCTGAGGTTGCCGAAGTAACTGAAGAAGTCGGGCAGTCCGGTGATTCCGGTCGCGGCGCGGTGGCCCGCGAAGCCGAGCGCGACGGCGATGAGGGCCGCGAAGGCGATCCTGGCCGGGGCGAGCCATCGGTACATCCTCGGGTCCGCCTCTCCGCCGGGGCATCGGGTGCCGTGACTGCTCAGATTCAAACCCCGGCACGGGCATCCGGCCACCGGGCGGCCACCGGCGGCGTGCCACCGTCCGGCCCGACGGTGACCGGTGGGGAGGCCCGGCCGGCCTGTCGGGGGGACGGGCTAGCCTGCGGCCATGACCGAGACGACGAGCGGCGACGACCGCAGCTTCCCGCCCGCCCTGGCCGAGGTGGCCCTGGTGGAGTTCGAGTACGGCGAGGACGGCGGCGTCGACTTCGAGCCGTACGACGCATTCGACTCCGCCGAGGAAACCACCGACTGGATCCGCTCCTGGACGGGCAACCACGAGCTCGACGGTGCCGCCTACCGGGTGTTCGGGCAGGACGGCACCGGCGGCCTGGCCGCGCTCTGGCTGGTGCGGCCGGGCCGCCCGCTCGCCGAGCAGCCGGTGGTCTTCCTGGGCTCGGAGGGCGAGAGCGGCGTGGTGGCGGGGAGCCTCTCCGACTTCCTCTGGGTACTGGCCGACGGCCTCGGCCCGATGGAGGCCGCCGTCCACACGGGCTGGGAGTCCTACCCCTCCCCCGCCCTGGCCGACCTGGCCGAGCGCCACGCCGCCACCGCGCGCCGGGCCGCCGAGGAGATCATCAAGGAGGCGCAGGCCGAGTTCGCCACCTTCACGGAGGATCTCGACGCACTCTGCCGCTGAGCCGCCGCCCTCGGGCTCTCCTCCGTCAGGACGGCCACGGTGCCGCGAAGGCCCGGGCCGGGTTCGCCGTCAGCACCAGGGCCGGCAGCTCGGGGCCGAACTCGCGGGCGAGCCGCGGGGCGAGGGACGTGAGCAGGTGGGTGGGGCCCGGGGCGTGCCGGGCGGAGCGGGTGGTGGTGTCGCCCCCGAGGAGGAGTTGGCCGGCGTGACCGGCCTCCACCAGGGCGGCGACGGTGTCGAACAGGTGGTGGTCGGTGGCGTGGTGCGCGCGCGAGGGGCCGTCCAGGGCGAGGTAGGCGCCGGACGCGGCGAGGTACCGGTGCAACCGCAGGTCGGGCAGGCGGTTGAGGTGGCCCAGGATCACCCGCTGCGGCGGGACGCCGTACCGGCCGCAGAGCAGCTCCAGGACGTCGGCCGCAGCGGTGCCCAGTTCGTGGTGGACGGCGATCGGCGCGCCGGTGGCGTGGTGCGCCTCGGCGGCGGCCCGCATGACCCGCCGGGTGTGCTCGCCGAGCCCGTGGAAGTCGCCGGCCACCTTCACGAGACCGGCCCGCACGCCCGCGGGCGCGCCACGCAGTCCGGTGGTCAGCTCCTCGGTGAACAGTTCGGCGAGCCGGTCCCCGTCGTACAGCGCGGTGAGCGTGGCCGGCTCGTAGTGGACGGCCTGGTGCAGCCCGGTGGCCGCGACGATGTGCACCCCCGTGGTGCGGGACAGCTCCGCGAGCGCGTGGCCGCCGCGGCCCATGCCGTGCGGGGTCCACTGGACGAACGTCCGGCCGCCGGCCGCGGCGAAGTCCCGCAGGACCGTCCCGGCCGCGGCCGGATCGTCCAGCTCCTCGCCGGGGAGGCGGGGGCTGCGCAGGAAGAGGTGGTCGTGGGCGTCGCAGACGCCGAGCTCGGCGGGGTCGACGTCGCCGAGCACGGTGCGGACGGTGACGGGGCCGGCGCCCCGGCGGGGAGCGGCCCCGGGCCCCGGGGTGGCGGCGCTCATGCGGTGCCGGTCCCCGTCGTGGTACCGGTCCCCGTCGTGGCGCCGGTGGCCGTCGTGGTAACGGCCCCGGTGACGGGCTCCGCCCCGGTCTCGGCGAAGGTCGTGGCGGCGACCCGCAGGCCGGCCAGCGCCTTGGGCACCCCGACGTAGGGCGCGAGGTGGACGAGCACCTCCGTGATCTCCGCCGGGGTGAGCCCGATCCGCAGGCTGTTGCGGACGTGGTCGGCGAGCTGCGGCTCGACGCCGCCGAGGGCCGTCAGGGCGGCCAGGTTCGCGATCTGACGGTCGCGCAGGGCCAGCCCGGGCCGCTGGTACGTGCCGCCGAAGAGGCTGGTGACGATCCAGTCGGGGAAGCCGGGCGCCAGTGCGTCCAGGCCCGCGAGGGTGGCGGCCTGGGTCTGCGGGCCGGCGAGTTCGTTCATCAGGTCGTAGCCGGCGGCTCGGTCGAGCACGGCGGCGGTGAGCGCGGTGGGCTCCATGGGCGGGTGATCCTCTCACCAGTGGCGGCCGGCGGGCAGCCGGTCGAGTTCGGGGGCGGAAAGGTGCAGCACCCGGTAGCGGGTGCCCGGTTCGCCGGCCGGGGCGGGGCCGGCCCAGAGGGCGAAGCGCAGCAGTTCCCAGCGGCTGGGGTCGACAGCGACGGCGGCCGTGTGCAGGGCGGGGTGGTCCGGCAGGGCGCCGACGGCGGCTTCGACGGCCTCGGCCGGATCGGTGTTCTCCGGGAGGCGTTCGACGTGCCGGGTGGCGGTGACCGGCGTGCCCCGGAAGGGGCCGCGGCTCAGGCCGGTGCCGAGCCAGTGCCGGACGACGGGACGGCCGAAGTCCGCGCCGAGGCCGCGAAACCCCGGGCCCCAGAGGAAGCTGTTCATGCCCTCGGGGGTCCGCCAGAGGTAGAACGGGGCGTACTCGTTGACCGGGGCGCCGTCCTGGCCGCGCTCCCGGACGAGGTACGCCTTCAGGCCGAGGCCCGGGTGGTCGTCGAGCAGGTGGCCCTTGTCGGCGACCCGCTTGCGGATGATCCCCATGTCGTAGTCGGCGGGGAGGGTGATCGCGTACTGCATGGCGTGCACGGGCGGTCTCCTCGGGGCGCGGCCCGGCACCGCGCGGCCCGGGAGGGCGGAGCCGCGCGGCTCGGGAGGGCGGATCGATCGGGTTCGGGGCCGTGGAGCGTGGATCCGGTCCGACGGCGGGCCCGCCGCTCAGCCGAGGCGGTGGGCGGCGAGCAGGCCGAGCGCGCCGCGCACGGCCTGCTCGAAGGGCTCGGCGGTACCGGCGGCCCGGGCGAGCACGTAGCCGCCCTGGACGACGGCGACCACGGCGGCCGCGGTGTCCACCGGGTCGGCTGCCGGGGCGAGTTCGCCGGCGGCCTGACCCTCGGCGACCACCTCGGCGATCCGCCCGCGCAGCCAGTCGAAGGTCTCCTCGACGGGGGCGCGAAGCTGTGGGTCGGCGATCACGTCCGGGTCCTGGGCCATCCGGCCCATCCGGCAGCCGCGCAGTACGTCGCGCTCGCGGTGCAGGTAGGCGGCGATCCGGTCGTAGGCAGGTCCGGGGCCGGCCAGGTCCGCGGCGGCCACGGCGCGGAGCTGTTCGGCGCTGCGACGCAGTGCGGCGGCGGCGAGGTCGGGCTTGCCGGTGAAGTGGTGGTACATGCTGCCCTGGCCGACGCCGGCGTGCTGCTGGATCGCCTTGGGGCTGGTGCCGACGTAGCCGCGCTCCCAGAGGAGCTCCTGCGTGCTCTCGATGAGACGGTCCTGGGTTGCCATGCGGCCACTGTACCTACAGGTATGTACAGCTGTACATACCTGTAGGTACAGAGCTGTCGGCGCCTCCCCACTCAGGCCCGCCCGGGCAGCCGGGCAGCCGGACGGACCGTGGGCCGCCCCCCGGCGGTCCACGGTCCTGCATGATCACCGTCCCCCGGCCGAACGCACCGCACGCGCCGCACCCGCCGCACGACGGTGGCGCGCGTCACCCCACCCCGGCCGCCCGCACAGGGGCGCCGGGGCGGGCCGGCGCGCGGTCAGGGGAGCTCGCGGCGGATCACCGGGGCCACCTCGCTCGCGAACAGCTCCAACTGCTCGTGCTGCGCCCGCTCGGTGAGCGAATCCACCCCGATGCCGACCACCTCGTTGCCGAAGGCCTCGTGGTAGCGGTGGATCTTCTCGATCACCTGCTGCGGGCTGCCGACCAGGGCCGATCCGCGCTCCAACGCGTCCTCCAGCGAGGCGAACGGCGAGTTGTTGTGCTTGCCGGCGGCCGAGTTGAACATCGCGTCCCAGTACGGGCGGAAGCCCTCCACGGCGTCCTGCGACCGCTCGGCGACGAACAGCCCGCCGAAGCTCGTCCCGACCCTGGCCTCCTTCGGGTCGTGGCCGTAGTGCTCCCAGCGCTCGCGGTAGTGGTCGACCAGCGCCTTGTACTTGGCCAGCGGGTGGAAGGAGTTGGCGGAGAAGAGCGGGTCGCCGTACCGCGCCGCGAGGTCCGTCGACTGCTCGCTGGTGGCGCTGCCGTGCCAGACCGGGATCGGGTCCTGGAACGGCCGCGGTGAGGTGGTGACTTCGTGCAGCGCCGGCCGCGTGCTGCCCTCCCAGCTCACCTTCTCCTCCCGCCAGAGCCGGTGCAGCAGGCCGTAGTTCTCCGCGAGCGCCTCCCACTGCCGGTCCTCCGGCAGACCGAACAGACCGAAGTGGCGCGGGTCGTTGCCCTTGCCGATGATCAGTTCGAGCCGGCCGCCGGAGAGCTGGTCGACCATCGCGTAGTCCTCGGCGACCCGGACCGGATCCAGGATGCTCAGCACGGTGACCGTGGTGAAGAGCCGGATGGTGGAGGTACGGGCGGCGATGGCACTCAGCAGCACCGGCGGCGCGGGCGAGAGGAACGGCTCGCCGTGCCGCTCCCCCACGCCGTAGCCGTCGAAGCCGAGGCGCTCCGCGGTGACGGCCTGGTCGATGACGTTGTGCAGCTTCTCGTGCGGCGTGCGCTGCACACCGGTGACGGGGTCGGGTCCGTTGGAGACGAGGGACGAGACGGTGAACCGCATGGCGGTCTCCTTAGGGGCGGCGGGCTTCGGCCCGGTCCGGTGGAATGCGCGGGACTCCGCTGAGCCCGGCGGGAGTTGACGGGGAACGCCCGGACCTGGCCGGGCGCGATGGGACGTGATGGGAGACGGCAGCACCGCGACGTGGTGGGACATCACCGGACATCACCGGACGTCGCCGGGCCTGCGGGCGGCCGCGGAGGTTGCTGCACCGGGCGGCGCCCACGGGGGAACGGGCCGGACGACGGGGCGGCCGCAGAGGCACCGCGGGCACGGGGCCACGGCGCACGGCGACGGGCGGCCCCACGGGTGCTACCGGTGGTTAACCGATGCTGTGCGAGCTGCGGACGCCGGGGAGACGGTGGGGGCGACAACAGCGCAGGGGCACGGCACAGTCGGACATCCCCGCTCCCCCCTTCGCCTCGCACACACACGATCCACCGCGAGCATATGCACCGGTCAGGAGCGGGGCAAGAGCTTGATCCCGGCCGTCGGACTGGCAGGATGTCCGGCATGACCTACCTCGCCGCGGATGACCGCTATGCCGCCATGACCTACCGCCGGGCCGGCCGCAGTGGCGTACAGCTGCCCGCCGTCTCGCTGGGCCTGTGGCACAACTTCGGTGACACCCAGCCACTGGAGGTGCAGCGCGCCGTGCTGCGCCGGGCCTTCGACCGGGGCATCACCCACTTCGACCTCGCGAACAACTACGGCCCGCCGTACGGCAGCGCGGAGCGCAACTTCGGCTACCTGTTCGCCCAGGACTTCCGCCCGTACCGGGACGAGCTGTTCATCGCCAGCAAGGCCGGCTGGGACATGTGGCCGGGCCCGTACGGGGACGGCGGCAGCCGCAAGTACCTGCTGGCCAGCCTGGACCAGTCGCTGGACCGGATGGGCCTGGACTACGTCGACGTCTTCTACTCGCACCGCCACGACCCGGACACTCCGCTGGAGGAGACGATGGGCGCGCTGGACTCGGCGGTGCGCTCGGGCAGGGCCCTGTACGCGGGCATCTCCAACTACCCGGCCGCGCAGCACCGGGAGGCGGCGGCGATCCTCCGCGACCTGGGCACGCCGGTGCTGATGAACCAGTCCGCGTACTCGATCCTCAACCGGTACGTGGAGGACGACGTCCTCGACGCGGTCGGCGAGACGCGGACCAGCCTGATCGCCTACTCGCCGCTCGCCCAGGGCCTGCTGACCGACCGCTACCTCTCCGGCGAGGTGCCGGAGGGCTCGCGGATGTCGGTCGGCCACTTCCTCAAGGAGGAGGCGCTGACCGGCGCGAAGCTTGAGCAGCTGCGGGCCCTGAACAAGGTGGCCGAGCGGCGCGGGCAGACCCTCGCCCAGCTGGCGCTGTCCTGGGTGCTGCGCGACGAGCGGGTGGTGTCGGTGATCATCGGCGCCAGCAGCGTCAAGCAGCTGGACCAGAACATCGACGCGCTGAACGGCGGCCCGCTGACCGCCGAGGAGCTCGCGGAGATCGACGCGCTGAGCCGCTGAGCACCGGGCGCGGCGCCGGGGCCGCGTGGGGTGGGACCGGGGAGACCGGTCCACCCCCACGCGCCGCCCGCGGACCGGCCGCAGTGGCGGCGGAAGGCGTGGCGGCGGGGGCCGGCCGTGACCTGCCGGGCCGCCGGGCGTTGTACCGTCCGCACACGTCCTTCGAACCCCGGGAGTCCCCGTGCGGACGATCCTCCTTCGCGCCCTGGCCCGCTTCGCCCGGCAGTTGGCGCTCACCTCGCCCCTGCCGTTCCCCGTCCTGCCGGGCGCTCTGCCCCACACGCTAGCGGCGGTTGACGCCCAGCGCGGGTAGCACCGTCTCGGCGACCCGGTGGGCCTCCTCCAGCAGCGGATTGCCGGACAGGATGAAGGTGTCCACGCCGAGCGACTCGAACTCCTGGAGCCGCTCGATCACCTGGGCGGTGGAGCCGACCACCGCGGTACCCGGTCCGGGACGGAACAGGCTCATCCCCGGCCAGAGGTTCGGGTAGCTCTCCAACTCCCGAGCCCGGGCAGGGACCTTGCCGCCGTGCTGGCGGAACTGCCGCTGCCAGCCGACCCCGTCCTCGCCCTTGGCACCGCCGAGCTGGCGGGCGTACGTCGCCTCGCTGGTGACGTCGAGCAGCCGGTCGGCGGCGGCCCAGGCCTCCGCCTCGGTGTCACGGACGATCAGGTGCAGCCGCAGCCCGATCCGCAGGCTGCGCCCGTACGCGGCCGCCCGCGCGCGGACCAGGTCGAGCTTCTCCTTGAGCAGGTGCGGCGGCTCGCCCCAGGTCAGGTAGACGTCCACGTGCTCGGCCGCCATCTCGATACCGGCCGCCGAACTCCCGCCGAACCAGAGCGGAATGCCACCCGGCTGGACCGGGGTCAGCTCGCGCAGACTCGCGCCGGCGTTCTTCAGGTCGTAGAACTCGCCCTTGTGGTCGAAGACTTCGCCGGAGGTCAGGCGCTTGACGAGCGACCAGTACTCGGCGCTGAGCCGGTACCGGTCGTCGTGCTCGACGTCCAGACCGTACTCGCGCAGCTGCGCGGTCGACCCGTTCACCACGTTGAAGCGCAGCCGGCCGCCGTGCAGATGGTCGAAGCTCAACGCCATCTTGGCCAGCAGGGTGGGCGAGATCAGGCCCGGGTGGACGGCCAGCAGCGGCTTGAAGGCCGGGGTGGTCGCGGCGGCGAGCGCGTTGCCGAGATCCCAGACGTCGTAGAGGTCCGTCGCCAGCAGCGCACCGGTGTAGCCCAGCCGCTCGACGCTGCCCGCGAGTTGCTGCAGATAGCGGAGGTCTACCGGACGCCGGCCGGCCGGCTCCCACGGGTAGTGGCCCTCGCGCGGGATGATGTACCAGAGGACTTCGGAGGCCATCGGATCAGACCGCCTTGGCGAGCGCGGCGGCCACCGGGGCCTCCAGGGCGGGCAGATGGGCATCGGCAACGGTCACCGCACGGTCGATGAAGCCGACCTCGTGGAAGATGTCCGCCGCCTCCTGCTGCTCGGCGACGAACCCGGCCGTCGCGGGCTCCAGCCGCCACGGCAGTGCACCCAGCGCCGCCTCCCAGTCCTCGGCCGCGCCGCCCAGGTCGCCCGCGGCGATCGTGGCCGCCTCGGACAGGTGGGCTGCCACCCAGGCGTCCGCCCGGCGCAGCGCGGCGCCGATCGCGGCCACCACCTCCGGCCGGCCGGTGGCGAAGTCCCGGCGGGTGAAGAACACCGAGCGGTCGGTGATGACGTCGCCGGTCCGGATCAGCTCGCGGAACTCCCCGCCGCGCCGCGCCGCCGCCAGCTCGGCACCCTGCGCGATCCATCCGGCGATCTCACCGTCGCGAAGCCGCTGCGCCTGGTCCTCGTCGACGGCGGGGCGGACCGGCGTGATGTCGGTCGCGTAGGAGAGGCCCTCGGCGTGCAGGGCCTTGGCCAGCAGGTGGGTCTGCCAGGAGCCGACGCCCAGCACGACCGTCCCGCCCTTCAGGTCGGCCACGGACTGCACCGGGCCGTCGGCGCGCACCAGCAGCGCACCGTGGTCCGGGCGGGGCGCGGAGACCGCCGCGTACACCAGGTCGTGGCCGGCCGCCTGCGCGGTGACGGGCGGGGTCGAGCCGGTGCCGCCGAAGTCGATGGTGCCGTCCGCCAGCAGCGCGCCGGTCCGGGTGCCGTCGGCGTAGTGGTGGAACGCACCGGTCTCACCGAGCGCGGCCAGCTCCTCGTTCAGGTAGTCCAGCCGGGAGAGGTAGTAGAGCGACGGGTTGCTGGCGTGGACGCCGAGGGTGATGGCCATGGTGAACTCCAGTGCGGTGCAGTGATGGTGGGGGCCACGGTGAAGCGGATGCCCAGTGGAACGGGTGCTCAGTGGAGCAGGTGCTCAGTGCGACGGATGCTCAGTGGACGCCGAGGTCGGCGAGCAGGCCGCGGCGCAGCTCGGCGAAGGCCGGGTCCGCCGGGTCGCGCGGGTGGTCGACGGTGACGCGTTCGTCGCGGACCAGCTTGCCGTCCCGCAGGACGGCCACGCGGTCGGCGAGCCGGACGGCCTCCTCCACGTCGTGGGTGACCAGCAGGACGGCCGGGCGGTGGCGGCGGACGAGGTCGCCCACCAGGTCCTGCATGCGCAGCCGGGTCAGCGCGTCCAGCGCGGCGAACGGCTCGTCCAGCAGCAGCAGTTGAGGCTCCCGGACAAGGGCCCGGGCAAGCGCGACCCGCTGCGCCTCGCCACCGGACAGGGTGGCCGGCCACGCCTCGGCGTGCTTCTCCAGCCCGACTTCCGCCAGCGCCCGCAGCCCCGTCTCCCGGGTGGCGGCGCCGCGCGGCAGGCCGACGGTGACGTTGGCGAGCACCCGCTTGGAGGGGACCAGCCGGGGCTCCTGGAACACCACGGTGCGGACCGGCGGGACGAGGACGGTGCCGCCGTCGGCCCTGTCCAGGGCGCCGAGGATGCGCAGCAGGGTGGTCTTTCCGGTGCCGCTGGCACCGAGCAGGGCCACGAACTCGCCCCGGGCGATGGAGAGGTCGACGCCGTCGAGGACGGCCCGGGAGCCGAAGACCCGGCGCAGTCCGCGCAGGTGGACGGCGGGAGTCTCCGCGGCTGGGGTCCCCGCGGCCGGGGTCGCCGCGGCAGCGGTCCGGTCGTGGGTGGTCCGGTCATGGATGGTCGGGGTGGTCATCGGGCCGCTCCTTGGGTGGCCTTGCGCCAGGGCATCAGGAAGCGCTCCAGGAGCCGGACGACACCGTCGGCGGTGAGGCCCAGCAGCCCGTAGATCAGGATGCAGACGGCGAGGATGTCGGTGCGCGAGAAGTTCTGCGCCTGGGCCATCAAGTACCCGATGCCCTCGGTGGAGTTGATCTCCTCGGCGGCGATCAGGGCGATCACACTGAGCGTCATGGACAGCCGCAGGCCGGAAAGGAGCGAGGGCAGTGCCCCCGGCAGCACCACGGTGCGGACGATCGCCCAGCGGCCGAGGCCGAAGCTGCGCATCGCCTCGATCAGCTTGCGGTCGGTGTTGCGCACGCCGCCGGAGGTGGACACGTACATCGGGAAGCTGGTCGCGACGCCGATCAGGGCGATCTTCGCCGTCTCGGTGATGCCGAACCAGACCATGAACAGCGGCACCAGTGCCAGGAACGGCACCGTGCGCAGCACCTGGATCGCGGAGTCGAGCAGCTCCTCGCCGAGCCGGAAGAAGCCGGTGACCACACCCAGCACCAGGCCCACGCTCGCCCCGAACAGCAGGCCGAGGCCGGCCCTGGTGAGCGAGACGGTCAGCGCGTCGGCAAGCTGGCCGTTGCCCCAGAGCTCGCCGACCGCCTCGGCCACCTGGGCCGGCGAGGCGAGCACGTCCTGGGTGAGGGCGCCGGTCGCGGAGGCCAGCGCCCAGCCGCCGAGCAGCACGAGCGGACCGAGGGTGCGCAGCGTGACGGCGAGGGCGCGCGGGCGGGGCGCGGGCAGCCTGGTCCGCGGGGCGACCAGGCCGGCTTCGAGCGCGGCCGCGGTGCCGTCGTCGGCCCGGCCGCCGTCGGCACCAGTGCCGCCCTCGGCGCCGGCTGCGGCTGCGGCTGCGGCTGCGGCTGCGGCTCCCGGCGGAGCCTCGGCCGCGGCCCGGGGGTTCCCCGTCGCAGTGCTCACTTGGCGCCGCCGGCGAACGAGTCGATGGCGATCAGGTAGGGCTTCACGTCGACCAGCTGCTTGGTGACCTTCTGGTCGGCGAAGAACTGCGCGACCGTGCCGAAGCGGGTGATGTCGGCCTCGGTGATCACGTCGGCGGTGGCGAGCTGCTTGCTGACGCCGATCGCGACGTCCTTCTCCGCCGGGGTGACCGCGGTCGGGCCCGAGTCGGTGAAGACGTTCAGGTAGGCGGCCGGGTCGGCCTTCTCCTTGAGACCGTTCTCGTGCAGGTAGCTGTAGAAGGCCTTGACCACCGCCGGGTACTTCTCGGCGAAGCCGTTGCGGACCGCCCAGACCGCGTAGTTGTCGGAGCCGACCTCCTTGCCGTTGGCCAGGAAGTGCGCGCCGGAGTTGGCGATCGACGGGGTGGAGAAGGTGTTCCAGGTCGCCCAGGCGTCCACCTGGCCGGAGTTGAAGACGCCCGAGGTCTGGTCGGCGCGCAGGTAGACCCGCTCGACCTGGTCGGCCGGGACGTTGTTCTTCGCCAGCGCCTTCAGCAGGAGGTACTCGCTGGTGCCGCCCTGGGAGACGGCCACCTTCTTGCCGACGAGGTCCTGGACCGACTTGATGGGCGAGTCGTTCTTCACCAGGATGCCCTCGCCGACGCCGTCGGGGGCGGTCTGCGCGAACAGCTTGAAGCCGGGCTTCTGGGCGAGCGCGGCGACGGCGGAGGTGATCGAGCCCTGGGCGACGTCGAGCTGGTCCGCGGAGAGCGCCTGGGCGGCGGGCGCGAACGGGCCGGCGCTCCCGGTCCAGGCCGCCTTGGCGTGGACGGCGGCCAGGGCCCTGTCGAGCGAGCCGTCCTTCTTGCCGAGCGCGAGGAAGCCGTTGTTGCCCGGGTCGGGCAGGCGCAGCACGACGTCGGCCTTGCCGCCGCCGTCGGCGGAGGCCTTCGCCCCGTCGGCGGACGAGCCGCAGGCGGCCAGGGTGGTGGTGGCGAGCAGGGCGGTGGCGGCAAGGGCGAGGCGAGGGGTCTTCACGGTGCACTCCAAGGTGGTTCGGGGGGCGGGGCGGCCCGGGCAGGGCGGCAGGGGGCGCGGGGGGATCGGGAGTGGTGGGCCGGGCGCAGCTGTCGGCTGTCGAGCGTCCGGCACCGGCCGTCAGCCCCCGGCCACCGGCTGCTCGCCCGCCGCGGACCGGCGGCGGTGTTCGAGCAGCTCGCGGGCGGCGCGGAGCGGCTCCGGGTCGGCCCAGCCGCGGACGTCCACGGGGGCGGCGAGGAAGCCGTGGCGGCGCAGGAAGCGCTCCTGCTGCGCGAGCAGGTCCAGACGTTCCTCGGAGAGGTCGAGGTGCAGGGTGCGGTGGCTTCCGGCCGCGTACGCGCCTGCGACGCCCTCGGCGCCGGCCCCGGTCTCGGCCTGGAGGATCCGGCCCACCTCGGCGGGGTGCTCGGCCGCCCAGTCGGCGGCCTCCAGCAGGACGGCGAGGAAGCGGGTCACCAGGTCAGGATGCTCGTCCAGGAGCCGCTGGTGGACGGTGACCGGGCGGGGCGTGCCGTTGTTCACCCGGGCGCGGCGGTCCGGCGCCGTGTCCAGCTCGACGGCGACCTCGGCACCGACCCGGCGGGCGGCCTCGACGGCCAGCGCACCCTTGACGTACACGGCGTCCACGGCGCCGTCGCGCAGGGCGGCCAGCTCCGCCGCCCACTGCCCGCTCCCGGGCAGCGCGGGGACGTCGACCAGCTCGGCGTCGTCCAGGGTCAGCCCGGCGAGCGAGAGCGCACCGTGCAGGCCGGCCAGCGCCATCGCCCGCCAGAAGTCGATGCCGATCCCATGGCGTGGGACGGCCAGGCGCAGCCCGCGCAGCTGCCCGGGCTCGGTGATCCCGCTGCCGGCCCGGACCAGGACGACCTGCCGCTCCTCGATCCAGGTGAGGCCGATCAGCCGGGTCCGCTCGCCGCGCGAACGGGCCCAGAGCGCCGGCACGTTGCCGCCCTCGCGGAAGAGGCCGGTGAGCGCGTGGGTGTAGTGGTGGTCTGCCGCCACATCCGGCGGCGCGTCCTGGAGCGAGCGCACGGTGATGCCGTCGGCGGCGAACTCCCGCGCGAACCGGCCCTGGTCGGCGGCTATGCCGGTGGCGGTGGGGACGGGGCAGCGGGTGAACCAGAGGGTGTCCGGGGTGTCGGGGGACGCCTGGACGGCGGCGGGGGTGTGGCTGGGCACGGTGGCGGGGTTCCTCTGCGGCTGGGTGTGCGCGGGCGCGGCGGGGCGCGGGCACGGACGTGGGACGTCGGGGGTGATTCGGGGGGTCCGGAAGGGCGCGGGAGCGCGTCAGCGACAACAGACGCAGGGGGCCGGGCATCGGTGGGTTGTCACGATGCTGCTCCTTCCTGCGGTGCGACCCGTCGGCGGGCCATCGGCGAACCGGACACGGACGGTCCGGAGGGGGTGCTCCGGGCGGGACTGTCCGGTGCGATGTGCCGAGCGTTCCACGGCAACGGAGCGCGAGGCAAGCCTTTGCCACATGGTGGGATCATTGTTCATGAATGCCACTCCATTGCAACGTCACCGACACAATCGGGAAGCATCAGCTGCCATAGTCTGGAACCGACTTCGGTGATCGCACCGGAGCGCCGGACAGAACGCGAGGTGCCATGGCCGAGGCCGCAACCGCCGTCCAGAGCCCGCCGGCCGGCGCGCAGGCCGTCCAGCGGGCACTCGGACTGCTGCACTGTTTCCACGACAACGGCCCCGACCTGAGCGCCTCGGACCTCGCCCGCCGGCTGGGCCTGTCGGTCTCCACCGCGCACCGGCTGGCCCGCACCCTGGTCAGCGCCGCCTTCCTGGAGCAGGACGAGCAGACCGCCCGGTACCGGCTCGGCCCGGCCGTGGCCGAACTCGGCCAACTCAGCTTCCATCAGCGGGGCCTGCACCTCGCCGCTCCCGAGCTCGACCTGCTCTCCCGGCGCACCGGCGCCACCGCCGACCTCGCCATCCGCAGCGGCTCGCACGCGGTGATCCTGGTCGGCGCCTCCGTCCGCCCGGACACCGGGCTCGGGCTCCGCCGGCCACTGCACTCGACGGCCCTGGGCAAGGTACTGCTGGCCTGGCCGCGCCCGGGTGACTCGGGCGCGGCGGCGATCGGCCCGCTCCAGCCGTTCACCGACCGGACGATCACCGAACCGGACCTGTTGGCCGAGGAGTTGGTCAAGGTCCGGGCCGCGGGTCACGCCCTCAACGACGGCGAGTCGGCCGCCGGCGTCCGCACCGTCGCCGTCCCGGTGCTGGACGGCTCCGGGCAGGCCCGGTTCGCCCTCGCCGTGCGCTCGACGCCGGCGCACCTCACGGACGATCGGCTGGACTGGTTCCTCGGACACGCGCGGACCTGCGCGAACGCACTCGCCGTCCTGCTGCTGCCGCCGGACCAGCGGGCCTGAGCAGCACCCGGACGTCCGAAGCGCCCGGAGCCGAAGCACGAGACCCCCGGACCGCGCCCACAGCCGGACGAGCAATGCCAACACGCCTGCGCCGCAAGGCAGCTGGGCGCGAACGCCGGTGCGGGCCGGGCGTTCGCAGTGAACGCCCGGCCCGCACCGGCAGGTTGAAGCCACCGCGCCGCGGCCGCACCCCGGCCGAAGCCGGCGTTCAGCCCCGGTCCGTACCGGTGATCACACCACCGGGGTGTACTTGTAGCCGACCCGACGGACCGTCACGATGCTGTCCCGGTAGGCCGATCCGAGCTTGCGACGCAGTCGCGCCACGTGGACGTCCACCGTGCGGCCGTCGCCGACGTGGCCGTAGCCCCAGACGGCGGAGACCAGGTGGTCCCGGGTGTGCACCCGCTGCGGGTGCTCGGTCAGGTGCGCCAGCAGCTCGAACTCCAGGTACGTGAGGTCGAGCAGCCGCCCGTCGACGTAGGCGTTCCGACGCTCCACGTCCACGGTGATGCCGCGTCCGGCGGGCCGCACCGGGCGGGCACCGGCCGGACCGGCGGCCGGTGCCGCCACGATGTGACCGACGGCAGCTGCGGCGCCGGGCGTACCGGCAACACCGGTGGGACGAACCGAAACGGCCTGGCCGGCGGACGAGTTGGCCGGAGTCACCGCAGCCTCGGCGGGCACCAGCACCAGGTACCCGACCATCGGGTGACCGGCCGCTGCGCCGAACTGCGCACTGTACTGGGCGAGCAGACCCTGCGGCAGCGCACCCTGCGGAAGGGCCGCCACCACGGTGGCCCCCTCGGGCAGTGCGGCGAGCAGGGCCTGCGGTGCCTGGAGGGCCTGACCGCCCTGCGGAGCCGCGACGGGCGCCTGCGCGGCCGACGGGTGCGGGGCGGCGGCGTGCTGGGCGGACGGGTGCGGGGCCGGGGCGGACTGCGGGCCGGCCTGCTGCTGGCCGTGCCATCGCTCGGCGACGGCGGCAGTGGCGGTGGAGGGGAGGGAGCGGACCGCGCGCAGGTGCGGGGTCGCGGCGGGCAGGGGAAGGGTGGCCGTGGAAGAAGACATGGTGCCGCTCATTTCGCGCGTGACGGACGGGGTGGAGTCGTCTGCGCGTCGACCGGGCGTTGCTGCCGGGGGCTGATTCGAGGTCAGCGGGCGGAGTGCCGGGACGCGCTGGGCGAACCCGGACACGTCTGGTCGAACAGGTGCGGCTGCCGGGACGGCCAGAACGGCTCAAGGTCGGAGCGACCTCGGCTGCTGTCCACGACGTTGTTCATGCGCCCATTCAACCATGTGAACGGACTGTTGCACCGCACGCGGTGTGTCGCCCCCGTCACGCGGACAGTATCGGCGGCGGCTCTGCCACCGGTGGCGACGACAGGTGGGACGGGGGTGGAGCGGGCGAGGTTCACTGGTGCTCTCCGCGAAGCGGGTCCGGGCGACGGCAATGCCCCGGACGGGGCGTCCGGCGGTGCCTGGTCGACGAGTTGACGGATCGTCAGCATCCGGCCGCGAGGGCGGCGGGAGGGCCGGGAACGGCGCGGCGGGTGAGACCGGCCAGGGGATCCGTCGAAGGGGCGGGGACGGTCGGGTGCGTCACCGACAGCAGGCGCTGCAGGTCAGCGCGTGGTCGATGTACCGGCGGACCGTCAGGGCCGGCGTGGGCGGAGCAGGGGCGTGCGCGGCGGCTGCGCGGCGCTGGTCGATCGTCACGGTACTGCACCTCCCCCTCACTACTGGCCTCGTTGCCGGCCCTCGTTGCCGTGGCGCCGCTGTCGGGCACCCGGTTCCGGGGCCCTTCAGGTGTTCCGAGGCGCCCGACAGCAGGGCCGGGCGGCCTTCCGTTCACAGAGCCTTCCACGCCGAGCCAATCAAGGCAACCTCCCGGACATCGAACGTCCGGAATGCGGACCTCACAATGAGACGGCGCACCTCGAAGGCCAGGTCGGGGCGGTTCCGAACGACCGCTCAGACCCGTGCCGGGGCCCCGCGCCGACGCTCGGCGGCATGCTCGACCAGCGTGACCAGCAGCTCCTTGCCGTCCTCGCGCCGGCGCGCGTCACAGAGCAGCACCGGGATCCCCGGGTCCAGGTCGAGCGCCTCCCGGACCTCCTCGGGCGCGAAGGCCTCCGTCCCCTCGAAGCAGTTCACCGCCACCACGAACGGGATACCGCGCTGCTCGAAGAAGTCGACCGACGGGAAGCAGTCCGCCAGTCGCCGGGTGTCGGCGAGGACCACCGCGCCGAGCGCGCCGCGGGCCAGCTCGTCCCAGACGAACCAGAACCGGTCCTGGCCCGGCGTGCCGAACAGGTAGAGCGCGAGCCCGGGCCGCAGGTCGATCCGGCCGAAGTCCATCGCCACCGTGGTGGTGCGCTTGGTCTCCACGCCCGAGGTGTCGTCCACCGGGCGGCCGAGCTCGCTCAGCTCCTCCTCGGTACGCAGCGGGCGGATCTCGCTCACCGAGCCGACCAGGGTGGTCTTGCCCGCCCCGAAGCCACCCGCGACCAGGATCTTCACGGCGACGCCCGGGCCGCCGCGCCACCGCGGGTCGGTGGCGGAGCCGGCCGCGGCGCCCCGGCCGGCGGCGGCGCCGGGGGCGGCGTTCTCGTGGTGGTCAGAGCGCACGGAGTCCATTGATCACGTCTCGCAGCAGGCGCTCGTCCGGGAGCTCGGCGAGCGGAACGGGTCGGGTGACGCTGATCAGTTCGGCGTCGTAGAGGTCGCCGAGCAGCACCCGGACCACGCTGACCGGGAGGTCGGTGTAGGAGCCGAGTTCGGCGACGGACAGCGGCTCCCGGCGGCACCAGGCCAGGATGGTCTGGTGCTCCGGGTCGAGCACGTGCGCGGGTACGGCTCCCGCGTCCGGGGCGGGGTCGGCGGCGGTGATCAGCGAGATCAGGTCGAACAGGCCGTCCTCGACCGGCCGGGTACGGCCCCGGGTCATCGAGTACAGCCGCACCACCGGCCCGGCCTCGTCGTCGAACCACCGGTCGTCGACCGGGGTTCGCGGCTCGAACAGGTCGATCCCGGGCTCGTCCCCGCCCGGGTCGTCCGGTTCGAGCTCCGGCTCCTCCGCCGCCATCGGGTCCGCCATCGGGCCGCTCATCTCCCCGGCGGGGCGGCTTCGGTGCGCGGCTCGGCCGCCAGGTGCTCGCCGACCCGCTTGACCAGCAGGGCCATCTCGTAGGCGATCTGGCCGATGTCGGCCTCGGCCTCGCTGAGGACCGCCAGGCAGCTGCCGTCGCCGGCCGCGGTGATGAAGAGGAACGCCTCGTCCAGCTCCACCATGGTCTGGCGGACGCCGCCGACCTTGAAGTGGCCGCCCGCGCCCTTGGCCAGGCTGTGGAATCCGGCCGCCACGGCGGCCAGGTGCTCGGCGTCCTCGCGCTCCAGGCCCCGGGAGGCGCCGGTGGCCAGCCCGTCGCTGGAGAGGATCACCGCGTGCCGCAGCGCCGCGACGCGTCCCACGAGGTCGTCCAGGAGCCAGTTGAGGTCTCCGGCCGACTGCGTCGAAGTGGTCATGAATCAGTTCCTTCCGCTGGAGCGGGTGGTGCGGGCGGTGCGGGCGATGCCGGTACTGCCGTGGGTGAGCGTGAGGGTGGGGAGAACACGGACGGTGGTGCGGATGATGCCGGTGTTGCGGGTGTCACGGGCGCCGGCAGCGGGCCCCGGGCGAAGCGCGGCGCCGGCGGTGCGGACGGCACGCGCCGGGCGAGCGGGGCCGAGCCACTGGCGGGCGGGGCGGGCAGCGCCGCCTGCGCGGGGGCCGGGGCGATCGCCCGGCGGGCCGGGTCCGGCGGCAGCCAGGTGGGCACGGCGGTGGGCCTGGCGGCCGGGGCCGCCGGGGCGGTGGCGCCGCGCCCCCGGGTGAAGCCGCGCTGGAACGACGCGAAGGCGGCGCGGGCCTCCTCCGGCGAGCGCTCCCGGACGGGCTCGCTGTCGGCGCTCCGGCCGTTGCCGGCCTCGGCGTCCTGGGTGGCGCGTTCGCGCAGCTGCGGGGCGAGGCTCGCCTGGCGGATCCGGCGCGGCAGGGCTCCGGTGCCGGCCGTGGTCGCGGCCGCGGGCGCCGTGGCCGCCGTCGCTGCGGCCGCCTTGCCGGTGTCCACCGGCGCGGAGCCCTGCGCGGCGGCGGCCGCCGCCGCAAGCTCCTCGCGGCGGTGCCGGCCGGTGCCCGGGGAGGTCTCGTCGGCGGGGCTCGGCACCAGCACCGGCCCGCCCTTGGTGCGGGAGCGCCGCGGCAGTCCGCCCGGGGTGCGGGCCGGCTCGGGCGCCGACGGCCGCGGCCCGCCGCTCACCCGGTGGCGGCCGCCCTGGCCGGCTCCGGTGGCCCCCGCCCGGCGGCCGTCCGGACCGCTGCCGGTGGTGGCGTCACCGGCGGGCGCGTCCTGGCCGCTCTCGCCGCTCAGCGCCGGCACGGCGACCAAGTCCCGCTGGCCCTTGCGCACGGCCACCGGCCGCCGCCCGGCCCCGGCCGCCGCGCCCGCCCCGCCGGCCGGCTCCGGCAGCCCGTCCGGCGCCTCCGCCAGCAGCTCGCGCGGGATCAGCACCACCGCGGTCGTCCCCCCGTACGGCGAGGGCCTCAGGTGGACGCGGATGCCGTGCCGGCGGGCCAGCCGGCTGACCACGAACAGGCCGAGCCGGTCGGTGTCGGCGAGGTCGAACTCCTGCTCCACGGCGAGTCGTTCGTTGATCTCGGCGGTGGCCTGCTCGCCGAGCCCGAGACCGCGGTCGTCGATCTCCAGGGCGAAGCCGTGCGCCACCACCTCGCCCTGGACGGTCACCTGGGTGTTGGGCGGGGAGAACACCGCGGCGTTCTCCACCAGTTCGGCCACCAGGTGGGTGACGTCCGCGACGGCGCTGCCCAGCAGCCCGGTACCGGGGAACGGCCGGACGGTCACCCGGGCGTAGTCCTCCACCTCGCCGACGGCGGCGCGGACGACGTCCACCATCCGCACCGGCTTGCGCCAGGCCCGGCCGGGCGAGCCGCCGGCCAGGATGATCAGGCCCTCGGCGTGGCGGCGCATGCGGGTGGTGAGGTGGTCGACCTTGAAGAGGTCCTCCAGCTCGGCCGGGTCCTCGGTGCGGCGCTCCATGGTGTCCAGCAGGGTCAGCTGGCGGTGCAGCAGCACCTGGCTGCGCCGGGCCAGGTTGACGAAGACCGCCGAGACGCCGCGCCGCAGCTCGGCCTGTTCGACGGCGGCCTCGACGGCGGCCCGCTGCACGGCGTTGATCGCCCGGCCGACCTGGCCGACCTCGGCCGGCCCGAACTCCAGCTCCGGCGCCTCGGTCGCGACGTCCACCGCCTCGCCCTTGCGCAGCCGCAGCATGACGGAGGGCAGCCGGGTGCCGGCCAGCTCGTTGGCCGCGTTGCGCAGGCCGATCAGCTCGCGGGCCAGCCCGCGGCCGATCCGGTAGGAGATCACGATCGAGAGCACGACGGCGATCAGGCCGATCACACCCGCGATGCCGCCGCGCCAGAGCAGGCCCATCGCGTAGGACTGCTCGCGGTCGCCGATCGTCACGGCCAGCCGGGAGTTGATCGCGGCGAGGTCGCCCAGCGCGCGGTCGGCCGTCTCGCGCCAGGAGTCGCCGTTGATCGCCTGGACCACCCGGTCGGGCCCGCCCGCGCCGACGAAGTCGGCCTCGGCGCGGGCCAGCGCGGCCCAGGCCTCGCCGCCCCGCAGGGCGATGTAGTCGCTCTGGTCGGCCGGTTCGAGCTCGGCGATGTAGACGGTGAACAGGGCCTGCTGGTTGTGCAGGGCGTCCATCGCGGTCTGGTACTGCTCGGAGGTCGGCCGGCCGGTGGCCGTCCGCAGCCCCTCCATCGCCGCGTCCTCCTGCGAGAGGTACTCGCGGGCGCGTGCCAGCTCGATCAGGATCGTGCCCTGGCGGGGCAGTTGGCCGCTCTGCCGGGCGACGAAGGCGGACCGGAAGCCGAAGGTGGGCTTGACCAGGTCGCTGTACTGGTCGAGGGCGAACTCCCAGTTGAGCGCCGCGCGGTTGATCTGGCCGCGCAACGGGGTCAGCTGGTCGGCGGCGGCGAGGATCTGCACGTAGCGGCCGCGCTGCGCGGAGTCGAGCTTGCCGCCGCCCGAGTCCTTCTTCTGCCGCAGGACGCCGAGGTCCTGGTCGGTGACGGCCTGCGCGTGCTCGAAGGCGTCCCGGGCGGCCCGCGAGGACGGGTCGGCCAGCCGCTTGACGGCGGCCCGGCGCTCGTTCTGCAGGTCGTACGCGTACTGGTCGACCGGCCTGCCGAACTCCTTGTACGTACTGCTGACCTCCAGCTGGCTCCAGACGTCTCCGGTGGTGGCGAGCGTCGCGTAGGCCCACAGGGCGGTGAGCGCGACGATGGGCACCAGGAGCAGCGCGATGATCTTCGCGCGGATCGAGCTGCTGCGCAGACGCATGGAGTCCTCGGTCGGGGAAGTGCCAGGCGCGGACGGGGAGCGGTTCGAGCGGGGGACGGGGGCTTCGACGGGCGCCGGAAGGCTCGAAGCCCGCGGGGCGGCCGGGCGGTCGGACAGGAGGTCGGGCGGGGGTCGGGCGGTCGGGCACCTGACTGGTCGGTCGGGCGGACGGGCAGTCGCCGACCGCGTGGGTGGACGGCAAACCAACGGTCCGGGCCGGGGCCCCGGCCGCAGGTCTGCGAGAGCCTACTACGCCCTGACCACTCGTTCGAGGGTCGAACCCGTCCTCTCTGCCGCCAATCCCGATCACGCCCGGATCACGCCCGCGATCATGCCCGGACCGCGCCCGGACGTGGCTGTGACCCGACCGCAACGGGACTGCGGACGGATCCGCGCCACCCCCGGATCGGAACCCCGTCCTGTCCGGATCGTCCCGAACATCCCGGATTCACCCCCTCGCCCCCCACCCCGCGCCCCGGCCGTCACGGCACTTTCCCTACGGACCGGTGCCGATCTCGTCGCGTCACGGTCACAACCCTGGGCAGTGACAGACCGATCCGATAGTTTCGCTCCACCTGCCCGACCGGTCAGCGTGCCGCCGAGCCGGACGCCCGAACGGGCCCGGCAGGCAGGGGCCGCAAACGGGATCGGGGGCAGTGTGCGCGAGTTCAGCTCCCCCGCCCCGGCCGGTCCCCCGGTCACCGGCGGTCTGGCCGACTCGCTGTACGACGCCGCCGAACGCACACCCGGCCTGGTCCAGTTGGCCCGCCCGGACGCCACCGGCCAGGAGTGGCACGACGTCACCGCGGCGGCCTTCCGCGACGAGGTGCTGGCCCTCGCCAAGGGCCTGCTGACCCGCGGGGTCCGGTACGGCGACCGGGTGGCCCTGATGTCCCGCACCCGCTACGAGTGGACGCTGTTCGACTACGCACTCTGGTCGATCGGCGCGATCAGCGTCCCGGTCTACCCGACGGCGGCCCCCGAACAGGTCCGCTGGATCCTGGCCGAGACCCAGGCCGTGGCCTGTCTGGTCGAGGACGAGGACCACGCCATGACGGTCGGCGCGGTCTGCGACGCGCTGCCGGAGCTCACCGGCATCTGGCAGCTCGACCGGGGCTGTGTCGCCGCGATCACCGAGGACGGCCGCGGGGTGCCCGACTCCCTCGTCCACCGCCAGCGGCTCGGCGTCGCGCCGGAGAACGTCGCCACCGTCGTCTACACCTCGGGCACCACCGGCCGGCCCAAGGGCTGCCTGCTCAGCCACGCCAACCTCGCCGGCGCGGCCGACGCCCTGCTCGCCGGCTGGGCCGAGGAGTTCCGGGACACCGGCGGCGGCCCGCCCTCCACCCTGCTGTTCCTCCCGCTCGCCCACGTCTACGGCCGGATGGTGCAGGTCGCGGCGGTGCGCGGCGGCTTCCGGATCGGGCACCTCCCCGAGGTCTCCACCGACGCCCTGCTGCCCGCCCTGGCCACCTACCGGCCGACCTTCCTGCACCTCGTCCCGTACGTCTTCGAGAAGATCTTCCAGCAGGCCCGGCGGGCCGCCGAGGAGGCCGGGCGGGCCGAACTCTTCGAGCAGGCCCGTCAGGTGGCCGTCGAGTGGGCCGCCGCCCGCGAGCAGCGCGCGCTCGGCCACGGCCCCGGGCCGGGCCCGAAACTGCGGCTGCGCCACCTCGCGTACGAGCGGACGGTCTACCCACGGCTGCGGGCGGTGCTCGGCGGTCGGGTCCGCGGGGTGATGTGCGGCGGCTCCGCACTGAACCGGGACGTGGGCCTCTTCTTCACCGGCATCGGCCTCAACCTGTACGAGGGCTACGGCCTCACCGAGACCGCCGCGGCGGTCACCGCCAACCCGGCCGGCCGGCAGAAGATCGGCACGGTGGGCCGGCCGATGCCCGGCGCCACGGTGGCCATCGCCGACGACGGCGAGGTCTGGGTGCGCGGCCCCGGCGTGTTCGGCGGCTACCTCAACCACCCCGGCTGCACGGCCGAGACGCTGTACGACGGCTGGTTCGGCACCGGCGACCTCGGCAGCCTGGACGAGGACGGGTACCTCTCCATCACCGGCCGCAAGAAGGACCTGATCGTCACCAGCAGTGGCAAGAACCTCGCCCCGGGCGCCCTGGAGGAGCGGGTCCAGGCGCACCACCTGGTCTCCCAGTGCCTGGTGGTCGGCGACGACCGCCCGTACGTGGCGGCGCTGATCACGCTGGACCCGGCGGCCCTGGCGCACTGGCTGAAGTCGCACGGCCGCGAGCAGCTGGACACCTGGGCGGCGCTCGGCGACGAGGAGCTGCACGCCGAGATCCAGCGCGCGGTGGCCGCCGCCAACACCGCGGTGTCCCGCGCCGAGTCGATCCGGGCCTTCCGGCTGCTGCCCCGCGAGTTCGGCATGGACCAGGGGCTGCTCACGCCCTCGCTGAAGCTCCGCCGGGCGGCCGTCACCGAGTACTACGCGCAGGACATCGAAGAGCTGTACGCCCCCTGACGATGCGTCTTGTCCCTTTTGCGGCACGGGCTGCGGCGCGCGGTCAACCCGCCGTTCCCTTGACGATCCGAGTGGTCCAGTCCATTGTTCTGCCACGGTCCGAGTGCGGCACGCCGACGGCTCCCGTCCCTCGGGGAGCGCTCCACCCCGTTCCACCCGCCCACCCCACGGGCGTCCTCCGCTTTCCGAGCACGGCCCTCACAGCCCCCACGGCCCCCACGGCCCCCACGCAGGAGTCCTCAGTTGTTCATGTCCTCACGCCTGCCCGCGACCGCCCGGCCGACCGGCGCCGCGCGGCTCTCCGCCCTGGCCGCCGGCGCGCTGCTCGCCGTCTGCGGTCTCGCCGCGCCGGCGTCCGCCGACCCGGCGCCCACCACCGGCACCCCCGCCGCGGCCGTCAACCTGGCGACCAACCCCGGGTTCGAGATCCCCGCCTCCGCACTGGCCGACTGGGGCAGCGTCCCCGGCTGGCGCTGCACCGGCGGGCCCGCCGAGGCGGCCGCCACCACCACGGCCCCGCACTCCGGCGGCTCCGCCCTCGCCGTCACCCCGGCGAACGACGACTCCAACGGCGAGTGCGCCCAGACCGTCTCCGTCCGGCCCAACACCACCTACACCGCCTCGGCCTGGGTCCGCGGCAACTACGTCTACCTGGGCGCCACCGGCACCGGCCGCGACGTCGCCCCCGCCTGGACGCAGAGCACCAACGGCGGCTGGCAGCAGCTGACCACCCGCTTCACCACCGGCCCCACCGCACGCACCGTCCGGCTCTACGTGCACGGCTGGTACCAGCAGGGCCCGTTCGCCGTCGACGACGTCCGGGTGGACGGCCCGGCGCCCGCGCCCGCCACCGCCGCCCCCTCGGTGCCGACCAGCGACAAGGTGGTCTTCTTCACCGTGGACGACGGCTGGCAGCGCACCCCCGAGGCGGAGAAGTTCATCGCCGACCACCAGCTGCCGATCACCGCCTTCCCGCTGCCGATGCCGGCCGCCACCGACCCCGACTTCTTCCGGCGCGTCACCGCCGTCCCCGGCTCGTCGATCCAGGACCACAGCGTCTCCCACCCCGACCTCACCACGCTCTCCCCCGCCGAGCAGCAGGTCGAGATCTGCGACGCCCGCGACTCGCTGACCAGGACCTTCGGCACCACTCCGACCGTCTTCCGGCCCCCGTACTTCACCTGGAACGCGGACACCCTGCAGGCCGCCGCCAACTGCGGCATGCGCACCGTCCTGACCGCCGACGCGGACTTCAGCTGGGGCGCCTCCAACATCTGGCACGAGGGCACCCTGTCGCCCGGTGACGTCGTGCTGATGCACTGGACCGACACCCTCGCCACCGACCTCCAGCGCGCCCTCGCCGCCGCCGACGCGGCCGGCCTCAAGCCCGCCGGCCTGGCCTCCTACCTGGGCTGACCGCCCCGGCCCGACAGGGCCGTTCCGCCGCTCCCGGGGGGAACGGCGGAACGGCCCTGCGACCCTCCCCCTCCGTGGCCCCGCGGTGCAGCATCCGTGCGCCGGCCACCGGTACGCGCACGTGTTCCCGCCGTGGCCGGAGCGCAATGATCCAGGCCCAGACTTGCCGTCATGGACCGACGGGGAGGCCGCGCACTGCGCGGGGTGAGCGGGTTGCTGGGGATCGCCGCCGTGCTGTCGCTGCTGGGCGGCTGCTCGGCACCGTACCGGCGGATCACCGGGATCCTCGTCGCGAACGGCGAAGCGATCGTGCTGCTGCGCAGCTGCGACCGGGCCGCGTTCGACTTCATCACCGTCTCCGAGTCGTCCACCCACTCCTCGCTGCAACTGACCCCGCCGCCGGGGACCAACCGGGCCGGCGCCTTCCCGCTCCACCGCCCGCCTGCCGCCTGGACGGCCGACGGCACCCCGCCCCCGCCGCTCGACACCACCGGGGCGTCCTTCTCCGTCGACGTCCGGACCGACGAACCCGCCGAGTCGTCGGTCGAGTTCACCACGGCCGACCTCGCCCTGCTCGGCCCCGGCCAGGTCTGGGCCGACCAACAGGTCTGGGCCCTCGCCGACTTCGAACGCCACGTCCGCGACCGGTGCTGACCCCCACCGCCCCCGTCACGGGGCCGCCGGCCGGCCCGGGCCGCGCCGATCACGCGCGTTGACAGGCGGTGGGCGGGGTGTTGTGATGTGTGGCGTGCAGCGCGGCGCCGGCCACAGAGCAGTGGGCCGGCCGGCAGCCGAGCGAGCGCCCTTCACCGAGGGACGATGCGCGATGAGTATCCACTCCGCTTCCCTGATCTGACGTCAGCGGCCACGACGGCGTTCGCGGGCCCGGCCTCCGGCCTCGCTCGCGCCACCTCCCGGCACTACTGACGCACCGCCTGCTCCGGCGAGCCCGCACGCGCGGCCGCCGGCAGCCGCGCGTAACCGTGCCCGCGCCGCCCGTGGCCTTCACCCCGTAGTCGTGTTCGGAGAATCCACAGGCGTATGCCGATGTCCTTCAACCAAGCAATCATCGAGGAATTCCGCGCCAACGCCGGACGGGTCGGCGGCCCCTTCTCGGGCGGCGACCTCCTGCTGCTCACCACCACCGGCGCCCGCTCCGGCCGGGAGCACACCGTACCGCTCGGCTACGTCCGGGCGGACGGCCTGCTGCTGGTCGTCGCCTCGGCGGCCGGCGCGCCGGACCACCCGCAGTGGTACCGCAATCTGCTCGCCCGCCCCGTCGTCCGGGTGGAGCTCGGGCCGGAGACGTTCGAGGCGGTCGCCGTCCCGGCCGAAGGGGACCGGCGGGGCCGGCTGTTCGAGGCGGTGGTACGGGTGGCGCCGGGCTACGGCGACTACCAGGCCCGCACCGCGCGACTGCTGCCGGTGGTGGTGCTGGAACACCCCGGGGCCGACGCCCCCGGGAGCGGGCCGCGCGAGGTGGCGAACCTCGCCGACAAGCTGCTGGAGGTGCACACCTGGCTGCGCTCCCAACTCCGGTACGTCCGGGCGGAGACCGAGGCGCACTTCGCCGCCGGGAGCACCGGTAGCGCCGGGGACGGCCGGCCGCCGGGCCTGGGGCTGCAGATCCGGCAGCACTGCCTGGCCCTCTGCGAAGGCCTGACCCACCACCACACCGGGGAGGACGGAGCGATCTTCCCCGCCCTGGCGCGCAGCCACCCGCAGCTGCGGCCGACGCTCGACCGGCTGGGCGAGGAGCACCGTGCGGTCGGCCGGATCAAGGCCGAGCTGGTCCGGCTGCTCGCCGGCCTCGGGACCGCCGAGCCGGAGCGGTTCCGGGCGGAGCTGGCGCGCCTGTCGGCCGCGCTGGAGGCCCACCTGGCCCACGAGGAGGCGGAACTGCTGCCGGTGCTCGCGGACATCCCGTTCCCGCCCCGACGGTGAGACGTCGCCGATGACGCGGCGGCGATGACGCGGCGCCGGGGAGACGCCGCGCCCGCCGGTCCCCCACCCCGATGGCGGCGTGGGGGACCGGCGGGCGCTGGGTGCCGGCCGGGCGCTGGGTACCGGCGGGCCGGCGGTACCGGCCGGGCCGGACCGTCGGGCTAGACCTGGGCCGAGAACACCGGGAGGTAGCCGCCGGAGTGGCCGGCCGCCTTCGGGTGGTAGCTCTCGTCGACGGGCAGGGTGGTGCTGTTCAGCCAGGTGGTGCTGGAGCCGCAGATCTCGTGCTCGGTGAAGATGCTCCGGACGTCGCCGAAGGCGAAGCCCGCGTTCGCGGCGCGCTTGGCGAGGACACCGTCCAGGACATCGGCCGCACTGTTGATGGCAGCGCGCTTGGTGTCGCCGATGCCGAAGATGCAGCTCCCGCCGATCTTGTAGAGGTGGGGGTAGCCCAGCACGACCACCCGGGCGTTGGGGGCCTTGGCGTGGATGGCCGCGTACACCTGGTCGAGCTGACCGGGCAGGGTGTTGTTGGCGTAGTTCTTCGCGGTGGCGACGGCGTTCAGGCAGGCACTCTCGGAGTCCAGCACACAGGTCTGCATGGTGCTGGCGAAGCCCGCGTCGTTGCCGCCGACACTGATGCTGATCAGCGTCGTCGCGGAGTTCAGCACCGAGAGCTGGTTGTTGAGCACGTCACCGGTCCGGGCGCCGGAACACGCGACGAAGGAGAAGGACGACGGGGAGTGCGCGTTCTTCCAGAGATACGCGTACGCGTTGGTGCTCCGCTTGCAGCTGCCGCTCTCGCTCGTGTAGCTGCCGGCACCGGTGCCGGACGCGTAGGAGTCGCCCAGGGCGGCGTAGTTGACGCCGGCCGCATGGGCGGACGAGGCGGTGAAGAGGGTGGACAGGGTGAGGAGGACCGCGAGGGCGGCGACGGACATGGAGCGAGTGGGGCGCAGCATGACACCTCCAGGGAGTGACGTGCGTCACACATGTGATACCAGGCGGTAGGTACCACGGGAAGCGCTCATGCCAAGGCAATTGACGGTCGGTCCGACAACGGTGAAGTGAACTGCGCCACGAGCAACGGGAAGTGCGCTGGTCAAGCCCCGGCGGCGCGGCCGGCAAGGCCCGGAGGAGTCACCCGTTCGGCGGACCGCCGGCCAGGGCGGCGGCAGGGGAGCCCGCCCGGATGCGCGTCCGGCACCTGGTTCACGTCCTTCCCGGACGGGGCGCGCCGCCACCCTGCTGATGGACGGCGGGGCGGTCCGGGTCGGCCCGGCGGTCGGGGGCCGCGGGGCGGCCGGGCCGCGTGCCGGGCGGGGTGAGCTCCGCGCCGGAGCTGCCGGCGGAGTCCGCCGCGGGCGGCCTGCCCGCCGCCGGGAGTGCCGCACCGGGGAAGACCTCGCAGCCCTCCACCGGCAGCTCCTCGATCATCTCGTTGGCGGCGCCGGGCACGCCGAGCCACCGGACGCCCGCGGACACCGCCGCCCGGGCCTGCCGGAGGCCGGGCGCGCCCCAGCCGAGCAGCTCGACCGCGAGGCCGGGGGCGACGAGCAGCCGCCGGTAGTGCCGCCCGGAGGCCGGATCCGGCAGGCTGGGGCCGACGGCCCGCAGCGCTGCGGCCATCCGGACCCGCGCGCACTCGTGGCCGCCGTTCGCCGAGCCCACCCGGTCGTAGAGGTAGCCGAGGTAGTACGGCGCGCCGATCTCCGCCTGGGCCTCCTCGGCCGCCTCCCGGGCCAGGGCCGAGCCCGGGTCCCCGTCGTCCTCGGGCTCCAGCGAGCCGCCGGGCAGCGAGACGATGCCGTCCTTGGGGTTGACCAGGGTGAGCACCCGGCCGTCGGGCGCGAACAGCCAGCCCCAGGACTGCTTCACCGACAGCCCGGCGGGGACGCTCTCCCCCGGTCGCCACGGCCACCCCGCGGTGGGACGCCGGCGCACCTTGCCGAGCAGCTCGGCGATCTCCGCGCTGAACTCGATCCGGCTCATGCGCCCCCCTTTCGGTGTCGGGCTCGCCGGACCGGCGGTGCGCGGGGAGGACCTGCGGTGCACGGTTCAGGGCGGAGCGGCGGAGGCGGCGGCATGGGGCACCGCCGGCCTCTGCTGTTGATCTTCCCCGAAATCTTCCCCGAACAGGCGGTCGATGAACAGTCCTCGGCGCCGCTTGGTGGACACGAAGGATCGAACGGCCTGGTCAGCCCGGCGCTCCACCTCCCTCCTCCTCGACCCCGGCAGCACCCGGCGCCGTCCCGCCCGGCGCCGTCCCGCCCGGCGCCGCCTCCGCAGGGAAGGCGGGCAGGGCGAAGCCCGGCAGCGGCACGGCCCCGGGCGGGAAGGGCAGCCCCCGCGCGACGTCGTCGGTGAGCGCGTCGAACACCTCGTGGGCGGACATCGGCCGCAACCGGCCGTCGGCCAGGGCCCAGCCGCGCACCGCCTGGCCGCCGGGCGCCGCCGGATCACCGTGCAGCAGCAGCCCGCCCGCACCGCCCCCGGCCACGCCCGCCGCCACCGTGACGCAGAACGCCTCCACCTCCCGGCCGCCCTCGACGAGCCGGCCGGCCACGATCCCCAGCTCGGCGGCGGCGGTCAGCTGCTCGCCGTCCTCCGGCCCGTGGCAGCGCACGGTCAGCAGGTGACGGCCCTCTCCGGCGCCCTCGGCCAGCGCCAGGTGGACGGCGGCGACGTACGCCATCACCTCGACCAGCCGGGCCGGCCCGCCCGCCCCCTCGCCGATCGCGTCCAGCAACGCCCGGCCGGCGACGGTGATCCGCACCCGGGACCAGTGGTCGTCGACCAGCACCGGGAGCAGCTCGGTCAGCCGCTCCCCCGCGTAGACGAAGGGCTCACCGGCCAGCTCCGGGTCGGCCGCGTACGCGACGCGCGCGGCCGCGCCCGCGGGGTCGAGGCCGAGGAGCTCGCAGTAGTCCTCGTAGTCGGCCGGTTCGAGCACCCGCAGGTGGATCTCGACCCCCTGCCCGCGCAACGCCCTGAGCTGGGCCTCCGTCCGCCGCAGGTACTCCCGGAAGGCCAGCCGGCCGAACAGGCCGTGCCGGGCCAGCGCGGCGAAGTCGGCCTGGCGGACGGCCAGCGCGCAGGCCACCGGCAGCGGGGGCGGCGCGCCGCGCGGACGGCCGCGCCGCCAGGACCGGGCACCGGCCCCGCCCGCACCGGCGCCCGGCGGCCGGGGGCCACCGCGGCCGCCCGACGGCGGACCTCCCGGCGGCCCTCCCGGGGCACCGCCCCCGACCGGCCCGCCCGGGCCCGGCCGCCCGGGCAACGGCACCCGCCGCCCGCCTGCACCGCCACCGCCACCGCCACGGGCGCCGGCACGGACGCCGGCACGGACGCCGGCGCGCACCCGGCGCACCACGGGCTCGGCGAAGTCGAAGAACTGGGACTGCGCGGACATGGGCCCTCCCGGGGATCGTGACCGGCCGCGACCGCCGACCCGGGGGGGGGATCCCGGAGCGGCACGACAACGGCGACCGTACACAGCGTCACCGACAATCCACCTGGAGCGACCGCCCGGGGCTCCCGGCCGGGCTTCGCGGGACGGCCGGGCCGGCTGTTCCGCCCGGGTTGTCAGTGGCGTTCGTTAGGGTCGGGGACCATGCGACTCCTGCATACCTCCGACTGGCATCTCGGGCGCTCCTTCCACCGGGAGAGCCTGCACGACGCCCAGCGCGCCTTCCTGGACCACCTGGTCACCGTGGTCCGGACCGAGGGCGTGGACGCCGTGCTCGTCGCCGGCGACGTGTACGACCGGGCACTGCCGGGCCTGGAGGCGGTCGCCCTGTTCGACGACGTGCTGCACCGGCTCGCCGCCCTGGGCGTCCCGGCCGTGTTCATCAGCGGGAACCACGACTCCGCCCGCCGGCTCGGCGTGGGCGCCGGCCTGATCGGCCGGGCCGGGGTCCACCTGCGGACCGACCCGGGCGAGTGCGCGGCGCCCGTCCTGCTCACCGACGAGCACGGGCCGGTCGCCGTCTACGGGCTCCCCTACCTGGAGCCCACGCTGGTCCGCGAGCGCTTCGGGCTGGAGCGCGGCGGCCACGCGGCGGTGCTCGGCGCCGCGATGGACGCCGTCCGGGCCGACCTCGCGGAGCGCCCCGCGGGCACCCGCGCGGTGGTGCTGGCGCACGCCTTCGTCACCGGCGGCACCGCGAGCGACAGCGAGCGGGACATCGCGGTCGGCGGCGTCGCCTCGGTACCCGCCTCCGTCTTCGACGGCGTGCACTACGCCGCGCTCGGCCACCTGCACGGCTGCCAGACGCTCGCCCCGCACCTGCGCTACAGCGGCTCCCCGCTCGCCTACTCCTTCTCCGAGGCCGGGCAGCGCAAGACCATGTGGCTGGTCGACCTCGCGGCCGACGGCTCGGTGACGGCCGAGCGGGTCGACTGCCCGCGGCCGCGCCCGCTGGCCTGCCTGCGCGGCCGCCTCGCCGAGCTGCTCTCGGACGAGAGGTACACCGAGCACGAGCAGTCCTGGGTCCAGGTGACGCTGACCGATCCCGGCCGCCCGGGCGAGCCGATGGAGCAGCTGCGCCGGCGCTTCCCGCACACCCTGCAACTGCTCTTCGAGCCCGAGGAGAGCGAGGCGTCCCCGTCCCCCTCGTACGCGGCCCGGGTCAGCGGGCGGTCCGACCTGGAGATCGCCGAGGGCTTCCTGCGGCACGTGCGCCCCGGCGCCGAGCCGGACCGGGACGAGCTGGGCTGGCTGCGCGAGGGCTTCGAGACCGTCCGCGAGAGCGGCGAGCGGAAGGCGGAGCTGCCCCGATGAGACTCCACAGGCTGACCGTCACCGCCTTCGGGCCGTTCGCCGGCACCGAGACGGTGGACTTCGACGCGCTCGCCTCCGGCGGGCTCTTCCTGCTGCGCGGGGCGACCGGCGCGGGCAAGAGCAGCGTGCTGGACGCGGTCTGCTACGCCCTGTACGGCGAGGTGCCCGGCACCCGCCGGGCCAACCGGCTGCGCAGCGACCACGCCGATCCGCTGCGGCCGACCGAAGTCCGGCTGGAGCTCACGCTCGGCGGCCGGCGGCTGCAGATCGTCCGCCTCCCGGAGCAGCCCCGGCCGAAGAAGATCGGCCGGGGAACGACCGTCGAGCGGGCCCAGACGCTGCTGCGCGAATGGTCCGCCGACGACGGCGCGCCCGGCACCGGCGGCACGGGTGACGGCACCGGCACCCCCGGCTGGCGGGCCGTCAGCAAGTCCCACCAGGAGACCGGGGAGGAGATCCACCGGCTGATCGGCATGAGCCGGGACCAGTTCTGCCAGGTCGTACTGCTGCCGCAGGGCGACTTCGCGCGCTTCCTCAAGGGGGACTCCGAGGAGCGCGCCAAGCTGTTGCGGCGGCTCTTCGACACCGAGCGGTTCCAGCACGTCGAGGCCTGGCTGGCCGAGCAGCGCCGGGCCCAGGAGGCCGCCGTCCAGGCCGGGCGCCGCCGCCTGCGGGACTTGGCCAGCAAGGCCGAACAGGCGGCCGGCCCGCAGGGCGAACCGGTCGCGGCCTGGGTGCCGGCCGAGGACGAGCCCGCCCACGCCGCCGCCGGGCTCACCGCCGGCGTGCTCGGCTGGGCCGCGATCCTGCGCAGCGGCGCCGCCGAGCAGCTGGCCGTCGCCGACGCCGCGCTGGCCGTCGCCGAGGCGGGTCACGGCGAGGCACAGCTCGCCCTGGCCCGGGCCGAGGAGCTGGCCGGCCGGCAGCGTCGCCACCGGGCGGCGGCCCAGGAGGCGGCCCGCCTCACCGGGAACGGCCCGGCGGTGGAGCACGAACGCCGCCGGCTGGCCGACGCCCAGGCGGCCCTCGGGGTGGAGTCGGTGCTGCATCTGCGCCGCGCCGCCGCCGAGGCGCAGCGGGCGGCCGGTGCCGAGGAGCACCGCCGCCGGGAGGCACTGGCCGGCCTGCCCGGCGAGGGCGCCGCCCTGGCGCGCGCCGGGGCCGGGGAGGCCGCCGGGGCAGAGCAGCGGCTGCGGGCCGAGACGGTCCGGCTGGAGGCCGCCCGGGCCGACGAGCAGCGCTGCGAGCTGCTCGGCCGGGAGCTGGCCTCGCTGGACACCGACCGGCGCCGGGCCGAGGAGCTCGCCGAGGAGGCGGCGGACTGGCTGGCCGAGTTCGACGGCCGGATCGCCGCGCTCCAGGAGGAGCAGACCGCCGCGCGCGCGGCCGGCAGCCTGGTCGAGCGACTGGACGCCCGACGCGGCGAGCTGGCGGCACGGCTGGCCGCGGCCCGGAGCCGGGACGCCCTCGGAGCGGAGATCGCGGCGGCCGAGCCGCACGTGCTCGCCCGGCGCGCCGAGGCCCTGGACGCCCGCGAGCACAGCCAGGACGTGCGCGAGCGCCGGCTCACCGGCATGGCGGCCGAGCTGGCGAGGCAGCTCCGGTCGGGCGAGGCCTGCCGGGTCTGCGGCTCACCGGACCACCCGGAGCCGGCCCGGCCCGCCGGCCGGCAGGTCGGCGCCGACGACGAGCGGCGGGCCCAGCAGGCCCAGGCCGTGGCCGAGCGGGCGCTCGAGGAGGCCGAGCGCGAGCTGGCCGGCCTCCGGGTCCGCGAGGCGGCCGCCGCCGGCGCGGCCGGGCCGGACGCCGCGGAGGCTCTGGCCGGCTCGCTGGCCGCGCTGGAGCGCGAGCGCCGGGAGGCGCTGCGGGCCGCGGAGTCGCTGGACGCCGTCGGCCGGCAGATCGAACGCCTCACGGGCGACCAGAACGGCCGGCTCGCCGAGCTGCGCGACGCCGGCGAGCGGACGGCCGTGCTCACCGAGCGGATCGCGGCGCTCGGTGCCGAGCGGGAGAAGCTGGACCACCGGGTCGCGCAGGCCCGCGGCGACGCCCCGTCGGTGGCGGCCCGGGCGGCGGCACTCGCCCGGCTGGCGGACGGCGTGGCGGCGCTCGCGGAGGCCTCCCGGGCCGCCGCGGAGACCGCCCTCCGGCTGCGGGACGCCGACGAGGAGTCGGCCAGGGCCGCCGTGACGGCCGGGTTCCCGACGCTGGAGCGGGCCACGGCCGTCCTGCTGCCGCGCGAGCAGCGCGAGCAGATCGAGGGCCGGCTGACGCGGTACCGCTCCGAGCTGGCGGCGGCCGAGCAGCAGCTCGCCGAGCCGGAGCTCGCGGCGGCCGCGGCCCTCCCGCCGGCCGACCTGCCGGGCACGCAGGCGCGGCTCCGGTCGGCCGTCGACCGGCTGCGCCGGGCACACGCCGCGCAGGAGGCGGCGCGGGAGCGCTGCACGGCGCTCGCCACGATCGGCGGGCAGCTGGCGCAGCTGGCCGGCTCGCTGGCCCCGGCGCTGGGCCGCTTCGCCCGGATCAACCGGCTCGCCGCCGTCGCCGCCGGCACCTCGGCGGAGAACCGGCTGCGGATGCGCCTGGAGTCGTACGTCCTGGCGGCGCGGCTGGAGCAGGTGGCGGCCGCGGCCAGCGACCGCCTGGTGCGGATGTCCGGCGGGCGGTACACCCTCGTCCACAGCGACGACCGCGGCACCGGCACCAAGCGTTCGGGCCTCGCCCTGCGGGTGGTCGACGCCTGGACCGGCACCGAGCGGGACACCTCGACGCTCTCCGGCGGCGAGAGCTTCTTCGCCTCGCTCGCCCTGGCGCTCGGCCTGGCCGACGTGGTCACCGACGAGGCGGGCGGCATGCCGCTGGACACGCTCTTCATCGACGAGGGCTTCGGCACGCTCGACGAACAGACGCTGGAGGAGGTCATGGACGTCCTCGACGGCCTGCGGGAGCGGGACCGCGCCGTCGGCATCGTCAGCCACGTCGCCGACCTGAAGTCCCGGATCCCGGCGCAGCTGCTGGTCCGCAAGGGGCGGCACGGCTCCACCCTCGCGCTCGCCGGACGGGAGGACGCCTGAGGCCGGGCGCCCGAGGGGGCACCGAGGCGCGGGCGAACGGGCGGGACGGCCGGGACGCCCGGGGCGCCCGATGGCGGTGAGCCGCCGGCCGTCAGTCAGCGGCCGACGACCCGGTCAGGCCGGTCCCCGTCAGGTCAGCCAGGTCAGGTCAGCCCGAACAGGCGATCCGCTGGGCCTGCTGCCAGGCGCAGACGGGGCAGAGCGTGCTGCCCGGCCGGTCGGCCGGCAGCTCGGTGGGCTCGCCGCAGAGCACGCAGTCGGCGCGCGGTCCGGTCAGCCCGGGGTCGTGCACCAGCGCGGCCCGGGCCGCCTCGGCACCGGCCGGGGCCAGCTCGCAGAGTGCACCGTCACCGGGCGCCGACGCGCCACCCGCCGCTCCCGGACCCACCGGATCCGCCGGCCCGCCCGTCACGACGTCCGTCACCACCGCACCGGTCACCGCTTCACTGCTCATGCCGCCTTCCTACTCCGGTACCCCGCCCTGCCGCAAGGCCGGCCTGCGGCCCCGAGCCGCCCGGAACCGCCCCGGCCCGCGCCGCCCGCCCCGAGCCGCCCGGCCCGCGCAGGTGGGCGCCAGGACCCGCGGCACGGCCCGGATCCCGCCTCCCGTACGGTGGCCCCGTGTCCGACACCCTCGCCCGGCTCCTGCACGCCGCCCGCCACGCCTCGCCCAACTACCCCGAGGTAGGTGCCACCCGGGGCCCCCGGCTCCCGGCCGGGTACGCGCAGCTGCGGCGCCGCGTCCACCTCGGACACGGACCCGAGGTGCTGGAGCGGGCCGGGCAGTACGTGCTCGGCTGGGGCTGCCAGCTCGGCACCGGCTTCGCCGTCCACCCGCACGCCCCGGCCGAGGAGGGCGCGACCGTCCTACTGCGGCTGAGCCCGCCCCGGCTGCGGTGGCCCCGCGTGGTGATCCCCTGCCGGGTGGTGTGGACCGTGGACGGGCCCGACCGGATCGGCTTCGCGTACGGGACGCTGCCCGGGCACCCGGAGTGCGGCGAGGAGGCGTTCCTGGTGAGCATGGACGCGGCGGGCGAGGTGTGGTTCGAGGTGACCGCGTTCGCCCGGCTCGCCGCCTGGTACGCCCGGCTCGGCCGCCCGGTGGCGGTGCTCTGCCAGTACCTGGCGATCGAGGGCTATCTCGCGGCGGTGGTCGCCGCCGTCGCCGGCCTCCCGGGCGCCCCCACCGGCACGGACGCTCCGGGCCGGACCGCCCCCGGCACGACGGCCGCGCCGCACCCGTAGCCGCACCCGTAGCCGTAGTCGTAGCCGTAGTCGTAGCCGGGACGACCGGTAGCCGGGACGGGGGCCGACTCCCGTGGCCAGGACCGGTGGGGCGGCCGCGCGTCGCCGGCCGCCCCACCGGCCGCCCCGGGCTCAGCCCAGGAACGAGAACCGCACCGTCCGGTGCGGGTTGTCGCGGTTGGTGTCGACCAGGACGACCGACTGCCAGACGCCCAGGGCGAGTTGGCCGCCGATCACCGGCAGGGTGGCGTGCGGGGCGACCAGGCCGGGCACCACGTGGTCGCGCCCGTGCCCGGGGCTGCCGTGCCGGTGGCGCCAGCGGTCGTCGGCCGGGAGCAGGTCCCGCAGGGTCGCCAGGAAGTCGTCGTCGCTGCCCGAGCCGGTCTCCAGCACGGCGATGCCCGCCGTGGCGTGCGGCACGAAGACGTTGAGCAGGCCGTCGCGCCCGGCGGCCCGGTCGTCGAGGAACGCGGCGCAGCGGTCGGTGATGTCGAGGGCCACCTCGCCGCTGCCCGTGGTGATCTCGATCGTGGTGGTCTGGAAGGGGCCGGGGTGGAAGGGGGTGGAGTGGTTGTTGTCCGCCATGTCGTCATCCTCACCCACGTTCCGGGGTGGTCCGGACCGCCCCGCCGACTCGCCCTGCCGGGCCGTCAGGGTGCCGTAGGGTGACGGGTTCGGGCCCGCCCGCCTTCCACGACAGGGCCGGGCCGCGGTCGTGACTCGGGCCGGAACGCCCGTGGGCGACTGCGGTCGTGACTCGGGCCGGAACGCCCGTGGGCGACTGCGGCCGGGGCCCGGGCCGGAACGGCCGCCTGCGGACACACCGAAGGCCCGACGGTCCCTGAGGTCCGTCGGGCCGGATGCCGGTCGGCGCGGGGGGCAGTGCCCTAGCCGCGACTTCCGAACAGGCTCCGCCGCAGCCGGCGCAGCGGCGCCAGCAGCGACACCCGCACGTGGCGGCGCTGCACGGTCGGGGCGCCGGCGCCGCGCGGCGTCAGCTCCCTTATCAACCCGAGCGCCTCGGCGGTGTCCACCACCGGGAGTGCGGGCGCGCCGAGCACAGCCAGGTGACGTTCGATCCGGCGGCCGGTCGCGCCGACACCGCACTGGATCGCCGGCACTCGGGGCCGAGTCCGCACTTGCATGTGTTCCATCTGTTTTCCCACCCCTACGAGGCGCCAGGGCCGTGAGGCGAAGACTATCCGTGACAGACGGCCTTCGCGCAACCGTCCTGGTGTTCTGCCACCGTATCGTGCGGCGTCAACTGACGGCGCACCAGGGGCTGCCGGTCCCGGTCACGACTAGGCATCAATGATGGTGCACGACCGGGCACCGTCACAGGGGCCACGGGGTCACGGACCCGGAGCCCGTCGGCGCAGTGCGCGCCGGGCGCGCGGTGGCACCGGCGGTCACGGCCCGCCCGGTATGCCACCTTGCCGAACCACCCGCGCGACCCCTTCCCGCCATCTCCGGGTCACTCGGGCGACGCTCCGGCGAACCCTCCGGACTTTCACTTCAGGAAGTGAACACAATCAGGGGATTGACGCGGGCGAAACCTCCAAGCAATATCTTCATCAGTCCAGATCGTCCGGCGCAGTCCGGGTCTCCCCCCAACTGCGCGTTCGACTGATGAAGATTTCCGGCTCCCCCGAGCCACTGCCCGGCCGCCTCGACGCTGCGGTGGCCAGGTTCGGGAGGTGCCCGGACGGGCAGCCGGCCGTAGAGGGTCGGCCGGGCCGCCACCAGGCTGCCGGTGCCGCCCCGAACAGGGCCCGGCACCGGCGGCTCCGGCCCCGACAGCCCCTGACGGCTCCGACACACTCCCGCCAGCCCCGGCCTCACCCACGAGGAGACCCGCCGGGCGACGCACCGGGCGACCCGCGTGCCGACGCGGGAGCCGCCCGGGAGGCGGCCCCGGCACCGTACCGGACACCGTTGCTCAGTGGCGCACGACACACCCCGGGCCCCGCGGCCGCGCAGGCCCCGGCACCGCCCGTGCCCCACCCGTGCCGCGCCCGGGCACCGCTCCGGCCGGCCTCCGCACCCACCCGGCGCACCCGGCCCCCGCACGGCCCCGCCCCCGGTCGCGCTCGCTAGACTCAGCCAGCGTGCCAGTACTCCTCAGCATCGTCCTCCCGGTCCACGGAGTGGAGCGCTACCTGCCCCGCTGCCTCGACTCGATCCTGGAAGCCACTCCCGCCGGGGAGACCCGCTTCGAGGTGATCGCGGTCGACGACCGATCCCCCGACCGCTGCGGCACGATCCTGGACGAGTACGCCGCCCGCGACCGCCGGCTGCGCGTGCTGCACCTCCCCGAGAACCAGGGCCTCGGCGGCGCCCGGACCGCCGCCCTGCCCGAGGCGCGCGGCGAGTACGTCTGGTTCGTCGACAGTGACGACTGGCTGCCCGAGGGCACCGTCTCCGTCATCCTCGACGAGCTCTCGCAGGAGCGCCGGCGCGAGACCCCGGCCGACGTCCTGCTCACCGACTTCACCCACGCCTACCCGGACGGCGGGACGGAGCCGAACCCCTGGCGCCACGTCCTGGTCGGCTCCCCGCTGGCCGACGGCGCGACCCTGGCCGAGCACCCGGCGCTGTTCCAGACCGTGATGTCGGTGTGGAACAAGGTGTTCCGCCGCGCCTTCCTGCTCGGCCTCGGCGTCTCGTTCGGGCGCGGCTTCTACGAGGACATCTCGGTCACCTACCCCGCGCTGCTCGCCGCCGAGCGGCTGCGCTACCTCGACCGGTCCTGCTACTTCTACCGGCGCGGCCGGGCCGGTGCGATCACCTCCACCGCCTCGCCGAAGCACGCCGACGTCTTCGCCCAGTACGACGCGATCTTCGCCTTCCTGGACCGCCCGGACCGGCCCGGCCGCCCGGTGCCGGACTCCCTGCGCACCCTCGTCTTCGACCGCACGGTCAAGCAGGCGCTCACCGTCTACGACAGCCCGGGGCTCGTCCCGGTCGCACGGCGCAAGGACTTCTTCCGGCGGATCTCCGAGCACTTCGACCGCCACCGCCCGACCGGCTACCGGTTCCCCGCGGGCGTGCGCGGCGTGCAGTACCGGCTGGCGGCGCACAACGCGCGGGTCGCTTACGCGGAGCTCCGGCGCACCGGGCGGCTGCCGCGCGAACTCAAGCGCGGGGCGCGCGCGGTCGCGCCTGCGGTGAAGAAGGGGGTGCGCAGCAGCGCCCGGTTCACCGCGTACAACGCCTTCCGCCGGCTGCCGCTGGACGAGCACGTGGCGGTCTACGCGGCCTACTGGCACCGCGGTTACGCCTGCAGCCCGGCGGCGATCTACGAGAAGGCGAAGGAGCTGGCGCCCGGCGTCCGGGGCGTCTGGGTGGTGGAGAACCGCACCCAGGCGGCCACGCTGCCGGCCGACGTGCCCTACGTGATCGTCAACACGCCCGCCTACCTGAAGGTGATGGCGACCGCCAAGTACTTCGTCAACAACGTCAACTTCCCGCGGACGATGGTGAAGCGACCGGGCACGGTGCACGTCCAGACCCAGCACGGCACGCCGCTGAAGGCGATGGGGATGGACCTGCGGGACCACCCGGTGGCGGCGGACGGGATGGACTTCGACCGCCTCCAGGAGGCGGTCGACCGCTGGGACTTCCTGGTCTCCTCCAACCCGCACACCAGCGAGCACTTCGCCCGGGCCTTCCCCGGCCGGTACGAGATGCTGGACACCGGCTACCCGCGCAACGACCGGCTGGCGAACACCACGCGCACCGAGGTGCTGGAGATGCGGGCGCGGTTCGGGCTGGCGCCCGGCCGGACTGCGGTGCTGTACGCGCCGACCCACCGCGAGGCCAAGGGCGGGTACGTACCGCTGCTGGACGTGCGCGAGCTGGCCCGGCGGCTCGGGCCCGACTTCACGCTGCTGGTGCGCACCCACTACTTCCACACCGGCGGACCGGGTGACCTGACGGCGGGCGCGGACGCGGCGGAGATCGTGGACGTCTCGGCGCACCCGACCGTCGAGGACCTCTACCTGGCGGCGGACGTCCTGGTGACGGACTACTCGTCGATGATGTTCGACTACGCGGTGCTGGACCGGCCGGTGGTGATCTTCGCGCCGGACTGGGACGAGTACCGGGAGAACCGGGGCGTCTACTTCGACCTCTTCGCGGAGCCGCCGGGCGCGGTGACGGTGGACGCCGACGGGCTGGCGAAGGCGCTGCTGGCGGGCGATCCGGAGCCGGCGGCGCGGGCCCGGTTCCGCGCGCGGTTCTGCCCGTGGGACGACGGCGGGGCGGCCGAGCGCGTGGTCCGCCGGGTGTTCCCGACCACGGCCTGACGGCGGGGCCGGGTGCGGCCCGGCGCGGACGGGTGCGGCCCGGCAGGGGCGGGCCCGCCCGGAGCGGGCCGGAACGCCGACGGCGGGGCCCCGGAGACCCGGTGCCCCGCCGCGGACGGACTCAGCCCTGACGCGCGGCCAGGAACTCGTCGAAGGTCAGCTCGCCGTCGTGGTTGGTGTCCATCTGCTTGATGATGGCCTCGGCCACCGAGATCGACGTGGTCAGGTCGCCGAGCTCGCGCGCGACCTTGGCGTACTCGACGGCGGTGATCCGGCCGTTGCCGTTCACGTCGAACTTGTCGAAGGCGGCGCGGATGTTGTCGACGTCTGCCATGGGACCCCTCCTGAGGGAACTGATGAGCTGCTGATCTGCCGGTCTGTCGATCTTCCGATCAGGTGGACCGGCCGATGTGCATTTCTTTCATTACGACGGCCGTACCCTACCCGGCCGTGGCGAGTGCCACGGCTTCCGGGAGTGGACGGGCTCGGGGGTGGGTGTCGTAGTCTGCGGGTCTGTCCCGGCCAGGCCGGGACGGATCGGCCGCCGATTGTCATCTGTTCAGGCCCGGGCACCTCTCGGGCGTGCGCGTCCTGGGAGGGACCATGCTCGATCTCGTCACCAAGCTGGTCCTGAAACCGTTCGCGCGGGGGGTCTGGCGGCCGACCATCGAAGGCCTGGAGAACGTGCCGCGCAAGGGCGGCGTCATCCTGGCCAGCAATCACCTCTCCTTCATCGACAGCGTGGTCATCCCCCTGACCGCGCCGCGCCGGGTGCACTTCCTGGCCAAGGCCGAGTACTTCACCGGCACCGGGCTCAAGGGCTCGCTGTCCAAGGGCTTCTTCGAGGCGATCGGCGCCGTCCCGGTCGAGCGCGGCACCTACCGCTCGGCGCAGGCCTCGCTGGAGTCGGCGCTGGAGATCCTGGAGGACGGCAAGGCCTTCGGCATCTACCCGGAGGGCACCCGCTCGCTCGACGGCCGCCTCTACCGCGGCAAGACCGGGGTGGCCTGGCTGGCCCTCACCGCGGGCGTCCCGGTGGTGCCGGTGGCCCTGGAGGGCCCCGAGCAGATCCTGCCGATCGGCAAGCGCGTCCCGCGGATCAAGAAGGTGACGGTCCGCTTCGGCGAGCCGCTGCACTTCGACGAACTGCACGGCCAGGCCCGTTCGCTCAAGGCCCGCCGGCAGGTCACCGACGAGGTCATGCGGGCCATCCAGCAGCTCTCCGGCCAGGAGGTCGTGGAGAGCTACAACGAAGTCCCCAAGGCCGCCTGAGCACCTCCCGGCCGGTCGCCCCTCCCCTCCCGGCCGGGTCCGGCGCTCCCCCTGGCCCGCCCCCGACCGGATCCGGCCCTACCCCCGACCGGATCCGGCCCTACCCCTGGCCGAGTACGGCCGGCACCGGCTCGGGCGCCTCGCGCCGCAGCAGGGCCGCGTACCGGCCGTCCGCCTCGACCAGCTCGTCGTGGGTGCCGAGCTCGGCCACCTCGCCGCGGTCCAGGACGACGATCTGGTCGGCGCCGCGGACGGTGGAGAGCCGGTGCGCGATGGTGATGGTGGTCCGGCCGGCCGCCAGGGTGTCGATGGCCTGCTGGACGGCGTGCTCCGTCCGGTTGTCGAGCGCGCTGGTGGCCTCGTCCAGGATCAGCACCGGCGGGTTGCGCAGGATGGTCCGGGCGAGCGCGAGGCGCTGCTTCTCCCCTCCCGAGAAGCGGTAGCCGCGCTCGCCGACCAGGGTGTCGTAGCCGTCCGGCAGCGCGGCGATGGTGTCGTGGACCTGCGCCGCCCCGGCCGCCGCGACCAGCTCGGCGTCGGTGGCGTCCGGCTTGGCGAACCGCAGGTTGTCGGCGACCGAGGCGTGGAAGAGGTAGGTCTCCTGGGAGACCACGCCCACCGCCCGGGACAGCGTGTCGAAGGACAGCTCGCGCACGTCCACGCCGTCGATGGTGACGCGACCGCCGGTCACGTCGTAGAGGCGCGGGACGAGGTAGCTGAGCGTGGTCTTGCCGGAGCCGGTCTCGCCGACCACGGCCAGCGAGCTGCCGGCCGGGACGTCGAGCGCCACGCCGGCGAGGGTGGGCCGCTCCTGGTCCGCCTCGTAACGGAAGCCGACACTCTCGAACCGGACCTCGCCCCGCACCTTCTCCAGGCTCACCGGGTGCTCCGGCTCGGCGATCTCCACCGGGAGGTCGAGGTACTCGAAGATCCGCTGGAACAGCGCCAGCGAGGTCTGCACCTGCACGCCGGTGGAGAGCAGGCTGACGGTCGGGCGGAAGAGGCCCTGCTGGAGCGAGACGAAGGCGACGAGGGTGCCGACCGAGACGATCGGCGAGCCGCCGGCCGCGGCCAGCCCGGCCGCCCAGTAGATCACCGCGGGCATCGCGGCCATCACGATCTGGATGGTGTTCATCCGCCAGCGCCCGGCCATGCTCGCCCGCACCTCAAGCTCGGCGAGCTGGTCCGACTGCTCGGTGAACTCCCGGGAGAGCGATCCGGAGCGGCCCATCGTGCGGCCCAGCAGGATGCCGCTGACCGACAGCGACTCCTGGACCGCCGAGCTCATCGCCGCGAGCTGCTTCTGCCGCTCCGTGGTGATCTTCTTGCGCTCGTTGCCGACCCGGCGGCTGATCCACACGAACACCGGCAGGAGCAGCAGCGAGACCACCGTGAGCCGCCAGTCCAACGCGACCATGGCGACCACGGACGCGATCACGCTGGTGAAGTTGGAGACCAGCGAGGTGGCCGTGGAGGTCACGGTGGACTGCATGCCGCCGATGTCGTTGGCGATCCGGGACTGCACCTCGCCGGTGCGGGTCCGGGTGAAGAACGCCAGCGACATCCGCTGGAGGTGGCTGTAGACGGCCGTCCGGAGGTCGTGCATGACGCGCTGGCCGACGGTGGTCGAGATCAGCGTCTGCAGCACGTTGAAGATGCTGTTCACCACGGCGGCCGCGACCATGCCGAGGGCGAGCAGGCTGAGCAGGCCGGTGCGGCCCTGCGGGATGGCGGTGTCGAGGACGGCCCTGAGCAGGAAGGGCGATATCACCGAGACCACGGCCGAGGCCGCCACCAGCAGGCCGACCACGGTGAGCCGGCCGGTGTACGGGCGGAAGAGCGCGAGAATGCGGTGCCACTGGGCCGGCGGGCGGTCTTCGCCCTCGGCCCGGGCGGGCGGGGTCCATCGGATGCCGTCGGGCCTCAAGGGCGGGCCTCCCTGGGTCGGACGCGCGGGCGCGCAGCGGGCGTGGCGCCGCGCAGGGGCGCGGCGGGCATGACGGTCGGGCGGCCGCCAGCATAGCGAGAATAGCTCATAGTTAGCGAAGCTAATAGTGAGGCTCGCTCTATTCCCGCCCGGGCCGCCGGGGCACCGGGCCGCCGGGGCCACTGAGACCGCCGGGGCCACGGCCGCCCGCCGCGTGCCACCCGCGCTACTTGGTCCGGTAGGTCCGCGCCGCCTTCGAGGAGAGCCCGCCGAGCTTGCCGGCCGGCAGCAGGCGGGCGATCCCGACCGCGATCTTGTAACGCTTGCCCGGCACGGACAACGAGCGGCCCCGGGCCAGGTCGCGCATCGCCTCGTCGACCACCCGCTCGGCGGACAGCCAGCCCCAGGACGGGATGTTGCCCGTCCCCATGCCCGCCCGCTGGTGGAACTCGGTACGGGTGAAGCCCGGGCAGAGCGCCATCAGCCGCACCCCGGTACCCCCGAGGTCGCGCATCACGCCCTGGGTGAAGCTCACCACCCAGGCCTTGCTGGCGCCGTAGGTGCCGCGCGGCAGGAAGGCCGCGACCGAGGCGACGTTGACGATCGCGCCGCGCCCCCGCTCGCGCATGCCCGGCAGCGCCGCCGTGGTCAGCCGCAGGATCGCCTCGACATGCACCTTGAGCATGTCCAGCTCGTCCTGGAGCGGGACGGTCAGGAACGCACCCTTGTTGCCGAAGCCGGCGTTGTTCACGAGCAGGTCCACCGGACGGGCGGCGTCGGCCAGCCGCGTCTCCACGGCACCGATGCCCTCCTCGGTGGCGAGGTCGGCGGTCAGCACCTCGGCGTCGATGCCGTACGTGGCCCGGAGGTCCGCGGCGGCGTGCTCCAGCCGCTCGGTGTCCCGGGCCACCAGGACGAGCTGGTACCCGCTCCGGGCGAGCCGGCGGGCGAACGCGGCTCCGATGCCGGCGGTCGCGCCGGTGATCAAGGCAGTGGTCATGCGCCGACCGTATCTACTCACGGGTATCCGCGACACCCCCGGCGATTCCGCTGCGCGGCGGCGACGTGCCTCTCGGTGACGACGGTCACGGACTGTACTGCGGTGGCGCCGGACGGTTCGTACTCCTATCGTCGATGAAGGGGGCGTCGCCGGACCAGGCGACGGAACTTCGATGAGGAGGCATTCGGATGCTTACTCAGACCACCCGGACCACGCGGTCGACGCTCGCCACCCAGGCGGAGCTCGACGCACTCGGCATGTTGATCACGGAGGACGAGGCGACCGTCAGCGACGCGCCCACGTACCGTCCGGAAGCCGCTGCCCTGCTGCTGCTCGCAGGTGCCCTGCTGTTGTCGCCGAAGCCGCCGAAGGAGAAGACCCGGTAACTCGGGACCGACGGTACCCGGCACCGCGCGGAGTCCGCGGACGCACTGCCGCCCGTGACACCGCGAAGCCCTCTTCAAGGAGACGCACGCACCATGCCAACCGCCGATCTCTCGCTCCGCGACGAATACGCCGCGGCGGTGGAGCGGCTGGCAGGCCGCACCCTCGACGCCCTCCGGGGAGTCGGGGGTGCGGCCGCGCCCGCCGCGCCCGACACCGGCTCCGCGCCGCGCCCGGTCCTCGCCGCCGCCCGGGTGCTCGGGCCGGACGTGCTCGCACCCCAGGTGCTGGGCGCGGCCGGGGCCGACGAGCAGGCCGTCCTGCTGCTGACCGAAGCCCACCGGGCCTTCCCGCTCGCCGCCTTCCCGGCACCCGCCGACCCGGGATCCCCCGCCGGTGCCGCCCCGTCCGCCGACGAGGACCGGCGCGCCGGCGCCGTCCTCGTCGCCGCGTGGCGGGACTGGGCCACCACCGTGCTGCTCTCCCGGACACCCGGGCCCGTCGCCGGCACCCCGTTCCCCGAACCGGCCGGCGACCCGGCGCAGGACCGGGGCGCGCCGCAGCCCGGCCACGCCCCGCGGCCGGAGCCCTACGCCTGGCAGGCCTGGTCGGTCCGGATGGCCCAGCTGTCCGCCCTCGCCCTCCCCGGCCTCGACGGACCGGTGCACGACGCGGCCCGCGAGCACACCCTCGACCTGGCCCGCGGCGCCGTCCGTTCGCTGCTCCGCTGCGACTACCGGGTCGCCGCCCGGCTGACCCGCTGGCTCGCCTGGCTCGCCGCCGACGGCCGGCCGCTGCCCCTGGAGGTCGAGCCCGTGCTGGACCGGATCCGGGCCGTGGGCGACGGCAGCGCCCGCACCGCACTCGAACTCGCCGTCGCCGACCGTCTGCTGAGCGGAGCAGCCTCATGACCGACCATCAGCTCCTCTCCTCCGCGCAGCAGTTGGGATCGCGCGCGATGGCCTGGCTGCACAGCTGCCACCAGCGCGGCTTCGGCCGGCTCCCCGACGACGTCACCATCGACCTGGCCGATCCGAACAACGCCTACAAGCCGCTCGCCGAGTCCGCCCTGGCCGCGTCACTCGTCCTGCGGGACGGCGTCACCGGCCCGCACGACGCCCGGATCGCCCGCGAGCTCCTGGACTTCGGCTGGTCCCAGCTGCGGGAGGGCAACCTCCTGTACGAGCGGCTGCTGCGCTACCCGGTGATGACCGACCCCCTGGAGACGTACGTCCACTTCGCCCGGGCCGGCTACCGGCACGCGCCGCTGGAGGACTTGCTGGAATCCCTGACGAAGGTCCGCGGGATCCAGGCCATCGAGATGATGCCCAACCGGCGGCTCGCCCTCGCCAACGCGCGGCGGGTGATCGGACTGCGCAACCAGCCCGACGACTGGGACGCCCTCACCGCCCGGACCTGGCTCGGCGCCACGCCGGAGCCCTGGGCGATCGACTGGCTGACCGGCTACCACATCACGCACGCCGTGTTCCACCTCACCGACTGGGGCGCCCGACCCGAGGGCATGCCCGAACAGATGAGCGACTACGTCCGCAACTGGCTGCCGGTCTGGGTCGACACCTGGCTGGAGGTCGGCCAGTGGGACCTCGTCGGCGAGCTGCTGGTGGTCGACTCGTGCATCGGGGAGCCCGTCACCGGCGCGCAGGGCTGGGAGGCGCTGGCCGCGATCCAGCGCGAGGACGGACTGATCCCGCGCGAGAGCGCCGAACCGGTCTCGGACGACCCCGAGCAGGCCTTCCGCGACCACGAACACACCGCCGTCGTCGCGGTGGTGGCCGGCACCGTCACCCTGTCCCGGGCGCTCGGCGGCGCCGCGGTCGCGGCCTGAACGCGATGTCCGACCAGGAGGCGACGGCCTACCCTGACGCGGCGACCGACCCGGACGCGGCGACCGCCCCGGACCCGGTGACCGCCCCGGACACGACGGCGGGCCCGGACACGACGGCGGGCCCGGACTGCGCCTCCCGGCCGGCCGTGACGCCGGGAGGCGGGGCAGGCTTCGGCGGTCCGGGCGCGGAGCACGTCCCCGCCCTGGTCCGGGCCGCCGCGCCGTACGCCACCGCCGTCACACTTGCCGTGGCCCAGGGCGACCGGACCGCCGTCCACTGCCACGGACGGACCGCCCGTGACGGGGAGCCCTGCACACCCGACACCGTCTACGAACTCGGCTCCGTCACCAAGACGTTCACCGCGCTGCTGCTTGCCGTCATGGCCGCCCGGGGCGAAGTCGCCCTGGACGACCCGCTGGAGCGTCACCTCCCACCGGGCTGGCGCCCGCCGGACCTCCGACACGGCGGCCCGATCCGGCTGCTGCACCTGGCCACCCACACCTCCGGCCTGCCCAAGCTCCCGCCCGGACTGCTGACGGCCGCCCTCCCGACCTGGACCAGCAACCCCTACGTCGCCTTCGACGACCGGAGGCTGCGCGCCGGCGTGGCCCGAACCACCGTGCGCCACGCGCCCGGTGCGCGCTACGGGTACTCCAACTACGGGGTCGGCCTGCTCGGCCGGCTGCTCGCCGAGGCAGGCCGCGCCGGCTACGCCGAGCTGCTGGCCGACCGCCTGCACCGCCCGCTCGGCCTGCGCACCGCCACCTGCTCCCCCGACGCCCCGCACCGCGCGACCGGTTACCGGCGCGGCCGGCCGCTCCCGCCCTGGCTCATCCCCGGGCTGCCGGGCGCCGGCGCCGTCCGGGCCGGCGGCGCCGATGTGCTGCGCTTCCTCCGCGCCCACCTGTCCCCGGGCGAGGGCGAGTTGGGGCAGGCGCTGCGCGACGTCCAGCGCCCGCGGCTTCGGCCGGCACGTTCGACGGACCGCATCGGGCTGGTCTGGAACCTGCGCGGCACGCCGGACGGCCGCGACCTCTACTTCCACTCCGGCGCCACCCGCGGGTTCACCGTCGTGGTCGGCTTCTGCCCGCAGACCGCGACGGCGGTCGCCGCCCTCACCAACACCGGGCCGGCCCTCGACGGGCGCTTCGTACAGACGGCGTACGAGATCCTGAAGCAGCTCGCAAAGCCGACGGACTGAGCGGAGCCGGCCCGGGGGCGACGACAGTCGGGCGGAGCCGACCGCAGGCGCGCCGAGGCCCGGCCGGCCCCGTGCCGCGGGCCGGCCGGGCCTCGCCGGTCAGCCCTTCTCGGGGTGGACGGCCGTGTCGGCGGCCCCGCCGGCACCCACCGGCCGCAGGCGGGTGGCGGCGGTGGCCGCCAGCGCCGGGGCCAGCTTGGCAACGTCCCGTGAACCGACGGCGGCGATCACCAGCGGGAGCAGGGCGCGCACCGGCTGCAACCCCCGCAGCCAGGCCTGGGCGTAGACGTGGGCGGAGCGGCGGGCGATGCCGTCGGCCAGGCGCTCCACGGCCGGGGCGAGCGGGTAGGTCTTGCTCGCCGGCCAGGGCAGCCGGGACCGCATCTGCCGCAGGACCACGTCCTGATCGGCGCCGCGCACCATGTCGGTGTCGGTCCAACTCAGGTAACCGACACCGACCTTGACCCCCTGATGGGCGACCTCGGCGCGGATCGAGTGGGCGAAGGCCTCGACCCCGGACTTGCTCGCGCAGTACGCACTCATCAGCGGCGCCGGAGTGAGCGCGGCGAGCGAGGCGATCTGCAGCAGGTAGCCGCGGCTCTCGGCGAGGAACGGCAGGAAGGCGCGGGCGGTCGCGACGCTGCCGAGCAGATTGACCTCGATCACCCGGCTGAACGCCCGGTGGTCGCTGTCCAGCAGTGGGCCGCCGATGGCGATGCCCGCGTTGGCGACCACGGCGTCGATCCGGCCGTAGTGCTCCTTGATCAGCCGGGCGGTCCCGGTGAGCGCGTCGATGTCGGTGACGTCGGCCTCCCAGGCCGTGGCGGTCGGCCCGCAGAGCGCGGCGACGGCCTTGAGTTCGGCCGGCTCCAGGCCCAGCAGGGCGACCTTGGCACCCCGCGCGGTGAGCGTGCGGGCGAGTTCGGCGCCGACGCCGCGCGCGGCACCCGTGACGACGACGACCTGTGCGGACAACGGCGGTACGGCGCTCATGCGGTCAGGCTCCTCTGCGGGCCGGTGGGGCTGGGGGTGAGCGGTCCGGCTGCCGGCCGGCCGGCGGCGGCGGCAGGGGCCGTGGCCGGCCGGGTGGCGGCCGGGTGGATCGTGGCCAGGTGGGCGGCGGCCATCCGGTCGATCTCGGCGGCGACCTCGGCGGGCCGCTCGACCGGCGCCATGTGGCCGACACCGGGCAGCAGGAGCAACCCCTGCGGGTCCGGCAGAGCTTCAACCATCCGGTGGGCGTGCACCGGTGGCGTCAGGCGATCGTCGGTGCCGACCACGACGGCGGTCGGCACGGCGAGCCGGGACAGCCCGGCGCGGACGTCCAGCAGCTCCAGCACACCGGCCCACGCGGCCCGGACGCCCGTCGGGCAGGCGTGCACGATCCGGGCCGTCGCCTCGACCCGGTCCGCCGGCGAACCCGGGCCCATCGTCGCGTACTTGAGCGCGGCACGGCTCACCGGCCCGACCGGGCCGAGCGGCAGCCGGGAGCGCAGCACCCGGCGGTGCAGCAGGCGGCGCAGCCGCGGGGCGCGCACGGCCCCCGGCAGCACCCGGAGTTCGGCGACCAAGTCCGACGGGCCGGTGGAGACCAGCACGGCGGCGGCCGTCCGGACGGCGACCTCGGGGCGGTCGGCGGCGGCCATGATGGTCATGCCGCCCATGCTGTGGCCGGCGAGGACAGCCTGCTCGCCCTCCGGCACGGTCCGCGCGAGCACGGCCGCGAGGTCGTCGGCGAGCGCGCGGGTGGAGTAGCGGATCCGGCTGGGCGGGATCTCGCTCCGGCCGTGGCCGCGCTGGTCGTACGCGACGACCCGGTAGCGGGCGGCGAGCCGGTGGATCACCGGTGCCCAGAAGGCCGTCGAGCACGTCCAGCCGTGGGCGAGCACGATCGTCGGGGCGCCCGGCTCACCGTGGATCTCCACGTGCAGCCGGATGCCGTCGGCCGAGCGGACGTCCAGCTCCTCGGTCGGGACGGGCGGCAGGCAGTCGGCGGGGATCGTCGGGCTCATGCGGGCTCCTCCCCCGGGGTGACGGCGGCGGAGACCGTGATGGCGACGGTGCCGGCGGCCGCTGCCGCCGCGGCGGTGGCGGCATCGGCTGCGGTGGCAGCGGCTGGGGTGGCAGCGGCTGGGGTGGTGCGGGGCTTCGGTGCGATTCGCATGATCAGCTCGTACTCGTCGAGGTCGACCTTGCGGGTGGCGCGGCGGAACGAGGTGGTCGAACCCGGCCACAGCACCGTGTTCTTGCCGCTGGAGTCGAGGTACCAGCTGCGGCAGCCGCCCGTGGTCCAGACAGTGCGGTCCATGCGGTGCTGGAGTTCGAGGTTCCACTGCCGCTGGGCGCGCTCGGTCGGCTGCATCGCGGTGGCGCCGACCGAGCCGAGCGCGGTGAGCGCGTCGACCAGGTAGGTCACCTGGGACTCGATCATCAGGATCATCGAGCTGTTGCCGAGGCCGGTGTTGGGGCCGATGACGAAGAAGAGGTTCGGGAAGCCCCGGACGGTGGAGCCGCGCAACGCCTCCATCCCGCCCTTCCAGTGCTCGGCCAGGCTGGTGCCGTCGGCGCCGAACACCCGCGCGCCGATGGGCATGTCGGTGACGTGGAAGCCGGTGCCGAAGACGATCGCGTCCGCCTCGTGCTCGCTCCCGTCGGCCGCCACCAGGGTGGAGCCGCGCACCTCGCGGAGGCCGGAGGCGACCACTTCGGTGTTGGCCGCGGCCAGCGCCGGGTAGTAGGTGTTGCTGAGCAGGATGCGCTTGCAGCCGATCCGGTAGTCCGGGGTGAGCCGGGCGCGCAGGGCCGGGTCGGACACGCTCCGGGCGATGTGCCGTTCGGCGAGCTGCTGGACCACCTTCAGCAGGCCGGGGCGGCGCACGAAGGCGTCCACCTGGAGCTCGCGGAGGGCGAACAGGGCGCCGCGGCGGAGCTTGGCGGTGACCGGCAGCCGGCCGTGCAGCCACTTCTCCAGCTCGGTGATGTCGCGGTCCCGGCGCGGCAGCACCCAGGCGGGGGTGCGCTGAAAGACCGTCAACCTGCCGACCTGCGGCTGGATCGAGGGAATGATCTGGGCCGCGGAGGCGCCGGTGCCGACCATCGCCACCCGCTTGCCGGCCAGGTCGAAGTCGTGGTCCCAGCGGGAGGAGTGGAACACCCTGCCGGGGAAGGAGTCCAGGCCCGGGAGGTTCGGCATCTGCGGGTCGGCGAGCGGCCCGGCGGCGGAGACGACGGCGTCGGCCGTCCACTCACCGGCCGTGGTGGTGATCCGCCAGCGGGTCCACTCCGGCTCCCAACGGGCCTCCGTCACCTCGGCGTTGAAGCGCAGGTGGGGGCGGATGCCGAAGACGTCGGTGACCTTCTCCAGGTAGGCGCGGATCGCGGGCTGGCCGGAGAAGCTGCGGGGCCAGTCGGGGTTGGGCGCGAAGGAGAAGGAGTAGAGGTGGGAGGGGACGTCGCAGGCGCAGCCGGGGTAGCTGTTGTCCCGCCAGGTGCCGCCGACCGATCCGGCGCGCTCCAGGATCACGAAGTCGGTGATCCCTGCGCGGCGCAGCCGGACAGCGGTGCCGAGGCCGCCGAAGCCGGAGCCGATCACGGCCACCCGGACGTGCGGGACGGGGCGGGCGGCCTCGGGTGCGGGCACGGGGGTCGGCGCGGAGGCCGGCTCGGGGGCCGGCCCGGCCGCGGGCTCCGGGGAACTCGCGGCGCCCCGGGGCTCCTGACCGGGGGCTCCGGGCTGGGGGCGCTTGGTGCTGGATGCCATGCGGCGTCCTCCTGAGGGTGGGGCCATGAGGGTACGCACTGCGGCGGCCTGCGCCTCCATGGTGCCGTGGCGCCGTCGCGATAATCACGCCAGTAATCACTGGCACGATTGGCAGAGTAGCCCGTGCCGCCCGGCGAGGGAAGAAGCCCGGCCGGCCCACTTCTCCGATCGCCCGTCCTATGCTGAGCGCCGTGGACAAGGTCAGAGCAGCGGCGGGCGACGAGCAACGCGAGTACCGGGTGGAGGAACTGGCCGAGGCTGCCGGCATCACCACCAGGACGCTGCGCTTCTACCGCGAGCGCAAGCTGCTCCAGCCACCCCGCAAGGAAGGCCGGATCGCCTGGTACGGCGAGACCCACCTGAACCGCCTGCGCGTCATCGCCGAACTGCTGGAACGCGGCCACACGCTGGGCGGCATCGCCGAGCTGATCGGCGCGGGCGAGAGCGGCCAGGACGTCGCCGAACTGATCGGACTGGAGGCCGCGATCATCGCGCCGTGGTCCGACGAGACTCCCGTCCACCTGAGCTGGGACGAGCTCAAGGCCGCCTTCGGCGACCAGCTCACCGAGGAGAACACCGCCGAGTCCATCGCCCAGGGCTACATCACGATCAGCGAGGACGGGATCACCCACGTCAGCCGCCGGCTGATGGACGCGACGACGGCGCTGGTCGACGAAGGCGTCCCGCTCTCGGTCGTCCTGGAGGCCAGCCGGCGCTCCCAGGAGCACGTGGACGCGATCGCGGAGATCTTCACCGCGGTCGTCCGGGAGCAGATCCTCGGCGCACTCGCCGCCGACTCCCCGCTCCCTCCTGGCGAGGCGGCCCGGCTCACCGATCAGATCCTGCGGGTCCGCCCCCTGGCCCGGACGGTCACGGACGCCCAGTTCGCCCTGGCGATGGACCGGCGGGTGCACGCCGAGTACGACGAGCTGCTCCGGCAGCGGCTGGAGCGGGACGAGGAGGAGGAGGCGGGGGCACAGGGCGACTGACTGCCGGCTGCCGCGAGCGCGCGCCCCACGCGCCGCCGGCCCCGAGCCCCCGGCCCCCTGTCCCGAGCCCCCGGCCGCGGACCGTCCGGCGCGTAACCGCCTCCACGCAGGGGCAGGGATCCGGGCGCCTCGCCGCCGTCCGGAACGGAGCCGCCCGATGCCACCCGCCCCGACCCCCCTCGCCGCCGCACTCACCCGCCGCACCCTGCTCACCCTGGCCTCCGGCCTCGTGCTCGCCGCCTGCGGATCGGGCGGCCCGGGCACCGCACCGGCCGGTTCGCCCGGCACCGGCACCGGCGCCGACTCCGGCACCCGTACGGTCCGGCACGCACGCGGCGAGACCGCGGTGCCCGCGCGGGCCGCCCGGGTCGTCGCACTGGACACCGACGCCCTGGACTCCGTCGTCACCCTCGGCCTCACCCCCGTCGGCGCCACCGTCGTCGCCGAGGGAACACCGCTCTCCGGCTACCTGCCCGCCGCCCGGCTGGCCGGGACCAGGACCGTCGGCACGATCGGCCAGCCCAACCTGGAGGCCGTCGCCGCGCTCCGACCGGACCTGATCCTGAGCAACCAGGTCCGCGACGACAAGCGGTACGACGAGCTGTCGAAGATCGCACCGACCGTCCTGAGCAGGACCACCGGGCCCGCCTGGAAGGAGAACGCCCGGCTGCACGCGGAGGCACTCGGCCGGCAGAGCGAGGCGGACGCCGCGGAGGCGGCCTACCGGACAGCGGCGGCGAGCCTGGTCGCGGCACTCGGCGGGCCGCAGAAGGCCGCGGACACCAAGGTGGCGATGGCCCGCTTCCTGGCCGGCGCGCCCACCCGGCTCTACCTCAACGACACCTTCGTCGGCTCCGTCCTCAAGGATCTCGGCCTGGGCCGGCCCGCCAACCAGGACAAGCCCGGGTTCTCTATGGAGATCAGCCCGGAGCAGGTCGACCAGGCCGCCGCCGACGTCATCTTCTACTCGGTCTACGGCGACGCGGCCAAGTCCGACCGGCCGAAGATCATGGAGGGCTCGCTCTGGCGGAACCTGGACGCCGTGCGCAGCGGCCGGGCCTTCCCGGTGGACGACGGCCTGTGGATGCTCGGTATCGGCTACACCGGCGCGGGCCTGATCCTGGAGCAGATCCGGAAGGACCTGGTCGGCTGAGCGCCCCGCCGCACCCCCTCGCCACACCCCCTCGCCACACCCCCGCGCCACACCCCCGCGCCACACCCCCGCGTCACGCTGCGCAACGCCGCCCCCGGTGCCACCGAACCACCGAACCACCGAACCACCGCCGGACGATCGCCGAACCATCGACGAATTGCCGCCGAATTACTGCCGAATTACCGCCGCAGCACTGCCGACACCGTGCCGATGTGCCTGCTGTGGCAGCTGTTGGCGCCCCGGTTGGCCGGTCCTCTAACATGATCGAGCACGCCCGACCGACTCCGCTGGGTGATCGTACGGTTACCTGGACGATCGCACCGGCCGTACGGTCGGAGCTCACCCGCGGGTCGCACAGTCACCGGGCCGGGCCGGTGGTGGGAGGCGGGCGCCCACCCCTGGTCCCCGTGGGGGCAGAGCAGGATGTCCGTGGTCAGGAAGTTCCGTTCGGCGGCGCAGCTGACGGGTGGTGCCGTGCTGCTCTGGTCGTTCCTGGGCAGGCTGCCGTACGCGATGTGCTCGATCGGCACGCTGCTGCTGGTCACCAGGAACACCGACAGCGTCTGGTGCGGTTCGGTGGTGGCCGGGGCACTGGCCGTGGGGCTGGCGTTCGGCGGGCCGACCGTCGGGCGGCTGGCGGACCGCCGCGGACAGCGGACGGTCGGCCTGGTCGCGGCGGCCGTCAACACGGTGGCGATCGTCGCCCTCGTCACCACCTCCGAGAACGGCCTGCCGCTCGGCTGGCAGATCGCCCCGGCCGCCCTCATCGGCTTCTCGGTTCCGCTGGTCGGTCCGCTGTCGCGCAGTCGCTGGGTCCGGCTGGCGGACGGCGACCGGGAGTTGACGTCGTCGATGCTCTCGCTGGACGGCATCGTCGACGAGATCAGCTTCACCGCCGGCCCCGCGCTGGTCGGGGTGCTCGCCACCGTGGCCTCGCCCGCCGTCGGCCTGCTCACGGCGGCCGCGCTGGTCAGCGTCTGCGCCACCCTCTTCGCCCTGCACCCGACGGCCACGCCGGGAACCGCCGCGGGCCCCCAGGGGGCGGACGCGTCCCGCGGCGCCGGCCGGGACGGCCGGACCGAACCGCTGCTGAACGCGCCGTACGCGCTGCTGCTGGCCGGGATGGCACTGCTGGGCGCGTTCTTCGGTTCGGTGCAGGTCGGGGTGACGGCCACCACGGAGGCGCTCGGTCAGCCGGGCGCGGCCGGGCTGCTGTACGGCCTCATGGGCCTGACCAGTACCTTCGCCGGCATCGCCACCGCCGCTCTGCCCGCCCGCTGGGAGCTGCCGCTGCGCCTGCGGGTGGCCACCGTCCTGCTCTGCTCCACCTCCGTCCTGCTGCTCTTCTCGGGCGGCAGCGTGTCGGCCCTGGCCGCCGCGATCGGGGGCGTGGGCGTGGCCGTCGCCCCCCAGATGATCACCATGTTCGGCCTGGTCGAGCGGACGGTGCCGACCTCCCGGCTCGGCGAGGCGATGGCGGCGCTGGTCAGCGCGATCATCGTGGCCCAGTCGGCCAGCACCTTCCTGAGCGGCTGGGCCGCCGCCCACATCGGCCCCACCGCACCGTTCCGGATCACCGTGGCGGCTGCCGCGGCGGCACTGCTGCTCGCCGCATTCACCGCCACCGACCACCGCTACCGCCGCCGCGACCTCCCGACCGCCGGAACGGGTGGCGGGGCAGGTGGTGGAATGAGCGCCGCACCGGCCGCCGGAGCGTCCGCCGTCACGGCGGGCGGGGCGAAGGCCAAGAACACCCCAAGCGCCGGCGGGGATTCCCGGCAGAATCCGGAGGCGGTGCGCCCCCGGCGTGAAGAGAACGAGGAGCCCGTGCAGCCCTCGCGGGCGTAACGCCCCGGCCGCTGCCACACGTTAGGCTCAGCCACCGATGTCCGTGGCGCAACTCTGCGCGCGGGCATCGAGCCATTCGGCGGACCGGGAAACCGAAGTGGCCCGGGAGGCGTCCCGTAGGACGTGCGGCAGGGCGGCCTGAGGCACGTCCGGAGGGACATCCCGGCCGCCGGACCGGAAGACGGACCGGCTGACGCACCAGAAGACGTACCGGACGACGTACCGGACGACGTGAAGACGTACCGGAGACGGGGGAACGGGGAAGCATGAGCGGTGGAGCAGGCGCAGGCGGCGGGGCGGGCGGGGACGGGTACAGCGTCAGCCTGGCGGGCCTGAGCGGGGTGTCGGACCAGTTGGGCAAGACCGCCACCGACATCGCGGCGGCCAAGGCCGCGTACGCGGGCTCGGTCTGTTACGCGTCCACGGCCTTCGGCGAGTTCGGGATGGACCAGGCCTGGTCCGCCTTCGACACCGCGTGGTCGAAGGAGATCACCGTCACCCAACGCGCCCTCGACGAGCTGTCGCAGAAGATGTCGACGACCACGCAGAACTACCGCAACACGGAGAAGGCGATCGCCTCCGCACTGGTGCCGGCGGGTGGCCGGTGAGCAAGGTCAAGGATCTGGAGAACGCGCAGCACGACATCGAGAAGGTGAACCTCATGTTCGCCAACCTCTCGCTGATCCAGGGGATCGACAAGGCACTAGGCGTGCCGGAGCCGGTCGGCGACCCGGCCGCCGTGCGCGCCCGGGCGAAGGACTACGCGCAGGCGGCCACCTCCTTCAACCAGGCCTCGCAGGACCTCGCGGGCATCGCCACCAACCAACTGCCCGCGGTCTGGACCGGCTCGGTGGCCGAGCACGCCACCCAGGCGATCCACGCGATGTCGGCCGAGACCACCACCTCCAAGGAGAGTCTGGCCGCGGCGGCCGTCCTGCTGGACGCCTGGGCCAACGACCTGGAGTGGGCGAAGCGCACCGACGCCGACGGCTGCCGTCAGCTGAGCGAGGCCAGGGCGAAGGCCGCCGAGGACCCGGGCGGTTTCGACCAGGACGCCCGGAACGCCGCGATCGCCGGCGTCGGTGCCCGGATCTCCGCCGCACGGCACGCCGAGAGCTGCGCCACCAGTACGGCGAGCAGGCTGAACCAGCTGACCTCCAAGGCCCGCGCCTCGCGCGCCGGCGAGGGCTCGCTCGACCCGCTGGCCGCCGTGGTGCTGGCCACCGAGAAGAACCCGGGCGCGGGCGAGGACGACGGTTACATCCTGACCCCGGGCCAGCTCGACCGGGCCACCCAGACGCTCGGTGTGATGACCGGCGCCGACCAGGCCGCCTTCCGCGCGCTGCTCTCCGGCGCCAAGTCCCCCGAGGAGGCCGCCTACCTGTGGAAGGCGCTGGCGGCCGGCCACTCGGTGGCCGACATCCAGAGGTTCGACGCGGGCATCCACCCGCACGGTGACGATCCGGCGTGGCTCGCCCGGCACCTGGTGCCCGCGACCAGCACCACCGACATCAACCGTGAGTCCACGGACAACATCGACCTCACGTACCAGGGCCAGCAGGTCAACATCGACGGCTACTCCGTCTACTCGCAGCGCAACGTCAACGACTGCGTGGCCGCGTCCACCGTGATCGCCCAGGCCAAGCTCGACCCGCTGCTGATGTACCAGCTCACCACCGGCGGCACGCCCGACACCCCCGGCGCCGACTCCGCGCAGAACTTCGAGCAGCGGCTGCAGAAGACCTACGTGGACGAGTACATCGCCGGCCAGAAGGCCGACGGCCGCAAGACCTACCCCAAGGAGGACAGCGGCCTCGGCCCCAAGGCCCAGACCTACCTGGCCGACAAGGACCTCGGCAAAGCCACCGGCGCCGACTACGAGCACGTGGAGCTGGAGGACGAGCAGGACCGGCGGGCGGCCCTGGCGCGGATCGAGAAGTCCGTGGACGAGGGCCTGCCGGTACCGATCACCGTGCGCAACAGCGACGAGGGCCACCAGATGATGATCATCGGGCGGGACGGTGACAGGCTGCAGGTCTACAACCCCTGGGGCTTCACCTCCTGGGTGACGGAGGAACAGTTCGTCAACAGCCAACTCGGCGGACTGACCCCCGGTGAACACCCCCTGAACAAGTCGACCGCCCTGGAGCTGCCGAAATGACCACCGTCCGGCCGGATGCCGAACTGGCGGACCTCGACGTGCCCGCCGCCATCACCCGCGGCCTGCTGCTCACCGGCGGCCCGCGCCAGGCCCTGTTCACCGAGGCCGCCATCGCCGCCGCACACCGCGCGGAGGCGGCGGACGTCGGCCCGTACCCGTTGGGCTTCCTCGCCCAGCACGTCCGGGCGGGTGGCTTCGCGGCCGCCCTCGCGCTGCCCGAGCCGGTCATCAGCAGGCCCGGCCGCACCCTGGTCCGCAGCTGGCTGGAGGCCGCCGCCGCCAGCGGCGCCGATCTGGGGCGCGAGCACCTGTTCGCACGCTGGCTGGCGGAGGTCTCCGCCCTGCTCGCGCTCCGGCGCGACCTCCGGGCGCTGGGCGACTAGCGTCCTCGGTCCGGACCGCTCCGGACCGGCGGCGCGGCGGGCGGGTCTGCGCGACCGACGCCCCGCCCGCCCCGCCGTGACCTGATGATCACTCCGGCCCTACGATCCGATCATGATCGAAGGAACGCACGTACGACTGCGCGCGCTGCGCGCCGAGGACGCGGAGCACCATCTCCGGTGGCGCAACGACCCGGAGACGGTGCGCCTCGCGGCCGCCGGCGACCCGTGCTTCGGGCCGGTCACCCCCGAGGCGCTGGGGCTGGGGTTCGACACCATGTTGCGGCTCGTCCCCCGCGAGGCCGCCGTGTTCACCGTCGAGGAGGCGGCGACCGGCCGCGTCATCGGCATGGCCGACTACCGGGACCTCGACCCCTGGGCCGGGGTCGCCACGCTCGGGATCACCATCGGCGAACCGGACGTCCGGGGCCGGGGCCACGGCTCGGAGGCGGTGCGACTGCTGGTGGACCACCTGTTCGGCGCGTACGGCCTGCACCGGCTGGAGCTGGACACCTGGAGCGGCAACGAGCACGCCGTCCGGGCCTTCACGCGGCTCGGCTTCCGGATCGAGGGCCGGCGCCGCGCGGCCGTCCTGGTGGGCGGCGCCCGGTACGACCGGGTGCTGTTCGGCCTGCTCCGCGAGGAGTGGGCGGCGGCGGCCCCGCAGCACCGTGCCGGCGACGGGGGCGGCGACGGGGACGGGGACGCCGTCACCGGCTGAGCCGTCTCGTCGGTCACGGCGGTGATCCGCTTGCACGCACCACCGCCGGCTCCGCCGCCGCCGCGTCTCGTCCTGGCTCCGAGGCGCCCGGCCGCAACCCCCGCCGGGCCCGGGGCGCCGGCCCTCACGCCGGGCGACGGGCGAGCAGCAGGTCGCTGAAGTGGTCCATGTCGATGCCCCCGCCACGGGCGTCCAGCACCCGGCCGGTCTCGGCGAGCACCCGCTCACGCCGGTCCGGGGAGAGGACGCGGTACGCCGAGGTCGAGGCGAGCAGCGCCAGGTAGCGGTCGGTGGCGTAGTGCCGGTGCTCCCGGAACCGGACGGCCCGCAGGTCGGTGAACCGGCCGTCCCGGCGGCACTCCTCCTCGGGCCAGCCGGGCGCCCCGGCCCAGTGACCGGGCCGCTCACCGTAGGCGGAGGCCGGCGCGCGGTGCGGAGTGCCGACCAGTCCGTGGCGGCGGTCGACCTCGGCCAGGACCGTCTGCACCTCGGGGTCGCGGATTCCGTGCGGGTTCCAGAACAGGGCCAGCGTGCCACCGGGGGCGAGGGCGTCGTGGGCGAGGTCCCAGCGCCGCTCGCCGTCCACCCAGTGCCAGGACGTCGCGGCGAGGAGCAGCCCGAAGCGGCGGCCGTCCGACCGCCAGTCCTCGAAGCGCCCGGACTGTACCCGCACACCGCGGCAGTGCGCCGTGTTCCGGCGCAGCACCTCAGCCATCCGCGGGTCGGGCTCGATGCACACCAGCGGAACGCCGTGCGCGGCGAACGACAGCGTGGCCTTTCCGGTGCCGGCGCCGATCTCCAGCGCGGCCTGCCCGTCCAGGGCCGCGTACGCGAGCACCTCCGTCACCAGCGCGTCCGCGTAGCCCGGCCGGACGATGTCGTACATCTCGGCCACCTCGCCGAAGACTTGACTGCGCGTCATGTCGACCTGATCGTCCGCGGTCATCGACTCCCCCCTCGGCGTGCCCGGCCGGCACGCCGTCACCCTACCGACGGGGCACGGCCACCTGAAGAGGGCGTGCACCTTGCGGGCCGGGTTCACGCAGGAGCCCGGCCGGGCGCGGCCGTCCTCGGTGCACCCCGCAGGACGCGCGCCCGATCCGCGGGCGCGGAGCAGCATCAGTCGGCGGTCGGCCAGTCCCAGCCGAGCTGGATGAACAGGCCGAGGCGGTCGGAGACGCAGCGCATCTCGCTGATCCGGCCGGCGGCCAGGGTGAGGACGAAGATCGCCTCGTTCTCGAAGGCGCGACCGGTGGGCACCGGCATCCGGGGGTGGCTGCCGGAGCTGACGCCGCTCTGGGTGACCCGGGCGACCACCCGGTCGCCCTCGGCGATCAGCTCGTCGACCCGGGCGCGGTACGGCGCGAGGGCCTCCAGCTGGAGGGCGATGGCGGCGAACGCGGCGCCCGGCTCGTCGGGCTCGCCGTGGACGACCTTGTTGTGGTCGACGACATCGGCGGCGAGGTAGTCGCCCAGGTCCGCGACGCGGGCCTCGTTGAGGGCGGCGAAGAAGTCGGCCACCAGCTGCTTGTTCTGCTCCGTGGTCATGAGGAACCTCTCTCTTACGGCGTAAGGCTGCGTCGGGGCGCTACTCTTCCCTTACGCCGTAAGAATGTCAACGTCCGGCCGGAGGAGCAGCGCCATGGAGACCAGTGCCAAACGGGCCGGGCTCACCCGCACCAAGGTGCTTCGGGCCGCACTGGACCTCGTCGACCGGGACGGCGTCGAGAAGCTGTCGATGCGCCGCCTCGGTACCGGGCTCGGCGTCGAGGCCATGACGCTCTACCACTACGTCCCCAACAAGGCCGCCCTGCTCGACGGCCTGGTCGAGCTGGTGGTCTCCGCAGTCCGCGCCGACACCACCGCGCCCGCGGAGCGATGGCCGGAGCACCTCCGCCGCTTCGCCGTGGCCTTCCGAGCCGAGCTGCTGCGCCACCCCGGGGTGATTCCGCTGGTCGCCACCCGCCCCGTCCGCTCGGCCGACGCGCTACGCGCGGCGGAGGACACCGCGGCCGCCCTCACGCTCGCCGGGCTGACGCCGCTCCAGGCCCTGCGGGCCATCAACTCCGTGGCCACCTTCACCGTCGGCCACTGCCTCGCCGAGGCCGCCACCACCCCCGGCCACCCGGAGCAGCCCGCCGACGACCTCGACCTCGCGCACTTCCCCACGCTCGCGGCCGCGGTCGCCGCCGGCCTCGGGACGGCGGCCGACCACCAGGCCCGCTTCGACCTCGCGCTCGACGCCCTGCTGACCGGCCTGCACCAGCGGCTCACCCGGCCGGAGGCGTAGCAGCGCACGAGGGGCGGCGGCGCGCCGCCCCGACGGTGTCAGCGGGGAAGTGGTGCCGGCCGGGCAACTGCGCGGACGCCGACGCATACCCGCTCGCCTCCGGCCGCGCTCCTGTGGGACGGTGCTGCCATGGATCTCGTCACGGACGGTGCCACCCCGATCCCCCGCATGGTGATCGTCAACGAGCTGGAGACGGAGGGCGGCGCCTTCGTCACCCCGGAGCACCCGCTCTTCCTCGCGGTCGGCGACCTGGTCGCCTTCGACGGCCGGACCATCACCGTGACGCGGGCCGACGGCGCCTCCTTCACTCCCGCCGGCGTCTCCGGCATCCGCTGCTCGATCTCGGGTGCCCGCCCGGCACTGGTGCTTCGTTCACTGCACCGCTGACCCGCCCCGTACTCCGGCGCCGGCCGGGCGGACTCCGCGCCGACCGGGCCGACGGGCGGCGCGCCGGTCGGCCCGGCACCGACGCCGGGAGAGCCCGGCGCAGCGGCCTGAGCAGTCGTCAGGTCAGAGGGTGCGCCGCAGGAGGTCGAGCAGCGCGGCCCAGTGCCGGGCGTCGCCCTCCGGGTGGTACGCGGTGCTGTCGGCCTGGGTGAAGCCGTGCGACGTACCCGGGTAGACCTCGCAGGCGTGGCGGACGCCGGCCTCGGCAAGGGCCGCCGCCAGGCGTTCGATCTGCTCGACCGGGAGCGTCGGATCCTGGTCCGCGTGCCCGAAGTAGAGCTCGGCCGTGATCCGCTCGACGCCCAGGTGCGGGCTGTCCGCGGCCTCGGTGGCCAGCAGGCCGCCGTGGAACCCGGCCGCGGCGGCCACCCGGTCGGGGTGCGCGGCCGCCGTGCGCAGCGCGAGCTGGGCGCCGAGGCAGTAGCCGGTGATGCCGACCGGGCCGTCCACCGCCAGCGGGGAGTCGGCCAGCCAGTCCAGGTACGCGCCGGCGTCCCGGACGGCCTGGTCCGCGGTGAAGGAGCCCATGAGCCGGCCGAGCCGTGCCATCAGCGCGGGATCGGCGGCCGGATCGAACAGCGCGGGCGGCTCGGGCAGCGTGACGAGCGGTGCGCGGCCCTCCCGGTAGAACACGTTGGGCACCAGCACGGTGTAGCCCTCGGCGGCGATCCGGTCGGCCAGCGAGGCCAGGAAGGGGCGCAGGCCGAACGCGTTCATGTACAGCAGGACGGCGGGGTGGGCGCGGCCGTCGTCCGGGTGGGCCAGGTAGGCGTCGGCGGTGCCGTCCGCCGTCACGATGTCCACGGATGAGCCGCGCACGGCGCTCGTCACGATCAAGCCTCCTTCTCGGTGGGGCACTCGGCGTGGGGCACTCGGCCGCAGCGTACCGGCCGCCGACGGACCGGGCCATGGCGCATCGGCCCACCCGACTCCGGCCGGTGCCCGGTGGGGTGCCGGCGCTCGGCCTGCTGTCCGCGGCCGGATTCCTGCCGGTGAGCGGATCCCTGCCGGTGACTGGTCTGGTAGCGATGCTCGCCCGAGGAGCTCCGCTCGCGCCGCCCGCCGCCCATCTGTGGGTGGGCGGCGACCTGGCCGGGTTCAGGCGGTCCAGGTACGGGTGCTGAGGACCAGTCGGTAGCCGTCGGGGTCGGCGACGGTGACGCCGAACTCGTCCCAGTACGGGTTGTGGGAGGGGACGCGGGTGCCGCCGGCCGCCTCCAGCCCGGCGACCAGGGCGTCGTCCACGGGCGCACCGAGGTAGAGGACGAACAGGTCGTCGACGGTCGGGGTCGGTTCGAGCGGACGCTCCGGGTCGTGGGTCAGCTCGAAGTGCCAGGTGCCGCCGGGCAGTCCGACCATCAGCAGGTCGTGCTCGCCGGGGACGCGCTCGGTGCTGCGCCAGAGGACGGAGAGGCCGAGCCCGTCGACATAGAAACGTTCGGCGGCGGCAAGATCCCGCGAGGGGCGCGCGACCCGGATCCGGGTGGTGGAGTCGATCATGTGGTGAGCGTACTGGCCGCCTGTCGGTGACCCGGCGTCAGAGGCGCTGCAAGCGCTCCTCGTCCGACGTCCGGGGGCAGGTGATGCACGCGTTGTCGGGGCGGATCGCGTAGTAGAGGCAGCAGCCCAGCCTGGTCCGGGTGTGGTGGCCGCGGCCGTCCGGGCCGTGCAGGACGCGGAAGTCGGCGGCGCCGAGGAGCGGCTGGGTCCCTCCGGGGAGTACGGCCCCCGCAGCCGCGACGGCTCCCGCCTCACCACCGGCGCCGGCGCCGTCGACGGTGCCGTCGATGGTGTCGCCGCCGGCGCCGGCCTCGAAACCCGCGCCCTCCCCGGCGGCGTCGAGCATCTGCCCGAGGTGCCAGATCGCCGAGGCGAGGTCGTCCGTGACCATGCCCCAGAGCGCCCGGGTGCCGCGACGGGTGGGGCCCGCGAAAGCGGCGAGGAGCGGTTCGACGGAGGCGACGACGGCGGTGCGCAGTTCGGCGCGGAGCTCGTCGTCGCCCGGGAGCGTGACGTGGGTGCGCGGGCGGAGCACGAGATCGCCGGTCGCCGCGTGCAGCCAGAGGTCCGCGCCGTCGATCGCGGGGACGCGGCGGGCGAGGCGCCAGGGCCCGGCGATCAGGAGGGAGACCGACCACAGGTAGTGGTGCAGCAGACGAGAGGCGGCGACGTGCGGGCGCGGGGCGGTGCCGTGCTCGGCGGCGAGCGGTGCGATGCGGGCCGCCTCACCGGCCAGCGCGGCGTCGAGGGCGGCCGGGTCCGCGGCCAGCTCGGCGGCGGAGTACCAGCCCTGCGCGCGGGTCGGGGCCGGTTCGCCCTCGCCGAGCAGGGTGACCCGCAGCGCGGGGCAGAGGTCCAGCAGCCGCCGGTAGTCCGCGCGGAGAGGAGAGAGGCCCCGGCCGGTGGCGGGCAGGGGTGCGGTCCCCGAGATCATCGGCACTCCCGAGATCGAGTTAGGTGAGGCTCACCTTATAGGCTCCTGGGACCACTTCTGACGCACCGCCACCCCGATCCGCACCGCGTCGGCCCGACTTGACGTTCTTAGGGTCGCCTAACCTAGGATCTCGCCTTGTGCTAGCAACCGACACGACGGCCGTCGCGGCCCCGACAGGGCCCCGGACCACCGCGGTGCGGCAGCTCCCGACACCGGCCACCGGACGAGGAGTGCTCGTGCTGCATGCCACGCCCGCGCCCTGCCCGCCGAGCCCCGGCTCCGCCCCCAGCCGCGCGCCCGGCTCCCGCACCCCGGGCCGGGCCGCCGGCGCCAGAGGCGGTCGACCGGTAGCGGCGTACTGACGGGCACGCTGACGGGCGACGGGCTCAGCCGGCCGGCCGGCCGGCTGACTGACTGACTGACTCGAAGTCCGACGGGCCGACAAGTCGACACTCAGGCCGGTGCCGACCTGCTCGACCGGACCGACCCCGCCCCGATCTTCGTGGCCGTCGTCGACAAACCGGCCGGGCCGCGCGAGGTGAGCACCCGGGCACCGGCGCCCTCGCCCTCGCCCTCGCCCGGCAGAACCCGAACACCACACCATCTGACAAGGTGTTCAATATGTCGGACGAGACCCGGATGTCCGACATCGGCACCCGGGCCACCGATGTCGTGCTCGCCGATGCCGTGCTCTGCAATGCCGTGCTCGCCGACACCGCCGGAGCCGCGGGCGCCGACACGTTCGCGCAGCAATCCCCCTCCGGGACGGGCCATGGGGAGCCCGCCCCTCCCCCGCCCCCTCGCTCCCCACCCCACGGAGAGGATCCGCTCCGCCATGCGGCTCTACCTTCTCGCGCTCAATCCCACCGACTCGGTCACCCAGGGCTTCCTGCCGGCCGCTGCCCGGCTCGGGCTCGACGTCACGGTGCTCACCGACCACGGCGAACCGCATCGACGCGCCTACGCCGGGCTGGAGTTCGCGCCGGACGTCGTGGAGTGTGAGGTCCGGGACTTCCGCGAGGTGGTCGGGGCCGTCTCCCGGCACCGGGCCCACGAGGCCACCCCGGCGGCTCCGGCCTCGGACCCCACGGCGGACCCGGCGGCGGGCGCGGGCTTCGCCGTCTTCAGCAACAGCGACCACCTCCAGACCCAGACCGCCCTGGTCGCCGAGTACTTCGGCCTGCCGGGCAAGGACTGGAGGGCCGCACTGCGGGCCAAGAACAAGGGCGAGCTGCGCCGGCACCTGGCCGCCGTAGGCCTCGACACCGTCCGCTCCGTCGAACTCTCCCCCGGCCAGGACCCCTCCGTGCCGGCGGAGTCGGGCCTGCCCTTCCCCGTGGTGGTGAAGCCCCGCGAGGGCGTCGCGAGCGAGGACGTCTCCCTGGTCGCCGACGTCCACGAACTGCAACGGCGCTGCAAGGAGATACAGCACCGGCGGCCCGGCGCCGCGCTGGTCGTCGAGGAGTTCCTGGCCGGGCAGTTGTGCACGCTGGAGACACTCGGCGACGGCCGACGACGCCACGTCCTCGGCGGGTTCCGGACCAGGGTCTCCCCGCCGCCCCACTTCATCGAGGAGATGCTGGAGTTCGTCCCCGCCCACCCGGCCGCCGTGGTCGAGCAGGTCCTGGCCCAGCTCGACGCCATCGGCATCGGCCTCGGCGTCTGTCACACCGAGTTCGTCGTCCAGCCGGACGGCCGGGCCCGGATCATCGAGGTCAACTACCGTGCCATCGGCGACCAGTGCGACCTGATGCTGGCCGACCTCCTCGACATCCCGCTCTTCGAGCTCATCCTCGGCACCCACCTGGGCCGTGAACTGCCCGCCGACCTCTCCGACCGGTGCGCCGCCGCCCCGCTGCGCGCCCGGAACGAACCGGTCTGCGCCGACCGGGCCGGCACCCTCACCGCCGCACCCGGACCGTACGACGAGGATCTCGACGGCGTCCGGCTCGCCTACCGGCCGCTGCGCGAACTCGGCGAGCGGCACGAGCACTACCGCACCAACCGGGACTACCTGGGCGTGATCCGCGCCGTCGGCCCCGAGCAGTCCGCCGTGGACGCCGCCGTCGCCCGCTTCGTCACCGCCAACCGCTGGGAGATCACACCGTGAGCGCCACCGCCGCCCCGACCGCCCGGCCCAGCACGGCGACCGGCACGGCGACCAGTACGGCGACCAGTACGGCGACCGGCACGGCACGGACCGCCGTCCCCGCCGCCGTGTCCGCGTCCGATGCCCTGACCCTCCGGGTGCTGTCCGCGCTGCTGCGCGAGGACGTGTTCGGACTGCGCACCCGCGCCACCGTCGAGGAGCGGGCCGACGGCCCCTGGCTGCACCTGGCCGACGCCGGCCTCGCCCTGCCCGTCACCCCCGACGGCTTCCAGTGCGAGTACGCCGTCCGGTTGCCGCTGGTCGAACTGGGCGGCGCCCGGCCCGAGGGCCTGGACGGCATCGTGGCCTCGCTCGCCGGCCTCGCCGACCCCGAGGACCGGCCGGGCTGGGCGGCCTTCGCCGAGGAGTGCCGGCAGACCCTCGCCACCATGGAGCTGCACGACCGCGCCCGGTCCGAGACGCACGCCACCCTCACCGACCTCTACGGCGCGGACCCGGCCCGGTGGACCGGCCCCGCCGCCGCCCTGGGCCACGACACGCTCGCCGCCTACCTCGACCACCCGGTCTACCCGACCGCGCGCGGTCGCGCCGGCCTCACCGAGGCACAACTACGCTCCTACGCACCGGAGTTCCACCCAGCCTTCGAACTGCGCTGGCTCGCCCTCCCGGCCGGCGCCCTGACCACCCACGGCACCGAGCCGCTGCCCAGCTGGTGGCCCACCCCGAGCTGGCTGGGCCTCGACCTGCCGGGCGGCGACGGCGCCTGGGCCACCCTGCCGGTGCACCCGCTCACCATCGGCGAACCGCTGACGGAGGCCCTGCGCGCCACCGGCCTGGAGGGCAGCGCCGTGCTCGCCGACCGGTCCTGCCTGACGGTGGTGCCCACCCTCTCGATGCGGACGGTGGCCGTCGCCGACGACCCCGCCCACCACCTCAAACTCCCCCTCGCCACCTCCACCCTGGGCCGCCTCAACCGCCGCACCATCAAACCCGGGACGCTGCTCGACGGCGCCGCCGGCCAGCAGCTGTTCGAGGCCGTCCTCGCCCGCGAACCGCGCTTCGCCGGCCGGATCCTGCACGCCGACGAGCAGACCTGGGCGCATGCCGGGCACGAACTGCTCGCCGTACTGCTGCGCCGCTACCCGAGCCCGGCAGCCCCGGCCACGACCACTCCGGCGGCATGCGGCAGCACGGACGCACCAGGCACGACGGGCACGACGGGCACGACGGGCACGACGGGCACGACGGGCACGAGCAGCCTGGGGCGGTCGGTCGTCGTGCCGCTGGCCGCGCTGCTGGCCCCCGCGCCCGGCGGCCGGCTGGTGATCGACCATCTCGCCGACCGTTTCCACGGCGGCGACCCGGTCGCGCTCTACGACGCCCTGCTTGGCCTGCTCCTCGACTGGCAGACCACCCTGTTCGGCTACGGCATCGCCCTGGAGTCCCATCAGCAGAACATCTCCCTGGTGCTGGACGAGGACGGCGGGCTGCGCCTGCTCCACAAGGACGACGACGGGCCGCGCATCCACACCGCCCGGCTCACCGAGCGGCTGGGCGGAGGAATCGGCGAACTCCTTTCCTCCCCGGCCGGGTTCGACGACGCCCGGATCCTCGGCACCGACGACCGGGCACTGACCGACCTCTTCGCCACCGTCACCGGCCACCTCTGCACCGGAGCACTCGCCTTCGGGCTCGCCGCCCAAGGGCGGGCCGAACTCGACGATCTGCTGGCGATGTTGCGCGGCCGTCTGAGCGAGGCGGTCGACCGGATCGGCCCCGCGGGCGCCCCTCTGCGCGCCGCGCTGCTGGACGCCGACCGACTGCCGGTCAAGGCCATGGTCACCGCGGGCACCCTGCTGACCAAGCAGCGTTCGGGTGCCGCGGACATCAACAAGCACTACACCGACGGGCCCAACTACCTTCTGCCGCCGTCGAGACGCGCCGCACGCCGGGGAGCCGACCGGGCGGCAGGACCGACCGGTGCCGGCACCGGCAGCAGCTGCCGATGACCGCACATCCCCTGGCCGCCGGGGGCGGCGCCATGGCCGCGGACGCCGGCCCGGCCACCGCCCCAGCCCTCTCGCCCCGCACGCGTTGGAGCCGCCGATGATCCACGAACTGCCCACCGCCGACCACGCAGTGGCCCACACCCTGCTCAACTGCCTGCTCCGGGAGGTGTCCCAGCCCGAGCACCAGACCACAGTCGCCGCCGGCCGACTGCTGTTCCGGCTCCCCCGTCGCGGCGTCCTGCTCCGGATCGCCCTGCGCCGCACCTCGCAGCTCGGTGCACACCGGTTCACCGGCCCGGTCGAGGAGGAACGGGCCGACGGCTGGCACGCGTTGGACTGGCGCGAGCTGGCCGGCCACGTCCAGGGCGAGCTGGAGCTGCGGACCGGCGTGACCAACGGGGAGTTCCTCGACCAGCTGACCTCCAGTCACATCGGCGTCGCGGCCGGGCTGGACCGCCGACCTGGCGTTGGCGCCGACCGGTATCTGGAGTCCGAGCAGGCGCTGCTCTTCGGGCACCGGTTCCACCCCGCGCCGAAGTCACGCTCCGCCGAGCGCGGCGACTGGCGGGCGTACGCGCCGGAGTCACGGGCGGCCTTCCAGCTGCGGCACCTGGCCGTCCGGAGCGAGCTCGTCACGGAGTCCGCCACGGACCGGACGGCCCTCGCACTGCTGGACGGGCTGCACGCGGTGCCGGCCGGGTACCGGCTGCTGCCCGTCCACCCCTGGCAGTACCAACTCCTCGCCGACCACCCGCTGTTGCGCGGCGCCCTGGCACGGGGGGACATCCTCGACCTCGGCCCCGCCGGCGAGCCCTTCACCGCGACCGCCTCCGTCCGCACCCTGTACGGCGCCGGCGCGTTCCTCAAGTTCAGCCTCAATGTGCGGATCACCAACTGCCTGCGCAAGAACGCCGCCTACGAGCTGGCCGGCGCCGTCGCACTGACCCGTCTGCTCGACCCCGCCCTCACCGAGCTCGCCGCGCGCTTCCCCGATGCCGCCGTCCTGCGCGAGCCCGCCTTCCGCACCCTCGCCCTGCCCGGCGCGGACGGCCTCCCGGACCTCGCGCTCTACGAAGGGTTCGGCCTCATCGTCCGGGAGGGCTTCGCCGGCGTGCTGCGCCCCGGCGTCACCCCGCTGCTGGCCGCCGCCGTCGCCGACGAGTACCCGACCAGCTCGGCGCACATCTCCACGCTGCTCGGCGCGGGCCGCCCGGGCCGTACCGCGACCACTGGGAAAACCGGGACCACCGGGGCGAGCACCGACGCCGCGACCGGCATCGCGACCGCCACCGACACCGACACCGGTGCGCAACGGGCCCTCGCATGGTGGGCGGCCTACCTGCGGCTGCTCGTCCCGCCGGTGCTCGCCGCCTACTTCGACCACGGCGTGGTGCTGGAGCCGCACCTGCAGAACGTGCTGATCGGCGTCGACGCGGCCGGCCGGCCCGCCCAGGTGCTCTTCCGCGACCTGGAGGGAACGAAGCTCGTGCCCGACCGGAACGCCGCTCTGCTGGCCGCACTTCCGCCCGAGGTGGCCGGCCCGATGGCGTACGACGCCGAGCGCGGATGGGACCGGGTGGTCTACTGCCTGCTGGTCAACCACGTCGCCGAACTGCTGGCCGCCATCGCCGACCGGCACCCGGAGGCCGAGGCCGAGCTCTGGGAGGTGGTCCGGCGCGTCCTGGAGGAGTACGCCGCCGACCACGGCCGCCCGCCCCGGCTGCGCGCGCTGCTGGCCGGCGTGCCGCTGCCCGCCAAGGCCAACCTGCTGACCCGCTGGGAGCGCCGCCCCGACCGCCAGGCCGGCTACGTCCGGCTGCCGTCCCCGCTCGCCCCGACCGTCCTCGCGGAGACCGCGTACCTGCCGACGCGGAGCCCGCGGACACCCGCCTCGCCCGCGCCGGCCGCCCCCTCGCCCACCTCGCGGCAGCCCGCACTGCGGGCACCGGCCTGGAGTGCAGGATGACCGACCCCGACCCCGCCCTGGAGCCTTCGATGACCGACGCCGTCCGCCGGCACGTCGCCGGGCTGGCGCCGGATGCGCTGCCCGCCTTCGTCTACGACCTCGCGGCGCTGCGGGCGCACGCCGCCGCCGTCCGGGCCGCGCTGCCCGAACGGGTGGAGCTCTACTACGCCGCCAAGGCCAACCCGGACGCCCCCGTCCTGACCGCCCTGCGGGGCTCGGTCGACGGCTACGAGGTCTCCAGCGGCGGGGAGTTGGCCCACGTCCGGGCGACCGTGCCGGATGCGCCGCTCGCCTTCGGCGGCCCGGGCAAGACCCCCGCCGAGATCCTGTCCGCCGTCGACGCCGGGGTGCACCGCTGGCACGTCGAGAGCGAGCAGGAGCTGCACCGGCTGGCCGCCGTCCTCACCGGCCGGCGGCCGGAGGCCGTCGTGGACGTGCTGCTCCGGGTCAACCTGCCGGTCGGCGCCGGGGCGCTGGACACGGTCGCGCTCGCCATGGGCGGCCGTCCGACGCCGTTCGGCCTCGATCCGGAGCGCGCCGAGGCCTGCACCCGCCTGCTCACCGATCCGCTCGGGCCGTTCGGTCCGCTCCGCCGGCGGCTGCGGCTGCGCGGCGTGCACGCGCACCTGGCGAGCGGGCTGACCGCGGCGGAACAGCTCGCCGTCGCCGGGCAGATCGTGGGCTGGGCGAGCAGGCTCGCGGAGCGGCACGCCTTCCCGCTGGCCGAGGTCAACGTGGGCGGCGGCATGGCGGTCGACTACGAGGACCCACGCGCACACTTCGACTGGACGGCCTTCGGTGAAGGCCTCGCGAAGCTCCTCGACCGGCACCCCGGCCCGGCCCTGCGGATCGAGCCGGGGCGTGCGCTGACCGCCTACTGCGGCTGGTACGCGACCGAGGTGCTGGACGTGAAGCGCAGCCACGGCGAGGATTTCGCGGTGGTCCGCGGCGGCACCCACCACCTGCGCACCCCGGCCACCCGGGGCCACGACCAGCCCTTCGACGTCCTGCCGGTCGACGCCTGGCCGCACGCCTGGCCGCGTCCCGCCGTCGCCACCGGCCGCGCCACCCTGGCCGGTCAGCTCTGCACGCCGAAGGACGTTCTCGCCCGCGCCTCCACGGCCGCGGACGGTCTCCGCACCGCGGACCGGGTGCTCTTCTCGATGGCGGGCGCGTACGGGTGGAACATCTCGCACCACGACTTCCTGATGCACCCGCGCCCGGGCTTCCACTACCTGGACGGGTGACGTACGGACAACGCGACGGACAACAGGTGGCGGGTGACAACCTTCAGTGAACAGATTCTGAAAGCTGTCACCCGCCATCCGCCGGTCGGACACCACCACCCCGCCACCCCCGTCCCGCGGGGGGCTGGCGCAGGTCACCACCGCACAGACGTGCGAGAGTGGTAACCAGCGAAGGGAGCGCGGACGTGCTGATGGACAGGGTGGCGGAGATCCTCGCCGAGGCGTCGGCCGAGGTGGTGGAGCCGAGGTTCCGGGCACTGGCCGCCGGCGAGATCATGGAGAAGGCCCCGGGCGAGGTCGTGACCGTGGCCGACCGCGAGGCCGAGGCGATCATCGAACGACGGCTCCGCGAGCTCCTCCCCGTCCCCGTGGTCGGCGAGGAGGCCGTGTCCGCCGATCCCGGGCTCGCCCGGGCCCTGCATTCCGAGCCCGCCGTCTGGCTGGTCGACCCGGTGGACGGCACGTCCAACTTCATCGCCGGCCGCCCCGACTACGCCGTGATGGCCTCGCTGGTGCGCTCCGGCCGTACCGTCGCCGCCTGGATCTGGCAGCCCTCCACCGCCACCTGCTTCACCGCCGAGCTCGGCTCCGGGGCCTGGCGCAACGGCCACCGCCTCACCCGGTCACCCGCGGCCGGCGAGCCCGCCAAGTGGCGCGGCTCGCTCAAGAGCCGGTTCCTGGAGCCGGAGCAGCGCCGGCGGCTGGAGGCCAACGCGGCGGCCTTCGGTGAGATCACCCCCGGCCGGAACGCCGCCGGCGTCGAGTACCCGGACCTCGTCGAGGGAGCCCTCGACTTCATCCTCTACTGGCGCACCCTCCCCTGGGACCACGCGCCGGGCTCCCTGCTGGTCACCGAGGCCGGCGGGGTGGCCGCCCGCCTCGACGGCACCCCCTACCGGCCGGAGGCGCCGGGCTGCGAGGACGGTCTGCTGGTCGCCGCGGACCCGGCGGCCTGGGAGCGCACCCGCGACATCCTGCTCGGCCGGTAGCCGGCAGGCCGCGGCCTCGTCAGCCCCGTCAGCCCCGTCAGCCCCGTCAGCCCCGTCGGGCCACCGCTCCCGGCTCACCAGACGACCGGCAGCCGCTCCGGCAGGCGCTTGATGAAGCCGGTCCGCCAGGCCAGCTGCTCGACGGGCAGTGCGAGCCGCAGGCCGGGCAGCCGCTCGACCAGGGCCGTGATCGCGATCTCCGCATGGGTCCGCCCGAGCGCCGAGGCGGGGCAGAAGTGCCGGCCCGCACCGAAGGCCAGGTGCGGGTTGGCGGCCCGGTCGAAGTCGATCTTCTCCGGTTCCGGGAAGACCGCCGGGTCGTAGTTGGCACCCTCGACCAGCACGAGCACCAACTCCCCCTCCTTCACGTCGACGTCGCCGAGCCGCACGTCCGCCAGCGCGAGCCGGGGCAGCGCGTCACCGATCGACAGGTTGACCCGGAGCAGTTCGTCCACCGCGCGGCCGATCAGCGCGGGCTCGCGCCGCAGCCGTTCCGCCAGCTCCGGCTGCTGGGCCAGGTAGATGATCGCGTGCAGCAGGAACGAGGAGGTGGAGACGGCACCCGCGCCGAACAGTGACAGCGCGACGGTGGCGAGCAGTTCGTCACTCACCCGGTCCGGGACGTCGGGGGAGCGGCGCAGCTCGGCGAACCGGCCGAGCAGACCCTCCTTGGGCTCCGGGTCGGCGGTGAGCCGGTCCAGCATGTAGCCGAGGTCCTTGTACCAGTTCGGCGCCGCCCCTTCGAACGGCACGGGGCTGGTGAGGAAGGCGACGTCGATGCCGGACATCAGCCGGCGCCAGTCGTCGGCCGGGATGCCGAGCAACCGGCAGTGCAGGGCGGCGGAGTAGGGCTCGGTGAAGCCGTCGCGCAGCTCACCGGGCGCGCCCTGGTCGATCAGCGCGTCGATCAGCCGGTGTGCCTCGGCCTGCAGCCAGCCGTCCAACTCCCGGTCCGCGCGCGGCGAGAGGGTCTTCATGACGGCGTTGCGCAGACCCGCGCTGTTGACGTTGCCCATGTTGTTGACCACCTCCGGCGGGATGGTCAGGGCGTACTGCCGGGGGACGCCGGGGTTGGCGGTGTCCTTGAGGCTGAACCGTTCGTCCTCCAGCACCTGCCTCGCCAGCTCGTAGCTGCTGACCAGCCAGGCGGGGTCGCCGGTCAGGGTCCGGACCCGGGCGACGGGCTGCTCCTCACGCAGCCGGGTCGCCTCCTCGGGCAGGACGTCACCCCGGCGCGAGAGCGGGAAGGTCGGATCGGTCATGGCTGTGCTCCAGGGGTGGAGGGGCGAGCAGGAAGGTGCACGGGAAAGACGCAAGGGAAAGGCGCACGCGACGGGCGGGCGCCGCGGCGACGGCGACGCGCGAGGGCCCGCACCGGGGCGAGGGGCGGCGGTGGGGCCGGAGCCGGGCGGGCTCAGGCGGCTCGGGCCACCGGCACCTTGACGGATGCCGGAGCGGCCGGGCGGACCACCGCGTACGCCTGGCCGGCCGCCGCCCGCAGGCCCTCGTCACGACCGAAGAGGACCGGGGTGAGGGGCAGTTGGAGGTGGTAGCAACTCACCGAGGAGGCCACCCCGAGCAGCGCCGGGGTGTCCAGGAAGAAGGGCAGCTCGGCCGCGATGTACTGGAGCCCGGCGGCGAGCTGGGGCTCGTTCGGAGTCAGGCCCTCGTCCATCCGGGCGGCCAGGAAGCCGCGGGCCATGCCCTCGGCGGCCTCACGGAACACCGGGTCGGTGCGGAGCGCGTCGAGGGCCTGCCGGTGCAGCCGGCGGTACACGGGGTGGCCGGCGAAGTCGGAGAGAGCGTGCATCCGGACGCCGTCGGGGCGGCCCGCCTCCTCGGCTCCGCGGTCGATCCGCCGGGCAGTGGCCTTGACCTCCTTGGTGGCCCGCCGCCGGGCGTGCTCGGCGGTGTAGCCGAAGGCCTCGTACTGCGCCTCGACGTGCAGGTCGGCGTGGACGATGTCGATACGTTCGAAGAACTCCCGCCCCCACCCGATCAGTTCGGCTATTCGACGGTGACTGAAATAGCTGTTCCCCGGGCTGACGCCGATGAGCAGGTGCTCGCCGCGGCGCCAGATCTCCTCGCAGCGGCCGGAGAACGGGATTGCCTCGTACACGTCCGGATCGATGGTGACGACGCTTTCGCCCGGGAGGGTTTCGCGCATGCCTTGCCTCCGCTTCGTTGTTCGCAGGTGATTCGCAGGTGATTCACAGGGGTTGCCGCGGTTCTCCCGGGATTCACCGAAGTGCATGGCAAATGGGCGGAGTTCACCCGGAGGTTGGGGTGGACTCACCGCATGCGAATGGCACACGCCTGGTCAGGCGGCCTGCCCCGGGGAGTCGCTTGCTCTTGGTGGGGCGGCGACCACATGAAGTTACCGCCGCGCTTCGGGATCTCCGCAAGCCCTACCGGGGGGTTGGCGAAATCTGATCACCGGGCGGCCGGAATCGGCCTGTACTCCCGTGGAAACGTATGTCCACGGAGACTTTCAAGGGGCGGCCGAATATCCCCGGGCCAGCATGTCACGCCAGTGTGGATTCCTCCAACATCCGCCCGGGGAAAGGGCCTTGATTTGGCCGCGACGAACGCCGGACGACGGGCCCGTGAAGGCGGACTCCCGGGGTCGGACCGCCGAATTCGGGTGGCCGGGCCGAACGGCCCGGCCGCCCGGCCGGGGCGGCCGCCACCCACCCCGCGTCCGGCCACCCACCCCGCGTCCGGCCGCCCGGCCCGCCCGGCCCCCGCACAGGCGCAGGCGCGGGCGCGGGCGCTACGCCGGCCGGGTCTCCCGTCCGGTCCGGACGATCGCGTGCAGCAGTTCGCCGACCTGGGCCGCGGTGCTGTGCGGGTTCAACAGCGTCAGCTTCAGGCGGACGCGGCCCGGGCCCTCGCCGGGGAGTTCGGTCCGGCCCACGACGGCGCGACCGGTGCGCAGCAGGGTCCGGCGCAGTTCGGCGTTGACCGCGTCGAGCACGGCGCGGTCCTGCTCGCCGGGCGGGCGGTAGCGGAAGACCACCGTGGTGAGGACGGGTTCGGCGTGCAGTTCGAGCTCGGGTTCGGCGCGGACGGCCTCGGCGGCGTCCAGGGCGAGCCGGTGACAGGCGTCGACCAGCCGGCCGAGCCCGGCGCGGCCGAGGGTGCGCAGGGTGACGGCGATCTTGAAGGCGTCGGCCCGCCGGGTGGTGCGCAGCGACTGCCCCAACAGGCTCGGGTAGCCGGCGCGTTCGTCGTCCGCCGGGTTGAGGTACTCGGCCCGGCGGGCGAGCGAGACGTAGGTCTCGGCGCGGCGGACGAGGAAGATCCCGGCGGCGGCGGGCTGCCAGCCGAGCTTGTGCCAGTCGAGGGAGACCGAGTCGGCGCGGGCGATGCCGTCGAGCAGTGGGGCGAGCCGGTCGGAGAGCAGTGCGCCGCCCCCGTACGCGGCGTCGACGTGCAGCCAGGCGCCGTAGCGGCCGGCGAGGTCGGCGGCGGCGTGCAGCGGGTCGATCGCCCCGGTGTCGGTGGTGCCGGCGGTGGCGACGACGGCGATCGGGGTCTGCCCGGCCCAACTGGTCTCGGCCAGGGCACTGGCCAGGGCGGCCGGGTCCATGCGCAGGTCGCGGTCGACCGGGACGGACACCACGGCGCGCTCACCGAGGCCGAGCAGGGCGGCGGCGCGCTGGACGGAGAAGTGCGCGGCCTGCGAGGCGATGATCCGGGGGGCGACGCCGGCCGGCAGGCCGTCCAGTTCGACGATGCCGTCGAGCTTCTGGTCGCGCGCCAGCATCAGGCCCATCAGGTTGGACTCGGTCCCGCCGGAGGTGAGCACGCCGGCGGCCCGGTCCGGGTCGTAGCCGACCAGGGCGGCGAGTTCGGCGAGCAGCGCGGTCTCCAGCGCGGTGGCGGCGGGGGCCTGGTCCCAGGAGTCCTGGGAGGGGTTGAGCGCGCTGACGGCGAGGTCCGCGGCGGCCGCGACCGCGAGCGGGGGGCAGTGCAGATGGGCGGCGCAGGCGGGGTCGGCGGGGTCGGCGGCGCCGTGGGCGAGCAGTTCGGTGAGCACGGCGAGCGCCTGCGGGCCGTGCGTGCCGGCGAACCGTTCGGCGACGAGCGCGGCGAGCGCGGCCGGGTGTCCGGCGGGCAGCGGGCCACCGCGCCGGGCGGCGCCGGTGTCCAGCGCGTCGAGCACGGTGGCCAGCAGCGGGCCGAGCGCGGCCGGCCCGGCCGCGCCGCCGGAGAGTGCGTCCGGGGGCGCGGCCGGATCGTCGGGCAGTTCGGGATCGTCCGGGAGGTCCGGGTCGCCCGGACGGCCGGGGCCCCGGGGGCGCCCGGGGAGCCGGGCCCGCCGCGCCCGCTCACCGGGCCTCCGCCCCGGGCGCCCGGCGGCCCGCGCCGTGGCCGGCCTCGGCCCACGCCTTCGCCGCGACCGCGATGGCGTCGGCGAGCCGGTCGAGCACCGCGTCGGCCTGTTCGTCGGTGATGGTGAGCGGTGGGAGCAGGCGCAGCACCGCGTCGTGCCGGCCGCCGAGTTCGACGATCAGCCCGCGGTCCAGGCAGGCCTCGCGGACCCGGACGGCGAACGCCGGCGCGGCCGGGCGGGCTCCGCAGGCATCGGGCTCGGCCGTCGGGTCGACCAGCTCGACACCGATCATCAGCCCGCGACCGCGCACGTCGCCGATCACCGGGAGTTCGCCGGCCAGGGCGCGCAGCCGCGCCGTCATCCGGGCGCCGACGACGGCCGCCCGCTCGACGAGCCCGTGCGCGGCGACGTACCGGAGGGTGGCCGCGCCGGCGGCCATGGCGAGGGTGTTGCCGCGGAACGTGCCGGTGTGCGCGCCGGGGAGCCAGCCGTCGTACTCCGCGCGGTAGACGACGACGGCCAGGGGCAGGCTGCCGCCGATCGCTTTGGAGAGCACCATCGCGTCGGGGACGATGCCGCTGTGCTCGACCGCCCACATCGCACCGGTGCGGCCGACTCCGGTCTGCACCTCGTCCACGATCAGCGGGATGCCGCGCTCGGCGGTGATCCGGCGCATCGCGCGCAACCACTCGTCGGGCGCGGGGACGACACCGCCCTCCCCCTGGACGGCCTCCAGGACCATCGCGGCGGGCCGGACCACGCCGCCCGCGGGGTCGTCCAGCAGCCGCTCGGCGTAGGTCGCGGCGAGGCCGGCGCCCGCCTCGCCGCCGACCCCGAACGGGCAGCGGTAGGCGTACGGGTAGGGCAGCCGGACGACATCGCGGCCGCCCGGCAGCGGCTCCTTGACGGCGACGTTGCCGGTCAGCGCGAGGGCGCCGGCCGTCATGCCGTGGTAGGCGCCGGTGAAGGCGAGGGCGCCGGCGCGGCCGGTGGCGGTCTGCATGAGTTTGAGCGCGGCCTCGACGGCGTCCGTCCCGGCGGGGCCGCAGAAGTGCACCCGGGCCTGCTCGGCGAACTCCCGCGGCAGGCTCTCGAACAGGGCGGTGGTGAAGTCGTCCTTCTCGGCGGTGGCGAGGTCCAGCAGGTGCAGCGGCGCGCCGCTGTCCAGGGTGCGGCGGATCGCCTCCAGGACGGCGGGGTGGTTGTGACCGAGCGCGAGGGTGCCGGCGCCGGAGAGGCAGTCGAGGTAGCGGCGGCCGTCGGCGCCCTCGACGGTCATGCCGTGGGCGCGCACCGGGACGATCGGGAACGAGCGCGCGTAGGTGCGGGCGGCGGACTCGCGGACGCGCTGGCGGCGCAGGATGGCATCCCCGCCCGGCCCCTGGGCGGGGACGGCGGTGGAACCGGCAGGGGGGACGGTCTGACCGGTGGCGGGCTCAGCGGCGAGCGTCAAAGCGGACTCCCAAGAAGTTAGGTAAGCCTAACTTTACTTGCCTGACCTGGCCGGATACGCGCGGGGCGGCCACAACCACCCGCGCGGGTGACACGGCCCGCACCTCCCCAACGAACGGGGGCGCCGGAGGTTACGGCCCGCGCGCTACCCTCGCCGCATGTCACCCGCACCCTCCGACCGGCACGGGGCCGACGCGCACGGGGCCGACCGGCGCCGCACCGGCCCGCACGGCACCGACGAGCACCACCTGAACGCGCGCAGCACCGACGAGCGCCCCGTGAACGCGCGCGGCACCGACGAGCCCGACGCGGCCGAGCACCGTGCCGAACTGGCCCGCACCCGCGAGTTCTTCGCCACCCGCGCCGCCGGGTGGGACGCCCGGTTCCCCGACGACGGCCCGCGCTACGCCGCCGCCGTCGCCGAACTCGGCCTGCACGCGGGCGATGCCGTCCTGGACGCCGGCTGCGGCACCGGCCGGGCGCTGCCGCTGCTGCGCGCGGCGGTCGGCCCGGCGGGCCGGGTGCTCGGCGCGGACCTCACCCCCGAGATGCTGCACGAGGCCGCCCGCCACCACACCGCCGAGGCGACCCTGCTGCTCGCCGACTGCGCCCGCCTCCCGCTCCCGGCCGCCACCCTGGACGCCGTGTTCGCCGCCGGCCTGATCTCCCACCTCCCGGCCCCGGCCGGCGCGCTGCGCGAACTCGCCCGCGTCACCCGCCCGGGCGGCGCCCTCGCGCTCTTCCACCCCGTCGGCCGGGCCGTCCTCGCCGCCCGGCACGGGCGCGCGCTCACCCCCGACGACCTGCGCGCGGAGCCCAACCTCCGGCCGCTACTGGCCGCCGCAGGCTGGCAGTTGGGGAGCTACACGGACACCGACGACCGGTTCCTCGCCCTGGCGACGCGCAGCTGACGGCGGAGCCGGCGCGGCGTCGACACGGCGTCGACACGGTGCTGAGGGCCTGGGGCGGCGACGGGCAGCCGGACGGCCGGCGGACGGCGGGGCAAGGGCGGCTCCGGCCCATGATCACCGCCGTGTCAGACTCGGAACCCGACGCACCCGCACCGGGTGCCCGACGAGAGGACCGGACGTGGCACTCTTCGGCAACGCACACCGGGTGGACAACGCCGAGGCGCAGAAGGAGTTCGCCCGGCTGTTCGGTGCGGGCGAGCAGGTGCAGGCCGCCTACCGGCTGGTCCGCGACACCTTCCTGTTCACCGACCGCCGGCTGCTCCTGGTCGACAAGCAGGGCATCACCGGCAAGAAGACCGAGTACCACTCGATCCCCTACCGCAGCATCACGCACTTCGCCGTGGAGACGGCCGGCTCGTTCGATCTCGACGCCGAGCTGAAGATCTGGGTCTCGGGCGCGGCCATGCCGATCTCGAAGAACTTCACCAAGGACGTCGACATCTACGAAGTCCAGGCCCTGCTCACCGAGTACGTCGCCCGGTAGCACCGACGGGCGCCCCGCCCGTCCGCACGCCGGGCGGCACCCGCACCGCGCGCCGCCCGGTGTGCCCCGCCGCGCCCCCGGGCCGTACGCCGTCAGCGGCCCGCGCCGCCCGTCCAGCGGTAGCAGAGCTCCGGGCGCCCGACACTGCCGTACTGGGGTTCGCGGGCGGCGAGGCCGGTGTCTACGAGGTGTTCGAGGTAGCGCCGCGCGGTGATCCGGGAGACGCCCGCCGCGGTGCCGGCGGCCGCCGCCGAGAGCCCCGCGCGGGCCTCGCGCAGGACGGTGGCGAGGGTGTCGAGGGTGGGGGCGCTCAATCCCTTGGGCAGCGCGGTGCGTTCGGGGGTGCGGAGCAGTGCGAGCGCCTGGTCCACCTCGTCCTGGCCGGTGGCCTGGCCGGTGCGGGCGACGGTGTCCCGGTAGCGGGCGTACCGCTCCAGGCGGTCGTGCAGGGCCGCCGCGCCGAAGGGCTTCAGCAGATACTGGACGACGCCCGCGGAGACGGCCTGGCGGACCATCGCGAGGTCCCGGGCCGAGGTGACGGCAATGACGTCGGTGGTGTGCCCGGCCGCGCGCAGGGTGCCGCAGAGCTGGAGGCCGTGCCCGTCGGGCAGGTAGAGGTCGAGCAGGGTGAGGTCCACGGGGCGGCCCGCGGCACGGGCCCGGTCCAGGAAGCGCAGCGCGTCCGCGCAGCTGTGGACCGTGCCGGCAGCGCGGAAGCCTGGCTCACGCGCGACGTACAGGGTATGGGCGGCGGCCGCCACCGGGTCGTCCTCGACCACCAGGACGGAGATCTCGGGCCGGTCCGGCGGGCGGTTCACGACGCCACCGGCCGGTCTGCCGTCGATCGGTCCGCCACCGGCCGATCCGCCACCGGCCCGGCGGACGTGGGGCGGGCCGCCGGGACGCGGCCGAGCGGCAGGCGGACGGTGAGCACCGCGCCACGCTCCCGCCCGACCTCGACGGTGCCGCCGTTGCGCCGGGCGGTCTGGGCGACGAGTGCCAGCCCGAGCCCGTGCCCGTGGCCGTCCTGCTTGGTGCTCCAGCCCCGCCGGAACACGTCCTCCACGGCCGCCGGATCGATGCCGGTACCGGTGTCGGCGACCCGCAGCAGGAGGTACTCGCCCTCCTCGGGGGCCCCGCCGCCCGCGGCGCTGCCCGGGCGGTCGGTGTCGATGCGCGCGGGGTCGGTACGGGCGGGGTCGGTACGGCCTGCGTCGATGCGCGCGGTGATGGTGACCTCCGGCGGGCCGGGATACTCGGCGGCGCCCGCGATCGCGGCGTCCACGGCGTTGTCGACGAGGTTCCCGAGGACGGTGATCAAGTCCCGGGCGGAGAGACCGGGCGGCAGCACCCCGTCGTCGATCCGGCTGTCCTCGGTGAGTGTCAGCTCCACTCCCCGCTCGGCGGCCTGGGCCGCCTTGCCGAGCAGCAGGGCGGCCAGCACCGGTTCGCCCACCGCGGCGACGACCCGGTCGGTGAGCCGCTGGGCCAGGGCGAGTTCGGCGGTCGCGAACTCCACCGCCTCCTTGTGGCGGCCGAGTTCGATCAGCGAGACCACCGCGTGCAGCCGGTTGGCAGCCTCGTGCGCCTGCGCGCCGAGCGCCTCGGTGAAACCCCGGACCGAGTCCAACTCGCCGCTCAAGGACTGAAGTTCGGTGTGGTCGCGAAGGGTGAGGACGCGGCCGAGACCGGTGCCGATGGTGGAGGTGTTGAGCACCACCACCCGCTCGGCGGTGAGGTGGACCTCGTCCCGGACCGGCTCCGCGCCGAGCACAGCCGCCACCAGCGCCTCCGGCAGCCCCAGCCCGTCGACCGGCCGGCCCTCCAGTTCACCGGCCAGCCCGAGGAGTTCACGGGCCGCGTCGTTGCAGAGCACCACCCGGTGGCGGCGGTCGAGCAGGATCAGTCCCTCGCGCACCGAGCGCAGGGTGGCCTGGTGGTACTCGTACAGGTGGCTGAGCTCGGCCGGCCCCATGCCGTGGGTGTGGCGCCGCAGCCGGGAGTTGGCGAGGTAGGTGCCGAGTCCGCCGACCGTCAGCGCCGCCACCGCAACGCCGACCAGCGCGAGCAGCGGACCACGCAGCTGGGCGGAGATGGACTGCACGGTGATGCCCGCGCTGACCAGCGCGATCACCCGGTGCTGCTCGTCCAGCACCGGGGTGACCACCCGCACCGAGGCGCCGAGCGTTCCCGTGTACGTCTCGCTGCGGGTCTCCCCGGCGAGCGCCCAGTCGATGTGACCGAGGAAGGTCCGGCCGATCTGCTCGGGCAGCGGGTGGGTCCAGCGCACCCCGGCGGTGTCCATCACCGTGATGAACGAGACGCCGGTGTCCACCCGGACCTGCTCCGCGTACGGCTGCAGGACGGCGCTCGGATCCGGCCCGACGACGGCGGCCCGGACCGACGGCGCGTCGGCGACCGAACGGGCGACGGCGGTCACCTGGCGGCGGGCCGCGTCCTCGGTGCGGTCGGCGGTGAAGAGGTAGGCCAGCACGGCGCCACCGGCCACCACCGCGGCGACGATGACCACCTGGACGACGAAGAGCTGCCCGGCCAGACTGCGCACCAGCCGACGCGGCGCACCGGGCACCGGCCGCCGGCGCGGCGGGGGCAGCGTGCGCGGGGACATGCCTGACAGTGTGCACCACCGCCGCCCGGCACCCGCCCGGCCCGACACCCCGGCCCGACGGCGGCGACCGGACCCGACGACGGTGGCCCAACGGCGGTGGCCCAACGGCGGCAGCGGCAGACCGGCGTGAACTCTATGAACGCAAACGTGACCTCCGTCACGGCCCGGCCCATAGTCGGAGCGGCCCACCACCCGGGGCCGCCAGGACTGCAGGGCGAAGGAGCCGCAGATGTCGATCACCGGAGCAGGACCGCAGGCGGAGGTCAGACGCCGGGACCGCACCCACTACCTCTATCTCGCGGTGATCGTCGCCGTGATCGCGGGGATCGTGGTCGGCCTGGTCGCGCCCGGATTCGCGGTGGAGCTGAAGCCGGTCGGGACGGGCTTCGTCAACCTGATCAAGATGATGATCAGCCCGGTGATCTTCTGCACCATCGTGCTGGGCATCGGCTCGGTGACCAAGGCCGCGAAGGTCGGCAAGGTCGGCGGCCTCGCACTCGGCTACTTCCTCACGATGTCGACGGTGGCCCTGGCGATCGGGCTGCTGGTCGGCAACCTGCTGGAGCCGGGCGGCGGCCTGCACCTGACCGCCGCGCTCGCCAAGTCCGGCCATGCCCAGGCTGCCGCGGGCGCCGCGCAGTCCACCACGGACTTCCTGCTCGGCATGATCCCGACCACCATGCTCTCCGCCCTCACCGAGGGCAAGGTGCTGCAGACCCTGCTGGTCGCCCTGCTGGCGGGCTTCGCACTCCAGGCGATGGGGCCGGCCGGTGCACCCGTGCTGCGCGGGATCGAGCACGTGCAGCGGCTGGTCTTCCGGGTCATGTCGATGATCATGTGGGTGGCGCCGGTCGGCGCCTTCGGGGCGATGGCCGCCGTGGTCGGGGCGACCGGCACGGCCGCGCTGAAGAGCCTCGCCGTGATCATGATCGGCTTCTACCTCACCTGCGCGCTCTTCGTCATCGTGGTGCTCGGCACCCTGCTGCGGCTGGTCGCGGGCGTCAACGTGTTCAGCCTGCTGCGCTACCTCGGCCGCGAGTTCCTGCTGATCCTCTCCACCTCGTCCTCCGAGAGCGCGCTGCCGCGGCTGATCGCCAAGATGGAGCACCTGGGCGTCAGCCGTCCGGTCGTGGGCATCACCGTGCCGACCGGCTACAGCTTCAACCTGGACGGCACCGCGATCTACCTGACGATGGCCTCGATCTTCATCTCCGAGGCGATGGACAAGCCCATGTCGCTCGGCGAGCAGGCCTCCCTGCTGATCTTCATGGTGATCGCCAGCAAGGGCGCGGCCGGCGTCACCGGCGCCGGGCTGGCCACCCTGGCCGGCGGGCTGCAGTCCCACAAGCCGGCCCTGGTCGACGGGGTCGGACTGATCGTCGGCATCGACCGCTTCATGTCCGAGGCCCGGGCGCTCACCAACTTCGCGGGCAACGCCGTCGCCACCGTGCTGATCGGGCACTGGACCGGTGAGTTCGACCGGGAGCGGGCCGGGCAGGTGCTGGCCGGCGCGGTGCCGTTCGACGAGCGGACGCTGGTCGACACACACGGCGCGGACGCACCGGCCGCCCCGGCGCAGCCCTCCGGCGCGCCGGCGACGCCGCCCGAGCCCGTCCCCGCGCAGGGCGGTGCGGCGAGCGCCACCGTCTGACCGGAGCCGCGGGCGCGGCTCCCCAGCACTCCCCCGGCCCGGTACCGCAAGCCCAACCCCCCGGGCGGCGCCGGGCCGGGGGCCGTACCGACCCGGACGGACCCCCGTCCGCCCCGGGTCGCGCCCGCCGCCCTGCGCGGGCGCCGCGCCGGGCCGGGGCTGTCCGGCCCGGCGCGGGTCAGGGCTCGTCCGATCCGGCGCGGGTCAGGGCTCGTCCGATCCGCTCACCGCCCAGGCCAGACCGGTCGCCGGATCCTCCATCGCCAGGTGCAGGTGACGGAGGTCGTCCGAAGGGTCCCACCAGGTGAAGCAGCGCATCCGGGCCACCAGCGCGTTCACCTCGGCCCGGTTCACCCCCGTGCCTCCGAGCGGGCCGCCGCCACCGGCCATCGCGCCGAGCGCCCGCCACAGTGCCAGCCGGGCGTCGGCCGAGCCGCGCGACCGCTCCGCCGTCCCCGCCTGCACCAGGACGGGGTAGGCGATCGCGAACGGCAGGTAACCGCCGGTGATCCGCCGCCCAGGCGCCAGCTGGGCGGCCGCCTGGGACGCCGGCCCGCGCACGCAGACCACCTCCGTCCACTCCGCCAGTGCGGCCAGCACCCGGGTGGTCCGCTGGCCGCGCAACCGGCCGGCCGGTTCGGGCAGCAGCACCGGGCCCAGCCCCTCCCGGGTGGCGGGCAGGGTCAACAGTGCGCTGCGCGAGCCGCCGGCCGGGAGGTAGTCGCGCACCCGGACGCCCTCGCCCCAGCCCGCCGCCTCCCAGGGCTCCAGCATCAGCGGAACGCCCTCCGGGTCGGGCTCGGCGCCGTACGAGAGGTCCTCGCCGATCAGCACCCTGGTGTGCGCGACCAGCCGGCGCACCGGCGCCGGGCCGAGCAGCGGCGCCAGCCGCAGCCAGGAGTGCCGGGTGGCCAGCACCTCCCAGAGCGGCCCGGCGTCGTGGTCGGCCACCCCGGCGGCGGAGCCGGGGCCGCCGTCCGGATCGAACAGGCGCACGGACAGCTCGGGTGGCGCGGAGTACGCGATCAGATGGCCGAGCGACGCGGTCGCGGCTGCCGCGCGTTCCTCGCCCACCCGCGCCACCGCGGCGGCCCGCGCCTGCCGGTAGGCGCTCAGCAGCTCGGGCCAGCGGCCGTCCTCGACCAGGGTACGGAGCCGGTACTCCTCGTACGTGATCACGAAGCGCAGCGTACGGGCCGGGGCGGCACATCAGCTGACTTGCCGTCAGTTCGGTGCGTCGGGTCGGGCCCGCGGGGAGGGGAGCCGGCCCCGGCCGGCGCGGTCGCCGCCGTCGGGTGCGGGGGCGACCGGACACCCGCCGTCCTCGCGGGGGCCGCCACCGACGGACCGCTCGCGTTCGACGGCGGCCCGCAGGCGGGCCAGGGCGCGACGCCGGGTGACGGCCAGCGTGGAGCGGTGCACGCCCAGCAGCGCGGCCGCCTCGTCGACGGTGTACCCGTCGAGGTCGACGAGCGCCACGGCGCGGGCCTGCTTGGCGGTCAGGCAGCGCAGCAGTCGCGCGACCTCCCACCGGGCGTGCAGGTCCGCCAGGCCTCCGCCGGCCGGGTCGGCCGCAGTGCGCTCCCCCTCGGCCCGGTCCGGCACCACCGGGCGCCGGCGCTCCCGCCGCCACTGGTCACGCACGATGTTCGCCATGGTGGTGAACGCGTAGGCGTAGGGCTGCGGGTGGGCGAGAAAGCGTGCGGGCCGACGAGCGATCCGCAGATACGCATCGTGCACGATGTCGTCCGCCGTGGAGGGGCTTCCGGTCAGGGAAGCCGCTGCCCGGCGGAGCCTCGGCAGCATTTCCGTGAAAACGCGCTGCAATTCCACCCCGTCGGCGCCCGACGCCCCGTCGGGCGCCGAGCCCGGACCAAGGCCCTCGCCCGTACCCGCGCCCGCGTCCGGACCTGGACCCGGACCCGGACCTACACCTGTGCCTGCACCTGGACCTGGACCTGGACCTGGAACTTGGCCTGGACCGAAGGCTCCGGAGCCGCTCCGGTTCCGACCGGTGATCTCCATGCCGCTCCCCTCGGAAATCGGCACCCCTGGGGCCCGGCCGACGATTCGACCGACAGCCGACCTGTGACGCACATCACATCGTAGTTCGTCATCCCACCGTCCGCAGTCATTCGTGTGCAATGCGTCACCGTCCGGGCGTAGCACGGGAATTACCGGTCCCGTGGACCGTCCGGCCGGGGCACTTACCGCCAGCGAGGAGAGACACCGTGTCAGGTCGTATCGCCAGGAACATCGTCAGGCTCGGGATGGTGGCCGCGGCCGCCCTCGGCGTGCTCGCCACCACGACCCTGCCGGCGGCCGCCACCGCGCCGGCCGCCGACCAGAGCATCTCGACCGGGTCGGGCGTCGCGTCGCCCGAGGCCGTCACCGCCTCCTACCGCTGCACCATCACCGCCGACTACGGGTGGCGCTGGGAGGGCAGCTGCCGGATCTACTCCGGCGAGTTGCGCACCATCACGTACTGCGCCAACGGCACGTCCACCACCGGCCTCTGGATCGGTGCCCGCACCGATCCGTGGGCGGTCTGGGGCAACTGCCCGGGCTCCAGCTGGACCAGGATCGTCTTCCAGACCCGCGGCTGACGCCGCCGGGCCGCTCCGACCGGGCCGCTCGGGCCGTCCCGGCCGGGCCGTCCGGCTGCACGCACCGGGCAGGCCGGACGGGGCCGGACAGGCCGGGCGCGTCCGGGAACAGCGAGGGGTGCCGCCCCGCACGGCGGCACCCCTCGTCCCGGTTCAGGCCGCGCGGTGCTACCGGGGCTCCGGTACGGGGTTCGCGGGCGGCGGCGGGAACTCCTCGATGGCCAGCTCTCCCGAGCCGTCGTGGGCGGGGCGCTCCCGGACCCTCGGGGAGAGGGCGACGAAGGCGGTGGCGAGAAAGAGGAAGGAGCCGAGGCCGACGGCGAGCGGGAGGACGAACTCCATCGGGGCGGCGCCGTCCAGTACGGTACCGGCGGGCTCCGAATAGACGTGCACGGCAGCCATCGCGGTGTAGTGCATGCAGCTCACGGCGAGGCCCATCACCAGGGAGGCGCCCAGTGCGGCGGTCAGCGTACGGATGGTGACCGCGGCCCAGAGTGCCGTGGTCGCGGCGCCGACGGCGATCAGGATCGAGAGCGCCACCCGGCCGGGGTCGTAGCGGAGGCCGCCGTGCAGGCGCATCGCGGCCATGCCGAGATAGTGCATCGCGGCGATGCCGAGGCCGGTGACGATGCCGCCGGCCAGGAGCGCCGGGCCCCCGCGCCGTCCGTGGCCGACGACGGCCGCGCCGAGCCCGGTGACCAGGACGGCCACCACCAGGCTGAGCACGGTCAGCGGGACGTCGTACCGCAGTTCGGTGCCGGCGACGGCGAAGCCGAACATCGCGACGAAGTGCATCGTCCAGATTCCCGACCCGGTCGCGGCCGCCGCGGTGAGCAGCCAGTTCCGGCGCGCGGCCCCGGTCGCGGCGAGGCCGCGCAGGGTGCAGCGCAGGCCCAGGGCGGCGCCGGCGCAGGCCACCGCGTAGGACAGCGCGGGCGGCAGCCAGCCGTGACAGAGCTGGTTCGTCGTGCCCATCGGACCTCCGGTCGGCCGGTCGGGCCCGGGACGGGTCCTGCCGACCCCGGGCCCCCTGGACCGGGCGGACTCCGAACGGCGGGTGGACGGCGACCGGCCCGGACCGGTCCGGAGGTTCGATCACCCGTCATGTGCCAGCCGCACGTGCGCTTCCGGTCCGGGGTGCGTGGGACGCTATCGGTGGCCCGTATCAACGGCACGAAGATACGAAAAGCTGCTTGCGTCGTACGTCTGCCGTGTTCGAATGACCCGGTCCTGTGCCCGCCCCTCGACGCGGGGCGCGCGGGGCGGCGGCAGTCGCACCGACGTCGCCGTTCTTCCCCGCACCCCGCACCCCGCGAGAGGCGAGAGGCGCGGGGCGAGAGGCGCGACCCCCGATCGGCTACTCGTACTCGGTGCCGCCCTTGCGGGTCAGGTAGGCGTCGCTGACCACCTTGGCGATCGCGCGCCCGCCGACCACCGGGCTGTAGCGCTCGGTCACCGGCCGGACGACGACCCCCTCCCGCAGGTGCAGCGCCCGCCCGGAGACGGTCTCCCGCCCCTGGGCGAGCCCCAGGACGGTGTCCGGGTCGAACGGCCCGCGCCACAGCTCGGGCACCACCGGCAGCTCGCCGGCCAGCAGTTCGGCGGCCGGCAGCCAGCGCAGCTGTCCGTCGAGCACCGCCGAGACGTCGAACGCGGCGTACCCGGGCAGCTCGGTGCGGCCGGACTGCCCGTAGGTGAGGTCCTGGACGCCCGCGCCGAAGACCTCGCCGAAGATGCCCACCCGTTCGGCGCCGAGCCGCTCCGCGAGCCGGGCGGCGACCTCGGGTATGCGGTGCGCGCGCACGGCCCGCCAGTAGAGGTTCCGCTCGTCCTCGGCCAGGGCCAGCCCCTGGGCGCCGATGCCCTTGGAGGAGACCTCCAGCGCACCGGTGTCCGCGTGGTAGGTGACCAGGCAGCAGCTGCCGTGCAGCTTCTCGGTCAGCACGACCGGCTCCCCGGGCTCGAAGACGTCGGGGAAGCGCTTGAGGTTCTCGATGTCCACCCAGGGCAGCAGGTCGGGGGCGCGGACCACCTCACCGTTCATCGTGGTCGGGATCGGGGGCTGCCACTTGGTGACGCCGAGCAGTTCGGCGAAGTCCTCGCCCGTCCCGGCCGCGGCCGCCAGGTCGGTACCGGCCAGGGCGCCGGGCCGGCAGACGATCCCCTGCGACAGCTCCCCGCGCAGCCGGACGGCCTTGACCCGGTCGGCGTTGCCGCCGGCCAGCCGCCCGGTCAGGCCAAGCTCCTCGATCAGCACGGCGGGCAGCACGGCCTGCTCGGGGATGTAGACGGCGTAGTCACCGGTCCGGTAGGCACCCTTGGCGACGACGGCACGGTAGAGGCCGACCTGGGCCAGTTCGAGGGCGTCCGCGTTCGGGTGGGCCAGAATGGTCAGCCGCTCGGCGGTGACGCGCAGTGTGGACACGGGTGTGCTCCCCCCTCGGTTCGGCCGGTCGGCCGTCGGTACGTGGACCTCGCCGGAACGCGGGGAGTTCCCTGCGCACGGCTCGCCGGTGCGCACGGCCCGGCCGCGCGCACGGCTCGTCCGTACGACCCGGCGGGCGATACGGACGGTGACCACTCTGCCGCTCCCGGGTAGCGTGCGCGAAGGGTTTTCCGGCCGGCCGCGGCCCCGCCGGGCTGCCCCGATCGCGCCCCCGCCGGCATGACGGACCGTCCGGACGGGCAGGCATCCGACCGTGAACCACCCCGGTTTGAGTGTTCCGACAGCCGGGCAGGGATCCCCGATGCTCCTCGCCTGTGCAATGCGACAGGCGATTTTCTGCTCGTATTTGCGGCACTATGATCGCCGTAATGGCCGCAGTTGCGGCAGCATCCCTGCGCCCCTTCCGGCGCGCCCAGGAGGGGAATACCGATGAGTACCGTTCGCACCGCCCATACCCGCAGACTCGCCGTCGCTGCCGCAGCGGCCCTCGCCCTCAGCCTCGGGGTCACCGCCTGTGGCAGCGACGGCGGCACGAAGGCCTCGGACAGCTCCTCCGCGAGCGCGTCCGCGGCCGGCACCACCGCCGCGGGCAGTGCCGCCCCGAAGGCGTCCGGCACCATCACCGTCTTCGCGGCCGCCTCCCTCAAGGAGAGCTTCACCGACCTCGGCAAGAAGTTCGAGGCCGCCAACCCGGGCGCCAAGGTGACGTTCAACTTCGGTGGCAGCTCCGCCCTCGCCACCAGCATCAACTCCGGCGCCCCGGCCGACGTCTTCGCTGCCGCCAGCCCGGCCACCATGAAGACCGTCACCGACGCGGGCGGCGCCACCGGCGACCCGAAGGTGTTCGTCCGGAACACGCTCGCCATCGCCGTCCCCAAGGGCAACCCCAAGCAGTTCGCCGCGCTGAAGGACCTCGCCGGCTCCGGCGTGAAGGTCGCCCTCTGCGCGAAGGAGGTGCCGTGCGGCGCCGCCGCCGTGACGGCGCTCAAGGCGGCCGGCGTCGACCTCACCCCGGTCACCCTGGAGCAGGACGTCAAGGGTGCGCTGACCAAGGTCGAGCTCGGCGAGGTCGACGCGTCACTGGTCTACAAGACCGATGTGAAGGCCGATGCTGCGAAGATCGACGGCGTGGACTTCCCCGAGGCCGCCAAGGCCGTGAACGACTACCCGATCGCCGCCCTGGCCAAGGCGCCCAACAAGGACGGCGCCGCCGCCTTCGTCGCCTACATCCAGTCGCCCGAGGCCCAGCAGGTGCTGACCGCGGCGGGCTTCCAGGCGCCGTGATCCGTCGCACCACCCGGTCCGCCGCCGGGCCGGCAGCTCCGGGAACGGACCTGCCGGCCCGGCGGCGGCGCGCGCGCCGCGTCCCGGTCGCCCTGCTGCTCCCGGCGCTGCTCGGGCTGGCCTTCCTGATCATGCCGCTGGTCGGGCTGCTGATCCGGGCGCCCTGGAGCAGCCTGTCGGAGCAGCTCACCAGCCCCGAGGTGTGGGAGGCGCTGCGGCTCTCCCTGGTCTGTGCCACGGCGGCGACGGGGGTGTCGATGGTGCTCGGGGTGCCGCTGGCCTGGCTGCTGGCCCGCACCGAACTGCCCGGCCGCCGGATCGCCCGCGCGCTCGTCACGCTGCCGCTGGTGCTGCCGCCCGTCGTCGGCGGTGTCGCACTGCTGCTGGTGCTCGGCCGGCGCGGCATCGTCGGCTCCTGGCTGGACTCCGCCTTCGGCATCACGCTGCCGTTCACCACCACCGGTGTGGTCATCGCCGAGGCCTTCGTGGCGATGCCGTTCCTGGTGATCAGCGTCGAGGGCGCGCTGCGGGCCGCCGACCCGCGGTACGAGGAGGCGGCCGCCACCCTGGGCGCCTCCCGGCTGACCGCCTTCCGGCGGGTGACCCTGCCGCTGATCGCTCCCGGTATCGGGGCCGGCGCCGTCCTGGCCTGGGCCCGTGCGCTGGGCGAGTTCGGCGCCACGATCACCTTCGCGGGCAACTTCCCGGGCCGGACGCAGACCATGCCGCTCGCCGTCTACCTGGCGATGGAGTCCGACCCCGAGGCGGCGATCGCCCTCTCGCTGGTGCTGTTGCTGGTCTCGATCGCCGTCCTGGTCGGCCTGCGCGACCGCTGGATGTCGACGCCGTGACCGACCATGCCCGGCCGCCGGCACCGGCCGCCCGGGAGCGGGGAGCCGGCCCGGCCGACGTCCCGCTCCGGGCTCCGGCCGGCCCTCCGCCCGGCTCCCGGCAGCACTCGGCCCTCCGCCCGGCCCTCCGCCCGGCCCTCCACTCACCACGCCGGTCTCCGGCCGGCCACGCCTCCGTCTGGACGCCCACACCGTGACTGCCGCCGCCCACGCCCTCGACGCCCGGCTCCGGGTGGACCGCGCCGCCTTCAGCCTCGACCTCTCGCTCACCGCCGCCCCCGGCGAGGTGGTCGCCCTGCTCGGCCCGAACGGGGCCGGCAAGTCCACCGCGCTGCGCGCCCTCGCCGGGCTGCTCCCGCTCACCGGCGGCCACCTGCGGCTGGACGGCCGCGTCCTGGAGGACCCGGCCCTGCGCCTGCACACGCCCGCCGAGGAACGCCCGGTCGGCGTGGTGTTCCAGGACTACCTGCTCTTCCCGCACCTCAGCGCGCTGGACAACGTCGCCTTCGGCCCGCGCTGTCAGGGCCGGCCCAAGCGGGAGGCGCGGGCCGAAGCGGCCGGCTGGCTCGACCGGATGGGCCTGACCGAGCACGCCGGTGTCCGCCCGGGCCGCCTCTCCGGCGGCCAGGCGCAGCGCGTCGCACTCGCCCGGGCGCTCGCCGTCCGCCCCCGGCTGCTCCTGCTCGACGAGCCGCTGGCCGCCCTGGACGCCCGCACCCGGCTCGACGTCCGCTCGCAACTGCGGCGGCATCTGGCCGAGTTCGAGGCGGTGGCGGTACTGGTGACGCACGATCCGCTGGACGCGATGGTGCTGGCCGACCGGCTGGTGGTGATCGAGGACGGGCGCGAGGTGCAGTCCGGCAGCCCGGCCGACATCGCCCGGCGGCCGCGCACCGACTACATCGCCCGGCTGGTCGGACTCAACCTCTACCAGGGCAGCGCCGACGGCCGTCGCGTCACCCTCGCGGAGGGCACCGTACTGGCCACCGCCGAGGACCTGTCCGGCCCGGCCTTCGTGGCGTTCCCGCCGGCCGCCGTCACGCTGTCCCGGGAGAAGCCGGTGTCCAGCGCGCGCAACGTCTGGGAGCTGGAGGTCGCGGGGCTGGACCTGCACGGCGACCAGGTCCGCGCCGACCTCACCGGTGTCCTCCCGATGGCGGCCGACCTGACGCCCACCGCCGCAGCCGAACTCGACCTCGCCCCGGGCACGGTGGTCTGGGCGGCGGTCAAGGCCACCCAGACGCACGCCTACCGGGCCTGACCCGCCGCCGCTGAACTTCCGCTCCCGGGCTGCCGGTTCCGGGCCGATGGCGGACCGCTCGGCCGGTGGGCCGATGGCCGATGGGCCGATGGGCGGTGAGCCGGTGAGCCGGTGAGCCGCCGCTTCGCGCGCGGACCTACTCCGCCGGCGCCACGAAGCCGGACTCGTACGCGGCGATCACCGCCTGGGTGCGGTCGCGGGCGCCGAGCTTCGCCAGCACACTGCTGACGTGCGTCTTCACCGTCTGCACGCCGAGGAACAGGCGATCGGCGATCTCACTGTTGGTCAGACCGCCGGCCATCAGGCGCAGGACCTCGGCCTCGCGCCCGGTCAGGCCGGCGCGCGCCATGGTCTCGCGCGCCTCGCGGTTGCCCTGGCCGGCGGCGAGGCGGCGGATCGCCGCGGGGAAGAGCAGCGACTCGCCGGCCGCGACCAGCCGGACGGCGTGCGCGATCTCGGCCGGGCGGGAGCGCTTCAGCAGGAAGCCGTCGGCTCCCGCACGCAGCGCCCGGTAGACGTAGTCGTCGATCTCGAAGGTGGTGACGACCAGGATCTTCGGCGCCCGCCCGCCCGGCAGCGCGCCGTCCCGGACCAGTTCGCGGGTGGCCGCCAGGCCGTCCACCCGCGGCATCCGGACGTCCATCAGCACGACGTGCGGGCGCAGTTCGCGGGCCAGGGCGACGGCCTCGGCCCCGTCGGCCGCCTCGCCGACCACCCGCAGGTCGCCCTGCGCCTCCAGGACGGCCCGCAGCCCGGCCCGGACGAGTTCCTCGTCGTCCGCCAGCAGAATGTCGATCATCACGCGCCCAAGCGTAGGGGTACCCGAACGGTCAGCACCCATTCGCCGCCCTCCGGGCCCGCCGAGGCCTCGCCGCCGAGCAGCACGGCCCGCTCGCGGACGCCGCGAAGTCCCTTGCCGCCCCGACGCGGTGAGCTGCGGGACGGGCCGGCCGTGCGGAGCGCGTTGGCGCAGCGCAGCTCCAACCGGCCCTCCCGCAGGGCGATCCGGATGCTGATCGGTTCGCCCGGCGCGTACTTGAGGGCGTTGGTGATGCCCTCCTGGACGATCCGGTAGCCCTCGCGGGAGAGCACACCGGGCAACTGCCCCGGCGGCAGGTCGATCCGGGCCTCGACGGGGCTGCCGGCCGACCGCGCGGTGTCGAGGAGCGCGGGCAACTGCGCGAGCCCGGGCCGCTCGCGGTGGTCGCCGGCGGCGCCCCCCGGGTGGCCGCCGGTCCCGCTCCCGGCAGCGGCGCCGCCGCCCGCCCCGGCGGTGTCGCGCAGCAGGACGAGCGTGCGTTCCAGGTCCTCCATCGCCTGCCGCCCGGTCTCCTCGATGACTTCGAGCGCCTTCGCGACGAACTCCCGGTCGCCGACCGCGCGGGCCGCGCCCGCCTGCAGGACGGTCACGGTCAGCGCGTGCCCGATCGAATCGTGCAACTCGCGGGCCAGCAGGTTGCGTTCCAGCAGGCGTTCGGCCCGCTCCTCTGCGGCGGCCAGCCGCTCGGCCGGCGATGGTCCCAGTAGCCTTACCGCCATGGCGAGTTGGAGCCGACCGGCCCAGACGACCAGCCAGCCGAAGCCGAACAGCAGCACCGGCACCAGCAGCGGGTACCAGGTCGGCCCGTCGCCGGTGGGGAGCCGCCGGCCGGCGATCTGCGGTGCGGGCCCGGTCAGCAGGTCGAACGCCGCGGCCGGCACCAGGATCGAGGCCATCCCGACGAGCGAGCCGAGGGTCACCCGTCCGGTCAACCAGACCGCCGTCCGCCGCCGGTCGGCCCAGCTGCGGGCGGGTTCGGCGGCGATGTCCTGCTCCCGCTCGGGCATCAGCAGCAACCGCGCCTGCACGCCCTCCGCGCGCCGCATCGCCGGGAGCAGCGCGGCGATCACCAGCAGCGCGACGTCCACCGGGACGGCGCGGAGCAGGATCCCGCCGAGCCCGTGGGTGGACGTCCCCGGATAGATCATCAGCACCACGCCGGCGAAGATCCACCCGGCGGCCAGGTGCAGCCACCGCGCGTAGGTGGCAGCACTCAGCAGGGGGGCGAATATTCGGGGCATCCCGTCATCCTGCCAGGTCAGCGGAGTAGCAGGCACTCCCTCCTGAGAGGGAGCCGGATCCCCTCCGCAGCGGGATCCGCCGGGGCCGCCGGGCCGGTCGAATAGGTCGGGCAAGCAGAGCGGAACGACCGGCAGAACGGGAGAGCGGCCATGATCCAGGTGCAGGGCCTCACCAAGGAGTACGACGGCACGCGGGTGGTCGACGGTCTCGACTTCGAGGTCCGGCCGGGCGCGGTCACCGGCTTCCTCGGGCCGAACGGCGCGGGCAAGAGCACCACCATGCGGCTGATCCTCGGCCTGGACCGGCCGACCGCGGGCCGCGCCCTGGTTGCCGGCCGGCCGTACGCCGAGCTGGCCGAGCCGCTGCGGCAGGTCGGCGCACTGCTCGACGCCCACGCCGTGCACGGCGGCCGCACCGCCCGCGGCCAGCTGCGCTGGCTCGCCGCCAGCAACGGCCTGCCCGACCGCCGGGTGGACGAGGTGCTCGGCCAGGTCGGCCTGGCCGACGCCGCCGGCCGCCGGATCCGCGGCTTCTCGCTCGGGATGCGCCAGCGCCTCGGCGTGGCCGCCGCGCTCCTCGGCGACCCGCCGGTGCTGATGCTGGACGAACCGGTGAACGGCCTCGACCCCGAGGGCATCCGGTGGATCCGCACCCTGCTGCGCGAGCTCGCCGCCGAGGGCCGTGCCGTGCTGGTCTCCTCGCACCTGATGACGGAGATGGCGATGACCGCCGACCACCTGGTCGTGATCGGCCGCGGCCGGCTGCTGGCGGACGCCGCCGCCCCCGAGTTCATCGCCCGGCACGGCCGCGCCCGGATCCGGGTCCGCGCGGTCGACCCGGCCAAGCTCGACGCCCTGCTGCGCGGCTCCGGCCTCGCCGCCGAGCCGGTGGACGGCGGTGCCTGGGAGGTGAGCGGCGCCGCTCCCGAGCAGTTGGCCGCGCTGGCGGCGGCCAACGGCGTGGTGCTGTACGAGATCGCCGTCCAGCAGGACTCCCTGGAGGAGGCCTTCATGCGGATGACCACCGACAGCGTCGAGTACCGGGCGGTGGCGGCATGAGTCTCCTCGCCGCCGGTACGGCCGGCCCGCTCCGGGCGGAGCGGATCAAGTTCACCACCCTCCGCTCGCTCTGGATCACCCCGCTCCTCGCCGTCCTGCTCACCGCCGGGCTGGGCGTCGCCTTCACCGCGGCACTCGGCGGGAAGGACCGGACCCTCACCGCGGACCCCGGCGTCGGCATCCACTACGGGCTCAACTTCGGCCAGGCCGCGCTGGCCTGCTTCGGGATCCTGTTGATCGGGCAGGAGTTCAACACCCGCATGATCGGCACCTCGCTCACCGCCGTCCCCCGGCGCGGACGCCTCTACGCCGCCAAGCTCACCCTCGGCACGCTCGTCGCCCTCGGCGTCGGCCTGGTCTCGACGGCCGGCTCGTTCGCCGGGTACGCCGCCTTCGGCCCCAGCCCCGGCACCTGGGACGGGCCCGCCCTGGTCCGCAGTGCCACCGCCGGGGTGCTGTACCCGGTGCTGCTGGTGGTGCTCTGCCTCGGCCTCACCGCGGTGCTGCGCAACCTCACGGCCGCCATGGGCCTGCTGGTGCCCACCGTCTTCCTGCTCTCCCCGCTGCTCAGCAGCGTGCCGGGCGTCCGGCAGGCGGTCCAGTTCCTCCCGGACCGGGCCGGCCAGTACGCGCTGCACTACACCGACGACCCGGCGGTCGCCTACGGCCACTGGACCGGGCTGCTGATCATGGCCGTCTGGGCCGCCGCGGCCGCGTACGGCGGTCTGCGCTCGATACGCCGCTACGCAGCCTGACCCCGCGCCTGCCCTGCGCCTGCCCCGGAGCCGGCCAGCGCCCGCCCCGGGGCCGGCCGGGGCCTCGGCCGGAGCCCGGGCACCGGTCGGTCCGACCTCAGGCGCGCAGCGCCGGGTGGTCCGCCACCACCGTGCAGCTCCCCGGGGCGATCTCGGTGAAGCCCGCGTCCTTGACCAGCGGAAGGCCGCTCACCACCAGCTCCGCCCAGGCCTCGGGCGAGGCGGTGCGGACGGCCAGTGCGAAGCCGGACTCGACCCACTCCTTGCGCTGGGCGTCGTCCAGCCGCCACCAGGCGAGCTGGGCCGCGTGGCCGGTCTGCGCCATGGTCTTCCCGGCGCTCATGTCCAGCTCCGGGTTGAGCCAGAGCACCGGGAGGCCGGGGGCGGGGGCCGCCACCGGGCCGGTCTCCTCCAGGTCGGTGCCGGAGACCTGGAGCTTGGCCAGCTCCTTGGGCCAGCCGTCGAGCGGGATCGGCGGGAACACCCGCACCTCCGCCTCCTGCCCGGCCACGGTGATCCCGGGCAGTTCCCCGGCCCGGCGCCACTCGCCACCGCGGGCCCGCCGGACCACCTTGCGGATCCGGGCGTCCTCCCAGGCCGCCACGCGTTCGGCCCACTCGCCGTCCGCCTCGGTCACCCGCGGGTCGGCCAGCAGGGTGAGCACGGCCCGCGCCGAGGTCTCCAGCGCGTCGGTCCGCCCGGGCGGGGTGTCCCGCTCCAGCCGGACGAGCAGGGGCAGCACGTACTGCGGAAGGGCGTCGCGGTCCTCGGGGGCAGGGGCGGGGACGGGAGCGTCGAACGGAGAAGTCACCCGTCAAGCATGCCAGCCCCCGCCCCGCGGAGATCACGCCAGGGCGGGCGGCGCGGAGCCGGCCACCGTCGTACCGGGGCGCCCGGAGGACCGCACGGTCAGGAGAGGTAGTCCTCCAGGCCGCCGTCACGTCGGGTGTCCAGCGTCACGCAGTGGAAGCCGCCGCCGAGCTCGCGGGAGTGGCGCAGCCGGTGCGGAAGGACGGTGATGCCCGCGTGTTCGAGTTGCTTGATCAGGCCCTGCTGCCCCGACTCCACGATCGCCGTGTCGGGGCTGACCATCAGCAGGTTCATGCTGATCCAGCTCTCGCTGAGGGCGTGCCCGGGCGAGGAGGCGGACGGCTCGGCGGGCGGGCACCAGAGGATGTCCCAGCCGCGCAGCGGCTCGGGCACCGAGTCCGGGCCGATCCGCTCCGGGTTGAGCAGCACCAGGCCGGGCCGCAGCAGGGCGATGGTGCTGTCGATGTGGGTGTAGCCGTAGATGCCGCGCAGGGGGTGCAGGCGGAGGTCCCCGAGGAGTCCGAGGGTCGACTCCAGCCACTGCAGGCCGAGTTCGTTGCCGCTGCGGGAGACCTGGTAGAAGACGTCACGCCCGAGGCGCAGGACGTTGGCGGCGTCGAAGACCGGTTCGGCCTCGCCCAGCAGCGGCAGCCCGTCGGCGTCGAACTCGAAGAGCTCGTCGTCCAGTCGCGGCCGGGGTGCAGCCAACCACTTTGCCCCGCCGCGCAGGTAGTCCTGGAACAGGTTGCGCAGACCGAACACCTCGAAGTAGCGCTGGCGCATCGGGCTCGCCACCTCGATCACCGTCTCACCGACGACCAGCGTGAGGTCACGCGGGCAGTAGGAGTGGAAGCCGCCGTCCGCCCGCCACTTCGGCGCCGCGAACGCGGCCTCGTGATCGACGGCTTCGGGCTGGTGCACGGTGATGCCGAGCCCGCGCAGGGTGGCGACCAGCGCGTCGAGGTCCTCCTCGGTCTCCTCCACCACCTGCTGCGAGTAGGCGCCGACCGGAATCGCGGCGAGCTCGGCCGCAGGGGTCTTCGGAAAGCAGGACAACCAGGACGACGGGTCGGACTGCTCCGGCAGCCGGGCGCCGACGGCGGTGCCGACCACCACCTCGCGCAGCGTGGTGAACTCGTCCCAACTGTGCACCGGGCTGGCCGGCGGGGTCGGGCGGACCGACTCGGACATGACTCTCCCTTGACGCGGTTTCGGGGTTGGCGAGGAAAGCGGCGAACGGCGGACAGCACGGGGCACGCCGGGGCCCGGCCGGCGTTCGACCGGAGCCTCCAGGGACCGCAGGAAGCACAGGTGCTACAGAGACAACGGGGACAACCAGGACGACGGAGGCGCCTGGCATCGGCCGGAACCAGCCGCCGGAAAACGGACGGCGGCCCACCGACCCTTCCGGCGACACTTCGCGCCCGAACCCGGCACCTCCGGCCTCGGACATCGGATTTCGGACATCGGATTTCGACGTCAGGCCTCGGACGTCCGACTTCCGACTTCGAATGTCCGACTTCGAACGTCCGGCATCGAACGTCGGGCATCGAGCTCTCGGTTTTGAACTTCCGGATCCGGACGGGGCCTATGGATTCGGAGGGAGGAACTCCGGATTCGGGGACGGGGTTCGGAGCAGTCGCCGGCGGCTCCGACTGCTCGTGACGGATGGGAAATCGCGGGCCGGACTGTCCCCCACGGGGAAATCCCGGGTCGGGCGATCACGGATCGGGCAGGCGAATGCACGAGGTGGGTGAAGCGGGATCGAGCGCCAAGCTACCGGGCCCCAGGACGGCCACGCAAGCAGGTGATCGACATTCCGGCACCGCCCGGCGGGCCCGGCAATCAACCGGCCCGTTGTTCAACTCGCCATTCCCCGAGACTGATCAATTCCGCCGGGCCCGCAGGATCCGGCTGCCGCCCGCCAGGGTGATCAGTGCACCACCGGCAGCCGCCAGCCCGGCCACCGTCAGGCTCTGCCGCCGGGCCCGGCGGCGGTCGGCCACGGCCGCGCGCAGGGCGGCCGACAGGAACGCCCGCTCGACGCCGCCCGTAGCCAGCTCGCCGGCCGCCACCCTGCGCCGGACGTGTTCCAGGCGGTGCCCGCGGTAGAGGAGTTCGGGGTCCCGGTCGGCGGCGGCCCAGGCGCGCGCGGCCTCGGTGAGCCGCCGCTGCTCGCCGCGCGCCTCCGGCCCCTCCGCCAGCCAGTCCCGCAACCGGGGCCAGGCCTGCGGCAGTCCGTGGTGGGCCAGCTGAACGGCGTCCCGGTCCAGCACCACCAACCGGGCCCGGACCAGCCGTTCGAGCACTGCGGGCACACCGGGATCGTCGAACTCGCCCCGCCTGACCGGTTGGCGCACCCCCTCGCCACCGGCCTCGGGCACGGGCTCACCGCACAGCCGCAGGAACACCGACCGGGACCGTTCCCGGTCCGCCGCGCCGAGCCCGCCGAACAACGCTTCGGCCGTCCGGGCCAGCGCTCCTTCGAACCCCCCGGTGGCCTGGAATCCGGCCAGCGTGAGTGCGTTGCCACTGCGCCGCCGCCAGGTCTCCAGCAGCGCGGCCGACAGCAGCGGCAGAGCACCCGGCTGCTGGGCGGCGGTGGAGATCAGCACGGCCAGCAGCGCCCCCTCCACCGTGCAGCCGGCCCGCAGCGCGGGTTCGGTGATCGCCCGGCGCAGTTCGTCCGGCGCGGGTGCGCCGACGGTCAGGACGGCGTCCCGGCAGGCCGCCGCCAGGCCGGGGTGCTCCGCCCGGAGCACGTCGCACTGGTCGGACCGCACCACCAGGACCACCCGACATCGCAGCCCGCCGGCGCCCGGCGCACCCCGTCCGGCACCGGAATCCCCGAGGACAGCGGAGTCCCCCGAGGCACCGAACACCGCAGCGGCCCCGCCGGCCCTGCCGTTCCCACCATTCCCGCCATTCCTGCAGGCCCTGCCGTTCCCGCCGGCCCGGGTGACCCCGGTGACCCCGGAGGCCCTGCCGCCGACACCCCCGGCGGCTGCCACCGCAGGGCCCAGCGCCGCCGCCACCAGTGCATCCAGAAACCGTGCACGCTCGCCGGCGTCCCGGCACCGGGTGGTCAGCTCCTCGCCCTGGTCCACCACCAGTACCGGATCGCCGCCCGGCAGCCGCACGCCGCCGCCCGCTCCCCCGGTCCGACCGGCCTCCCGGCCTTCGCGCGCCCCGGATGCCCCAATCGCCTCCCCGGCTCGCTGCCCGAGCCTGGCGAGTGCCAACGTGTACGCCTCCATCGGCCGTTCCCCCGGGGTGAGCAGGGCCACCGGCGTGCCGGCATCCAACCGCCGGCCGACAACCGAGCCGGCCCCGGGGCCGGCACCGGGACGGGCACCGACACCGGGGCCCGAGCCGCCTCCACCTCCGACGCCTCCACCTCCGACGCTGCCACCTCCGACGCTGCCGCCGAGCCGCCCCCCGCCGTGCCACCCACCTCCCTGCCATCCCCCTCCCTGCCGACCGCCAGCACGCGCCGCGCCGCTCGGCGACCCGCCCCCTCCGCCGGGCCCGCCCGCGCCCCCGAGCCGGGCCAGCAATCCCGCTCTGACCAGCGAGGACTTGCCCACGCCCGAGGGCCCGGTGACCACCACGAGCCGGCGCTCCCCGAGCAGTCCGACCAGCCGGTCCAGCAGCGCCTCGCGTCCGAAGAACCGCTCCGCATCGACCGCTTCGTAGGCCGCCGCACCCGGGTAGGGGGCCCGTCCGGCGTCCTGGGCGCGGCGCCGGGCCGCGGTGTCGGCGGCCAGTTCGGCGGCCAGCAACTGCCATCGGTGCTGCCATTCGCGGACATCCCCGCCGCAGGCCTGCACGTAGGCGAGCGTGACGGCGAGGCTCGGCAGCCGGCGCCCTCCCGCGGCGACCGAGAGACTGGCCGCCGAACAGTGCGCCCGGACGGCGAGTTGGCGGTACGGCGGGGTGCCGGCCCGCTCCCTGAGGGCGCGTAAGTCGCCGGCGAACCGGACCAGCGGCCCGTCCCCCTGGTCCAGTGGACTCTCCCGACGCGGCACAGCGGCCCCCTTCTCCGGTGACGTGGTGGCCTCGCGACAGCCTCACGGTGACCTCGGTGTCCACCCTTTGAGATTCATCATGCTCAGGTCAGTTGGCATCAAACAATGGGGCGGGTCTGACGGTTGTTCCGAGTTGATGTTCAATGTCCAGCCGCACGGCGCCGAACAAAGCCGGTGGGATAGAACCGGGAGCCGCAGAGTTCGCTGACTTCGGAGATTCCATGAAGTTCACGCGGTACTGCCGTTCCCTGCTGTCCACACCCGCGATGGCGGTGGAGCGGTACACCAAGAGCCACCAGTCCGGGGCCGATATCGCCATGGTCGACCTGGAGGACTCGGTCCCGCCCGCGCGGAAGGAGGAGGCCCGCCGGCTCGCCGAGGAGTTCTTCGTCCTGCCCTCCAGCAAACTCGCGCGAACCGCGGTGCGCATCAACACCCTCTCCGGGCCGGACGGTTTGCGCGATCTGATCGCCCTCACCCACTACCGCACGAAACCGGACATCGTGCTGATTCCGATGGCGGAATCCCCGCGCGACATCGAGATCGCCGCCGGCGCACTGGCGTCGGACTGTCCGGAGACGGAGTTCCTCGCCGTCGTCGAGACACCGCTCGGCATCGAGCACGCTCCCGCCATCGCCGCGGCCGGCCACCGGCTGCGCGGGCTGGTGTTCGGCTCCGCCGACTACGCCTTCGCGGTCGGGGCGCGGCTCTCCTGGGAGGCCCTGGCGCACGCCCGCGGCCGGGTGCTCAACAGCGCCCGCGCCGCCGGGGTCGAGGCGATGGACGCACCGTTCTTCGAGGTCTCCGACCTGGCCGGGCTGCGCCGGGAGGCGGCGCTCGCCCGGGACTTCGGCTTCAGCGGCAAGATCGCCGTCCACCCGCGCCAACTCCCGCTGATCAACGAGGCCTTCAGCCCGGACGAAGCGCTTCTGGAGCGGGCCCGACGGGTGGTCGCAGCAGGGCTGGAGAACGGGCGCTCGGTCACCGTCGTGGACGGGGTGATGGTCGGCATGCCGTTCTTCGAGGCCTCGCAGCGCCTGATCGAGCAGTTCGACCCGCCCACGCCCACCGACATCAAGGAGAACTGACGATGACCGAAGCAGCAGTCCCCGGCGCGGCGGAGACCGTGCAGGGGCCACGCCGGTACCGCAACGCCGAGGCGATGCTCGCCACCGCCGATCCGGTCTGGCAGGCGGCCGGCGCCAACGGCCTGATCGGCATCAAGGTGGACTCGGAGTCCAACAACCGGCTGATCGTCCGCGAGACCGGCCACGAGTTCGCCAACATGGTCTCCTGCGCCTACCTCGGCCTGAACAACCACCCGCAGGTCGCCGCCGGCGCCGTGGACGCGCTCACCGAGTCCCGCAGCACCTGGCTGGTCACCTCCACCACCCGGATCCGGCACAACCTGCTGGTCCGGCTGGAGGAGGAGCTGGGCGACCTGTTCGGCGCGCACATCCTGCCGGGCGCCTCCTGCACCGCGCTCACCGCGGGCATCCTGCCGCTGGTCGCCTCCGGCCACCTCGACGGCACCTGCGACGGGACGAGCGGCGGCCCCCGGGTGATGGTCTTCGACCGGTTCTGCCACTTCTGCATGGCCTATGTGAAGCCGATCTGCGCGGACGAGGCCCTGGTGCTCAACTGCCCGCACAACGACCTGAACTACCTGGAGGACATCTGCCGCAAGTACCCGCGGGTCGCCTACGTGGCCGACGGCGCGTACTCGATGGGCGGCGCGGCGGCGCTCGACGGACTGCTCGAACTCCAGGACCGCTACGGGCTGTTCCTCTACATCGACGACTCCCACTCGCTCTCCATCATGGGCGAGCGCGGCGAGGGCTTCGTCCGCTCCCGGCTGGAGATGAACCCGCTGACCGTCATCGTGTCCAGCCTCGGCAAGGGCTTCGGCACCGGCGGCGGCATCGCGATGCTCGGCAACCGGGAGCAGTTCGAGTTCCTGCACCGGCACGCCGGCCCGGTCGGCTGGTCGCAGAACATCGCGCTGCCCCTGGTGGGCGCCTCGCTGGGCAGCGCCGCCATCCACCGCTCCCCCGAACTGGGCAAGCTCCAGGCGGACCTGAACCGCAACATCGAGCTCTTCGACGAGCTGCTGCCGACCACCTTCGCAGGCAACGGTCTGCCGGTGCGCCGGGTCGACGTCGGCGACGCCGAGCGGGCGGTCAAGCTCTCCGCCCAGCTCTTCGAGCGCGGCTTCTACAGCTCGGCGGTCTTCTTCCCGATCGTCCCCAAGGGCGAGGCCGGGCTCCGGCTGATGCTGCGCGCCGACATGGACGAGCGCCTCATCACCGAGTTCGCCGGCCACGTCAAGGAACTCACCGCCGACCTCTGAGACCGGGAGCAGCGCACCATGCACGACATCGACGAGCCGGACGCGACCGGCCGGACGAGCGGAAGTGCCGGGACGGGCGAACGAACCGGGACGGGCGGGACGGACGCCTCCGAACCGGCCGGCTACCGGCGGATCGGCGAGCGGCGCTACCGCGAGCTGGTCGGCCGCTACTACGAGGAGTTCACCGTCGGCGACGTGATCGAGCACCGCCCCGGGCGGACCGTCACCGAGCTGGACAACGTCCTGATGAGCATGCTCAGCATGAACGACGCCCCGCTGCACATCGACGCCGCGTACAGCGCGCACACGCCCTGGGGCCGGCCGATCGTCTCCAGCCTGGTGACGCTCAGCATCGTCGGCGGGATGACCGCCCGCTCGACCAGCGGGCGGACCATCGCCAACCTGGGGTGGGAGAACATCCGGATGACCCACCCGGTGTTCACCGGGGACACCCTCTACGCGGAGACCGAGACGCTCGCCAAACGGCTCTCCAAGAGCCGCGAGGGGCAGGGCATCATCAGCTGCCGCACCACCGGGACGAAGTCCACCGGCGAGGTGGTGGTGGTCTTCGAACGCAGCTTCCTGGTGCCCCTGCGCGGCCACGGCCTCGACGAGGTCGCGGGCTACTGAGCCCGCGGGAACGGTCGGCGGACGGCAGCCGACGGACTCATCGTCTGTCGGCTGCCATCCGCTCGCCGTTGCCTGTTCGGTCCGACCGGCCGCTGCCTGTTCGCCGTCAGCCGCTGTCCGTCATCCCTCGTCCGCCAGCCGTCGTTCGTCAGCCATCGTTCGTCAGCCGCTCCTGGCCCGCGACTCGCCCTTCCCCGACTCCCGGTGCACGTCCACCAGTACCTTGCCCATGGTCTCGCGCGCACCCATCGCGCGGTGCGCGCCGGCCACCGCGTCGAGCGGGACGACGCGGTCGATCCGCGCCACCAGGCGCCCGTCCGCCGCCAGCCGGAACAGCTGCTCGGCCACGCCCGCGAACAGGGCGCGGTCGTCCAGCACGTGCTGCAGCCAGAAGCCGAGCACCCCGACCGACCCGTCCGCCAGCTCCGCCACCGAGAAGGACTCCTCCGGGCCGCCGCGGGCCCCGACGCTGAGCAGCCGGCCGAACGGCGCCAGCGCGGCGAGCCCGGACCGCAGCACGCCACCGCCGACGGAGTCCACGAAGAGGTCGATCCCGCCCGACTCGCCGAGGCGGTCGACGAGTTTCGGATCCGTCGGGTCGAAGGTGGCGTCCGCGCCGAGCCCGCGGACGAACTCCCGCTTGGCTGCCGTGGATGCCAGGCCGACCACCCGGCCCGCACCCAACTCCCGGGCCAGCTGCACCGCGAGGTGGCCGACCCCGCCGGCCGCCGCCGTCACCGCCACCCGCTCGCCCGGGCGCAGCCGGCCGAGCAGCGTCAGCGCGCCGTACGCCGTCGCCCCCTGCTCCAGGAGCGCCAGCGCCTGCTGGTCGCCGACCGCGTCCGGCACCTCCACGGTGAACGCCTCTTCCGCACAGACCACTTGGGCGTAGCCGCCACCGTCGCGGAGCAGCGCGGCCACCCGCCGGCCGTCGTCGCGCCGCCGGCCCACCACGTCGGCGCCGAGAACCGCGGGCAGGGGGTAGCGGCGGTACTCGCCCGCCCGGCAGTGCAGGTCGGCGTAGTTGAGCCCGGCCAGCGTGACGTCGATCAGCACCTGTCCCGGCCCGGGCGACGGTTCGGGAACGGTCTCGGCCCTCAGCTCCTCGGGCCCGCCGTAACGCCGGATCACCGCTGCCCGCATGCCGCCCCGCCCGGCCGCCACAGCGGGCCCCGCCCCGGCCCCGGCTCCAACGCCCGCCTCAGCACCGGCTCCAGCGCCCGTCCCGGCCCCCGCCCCCGTGGCCGTCACCGCGCGAAGAGTGCGAGCAGCCGGGCCTCCGCCGCCCGCGCCGCCGCCGCGTCCTCGGCTATCGCGCAGTACATCACCGAGCCGTCCGCCGGGCCGAAGTCGGCGCTGAAGACCACGCCGGTACGGGTCGCGGGGTCGAAGGCCAGCCCGGCCCGCCCGATCGCGGCGACGGCCTCGGGGAAGGAGGGGACGTGCAGGCCGGCGAGCTCCAGGATCACCCGGGCGCCCCGGTGCTCGGCGCCGACCAGCCGGGCGAACAGCGCGTCGTGCAGATGCGTCGAGCCGGTCAGCCGCCCGTTGGTCTCACTGAAGTAGAGCTCGCCCTTGGGCGTGAGGAAGGCGTCCGCGCTCAGCGTGCCGCGGTAGCCGAGCACGCGCAGCGACTCGCACAACCTGGCGGCCTGGTCGATGAGTTCGGCCCGCACCCCGGCGTCGGGGGTGACCGGCGGGGTGATCTCGCCGAGCACCACCGGATCCATCAGCATCTCGCCGCAGCCGGAGAGCACCGAGCCGCGCTCGCCGATCGTGAACTCCGCGTACAGCGGCACCGAGTCGGCGAAGTACCGCTCCACCACGACGCGTTGGCCGCGCCCGCCGGTGAGCCAGGCCCAGCGTTCGGCGACGTACGCGGAGACCGCCGCCCGGTCGGCCAGCGGGACCACCCGCTGGGCACCGACCGGGGTGACCTGCTCGTCCCGGCCGAGGATCTCGTTGCCGAATCCGCCGGCCTGGTACTCGACCTTCATCATCACGCTGTGGCCCTGCTCCAGCAGGTCGTTGATCGCCGCCTCCACGTGCTGCGGCGCGGTGGCGACGGTGCCCGGCGGCACCGGGACCCCGGCCCCGGCGGCGAGCGCCCGGAACACCGCCTTGCTGTTGACCAGGGCGTTGCCGCCCTGGGCGGCGAAGGCGTGGCCCGGTACGGCGTGTGCGGCGTCGAGCGAGGCGGCCAGGTCCACCACCGACGCGTTCGGCGAGATCGCCAGCACCCGGTCCACCGGACGGCCGCCGAGTGCCCGGCGCAGCTCGGCGCGGAAGCCCGGGTCGGCCAGCCGGTCCGGGGTGAGGATGTCCTCGCCCTCGACACCCGGCGGCGGGACCACCACGGTGAGGCTCTCCGCCCGGGTGCCGGTCAGCCCGGTGACGTGGGCGAGGTAGGCGGATTCGGGGATCCAGGGCAGCACCAGGACGTCGCCGTCCTCGGCGAACCAGAGCATCCGCTGGGCCCCGCAGCCGGCGAACCGCCGTTCCAGCGGCGTCATCCCGGTGAGGTCCCCGACCATCTCCTCGGTGCGGTTGTTTCCGATGCACAGCGTCGTCATCTGCCGGACTCTCCCCAACGTCTCCCCAACACCGGTCGGTGCAGCGCTCCAGGTGTAGCGCACCGGGGTTGTTCGGGTTCGGCGCTCGGCCATTGAACAAAAACGGTGAACAACAGCCCGGGCGGGAGGCCGGCCGGAGGGTCAGCGCAACCGGCGTCGCAGTTCGTCGACGGCCGAGCGGATGCCGGCGCTGTAGACGTCCTCGGGCAGCGCGTCCAGGCTTCGGACGGCGCGGTCGAGGTGCTCGCGCGCCCGGTCGGGCTCACCGAGCTTCAGGTGGACGGAGGCGAGGTTCAGGTGCAGCGACGGGTAGAACGCGCGGACCTGGAGGGCGGACTCGTACGTCCGGGCCCGTTCGGCGGTCAGCGAGTCGGCGGCGGCCAGGGCCCGCCGGTCCCACTCCAGCTCGGCACGCGGGTCGTCCTGCAGATCGGCCAGGTAGTGGGCGAGCACGCAGCGGTGGAACACGTCACCGCGCTCGCCGAGCGCCTCCCAGAGACGTTCGAAGCTCTCCCGAGCCTCGGCTGTCCGCCCGCGCTGCGCGGCCTGCACACCGTCGAGGCCCAGCGCGATCCGTGCCAGCACCGGATCGTCGGGCCCGGCGCCGTCGAACGCAGCACCGCCGGGCACAGCACGACCGGACGGGGCACCGCTAGGCGCACCGGCCTCGGGGGCAGAACCGTTGGACATGTCGGACATGCCCGCAGCCTAACCGCCCACCGCACTCCGAACGCCGGTGCCCCGCCCCACCGACACAACACCCGGCCGCACCCGGCCGCACCCTCACCGGCCCGGGCCCGGGCCGAACCGTCAGCGCCGGTAGCCGCGCTGCACGTCCCGCTCCTCCGCGTCCTCGTACGGCAGGAACCAGCCCTCCGGGTGCGTGGCCGCGAGCAGCAGCTCGGTGCGCTGCTCGGTGGTCAGCTCCGGATCGCCGTCGTCCGGCCCGAAGACGCCGAACAGCTCGTCGTGGCAGCCGTCCCAGTCGTAGTCGTAGAGGTCGGCGGGCAGGTCACCCATCATGTCGGCGACGGACTCGGGCTGAGCGCCGAGCAGCGCGCGGGCGTCCACCAGGGCCATCCGCAGCGCGATCTCCTCGGCCAGGCTGCGCGGCAGCGGCCACTCGCCGAGCGCGAGGTCGTCGGCGAGGTCGTCGAAGGCGCGGGCCATCGACCGGCGCCAGGCCCGGTGCAGGCGCCAGGTGCGCTGCGGCAGCCGGGCGAAGACCGTCCAGTCCGCCTCGTCCCCGTCGGTCACCGGCTCGTCCTCGTGCTCCTCCAGGTCGTCGTAGGCCGCATCGGCCAGGCCGAGCAGCTGGGCGTGGAGCAGGCAGGCGGTGCGCGGGGTGAGCGTCCAGTCGCCGGCCCCGCCGTTCTCGTCGTCGTCGTCGGCGTCCAGCGGGAACAGCTCGGCGAAGTCCGGTGCGAAGTCCTCGGTGACGCTGATCTCCAGCGTGCCGCCGACGGCCTCGACGCCCGGGATCGCGGCCACCAGCCGGTCCGGGTGGAGCAGCGCACCGAGCGCCGCGTTCGCGTCCTCGGCCACCTCGCGCAGCAGTTCGCGGCGCTGGCCGGCCGGATCGATGCCTTCGAAGTCCAGTTCCTCCACGGCCGCGATCGCGGCCGCGCGCAACGCCGGCCAGTTGGTGATCCGTAGGCCCAGCACCACCGTCGCCTCGATCTCCTGCGCGCCGGAGTCCTCCGCCGCGCCCGGCCCCTGTGGATGATCGCTTCGCTCGCCCATGGGGCTACGGTACGGCCTTTCGGCCGACCGATCACCGGTCTGTCCGAGCTTCGCGTTCTTCCCGCGCTCCTTCCCCTCCGCTCCCCCTCCCCTTCCCCCCACGTGCTCCGGCGTTTCACGGCCACGCCTCTGCGCCCGAACGCCGCCCGGCCCGCAGGATTGGCCCATGGCGAACATCGACGAATTCGGCGGCGGGCAGCGCCCGGACGCCCAGGTACTGGTCGTGACCACCAACGACATCCCCGGCTTCCGGGTCGACCACGTGATCGGCGAGGTCTTCGGGCTCACCGTCCGCAGCCGGCACATCGGCAGCCAGATCGGCGCCTCGCTCAAGTCACTGGTCGGCGGTGAGCTGCGGGGTCTGACGAAGACCCTGGTGGAGAGCCGCAACGAGGCGATGGAGCGGCTGGTCGAGCAGACCAAGGCGCGCGGCGGCAACGCCGTCCTCATGTTCCGGTTCGATGTCACGGAAGCTGCTGATGCGGGCACCGAGGTCTGCGCCTACGGCACCGCCGTGGTGATCTCCCCGGTCACCCCCTGACGATCGGCGGGAACGGCACGAACGACGCGAACCGCGGAAGCGGCGGGAACACTCTCCTCCCACCCGATGTTTCACCGGCGTGACTGTTTACGGTGCAACCAACGAGGGCGGACCCGTCGGCGGACCCGCGGGCCGACCCGAGGGCGGACCCACCGACGCGCCCGACCGCACGCGGCAGGTGGACGTCCTGGTGGTGGGCGGCGGGCAGGCGGGCCTGTCCGCCGCCTACCACCTGCGCCGCCGCGGTTTCGCCCCGTACCGGGCCGGGGCCGGTGACAACAGCCCCGGCGGCTTCGTCGTGCTCGACGCCGACGATGCCCCCGGCGGTGCCTGGGCCCACCGCTCGCCCTCACTGCGGATGGCCACCGTGCACGGGTTCCACGACCTGCCCGACTTCGAGCTGCCCACGCCCGACCCCGACGCCCCGGCCCGCGAGGTGGTCCCGGGGTACTTCGCGGCGTACGAGGCCAAGCACGCGCTCCCCGTGGTGCGCCCCGTCCGGGTCCGGGCGGTCCGCGCGGAGTCCGACCGGCCGGACTCCCGGCTGCTGGTCGATACCGACGCCGGTACCTGGTCCACCCGGGCGCTCGTCAACGCCACCGGTACCTGGACCCGCCCCTTCCTGCCGCACTACCCCGGCCGCTTCACCGGGCGGCAGCTGCACTACGCCGACTACCGGGGGCCGGCGGAGTTCGCGGGCCGACGCGTCCTGGTGGTGGGCGGCGGAGCCTCGGCGGTCCAGGTGCTGTCGGAGGTCGCGGCCGTCGGCGAGACGGTCTGGGTCACCCGCACCCCACCGGTCTTCCACGAGGGTCCGTTCACACCGGAGTACGGGCGGGCGGTGGTGGCCCGGGTCGAGGAGCGGGTCCGCCAGGGCCTGCCGGTGCGCAGCGTGGTGAGCGTGACCGGCCTGGGCCCGTCCGTGGCCTACCGCCGCGCCGAGGAGCTGGGCGCGCTGCACCGGCGCCCGATGTTCGACCGGCTCACCGAGCACGGCGTCGCCTGGGGCGACGAGGAGCTGGCGGTCGACGCGATCGTCTGGGCGACCGGCTTCCGCCCCGAGGTGGGCCACCTGGCCCCGCTCGGCCTGCGCTCCCCCGGCGGCGGCATCGCCCTCACCGGCACCGCCGCCACCGCCGACCCCCGCGTCCACCTGGTCGGCTACGGCCCGTCGGCCAGCACCGTGGGCGCCAACCGGGCGGGCCGGGCCGCCGTCAACGACCTCGTCGCCCTCCTCGGCGAGCCGGCCCGGCAGCCCGCCGTACCGGCTCAGCGGTCGTAGTCGACCGTCACCCGGTCGGTGAGGGGACGGGCCTGGCAGGTCAGCACGTAGCCGGCGGCCAGCTCCTTCTCCTCCAGGGCGAAGTTGCGGCGCATCTCCACCTCGCCCTCGGTCACCAGGGCGCGACAGGTGCCGCAGACGCCGCCCTTGCAGGCGAACGGCAGGTCCGGGCGGGAGCGCTGTGCGCCGTCCAGGACGGAGCGGTCGCGCGGGAGGGAGAGCGTGCTGCTGCGCCCGTCGAGGACGACGGTGACGTCGCTGTGCGGGCCGGCGTCGGCGGCCGTGCCCTCACGGTCGTCGGTCCGTTCGGCGAGGGGCTCGTCCTCGGCGTGGAAGAGCTCCTGGTGCACGCGCCCGACCGGCACGCCCAGCCCGGTGAGCAGCTCCTTGGTGCCGGTGACCATGGCGAACGGGCCGCAGAGCCACCAGTGGCCGACCCGCTCCACGTCCACCAGCGCCGCCAGCAGCGCCCGGACCCGCTCCGGGTCCAGCCGGCCGCTGAGCAGTTCGGCGTCCCTGGTCTCCCGGGAGAGCACGTGGACCAGCTGGAAGCGGCCGAGGTAGCGGTCCTTCAGGTCGGCCAGCTCGTCGGCGAACATCACGGTGTCGCTGCGCCGGTTGCCGTAGAGCAGGGTGACGGTGGAGGTGCGGTCGGCGGCGAGCACCGAGCCGGCGATGGAGAGCATCGGCGTGATGCCGGAGCCGGCCGCCAGCAGGACGTGGTCCGCGGGCACGCCCAGGTCGGGGGTGAAGAGGCCGGTCGGGGTGAGCACCTCGACCTCCTCCCCGGCCGCCGCCTCGCGCACCAGCCAGCGGGAGAACAGCCCGCCGGGCACCTCGCGGACGGCGATCCGCAGCGGACCGCCGACGGGGGCGCAGATCGAGTACGAGCGGCGCTCGTCGGCACCGTCCACCACCCGGCGCAGCGTCAGCGTCTGGCCCGGCCGGAAGTCGAACGGCTCGGCGAGCGCCTCCGGCACCTCGAAGGTCACCGCGACGGCGTCCTCGCAGAGCCGCTCAACCCCGGCGATCCGCAGCCGGTGGAAGGCCGGGCGGCGGGCGGGGCGGACGGCCGGGGCAGGCGCACCGGCGGGGGCGTCGGCCGGGGCGGCGGCGGCATCGGGGGCGTCGGCCGGGGCGGCGGCATCGGCGGGGACGGCCATTCAGATCTCCTTGACGCGTTCGAAGGGCTCGCGGCAGTCGCGGCAGCGCCACAGCGCCTTGCAGGCGGTCGAGCCGAAGCGGGACAGCTCCTCGGTGTCGGTGCCGCCGCAGAGCGGGCAGGCCACGACGTGGCGGGTCGGGCCGAGGGCCAGCAGGCCCGGGGAGGTCCGGCCCCCGGCGGCGGGCCCGGGCGGGGCGATGCCGGCCTCGGCGAGCTTGCGGCGGCCCTCCGCGGTGATCAGGTCGGTGGACCACGGCGGGTCGAGCCGCAGCCGGACCCGGACGTCCGGGTAGCCGGCCGCGCGCAGCCGCCGGTCCACGTCGGCCGCCATCTCGGCGACGGCCGGGCAGCCCGAGTACGTCGGGGTCAGCCAGGCGGTCACCACGTCGCCGACCGCCTCGACCTCCGCCAGCACCCCGAGGTCGGCCAGCGTCAGCATCGGCAGCTCCGGGTCGGGAACGGTCGCCGCGATCTCCCAGGCGTCGTCGAGTACGGTCACCACGTCGCCCCCGGGTGGGCGCGGGCCAGCACCTGGAACTCCGCGAGCAGCGGGCCGAGGGCCTCGGTGTGCACGCCGTCCCGCCCGGCCCGGCCGCCGACCGCGGCCAGCGCCGGGGTCTGCGGCACGGTCAGCCCGGCCTCGGCGAGCACCGCGGCCAGCGCCCGCTGCACGGGCTCGCGCAGGGCCGCCGGGTCGACGCCGACCCGCAGCTCGACCGGGTGCCCGGTGAACAGCTCCTCCAGCAGCGGCCAGACCGCGTCCAGCCCGGCCTGCATCCGCTGCGCCGAGAACGGTGTGCCGTCGCCGAGCCGCAGCGTCCAGGCGGTGGCGTACTCGCGGTGGTAGGCGAGCTCCTTCACGCCCCGGGCGGCGACCGCCGCCAGGACCGGGTCGCGGTGCCCGGCCAGCGCCTCGTACAGCGCGCCGCGCACGGTGGAGAAGAGCAGCAGCCGGGCGATCGAGAACGCGAAGTCCCCGTTCGGCGCCTCGACCAGGCGGACGTTGCGGAAGTCCTGCTCCTCGCGCCAGTACGCCAGGTCGTCCTCGCTCCGGCCCGAGCCGTCCGCCTGGCCGGCCCTGGTGAGCAGCTGGCGGGCCTGGCCGAGCAGGTCGAGGCCGAGGTTGGCGAGCGCGACCTCCTCCTCCAGCTCCGGCGCCCGGGTGCACCACTCGATCAGCCGTTGGGCGAGGATCAGCGCGTCGTCGCCGAGCATCAGGCAGTAGGCGGCGAGGTCGGCGCCGTCCAGGCCGGCCGGGACGGTCGTGTCCACGCCGAGCAGCGGGTCGGCGAAGCCCGTCCCGTAGGCCCAGCGCCCCTCGCCCTCGGGCTCGGGAGAGGCCTCGGAGAGGCTCAGGTAGACGTGATCGTCGTGCTCGCCGGCGGCGAAGTCACTGGTCACGGTGTGGTCGGTCATGGCTCTGCTGCTCCCCGTCAGATGTGCGGGACATCCTCGGGGATGTCGTAGAAGGTCGGGTGGCGGTAGACCTTGTCACCGCTCGGCTCGAAGAACGGGTCGCGCTCGTCCGGGGTGGAGGCGGTGATCGCGTCCGAGCGGACCACCCAGAGGCTGACGCCTTCGTTGCGCCGGGTGTAGAGGTCCCGGGCGGCGAGCAGCGCCATCCGGTCGTCGGCCGCGTGCAGCGAGCCGACGTGGACGTGGTTCAGCCCGCGCCGGGGGCGCACGAACACCTCGTAGAGCGGCCAGCCGGCCTTGGACTCGGTCACTTTCCGTTCTCCTGTTCGGTGCGGTGCGGGGCCTCGGTGTGCTGCGGGGTCTCGACGTGGGGCTCGGCCTCGACGTGGCGCGGGGTCCCGACGGGCTTCGTGGCCGGCGCGGACGGCACGGTGGCGGCGGACTGCGTGCTCTCCGTCGGCCGCCCGGCTTCGGCCCGGCGCTTCGCGGCGTAGGCGGTGGCCGCCTCGCGGACCCAGGCGCCGTCCTCGTGGGCGGCGCGGCGGCGGTCGATCCGCTGGGCGTTGCACGGGCCCTGGCCCTGGATGACGCGGGTCAGCTCGGACCAGTCCGGCTCACCGAAGTCCCAGCCGCCGCGCTCCTCGTTCCGGCGCAGCTCCGGGTCGGGGAGGGTGACGCCGAGGTGCTCGGCCTGCGGGACGGTCATGTCGACGAAGCGCTGTCGCAGCTCGTCGTTGGTGTGCCGCTTGATCCGCCACGCCATCGAGCGGGCGGTGTTCGGGGAGTCGCCGTCGGAGGGGCCGAACATCATCAGCGACGGCCACCACCAGCGGTCCACCGCGTCCTGGACCATCCGGCGCTGGGCCTCGGTGCCGCGCATCAGCGTCATCAGGAGCTCGTAGCCCTGGCGCTGGTGGAACGACTCCTCCTTGCAGACCCGGACCATGGCCCGGGCGTACGGGCCGTAGCTGCAGCGGCAGAGCGGCACCTGGTTGCAGATCGCGGCGCCGTCGACCAGCCAGCCGATCACCCCGACGTCGGCGAACGTGAGGGTCGGGTAGTTGAAGATCGACGAGTACTTCTGCCGGCCCGAGATCAGCTTCTCGGTCAGCTCCGCGCGGTCCACACCGAGGGTCTCGGCGGCGGCGTAGAGGTAGAGGCCGTGGCCGGCCTCGTCCTGGGCCTTGGCCAGCAGGATCGCCTTGCGGCGCAGCGACGGGGCCCGGGTGAGCCAGTTGCCCTCGGGCTGCATGCCGATGATCTCGGAGTGCGCGTGCTGGGCGATCTGGCGGATCAGTGTGGCCCGGTAGGCCTCGGGCATCCAGTCCCGGGGTTCGATCCGCTGCTCGGCGGCGACGACCGCCTCGAACCGGTCCTCCTGCGTCTGCGCGGGGACCGGCTCGGCCACCTCTGCTGTCACCACATGCCCCTCTCGCGTCGTGCGGCGTGCACGGTACGGCCGGCGTCGTGCGGCACGGACCGGCTCTGCCACCACCCAGCCTACCGACTGACCGTTCGGTCGGTGCCATTGTGCGCAATGTGGCGGCAGCCTGACAAGGGACTCCGGGCGGCCGGTCCGGCGGCCGCCGCCACCGACAGCCCCCCGCCCCGCCTGTCCGGCTACGGTGAGTAGCCGGACAGGCGGGGCGGGGCGGGCAGAGCGAGCCGGACGGGCCGGGGCGGGGGGCGGTCAGCCCTCCGACCGGTCCCGCAGGCGCGGCAGCGGTACGGCGAGGAGCGCCGCCAGCAACGCGATCCTGGGTGCGAGCTGGTCGATCCGGATGTGTTCGTGACGGGCGTGCGCCCCGGCACCGACCGCGCCGAAGCCGTCCAGGGTCGGCAGTCCGCGCGATCCGGGGAGGTTGGTGTCCCCGGCCCCGCCGGCGGGAGCGCCGTCCAGCTGCTGCCCGAGCACCGCGGCCAGCGAACGGACGTGCCGCAGCAGCGGGTTGGCCGACCGCTCCGGCCAGGCCGGGCGGCTGGAGAGCACCTCCGTCCGGACGCGGGCCCCCGGTCGCAGTGCGGTGAGCCGGGCGAGGTTGTCGAGCGTGCGGCGCTGGGCCTCAGCGGTCGAGAAGCGCAGTCCGAGTTCGGCCTCGGCCCGGCCGGCGATCACGTTGGCCCGGGTGCCGCCGCTGATCCGGCCGGCGTTGAGCTCGGTGCCGGGCTGGCCGGCGAGGCCGCGGACGGCCACCAGCTGGTCGACCAGTTCGTCCACGGCGGAGACGCCCTGCGTCGCGTCGTTGCCCGCGTGCGCCTCGCGTCCGGTCACGGTCAGCCGCACCCGGGTGCTGCCCCGGCGGGCCGTCTTCAGCCGCCCGTCCGGGTGCGGCGGCTCCAGGCCCAGGACCGCCGCCGAACCGCGCAGTTGGCGCTCGACCAGGAGCCGGCCGTCCGGGCTGCCGACCTCCTCGTCGGAGACCACGACCAGGCGGACGGTGCGGTGCGGCCGCTGACCGAGGTCGGCGAGCAGGGCGAACGCGCCCTCCAGCGCGGCGAGTCCGCCCTTCATGTCGACCACCCCGGGGCCGCTGAGGGTGCCGTCCTGCTCCGTGACCGGCCAGTCCTTGAGCGTGCCGGCCGGCCACACGGTGTCATGGTGGCCGACCACGAGGAGGTGCGGCAGGCTCTCGTCCCGCCCCTCCCACTGGAGGACCAGATGGTCACCCGCCGGACCGGGCTCGCGCCGGGCGGTGGCACCGGTGGCACGGAAGCCGGCGGCCAACTCCTCGGCGAGGGCGTTGAGTCGGGGCGCATCACCACTGGGTGACTCGATCCGGGCGAGGTCCGCACAACGGCGCCGGACGGCACCGGCCAGGGTGCGGGCGCGTGAACTCAGGGCCTGGGGCAGTCCGGGAAGGGCCGCGGTGGGGCCGGATTGGCCGTCGCTGTCGGTGACCGTCGGGGCGGCGGCAGGAGCGGCGGCCCGGGCGGAGACCGCAGCGACGGCGGGACGGGAGGCGAGGCCGGCGGACCGGTCGGCGGCGGGCCGCGCGGTGGCCGTGGCCGTGGGCATGAGGCCGGCCGGCGCCACGGCCACCGCGTCGGACACGGGAACGGACACGGTGGCGGGGACAGCGGCGGGCGCGGGCGCGGGGGTTGCGGCCGGCAGGTCTGCCGCGGCGTGCTCGCTCACGGCGGGCGCAACAGGCCCGGCGGGCCCGGCGGTCGCGGTCGGCACCGTCGTCGCGGTCGGCACGGTGGTCACGGTGGTCACGGTCGGCCCGACGGGGGGCCGGACGGCTTGGGGACTCAACGCTCGCCTCCGCGGCCGCCGCCGGTATTCAGCGGCCGCACCGGCCGGCCGGACCAGCCCGGGTGCCCGGACCAGCCGGGACGGGCGGCACCGGCGAGACGCAGCGTCCGCCAGGGCGGCCCGCCTGGCTCAACTGCGGTGGAACGGCTGGGCGACGTGCATGGCATTTCGTCCTCCTCGCTCGATCCGGTGACCCCGGTCGGCCCGGAGCCTCCGTGGACGGCGGCTTCGAAGCGGCAGGCGCAGAGACTGCACCGCTACAGGGAAGCCGAGAAGTGAGCCTAGAAGAACCGTTCGGTTTCCTGCGAGGTGGCCCTGCTCCCAGCGTGCCGGAGGCCGGGCCCGCCTCGGGCGCCCGCCTTCGATCGGTGGCAGGCGTACGGCGCGCGGGCCAGGGTCGGCGCGCGAGCGCGGTCGCCGGATCGCGCCCATCTCCACCATGGACCCCGCGCCCGGGTTCGGCAGCGCAAACGGCCAAGGCACGGCATTTCCACGCCGGATGGGTGACAGCGGCTCAGCGCTCGGTACCGGACGGCGGGTCGCGGGAGACGGGCAGGCAGGAGTCGTCACGGCCGGGTCACAACGACCGGGCCGTGACTGCCGGGTCGGGCCGTGACGGCCCGATCGCAAGGGTCGAGCCCTGACGGTCGGCCGTCGTCGCCGAGCGGCCCCGGCGACCTCCGCGGCGGCACCGGCCCCGCCGCAACGACGGGCAGCGAACCGGAAGCCGCCCCGGCCCTCGGCGCCGGCGTCGAAGTGCGGAACTCGCCCGGCACAGGCCGGAGATCACCCTCCGGCTGCCCGGGCACCGGCCGACGGCGCCGGGGGCACCGCCGCCGGCGGGCGCTACGACGTGATCGTCCCCGCACGACCGCCGGGACGCCCCACAAGCCGACGGGCCGGCCGACGAACCCCGACGGGCGGAGCAACGGGCAGAGCGACGAACCGGCCGACGGGCGGAGCGACGAAGGGCGCTCGATGATGGACCGGGGCCGGCCCCGGCTCCGCATCCGGCAGCGAGGGAGCCTGCGATGACCGTCACGGTGCGCGACGCCGAAGCCGACAGCCGCTTCGAGGCGTGGACGGGCGACACCCTGGCCGGGTTCGCCGAGTACATGCGCAGCGACCACCTGGTGGTGTTCCCGCACACGGTGGTCGAGCCCGCCTTCGAAGGACAGGGGATCGGCGGAGCGCTGGCCCGGGCCGCCCTGGACGACGCCCGCAGGCGCGGGCTGCCGGTCCTGGCGACGTGCCCGTTCATCAAGGCCTGGATGGTGCGCCACCCCGAGTACGCGGAGCTCGCGTACGAGAACCGCGGCCGGGTGAGCGACTGATGGCCGCCAAGGAGGGCGCTGGATCCGGCGCCGACGCCCGGCGTCCGGCGCCGAAGGCGTACGAGGCCGCGGGCATCGCGGTGACCTTCGACCCCGGGATCTGCCGGCACGCGGCCGAGTGCGTACGCGGGCTGCCGTCGGTGTTCGACACGGCACGCCGACCGTGGATCATGCCGGACGCGGCCGAGCCGGGGGTGCTCGCCGAGGTGGTCCGGCGCTGCCCGACGGGCGCGCTGCGCTACCGCCTCGCCGACGGCGGGACGGAGGCGCCGGACCGGCCGACCTCGGTGCGCAGCATGCCGGACGGGCGGCTGCTGGTACGCGGGGAGCTGCGGGTGACGGACGCCGAGGGTGTCGTCCGGGAGACACCGAGGGCGATGCTGTGCGGCTGCGGGCGCAGCTCCGGCCAGCCGTACTGCGACCGGAGCGGTGCGTGCGGTGACGACGGCGGCGGTGCGGCGGGCGGCGAGCGCCGGGCGGACGGGGGCTGACCGGCGGGTCGCGGCCGACATCCGACAGCCGACAAATCACAAATGACAGAAAACAGATAACAGACGACGGCTGACAGATTTTGAAATCTGTCAGCCGTCGTGTCATAGTCGAATCAAGCCACCCAGCACACCCCGCCCCTCCGCCCCCGCCCTTTCCCTCCCATCGCCAGGAGCACTCCGTGTCCACCACCCCCCGGATCCACCCGCGCACCCTCGGTGCCACCGGCCCCACCACCTCCGCCCTCGGCCTCGGCTGCATGGGCATGTCGGACCTCTACGGCCCGGCCGACGAGGCGGAGAGCATCGCCACCATCCACGCCGCGCTCGACGCCGGCGTCACCCTGCTCGACACCGGCGACTTCTACGGCATGGGCCACAACGAGCTGCTGATCCACGACGCGCTGCGCGGCCGCGACCGCGAGAACGTGCAGATCAGCGTGAAGTTCGGCGCCCAGCGCAGCCCCGACGGCCAGTGGCTCGGCTACGACGCCCGCCCGGCCGCCGCCAAGACCGCGCTCGCCTACACCCTGCGCCGCCTGCGCACCGATTACATCGACATCTACCGCCCGGCCCGGCTCGACCCGGCCGTCCCGGTCGAGGAGACCGTCGGCGCGATCGCCGACCTGGTCAAGGCCGGCTACGTCCGCCACATCGGCCTGTCCGAGGTCGGCGCCGACACCCTGCGCCGCGCGGCCGCCGTCCACCCGATCAGCGACCTGCAGATCGAGTACTCGCTCATCTCGCGCTCCGTCGAGAGCGGGATCCTGCCCGTCGCCCGCGAACTGGGCATCGGCGTCACCGCCTACGGGGTGCTCTCGCGCGGCCTGCTCAGCGACCACTGGAACAACGACCGGGCCCTCGCCGGCAGCGACTTCCGCGGTCACAGCCCGCGTTTCCAGGGCGAGAACCTCACCCACAACCTCGCCCTGGTCGAGGCGCTGCGCGAGGTCGCGGCCGCACGGGGAGCCAGCGTGGCGCAGGTCGCGATCGCGTGGGTCGCCGCGCGCGGCGAGGACATCGTGCCGCTGGTCGGCGCCCGCCGCCGCGACCGGCTCACCGAGGCCCTCGGCGCCCTGGACGTCGCCCTCACCGAGGCCGACCTCGCCGCCATCGAGGCCGCCGTCCCCGCCGGGGCGGCCGCCGGAGACAGGTACGCTGCCGCTCAGATGGCCCACCTCGACAGCGAGCACTGACCGCGGCACCCGCCCCGGCCTGCGGTTTGCCGCCGGGGCGGGCCGGGCACCGCCACAGCAACACCGTCGCAAGCACCACGACCACGACCGCCGCACCACCGCCCGCTGAACAGGCGGCGGCGCTCCACCGTAAGGACGTACTCCGCCGTGACCACGGACAGCGCACTCACCTCCGAGCAGATCCTGAGCGCGACGGAGGACGTTCTCAGGCGGTTCGGGCCGGCCAAGGCCACCGTCGTGGACGTCGCGCGGGTCCTGGGCGTCAGCCACAGCAGCGTCTACCGGTTCTTCCCCAGCAAGGCCGCGCTGCGTGAGGCCGTCACCCAGCGCTGGCTCGACCAGGCCCATTTCGAGCTGCAGTTCATCGCCGACGAGCCGGGCCCGGCCGCCGAGCGGCTGCACCGCTGGCTGGCGACGCTCTTCGCCGCCAAGCGGAAGAAGGCGCTCGACGACCCGCAGTTGTTCGCGACGTACATGACGCTGGTCGCCGAGAACAGCACGACCGTCGAGGCGCACGTCGGCACGCTGGTCGGCCAGATCGCCCAGATCGTCCGGGCCGGCATCGAGCGCGAGGAGCTCCGGCCCGCCGACGTCGCCCCGACCGCACGCGCCGTCTTCGAGGCGACCGCCCACTTCCACGACCCCGCGTACGCCGCCGAGTGGGCCGGCCCGCAGGCCCAGCAGCGGTTCGAGGCGCTCTGGACGCTGCTCCTCGGCGGCCTCCGGGCCGCCTAACGGGGCCGGCCGGGACAGCGGGCCGGCCTCCGCGGTCACGACGGCCGCTGCGCTCGCCCCGGGAAATCCGCTCGCCCGCGGATGCCCGGAGCGGACACACTGGCACGCACAGTTGATCTCACCCGGAGGATGACATGCGTGCCACTGGTCCCGTCCTGGACAGCCTGTACGGGCTCGCCCTCGGTGATGCCTTCGGTGACCGCTGGTTCTCCGTGTCGCCGGACGAGGCACCCGCCGCGCTGGCGGCCCGGCTGCCCCGGCCGGCGCCCTGGCACTGGACGGACGACACGGCCATGGCGCTTGTCCTGGTGCGGCACCTGGTCCGCAACGGCGAGGTCGTCCAGGATGCGCTGGCGGACGGGTTCGCGGCGGAGTACACCGGTAACTACGGCCGGAAGTACGGTCCTTCGATGCACCGCGTGCTGCGCGAGATCCACGCCGGGGCCGGTTGGCAGGCCGTCACCGCACGGCAGTTCGACGGCCAGGGCTCGTACGGGAACGGCGCCGCGATGCGGGTCGCCCCACTCGGCGCCTGGTTCGCCGAGGACCTCGACACCGTCGCTCGGCAGGCCGAACTGCAGGCGCTCACCACACACTTCCACCCGGAGGCGGTGACGGGCGCGGTCGCCGTCGCCCTCGCGGCGGCGCTGGCCGCCCGCAGTCGCGGCCAGGACGCGCCCGGCCGGGCCGAGTTGCTGGCCGAGGTGGCCGGCCGGCTGCCCGACAGCGACGTGCGCTCCGGCCTGCGGATCGCGGCCCGTCTCCCCGGGCACACCTCCGTCCGGCACGCCGCGCAGGTGCTCGGCTCGGGGCTGAAGATCTCCGCGCCGGACACCGTGCCGTTCGCCCTCTGGTCCGCCGCCGGGCAGTTGGACTCCCTCCCCGAAGCGATCTGGCAGACCCTGGCGGGCTGGGGCGACATGGACACCACCTGCGCCATCGCGGCCGGCGTGGTCGCCGCCCGGACCGGCCTCGCGGAGGTGCCGGCCGGCTGGTCGGCCGCCCGCGAGGAGCTGCCGGCCTGGGTCTCCGACGCGGCCGTCGGGACGTGACGGGACGTGAACGGACCGGCCGGGCCCCTTCCTCGGGGCCCGGCCGGTCCGGTGTCGGGGGCAGGTGACGGCAGCGGTACAGGTGTCCGCCGCCGGCGGATCCGCCTGTCAGTTGCGGGAGTTGCCGAAGAAGATCCGGTAGAGGATCAGCAGCACCAGTGCCCCGCCGATCGCCGACGCCCAGGTCGTCAGGTCGAAGAAGTGCGCGGTCACCTTCCGGTCCAGGAAGCGCGAGGCGATCCACCCGCCGACGAAGGAGCCGGCGATGCCGATCAGGGTGGTCACCACCAGGCCGCCCGGGTCCCTCCCCGGCAGCAGCAACTTGGCCAGGGCCCCGGCCACCAGGCCCAGCACGATCCACGCGACGATGCCCATCCGTCCTCCCACCCTCCACGACGCGGCCCCGACCGGGCCTCTCTCCAGCGGAGGACGCAGCCGCACACCCTTGCGGTTCCGCCCGGCCGAGCACACCCGCGCCCGTCCCACCCGCCACACCCGCACCACCGGGCGTGGCAGCCGCCACCGGGGCGGCCCGCGCCGCGATACTGCGGCCATGCGCATCCTGATCGCCACCGCCGGATCGCGCGGCGACGTGGCCCCCTTCACCGGGCTCGGTGCCCGCCTCCGCGAGGCCGGTCACCAGGTGGCCGTCGCCACCCACACCTCGTTCGCCGAATCCGTCCGTGCGGCCGGCCTGGAGTTCCGCGCCCTCCCCGTCGATCCGCGGGCCGAGCTCGCCTCGGGCCGCGGCCAACGCCTCCTCCGGGCCGGCAGCGGACCGCTCGCTCTCCTGCCGCTGCTCCGGCTCGGCCGGGCCTTCATGCCCGCCCTCGGCGACGGCATCGCCGCGGCCACCGAACAGGGCGCCGATCTGCTCCTGACCACCAGCACCACCGCCGCGCTCGGCCAGGTCGCCGCCGAGGCCGCCGGCATCCCCACCCTCACCCTGAATCTCCAGCCCCTGGCCCCCACCCGCGAGTTCGCCCCGGCCGTGACCGGGACGCGGTCGCTCGGCCGGACCGGGAACCTGCTCGCCGGTCATGCCGTGCAGGCCGCCACGGACCGTCTGTTCGGCCCCGCCGTCCGCCAACTGCGGCGCCGGCTGGGGCTGCCGTCGCGGAGTGCCGCCCGGGCCCGCCGCGACCATCTCGTCCTGCACGGCTTCTCCCCCGCCGTCGTGCCCCGCCCGGCCGACTGGCGGCCGGGGCTCGACGTCGTCGGCTACTGGTGGCCGCACTCCGATCCCGGCTGGCAACCGCCGCCCCGGCTGGCCGACTTCCTCGCCGCCGGGCCGCCGCCGGTGTTCGTCGGGTTCGGCAGCCTGGTCGTGCCCGATCCCGAACGCCTCACCGTCACCGTCCTCGCCGCCCTGCGGGCCGCCCGGGTCCGGGCCGTCCTGCAACGCGGCTGGAGCGGCCTCGCCGCGGAGGACGACGAGTCCGTCCTCACCATCGACGACGCTCCGCACGAGTGGCTGTTCCCCAGGACGGCCGCCGTGGTGCACCACGCCGGAGCCGGCACGACCGCGGCCACCCTCCGGGCCGGCACGCCCGCCGTGCCGGTGCCCGCGCAACTGGACGCGCCGTTCTGGGCCGACCGCCTCACCCGGCTCGGCACCGCCCCGGGGCCGGTCCCCTTCGCCGCCCTGACGCCGGGCCGGCTGGCCACCGCGATCCGCCAGGCCGTCGACACCCCGCACCATCGCACCCGGGCCCGGGCGGTGGCCGCCACCCTCGCCGCGGAGGACGGCACCGCCGCCGTCCTCACCGCCATCGACCGACTCACCGGCCGAGCAGGCCGAACCAGCTGAACGGGCCGAGCAGGCCGAACGGGCCGAGCCGGGCGGACCCGACCGTCCCCCGTCAGCCGTGCCCACCCCGCGCCCGACCACCCCGCCCCGTCGCCATGGTGAGCCCGACGTACAGCAGCAGGGAGGAGGCGAAGCCGACCGCCCAGCCGTAGTCGGCGAGCCCCTTGAGCGGCGGGACGAGGCCGTCCGCCGGGAACGGGCCGCCGTGCGAGCCGCCGACCGCGAGGAGGCCTCCGAGCAGCAGGGCGGCGACGGCGCGCCAGTTCCAGCCGGCGGCGTACCAGTAGGCGCCGCCGGGGCGGTAGAGGTCGGCGAGGTCGAGGCCGGTCCGGCGGAGCAGCCAGTAGTCGGCGATCAGGATGCCGGCCACCGTGCCGAGCAGTCCGCCGACCACACCGAGCCAGGTGAGGATGTAGACGTGCGGGTCGGAGATCAGCTTCCAGGGGAAGAGGGCGATCCCGACGACGCCCGTGATCAGCGCCCCGGTACGGAAGGTGACCAGGCGGGGCATCAGGTTGGCGAGGTCGTAGGCGGGCGAGACGACGTTGGCGGCGATGTTGACGGACAGGGTGGCCACCAGCACGGTCAGCAGGGCGAACAGGATGCCGGCGGGGCTCTCCATCCTGGCGGCGAGGGCGATCGGGTCCCAGATGGGTTCGCCGTAGACGGCCTGGGAGCCGGAGGTGACGAGGACGGAGAGCAGCGCGAACAGGGTCATGGTGGTGGGCAGGCCGAGGGCCTGGCCGCGGATCTGGGCGCGCTGGCTGCCGCCGAACCGGGTGAAGTCGGGGATGTTGAGGGAGAGCGTGGACCAGAACCCGATCATGCCCATCAGCGCGGGGAAGAAGACCTTCCAGAAGTCGCCGTCCCAGCCGAGCCGGGAGGGCTGGTCGAGCAGCGGCCCGAACCCGCCCGCCTTGACGGTGATCCAGGCCAGCAGCGCGAGGGCGCCGACGATGACGAAGGGCGCGGCCCAGTTCTCGAAGCGGCGCAAGGTCTCCATGCCGCGGGCGATGACGGCCATCTCGATCAGCCAGAACAGCAGGAAGGAGAACCACTGCGTCCACGGGTAGCCACCGAACTCGGCGGCGGTGCGCCAGGATTCGCCGAGGAGTTTGCCGGCGAGCAGGAAGATGCCCTCACCGCCGATCCAGGTCTGGATGCCGAACCAGGCGCAGGCGACGGCGGCCCGCACGAGGGCGGGGAGGTTGGCACCGCGCAGGCCGAAGGAGGCGCGGGCGAAGACCGGGAACGGGATGCCGTACTTGGTGCCCGCGTGGCCGGTGAGCAGCATCGGAGCCAGCACGATCAGGTTGGCCAGGCCGATGGTGAGGACGGCCTGCTTCCAGTCCATGCCGAGCGCGACGAGGCCGGAGGCGAGGGTCCAGGAGGGGATGTTGTGGGCCATGCCGACCCAGAGCGCGAGGAAGTTGTAGGTGCTCCAGGTGCGGCGGGCGACGGGGACGGGACGGAGGTCCTCGTTGGTGAAGCCGTTGCCCGGCAGGGCCGCGGCGGCCGGGTCCAACTCGACCCGGCCGTCGGCGTGCCGGACCTGCCGCGGCGGGCCGGCGCCGGCGCCCCCGGTCGCGGTGGTCTCCCTCACGGGCGTTCGCCGCCTCGCAGCCGCGGGATGACGTCGGTGCCGTAGGCGTCGATGGTGGCTTCGACGGCGTCGTGCATGGCGTAGACGGCGAACTGGTCGACGCCTAGGTCGCGGAGCTGTTCCAGGCGGGCGAGCTGGGCGTCCGGCGGGCCGATGAGACAGAAGCGTTCGACGATCTCGTCGGGGACGAATGCGGTGTCGGGGTTTCCGGCCCGGCCGTGGTGGCTGTAGTCGTAGCCCTGCCGGCCCTTGATGTACTCGGTGAGGGCGGCGGGGACGAGGGCGGAGTGCTCGCCGTAGTGGGTGACGAGGTCGGCGACGTGGTTGCCGACCATGCCGCCGAACCAGCGGCACTGCTCGCGGGCGTGGGAGAGGGCGGCCGGGGAGTCGTCGGCCGTCACGTACGCGGGGGCGGCGACGCAGATGGTCAGGGCGTCGGGGTCGCGGCCGGCCTCGGCGGCGGCCTTGCGGACGGCCTTGATCATGTACTCGGTGAGGTAGGGGTCTGCGAGCTGGAGGATGAAGCCGTCGGCCTGACGGCCCGTCAGGGCGAGGGCCTTCGGACCGTAGGCACCCATCCAGATCGGCAGGGCGGCGCCTTCGCGGACCCAGGGCAGGTGCATGTCGGTGCCGTCGACCTCGACGGTGCGGCCCTCCGCCAGCTCCTTGATCGCGTGCATGGCCTCGGAGAGCCGGGCGAGGGTGGCGGGGCGCCGGCCGGCGACACGCATCGCGGAGTCCCCGCGGCCGATCCCGCAGACGGTGCGGTTGCCGTACATGTCGTTCAGGGTGGCGAAGAGGGAGGCGGTGACCTCCCAGGTGCGGGTGGAGGGGTTGGTGACCATCGGCCCGACGGTCAGCCGGGTGGTCTCGGCGAGGATGCGGCTGTAGATGACGAAGGGCTCCTGCCAGAGCACGCAGGAGTCGAAGGTCCAGCCGTGGGTGAAGCCGGCCTGCTCGGCGCGGAGCATCCGGTCGATGAGCAGGCGGGCGGGCGGGTCGGTCTGCAGGACGAGGCCGATGTCCATGAAGTCTCCAGAGTCGTCGGGGCAGCGGGAGCGTCGGGATGGTGGGAGCGTCGGGATGGTGGGAGCGCGCGTGCACGCGGACGCGCCCGCGCGAGCAGGTGCGGAGTCACGGGACGCCGGGGCAGCCCGCCCGGGGCCGGGTGGCCCGGCCCCGGGCGGCGCCGGCGGCGTCGGACGCCGGCGGGCGGTGCTGACGTCGTCGGGCGGTGCTGACGTCATCGGGCGGTGCTGACGTCGTCGGACGCCGGCGGGCGGCGTCAGACCAGGTACTGGCAGGTGTCGCGGCGCAGGAAGGTCCCGTGGCCGGCCCGGCCGAGCCACCGGCCCTCGTCGAGGACGACGGTGCCGCGCGAGAGCACGGTGCGGGCACGGCCGGTGAGTTGCCGGCCCTCGTACGCCGAGTAGTCGACGTTCATGTGGTGGGTGGCGGCGGAGACGGTCTGCACGGCGGTGGGGTCGTAGATCACCAGGTCGGCGTCGGCGCCGGGGGCGATGGTGCCCTTGCGCGGGTGCAGGCCGAACATCCGGGCCGGGGTGGTGCAGGCGATCTCGATCCAGCGGCGGCGGGTCAGGTGCCCGTCGACCACGGCCTGGTGGAGCAGGTCCATCCGGTTCTCCACGCCGGGCAGGCCGTTGGGGATCTTCGAGAAGTCGCCCCGGCCGAGCTCCTTCTGGCCCACGTAGCAGAACGGGCAGTGGTCGGTGGAGACCACCTGGAGGTCGTTGGTGCGCAGGCCCCGCCAGAGCGCGGCCTGGTGCTCGCGGGGGCGCAGCGGGGTGCTGCACACGTACTTGGCGCCCTCGAAGCCGTCGGCGCCGTCCTCGGCGAGGTTGTCGGTGGAGAGGAAGAGGTACTGGGGGCAGGTCTCGCCGAAGACGTTGAGGCCGGTGTCGCGGGCCCGGGCGATCTCGGCGAGGGCGGACGCGGCGGAGACGTGGACGACGTAGAGCGGGCTGCCGGCGACCTGGGCGAGCTTGATGGCGCGGTGGGTGGCCTCGGCCTCCAGGAGTTCGCGGCGCACTTCGCCGTGGTACCGGGGGGCGGTCCGGCCGGCGGCCAGGGCCTGCTCGACCAGGACGTCGATGGCGATGCCGTTCTCCGCGTGCATCATGATCAGCCCGCCGTTGGCGGCGCCGCGCTGCATGGCGCGCAGGATGCGGCCGTCGTCGCTGTAGAAGACTCCGGGGTAGGCCATGAACAGCTTGAAGGAGGTGGACTCGCCGGAGTCGACGAGGGCGTCCATCTCCTTGAGCACACCGTCGTTGACGTCGGAGACGATGGTGTGGAAGGCGTAGTCGACGGCGCAGTTGCCGTCCGCCTTGGCGTGCCAGCTGTCGAGGCCCTCGCGCAGCGAGCCGCCGACGGGCTGGACGGCGAAGTCCACGATGGTGGTGGTGCCGCCCCAGGCGGCGGCGCGGGTGCCGGTCTCGAAGGTGTCGGACGCGGCGGTGCCGCCGAACGGCAGCTCCATGTGGGTGTGGGCGTCGACGCCGCCCGGGATGACGTAGTGGCCGGTGGCGTCGATGACGGTGTCGGCGGTCCAGGCAGCGGCGGCGTCGCTGCCGGTGGCGGCCAGGGCCACCACGCGTTCGCCCTCGACGAGGACGTCGGCGTGGAGTTCGTCGGCGGCGGTGATGACGAGGCCGCCGCGGATGACAGTACGGCTCACGGTGTTCGCCCTCCTCACGCCTCGGTCAGTGGTCCGTAGGCCTCGGGGCGGCGGTCCCGGTAGAACGCCCACTGCTGGCGGACCTCCTCGATGAGCCCGAGGTCGAGGTCGCGCACGACGAGCTCCTCCTCCTTGTCGGAGGCGACGTCGCCGACGAACTGGCCGCGCGGGTCGACGAAGTACGAGGTGCCGTAGAAGTCGTTGTCGCCGTACTCCTCGGTGCCGACGCGGTTGATGGCGGCGACGAAGTACTCGTTGGCGACGGCGGCCGCGGGCTGTTCGAGCTGCCAGAGGTAGGCGGAGAGGCCGCGGCTGGTGGCGGAGGGGTTGTAGACGATCTGGGCGCCGGCCAGGCCGAGCGCGCGCCAGCCCTCGGGGAAGTGGCGGTCGTAGCAGATGTAGACGCCGACCCTGCCGACGGCGGTGTCGAAGACGGGCCAGCCGAGGTTGCCGGGCTTGAAGTAGTACTTCTCCCAGAACCCCTTGACCTGGGGGATGTGGTGCTTGCGGTACTTGCCGAGGTAGCTGCCGTCGGCGTCGATCACGGCGGCGGTGTTGAAGTAGACGCCGGGCTGCTCCTCCTCGTAGACGGGGACGACGACGACCAGGCCGAGTTCGCGGGCGAGGTCCTGCATCCGGCGGACGGTGGGGCCGTCGGGGACGGCTTCGGCCCAGCGGTAGTGCTCCGGCTCCTGGACCTGACAGAAGTAGGGCGCGTTGAAGACCTCCTGGAAGCCGATGATCTTCGCGCCCTGGGCGGCCGCCTCACGGGCGTACCGCTCGTGGAGGGCGATCATCGTCTCCTGGTCTCCGGTCCACCGGGTCTGGACGAGGGCGGCGCGGACGATCTGCGACATGGGTACCTCCGCAACTCCGTGGCCCGGCCGGGGGGACGGGCCTGCGGTCCGAGGGTTGACGGGGCGGTTCTGCCTGCGGCTCCACGGGCGTCGACGGGCGTGCCGGCATGCGCGCCGACGCGCCTGTCTACGTGCGTAGAACGTGGTGCGTAGACCGTAGGCCCGGCCTCGGTGGCCTGACAATACGTCGGGTGCGACGCGGCCGGGGCGATCCGGTGGGGCGGACACGCAGGTGCGAGTAGATGGGATGAAACGGTCATCTACCCCGCCAGCGCGCTCCTTACTCATTCGGGTGAATCCTGTGCGCGGTACTGCGGATCGGGGTAAGACGCGCCATGATGCTGCTCCGCTGTGTCACCGGCCGGTGGCCGATGGTGATCGCCGCGAGCGGCCACCGGTGATCCGCGGCGGGTCACCGGGGTTCGACGGACGTCCTGCGGGGAGGTCGGCGTGGCAGCTGTGTCCGAGGGGTCCCCGGTGCCCGGCGACGAGCCGGCGGCGGGCACTGTGCCCACGCCGAATGACGTGGCGGCGGCCGAGGACGTGCCGGTGGCCGAGAACGTGCCCCCGGCCGAGGACGTGCCGGTGGCCGGCGGACCGTCGGCAGCCGGGGTGCGGCCGGAGCGGGGCGGACGCCCGGTGCCGCCGTGGGCCGGCGTACTGCTCGCACTCGCCGTACCGCTGCCGTTCGCCGCGGGCCGGCTGGCGGCCGCGCGGCCCGGCCCGGCTGTGCGTGGCATCGCCCTGCAGCTGGCCGGCGCCCGGGGCACGGTCGAGGCCGTCGTGGGCGGACAGCTCGCCGCCCACCGTGCGGCGCTGGTCGCCGACCGGTGGCTGCTCGGCGGCTACGCCCTGACCCTCGCGGGGGCCGGGCTGCTGGGCCACTACGTGCTCACCCGGACGCACTGGCGGCGCGCCGCACTCGCCGCCGGCGGTGCCGGGCTGCTCGCGGCCGCCTGCGACCTCACGGCCAACGTGCTGCTCGGCGCGGCACTGGACGGGCCGCCCGGGGCGGCCGGGGCCGGTGCCCCCGGTGACGGCACCGGCTCCGATGCGCCCTTCGCCGCCGCGACCGCGCTCGCCACACTCAAGTGGCTGCTGCTTCTGCCGGCCTCGGTGGTCGCCGCGGTCGTCGTGGCCGTCACCCTCCACCGCGCGTTGCGCGGCCTGCTGCGGGGCCGGCCGGAGCCGGCCGACGACCCGGCGGCCGCGCGCGGAGCCGGCGGCCCGGCCGGGGCCGGGCCGGCGCTGGTCCCGCCGTGGCCGGTGGCCACCGCGCGCGGCCGCCACTGGCCGCCCGGCCGGCGCCCGCACCCGCCCCTCGACCACCAGGCCCGCTGGCGCAACGGCGCGGTGGTGCCGCCCGGGCGGGAGCACGCCCGGCTGGGCTTCTGCGTCTCCGGCGGCGGCATCCGCTCCGCCTGCCTGACCCTCGGCGCCCTCCAGGAGCTCCGGCCCTGGCTCAAGCAGGCCCGCTACCTGGTCTCCGTCTCCGGCGGCGGCTACACCGTCGGGGCCCTGCAGCTGGCGCTCAGCGACTCGGCGCCCGGCAGCCCGGTGCACGCCGTCTCCGGACTGACGGCGGACACCGTCCTGGAGCCCGGCTCGCCGGAGGAGGACCACCTCCGCCGGCACGCCAAGTACCTGGCGGACGGCGCCGGGCAGTGGCTGGTGGCCCTCGGGACGCTGCTGCGCGGCCTGGTCACGGCCCTGACGCTGCTGCTCTCCGCCGTCCTGGTGCTCGGCCTCGGGCTCAGCCGCTTCTACCACCTCGTCCCGCTGACCGACCTGGACGGCCTGGCCGCCGTCGGCCTGCACACCGGCGGGGCCGGCGGCCGGGGCCCGGGCCCGCTCGCCGTCCGGATGCCGGCCGTCCTCGCCCTGCTCGGGCTGCTCGCGACCGCCGTCGGCTGCTGGCTGCTCCAGCTGCTGGCGTTCTCACTGCTCGGCTGGAACTCCCCGCTCCCGCGCGCACTGCGGTGGCTCTCGTACGGCGCGCTGGCGCTGGCGGCGCTGCTGACCACGGGCGTCCTGGTGGTGCCGGGGCTCGCCTGGGGCGCGATCGCCCTGCAACAGGCGCTCGCGGTCGGCGCGCGCCGGACCGGCGCGGGGCTCAGCCTCACCGTCCTGCTCAGCTACCTGGCCTTACTGCTCGGCATCCTCTGGAGCGGGCGCCGGGCCATCGAGCAGGGCGCGGCGGCGATCGGCGGCCTGCTGCACGGCGCCCGACGCCTCGGCGGCGGGCTGGGGATCAGGATCACCGAGTACCTGGTGGTCTGGGCGGCGCTGGCCGCGCTGTCGGTGGGGGCGCTGCTGGCCCTCGGCTGGGCGGTCGCCACCGGTCATGCCTGGCCGCCGGCCGCGCAGGTGCTGCTGCCGCTCGTCCTCGGCACCGTCGGGCTCAACCTCGACCAGACCTGGATGGGCCTGCACCCGTTCTACCGGCGCCGGCTCGCCTCCGCGTTCGCCGTCCGCCGGGCCACCACCGAGGACGGCGAGGTGCTGGCCCGGCCGTACCGCTTCTACCGCGAGCAGACCCGGCTCAGCCACTACGCCGCACGGCACCCCGACTTCCCCCAGGTGGTGTTCGCGGCGGCGGCCAACCTGTCCGGCAGCTCCCGCACGCCGCCCGGGCGCCGGGCGGTCTCGTTCACCTTCTCGTCCGACTACGTGGGCGGGCCGGACGTCGGGTACGCCCGGACGGACCTGCTGGAGCGGCGCACCCGGCGGCACATCGCCCGCGACCTCACCGTGCAGTCCGCGATGGCCGTCTCGGGTGCCGCGTTCTCCTCCGCGATGGGCAGTCAGTCCCGCTCCTACCAGGGCCTCTTCGCACTCACCAACGCGCGCCTCGGCACCTGGCTGCCCAACCCGGCCGTGCTGGGGCCGCTCTGGGCGCCCGACCGGGACTGGCGGCAGGCGCCGCAGCCAGTCGTCCGCCGGCTCCCCTACCAACTGCGCGAGCTGTGCGGGCGGTTCCCGATGGAGGACCGCTTCCTCCTCACCACCGACGGCGGACACTACGAGAACCTCGGGCTGGTCGAGCTGCTGCGGCACGGCGTCCGGACGGCGGTCTGCCTCGACGCCAGCGGGGACACCTCGTACGCCGCCACCCTGGCGGCGGCGATCACGCTGGCCCGCGAGGAGTTGGGCATCGTCATCACCCTGCACGAACCCGAGCTGCTGATCCCGGGCAGCGCGGGCGGCGAGCCGCTGCGCGGACTGGCGGCACGGCTCGCCGACCGGCTCTCCGCCCGGGCGGTGATCACCGGGGACATCCGCTACCCGGGGCCGATCACCGTCCCCGGCGAGGAAGCGAGCAGCACGGACAGCAGCACGACGGACGGCAGCACCGCGGAGGCGGGCGGCGGCGGGGGCGCCGCGGACGCGGAGCGGGCGTGCCACGGCACCCTGATCGTCCTCCAGGCGGTGCTGACCACCGACATGCCCTACGAGTTGCACTCCTACGCCGTGGCCAACGCGGCCTTCCCGAACGACTCCACCGGGGACCAGTGGTTCGACCACCGGCAGTTCGACGCCTACCAGACCCTCGGCCGCCACCTGGGCGCGCAGGCCGCGCCCGTGCTCAAGGCCGCGCTGGCCGGCACCGGTCCGTCGCCGGCCCGGCCCGCCCCTCCGGGCCCGCCGTCCGCCGGGGCCGCACCCGACGCGCCCACCGCAGCCGTCCCCCCGGCCTCCCCCTCCACCACGCCGCGCATCCCGTCACCGGCCCCGCCGGCCCTCCGACGCGCCGCACAGGAGTGACGGGGCTCGCTTGACTCACGCCGGTTCCGTCGGGAAGGATCCGGCTCATGGACACCGGCACCACTCTGGTCTGCCGCCTGCACGTCGATCTGCGACGCCAGGCGAGTTCCATCTGTGCCTGTTGACCTTGCCTTTCCCCGCCCGGCCCGCCCCGTGACGTCTTCCGGGGACCGCGTCGTGCACCCGCACTCCTGACCCTCCCCGCCCGGCGTACCCGTGCCGAAAACCGGCACCACGGCACCCGCATCCGCCTCCGCGCCCGGGCACGGCCATCGCTCGCCCCGCCTTCCCCGAGGACGCCCACATGAGCCTGGACCTCGCCATCGGCACGACCGCACCCGCCGAGACCGGCACCGGCACCGGCACCACTGCACCGGCCGCCGAGGTGGCCGGGGGCACGGCGCCCGCCGCCCCCGGCGAGCCCCGCGCCCCGCTCACCCCCAACACTCTGCGCCGGATCGTCCGCGACCTGGCCGAGCAGCCCGACCAGTGGATCCACCACGTCCGGCTCTCCACCGAGGAGCGCTGGTACCGGCGGCTGACGGCCGACGAGGACCACGAGGTCTGGCTGATCAGCTGGCTGCCCGGGCAGTCGACCGGCTTCCACGACCACGGCGGCTCGCGGGGCGCGTTCACCGTCGCCCTCGGCGAGCTGGAGGAGCTCTCGCTCGGCGGTCCCGAGCAGGGCCTGCTGATCCGCCGGGTACCGGCCGGCACCACCCGCGCGTTCGGGCCGGAGTACGTGCACGACGTCCGCAACACGGCGTCCGGCCCGGCCGTCACGCTGCACGCCTACTCGCCGCCGCTGAGCTCGATGGCGCACTACGAACTGCGGGCCGGTGGCCTGGTCCGCACCTCCCAGGAAGGACCGGAGCAATGGTGACCACCGTCGACGACCTGGTGGCGCGCTCCCGCGAGGGCGTCCACCGACCCCGGGGCCGCGAGGCCCACCAGGCCCAGCTGGACGGCGCGCTGCTGGTGGACATCCGGCCCGCGGCGCAGCGGGCGGCCGAAGGGGAGATCCCCGGTTCGCTGGTGATCGAACGCAATGTGCTGGAGTGGCGGCTCGACCCGACGGGCAGTCACCGGATCCCCGAGGCGTCCGGGTACGACCTGGAGGTGATCGTGGTCTGCTCGGAGGGCTACGCCTCCAGCCTGGCGGCCGCCTCGCTGCGCGAGCTGGGGCTGAGCCGGGCGACGGATCTGGACGGCGGTTTCGTCGGCTGGGCCGCCGACGGGCTGCCGACCCGGCCGGGCGGTTGAGCAGCCGGGCGGTTGAACCGGCCCTGCCGCTGAGCCGGCCCTGCCACCAAGGGGCCCGACGGCCGCGTGACTGAGCAGTCGGGCGGACGAGCAACCGGGCGGTCGCCGGGCACGACCTGGCGCCGCCCGGCGACCGATCGCCCCCGTCGGCACGGTTCCCCAGGGACAGGAGATGATCCAGTTCATAGGGTGATCGGAGTTTCCACCGGTCCGATGCTGGGCAGCCACGCGGGCGGAAGAACGCCCGCGTAATTGATATGACAGAGGGACAGTCGTACTACGTATCGTCACCTGTGTCGACAAGCCGCCACTGACCCAGCCACCGAACGACCGCCACCATCGGCGCCGCCACCGCGGGGCGCCGAGACGAGGAACTCCCCGTGATCAGATTCGACGGCGCCGGCAAGCGCCACCCCGACGGCACCATCGCCGTCGCGGGCCTGGACCTCGACGTGCCCACCGGCCGCACCACCGTCCTGGTCGGCCCGTCCGGCTGCGGCAAGACCACGCTGCTGCGCATGGTCAACCGGATGGTCGAGCCGACCTCGGGCCGGGTGCTGCTGGACGGCACGGACGTCGCCGAACTGGAGCCGGCCAAGCTTCGCCGCGGCATCGGGTACGTCATCCAGCAGGCCGGGCTCTTCCCCCACCGCAAGGTGATCGACAACATCGCCACCGTCCCCCTCCTGCTCGGCTGGGACCGGAAGCGGGCGCGCGCCCGCGCGGCCGAGCTGCTGGAGCTGGTCGGGCTGGCGCCCGAGACCGCCAAGCGCTACCCGTTCCAGCTCTCCGGCGGCCAGCAGCAGCGCGTCGGCGTGGCCCGGGCACTGGCCGCCGACCCACCGGTGCTGCTGATGGACGAGCCGTTCAGCGCCGTCGACCCGGTGGTCCGCGCCGGGCTCCAGGAGGAACTGCTGCGGCTACAGGCGGAACTGCACAAGACCGTGCTGTTCGTGACGCACGACATCGAGGAGGCCGTCCGGCTCGGCGACCAGGTGGTGGTCCTGCGCGAGCAGGGCCGGATCGCCCAGCTCGCCGACCCGCACACCCTGCTCACCGCGCCGGCCGACGACGCCGTGGCCGCCTTCCTCGGCCGCGACCGCGGGCTGCGCGGGCTCGGTCTGCGCCCCGCCGCCGGCATCGCCGTCCGCCCGGTGGCCGACGGCCCGCACCACGGCGGCTGGGAGCTGACGCTGGACGACGGCAACCGGCCGATCGGCTGGATCGACCGGACGGCGGCCACCGCCACCCTGCACCCGGCACCCGGCTACCGGCCGGCGGCCGACACCCTGCGCACCGCGCTGGACGCCGCCGTCCTCTCCCCCGCCGGGATCGCCGTCGCCCTGGACGCCGACGGCCGGGCCACCGGGACGGCGAGCCGGGAGGCCGTCCTCGCCGCGCTGGCCGGCCCGGTGCCGGTGACCGTGAACGGCGCGGTCCGGGCCGCCGCCGGGCCCGCGCCGGACGCCCCGGACCCGCTCGACGACACCCCGGATGCCTCCGGCGCCCCCGGGGTGCCGAAGACCCCGGCCCGGACCGAAGCGGGCGGAGCCACCGGTGGACGATGAACCGATCGTCCGCTGGTACTGGATCGGCGACCACCTCGGCTACCTCGGCGGCCTGCTCGCCGACCACGCAGTGATCGCCCTCGTCCCGGTCCTCGTCGGCCTGCTGCTGGCCGTCCCGCTCGGCCTGGCCTGCACGCGACACCCGCGGCTCTACCAGCCGTTCGCCGCCGTCTTCAACGTCGTCTACGCGCTGCCCTCGCTGGCCGTCTTCGTGGTGCTCATCCCCTACACCGGGCTGGCCACCCAGGCCACCGTGATGATCCCGCTCACCTTCTACGCGGTCGCCGTCCTGCTGCCGACCACGGTGGACGGGCTGCGCGCCGTCCCCGATCCCGTCCGCCAGGCGGCGAGCGCGATGGGCTACGGGCCCTGGCACCGGCTGGCCGCCGTCGAGCTGCCCGCCGCCGTGCCGTACCTGGTGGCGGGGCTGCGAGTGGCGGCGGTCTCCAGCATCTCGCTGGCCAGCGTCGGCGCACTGGTGGGGCGCGGCGGGCTGGGCTACCTGTTCATCGACGGCTTCCAGCGCACCTTCCCCACCCCGATCGTGGCCGGCATCGTGCTGATCGCCGCCCTGGCCCTGGTCGTGGACCTGCTGCTGCTCGGCGCCCGGCGGCTGCTCGCGCCGTGGGCCGTCCGCGAGAAGGGGGCCGGCCGATGAACTGGCTCTCCTGGCTGGGGGACTTCTTCTCCTCCCCGGACCGCCGCAGCGGCCCGGACTCGATCGTGCACCGCGTCACCGAGCACCTGCTGCTCTCCGGTGAGGCGCTGCTGCTCGCCGCGCTGCTGGCCGTCCCGCTCGGGCTGCTGATCGGCTACACCGGGCGCGGCGCCGCCGCCGTCACCTCGCTGGCCGGCGCCGCCCGTGCGCTGCCCACCCTCGGGCTGGTCACGCTGGCGGTCCTGCTGGCCGGGGTCGGCGACACCGCCGTCCTGATCCCGCTGGTCGCACTCGCCGCGCCGCCGCTGCTGGTGGCGGCCGTCGAGGGGGTGCGCGGCACCGATCCGGACGTCCGGGACGCAGCGCGCGGCGTCGGGCTGACGCACCCGCAGGTGCTGTGGCAGGTCTGCCTGCCGTCGGCGCTGCCCACCCTGCTGGCCGGGTTCCGGACCGCGACGGTACAGGTCGTCGCGACGGCCACGGTCGCCGCGTACGTCGGCCTCGGCGGTCTCGGCCGGTACGTCATCGACGGGCTGGCGACCAGGAACTACGCCGTCACGGTGGGCGGCGCACTGCTGGTGGTGCTGCTCGCCGTCGGCGCCCAGCTGTTCTTCGCCCTGCTCTCCCGGTACGCCCTGCCGCCCGGGCTCCGGGCCCGCCGCCGGGCCCGCTGATCCTCGTTCACGCCCCGCTGTCCACAGCCCGACTCGTTCACGCCCGACTTGTTCACGTCCTGAAAGGACACACATCACCATGTCGACATCCGCGTTCGCTCCGCACAGAAACGGCCGCCGGGCCGTCGTCCTCGGCACCCTCGCCGCGCTGGCGCTGGGCACCGCCGCCTGCTCCTCCTCCGGCGGGGACCCGCTCGGCGGCGGCTCCTCGTCCGCGGCCGCGCCCGGCGCGACGGGCGCCGCGCCGGCCGCGGGCTCCGGTTCGACCGTGGTGGTCGGCTCGGCGAACTTCCCCGAGAACGTGCTCCTCGGCTCGATCTACTCGCAGGCGCTGAAGGCCAAGGGCGTCAAGGTCGAGGAGAAGTTCAACATCGGCAGCCGCGAGGTGCTCTACGGGCAGTTGCAGAACGGCAGCCTGACCGTGCTGCCCGAGTACAACGGCGCGCTGCTCTCCTACCTGGGCGGCAAGGCGGCCTCGCCCACCAAGGACGAGGTCAACGCGGAGCTGGTGAAGACCCTACCGGCCACACTCGGCATCCTGGACTCCTCGCCCGCCGAGGACAAGGACACCCTGAGCGTCAGCCAGGAGACCGCCGACAAGTACAGCCTGAAGAGCATCGCCGACCTCGCCGCCAAGGCGGGCGAGTTCGTCCTCGGCGGCCCGCCGGAGTTCAAGTCCCGCCAGGAGCAGCCCTTCAAGGACGTCTACGGGCTGACCTTCAAGGAGTGGAAGCCGACCGGCGAGACCACCGCGAACGCGGTGAAGGACGGCTCGGTCCAGGTCGGCAACGTGTTCTCCACCGACCCGAAGATCACTCAGCTGAAGCTCGTCCCGCTGACCGACCCGAAGAACGTGTTCGGCGCGCAGAACGTCACGCCGCTGGTCAACAAGGCCGGGGTCGACGCGACCGCGACGGCCGCGCTCAACGCGGTGTCGGCCAAGCTGGACACGGCCGGCCTGCTGGCCCTGATGAAGAAGGTCGCGCTCGACAAGGAGGACCCGTCGGCGGTCGCCAAGGAGTGGCTCAAGGCCAACGGCCTGGGCTGACCCCGGCATCCGCGGGTGGGCGCGGCGGCCCCGGGGGGCGACCCCGGTGCCGCCGCCCCGCGGTGTGCTCCCCGCGCCGGGCTCCCCCGGCCGGGGGATCTTCCCTTGAGCGCCGCGGACATGACAGTGTGGCGGGATGCGCACTCGTCTCCTCGCCGCCACCCTCACGGCATTCGCCGCGGTGAGCCTCGCCGCCTGCTCCAGCTCGGACTCCGGCACCACCGCGGCCGGTGTCTCCGGCTCCCCCAGCGCCTCCGCCTCCGCCACCGCCTCCGCCGCCACCACCCCGGCAGCCGGCACACCGAGCGCCCCCGGCGCGAACACCCCCGCCGCCGGCGACCCCACGGCGCCCGCCCCGACCGGCCCCGCCGCGGGCAGCACCGACGGGCCCGCCCCCGGCAGTACCTCGCCCGGCGCACCGGACGCCCCGGCCGCGAACAGCCCGGCGCCGCCCAAGCCCGCTCCGCCGGCCGACGCCGGGCTCCCCAGCAAGCCGGGCGACGGCGCCACTGCCAAGCTGGTCGCCGCACTCGACGCGATCGACCCGGCGATCGTCGGCGGCAAGGCCGACCAGGCCGTCGACCGCGCCCGCAACCAGTGCCAGTCGATGTACCAGTTCCCCAAGGACCGGGCCAAGCTCGTCGAGCTGGCCAACCAGCGCTTCACCGCACCGGACCACCCGCAGGGCTTCGGCACCGAGAAGGCCGAGAAGATCCTCGACGCCCTGCGCGCCACCCTCTGCCCGCCGGCCTGACGACCCGGCCCGCCCCGATCGGCCCGGTGTCCTGAGCGCCGGGCGACCGTGGCCGCGCGCGGCGACCCGCGCGCGGCCACGGTGCACCGATCGGCAGCGCCACCGTCGCGGCACCAGGCCGCACCGCACGCGGCGTCGGCCACCGAAGCTCGAACTTCTGTGCGGCCGGGCCGAAGCCTGGTGTACGGTCGGCACCAGGTGAGCCGGGAAGTCTGGTCGGCATGATGATGCCGCCTGCCCGAGGGAACGCCGTGAACGCCACCGCCGCCGACCAGCCCCGCAACCACGCTCCCGCCACTCCGGACGCCGCGCCGGACGCCGCGCTGCCCATGCCGCCCGCGCTGCCCGACCGACTCGGTCCGCTGGTCCGGGCCGACGGCCGCTGGGTCGTCGGGGACGCCGCCGGCAGGGCCCATCTCACCTTCGAACGCGAGGGCCTGGTCCACCACGTCGCGGGCCGGGACGCGTACCTGGTCGAGTGGGACCGCCTGATGGAGCTGGGGGTGGCGGTCACCGTCGACCGGTTCTCCAGCTCGAAGTTCGGCGGCCTGTTCAGCAAGGGCTCCGGCATCACCGTCCACGGGTCCTGCGTACAAGCCATGGTCCGCCACCCGTACGACATGTGGTCGGCCGAGTTCAGCCACCACCGCGGCTTCTACTCCGCCCGCGAGATCGTGCTCCTCCAGGGACTCCTCGGCGTCGTCGTCGACCGGAAGCGGGCGGACCTGCTCGGCGACGACGCCTGGCTGACCGCCGCCGTCCAACGCGTGGCCCAGCACCACTTCGCCGTCAAGTGGCGCAGCGCGGACGATGTCACGGCGATCGTCGACGAACTGCTCGCTCGGACTTCCTGACGTCGCCTCGGGCACGGCGGACCGGCGCAGCAAGCACAGCAGCACAACAGGCGGGGCGGTTCGTCGTCCGGGGCGTCCGGATCGGGCGGAGCGGTCGGATCAGCCGAACCGCCCGCTGCGCACCGGACCGCTGGAGCGGCACCCCTCGCGCGGGCCGGCCGGCCAGCGGGCGCCGACCGCGCGGGCGAAGCCGGCCAGTAGCTCGTCCGAATCGGCCGGGGTCGCACCGTCGCCGGGGTCCGCGGCCGGATCCGCGGCGCGGATGTCGGCCGCCAGCTCCTCCGCGCTCCGCCCGTCCGGCTCGCCACCGAGCGGCTCCCAGGGCGCACGGACCACCTGGCCGAGCAGGCCGCAGACGTCCGCGGCGACGCCCGGCGGGGTGGTCCAGCAGGTCGCGTGCTCGTACAGCACCTCGCCCGGCGCCCGCTCGCGCAGCCGGTCCCGCAGCTCGCCGTCCACCGCGCTCAGGTCGTACGCCACCACCACGGTGTTGGCGGTGCCCGGCCGGTAGGGCTGTACGGGCAGGCCGAACAGGCCCGCGGCGGCCAGGCCGAGCGCGCGGTCGGAGCGGCCGGGCAGCAGGGAGACCGAGTGCGGGCGCGTCCCGGTCGCCGCCAGGATCACCCCCAGCCGCTCCAGGCCCCGCCGGCAGAGCTCGTGGCTGTCCTGGAGGAAGGCGAACCGGCCGGTCATGCCCGCGTCCCAGCCGTACGGGGAGAGGGTCGCGAGCAGGCCGCCGGTGAGTGCGAAGTGCCAGGCGCGCAGGGCCTGGTGGCCGAGCGGGTCGGGGCCGCCGGGCTCCGCGGTGGCGGCGACGGTCGCGACCCGGTCCAGGCAGCGACGCAGCCGGTCCGCGGCGGGCTGCCACTCGCCGGCGTCGGCGGGCAGGCGGTCGAGGACGGCCCGGGCACCGGCGGCATCCCCGGCCATCAGGGAGTTGTAGGCGATCAGGTAGCGCTCGGGCCAGTCCCGGAGCAGCTCGTCGTGCTCGCTCAGCACGGCGACGGCCTCCCCGTGGCGCTCCTCGTCCTCCAGGGCGATCGCGAGTTCGGAGAGGATCGCCGGACGCCGGTCGGTGCCGCCGCGGTGCCGGCCGAGCAGCCCGCGCGACGGGGCGGCCGCGCGCAGGCCCTCGGTGAGCGCGGGGACGGCGAGGAAGGCGGCACCGCGCCCGACGCAGGCGTAGCCGTACCGGTAGAGCGCGACGGGGTCGGCGGGTGCGGCGACCAGGCCGCGGGCGGCCTCGGCGAGGTCGTCGAAACCGCCCGCCGCGGCCAGCCGCTCGACCAGCGGGGCCGCCTGGACGGCCGGCAGGTCCGGTGCCGAGGAACGGAGTTCGCGCATCGCGGCGCTCACGTCACCGGCTTCCAGCAGGCTCCAGGCGGTGTCCAGCGGGGTCGTCGTCACAGGTGTTCCTCCAGAGGTGGGTGTGTGGGGTGTGGTGGATGCGGGGGCGCGGCAGGCCCACCGGCGGGCGGCGCAGCGGACGCCCGGCCGGGTGGAAGAGCCGGCCGGCGGGCGTGGGCGAACGGGGGTACAGGCTCGCCCCCGCACCTGCGCGCGCCGGAGGACCGGCGGTGGATGCGGTCGGGAGAGCACCGCTGCACGGGGAGCGGCACTCGCCGCGCCGGTGACACGCCGGCGGCCCGTGCGGGTGCAGGCACAGGCACAGCTACGGGTACAGGTACGGGCGCAGGGTACGGGGTGGCACGGGCCGGCCGCCGATGACCGGCGGCGGGCGGGGCTCACCGGCTCGGGCGGTGGCCGCCCTTCCTGTGGAGATCGCGCATGGGAAGGATCATGTCCGAACGGCTTCGCCCGCCGCAAGCGGATTGTTCGTCCGGCGACCGCCCCTTCGGTGCGCTGACGAACTGTTAGGACTCTTGACAGAGAACTGGTCTAGTCCAACCATAAGCATGTCGATCCGACCGGGATGCACTGTGGGGGTGTGACCACCGGCGGCTGAGGCACTGCCTTGCCCTGCTCCGCTCCGCCCCCGACCCGTACGGCGTACGCGCACCCGCGCACCGTGGCCCTTCCGTTCCACCCGCTCCACTCGCTCCACCCGTGGCGCCGGTTCGACGCGACCACGGGGCCACGGCACGTCCGCACACCCGCACGTCGAGCTCCTCAGGCACGTCCGCACGTCAGGCACCCCTGTACGCCCCTGCGCACCTGCACGCCCCCACGCAGTCGCACCGCACGGTCGCGGTCGCACTGCTCCACGGTCGCGCAGCGGCGGTCACCTCGCTACCAACGTCCTGCCCCACCAAGTCTGTTGGAGAATCCATGCGTCTACGCAGAACGATCCAGGCCGCTCTGACCGCCTGTGCCACGCTGGTCGCGTCGGCCGGGCTGGTCGCCGCCGGGACGAGCTCGGCCGAGGCCGCGACCCCGCTCCCGAACCGGGTGTTCGCTCCGTACTTCGAAGCCTGGACCGGCCAGAGCCCGGCCGCGCTGGCCGCCCAGTCCGGTGCCAAGCACCTGACCATGGCGTTCCTGCAGGCCGCCACCAAGGGCTCGTGCACGCCGTACTGGAACGGCGACACCTCCATGCCGGTCGCCTCCTCCACCTTCGGCGCCGACATCGCCACCATCCGGGCGAACGGCGGCGACGTCATCCCGTCCTTCGGCGGCTACACGGCGGACAACACCGGCACCGAACTCGCCGACAGCTGCACGGACGTGAACCAGATCGCGGCCGCCTTCGAGAACGTCATCACCACCTACGACATCAGCCGGATCGACCTCGACATCGAGGACAACTCGCTGACCAACACGGCCGGCATCGACCGCCGCAACAAAGCGATCAAGGTCGTGCAGGACTGGGCCGCCGCCAACGGCCGCTCGATCCAGTTCTCGTACACGCTGCCGACCACCACCAGCGGCCTGGCCTCCAGCGGCCTGGCCGTCCTGAAGAACGCGGTCAGCAACAACGCCCGGATCGACGTCGTCAACATGATGACCTTCGACTACTACGACAACGCGGCCCACGACATGGCCGCCGACACCCAGACCTCGGCCACCGGCCTCTACAACCAGCTGGCCAAGCTCTACCCGACCAAGACGCCCGCCCAGCTCTGGGGCTCCATCGGCATCACCGAGATGGTCGGCATCGACGACTTCGGCGCGGCCGAGACCTTCACCGTCGCCAACGCCACCACGGTGTACAACTGGGCCGTCTCCAAGGGCATCAACACGCTCTCCTTCTGGGCCCTCCAGCGGGACAACGGCGGCTGCCCGGGCACCGGCGGCCGGGACGACTGCTCCGGCATCAGCCAGGGCACCTGGGACTTCACCCACATCTTCGCGCCGTTCACCAGCAGCAACCCGGTGGGCAACGACTTCTCGGTGGCCGTGAACCCGAACTCGGGCACCGTGGCAGCTGGTTCGTCGACCAGCGCGACCATCTCCACCGCCGTGACCGCCGGTTCCGCGCAGAGCGTCAACCTCACCGTCACCGGCGCCCCCGCCGGCGTCACCGCCACCGTCACCCCCGGCAGCGTCACCGCCGGCGGCACCGCCACCCTCAACATCACCACCACCTCGGCCGTGGCGGCCGGGAGCTACCCGCTCACCATCACCGGGAGCGCGGCCTCCGGCACCCACACCGGCAGCTACACGCTGAAGGTGACCAGCACCCAGCCCGGCAACGACTTCTCGGTGGCCGTGAACCCGAACTCGGGCACCGTGGCGGCCGGTTCGTCGACCAGCGCGACCATCTCCACCGCCGTGACCGCCGGTTCCGCGCAGAGCGTCAACCTCACCGTCACCGGCGCCCCCGCCGGCGTCACCGCCACCGTCACCCCCGGCAGCGTCACCGCCGGCGGCACCGCCACCCTCAACATCACCACCACCTCGGCGGCGGCGGCCGGGAGCTACCCGCTCACCATCACCGGCAACGCCACGTCCGGCACCCACACCGGCAGTTACAACCTGACCGTCACCGGGGTCACCCCGCCCGGTGGCCTGGTGAACGGCGGCCTGGAGACGGGCAGCCTCGCCCCGTGGACCTGCCAGAGCGGCGGCGCGGTCGTCTCCACCCCGGCCCACTCCGGCACGCACGCCCTCCAGGCGGCCGCCACCGCCGGCCAGACCGGCCAGTGCTCGCAGACCGTGACGCTCCAGCCCAACACCTCGTACACGCTGAGCGGCTGGGTCCAGGGCAACTACGCCTACCTGGGCGTGAGCGGCGGCGCGACCGCCAGCACCTGGACCAACGCGTCCGGCTGGACCAAGCTCTCCGTCCCGTTCACCACCGGCGCCTCGGGCACCGTCACGGTGTACCTGCACGGCTGGTACGGCCAGGGCAACGTCTTCGGCGACGACTTCGCCGTCGCCTGACGCTGCGGCAACACCCGTCACGGTGCTCCGTGACCCCGCCGGGGGTGGCGCGACCAGTCGGTCGCGGCACCCCCGGCGGTGCGTCCGGGGCCCCGGTCGTCCGGCCCCTTCGGCCGGACCGGTCGTGTCATAGGATCACCGACCATGACGGACGGGGCGGGGACCGCGACGGGCAGCACACAGACACCACCGACCGGGCCTGCCGGCTCTGCCGGGCAGGCGGGGTCGGCAGGGCAGGCAGGACAGTCCGGGCGGGTCGGACAGATCGGACCGGTCGGGCCCGCGGGGCCGGACGCGGCGACGCAGCTCGCCCCCGCGGTGGCACCCGCCGCCGCGCCGCCGTACGGCGCCGGTTCCCCCTACCTCACCACCACGCCCGCCGCCGCGCAGCCCGACTGGGCCGCCATGGCCGAGCAGCACGAGCTGGCGCTGCGGCGGAAGAAGCGCCGCCGGATGATCGGCGCCGGTGTCCTCGCCACCGCGCTGGTCGGCGGCATGACCGCCGTCGCGGTCAAGGTGTCCGGGGCGGCCCCGGAGGACCGGCAGAGCAGCGCGATCACCGTCGGCCCGCAGCCCTCGGCCACCGCGGCCACCGCGGCCACCGGAGCGGCCCCCACCGAGCCGCCGTCCGTCACCGCGCCCGGCACTCCGAGCGCCCCACCCTCCCCCGGCGCCACCGGCACCGCGCCCGGCAGCCCGACGGCTGCACCGACGCCGTCGCCCGGAAAGTCCGGCGCCAAGCCCGGCACCGCCACCACCCCCGGCAGGCCCGGAGCGAGCGCCACCCAGGGCGCCCCGCCGCCCGCGGCCCCGCCGGCCGCACCCCCCGTCGCGGCTCCCGCCCCGTCCGGCGCCGCCCCGCGCGATCCGCTGACCGTCATCTCCGAGGCCGCGACCGACACCGCCCCGCTCGACCCGGGCACCCTGTTCGCCGCCCCGAACCTCACCGTCGGCGGCCGGACCTGGACCAGGATCGCCACCAGCAGCACCGACACCTGCTGGCAGGCCACCACCGGCGGTCTCGGCGACGTCATCAGCGGCCAGTCCTGCCGCAAGCTGCTGCGCGCCACCTACACCTCCGGCGACAGCGCCATCACCGTCGGCGTGGCCGTCTTCGACCACAAGGCCCAGGCCGACGCCTCCGGCCAGGCCCACAAGGGCCAGGTCCAGGGCCTGACCACGCCCAGCGGCATCGCCTGGTGCATCACCGCGGGCTGCGCCAACACCCATACGACGATCGGCCGTTACGGGTACTACACGGTCTCGGGCACCTACCGCCCCGGCGGCAACACCCAGGACGCCGCCGCCACCGCCGGCGGCCCCGAACTCGCCGCCTACGCCCGCACCCGTCTGCTGGCCCGCGGCCAGGCGGTCGTCGGCGTCTGAGCCCCGGGCCGGCCGGCCAACTGCCGGCCGCCGGAGACCGGCCGGCTCGCTACCCCGCCGGGGCCGGGGCGGCCGCGGCCCGGCCGGCGGCGAGCCGGGGCCGGCAGAGCAGCAGGTAGGAGGCGGCGGCGAGCAGCGCGCAGCCGAGGACGACCACGGCCAGCAGGACGGCCGAGGGCTCGCCGCCCAAGCTGCTCAGCGGGGCGACGACCGCGCCGCAGAGGAAGTTGCCGGTGCCGAGCAGGGCGGAGGCCGAGCCGGCGGCCCGCGGGGCGACCAGGCTCAGGGACTGCGCCGCGGTGTTCGGCAGGACCACGCCGAGACTGCCCATCAGGACGAAGAGGGCCGGACAGACCCCGTACAGGCCGAAGTCCCAGACGGCGGTGACCAGCACCAGGGCCACCCCGGCGGCGATCGCCACGCCGAGCCCCGAGAGCATCAGCACACCCGGGGTGAACCGGCGGGCGAGGACGCGCCCGTTCAGCTGGGTCACGGCGACGATGGCCAGGGAGTTGAGGCCGAACAGCAGGCTGTAGGTCTGCGGCGAGACGTGGTAGACGTGCTGGAGCACCACCGAGGAGCCGCTGATGTAGCCGAACAGCGAGCCGAAGGCGAAGGTGCTGGTCAGGACGAGGCCGAGGAACGGAAGGTCGCGCAGCAGGCCACCCATGGTCCGCAGGGTGCCGGTGAGCCCGCCGCGGTGGCGGTCGTCGGACGGCAGCGTCTCGCGCAGGGCCGCGAAGGCGACCAGCGCCAGCAGCAGGCCGAGGGCCGTGAGCGCGCCGAAGGTGCCGCGCCACGAGGTGACGCGCAGCAGCTGCGCACCGACGAGCGGCGCGAGGATCGGGGCGAGACCGGATATCAGGCTGATCGAGGCGAGGAAGCGGAGCATGGCCACCCCGGCGAACCGGTCACGGGCGACCGCCCGCCCGATCACCAGGCCCGCCGCACCGGCGGCGCCCTGCACGAACCGGGCGGCGACCAGGACGGGCAGGCTCGGGGCGAACACGCAGACCACACTGGCCACGGTGTAGACGACGAGCCCGACGAGCAGCGGCGGACGGCGGCCGAAGCGGTCGCTGAGCGGCCCGAAGATCAACTGGCCGGCGGCGACGCCGAACATCGAGAAGGTGAGCGTGAGCTGGACGGCGGCCGGCGCGGCCCCGAGGTCGTCCGCGATGGCGGGCAGACCGGGCAGGTAGAGGTCGGTGGTGAGCGGGCCGAGCGCCACCAGGCCGCCGAGGACGGCGATGGTGGCGCGACCGGGGGCGGCGGAGCCGGTGCGGCCGGTGGTGGCGGGGGCGGTCGACGTCTCACCGACGGGGTCGGCGGTCGGACCAGGCATGGGGCTCCTCACGGGACGGCGCTGGGTGTCTTCGCTCCGTCCTACCCCAGCGCTCCGGCCCCGCGATACCCGGGGTCGGCCGCGCGGGTCCGCGACCGCGGGGCGGCAGGGGCACCCGGCGCCGGTTTCCCGGACCCGCGAGGCCCGGGCCGGTGCCCGGCCGGTGCTCGCCCCGATACTGCTCGCCCCACTACTGCGCGGCCCGATACTCCGCGGCCCTGCTACTGCCCGGCCCGCCACCGCCCGGCCCGGCTCAGTGCTTGGCCTCCCGGCCCGCGCGCAGGGCCGCCTGGACGGCCGCGCCGTCCTGCCACGCGTACAGCTGGTTGCCGGTCAGGGTGACGTTGTAGTGCCCGCAGCTGCCGGTGACCTTCGAGGCGACCCCCTGCGGGAACCAGCCCGGCTTCAGGGCGGTCGGAACGGCGTGCACCGTCCGGCTGGGCGTGACGGTGCTGCAGCCCGCGGGCAGCCGTCCGTCCGGCAGGGTGGCGGTCAGCAGGCGGTCGTCACCGGTGGTGGACATCAGGTACCGGACGGAGGAGGCGTTGTCGGGCAGCCAGCCGGGCACCGCCCGCCGGTCGGCCTTGGCATCGCTGCCGGAGGCGTAGCTGGCCTGCTCCTGGTGACGCCCGTCGTACCACTCGGAGACCCGCGGACCGACCGCGACCGCCGCGACGGCGACAGCCATGCCGGTGCCCGCGATTCCCAGTGCGACCTTGCTCACGACGCCGTTCATGCCCCGCCCTGCCCTCTCCTTGTCCGGTGCCACCGCCGTCGGTGCCCGTCCTGGTCTGTCGTCCCCGTACCGCTCGTTCCGGTGGCGGCCTGTCCCGGCCGGCCGGCTCCGGTCGGCCGGTCCTCCTGGGTGACTCCATCCTGACCCGGTGTGGGCTGCCGGGGCGTCACCTGGAGGTCGTGACCGTTTCTCCGACCGCAGGGGTACGGCCTCCACCTTCAGGTGGATACGTCGCGCCCCCGTCTCAGGGTTCACCGACGGGGGCGAGCCCCGTGGCGGACCGGGCGGCGGCCCCGGTCAGACGCCCGCCGGCACGGGGGCCGCCACCGGGAAGGGACGGCCGTCCAGAGTCCAGTGCGGGTCGATGGGCCGACCGAGCGCCGCGTACACCTGGGCGGCGACGTCCGGGTGACGGATCTCGCCGGCCGGCGGGGCGGCGGGGATGCCGGGGCCGGCGCAGGCCACCCAGGCGGTGCGCTCCTCCGGGGTGCGGCCGCCGTGACCGCCGGCGTCGACGTGCCCGTGATCGGTGACGACGATCACCGTCCACGCCTCCTCGGCGTACCCGGCCCGGCCGCGCACCGCGTCGAGCAGCCGGCCGAGGCGTGCGTCGGCGGTGCGCATGGACGCCCGGTACTCGTCGCCGCAGCCGAGGAAGTGCGCGGTCTCGTCGACGGCCCCGAGGTAGACGAAGGACGCCTCCGGGTCGGCGGTCGAGAGCACGTGCACGGCCTCCCGCGTGACCTCCTCGTCGACGGTCTCCCAGGCCTCGGGGGTGTCCTCCGCGGGGGCGATGTAGGAGAGCCGGCCGGGCGCGCGGAACAGCGGCCCACCCGACTCCTTGATCACCAGCGGGTCCCAGCCGGCCGCGACGAAGGTGCGGCGGCGGTCCTGCCGGGCGAGCCGGGTGGCGAAGTCGGGGAAGACGTCGAGCCGGTTGCCGGCCAGGTGGTTGCCCCAGACACCGTGCTTGGCGGGCTCCACGCCGGTGACGATGGTGGCCCAGCAGGGCCCGGACATGGTGGGCGTGGAGTCCGCCACCGTGACCGGCACCAGGAAGCCCGCCTCCGCCACCTCCGCGAGCCTGGGCATCGGCACCTGCTCCAGCAGGTCGTACCGGACGCCGTCGATCCCGACGACGAGGACCCGGGGTCGGGGCAGCGGAGCTGTGAGCATGATGGTGGGGCTTCCTTTCGCGGTGCACACGCGGCCGCGCCCTCGCAGACGCCGCCGACCGCGACATGGTGCCCGGCCCGGGGTACCGGCCGGTGTCGCCGGGAGGAACGGCGGGTGTCCGGCCGACGGCGGAACCACCGGCTCCCCTCCGAGGGGCGTCAGCCGTCAGCCGTCGGCCCCGACCGTCGGCGCGCCCCCGGCCCCGACGAACCGCCGGTCGGCCGGCCGCAGCGCCGCAACCGGGCCCGCGGCCCGCAGGACCACGTCCAGCACCCGGGCCGGGTCGGCGGCGTAGCAGTGGGCGAACCACGGCATGTTGGCCTCGACGACGGCCCAGCGCTCGGCCGGATCGTACGGGTCGAGCAGCGGGCCGACGTCGAGGGCGACGGCGCTCGGCAGGCTCGTGGCGACGGCGGCGAGCAGACGGCGGGCGAAGTCGGTGGCCCCGGCAGTGAGCGGGCCCGGGTCGAGCCGGCCGAAGCGGGCGTAACGGCTGCCCGTGACGACCTCACCGTCGAGGACGAAGAGCCGGTACTCGGCGCCGAACGTCACCGGCTCGCTGACCAGCACCGGCGTGTCGGGCCCGATCCGCTCACCGTGGCGCGGCAGGCGGGAGCCGTCGGCGTAGACGGCCGGCGGGAGCGACTTGTCCGAGGGCGGCTTCACGAAGGCCGGCCGGGTGAGCGTCCACGCGTCGGCGAGGGTGGTCAGTTCGATCCGCCGGCCCGTGAACTCCTCGGGCAGCCGGACGAGCCAGTCGTCCTCCGGTTCGAGCAGGGCGAGGCCGAGCCGCCCGGCGATCCGTGCGCCGGCGAGCGGGCCGCCGTACCAGTGGACGGGCCGCCCGGCCAGCCGCTCGACGGTGTCGGCGCCGGCCAGGACGGCGGTCTCCAGCCCTCGTGCGGCGGCGGCCCCGGCCAACAGGACGCCGGTGCTGGTCTCCTGGGCCGGGACGAGCAGCACGGGCGCAGCAGCGGGGCCGGTCACGACCTGGGCCGGAACTCGTGGACCACCTCGATGCGGCCGACGATGTGCCGGTTGAACTCCGGCAACTCGTCGGCGGGCACCCAGAGTTCGAGGATGGTCCGGCCACCCGCCTGCTGCACGGGGTAGCGGGCCAGGAAGGCGGTGTCCACCTCGAACCGGGTGACGTAGCCGACGCCGGAGGCGGGGACGTTCCAGTCGCGGGCGATCCGGATCGCATAGTCCTCGTTGAGCACCGGGTAGAAGATCGGCTGGTCGGGCAGCCGGGGCGGCCAGGCACGCCGGTCGGCGGCCTCGACCAGGGCCAACTCCCGGGGCCCGGTGGGCCGCCAGAGCGTGGTGGTCGAGGTGCTGGTGAGGGGTGTCCGACTGCTCATGGGGCGAGACGGTAGCCGGGCCGGCGCCGGCCCGGCCACCGCATTTCGGCCGTGGGCCCGCTGTCAGCGGTAGGCGGACTCGCCGGTGATCGCCTCGCCGAGGACAAGGGTGTGGATCTCGCTCGTCCCCTCGTACGTCAGCACCGACTCCAGGTTGTTGGCGTGGCGCAGCACGGGGTACTCGGTGGTGATGCCGTTGGCGCCGAGCACCGTACGGGCGCTGCGGGCGATCTCCAGTGCGGCGCGCACGTTGTTGAGCTTGCCGAAGCTGATGTGGGCGGGCCGGGCGGCGCCCTCGTCCTTCAGGCGGCCGATCCGCAGGGCCACCAGGTAGGCCTTCTCGACCTCCAGCATCATCTCGACCAGCTTCTGCTGGGTGAGCTGGAAGCCGGCGATCGGGCGGTCGAACTGGATCCGGCTCTTCGCGTAGTCGAGGGCGGCGGTGTAGCAGTCGCGCGCGGCACCGACGGTGCCCCAGAGGATGCCGTAGCGGGCCTCGTTGAGCGAGGAGAGCGGTCCGCGCAGGCCGGTCACGCCGGGCAGGACGGCGTCGGCGGGCAGCACGACCTCGTCGAAGGCGAGCTCGCTGGTGACGGAGGCGCGCAGCGAGAGCTTGCCGTGCACGTCGGTGGCGGTGAAGCCGGGGGTGCCGGGCTCGACCAGGAAGCCGCGGACGCCGTCCTCGGTCTGCGCCCAGACCACGGCGACGTCGGAGATGCTGCCGTTGGTGATCCACATCTTGGAGCCGGAGAGCACCCAGTCGGCGCCCTCACCGGCGCCCTTGCGCCGGGCACGGGTGCGCATGTTGGCCGGGTCGGAGCCGAAGTCGGGTTCGGTGAGGGCGAAGCAGCCGATGAGCCGGCCGGCCGCCATGCCCGGCAGCCAGCGCTGCTTCTGCTCCTCGGAGCCGTAGGCGTGGATCGCGCGCATCGCCAGCGAGCCCTGGACGGAGACGAAGCTGCGCAGGCCGGAGTCGGCGGCCTCCAGCTCCATGCAGGCGACGCCGTAGGCGACGGCGGTGGAGCCGGTGCAGCCGTAGCCGTCGAGGTGCATGCCGAGCACGCCGAGGGCGCCGAGTTCGGGGGCGAGTTCACGGGCGGGGAAGACGCCGCGCTCGAACCAGTCGGCGAGGTGCGGGCGGATCCGTTCGTCGGTGAACTTCCGCACGGTGTCGCGGATCAGCCGTTCCTCGTCGGTGAGGAGGTCACCGACGGCGAGCAGGTCGGCGGGGTCGATCCGGGTCGGCTTCGCCATGGAAGCTCCTTGTCGTCCTTGTAGTCTCGGCGGCTTCCGGCCCAGGCCGGTGGCAATGCCGCCGGCTGTGCCCGGTGGCGGTGCCGGCCGCGGCGGGTACCGGTGAGTATGGCGCACGCGGCGGGGCCCGGGGCGGTCCGGGACGAGGGAGTGAGCGTGTACACAGTCGAGCGATTGACGGCGGGCGGACGACGGGCCGGAGCCTGGTCGGCACCGTGCCCGACTGCGCCACGGACCGGGCGGGCAACCCCGCACCCTACGACCGTCCTCCTGGGGCCCTCTCAAGGCCTCCTCAAGGACCTCACCGACGGTCCGCGTTCGCCCGCCTCGGTAGGATGATCACTTTCGCAGCTTGGGACACCGAACCGAGGGGTGGGGCATGGCGCGCTGGGCACTGGTCGTCCAGGAGACCGAGGGGGTCGGGAACGACCGCATCTGGGGCACCAACGTGCTCGGCGAGATCGAGGGCACCCGCGAGGAGGCGCTCGCCGAACTGAAGCGGCTCGTCCCGACGTACAGCCCGCAGCACCCGTTCAACAGCCGGCAGCGCACGCTGCTCCGGGACGGCGACACCTACCTGCTGATCTCCAAGGGCAGCATGCGCGACTACCACTGCGTGTTCAAGGTGTGGGAGCTGCTCTGGGACAGCACGCGGCCGGAGATCCAGCAGGAGCGCCTGACCGACGGCGCCACCGGCTGACCGGGGCCGTTCCCGCCGGCCCCGCAGGCCCCGTCCCGGCGGCGCACCTCCCGGCGGGCCGGCGGCCGCGTCGCCGGCCCGGCGTCAGGCGACCCCGCAGAGGCGGAGCAGCGCCGTGGTCGCGGCGCCCGCCACCACCACGACGGGGAACGGTGCGCGGCGCAGGGCGAGCAACCCGGCCACCAGGACACCGGCCGGGCGGGCCCAGCCGGCGAAGCCGTGGCCCTGCGTGAGGGCGCCGGTCGCGACCAGGGCGACCAGCAGGACGGCGGCGGCCACGGCGAGCAGGTGGCGCAGCCGGTCGGAGAGGGTGAGCCGGTGCCCCAGGGCGGGGCCGGCGAACCGGAAGGCGAAGGTCCCGGCGGCGAGCAGGAGAACGGCGAGCAGCGGCATCAGCGGACCTCTTCGGCGATCGGTGCGGTCTGCCCACCGGTCTGCCCACCGGCAGGCTCGGCCGCGGTTTCGGCCTCGGGCTCAGCCGCGGACTCAGCCGTGCCGCCCGGGGCCCGGACGGCGAACAGCAGGCCGGCCAGGGCGCAGAGGACGGGCAGCCCGCCCGGCAGGAACGGGGTGGCGGCGACCGCGACGACGGCGCCGGCCAGGGCGGCGGTGCGGGTGCCGCGGTCGGTGAGCGACGGCAATACGAGGGCGAGCAGGACGGCGGGGAACGCGGCGTCGAGACCGAACGCATCGGTGTCGCCGATGAAGCCGCCGGCGACGGCGCCGAGGACGACGGCCGCGTTCCAGACCACGAACAGGGCGATCCCGCAGAGCCAGAACGCGGCCCGGCGGCGGCGCCGGTCGGGCTGGAGCAGGGCGAAGGCGACCGACTCGTCGGTCAGCACCTGCGCGCCGAGAAGGCGTCGCCACCAGGGCCCGTCGAGCACGTCGGCGACGGTGAACCCGAACGGCAGCAGGCGCGCGTTGAGCACCAGTCCGGTGACGACGGCGGCCAGTGCGCCGCCGCCGGAGAGGATGACGCCGACGGCCGCGAACTGGGAGCCGCCGGCGAAGACCAGGACGGACATGGCGATCGGCACCCACAGCGGCAGGCCGCCGGAGACGCTGATGGCGCCGAAGGAGGCACCGACGAGGGCGTCGGCGAGGCAGACCAGGGCGATGTCACGGAGCGTGGCGCGGTCGAGTGTTCGGAGGAGCGAACGCATGTCCAGTAGAGTGAACCCGATGGCTGTCGTTCGTCAAGGCGAACGCGTGGACGTGTGGAGCGAACGCGGATGACTGTGCACAACGGCGGAGGCGACACCGGCGGGGCCGCGCCGACGGGCTCGGAGCTGATCGGCCTGATCTCGGCCTCGATCCGGCGCGAGCGCGAACGCGCCGGACTCTCGATGGCCGAGCTGGCCCGGCGGGCCGGGATCGCCAAGTCCACGCTCTCCCAGCTGGAGTCGGGCGTGGGCAACCCCAGCGTGGAGACGCTCTGGGCGCTCGGCGTCGCGCTGGACGTCCCGTTCAGCCGGCTGGTCGACCCGCCGCGGCCGGTGGTGCGGGTGATCCGGGCCGGCGAGGGCCCGGTGACCCACTCCGAGCGGGCCGACTACGCCGCCACCCTGCTGGCCTCCTGCCCCCCGAACGCCCGCCGCGACATCTACCGGATCGAGGCCCAGCCGGGCGAGACCCGGGCCTCCGACCCGCACATGCCGGGCACCGTGGAGCACGTCCTGCTCGGCGCCGGACGGGCGCTGGCCGGGCCCGCCGGGGCGCCGGTCGAGCTGCACCCGGGCGACTACGTGAGCTACCCGGGCGACGCCCCGCACGTCTTCCGCGCCCTGGAGCCGGGGACGCTGGCGGTGATCGTGATGGAGCACGTCTGACTGGCGGTGATCGTGATGGAGCACGTCTGAGCCGACGCCCGGACGGGAGACCGGACCAGCGCCCCGGACCGGCCGCCCGGACCGGCGGCGACCCCGGGGCCGGCCCGGCGACCCGCCCGCCTCAGCTCGTCAACAGCCGGTCCAGGAAGGCGTTCCCGAACACCCGGTGCGGGTCGTGGCGGTCCAGGACGGCGACCGCCTCGTCCCAGCCGGGGCCGCCGCCGTCCCGGTGGCTCGCGGGGATCACCCGGTCGAGCACGTCCGGATCGGCCCATGCGGCCCCCTCGGTGTACGCCCAGCCCTTGGACCACTCGACGCGCAGCCCGGCCCGGGTGCCGTCGAAGGTGCGCAGCAGGAACTGTTCGAGCTCGCGGGCGAAGCGGTGCAGCCCGGGCGTACCGGGCAGGGAGAGCACGTCGAGCCAGACGGCGGTGTCCCACTCGGGGTGATCGGGGCGCGGCCGCAGCGCGGACAGCAGCGGCGGCCGGGCACCGGGGACGCCGCTCCAGGCGGGATCGTCCAGGCCGGTGACCCGGATCTCCACCGCACCGTTCACCGGGAACTCGCCGCGCGCCCGGTACTCGGCGAGCAACGTCCGGTAGTACTCGGCGAATTCGGCGACGACCCACTGGAGGTCGGCGCGCCGGGCGAGCACCGCGTACCCGTTGGCGGTGACCCGCAGGGTGGTGGGCCGGACGTACTGCAGCAGGGTGCGGGACGGGCCCCAGAGGTCCGAGCCCAGGCCGCCGGCCAGCAGGTGGGTGAGCACGTCGCCGGAGAGCAGGTCGCGGAGCAGGCCGCCGGAGAGCAGGACGTCGGTGATGTCGCCGGTGAGTGCCACCTTGGCGATCAGGTACTGGAGTTGGCCGAAGAGCGGGGCCGATCCCCAGGCCCCCGAGACGAGTTGGCCGGCGAGCCGGGCGACCGGCTCCGGGATGTTGTCGGAGAACGGGTAGTTGTAGGGCTCGTCGACGACCCGGGAGGCGAAGGGACGGGACGGGGCGACGCTCCAGGTCTTCAGCCACGGGTGGTCGGTGTAGGCGAACCAGATCACCTCGGCACGGCCGTCCCGGTCGACGAAGTCGGCGAGGGTACGGGGGCGGCCGAGCAGGCCGGAGCTGCCGGGCCGGGCGAAGAGCTCGCTCGCCGGGATGTCCAGCCGGCTGACGCAGCGCAGCGGGCGGTCGGGGCCGGCCCGCAGCACCACCTCGGTGACGAAGGCCCGGCCCAGGTGGACCAGGAACGCGGCACTGTCGGCCTCGGAGCGGTCGAAGGTGCGCAGCGCGTACCGGCCGGCGACCGGGTCGTGGACGACGGCGGTCAGCCGGGTGACCTGGTTGCTGAGCGAGCCGTAGCCGTGGCCGTCCGGGCGGATCTCCCCGGTGGCCGGGACGGCGGTGCCGTGGCCGCCGATGGCGAGCACCCCGCCGACGGTGAGCTCCCCGGGCGCGGGGCAGTTGGCGACGCCGAGGCCGCGCCCGGCCAGGTGGGCGAGCAGCTCCTCCATGGTCGCGCCGGTCTGCACCCGGACGGTGCCCGGGGCGTCGGCGGCGATCGCGGTGAGGTGGCGCGTGGTGTCCAGCAGCAGGACGCGGGCGGCCTCGGCGGTGCCGTCGGCGACGGTGAGCGGGGCCCAGGTGTGCCGGTACCCCTGGGCGCGCAGCCGCCAGCCGTTGGTGCGGGCCCAGTCGGCGAGCAGCGGCACCTCCTCGGGGGTGCGCGGGGCACAGGTCCAGAGCTGGTCGGTGCGGACCTCCCCGGACCAGTTCTGGTAGACCCGCTGGTAGAGCTCGGTGCCCGCGGGCAGCCCGGGCGGTGCCGGGGTGGCGGCCTGCGCGTGGTCCGGGCCGATCGTGCCGCGCAGCAGCCAGCCCGCACCGCCGAGTGCGGCCGCGGCACCGAGGACGCGGCGCCGGCTGAGGCCCGCCGCGGCCCCGCCGCGCACCTCGCCCTGCACGTCGCCCCGCTCGTCGCCCCGCTCGTCGTGTCCGCCGTGCTGTTCTGCCGTCATGCCCGCCCCTTGGTCCGTGTGCCCGGCTGTGTCCCCGGCCGGTGGGTGCCCGGCCGGTGTCCTCCGACCGGTGCGCCCGGGCCCGTGGGCCGGGCCGCCCCGGCCGCTGCTGCTCCCCCGGCTCGGGGCGAGCGTACGGAGCGAACGGTTCGGGCCCGGGCCGACAGCTCGCGATCTTCACTCGAACGAGTGAAGATTGCTCGATCCCGCGGCGGGCTCGTGGGTCACGAGCGATCCCCGCACCGGATCATTCGCGCACCACCCCGGGTCACCACCGGTCCCCCGGAGGCCGCCCTCCGCGCTGGAGCCGGACGGCCACCGCCTCGGCCCGGCCGTCCGTGCCGACGCCACCGAGCCCGCGCCCACCGACCGGAGGCCCCGCGCGGAAATACCCGGGGCCCGCCCGCGGCTGTGGTGATCAGGTACGGGCACACGCACGGGCACGTACCGCGGCGCGTACACGTAAGAAGACACGTACACGGACACGGACAGCACGACCGAGACCAGGACCGGCTGCGGGCCGGCCAGGAGGTGCAGCGCGCGATGGGCGACGAGCAGGGGACGGCGACCGGCCGGGAGTACCGCATCGAGCACGACTCGATGGGCGAGGTACGGGTGCCGGCCGCGGCGAAGTGGCAGGCGCAGACGCAGCGGGCCGTGGAGAACTTCCCGGTGTCCGGCCAGCGGCTGGAGCGCGCGCACATCGCGGCGCTGGCCCGGATCAAGGCCGCGGCCGCGCGGGTGAACGCCCGGCTCGGGGTGCTGGACGAGGAGACGGCGGAGGCCGTCGCGGCCGCCGCCGAGGAGGTCGCCGAGGGCCGCTGGGACGCGGAGTTCCCGGTCGACGTGTTCCAGACCGGCTCGGGCACCTCGTCCAACATGAACACCAACGAGGTGATCGCGACGCTGGCCACCGAGCGGCTGGGCCGGCCCGTTCACCCGAACGACCACGTCAACGCGAGCCAGTCGTCCAACGACGTGTTCCCGTCCTCGATCCACATCGCCGCCACCGCGGCCGTCACCCACGACCTGATCCCGGCGCTGGAGCACCTCGCGGAGGCGCTGGAGCGCAAGGCGGCCGAGTTCGCGCAGGTGGTGAAGTCGGGCCGGACCCATCTGATGGACGCCACCCCGGTGACCCTCGGCCAGGAGTTCGCCGGGTACGCGGCCCAGGTCCGGCACGGCCGGGAACGACTGCTGGCCACCCTGCCCCGGGTGGCCGAGCTGCCGCTCGGCGGCACGGCCGTGGGCACCGGCATCAACACCCCGCCCGGCTTCGCCGCCGCGGTGATCGAGGAGGTCGCGCGGTCCACCGGGCTGCCGCTGACCGAGGCCCGCGACCACTTCGAGGCGCAGGGCGCACGAGACGGCCTGGTCGAGCTGAGCGGCCAGCTGCGCACCGTCGCGGTCGGCTTCACGAAGATCGCCAACGACCTGCGCTGGATGGGCTCGGGGCCGCGCACCGGCCTCGGCGAGATCAACCTGCCGGACCTCCAGCCCGGCTCGTCGATCATGCCCGGCAAGGTCAACCCGGTGCTGCCCGAGGTGGTGCTGATGGTCTCCGCGCAGGTGATCGGCAACGACGCCACGGTGACGGTGGCCGGCGCGAGCGGGAACTTCGAGCTGAACGTGATGCTCCCGGTGATCGCCCGCAACGTGCTGGAGTCGGTGCGGCTGCTCGCCAACAGCGCCCGGCTGCTGGCCGACCGGACGGTGGACGGCATCACCGCCAACGTCGAACGGGCCCGGGAGTACGCGGAGTCCTCGCCGTCGGTGGTCACCCCGCTGAACCGCTACATCGGGTACGAGGAGGCGGCCAAGGTCGCCAAGCAGGCGCTGGCCGAGCGGAAGACGATCCGTCAGGTGGTGCTGGAGCGCGGCTACCTCGACCGCGGGCTGCTCACCCGGGAGCAGCTGGACGAGGCACTCGACGTACTCCGGATGACCCGGCCGTAGCACCCCCGCGCCGGTGCCCCGGGCAGCCCCGCCGAAGGGGTGCCCGGGACGTGCGCCGGGGCGCGGACGACGGCCTCGCCGTCCGCGCCCCGGTGTCGGGCGGTCCCGGGCGTCGGCCCGGAGCCTCAGCCCTTGGCTCGGCCTGCCCGGCCGCGCCGCATCGACGCTCCGTTCGACGTCATGGTGGCCATGGAGATCGCAGCGAGCCCCAGCAGGAACATGACGGCACCCGTGATCAGGCAGGTGACGATGTTCTTGCCGCGGTTCACCTCTCCGGACACCACCCAGGGGGAGATGATGGTCCACGCGCCGAGCAGCGTTGCCGCCCAGGCCCGTGCGTGAGTGCGCTCGTACGCCGAGCCGTAGCCGGCCATCAGCACGCAGTAGGCGAGACCGACGATCAGGCAGGTGACGGTCAGCGTGCTGAACGCGGTGAAGCCGACGATCCATGGCGAGGCCGCCAGGAACAGACCGGCGAGAACGGCCAGGGCCTCGACGGCCTGGGCCCGGGGGGTCAGGGTGACCCGCTCGTACTGCTCTCGGAGTTCGACGATGTCCGGATGGTGCTCCATGCCCATCGGGATCTGGGTAGACACCGATACCACCTCCTAGGGTTGGAACATGGAAGGCGCTAGCCCAGTACCATTCTGGCGCCGATCCGACGTTTTGCACCTTTTCTCCTGACCCCTTAACCTGCCCGCCCGCGCCTCCCGGGCCGCGCGGTGAGCTGCGTCTCACCCGGGCGGGGCACCCTTGCCTATGCAACTCGTTGCATAGCAGGATGCCGGTCATGGCACTGGAGCACGCGATCCTCGTCTCGCTGCTGGAGCAGCCCGGCTCCGGCTACGAGCTGGCGCGCCGTTTCGACCGTTCCATCGGACGCTTCTGGACCGCCACCCACCAGCAGATCTACCGGGTGCTGCGGCGGATGGAGACCGACGGCTGGATCTCCTCGGAGGAGGTCTCCCAGGACGGCCGGCCGGACAAGAAGGTGTACTCGGCCGCCGGACCGGGCCGCACCGCGCTGGCCGGCTGGCTGCGCGAACCGGTCGAACCGGAGACCGTCCGGCACGAACTCGCGGTCAAGATCCGCGCGGCGGCCTTCGACGACCCGGCCGCGCTGATCTCCGAGGTCGAGCGCCACCGTGCGGGCCACGCCGCCCTGCTGGCCCGCTACCTGCACGGCGAGCAGCGTGACTTCCCGGAGCCCGGCGCGCTCGACCCCCAGCAGCAGTTGCAGCACGTGGTCCTGCGCGGCGGCATCGAGTACGAGCGGATGACCCTCGCCTGGCTGGACGAGGTGCTCGCCACCCTGCACCGGCTCACCTGACGCCGGCGCCGCGCCCTCACCGCGCGCCCCGGTAGGGCACGCGTCCCAGCACCACCCGTTCCAGCGCCACCCGTTCCAGCGCCACCCGTTCCAGCGCCACCCGTTCCAGCACTGCCCCGCCGTCGGCCGGACCGGCCACGGCGGCCACCCACCCTCGACCCCCGGGAGCCCGTGATGCTCTTCAACCCGCGCACCTACGACCCCGTGCAGTTCGACGAGCCGACCCGCCGGCTGCTGCGCGCGACCGTGGACTGGTTCGAGTCCCGCGGCAAGAAGGCGCTCCTCGACACCTACATCGACCGCAGCTGGTACGCCGACTTCCTCGAATTCGCCGCCCGGGAGGGCCTGTTCGCGGAGTTCCTGACCCCGTCCTCGGCCGATCCCGCCAAGCGCTGGGACACCGCCCGGATCGCCGAGCTGAACGAGATCCTCGGCTTCTACGGCCTCGGCTACTGGTACACCTGGCAGGTCACCATCCTCGGCCTCGGCCCGGTCTGGCAGAGCGAGAACGAGGCCGTCCGGGCCCGCGCCGCGCAGCTGCTGAGCGAGGGTCACGTGATGGCCTTCGGTCTCTCCGAGCGCAGCCACGGCGCCGACATCTACTCGACCGACATGATCCTCACCCCGGACGGCGAGGGCGGCTTCACGGCGACCGGGCCCAAGTACTACATCGGCAACGGCAACGTGGCCGGCCTGGTCTCGGTGTTCGGCCGCCGCTCGGACATCGAGGGCCCGGACGGCTACGTGTTCTTCGCCGCCGACAGCCGCCACGAGGCGTACCACCTGGTCAAGAACGTCGTGAACGCCCAGATGTACGTCAGCGAGTTCCGGCTGGAGGAGTACCCGGTGCGCGCGGAGGACGTGCTGCACACCGGCAAGGCCGCCTTCGACGCCGCGCTGAACACCGTGAACGTCGGTAAGTTCAACCTCTGCACGGCGTCGGTCGGCATCTGCGAGCACGCCATGTACGAGGCGGTCACGCACGCCCACAACCGGGTGCTCTACGGCAAGAAGGTCACCGACTTCCCGCACGTGCGGCGGGAGTTGACCGACGCCTACGCCCGCCTGGTGGCGATGAAGCTGTTCGCCGACCGCGCGGTGGACTACTTCCGCACCGCCTCGCCCGAGGACCGCCGCTACCTGCTCTTCAACCCGATGACCAAGATGAAGGTCACCACCGAGGGCGAGAAGGTCATCGACCTGATGTGGGACGTCATCGCGGCCAAGGGCTTCGAGGCGGACACCTACTTCGACAAGGCGGCGAAGGACATCCGCGGCCTGCCGAAGCTGGAGGGCACCGTCCACGTCAACCTGGCACTGATCCTCAAGTTCATGGCCAACTACCTGTTCAACCCGGCCGACTACGCGCCGGTGCCGACCCGCCTCGACGCGGCCGACGACGAGTTCCTGTTCCGCCAGGGCCCGGCCCGCGGCCTCGGCGCGATCCGCTTCCACGACTGGCGCACCGCGTACGACGCGCACGCGGACGTCCCGAACGTCGCCCGGTTCCGGGAACAGGCCGACGGCTTCTGCGAGTTGCTGCTGAAGAACGCGCCCAGCGCGGAGCAGCAGGCCGATCTCGACTTCCTGCTGGAGATCGGCCAGCTGTTCGCCCTGATCGTCTACGGCCAGCTGGTGCTGGAGCAGGCCGGGCCGGCCGGGCTGGAGACGGACGTCCTGGACCAGATCTTCGACGCGCTGGTGCGGGACTTCTCCGCGCACGCCACCGAGCTGCACGGCAAGGCGTCCACCACCGAGGCGCAGGCCGCCTGGGCGCTGGCGCACGTCCGCCGCCCGGTCGCGGACGGCGAGCGGGCGGCGAAGGTGTGGGCCCGGGTGGCCGCGCTCTCCGGCGCCTACGAGATGCAGCCGTAACGACGGCGGGCCGTGGGAGGTGGGGGTGCCGGCGGCGGCCGGCACCCCCTTCTCCCGATCGGGCTCCCGGCTCCCGGCCGGGGCTCGGAGCCCCGGCCTTCCGGCGGGCCGCGCCGGACGACCGGAAGCCGGGCGGCTAGAAGGTGAGCTTCCAGCTGTCGATGTAGCCGGTGTCCTGCGGCCCGACGTCCTGCACCTTGAGCTTCCAGGTGCCGTTGGCGGCGACCGCGGAGGCGTTGACGGTGTAGGTGGTCTGGACGTTGGGCGCGGAGTCGTTCCCGCTGGAGTTCTTCAGCCGGAACGTCGTGCCGTTCGGCGCGACCAGGTCGATCACCAGGTCACCGCGATAGGTGTGCTTGATGTCGACGCCGACCTGGAGTGCGGCGGGGGCGTTGCCGGTCCGGCCGGTCACGGCGACGCTCGACGTCACCGCCGCGCCGTTGTCGGGGATCTGCACGTCGGCGGCGTTCTCGAAGACGGTGCCGGTCGGCGGCGTGGTGTCGCCGGCCGAGAGCGTCCAGATCGCGTACGCGATGGCGTCGCTCATCCGGTCCAGCGCGGTGTCGTTGATGTTGGCGCTGGTGTCGCAGGCCGAGTGGTAGCAGCGGTCGAACGCCTGGCCGGCCGTCCCGCCCCACTTGGCAGCCTGGGCAGCGGTCTTGGTGTAGTCGGCGCCGCTGAACAGACCGCCGACCCGGATGCCGGCGTTCTGGAACGGGGCGTGGTCGGAGCGGCCGTCGCCCTCGAAGTCCTGCTCGGTGCTGATGCCGATGCCGGCGAAGTAGTCGCGGAACAGCGCGTCCAGCGCGGTGTCGTAGCGGTAGGTGAAGTAGCCGGGGTTGGGCGAGGCGATCATGTCGAAGTTCAGGTAGGTGTCGATCTTCGAACGATCGGTGGCGGCCAGGCTGTTGACGTAGTTCTTGGAGCCGACCATGCCGTACTCCTCGGCGCCCCACCAGCCGAACCGCAGGTGCTTGGTGGGCTTGAGCCCGGCGCGGGAGACGGCCAGCGCGGTCTCCAGGATGCCGGCCGAGCCGGAGCCGTTGTCGTTGATGCCGGGGCCGGCGGTGACGGAGTCCAGGTGGGCGCCGGCCATCACGACGTGCGAGGTGTCGCCGCCGGGCCAGTCGGCGATCAGGTTGTAGCCGGTCGATCCGTTGTAACTGAAGGTCTGCAGCGCGGTGATGAAGCCCGCCGCGTCCAACTTGCCCTTCACGTAGTCGATCGAGGCCTTGTAGCCGGTCCGCCCGTGGGCGCGGTTGCCGCCGTTGGCGGTGGCTATCGACTGGAGCTGGGCCAGGTGCGCCTTCACGTTGGCGACCGGGATGTCCGGCGCTGCGACGGCGGTGGCGGCGGGGGCCGCGACGACGCCCGCGGGGGCCGGAGCGGTGGGGACCGCGACGGCGGCGGGCGCCACGGCGGTCGTGAACAGGGCGGCGGCAAGGGTGACGACCGCCCCGGTCGGCAGGACGGATCGGCGCAGGCGGGATCGCCGCGAGACACGCTCGGTCAAGGGAGGCTCCGGTTTCTGGTGGGGCAGAACGGAAGCGTGGAACCTCGCGGACGACCTGGGGTCGGGAAGACGGGGAGGAGCGCGGTCCCGGACGGAGAGGGGTCCGTGCGGGGCCGGTGATCGGGCAGAGCTGAGCTGCGGTCGGGGATCAGGCGGAAATCAGGGGCGCGCCCGCGAAGTTGACGCGACCATGATGATTGGGCCAACGCCCGACCCCGTCAAGGGGCCCAGGGCGGACAGGTGGCGACAAATGGCTGACAGCCGACAGGTTTCATCATCCGTCAGCTGTGATCCGTTCGCCGTGATTCGGCACCACCCGAGGTGGGAGCACCCCCTTCGGGTACGACCGGCATCCGCGGCAGCACCGCCCGGACGAGTGCACCGCCGGCATGGTTCACAGCACTGAAACCTCCGCCCAGCTCCTCGGCCCGCTCGGCCATCGACCGCAGACCGAGCCCCTGGCCGCTGCGGTGGCCCTCGCACCGGCCGGACGCCGCACCTCGCAACGCCCCCCGCCCGGCGCCCGCTCCCCCGCCCCTGTCCCCGTCCACAGCTCCGCCGTCGCCACCGGTTCCACCGCCACCGGCTCGGGCTCCGCCCCCGAGAGCGTCCGTCCGGACGACGGCCGCCCGGCCCGGGAAGCCCCGCCCGTCGTCCCGGGCCTCCACCACCACCTCGTCCGGCCGCACCCGCAGCGTCAACCGGGCCGCCGTGGCGCCCGAGTGGCGCAGCACGTTGTTCAGCGCCTCACCACTGATCCGCAGCACCGCCACTTCGACGGCCGCCGGGAGCGCGGGCGGCGGATCCGGGTCGAGCACCAGGGCGAGCCGGACGCCGTCCCCGTCCAGACCGGCGACCAGCCTGCGCAACGCACCGGCCAGCCCCTCGCCGGCCAATGCGGCGGGCGCCAACCCCTCGGTGATCCGCCGCAGTTCGACGATTGCCTGCCCGATGCCGGCCGACACCGCGAGCAGCGACCGGGCGGCCGGAGAGCCCTCGGGGACGGCGGCACGCGCGGTGTCGACCCCGAGCCGCAGCCCGGAGAGGGTGGGGCCGAGGCCGTCGTGCAGGTCGTGCCGCAGCCGGCGGCGCTCCTCCTCCCGGGCCAGCACGATCTGCCGCCGCCCGGCCTGGAGTTCCTCGTACAGGCGGAGCGAGGCGATGGCGGGCGCGGACTGGTCGGCGAGGAAGCGCAGCACCTCGTGGTCCTGGGCGTCCAGCACGGGCTGGCCGGCGCGTGGCGGCGCGTACAGGTCGCCGATCACGGCGCCTTCGTAACTGAGCGGGAACACCTGGCTGTCGGGGGCCACCGTGCCGACCGAGGCGAGTTCGTGCGGGCCGTTGCGGGTGTGCAGGACGACCCGGGCGCCGGGCAGGCCGAGTGCGTTGACCACGGTGTCGCAGAGCAGCGGCGGGGCGTCCGCCGGGCTGACGGCGCGGCTGAGCCGCTCCGCGAGCTCGCGCACCACCTGGTAGGGGCGGGCCCGGTCGCCGTAGTAGAACCGGTCGACGGCTCGGAGCACCCAGCGGGTGGTCGGGCCGAGCAGTCCGCCGATGGCCAGGGCGCCCGCGGCGAGCAGTTGGGCCCCCGCGCTGCTGGCCTGCGGCAGCGCACGGCGCAGCAGCAACGCGATGCCCAGGTATCCGGCGATCAGCAGGGCGGTGAGCGCGAGCGCGCTGAGCATCCGCCGGGTGGCGCGGTCCAGGTACCGGGAGCGGTCACGGGTGAAGGCGTAGCCGACCGCGCCGAGCATCCAGAGCGCGGATCCGGTGAAGTACGCAACCGCACCGAAGCTCTCCGAACTGCCCAACCGGAGCGCGAGGTTGGTGGTGAGCAGCCAGACCAGGTAGGGGACGAGCACGGCCGCGACCGTGCGGTGCGGCCGGGGCGAGCGCCGCCAGCGCACGGCGGCCACCGTCAGGTTGACCGCGACGAGCGCCCAGGAGACCAGCGTGACCCGCCACTCGTCGAGCGGCAGCCCCTCCCCCTGCGGCACCAGGACGTCCCCGACGTAGGGCAGCGGCACACCGAGCCGCACCACACAGGCGTGGAGTGCGCTCCACAGCACGAGCGCGCCGACGTAGAGCCGCCCCGGACCACCGGGCAGCCGGCCCCCCGGCAGCCAGAGCGGGAGGGCCACCGCCAGGAAGACGAAGAGTGCGACCGAGGCGAGCAGCACGGCCGCACCGACGGCCTCCGCCACCGGTCCGGCGCCGGCCGAGGCGGTGGCGAGCAGGAGGAACCGGGAGAGGCAGCCGCCCAGGCCGGCCGCCATCATGACCAGGCCGAGGCTGCGGCCGGCGGCGCGGTCGCCCGGCCCGGGGCCCTCGGCCGGCACGGCGGCGCGGTGGGCGGCGCCGGGCGCAACGGTGCCGGGCGCAACGGTGCCGGGCGTCGTGGCGCCGGGCGCCGTGGCGGTCGGCTTCGTGGCGCTGGGCGCCGTGCCGTGCCTCGCGTCGTGCGGGCGGATGCGAGCGGCAGCGGGCCCGTCCGGCCCGGCCCGGTGGGCGAGGATCAGCAGCCCGGAGAGCGCGAATCCGAAGCCGAGCAGCACCGTCTGGCCGTCGTGGAGGAAGAACGGCTCCGCCCAGGCCGCGTCCTGCTGGATCAGCGCCAGCAGCACCCAGCCCAACCCGCAGAGCAGGGTCAGCCCGCAGACCGCGTACGCACGGGTCAGGCCGGGCCCGGCGGGCGGGGCGGGCCGGGCGGCGGGCACCGGACCGACGACGTGCTCGGCAGCACGGTCGGCGGTGCGGTCAGTGGTGCGGTCGGCGGCGGCCGCGGCCGGTTCCCTCATCTGGCCCTCCTCCTCCCCGCATCCTCGGTGTCCTGCCGTCCCAGGGGCGTGGGACGGTGGTCCGGTTCCGGTCCCGGCCCGCGCCGGCCGGGCCCGGCCGGAGTCCGGGCCAGGACCGCGGACGGCCCGGGCGCGAGGTCAGCTGTCGCCGAGGCCCATGTCCCGGGCCCGGGCGACCGCCTCGGCGCGGGTCGCCACGTGCAGCTTCTCGAAGATGTGGGTGACGTGGTTGCGGACCGTCTTCTCCGCCACCACCAGCTCGCGGGCGATCCTCCGGTTGTCCAGGCCGCGGGCCACCAGGTCCAGCACCTCCGCCTCACGGGCGGTCAGCGCGGGGAACAGCTGTCCCGCCTCGCGCAGCCGGGCGCCCGCCAGCAGCTCGGTGATCCGGCCGGCCACATCGGCGCCGAACACCGCGCCGCCCGCCGCGACCGTCCGCACGGCGTGCAGCACCTCCTCACGGCCCGCGCCCTTGACGAGGTAGCCGCGCGCGCCCGCCTGGAGCGCTGCCAGCAGGCTCCCGTCGTCGTCGGCCATGGTGAGCATCAGCACCGGAGGGGCGGGTGGCTGGGCGGCGAGCCGCCGGGCGGCCTCCAGGCCGGAGCCGTCCGGCAGGGAGAGGTCCATCACGACCACGTCCGGACGGTGCCGGGCGACCGCGTCCGGTACCGCGCCGACCCGCTCCGCCTCGGCCACCACCACGATGCCCTCGGCACTCTGCAACGCCGCCCGGAGACCCTCGCGGAACAACGGGTGGTCGTCCACGATCAGGACCCGGACGAGTGAGGCGTCCCGCCCGCCGTCGCGTTCACCGCCGGGCTCCGCACCCCGGGCGGCCTCCGGGCCGGCGTCCTCGGGGTGGCTGTCCTCGGCGCGGCTGTCCTCGGGGCGGTCGGGCGGCTGCCGGTACTGCCCCGGGGCGGGCTGCGGCTCGCCCCGGAGGCCCGGCTCCGGCTGCGGAGCGGGCTGGGCGGCGGAGTGCTGTTGGTCCACCTGGCCGACACTACCAGCGATGGTCGGGTGACTTTCCGTGACATGCTCGGAGTGTTGCCCGCCCACCCGGGCCGTTCGGCACTCACGGCCGGAACGAGACCACTGCCTCATGCGTCCGGGACGGCGGGCCGGTCAGACTGCCACCAGTACCCGGACGAACGGCCGTCCCGGCACCCGGCGAACGGGCCGTCGGCGGCCCACACCCCCAGCCGCGTCCCCAAGGCGGTGCCATGATCACGGTGACCTCTCCCCGCCCCCGGGCGTCCGCCCGGTCCGCCGCCCGCCGGACGGCCGCCCGCCGGCAGCTCACCGGCGCCGCCGTCTGCACGGCGGTCTGCCTCGTGGTGGGCACGCTCTGGGTCTGCTACGTGCTGGTCCACCTCGGCGCTCCGGGCGTCGACCGCCCGCGGGACCAGCTCGCCATCCTGCTCTACGCCCTGCCCACCGCCGGCGCGGGCATGCTGCTGCACGCCCACCGCCCGGGCAGCCCGCTGGGCTGGGTGATGCTGGTCTACGCCCTCACCTCGATGCTGCCCAGCGCGGCCGGGGCGCCGCTCTGGGTGGAGGTCTCCGACCCCGGGCTGGTGGGGGCCGTCGCCGTGCTCCGGTCGGTCTGCGACACCATCAGCCAGACGCTCTTCTACGTGCTGCCGCTCTGGCTGCCGTACGGGCGGCTCACCGGACGGCGCTGGTGGCTCTACATCGGCGCCGTCGGGCTCTGGGAGCTCCCGGACGGCATGTCGTTCCTGAGCCGGCCGACCGTCTACGGCCACCCCAATCCGCTCGCCGACAGCCCGCCCGCGACCTTCTTCGGCTCCCTCTCGGACCGGCTCGCCGACCTCTACGCCCCGATGGGCTACCTGCTGGTCGCCGTCGCGGTCGCCGTCCTGCTGTACCGGGTGCTCCGGCCGGCGCAGCCGCCCGGAGCACCGCACCCCGCGCACCCCGCGCACCGGGCGCACGTGGCGGCGATGCTCGGTGCGTACCTGCTCTGGGCCGGCATGCAGGACTACTACACCCGCCGGTTCCAGTACGAGTACTGGCTCAGCTACGCGCTCTTCACCGCCGCCGGGGCCGTCTGGGCGGTCGCCGTCGCCCACCTGGTGATCCGGGACGGCGGCTGGCGGCTCGACCGGGCCGCCCGGTCCGTCCTGACCGGGCTGCTCCTGGCCACCGGGCTCACCACCCTGTTCGTGGTGTTCGCGGCCGTCCTCTCCGGCTGGCTGGTGCCGGGGCGGGGCGGGGCGGCGCTCCTGCTCATCGCGCTGGTCTTCGGGCTGGGCGGCTGCCTGCCCCGGGCCGCCCGGTGGGCCGTCGGCCTCGTCGACCGGCTCTACTACGGCGACCGCGCCCAGCCCTACCAAGTCCTGCGGACGCTCGCCGGCCGCGTCCGGCAGACCGTCGACCCCGAGCGGCTGCCGGCGGCACTCTGCACCACGGTCGCCGAGGAACTCCGGCTGCCCGGTGTCGCGCTGACCGTCACCACCCGTGCCGGACGACGCCCGCTCGCCTCCGTCGGCCGCCCGGACGAGCCACGCCAGGGCTTCCCGCTGGTCCACCGCGGCACGGTGATCGGGGAGTTGAGCGTCGCACTGCGCGACGGTGAGGAACGGCTGGACGCCGGTGACATCGACATCCTCCAGTCGCTGGCCGACCAGGCCTCGCCCGCCGTGGCCTCCCTCCAGTTGCAGGAGGACGTCCAGGCCAGCCGCGAGCAGATCGTCGCGGCCCGGGAGGAGGAACGGCGTTGGCTGCGCCGGGACATCCACGACGGCCTCGGGCCGGCGCTCGCCGGACTGCGGCTGAGGATGGACAACGCGGCGGCCTCCCAGGCGGGGCCGGGCCCGGGGACGGACCCCACGCGGACGACGAGCACCGGAGGCGCGAGCCTGGACGGCACCGGGGACGGGAACGGGGGCGGCGGCGGGGGCGGGGGCGGCGGCAGTGGCCTCGCGGAGACCTTGCGGCGGATCTCGGAGGACCTCGCGATGGCGATCAAGGAGGTCCGCCGGATCACCGACCGGCTGGGCCCCGCCCCGCTCGGCGAGTTCGGTCTGAGTCGCGCCGTCCGGCAGCTCGCCGCCAACTTCAGCGGCGCCGGGCTCACCGTCACCACGTCGATCGAGCCCGATCCGCTGCCCGACCTGCCGGCCGCCGTCGAGGTCGCCGCCTACCGGATCACCGCCGAGGCGCTGAACAACGTCCTGCGGCACGCCCGGGCCCGGCAGGCCCAGGTGGCGATTCGGGTGGACGCGACGGCGCTCACGCTGACGGTGCTGGACGACGGCGTCGGGGTCGTGGAGCCGGCCGGCGGGGACCAGCCGGCGCAGCACGCCGGAGCGCCCTCGGAGGAGGGGTTCGGGCCGGCCTGCGGCGGACCGGACCATGACGCGGCCAGCGGGGCCGGCAGCGGGGTGGGACTCCGCTCGATGGCCGACCGGGCCGCCGAAATCGGTGGCAGCTGCACGGTCGGACCGCTGCCGCGCGACCACGGGACCAGGGTGCTGGCGGTCCTGCCGCGGTCCCCGTCGAGGGGCGAGGCCTGACGGCCGCCCGACCGACCGCCCGCCCGCCGAGCACTGGGCACTGAGCACCGGCGGACGACGGACCGTCCCCGGTGCGGGCGGCACCGGGGACGGCGATCGGTATCGGAAATCGGGGACGTTGATATCGGGGACATGGAGGTCGGGGGGACGGGAAATCGGCCGACGGGACGGATGCGTGCCGGGGGGACCTCAGGCTTTTTTGCAGTCCTTCTCGCCGGGCTTGCAGATCCTGCCCGTATCGGTGGTGTCCGGGGCGAGCCCGGACTTCGGGGGCGCTTCGCATTCCGCGCCCGCGCCGACGACGACATTCTTGATCACGACGGTTGCCGCTGCGAAGCCGACGAGGACGGACGCGACGCCGAGCGCCTTCGTCGCGGTGTTCGTTGCCATGGCCGGTGCTCCAGACTCTTTCGTCTACGGACTCTTCGTCTTCCGAGCGGTCGAACCGTCCGGCCGCTCTTCCCTCACGATGCGCCGGGGGACGACCCAGGCACATGGGCCTGCCGTCCCGTCCCGGTCCCACTGCGGGCGCAACGACCGGGACGGACAGCGTTCACGCAGGTCAGAGCCCGCGGAGCGGAGGGCCCCGCACGGGAGCCGCCACCGGTCCACGGTGGTGGCGTGGCGGTGGCGGTGGGTACGGCGGCGGTGGGTACGGCGGCGGTGGGTACGGCGGCGGTGGGTACGGCGGCGGTGGGTACGGCGGCGGTGGGTACGGCGGCGGTGGGTATGGCAGCGGTGGGTACGGCGGCGGCCGGGGTGGGCGCCGGCCTCACTCCTGCGGCGCCGTGGCGGCGGTGCCCGCCGACCAGGGCCCGTCCGGCGTGAACAGCCGGTCATCGGTGGCGCGTTCGTAGGGCATCCCGGCGGGCATGGCGAGCACCTCCAGCTGGAGGCCCCACGGGGTGCGGAAGTAGACCCAGCGGTCGCCGTCGATCGGGCCGCCGTCGGCCACGGTCTGCGGCTCCCCCAGCACCTCGACGCCGGCCTGCGCCCGCAGATGGGCCACGGCCAGGTCGACGTCCTCGACGGCGATGGCCAGGTGGTGGCCGCCCCAGTCGCTGTTGGCGGGCAGGACGCGCCGCTGGCCGGGAGCGGTGTACTGGAACAGCTCCAGGTTGCCGACCGGCCCGAACCGCAGCATCGCGATGTACGCCACCGCGTCACGGTGGACGCCGAGTTGGCGGGTCATCCAGTCACCGCCGGACGGATCGGTAACCGGGCCCAGACGGTAGAGCAGCCGGGCGCCGAGGACGTCCGTGAAGAAGTCGACCGCCTGGTCGAGGTCGGGGACGGTGAAGGCGACGTGGTGGACGGCGTGGGCACCGGGGATGCCGGTCATGGCGTCCTCCTCTCAGGGCCACCGGGTGGCCGGGTGGTGGGGAGACCGAACCTCGGTCGGCGCGCGAACGGGCCCGTCGTACCCGGGCCCGTCGTACGCGGGTGATTGGTGCAAGGCGTCGCGCTGGTTGGCGACGGCACTCATCAGGCTCAGGCCACCGTCGACGGTCAGCGAGACACCGGTGGTGTAGGCCGCGTCCGGGCTGGTCAGGTGAACGATCGCGGCGGCCACCTCGGCCGCTCGGCCCGGTCGGCCCACCGGAATGCCGGGCCGAGCCTGTCGGGCCGGGTCGCCGTCGTCCGGGCCCCCGTCGTCCGGGACGCCGTTCATCCGGGTCGCCGTCTCCCCCGGACTGACCGCGTTGACGGTGATCCCGTGTGGTGCCAGTTCGAGCGCGAGGACCTTCGTCAGCGCGCCCAACCCGCCCTTGGCTGCACAGTAGGCACCGCCGCCGAGGATCGGCGTGAACTCGTGGACGGAGGTGACGTTCACGATCCGCCCTCCCCGGCCCTGGCGGACCATCCGGCGGGCGGCGGCCTGCAGGCATGCGAACGGACCGGTGAGGTCCACCCGCAGGATCCGTTCCCAGTCCGCGAGCGTCTCGGCCAGTGCGGGTGAACGGTGGTTGATCCCCGCGCAGTTGACCAGGATGTCGAGGCCGCCGAGGTGTTCGGAGGCCCCGTCGACGGCGCGGGCGGCCGACACCGGGTCGGCCAGGTCCAGCGGCAGCAGCATGGTCCGCCCGCCGGCCAGCGCGGCCGTCCGGCGGGCGGCGGCACGGTCGGTGCGGTAGCCGATCGCCACCGTGTGGCCGCCCCGGGCCAGCGCCACGGCGGTCGCCCGGCCGATGCCGGAGCTGGCACCGGTCACGATCGCCACCGAGGGCCGCCCCGAACTGCCGTTGCTCTCCGTCGGGTTCATCGGTTCGCCTCCTCGGCGGTCGGCGGGTGGCGGGGTGCTCACGGCCCGGTCCGGCGCTCGGCCCGGCGGCGGGCCAGGGTTTTCCTGGTCGCCGCGGTGCCACGGGGGGCGGCAAGGGTCAGGCAGAGCAGCTCGGCGCCGAGCGGGCCGGCCTCCAGGTGGAGCGTCACGGCCCGGCGGGCCAGCAACAGGTCACCGTCGACCGCGAGGTGATCCGGCTCGCCGGTGCTCCGGCCGACCAGGAGGGAACCGCGCAGGACGTGGAGCACGGTCTCGGCCTCGGCCTGTCCGGGCATCGCGTGACGGGCGCCGGGGCTCAGGCGCAGGTGGTCGAAGGACTCGCAGGGGCTCATGAGCATGGACCGGCGGGCGAGGCAGCGCAGCCGGACGCGCTCGCCCGACGGGCCGAGGATGACGGCGGCGGCGCCCGAGGCAGTGGTGACGATCATCCGGGCTCGCCTCCTTCCGAATGGTCGGGGTGGGTCGGGTGGTCCTCATCCACGGGATGAGAGGGGTGGCTCGGGTGGCGCCGACGGCTCGGGGTGTCAGGACCGGGGGCCGTTTCGGCGCGCGGCGGGCGGCCGACGACGGCGAGGACGGCGTGGAAGTACTCCAGGCCCGCCGCACCGGCGGTCAGGACCGTCCGGGTGCCGAGCGGCAGGGTCAGCGCGGTGCCCTCGACCAGCGGGACTCCCGGGTCGGCGTCCTCCCGCGCCGCATCGTCGGGCACGGTGGCGGTGCCCGAACCGGCGGTGACGTAGAGCGCGTGCTCGACGGCGTCGGAGACGACCTCGGCGCTATGCCCCGGATCGAGCCATTGCAGGCCGACCACGCGCAGCGGACCGGTCAGGACCCTGCTCGGGTCGACGGCGCCACGTCGGCGCAGGTCGGTAATGACGGTGCCCGTCATGACGGGAACTCCCTCCGGTCTCCGGCGGTCCGGGTGCTGGTCCGCCTCTGCGCTCCACGATGTGCCGCCCGTCGTCCCGGCCGCACGGGCAGCCGGTCCCGTCCTGCTCCCGCCAGCTGCCCGGTCGGGCCGTCCGGTCATTCGGTGGTGACGGGCCGGGGGTCGGGGGCAGGGCCCCGGCTGTGCGGGACGACTGTCCGTGCCAGGCCCTCGACCGCCGAGCGGAGGAGCGCGGCGTCGACCCGGGTCAGCAGCCGCCCGCCGCGGCAGTGCGGGTGCCCGAGGCCGTCGAGCAGCACCAGCCCGGGCTCCGCCACCGCGGCGAGGGCGGCGGCCGACGTGCGGGCAGCGGCCCCGGCCGGCAGCGCCGTCGCCGAGCCGTTCCGGGCCAGCAGCTCGCGGTGCGCACACTCGGCGGAACGGTCGAGCAGACCGCCCAGGACGGCGATCCGGGCCGCGAGCAGCAGCCCCAGCGCCCCGGCATCGCCGGGCGCGAGCGCGCTGGTGGTGGGCGGCACGCTCCGCAGCGCCGCGCCGAGGCTGCGCCCGTAGCCGAGCGCGAGGGCCGGACCGGTCTCGAACGGATCGAAGCAGACCAGGGCGGCCCGTGCGTCCGCGCACAGGACGACGCAGGCGGCGACGGTCCGCGCCGTGTGGCGGGCCCGGGGGCGCAGCATCCGGGCGAGCACCTCGTACTGGGCCGGGCAGACGGCCAGGACATGCCGGATGACCTCGACCAGGCCGGCCCGGTTCTCCACCGCCGGCCGGCCGGCCAGGACGTCGCTGCGGATCCAGACCAGCGTGGGTGCCCGCCCCGGGCCCGGGAGCGCGCCCGCAGGTGGGGCGCCGCCCGGGGCCGGGACCGGGCGCGGCAGTGCGAGTGCGGGGCCGCACGCGGCCGCGAGAGTGGTCGGCAGCCGGACGTCGGCCGTGACGCCGCAGGCCTGCTCACCGCCCAGGGCGATCACCACCGTCCGGCCCTCAGGCGCCCACCCGGCACCGGGCAGGGCGCCGGTCCCGCTGTCCGAGCCGGCGGCCGGTCCGGCCGGGGCACCCGCCGGCACCGCGTGGACGGTGCAGGGGGCCTGCGCGGACGCGAGGGCCCGGACGCGGGCAAGTGCGGCGGCGGGGGTGGCCGCGTCGGTCACCAGGAGGAAGCGGTGGGCCCGCAACCCGGCGATCAGCTCGGCGAGTTCCGTCCAGGACTGCTCACCGCAGCGCACGAGCACGGGGAAGTGCGTTGGTCCGGCCTGGATCCGGCGGTCGAGTTCGGCGGTGCGGCCCATGGCGGCTCTCCTCCCGCTCTGTCTTCGACCACGACCATGGGCCGCCCGGCGCCCCGGGCGCCTGAGCCGCGGCTCCCGTCCCGGCCGGTCCCGACCCCGGCCCCGGTCCCGCCCGACCCCGGAACAGGCCCGGGAGCAGGCCCGGGACCGGGCGGGGGAGGGCGGGGGAGGGCGTCGGCAAACAGGCAACAGTTGACGGATAACAGATGATGAACTCTGTTATCCGTCAACTGTTAATCAACAGCTGTCAGCCGTCCACCGCTACGGGGCCCACTCCCGGGCCCGCCACCGGGCCCGCCACCGACTCCTCCTCCGGCCGGCGTGCCGGAAGCCGCCGGCTCAGCTCCGCCGGCAGGACGGTGACGCAGAGCAGTTCCGCGCCCAACGGCCCGCCGTGCAGGTGGACGCCCCGCCCGCACGGGGCGAGCAGCAGCGCGCCGCGCGCCAGCCTGCGGCGCGGCGCCCCGGGGGAACGGTCGACCACCTCCACCGTTCCCCCGAGCAGGTACCAGACGGCCTCGGTCCCACCCCGCCCGACGAGGTCGTAGCAGACCCCCGGCCCGAGCCGGATGTGCTCGACCGACTCGCACTCGCTGTGCAGCATGCCCCGGCGGGCCAGGCAGCGGGTGCGGATGCGCTGGTGGCCCGGTCCGAGCAGCATCCGCGGCCCGCCGGCACCGGTGACGATCACCGCCCACCACCCCCCACGCCCGCCCCCACGTCTCCCCCCGCCCCCGCCACCACCAGCTCGGCGTGCACGTACTCCAGCCCGTCCCGGCCGGCCGTCAGGGCCACCGCGGTGCCGAGCGGCAGGGTGAGCGCCGTCCCCGGCCGCAGCGGCAGCCGCACTCCCCCGGCAGCGGCCCGGCCACCGCCGGCCGTCACGAAGAGCGTGTGCTCGACGCCGTCCGCAGCATGCGTGACCCGCTCCCCCGGCACCGTCCGGGCGAACCGCAGCAGGCGCAGCGGGCCGCCGATGACGGCGGACGGGTCCACCGGGCCGGTTCGCCGCAGATCACGGATCACCGTGCTGCCGACGGCCTCGGCACCGTCCGCCGCCGGCAGTTCGACGACCAGCCACTCCAGCGGGCCCGCACCGAGGTTGCGCAGACCGTGCCTGGTCCCGACCGCCGTCAGCACCGCGTCACCGGCGCCGACCGCGTACGGGCGGCCGTCCAACGTGACCTCGCCCTGCCCGGCGAGCAGGACGTAGACCTCGCCGGTGCGGGTGTGCAGGTGCTCCCCGCTGACGCCGCCGGGCGGGATGCGGGCCCACTCGACGGCCTCCCACTCCCCGGCGAGCCCGGCACGACCGGCCAGGCACGTCCACTGGGTGACGCCGGCCGCGCCGTGCACCCCGTGGACGTTCGCAGGTGCGCGGGTGCCGGCCACCACGATCGCGCTACGCACGGACCTCACGCCCCTCACGCCCCTCACGCCACCCGCGGCCCCCACCGTCACCAGTGCCGTCACCACTGCCGCCGCCGTCCGCGGCGGGCCCGCCGGGTACTCGGTCGGCAGCTGTCCACGCTCTCAACCATCTTGCCGCGTAGGCGAGTTCACGATCCGCCAGATCGTCGACGAACACGGCCGACCCGATCCCGGCGGGCAGCGGCAGCCGCTGTCGGCCGTCACGGTGGCGGACGGTGTCCGCGAGCGCCTCGCCGAGCGTGACCGGCTCGATCAGCGGGTGCCAGACGGGGAGCCGGAGCCGGCGCATCAGCCGGAGGATCCGCTCGCCCTGCTCCGCGTCGAGCAGTCCGCGCCGCTCGGCGACGACGGTGGTGAGCGCCATGTCGATGCAGACCGCCTCGCCGTGCAGCAGTTCGGGCAGTGCGCGCATCTCCACGGTGGGGCTGAACGAGTGCCCGTAGTCCATCAGCCGTTCCAGGCGGTGCTCCCAGAGGTTGGGCTGGAGCTCCTGGAGCATGCCGCGGACCGCCCGGGTGAGCACCTCCGTCCCGACGCGCGGGCCCTGGAACCGTTCGTCCAGCAGCGCGGGGCCGTGCCGGTCGAGCAGCTCGAACAGCTCGGCGTCCTTGACCAGCGCGACCTTGAGGATCTCGGCGAGGCCGTTCGCGAGGTGCCTGCGGTCCAGGGTGGCGAGGAAGGCCGGGTCGAGCAGGGTCTCGACGGCCGGGTGGTAGGTGCCGAGCCGGTTCTTGTGCCGGCCGTGGTTGACGCCGGTCTTGGCACCGACCCCGGCGTCGACCAGGCCGATCAGGGTGGTGGGCACCCGGACGAACGGCGTCGAGCGGCGGTAGAGGCTGCAGGCGAGGCCGACGATGTCGGTCAGGACGCCGCCGCCGATCGCGATCACCGGCTCACCGCGCCGGGAGATGCCGAAGGAGTCCATCCGGTCGGCGACCCGGAACACCGAGTCCATGGTCTTCACCTGCTCGTACGCGGGCAGCACCAGCGTCTCGTACGCGACGCCGCGGGCGACCAGGTACCGGTGCAGGAGGTCCCCGTAGAGCTCGTGCACCCGGGCCTCGACGACGACCAGCCGCCGACCGGGCGGCCCGCCGGCACGGGCCAGGTCCGGACGGTCGGGATCCAGCACACCGGGGGCGAAGCGGACGTGGTACCGCACGGGCAACGCAGTGGTGACCGTCCAGCCGGTGACCGGGTCACCGGAGTCGTGCAGACCGTGGCCCCGGCCGCCGCCGCGGGCGGCGGCCGGGCCGTGCGGAGCGGCGCGGCCCGGCGGGCCTGCGGAATCGACGTGCGGGTGGTGCGGGCGGGGGATGGTCACTGCGCGCCTCCTTCGGCTCGGAGCCCTGGAGGCGGGCGGGCGGGGCGCCGGCCCGCCGGGCGGTCCTGCCTCCCACGCTCGGGCGCCCGCTGTCCCGGATGCACGGGCGGCCGGCCCCGTCCGAGTCCCGGGCCCGGTCCCGGGCGGTCGCTCCCGTCCTCGCTGCCCCGGGCCCGCACCCGCCCGCACCCTTGGCCCGACGCCCACCCCGGCCCCCACCCCGGCCCCGCCGACGTACCGTGGAATCCGGAGGCCGCGCCATGCACGACACCGGTACCCGCTTCACCGACCGCACCGACGCGGGCCGCCGCCTGGCCGCCCGCCTGGGCCATCTGCGCGGCCCCACCGGCAGCCCCACCACCGGCAGCCCCGCCGGCCCGGAGACCGCCACCGGCCCCGTCGTGGTGGTCGCGCTGCCCCGCGGCGGCGTCCCGGTGGCCGCCGAGGTGGCCGCCGCACTCGGTGCCCCGCTCGACATCTGCGTGATTCGCAAGCTCGGCGTGCCCTACCAGCCCGAGCTGGGCATGGGCGCGATCGGCGAGGACGGCGTCCGGGTGCTGAACGACCAGGTGCTGCGGATCGCCGGAGTGACCGCCGAGCAGCTCGCCGGGGTGGAGCGGCTGGAGCGTGCCGAGCTGGAGCGCCGGGCCCGCCGGTACCGGGGCGACCGGCCGCCCGCGGATCTGCGCGGCCGCACCGTGGTCGTGGTCGACGACGGCATCGCGACCGGTTCCACGGCCCGGGCGGCATGTCTGATCGTCCGGGCGAGGGGCGCGGCCCGGGTGGTCCTGGCCGTGCCGGTGGCGCCCCCGGAGTGGACCGACCGCCTCGCCGGGGTCGCCGACGAGCTGGTCTGTGTGGGGACGCCGTCGCCGTTCTTCGCGATCGGCGAGTTCTACGCCGACTTCTCGCAGACCGGGGACGACGAGGTGCTGCGCCTGCTGGCCGAGGCCCGCGGCGAGCACCCCCGCGGCCCCGTCGAAGTGGACCGCGAGCTGGCGGTACCCGCCGGCGGCGTCCGGCTGGCGGGCCGGCTGACCGTGCCGGCGGGGGCCGTGGGCGTGGTGGTGTTCGCGCACGGCAGCGGCAGCAGCCGGCGCAGCCCCCGCAACCGCCGGGTGGCCGAGCAGCTCAACCGGGCGGGGCTGGCGACGCTGCTGTTCGACCTGCTCACCGAGGACGAGGAGCCGGACCGGCGCAAGGTCTTCGACGTCGAGCTGCTCGGTGCCCGTCTCGCGGCCGTCGCCCGGTACCTCCCGGAGCTGCCGGACATCCGCGGCCTGCCGCTGGGCCTGTTCGGCGCCAGCACGGGAGCGGCCGCCGCACTCCGGGCGGCAGCCGGAGCAGCCGGGCCGGCCGCCCCGGTACGCGCCGTGGTGTCCCGGGGCGGCCGGCCGGATCTCGTCGGCCCGGTGCACCTGGCGGAGGTGACCGCACCGACCCTGCTGATCGTCGGCGCCCGGGACGGCACGGTGATCGACCTGAACCGGCAGGCGCGGGCCGGGCTGCGCTGCGAGAGTGAACTCGCGGTGGTGCCGCACGCGGGCCACCTGTTCGAGGAGCCGGGCGCGCTGGACCGGGTCGCCGAGCTGGCCGGCGCCTGGTTCCTGCGCCACCTCCCGGCCGCCGACCCGACCACCACCGACCCGACCAGCATCGGCCCGACCAGCACCGCAGCACCCGACGCAGCACCCGACGCATGACCCGACCCGCACGCGACAGCAGGCCGACGGGCCCGACAGCTCCGACACCCGCCCAGTGCCACCGTGCAGCACATTTTGTGCAGCCGGCACCTGGATTTCCTGATCAGCTTGTACACATTGAGCAGTGAAATCCCGACCTGTTGCCCAACCCCCCCGACAGGAGCAAGCTCTCCGCTCAGCCGCACCGCCCACCCTATGCGGCGCGGCCGCCTCAAGCGGATGCCTCAATGCCGAGGCCTCAATGTGGAGGAACGACCGATGACCCCGCAGTCCCACGCCGCCCTTGAGCTGACCCCCGAGGAGCGCGAGGCCGGTCTCGACGCCGAGCAGCTGCGCCGCCTCGTCGGCCTCGTCGAGCACGACCCCGCCACGGACCCGTTCCCTGTCGTCGCACAGGACGCCATCGTGTTCGTCGTGGGCAACGCCACCCAGACGGCCCACTTCTACCAGGCCGTGTTCGGCATGGAGCTCACCGCCTACTCCGGCCCCGAGACCGGCCGCCGCGACCGCAAGGCCTTCGTCCTGCGCTCCGGCTCCTGCCGCTTCGTGATCAAGGGCGGTGTCACCCCGGACAGCCCGCTGCTGGACCACCACCGCCGCCACGGCGACGGCGTCGTCGACCTCGCGCTGGAGGTGCCGGACGTCGACAAGTGCATCGCGCACGCCCGCGCCCAGGGCGCCACCGTGCTGGAGGAGCCGAACGACGTCTCCGACGAGCACGGCACCGTGCGCCGCGCCGCGATCGCCACCTACGGCGAGACCCGGCACACCCTGATCGACCGCTCCCGCTACCACGGCCCCTACCTGCCGGGCTTCGTGGCCGCCGAGACCAAGGTGACCCGCCCGGCCGACCGGCCGAAGCGGCTGTTCCAGGCCCTGGACCACGCGGTCGGCAACGTCGAGCTCGGCCGGATGGACGAGTGGGTGGCGTTCTACAACCGGGTGATGGGCTTCGTGAACATGGCGGAGTTCGTCGGCGACGACATCGCCACCGAGTACTCGGCGCTGATGTCCAAGGTGGTCGCCAGCGGCAACCACCGGGTGAAGTTCCCGCTCAACGAGCCGGCCATCGCCAAGAAGAAGTCGCAGATCGACGAGTACCTGGAGTTCTACGGCGGCCCCGGCTGCCAGCACCTGGCGCTCGCCACCAACGACATCCTCTCCACCGTCGACGTGCTGCGCGCCAACGGCGTGGAGTTCCTCGCCACCCCGGACTCCTACTACGACGACCCGGAGCTGCGCGCCCGGATCGGCAAGGTCCGGGTCGACGTCGAGGAGCTGAAGAAGCGGGGCATCCTGGTCGACCGCGACGAGGACGGCTACCTGCTGCAGATCTTCACCAAGCCGCAGGGCGACCGGCCGACCGTGTTCTTCGAGTTCATCGAGCGGCATGGCTCGCTCGGCTTCGGGAAGGGCAACTTCAAGGCGCTCTTCGAATCCCTGGAGCGCGAGCAGGACCGCCGCGGCAACCTCTGATCGAATCCCCTGATCAGAGCAGAGCCGACAAGCGGTCGAGGAGGAGCAGGACGATGGCGTACTACCGGCAGCTGGGCAGCATCCCGCCCAAGCGGCACACGCAGCACCGCACACCCGAAGGCGGGCTGTACTACGAGGAGTTGATGGGCGAGGAGGGGTTCTCCTCGGACTCCTCGCTGCTCTACCACCGGGGCATCCCCTCGGCCGTCGTGGACGCCGTGCCGTGGGAGCTGCCCGACCAGTCGACGGTGCCCAACCACCCTCTGCTCCCCCGCCACCTCAAGCTGCACGAGCTGTTCGCGGGCCAGGAGTGGAAGTCCGCGGACGTCGTGACCGGGCGCCGGCTCGTCCTCGGCAACGGCGACGTACGGATCTCGTACGTCGCCGCCGGGGCCCCCAGCGAGCTGTACCGCAACGGGCTCGGGGACGAGTGCGTCTACGTCGAGTCCGGTACGGGCACGGTCGAGACGGTGTTCGGCTCGATCGAGGTCGGCCAGGGCGACTACGTGGTGATCCCCCGGGCGACCACGCACCGCTGGGTGCCGTCCGGTGACGAGCCGCTGCGGGCGTACTGCATCGAGGCGAACAGCCACATCACCCCGGTGAAGCGCTTCCTCTCCAAGTACGGGCAGCTGCTGGAGCACGCGCCGTACTGCGAGCGGGACCTCCGCGGCCCGGTCGGCCCGCTGGTGGTGGAGGAGGCCGGCGACGTCGACGTGCTGGTCAAGCACCGCGGCCCGAACGGCATCGCGGGCACCCGGTACACCGTGCCGCACCACCCGTTCGACGTGGTCGGCTGGGACGGCTGCCTCTACCCGTACGCGCTGAACATCCGCGACTACGAGCCGATCACCGGCCGGATCCACCAGCCGCCGCCCGCGCACCAGGTCTTCGAGGGCAACGGCTTCGTGATCTGCAACTTCGTGCCCCGCAAGGTCGACTACCACCCGCTGTCGATCCCCGTCCCGTACTACCACTCCAACGTGGACAGCGACGAGGTCATGTTCTACTGCGGCGGCGACTACGCGGCCCGCAAGGGCTCGGGCATCGCCCAGGGCTCGATCTCGCTGCACCCGGGCGGCCACACCCACGGCCCGCAGCCCGGCGCCTACGAGCGCAGCATCGGCGTGGAGTTCTTCGACGAGCTGGCCGTCATGGTGGACACCTTCCGTCCGCTGGAGCTCGGCGAGGGCGGCCGGGCCACCGAGGACGCCAACTACGCCTGGACCTGGGCGGGTCGGGGGCCGCAGCGGTGAGCACCGTCCCCGCGCTCCTCCAGGGCCTCTTCGACGACGCGGCGGTGTTCCCGCCGGGGGACCTGCCGGTCGCCGAGGCTGTCCCGGCGCACCACGCGCACCGCTCCGCCTGGTACGCCGAGGCCGTCGGCCCGTTCCTCTGCGGAGCGGGCCGGCTGGCCGAACTCACCGGCCTCGCCGGTCCCGGCCTCCGGGTCGGGCTCGTCCTGCCGGGGGGCAGTGCCGAGCTCGGCCCGGCGCTCGCCGCCGCCGCGTCGTTGGCGCCGGCCGGCGTCCAACTGGTCGGCGTCGAACTGACCACCCGGGACGCCGCCGAGGCGGTCGCCGCCCTGGACCTGCTGCTGCCGCCGGACGTCCCCGCCGCCGTCGAGCTGCCGCGCGAACTGCTGCACGGCGACGCGCTGGACGAGGTGCTGGACGTCCTGGTCGACAGCCCGTACCGGGCCAAGTTCCGCACCGGCGGGGTGGTCGCCGGGGCCTTCCCGGACGAGACGGAGCTGGCCGGCCTGCTCACCGGCTGCGCGCAGCGCGGCCTGCCGTACAAGTGCACGGCAGGCCTGCACCACGCCGTCCGGCACACCGATCCGGCCACCGGCTTCGAGCACCACGGCTTCCTGAACGTGCTGCTGGCCGCACTGGAGACCGACCGCGCGGCCGCCGCCGAGGTGCTGGCCGAACGCACCGGCGAGGTGCTGGCCAAGGCGGTCCGCGAACTGACCGACCACCAGGTTACGGTGATCCGGAACTCGTTCACCGCGTTCGGCACCTGCAGCATCGCCGAACCCCTGGACGACCTGGCTGCGCTCGGCCTGCTCGCGCCCGACTCGCCTTCCCTGGAGGACCGTTGACCACCCCCCGCAGCTGGCTCGCCAGCGCCCAGGACTCCCCGTTCGGCGTGCACAACCTGCCGTACGGCGTCTTCACCGCCGCCGACCGGCCCGGCCGGCGGCGGATCGGCGTGCGCATCGGGGAGTTCGTCCTCGACGCGGGGGCGGCCGCCCGCGCGGCCGGGGCGCCGTCCGTGCTGCTCGATGCCGACACGCTCAACCCGCTGCTGGGCGCGGGCCGCCCGGTCTGGACCGAAGTCCGTGCCGCGCTGACCCACTGGCTCACCGACGAGTCGTTCCGGGACGCACTGTCGCCGCTGCTGCTGCCGGTGGCCGAGGTGGACCTGCACCTGCCGTTCGAGGTCGCCGACTACGTCGACTTCTACGCCTCCGAGCACCACGCCACCAACCTGGGCCGGATCTTCCGCCCGGGCTCGGAGCCGCTCACCCCCAACTGGAAGCACCTGCCGATCGGTTACCACGGCCGGGCCGGGACGGTCGTCGTCTCCGGCACCCCGGTGGTCCGCCCGCACGGCCAGCGCAAGGCCCCGGCCGACGCGGCGCCGTCCTTCGGCGCGACCCGCCGGCTGGACATCGAGGCGGAGGTCGGCTTCGTCGTCGGCACCCCGTCCGGCCTGGGCACCCCGGTCACCCTGGACGGCTTCCGCGAGCACGTGTTCGGCGTCTGCCTGGTCAACGACTGGTCCGCGCGGGACATCCAGGCCTGGGAGTACGTGCCGCTCGGCCCGTTCCTCGGCAAGTCCTTCGCCACCTCCGTCTCGCCGTGGATCGTCCCGCTGGACGCCCTCGAAGCCGCCCGGGTCACCCCGCCGGCCCGCGACGTCGAGCCGCTGCCCTACCTGGACGACCGCAACGGCGAGCCGTGGGGCCTGGACCTCGCCCTGGAGATCCGCCTGAACGGGCACCCGGTCTCCCGCCCGCCGTTCGCCTCGATGTACTGGACGGCCGCGCAGCAGCTCACCCACATGACGGCCAACGGCGCCTCGCTGCGCACCGGCGACTTCTTCGCCTCGGGCACCGTGAGCGGCCCGGCGGCGGACACCCGGGGCGCGCTGATCGAGCTCACCTGGAACGGCGAGGAGCCGCTCAAGCTGCCCGACGGCTCCGTGCGCACCTTCCTGGAGGACGGCGACGAGGTCGTCATCACGGCGACCGCCCCCGGCCCCGGCGGCACGGTGCTCGGCTTCGGCGAGGTGGTCGGCAAGGTCGTGCCGTAACGGCGGCGCACCTGCACACCTGACACCTGCACACCGCTGCGCGCACCACCCGCGGCGCAGCAACCGCCGAGGGCGGCACCGGCCGACCGGTGCCGCCCTCGGGCTTGTACGGTGGCGCGGGGGTCCGGGTGCCGTCGAGGCCGGGATCCCCGGGCCGGGGAAGCATCAGAGAAGCATCGACTTGGAACGGGAGCGGGCCCGATGAGTGCAGAGGTACGGATCCACCGGGACGGCGTGGTCGGACGGATCGTGCTCGACCGGCCGAGGGCGCTGAACTCGCTGACCCACGGCATGATCACGGCCGTCCACGCGGCCCTGACGGAGTGGGCCGACGACGACACCGTGCACGCCGTGGTGCTGACCGGCTCGGGCAAGCGGGGGCTCTGCGCCGGTGCCGACATCCGCGCGATCCACGACGACGCCAAGGCGGGTGGGGCCGGCGCCCGGGCCTTCTTCCGGGACGAGTACCGCCTGAACGCCCTGATCGCCCGGTACCCGAAGCCGTACCTGGCGGTGATGGACGGCATCACCATGGGCGGCGGCGTCGGCCTCTCCGCCCACTGCGCGGTGCGGATCGTCACCGAACACTCCACCGTGGCGATGCCCGAGACCCGGATCGGCCTGGTGCCGGACGTCGGCGGCAGCCGGCTGCTCGCCCTCGCCCCGGGCGAGTTGGGCACCCACCTCGGACTCACCTCGGCCTCGATGGGGCCCGGCGACGCGCTGCTCTGCGGCTTCGCCGACCACTTCGTCCGCTCGGCGGAGGTGCCCGCTCTGCTCGCGGAGCTGGCCGCCGGTGCCGACCCGGCCGCCGCCGTCGCCGCCCGGGCCGAGTCCGCACCGCCCGCCGGGCTCGCCGAGCGGCGGGAGTGGATCGACGCCTGTTACGCCGCCGACTCCGCCGAGGAGATCGTCGAGCGGCTGCTCGCCCTCGGACTGCCGGAGGCGAAGGAGGCCGCCGAGCAGGTGCTCGGGAACTCGCCGACGGCCGTCAAGGTCACCCTCGCCGCACTGCGCCGGGCCCGCACGCTGCCCTCCCTGGAGGCGGTGCTGGATCAGGAGTACCGGATCTCCTGCGCCGCCCTGGCCGGTCACGACCTCGTCGAGGGCATCCGGGCGCAGGTCGTGGACAAGGACCGCAACCCGCGCTGGTCGCCCGCCGACCTCGCGGCGGTCACGGCGGCCGAGGTCGACCGCTTCTTCGCCCCGCGCGAGGGCGACGAGCTGGGCCTGGCCCCGGCGGGAGCGTAGCCCCCTCCCCGCACGCCGGTTACCGGGAGGGGCACGCCGGGTACCGGGCGGGCCTCGCGGGAAACGTCCGACTCGTGACGACCGTCTCGCATGGCAAGACTGGCGCGAGCGGGGCCGCTTCGGAGATCGTTGGGTGGTCAGCGCACCGAGTGCGGTGCCGAGCAGCGGAATGGGAGTCAACGGCGATGACCGAGACCTACGAGACGATCCTGGTCGAGCGCAAGGGCCGCGTCGGGCTGATCACGCTCAACCGGCCGGAGGCGCTCAACGCGCTCAACACGCAGCTGATGAACGAGGTCGTGGCGGCCGCCACCCTGTTCGACCGGGATCCGGAGATCGGCTGTCTGGTGGTCACCGGCTCGGAGAAGGCCTTCGCGGCCGGTGCGGACATCAAGGAGATGCAGGGCCACCGGTTCCCCGACATCTACCTCGACGACTGGCTGGGCCCGTGGGACCGGTTCGGCGCCCTGCGCAAGCCGGTGATCGCGGCCGTCGCCGGCTTCGCGCTGGGCGGCGGCTGCGAGCTGGCGATGCTCTGCGACATCCTGCTCGCGGCGGACACCGCGAAGTTCGGTCAGCCGGAGATCAAGCTCGGCGTGATCCCGGGCATCGGCGGCTCGCAGCGGCTGACCCGCGCGATCGGCAAGGCCAAGGCGATGGAGCTCTGCCTGACCGGCCGGACGATGGGGGCCGAGGAGGCCGAGCGGGCCGGCCTGGTCTCCCGGATCGTCCCGGCCGACCAGCTGCTCGCCGAGGCGCTGGCCACCGCCGAGAAGGTCGCGGGGATGTCCACCCCGGCGGCCATGATGATGAAGGAGAGCGTCAACCGCGCCTTCGAGACCACCCTCTCCGAGGGTGTCCGCTTCGAGCGCCGGCTGTTCCACTCGGTGTTCGCGACGGCGGACCAGAAGGAGGGCATGGCCGCCTTCGCCGAGAAGCGACCGGCCTCCTTCACCCACCGCTGACCGGCGGGCCGCCGACGGCGGGCACGTAACGGAAGACGGACAACAGCTGACAGATCTCATCGTCTGTCAGCTGTTGTCCGTTGACCGGATCCCGTCGGCCGCCGAGCGCCGCCGCCGGTGCCGGTGCTGGTGCCGGCAGCGCCCGCCCCACCGGCGAGCGGCCGCAGCCGTCAGTCGTCGCTCACCAGTGCCGTGTTGAGCCGGGCCAGGCCGCTGCGGGTGGCGGCCACCACGATCCGGTCACCGGGGACGAGGCCGCGGGTGCGGTCGGCGTAGTTCCACTGGTAGGTCCGCGGGCTGCGGGCGAGCCGGACGGCGACCACCCGGACGCCCCCGGGGTCCTCCAGGTCGTGCCGGTTCATGCCGACCAGGCCGCTGCCCTCCTCCGCCCGCAGCTCGGCGATCAGCAGCACGTGCCGGAAGACCGAGAGGGTGCCGAGCACCTCGCGCCCCATCAGGGCGGCGGCGAAGGCGGGCGCGGCCAGGTAGGAGGTCGAACGGGACGCGGCGTTGTCCAGCGTGGCGTAGACGTGCCGGGCGAAGTTGTCGTCGAAGAGCCGCACCACCACCCGGACGTCCGGGCGACCGGCACGGGCCTCCAGGGCCGCCTCCAGGTTGGTGGCGTCGTCCCCGCTGACCGCGACCACGGCCCGGCTGTGCTTCAGCCGGGCCCGGCGGAGCTGTTCCGCCAGCGGGCCGTCGTCGACCACCACCGGCACGCCGAGGGCGCGGACCGCGGAGATCCCGCGGACCAGCGGGTCACGCTCCAGACCGACCACCGGCACACCGAGGCCGTGCAGTTGGGCGACCACCCGGGTGCCGACGTTGCCCAGTCCGGCCACGATGACGTGGTCCCTCGTCCCGACGCCCGGGTTGCGGGGCTGGCCGCGCCGGCCGGAGGCGAGCACCTCGACCATGATGGCGGTGGCGACCGGCGCGAAGGTGATACCGCAGAAGGTGATCACCACCTGGGCGACCCGCTGCCAGGTGCCGCCGGTGCCGCCGGTCGTGTCGCCGGGCTGGTCGGGCTGGGCGGCGCCGGCCAGGTCGAGCAGCGAGGTGTAGAGCACCCAGCCGAAGTCCCGGTTGAGGTACCAGAGCAGGCCGAAGGCCATCAGTACGGCGGCGAGCGCGGTGATCAGCACCAGCCGGAGCCGGGCGCTGGTGAAGTAGCGCAGGGTGTCGAGCAGCCGCCAGCGCAACCGGCGGCGCCAGGAGATCCGCACCGGCGGTTCGCTCGGCAGGGCCTGCAGCGCCGCCACCCCACCGGGCCCCTCCCGCTCCGGTTCGGGCTCCGCTTCGGGTTCGGGTTCCCGTTCCGGCTCCGGTCCTGGTTCCCGTTCCGGTCCCGGCTCCGTTTCCTGCGGGGCCTCGGGATCGGGCTCGGGATCGGGATCGGGCGCGACGTCCTCCCCGGCCCCGCCCTCACCCCCGGCCCCGCCCTCGACGCTGCCCGCCGCCCCGGCGCCGGGCCCGGACCGCTGCCGGCCGACGGTGCTGCGCCGGACCGGGCCGTCGTCGCCGAACTCCGCCGCGAGCCGGACGAAGGACGCCGAGTCGCCCTCCTGGTCGGGCAGCAGGCGGATCCGGCCGACGTCCTGCCGGTCGATCCGGTCGGCGACGATGCAGATCCGACTGGAGTCGATGTCGTCGTCGTAGGCGATGTGCAGGAAGCGGTCGCCGACCTGGACGGAGTTGGGGCGGGAGAGCGCGGCGGCGGCGAAGGCGGGCGCGGCGGTGGCGGAGCCGGAGAGCGCGGCACCGTTCTTCAGCAGACCTTCGATGTTCTCGCCGAGGCGCTGGTTGAACATCCGCAGCACGATCCGGATCCCGGGGTTGTGGCCCTGGGCGCTGAGCGCGGTGTGGATGTTCTCCTGGTCACTTCCGTCGACCAGGGCGATCCCGCGTGCGGTCTCGACCCGGACGGCCCGCAGCGCCTCCTCGGTGACGCTGCTGTACTCGACCACCGCCGCGACCCCGGCCAACTGCTCGATCTGCGGTGCGTGGTCGCGCGTGCGGTCCGGCACGAGCACCACCACCGGGACTTCGTAGTGCTCGACGAGTTCGACGATGAGGCGGTGGGCGAGCGCGTTGCCACCGCAGACGATGTAGTGCTGGCTGATCGGCTCGACCGGAGGGGTCCCCCACCCTTCAGAAGTCATATCGCGGGATCATATCGACGGCGAATGATCGGCAGGTGTCCTCCGGACGACCGGGAGGGATCCGAGGGGGATTGACGGGAGACCAGTTCCTCCACGGGACCACCGGCCGCGGCACCCTTCGCCCACGGACCGCCGACCGTCGCCTCCGGGGCCGGCCGCACGCCCTGGACGGGCTCGACCCGTTCACCCGATCGGCCGAACCCCGCAGGCGGCCCGCCCGGTCCGTGACGATCATGAAGAGCGTCCCCTGCCTCTCCGAGGCCGCCGCCGCCCGTCACCCGCCGTCAGGAGTACGCCGCCATGGTCTCCCCGATCATCACCCCCGACGGGGCCCCGGTCCAGGGCCCGCTAGGACTCCTCGCCAAGGCCGCCTGGCAGGTGCTTCTGGTCGCCGGCCTCGTCTCGCTCGCCCTCGGCATCGTCGTCTTCGTCTGGCCCAAGCAGACCCTGACGGTGGTGGGCGTGCTCTTCGGCCTCTACCTGCTGATCATCGGGATCGTGCAGTTGGTCGCGGCCTTCGGCACCCACGCCAGCACCGCACTCCGGGTGCTGGCCTTCATCAGCGGCACGATCTGCGTCCTGCTCGGTCTGCTCTGCTTCCGCAGCGCGGTGCAGTCGCTGCTGCTGCTGGCGATCTGGATCGGCATCGGCTGGCTGTTCCGGGGGATCACCCAGCTCGTCGCGGCGATCTCGGACGACGAGATGCCCGCTCGCGGCTGGCAGGCGTTCGCCGGTGTGGCCAACACGCTCGCGGGCGTGCTGCTGATCGTCTGGCCGGTCGGGTCGATCACCGCGCTGACCGTGCTGGCCGGGTGCTGGCTCCTGATCCTGGGCCTGATCGAGATCGTGACCGCCTTCCAGGTCCGCAGCCGGGCCAAGCAGATCCCGTCCGGCGTCTGACCTGCCGGGTCGCCAGGACCACCGCCCGGCCACGACCACGGACCACGGACCACGGACCACGGACCACGGACCACGGACCACGGACCACGGACCACGGACCACGGACCACGGACCACGGACCACGGACCGCAGGCCACAGCCACCGCTGTGGCCTGCGGTCCGTGGGCTGCCGCCTACGGCTGCGGCGCGTAGCCGAGCCGGAAGTCCGCTCCGTCCAGCCGCTCCGGGGTGAGGCGGATGTCCGTCAGCCGCTCGGCGAGCGCGAACGCCGCCTCGGTGTGCAGCCCGGGCCCGTTCCGGTCGGGCGCAGCGTCCCCGGCGTCACCGTCCGCGGGCGCAGCGTCCCCGGCGTCACTGTCACTGAGGTCGAAGCCGCAGTGGGCCAGCAGCTCCGCGATTCCGGGGGCCTCGGCGTCGTCGCCGTCCCGCTGGGCGGGGAAGAGCGGCTCGAAGTGCAGCCGGTTGCTGCCGCCCTCCTGCCAGTGGAAGTGGTCCACCGCGTTGCAGTTGCGGAAGTGCGAGACCAGCCGGGTGCCCTCGGCGAGCTTCGGGAGCTGGTCCCACACCGTGCCGAGGTAGCCGTTGACCTCGACCGCGACCGCCCAGCCGTCGAGCTCGGTGACGGCGACGAGCATGCGGTCCTCGGAGTCGTCCGGCGCGTTCTCGTCCTCGCCGTCGTCGAAGGCCTCCCACGCCTCCTCCACCGCCGCCACGCCGGTGACCTGCCGGCCCGGGACGGCGTCGAAGCGGCGCAACAGCTCGTCGGCGCTGATCCCCTGGACCAGCGTCAGGCAGTAGGCCCCGGCCAGGGCGGGGTAGCGGTCCTTGAACCAGGTGTAGTCGGTGGCGTGAGAAGGCATGTCGGCGATCGTGCCAGATCGCTCCGACACGCCGGGCTCCGGCCCCGGCGGCCCCGGTGTCAGAGCCAGGCGGGCCCGTCCGTCCCCCAGCGGCCCGGCGGGCGGGACCAGTCGGTGGGGGCGCCCGCGTAGGCGACGGGCGGGAGGGCGTGGCGCAGCCGCCCGTACGGGGAGTCGGTCTCGGCGAGCCGGCCGGCCGGCTCGTACGGTTCGTCGTTCAGCGGGGGGACGGGGGTGATGCCGTGCTGGAGCCAGGAGGCGGTGCCGGCCAGGGAGAAACGGAGGTGGCGGCCGCCGGGGCGTCCGGTGCGCTGGTCGGTGAGGGCGCGCAGGACGCCGGCGGCGATCAGGTAGCCGGTGCCGTGGTCGAGGGCCTGGGCGGGCAGGACGCCGGGGTGGCCGTCGGACCCGGCCTCGGTGGCCGCGATGCCGACGCCGGCCTGGACCAGGCTGTCGAAGCCGCGGCGCCCGGCCCAGGGACCGGTCCAGCCCCAGGCGTTGACCTGCGCCACGATCAGGCCGGGCCGGCGTTCGAGCAGGGCGTCGGGGCCCAGGCCGTGGGCGTCCAGGGCACCGGGGCGGTAGCCGGAGACGACGACGTCCGCACCGGCCAGCAGCTCCTCGAAGGCGGCCCGGCCGGCCGGGGCGGTGACGTCGAGGCGGGTCGAGCGCTTGCCGAAGCCGGTGTCGGCGTGGGCGTCCTCGGCCTCGGGGAACCGCAGCGGGTCGACCCGCAGGACGTCGGCGCCGAGCAGGGCGAGGGTGCGGGTGGCGACGGGGCCGGAAATCACCCGGGTGAGGTCGAGGACGCGGATGCCGGCGGCGGGCAGCGGGGCGGCGGCCAGCGGGCGGGGGGCGGTCCCGTCGGCGGAGCGGGCTTCGACCAGCGGGAGTGCGGTGTCGCGCGTCGGCGCCACCGCCACGGCGAGCGCCCCCGCCTCGTACGCGCGCTCCTGGCTCCACTCGGCGGGGCGGTCGCGCAGGGCCTCGGCCAGCTGCTCGGGCCCGGCGGCGGCAGGCAGCCCGAGCGCGGTGAGCAGTCGGTCGCGGTGGTGCGGGTAGTTGGCGTGGGTGCGGATCCAGCCGTCGGCCGCCTGCCAGAAGCCGGACAGCGGCGCGAAACTCACCGGCGTGCGACCGTCGATCCGGAGGTGGCGCTCGCTGACGAAAGCGGTGGCGACGGCGCCCTGGTCGATCCGCACCGCGGGCACCCCCGACGACAGACCCCCCGAGGACGCGCCTCCTGACGACGCACCTCCTGACGACGCACTCCCGCCCGGGCGGGCACCGGCGCGCAGCGCCGACAGCTCCGCGGCGGCCAGCGAGCAGGCCGCGACGGTGGCCCGGGCCAGCTCCCGGACCGGGAGCCGCGCGGTCAGAACGGTGTCGGGGCCGTGGAAGGAGACCCGCTCCAGCAGTTCGGGGGCCCCGCCGAGCGCGCTCCAGGCGTGCGCGGTGGCCTCGTCGCCCCGGCCGGATCGGGTGCCCTCGGCAGGGGTCCACCTGTCGCGGGCGGACTCGTCGCGGGCGGACTTCTCGGCTGCGGACCTCGGACGTTCTGTCATGCCCGCATTCTGCTCCCGCCCCCGGCCGCCCGCCGTGACCCCCGCCACCTACTACGACACGGGCGACGCGCGCCGGACTCCGGGCTTCCCGTCAGAACGTGAACCGCAGCGAGCGGACCCGGTTGTCGAAGTTGGACGGGATCAGCTCCGGTTCGCCGACCGAGCGGATCCCGGGCAGCCGGGTGAACAGCTCGCGGTAGAGCGCCTTCATCTCCTGCCGGGCGAGGTAGGCGCCGAGGCAGTAGTGCGGACCGCCGCCGCCGAAGCCGAGGTGGGGGTTGGAGCCGCGGCTGATGTCGAACGCGTCCGGGTCGGCGAAGACCGTCTCGTCGCGGTTGGCGGAGCCGAAGAAGAGCACCACCTTCTCGCCCGCGCGCAGCAGGGTGCCGTCCGGGCCGCCGAGCCGGTGGTCGACGGCCAGCGTGCGGCGGAACTGGATGATCGGGGTGGCGTGCCGGATGATCTCGTCCACCGTGCCGCCCAGGTGGCGGTCGAGGTCACCGAGCAGCAGGGCGCGCTGCTCGGGGTTGGCGGTGAGCAGGTGCAGGCCGTGGGCGAGCGCGTTGCGGGTGGTCTCGACGCCGGCGACCAGCAGCAGGGAGAAGAAGGCGCCCAGCTCCCGGCCGGTCAGCCGGCGGCCGTCGACGTCCGCGGTGACGAGCGCGGAGATCAGGTCGTCGGTGGGGCGGCGGCGGCGTTCCCGGCCGAGTTCGGCGACCATGCCCTGCATCCGGGCCAGCGCCATCAGTCCGCGCCCGGGCACCCGGAGCCGGCGGCGCAGCGGGCGGGCGACGCCGGTGTGCTCGGAGGCGTGGTTGACCTGGTCGAGGATGGCGCGGCGGGGCTCCTCGGGGATGCCCATCATGTTGCAGATCACCTGGAAGGGGAGTTCCGCGGCGACGGAGGTGACGAAGTCCTCGGGCCGCTCGTGCTCGACCCGGTCGACGAGGCGGGCGGCCACCTGGCGGATGTCGTCCTCGGCCCGGGCGATCAGCCGGGGGGTGAAGGCCCGGGAGACGATCCGGCGCAGCTGGGCGTGGCGGGGGTCGTCCAGGTTGACCATCGAGTCGCCGAACAGCATCCGGACCCAGCGGGCGGGTTCGGGGGTGGTGACGCCCGGTCCGCTGAGGAAGACGGCGGGGGTGCGGGCGGCCTCGACGACGTCGGCGTGCCGGACGAGGGCGTGGAAGCCCCGGCCCGGTCCCTTCGGCGTGCGTTCGCCGAAGAAGACCGGGCCGGGCAGGCTCCGCAGTGCGGCGAAGGCGGCGGCGCGCTCGTCGGCCGGCCGCTGCCAGAATCCGGGCTCGGCGAGGTCCACCGGGGTTTCGGCGGCCGCCGGGTCGGTCGCTGTCCCCATGCCTGGTCTCCTGTCCGGCCGGTGCTCCCTCCTGGTGCACGCGTGTGCACATTTAGTGAGCAGTCGGCATCCCTCTGTCAAACCGCACCGACCGTATGACAAGCCGACTTTTCGGGACGGCCGCCGGGCTCAGACCCTCGCGTGCGAGGTGATGTCCGCGCCGAACTCCTCGATCATCACCGGGGTGACGGTCGGCCGGGCCTGGGCGATGGCCGCCAGGTAGTCGGCGGTACCCGCACCCTCCGCCACGTCCTCCCCGTCGATGTCCTCCCCGCCGAGGTCCGGTCCGTCGGCATCCCGCCGGACGGCGTCCTCCCCCGCGAGGTCGCGTTCGAAGGAGGCCTGGGCGGCCACCCGGGCCGCGTGCTCGATGTCCGCCGGGGTGAACAGCTCGCTCGCGCCGACCAGCGCGTCGAGGTCCACGTCGCTCCGGCCGGCCGCGTACCGGGACCAGATGGCGGCCCGGGCGGCCGCGTCGGGGGTGCCGATCGGGATCAGGTAGTCGAACCGGCCGGGACGCAGGAAGGCCGGGTCGAGCGAGCGGATCGAGTTGGTGGCGCAGACCAGTAGCCGTTCCTCGCCCTCCCGGAAGCCCGGGATCAGCTTGAGCAGTTCGTTGGTGACGCCGTGCATGCCGCCCTGGACGCCCTCCGTCCGGACCGGCGCGATCTCCTCCACCTCGTCGATGAAGACGAGGGCCCGCTCCAGCCGGGCGATCCGGGCGAACGCGTCGCGCAGCGCGGCCGCGAGGTTGCCCTCGTCGGCCAGCCGGGAGGGCAGCAGCTCGACGAACGGCCAGCCGAGCCGGGAGGCGATCGCCCGGGCGAAGGTGGTCTTGCCGGTGCCGGGCGGGCCGAAGAGGGCGATCGCGCGCGGCGGGCGCACCCCGTGCCGGGCCGCCCGCTCCGGCTCGGCGAGCGGACTGACCACCCGGCGCTCGATCAGGTTCTTCTCGGTCTCCATGCCTGCGACCTTGGCCCAGAGGTCACCGGGCAGCAGCCGGCCGCCCAGCTCCTCCAGCAGGCCACTGGCGGCACCGGCCGGCGGCTCGTCCTTCTCGAAGTAGGCGGCCGCGGGGCGCCGGGTGTAGCCGGCGTTGTGCAGACCCTCGCCGAGCAGCTCCTCCGCCGGCAGCACGTACGCGATCCGGCGCACCCGGCAGGCCACCAGCCGGCGCTCCAGCTCGCGCAGCAGCGCGCTCGCCAGGCCCCGGCCGCGCCAGGCCGGGGAGATCGCGATCCGCATCACCCAGGCGCGCTCCCCCGCCACGGTGGCGAGCGCGGCGCCGATCGGCTCACCCTGGTGGACGGCGACCACGGCGGGCTGGCGGGAGGTCAGCGCGCCGATGCACTCCGCGAGGGAGAACACCGACTCCTGCCCGAGCCCCGCCGTGGTGTCGATCAAGTGGACCACCGCCGCGAGGTCGTCCTCGCGATAGTCGTGAATCAGCCAGTGCACGGGCCCGCCCGCCTTTCCGCCCTCACCGGCCGCGGGCCGGTCGTCCGACCGCCGGCGCTCCGCCGCGCGGTGCCCGAACGGTACGGGCGGGCATGTGCGGCAGTCCCGCGCCGGAACGGACAAGGCGGACCACCCCAACCATACGAACCGCCTCTACCGCCCGGTCCCGGGGGGCCGGGCGGGGGCCGCGGGGCGCGGGCGCGGCCGGGCCGCACGCCGGACGACCGGGGTGGCGCCGGACGACCGGGGAGCAGTACGGGGCGCCGGGCGGTACCGGCCCGGTACCCCCGCAGGTGACGGGCCGCCACCTCGCCGCGCCCCGCCACCGGCCGTCCGACCGGCCACCGGCGGGGCGGCCCGCCGGACGGTGCCGGCTGCACGACCGGGCATGGTCCCACGGGGTGGAACCGGCCAATACCCGAGGGCGCGGTACAGCCTGACGAGGGCGAGTGCGACGATGAGTGCCATCGTGATGACCGACCGGATCCGCTCGCTGCGCGCCGTGGTCTTCGCCGCGCTCTGCGTGGCGCTGGCCGCCACGGCGCACGTCGCGATGGCCGGTTCCGGAGTCTCCGTGCCGGTCCTGGCGGGCGCGTTCGCGATCACCGCCGGCATCAGCTGGCTGCTGGCCGGCCGCCGGCGCGGGCTCGGACTGATCAGCGCGTGGATGGTGACGGCGCAGACCGCACTGCACCTGACGTTCGAACAGGCCGGCGCGCTCGCCGCCGCTTCGGGCCAGACCCGCGGCGGTCCGACCGACTGGACGGCGCTGCTGCTCTGCAACCCGGACCGGGTGCCGAGCGGGCTGTCGCCGGCCGACCTGGCGCGGATGGCCGGGATCGATCCCGACGTCCCGCCGTCCGCGGGGCTCCGGGCCGTGGCCGGTGGACACCACCTGGGCAGCTCCGGCGGACCGGTGTCCGTCGGGGCCGGCGACCAGGGCGTGGCGGTCGCGGCCAGCGGTGCGGGGATGGACGGGATGCCGGGAATGTCCGGCTCTGGAATTTCCGGCTCCGGAATGTCCAGTGACGCCGGAATGCCTGGAATGCCCGGGATGTCCGGCGGCTCGGGGATGTCCGGCCACGACATGGCGGCGCACGGGATGTCCACCGGGATGATCGCCGCCCACCTGCTCGCCGCGCTCGCCTGCGCGCTGCTGCTCTGGCGCGGCGAGGCGGCGCTGGTCCGGCTCTTCGGGCTGCTCGCCGCCCTGGGCGGGGTGCTCGCCGGTGCACTGCTCGCTCCGCTGCTCGCCCTCTGGCACCGGCCGCACGGCTTCGAGCCGCCCGCCTCGCCCGGACCGGCTGCTGACCCGGCCCGCCCGCCGCGGCTGGTGCTGCTCTCGCACGCCCTCGTCAGACGCGGCCCGCCCTGCGTCGCCCCTGCCTGCTGACGCGCCCACCGTCCGAGAAGTGACGCCGCTCCGGCGTCGCCGCGTGGTGGGCAGGTCGCCCCGTGCCGTGCCGTGGCCGATCGGCCACGCCGCCGGGGCCCGGGCCCGCGTCCGCCGTGCCGCTCCTGCCGGGGTGCCGCCGGGCGTGCACCGCCCCACCCACGCCGAGCGTGCCGCCCGCAGCGGCACCGCTCCCAGCCCCTCCCCCTCGGGACCTCCCATGCCTGACTACGACGGCGCACAGGCCTCGCCCGGCGCCACCGTCCTACTTCACCGCTCGGTCGTACCCCTGCCCGGTACGGCCGACCGCACCGAACCCGTCCGTACCGGCACCGCCGACGTCGGCCGCACCGGCACCGCCGACGCCGTCCGCACCGGCCCGTCGAACCTCACCGGCACGGCCCGGATCGGAACGCTCCGCTCCCAGACGGGTGAGGAGCCCGGCCGTCCAGTCCGCCGACGGACCGGCGGCCACGGCCGCCGGGCGCACGCCGCGCAGCCCTTCCGCCCGGCCCAGCCACTCCCGGCAGGCCTCGCAGCGGGCGACGTGCTTGTCCAGCCGCCGGTCCGGCACTCCGGCGGGCTCGCCGTCGAGGCGGGCGGAAAGTGCGGTACGGAACTGGACGCATCTCATCCGACCATCGTCGCGCATCACCCCGCGGACCGGAGCGCCCGGGTGCACAGCCCCGCCGACGCCCGTCGGGGAGGCCGCCGTGGATGACGAGCAGCTGACCGCCCTGGCACTGACCGCCCGCGAAGGGCGGGCGGCCGACGTCGAGGCCTTCGTCCGGGCCACCCAGCGGGACGTGTGGCGCTTCGTCGCCCACCTCACCGACGTGCAGTCCGCCGACGACCTCGCCCAGGAGACCTTTCTGCGCGCACTGCGCAGCCTGCCCGGGTTCGCCGGTCGCTCCTCGGCCCGGACGTGGCTGCTCTCGATCGCCCGCCGGACCGTCATCGACCGCTACCGCACCGCAGCCGCCCGGCCGCGCTGCGCCGCCCTGCCGGACTGGCAGGAGGCGGCCGAACGGCAGGGCACGCCGCCCGCCGCGGGGTTCGAGGACGGCATCGCCCTCGGGGACCTGCTCGACCGGGTGCCGGCGCAGCGCCGCGAGGCCTTCGTGCTCACCCAGGTGGTCGGGCTGAGCTACGCCGAGGCGGCCCTGGTGGCCGGGTGCCCGGTCGGCACGGTTCGCTCCCGGGTGGCCCGGGCCCGTGAGGAGCTGATAGCCCGGCTCCGGGCCGCGGAGAACGGCGAGGCTCCACCGTCGGGGACAGCCGCCGAACTGGCCGCGGCCTGCTGAACCCGGACGCGGACAGCGGGACGGGGGCGGGGGTGGTGGCGGGGGTGGTGACGAGCACGACTGTCACCACCCCCCCCGCCCCCGCCGCCCCCGCCGCCCCTACCGCCCCTACCGCCCCTGCCGCCCGGCAGCCGGTGCGCCTCGGGCCGGTCGCGCCCGGCTCAGGGGCACCTCACGCGCGGAACGCCGCCGGCCGCTCCGGCGAGGCGGCGGCGAGCGCCTCGACCACCTCGTCGACGCCGCCGCGCAGGCCGTAGACGGGGGTGTCGGGCTGCTGGCGCCACGACTCGTCGATGCCGCCGGAGTCGACCGAGTCGAACCCCAGCTCGTCGATCAGGGCACGGACGACCTGCTTGGCCGCCGCGTCGTCACCGGCCACCGGAAGAGCGATCCGCTCCGGATCACCCTGCGGGCGGGGCTTGCTCAGGAGGTCCTCGGCATAGGTGCCGTTGAAGGCCTTGATCACGGGGTGGCCGAGCTGCCGCTCCGTCCACCGGCTCTCGGTCAGGCCGTCGTCCTCGATGGCATCGATCCGACCGTCCCGCTGCTGCGGGTAGTAGTTCCCGGTGTCGATCACGGTGAAGCCCTCGGCGGCCCCGGCGAACAGCCCCGACGGCAGGTCGGGCACGTTCTTCAGCGGCACGGTGACCACCACGACCTGGGCACCGCGGGCCGCCTCGGCGGCCGTGACCGCGGTCGCGCCGGTCTCCTCGGCGAGCGCCGCGAGGCTCTGCGGGCCGCGCGAGTTGGCCACCGTGACCTCGTGCCCGAGGGCGGTGAGGCGGCGGGTGAGGTTGCCGCCGATGTTGCCCGCGCCGATGATGCCGATCTTCATGGTTGTCCTTCCGGGCGTTCCACGAGCGGGGCCGGCCCGAAGGGAGTCGCCCCGGCCTCGCACTGATGTCGTGCCTGGCTGCAACCCGGAACCGCGCGGGCCTATTTCCGCGACCCGAACTTTCTCCGCACGAACCGTCGGCCCGGACCGGACGTGACCGGACACGACCGGCCCGGACCGGACGTGACCGAACCGTGCCGGACCGGCCACGCCCACCGCGATCCGGCCAATCGGGAAATTCCCTCACCTGTTCGGAACTGGACCGCCCGTGCCTCCGACTGCTGTACCGGAGACCGCCGCCGAGGCGGTGTCCGGCACGGAACGGGAAGCGGAGGAGAGTCATGTCAGCGCAACAGCCGCCGGCCACCGGCGGTCCGGGCAGGACCGGCGGGGCGGAGGACCGGTGGAGCCTGGTCGTCGCGGCGGGGCTGCTCTCGTTCGTCGCGATGCTCGACATGAACGTGGTCAACCTGGCCCTGACGGACATCGCGGACGGCCTGGACGTCTCCCCGACCACCGCCCAATGGGCCGTGCTCGGCTACCAGTTGCCGCTGGTGGCGCTGCTGCTGCCGGCCGGTCGCTGGCTCGACCAGGTCGGCACCCGCTCCGCACTGCTGCTGGCGGTCACCGGCTTCGCACTCTGCAGCGTGCTCGCCGCCGTCGCCCCGTGGGCGAGCTGGCTGATCGCCGCCCGGCTGGCCCAGGGCGCTTTCGGGGCCGTGCTGTTCGTGCTGATGCCGGTGCTGGCCGCCACCGCCGTCCGGCCGGAGCTGCGCGGGCGGGCGATGAGCGTGCCCGCCACCCTCGGCCCGCTCGGCGCCGTCACCGGGCCGGTGCTCGGCGGCCTCCTGCTCGACCACGTCGGGTGGCGGGCCATCTTCCTGGTGAAGCTGCCGATCTGCCTGGCCGCACTGGTGATCGCGTACCGGAACGCCCCGCGCGGCGGGCGGCTGCGGCTGCCCGACCGGGGCTCGCTCGGCGATGCCGCGCTGATCGGGTCGGCGGTGGCCGCCGTCCTGCTCGGGCTGACCCTCGCGCCCGACGCACCGGTCTGGCTGCTGCTGGCGCTGCCCGCCGTGCCGCTGGTGGTGTTCTGGCTGCGCCGCCCCGGCGGGCGGCCGGTCGCCGCCGTGCTCCGCGAGTCCGGCACCGCCGCGGTCAACGCCTCGGTGCTGGCCCTGGCGGCCGGTTTCGCCGCCAACCACTACCTCCTCGCCCAGCACCTGCGCCGGGACGACGGGATCAGCGCCACCGGAACCGCCCTGACGATGCTGGCGTTCCCGCTCGGCATGGTGCTGGCCGGCCGGTTCGGCGGCCGGCTGGCCGACCGGTGGGGCGCCCGGCCGACGGCGCTCACGGGCGCCTCCGTCACCGCTCTCGGCATGCTGCTGCTCGTCCCGCTGGACACCGGCTGGGGGCCGCTGGACATCTCCTGGCGGCTCGCGCTCGCCGGCGCCGGCATGGGCCTCAACGGCGGCCCCGTCCAGGCGCTGGTGATGACCGCCGCCCGGCCCGAGCAGCTGGCCACCGCCGGCTCGGCCGTCCAGCTCGCCCGAAGCCTGGGCTTCGCCCTCGGACCCGCCCTCGCCACCGCCGCCACGCTGGCCGGCGGTGCCGCCACCACGGGCGCGCGGGCCGGGCTCGTCCTCGCCACGCTGTCCGCCGTCGTGGCCGTGGGCCTCCTGACCCTGCACCACCGCAACACCCGCACCACCAGCAGCACCCGCACCACCAGCACCAAAGGCACTACCAGCACCACCGGGACCGTGCGCACCACCGACGCCGCGCAGCCCGCCGGCACGGCGGTGCGCACCGACCGGACCGACCGCACCGACCGCGCGGGCCGCTGAACCGGCGCCGCCCCGCGGGCACCACACCCCCGACCGGAGGAACACGCGCATGACCGACACCGTCCACGATCCGACCGCGGGCAGCCCGGCCGACGAAGCGCCGCGCTGCCCGTTCGGACACGACCGACTCCCCGACCCGGTACCGCTGTCCGGGCCGGAGTACAAGACCGACCCCTATCCGCTCTACCGGCGGATGCGGGAGGCCGGGCCCGTCCACCGGGTGAAGTTCCCGAGCGGGATCGCCGCCTGGCTGGTGACCGGCTACAAGGCCGCCCACGAGACCCTGAACGATCCCCGGCTCGGCAAGAACCACGCGCTGGGCAACGACAACTGGCGCAGCCTCGCCTCGATCATGCCGGAGCCGCAGCACTCCCAGCTCCAGGCCCACCTGCTGCACCAGGACGCGCCGAAGCACACCCGGATGCGCCGGCTCGTGGTGGACGCCTTCACCCCGCGCCGCGCGGAGGCACTGCGCCCGCGCATCCAGGAGCTGGCGGACGCCCTGGTCGACGACCTGCCGGCCGGCGGCGGCGCCGACCTGGTGGCCGGCTTCGCGGCGCACTTCCCGTTCCGGGTGCTCGCCGAGGCGATCGGCCTGCCGCCGGAGCTGGCCGTCCGCTTCGACCGCGACTGGGGCAAGGTCGTCCAGCCGGTCGGCCCGCTGGACCCGGGCCGCCCCGCCTACGAGGGCCGGCTGCGCGGCCTCCAGACGTACATCGCCGACGTGGTGGCGCACAAGCGTGCCCACCGCGACCCGGCCGGCGCCGGGGGCGACCTGCTCGGCCGGCTCGTTGCCGCCTGCGACGCGGGCGAGTTGAGCCCGGAGGAGCTCGGCTCGATGGTGTTCCAGCTGCTGGTGGCCGGCCAGGAGCCGGTGACCAACCAGATCACCACCATGCTGATCACCCTGCTGCGCCACCCCGACCGGCTGGCCCGGCTGCGCGACGGCCTCGCCGCCGACCCCGGTCTGCTCGCCCGCGCGGTGGAGGAACTGCTGCGCCACGACGCCGCGTTCGAGCTCACCACCTGGCGGTTCTTCGCCGAGGACAGCGACCTGTTCGGGACGAGCGTCCCGGCCGGGGACTCGGTGATCGTCTCGCTCTGCGCGGCCAACCGCGACGACGCGCAGTTCCCGGAGGCGGACGCCGTCGACTTCGACCGCTCCCCCAACGCCCATCTGGCCTTCGGCCACGGCGTCCACTACTGCCCCGGCGCCGCCCTGGCCCGGGTCGAGCTCCAGGTCGCCCTCGGGACCCTGCTCACCCGGCTGACCGGGCTGCGCCCCTCCGAGCGGCAGGGCGAGGAGCTCGACGCGCTCGCCTGGGTCCCCGCCGTCCTGGCCCGGGGCGTGAACAGGCTGCCGGTCGCCTACGACCGGCGGATCTGACCTGCCCCGACTCCCGGCTCCCCCTCAGCGTCCCGGCGACCAGCGCCGGGGCGTGGCTACGCCTGCCCCGAAGCCCGCACACCGTTCCGTGGAGGACCATCATGCCGCCCGCCGGCACCGTTTCCACCGACTCCCAGAGCACCGAGCCCCGAAGCACCGAACCCCTGAGCACCGAGCCCCAGAGCCTCGCTCGGTCCGCCTCCGCCCACCGGTCCGCCTCCGGGGGCGGATCCGCAACCGCCGCCCGTCCCGGCACCGACCGCCCCGGCACCGTCCCGAACACGCGGGCCGACGCGCGGGAGAACGCTCGGGAGACCGCGCAGGAGGTCGCCCGGATCTCCGCCGAGATCGTCGATCTGCTGCTGCCGCACCGCCGGGCCTCCGACCCCGAGGTGCCCGCCACCGCCGTCGACTTCCCGCTCCAGCTGGAGCAGCTGGCCGACTTCATCACGGCCGGCGACCCGATCCTGTTCACCCTGCCCGGCTTCCCGTGCAAGTCGCCCAACCCCGCCAAGGTGCTCAGCCACCTCCCCGACGAGGGCGAGCGCCTCTCGCTCACCTTCCTCAACGGGCTCTGCGAGGAGATCGGCAAGCTCTACGCCCCCGGCGCGCAGATCCTGATCTGCTCCGACGGGCACATCTTCGGCGATCTGATCCACGTCCCCGACGACCACATCGACGCGTACTCGGACGCACTCTCCGCCATGATCGAGCGCGAGGGCCTGACCCATCTCGACACCTTCGACCTGCGGGCCGTCCTCGGCGACCTGCCCTTCGACGAGAAGCGCGCCCGGGTGCACGCCCAGTACGCGCCCAGCAAGGAGGAGTTGCGCGAGCAGGTGATGACCGACGAGGAGACGCTGCGGCTCTACCGCGGCATCACCCGCTTCCTCACCGAGGACACCTTCGGCTTCGAGGGCACCAAGTCCGCCCTGCAACGCGAGTGCCGGCAGCGCGCCTACGGCGTCATCCAGCGCAGCCGCGCCTGGGGGGACTTGATCGCCGAGCAGCACCCGCGGTCCTTCCGGCTCTCCATCCACCCGCAGAAGGCCGGTGTGCTGAAGTTCGGCATCCGGTTGCTGGAGCACGCCGACGCCTGGATGACCCCGTGGCACTCCTCGGTGCTCCACCGGCCGGACGGACGCTGGGAGTTGCTCCGCAGCGAGGAGGCCGCCGGGCTCGGCCGACTGGTCGAGGTCGACGGCCGCCCGAGTCACTACGAAACCTCCTGACGCTGCACCGGCTCGGGTGAGAACGCGGGCGTGCGGTGGTCGAAGGCGATCAACGGATCACCGGTGAGCGGATGTTCGACCACCGCCGCCCGCACGCCGAACACCTCGGCCAGCAGCTCCGCGGTCAGCACGTCGCGCGGCTCCCCGGAGGCCACCAGGGCTCCGCGGTGCAGGACGTGCAGCCGGTCGCAGACCGAGGCCGCCGCGTTGAGGTCGTGCAGCGCCACCAGCGTGGTGCGGCGCTGCTCCCGCAGCAGCGCGAGGAGTTCGACCTGGTGCCGGACGTCCAGGTGGTTGGTCGGTTCGTCCAGCACCAGGACGTCCGGCTGCTGGGCCAGCGCCCGGGCCAGCAGCACGCGCTGGCGCTCGCCGCCGGAGAGCTGGGCGAACCGGCGGTCGCCCGCCCCGGCCATGCCGACGCGGTCCAGCGCGCCGGCGACGATCCGGTGGTCCTCGGCGTCGTCCGCCGCGAACGCCCGCTTGTACGGGGTGCGGCCCATCGCCACCACCTCGCGGACGGTCAGCTCGAAGTCGCCGCCGCGCTCCTGGGGCAGTGCGGCGATGTGCCGGGCGGACTCCCCGGGGGTGAGCCCGGACAGTTCGCGGCCGGCCAGCAGCACCCGGCCGGAGCTGGGCCGCAGATGGCGGTAGACGGTCCGCAGCAGGCTGGACTTGCCGCTGCCGTTCGGCCCGACCAGCCCGGCGATCTCCCCCTCCTTGGCGACCAGGTGCACACCGGCGACCACCGTCCGCCCGGAGAGGGTCACGCTCAGGTCCTCGACGGCGATTCTCAATTCCGCTCCAGTCGTCGGTCCAGCAGATAGAGCAGGGTGGGTGCGCCGAGCATGGCGGTGACCACGCCGATCGGCAGCTCCTGGGTGTCCAGCGCGGTACGGGCGATGGTGTCGACGACCACCAGCAGCACGGCGCCGGTCAGGGCGGAGAGCGGGAGCAGCCGGCGGTGGTCACCGCCGACGAGCAACCGGCAGACGTGCGGCACCATGAGGCCGACGAAGCCGATCGCGCCGGATACGGCGACCAGGACGCCGGTCAGCACGCTGGTGACGACGAAGACCTCGCGCCGCAGGCGGGTGACGTCCACGCCGAGCCCGGCCGCGGTCTCGTCGCCCATCAGGAGCGCGTTCAGCCCCCGGGCGCGGGCCTGGAGCAGGGCCAGCCCGAGGGCGACGGCGGCGGCGGGGACGGCGAGTTGCCCCCAGACGGCGCCGCCGAGGCTGCCCATCAGCCAGAACAGCACGCCCCTGGTCTGCTGTTCGTCGCCGGTCTGCAGGACGAGGTAGCTGGTGAAGCCGGTGAGGAACTGGCCGATGCCGATGCCGGCCAGCACCAGGCGCAGCGGCGAGAAGCCTCCGCCGCGCCGGGCGAGCACCCAGACCAGGGAGAACGCGCCGAGCGCGCCGAGGAAGGCGGCGAGCGGGACGGCCAGCCCGGCGGCGCCGCCGAGGGCGAACTCCAGGCCGAGCCCGCTGCCGAGGACGATCACCGCGACGGCGCCGAGCGAGGCGCCGGAGGAGATCCCGAGCAGGTAGGGGTCGGCGAGCGGGTTGCGGACCAGGGCCTGGACGGCGGTGCCGACGAGGCCGAGCCCGGCTCCGACCATCGCGGCCAGCAGGGCGCGCGGGACGCGCAGCTGCCAGACGATGAGGTCCCGGGTGCCGGGCCCGGGCACCTGCCCGGTGAGCCGGTGGGCGATCACCGACCAGACCTCGCCGGGCGGGATGTCCACCGATCCCAGGGAGACGGCGGCGGTCAGGGCGGCGACCAGGGCGAGCACGAGGACGGCCGCCAGCGGCCCGGCGCGCAGGGTGCGCGTCCGGGCCGGCCGGTCGTCGGCGGTGGTGGTGGCTGCCGATGCCACGCCCTACTGTCCGTTCTTGACGAGGGTCGGGTGGACGGTGGCGGCGATCTGCCGGACGGTGTCGGCGTTGCGCACCCCGCCGATGGTGGTGACCTCGGAGCCGATCCGCAGGAACCTGCCCTCCTTGACGGCGGTGAGGCCCTGGGTCGCGGGGAAGCTCTTCAGGAAGTCCGCGGCGTCGTCGAAGGCCTTGCGGTTCGCCTCGTCGCTGCCGCGGTTGCGGACGGCGAGCTGGATCCAGTCGGGGTTCGTGGCGACCACGTCCTCCCAGGAGACCGGCTTGAAGTCGGCGTCGCAGTCGGCGAAGACGTTGCGCGCGCCGGCCAGGGTGATCACCGCGTTGGCGACCTGCCGGCCACAGACGGCGACGGGCTGCTTGGTGCCGGCGTCGAAGTCGAAGAGGAAGTAGCCCGGCCGCTGGTCGGCGGGGACGGCGGCGGTCGCGGTGCGCACCTCGCCGATCTGCCGCTCCATCCCGGCGACCAGCTCCTCGGCCCTGGCACCGGTGCCGGTGACCGCGCCGAGCCGGCGGATGTCGTTCTCGACCTCGCCGAGGTCGGTACGCGGCCCCTTGGCGGCCTTCGGCGTGCCGGCGCAGGCGGTGGAGAGGAGGAAGACGTGCCGGATCCCGGCGGCGGTGAACTCCTCCTCGCTCGGCCCGGCGCCCGCCCCGCCCATCATCGGCATCGCACCGAAGGCGTCCACGTAGAGGTCGGCGCCGGAGCCGAGCAGCTTCTCCTTGGCGATCCCCATCTCGCCCAGCACCGGCACCTTGGCGCCCTGTTCGGCGATCGGTGCCGGCAGACTGCCCCGGCCGGGCGGGAAGCCGGTGCCGATGACGCGGTCGCCGGCCCCGAGCTGGAGCAGCATCTCCAGGCCCGCCGCGTTGCTGGTGACGATCTTCTTCGGCGCCTGCGGGACGGTGGTCTCCCGGCCCGCGCAGTCGGCCACCTTCACCGGGAACGCCCCGGTGGCCTGCGCACTGCCACCGCTCCCGCCGTCCGTGCTCCCCCCACCGCCGCTCCCGCAGGCCGTGGCGAACAGGGCAACAGCGGCCGCGATACCGCAGAACACGCGAGGGCGCATGACAACTCTCCTGGTCAATGGTCGTGCTCGGGCCCTCCAGCGAGCCCGGACCAGGTAGTCGGACGCTGCCCGCTCCCGGTTCCCGGGACTTTTCCGCCGCCGGACAGCCGAGGTCCGGCCCCTGACACGCCCTAAGGTGACCTCGTGGCAGCCTCTCCCCCCGACCGCTCCGACCGCTCCGCCCGGTCCGAGCAGTCCGATCCTCCCGACCGCTCCGGCCGCTCCGACCGGGCGTCCGGCTCCGCGGACGACCTCGGACTGCCCGTAGCGCTCGGCCCCGGCCCGGTGCGGCGGGTGGTGTCGCTGGTGCCCTCGCTGACCGAGGCCGTCGCCGCGACGGACCCCGGACTGCTGGTGGGCGCCACCGACTGGTGCACCCACCCGGCGGGGCTGGCGGTCGAACGGATCGGCGGCACCAAGAACCCCGACGTCGGCCGGATCGCCGCGCTCGCCCCGGACCTCGTCCTCGCGAACGACGAGGAGAACCGCCGGCCGGACCTCGACGCGCTGCGGGCGGCCGGCGTGCCGGTCTGGGTCACCGACATCCGCACCCTGGAGCAGGCGCTCACCTCGCTGCACCGCCTGCTGACCCTCGGTTGCGGCCTGGCCCGCCCGCCCTGGCTGGACGCCGCGGAGGCCGCCTGGGCCGGCCTCCCGCCGACAGCGCACCCGATCCGCGCGATCGTGCCGATCTGGCGCCGCCCCTGGATGGTGCTCGGCAGCGACACCTTCGCCGGCGACCTGCTCCGCCGCCTGGGCGTCGAGCTGATCCACGCCAGCCACCCGGACCGCTACCCCGCCGTTCCACTCCCCGAGCTGCTGGCCGCCGGGGCCGAGCTGGTGGTCCTCCCCGACGAGCCCTACCGCTTCACCGCCGAGGACGGCCCGGAGGCGTTCCCCGGCATCCCGGCCGCGCTGGTCGACGGCCGCCACCTCACCTGGTACGGCCCCTCCTTGACGCAGGCCCCCACCGTGCTGGCCGCCCAGCTGGCCCGGCGGACGCCCGGCTGATCCCCGGCCGGTCCCCGGCTGCTCCCCGGCGCGGGGCGGGCCACCGGGGCGGGGGGCTTCGTACCGGTCCGGGCCCGGCCCCCCGGCCGTCGGCCGTGTCGTCCGATCATCGTAGGATGTCGGCTTCTCGCCGGGTCGGCCGGTGGACGAGGGGGGCGGAACCACCTATGCAGGTGCGTACTTCATCACGGCGGGCGCTGGTCCTGGTCTCGGCAGCAGCCGTGTCCACGGCCCTGCTGACGGGCTGCGGCACCAAGAAGGCGGACGACACGGCCGGGGGGACGCCGACCACGGCGGCGGCCACCACGGACGCCTCGCCCAGCGAAACGCCGACCGCCACCCCGACGCCCGGCCCGACGGCGAGCAGCAGCCCGAGCCCGACCGCCTCGCCCAGCGCGACGCCGAGCCGGACGGCCAAGCCCAGCCCGACCGCCTCCGCGAGCACCGCCAAGCCCACCACCGCCAAGCCCAGCGCCCCGGTGCAGCAGGCCGCCCCGGCCCCCGCGCCGCCGGTGGTCGCGGCCGCGCCGGCACCGACGGCCAAGCCCGGGCCGGTCGCGCCCCCGCCGCCGCCCGCCCCCGCCACCCCGCACGTCCCGCCGCTGCAGAGCGGCTGCACGCCCAGCAAGCCGCAGCCCGACGAGCCCAAGGAGACCGTCGCCGCCGCACTCGTCGCGGCCGCCGGCCAGACCCGGGTGCTCAACCTCAGCGCCGGCGGCACCGACAAGCTCCCGGCCCTGCCGGTCAACCTGGTCAAGGCGATCGCCTGGCAGGAGAGCGGCTGGCAGTCCGGCATCCTGGCCTGCGACGGCGGCATCGGAACCATGCAGATCATGCCCGCCACCGTCAGCTGGATGAACAGCAAGTTCAACACCACGTCCGACCCGAAGACGCTGACCGGCAACGTCCAGCTCGGCACGCAGCTGCTGGACTGGCTGGTCGCCTACTACGGCGACTCCTCGTTCGGCGGCAAGTACGACCTCTCCCCCGACCCGGCCACCGGCAAGACGCCGCTGCTGGACCTGGTCGTCTCCGCGTACAACGCGGGCGCCGGGAACGTGCACTACAACACCGTCACCGACCCGGCCACCGGCGCCGTCACCGGCAGCCTGGCCATCCCCAACCCGAGCTACGTGGCCAACGTCAAGGCCCTGATGTCCAGCCAGCCCTGGAACAAGGCCGGCTGACCGGAGCCGCCCGGTACGCCGGAGGGCCCGGGCGAGGTGGTGTGAACCGCCTCGCCCGGGCCCTCCGGCGTACCGTCGCCGTGCGGTCGCCGACCGCTAGCCGCGCGCAGCGGTGACGGCGGCGCCCAGCGCCTCCTTGATGCGCGGACCGAGCCGGCCGAAGCCCAGCTCCTTCATCGCGGCGCGCAGCAGCTCCTCCTCGCTGCGCCCCACCCCGTCGCCGTCCACCCAGCGGACCACGGCGAGCAGTTCGTCGGCGGAGTAGGCCGTCACCGGGCGGCCCGGCGTGAAGTCGGGCTTCTCCGGCCGTCCGCCAGCCACGGCCTCGGCGGCCGGCTCGGCCGTCGGCTCGGGCTCGGGCTCGACCACCGGCTCGACGATCTCGACCGCCGCGGCCTCGGGCTCGGGCTCGGGCTCGACCACCGGCTCGACGATCTCCTCGACCGCGACGGCCTCCGGCTCGGCAACCGGCTCGGCCGGCGTCTCGACGACGGGCTCGACGAGCTCCTCGACGGCGGTCGGCTCCTCCACAAGCTCCTCGACCGCAACCGGCTCGACCTCGACCTCGGCCTCGACGACCTCGGGCTCGGCCGCCGCAACGGCCTCCGCCTCGGCAGGCGCCTCAGGCTCGACAACCGGCTCGACCTCGACGGCCTCCGGCTCGGCAGGCGTCTCGGGCTCGGGCTCAGGCTCGGGCTCGACAGCGAGCTCCTCGACCGACTCGACGACCGCCTCGGGCTCCTCGACGACGACGGCCGGCTCCTCCACGAGCTCCTCGACCGCAACCAGCTCGACCTCGGCCTCGGGCTCGACGGCCTCGGCGGTCTCGGCGACCTCGGGCTCGGCCGCCGCAACGGCCTCCGCCTCGGCAGGCGCCTCGGGCTCGTACTCGACCTCAGTCTTCGCCGGGGCGATGTCGACCAGGTCGTCGGCGGCGGGCGACGGCGCCGGGAGGTTGATGACGACGGGCTTGGCCTCGACGGGCTCCTCGGCCGTGACCTGCTCGGTCTCGGCCTCGACCGCGGGGCCGTCCACGATCACGTGCTCCGGCTCGACCGCCTCGACCGCCTCGACCGTGACCGCAGCCTCGACCTCGACAGCGGCCTCCACCGGAGCCTCGGCCTCGACCTCGGCCTCAGCTTCCACGGCGGCGGCCGGCTCGACCTCCGGCGTGACCTCAACCTCGGCCTCAACCTCGGCCTCGACCTCGGCCACGACCTCCGCCTCCGCCTCCGCAGCGTCCTCCCGCACCGTCAGGCCGTCGCGCTGGCCGCCGGCCAGGGCCTGGCGGGCGCCGTAGGCGGCCTCGGCGGCACGGCGGTCGGCGCGGGCGGCACCGAGCTCGGCGAGCAGCTCACCCAGACCGGCCTCCTCCAGCGTGGTCCGCAGCGAGCGGATGGTGGGGAGGCGGTAGAGGGTGCCCTCGTCGGCCGCGAGGCGGTCGACGAGGTCGATCAGCTCGCCGAAGGGCAGCGCGTCGAGGTCGTGCTCGGGCAGCAGGCGGGCGAGCTCGCGCAGGCCGGTGCCGATGCCCTCGAAGGCGGCCGCGGTGCGCTCGACCAGGGCGCCGTCGGCGGGCGGGACGGGCAGCGCGCCGCCGGGGGCGAGGAGGGCCCAGGCCCGGCGCTCGATCTCGGCGGAGGCGAGCGCCTCGTGCAGCTCCTCGGGGCGGGTCCGGCGGCCTTCGGCGGCCAGCGCGGCGGCCTGCTTGCGCAGCGCGCGCACCTTCAGGAACGACAGCTTGACGCCGCGCTCGCGGCGCCAGGCGCGGTCGGCGGTGGCGGCGACGAGGGCGTCGAGGTCGGCGTCGTACGCGGCGCCGGTCAGGGTCGCGGAGGTCTGGTGGACGCGCTGGAGCGTCTCCGCGAGCAGGCCGGCGACGGCGACGGTGCCGGGCTCGTCCAGCTTGGCGTCGGCGGCGAGGGCGGTGACGGCCTCCCAGGTCTGCTGGAGGTCGCGGCCGCGCAGCTCGGCGAGGACGGTGGAGGCGGCGCGGGCGTCCTCCGGGGTGGCGACGGTGTCGACGGCCGCGTACCAGGCGTGCGTCTCGGCGGTGAGGGTGAAGGCGCCGAGCTCGGCGTACCGGCCGAGGTCGTCGCGGAGGTCGGTGTCCGCCGCCCGGCCGCGGGTCTGCTCCGGGTCCGTGGCGTCGTTGGCGTCGTTGACGTCGGCCGCGGCCTTGCTGGCGGCGTCGGCGGCGGTGGCACCGGCGGCGTCGGCCGCGTCGGTGTTGCGCGAGTGAAGCACTGTCATGTGAGGTCCGGTTCTGGGCGACTGCGACGGGGCTGGCGGCGAGGGGGACGGCGGACCGGTGCGCACGAGGGCCCCGGTGGGAGGGGCTGGGGGCGCGCGGTCGGCCTGCCGGTTGTGGAGGCCAAGAATACGGGTGCCCGTTCGAGCCTTGCACGCACCCACCGTCCGACGGACGGGTGTGGCGTGCCACACCGCCCGGCCGGCCGCTACCCGGGAGGGCCGGGCGGGTGGTGCGGCGCTGGGCCGGGCGGGTGACCGGGCCGGCGGCGCAGCCCGTCCAGCGGCACGGTCCGGGCGCGCCGGCCGAGCGGTGGCCGGTGGCCGGCGCGGGCGAGGGTGTCGAGGCCGACCGGTTCGAGGTACTCGTGCAGGGCGGTCCGGTGCCACCAGGCACCGGTCTCCCGCAGTTCGCGCCAATCGGTGAACCGGTAGTGGTGGAGGGTCGCCCGGACGTGGGTCGGCGGGGTGTCGGGGAAGGGGTTGTGGCGCAGCAGGCGCAGGGTGTCCGGGTCGTTGGCGAGCAGCCGGGCGACGAACGGCAGGAACCAGGGCCGGGCGTAGGCGGGCGAGAGGCCGGCGAACCACATCAGCCAGTCCAGCCGTAGGTGGTAGGGGGCGTACTGGCGGGGCAGGCGGCGTACGTCGCCGGGTTTGCCCTTGAAGCCGTACTCGTGCCAGACGGTCTGCGGGGTGACGGTGGGCTCGTCGGTGCCCTCGACGACGACCTCCTGGCGGATCCGGTTGACGCTGCCGAAGGCGCCGTAGGTGTTGACGAGGTGGAGGTGGTTGAAGGAGCGGTTCATCACCTGGCCGCGGGAGAGCATGTTCCGGACGGGCCAGTAGCTGAGGACGGCGACCAGCGCGGTCAGCGCGATCACCAGGGCCTCGAACCAGACCGGCGCTCCGGCGGGGCTGCCGTGGTGGACGGGGAGGCCGAGCCGGGCGGGGTCGACGGCGGCGAGGGCGAGCGTGATGGTGAGCCAGTTCAGCCAGGCGAAGTTGCCGGAGGCGACCAGCCAGAGCTGGGTGACCACGACGACGCAGGCGGCGTAGCCGGCGACCGGCTGCGGGAGCAGCAGGCCGACCGGGACGAGGAGCTGGGCGACGTGGTTGGCGGCCACTTCGATCCGGTGGAGCGGGGCGGGCAGGTGGTGGAAGAACCAGCTGAGCGGGCCGGGCATGGGCTGGGTCTCGTGGTGGTAGCGGAGGCAGGTCAGGTCGCGCCAGCAGCTGTCGCCGCGCAGCTTGATCAGCCCGGCACCGAACTCGACCCGGAAGACCAGCCAGCGCATCAGCCAGAGCGTGGGGGCCGGCGGGGCGGTGTCCGCGTTGCCGAGGAAGACGGCCAGGAAGCCGGCCTCCAGCAGCAGGGACTCCCAGCCGAAGGAGTACCAGGTCTGCCCGACGTTGACGATCGAGAGGTAGAGCACCCAGAGCAGTGCCCAGAGGAGCATCGACGCCCAGAGCGGGGCGGCGTCGCCGAGGCCGCAGACCAGGGCGGCGGAGAGCACGGCTCCCGTCCACGCGACGGCGGCGAAGAAGCGGTCGCTGTAGTGGAGGTGGAAGAGGCCCGGGGCCCGGCGGAACGGCACCCGGGCGGTGAACCGCGGGACGGGCAGCATGCCGTCGGTGCCGATCAGGGCGCGGAACTGCGCGGCGGCGGCGAGGAAGCCGGTGAAGTAGACGGCGGCCAGCAACCGTTGCACGAGCACCCTGCTCGGCCAGTACTCGGGGGCGGCGAACCAGTCCATGCGGCCCATGCCTACCACCGGCCGGGGCCGGTGGCCTGGTGCGCCGGTGTGCGGCGGTGGCGGTTCACCCGCGCGGCTGGGAGCGCGGGCCGGCGCCGCGCGCGGGAGCAGCGGGAGCAGGTGCCCGGGGACGGCGGGGGACGGCGGCGGGCGAGCGGCTGCCCCCGGACGGCATCGTGGCGGGGAGCCTCTCCTCGGGGGTGAGAGGCGCCCCGCCACGGCGGCATCGGGTCGGATGCCGGGTCGCGCAGGCCGGACCACCGGTTGCGTGATCGGTGGACCGGAGCGTGCGGTCGGACGGCCGGTTGCGTGATCGGACGGCCGGATCGTGCGGTCGGAGCGTGCGGCCGGACCACCGGTTGCGTGATCGGTGGACCGGAACGGTCGGTGGGCCGGGTGGACGGTCGGGTCCGCCGGCCGGACGGCTGGGGGGACGGCTGGGTGGCTGAATGATCGGTTGTCGGGTGGTCGGTCGGATGGTCGGTCGGTCGGGTGGCGGCTCAGCCGGGCAGGATGAGTCCGGTGTCGCCGGCGCCGATCCCCGCGCGCCCGGTGGTGGATCCGTTCTGCTGGAGCCGGTCGACCAGCAGCGCGGCCAGCGTGCCCAGTTCCTCCTCGGTGCGGGACTGCGCGGTCACGTCCATGCCGACGGTGAGGACGCCGTTGACCTGGCCGGTTCGGGCGACCCGCAGCGGGGTGCAGGTGAAGCTGAAGATCTGCTGGATCCGCTGGGCGTCCACCCGGGTGGACTGGAGCCGGACGTCGTTGAGGACGGTGGTCCGCCCGGTGTGGTAGGCCTCGGCGACGGCCTGCTGGAGGCCGGCCGCTCCGAGCTGGGGGTAGGCGTGGCCGACCGGGCCGTAGGCCGTCGGGGCACCGAAGATGTCGGCGTGCTGGGCGTTGGCGTAGCGGATCTCGTGGCCGGGGCCATCGGTGAGCATGATCGGGAAGGGCGAGCCGTCGAAGGCGGCGAACATCTCCTGCTGCTGGGCGAGGAGGTTGTCGCGCAGCCGGATCTCGGAGAGCAGCGCCTCGGCGAGGTGCTGGATGTCGCGCAGCCGCTCGCGGCCCCACTGGCGGGGTTCGCGGTCGAGGACGCAGACGGTGCCGATGACGGTGTTGGTGTCGTCGACCAGCGGGGCGCCGAGGTAGGCGCGCACGCCCAGCTCGTCGACGACCGGGTTCCCGGCGAACCGGGGGTAGGCGAGGATGTCGTCGAGGGCGAGCGGCGAGCGCTGCGCGACGACGTGCGGGCAGAAACCGTGGCTCAACGGCATCTGGCGGGTCGGCAGGTCGAAGGCGATGCCGCGATCGGCCCAGGAGGCGCCCCCCTCGGTGGCTGCTTCGGCCGAGTTTGGCGGAATGTAGAGCCCCCGGAACATCTGCCGATCGTCATTGATGAAGTTGACCATCGCGATGGGGGCGCGGGTGATGCTGGCAGCCAGGTGAGCGAAGCGGTCGAAGGCCTCGTCCGCGGTCGGTTCGTTGAGACCCAGGCTGCGCAGCCTGCGGGTCCGCTCGGACTCGCCGGCGGCACCCGGGAACTGGCCTTGAGTGCTCATCACATCAGTCATGGCGCACATGTAATCAGACATCCGACACGATCTGCGCCCCCGGCCCCGCCGCCCGGCCTTGCTGATGGACAGTCAAAGCGGCACGTGAACGACGGGCCGACCGGATGGGAAAAGCGGGAGAAGATCATTTCCCAGCTTCCGGACCTTTCAATCCTCACCGGTGGCCGAGCGATCCGATTCCCGCCATTCCAAGATCCACTCTGGAGACCCCCGGAACCCCGTACGACAATGAGCCCTGCCGAAAACACGGACGGTTTCCCCAGGGGCACCGTCCGGAACTTCCGCACGCACCGGATGCAATTGGGGCAACCCGACCGCCACCCCACTCCCCACCCTCGGGCGGCCGGCGCGGATCGGCGGCACGGACGGAGGCACGACAACTCCCGGAACCGAGAGGACCCCAGCATGGCGATGGACTACTTCACCGACGAACGACACGAAAGCCTCCGGGCGGAGGTGCGTGAGTTCGCGGAGAAGGAAGTACGCCCGCAGGTGGCCAGAATGGAGGCCGACCGCGAGGTCGAGTTCGAACTCTCCCGGGAGATCGCCCGCCGCGGCTGGATCGGCGTGACCATCCCGCAGGAGTTCGGCGGACTGGGCCTCGGCCACCTGGCCAAGACCGTCATCGTGGAGGAACTGGCCCGCGTCAGCGGCGCCATGGGCGCCATGGCGCAGGCCTCCCAGCTCGGTGTCGCCAAGGTCATCCACTTCGGCTCCGACACCCAGCGCCGCCGCTGGCTGCCCCGGTTCGCCTCCGGCGAGTCGCTGCCGACCATCGCCGTGACCGAACCCGAGTCGGGCGGCCACGTGCTCGGCATGAGCGGCACCGCGCGCCGCGAGGGCGACGAGTACGTGCTGAACGGCCGCAAGTGGTTCGTCGGCAACTCGCACATCGGCGACGTGCACGGCGTGGTGTTCCGCACCGGCAAGGGCAGCAAGGGGCTCTCCGCCTTCCTGGTGGAGAGCGACCGCCCGGGCTTCCGCACCGGCGAACTGGGCTCGCAGAGCGGCCTGCACGGCTTCAGCTTCGGCGAGATCGTCTTCGAGGACTGCCGGATACCGGTCGCCAACCGGCTCGGCCGGGAGAGCCAGGGCCTGGACGTCGCCTACTCCTCCTCCACCCTGTACGGGCGGCTCAACCTCGCCGCCGTCGCGCTCGGCATCCACGTCGCGATCGTCGAGGACACCGTGCGCTTCGCCGAGGAGCGGGTGCTCTACGGCAAGCCGCTCTCCCAGTTGCCCAACATCGCGCTCAAGCTGGGCGAGATGCAGTCCCGGCTGATGACCGCCAAGCTCGCCGCGTACCACGCCTCGCACCTGCTCGACCACGGCAAGCCCTGCGACGCCGAGCTGATGAACGCCAAGCTCATCAACACCGAGTACGCGCTGGACTCCGCGCGCAACGCGATGGAGATCCACGCCGCCCGGGGCCTGCAGACCGAGTTCCGGATCGAGCGCTACCTGCGCGACGCCACCCACGTCTACCCGCCGGCCGGCACCTCGGACATCCAGCGGCTGCGGCTCGGGCAGGTGGCCACCGGCTCCTACGGCAAGCAGTGGTCGGCCGAGCTGGCCGACCTGGCCGGCTGGGCCTGGACCGAGCTGGCCGAGCGGGAGGCCGCCGCGGAGGCGGAGGCCGAGGCCGGGCAGACGGCGGGGGCCTCGCTGCTGCACATGCCGCTCGCCGGCTGAACGAGCCGACCGAACGGTCCGAACCGAACGGGCCGGCCGATCGGGCCGCGACGCCCCCGGACGGCGCCCCTCCGCCCCGGGGGTGCGCCGCCCGGGGAGAGCTTGCGGAGGCCTTGCGGGGGCCTCGCGGGACGTGGCGGGTTTGACCTGTTCCTGACGGCTTTCCGGAAACCGGTCCTCGGTCCCCGGGAGGCCGTCGGCCGTTCCGGGCATTCCCGCTGACCAGCGGCGATCCGCCGTCCGCACACCCTGCGGGCGTCGGACGGCCAGGTCATCACCCGTTCACATATCGTCAGTTGATGTTGCGATAGGGCCACCTGGGACTGGTAGCGTGCCCTGCAGTCGGCGGCCGTGCTGCACCCGTCCGGACGGTGACACCTCGTCACCCCGTCCGGCATCCCCTCCGGACACCGCCGGCCGTGGCTCCCCCGAAGCCCCGGCCGGACCGCACACGGGCGATCCCGCCGTTCGGCCCAGGAACAAGGAATCAGATGCCAGGCATATCGGGCCCCCGAACGGGCCACCGCGCCGGCCGGTCCGGCTCTCTCCGCGGCTCGCTCCTCGCCCTCGTACTGGTCCCCTGCCTCGGCCTCGGCGCCGCCTGGGGCTACGCCGCGTACCTGCTGCAGGACTCCGGACACCGCACCGCCGTACTGGCGGTCAGCGCCGTCGTCGTCGTCCTGCTGCTCTGGACCCTGATCCGCGGGGTGCGGCTGGCCGGCATGCTCTCCGCCCGCCTCGCGGGCCTGCGCGCCGACACCCTCGCGCTCGCGCAGCGGGAGATCCCCTCGGTGGTCGGCCGGCTGCAGGCCGGGGAGTCCGTACCCGCACCGCCCGCCTGGGCCCCCTCCCGGCGCGTCGGCGACGAGGTCCAGCAGACCGCCGACGGCCTCGCCGCCGTCCGGCAGGCCGCCCTCGCCGCCATCGTCCACCAGGCCCAGGGCCGCGAGGGGACGAAGAAGGTCTTCCTCAACATCGCCCGCCGCACCCAGATCCTGATCCACCGCCAGATCAGCATGCTGGACGCGCTGGAGCGCGAGCACGAGGAGCCCGAGCTGCTGCGCGAGCTGTTCGCGGTGGACCACCTGGCCACCCGGATGCGGCGCAACGCCGAGAACCTGGTCATCCTCGGCGGCGCGCTGCCCGCCCGGCGCTGGCGCAACGCCGTGCCCGTGGTCAACGTGCTGCGCAGCGCCGTCTCGGAGACCGAGAACTACTCCCGGGTCGTCGTCCAGGGCGTGCCGCGCGCCTCGCTGAGCGGCCAGGCCGTCGCCGACGTCATCCACCTGGTCGCCGAGCTGATCGAGAACGGCACCACCTTCTCCCCGCCGTACACCCAGGTGCAGGTCTCCGCGCAGGAAGTCCCGAAGGGCCTCGCGGTCGAGGTCGAGGACCGCGGCCTCGGCATGACCGAGGAGGAGTACGAGCGGCTCAACGACTACCTCGCCAACCCGCCCGAGCTGGACGTCTCCGCGCTCGGCGACGACCTGCGGCTGGGCCTCTTCGTGGTCGCCCGGCTGGCCGCCCGGCACGACGTCCAGGTCACCCTGCGCCCCTCCCCGTACGGCGGGACGCGGGCCGTGGTGCTGGTGCCGGCCGTGCTGCTGGAGCTGGCGGAGCAGCCCGCCTCGGTGCCCGGCCTGCCGTCCGGCGCCCGGGTCACCCGGACGCCCGCGCCCGAGGTCGAGCAGACCGTCGACGGCGGGCTCGGCGAGATCGACGAGGAGCTGTCGGGCGCGCTGGCCGGTGTGCTCGGCGGGCTGCTGGGCAACGGGCCCTCGGCGCTCGGCGGCGCGCCCGCCGAGGCCGACGCCCCCGCGCCGGCCGCCCCGGCCGGAGCCGCCGGAGCGGGCGGGGCCGACGACGGCGCCGTCCTGATCGGTGAGCTGATCGCCCAGTACGGCGGCAGCCAGTACGGCACCTCGCCGTACGGGGCGCCGCAGTTCGGCGACGACCCGTACGGGGACGGTGCCGCCCGGGGCGAGGGCGGATTCACCAACGGCGGCCTGGCGGTGGGCGCGGAGATCCCCGGGCTGCCCGGCGCGGTCGTCGTCCCCCGGCCCGCGCTGCCGCGGCCGTACGACGCGGCCGGTGACCCGGCCGTCCTCACGGGCGGGGCCGCCGGCCTCGCCCCGGCCGGCGCCGGAGCACCCACCGGCACCGGAACGCCCGCCGGCGCCGTGGAGAGCCACCCGGCCGACGCCGGAGCGCCCACCCACGAACGCGCGCAGGAGGACCACTTGGAGCACGGCCCGGACGGTGAGCTGCGCACCCCGCGCGTCCTGCCGCAGCGGGTACGCAACGCCAGCCTCGCGGAGCAGCTGCGCGAGGCCAACGCCCCCGGCGCCCTGCTGCCGCCCCCGGCCGCCCTCCCCACCACGCCACTTGCCACGCCGCCGGCCGCCCCGGCGGGTGCGCCGACGGGCGGCCCCGGCGCGGCCGGCACCGGCGACCCCTCGCCGCAGCGCTCCCGCGCCACCATGGCCGCCATCCAGCGCGGCACCCGGACCGCCCGCGCGGCGGCCACCGACTCGGACGCACCGGCCGCCTCCCCTGCACCGGCCGCACCTTCCGCAGCTAAGGAACAGCAGTGATGACGCAGCACACCGACACCCAGCGCGACCTCAACTGGCTGCTGGACCAGCTGGTGGCGCGGGTCCCGGAGACCCGGCACGCCATCGTCCTCTCCGAGGACGGCCTCCTGGTCGGCCTCTCCCGGGGTCTGGACCGCGCCGACGCCGAGCACCTCTCCGCCGTCGCCTCCGGGCTGCAGAGCCTCGCCCGCGGCGCCGGCCACCGCTTCAACGGCGGCCGGGTCCGGCAGACGGTGATCGAGATGGACCAGCTGTTCCTGTTCGTCACCACGGCCGGCCAGGGCGCCCGCCTCGCCGTGCTCACCAGTGAACTGGTCGACGCCGGCCTGATGGCCTACGAGATCAACATGCTGGTCAAGCAGGTCGGGCAGTACCTCACCGCGGCGCCGCGCAGCGACGCCGGCCAGGTCGGCGTGGGCGGCGGTGCGTGACCGCCGACGCCGACGAGGCCTGGTTCTTCGACAAGGACGCCGGCCACCTGGTCCGCCCCTACGCGATCACCAACGGGCGGACCGGCCCGGTCCGTGACGGCTTCGCGCTGATCACCCTGGTGGTCACCGCCGACCCGCGCACGGACACCACCCGGTTGACGCCCGAACCGGCCGCGATCATCGACCTCTGCCGCGAACGCCCGCTGGCCGTGGCCGAGATCGCGGCCAGCCTCGACCTGCCGGTGAGCGTGGTCAAGGTCCTGCTGGACGACCTCGCCGAGGCCCGGATGATCCTCACCCGGGCGCCCGTCCAGCTCGCCGAAGCGCCGGACATCTCGCTGATCCAGGCCGTGATCGAGGGCGTCCGCCGGCTCTGACCGGCGGGGCCGCCACTCGCCCCGAGCCTCCAGTTCCCTTCCAGGAGACCCGAATTGACGACCCAGAGCCTGGTGCCGGGCGCGGTCAAGATCCTCGTTGCCGGTGGCTTCGGCGTCGGCAAGACCACCATGGTCGGCTCGGTCAGTGAGATCGAGCCGCTGCAGACCGAGGAACGGATGACCCGGGCCAGCATCGGGGTCGACAGCCTCGACGGTGTCCAGGGCAAGTCCACCACCACCGTCGCGATGGACTTCGGCCGGATCACCATCCACGACGAGCTGGTGCTGTACCTCTTCGGCACACCGGGCCAGTTCCGCTTCTGGTTCATGTGGGACGACCTGGCCCTGGGCGCGCTCGGCGCGATCGTGCTGGCCGACACCCGGCGGCTGGAGTCCAGCTTCGCCGCCGTGGACTTCTTCGAACAGCGCGGCATCCCGTTCGCGATCGGCGTCAACTGCTTCCACGGGCGGCAGGACAGCTCGGCCGATGACGTCCGCCGCGCTCTCGACCTGGACTCCGGCGTCCCGGTCGTGTTCTGCGACGTCCGTGAGCGCGCCTCCAGCAAGGAGCTGCTGCTCGCGCTGCTGGACCGCGTGCACCGCGACGCCCTGGCCGCACGGCGCTGAGCGCGCCGGGCCGGCCTCCCGCCCCCCGGGGCTGCGTGAGCGGTTCCGGGCGCCGCATCCCCGGAACCGGGCTCCGCGCGTGCGGCGCCCGGAGCCGGTGACGGGGATCCGCTCAGGCGGTGGCCGGAGCGGCCGGGGTGAGCTCCAAGTCCTCCAGCGCCTGCACCAGCGGGGCCAGCTCCGGGATTTCGGTGGCCCGCACCAACGTCGCCTCCAGGGTCGCGTCGTGCACCGGCCGCGCGACCCGGAGCAGCTCGCGGCCCTGCGGGGTCAGCTCGGTGTAGATGCCGCGCCGGTCGTCCGCGCAGAGGTAGCGGCCGAGCAGGCCACGGCCCTCCAGGCGGGTCACCAGACGGGTGGTCGCGCTGCTGCTCAGCGCCGCCGCCCGGGCCAGCTGCTGCATCCGCATGTGCCAGCCGTCCTGCCGGGACAGCGCGTCCAGCACGGTGTACTCGACCACCGAGAGCTGGTGCTCGGTCTGCAGCGCCTTCTCCAGCGCCGTGTCGATCAGCCCGTGCAGCGCGGCGAGCGTGCGCCACCCGCTGGCGCGGACCTCGGCGGCATCGTCGTGGATACCCATGCTCGACCTTCTCCTCCCGGCCCCGTCGCGGTTGCCCGGACCGGTCCCGTGTCCGACCGGGGCTTCGCCGTCCCGACCCCGGTGCGACGACCGTGCCGGTCCGGCCGGTCCGACGTCTCCCGTCCGTCAAGTATGCCACTCGGCGCCGTTTACCTGCCTGTGCAAGTACTTCTTCTCATGCCTGCCATGCCCGCCCGCCATGGCTCCGGTCACCGCGCCGCCGGTACTGCCTGGCCCTCCTGCCCCTCCTCGCACTCCTGCCGCGCCCAGCCGCCCGCGCAGAGCGCCGAGGCCAGCTCCTCGCCGTAGCAGGCCGCGGCGAGCCAGGCAGCGGCGAACGCGTCGTGGTCGTCCGCCACCACCCGGCCGAAGACATCCCGCGGCCGGGCCTGTGCCGTCGCCCGCAACCCGTCCAACAGGGCCGCCCCCGTGGCCAGGCCGGCCGCCCGCAGCTGCACCGCGTCGGCCGCCGACGTCCCGGCCCCCAGCGCGAGCGCCTGCCGCCCGCCGGTCACCGCCTGCTCGACCCGGCGGGTGAGCAGGTGCACGGGCGCCTCGGGTGGCTCGGACACTTGGGGTGCCTGGGGTGCCTGGGGCCCGGCAGGAGCTGCGGGCGGCGATGCGAGTACAGGGGCGGGGGGCGCTGCGTCCGCCGGCAGGGTGAGGTCCGCGGTCTGCATCCGCTCCAGGCCCAGATTGACCCGGTCCGCCCGGTCCCCCGGCAGGGCCAGGGCCGGCTCGCCCGCCCCCGGGCCACCCGGCGGGGTGCCGATCGCCAGCAGGCGCAGCTCGGGGCGGGCCGCACGCTCCAGCCGGCCGACCACCCGGAGCCGCAGGCCCGGCGCCGTCGCGAGCAGGGCCAGGTTGCCCCGGTGGGCCAGGCCCGGGTGGTCGTGCGCGGGCCGCAGCGCGACCACCAGGCCGGCGCAGTCGGCGAGCAGCTGCGGCACCCCGGCCGGCCCGTACGGCGCGGCCCCGAGCAGCGTGACGTCCAGGAAGAGCAGGTCGCTCCCGGCCGGCCGGCTCTCGTACGGCAGCGCCGCCGCCGCCAGCGCCCGCGCCACCTGCGCGGCCGGCGGCTCCGCCCAGAGCCCGGCGACCGGCTCCGCCGTCCAGGCCACGCCGGACGCCCGGACGGCCTTCACCGAGGCGCCCGCGCCGAGCCGCCCGGCCGCCGACCTGGTGGCCCCCTGCACGGCCAGCCCGGCCCGGCCGAACTCGCGGTGGCTGAGCAGCGCGTCCCCCAGCCGGACGGCCCGGTTCCCGGCGCCGACCGCCTGCGGGGCGGCGGCCGTCGGATCGGCGTGCGGCATGACCTCCGCGACGGTGCTCAGCCTCCCGGTCGCGTCCACCGCCCAGCTGAGCACACCCGCATGGGTGGCCGTCAGCACCGGCTCGGTGAACAGCCCGTACAGGCGCAGCCCGCCCGCCTCCGCATAAGCCTGCCGGGCGGTGCCGCGCAGCTCGGCGGTGCGGGCCGCCGACGGGGCCTCGTCCGCTCCGGCCGGGCCGAGCGCGGTGGTCAGCTCCAGCAGCTCGCGCAGGGCGGTGGCCAGGTCGGCGAGGCGGTGGTCCGGTTCGCCCGAGCGTGCCGCCCGGACTCGCGTCACCACCGCCACGGCCGCCGCGGCCGGCCGGTACAGACCGGCGAGGCGGGCCCGGTGCCCGGCCCGGAGCAGCTCCGCCTGGAGGACGGCGCCCGCCCCGCCCGTCCCGGCCGCGAGGACGGCGGCGGCCGCCCGGTGGAGCTGTCGGACGGCCGCCTGCTCGGCGGCGGTCGGGCCGGCGGCCGGGGCGGCCGGGGCGGCCGACGCGGTAGCCGGAGCAGCCGGGGCGGCGGCTGCGGGCCCGGCCGCCGAGGCAGGGCCCGGTCCGGCGTCGGGCCCACCTTCGGGCCCACCTTCGGGCCCACCTTCGGGCCCGGCTTCGGGCCCGGCTTCGGGCCCGGCGTCCGCGAGGCGGCAGACCATCACTGCCGCCGCCCGGTGCACGCAGGCGGGCGCGAGCAGGCAGCCGCAGCGCACGCCGGCCGCGTCGGTGATCACCCCGCCGGGTGCGTGCAGGACCAGCCGGGTCTCCTCGTCCACCGCGACCAGCCAGTCGTCGCCGGAGGGCTCCACCGGCCGCTCGGCCAGCTTGGCCGCCGCACCGTCCAGCCGCTTCTGCAGCCGGGCCGACAGCCCCGCCACCACCTCGGCGACCACGTCCGGCCGCACGGCGGGCCAGGCGCTGCCGCCGGTTCCCGTAGGACTCGTCATCGGACCTTCTCCCCCACCCAGCGGGCCAGTTCCAGCGGGCTCAACGCCGCCACGGGCATCCCGGCCGCGACCAGTCGGCCCGCGACCGCCTTCGAGTAACGCGCCGTCCCGGTGTCGTCCAGCGCGGCACAGCCGAGCAGGTGGCAGCCGGCATCGACCAGCGCCCGGGTCTGCGTCAGCAGCCCGCCGATCGGGCCGCCCTCCTCGAAGTCACTGATCACCGCGACCAGCGTCCGGGAGGGCACCGTCACCAGCTCACGGGCGTACTTCAGCCCGGCCGCGATGTGCGTACCGCCGCCGATCCGGACCTCCAGGAGCAGGCCGAGTGGGTCCTCGACCCGCTCGGTCAGGTCGACCACCTCGGTGGAGAAGGCGACGAAGTGGGTGCTCAGCGCGGGCACCCCGGCCAGGATCGAGGCGGTCAGCGCCGCCCACACGGTGGAGGACTCCATCGACCCGGAGACGTCCACGACCAGGATCAGCCGCCAGTCCGCGGCCTTGCGGGCCCTGGTCCGGAAGACCGGCCGCTCGGGCACGATCACCGGGCCGCGGCCGTCCGCGGCCGGGCGGGCGGTGGCGAGGTTGGCCCGGATCGTCCGGTCGAGGTCCAGCCCGCCACCCGGGCGGCGGCTCGGCCTCGGGACGCTGATGCCGGTCAGCGCCGGGCGCAGCCGGGTGGCCAGCTCGCGGGTCAGCTCGTCCACCAGACGGCGCACCAGCGGCCGCAGCCCGGCGATCCGGGCCTCGGGCAGTCCGCCGGCGTGCTGGAGCACGGCGCGGAGCAGGTCGACGGACGGCCGGACGGCGCCCGGGTCGATGGCCTCCAGCGCATCGGTCCGGCCGTGTTCCAGCGCGGCCGCCAGCACCTCCTCGCGGATGCCCGGCCCGAACAGCGCGGTCAGCTCCTCGCCCCACTCCCGTACGCCCGGGTAGGGCGCCTCTCGGCCGCCGCGGTTGCCGCCGGCTCCGCCCCGGCCGTCCAGCCCCGGGCCGGAGCCCTCGCCGTGTCCCGTCCCGTACAGCTCGTCGAGGGCCGTCGCCAGCCGGGCCGACCGGCCGCCGAAGCCGGCGGTGCCCGGCCGCCCGAGCAGCAGCCGCCAGCGCTCGGCCGGGGCCAGCACGTGGTCGCGGTCGTGGTCGCGGTCGTGGTCCGGGCGCTTTTCAGGGTGCTGGTCGGAGCTCTGGTCGGAGCTCTGGTCAGGGTGCCGGCCGCGGTCGTGGCGGACGGCGGGCCCGGTGTCCGCGAGCCCGGCGTCCGCCGCCGGGAGCAGGCCGCGGCGGCCGAGGGCGGCCCGTGCCGCCAGGTCGGCGCGGGCCCAGTCGGCGAGCAGCGCGGGGGCGACGCTGTCCGGCAGGGCGCGCAGGCGGGTGCCGAGGCGTTCCTCGACGAGGGTCAGCAGCCGGTCGCGGGCCGCCGGGCCGAGGGTGTCGAAGCCGCCGCGCAGGGCGGGCAGCCGGTCCAGGAACCCCGCGTCGGTGAGCGTGGTGATCCGCTCCAGCACCGGTTCCAGCGCCTCCGGCGCGGCGGCGAAGAGCCCCTCGGCGGCCGTGAGCAGCCCGACGAGCGAACGCCCGAGCGCCTGCCGGGTGTCCGGGCCGGTGGCGCCGTCGATCCAGGAGGCCGCCCGGCCGCCGAACGCCGCCGGGCCGTCCTGCCCGAGCAGCACCCGCACCGCACCTGCCGCGCCGCGGACCATCGGGCTTCCGGCATCGGCGAGCTCGGCCAGGGTGTGGCCGAGTCGCAGCCCGCCCGAGCGGTCGGCGCGGCGGGCCAGCTCGACCAGGGCGCGGGCGTCGGCCGGATCGTCCGATCCGCCCAGCCCCTCCAGCTGGCGCACCGCCGCCACGGTCAGCAGCTCCGACGCGGCCGCGAGCGCTCCGGCGCGGGCCGCGGCGCCCGCGCCGGCCGCCGTTTCGGCCTGCTCGGCGGAGCCGGGCTCCCCCGCGTCGCCCGGCAGGTGCGGGGCGAGGCCGGGGACGTGGCCCGCGCGGAGGCGGTCCAGGAGGGCGAGGGCGTCGAGGAGTTCGGGCAGGCCGGCCGCCCCGGGCAGCACGGCGGTGAGCTGGGCCAGCCGGGTGTCCGCGAGGGCGGGGAGCCCGCAGGCGGCGGCCGCCGTGAGGCCGGCGAGGACGTCGCCGGGGGTCGGGCCGTCGGCCTGTTCCTCGCGGCGCAGGCGTTCCCGGAGGGCGCCTTCGGCCGCCTGGGCCGCAGTGACCCCGCGGGTGCCGGCGACGGTGAGCATGGCGGCGGTCGCCGGGGTCCACCGGACGCGCCAGCGGGTGCCGAGGGTCTCGGTGCCGCCCGCGCCGGTGCCGGCGACCGGCTCGGCGTACGGGATGTCGCAGGCGGTGAGGCGGTGCAGGAGCAGTTCGCGGCGGCGGTCGAGGGCCGAGCGCAGCGGGTCGAGCCGCAGTTCCCGCGGGGCGGCCTCGGCGGTGTCGGCAGGGCCGGGGAGGCCGAGCTCGGTGAGCACCGCCTCGACGGCGGGGGCGAGGCCGCTGCGCGGGGCGGCGGGAGCGGCCCGGCCGGTGCGGGTGCCGACCAGGACGCGTTCCAGCGCGCGGGCGACGGCCCGGCCCCGGCCGAGCGGTTCGCCCTGGGCGAGGACGGTCTGGACGGCTTCGACGAGTTCGCCGCGGCCGGGAGCGGCGAGGCCGCGCAGCCGGGCGAGGTCTCCGGCCAGGCGGACGATCTCCCGGGCGTCGGCGGGGCCGGCGGGGTGGTCCTGGGTGCGCAGGGCCTCGCAGATCCGGACGGCGGTGTGGGTGAGCGCGGCGGCGAGGCGCTCCGGGTCGCCGCCGGCGTCGAGGACGGTGTGCTGCCACTCGGGGTCGCGGATGCCGGCCGGGTAGCCGGAGCGGGCGTCGAGCAGGGGGTAGGTGTAGGGGATCAGCGAGACGACGTGGCCGTCGTCCGGCAGCCGGGCGGGCTCGTCCACCGAGCCGGTGGCGGTGCCCGGACCGGTGACGGCGTCGGCGTCGGCGTCGGCGTCGGGGTCTCCGCCGTCCGCGTCCGCCGGGTCGAGCAGCGCGGGCGCGTGGAAGGCCCCGACCACGGCGGCGACCTTGCGCCCGCCGGCCGCGGCGGCCCGGATCCGGGCCCGCATCCAGGCCTCGCGCCGCAGGTCGTAGGGGTCGACGCCGGGGCCGTCGGCGGCGTCGCGGCGCAGGGCCCAGCCGACGAGCAGGGCGGCGCGCCGGACGGCCTCCGGGGCGGAGCCGGGGGCGGCCGTCTCGACCAGGCGGTCCCAGAGGTCGTCGTCGTCGGCCCGCCCGGTGAGCCGGTGGCGCAGCGCGTCGGCGACGCCGGGGCCGGCCTGGGCCTCGGCGACGTCGGGGCCGTCCTCGCCCGGCCGGTCGGCCGGGCGGCGCGGCTGCCCCCGGTGCGCGAGCGGAAGGTCGCAGGCCACCGTCTCGACGCCGTTGCGCCGGGCCCAGCGCAGTGCCGCCAGCTCCGGGGAGAAGTCCGCGAAGGGGTAGAAGGCGAGACCGGAGGCACCGCCGCCCCGCTCCTCGGGCCCGCCGGGGGCGGCGGCGAGCGCCACGGGGGCCCGGGTGGCGTCGTCGGCCAGCCAGCCCAGCCAGGGCTGGAACTCGGCGGGCAGCTCGACCAGGACCACATCGGGCCGGGCGGCGTCGAGCAGTGCGGGCACGACCGCGCTGAGCGAGGGCGCGTGGTGCCGCACCCCGATCAGGTACGGGCCGGGCGTGCGGGCCCCCGAGGCGGCCAGCCGGTCCGCCTCCTCCGTCACCGCACCGCGCGGGTCACCGCCGTCCGACCGGCCGGCCCGGTCGCCGCCGCCCCGTCCGCCGGTGTCCGGCCCGCCGCTGTCCGGTCCGCCGGTGTCCGGTCCGCCGGTTGTGTGGGGCCGGCCGGCCGGGTCGCCGGGCGTCGCGCCGCGGGGCGTGCCCGCGCTGCTCGTCGTCATCGCCTCAGGCCTCCAGCGCCGCGCGGAGGTCCCACAGGGTGCGCCAGGTGCCGGCGCCCTGCTCCGCCCGGCGGCGGACCGGGCCGTCCCAGTAGCCGAGCAGCCGCGCGGCGTCGGACGGGTCGTCCTTGCGGACGACACCGATCAGCTGGCCGGGCAGCCGGGCGAGCAGGTCCCCGCCGTCGGGCAGGTAGGCGGCCGAGACGCCGAGGGCGGTGGCCACCGAGACGGCCTCGGCGGTGCTCATCACGGTGGACGGCCGCTCGACGTCCCAGCCCTCGGTGGAACGACCGGTGCGGAGGTCCCGGAAGGCGGTGACGAGCGCCTCCAGCACCGCGTCGTCCACCGCGTACGGGGCACCGGCCCGGGCGACGGCGACGGTGGACTGACGGCGGACCAGCTCCACCTCGGCGGCGAGGCTGCCGATCGGGCCGACCGTCTCGAAGTTGAACCGCCGCTTGAGCGCGGCGGACATCTCGCTGACGCCCTTGTCCCGCAGGTTGGCAGTGGCGATCAGGGTGAACCCGGCGGCGGCGTGCAGCTGACCGTCCGGGCTGCCGGCCAACTCCGGTACGGCGATGCGCCGTTCGGAGAGCAGCGAGACCAGGGCGTCCTGCACCTCGGGCAGGCAGCGAGTGACCTCCTCGACCCGGGCGACGGCGCCCGCCGTCATCGCGGTGAGCACCGGCGAGGGCACCAGGGCCTCCCGGCTGGGGCCCTTGGCGAGCAGCAGGGCGTAGTTCCAGCCGTACTTGAGCTGGTCCTCGGTGGTGCCGGCGGTGCCCTGGACGGTCAGTGCGCTGGTGCCGCAGACCGCGGCGGCGAGCAGCTCGGAGAGCATCGACTTGGCAGTGCCGGGCTCGCCGACGAGCAGCAGGCCGCGCTCACCGGCGAGGGTGACGACGCAGCGCTCGACCAGCGCCCGCTCGCCGACGAACTTCTGCTCGATGACGAGGCTCTTCCGCCCCGCCTTGAGCTTCTCGCCGTCACTGCCCCGGACGAAGGTGACCACGGCACGCGGGGTGAGCCGCCAACCCGGCGGGCGGGGGCCGGTGTCGTACGCGGCCAGGAACTCCAGTTCGGCGGCGTACTTCTCCTCCGGCGGGACGATCTGGCGCACGGTGCGGTCCTCGGTGGTCGTGGCGGGGCCGGCCGCGGTCGCGGCGGCGGCGTCGGGGGCGGCAGTGACGGTACTTCCGGTGCCGGCGGTACTTCCGGTACTGCCGGTGCTCATGTGCGGGCCTTCCTGCGCTTGCCGGTCCGGAGCTCCTCGTAGCCGGGCACGTCCCCGTCGGTGACGCGCTGCCAGGCCCGGGCGAACAGCTCCGGGACGGACAGTGGCGGCAGGACGGCTCGGTGGGTGGGCAGGCTGTACAGCGCGGCCTTCCACGTCTCGACCGGCAGGCCGGGGGCCTTGGCCTCCTGCCAGCCGCCGGGCAGGAAGAGGGTGCGGCCGGCCCGGGCTCGCTTGGCCTCCAGCACCAGGCCGTCGGCCGCGGCGAGTTCGGCGCGGGCCTTCTTCAGCCGGGCGGGCTTCCAGCCCGTCCACCGGGCGACGTTGCGGTCGGTCGGATCGGGCAGGGCGAGCAGCTGGAGGTAGAGCGCGGCGGCGTCCTCGCCGAGGCCGTACGCCTTCGCGACGTCGGCGACGACACCCGGCACGCTGAGCACCGGGTGGTGCGGCCAGGAGACCTCGGGGTCCGCCGCGCCGGCGGCGGTCTGCCCGGTGACGGTCTGCCCGGCAGCGGTCTGCCCGCCAGCGGTCTGCCCGGCGGCGGGCGCGGGCAGGGCGATCAGCCGGTCCAGTTCGTCGCCGAGCACCGTCGCCAGGGCCGGCCACTCGCTGCTGAACCAGTAGTTGCCGGCCAGTCCGTCGAGCAGCGGCAGCAGCGGGTCCTCGGCGCCGGTGAGGCCGGCCGGGCGGAGCCAGGCCTGCTCCTGGCCGTCGCTGTTGGGAGCGAGGACGAGGGCCTCGCCGCAGCGGACCAGCCCGTCCGGGTCGGCGCCGCCCTCGGCCGGGAGCCCGAAGTGCGCGCGCAGCACCGGGGTCAGCAGCTTGCCCTTGGCGGTGTGGCTGAGCCCGAAGTCCAGCAGCAGCTCCGGGTCGGTGAGCCGGGCGCGCAACGCGGCGACGGCCGGCGGCAGCAGCGGGCGCAGCGGCCCCTCGTGCGGCAGGTGGTAGGCGAGCCAGCGCAGGGCCTCGACGGTCTGGCTGATCGCGCTGTTGTCGGGCAGGCCCGCCGGGTCGTCGGGGAGCAGCCGCAGCGCGCCGTCGTCCTTGCCGGGGGCGAGGGCGTGGCGGGTGGTGCGGTGGAGCCAGGTGGTGCGGGGGGCGTTGAGGACCTCCTCGATGCGCTCGACGCTCGCGCCGCTGACCGTCGCCTGGGCCGCCTCGGGGAGGGTGACGAGCTGTCCGAAGTGCTCCGTCCAGCGCCGGGCGCCGGCCACCGTGTCGGGGCCGTCCGTCCACAGCGCCGCCGGGTCGGCGGGCACCAGGGCGGCCCAGGCCTCGGCGAGGCCGGTGCGGTCGCGGCCGCGGAGCCAGTCCCGGGCGGCCCGGGCCTCGGCGGCCTTGAGGCCGTACTCCTTGAGCTGCTCGGCGGGCAGCGGGGTGCCGTACCACTGGACGAGGGCGGTGGTGGGGCTGAGCAGGAGGGTGGCGCGGGTGGTGCCGATGCCGGTGCGCGCGCCGAGGTCGGCGGCGGCCTCGGCCCGGTGGGTGAGGGCGCCGCGCTCGGTGAGCAGGCCGGCGAAGCTCCGCAGCCAGTCGGCGGAGCGGCTCTCCCGGACGACGCGCTCGGCCGAGCCGCCGAAGTGCGCGACCGGGCCGAAGGCGCCGCTCGGGTCGTGGTCGACGGCGAGCCAGTGGGCCCGGTCGTCCTCGTGGTGGCGGCAGCCGAGGATGACGACGGTGCGGTCGCCGTGCCGCCAGACCTGGCCGGCCCGCGCCTCGTGCTTGCGGCCGTCGGTGGCAGAGCCGGTGTTGGTGGTGGCAGCGGTGGCGAAGAGCGGCTCGGTCAGCAGGATCTCGCGCACCGTGGCGCCGCGGTCGACGAACGAGGAGTCGGCCAGCTCGGTGAAGAGCACGGCGATCGACGCCCGCACCTCCGCGGAGGTGAGCGGCGCGGCCGCGCCGTAGGCGGCCGTGCCGAGCCGGCCGAGCAGGTGCAGCCAGCCGTGGTGCTCCTCCTCGCCGTGCAGGGCGATCCGCAGCGGGGCCGTCCAGCCGTCGCCGGTGGCTTCGGGCGGTGCGGCGACGACGGCGGAGACCGCACGGAGGTTGTTGAGGACCCGCCAGTTGGTGGACCGGTCCCAGCTGCGGCCGAAGCCCTGGACGCCGGGCAGCAGGAGCGTGACGGCCTCGTGGAGCTCGGCGTCGGTGCCGTGCCGGGGCCGGTGCTCGGCCGGCCGGCCGGCCGAGCCGGCCTCGGCCCGGGCCTCGGCCTCGGGCTGCGGGAGGAAGCGGGCGATCCGGTCGAGCAGGTCGACGGCGGCCCGGGCGTGCCCGGCGACGCCGGCGCGCAGCAGCGGGTGGCCGATGCCCGGCAGGGCCTCGCCGACGGCGGCGACGGGCACCCGGTGGCGGGCCTTCTTGCCGTTGGCGAGCAGCCGGCGGGTGCCCTGGACGGTGAGCCAGCGCTGCTCGTCGGCGGCGACCGGCTCGGTGTCCACCGGCCAGGCGGCGTCGATCAGCCGGGCGGCCTGCTCGTCGGTGAGGGCGCGCAGGAGGTGCGAGCCCTCCTCGTCGCGCGGCCGCAGCGCGTGCCAGTGGGTGAGCGGCGGGACGAGCGCGGTACCGGCGGCGTCCAGCCCGCCGGGGCGGCAGACGCGCAGGCCGACGGTGTCCTCGCCGACCACGGTGGCACCGGCCGGGGCGGCGGCAGGGGTGGCGTCGGGCAGGGCGAGGGTGAGGGCGCCGTGGTCCTCGACGACCAGGGGGTGGCCGCCGCCGGGCAGGGTGAGCCGGCCCGCGGGGAACCTCCGGTGGAAGGTGCCGGTGCCGTTCAGGACGAAGGTGGAGCCGTCGGCGGTCCCGGTGGTGACGCGGACTCCGTCGACCCGGACCCAGCTGCCGAGCGCCGCACCGTCGGTGCCGAGCGGGCTGGCCTCCAGCCCGGGCTGCATCGGCAGCAGCCTGGCCCGGTCGGCGTTCAGCCGGCCGGCCGCCGCGGTGGCCGCGATCCGGGGCGGCTCGGCGGCGCGGCCGAGGGTGCCGGTGGTCGGGTCCAGCTCGGTCAGGACGGCGCCGTTGTGGCCGTGCCGGACGGTCCAGTGGCCGGTGCCGTCGCCGAGCACCGGGTGCTCGGGGGGCATCCGGGTGTCGCCGGCGTGCAGCGGGCGCTCGCCGGTGCTGCGCCCGCCGCCGGACAGCGGGAGCGACGGGTCGCCGGGCGCGTCGTCGCCGCCGTAGTAGCGGACGACGGTCTCGCCGCCGAGCTCGAAGGTCTCGGCGGGGCGGCCGGACCAGTAGGCGTGCTGCTTGCCCTCCCGGTACCAGGCGACGAGCAGTTCGCCGTCGACGTAGCGGAGCCTGGGCCGCTGCCACCGCTCCAGCGGGTCGGGGATGCGCAGGGTGTGCTCCAGCAGGATGCCCTGCGGGCCGACCACCAGGGCCTCCGTGCCGCGGGCCAGGATCAGGTGCGGCCAGGCCTCCTCCAGGTGCAGGCCCTCGGGGAGGTTCCGGCCGGCCGGGCCGCCCGGGGCCTCGTCGCGCTCCACGCCGAGCCGGCCGAGCGCCTCCTCCAGGGCGGGCCAGCCGAGTTCGTCGAGGATGCCGTTGCGCAGCGTCCGGGCGAGCAGGCCGGCCACGTCCAGGCCGGCGATCCGCTCGGCGGCGGCCGGGTTCTCGGCGCGGACGGCCGTCCGGGCGGAGCGCAGCGACTGGACCAGGGCGGCGGCGGTCGCCAGGCCGCGGGCGGCGCAGAGCTCGTCGGCGCGTTCGTCGGACCACTCGACGAAGAGCTCGCGCAGTACCGGCAGGGCGGGCACCTGCTTGGTCTCGGCGGCGTCCCAGGCACCGGCGACGGCGGCGCGCAGCACGGGGCGGAAGCGCGGGTCGGCGGCGAGCGCGGCGAGCGTGCGGCTGCCGGGGCCGCAGTCACGCACCCAGCCCTTGAGGTCGAGGGAGAGGCCGGCGGCCGGGTCGGCGACGGGGACGCCCTCGGCGAGCAGCAGGTCGAGCACCTCGATCCGGGTGGTGCTGTCGCGGCGGCCGGTGAAGAGGTCGACCGGGACGCCGTCGGCGCGCAGCCGCCCGGCCATCCGGGTGACGAGGGCGATCGTCTCGGCACTGATCCCGTGGTTGCGCCAGCCGCGGCCGAGGTGGCCGGTCCAGCGCTGGAGCCAGGCCGCGGCCGGCTCGGCGCCGCCGGACGCGGACTCGCCGGACGCGGGCTCCCCGGGTACGGGCTCCCCGGCTTCGGTGGCGCCGGTGAGCAGTTGCTCGGCGCCGCTCTCCGCGAGGACGGCGAGCCAGGCCGCGTCCTGGGCGTTCTGGTCACCACTGCCGGCCGGGTCGGGCAGCAGCTCCAGCAGCCGGGCGCGGACGGCGGCGTCACGGCGGCCGAGTTCGACCACCGCGCCGTGCCAGGACTTCCAGAACGCGCCGGGCGCCCGGTCGACGGCGGGCGAGGCGAGCAGTTCGGCGAGCAGTGCCGCCTCGTGCTCGGCGCGGTCCAGCCCGGCGGCCCTGATCAGCGCGCGGGCGTCCTCGGCGACGCCCGCGTAGGGCGCCATGCCGGCCGCCGAACGCTCGGTGCAGAGCTGGCGGAAGCGCTGCCAGGCGGTCAGCGGGTCGAGCCGGCCGCTCAGCTCCTTGACGTACTGGCGCAGCGACTTGACGGTGAGGGCGCCGGCGAGCGCGAACTCCAGGAAGACGGCCCGCAGCCGCTCCTCGTCCACCGTCAGGCTGTGGGTGCGCTCGGCCTCGCGGGCCTTGCCGAAGTAGCCGGCGGCGTAGGTCTGGTTGCCCTGGGCGAGGAAGATCCGGCCGACCTCCTCGCAGAAGGTGGGCAGGAAGTGCGGCACGGCGCGGCCGAGGCGCACGGCGAGCTCGTCGAAGCCGTCCTTGGCGTTCCCGGGCTTGGACTTGGCCTGCCGGGCGAGCCGCTCCATCTCCTTGACCAGGGCCAGCGCGTGGTGCCCGTTGGCCGGGTCGTGGACCAGCGCCCAGGCGGGGAAGCCGAGCGCCTCCTGGCGGACCTGGCCGACCTCGGCCGGCTCCGCGGCGGGCTTCAGGCCGAGGAACTCGACCGCGAGGTCCTCGGCGGGGCCGAGCGCGCCCGGCACCAGGCGGACGATGCGGCGCCCGTCGAGCACCGGGTGGGCGTAGCTGCGGGCGGTGAGCACGTCGGCGGGGCTGTCGGGCTGCCCGGCGCCGGGCAGGGTGCCGGCCGGGAGCACCGCTCCGGCGTCGAGCAGGCGCTCGCTCAGCCCGGTGTCCACGGTGCGGCCCGCGCCGGTGGCGGTGCCTGCGGGTGCTTCCTCCGTCGCGGCGGCCCCGGTGCGTGCGGCGGTCGGCAGGCCGGTGGTGGTGGTCATGCGGATTCCTCCCCTTCGATCGTGCGGCCGGCGTGCAGCGCGGCGGCCATCCGCATGCCCTCGGACCAGGCCACCGGCCCGACCTCGGTGAGCGGCAGCACCTTGCCGTCCGGGCCCGTCCAGCTGAGCGCGCCCGTCTCGCAGGCGTCGTACTCGTAGTAGTCGCCCACCCAGACCCGGGCTTCCAGTGCCGCCCCGCCCTCGACCACGGGCAGCACGGCGTGGCCGCCGCGCACCCGGTAGCCGAGCCGGGTGCAGCGGCCGAGCAGTTCGCGCAGCTCCCGGTAGCGGCCGCCCGCGTAGCGGGTGGTCTCGGTGCCGGCCGCGTCCGCGGCGGCCGGGCGCTGCCAGACCTCCCGGTACAGCTGCTGCACCTGCTGGGCGACGCCGAGTTCGAGCGCGAACTCGCGCAGCTCGTCCAAGTCCTCCAGGAGGACGGGGTGCGGTATCAGGATCTCGCCGTCCGTCAGGCGGACGGTGTCGCCGTCGAGGTCGACCAGGCCGAGCCCGCGCTCGGCGTCGGCGCCGCGCAGGAACCCGGTGACCTCACCGTCCGCGCCGGTCACCACCAAGTCCCGCAGGACGTCCTGCCAGGCCTCGTCGGCCCAGACGGCGGTGACCACGGCGGCCGGCACCGGCAGCGAGCGGACCATCCACCGCTCGACGTCGTCGAGGCAGCTCCGCCGGTGCGCGGCCAGCCACTCCGTGAGCTGCCGGAGCCCGGTGACCACCGGATCGTCGTTCAGCTTCGACGGGACGGCCTTCAACGGGCGGCCCGCCGCATTGCGGCAGACCACCTTGCCCTCCGCGTCGAGCGCGACTTGGTAGCCGCCCACTCCTGCTTCCACCCACGCCACGGCCGCTCTCCTCCCAGCTGCTGATCACTGCTGGGAGGAACGTAACGGGACACTCTGACAACGCGTCCGCCGGGTCGTCCCCGCGCTGCGCCGGGCCGGGCCGGCCGGGCGCATGGTCTGATGGGCGGATGATCGACGAGCGCTTTCTCACCGAATGTCCGGCCCGGGTCGAGGAGGTGGTCCGGCAGGCGGCGGCCGCCGAGATCATGCCGCGGTTCCGCCACCTCTCCGCCGACGAGATCAGCTCGAAGACCGGCCCGCACGATCTGGTGACCGTCGCCGACCGGCGCGCCGAGGAGTACCTGACCGAGGCCCTGACCGGGATGCTCCCGGGCTCGGTCGTGGTCGGCGAGGAGGCCGTGCACGCGGACCCGGCCCGGTACGCGGCGCTGGAGGGCGACCGGCCGGTGTGGATCGTCGACCCCGTCGACGGCACCCGGCCGTTCGTGCGCGGCGAGACGGGCTTCTGCACGCTGGTCGCCCTGGCCGACCGGGGCGAGGTGCTGGCCTCCTGGACGTACGCACCGGCCCTCGACCTGTTCGCCACCGCGGTACGGGGCGCCGGCGCCTGGCTCAACGGCGTTGCTCTGCAAGCCGGTTCACCCGAACCGGGGGCGGTGATCGAGATCGCCGCCTCGCGCCCGGACCGCACCGCGCCCGAGCAGCGGCGGGCCCTGCTGAGGCTGCGGTCCGAGGGCGTGACCACCCGGCCGTGCGCCGGCTCCGCCGGGCTGGAGTACCTGGCCGTCGCCCGCGGCAGGCTCGACGCGACGGCCTTCTGCTGGGAGAACGCCTGGGACCACGCGGCCGGCCTGCTGCTCGTCACGGAGGCGGGCGGCGCCCAGACCACGCTCGCCGGCACGCCCTTCCGCCTCGCGGGCGGCAACGCGCTGCCGTTCTCGGCCGCCCGGGACGCCGCCACGGCGGAGCTGGTCCGGGGCCTGCTGACCGGCAGGTGACGGCGAGCCCGGCGGTCGGCAGGGCGGGGTGACGGGGCAGCCGGGCTGCCCCGGCCATCCGGGCCGCCGGGCTGCCGGGCTGCCGGGCCGCGCTACGACACGGCGACGCGCAGGATCCGGTCGTCGCCGGGCTTGGGCTCGCCGCGGCCGTCGGTGTTGTCGGTCATCAGCAGCAGAGTGCCGTCCCGGTCGGCGACGACGGTGCGCAGCCGGCCGTAGGCGTCGGTGAAGAACTCCTGCGGGGCCCCGGCGGGGTGGTCGCCGTCGAGCGGGACGCGCCAGAGCCGGGTGCCGCGCAGCGCGGCCACCCAGATGCCGCCGTCGGCGTAGGCGATGCCGCTCGGGGAGGCCTCGGAGGTGCGCCACTGGACCACCGGGTCGATGTACCCGGTGCGGCCGCCGACTCCCTCGACGACCGGCCAGCCGTAGTTGCCGCCGGCCCGGATCAGGTTCAGCTCGTCCCAGTTGTCCTGGCCGAACTCCGAGGCCCAGAGCCGGCCTTGGGGATCCCAGGCGAGCCCCTGCACGTTGCGGTGCCCGTAGGTGTAGACCGGCGAGCCCGGGAACGGGTTGCCGGGGGCGGGGGTGCCGTCCGGGGCGAGGCGCAGGATTTTGCCCGCGAGCGAGGCCTTGTCCTGGGCGAGCGCGCTGTTGCTGCTGTCGCCGGTGCCGGCGTAGAGCAGGCCGTCCGGGCCGAAGGCGATCCGCCCGCCGTTGTGCCGCGGCCCGTGCGGGATGCCCGTCAACAGAACTTCCACGGAGCCGAGTTGCTGGGTGGCCGGCTGCGCCGGGTCGTACGGGAGGCGGGCGATGCGGTTGTCCCCGGCGGTGCTGAAGTACGTGTAGACCAGGTGGTCGGTGGCGTAGTCGGGCGACAGCGCGATGCCGAGCAGGCCGCCCTCACCGCCGGGGACCACGCCGGGGACGGTGCCGGCCACCGTCCTCGTCCCGTCCTTCGCCGCGATGCGCAGGATCTGCGCGGTGTCCCGCTCGGAGACCAGCAGGTCGCCGTCGGGCAGGACGAGCAGACCCCAGGGCGACGCCAGGCCGTCGGCCACCGTGGCCCGGACGGTCACGGCCGGGGTGGCGGCGGCGGAGCCGAACGTGAGGACGTTCGAGGGCTCCCCCGTGGCGTCGGAGACGTCGGAGGAGCAGCCCAGCGCCGACCCGAGCAACAGGGCGAGCAGCACGGCGGCGGATCGGCGGAGCACCGGTGGGCCTCCCGGAAGGACGGGTGCGGATGCGGCGCCACCCAGCAGACCACACCGGCCTGCCGGCCTTCGGCGAACCCGCCACCCGCCACGCCGGTCGGGCCGTCCCCGGCCCGACCGACGAGGCCGCTCGTGCGGACCGTCAGGAGCCGGCCGGCTCCGGGCGGACCGGTTCGTCCGCACCCGTGAGGCGGGCCACCCAGCAGTCGGGGTCGGCCAGTTCGCGGGCGGCGGGGGCCAGCTCCGGATCGGCCCGCAGCCGGGCCGGCAGGTCGGTCACGCCACTCTCGACCGCCTTCCGCACGCAGTCCTCGCCGCGGTCGTAGAGCGCCGGCCCCCGGCTCGGGCCCCACAGCCGGCGCACGAGCCGCCCGGCCTTCCGCTCCTCGACGAAGTCCGCCGCGAGCAGCTCCCTGGCGGTGAACCGCGCGTGGCCCTCCAGGACGGCACTCAGATCCGGGCGCTCCCCCGCGGCGGCACGGGACGCCAGGTGCGTCAGGTGCGCGACCCGCAGGTCGAGGACCAGGGACGGCCCCCAGAGCCGGAACTGCGCCTGGTGGACGAGCTGGTGGGCGAGGACCGATCTGACGGCGTCCCGGCTCGCGGCCCCGGCGCTGCGGCGCAGCAGCGCCGGGGCGAGCAGGATCGTGCAGCCGCCGTCGGCCCCCGGTTGGGCCCGGCTGGACGGCAGGCAGCCGAACGTCCGGTTCGCAGCGGAATACGCACCGGAATGCGCACTGTCCGCCAGACGCAGAGCCGCCTTCACCCGCCGCCGGTGCACCGGGTCCGGGATCGCGTGGAGCAGGTCACCTGCGAGCAGTGCCGCGGCGACCCGCCGCTCGTGCGCCTCGTGCGCCAGCGCGTAGGCGTCCGGATTGAGCAGCCGGACGTGGCACTCCGGGCCGAGCCCGAGGCCGGTACGCCGCTCCACCCGCCCGGCCAGCTCCGCCACCGCCGCCCGCACCTCGTCGGCGACTTCGCCCCCGCCCCGCCCGGCCTCGTCCGTGACGACGACCTCGACCACGCCTCCCCCTTCCGACCACCGGCCGCCGGGCGCCCTCGCGACCGGCCGGCACGGCTGCGGCGAGCACTCTAGATCACCGGACGGCCGCGGGAGCACCCGAGCCCCGCACCGTCAGGAGTCCCGGCGGGTGGCACGGGGGGAGGCCCCGGCAGGCTCCCCGGCGGGCGTCCCGCCATCCGGACGGATCATGGAATTGGTTTAGGCCAATTCACCGACCCTTCACACGACCCCGGACCCCGGCACCTCCGGCCACGGTGGCCGCCCGGCCCCGGCCGGCAGCGGGCCGTTCGTCCACGCCGCTCCGGCCGCGACGCAACCTGCCTGGTCGCCGCGCGGACCGGATCGCACCCCAACGGGCCCGGGGGCGGCGGATCCGACCCGTCTGCGCCACGGCGCTGCCATAGCCTGGCGGCCGCCGTCCCGGCGGAGACGCTGACCGGCTTCGCCCTCGACGGGATCTCCGCGGCGGCGGTCGGCCCGGGCGGGCACACGCTGTTCGTCACCGGCACCCGCGGCGACGCCTCCTACCTGCGGATCGTCCGCTTCTGACCCCTCGACCGGGACCGGCCGGGCCGTCCGGACGGCCCGGCCGGTCCCGAGCCGCGGCGCGTCCGGACCGCGGCAGTTCCGAAAGGTGCGGGGTTGCCGCGCCGAGCCGCCCCCCGATCAGTACCATGTCACATTGTGACGCATCGTCCTTTTCAGCCCTCCGACGACTACCCGCCCCTCGCCCGGCTGCTCTCCGCCACCGGGCCGAGGCCGGTCAGCGCCGCCGAGCTCCGCGCGCAGGACGCCCAACTCCCCTCCTCCGGAAGCCTCTTCAGCACCCCGGACGGACCGCTCACCGGCTACGGGCGGATCCGGCTCGTGTCGCCCGGGCCGGCCGGGGAGCTCCAGGCCTTCGCCACCGCCTGGCGCGCACCCTGGACGCCGCCCGGCGACGTCGCCTCGCTCGTCGTCGGCTCGGCGGGCGTCACGCCCGAACAGCTCCTGCCCCTCACCGACGCACTGGAGCAGTGGGCCCGCGGCGCGGGCGCGGACCGCCTCCTCGGCGAACTGCCCGACGACCGGCCCGAATTCCTCCGGCTCCTGGCCGACCGCGGCCACCGGGTCGACGCCCACGTCCGCGCCGCGACCGCCCGGCTGGGCGCACTCCCCCCGGCCGCCCCGCCGCCCGGCATCCGCTTCGGCACGCTCGCGGCCACCTCGGCCCCGAGGCCGGCCCTCCAGCTCTACCAGCTCTACCGCGAGACCCTCGGCGACAACCCCGGATTCGCCGACGCACCCCCCGACTTCGACCGCTGGTACGCCGAGGTGGTGGCCGGTGCGGGATGCCGCCCCGACTGGGTGTTCACGGCCGAGTTCGCCGGCCGGATCGTCGGCGTCACCGCCGCCCGCACCACCGACGACCCGCGCACCTGCCACGTCGACTACACCGGCGTCCTGCGCCAGTGGCGCACCCGCGGTCTCGCCCGCTCCCTCAAGCTGCACGCCGCCCACCGCCTCGCCGCGTACGGCGTACGGACCGCACACACCGAGGTCGAGGCCACCAACTTCCCGATGATCGCCGTCAATTCCACCCTCGGCTACACCTGGGGCCCCGGCCACTTCCGCACCGTCAAGCTGCTCCGCCCGACCCCCGCCAAAGCCGGCCGGGGCTGACCGGGCAGCCCCGGCCGAGCCACCGCCACAAGGCCTGGGCCGCCGCGGCTCAGCGGGGGACGCCGGCGGCGTCCAGGAAGGTGCGGAACTTGGCGCTGGTCTCGGCCAGTTCGGCCTCGGGGCGGGAGGCGGCCACCACGCCGGCGCCCGCGTAGACGCGCAGGGTCCGCTCGTCCGCCTCGGCGCAGCGCAGGGTGACCACCCATTCGCCGTCGCCGGCGGCGTCGCCCCAGCCGACCATGCCCGCGTAGAGGCCGCGGTCGAAGGGCTCGATCTCGCCGATCGCCTGCCGGGCCAGCGGGGTCGGGGTACCGCAGACGGCCGGGGTCGGGTGCAGGGCGGTGGCCAGCTCCAGCGCGGAGACGGCCGGGTCCGCCAGGTCGGCGGTGATGGTGGTCGCCAGGTGCCACATCGCGGCAGTGCGGACCAGGGTCGGCCGCTCCGGCACGTCCAGCGTCCGGCAGTAGGGCGCCAGGGCGGCCCGGATCGCGTCCACCACGACGGCGTGCTCGTGGAGGTCCTTGGGCGACTCCAGCAGCCCGGCCGCCCGGCGGACGTCCTCGGCGAGGTCGGCGCTGCGCGGCACCGACCCGGCCAGCGGGTTGGCCAGCACGGCCGTGCCGCGGCGGGAGAGCAGCAGTTCGGGGCTGGCGCCGATCAGCGTCCGGCCGCCGCCGGCCGGGACGGCGAAGGTGTAGCCGCCCGGGTCCCGGCGGGCCAGCCGCTGGAGGATGGCGGGCAGGTCGAGCGGGCGGCCGGCGGTCAGCTCCAGCGTGCGGGCGAGCACCACCTTGCTCAACTCGCCGGCCCGGAGCCGCCGGACGGCCTCCGCGACGCCGGCCCCGTACGCCTCGGGCTCGGGCACCGGGCGGACCTGCCACTCGACCAGGTCCGCGACCGGGGCGGGCAGCGCGACCAGCGGGTCGTCCCGCAGGGCGCCGCAGCGGCGGACCCGGGCCGGGACGGCCAGTTCGGCGCGGCTGTCGTGGTCGAACGCCACGGCACCGACCACCAGCGGGCGTTCGACGCCGTCCCGGCGGGCCCGGTCCAGCGTCTCGGCGACCCGCAGCGGCAGCGGCCGGGCGTCCTGCGGCACCCGGGCGTGCACGCCGTCAACGAGCAGGGTGCGGGTCGGCGAGGCGAAGAACGCCTCGTCGGGCGCGGCCCGGTACTGGCCCAGCAGCCCGCTGGCCGCGCCGATGACGGTGTGGTCCGTCCCGGTGGGGGCGTGATGCACCGTGGTCACCTGGATTCTCCAGTCTGCGAGTGGCCGCCGGGCGCTGCTCGTGCCGCCGGCCGGCGGGTGGGGTGGTTCGGGGGCCGTGCGCCCGGGCGGGCCGTCGGCCGGGGTCGCCGGGCGGTGTGCGGACCGGCGGACCGGCGGGGCGGTCGGACGAAGGCAGGCGGGCGGGGCGGGCGGGCGCGGTCAGGCCGGCGAGGTGGCGCCGGACAGTTCGGACTGCAGCACAGGATTTCCCCTCCGACCAGCAACATTAGGCAAGGCTAACCTAACATAACTGTTCGGGCGCGCCGAGGGGTCGCGGGCAGGTCGTCGCAACCGCCGACCGGCCCCCGCCGCACCGTCAACTCACGTTCCACCAGGCGCGGAGCGGCAGGCGGGCCGCCGTCGCCGTCGCCTTCTGGGTCACCATGGCCGGCACCACCGCCCCGACCCCGCTCTACCCCCTCTACCAACAGGCCTTCGGCTTCTCGCCGTTCACGGTCACGGTGATCTTCGCCGTCTACGCCCTCGGCGTCGTCGCCGGCCTGCTCACGCTCGGCCGGCTCTCCGACGCCTTCGGGCGCCGGCCGGTGATCGCCGCCGCGCTGGTGCTCGCCGCGGCCGCCGCCGGTCTCTTCGAAGCCGCCGACTCCCTGGCGTGGCTTCTCGCCGCCCGGGTGCTCTCCGGCCTCGCCGCCGCCCTGATCACCGGCGCCGCCACCGCCGCCCTGCTCGACCACGCCCCGCCCGAGCGGCGGCCGCGCGCCCAGACCCTCGCGCTCGCCGCCAACATGGGCGGCCTGGCCGGCGGCACCCTGCTCTCCGGCGTCCTCGCCGAATGGGCCGGCTCACCGCTGCGCCTGCCCTGGGCGGTGATGCTCGGTCTCACCGCCGCCGCCCTGCTGGCCCTGCCCGCCGCCCCGAAGACGGTCACCCGGCGCGTGCGCGAGCCCGGCGCCTTCCGCCTGCGGTTCCAGCCGCTGCGCGTCCCGGCCGGCATCCGGCCCGCCTTCCTGCACGCCGCGCTCGCGGGCGGATCCGGCTTCGCCGTGCTCGGCGTGCTGACCTCGGTCAGCGGACTCTTCCTGGGCAGCGTGCTCGGCCTCCACCACCACGCGCTGACCGGCCTGGTGGTCTGCCTCGCCTTCACCACCACCGCCCTCGGCCAGCTGCTCGCCCGCCTCCGGCCGACACCGCGCGCCCTGCCGATCGCCTGCACCGGCCTGGTGCTGGCGGCCGCCCTGATCGCCACCGCCCTGCTCACCGCGACGCTGCCGCCGCTGCTGCTCGGCGCCTGCGTCAACGGCCTCGCCACCGGCGCCGCCGTCGGTACCGGCCTCGGCACCGTCAACGCCGGCGCCGCTCCGGAGCGGCGCGGCGAAGCCGTCTCCACCTTCTTCGCCGTCCTGTACACGATGCTCTCGGTGCCGGTGGTCGGTGTCGGGGTGCTCATCCGGGCCACCGATCTGCGCACGGCGGGCGTCACGTTCAGCGCGCTGGTCGCCGCCCTGGCCGTCGTGGTGGCCGTCGGCGTCACCCGGCGGACCCGGCCCGCGGTCACCCCGGTCGCACCAGCACCGGCCGCACCGGCACCGGCGGGGCAGCCGGCGGGTGTGCAAGCGGCCGGATCCCGCGCAGAGGAGGCGTGAGAGGATGGCCCCGACCAGCGCCCCCGGCCGCTCCCCGCACCGGCCCGCCCGTGAGGACGTCAGCACCATCGCCGCCCAGCCCCGCACCGCCACCGGCAGCAGCAGCGTGAGCAGCAGCAGCCGCCGGAGCGAGGCCGCGCGCCTGGCCGTCCTCAACGCGGCCGACGACCTCCTGGTGGAGCACGGCTTCGAGGGCCTCACCATCGAGGGGATCGCCGCGGCGGCGGGCGTCGCCAAGCAGACGATCTACCGCTGGTGGAAGTCCAAGGTCGACATCCTCTTCGACAACCTGGTCCTCGACGCCGGCACCGCCCTCGCCTGGCCCGCCGATCCCTCCGGCCCGGCCGACCTGCGCGCCTACGTCCACCGCTTCGCCGCCTTCCTCGGCACCGAGCCGGCCGGCCGCGTCCTGCAGGCCCTCCTCGGCCACGCCCAACTCGACGCCCGCACAGCGGAGTTGCTGCACACCGGCTTCCTGGACGGGCTGCGCGACCGGGACGTGGCGCAGACCAGGGCCGCCCTCGGCGGCAGCGAGGACGAAGCCGCGGTGCTCCTGGACGCCCTGCTCGCCCCGCTCTACCACCGCGCGCTCGTCCTGCGCCGCCCGCTCGACCCCGCGTTCGTCGACGCACTGCTCGACCAGCACCTCGCGCACTGATCCCACTCGAACCCGCTCGATCCCGCTCGGCCCCGCTCGCGCGCCGATCCCCTCGCGCGTGGATCCCCCGCACCGACTCCCCTTCCCCCGGCCCGTGTTCACCCCGGGCCTGTTCAGGAGCTCACCATGTTCCGACGCCCCCGACCGACCCACGACGTCGAGGTCACCGCGGTCGCCCCGCTGACCTCCGCACTCGCCCGGATCACCCTCAGCGGCCCCACCTTGGCCGACCTCGGCTGCGAACACCCCACCCAGTGGGTCAAGTTGGCCATCCCCGAGGGCCCCTCCCGGGCCTACACCATCCGCCACCACCGCCCCGCCGAACGCGAGGTCGACATCGACATGGTGCTCCACGGCAGCGGCCCGCTCGCCCGCTGGGCGTCCGTCGCCCGCCCCGGTGACCGGGCCCGCCTCGGCGGGCCGCGCGGACGCCGCCCCGACGTCGACGGCGCCGCCCACGTCCTGCTCGCCGCCGACGTCCCGCCCGCGACGGTCGTCTGGCTCGCCGGCGAGTCCACCGCCGTCGCCACCGTCCGCCGACACCTCCTCACCGACCCGGCCCTCCCCCGCGAGCACGTCCACGCCAAGGGCTACTGGAAGCACGGCGAGGCCGACCACAAGGGCTGAACTCCGGGCGCAGCCGGGGCCGCACGCCGCCGAGCGGGCCCGGCGCCCCGGACACTCCGGACGACCCAGAAACTCCGGACGGCCCGGCGCCCCCGGCGGCGGCCCTGCACTCCGGTAAAACCGGTGGTCACACGGCGGCCGCCGGCCGCATCCTCGGTGCGTGACAGTCGAACCGAAGCACCGCATCCGGGCGCGCCACACGGCGGGCACGATCACCGTCTACCAGGCGTACCCGCCGCACATCGGCCTGCCCGCGGCGCGGGAGGGGCGGTTCCCGGCGGCGTGGAAGCGCGACCGGATGACGTGGATCAAGCCGTCGTTCCTCTGGATGATGTACCGCTGCGGCTGGGCCTCGAAGGAGGGTCAGGAGACCGTCCTCGCCGTCGAGATCTCACGCGAGGGCTTCGACTGGGCGCTGCGGCACGCCCGCCTGTCCGGCTACGAGCCCGGCCTGCACGCCGACCGGGCCGCGTGGAAGCGGCAGGTGAAGCAGGCGCCGGCCCGGGCGCAGTGGGATCCCGAGCGGGATCTGCAGCTGCAACCGCTGCCGCACCGCTCGCTGCAGCTGGGCCTCACGGGCGAGGCCGCCCGCCGGTACGCCGACGAGTGGACGGTCACCGTCACGGACGTGACGCCGTTGGTCCGGGAGGTCCGGGCGCTGCTCCTCGACGGAAATCCGGCGGGGGCCGGCCGGCTGCTCCCCGCGGAGGCCCCTTATCCGGCGGGGGACGCGCTCCTCGCCCACCTGCGCCCCTGACCGCCGCCGGCCGCCCCGACAGAGGGTGGGCGCGGGCGCGGCCCGGAGAGGCTCAGCGGGCGGGACCGGGGGCGGCGGCGAGGCCGGTGCAACCGCGCAGGCCGTCGCGGCGCTTGAGGGCGGCCTCGGCGGCGGCGCCGCTCTGCGGGACGGGGACGCCCCGGTCGTCGACCGTGGCGGGGGCGAACTCCTCGTCGGTGACCTTCCCGTCCTTGGAGAGGGTCAGCGTGGTGACGCCGGTCTCGTTGGAGAACGCGTAGTTGGAGGTGCCGTACCAGAGGAAGTTGCCGAAGCCGTAGCCGATGTAGGTGTTGCCGAGCATGCCCGAGCCGAGCATGGTGTGGGCGTGCGTGCCGACCACCGCGGTGGCGCCTGCGGTCGCGAGCTTCTTGGCGATGGCGGTCTGCGGGCCGGTCGGGCAGGCCTTGCCCTCGTCCCCCCAGTGCAGGTAGACGAGCACGACGGGCGCCTCCCGCTTGGCCGCCTCCACCGCCTTGACCAGGGCGGTGGCGTCGAGCGCCGAGGCGATGCCCGGCTTGGTGGCACCGGCTCGCCACTTCTGGTTGGTGAGGTCCTCCACCTGGCTGGCCGCGACCACCGCGACCTTCACACCGCGCACCGTGGTGACGTACGGGGCGTACGCCTCCTTGGCGTTGCGGCCGACGCCGACGACCGGGATCGGCGAGGAGTCCTTGGCCGCGAGGGTGTCGGTGAGGCCGTCGGCGCCGAAGTCGACGGCGTGGTTGTTGGCCATCGAGACGACGTCGATGCCGGAGTCCTTCAGCGCGGTGAGCGCCTTCGGCGAGGTGCGGAAGGTGTACGTCTTCGGCTCGGGGGCGCCGCGGTCGGTGATCGCGGTCTCCAGGTTGAGCACGGCGAGGTCCGCGTCGGAGAGGGGCTTGGACATCGGGCCGAGGGCCTGCTCGGGGGCCTTGACCGCGAGGCGGGCCTCCGTCCGGCCCTCGAAGTGCACGTCGCCGGCGAAGGCGACCGTGATGCTGCCGTCGGGGCGGGGGGCGGCGGGGCTGCCGGAGGCCGGGGCCGTCGGCGTGCCGCTCGCCGGACCGGCGGCGTCGGCCGCGGGCGCTTCCGCGGCCTTCTTGGGCGCCGGCTTCGGGTCGTCCGGTCCGCAGGCGGCCACGGGTATCAGCCCGAGCAGCAGTGCGACGGCGGCCGCGACACGGCGCATGTGTGATCCCCCCGGGGTCGGTCCAGAAGCGGTCAGCCTACGCCACTCCCCCGCGCGTCCTCCGCCCCGCCTCCACACCCCGTTCGACCCACCGGCCGACCCACCGGCCGGCCCGGACCACCCGGCCCACCTGCCCGGACCGCCCCCGAGGCCTCCGGACAGGACGCCGCCCGAGCCCCGACCGCCCGCCCGAGCCGCACCCGTCCGACCGCCCGAGCTGGACCGGCCGGCCCAACCGCCCGGCGGGATCCGGCCGTCCCGTCCCTGGCGCACCCGCGGCCCGGACGCGCAGCGTGGATGGTGCAGCAGGCGCCCGACGGCCGAACGACGAGGTGGTGGGTCATGAACGACACCGGCGGCAGCACCAGGGACGACACCGCAGCAGCGGCCGTCCGCACCAAGGAGTGGCAGTTGACCCTGCACGTGGCCGAGGACCGGGACACCACCCGCGTGCACGCCGTCCTCGACGCCGACGGCACCGTACTGCGCAGTGATGCGCTGGCCCGCCGCAACCCGCGCGACGATCCGGCACCGGCGGTCGGTGACGAGTTCGCGGTCGGCCGGGCCCTGGTCGGCCTGGGCCGTCAGCTGCTCCGCGCCGGCACCCGCTCCGCGACGGGCCTTACCGAGCAGTGAGACGGGCCGCACGGAGCAGTGACATGCTGGGCGCACGCCGGAGCGCCGGCTGCGAAGCACCGACGGCGGCCGTGGAAGCAGAGAACAGCGGACAGCGGACAGCGGACAGACAACGGATGACGGACAACAAATGACAGATTCTGTCAGCCCAACTCCGGGCGCCCCGGCAGCCAACACCGCCCCGGGCGACGCCGAGCACGACTTCACGCCCGCCGAGCGCGCCCGCGGCCGCGCCCTGCGCCGCGCGCAGCTGCCCTGGGCACTCGGCGGGCGGGTGACCGGCCTGACGCTGACGCTCGTCCTGGGGCTGACGCCGGCCGGGGCCGGCCTGGTCTCGGCGGTGGGTGGCTGGTTCGGCGGCTCCTGGGCGGCCGAGGTGCTGGGCGGGGCGGCCGCACTCGTCCTGCTCGGGCAGGCGGCGCAGCTGCCGTTCGGCGCGGGCGTCCGTGCGGTGCGGGTCCGGTACGGGCTGGTCACCCAGCGCTGGGGCGGCTGGGCGGTGGACACGCTGCGTGGGCTGGCGCTGGCGCTGGCCCTGGTACTGCCGGTCGTGCTCGGCCTGTTCGCGCTCACCGGCCGCTTGCCGGAGTACTGGTGGATCCCGGCGGCGGGCGCGGCGGCGCTGCTCACGGCGGCGCTCTCGTTCCTCTTCCCCCTGGTGGTCGAGCCGGTGTTCAACCGCTTCACCCCGATGGCGCAGGGCGAGCTGCGGACCGCGCTGCTCGGGCTCGCGGAGCGGGACGGCATCCGGGTGCGGGACGTCCTGGTCGCGGACGCCTCCCGGCGGACGACGGCGCTGAACGCGTACGTCTCGGGGCTGGGCGCGACCCGCCGGATCGTCGCGTACGACACGCTGCTGTCGGCGGCCGAGCCGCGCGAGGTGGAGTTGGTGGTGGCGCACGAGCTGGGCCACGTCAAGCACCGGGACGTGCTGACCGGGACGGTGCTGGGTGCGGTGGGGGCGGCCGTGGTGGTGGCCCTGATCGGCCTGCTGACCGGCTGGGGGCCACTGTTGTCGGCGGCCGGTGCGGCGGACGCGGCCGACCCGCGGGCACTGCCGCTGATGGCCGCCTGTGCGGCACTGCTGGGCGCGTTGTCGGGCCCGGTGCAGTGCGCGACGAGCCGCCGGATCGAGGCCCGGGCGGACCGGCACGCCCTCGAACTCACTTCGGATGCCGAGCAGTTCATCGCGATGCAGCGCAGACTGGCACTGACCAACGTGTCCGATGTCGACCCGCCCCGGGTGCTTGAGCTACTGTTCGCCACTCACCCGAGCGCGACCCGTCGGATCGCGGCCGCCCGCGCCTGGGCGGCCTCGGAACGCCGCGCGGGCGGCGCAGCGAGCGACGCCACGGAAAGCAGTGCGGAACGCGGCGCGGACCGGATCGGCTGAACGCTGCGGCATCGCAGGACGGCGGGTCCGCCGCCCGGTCGGCCTGCCGCCGGACCGGGCCGGTCAGGTCAGGTCAGGTCAGGTCAGGTCAGGTCAGGTCAGGTCAGGTCAGGTCAGGGAAAAATCGTTGTATAGTGCAACAAATATCCCCGAGGAGGTAGGCCCGCCGTGCCCGGCCGCGAGACGTCGATCGACACCATCCAGCGCGAGCTGACCGCCTTCGCCCGGCGTGCGCGCCACAAGGCCAGCCAGCTGCACCCTGACCTCTCCCTGGTCACCTACAGCATCCTCGACCTGATCAACGAACGCGGCGGCTGCCGGGCCGCCGACGTGGCCATGCACTTCATGCTGGACAAGTCGACCGTCAGCCGCCAGGTCACCGCGCTGGAGAAGCTCGACCTGCTGCGGCGCGAGACCGACCCGGACGACCAGCGCGGCCAGATCCTGCGCGCCACCGAGGCCGGCCTCACCCTGCTGCGCGAAGCCAACGAGCAGCGCCGGGCCTCCTTCTCCGTCCGCTTCACCGACTGGTCGGACGAGGACGTGGCCCGCTTCGCCGGCTACCTGACCCGCTACGGCGCCCAGGACTGACCTGCCCGCCACTGCCCGGGACGGCCGCGGCGACGCCGCCGAAGTGCGGCGGGCCTCCCGGACGGTGTACAGAGGAGAGGTGCCACTTCGGCAGCGTCCCGGTGACCGCCGCCGGTCGTGGCGGCCCGGCCGCCACGCGCTGACGGCGCTGCCGCTCGCGCTGATCCTTGCGATCACCGTCGTCGACGTCCTCTCCCCGCCCGAGATCCACCTGGGCCCGCTGCTGATCGTGGCCCCCGCCATCACCGCCTCCTTCGCCGGAGCCCGGGCCACCGCCCTCGTCGCCCTGCTCGCGCTCGCCGGGCTGACCGTCATCGGCCTGCTGCGCGACGGCCTCACCACCCCCAACCACGAGACGCAGCTCGGCGCACAGGTGGCCGTCTCGGTGCTGATCATCGGCCTCCGGGTGCTGCGCGACCGGCACGAACGGGAGCTGGCCCAGGTGCGCTCCGTCTCCGAGGCGGCGCAGCGGGTCCTGCTGCGCCCGCTGCCCGACCGGATCGGGCCGCTCCACCTCGCCTCCGTCTACCTGGCCGCCGAGGCCGAGGCGCAGGTCGGCGGGGACCTCTACGCGGCGGCCCGCACCGCCACCGGCACCCGGCTGCTGGTCGGTGACGTCCGCGGCAAGGGGCTCCCCTCGCTCGGCGACGCGGCCCTGCTGCTGGGCGCGTTCCGGGCCGCCGCCCACCTGCACGCCGACCTGCGGGACCTCGCCCGCTTCCTGGACGGCAGCGTCTCCTGGGGCCTGGCCCAGCCCGGGGAGCAGCGCGGCCTGCCCGGGCCCGCGCCGGCCCCGCCCCCGCCCGGCGCGGAGCACGACGCCGGGGCCGGGACCGGGGCCGGTACGGGAACCGGAACCGAGGCCGGGACCGACGACAGCGGCGAGTCGTTCATCACCGCCGTCATCCTGGACATCCCGGACGACGGCTCGACGCTGCGCCTCATCGACTGCGGCCACCCCCCGCCGCTGCTGCTGCACGCGGGCTCCACCACCGCGCTCGGCGCCCGCCACCCGGCTCCCCCGCTCGGGCTCGGCGAGCTGGCCCCGGGCCCGTACGAGGTGGAGGAGTTCCCGTTCCTGCCCGGGGACCGCCTGCTGATCTACACCGACGGCGTGATCGAGGCCCGGGACGCCCACCGGGCCTTCTACCCGCTCACCGACCGGGTCGCCGCCTGGCGGTCCGACCGCCCCGCGGCGCTGCTGGACCACCTCCGTCGCGACCTGCTCGCCCACGTCGGCGGCCGGCTCGACGACGACGCGGCCGTCGTGGTGGTCGAGCGCCTCGCCTGACGCCCGGGGCACCGGCGCCCGGCGGCCCGGCCCGCACCCTCAGGCCCACGCGGCCAGGCCCGGGCGGCCCTCAGACCCACGCGCTCAGGGCCGGTACGGCAGCTGCGGCACCTCGAAGCAGGTGTCGGTCATCGACGCCACCTGGGCCACCCAGCCGCCGTTGCCACCCTCGGCCGCGTCCTGCCAGCGGGCGGCGTTCAGGCAGGCCCTGATGGGCCCGGACGGCTGCGGCTGCGGCACGAAGGAGGCCGGCAGCAGCAGGCCGTGCGCGTCGTAGGGCTCGGCGCGGTTCATGAACCGCTCGACGCAGGCCCGGGTGAGGTCGGCGCCGCAGGAGCCGACCGCGTCGGCCAGCCACTGCGCGCCCGCCCAGCCCTCCAGCTCCCAGGCGGAGCGCAGGGGCGCGCGGTCGGGGTAGTACCGGGCCATCGCGGCGCGGAACTCCTGCACCGCCGGGTACTGCACCTCCCCGTAGCCGAGGCTGGACGAGGTCACCCAGAGCACGTTGCGGCAGACGGGTGAGGACCGGTAGTCGGTGCGGACGGTCTCGGACCAGTTCTGGACGTTGGTCACCTTCGCCGCGACCTGCACCCCGGCCTCGTCCAGCGCCCGGCACAGGGCCGCGTTGCCCCGGGTGTCCATGGCGTCGAACAGCAGCTGGGAGCCGTCGGCCCGGACGGCCGCCGCCACCGCCTGGAAGTTCGGCAGCGCGAAATCGACCGTCTGCACCAGCACGCGGTAGCCCTCCGCCTCCAGGCCCGCCTTCAGCTGGGCGGCGTACCGGGCCGAATCGGCCTGGTTGTAGGCCACCACGGCGGCGCTGCCCGCACCGAGCCGCTCCTTGAAGAACCGGTACACCTCGGTGCTCCGGTAGAGCGTGCCGTTCCAGCCGACGGCGTTCCCGTCGCGCGGGGCACTGCTGCCGTAGATGCCGTAGAGGTGCGGCCAGCGGTCGTACGCCGTGCCGATCGGCTGGCCGCCGATGTCCGGCACGCCCTTCCCGCTGACGTACGGGGCGCCCGCGTAGTCCAGCACGCTGCCGGAGACGAAGGCGAAGACGTGCGCCTCGTCGATCAGCCGATGCACGCAGTCCTGGTTGCCGATGCCGCTGCCGCCGTCGTCGCAGGTGACCAGCTCGACGGTGCGCCCGTGCAGGCCGCCGCGGTCGTTCAGTGCCTGGACGAAGGCCTGCGCGCCGAACCGCGGGCCGCTGAACACCTCGCTGCCGACCGGGCTGGTCAGCGAGGTGACGATGCCGATCCGGATGCCGGTCGCGGTGACGCCGGTGTCGGACGCCGGGTTGCCGCCCGGGCTCCCGCTCGCGCCGGCGGCCGAGCCCGTGGACCCGGCGCCCGGCGTCGGGCGCTGCTCGAACGCGCTCGCCGGCAGCCGGGTGCCGCAGGCGCTGGTGACGGCCAGGACGGCGAGCAGCAGGACGGCCGCCGGCCGGGTGCGCCGCCGACGGGGGGATCCGCCGGCGGCGCGGTGGGGCTGCGGGGCCGTCAGCTGCATCCGGGGATCGGGGTGCCGCTCGCGCCGCCGGCCTGGGTGAGCAGGCCGCAGAGGGTGGAGCGGGAGACCTTCCAGGTGCCGTTCTCCAGCACGGCCCGCCCGGAGGCGCTCGGCTCGACCACGGTGCCCTGGAGGGAGAGCTCGTAGGTGACGGTCGCGTCGGTCGCCGAGGTGAACGTCACGTCCGTCACCTTGGCCTTCACCTGACCGACCCGCGGGTCCTGGGAGAAGCCCTGGAGGGCCGGGAGCAGCACGGCACCGCCCTGGAGCAGGGTGGCCTTCTCCGGGATCGGGGTGGTCGGGTCGAAGAACTTCTCCCAGTTCGCGGTGACTTCGTTCTTCGCCGTCGCCGGATCGGCCGGCGCGGTGCCACTGGCGCTCGCGCCCGCCGAGGCCGAACCCGAGGCCGACGACAGCGCCGACGAGGCCGCGGCCGAGGCCGAGGCGAGCGCCGACGCGAGCGACGACACGGCGGCGGAGGCCGAGCCCGTGGCCGAGGAGCCGGACGAACTGCTGCTGCACGCGGCGGCGGCCGTGCCCACCAGCAGCAGCGCGAGCAGTGCGCTCACCGACCTCACGGCCCGGCCGCCGCCCCGGCGGGTGCGGCGCGTCTCGCGGGTCTCGCGGGTCTCGCGTGGGCTGCGGGGGCCGCTCTGCCTCACGTGCATGGGTCTTCCTCCCGACTGCGGCGAGCGGCGTCCGCGCGACCCGCTCTGCCGATCTCCGGATGCTGTTCCAGGCCGGTCCTGGAAATGTCGCAAGTGACACCATCAAGGCGGATCCATGGACGAATCGCAATCCGGGGGAGAAAGCGGGCCCGGCACTGCGCGGCCGACCGGCCGGCCGCGCGGTGCCGGGCTGCGGCTCCGGACGGCGCGGGCCCTGCGGACGGCCCGGAACGGCCGGGAGGTGCGCGACCGGGCCGGCTGGATCGTCGCGGCCGCCGGGGCCGTTCTGTGCGTACTCGGCTGGTACGGGGTGTCCGGCGAGGCGTTCGTCGAGCAGCAGATCCCCTACCTCGCCTCGGCCACCGTCCCGGGCGCGGCCCTGGTCGTCGCGGGCATCGTCCTGATCGCCCTGCGCCCGCCCGGCCACCCGCCCGGGCCTCCTGGGCTCCCCGGCCCACCGGCCCCGCCCGAGGGCGGCGACCTGACGAGCCGGCGGATCGAGCAGCTCTACGCACTGCTGGTCGAGCCCGCGGACGCCGGGGCCGAGCACGCGGGCACCGCGGACGCCGGGGCCGCGGAGGCGGGCACCGGACCGGCGGGCACCGAGAGGTTGGCCGTGCCGGAGGGCACCCTGTACCACCGGCCGGGCTGCCCGCTGGTGGCCGGCAAGCCCGCGGCCCGGCCGGTGGACGCCGCCGCCGTCCGGACGCGGGCGCTGACCCCCTGCCGGCTCTGCGCCCCCACCCCACCCGAGGGACCACCGGCCCACCCCGACCCCGCGGCCCCGCCACCCCCCGTACCGCCCGCCGCACCCGCACCCGCACCCGCACCCGCACCCGCACCCGCGGACCCTGCTGCACCGGAAAACCCCGCTGCACCGGAAAACCCCGCCGGCCCCACCCGTCCGGGCGACGCCGCCCCGCCGACCGGCTGAGGCGGTGCTCCCCGTGCCGGACGCCCCCTCCCCGGACTCCCTCGGCCTCACTGTCGACCTCGCGCTCGCCGGTCTCACCGTGGGCAGCGCCGCCGCGCTGAGCGGCATCGGCCTGGTGGTCTGCCACCGCGCCACCGGCGTGCTCAACCTCGCCCAGGGCGCCCAGGCGATGCTGGTCGCCTACCTGGTGCGCGATCTGGTCGTGGTGCGGCACTGGCCGGTCTGGCCGGCCGTCGCCTGCTGCCTGCTGCTGGTCGCCCCCGCGCTCGGGGTGCTGCTGGACGTCCTGGTGTACCGGCCGCTGCAGCGGCGCGGCGCCGGGACGGCCGAGACGATGGTGGCCGGGCTCGGCGTGTTCGTGCTGCTGATCGGGGTGGTGGTGCTGCTCTGGGGCGATGCCCCGGTCGGCGGCGCGCCGTCCCCGTTCGGCGGCGCGCCGATCGGGCTGCCGGGCGGGCACCCGCTGCGCCCGGACGCCGTCGCCCAGCTCGGCGCGATCCTGCTGCTCGGGCTGACGGTCGCCGTGACCACCCGCTTCACCCCGTTCGGCCTCTGGCTGCGGGCCGTCGTGGACGACCGCCGGCTGGCCCGGCTGGCCGGGGTGGACGCCGACCGGGTGTCGGCGGCGGGCTGGGCGTTCGGCTCGTTCACGGCGGGTCTGGTCGGCGTGGCCCTGGCGCCCTACCTGCTGCTCGACCCCTACGGGCTGCCGCTGCTGGTGATGGAGACGCTGGCCGTCGCCGTCGCCGCCCGGCTGCGCAGCATCCCGGTGGCGGTGGCGACCGGTCTCGGCCTCGGGATCGCCCAGTCCGAGCTGACCAGGCTGCAACCGGCCGGCCAACTGCTCCCGCTGGTGCAGGCGGTGCAGGCCAACCTGTTCGTGGTGGCGCTGCTCGTCACCGCGCTGCTGGCCGGCCCCGGGATCGGCGGCGGGCGCGGCGACCGCAGCCCGCTGACCGGCCGGCCGCCGGCCACCCGGGGGGCGGGCGGCGGCGGGCGGGCCGCCGGGGCGGTCTGCCTCGTTCTGCTCCTGCTGCCGCTCGGCTTCCGCAACGGCGACCTGCGCAGCGCCCTGCTGGTGCCCGCGCTGGCCCTGGTGCTGCTCTCCGTCGTGGTGGTGACCGGGTACGGCGGGCAGATCTCGCTCGGCCAGGCCGGGTACGCGGGGCTGGGCGCGCTCGGGACGGCACTGCTGATGTCGGGCCGGATCCCCGGCGTGCCGCCGCTGCCCGCCGTGCCCGCACTGCTGTTCGCCGTGCTCACGACGGCACCGCTCGGGCTGCTCACCGGGTGGCCGGCGATCCGGCGGCGGGGGCCGGCCCTGGCACTGGTGACCTTCGCGGTCGGCACCGCGATGAGCCGCTTCGTCTTCCAGCAGCCGTACGCGACCGCCGGGCTGACCCTGGACCGGCCCGCCTTCCTGGACGGTGACCGGGCCTTCTACCTCGCCGAACTGGTGCTGCTCGCCCTCGGCCTGCTGGTGGTCCGAGGGCTGCACCGCGGACGGACGGGCCGGGCGCTGACGGCGATGCGCGACCACGAGGCGGGCGCGGTGGCGGCAGGCGTGAACGTGCCCGGGCTGAAGCTGTCCGCGTTCGTCGTCGGGGCGGGGCTGGCCGCGCTGGGCGGCGGGCTGATGGGGCTGGCCGGGCGGGCGTTCGACCCGGCGTCGTTCGACCCGGTGCTCGGGCTGCTCTGGTTCGCCGCGGTGGTGGTGGCCGGCGCCGACAGCGCCCTCGGCGCGGTGCTGGCCGCCGCCCTGCTGATCGGCCTGGACGCGGGCACGGTGCCGGGGGTGTCGGCGGTCGCGGTCGGGGTGCTGGCGGCGGCGATCGGCCGGCTGCCGGGCGGCCTGGCGGGTATGGCCGCCCGGCTGCCGCGCCACCGCCCGGCCCAGCCGCCCCCGGGGCTCCCGGAGCCGAAGCTGGAGCCGCCGGGGTTCCCGCCGGTGCGGCTCACCGCGGCGGGGCTCCGGGCCCGCGCCCGGATCGCCGCCCGGCAGGCCGCCGCCGGCTCCGGCTCCGGGAGCCCCGGGAAGGCGTCGCCGTGAGCGGGAGCGGCCCCGCGCCCGCCCGGCTGACGGCTCGCGGCCTCGCCCGCCGCTACGGCGGGATCGAGGCGGTGGCGGGGGTGGACCTCACCGCGCCGCCGGGCCGGGTCACCGCGCTGATCGGGCCGAACGGCGCGGGGAAGAGCACCCTGTTCGACTGTCTCGCCGGCACCGCCCGCCCGGACGCCGGGCGGGTGCTCCTCGGCGGCCGGGACGTCACCCGGCTGCCCGCGCACGCCCGGGTCCGGCTCGGGCTGGCCCGGACGTTCCAGCAGATCGCCGTCTTCCCGACCCTCACGGTGGCGGACAACGTCCGGATCGGCGCCGAGCAGCGGCGTGGCCGCCGCCCGGACCCGGGCGCCGTGGACGCCGCGACGGCCCGCGCCCTCGCGCTGTTCGGCCTGGAGGGCGTCGCGGCGCAGCCCGCCGGCGACCAACCCACCGGGGTGCTGCGCCTGGTGGAGCTGGCCCGCGCGCTGGCGGGTGGGCCGCGCGTGCTGCTGCTGGACGAGCCGGCGGCCGGTCTGGACACCGCGCAGACCGCCCGGCTGGCCGCCGTCCTGCGCGGCCTGGCCGACCGCGGCACGGCGCTGCTGCTGGTCGAGCACGATCCCGACCTGGTCCGTGAACTCGCCGACCACGTCTACGTGCTGGCGGCCGGCCGGGTGGTGGCTCACGGGACGGCGGCCGCCGTCCTCGACGACCCCGGAGTGGCCCGCGCCTGGGGCGGGACGGCCGCGGAGCCGGGGCAGCCGTGACCGTCGAGGCCGCCCTGCACGCCGTGCGCGTCCGCTACGGCCCGCTGGAGGCGCTGCACGGCGTGGACCTCGCCGTCCCGGCCGGCGCCGTCACCGTCCTGCTCGGCCGCAACGGCTCCGGGCGGACGAGCGCGCTGCACGCCCTGGCCGGCCTCGTCCCGCTGACTGCCGGGCGGGTGGTCTGGCAGGGGCGGGACGTCACGGCGCTCGGCGTGCACCGGCGGGTCCGGCTGGGGCTCGCCCTGGTGCCGGCCGAGCGGGCGGTGTTCGGTTCGCTCACGGTGGCCGAGCACCTGGCGCTGGGCGGCCCCGCGGCCGGGGAGGTGCTCGCGCTCTTCCCCGAGCTGGCCGGCCTGCTGCCCCGCCGGGCCGGGACGCTCTCCGGCGGGCAGCAACAACTCGTCGCCCTGGCAAGGGCGCTGGCCGCCCGGCCGGGGCTGCTCCTGCTCGACGAACCGGACCGGGGCCTGGCACCCGCGGTCGCCGCCCGACTGCACGCGCACCTGCTGGCCACCGCCGGGGCCGGGAGCCGGGCCGTGGTGCTGACCGCGCAGTCGCTCCCGCCCGGCCTGGCCGGCGCGGCCGTCGTCCACGTACTGCACCGGGGGGAGGTCGTGTTCTCCGGGGAGCCCGCCGAGCTCCGCAGGCATCCGGCCGCGGGCGGCTGACCGGGCGCTGCTACGGTGCTCTCCGCCGATCGGGGGGACGGTGTGCGTGCTCCACCCTGACGGCACGACACCGAGGAGTGGACAGAATGAGCAACGGAATCGGCAGACGGGTCTCCGCGGCGGGCGCGGGCGCCCTCCTCGTCACCCTGGCACTCGCCCCCGGGGCGGCCACCGCCGCGGCGGGCGACCTGCCGACGTCGACTGTCATGGTGAACGGCTACAGCGGGCTCTGTATGGAGATCGGCGGCTGGAGCACTCAGACCGGCGCCCCGGCGGCCCAGTGGACCTGCAACGGCGGCACCAACCAGCGCTGGAGCCAGTTCACGGGCATGCCGAACGAGTACAGCCACAAGTGCCTGGAGGTGGCCGACTGGCGCACCGACAACGGCGCTCCCGTCCGCCAGTGGGACTGCACCGGCGGCGACAACCAGCAGTGGTCCTACTCCCGCGTACCCGGCACCGACCGGTGGACGGTCTACAACATCCACAGCGCCAAGTGCCTGGAGGTGGCCGACTGGCGCACCGACCCCGGTGCCCCGGTCCGCCAGTGGGACTGCACCGGCGGTGCCAGCCAGCAGTGGAACATGCCCGGCTGACACCGGCCCGACAGCTGCCCGCGGACCGGCGGCTCCCGGGCGTGCTACTGCGCCAGGTAGCCGCCGTCCACGGGGAGGACGACGCCGGTGACGAAGGAGGCGTCGTCCGAGGCCAGGAAGAGCACGGCGGCGGCCACTTCAGCTGGGGCGCCGAGGCGGCCCATCGGGTGGAGCTTCTCGATCGCGGCGAGGTACTCGGGCCCGCCCGGCTCGTCCTGGAGCCGGCGGACGCGCTCGGTGGTGATGGTGCCCGGGGCCACCGCGTTGACCCGGATGCCGCGGTCGGCCCACTCGACGGCGAGGTGCTTGGTCAGGCCGGACGCGACGAACTTGGCGGGCCCGTAGACGGCCTGGCCGCGCTGGCCGGCCTCGCCGGAGATCGAGGAGACGCAGACGATCGCCCCGCCCGTACCGGCGGGTGCGGCCATCGCCTCCACCGCGTACTTGCAGGTGAGGAACATGCCGCGGCCGTCGACGGCCATCACCGCGTCCCAGTCCTCGGCGCTCGCCGCGGTGATCTCCATCAGCGGGAGCACGCCCGCGTTGGCCACCAGGACGTCGATGCGGCCGTGCCGGTCGACGGCGGCGCGGATCATCCGGCGGGCGTCCTCGTCCCGCGAGACGTCGCCGACCACCGTGCCGACGGCCTGCGGGAACCGCTCCGCCAGCCTCCGCAGGCCGTCGGCGTCGATGTCGGTCGCGACGACCGAAGCGCCCTCGCGGGCGAAGCGCTCGGCCACCGCGCGGCCGATGCCGCTGGCCGCGCCCGTCACCACGCACACCTTGCCGGCCAGCCGGCCGCCTCCGGGGGCCCCGTCGTGCGGGGCGTCAGTCAGCTCGGTCATGCCACCGGACTCTACCGATCCACCATCAGAAAACCGTGCGCGCGCGGCTGTTCACCGAACGGCGGCGGTGTCTTCCGGCTCCGACGGGCTGGACGCCTCGGACGACACCGACGGCCCCGACGGCCCGGTGCCGGCCAGTGCCGCCGTGACCACCACCGACGTGAACGGCATGGTGAAGGCGCCGCCCAGCGCGTCGACGGCGGCGCCGAAGCCCGCCAGCAGCTCCTCGAACCTGTCCGGCGGGATCCGTCCGGCGTCGCCGCCGGTGCGCAGCTGGTCGAGCCACTCCTCCCGGGTGTAGCGGCGCTCCCAGTCGAAGCGCCACTGCTGCGGCTCGCCGAACGCACCGGCCTGCCGGATCCCGTCGGCGGCCTTGGCGAACAGCCCTTCGTACGCCTGCGCGACAGGCCCGGCCCAGGGGTTGAGCGGCGAGTCGGGCAGGACGCACCGATACACGGCGGAGAAGGCCCCGGCCGTCGCGGGGGACGGCCGGAAGACGTTCCAGAACACGGCCAGCCGGCCGCCCGGCCGCAGGACGCGGGCCGCCTTGGCCGCACCGGCGACCGGGTCGATCCAGTGCCAGGTCTGCCCGGCGACGACGGTGTCGAAGGTGCGGCCGGCCGGGTCCCAGGCCTCGAAGGCGGCCACCTCGGCGTCGAAGCCGTCGTGGCGGGCGAAGGCAGCCATCCGCGGGTCGGCGTCGACGCCCAGCACCGTGCAGCCGGCGGCGCGGAACGGCCGCGCCGAGATGCCGGTGCCGATGCCGACGTCCAGGAGGTCGCGCCCCGGGCCGGCGGCGACGACGGCCTCCACCAGGGCGTCGGGGTAGCGGGGCCGGGCGCGGTCGTAGCGTGCGGCGTCCGCGCCGAACGACTCGGCGGCGCGGCGGTGTTGATGCGACTCACGCTCGGGGAGCGGTAAAGTGGGCATGCGCCCACTATGAGTGGGCACTTGCCCACTCGTCAATCGGTGGGATCGTGCGCAGCAGTCGTGCACATCAGTCGTGCGCAGCAGTCGTGCGCAACAGGAGGAGGCGGGGCGCCGTGCCCACCGGGGTGGCCATCCGCGACGTGCGGGAGCAGCTGTTCGACGCCGCCGAGACCGTCCTGCTCCGGGACGGCCCGAGTGCCCTGACCAGCCGGGCGGTGACCACCGAGGCGGGCTGCGCCAAGGGAGTCCTGCACCGGCATTTCGCCGACTTCGACGGCTTCCTCGCCGAACTCGTCCTGGACCGGATCGCCCGGGTCGGGAGCCGGGGCGCCGACCTCACCCGCCTGGCCGGGACGGGCAGCGTCACCGACCACCTCACCGAGGCACTGACCGGGCTGTTCGGCTCGGTCGCGGTCGCGATCATCAGCCTGGTCACCTCCCGGGACGACCTGCGCGCCCGGCTGCGCCCGGCCCGGCCGACCGGCGTCCCCGTCCTGACGGACGCCGCCGCCGTGATCGCCGGCTACCTCACCGCCGAACGCGACCTCGGCCGGATCCCCGCGGACGCCGACGTCGACGCCCTCGCCCCCACCCTGATCGGGGCCACCCACATGCTGTTCGCCGACCGGCACGGCACCCCGCCGGATCCCGACGCCGTCCGCCGCATCGTGACCACGATCCTACGGTCCTAGTGTCCACTGCCGACCGGGGTGCGACATCGTGCTGGTGCGGACCAGCGTCCGCACCGACGCGTCACGTCACCACGGGGCAGGGGTTCTCCGAGCCCGGCCGGCGCTATACGCCGGTGGCGCCGTCGATGCGTTCCCTGACCAGGTCGGCGTGGCCGTTGTGGCGGGCGTACTCCTCGATCATGTGGACGTAGATCCAGCGGAGGCTGACGTCCTGCTCCATGAAGCGGCCGGTGTCGGCCAGAGGACGGCCGGCGCAGTGCTCGCGGGCGCGGGCGATTTCCGCGTGCCAGGTGGCGAGGGCGTCGCGCAGGGTGGCGCCCTCGGCCAGCTCGAAGCCGCCGTCGGGACCGCCCGGGTCGGCCTCCGGGTCGTAGATGGGCGGGGCCTGTTCTCCGGCGAACACCCGGCGGAACCAGTTCCGCTCCACCTCCGCCATGTGCCGGACGAGACCGGTCAGCGTGAAGCCGGACGGCGGCACGGACGCGACGGCAGCCTGCTCGTCGTCCAGGCCCTCGCACTTCATGGCGAGGGTGGCGCGGTGAAAGTCGAGCCAGCTTTCGAGCGTGGTGCGCTCGTCGGCGTTCAGGGGCGGCAGAGGACGTTCGACAGCGGTCACCCGGTCGATTATCGTCACCGGCCGAACCCGTTGGCCGGCAGACCCACAGCAGGGCGAACGTCGCCTGGTGCGGCGCTAGCCGAGGATGCGCCGCTCGTACGCCTGCGCCACCGCCGCCGCCCGGTCCGCGGCGCCGAGCTTGCCGTAGATGTGGGTGAGGTGGGTCTTCACGGTGGCCTCGCTGATGAACAGCACCCGGGCGATCTCCCGGTTCGAGGTGCCCCGGGCCACCAGCGCCAGCACTTCGCGCTCGCGGGTCGACAGCGGGGCCTCCGCCGGCGCCTCCCCCCGTCCGTCCTCGCCCGGCCCGGCGCCACCACGGGCCGCGTCCCCGGGCGCCGCCTCGCCGCGGGCCGCGGGGGTGCGCACCGCGGCGACCAGGCGGGAGGCGACCGCCGGCGAGAGCACGGTGCGCCCCTGCGCCGCGGCGCGGACGGCGGTGAACAGCTCGTCGCGCGGCGCGTCCTTCAGCAGGTATCCGGTGGCGCCCGCCTCGATCGCGGGGAGGGTGTCGGCGTCCGTGTCGTACGTGGTGAGGACGAGCACCCGGGAGCGCACGCCCAGGCGGGTGAGCTCGGTGATCGCCTCGACCCCGCCCCCGCCCGGCATCCGCAGGTCCATCAGGACCACGTCCGGATCCAGGGCGGCGACCCGAGCGACCGCCTCCGGGCCGCTCGACGCCTCGCCCAGCACCCGGAACCCCGGGTCGGCGGCGAACATGCCGCGCAGGCCGTCCCGGACGACCGGGTGGTCGTCCACCAGCAGAAGGGTGATCACATCAGCGCTCATGACGCACCAACGGTACGCGAGCCGAGATCGCCGTCCCGAAGCCGGGTTCGGACTCGACGGTGACCGATCCGGCGATCCGCTCGGCCCGGGCCCGGATGCCGGCCAGGCCGAAGCCGCCCGTCCCGGCGCGGGCGGAGGCCGCGGGCAGCACGAGCGGGTCGAAGCCCCGGCCGTCGTCCCGGACGTCCAGCACCACCTCGTCGTCGATGAACGAGAGGGTGAGCCCCAGCCGGCTCGCCCCGGAATGGCGGGCGGCGTTGGCCAGCGCCTCCTGGGCGATCCGCAGCAGGGTGGCGGCGATCTCGCCGTGCAGCTCCTCCACCGTGCCGGTGACGGTGAACTCGGCCCGTGCGCCGGTCCGTTCGCGCCACTGCTCGACCGTCTTGCGCAGCGCCTCGGTCAGCGTGTCGTGCTCCAGCGCCACCGGGGACAGGTTCCGGACCGAGCGGCGGGCCTCGCCGAGGCTGTGCCGGGCGAGGTCGGCGGCGCGGTCGAGGTGCTCGCGGGCCGCCGCCGGATCAGGGGTGGTGGCGCCCGCCTGGAGCTGGGTGACGATCCCGGCCAGGCCCTGCGCGATGGTGTCGTGGATCTCGGCGGCCATCCGGGCGCGCTCGTCGGCGACCCCGGCCTCCCGGGCCTGGACGAGCAGTTGGGCGTGCAGGGCGGCGTTCTCCGCCAGCGCCTGTTCGAGCGCGGCGTTGGCGCGGGCGAGTTCGTCGATGGTGTCGGCCTGGATCCGGGCCCGGTCGGCCTCGTGGGCGGCCAGCCGGCTGACCACCACCAGCAGCACCAGGTGGACGGTGAGCACCCCGCCGAAGGCGATCCAGCCGATCGTTCCGCGCGGCGGCAGGCCCCCGGACTGGGCGCCGGCGAGCGCCACGGCGGTGGCGGCCATGCCGGGCCAGCGCAGGCGCCGAGGCAGCAGCCGTTCCGCGTCGAAGTAGCCGGCCACCGCGTAGACGGTGAAGAACGGGTTCTGCCAGGAGAGGGCGAAGGCGAGCGCCCAGCGGACGCCGTAGTAGGCGGCGCTGCGGGCGGAGGGCCCGACCGCGGCGGGCCGGACGGGCTCGGCACCGGCACGGGCACCGGCACCGGCACCAGCACCGGCTCCGGCTCCGGAGGGACCGGCGGCTCCGGACGGGTTCCGGATCGTCTGCGCCCACCAGGTCTGGAGCAGCAGCGCCGCACCGACCAGCGCCCCGGCGACCGTCCAGCGCGCCCCGTCCATGGCCAGCAGCCGGGAGGTGGCCACCGACACCACCAACCCCACACCCAGCAGGGCGAACGGGCCCCAGCGGTGGAACACCAGCCACCGCCGCTCCACGGCGGCGAAGGCCTGGGCGGCGTTGTCCGCCCCCTGCTGTGCTCCGAGGCCTCCTCCGGGCGCACCCGCCCCGGGCCCGCTCCCGGCCCCCCGCACGTCCTCCGCCTCCCGCACGTCCTCCGCGTCCCGCCCGGTCCCGCTCCCCCGCACGATCCCCGCCTCCCTCTCCCCGTCCCCGACGATCAGCGGCCCAGTCTGCCCGAGGCCCGACGGCCGTCCCGCCGGGCCCCTCCCCGCTCCCGCCGCCTGTCCCGAAACCCTCGACCCGCTCCCACGGGCCCTCGGCCCCCGCCGACCCACCGGGCTACTCCCAGCGGAACCAGCGGGCCGCCGCCGCGAGGAGCCCCACCGCCCACAGGGCGAGCACGCCCAGGTGGCCCCAGCCCGGCCAGCCGCCGGCCGTCGCCTCACCGAGGGCCCGGGCGGCAGCCCCGTACGGGGTGACCTCGACGATCCGGGCGAGCACCGACGGCATCACCTGCACCGGCAGCCAGGTACCCGCGCAGAACATCATCGGGAAGTAGACGGCGGACGCGATCCCACTGGCGATCTTCGACGTCCGGGAGAGCGCCGCGACGAGCGCGCCCAGCGCCAGCGACACGAGGACGGCGAGCAACAGCGCCGCCAGGTAGCCGAACGGCTGCCTCGGCAGCGGCACGTCGAACACGATCCGGCCCACCGCCAGCGTCAGCAGCGCAGAGAGCAGCGCGGCCGCGCCGTGCAGCACCAACTGCGCGCCGAGCACCGCGGCCGGGCGGACCGGGGTGGTCGACATCCGGCGCAGGATGCCGCGTTCGCGGTAGCCGGTGACCACCGGCGGCATCCCCTGGATCCCGGCCGTGAGCATCGCGATCAGCACGGTGACGGGCCCGTAGGCGTCGATCAGGCGGATGCCGCCCAGCGCGGGGTCGACGGTCCGGAAGGTCGGGATGGCCCCGAGGATCAGGAGCAGCAGGGTCGGGAACGCCAGGATCCAGAACACGCCTGCCGGCTCGCGCAGGAAGAGCCGGGCCTCGCTCCGCAGGACGGCGGCGGCGGGGCCCGAGAGGAGCGATCGCAGCGGCCGGCGCGGGCGCGGGGCGGTACGGGGGGCCGTGGTGGCGGTGGTCATGATCCGGCTCCGGTGAGGTCGATGAAGGCGTCGTCCAGGGTGGCCTCGGTGACGCGCAGTTCATGGGCGGTGATGCGGTTGCGGGCGAGCAGGGTGAGCACGGCGTCGACGGTCTCGTCCGTCCCGGCGAGCGTCAGCCGGCCGGACGAGGTCTCGACGGAGACCAGCCCGGGGAGCGCGGCGAGGTCCTCCTCGGCCGGCGGGCGGGACGGCCGGAACGAGATGACGGTGGCCCCGGAGCTGCGGCCGACCAGCCCGCCGGGGGTGTCGAGCGCCACGATCCGCCCCCGGTCGAGGAGCGCGATCCGGTCGCAGAGCCGCTGCGCCTCCTCCATGAAGTGGGTGACCAGCAGGACGGTCACGCCGTCGTCGCGAATCGATTCGACCAGCTCCCAGGTGGCGCGCCGGGCCTGCGGGTCGAGCCCCGTGGTCAGCTCGTCGAGGATCACCACGCGCGGCCGGCCGATCAGCGCCAGGGCGATGAACAGCCGCTGCTTCTGCCCGCCGCTGAGGTCCGCGAACCGGACGGACAGCCGGTCGGTGAGGCCGAGGCGCTCCGCCAGCGACCGCCAGTCGGCCGGCTCCGGGTAGCACGCCCCGTACAGCTCCAGGGCCTCGCGCACCGTCATCCGGGCCTGGAGCTCGCTCTGCTGGAGCTGCACACCGAGCAGGCGGGTGGTGGCCACCCGGTCCGCCCGGGGGTCGAGCCCCACGACGCGCACACTGCCGGCGTCGGCGGCGCGCAGCCCCGCCACGCACTCCACCAGGGTCGTCTTGCCGGCGCCGTTGGGGCCGAGGATGCCGAAGATCTCGCCCTCGCCGACCGAGAAGGTGACGTCGTCGACGACCGCACGCCCTCCGTAGGACTTCTGAAGGCCGGTCACCCGGACGATGTCGCCCGGGGCGGCCGGCGCTGGACTGCCGCTGTTCTTCATGGCTCAAGCTTCGCGATCGGCCGCTCCGGGCGGCATCCACCGATCCGCTCGACCGACCGACCCGCCCATCAACCGATCGGTTGATGGCCCCCGGGCACCGGCTCCCCCATCGGCGTCCGCCGGCTGCCGTCCGCTGGCCGCCGGCCACCGGCCACCGACCGACGGGCCTCGGCCGCCAGGCCGCCGGGGGCGCCGTAGGCTCACCGCATGACCCCCGCCACCCACCCCGAACCGTGGGACCGCACCGCCACCGGGGTACTGCGGCTGCCGTCCGGCCGGCTGGTCCGCGGCCGCGGCCTGCGCCGCCCCCTGCCGCCCGGCCCGGAACCCACCGTCGGCCTCTACCTGCTGGGCCGCCCGCCCGGGGACTTCCGCTGGGAGACCCGCTGGCTCCGCTGGCCGGACTTCCGCCTCCCCGCCGACCGCACCGCGGCAGCTGCGGCACTGCGGGAGATGTGGGAGCGGTCGGCCGTCGAACGCGTCGAGGTCGCCTGCGCCGGCGGCCGCGGCCGCACGGGCACGGCGCTCGCCTGCCTCGCCGTCCTCGACGGCGTACCGGCGCGCGAGGCCGTCGCCTACGTCCGCGCGCACTACGACCGGCACGCCGTCGAAACGCCGTGGCAGCGCCGCTTCGTGGCACGATCCGGCTGACCGGAGGCAGCGCGCGGACGTCCGGCCCCGGATCCACCGGCCGTCACGGTCGCCGACGCGCCGGCCGACGCGCAGCACGACGCACCGACCGTCGCGGTGGCCGCGAACCGTCAGTAGTAGTACCGCAGTTCCGGCCAGAGGGCGGACCAGGGGCGGGTGGTGCCGGAGCAGAGCAGGACGGGCGTGTGCTGCTCCTCGTTCGGCACACCGTGGCCGTTGTCGGCGCGGGCGACCACCCGGCAGCCGGTGAAGTAGCGCTCCACCGCGGCGTACCCGTCCGGGTGGAGCAGCAGGACCGGGCCGTCGGAGGTGTCCGGCGGCGGGCCCCAGTCGGCGAGGCTCATGTGGCCCGAGTAGGCGCCCGGCAGGCCGTGGCGCGGGCCGTAGCGGTCCAGTGCGCCCGCCTCGCCGTAGTTGGTCACGAAGATCACCGCCCGGGAGCGAAGCCCGGCGGGGACAGCGGACCAGCCGTCCGCGGCCGCATCGGCCAGTTCGGGCCAGCCGATCTGCTCGCCCTGTTCCCGGTAGATCCGGTTCACGGCCGGGACGAGCCGGGCCGGCAGCACCGGCAGGGTGATCACCACGTTCACCGCCGCCGCGAACGCCAGCCACCCGGCGAACGCCGCCCGCCCACGGCGCGGCCGGGCGGCCAGGCGCTGCGCCACCGGTTCGCAGCCGGCCGCCATCAGCACCAGCAGCAGCGGGAAGGCGTAGTACGGCTTGCCGCCGGCGGCGATCACCAGCACGCAGAGCACCGGCGCGGCGACGGCGAAGGCCCGCGCCCAGCGGACCTCCGGATCCCGGAGGAGCCGTCGCAGCCCCGCGAGCCAGACCGGGACGAGCACCGGGGACAGGTAGAGGATCTGCATCGGCACGAACATCAGCCGGTTGTCCGCGCCGTCCTTGTCGCTGATCCCGCCGGCCACGGTCAGCTCCGGCCAGCCGTGCGCGGCCTGCCACCACAGGTTCGGCAGCGAGACCAGCAGCGCCACGCCCACGCCCGCCACCGGCCAGCGGCCGCGCAGCGCCCGCCGGGGGCCGACCACCGCCACGGCGGGGACGACGGCGGCGGCGAGCAGCACGACGAGGTCCTTGTTCAGCAGTGCGACGCCGCTCGCCGCGCCCACCGCCACCCACCAGCGGCCGTCACCGGTCCGCAGCAGCCGCACCGTGAACAGGCCGACCGTCAGGCAGGCGAGCAGGTCGAACGTGCTGGTGTTCAGCAAGTGACCGGTCGCCAGGACGAAGGCCGAGGCCGCCGTCCCGCAGGCGGCGAGCACCTGGCCGCGCCGCCCGGCGCCCAACTCCCGGGCCAGCAGGGCCACCACGGTGATGCTCGCCGCGGCCGCCAGCGCCGGGACGACCCGCAGCCCGGTCGGGCCGTCACCGAACACCGCCGTCGACGCCCGCCCGAGCAGCGGCGTCAGTGGCGGCTGGTCGACGTACCCCCAGGCCGGGTGCCGCCCGGCGACCAGGAAGTACAGCTCGTCCCGGTGGTATCCGTAGCGCCCGGCGAGCAGCACCAGCAGCGCGGCGACGGCGGCGGCCACGCCCGCGACCTGTCTCGCCGCGAACGGCTGCACGGTGAACGGACCCGCGGTGAACCGACCTGCGGTGAACTGATCGACGACAGAAGCCGGTTCGCCCGGCGCATCCCCCCGAATGCCCATGCCGCGAGTGTGGCAGCCGCGTCGCGGCGGCGGAAGGGCGACGGCGGCCCAGGCGCCGGCAGCCCCGGGCACCCGTTGCCCGAGCTGCGGATGCTCGCCCTGCAGGAGTACGCGATGCGGGCGCCCGAGGAAGGCGGCCTCCTCGTCGGCGAGCGCGCCGTCGACGACCCGAGCCCCGAGGTGCGCGCGCAGGCGTCGACCATGCTGGCCTGGCAGTGGCCCACCGCCGCCGAGACGTCAGTGGTCCTTCAGCGCCTGGCGGCCGACGATCCCGATCCGGAGGTCCGCGCCGAGGCTGAGCGCGCCCTCCTCGTGGTGGAGTCGCTCACGGCCGCGCAGCGCCCGTAGCCGCCGCGAGGATGCGCTCGGGCTGCACCAGGACCGCCCACCAGGGCGACATGTCGTCCTCCGGGTCCTCCGGCTGCGGGGTGCGCCAGCTGACGGCGGCGTGCAGGACGGCCTCGTCACCCGGCTCGAACGGCGGGAGGGTCCAGGCGAGGCTGCGGTGGTCGTCCAGGTACTCGACGCCCCAGGCGAGGCGGGGCGAGCGGGCGTACACGTCGTCGAGGTGGGCGGCCCAGCGGCGGGGCAGCGCCCTGCCGTCCGCCGCGCGGGCGCAGATCTCCTCCTCGTCCGAGCCGCCGAGGGTGAGCTCCGTGCCGGCGTTCGACAGCGAGACGGCGGCCACCGCCTGTCCGCCGTCGTACCCGCTCTCCACGTCGGCCGGGACGCCGCTGAAGCCGGCGGACAGCTCGACGTGACGGAGCGCGGTACGGGCGCGCAGCTGCCAGACGGCGCCCCAGCAGGCGTCGACCGGGAGCGTGAACTCCGTCTCGCCGGCCTCGAACGGGCAGAGCAGCAGCTCCAGTTCGGCCGCCTCGGTCTCCCAGCGGTGGACCACGGCGCCGCCGGGGAGCCGGTGGGCACGGGTGGGCCGGCCGGGCAGCCGCCGACGGTCGAGGCCGGCGTGGAACTCCAGCACGCCGACCGGCGTGACGACGGTCGGCGCCACGGGGGCGAGCAGCGCGGCGGACCGGGGGACGGTGGGCAGGAGGAGGCCGGACATCCGGCGAGTCTAGATCGCGATCGGCTGCGGTCGGGCTTGCCACCACTGCACCGGTGGACGCACCATGCCAGGACGGGGCCGGATCGGCGCCCCGAAGTCGCCCACCCGGAGGAGCCCCCGTGCCGCTGCCCGACTCGCCCGTACTGCTGACCGGCGACGGTCTCGTGCTGCGGGAGTGGGTGAGTACGGATCTCCCGGCCCTGGTCGAGCTGTTCGACGAGCCGAGCGTCGCCGAACGCACCACGCTCCCCTCCCCGTTCGACCTGGACGCCGCGCGGGAGTACCTGGGGACGGCGGAGCGGACCCGGGCCGACGGGTCGCGGCTGGAGCTGGCGATCACGACCGACGGTCTCCGGCCTCTGGGTGCCGTCATGCTCAACCTCTCCCGGGGCACCATGGGCTACATCGTCGGCTCCGCCCACCGGGGGCAGCGCCTGGCCCTGCGTGCCGTGCGGCTGCTGACCGACTACGCGCACGGGGTGCTGGAACTGCCCCGCCTGCTGCTGGAGATCGAGGCCGACAACGCCCCGAGCATCGCCGTCGCGCGGGCGCTGGGCTTCCAACTCACCGGCGGCGAGCCGGCACAGGTGCTGGTCCGGGGGAACGAGCGGACCCTCTCCTGGCACCCCTGGGCACACGACGCCCCCGCCCGACCCGGCACCTGAACCCCTCGGGGGCCGCGGGGCCTGCCCCGTCGAACGGCGGGCCCTACGCGCGGTAGAGCTCCCGGGCCCGTGCGAGGTCGACGGGCCCGTCCTGCGGCAGGCTCAGGAAGTGGTCGAGCTGCCACGCCTGCGCGCTGCCGGCCTGGCGGTTGGTGGTGGTCACCCACGGCGGGTAGACGCGGAAGGCGCGCTTCCCGCCGGTGCCGTTCACGGACACGACGCCGTGCCGGCGGAGCACGTCCACAGGGAGGACGAACTGGCCGAGGCGGTCGCCGTTGCGGGTGCTGATGACGAAGAGGTCGACGGGGTCGGCGGCGTCGAAGGGCTGGATCGGCCCGCCGGCCGACCGCTTCCACACCGTGACGAACTGGCCGGCCTTGGTCGGGGTCGTCCGGGCCGCGCGGAACCGGACGCGGCGCCCGTCGAGGGTGAAGGTGTGGGCCGCGTACTCGGCGCTCTCGGCCTCGGGGACGGGCCGGGTGCAGGTGAAGCCGCAGGGGTCGTGGACGAGGGCCTTCGCCGCCCGGAGATCGGGGTGCACCGGGTCGCTGTCCAGCCACGGTCCGTCCAGCCACGGTCCGGGGCGGGTGGGGGCTCGGTCCGGGGAGGTCTCGCAGTGCGGCGCCATCCGTCCACCCTGCCACAGGGCCGCCCGCGGCCTTCGCAGCCCCGGCCCGGCCCGGCCGAGCCTGACCTTCCGGAGCCGGATGCGCCTGGTGCCGGCGGACCGCGTCTGACCAACCGCGGGACGAGCGGCCGGGCGGGAGTGGGAAGTCGGCGGGTCCGACGTCCGGCGCGCGGCCGGGCGGCGGGCGGCGGGCGGCGGAAAACCGGAGGCGCCGGTGCTGGCGGGGGTACTGGCGGGGGTGTTGGCGTCGACGGGTCCGTGCTGGACAAGGATGCCGAGTGGGACGGGGAAGGTGAGATCGTGGCCACGGTGATGATCGCCGCGCACGTGCTGCGTGGCGCCCGGAGGGCCGATCTCGTCTCCCGGGCCCTGGTCTGACCTCGGCCTCTCGTTCGTGGCCACCGATCCGGCTGACCCGACCGGCGCTCTCGTCGGCCACGTCGTGCTGAGCCGCGCCCACATCGGGGACGTCCCGGCACTCGCCATGGCGCTGAGCCTGGACGCGGGCGACCGGCTGCCCTCCGGGACGGTCCGCTGGGCCGCGGCGTTCGGCATCCGAGGGTTTCCTCGGCGGCCGCTCAGCGTCCGGGTGCCCGGCCGGGGCCCCCAGGCCGGGCACCCGGACAGCAACAACGCGGAAGCACCCACGCAAAGCAGCAGGGGCGGGAGTCGATGACGACTCCCGCCCCTGCTGAATCGAGCGCCGGGCCCGAATCGAACGAACCCTTCCCGCTGAAAGCGGGCGTGCTACCACTGCACCACCGACGCATGTCCGGTACGGCCTTCGATCACTTCCGCGATCTCGTCCCGCCGACAGGAAGAAAACTACCAAGGGATGATCGAAAGACGAAATCGGGGCGTCCGCCGGGCCTCTGACGCCGGGGCGGGCGGTGTGCGGTCCGCGGCAGGGCCACGGACCGCACACCACGGACCGCACAGCACAGACGGCACAGCACGAACGGCACACCACCGACGCACGCGGCGGCCGGCCGACCGTGCCCGCTACTGCGGCGTCACCGTCACCGGTGTGCCGCCCGTGAGCCGGAGCAGTTCCTCGTAGGTCACCGGCACCACGGTGTGCGGGTGCCCGGCGGCCGCCCAGAGCAGCGGGTGGCCGGCCAGGGCCGCGTCCACCACCGTGCGCAGCGGGGCGGGGTGGCCGGCCGGGGCGATGCCGCCGATGGCCTGGCCGGTGGCCTCGCGGACCTGGGCGGCGCCGGCCCGGGTGATCGGTCCGGTGCCGAGCTGCCGGGCGAGGTGGTCGGTGTCGACGCGGTGGGCGCCGCTGGTCATGACCAGGAGCGGGGCGCCGTCGCACTGGAACACCAGGCTGTTGGCGATGGCGCCGACCTCGCAGCCGAGGGCGGCGGCCGCCTCGGCGGCGGTGCGGGCGGAGTCGGGCAGGACCTGGATCTCGCCGGGGACGCCGGCCGGCGCGAGGGCGTCGGCCACGGCCTGGCTGCGGCTGGGCAGGGTGGACGTCATCGGGCCATCATCCCCCGGGCCCGGCCGACGGCACTGAGGACGGCCTGCACGCCGGCGGCGAGCACGGAGGAGTCCCGCCCGACACCCCAGACGACCACACCGCCGGCTACGTCTCCGCCTCCGGCCCCGGTGCCGCCGACCCGCGCCTCGACGTAGGCGACAGCGTCGCTGTCGGGCCCGGTGCGGACGGCGTGTTCGGTGAACTGGAGGATGTCGACGGCGGTTCCGGCCGCCGCGAGGGCGGCGGTGACGGCGTCCAGCGGTCCGTTGCCCTCGCCGCGGTGCCCGTCGACCTCGGCCCGGTGCCGGCCGCCGGCCTCCCCGGTGCGCCACGGCACGGGCGGTGCCGCGTCCAGGTAGGTGGCGCGGAACAGGGCGTACAGGTCGTCGGCGGTGATCTCCTGCCCGCTGTCGTCGGTGGATTCCTGGACCACCCGGGAGAACTCGATCTGGAGCCGGCGCGGCAGGTCGAGGCCGTGGCCGGTCTGCAGCAGGTAGGCGATGCCGCCCTTGCCGGACTGGCTGTTGACCCGGATCACGGCCTCGTAGTCGCGGCCCAGGTCGGCCGGGTCGATCGGCAGGTAGGGCACCGCCCAGGGGGCCTGCGCCGCGGGGACGCCCAGGTCGGCGGCGGTCTTGGCGTGGTGGGCGAAGCCCTTCTTGATGGCGTCCTGGTGGGTGCCGGAGAAGGCGGTGTGGACGAGGTCGCCGACGTAGGGGTGGCGTTCGTGGACGGGGAGGCGGTTGCAGTGCTCGACGGTGCGGCGGATCTCGTCGATGTCGGAGAAGTCGATCATCGGGTCGACGCCCTGGGTGTGCAGGTTGAGGGCGAGGGTCACCAGGTCGACGTTGCCGGTTCGCTCGCCGTTGCCGAACAGACAGCCCTCGACGCGCTGGGCGCCGGCCAGCACGGCGAGTTCGGCGCAGGCGACGCCGGTGCCGCGGTCGTTGTGCGGGTGGACGGAGAGGATGACGGCCTCGCGCCGGGCGAGGTGGCGGTGCATGTACTCGATCTGGTCGGCGTAGACGTTGGGGGTGGCGATCTCGACGGTGGCCGGCAGGTTGTGGATCACCGGGCGGTCGGGGCTCGCGTCCCAGAGTTCGGTGAGGCCGTTGCAGATCTCCAGGACGTAGTCGGGTTCGGTGAGGTTGAACACCTCGGGCGAGAACTCGAACCGCAGGCCGGGGCGGTCGCCGCCGTGGCGGGCCAGGTGCTCGGCGGCCTCGGTGATGAGGGCCCGTACCTCGTCGCGGCTGCGGTCGAGGACGAGGTCGCGCCAGGCGGGGGCGGTGGCGGTGTAGAGGTGGACGACCACCCGGGGCAGGCCTTCGACGGCCTCGAAGGTGCGGTCGATCAGGTCGGCGCGGGCGGCGGTGAAGACGACGACGGTGACGTCCTCGGGAACGGCGCCGGGGGTGGTGGCGAGCCGGCGGACGAAGTCGAAGTCGGTGCGGCTGGCCGAGGGGTAGCCGACCTCGATCTCCTTGAAGCCCATGGCCAGGAAGAGGTCGAACATCCGCTGCTTGCGCGCCGGGTCCATGGGTTCGGCAAGTGCCTGGTTGCCGTCGCGCAGGTCGACGGGCACCCAGAGCGGGGCCCGCTCGATCCGGCGGCCGGGCCACTCCCGCGGCTCGCCGGAGGGCAGCGGGACGCGCTCGTGGGCGGGGCGGTAGCGGTGGTGCGGCATGGCGCTGCCGCGTTGCGGGTTCCAGGCGGGTGCGGTGGCCGGGACGGGGCCGGCGGGGGTGCGGAGCGTGGGAAATCGCACGGTGGTGGTCCTTCGTGAGCGGGCCGGTCCGGAGGACGGACCGGCAGCACGGCGCCCCGCAGCGGGGTGCCGGTCCGGTCAGACCCCGCTGCGGCCGCCAAGAAGGAGACTCCACGACTTCATGCCGGGTACGATAACCACGAACCAACTCCTCAGACAACCTGGTAGGTGAACGCGATGCCTCCCCTGGGACCGCTCCGCCCCTCCCCCCTCGTCGATCAGGCGACCCGGCGGATCGAGGAGCAGATCTCGGCCGGGCTCTGGCCGGTCGGCAGCAAGCTGCCCGGTGAGGTGGCGCTCGCCAAGGAGCTCGGCGTGGGCCGGTCCACGGTTCGCGAGGCGCTGCGCGCGCTGGCGGGGGCCGGCATGGTGCAGAGCCGCCAGGGGTCGGGCGTGGTCGTGACGGCGGACCGGCCGGTCGAGGACTGGTCGGCCCGGCTGCGGCGGGCGGAGCTGGTGCACGTCTACGAAGTCCGCTCGATGATCGAGGTGCAGGCGGCCCGGCTGGCCGCCGTCCGCCGCGACGACGCCGACGTGGCCGCGCTCGACCGGGCGCTCGCCGCCCGCCACGCGGCCGGCGGGGCGGACGACGCCACCTTCGTGGACGCCGACATCGCCCTGCACGCGACCGTGGTGGCGGCCGCCCACAATCCGGTGCTGTCCGACCTCTTCGCCCAGTTCGCCCCCGTCCTGCGGGAGCGGCTGGTCGAGCTGGTGGGGCTGCTGGGCCTGCGCATCGGGGACCCGGACCACGGCTACGCCTCGCACGCCGGGCTGGTGGAGGCCGTCCAGCGGGGCGACGCGGAGGGGGCCGCGCGGGCACTTCAGGAGGAACTGGACGGGACGAGAGCGCGACTGCTCGGCCCCTGACGGGAGGCCGGGACGCCATCGGCACACTGTTCACACACAATCCCCCCGGATGAACCCGGGGCGCCCTCCCCGCCGTGTTCCCCTGGGGCTGATATGGCGTCATCGCACGTCATCGCGGTACTTTGCCTACCAATCATGAACGGGCGCATGACGTTGTGTTAAGGCTGTGTGTGCACACCGTCCAGACAGCGAACGGGTTTTCACTCCTATTACACGGTATGACTAGTATCGCCTCGTCAAAAGCCCGTGCCCGGACGGTCCGGCCCCACCAGGCCGACCGCCAGCCCCTAGGAGACAGCTCTGCGCGCGCGTGCGAATCGGCGGCCCCCGGCGCCGAAGACCCCCCGCAGGCGTCCGCGCCTGTCACTGCGGACGGCACTGCTCGTCCTGGCCGTCGTCCCCAGCCTCTCCCTGGCCGCCCTCTGGGCGGTCACCAGCGGCCAGACCTTCCTCGACTTCACCCGCCAGGCGGACCAGGGTCTGCTGGCGCAGAAGGCCGGCCAGCCGTCCAACATCGTCTACTACAACCTCCAGGAGGAGCGCCGGCTGAGCGCCGAGGCGCTCGCCCGGCCCGGCAGCGTCACGGACGCGCTGCGCCGCCAGCGCCAGCTGACCGACGACGCCGTCCGCCAGTTCCAGGCGCTCTCCGGCGAGACCGCCGACAGCGCGCCCGGCGAGGTGCAGAGCGCCGTCACCGAGGCGCGGCAGGCACTCGGCCGGCTGGCCGAGCAGCGGTCCGCGATCGACCGCTCCGCCGTCGACCAGCAGACCGTCTTCAGCTACTACACCGACCTCATCGCCGTGGACCTGCGCCTGTTCACCGCGCTCAGCCACGTCGACAACGGCGAGGTCACCTGGATCTCCAAGACCCTGGTGAACGCCTTCTGGGCCAAGGAGATGCTGGCCCGCGAGGACGCCCTGCTCGCCCGCGGCTGGCCCTCCGGCAAGCTGACCACCGGTGAGTACCAGCAGCTCCAGCAGGCCATCGGCGCCCAGGACCACCTCTTCACCGTGCAGGTCGTGCCGTACATCCCGGCTGCCGAGGCCGCCGCCTGGCAGGACTTGATGACCAGTCCGGCCTGGCAGTCCAAGGCCGCCGTCGAGCAGTCGCTGGTCCGGCCGAGCGCGGCCGACGCCGGCGGCGCGGTCAGGCTGCCGGCGTCGCAGGAACAGTGGCGCCAGGCCGTCGACCAGCTCAACCCGCAGCTGGTGAAGGTGCTGGAGGCCCGGACCGACGGCATCGTCGAGGTCGGCAAGGGCTCGTTCCTGTCGCTGCTGACCACCTTCGTACTGACCACGGTGATCGGCCTGGTCGCGGTCATCGCCGTGATCCTGACCAGCTGGCGGCTGACCCGCTCGCTGCGCCGCCGGATCAAGGAGCTGCAGTCCCAGGCGCAGGAGCTGGAGCGGACCCTCCCCGAGGTCGTCGAACGCCTCGCCCAGGGCGAGCAGGTCGACGTCGAGGCGGAGAGCCGGGCGATCACCGCCGGGCCGCACGGCAACGGCACCGACGAGCTGGCCCGCCTCGGCGAGGCGCTCAACCTGGCGCGGACCTCCGCGCTGGAGACCGCCGTCCGGCAGGCCGAGCAGCACCGCGGCTTCGAGCGGCTGCTCCAGCGCATCGCCCGCCGCACCCAGCTGCTGATCGGTCAGCAGCTGCGCAAGCTGGACGAGCTGGAGCGCAAGCACGAGGACCCGGAGATCCTGGAGGGCCTGTTCGACCTCGACCACCTCACCGCCCGGCTCCGCCGCTACGAGGAGAACCTCGTCATCCTCGCCGGCGGCCAGCCGCAGCGGCGCTTCCGCAAGCCCGTCCCGCTGCTGGACGTGCTGCGCGCCGCCCAGGGCGAGGTGCAGGACTACCGGCGGATCATGCTGGACGTCGAGGGCCACCCGTGGCTCTCCGAGCGCGCCGTCGGCCCGGTCGCCCACGTGCTGGCCGAGCTGATGGAGAACGCGGCGACCTTCTCCAAGCCGCCGACGCCGGTCGAGGTGCGGGCCGCCATGGTCGGCCGCGGCCTGGCGGTGGAGATCGAGGACCGCGGGCTCGGCATGGACCCGCAGCAGTACGACGCCGCCAACCGGCTGATGAGCCGTCCGCCGCGGACGGACGTGCTGGCCCGGGCCGACGACATCCGCCTCGGCTTCTACGTCGTCGCCCGGCTGGCCGCCAACTCCGGTCTGAAGATCGAGTTCCGGCCGTCGGCCTTCGGCGGGACGCGGGTGGTCGTGCTCGTCCCCGACGAGCTGGTCATCGACGGCGACGCCGGCCTGCCGGACGCCACCCCGGTCGAGCCGATCCCGCTCGCCCGCCGCTCGCGCAAGGCCTCGCCGGGCGCGGTGGGCGCGGTGGGCGCGGTGGGCGACGGAACAGCCGCAGAGCCGACCGAGCTCGCCCGGCCGGGCCAGGATCGGCCGGGTCAGGATCAGCCGGGCCACGAGCTGCCGGGCCAGGACCGGTTCGGCCAGGAGCAGGCGGGCGGGGAGCGGTCCGTGCCGGAGCCCGAGGCGGCGCAGCCGAGCGCCGTCCAGCCGCCGGAGACCGTCCTGGTGCCGACCGCCGCCGGGGCCGGGCACGCCGAGGCGTTCGCGCACGTCGAGTACATCCGGCCGCTCGGCCGGTCCGCGGGCCTCTCGCCCGACGAGCTGCTGGAGCAGCCGGCCGACTCCGGCCAGCCGGTCGAGCACGGCTCCGCCGCGCACGGCACCGGCACGCACGACTCCGCCGCCGGACACGACGCGGGCCCGGCGTACGACGCGGACCCGGCATACGCCACCGAACCGGCCTTCGGGGCCAACCCGGCCTTCAGGGCCGAGCCGGCCTACGGCACCGGCCAGGGCTACGGCGGCGACCAGGGGTACGGCGCGGCGCAGCCCGCCGCCGGGTACGCCGAGCGGCCCCCGTACGACACCCCGGTCGACGGGGTCCCGCTGTACGACCCCGCGCTCGCCGCCTCGTTCGCCGCCCCGGCGTACGAGCCGGCCGGGCCCGCCGCGGGAGGCCCCGGCTACGACGCCACGGCCCAGGAGGCCGCCGTCCTCGGCACGCCTGCCCCCGGCACGCCCGGCTACGAGACCCCCGCCTACCCGGACATCGCCTACGCCACGGTGACGCCCGCGGAGGCCCCGTACGCGGACGAGCAGTACCGGCCGGCCGACAACTACCGGCTGGCCGAGCGGCGGGAGCGCCGCGAGTACGCCCCGTCGGTGCCGTTCACCGAGCCGAGCGGCGGGCAGCCGCCGCTGCCGCAGCGGGTCCGCCAGGCCAGCCTGGCCGCCGAGCTGCGCGTCCCGCCGCGGTCCGAACAGTCGGCCGGAGCGACGGGCTTCGGCGGCCCGGGCGGCTTCGGTGCGGTGCCCGCGGCGCAGCAGCAGGGCGGCCCGGCCGCTCCGTTCGAACGCCCGGCCCGGCGCTCGGGTGCGGCGATCGGTGCCTTCCAGCGGCAGTCCCGCGCGGCGCGTGGCCAGGGCAGCGGCCACGATTCCGGCGAGCACCGCCCGTTCCCCGGTGGGGGTGCCGACCGTCCCTCCGGTCCGAGCCCCGACCACGGCACCCGCCCGGCATCCCCCACCGAACCCGCCGAAGCCGGGCTCCCGACCCCCGCGCCGGGCCCCTCCCCCTGGGCCCTTCCTGCCGCGGACTCCCGAACCACTAGGACGGATGACCAGTCATGAACCGTACGATCGCCACCCACCAGGACTTGGACTGGCTGCTGGACGGACTCGTCGACTCGGTGCCCGGAACCAGAAACGCCGTACTGCTCTCCGACGACGGCCTGGTCGTCAGCCACTCCCGCTCGATCGAGCGGGCCGACGCCGAGCGCCTGGCGGCCGTCGCCACCGGTCAGCAGAGCCTGGCCCGCGGTGTCGGCCAGCTCTTCGACGGCGGCCCGGTGCACCAGGTGATCGTCGAGCTGTCCGAGGTCTGGCTGTTCATCATCGCCGCCGCCCAGGGCACCCACCTGGCCGTGGTGGCCTCCCAGGAGGTGGACGCCGAGGTGATGTCGGTGGCCATGCACACCCTGGTGCAGCAGGTCGGCCAGAAGCTGAGCACCCCCGTGCGCAGCGAGTTCGACGCCTTCGCGGCCAGGAACCGGGGGTGACGACCCGGTGATCCCGCACTGGAGCGAGGTGTCCGACGAGGACGAGGACGACGGCGCGGGCTCGATGGTGCGCCCGTACACCATCACCCGCGGCCGCACCGCGCCCGAGCGGGACGACCTCACCCTGATCACGGTGCTGACCACCGTCGAGGAGGCGGCCCGGACGGCCCTGGCCCGGGGCCCCCGCCCCGGGCCGCGCGGCCTCCAGCCCGAGCACCGGCTGATCCTGGACCGCTGCCGGCGGCCCGCCGCCGTCGCCGAGGTGGCGGCGAGCCTGGACCTGCCGGTCTCGGTCACCAAGATCCTGCTGGGCGACCTCGTCTCCCAGGGCCTGCTGCTGGCCCGGGCCCCGCTCTCGGTGGCCCGGGCCAGCGGGGGCGTGGACCTCGGTCTGCTGACGGCCGTACGCGAAGGACTCCGGAGACTCTGAACCATGGCACCGACCGCTTCCCTTCCCCCCACCTCCGCCGATCCGGCGGGCGCCGCCCCCAGTGCGCCCGCCGCCGTCAAGATCCTCATCGCCGGCGGCTTCGGCGTCGGCAAGACCACCCTGGTCGGCTCGGTCAGCGAGGTGGCGCCGCTGCGCACCGAGGAGTACCTGACCCGCGCCAGCGTCGGGGTGGACGACCTGTCCGGTGTGGACAGCAAGGACACCACCACCGTCGCCCTGGACTTCGGCCGGATCACCGTCAGCCCCGAGCTGGTGGTCTACCTGTTCGGCACGCCCGGCCAGGAGCGCTTCTGGTTCATGTGGAACGACCTGGTGAACGGCGCGCTGGGCGGGATCGTCATCGCCGACACCCGCCGGCTGGACACCAGCTTCGCGTCGATCGACTTCTTCGAGAGCCGGGGCATCCCGTTCGTGGTGGCGATCAACTGCTTCCACGGCCACAACACCCGGACGCCGGCGGAGATCCGGGCCGCCCTCGACCTCGACCCGCAGGTGCCGATGCTCCTCGGTGACGTGCGCGAACGCGCCTTCGGGCGGGACTTGCTGCTCGCCCTCGTCGACCACCTGATGGACCTCTCGACCGCCCGGCCCACGCCCGTCGGCTGAGCCGGTGCCCACTCCCCCTTCCTTGGAGATCCCGTCATGACCTCACCCCTGCGCGTCCTGATCCACGGCGGCGGCATCGGCGGCCTGACCCTGGCCACCGCGCTCGCCCGGCGCGGCCACCAGGTCGAGGTGGCCGAGCTGCGCGACGAGCTGGAGGCGCTCGGCGTCGGCATCATCCAGCCCTCCAACGCGCTGCACGTGATGCGCGAGACAGGAGTCCTGGACGCCTGCCTCGCCGCCGGCTTCGGCTGGGAGGTGCTGACCATCTGCGATCCGGCCGGCACCGTCCTGGCCAAGATCCCGCAGCCGCGGATGGGCGACGCCCCCGCCAACAACGGCATCCCGCGCCCCGCCCTGGCCAAGGTGCTCTCGGCCGCGGCCACCGGGGCCGGCGCGTCGGTCGCCTTCGGCACCACGATCACCGAGCTCGCCGACGACGGCGAGGGCGTGGACGTCACGCTGTCGGACGGCCGGACGGGCCGCTACGACCTGGTGGTCGGCTTCGACGGCATCGGCTCGCCGCTGCGCAAGCGCCTGTACGGGGACGCGTACCGGCCCGAGTACACGGGCTTCGCCAACTGGCGGGTCACGCTGCCGCGCCTGCCCGAGGTGCAGGGCGTGGTGATGTCCACCGGGAACCTCACCGCGAAGGCGCTGCTCACCCCGATCACCGACGACCTCATGTACCTGGGCTCGGTGTTCGCCGAGGAGGACGGCTTCCGGCCGGACCCGGAGCGCGCCCACGAGCAGCTCGCCGAGCGGCTGGCCGGCTTCGGCGGCCCGATCGCCGAGGCACTGGCGCTGCTCACCGACCCGGCCGCGGTGGTGCACTCGCGGATCTCCCAGGTCACCGTCGAGGAGCCGTGGCACGTCGGCCGGGTGGTGCTGGCCGGTGACGCCGCGCACGCCAGCACCCCGCACCTGGCCCAGGGCGCGGCGATGGCCGTCGAGGACGCGCTGGTGCTCGCCCAGGAGCTGGACGCCGCGGACGGCGTGCCGGCCGCGCTGACGGCGTGGGAGGCGCGCCGCCGCCCGCGCGCGATGTGGGTGCAGGCGCTGTCCCGCGCGGTCCTCAAGCAGGAGACCGGCACGCCGACCACCCCCGAGGAGGACGAGCTGCTGAAGGTCGGCATCCCGGGCGCCGCGCACGTCCTGGTCCAGCCGTACTGACGGCCCGACGCTCTGCCCCGCGGGTCTGCTGACGGTCGGTCGGCCGATGTTCAGCAGGCCCCGCGGGGCCGATCCCGGCCGGCGGCGGCGATCGCGTGCCGCCGTTCCCAGACCGCGGCCGAGATCCGCGCCAGCAGCCGGGCCGCCGGATCGGCCTCGTCCGCGCCGGAGGCCAGCGGGCCGGTGTAGCAGACGGCGAGCAGGTACGGCGGGCAGTCCCCGGGCCGGACGAGGCCGACGCCGTGCCGCGCCCCGGGGAGCCAGCCGTTCTTGAAGGCGATCCGGGTGCCCGGCGGCAGCCCGGCCGCGAGGTCCACCCGGAAGGCGTTGCGCTCCAGCAGCGCGAGCAGCTGCGGCTCGCCGTCCAGGGACTGCAGCAGGCGGACCAGGTCGAGGGCGCTGACCAGGTTGTGCACGCCCGCCGCGCGTGCGGCGTGGTCCTCGATCCCGCGCGGGCTGGCGCTGCGGGTGGCCCCGGCCCGCTGCCAGACCTCGGCGACCGCGGCGGGCCCGGCCTGCGCGAGACAGAGGTTGGTCGCCAGGTTGGACGAGTGGGTGATCATCCGCTCGGCGAGGGTGCGCAGCGGGGCCGTGCCGCCGAGCAGCGTCCACGGCTGCGGATCGCTGTCCCACGCCGGGTCGTTGCCGTACTCGCCGCCGGCCACCGAGGCGAACCGGTTCACCACCGGCACGCGGGCGTCGAGGTCCGCCCCGCTCCGGTGCAGTGCGGCCAGCACGGCGACCTTCATCGTGCTCGCCGCTTCGTGCAGTTCGTCGCCGGCCCGCACGAACACCGGAGGCCCCTGCCGGGGCGCCACCACCACAGACAGCATGCCCGCGGTGGTTCCCCCGGGCCCGCCCGGCAAAACCCCCCGGCGGCCCGGCGAAGCCGATCGGGGGACAACACGACCGGGCCCTGTCAGCGGGCAACTCCCGCCCCTACACTGCGAATCCGGCCGGTCACCGGCGATGGCGGTGGGCCGGCGACAACGATCGAGGGGTGGGCCGGATGAGCGGCGAAGGACTGCGGGTTCCGCACGAGTACCGACTGGCGACGACACGGGTCGGGGGGCTCGCGCTCACCATCCTGCTGTTGTCCGGCGGGGCGCTGCTGCCGATCTGGTCGGACGAGGAGTTCGCGCCGTCCAGCAAGGGGATCGGCACGCTGCTCGTCCTCGCCTTCTGCCTCCTGGTGATCGTCGGCGTGGCCCGGGCCGGCACGCTCGTGACCGCCGAGGGCATCACCGTCCGTGGGATGGTGCGCCGCCGCCGGCTGCCGTGGGCCGAGATCACGCAGTTCGGCAAGGCGCCCAATCCGAACGCGAGCTCGGGCCGCGGTGCGCCGAAGTTCTTCACGTACGCCTTCCGCGCGAGCGGCAAGAAGGTCCACCTCCCCTACGTCGACGACAAGCACGTGCTGCTGGACCGCGAGGTGGAGCGGTTGAACGCCCTGCTGGCGGAGCGCCGCGGCAACGCCGGCTGAGAGACGACGGCACCCGCGGACGAGAGACAGCCCCCGCGCCCGGGGCCTCAGCCCGCGAGCCGGGCCGCGGGCAGCGGCTCCACCGGGATCGGGCCGGTCGCCGCCGGGCCGGCCAGGACGGCCAGGTAGCGGGCGCGGGGCAGCAGGGTCGCGCCGAGGGTGCGGACGTGGGGGGTGTCCCACTGGGCGTCGAGGAGCCGGCCGTCGGCGGCGGTGAACCGCGCCGCGAGGTCGGCGACGGCGACCCGGGCGGCGTCGGGGCGGCGGTGGAACATCGAGTCGAGGCTGAGGACGGGCCCGACGCCGACGCCGAAGACGCCGCCGATCAGCTCCTCGCCGTCCCAGACCTCGGCGCTGTGGGCCGCGCCGCGTTGGTGCAGGATGGCCAGCGCGGCGCGCAACTCCCCGCTGAGCCACCGCGGTTCGCGCCCCTCGGCGCAGGCGGCGACCACCCGGTCGAAGGCTTGGTCGGCGCTCGTCCACCACGGGAGCCCGTTGCGCAGGCGCCGGGCGAACCGGCTGCCGAGGCGGACGCCGGCCGGCTCGATCACCGGGCGCGGGTCGGGGGACCACCAGGCGAGGGCGTACGGGTCGTCGTCGGCCTGGTCCGGGCCCGGGAGCAGGGCCACCTCTCCCGCGGCCGCGGCCTCCTCGAACCGGGCCTCGTTGAAGGCGCTCGCGTAGTCGTCGGCGGCGGGCATCGGGAAGAGGCCGCACCGGTACGCGGCCAGCAGCACGTCCGGTCCGAGCCCGCCGCCGAAGGCGACCGGCCCGTCCGCCGGTGCCCGCGCGACGTCCAGCCCGTCGAACACGTCGGTGCCGGCCACCGCGCTCACCGGCGCACCACCCCCACCGGCGGCGCCAGGAAGCCCTCCGCCGCCAGCTGTTCCAGGTAGTGGTCCAGCAGGCCGTCATCCACCGCCGGGAGCTCGATCCCGCTGCCCACCAGCGCCCGTTCGGTGTTGGCCCGGTCGAAGAGCGGGAACGTCGGACGGAAGTACATCTCGCTGATGGAGAGTTGCGTCCCGGGGACGCGGTCGACGAACAGCGGCACGAACGGGGTCATCGGGTGGGTGGGGTGTCCGGCGGCGAACCGGATGAGGTCCTGGACCCAGGCGTGGTAGGGGACTTCGTCGATCGGGTGGCCGCGGGCGCGCAGCCGGGCGGCGAGGTCGGCGAGCACGGCGGGGCGCGGCGAGGTGATGTGGTAGACCTCGCCGCCGGCGGGGGCGTGGGCGGTGATGTGGGCGACGGCCTCGCTGAACCGGTCGGCCGGGACGAAGTCGAGCAGCAGCCGGACGTCCGGGCAACTCCCGCTCTCGGCCATGTACTTGATCAGCGCGCAGATCTCGGTGCCGGTGTTCATCACCCCGTTGGCGAGATCGCCGGTGACGTCGTTGGTGCGCAGCACGGTGACGGGCAGTCCGGCCGCCGCCGCGTTGTGGAGCAGCTGTTCGGCGACCCACTTGCTCTCGACGTAGCCGACCGCGAGCTTGTCCGGGTGGGCGAGCGGCATCTGCTCGGTCACCTCGGCGATGCCGGTCGGGCCGAAGCCGGCCAGCACGGCGAGGGTGGAGAGGTAGTGCACGGGGATGCCGCGCGAGTGGCCGGCCAGCCGGACGATCTCCCGGGTGCCGCCGACGTTGGCGGCGCGCAACTGGTGGTACGGGTAGATGAAGTTGACCTGCCCGCCGAGGTGGTGGATGGCGTCCAGGCTGTCGGCCAGCTGCTCGAATTGGTGCTGCGGGAGGCCGAGCAGCGACTGGGTGAGGTCGCCGACCAGCGGGACGACCCGGGCGTCGGCCAGGTCCTGGCGGAGGAAGCGCTGCTGGGCGGCGCGGATGCGTTCGAGGGCGTGCTCCTCGTCGGGGGCGCGGACCAGGCAGTGGATGCGGGCCCGGGTGGTGCGGAGCAGGGTGTGCAGCAGGTGGGCGCCGCAGAAGCCGGTGGCGCCGGTGAGCAGGATCTCGGCGGGCTCGGCGCGCGAGGGTGCGGGGCGCCAGGACTGCCGGACGGGGGTGTCGAGTTCGGCTTCGCCGACCCAGTCGACCGCGGCCTCGCCGAAGCCGTTCCCGGTGGAGCGCGCGTTCCGGGTGGCGGTGGCGAAGGCGCGCAGGGTGGCGTCACGGAGCAGTGAGCGGGTGAGGAAGCGGATCCGGGTGACGTCGATGCCGAAGATGATCCGGGCCCGGGCCAGCATCTCCATGGCGAGCAGGGAGTTGCCGCCGAGGGCGAAGAAGTCGTCGGCCGGTCCGACGTCCTCGACGTCGAGCAGTTCGGACCAGAGGTGGGCGATGCCGGCCTCGATCGCGTCCCCGCCGTCGCGGCCGTCCCCGTTGGTGTCGGCCCGGCCGGAGCCGTCGACGCGCAGGAGCCCGTCCGCACCCCGGGCCGCACCCGCGGCGCCCTGACCAGTGTCCTGACCGGCGTCCTGGTCCGTTCCGTGTGGGTGGTGGCCGTCACGCCGTTGCAGTTGCGGCGCGGCGCGCGGCAGCCGGCGCCGGTCGATCTTGCCGTGAGAGGTGAGCGGCATGCTGTCGAGCAGCACGAACTCGGTCGGGACCATGAAGTCCGGCAGCCGTTCGGCCAGGTAGGCGCGGATCTGGTTGCGCCGGGCGTGGGCGCCGGAGCCGGCCCGGTCGGTGAGCGTGTAGTAGGCGGTGAGGGCGCGTGAGCCGTCGCTGCCGTCGGCCACCACGCGGGCCTGCCGGACGGCGGGGTGGGCGGCGAGCACCGACTCCACCTCGGCCGGGTCGACCCGGTAGCCGCGGACCTTCACCTGGTCGTCGAAGCGGCCGAGGATCTCCAGGTTGCCGTCGGTCCGCCAGCGGCCGGCGTCGCCGGTGCGGTACATCCGCTCGCCGGGGACGGGCGCGTAGGGGTCGGGCAGGAACGTCTCCGCGGTGAGTCCGGGCCGGCGCCAGTAGCCGCGCGCCAGGCCGGGGCCGCCGAGGTAGATCTCGCCCTTCTCCCCCGGCCGGACCGGCGAGAGCCGGGCGTCCAGCAGGTGCACCCGCACGCCCGGCAGCGGACTCCCGATCGGCACCGGGGCCGCACTCACCGCGCCGTGCGCCCCGCCCTGGGCGGCGGGAGCACCGCCCCCGCTCACCGCGCCGCCCAGCACCTCGGGCGTCACCTCGCAGAGCGTGGAGGTGACGGCCGCCTCCGTCACCCCGTACGCGTTGACCAGCCGGACGCCCGGCAGCCGGGCCAGGCAGGTGCGGCAGTCGTCGGCGTGCACGGTATCCCCGCCCACCACCATCAGCCGCAGCCCCGCGGGGGCCGGGCCGCCCTCGGGGAGCAGCGCGAGCACGTGGTGCCAGTAGGCGGGCGTGAGGTCGGCGACGGTGAGCGACAGCTCGGACATCCGGTGCACCAGCTCGGTGGGTGCCCACGTCCGGGCCCCGCCGAGCACCAGCGTCGCCCCGCTGACCAGGGCGGCGAGCACCTGCTCCAGCGCCGTGTCGAAGCCGAGCGCGGCGAGCTGAAGCACCCGGTCACGGGGCGTGAGCCCGTAGGCGTGCACCACCCGGTCCAGGGTAAAGACCAGCGAGCGGTGAGTGACCGGCACGCCCTTCGGGGTCCCGGTGGTGCCGGAGGTGTAGATCAGGTAGGCGAGGTCGTCCGGCACAGCGGTGTCCGGCGGGGCAGGTGCCGGCGAGGCGCTGCCCGGAGGCGTGCCGTCACCCTCCGTGGCCACCGTCGCGTCGGCACCCAGCACGGTGACCCCGGGAAAGCGTCGTCCGTCCGCCGCCACCACGATCTCGGCCCGGCAGTCCTCGACCAGTTGCGTGAGCCGCCGGTCCGGGTGGGCCGGGTCCAGCGGGAGGAAGGCGCCGCCGGCCTTGAGTACGCCCAGCCAGGCCGTCACCAGGCCGGTCCCGCGCTCCAGGCAGACCGGGACGACGTGCTCGGCCCGGACGCCCCGGGCGCGCAGCGCGGCCGCGAGCCGGTCACTGCGCCGGTCCAGCTCGCGGTAGCTCAGTTCGTCACCCTCGGCGACCACGGCGACGGCGTCGGGGTCATGCGCGGCGCGGGCCCGGAACAGCCGGTGCACGGTGTCCGCGAAGCCCGCCCGGGTGGCCGGCCGGCCACCGTCGACGCCGTCGACGGCACCCGGGTCGCGGCTGCGGTCGTCACCGTCCGTGCTGTCCCGGCCGGTGCCGTCCCGGCCGGCGGCGCCGGGTAACGGCCCGAACCCGAGCGCGCTCCACCTCCACTCGCGCTCCACGTACGCGCGGCAGGCTTCGCGGCCGTCCGGCCCGAACACCGTCCGCCAACCGCTCGGTACGGTGAAGTCCCCGGGCCAGATCGCATACTGACCGTCCTCGTTCCGCAACACGGCGTGACGTCCGGAATTCACTTCCGTCCGCGCGCCCTGTGCGCTCTCTGGTGCCTCGTCCACCGGCTTGACCTCGTGCTGTGGCGGCAGAATGCTGGGAGGTGCGACATTTCCGACTATACGCACTCATGGCCCATTTCGAACGTCCGGCCGCAAACCCCCGGACGGGCCAGGCCCCTGCCCGCACGGGGATCCCCCCAGGGGAGATCCCCGATCACCCGTCCTCGCCCGAACTCCCCCGCCCGACCGGCGGGGTGATGTCGCGGAGGAGGTAGCCTCGTTGACACGCCGGCGCGAACGCCTGATGGTCTGTTACCTGGTGTGGATGCTGCTCTTCACCTGCATCTACTACATCTATCCGAGCCAGCGGATCATCTGGTGGACGGGCATCGGCCTGGGTGGCGTCACCGCCATCGTGGTCGGCGTCCGCCTGAACCGCCCCTCGCACGCGCTCTTCTGGTACCTTCTGGCACTCGCCAACCTCAGCTTCACGGCGGGCGAGGTCGTGCAGGTCATCCAGATGCAGTTCCTGCACCTGGGCAGCCCCTTCCCGTCGGTCGCCGACGGCTTCTACCTCGCCGAGTACCTGCTGTACGCGGCGGGCGTGTTGGGCTTCATCCGCTGGCGGACGGCACATCAGGACCGTGCCAGCCTGCTGGACGCGCTCATCCTCACCATGGGCCTGGCCCTGATGGCCTGGATCTACCTGATCCTGCCGTACGCCCGGAACCCCGATCTCACCTGGTTCCAGAAGGCCGTCTCGATCGCCTACCCGCTGGGCGACGTGGTCGTGCTCGCCCTGCTGCTGCGCCTGCTGGTACCACGCGGCGGCAGCAGCCGGGCCCTCCAACTGCTCACCATCGGCACCGTCGGCCTGCTGATCTCCGACATCCTGTACGGGCTGATCCTGCTGCACGGCAACTGGCACATCGGCACCCCCGTCGACCTGGGCTGGGCCGCCTTCTACACGGCCTGGGGCGCGGCCGCACTGCACCCCTCCATGGTCGAACTGACCAGACCCGTGCCCAGTCAACAGGTCGACCTCTCCCGCGGCCGGCTCGCCCTGCTCACCCTGGCCTCGCTGATCGCACCGGCCATCCTGATCATCGAGTCGATCAACGGCAACACCAGCAACGCCGGCGTCATCGGCGCCTTCTCCGCCCTGCTCTACCTGCTGGTCCTGGCCCGTCTGGCGATCGTCGTCAGCGCCCGCCGGCAGGCCATCGCCCGCGAACGCGCCCTGCGCGAGGCCGGCGCCTCGCTGACCGCGGCCGTCACCGTCGAGGAGGTAGCCGACGCCGTCCAGACCACCGCGTCGACCCTGATGCCGGCCGAGCCGGGCCACGTCGCCCTGCTCGCCGTCACCGAGGGCGGCGTCCTGCACGTCCGGCACGCCGAGCGCGGACCGGCCCAGCACGCCCTGGGCAACGGCACCGACTCGGACGAGGTGCTCGCCCTCGCCACCGTCCGCGAGACCCGCTTAATCTCCGTCGAGGACATCGGCACCGATCTCGCCATCCGCTTCGACGGCATGCCCTCCGCCCTGCTCTGCCCGCTCACCCTGGCCGAGCGCCCCTCCGGGGACCCGCTCATCGGTGCGCTCATCGTCACCGGCACCGAGCAGGAGCTGACCAGCCTCTGGAGCTCGCTGGAGATCCTCGCCGCCCAGGCCGCCCTGGCCGTCGAGCGCGTCATGCTGAGCCGGGAGCTCACCCGCCGCAACAGCGAGGTCTACTTCCGCACCCTGGTGCAGAGCGCCAGCGACGTCATCCTGATCCTCAACGCCGACGACGGCGTCCGCTACGCCTCCTCCTCCGCGCAGCGCGTCCTCGGCTACCCGAGCCTGGACGGCACCCTGATCACCGACCTCGTCCCGCCCGAGGACAGCCGCGCCGTCGGCAGTGCGCTCGCCCGGATGCGCGGCCTCGACGGCGCGGTCGACGGCCGCGACCAGCAGCGCGAGCACTGGCGGCTGCTGCGCCACGACCGCACCCCCATCGAGGCCGAGGTGCGCTGCAACGACCTGCGCGCCGACCCCACCGTGGGCGGCCTGGTGCTCACCCTGCGCGACGTCACCGAGCAGCGCCAGATGGAGCGCGAACTCACCCACCGCGCCTTCCACGACTCGCTCACCGGCCTCGCCAACCGCGTCCTCTTCCAGGACCGGGTCAGCCACGCGCTCTCCCGCGGCGAGCGCAGCGGCGCGATCACCGGCGTCCTCTTCATCGACCTGGACGACTTCAAGATGGTCAACGACACCCAGGGGCACGCCGTCGGCGACGAACTGCTGATCGCCGTCTCGCTCCGGGTCTCCACCGCGCTGCGCACCTCGGACACCGCCGCCCGGCTCGGCGGCGACGAGTTCGCCGTCCTGGTGGAGGACGCGCTGCAGCCGGAGGACGTCGGCGCCACCGCCGACGCCGTGCTGGCCGCCTTCAGCGCGCCGTTCAAGCTCAGCGCGGGCGCCGTCCGGGTCTCGGCCAGCATCGGTGTCGCCACCACGGAGGACAGCGTGGACGCGACCGAGCTGCTCAGCCACGCCGACCTCGCCCTGTACTCGGCGAAGTCGGCCGGCAAACGGCAGTGGTGCCACTACCAGCCGGCCCTGCAGGCCGGGCTGGTGGAGCGGCACGAGCTGAACGAGAACCTGGACGTGGCCATCGCCGAGTCCGCCTTCAAGCTGTACTACCAGCCGATCGTCGACCTGCGCACCGGCGACCTGGTCGCCTTCGAGGCCCTCGTCCGCTGGCCGCACGACCGGCGCGGCATGGTGCTGCCCGACGAGTTCATCTCACTCGCCGAGGAGAGCGGCCAGATCGTCCCGCTCGGCGCGTGGGTGCTGGAGCGCGCCGCCCAGGAGGTGGCCTCCTGGCAACGGCTGAGCGGCGACCGCCGGGCCGCCGAGGGCCTGCCCGCGCTCCGCGTCAACGTCAACGTCTCGGCCCGGCAGTTCCGCGACGCCGGCTTCGTGGACGTCGTCCGCGGCGCCGTCGGCGCGTCCGGGATCAACCCGCAGGCGCTGGTCCTCGAACTCACCGAGTCCGTCCTGATGCGGCGCGACGAACGCGTCCACACCGACATGCGCGTCCTGACCGACCTCGGCGTCGGCATCGCCATCGACGACTTCGGGACGGGCTACTCCTCGCTCTCCTACCTGCGGGAGTTCCCGATCTCCATCCTGAAGATCGACAAGTCCTTCATCGACGGCCTCGGCATGTCCCAGCAGCAGTACGCCCTGGTCGAGGGCATCACCCGGATCGCCGACACGCTCGGCGTCCAGGTCATCGCCGAGGGCATCGAGACCATCCAGCAGCGCGACCTGCTCGCCGCCATGGACTGCCCCCTCGGCCAGGGCTACCTCTTCGCCCGCCCCCTCACCTCCGACCAGGCCCACGCGTTCATCGACGAACACGCCCGCCTCACCGAGGCCCAGCGCAAGCACTGACGACCGGACACCACCGGCGCAGCGCCGTTCGGGCCGCCGAGCGCCCGCCCGGCCGGTCACCGTGCGGGGAGAAGACGAACGAGGAGGCGCCCCCGTCCAGGTCGATGGTCAGCGATGCATCCAGCGCCTTCGCCAAGCGCGTCAGCAGCGGCAGTGTCGGCAGCGAGTCGCCGCCCTCGACGGTGGAGATCTGCGGCTGTGTCATCCCCGCCCGCCGCGCCACCTCGGCCTGCGAGAGCCCCAGCTCGCTCCGACGGTCGTGGACGGCCTGCCCCAGCGCCAGCGCATGCCCCGCCTCCACGTAGGCGGCGGACTCGTCGACCTGCTCCCCCAGCAGCTTGCGGGTTCTCCGGGTCTTCCACTGGCTGTGGTTCACCGACCCTCCTCCTTCATCCGGTCGTACTCGTGCCCCGCAGGACCATGCTGGGCCTCACACTCCTTCTGCACCTGGTGCGCCCGCTCGACCTCGGCGGTCTCTCGCTGCTCCGCCAACGTCGTAGGGTCGGCGGCCGGGCATGTCAGCGGCCCGCTCCACCTGGCCACCGCCTCGGCGGCAGTGCCCACCACCGGCGGGACCGGGTCGGGGGGAAACCGGTGCAGTGGAGGTCGGTGCGGGCTCGAAGCGACGGGCCGGCAGCTGCGGTCGCGCCGCGGGGGTTTGGCGGGCGGCGGACGGGCAAGGCGAGGGTCCGGCGGCCGCACCGGCGGACCGCCGCCGAAAGGAGCGGAGATGGAGCCTCTCCACATCGTCCTCGTCGCCGTCATCACGGCGGCCGCACTCTTCGCCGTCCTGGCTCCCCGAGTGCGCTCGCGCAGGCTGCGCGAGCGGTTCGGGCCCGAGTACGACCGCGCCGTCCTCCTCCACGAGGGCGACGTCCGCGCGGCCGAGCACGACCTGACCGACCGGCTGGCGCTGCGCCGCCGGGTGCGGACCGTCCCCGTCGAGGCCGCCGACCGCGACCGGTACCTGGCCGAACTGCGCGGCCTGCAAGCCCTGTTCGTCGAGGATCCGCGCCAGTCCGCGGTCCGCACGGCACGACTGCTCGACACGGTGCTCACCGACATGGGCTTCCCGGGCGAGGACCGCCCGGAGGTGCTCTCCGTCGATCACGCGGCCCGGGTGCCCGGCTACCGCGACGCCCGCCGGGTCCTGGCCGATCCGGGTGCCGACAGCGAGGAGCTGCGCCGGTCCGTCGTCGCCGACCGCGACCTGATCGTGGAGCTGCTCCACGAGGACCGCAGCGGCATCCTCGCCCGCCACTGACCGGCAGCCCGTCAGCCCGTCAGCCCGTCAGCCCGTCAATCCACCAGTCCGAGGAGCAGACGATGACCCGCATCGAACAGCAGCGCACCGGCCACGCCCCGAGCCACGCCGACCGGTCCGGTCACGGCCGGGCCCACCGCGAGGACCCGCGCCACGCCGGTCCGCACGACGGCCCCCGGCACGCCGCCGGGAAGAAGAGCCTGCCCGAGCCCACCCCGGCCGCAGCAGCGGCAGCGGCCGCACCGATCGAGGCGCCCGCGCCCGACCGGCCGGACGGCGCCTCGCTCCAGGTGTTCCCTGCGGTCCGCCGGCCCGGGCCGGACCTCCCGGCCGCCGTTCCCGCCGCCCCGGCCGCCCCGCCCCTGCCCGCCGCCGCGCCGCAGGCCCCGACGGGCGAGGTCGTCGCGCGGACGGCCGCCCCCGCCCGGGCGTCCGGCGGCGGCCTCGGCCCCTGGCTGGACGCCGCCGCCGTCCAGGAGTCACGGGCCGACTGGGAGCACGCCCAGATCACTTTCGTGGACGACCCGGCCGGCGCCGTGGCTGCCGCCGACACCCTGGTCGAGCGCACCGCCGACCTCGTCGCCGAGGCCGTCCGCCGCCGGCTGGAGGAGCTGCGCGAGGGCTGCCGCACCCCGGGCGGGGAGCCCGGCGCCCGCACCGAGCAACTGCGCCTGGCGATGCGCGACTACCGCTCCGCCCTGGACCGGCTGCTCTCCTGACCGCCCGCCCCCCGAACGGGCTCCTCCCACCGGTCGAGCGTGGTCAGCGCGCGGTGAACGCGGCGGCGTTCTCGGTCGCCCATTGCCGGAAGGTGCGCGCGGGCGTGCCGAGCAGGGTGCGGGTGGTGTCGGCGATGGGTGCGGGGCCTGCGCACGCGGCGGCCCAGAGAGCAAGCAGGGAGCCGGCCATCGGGGCCGGCATGAAGCGGCTCATCTGCTGCTCGGCCTGCTCGTGGGTGATCGTCTCGACGGGGATGTCGCGGTCGAGGACCTCGGACAGGACGGCGATCTGCTCCCGGAAGGTGAGGGACTCGCAGCCGGTGAGGGTGAGCGAGCGCCCACGGAGGGCAGTGCCGGTCAGGGCGTCGACGGCGATGTCGGCGATGTCCTCGGGGTGGATGGGCGCGATGTGCGCCTCGGGGTGGGCGAGCTGGATCGGCAGATCGTGCCCGATGAAGTAGGACCAGCCGAGGGCGTTGCTGGCGAAGGCGTCCGGGCGCAGGAAGGTGCAGGGCAGGCCGGAGGCGGTCAGGGCGCGCTCGACGTGGAGGCTGTGCGAGGCCAGCGGGTCGGTCTCGGCCCCGGGGGCCAGGACCGAGGACGAGGACAGCAGGACGACGTGCTCGACGCCGGCGGCCCGTGCGGCCTCGACGAAGGCGTCGATGCCGTCGGGCTCGGGATAGAGGAAGACCTGGCGCACCCCGTCGAGCGCGGCCGGGAAGGTCTCGGGCCGGCCGAGGTCGGCTTCGGCGACCTCGACGCCGGTCGGGACGGCCAGCTCGGCGGGCTTGGCGCTGGCGGCGCGGACGGGCAGGCCGGCGGCGTGCAGGCGGTTGATGACGGCCTGACCGACCTTGCCGCGGGCGTCGGTGATGAGGGTGGTCATGGAAACTCCCCGAAGTTCATGAAGCGTGCTGGCAGACATATGCATGTTGCCATGCACGTAATTTCACGTCAACACATGCCTTCTGAAGCTCATGGACATTACGATGGGTGCATGACGACGAACGAGCCGCAGACGGCCGAGGAGCTGCTGAACGCCGTGGGTCCGGCGTTCTCCAAGCTGCGCCGGACCTCACTGCTGGAGGTCGAGAACCCCATCTCGGCCAAGGACCTGAGCCGCACCCTGGTCCTGAACATCGTCCTGGAGCACACCCGGGACTCCGACAAGGAGATCACCGTCGGAGCGGTGGCCGACCTCCTCGCCGTCGACCCCTCGGTCGCCAGCCGGATGGTCACCGACAACATCAAGGCCGGTTACCTGATCCGTGCCGCCTCCCAGCAGGACGGCCGCCGCACCGTCCTGCTGCTCAGCCCCGAAGGCGTCGACCTCATGGCGCGCTTCCGGCGCCACCAGCGCGCGGCGTTCGAGTACATCACCACCGACTGGGCCGAGCGCGACCGCCTGGAGTTCGCCCGCCTGATGCTCAAGTACGTCGGCTCCCTCGCTCGATTGAACGATCGCGCCGTGGCTGACGACGCCGAGGGATCCTGACCGCAGACCCGTCTCCCCGCCGGGCGTGGACCAGGTCGCGCCACAAGCCCTGTTCCCGCCCCCCGGGGGCTTCAGTGGTCGCGACCTCGGCCGCGCCACCGGCCGCCCGGACCGTCAGGAGAGGCGCCGCCAGCGCGCGGACGCGAAGGAGAAGGCGCCGAAGAGGAGCAGGCCGGCGGCGGTGAGCGTCAGCAGCCAGGGGCCGGCCGGAGTGGCGGCGAGGCTGCGGAGGGTGTCGTCGAGGCCCTTGGCCTGCTGCGGGTCGTAGCGGAGTGCGGCGGTGACGACGAAGGCGCCGGCCGCCCCGAGGACCACGCCGCGCGCGGCGTTGCCCGCGACGCCGCAGGCGGTGACGGCCGCCCGGGTGCGGGGGCCCATCCTCCCCGTCTCCAACCGGTCGAGGAAACGCCGCCGCAGGGCCCGGACGGCGGTGCCGACACCGATCCCCGCCAGCACCAGGCCCGCCCCGCCGACCAGATAGCGGCCGGCCGGGAGACCCAGCGCCGTGGCCGTCCAGTCCTTCGACGCATCGTCGCCGCTCGACCGCCCCCCGCTGCCGAGCGCGAACGCGGCGGTGCCCCAGCAGACGACGCCGTAGAAGAGGGCGCGGCCGGTGTTGAGGGCGCGCTTTCCGGGCTTTCCGTCCTTGCCGCGCCCGAACGCCGCCGTGCCGGCCCGCCAGAGCGCCATGCCCGCGAAACCCGCCACGAGCAGCCAGATCACGACCCGGCCGAGCGGCTGGTCGGCGACCGTGCGCAGCGCGCCCTGCCGGTCCGCCTCGTCGGTGCCCCGGCCGGCGGCGATCCGCAGGGCGAGGTAGCCGACCAGGACGTAGACGACGCCGCGGGCCGCGAACCCGGCCCGCCCGGCGCCGCGCAACGCGCCCTCCGGCATGTCGCCCGCGCCGGCCCGGCGGCCGACCGTTCTTCCGTGCACTCCTGAGGTCACGTCCGTCCCCTTCGCCGGCGGGCACGCCGTCCGCGCCCGCTCCGGGCGTACGTCTGCCCGCCCGCCGGGGGCGCACGCGCGCGCGGGGTACGTCAGGCGGAGGGGTGCGGGTGGCCGAGGTGGGGGAAGACGGGGAGCACGTCGGTGTGCGGGGGGATGTGGTCACTGGTGATCTTGCCGCCGGAGACCATGGTGAGCCGCGCCGACGTCACGTCGTCGGTGAGCGTGCGGCCGTTCGGGTAGGCGGCGGGGCGGGACCGGTCGTAGCGCAGGACGTCGGGCAGGACGAGCTTGAGCGTCTCGGTGGCCGCCTCGGTGGTGTAGTCCCCGGTGTGCTGGAGGACGGCCGTCCACGGCTCCCGGTACTTCGCCCAGTCGTCCGCCGGCTCGCCCGTGTTGTACGCGTCCTTGACCTCCTCCGCGTTGAAGTACGCGGTGAGGAAGGGGTGGGCGCCCCGGTCGACGGAGAGCAACTGGCCGTCCACGTGCAGGCTGACCCGGGCCCAGACGCCGATCGTCGGCTCCGGACCGAGCTCGGCGTCCGGCACTTCGAGGGCGATGCCGAACACGTTGGCCTCGGCCATCGCGTCCTTGCCCGTCCAGGTGAAGTTGTTGACGATCCCTTCGAGGTCGGCGAAGAACGGATCGCTGCGCAGCCCCACCGAGAGCTTGTACCCGCCCGCCGCCACGACGTCCGGCGCGTCGCCGAAGGCCACCGGCACGTCGGCGAAGAGCACGTCGCCCGTCGCCTCGTGCTTCTGGGCCGCCTCACCGGTGGCGCGGTGCACGGTGACCGTCTGGCCACCGGTGTGCGGGGCCGAGAAGGTGAACGAGTAGGCGACGTCCGCGCGGTCGTCCCCGTCGCTGTCGACGTTGATCCGGTAGACGGCGTCCGGGTGGAACTCGGCCGCCTGGGTGGGCGCGTACGGGTTCACGTTCATGATGAGGACCGTCCGGCCCGAGGCGTCCGAGGCCGGGAACGCGAAGACGTCGGTCAGGTCGAGCCGGGCGTCACCGCGCGGCGAGCGGAGATTCGGACCACTGAGGTGGTGGGACATGCGCTGCGCTACCTCGTCTCTGCGTACCCCCCATGGGTGACGGGCCCAGTGGTACCAGCGCGACCGGTACAGCGGGGGGAGGCCACCCGTACAGCACGCGGCCGTCCGCCGATTGGCGGACGGCCGGGAGGTGCGCGCGGGGCAGGCTTCAGACGGAGCGGACGGAACCCGCGAAGTCCACGAACGCCTGCCAGGCGGAGGGGGTGAAGGTGAGGTGCGGGCCGCTCTTGTCCTTGGAGTCACGGACGAGGACGGCGGCGGTCGAGGGGGCGACCTCGACGCAGGCGGTACCCTCGTTGCCGCTGTAGCTGCTCTTGTGCCAGGCGATCTCGACGCACTCGGTGCCCTCGTTGCCGCTGTAGCTGCTCTTGAACCACGCCAGCTCAGTCATGCTCACCGCTCTCCCAGCATCTTCTCGATCAAAGCCAGGGACTCCCTCAGGCCCAGCGCCTGAGCCCTGATGCTGCTGTACCGTGCGGCCATGATACGGACCTCCTCGGGGTCAGTGATCAACCTGTTGACGTGCTGCACCTCCACGAACGCAACCTGCGACCTCCCCTTGGGCGTCAGGAGCGTGAACGAGCCGCCCATGCCGGCATGCTGCGTTCTGTCCAACGGCATCACTTGTAGCTCCAGTCCCCTCATCTCACCGACCTTGAGCAAGTGGCGCAGCTGCTCCTCATGCACCTCCCAGCCACCCATCGGACGCCGAAGCACACTTTCGTCGACGACCCAACTCATCATCGGCAGGGGCGAACGCGTCAAGACCTCCTGACGGGCCATCCGAGCTGCCACCCATTTCTCGACCACATCATCGGGGAGGACGGGCTTTCGCATCTCGTAGAGAGCACGTGCATGCGCTTCGGTCTGCAGCAGCCCCGGGACATCGAGCGTGCTGTAGTTGTGGATCTCCACGGATTGCGCTTCCTCAGCGGTGAAAGCCTTCGACCACGCCGGGTGCCGCGTGCTGACCCTCACCTTTGCTTTCATCACATCCGGCGCCATGGCCTTCAAGATGCCTCCAGCGCCCAGGAGTTCATCCACAGCTTCCAGGAATTCCACTCTCGGGGTCCGCCGTCCGCGCTCCACCGAACTCACGTGATCCTCGCCGTACCCCAGCCTTTCGGCCATCTCACGCTGCGTCATGCCGACGCGTTCGCGCAGCAGCTTCACCACCTTCCCCACCGCGCTGTAGAACTCGGCGACGCCCTCCGACCCCTCCGGCAGCTCGCCGTCCTCGAAGGCCGCCCGCTCGTTCCCGCCCATGAAGTCCTCCCCTTCCGCACCCGGCCGCGCTGTTCGACCGGTTGATCCGCACCGACCCGACCCGCCAACGCTTCGACGCACGGCCGGGTGCCGGGCCGGCGGTTCGAGCTGTCGCTCGCGCTCACCGCCGGACCGGACGGCCGGGCCCTGCTGCGGATCGAGGTCTCGGACTGCCGGGGCGACCGTCACCCCCGGCTGCCGGCCGCCTGCGGGGCCGACTCCCAGTCGGGGCGCGGCCTCGTCCTGGTCGACGCCCTGGCCGATCGCTGGGGCAGCGTGCCCCGTAGCCCCGGCGCCAAGACCGTCTGGGCCGAACTCGACCTGCCCGCCCACCCGTTCCCCCATGCCGCCTGAGCCCCGCCGGCACCCGCGGGCGGCCGCCGCCGCCTACACCGTGCTTCCGCTCGCCCTCCTGCTGGCCCTGGTCGCCTGGGCACTCCCGCTGATCACCCGGCACCACCCCGTCCACCGTCCCCCGTCCACCGGCCCGTCCGCCACGACCACCGCCCCCACCCACCCGTGACCTGTGGATCCCGCCGAGCCCGCTGGTCCTGGCCCTTCAGGAGGACGCCAGGACATGGCGGTCGCGGCTCGCACCGAAGGCCGCGACGGTCTGTGCGACGAGCACGGCGAGCAGAACGGCGACCGGCAGGGACCATCCCCCGCTCGCGGAGTGCAGCAGGCCGAGACCGAGCGGGCCGAGGCAGGCGATGAGGTAGCCGATCCCCTGGGCCATCGTCGAGAGCCGGCCGGTGTGGTGCGCGTCGGGCGAGCGGGCGACGATGTAGCCGAGGGCGAGACCGATGGCGAGGCCCTGGCCCAGTCCGAGGGCGGTCATCCAGAGGTAGGCGCCCGACTCGGGAGACGTGAGCAGGCCGACGAAGCCGGTGGCGCACAGCAGGGCGGCCGCCAGGGGCGGGACGAAGGCCGGGCGCAGAGGCTGCTGCAGCCAGGGGGCCGCGAAGGATGCGGCCATGCCGGGGAAGCTGGAGAAGGAGAGCATCCACCCGGCCCGGCTGTCGCTCATGCCGTGGTCCTGAAGGAGCGTCGGCAGCCAGGCGAGGATCGCGTAGTAGCCGAGGGACTGCAGGCCCATGTACAGCGTCACCGCCCAGGCGGTTCGGTCGCGCCACAGCGCCCCGAGTCCCGGTGCGGGTGCGGGTGCGGGTGCCGGTGCCGGTGCGGGTGCGGGTGCAGCGGCATCGGCTCCTCCTCGGTTCACCGGCTCCTGTCGCCGGCGGTTCGGGAAACGCCGCTCCGGCACCAGCAGTTCGGGAAGCCAGGCGAGCGCGGCGACGAGGGACGGGACCGCCCCCAGCGCGAGCACCTGCCGCCAGCCCCAGCCGGTGGCCGACTCCAGCGGGACGACCACGCCCGCGGCGAGTGCGGCTCCGCCGGACAGGGCCAGGGAGTAGCAGCCGAGCATCAGCCCGGAGCGGCCGGCGAAGTCGTGCTTGATGAGCTGCGGCATCAGGACGTTGCCGACCGCGATCGCCACACCGGCGATCAGGGTGCCGCCGAACAGGGCGAACACTCCCGGGACCGACCGCAGCACAATGCCGCCGGTCAACGCGAGCAGCGCGTACCACAGCAGGTGGTGGGGTCCGAAGCGGCGGGTCAGCCGGGGTGCGAGGAACGCGAACGCCCCGAAGCAGACGACCGGCACCGTCGAGAGGGCTCCGCCGCCGAACGACGAGAGGTGTTCGTCGTGCTCGACCTCCGTGAGCAGGGGGGACAGGGACGCGACGGCGATGCGCAGGTTCAGCGCAGCCAGGCTGAACGCGAAAGCGGCTCGTACCGTGCGCGCCCCGGCCGGTCCGGGAAGGGACGGCTGCCGGGACGCCGACGGGCGGGCCGCTGGGGCCTGATGGGTCACTGGGCTGTTCATGCCGTCCACTCTCGGGCGGGGCCGGGATGGCGGGCTACCGATAGGATGCCAATCCATGAGGGAAACCCGCCATCTTGATCCCGCGGAACGCGGTCGCATCGTCCTGGCGCACGGGCAGCGGCTGCCCACCCACGCCCACGACCGCGGCCACCTGGTCCATCCGGCCACCGGCGTGCTGTCCGTGACCACCGCCGGGGGCACGTGGATCGCCCCGCCGACCCGGGTGGCATGGACTCCCGCGGCCTTCGAGCACCACCACACCGCGCACGGCAACGCGGACATGCGGATTCTGTTCCTGTCCGACGCACTCGCCGCCCGGCTGCCCGCGCACCCCGCCGTGCTCACCGTCTCCGGGCTCGCCCGCGAGGCCCTGCTCGCCCTCACGGCCGAGGAGGCGGCCACCGGCGTCGGCCGGGCACCGGAGGCGGTCGACCGGCTGCACGCGGTCGTCGTCGACGAGCTCACCGCGGCGCCCGAGCAGCCGCTGCACCTGCCCGAGCCGGCCGACGACCGGCTCCGGGCGCTGACCGGCATCCTCTGCGCCGACCCCGCCAATCAGCAGACCCTCGCCGAGCTCGGCGCGCGCGTCGGGGCGAGCGAGCGCACGCTCAGCCGGCTCTTCGGGCAGGAACTCCGGATGAGCTTCCACCAGTGGCGCACCCAGCTCCGCATCCACCACGCGCTCACCCGGCTCGCCGCGGGGAAGTCCGTCACCGACACCGCTCTCGCCTGCGGCTGGGCCAATCCGACGACGTTCATCGAGGCCTTCGCCGCTCTCGTCGGCGAGACCCCCGGCCGCTACCGCCACCGTCAACTCCCCACCGGGGGCGGCTAGGAAGCCGCACCGAGCAGGACGCGCAGCCCGGCAGTGTCGATGACGTGGGCCCGGGTCGGGAGGACGCGGCGGAGCAGGACGTCGTGGACTTCGGCGTCCGGGTCGGCGATGCCGTCGGACAGGACGTGGATCCGGTAGTCGCGGTCGGCCGCGTCGAGGACGGTGGACAGGACGACGCCGCCGGTACTGATGCCGGCGACGACCAGCGTGGTGATGCCGCGCTCGCGCAGCTGCCGGTCGAGGTCGGTGGTGGACAGGGCTCCGAAGCGGGTCTTGCGCACCACGATGTCGCCGTCCCGGGGCACCAGGCGCTCGTGCACCGCGGTAGCCGCGTCCTCGTGGTGCATGGCCCGGTAGTGGGCCACCGGGGCGAAGGCCTTGTTGGCCGGCGGGATCGCGTCCCAGTCGGCCTCGGTGAAGCCGACGCGGACGTGGGCGACGGTGCCACCGTGGGCGCGTACGTCGGCGACGGCCCCGGCCACCCGGCCGAGCAGGGCTTCGCCGTCCGGCTCCGCGGGCAGCAGCGCCAGGATCGCGGGCTGGAAGTCCAGGACGAGAAGGGCGGTGCGCGCGGGGTCGAGTGCGGGGGTGGTGGTCACTCGGGGGTTCTCCTTGCTCGGTGGTGGCCGGTCGGCGTGGACGCGGCCGGCGGACCGGGTGGGGGCTCGGGGCAGCACGGGCGGGGTGAGGTGTGGTGCGTCACGGGTGGCTGGGGGCGGGTTCGGGTTCCGGTTCGGCCTCGGGCTTCGGCTTCGGCTTCGGCTGGGGCAGGCGTCGTCCGTGGCGGGGCAGGAGCAGCAGCGGGGTCGCCAGCAGGAGCACGCCCGCCAGGCCGATGGCCGTCCGCAGGCCGAGCAGACCGCCCAGCACCCCCCACGCGGCGGTCAGCAGCGCGGTCGTGGCCCTGGTCGTCACCGCCCAGGCGGAGAGCGTGCGGGCGACCCGGTCGGCCGGGGTGCGTTCGAGGCGGTAGGTGGTGCAGACGGGGTTGAAGACGGCGCAGCAGAAGATCAGCCCCAGCTCGATGCCGATCACCTGGACCAGCCCTGCGGTGCCCGCCCCCACGAAGGCCAGTCCGACCGGCCAGAGGGCGCGCAGCGCGCCGGACCGGAGGAGGACGGGGTGCTGTCCGAACCGGGTGACGAGCGGTCGGGCCAGCCGGGCGCCGAGCAGCCCGCCGATCGCGGGCGCGGCGAAGGCGAGGCCGTACTGCCAGGGCGCGAAGCCGAGCCGGCCGAGCAGCAGGACGGTCAGCAGCGGCTGGGTCGCCATGAGCAGACCGTTGAACAGGGCGGTGTTGACGAACAGCGGGCGAAGCGTCGCGTCGGCGAGGATGAACCGCCAGCCGTCGAGGACGTCCCCGGCCCGCATCCTCGGGGCCTCCCGGGGCGCGGGCGGCGGCTCGCTCCGGCCGGTCGCGCGGATGCCCAGGGCCGACAGCAGGTAGCTGACCGCGTCGGCCGCGACCGTCACCACCGGCCCGAGGAGCCCGATCGCCGCGCCGCCCAGCGGCGGGCCGACGATCGTCGTCGTCCAGGCCGTGGCTTCGTACCGGGCACTGGCGACGAGCAGGCCATCGGCCGGCAGCAGTGACTTCAGGTAGGCGCCGGACGCGGCGCGGAAGGTGATGTCGGCCGCCGCGACGACGACCGAGACCAGCAGGAGCTGGAGGAGGGTGAGCCCGCCGAGCGCGTACGCGACGGGGACGGTCAGCAGCGCCGCGCACCTCACCGCGTCCATCGCGATCAGCACCGGCCGCTTGCGGCGGAACTCCACCCACGGGCCGAGCGGCACCGCCACCACCGCGCCCACCGCGGCCCCGACGGAGGCGAGCGCGGCGACCGCAGCCGGCCCGGCGTGCAGCACCCGGACGGCGATCAGCGGGAACGCGCCGAAGGCGAGCCAGCTGCCGAGCTCGCTCGTCCCGTACGCCGCCCAGAGCCACCCGAACGGCCGCCCCAGCCGGTGCCTGCTCCTGCTGCCGGCCACCAGGCCACCTCCCACCCGTACAACCAATGAGCAACTCGGAGCATCAAAGCGGGCGCACCAGCCCGGCAGCAAACAACCGAGGAGGCCGTACGACACAACCACGGGTTGTACCCCTACGCTGTCCGCATGGATCTCGACACCGTCCGGACCTTCGTGGCCGCCGCCGACGCGGGGCAGTTCCAGGAGGCCGCCGCCGAGCTGGCCGTTACCCAGCAGGCCGTCTCCAAGCGCATCGCCGCCCTGGAGCGCCACCTCGGCGTCCGCCTGTTCACCCGCACCCCGCGCGGCGCCGCGCTCACCATCGACGGTCAGGCGTTCCTGCCCCACGCGCGCGAGCTGCTGCGCGTCGCCGAGCGGGCGGCAACCTCCGTGCGCCCCGGCCGGCGCCCGCTGCGCGTCGACGTCCTCACCTCGCGCAGCGCGCAGTCCGGCCTGATGCGCGACTTCCACCGCGCGCACCCCGACGTCGAGCTCGACGTGGTGATGCTCTTCGACATCGAAGCGGCCGTCGAGGCCATCCGCTCCGGTGCGATCGACGCGTCGTTCCGGGCCGTCGCCGCGCCCGGCCGACCCCTCCCCGAGGACGTCGCGTCCGCCCGGGTGCTCGACGAGCCGCTCCAGCTCCTCACCGGCCCCGCCCATGCCCTCGCGGCCGCACGGTCGGTCTCCCTCGCCGAACTCGCGAGCCACCGCATCTGGATGCCCGGCCTCACCCCCGGCACCGAGTGGACGGCCTACTACGACGACCTCGTCGCCGCGTACGGTCTGACCATCGAGGCGACCGGCCCCAACTTCGGCTCCGACGCCCTGCTCGACACCATCGCCGACACCCCGGCCCTCGCCACCTTCATGGGCGCGCATACCCGCCTCATCTGGCCCGCCGGCCACGGCCTGCGCCGCATCCCGGTGACCGACCCCACGCCGGTCTACCCGCACTCGCTGCTCTGGCAGCGCGACAACCCGCACCCCGCCCTGGCCACCCTCCGCACCCACCTGGCGACGTCGGCACCGGGCCACGGTGCGGCCGGGGCGTGGGTGCCGGGCTGGGTGCTGCCGGACTGAGGGCGGCGGGCCCGAACGGGCTGCCGACAGCGGTGCTCCACCGTCAGCAGTGCTTCAGCGCCTCGGTGATGTACGGGTCGGCGGACCGGTAGGAGAACGTCCGCACGGGCGCGGCCTGGGCCTTCTCCGCCGCGTCGGCGAGCGCCTGGTGCGCACTGTCGGCGAGGGCTGCCGCGTCAGCCAGCTCCCGGGCCGCGCCGAGCCGGTTCATCACCGAGTCCGCGGCTGCCTGCCCGGCCCGGTCGGCGGAGTCGGTCGGCACTTCCGGCAACGGGCGCGGGAGGCCCTGCAGCACCGCGCACGCGGCCCGCGCGTCCTCCGAGCCCTTCGCCGACCCGCCCGAGGAGCAGGCCGAGCAGGCCAGCAGCACGACCAGTACGGCGGCAGCAGCAGCCTTCTTCACGGTTCCCCCCAGTAGGCCCGGTCCCCTCCGCCGAGGCCTCGGACCATCGGACCCGAGGGCCAGGCGCGCGACAACAGCGCAAGGGTGACCACCCGGGGGCGCGAAGTCAAGGCCGCGTCCCACCAACGTCATTGACATGACGTCAGCTCACCGGCGGGCGGCCGGTCCCGGGAGGTGGCCACGGGCCGGCGCCACGACCTCCGGGGGCGGGCCCTGCCGCACCTTCGCGACCGCGCCGGACACCGTGGCGACCACCCTCGCCGACCGTGCTATTTTTTGGTGAGCAATCGTTCAACTACGGAGGCCGGGATGGGGCGCAAACAGCTCTGGGACCAGGACGAGGTGCTGGCCTCGGCCATGCGGCTCTTCCGCCACCGCGGGTACCTCGGCGCCTCCCTGCGGGACATCGAGGAGGCCACCGGCGTGCACCCGGGCAGCCTGTACCGGACGTTCCGCAACAAGGACGGCCTCTTCCACGCCGCCCTGGACGCGTACAACGAGAAGGTCGTGCAGGGCCGGGTCCGCACCCACCTGCTGGAACCGGCGGACCCACTGGCCGGCATCCGCGCGTTCTTCACCACCGCGATCGAGACCGGCCCCGAGCCCGACCCGGGCTGCCTCCTCACCAACACCGCCGTCGAGTCCTTCGCCCTCCCCCAGACCGCCGCCGACGTGCACCACGGCCTGGCGGCCATCCGAGGCGGCTTCGCGGACGCGCTGACCCGCGCCGGGCGGCGCGGCGACACCCCGCCGGACCTCGACACCGAGGCCACCGCGGCCCACCTGCTCGCGCTCTACCAGGGCCTGCTGGTGCTCGTCCGGGCCGGCCTCCCCCGCACCACTCTGCACAGCGTCACCGACGGCGCGATGGCGTCGATCGGCTCCCTGAGAACCTCACGAAAGCAGGACGACCATGAGTGACACCCAGCAGCTGTGGAACGACTACGCCGCCTGCTGGTCGGCCGACCCCGCCGACCGGCCCGCCGCCCTCGCCGCCGTCGCGGTGGACGAGGTGGCCTACCGCGACCCCGGCACCGAGGTCGGCAGCCTGACCGAACTCGCCGCCTACATGGCCGGCTTCACCGGCGCCTTCCCCGGCCACCGGTTCCGCATCGACGAGGTGCTGGAGCACCACGACCGCTCCCTCGCCCGCTGGACCCAGCTCGACCCGCAGGGCGGAACGGCGTCGACCGGCATCAGCACCGCTCGCCACCACCAGGACGGCCGCCTCAGCGACATCACCGGGTTCTTCCTCCCGGCCTAGCCGCACGGCGCAGCAGGCGGGCGGCGGCGCGGCGGCATGGCGGCGCGGCGGCAGGATGTGGACAGGGCGCAGCCTGGTTCGTGACGGTCCGCCCCCTTGGCCCCCTCCCGCCCGCTCCCTACGATGGGGCGGACTCGACGTCGGACCGGGCGTCGGATCCCGAGGCAGGGGTGGTGGCGTCGGTGACACGATCGTTGGGCGGCAGAGTGGTCTGGCTGGTGCTGGCGGGCCTGGCTGCCGCCACGGCCTGTACGTCCTCCGGCGCGCCGCAGCCCGCCTCGGCCGACAGCGGCGAGACGGCGTGCTCCGTGCTGCGGCGGATCCCCGATCCGTTCCCCGACCTGCCGACGGGCGGCGCGACCGGCACCCCGTACGACCTCAACGCCCACCGCCTCGCCGCCGCCAGACTCCTGGCAGCCGACGCCGCCGGCACCGACGCCGCCCGCCGGCCGCTCGCCGATGCCCTCGAAGGTGCGTTCCGGGCCCTGACGCAGTCCCAGGAGATGTCCGAGGGGCAGACGCATCTGGCCGAGGCCCGCCGCCACTGCTGAACGGGCGGCCGGGGGCCGTCCGGTCGGTCTTGCCGAACCGGCTGCGCAGGCCTCGGCCGGCCCCGCACAATGACCAAGGCCGGAGAGATCACCTTCCGGCGTGGGGGGCGTGGCCGAGTAGGGGGCGGTAATGACGTACGCGGAATCCAACGGCGGCGCGGGGGGACTGCTCGCCTTGTGCTTCGGGGTCTTCACGGCGGTGCTGGGTGGCCTCCTGGCCACGAACTGGCATGGCTTCGCCGCGCGGTTCCTGCCCGACGCCAGGACGCCGGATGCGGGGCAGCGGCAGATCCCACCGTGGCGCCGGGCGCCCGGGCCCCGGGGCGAGGCCGCCGTGCCGGTACTGCTCCGCGTACTCGGAGGATTCTTCGCCGTCGCCGGCGCCGTCATCACGGTGGTCGGCATCTCCCTCCTCGCCCATGGCGACGCGGGTTCGCTGTTCACGCGCGGCCGGCAGCCCGAGGGCGTCACCGCGTTCATCTACCCCGCGTTCGCCGTGCTCTGGTTGATCCGGTTCTGGCGCCCCGGCGGCCTGTCCGCCGCCGCCTTCGCCGACGGCGGCTCCGGCCGCCGCCTCGCTGCCGCCCTCGGTACGGTGTGCATCGTCGGCTTCGCTCTCCTGTGGTACGAGGGGTTCACCGGGCTGACCTCCCTCACGTTCCTCGTCGGGGTGTCGTGCTTCCTGTGGCTGGCGTTCTCGCGCAGCCGCCCTGCCGGCGCTGCCGACGCCGCGGACCGGGCCCGCCGGGGAGAGTCCGACTCCTGACCGGCGCCGACACCGGAGCCTTCTCGCCCGCCGCCACCCGATCGGGGCGGCGGCGGCATCCCCGCCGACCGCGCACCGAACGTCAACCCTGTTGTCGTAGTCTCCGATGCCCTAGGCTGCCCGGCATGACGGAGCGCGTGGTCCCCGAACCCGACCGGCGACGCCGGCGGCCGACCAAGCAGGGCACCGTCCTGTCCGAGCAGGTCATCGTGGATACCGCCCTGCGGCTGATCGGCCAGCACGGCGCCGCCGCGCTCACCGTCCGCCGCCTCGGAGCCGCCCTCGGCGCCGACCCGAGCGCCGTGTACCGCTACTTCCACAACACCGACGACCTCATGCTGGCCGTCGCCGACGAACTCATCGGTCGCGCCCAGCAGGGCCTGCGGCTCACCGGCGACTGGCAGGCCGACCTCCGTGAGATCGGCACCCGCATCCACACCGCCTACCTGGCGCACCCGCAGGCCGCCCAACTCGCCGCCCACCGCACCACCGGACGGGACCACGAGACGCGCGCCGTCGAGACCATCGTCGGCGTCCTGCGCACCGCCGGCTTCCCCGACCCCGACGCCGTCCGCGTCTACCACGCCTTCGTCGACCAGGCCCTCGCCTTCGCCGGCCAGGACGCCGCCGCCCTCGCCCTGCCCGCCCCCGCCCGCGCCGCCGACCTCGCCGTCTGGCGCATGCGCTACGCCCGCCTCGGCGCCGACACCCACCCCCACATCGCCGCCACCGCCGAGCTGCTGATCGCCGACATGGACCGCAGCGGCTACCCCTTCGCCCTCGACCTCCTCCTGGAGGCCGCCGCCGCGCGGCTCGCGGCCCTGCGCCCGGACGTCACGCCGTCCTGACTCCAGCCTCGGTGGTGGCCGCGGCCCCCGGGAGCTTCTTCAGGAAGCTCTCCAGCTCGGGACGGGAGTGCGACGAGACGTTCAGCCGCAGCGGCCGGGCCCGGCCGGGGAGCTTCAGGAACAGCGCGTTCCAGACCTTCCCCCGCTTCACCTCGTGCACCAGGCCACCCGCCTCCCCCAGCGGGACGACGGCGACCAGCTCGGACGGCGCACTCTTCGTCCGCGGCCCACGGTGCACGTACACCGCGCGGTCCGTGACCGTGACGAAGTACGCGTGCTGCACCAGCATCCCGAGCAACCCGATCGCCCCCATCAGGTACTGACTGGGCCCGTCGATCGCCAGCAGTACCAGCCGCGGCCGCTCGGTCGGGTCGATCTTCAGCACCGCCCGCCGGGCCTGCGACTGGAGGTTGAGCTTCTTCTCCGACATAGCTTTTCCTGCCCCTTCGGCACCTGTGCCCCCGTGTCCCCGTGGGCATCGCAGGAGACCCTAGCGACCACACAGGCCACCCCCACACCCGGGGCGGCCTGCACAAACACCCGCCCACCGGGAGCGGGGCCACCCGCGGCGAACCGATCAGAGCGCCTTGACGAGGGACTTCACGGGAGAAGGAACATAGCTGAACCAGAGCTCAGCCTCACCGTCGTGCGACAAGTAGGCCACCCAAAAACTGCACCGCCCACGCCCGTCGTTCCTTGCCGCATCGATCCGAACACCATCGCCCGCATCCGTGACGTATTCCTTCGCCCAACTCCCCCCGACCAGGACCACCGGGTCAGCCACGGCCCCTGAAGTACCACCGCAGACACTCACCGGGAGCTGCGAGCCGCCGACCGTCCCGTCGGGCTTCAATTCCAGAAAAAATGATCCGTTCCGCCATGTCCCCTCCGGATCGGGCGTACCGGCATGCCCCACGACCCACCATGCGACCCCGGCCACACCGACCACGATCAGCGCCGAAACCGCCGACAACACCGTCTTCCACCTGGAAGCCACCAACTCTCCATCCCCCGCCGCACTTTCGCTCCCGTGACGGGAGAAGACCGCCGACCACAGCACAGCGCAGGGGCCGCTCCAGGCCGCGCCCGCCCCGACGAACTACGCCTTCGAGAACCACCGATCCTCGCTCCCCCGTGGCTGGGCGCCCAAACCGGCCACCTGCCCCTTGCGTTGCTCCTGCAAGAAGATCTGACAGTCCCGACCTACGTTGTAGCCCCGAAGGGTGACGAAGACCCCCGGCCCGGCGTCATCCACACTCCCGGCCTTCCAAGTCCCCTGGTACTCACCGAGCGGATCGGCGGCCACCACCGGAACCTTCGAGCAGAAGTAGCCGTCGAGCCGCACCTCCCCGAGGCTCCCGCCCTCCCGCAACTCGATCACCTCGTCCCGCGCAGCCCAGCGGCCCACGTAGTCCTTCGCCGCCGGCCCCGGCCTGAGCTTGACGTACGTGGTCACCCCGACAATCAGCAGGAGGCCCACCACCAGGACCACCCCCTCGCGCGACCTCAAAAAGTCCTTCACCCGCATGACTCCTGACTCCTCGAAACAGCCGGGACCGGACCGACAACTCGACCGGTCCGGCCCCGCGCAACTGTGCACCGGCGGGTTCGCCCGTGGATCAGACGGATACCGAGGGGGCGGTCGTGCTGCCAGCGGGAGCGTCGTGGCGGTCGCCGAAGGCGACGGGGGTGACGGGGGTGACGGTGAAGGTGGCCGCGCTGCCGGTGCAGTCGGTGAAGGTGAGGCTGTGACAGTTCGTGCCTGGCACACCTCGCCTGCCCGGGCGTCCGCCCTCAGGAATTAGGTCTCGCCCCCCGGCCGCAGGCTCCTCCCATCCGTCGCATTCCTCCACCCTCGGCCGAACCCATGACTGCCAACGACAGCACGGGCGCAAGGCCGATGCCAAGCCGCGCCCGTCCCGACCAACTACGCCTTCGAGAACCACCGCTGCTCGCTCCCCCGCGGCTGGGCGCCCAGACGGGCCACTTGCCCCTTACGTTGCTCCTCAAGGAAGATCTGGCAGTCCCGACCTTCGTCGTAGCCCCGAAGGGTGACGAAGACCCCCGGCCCGGCGTCGTCCACGCTCCCGACCTTCCAGGTCCCCTGGTACTCACCGAGCGGATCGGCGGCCGCCACCGGAACCTTCGAGCAGAAGTAACCGTCGAGCCGCACCTCCCCGAGCCTCCCGTCCTCCCGCAACTCGATCACCTCGTCCCGCGCGGCCCAGCGGCCCACGTAGTCCTTCGCTTCCGGCCCTCCCGGCCTGAGCTTGACGTACGTGGTCACCCCGACAATCAGTAGGAGGCCCACCACCAGGACCACCCCCTCACGCGACTTCAGAAAGTCCTTCACCGCCATGGCTCCTGATTCCTCGAAACGGCGGAGACCGGACCGACGCTTCGACCGGTCCGGTCCCGCACAGCTGTGTACCGGCGTTCATCACTCCGGCTTGAAGTCGTCCCTGCGGCCGTAGTCGCCATTCCTGATGTCCGACCGGACGGTTTCCAGGATGAACTGCAAGGTCGCCTCCTCGCTGTGACTGTCCCGGTACTTGACGGCCTCAACACCAATGTTGCGACCTCGGGCGTTGTTCAGCAGGTCGGTCAGGTGGTCACGATAGTTGGCGTCGGTCAGGTCGGGTGGAGATCCGAAGGCCTCATGCGCGGTCGCCCAGGCCTTGGCCTGCCTCGCGCCCTGCTCGTAGGCAAGCCGCGCCTGCCACATAAGGTGCCGGAAAGAGTTGACCCTGTCGTCCTCGTCTGGCACGTCGGGGTACTCCTGGTTCTGCATCCTACCGGCCCACTCCTCAATGCCCTTCGCCTGCATGCACCCTTCGTACCCGATACCGATGCAGACGTCGAACTCCGCCGAGTTCGCCTTGTTGTACTTGTACGTCGTCTGGCCCCCGCTCAATGAGGTCGGGTAGGGCGATTCCGCGAGGTACTCCTTCTCAAGTTCCAGGCCCCGGGCACGACGTACCTGCTTCATCGCCTTCTCCATGTCCTCCGTCCTCATCGGGCCGCCGGTCGCCCAGGTCCTCATGATTCGCTCGTGTTGCTCGAACTTCTGGTAACCGGCCTGCCGAATCGGTTCCGCGGCGTTGGTCTCCGCAACGATCCTGTCGTAGTTCCGGCCGTCCCCCTCGATCTTGGTTCCCATGTGTGAGCACTTGGCCATCCCGCTCGCGCACTCCTCAAGCGCCATACCTGTGGGGTCGGTCTTGTTGACTGGGTTGTTGTTGCTGTACACGTATGCGTTCCACTGCTGCGGGTCCTTGGGAAGGATCAGTGGATCCGGGCTGAGGAAGCGGCCGGTGGTGGGTTGGTACTGGCGGGCGCCGAGGTTGGTGAATCCGGTGGCGTCGTCCTTGAGGCCGCCGACGTAGCCCTTGTCGCCGGCCCAGGTGGTGGCGAGGGAGCCGGGGCCGCGGGTGGCTCCGAAGGGGTCGGATGCGCGGCGGGACTCGTCCAAGGTGTCGGAATCGATGGACAGACTGTTGGTGCCGTGGTGGTCGGAGAACTGGTAGCTGAGCTTGGTCGGGCCCTGGCGGACCAGGGTAATGCCGCCGGGGATGCTGTAGTAGCGGGCGCCGGTGCTGGCCCCGGTGCTTGTGTCGTAGGTGAGTTCGTCACCACCACCGAGGTTGACCGTCACCTTGCCGGGGTTCCGGCGCACCAGTTGGTTACCCTCGGCGTCGTACACGTACGTCGTGGTGGCGGTGCCCTGGGTGAGCGAGGCGAGCTTGCCCTCGACGTCCCAGGCGAGCGTGGTGCTGTTGGCGGCGTCAGTGGCGTTCCAGGTGGGGGTGCCGAACTTCGCCACCCAGCCCGGCGTGTAGACGATGAACTTGCCGTCGTCCTGGATCACCGCGAAGTAGCCGCTGTTGTTGCCGACCCAGGTCTTGGAGGACCAGAGCGGCACCCGCTGCGGGTCGTAGACGACGAAGTTGCCGTCGTCCTGCATGGTCGCCCAAGCGCCGGGGTGGTTCTGCGTGTTGGTGGACCAGAGGGCCTGGCCGGTGCGCAGCGAGCTGAGGACCAGGTTGCCGTCGGACTGCATGGCGAACTGGACGCTGTTGGAGCGCACCGACTCACCGGACTTGAGGACGAAGCCGGCACCCAGGGTCTTGAAGCCGCTTGGGTTGTTGATCTTCGTGGTGTTGCCCGCTGCGTCATACTGGTCGGTGCCCGGCGAAGCAGCGGTGGCGCCGTAGGTGTACTTGCCGGTCGCTAGCGCGTGCGGGCCGCCCGTACCACCACCCGTACCAGCCGCGGTGGTCGGCGTGTTGCGGGCACCCACGGCCGGGAACGTCTGGTCGGTCCTCAGATCCTTGGTCGGGTCGCCGGCCGGATCACGGTTGACCAGCTTGGTGCGGTTGCCGGTCAGGTCGTAGCCGTACTCCTGCCAGTAGGCCGCGCTGCCTCCGACGGTCGTTTTGGCGGGCGCGACCGCGCCGCCGGTCGGAGTCGAGTTCGCACAGGCACCCTGGCCGGCGAGCGACGGGGTGGGCTGGTTCAGCTGTCCGGTGTCGCTCCATGCCGTGGTGAGCCGGCCGAGGTAGTCGTAGGTGAAGCACTGCAGGTCGGTCGCGCTCGGGGTGTTGTTCGGGATCGAGCGGATCGCGGTGACCTGCCCCGCCTGGTTGTAGGCGTAGGTGGTGTTCTGGACGGTGCCGGTGGTGGCGGTCTGCTTGTCGATGTACTGGGTCAACAGGCGGGAGGTCGACTCGTCGTAGGTGTTGGTCGCGACTATCTGGGTGCCCCACGGGTTCATCGTGGAGCGGATGTTGCGCCCGTAGGCGTCCCAGTCGGCCTGCCGGAGGTAGGTGACCCCGGCCCCGGACATGTCATTGAGGGTGCCGCTGACCTCGTAGTTGTAGCTGATGTACTCGTCCGCCAGGTCGCCGGCGGCAGCCCGGCCCTCGGTCGCGATCGCGCCGCTGATCGGGTTGTAGTAGGCGTAGTACTCGAAGGTCGCCTGCCCGCTCCGGCCGATCTCGCTGCCAGGGATCGAAACGGTGCTCCTCTTCGGCCGGTAGGCGATGTCGAGTTCAGTGACCGCCTTGGTGTAGGCGTTGCCGCTCGCACCGGTCACGTAGCGGGTCGAGCTGGTGGCCTGCCCCTTGGCGAGGGTGTCGTAGGTGTAACCGGTCAGCTGGTTCGCCGGGGTCACCGTGCCGCTGTAGGTACCGGTCTTGCGTCCGAGCAGGTCGTAGGTGATCGCGACCGTCTGGTTGCGCGCGTCGGTCGTGGACGCGAGGCGGCCCGCGCTGTCGTAGCCGCGGGTCGAGACGCCGGTGTCCGGGTCGTCCGCCCGCACCTGGCGGCCACGCTGGTCGTAGCCGTAACTCCAGGTGTTCCCCGCGGCGTCCACCCGGGTAGCGGTCTGGCCGCCCGGGGTGAACGTGTAGGTGATGACGTCGGCGTCGGTCGGGCTACCGGTGGCTGTGGCCGTCCTGTACTGCCACAGCTGGGTGGTGCGGCCGCGGGCGTCGGTGACGGCGCTGGTAGCGGTGGCTCCGGTCGGCGGGGTCACGTCGGTCCGGTCGGCGCCCGGGTAGGCGGTGGTCGTAGCGTTCTGGAACACGCCCAGCGCGATGAACTGGGTACTGGTCGGCCTGCCACGGCCGTCGAAGACGGTGTACGTCTGGTTCGGAACCATCGCGGCGTCCGGCCGCCACCGCGCGGTGGTCGGGCCGGTCGTGTCCTCGTAGTAGGTGTTGTAGAGCCGGTTGGCCCGACCGAGCGAGTCGTAGAGTGTATCGGTCACCATGCGGCCGTGGTAGCTGGACACCGCAGGCATACTCTGCGTCTGCACCACGCGGCCGAGGCCGTCCATGATCTGCGTCGACACCGCGTACGTTTCGTCCGGCCGCAAGGTCCTGCTGGTGATCGTCGACGGCGATGAGGTGCCGTTCACGGCGTAGTCGTACGTGAAGCTCGCGGTTGCGCCGGTATCGCGGCCGGGGATCCAGACCGCCTTCAGCCGGCCGAGGGCGTCGTAGGACTGCGTGGCCTTCCGGTCGTTGGGGTCGGTCGTGGTGATCGGCAGACCTCGCGCGGGGTTCAGGGTGACGGTGGTGTTCCGCCACGCACCCGCGTCGGGGGCGCCCGCCGGCGCCGCCGTTCCTGTCACCGTCCGGTCGGGCAGCTCACCAGCGGCGGGAGAACCGTACGTGGTGGTCACCACGGCACCGTTGGGGTTGGCGGTGTCGGTGACCGTGGGGTCGGTGGCGGTCACGGCCCGGCCGTAGGAATCGAAGGTCGCGGTACCAGTGGTCGTGTACTGGGCCGTGCCCGCCGCGTCGTAGCGGTCGAGTGATTGTGCCCCGGTCGGCTCTGCCTTGTCCCCGGCGGTGCCGAAGGCCTGGCCGTCGTAGAGGGTGCGGACACCGGAGACGGTGTTCGCCGCCGTCGGCGTCGCCGTGCAGGCGCTGCTGCCGGAGACGGTGAGCACCTCACTCACCAGGCCCGTCAGCTGGGGGTTACCGGCGGTCGCGTACTTGGTGCGCGCACACACGTCAGGTGTGCCGTCGGCCGTGCTGAGCGAGGTGAGCACGCGGTTGGCGTACGCCGGATCGCTGATCGTCGTGGTGGCCGTGGTCCGCCAGCCGCTGGTAGTCCGGGCCTTGGCCACGGTGCTGGTCTTCGTCGCCGGGTACTGCGCCAGCAGGTCGGGCAGTCCGGTCCGCTTGTGGGTGGCCGTGGTGTACGGGTCGCTGCTGGTGTTGACGGTGTAGGCGTCCGGCTCCGCGGCCTCGGCCTTCGGATAGCTGTCGGTCTCCAGGACCCGGCCCGAGAGCCAGCCGGAGTCAGGCTTGCTGCCGCTCATCGGTCCGGCCACGGTGGCCGGCTTGGCCTGGTTGTTGGCCTTGTAGTCGCCGTCCATGCCCTGGTAGTAGCTGGTGGACGTCTTGATCTGCTCGCCGTCCTTGCCCGAGCCTGCGACAGCGGTGACCGAGGCGTAGCCGTGGAACTGGTCCCAGGTACGGGAGTCGGCCTCGGTGAGTGCGCCGTCGTTGCGGTGCCACGCGGCGTCGCCGTAGGTGTAGTTGGTGGTCTGCGCCAGCGCGCCCGTGATCAGATTCGCGTTCGGGTCCACCGAGACGGACGCCACCGGGTAGCGGAGGAACCAGTCGTCCACCATGCCCTGCACGCCGGTGTCGTACCACTTCACGTTGTAGCAGCTCAGCGCGTTGTTGTCGGCCGAGGCCGGCATCAGGCCGGTCGTCCGCCGGCACGAGTTCTCGCCGTACTTGACGGTGATCGTGCCGCCCGTCTCGGTGGTGATCAGGTTGATCCGGGGGCGGGTGTAGGCGGGCCGCGCCGGTACCAGGCCGTCGACGCGGTTCGCCAGCATCTGGTCGGCGAAGGTCACGGGCTTGAGTTCGGTCTCGGTCTGGTTGTTGAACGTGTCCTTGCCGAAGCGCTGGACGCTCTGCAGCCACGGGATCTTCGTGTTCTCGGACACCCCTGAGTTGGCGGGCGTCTTGAACACGTGCGTCAGGACGTAGCTGTCCACCGGACGGTAGGAGCCTCCGGAGCGCACCTTGGTGGTGATCTTGTTCAGCCACTTGGCCGACCAGAAACTCGGTGCGGTGTTGGCGCAGGCCCCCTGCGCCGCGCACTGCTTGTCCAGCGGCACGTCCGGCCAGTTGGCCGCGTTCGCACTCGTCCGCTGCGACTCGACGCAGAGGGTGTCATTGGTCAGGCACCGCTCACCGGTCTCGAACTCGATCGACGAGGCCGACCGGTAGCTCCCTCCGGCAGCCAACTGGTCCGAGAGCGTCTGACCGTAGGCGATCGAGGCGATCGAGCCGCTCCGGGTGTAGAGCTCGTTGGCGCCCGCCCCGGGGTTCTGGCCACCGCCGCGCGCGTAGTAGTTGGTCTCCGGCGCGTAGGTGTACGTCGTGAGGTTCTTGTGCGGGTCGACGACGTAGTCGAGGTTCCACCGCCACGCCATCTGGCACCACGAGCCCTTGCCCTTGGCACTGTCGTAGCAGGGGTCACCGGAATTGGGTGAGTAGACCGGCACGGTCCAGGCCGACTTGGTCTCCGGCCCGGTCGTGGTCGGGGTGCCGTCGGCAGCCGGCAGGTGGTTCAGGCCGAAGTAGTAGACGGTTCCGGAGGTGTCGGTAACCTTGAGGTAGGTGTTGTTCCTGGTCCCGTTCGTGGCACCGGTCAGGAACTCGACCTTCGTGCCGTCGTCGTTCTTCAACCGCCAGGTGCACTTGGACTGTTCGTCCGCGGCGTTGCCGCTCGCGCACGACGCGTCGTGCGGCACCAGCTCGCCGGAGTGTCCGCCGAGGGAGAGCGTCAGGTTCGCCCCGCCCCAGCACTGGTCGCCGGAGCCCGCGATCCCCGCCTTGCTGCATGGCTTGTACGAGCGCTCCACGAAGCCGGAACTCAGATCCCAGCCGTCGCCGACCCAGGACGCCTGCGCGTTGGTGGAGGAGGTCCTGCCGTCCACCGACGCGGAGTCGTAGCCCAGTGCAATCTGCGGCGCCGCGCCACCCAGTGTGGGGGGCGACTGGATCGGATAGTTGTACGTGAACGAGCCCGAGGAGCTCCCCGCCGTCCAAGCCTGACTCGGCGACAGAGAGGTCGCGCTGTACGTCCCGAGTGAGCCGCCGTTGGCGGCCTGCGCGGCCAGCACGATCGCGGGCGCCGACGCCGCGCCGGCCGACTTCGACTCGGCCTTGGACGCCTGTACCGGAAGATCGACGTCGGCGACCAGCCGCTTGGCCTCGGCGTCGTAGTGCGAGGGCACCGGTGTCGGGGTGAGGCAGCCGGGCCCGTCCGGTGTGGTCAGCGAGCACGCCGGAAACGACACGAGTGTCGCCCGCTCCGCGAAGTCCCCTCCGAAGCCGGCACTCTCAAGATCGAGGCCGACCCGCACCCTCCCGGGGCCGCCCTGGTCGGCGCGCGACAGCGAGACCACCGGGCCCTGCGCACCGGCAGCGGCCGCCACGCTCGGCGCGGCGACCTCCACCCGCAGCTGCGAGGCCGCGGACTCCCCCACCCCGGCCTCCGGTGCCACCGGCGCCAGCCAGGCCGGAAGGTCACCGGCCCGCTTCGACGCGCCGGCGGCCGGCTCCTGGACCGCTGCGCCCTGCGCGGCCGCCCGGGAGGACTTGGCCCCCGGTGCCGGTGGCGCGTCCAGTACCACCAGTGCCGCGCCCGTCGCCGCCTTGACCGGCGTCTTCGGCGGCAGCCAGTTCGGCGAACCCGTCTTCGGCGCTTCCGCCTTGGGCACGTCCTTCTGACCGGACACCGACTTCGTCCTCTGCAACGGGGCACCCGGCGGCGACCAGATCTTGTCGGCGTCCTTGCCCTTCCCCCCGGCGGGGGCCGCTATTGCAGGCACGGCGGGCGCCACCAGAGCCCCCAGCAGAGCCAACGAGCTCACCAGGGCGACGCGTGATCTCCGCCGTAACCCCGGCGGGGCCGCCCCCCGTCCGATGAGCCAGGACATGCTTGAACGACGAGCGGACATCGGTTACCCCCCACAGGTCGCCGCACCTCGGTCGGATGCGGACGGACGGCTCTGCGCCGGACCTTACGGCCCGATGGCACCTCACCGGAGGGGTTTTTCGCGCCCACAGCGAATGTGATCCACGCAACTCGCAAGGCAAAGCGGTCAAGCCCTTTGCAAATCGGGACAACCGTACGAATTAAGTGAGTTGACGAACCGCTCGGCCCTGAGCGAGCTTTCTGGCAAGCCCTGCACGCCTCCGAACCGGACTGACCGCGTGCGGCCGATTAGAACCCGTGGGGGGATCTCGTCATGCCTGCTGCTCCACCCGGAGCCCGCACAACCACCCGGCACCGACCGCGACACCCGTCTCGACGGGCCGCGCTCGCCGCTGCCGCCACGCTCGCCATCGTGCTGTCGTCCGCGGCACCGGCCGCGTTCGCCGACACCGCACCGACCGCACCTGCCGTCCCGCCCGGCTTGGCCGAGACCATGGCCAGGGCCGACGCCGCGCACGCCAACGACAAACCGCCCGCCACACCCGTCGAGAAGGCCCTCGACCAGGCAAGGGCCACCGGCAAGCCGGTTCCCGTACCGGAACTGACCGACGAGTTCAGTGAGACGGTCGCCACTCCACAGGGCCACCTCGCCCGCAGCCAGCACCCCGAGCAGCAACGCATCAGGCTGAACGGCGCCTGGACTGCTCTCGACGCCAGCCTCGTCACAGACCCGGCCGGTGGGTACCGGCCCAAGGCCTCCGCCGCGGGGGTGCACCTCTCCGCGGGCGGGCCGGGCCCGCTCGCCACCCTCACCAGCGAGGACGGCCGCACCCTCACCATCGACTCACCGTTCCCGCTCACGGTCGCGACCGTGGATGCCGGCGGCAACGGCCTGCTCTACCCCGAGGTCGCTCCCGGGATCGACCTCAAGTCCACCGTCACCAAACAGGGCGGTCTCAGCACCGTCCTGATCGTCAAGACTCCCGAGGCCGCGTCGAACCCGAAGCTCAGGACCGTCCACTTCGGGACGGCCACCAAGGGTGTCACGCTCAAGGCCGACGCGGAGCACAACCTCACAGCCACCGCCGACGACGGCACCGTCCGCTGGCACGCCCCCGCACCCCAGATGTGGGACAGCTCCAAGGACGCCACCGCTCCTTCCGCCACCGGCTCACCCGCCGCGGCCGACACCAAGCCCGCAGCCGGTGGAGCGGCCGCCCAAGCCGCCCCGGCGCAGGCGGACGCCGGCGCTCCGGCCCCACCGAAGAGCACGGTCGCCACGGACAGCACCACCGACAACCCCGGCAAGGGAGCCAAGGTCGCGGTCATGCCGACCACTGCCACGGCCGAGGGCGTCGACCTGACCACAGATCAGGACATCCTCCGTACCGGCCAGGGGCCCTGGTTCATCGACCCCGGCTGGATCTACGAGACCCGCAGCGGCAGCGCCTGGACCTGGACCCAGTCCGGTTACCCGGGCAAGGCCAACATCGGGTCCACGGTCGACAACGGCGGCGGGCAGTACGCCCGCCCCGGCGTCGGCTACCAGGGCTACCTGTCCACCAAGGGTGTCGAACGCTCCTACTTCCAGCTCGACACCCGCGGCTTCGCCGGCACGCACGTCAACAAGGCGACCCTGTCCCTGTGGGAGTACGAGTCCTCGGACTGGTCCTGCACCACCAAGTACTGGCTGGACGCTTACCTCACCGGGCCCATCAGCAACAGCACCACCTGGAGCAACCCACCCGGCATCGTGGGCGGCCGACTCGGCGAGGCCCAAGTGGCCGGCTCGGGGCAGAACGGCTGCCACGACAACGTCCAGTTCAACTACGACGTCACCGCCGCCTACCAGACCTACTCGGGCGACCACGACGCGCTCACGTTCGGCGTCTTCGCGCGCGACGAGAGCAACGCGATGGGCTTCAAGCGGCTGACCTACAACCCCGTCGTCGTCGTCGAGTACGACCGGCAGCCGACACCGCCGACCAACCCGTACGTCTCCCCCAGCCCCGGCACCACGTTCCCGTGGGCCGACAACCAGGGCTGCGACGGTTCGTCGATCGGCTGGCTGAGCGCGGGCAGCAACTTCAACGGAGCCGTCACGCTGAACGCCACCGTCCACAGCCCGGTCCAGAACGACCTGTACATGTGGACGCACATCTGGGACTACAGCCTCCCGAACTGGCCCGTCGTCGACGAGGGCTACTCCACGGCAGTGGCGCGGGACACCACAGCATCGTTCAACGTCAGGTCCGACGTGATCAAGGACGGTCACGTGTACGGCTGGGGCGCCCACTCGGCCGATCGGCTGGAAGGCGTCGGCATGTCCGGCTCGGCGCCGAACTGCCGGTTCGGTGTCGACCTGACACCGCCGACCCTGACCGTTCCCAACGTCTCGCGGGTCTTCTCCGACGCCGAGCTCACCGACCAGTACCCGCCGTCCGGGAACGGCCAGGTCACCAAGAAGCGCACAGGCGAATGGGGCATCGTCCCGTTCACCGCGGTCGACACCCCCGCCGACAACGGCACCGCCTCCGGCATCGCCTGCGCCCGCTGGTCCTGGGACCCGAACTTCGCGGACGCCCAGGGACAGGACTGGATCTGCGGTGGCCGGCTGCCCGGCAACGGAGTCCCCGTCCTGCCCAACCGCTGGGGCACCAATATCGTCTACCTCCAGGTCATGGACCAGGCGCGCAACTTCTCGCCGAAGGCCCAGTACGCCTTCTACGTACCGTGGAACCCCGATGGCCCTCCGCCGGTATTCGGGGACATGACCGGGGACTCCGCACCCGACATCCTCACTGCCGACCAGGCAGGTAACCTTCGCACCTACACGGTGCCCGGGAACCCGCTCGCCAAGAGCCCACCGATCACGCTCGTCTCCGACTCCAGGGACGCCCCGGACGGCCTGAGTTGGGCGAACGCCCAGATCACCCACCGCGGCACCCTGACCGGCGGCAACCACATCGACGATGTCATCGCGCACGCCCCGGCATCCCCCAAGATGTACGTCTACGGCAACCCGGGCAACGACGGCTACTACGGCCATGTCGGCAAGAAGGTCGAGCTCGCAAAGCCCAGCTGCACGGTACGCACCGCGGACCCGGTGACCGGAATCCCGGCTGAGGACTGTGCCTGGTACGGCGCGTCCGACTACAACGCGGCCGACTGGTCGAAGACTCTGCGGATCGCCGCACTCGGCGACCCCGTCAACACCAATCTCACCACCGCGCTGAAGTTCAAGAACAAGACCGGCCTCCTCACCATCGAGAGCACCAACAACGGTACGGACGCGGCGCTCTGGTACTATCCGGCGACGGCGGGCAACTTCCTCGGCAAACCTGTCCGGCTGTCCGCGTCTGGCTGGAAGGACAAGGAACTACTCAGCCCCGGTGACTGGGCCAAGCAGGGCCACCCCGGCCTGTGGGCCCGCAACCTGCAGCCGGCTCCCGACGGCGCCCAGGGAGACCTTCGCGCCTACACCTTCACCACCGGCACGGTCGTTTCCACCACACGCGAGGGCGTCCCCGAGAAGGACCCCTCCAACAAGGCCCTCTACGTACCGACGCTCACCCAGATGTCGGGCGGCCTGAAGATCGACAACATTCCCGTGGACGGCTGGCCGGTGCTCGGCTCCGACGGCGACCTTACCGGCAACGGGTCCCCAACCCTCTGGGGCAAGCGCCTCGATGGCCAGATCGACCTCTGGTGGGGCCAGACCACCAATCCCGGAACCGCCAACCCCGGCTTCACCTGGCAGGTCGGCCCCGAGCGGGTCGCCGACACCGCGATCAACCCGCTCTGGTGGAGCCTGGACGGCAAGCCCACCACTGACGGCAAGCCCCTCGACAGCAGCGCCGCCGACCCGCTCTACCCGACGGCCTTCACTCGCACCGCCGACCACAACGGTGTGGCCGACCGGGCGACGGTCTTCACCGGTTCGACTCTCTACCGGAGCTCCAACCGGGCACCTCTCAACACCGCCAAGAGCTACAGCGTCGCTGCCTGGGTGAAGATCAACAACACCAACGGCTTCCAGACCGCCGTCTCACTGGCCGGCAATGAGCGCAGCCCGTTCTACCTTCAGTTCTCCAAGGCGTTCGGCGCCTCCGGCCGCTGGTCCTTCACCATGGCCGCCAGCGACCAGTACAACACCGGCGCCTACTACTCCGCCGTCGACGACAACGAACCACAGGTCGGGGGCTGGACCCACCTGGTCGGCGTGTACAACGCGGAGACGCGGACAGCCACCCTGTACGTCAACGGCCGCGCCGCCGGCGCCACCGTCGTGCCGCAGGTCTGGAACACCAACGGCACCGTCGTCATCGGTGGCGAGACGACCAGCAACTACCCCGGCCCGGACAGCCGGCTGAACGGTGCGATCGGCGACGTACGGATCTATCCCTACGCGTTCACCGACCAGCAGGCCAACGCCATTGCCACCAGCGGCTCCCGCGTACAGATCCACAGCGCCCAGAACACCGGCAAGTGCATGGACGACATGGGTGGCGCCGTCGGGACCCTCGCCACCGTCTACGACTGCTGGAACGGCGACTCCCAGCACCTCACGCTGACCTCCGACAACCGGATCAAGGTCCGTGGCAGCGAGGACCGCTGCCTCGGCCTCAGTGACAAGCCCGGCAGGGCGGGATCCAGGATCCAGATCCAGACCTGCGGCAGCGACCTCGGGCAGATCTGGGAGCGCCGCAGTGACGGCACCCTCTACAACCCGGAGAGCGCCGGGTGCCTGGAGATCCCCGGCTGGAACACGACCAACGGATCCACCCTGGGCATCTGGAACTGCAACGGCACCGACAGTGCCAACCAGCGCTGGTTCCTCCAGGCCCAGACGACGTCCTGAACCACTGAGGTCGTCACACGTCGGTGCCCCCGAGCAATGGCTCGGGGGCACCGGCGCGTTCGCCTGTGGATCAGACGGATGCCGAGGGGGCGGTCGTGCTGCCGGCGGGGGCGCCGAGGGTGTGTTCGGCCTTGGCGACGGCGGCGCGGTAGTAGACGGAGGCCAGTTGGGAGGAGTCACTGTCGCGCTGGAAGAAGCCGTAGGCCATCGCGGTGGGGCCGAAGCGTTCGACGGCGAGGTAGCCGTTGAGTTGGACGCCCGCGAGGTTGCCGTCGAGGCGGACGGCGGGGGCGTCGTGGCGGTCGCCGAGGGCGACGGGGGTGACGGTGAAGGTGACGGCGCTGCCGGTGCCGTCGGTGAAGGTGAGGCTGTGGCAGTCGGTGAACGCGTCGGTGACGGTGGCGAAGTCCGCGGTCAGCTTGGCCGGGTCCTCCGCGGTGAGCGATTCGGTGACCATCGGGTTGCCGCCGGGGCCGTCGAACTCGGCTTCCTGGTGCGGGGATTGCGAAGCGGCGGTGCTCTGGCGGTTCAGCAGGGCGCGCAGCGCGTCGCAGCCCGCCACCGGGGAGGCGCCGTCGCTCGGCGAGGGGCTCGCGTCGGCGGGGACTTCGGTGAAGTCCGGGCCGAGTTCGGCGGCGGTGAGCAGGGCCGCCTTCAGCTGGTCGGCCGTGGGCAGTTGCTCCGCCGGGACGGGCTGGACGGTGATGGCCCGGGGAGGGGCCGCCGAGCCGGCGGCGATGTCGGCCGCGCCGAGGGTGACGACGGTGGCCACGGCCGCGGCGCCGAGCGCGAGGAGAGACCGCGAGCGGTGCATGCGGGCCCCCGATCAGGAGTCGGACAGGGACAGGCACCCAGTGTCGCACCGGGGCTGCCCAGCCGCCCGCCCGCACAGCATCACCGCAGGTCAGGATGGGTTCGACTGCTCCATGGACAGTGCGGCGAGGGTCTCGGTGAGCCACTCCACCCAGAACGTCTCCAGCCCGATCCCGGCCCGCAGCACGGCGTGCTGGAGCCGGTTCTCCCCGGCCGCCCGCCCGGGCGGGAAGTCCCGCTGCTCGATCTCCAGGTAGTCGGCCAACTGCGCCCGGTGCAGTGCGAGATGGCGGGCCAGATCGGCGTCGAGTCCGGCCGTGCCGACCACGGCGGCGGCCCGCAGGCGCAGCAGCAGCGGCTCACGGATGCTCTTGGGCTCGCCGGCGGCGGCCGTCCACCGTTCGAGTTCGGCGCGGCCGGCGGGCAGGACGTCGTACTCCTTCTTCTGTCCGCGCACCGGGCCGGGCTGCGGGAGCGTGCGGATCAGGCCGGCGGTCTCCAGGCGGCCGAGCTCGCGGTAGATCTGCTGGTGGGTGGCGGACCAGAAGAAGCCGATCGACTTGTCGAACCGCCGGGTCAGCTCCAGCCCCGAGGACGGCTTCTCCAGCAGAGCGGTGAGGATGGCGTGCGGCAGTGACATGGGCCGATCCTAGGGCGCGCGGGCCGCTCAAGTAGTCCACAAAAAGGTAATCCGATTCGGAACCTTTGCATGCGCCGAGGAGTTGGACCGGTCATGACCCAGCGACCAGGCCCCCGCGCCCTCTCCGACCAGGCCCTGTCCGACCTGCTCGGCGCCCAGCAGTTCGGCACCCTCGCCTCCGTCAAGCGCAGCGGCCACCCCCACCTCACCACCATGCTCTACCGGTGGGACCCTGCCGAGCGGATCGTGCGGTTCTCCACCACCGCCGACCGCGTCAAGGTCGGCCACCTCCGCCGCGACCCCCGCGCCGCCCTCCACGTCCAGGGCCCCGACCCCTTCTCCTTCGCCGTCGCCGAGGGCGAGGCCGACGTCTCCGAACCGACCGCCACCCCTGGCGACGCCGTCGGCCGGGAACTGCTCGCCATGCTCCCCCCGGAGCTCCGCCCCGAGGACCCGCACGCATTCCTCGCCGACCAGGTCACCGAGCGCCGCCTGGTGATCCGCCTCCGCGTCCAACGGCTCTACGGCACCGCCCTGGACATCAGCGGCTGAGCCCGCTGCCGACCGGCGGCGGCCGGCCGAGCCCGACCACCCCGGGCAACGCCGGTCGGATACCGGTGCGGGAGCGGGAAGTCGGCGGGCCCGACTTCCCGCTCCCACACCCGAACTGCCGGGCCGCCGGGCCGCGTCGGTCCGTGGCGTGGGCCAACCGGCTGCCGGCGTAGGCGCGTTCGACGCGTCCCCGGCCGATGCCGGGCCGCGCCCGCCCCGGCGAACTACGCCCTCGCGAACCACCGTTCCGCACTGCCCCGCGGCTGGGCGCCCAGGCCGTCCACCTGCCCCTTGCGCTCCTCCTGCAGGAAGATCTGGCAGTCCTTACCGTCGTCGTAGTTCCGAAGGGTGACGAAGACCCCGGGCCCGGCGTCGTCCACGCTCCCGGCCTTCCACGTCCCCTGGTACTCACCGAGCGGATCGGCCGCCGCCACCGGAGCCTTCAGGCAGAAGTAGCCATCGAGCCGCACCTCGCCGAGCCCCCCGCCCTCCCGCAGCTCGATCACCTCGTCCCGCGCGGCCCAACGGCCCACGTAGTCCCTCACCTCCGGCCCCGGCCTCAGCTTCAGATACGCGGTGCCCCCGACGATCAGCAGGAGACCCACCACCAGGACCACCCCCTCGCGCGACTTCAGAAAGTCCCTCACCGCCATGGCTCCTGAGTCCTCGAACGGCCGGGACCGGACCGGCACTTCTACCGGCTCGGTCCCGCACAGCTGTGCACCGGCGCTCGTCGCTCCGGCAAGAGGTCACCCTGCGGGCGCAGTGGTCACGATAGTTGCAGTCGGCCGGGGTCGGGCGGAGATCCCGAGGCCTCATGCACGGCGCGGCCGCCACGGCCGCAGCGCCGTCGCGCCCGGCGGTGGCTCGGGGCGGCGGCGCTGCGGTGGGAGGGCCAGGAATCAGAGGGTGGCGGCGAGTTCGGTGCCCTGCTTGATGGCGCGCTTGGCGTCGAGCTCGGCCGCGATGTCGGCGCCGCCGATGAGGTGGGGGGTGAGACCGAGGGCGCGCAGGGCGGTGTCGAGGTCGCGGCGCGGCTCCTGGCCGGTGCAGAGGACGACGGTGTCGACGGGGATCAGCTGGCGTTCGCCGTCGATGACGACGTGCAGGCCGGCGTCGTCGACGAGTTCGTAGCTGACGCCCGGGACCATCACGACGCCGCGGTGCTTGAGTTCGGTGCGGTGGATCCAGCCGGTGGTCTTGCCGAGGCCGGCGCCGACCTTGGTGGTCTTGCGCTGGAGCAGGTGGACGCTGCGCGGGGGCTTGGGCGGCTCGGGGCGGGTGAGGCCGCCGCGGCTGCGGTACTCCGGATCGATGCCCCACTTGCGGTGGAAGACGGGCGGGTTGAGGCTGGCGGCGTCGCCCTGGTCGGTGAGGTACTCGGCGACGTCGAAGCCGATGCCGCCGGCGCCGAGGATGGCGACGCGGTCGCCGACGGGTGCGCCGTCGCGCAGCACGTCGAGGTAGCCGAGGACCTTCGGGTGGTCGACGCCGGGCAGGTCGGTGGGGGTGCGCGGGGTGACGCCGGTGGCGAGGACGAGTTCGTCGAAGCCCTCGGCGGCGAGCTGTCCGGCCTCGACCACCGCGCCGAGCCGCAGCTCGACGGCCAGCTCGGCCAGCCGGGTGCGGTAGTAGCGCAGGGTCTCGTCGAACTCCTCCTTGCCGGGGATCCGCCGGGCGATGTTCAGCTGTCCGCCGACGGTGTCGGCGGCGTCGAACAGCGTGACGGCGTGGCCGCGTTCGGCGGCGGAGACGGCGAAGGCGAGGCCGGCCGGGCCGGCGCCGACGACGCCGATCCGCTTGCGCAACCTGGTGGGGGCGAGGACGAGCTCGGTCTCGTGGCAGGCGCGCGGGTTGACCAGGCAGGAGGTGATCTTCCCGCTGAAGGTGTGGTCCAGGCAGGCCTGGTTGCAGCCGATGCAGGTGTTGATGGACGCGGCGCGGTCGTCGCGGGCCTTGGCGACGAAGTCGGGGTCGGCGAGCAGCGGGCGGGCGAGCGAGACCAGGTCGGCGTTGCCCTCGGCGAGCAACTTCTCGGCGATCTCGGGGGTGTTGATGCGGTTGACGGCGACCAGGGGCACGCCGACCGAGCCCATCAGCTTCTTGGTCACCCAGGCGTAGGCGCCGCGCGGCACCGAGGTGGCGATGGTGGGGATGCGCGCCTCGTGCCAGCCGATGCCGGTGTTGATGACGGTGGCACCGGCCGCCTCGACGGCCTGGGCGAGCTGCACGACCTCGCCGAGGGTGGAGCCGCCGGGGACGAGGTCGAGCATGGAGAGGCGGTAGATCAGGATGAAGTCGGTGCCGACCCGCTCGCGGACGCGGCGGACGATCTCGACGGGGAAGCGCATCCGGTTCTCGTACGCGCCGCCCCACTCGTCCTCGCGCCGGTTGGTGGCGGCGGCGATGAACTCGTTGATCAGGTAGCCCTCGGAGCCCATGATCTCGACGCCGTCGTAGCCGGCCCGGTGGGCGAGGGCGGCGCAGCGGACGAAGTCCTCGATGGTCTGCTCGACCTGCTCGGCGGTGAGCTCGTTCGGCACGAAGGGGCTGATCGGGGCCTGGAGGGCGCTCGGGGCGACCAGGCCGGGGTGGTAGGCGTAGCGGCCGAAGTGCAGGATCTGCAGGGCGATCCGGCCGCCGGCGGCGTGGACGGCGTCGGTGACGACGCGGTGCCGGTCGGCCTCCTCCTCCGTGGTGAGCATGGCGCCGCCGTCCCAGGGGCGGCCGGCCTCGTTGGGGGCGATGCCGCCGGTGACGATGAGGCCGACGCCGCCGCGGGCGCGCTCGGCGTAGAAGGCGGCCATCCGCTCGAAGCCGCCGGGCGCCTCCTCCAGGCCGACGTGCATCGAGCCCATGATCACGCGGTTGGGGAGGGTGGTGAAGCCCAGGTCGAGCGGGCTCAGCAGGTGCGGGTAGGGCGGCTGGAGGTCGGTGCTCATCGGGCGTCTCCTGGGCGGGCGGCGGGCGCGATCGGCGGGCGGCGCGTGGTTACTCCACGGTAGGCGAGGGGATCGGGGTTATGCAACCAGTTGCATAAGGGGCCGCGTCACCGGACCGGTTCGGGGTCGGGTCGCACACGGCGGCACCGGGGGCCGGGCGACCCCCGGCCGCGGCGGACCGCCGGGGGAATGCGGGGCCACCGGGGATCGCGAGGCCCCGGGAAGCGCGGGGATCACGGGGATCGCGGGGGCCCGAATGGCACTGACGGTGCATCAGCCCGCGGCGTATGGTCGTTCCCGAACGGGGCCGCCGCAGGAGCGGCCCCGGGAGAGGGGACGATCGTGCGGGGTGGATCGATCGCCGTGGTCGGCGGCAGCATCGCGGGGTGCGCCTTCGCCCGCGCGGCGGCGCGCAACGGCGCGGAGCAGGTCGTGGTGCTCGAACGCAGCCCCGGCCGGCTGGAGGACCGGGGCGTGGGGCTCTGCGTCGTGCTGGACCGGTACGCCGAACTCGTCCGGGCCGGCCACCTCGACGACGGCATCCCGCACCACCCGCTCACCGAGCGGCACTGGCTGACCCGCGAGCCCGGCGGGGCCGGCGGGCCGCGGGGCCGCACCCTCTGGGCCCAGCCGCTGCCCATGCACGCGTTCCACTGGGGCGTGCTCTGGCAGTCACTGCGCGAACGCGCCCCGGCCGGCGTCGAGTTCCGGACGGGCAGCACCGTCACGGCGGTCGACGGGGGCACGGACGGCAGCAAGGACGGGGGCCGGAAGGGCGGCGAGGACAGGGGCGGCCGCAGCGACCGAGCCCGGGTGCGGACCGCGGACGGACAGCAGGCGGAGTACGACCTGGTGGTGGGTGCGGACGGCCACCGCTCGGTGGTCCGCGCCGCTGTCTGCCCCGAGGCGCGCCCCGAGTACGCCGGGTACGTCTGCTGGCGCGGCAGCTTCGACGCCGGGCTCCTGGACGGGCTGCCCGGCGGGGCGGCCCGCTGGCCCGAGCACGAGGTGATCACCGTCTGCTACCCGGGCGGGCAGGTCGTGCTCTACCGCATCCCCGGTCCGACGCCCGGCTCCACCCAGGTCAACTGGGTCTTCTACGCACCCACGCCCGGCTGGCTCCGCCCGGCCGACGGCGGGCCGGACAGCACCCCGACCGGTGGGCCGGACGGCACCGGCCACGTCGCGGCCGATCCCGGCGGCATCCCGGCCGGCTCGCTCGACCCCGCCCGCTTCGGCGAGCTGGCCGCGCTCGCCGAACGGCACCTGCCCCCGTACTGGGCGGGGGTGGTCGGCCTGACGCCGGTCGGGCGGACCTTCCTCCAGCCCATTCAGGACCTGGCCGCCCCACGCCTCGGCGCGGGCCGCCTGCTGCTGGCGGGCGACGCGGCCACGCTCGTCCGCCCGCACAACACCAGCGGTGCGGCCAAGGCGCTCCAGGACGCCTGCGCCTTCGAGGAGGCCTGGAAGGCCTCCGACACGGTGGCCGGCCTGCTCGCGGCGTACGACCGGGAACGCGGCGCGGCCGGCCGTGCACTGGTGGACCTGGGCCGCCGCCTCGGGCGGGCCCAGGTCACCGGGGCGCCGGACTGGTCGGTGATGGACGGGCCGGCGATGACCGCCTGGTGGCGCGAGCAGCTGGCCGGCACGGGAGGGTTCGGCGGCCTGGCCCTCACCCACCCGCCGGCCGCCGAACCCTCCGGTGCCGCCTGACCCTCCCGTGCCGGCGGGGCCGGCAGTCAGCCGACCGGGCAGCCGACCGTCAGACGTTGACGCCGTAGTCGGTGGCGATGCCGCGCAGGCCGGAGGCGTAGCCCTGGCCGATGGCGCGGAACTTCCACTCGGCGCCGTTGCGGTACAGCTCGCCGAAGACCATCGCGGTCTCGGTCGAGGCGTCCTCGGTCAGGTCGTACCGGGCGATCTCCTGGCCGTTGGCCTGGTTGACGACCCGGATGAAGGCGTTGCGGACCTGCCCGAAGCTCTGCAGGCGCGCGTCGGCGTCGTAGATCGACACCGGGAACACCACCTTGGCCACGTCGGCCGGCACGCCGGCGAGGTCGACCTTGATCTGCTCGTCGTCGCCGTCGCCGCCACCGGTGAGGTTGTCACCGCTGTGCTCGACCGAACCGTCGGGGCTGCGAAGGTTGTTGAAGAAGACGAAGTGCTGGTCCGACACCACCTTGCCGAGCGCGTTGCAGAGCAGCGCGCTGGCGTCCAGGTCGTAGTCGGCGCCGGTGGTGGTCCGCACGTCCCAGCCGAGTCCGACGATGACGGCGGTCAGGCCCGGTGCCTCCTTGGTCAGCGAGACGTTGCCACCCTTGGCCAGTGAAACTCCCACGTTGCCCTCCTCGGCTGCTCTCCCTGGAAATGAATCTACAACACTGTAGAGATCACGAGAATCCACCCGGAACGGTTCCCGCCACCTGCCACCCGCCGTCGGCGCCCCCGCACCGGCCCGGCTACGCGGCCGCCAGCAACTCGGCGACGTGCGGCGGCAGCAGGCAGGCCTGCCGGGCCAGCAGCTCGACGAAGGCCGCCGTCAGCGGATCCGGCCTGGTGCGGGTGTACGCGGCCAGCGGGCGCCGGACCGGCGGCTCGGGGCGGCGGATCACCCCGTCGAAGCCCGGCGGGACGAGGTTGGCGGGCACCAGCGCGGGCCCCAGCCCCGCGGCGGCCAGCAGCGGCGCCGCCGCCGTCTGCTCGGTCCGCACCGCCGCCCGCGGCCGGAACCCGGCCTCGGCGCAGACGCCGTCCAGGAGGTCGGCCAGGCCGTTGCCGGGCGCGTAGTGCACCCAGTCGTGCCCCGCCAGCTCGGCCAGGGCCACCGGCCGCCCGGCCAGCAGTTCGCCGTCCGCCGGCAGTTCGCCGTCCGCCGGCAGTTCGCCGTCCGCCGGCAGTTCGCCGTCCGCCGGCAGTTCGCCGTCCGCGGGCAGGGCGAGGTCCGCGGGCAGGGCGAGGACGAACTCCTCCACCCCGAGCTCCCGGATCGGCCCGTCCCAGTCCGGCGGCGGAGTGCCGATGGCGACGTCCGCCTGGCCCGCCACCGTCGCGGCCCGCAGCTCGTCGTTGTGGGCGTACTCCCGCAGGCGGATCCGCACCTGCGGGTGGAGCGCGCGCCAGGCCCGGAGCACCGGCGGCAGGACGCCCAGGCTGATCGAGTAGACGGTGGCCACCTCCAGTTCGCCGCCCGCCAGCCCGGCCGCGGAGCGGGCGGCGGCGCGCAGCCGCTCGGCGTCGGCAAGCGCGGCCCGGGCGTGCGGGAGGACGGCCCGCCCCATCGGGGTGAGTCGCACGGCGCGCGGCAGCCGCTCCAGCAGGGCGCCGCCGACGGCCTTCTCCAGTGCGCGCACCTGGTGCGAGAGCGCGGGCTGGGTCACGTGCAGGAGCTCGGCGGCGCGGGTGAAGGAGCCGGTGTCGACGACGGCGACCAGGTATTCGAGCTGTCGGAGCGTAGGCATGCAGAGAGTTTATGGGTCAGGGAGAAAACAAGCCTTGGACGCATCCTTGCTGGTCGTCGGAGGGTGGTGTCAACACCGCCCCTTCGCCTCCCCGGAGCGCTTCATGACCGCCACGCCCCCCGCCACCGCTACCGCCCTCGACACCACCGCCGACACCTCGCTCGCCGGACGGCGCGTCGTCGTGGTGGGCGCCGGCTCGAACACCGGCCGCGCGCTGGCCCGCGCCGCCTCCGCCGCCGGCGCCGAACTCGTCCTGGCCGGCCCCGACCCGCGCAAGCTCGAATGGACGGCCGGCGAGCTCGCCGGCCCGGTCCGGGTCGTCCCCGTCGACCTCGCCGACGAGGCCTCCGTCGCCGCCCTCGCCGCCACGACCGGCCGCTTCGACCACCTCGTGTCGACCGCTGCCATGCCCGCCAACGGCCCGCTCGCCGATCTCGAACTCGCCGACGTCCACCGCGCGTTCGCCGCCAAGGTGTACGGCCCGCTGCTGCTCGCCAAGCACCTGGCCGGCCAGGCCGTCACCGACGGCCCGGACGGCGCCTCGTTCACCTTCTTCTCCGGCGTCGCCGCCTGGCGCCCCGCCCCCGCCCGCACCGTGATGGCCACCACCAACGGTGCGCTCGCCTTCCTGGTGCAGGCGCTCGCCGTCGAGATCGCCCCGGTCCGGGTGAACGCCGTCTCGCCCGGCATCGTCGACAGCGGCGCCTGGGACGGCATGGGCGCCGACAAGGCCCCGTTCCTGCGCAGCGTCGCCGAACGCAACCCGGCCCGCCGCGTCGGCACCACGGAGGACCTCGTCCGCGCCGTCCGCTTCGCGATGGCCAGCCCGTTCGTCACCGGTACCGTCCTGCACGTGGACGGCGGCGGCCGCCTGGCGTGAGGCGCGCGGGCGAAGCGACAGGAGCCGGGCGGGCGCGGGCGAACCGACGGAGGCCGGGCGGGCGCGGCCGGGCGGGGGCTGGGACACTGACCGTGCGGGCGAACTCCCCGCACGGGAGGTCCCATGCGCCAGCGGCACAGCTTCCACCTCGACCAGGGCGACCACTCCGTCACGGTGAACGTCCGCTCGGGCTGGATCACCGAGACCGAGGTGCTCGTGGACGGCCGGGAGTGCGCCTTCCACCGCGTCCGCGGACACGGCGCCTACCCGCTCACGCTGGCCGCCGAACTGGCCACGGACCTCGCCGCGGAACCGCCCGTGCCGCTCTCCGTCCGGCTGGAGCGCACGGGCGCGCCGGAGCACCCGCTCGCCTGCACCCTGGAGCTGGCCGGCGCCGTCCGCCCGATGCCGGAGCGCGTCACCCGCTGAGCGGGGGCCGGGGGCGTTCCCGGGCCGGCCCGGCAGCCCCGCCCGGCACGCCCCGCCCGGCTCAGGCCCGTTCGCAGCCCGCCAGCGCCTCCCCGACGATCTCCTCGACGGCGGCCCGGGCCCGTTCGGCGTCCTCCGCCACCAGGCCGATCCTGGTCCGGCGGTGGAGCACGTCGTCGGCGTCCAGGGCGCCTTCGTGCGTGACGGCGTAGGCGATCTCGGCGCGGGTGACGTCGATGCCCTGCGCGACCGGCCGGGCCTCCCCCGCGGCCAGCACCTCGCGGGCCGCACCACCGTGCCGGGCCAGCAGCGAGGCGGGCACCTCGCCGGCGGCCACCGGGCGGCTGTCGCCGTGGGCGGGGGCGCCGACCAGCGGCAGGCGGGCCGTCCAGCAGCCGCGGGCCGACAGGCCGCGCAGCCGGACGGCGGTGTCCACCGCGTCCTCGGCCATCCGCCGGTACGTGGTGAGCTTGCCGCCGACCACGGTGATCACCCCGGACGGGGACTCCAGCACGGCGTGCTGCCGGGAGAGGTCGGCGGTGGCACCGTCGCCGGTGTCGATCAGCGGCCGCAGTCCGGCGTACGCGCCGCGGACGTCCGCCCTGGTCAGCGCCGTCTCCAGGGCGGCGTTGACGGTGTCGAGGAGGAATCCGATCTCCGTGTCGGTGGGCTGCGGCTCGTCCGGGATCGGGCCGGGTGCGTCCTCGTCGGTGAGGCCGATCGCGACCCGGCCGAGCTGCTGCGGCAGCGCGAAGACGAACCGGCTGGTGGAGCCGGGCACGGGCACGGTGAGCGCGGCCGCCGGGTGGCCGAGGGCCGCGGCGTCCACCACCAGGTGGGTGCCGCGGCTGGGCCGCAGCCGGATCGATGCGTCGACCTCGCCCGCCCAGACGCCGGTGGCGTTGACCACGGCGCGGGCGCCGAGAGTGAGGGACTGCCCGGTGCGGGTGTCGGTCAGCCGGGCCGAGCCGCCGGTGACCTGCTCCGCCCGCACGCCGGTCAGCACGGTCGCACCGTACTGCGCGGCCGTCCGGGCCAGCGCGACCACCAGCCGGGCGTCGTCGACGAGTTGGCCGTCGTGCGCGACGAGTGCACCGGCCAGGCCCGCCGTGCGGACGCCGGGCACCAGCTGACGGGCGCGGGCGGCGTCGACGCGGCGCATCCGGGGCAGCACCGCGGCCGGGGTGCCGGCGCTCAGCCGCAGCGCGTCACCGGCGACGAACCCGGCCCGGACCAGCGAGGCCTGCCCGCGGCGCAGCAACCCCGGGAGAAGCGGGACGAGTTGGGGCAGCGGGCGGACGAGGTGCGGAGCGGTGCGGGTCATCAGCACGCCGCGCTCGACGGCGCTCTCCCGGGCCACGCCGACCCGCCCGGAGGCGAGGTAGCGCAGACCGCCGTGGACCAGCTTGGAGCTCCACCGGCTCGTCCCGAAGGCAAGGTCGCGGGCCTCCACCAGCACGGTGCGCAGCCCGCGCGAGGCCGCGTCCAGGGCGACCCCGGCGCCGGTCACCCCGCCGCCGATCACCAGCAGGTCGACGCTCGGGGCACCGGCGAGCGCGTCGAGCTCCCATGCGCGCCGCCCGGCGTCGAGTCGGGTGGTTCCGGCGAAGGGCCCGGCGGTGCTGTTCATGGCGCGAGGTGTCCGTTCGTCAGGGCGTGGCGGCGGCCGAGGGCTCCGGCCGCCACGGCGCGGGGTACCGGTTTCCGTGGGCGAGGTGTCCGTTCACGGTGCGAGGCCGTCCGTTCACGGCGCGGGGCATCCGTTCACAGTGCGAGGCCGTTCACGGCGCAGGCCGTCCGTTCACGGTGCGAGGTATCCGTTCAGGGCCCGGGCCAGTTCGCGCCGCCAGGCAGCCTCGGGGAGCAGCGCGGCGACCATGCGGGACGACTGCACGGTGGACTGGGCGATCAGCAGCACCATCGCGGCCAGTTCGGCCGGTGCTCCCGCCCGTACCGAGCCGTGCTCCTGTCCCTGCTCGATGCCGGCCTCCAGGGCCTCCAGCAGGCCGCGCTGGCTGGTGCCGAGCCGTTCGACGACGTACTCGAAGAGCGTGTCGGAGTCGGCCGAGCGCAGCAGCGCGCCGAGCACCGGGTGGTCGCGCAGCCTGACGGCGACCTCGACCACGCCCTCGACGAAGGCCTCCCGGTCCCCGCCGGTGAGCGTGACCGTCTCCTGGGTGGCGCGGATCTCGCGGGTGAGCAGCGCCCCGATCACCGCCCGGACGTCCGGCCAGCGCCGGTAGACGGTCGGGCGGCTGACCCCGGCGCGGCGGGCGATCTCGGCCAACTGGGTCCGGCGCACGCCGAGATGGACGATCAGCTCGGCGGCGGCGTCGAGGATCGCGTCGTCGGTGCTGCGGGGCTCCGGCACGTCGTCATGGACGTTACTACTTGACATGATGTGTGAAACTGTAACGCATGGCACCTGAGAAGCAAGCGGGACCGGCCGGCGCCGCGTTGCCGCTCCCCCCGATGAAGTGGGACGCCTGGGGCGACCCGGACCTCGCCAAGGAGCTGTCCGCCGACATCAAGGCCCTGCTCGCCGCCGCCCTCGGCGTCACCGGCGACGCGGCCCCCGGCCCGGCCGCCGACGAGGTCGTCCTGCGGCCCTCGGCCCTGACCGAGGCGGACCTCGACGCCCTCGCCGCGATCGTCGGCGAGGCCCACCTGAGCGCGGCCGATGCCGACCGCCTCCCCCGGGCCGGCGGCAAGTCCACCCCCGACCTGCTGCGCCGCCGCAGCCGCGAGCCGCAGGACGCGCCCGACGCCGTCGTGCTGCCCGGCAGCGAGGACGAGATCGCCGCCCTGCTCGCGCTCTGCGCCGAACGCCGGATCGCTGTCGTCCCGTTCGGCGGCGGCACCAGCGTGGTGGGCGGTCTGGACCCGGAGCGCGGCGCGTTCGCCGCCGTCGTCTCGCTCGACCTGCGCCGCTTCGACCGGCTGCTCGACGTCGACGCCGTCTCCGGCGAGGCCGTCCTCGGCGCCGGGCTGACCGGCCCCGCGGCGGAGGAGCTGCTCGCCGAGCACGGCCTCGAACTCGGGCACTACCCGCAGAGCTTCCGCTTCGCCACCATCGGCGGCTTCGCGGCCACCCGCTCCTCCGGCCAGGACTCGGCCGGCCACGGGCGGTTCGACGAGATGGTGCGCGGCCTGCGCGTCGTCACCCCCGCCGGTGTCCTCGACCTCGGCCGCGCCCCCGCCTCCGCCGCCGGCCCCGACCTGCGCGAGCTGTTCCTCGGCTCGGAGGGCACGCTCGGCGTGATCACCGCCGTCCGCGTGCGCGTCCACCCGGTGCCCGCCGTGAAGGCGTACGAGGCCTGGTCCTTCCCCGACTTCGCCACCGGCGCGGCCGCCCTGCGCACGGTCGAGCAGCAGGAGACCGGTCCGACCGTGATCCGGCTCTCCGACGAGGCCGAGACCATGGTCAACCTGGCCATGACGGAGAAGATCGGCGGCGAGCCCGCCGTCACCGGCTGCCTCGGCGTCACCGTCTTCGAGGGCACCGCCGACCAGGTCGCCGACCGGCACCGGTCGACCCGCGCCGCCCTGCTCGCGGCCGGGGCCACCTCGCTCGGCGAGGCACCCGCCCGGGCCTGGGAGCACGGCCGGTTCAACGCGCCGTACCTGCGCGACTCGCTGCTCGCCGCCGGCGCGCTCTGCGAGACCCTGGAGACGGCCACGGACTGGCGACGCCTCGCCGACCTGCGCCTCGCCGTCACCACCGCGCTCACCACGGCCCTGCCCGGGGCGCTCGTGCTCTGCCACATCTCGCACGTCTACCCGACCGGCGCCTCGCTCTACTTCACCGTGGTCGCCGCCCTCGGCGAGGACCCGCTGCCCCGCTGGGGCGCCGCCAAGCGCGCCGCCTGCGACGCGATCGTGGCGACCGGCGGCACCATCACCCACCACCACGCCGTCGGCGCCGACCACCGCCCGTGGATGACCGACGAGATCGGCGACCTCGGCGTCCGCATCCTGCGCGCGGTCAAGGCCGAACTCGACCCGGCGGGCATCCTCAACCCCGGCAAGCTGATCCCGTGAGCGAGCGGAGAACCATCGCCCGGGTCGTTCTCCTCACCAACCCGGCCGCGGCCGCCGGCCACGCCGAACCGGCGGCCCGCCGCGCCGCCGACCGGCTGCGCGCGCTCGGCGTCGAGGTCGACGAACAGGCCGGATCCTCGGCGCAGGAGTCGCTCGGCCTGGCCCGCACGGCCGTCTCCGCCGGCTCCTGCGACGCGCTCGTGGTGGTCGGCGGGGACGGCATGATCAACCTCGGCCTGCAGGCGGCGGCCGGCACCGGCGTCCCCCTGGGCGTCGTTCCGGCCGGCACCGGCAACGACCACGCCCGCGCCTACGGGCTGCCGCGCGACACCCCCGAGGCCGCGGCCGAGGTCGTCGCCGCCGGGCACACCCGCGCGGTCGACCTCGGGCGGGTCACGTCGGCCGACGGGACGGAGCGGTGGTTCGGCTCCGTCCTCGCCAGCGGCTTCGACTCGCTGGTCAGCGACCGCACCAACCGGCTCCGCTGGCCCCGCGGCCGGATGCGCTACAACCTCGCCATCCTGGTCGAGTTCGCCAACCTCCGCCCGCTGCCGTTCCGGATCACCCTCGCCGACGGGACGGTGATCGAACGCGACCTCACGCTCGCCGCCGTCGGCAACACCAGCAGCTACGGCGGCGGCATGCTCATCTGCCCCGCCGCCGACCCCGCCGACGGCCTGCTCGACGTCACCCTCGTCGACGCCATGCCCCGGCTGCGGATCGCCCGCTTCTTCCCCACCCTGTTCAAGGGGACGCACGTGGCGCGCTCCGAGGTCACGACGTACCGCACGGCGGGCCTGCGGATCGAGTCGGCGGGCATCACCGCGTACGCGGACGGCGAGTTCATGGCCGCCCTGCCGATCGACGTCTCGGTGGCCCCGCAGGCCCTCCAACTGCTCGCCCCGGCCTGACCGACCACCCGGGCGGGGCGGCGTACGCGGCGGCCCCGCCCGGAGGGGTGGATCGATGATCGGATCAAGTGCAGCCAGTTTCCCGCGTCGTGATGCACCAACAGCTCCAGCCTCAGTAGACTCCGGCCTCGACTTCGTACATCCGCAGGCCATTTGGGGGGCGCTGTGAACGTGCAGATTTCGGTCACGGGGGAACGGACCGCCACGGAGGCCGAATCCCTCGCCGACTGGCTCCGGGGGGAACCGGGCCTGACCGGCGTCACCCTGACCGGCGCCGCGCCCGCCCGCGGCGAACTCGGCTCCGTCCTCGATCTCGTGACCGTCGCGGTCGGCGCCGGCGGCGCCGTCTCCGTGCTCGCCGCCTCGCTGCGCACCTGGTTCGCCCAGCCCAAGCGCAGCGACATCCGCCTGAAGGTCCGCCGGCCCGACGGCGAGACGGTCGAGCTCGACGCCAAGCGCGTCCGCGGCAAGGACCTCAAGGAGCTGGAGGCCGTCCTGCGCCAGGTCCTCGACCGTGACGAGGCCGGACAGGAGTAACGTGCGCCTCCCGGATCCCCAACGGTCCCGGATCGTCCTGATCGGCGCGGGCAGCTACGCCGACCCGCAACTGCCCGACCTCGACGCCGTCCGGCGGACGATCACCGACCTCGCCGCCCAGTTCACCGACCCGGCGCACGGCCTCGTCCCCGACCACCACTGCACCGTCCTGCTCGACGACGGCGACATCCGCACCGTCGGCCGCCGGCTGCGCGCCGCCACGCAGGAGGCCGAGGACCTCCTGCTCGTCTACTACGCCGGGCACGGCCTCGTCGCCGGGCGTCGCCACGACCTCTACCTCGCCCTGCCCGACAGCGAGTTCGAGGCACCGGAGTTCGGCTCGCTGGAGTACGACAAGCTGCGCAGCGCCGTCCTCGACAGCCCCGCCGCCGCCAAGCTCATCGTCCTCGACTGCTGCTTCTCCGGCCGCGTGGTCACCGACTCGATGGCGGGCGGCGGGGACGGCGACCAGCTCAACCGCCTTGGAGTGGAGGGGACGTACGTCCTCACCTCCGCCCAGCGCGACCAAGTCGCCCTCTCCCTCCCCGGGGAGGCCCACACCGCCTTCTCCGGGCGGCTGATCCGCCTGCTCCGCGAAGGCGTGGTCGGCGGCCCCGAACTCCTCACCGTCGACGACCTGTACCGCCGGCTCACCGCCACCATGACCGCCGAGGGCCTGCCCGTCCCTCTCAACCGCGCCACTCGGACGGCCAGCCTGATCGCCCTCGGCACCAACCGCGCCTACGCGGCGGCAGCCGGCCCGGAACTGCGCAAGCGCGTGATCGTCGCCGTCGGGCAGGGCAGGTCCGGTGACTGGCACGGCGCTTCGGACCAACTGCGGAGCATCCTCGACGAGCAGACCCGCATCCTCGGCGCCGAACACGAGGACACCCTGCGCAGCCGGCAGTGGCTCGCGCACAGCCTCGGCGGCGCCGGCGACCCGGCCGAGGCCGCCCGGCTGCTGCGACTGCTCCTCCCCGACCAGCTGCGCCTGCTCGGCCCCGACCACAAGGACACCCTGCGCACCCGCCAGTTCCTCGCCGTCAACCTCGGCGAGGCGGGCCACCGGGACGAGGCGGTCGCCATGCTGCGCATCCTGCTCGCCGACCGCAGCCGCGTCCTGGGCCCCGAGGACACCCACACCATGCGCACCCGCCACCTGCTCGCCCGCAACCTGACCCTGACCGGGGCGGTGGACGAAGCGGAGGCACTGCTGCGGCAGTTGGTGACGGAGCGGGAACGACTCCTCGGTGTCGACCACGAGCACACCGCACGGACGCGGGCGGACCTGGCAGAGATCGACCGGAACAGCGCGGGGGAAAGCCGTGTTTGAGAGGTTCACCGAAGGCGCTCGGCAGGTTGTCGTCCTGGCTCAGGAGGAAGCCCGGAGGCTCAACCACAACTACCTCGGCACCGAACACCTCCTCCTGGGCATGCTCCACGAGGGTGCAGGCGTAGCCGCCGAAGCTCTGGGGAGCAGCGGGATTTCCCTCCAGGCCGTTCGTGAGAAGGTCGAGGAGATCATCGGACTGGGCCAGGAGGCCCCGGCCGCATTATTGCCCTTCACCCCACGGGCGAAGAAGGTCCTGGAGCTGTCGCTCCGCGAGATGACGCAGGCCGGCCGCAGCCACATCGGCACCGAACACCTCCTGCTCGGCCTGATCCGCGAGGGCGAGGGCGTCGCCGCCCAGGTCCTGCTCAGACTCGGTGCCGACTTCAAGCGGGTGCACGGGGAAGTGATGCAGATCCTCGCGCGCCCCGTCACCGAGCCCTCCCCTCCACCGCCCTCCCGGACTCCGCTCCTGGACCGCCTCGGTCGCGACCTCACCCACGACGCCGCCGCCCAGCAACTCTTCCCCGTCGTCGGGCGGACAGCAGAGATCGAGCAGATCGCCCTGACCCTTTCCCGGCGGAGGCGGAACGTCCCGCTGCTGGTCGGCGATCCCGGGGTGGGAAAGGCCAGCGTGATTGCCGGGTTGGCCCACGCCGTCGCCGCCGGCACGGCGCCGGTCGTCGTCGCCGGCCGTCCGGTGCACTCGCTCGACGTCGGCGCGCTGTTCACCGACCCCCAGTACCACGGCCGCTTCGCGGAGGTGATCACCGGCCTGCTCACCGAACTCCGGCACACCACCGGCATCGTCCTCTTCCTCGACAACGCCCTGACCCTCCTGCACACCCCCGACGGCCGGGCCGAGGCGCTGGCCTTCTTCCGGCCCGTGCTCGGCACCCCGGGTGTCTCCGTCATCGCGGCCTGCACCACCTCGGAGTACCGTCGCCGGGAGCCGGCCCCGGGGCTCGACGACCACCTCCAAGTTCTGGAGATCGGCGAGCTGTCAGCCGACGAGGTACAGGAAGTCCTCGCCCGAACACGCCCCCGCCTGGAGAGTCACCACGGCGTGGCGATCACCGACGAGGCGCTCCGGGCCGCCGCCGAGCTGGCCCGGGAGCACCTGACCGGCCAGACCCTGCCCGGGTCGGCCATCGACCTGCTCGACCAGGCCGGCGCGGTGGCGGGAGCCCGCCCGGTCGTCCGCCAGACGGACCCGTTCGCCCAGGAGTACATGCAGCAGCTCGCCGAGCGCCGGCGCTACCTCGACTCGGCCACGGCCTCCCAGGACCTCGTGCTGGCACGCCACTACGCGGACGAGATCCAGCAGCTTGTCACCGCCCTGGCCGAACACCGCCGCCGATCCACGCCGGACAGCCGGCAGGTGACCGCCGCCGAGGTGGCGGAGGCCCTCAGCGCGTACGCCGGTCTGCCCAGCACCCTGGCGCCCCCCAGCCCTCCTCGCCCCCGACAGCCCCAACCCGGCCCGCACGACCCCTCGGTCTGGTCGATGAGCTGATCCCCCGGACGCACTTCCTCAAGAACGGGTAATGAGGGGAAAACCGCCGTGACCTCGGGGAATCCGATCCACTAGGGTGACCGCTCGGGCAGCCGGGGCCGATCGTGGCCGCCGTCGACACGCCCTCCCAGCTCACTCATCTTCCTGACGGGGAACCACCACTTTGGCTCTCAAGACCCGCATAGCCGCCGCCCTCCTCGGCGCCGGCCTCGCCCTCACCGTCGGCGTGCCCGGTGCCGGCGCCGACGCCTACCACCCGGCCGGTATGCCGAACGTCATCACCCTCGGCAGCACCACCGGCCCGCACTGCCTGGAGGTCGCCGGCTGGAGCGCCGACAACGGTGCGGCCACCCAGATGTGGTCCTGCCACGGCGGCGCCAACCAGAACTGGAGCCTGGTGGGCGGCTCGCTCGTCAATGCGAGCAGCGGCAAGTGCCTGGAGATCGGCGGCTGGAGCACCGACAACGGCGCACTCTCCCAGCAGTGGGACTGCAACGGCGGCGCCAACCAGAAGTGGATCTGGACGTACATCCCGGGCTCCGGCTACACCCTGCGCAACGCCGCGAGCGGCAAGTGCCTGGACCTCCCCGGCTCGCAGAACACCAACGGCGTCCGCGTCCAGCAGTGGGACTGCTGGAACGGCAACAACCAGATCTGGGCCGGCTTCGCGGCTGGTCAGGGCTGGCCCCCGGTCGACTACTGATGCCGCCCGGGGCAACTCCTGCCCCGCGGTGACGTGACGCGCCGTCCGGGCGATGCCCCGGACGGCGCCGTCGCCTCAGGGCCCGCCGGGCCGCTCACCGGCCCGCCGGTTCACCAGCCGCGCTGTCGGCCCACCGTGGCCTGCAGGCGGCGGACTTCGGCGATGAGCCGGGGGACGTCCGCGCGGGCGGCGGCGATGAATTCGAGGTCCGCGTGGAGCCGCGGATCCCGTGACGGCACCGCGTCGCCCTCGACGAAGCGGCGGAGGTACATCTCGTCCTCCACGTCCGACGCGGGCTGCACCTGGATGAAGCTCTCGCCGCCGATGCCCTGCCCTTCGAGCCAGGCTTGCCACGGCCCCGGGGCGGCCGCGGCCGCACGCCGCTCCATCGCGGTCAACTCGTCCTCGGTCAGCGGACCGTCAGCAGTCATGCCGTGATCCTCCCGTGACCGCCGCCGAATGTCCACGGCCTCCCCCGGCCACCCCGCCCACCGTGCCGGGCAGGCAGGTGGGCGGGGTGACGAGGAGGCGACGGGCAGCTGTACGGCAGCTCAGGCCGGACGTACCGAGACGAGGTGCGCCCGGCCGTTCAGCGCGACGGAGAGGGCCAGGCCGCCGTCCCGTCCCATCACGCGGGCCGCACGATCGACGGCGCCGGGCCCGGAGAGGACGTGCCCGAAGGCGTCGTACTGGACGGCGCCGAGCGGGAGCATCCGGAGCAAGTCCCAGACGGCGCCGAGTGCGTCGTTGAGGCGGCCGAAGGTCGCCGGGGCGGTGATGCCCTCGATCTCGACGACCACCGCGCCGGCCGGTTCGGGCCGCCGCGGCCTCGGCGGCAGCTCCACGGGCGCCCGGTCGCTCCCCGCAGGCTCGACGACGCACCAGACCAGCTTGCCGATGGCGTCCGGCCGGGGATCCGCCCCCCAGGCGGCGGACAGCCGGTCGACCAGCCAGAGCCCCCGCCCGGACTCCTCGCCGTCGGACGGCTCGCGGAGCACGGGCCGGACGGCGCTCGCGTCGTGGACCTCGATGCGGAGGCGGTCCCCGGTGAGGAGGAAGCGCGTCCGGATCAACCGGTCACGGGGCACGCAGGCGTGGTGCACCGCGTTGGAGCAGTTGCGTTACCTGACCACCGCCGCCGAGCACTCGAACATCAATCTGCGGATCCTGCCGGAGGCCTCGGAGGTCCATGCCGCACTGTTCGGCCCCGTCGCGATCCTCAGCTTCCCGGAATCGACCGAGTCCGACGTGGCCTACGTGGACAGCCTCCGCAGCACGCTCTACATCGAGGAGCCCGGCGAGGTCTTCAAGTACTCCGAGCTCTTCCGGCGTGCCCTGGCGGAATCCCTGCCCCGCGCGGAGTCGATCACAGTCCTCCAGCGCATCGCGAAGGAGATGTGAATCATGGCAAGCACCGAAAGTCCCAACCCTCGCTCCTGGCACAAGTCGAGCTACTCCGGTGCACAGAGCAACTGCGTCGAGGTGTCCGACGGGCTCGGCCACGCGATACCCGTCCGCGACTCGAAGGACCCGGCGGGGCCGGTGCTCCTCTTCGAGCGCGCGGCGTGGGCGGCCTTCGTCCGGGGCCTGAGGGCCGGCGACTTCGCGACCGGCTGAGCCGGGCGGGCCCCGCGACCCGTCACGGGGCGGACGAGGTCGGGACCCTGACCTCAGGTGCCCGGGACTCCGGGCGAAGCAGCATGGATGCATCCGCAGGACGCGTTCCCACCGACCGGGGACCTGTCCGGAAAGGAGACACCATGGCAATCGTGGGTCAGTCCAACTGGCGCTACTGCAACAAGTGCTTCGGTCTCTGGTTCAACGGGAACCCGACGAACGGCTTCTGTCCGGCCGGCGGCTCGCACAGCTCCTCGGGCAGCTTCGACTACCTGCTGGCGGCGAACGACCTCAGGGGCGTCGCAGCCGCGGACACCGAGGAGGCCTCGGCGGGCGACGCCGGCTGACGCGGAGGCCCGTCGAGTCGAACCGCGTGACCGGGAACCCCGGGCCGGATTCCCCGGCCCGGGGTTCCCGGTCTCCGCCGCCGGCTCGCCACCGGCCGGAGCCGGTGCCCGAGGTCAGCGGGGGCTGAGGAGGCAGAACTCGTTGCCCTCCGGGTCGGCCAGGACGGTCCAGGAGATCGCGGACTGGTCGATACCGGGGTCGGTGGCGCCCAGCGCGCGCAGACGGGCTGCCTCTGCCGCTACGTCGTCACCGCGGTAGGGAGCGACATCGAGGTGGACGCGGTTCCAGCCGCTCTTGGTGTCGGGGGTGCGAATGAACTCCAAGTAAGGGCCGATGCCCTGGGCGGAGCGCAAGCTCGCGTGGTCGTCGGCGACCTCGTGCAGCGTCCAGTCCATCGCCTCGTCCCAGAACCGGGCCATTCCCCGCGGGTCGGTGCAGTCGACCACCACCGCGGCGATCGGCCCGGTGTCCTGGTAGACCGGGCGGGGCTCCAGGACGCAGAACTCGTTGCCCTCCGGGTCGGCCATCACCGTCCAGGGGACGTCGCCCTGACCCACGTCGGCGAGCGTCGCGCCGAGGTCCTTCAGGCGCGCGACCAGCTCCGCCTGATGGGCGGTCGAGGTGGTGGCCAGATCGAGGTGCACCCGGTTCTTCACCGTCTTGGGTTCCGGCCGGGCGATGATGTCGATGCACACGGCCACGGGGTCGGGGTAGGAGAAACCTACCGGTTCGAGGTTGGTCACACCGGGGCCCTCGCTGTCGACACCCCAGCCGAGCGCCTCCGCCCAGAACCGGCCGAGCGCGGAGTCGTCCTGGGCCTTCATGTTGATCTGCACGAGTCTTGTTGCCATGCGCAGATCATAGAAGCCGCCGCCGGCCCCGGGCCTCCGGTGATGCCGTGAGGAGCGCGGCCGGGGCGGGCGACGTGCTGACGGGGGGAACGGCCACGCCCTGCCCGGTCCTGGACGGGGACCGGGCAGGGCGCGTCGGGCAGGGGCTGCCCGGGAGGGTGGCTCAGCCCTTCGGGGTGGCCGACGGGAGGGCGCCGGTCAGCAGCGGCCACTCGCGGTGGAACGGCGGGAGGGGGAGCTTGCCCTCCACGATCGGGGTACCGAAGACCTTCAGGTGCGCGGAGAGCGCACCGTTCAGGTCGACGCCGCCGAGCAGGGCCCAGCTGCCCTGCAGCTGCGGCGTGCCGCCGGGGACGTCGACGGCGAGCGAACCGTCCGCCTGCGCGCGCAGGTAGGGGGCGACGGTGGCCTCGACGCCGACCGCGTCGTAGAGGCCGACGCTGACCTCGGCGGCGAGAGCGGCGCGGACGGCGGCCTTGCCGGAGAGGCGGACGTGCACCGGCGACACCTTGGTGTCGGCCGCGTCGGTGGACGACGTCCAGCCGCGGCCGCCGGTGTAGTCGGCGTGGACGGCCCAGGTGCCGGTGATCTCCTGTTCGGCCTCGACGTGCACCTTGCCGTCGGCACCGATCTCCAGGTAGCAGGTCAGGCCGAGGTTCACGACGATCGGCAGGCCCGCCACGGTGATGACGGGGCTGGCCTGGAGCTTGGCGAACGGCAGCCGGATCGGCGCGGCCCCCGTGGAGCGGGCGAGGTCGCCGGTGACCTTCCACTGGGCGTGGGCCCCGAGGTCGAAGCCGATCGACGCGGTGCGCGGGCTGCCGATGCCGGCGCCGTGGTAGGCGAACCGCAGCGCGGGGTGCAGCTGGAGCGAGGCGGAGGCGTCGGCGCTCAGGCCCTCGGGGAGCGGGATCGGCGCCTTGACGTCGACCTCCAGGGTGCCGGAGGCGTCGGCCCTGGTCGTGCCGCTCTCGTGGGAGACGGTCGCCTTGAGGTCCTTGACCAGCGGCGTCACCTTGATCGCCTTCGGGTCCACGGGGACCTGGCCGTCCGCCTCGGCCTTGCCGAGCAGTTCGGAGAGCGTGGCGGGGCGGGTGGCGACGGTGACGGCGCCTCCGGTCACCGACTTGACGGCGGTGACGGCGACGAGCGCGCCCTGCGGCGCGGCCTCGGTCGGCGGGCTGGCGAGGAGCTGGCCGGGCTTGACCGCCTCGGCCGGGGTCGGCGCCGCGCCGGGCGTGGTGGCAGCCGGCGTGGTGGGCGCCACCGACGGCGCGGCCGAACCAGTGGTGACCGGCCCGGCCGGGGCGGTGGCCGACAGGACGGCCGTGCCGGCGGCCGCGTCGTACCCGGTGAGCTGGAGGTTCTTGGCCTCCGGCGCGACGGCCGCGCCATCCTTGCCGGGCGTGCCGATGGCGGCCTGCTGGGCGCCGGGCTGGGCGGCCGTCACCGGCAGGGTGGCGGCGGGCGGGGCGCCGGCGGGTGCCGGAGCTGCCGGGGTGGCGGCTCCGGCCTGCGGCGCGCCGGACGGCGGGGCCGCCGGGGCGCCGGCCTTGGCGGGGCCGGCCGCACCGGCCGGGTTCGCGTGGGAGGTCGCGGTGGCCGTGGCGGTGGCGCCGGGGGCGCCGTCCACGGTGGCCGGGATGGCCTGCTGGGTGCCCGAGGTCGGGCCGCACGCAGCGACTCCGAGCAGCAACAGCGAAACGAGGGCAGGGCGGACCGCCGTGCCGAGGGGACTCTTCAACGAAGCTCTTTCGAAGCGGCGGGCGCGCACACGGGCGCCCGGGACCAGGGGCTTCAGCGGCGGCTCGAACAGCCGCACCCGTGCCATGTTACTGACGGGAAACAAGCTTGTCGAAGACATGCAAATGGTGAACGAATCGTCAAGACCGCAGTAATTCACCTGACCTGACGAGCAGTTGGAGAACGGACAGAAAACCGCCCCGGACCTTCGGCGGGTGTCCACGCCCCACCATTCCATCGTCCGGCGGGTGGCCACCCCCGCCGGTCGACCGGGTCATGCCCCGCGGGGAATTGCCGCCCTCACCGGCCCCCCGCAGGATGAGTGCCGTCCGGATACACCGCCGACACAACGTCGGCCGACACCGCACGAGGAGCGCACCATGGCCACCACCGCCACCCCGCAGGACATCGCCGACCGCTACGTCGCCCTCTGGACCGAGCCGGACCCCGCGCTGCGCCGCAAGGCGATCGAGCGGATCTGGACGGAGGACGGCGTCCACCTCATCCAGCCGCCGGAGGAGATCCGCGACCGGGCGGCCGCGCTGGGCTTCGACGACACCGTGCTGGAGGTGTCCGGGTACGACGCGATCGAGACCCGGGTCACCCGCAGCCACCAGGAGTTCATCGCCCCCGGGGAGTTCACCTTCCGCGCCGGGGCGGCGGCCGTCCGGCTGCGCAACTGCCTCCGGTTCACCTGGGAGATGGTCCCGGTCGGCGGCGGGGAGCCGGTCGGCAGCGGGCTCGAAGTCCTGCTGCTCGACGAGGACGGCCGCGTCACGGTCGACTACCAGTTCCCGGGGGCCTGATCCTGCCCGCCGTGCCTCCCGGGCACGGTCAGCCGGTGGCCCCCGCCAACGCCGACGCCACCACCGACGCCGCCCCCGATCCCGCCTCCTCCGCCGCCCGGCCCGCGGCCCGGAGCGCGGCGGCCGTCGGTTCGTCGGCCGGCAGGAAGGCCTCCAGCTTCAGCTCGGCGAGCGTGATGTCCACGGCGGTGGCGAAGGTGGTGACGGTCGTCATCAGGTGCAGGTCTCCGTACGAGCTGCGGAGGCGCAGCGGCACGGCGAAGCCGAGGTGATCGGCCGCCAGGTCCACCGTCTCCGGTACGTACGTGGCGAGTTCGGCGTGCAACTCGCCCAGGTGCGCCGTCCGTTCGACGATGTGGCGGGCCCAGGCCGCGAAGTTGAGGATCCGGGGGGCCAGGCCGTCGGGGTGCAGGGCGAGCCGGTAGGCGTTGGTGCCGGGGCCGACCAGCTCGGGCGCCGCCCCCTCGGTGATCAGGTCGAGGGCGCGGTTGGCGGCCACCACGGTGCCCTGCCGGTCCACCACCACGGCGGGGTAGGGCAGATGGCCGGTGAGGATGTGGTCGATGGCGGCGCGCACCGGGGCGAGGTCGGGGCCGTCGAGCGGGCTCTCGGGGTAGGCGGGGGCGAAACCGGCCGACAGCAACAGCGCGTTGCGCTCGCGCAACGGCAGGTCGAGCGATTCGGCGAGCCGGACCACCATGCCCCGGCCCGGTGCCGACCGGCCGGACTCGATGAAGCTGAGGTGGCGTTGGGTCGTTCCGGCCCGGGTGGCGAGGTCGAGTTGGCTGATCCGGCTGCGGGTGCGGCGCTCGCGGAGCGCTTGGGGAAAGTTCACCCGCCCGTTGTAGCCGGTGCGGTGGCGGCCCGGCCATTCCCCGGCGGGAATTGTCGCCGTGCGGGCCGGGCAGGAGGATCGTCGGCATGGACATCGGCGTACTTCTCCCGACCGGCAAGGCCCAGTGGGGCACCGACGGCGACCCGCGCGAGCTGATCGCCTTCGCCCGCGAGGCCGAGGAGTTGGGCTACTCCTCGCTCTTCGCCAACGACTCGCTGCTCAGCCCGCGGATCGAGCCACTCACCATGCTGGCCGCGCTCGCCCCGGTGACCGAGCGGGTCACCCTCGGCACCGGCGCCCTGCTGCCGTTCCTGCGCCGGCCGGTGCAGGCCGCGCAGTCGCTCGCCTCCGTCGACCTGCTCTCCGGCGGGCGGCTGGCCGTGGCGGTCGGCGCCGGGTTCCCCGGGCGGTTCGGCCGGCCGCTGTACGAGCTGTCGCAACTGCCCTGGGAGCGCCGGTTCGCACGGCTGGACGAGACGGTGGCGCTCTGGCGGGCACTGTGGAGCGGCGCAGACTCCTTCCGGGGCGAGTTCCACGACTTCGCCGCGCTCCCGCCCGCCACCGCGCCGTTCCGGCCCGGCGGCCCGCCGGTCTGGCTCGGCGGCGGCGCCCCGGCCGCGCTGGCCCGCACCGGCCGGCTCTACGACGGCTGGCTCCCGTACCCGCCGGACCCGGCCGACTACCGCACCGGCCTGGCGGACGTGCGGACGGCGGCGCAGGAGGCCGGGCGCACGGCGGCGGACATCACCCCGGCCCTGTTCGTCTCGGTCCGGATCGACGACCGGCCGGAGCAGGGGCGGCCGGTGCTGGAGGCGTACGCGAAGGCCAACTACGGCCTGCCGCTGGAGGAGTTGGAGAAGATCCAGGCGGTGGTGGCCGGCGCGCCGGAGGACGTCGCCGCCGGGCTGGCCCGCTACCGCGACGCGGGCGCGCGGCACGTCGTCGCCCGGCTGGGCGCGCTCGACCTGCCGTCCCAGCGCGAGCAGCTCCGGCGACTCGCCGCGATCCTGCCCGAGCCGGGGCGGCCCACCGGCGGCAACGCGGCGCAGTGCAGCGCAGCCTGAGGCAACGTCAAATATCGTGCTGCGCCGTGATCGTGCCGTCCTCGATGGCGGACAGCAGCTCGGCATGGTCGATCTCGGTCTGGTCGGCGTAGCGAACGGCGAAGTCGGCGATCGCCTCGGCGAAGGTGTCCGCGCGGCCGAGGTACCCGGCGATGGCGAGGCGGTCACCGGACCGGGCGTGGGCCCGGGCGAGGGTGCGGCCGCAGAGGTCGGCGTAGGCGCGCAGGTCGGCGGGCCGCATGTCGGCGATGTCGGCCGAGCCCTTCATGTCGCGCAGCTGGCGGCCGTAGAAGTGCCGGCCGGCCGGGCCGGTCGTCCAGCCGAGGAAGATGTCGCTGGCGGCCTGCATCAGGTGCTGGCCGGTGACGACGCGCCGGCCGCCGTGCACGATCGGCGCCTCGCCGTGCGGGCGGGTGAGGGGCAGGTGCTCCTCCAGGACGGAGCGGCCCGCCTCCTTGATCTGGAGGAAGAGCGGGTCCTGCTCGTCCCGGCCCTCCAGCAGGATGATGAAGCAGCGGGTGCCGACGCTGCCGACGCCGACCACCTTGCGGGCCGCGTCCACGAAGTGGAACCGGTCGAGCAGGACGCGCCGGTCCTCGGCCAGGGTGGCCCGGTAGTCGCTGAAGATCTTGCCGACGCGGCGGAGTTCGTTCCTCGGCAGCGGTTCGATCAGCGGCGGGTCGCTGATGATCCGGCGGCGGCCGTCCCCGGTGGTCTCGGTGAGCTTGCCGAAGGCATGGAGGCTGGTGCGGCGCCGGGCGTGCGCGAGGTTGGCCTCGACCTGCTTGCGGCGCTTGGGCTTGCGGACCATCGCGGGCAGGTCCTCGCTGTCGATCCGGGCGTACCAGACGTCGAGCTCGCCCCTCCCCGCGAGGGTGCGGATCGCGGTGGCGTAGCCGAGCGCGGCGGTGAGTGCGGCCCGGCGGACCTGCTCCTCGTCGTGGCGGTTGTCGCGGGCGGCGACGGCCACGCTGGCGGCGAGCCGCTTGAGGTCCCACTCGAACGGGCCCGGGTAGGTCTCGTCGAAGTCGTTGACGTCGAAGAGCAGGGCCCGCTCCGGCGAGGCGTAGACGCCGAAGTTCAGGAGGTGCGCGTCGCCGCAGAGCTGGACGGTGATGCCGGTGTCGGCGCCGGCCGCGAGGTCGGCCGCCATGACGGCGGCGGCGCCGCGCAGGAAGGTGAACGGGGAGTCGGCCATCCTGCCGTAGCGGATCGGCAGCAGCTCGGCGATCCGGTCGACGCCCTGCTGCTCCAGGACGGCGACCGGGTCGGGGCGGTCGGCGGCGGGGATCCACGGGCCGTGGGCGGAGCGCGGGACCAGCTCGCGGGCGGCCCGGCCGCGCCGGCGGCGTTCGGCGGGAGTGGTCATGCACGGCTCCTCGGTCGGCGGATCCCTGCTCGCGACGCTAGGTCAACCGCGCCGCCCCGGCACCTCGGGGCGCGGCGGCGCGGTGAAGCACCGGGGCGGGCCGGGCGGCGGGGCGCCCGCGCTCCTCCGGACGGGTGAGGAGGGGCGCGAGCGGTCTGCTCCAGCAGCTCCGGGGCAGCACCCGGGGCCTACTCCACGACGAAGTCCGCCATCATCGCCATGTCCTCGTGCTCCAGGTTGTGGCAGTGCAGCATGTACGTCCCCGGGTACTCGGTGTACCGGACGAGCACCTCCGCCGTCTCGGCCGGCCGCAGGTCGACGGTGTCCTTCCACCCGCCGTCGTACGGGCCCGGGGCGGCCCGGTTGCGGGAGAGCACCTGGAACTGGCCGAGGTGGACGTGGACGGGGTGGTGCACGTCGGTGAACAGCCGCCAGATCTCGGTGGTGCCGAGGGCCGGGCGGGCCAGCACCCGGCCCGGCTGGTACGGCTGATTGTTGATCGTCCAGCCGTCGTTGCGGCTGCGGCGGAAGCCGAAGGTACGGGTGGTGACGGCGGCCGCCGGGTCGAGCCGTTCGACGGTGGCGAGCCGGTCGGGGACGGCGGAGTCGTCGGTGACGCTGCGGGAGGAGACGTCGAACCGCATCACGTCCCGGTCCCGGTCGGTGCCGAATCGGTTCATCAGGCGGACGGAGGTGCCCGGCGCGAAGCGGGAGAAGTCCACCACGACGTCGAAGCGCTCGGCCGGGGCGATCTCGATCCCGTCGTGCGCGACCGGCGCCGCCAGCAGGCCGCCGTCGCTGCCGATCTGGACGAGTGCGCCGCCGCCGGAGGGCTGCGGGTCCAGCTCCAGGCGGTAGAGGCGGGCGTTGGAGGCGTTCAGCAGGCGCAGCCGGTACCGGGCGCGGTCCACCGCCAGCCGGGGCCAGGGGGCGCCGTTGACCAGGATGACGTCGCCGAGCACGCCGTTCATGTAGTCGTCGGTGACGCCGGGGACGGCGAGCGTCGGGTCGAGGGCCGGGTAGCGGAAGGAGCCGTCCTCCTCGAAGGCGCGGTCGGCGATCATCAGCGGGAGGTCGCGCTCGCCGCGCGGCAGCGGCAGGGCGTCCTCCTCGTCGTCGTGGACGAGGTGGAAGCCCGACAGGCCGCGCCAGACGGCGGGGCCGGTGAAGCCCATCCGGTGGTCGTGGTACCAGAGGGTGGCCGCGCGCTGCCGGCCCGGGTAGGTGTAGGTGCGCTCGCCCTCGCTGGTCCGCCCGGCGCCGTGGTCCATGCCGGGCATCCCCGCCATGCCGGCCATCCCCGGCATCCCGGTCGTGCCCGCCGTCCCCGGTGCGCCGCCCGTACGGGCGGCCGGGCCCGCCGGCAGGATCAGGTCGATCGGGTAGCCGTCGCTCTCCGCCGGGGTGTGGCCGCCGTGCAGGTGGACCACCGACGGCACCGGCAGCTCGTTGCGGTGGCGCACCACCACCTGCCGCCCGGCCCGGACGGCCAGCGTCGGGCCGGGGTAGCTGCCGCCGTACGTCCAGGCCTCGGTCCGCAGGCCGGGCAGGATCTCCAGCCGGGCGACCTGCTGGGTGATCTCGTAGTAGTCGGCGCCGGCGTCGCTGCGCACCGGCTGCAGCACGGGCGGCACCGGCAGCGGCACCTGGTACGGCGGCGGCGGCTCGTTGACGCTGAGGAGCAGCCGGCCCGGGCGGGCCTCGGCGAGCAGCCGGGCGGCGGCCGGGAGCGCGAAGGCGCCCACCGTGCCGGCGCCGAGCGCGGCCGCGCCGATCTCCAGGAACCGGCGGCGCTTCACCGGGCCACCTCGACGGGCTCGCCCGGCCGGGGCAGCAGCCCGGCGCCGTCCGGGCCGTCGGGCCCCTCGGCGCCGCCCGCCCGGCCGGGCAGCGGCAGCCGCCAGGCACCGGCCAGGCCGAACAGGGTGCCGCTGACCAGCAACGCGCCGAGCACCACGTGCAGACCCAGGGCGCGCTGGTAGCCGAGACCGGTCTGCAGCACCACCGCCGCCGTCAGCACCAGCGCGGCCGCGAGCGGCCCGCGCGGCCCGCGGCCGGCCCGGCCGACCAGCAGCGCCGCCACCAGCTGGGCGAGCGCGGCGGCGGCCAGCGCCGTCGCCCCCGCCGCGTGGAGCGCGAGCGACTCGTAGTGGCCGTTGAGGAAGCTGCCGGCCAGCACGGTCTGCCCGAGGGCGAGGGCGGCCGACACGGTGGCGGCCGCCCTCAGCAGGATCAGCGGCCGGCGGGGCGCGGGGGCCACGGGAGGACTGCTCATGAGTGGGCTTCTCTCTGCTCGGCCGGGAGGCGGTGCGGGCACGGGGAGCGCCCCCGGAGGGGAACGGGAAACGCCCCCGGAGGCGGCTCTGCCCCGGGCGGCGCGGCGGCGAGCGTAGCTGATCGGACATCACGATCAGTGGTTCTGCGGCGTGTTTGAACCGGAGGCCACTCCGATGCACCGGCCAGCGGCCCGGCCGCTCACCCGGACGGGCGGTGCGCAGCCCTCGCGCACCGCCCGTCCGTCCCCGGCCCCCTTCCGTCCTCGGTCCCTGCCTCCCCTGCTCCCCCCGTCCGTCCGCCCCTCCCCCGTCCGCGGGCCGGTGCGGGGCCGGCCCGCGGCCCGGCGACACCCCCGTCGCCGCCGGGCCCCGGGCCCCCTCGCCCTCGCCCTCGCCCTCGCCCGGTCGCCCTACTGCTTGCCGCCGCCGGCCGCGACCGGCCGGGAGCGGAGCAGCGCCCGGGCCGGCAGGCCGGTCGAACCGAGGCAGAGCAGCACGGCCCCGGCGGCCAGCGGCAGTGCGATGCCGGCCGGGATGTGCGGGGCGGCGCCGGTGAGGCCCCGGGCGACCGGGACGAGCGTGATCCAGGCGATCAGCGCACCGACGGTGAGGCCGGTCGCCGCGACCAGCAGCGCCTCCCAGCGCAGCATGCCGCGCACCTGGCGCCGGGTCGTCCCGGCCAGCCGCAGCAGCGCCACCTCGCGGCGCCGGTCCAGCACCGTCATCACCAGGGTGTTGGCGGCGGTGACGGCCGCGAAGCCGCCCAGCACGCCGGCCATCACGGTGTTCGCCCAGGCACTGAGCTCCTGGGCCCGGTTGACCTGCGCGGCGTAGCCGGCCCGGTCGGTGACGGTCACGCCGCCGGCAGCGGTCAGCCCGGCCAGCTTCGCCGCGACGGCGGCCCGGTCGGCGCCCGGCGCGTCCGCGACCAGCAGTTGGCTGTCGTACCCGGCGGTGACGTGCGCCGCGACGGCGGCCCGGGGCAGCAGCACCTGGCCGAAGCCGAGGCCGCGCTCGTAGGTGGCGACGACCGTCGGCCGGGCCGGGGTGCCGTCGCCGAGCCAGAGCGGCGCCCGGTCGCCGACCTTGACGCCGAGCGTGTCGGCGAGCCCCGCGTCCAGGGCGACGGTGTCGGCCGAACCGCCGAGCGCGGCCAGCGAGCCGCTGCGCACCCCGAGGTCGAGGACGCGCGGCAGCTTCGCCGGGTCGCCGTCGATGCCGAGGGCGGTGGCGGTGCCGAACATGCCGCCGTCGCGGTAGACGGCGCCGGTGCGCAGCACGCCGACGGCGGCGTCGACGCCGGGCACCCGGCCGGCCTCCTCGGCGGTGCCGGCCGGCAGGCCGGGGCCGGTCGGGGCGACCACGTGGTCGGCGGTGATGCCGGTGCGGACCTGCTCGCCGGTGACGTGGCGGACGGTGGTCTGAAGGAAGAGCAGGGTGCCGCAGAAGGCGGTGACCATCACGATCGGCGTGATCGCGGAGGCCAGCCGGCGGGCGTTGGCCCGGGTGTTGTCGGCGGCCAGCGAACCGGGTGCGCCGGCCGCGGCCCGCAGCGGGGTGCCGAGCACCCCGGCGGCGGCCCGGGCCACCCAGGGGCCGAGCAGCGCGACGGCCGTCAGGAAGCACATCACCACGCCGAGCGCGGTGTTGGCGGCGTTGCTGCCGTCGAGGCCGGCCGCGACGGCGGCCAGCGACACGCCGCCGGCGGCGAAGAGCAGCCCGGCGATCGTCCGCACCTTGCCCGGCCGGCGGGGCTCGACGGCGGCCGCGCCGAGCGCCTGGCTCGGCCGCAGCCGGGCCGGGCCGCGGGCGGCGAAGAAGCCGGCCGCGAGCGCGGCGAGCGTGCAGGTGCCGACGGCGGCGAGCATCGGCAGCGGGCCGACGGAGAGCCCGACCGCCGTGGGGACGGCCCCGCGGGACACCATCTCGTCGAACCACCAGCGGGCCAGCGCCAGCCCGGGCAGGATGCCGAGCGCACCGGCCACGGGCGCGACGAGCACGGCCTCGGTGGCGATGGTGCGGCGGATCTGCCGCGGGGTCGCGCCGATCGCGCGGAGCAGGGCGAACTCGCGGGCGCGCTGCCCGGTGGCCAGGGCGACGGTGCTCATCACCACGAAGACCGCGGTCATGGTGGCGGTGCCGCCGAAGGAGCCGCCGAGGGCGGTCAGCATCGTCCGGCTCTCGGCCAGCTCGGGCTGCTCGACGCTGCCGCGGCCGTCACCGGTCAGCACCTTCGCGTCGCCGCCGACGGCCTGGCGGACCTGCGCGGCGAGGGCCTTCGCGGTCACCCCGTCGCGGGGCTGGACGGCGATCGCGTCGACCCGGCCGGGGTGGCCGGCGAGGCGGTCGGCGACGGGGTCGGCGAACCAGGCCTGCGCCGCGCCCGGGGAGGCGGCGAGGCCGGAGATCCGGTAGCTGCCGGTGCCGCCGGGCGCGGTCAGCGCGACGGTGGCGCCGGGGGCGAGGCGGGCGGCGCGTGCGGTGTCCGCGTCGAGGACGACCTCGCCGGCGCCGGGGGCGCGGCCCTCTGCCAGCTTCTCGCCCGCGCCGGCGATGCCGAGCGAGGCGAAGCCGCGGCCGGTCAGGCCGGGCAGGCCGGCCCCGTCCTGGCCGGGTGCGCCCGGGCCGGCCGTCGCGGGGATCGGGAAGGCGGTGTCGGGGCGGGCCGCCGCGACACCCGGCAGGGCGGCGATCCGCCCGGCCAGCGCCGCGTCCACCCGGGCCCGCTCCGGGACGGCCTGCTCCTCGGTCTGGGTGTCCTCGCCGACCTTGTGGGTGAACGAGACGGTCGGATCGGCCGCGACCACCACCGGCGTCGCCGCGTACCGCACGGGCGGCACGCTCGCGGTGATCCCGGTCTGCAGGAGGGTGCCGCAGGCCATGATGACGGCCGCGCCGAACAGCAGGGCGATGAAGGTGCCCGCGAAGGAGGCGGGCCGGAACCGCACCGAGGCGCGGGCGAGTCCGTTGCTCATGCGGCCACTCCGACCGGGCGGGCGGCCAGGCGGACCATCCGGTCCGCGACGGCCTGCGGGTCCGGGTGGTGCAGCTCGCCGGCGAGCGCGCCGTCGGCCAGGAAGACCGCGCGGTCGGTGAAGGAGGCGGCCACCGGGTCGTGGGTGACCATCACGACGGTCGCGCCCAGGCTGTCCACGGCGTTGCGGAGCAGGCCGAGCACCTCGTGCGCCGTCCGGGTGTCCAGGGCGCCGGTCGGCTCGTCGGCGAAGACCACGTCCGGGCGGGTGATCAGCGCGCGGGCGATCGCGACGCGCTGCTGCTGGCCGCCGGACAGCTGGCCGGGCCGCCGCCCGCCGTGCTCGCCGAGTCCGACCTGGGCCAGCAACTCCTTGGCCCGCGTGCGGTCCTGGCGCTCGCCGGCCAGCCGCTGCGGCAGCAGCACGTTCTGCAGCACGGTCAGCGAGGGCAGCAGGTTGAACGACTGGAAGACGAAGCCGATCCGGCTGCGGCGCAGCTTGGTGAGGTGGTTCTCGCTCAGCCGGGTGATCTCCTCGCCGCCCAGGTACACCTCGCCGGCGTCCGGCCGGTCCAGGCCCGCCGCGCACTGCAGGAAGGTGCTCTTGCCGGAGCCGGACGGGCCCATCACCGCGGTGAAGGTGCCGCGGTCGAGCGCCAGGTCGACGCCGCGCAGCGCGTGCACGGTCTCGGCGCCGCGGCCGTAGCTGCGCCGGACGGCCCGCAGCTCGATCGCGGCGTGGGCGGGCCGCCCGTACTGCTCGGTCTGCCCGTACTGCTCGGTCGCTCGGCGGTCGCGGCGGGGTGCCATGGTGGGGCCTTCCTTCGGGAATCATCGCTGGTCATCGACGTGTTCCAGCCTAGGAAGGCGGCCGGGCGGTCACCATGGAGGCCGCTGGCGGACGCGGGGTGGGGTTATCCCCACCCCGCCGCTGCCCGTTCGGTCCGGGGCCCGGCCACGGGGCCCGGCCACGGGGCCGGGGCCGGGCCGGGGGCCGGGTCAGACCTCGTCGCCCGCGATCCCCTCGTACGCGGCGCGCAGCGCGGCGAGGCCGGGGTGGGCCGAGTCGAAGGCCGTGCCGTCGATCGCCGCGACCGGGCGGACGCCGACGCCCGCGTTGAGGGCGAAGGCCGCCTCGAAGCGGCCGGGGCCGTCGGGGGCGTGGACGGCCTCGCGCCGTTGCGGGCCGGGGTGCGCGCCGGCGAGCAGCGCCGCGGTGACGCCGGGCAGCACGGCCGCCTCCGGCCAGACGACCCCGCCGCCGTCGAGGAAGCCGACGTTCCAGGTGGCGCCCTCGGTGATCCGGCCGTCCGGGTCGGTGAGCAGGACGTCGTCGTAGCCGTCGAGTTGGGCCAGCCGGCGGTGCCGGACCAGGCCGAACAGACCGACGTGCTTCACCTCCGGCAGGTCCCGCCGGTACGCCGCGGTGCGCACCCGCAGCGGGGCGGGGGCCGCCGCCGCAGCCGGGCGGGTGGTCACCAGCAGGCGGGGCGCCGCGGGGGCGCCCGGGCGCTCCAGGCCGAGCCCCGGGTCGTACACCGTGACCCGGACGATCACCGCACCGCCGTCGGGCGGCAGCACCGCGCGGATCCGCTGCCGCAGCACGCTCCGGTCCAGGTCCGCGGCGAACAGCACCCGGCAGTCGCGCACCAGCCGGTCCAGGTGCAGCGCGAGGCCGCGCACCCGGCCGGACTCGGCCCGCAGGGTGGTGAAGTGTCCGTAGTTCAGCAGCCCCAGCGCGGCCAACTGCCCTGCCTCGGCGGGCCCGCCGTCGATCTCGATCTCAGCCATCCCCCGAGTCTCCCAGCCGCTCACCGGGCCGGCCCACCGCGGCCCCGGCGGTCGGGGCGACGGCGGTCGGGGCGGCGGCGGTCGGGGCGGCGGCGGTCGGGGCGGCGGCGGTCGGAGCGGGGGCCGGGATCGTGGCGGGCCGGGGGCCGGTTCCGCCGGGCTCGGCCCGCAGCTGCTCGATCCGGTACGCCAGCCCCTCCGGCTCGCCGAGCTCCGCCCAGCGCCAGGCCTCCGCCCACCACTGCGGGCCGCGGACCATCGGCCGGCCGGCGAGCGCGAGGTGCAGCGCCAGCGTCGACCGCGCGAAGTCGTGCACCCAGCCGTCACTGGCCCGGTACGCGGCCGTCTCGTCCAGCCGCAGCCGGCCGCCCTCGCGCCCGGCGGAGAGCAGCGGCACCCAGTCGTCCGGCCGCCCGGCGACCAGCAGGACCAGCCGGTCGCCGTCCTCCACCACCCGGTAGGGCGGGAGTTGGGGCATCCGGGCCAGGCCGATGGCGCGCTTCCAGGAGACCACCCAGAGGCCGCGCCGCAGGTAGTAGCGCACGGCATGCCGCCAACTCCAGTGCGCCTCCAGGCAGAACCCGGGCAACCCCTCGGCGGCCGCCGCCCGGTACACCTCGTCGAGCGCGGCGGCGGCCAGCCCGCGCCCCCGCACCGAGGGGCGCAGGTAGAGCGAGGAGACGGCCAACTGGCCGGGGCCCTTCGTCCAGTTGTCGACGGCCAGGGTGCCGACGGGCGCACCGCCCGGGCCGCCCGAGCCGTCGTGGCCGCTCGAACCGTCCGGTCCGCCCTGGCCGCCCTGGCCGCTCGAACCGTCCGCGCCGGGCGGGGCGCCCGGATCGAGCAGCCAGTACCTGCGCCGGTACAGCTCGCCGTCCGGCCACTCCCGGCCGGGCTCCCCCAGCCGCTCGCGCAGCCGCCGTTCGGCGGCCGGGTCGAGCGCCTCCGGGTCGAGCCGCTCAGCCAGCTCCCCCTCGGCCCGGGACGCCAAGTCCCAGCGGGCGAACCGCCGCCCGTCCTCCGCCGCCACCGCCCGCAGCCCGGCCACCGCCGTCAGCCGCTCCTGCGCCCGCTCCACCGCCGCATCCCAGGACCTCACCACGGCACCCACCCTAGCGATCACCGGCCACCGAACGTGATTCGACGGTCACCGAACGTGAGCGCGAACGGCGATGGTAGGGGAAACCCGACCACAGGTCTCGACCTGGCCGTCATGACCGCGTTGATCTGCGCGGCTGCAATGGAACGGTGCTGATTCACCGAGGCCACCGCAGAGTCCGGGGGCGCCGACTCCCCCTCCCCGACGCCGGGTTCACCGCCGTGCGCAGCTGGGCCGACCACCCGTCCGGGTGGTGCGCCGGCTGGCTGGCGGCCGCCGTCTTCGCCGGCGCGTTCCCGCTCGTCTCCGGCCTCGGGCCGCACCGGGTGTGGGGCGTGTTCGCCGCCACCGGCTACCTGGGCGCCGCCGTTGCGGCGCTCGTCCTGCCCCGGTCACGGGCCCTGGCCGGCTCGGCGGCGGTCGCGGCGGCCGGGGCCGTCGCCGTCCCGCTGCTCCTGCTGGTCGTCACCGGGCAGGGCCAGAGCGAGGTCGGCGTGATCGAGCGGTCCGGCGGGCTGCTGCTCCGGCAGGGCTCGCCCTACCTGCCCGAACCGCACACCGTGGCGGAGTACACGCCGTACCTCCCGGGCCTGGCCCTGCTCGGCCTGCCGCGCGCACTGGCCGGGTCGGACGGCTGGGCGGCCGGGCTGCTCGGCGACGCCCGGCTCTGGTGCGCCGCCGTGTTCCTCGGCTGCCTGCTGGCCACCGGCCGCCCGCACCGGCGCGGCCTCGCCCTGCTGACCGCCTCGCCGCTGGTCGCGCTGCCGCTCTGCGTCAGCGGGGTGGACCTGCCGATGACCGGCCTCTGCTGCCTCGCCCTCGCCGCCGCCGCGCGGGGCCGCGCCACCGGCGCCGGCCTGGTGCTCGCCGCGGCCTGCGCGCTCAAGTGGACGGCGTGGCCGGCCGTTCCCGTCGCCGCCGCCCTGCTCGCGAGTACGGCCGGCCGGCGGGCCGCCCTGCGGGCCGCCGCGGTGGCCCTGGCCGGCACCGCCGCCCTGGTCCTGCCGGTGGCGCTGCGCGCACCCGGGCCGCTGGTCCAACAGGTGTTCGCCTTCCCCACCGGGCGCGGCGCCCTGCCCACCCCGGCCGGCAGCCCGCTGCCCGGTCACCTGCTCGCCGGGCTCGGACCGGCCGGCTGGTACGCCGCCGTCGCCCTGCTGCTGGCCGGCGGGCTCGCCGTCGCCGTCTCGCTCGTCCGGCACCCGCCCCGGGACGTCACCGGCGCCGCCGACCGCCTGGCCCTCGGCCTCGGCCTGGCCTTCCTGCTGGCGCCGGCCGGGCGGTTCGGCTACCTGGCGCTGCCGCTCGTGCTGGCCGTCTGGGCCCGGCTGCCGGCCCGCGCCCGGCCCGCGGCCCGCCGCTCGCGCCTCCCGGCCGGCGTGCCGGGCGCCCCCGGCATCGCTGCCGTCCCCGCCGTCCACGCCGTCCCGTCCTTCCGGACCCGCACGACCGGCCCGGACCGCCCCCGCACGACCGGCCCGAACCGCCCCCGACCCGAGGTTGCACCCGCCCCATGAACACCACACTCGTCGTCACCAACGACTTCCCGCCCCGCCAGGGCGGCATCGAGACCTTCGTCCACGCCCTGGCCACCCGCCTGCCGGGCGGCGTCGTCGTCCACACCTCGTCCGAGCCCGGGGCGGCCGCCTACGACGCGACGCTGCCCTTCCCCGTCGTCCGCGACCGGGCCCGGACGCTGCTGCCCACCCCCCGGACCACCCGGCGGACCGCCGAGATAGCCCGCGCACACGGCTGCGACCGGGTCTGGTTCGGAGCCGCCGCCCCGCTCGCCGCGATGACGCCCGGGCTGCGCCGGCAGGCCCCCGGGATCGCGCGGACCGTCGCCACCACGCACGGCCACGAGATCTGGTGGGCGCGCACGCCCGGCGCCCGCCGGCTGCTCCGCCGGATCGGCGACAGCGTGGACGTGGTCACCTACCTCGGCGACCACACCCGGGCCCGGATCGCGCCCGCCCTGGGGCCGCGGGCCCGGCTGGAGCGGCTGGTGCCCGGCGTGGACACCGAACTGTTCCGCCCGGGCCGCGCCGGTGACGGCCGGGCCGCGGGCGGGCCGGTGATCCTCTGCGTCGCCCGGCTCGTGCCGCGCAAGGGCCAGGACACCCTGATCCGCGCACTCCCGCTGATCCGGCGCAGCGTGCCCGGAGCGGTCCTCGTGCTGGTCGGGCAGGGCCCGGACGAGCGGCGGCTGCGCGCGCTGGCCCGGCGTCACACCGGGCCGGGCGAGGTGGTCTTCGCCGGCGGCACCGAGCACGCCGCGACCGCCGCCCACTACGCGGCGGCGGACGTCTTCGCCATGCCGTGCCGCACCCGGCGCGGCGGCCTGGAGGCCGAGGGCCTGGGCATCGTCTTCCTGGAGGCCTCGGCCGCCGGGCTGCCGGTGGTCGTGGGCCGCTCGGGCGGCGCACCGGACGCCGTCCTCGACGGCACCACCGGCACGGTCGTGGACGGCCGGAGCCCGGCCGCCGTCGCGGCGGCGATCGGGCGCCTGCTCACGGCGCCCGCCGCCGAGCGGGCCCGGATCGGGGCCGCCGGGCGGAGCTGGGTGCGGGAGGAGTGGTCCTGGGAGACCTCCGCCCGCCGGCTGGCCGAGCTGCTCGAACCGACCGGGGCGGCGCGGGGAGGCGGCAGTGGCACCGACGCGGGCGCCCGCACCGCGCGCGGGGCCTACTCGCCCCGCAGGTGAGCCAGGACGGCGAGCACCCGCCGGTTGCCCTCGGCCGGATCGAGGTCCAGCTTCATGAAGATGTTCCCGCAGTGCTTGACCACCGAGGCCTCCGTGATGCTCAGCCGCCCGCCGATCGCCTGGTTGTTGAGCCCCTCCGCCATCAGCGCCAGCACCTCCCGCTCGCGCGGGGTCAGCCGGGCCGGCGCCCGGTCCACCGCCTGCTGCCGGAGCAGCACCCGGACCACCTCCGGGTCGATGACGGTGTCCCCGGCCGCCACCCGGCGCAGCGCGTCCAGGAACTCGGCGACGTCGCCGACCCGGTCCTTGAGCAGGTAGCCGAGCCCCGCCGGCTGCGCCCCCACCGCGCCGAGCAGCCGGGTCGCGTACGGGGTGGCCACGTACTGGGAGAGGACGAGGACGGGCAGGCCGGGGTGCCGCTCGCGCAGGTCGAGGGCGGCACGCAGGCCCTCGTCGTGGAAGCCGGGCGGCATCCGGACGTCGGTGATCACCACGTCCGGCCGGTCCGCGTCCACCGCGGCGGCCAGCGCGGTCGCGTCGCCCACGGCGGCGACCACCCGGTGGCCGCCCAGGGTGAGCAGCTCGGCCAGCCCGGCACGGAGCAGCACCGCGTCCTCCGCGACGACTACCCGGAGCACGGCACCTCCACCCGGAGCCTGGTCGGCCCGCCGATCGGACTGGTCACCATCAGCCTTCCCCTCAGGATCGCCACCCGGTCGGCCAGCCCCTGCAGGCCGGCCCCGGCGGCCGGGTCTGCCCCGCCGCGGCCGTCGTCCGTCACCTGCACCACCAGCCGGCCGTCCTCGACCCGGCCCCGGACGGTGACCGCGGTCGCGGCGCTGTGCTTGGCGGCGTTGGTCAGCGCCTCGGTGACGGTGAAGTACGCCGTCGTCTCGACCGGGCCGGGCAGCCGCCCGGGAAGGTCGATGTCCACCTCCACCGGGATCGGATGGCGCAGCGCGACCTCGGCGACCGCGGCGGCCAGGCCGTGGTCGGTGAGGACCTGCGGGTGAATGCCGCGGACGAGCCCGCGCAGCTGCTCCAGCGCCTGCCGGGCCTCGCCGCGCGCCCGGTCGACCAGTGCGGCGGCCCGGTCCCCGCCCGCGCCGCCCGCGCCGGGCGCGCCCCGCCCGCCCAGCTCGTACGCGGCCAGCCCGAGCGTCATGCTGAGCGCCACCAGCTGCTGCTGGGCGCCGTCGTGCAGGTCCCGCTCGATCCGGCGCCGCTCGGCCTCGAAGGCGTCCACCAGGCGGGCCCGGGAGCGCGTCAGCTCCAGCACCCGGGCGGGGTCCTCCTCCCGCGGGCCCAGCAGGAGCCGCGCCAGCCGGACCCGGCCGGAGGTCAGCAGCGCGCCCGCGTAGGCGCAGAACACCAGGCCGGCCAGCCCGACGGCGGTGGCCGGCAGCGCCTCGACCGGGCCCGGCACCGCCCGGCCGGGGATCAGCATCACCGTCTCCGGAGCCAGCGCCCAGACCACGACCGGCGAGCCGACCAGCAGTGCGGAGAACGCCAGTACGGCCGTGAACCCGAGATCGGCGGCGGTCAGCACCGACGCGAACAGCACCGTGTAGCCGAGCTCGCGCCACGTCGCCCGCTCGCGCAGCCTGGTCCGGAGCCGGGCCCCGCGGCCCGCACCGGGCAGCGCGCGGTGCGGATCGGGCACCGGCAGCGGCTCGACCAGCCGGAGCCGGCGGCGCTCCAGCGCCCCCACCGGCACACCGGCGAGCGCGACCCCGAGCAGGACCAGCAGGCCGATGCCGACCACGGACAGCGCCAGCCCGGCCGCCAGCAGCAGCACCAGCACGACCAGCAGCAGGAGCCCCAGCACGGCGCCGCTCACCAGGTGCGCCCAGCAGCGCAGCGGGGCCGCCGACCGCAGGAACCGCAGCGGCCCGGACCGGAGGGCGTCCCAGACGGCGACGGGCCGCCGCTCCTCGCCCGCCCGCTCCTCGCCCATCCGGCCACCCTAACCGACCGGCTGACGCGCCCTCGGAGAGCGGCGGCGGAGAGCGCCCTCGGAGAGCGGCGGCGGAGCGGGCACCGTGCCGTGAGGCGGGCCGCGGGGTGCGGGCGCGTCACCGGCGCAGGGCCGCTGCGGTGCGCCAGGCCGCCGCGCCGGCGCCGAACCAGGCGAGGCCGCCGGCGTCGCCCTCGGTCAGCAGCGCGACCGCGCCGGCGAAGAAGCCCAGCCCGGCGGCGACGAGTCCGTACACGGCGGTGACGCGCGCTGCGCGCCGGGCCGCGCGCAGCTGCTCGCGGCGGCGGATGCGGCGCTCGGCGCGCCTGAGCCCGCGCAGTGCGGCCGCGGCCCGCGTCACCGCGGCCCGGTGGCCGGCGAGGTCGCGCTCGGCGGCCGCCAGGAGCTCCCGGCGGCCGGTGGCGGCCGGCTCCTGCGGTTGCTGGGTGGTGGTCATGGCTGACTCCTCGGTGGACGGCTGCCGCGCGCGCTCCGCGCAGCTGCCCGGAATGACGGAGGCCGGTGCCCCGGCTGTGAAAGCCGTGGCACCGGCCACTTCAGGAGGCGCTCTCCAGGCGCCCGGTTATGTCGGTCACCGCACGTCCCCCCGGGATCCGTCGGCGGTCATCGCCGCACGCCGCGGGGAAGCGGCCGTTCCCAGCTCGGCGCGGACGGCAGCCCGGCCCGGGAGGGTGTCCCAGACCGGCCTGGAGCTGCGCAGGCCGTCGGCGAAGCGGACCACAGCGGCCCAGAACACCTCCAGCGCAGCGACGATCGTCAGCACGACCGTCCTCAGCATGTTGTTCACGCGGTTCCTCTCTCTCCTGACCTACACAGCACGTGTACGGGCTGTGCCGGGGTGTGTTCAGGACCCCACTCGGACCTGCGTCGGTCGCCCGGCGAGGGGAGCCGGGCGACACTGCACGCGCGCCCTGGAAGGGCCCTGGCTCACATGCGCGGCTCCCGGGGCCGGTAGTCGAAGCGCGCACGGACATCGGGGCGCGAGAGGATCCTCCTCGCCTGACTGAGGTCCTTGCGCACCGTCGCGTGCTTCAGGCCCGTCGCCACGGCGATCTCCCTGGCGTTCAGGCAGAAGACGTGGGTGAGGACGTAAGCGCGGTGCTGGCGCCCGGTCAGGACGAGGTCCAGCACCTCCTTGACGGCGAGGTAGCCGGCGCTGTCGGAGAGTTGGACACCCGTCTCCAGCACGGAGAGGTCGTCACCGATGAGATTCTCGGCCCGCTTGTTGATCTTCGCGAGCTCGTCCGCCACGCAGGTGCGGCACACCTCCCACATGTAGGCACCGGGCTTCTCCGGGGCCTCACCGTTCGTCAGACGGGTCATCATCTTCAGCCTGGCCTCGCCCCAGACGTCATCGACGTACTCCCGCGGGATCCGGGCACGGATCCTGCGCTTGTACACGGAGGACCGGCGCTCCAGGTCCTCCATGATCTTCCTCGTGCTCTCCGCGGACTCGTCCCGCAGCCCCCGGAAACCACGCTTCACCGTTTCGGACACCTGCTCGTTCTCCGTTCGCGTCCCGACCACGCCGGTACGCACCCATGCCCCTCCTGGACGTGGACGCTCCCTCACTACCAGCACACCGGAGGTGACCGGCCGAAGGACGCGAAGTGTGAAACCGGCCGGCGGTCGGCGGGATGACGTGTACCGGCGGGCGACCGCCGACCGCAGCGGCCCGGGCGGGCGGACGGCAGGGACCGGTGGGGCCGGCGAACTCGGTTTGACCTGTTCGGGGTTGACTGACTTCTGGGACAGGTCTATACCAGTGAGGGCCTTCGGTGACTCGGCTTCGCCGTCGGCTTTCCCCGGGCCCGGCGCGTCTCCCCCACTGTTGGCGCGGGTGGGCCCCCTCCTGCCGTTTCCTGGAGAGGTTTCCGATGGAACGTGCTCTTCCCCCACAGCATTCGGGGCAGCAGGTCAGAGAACAGAAGCACCGGCGCACCGCGCGCCGGACCGCGGTCGCGGTCGCCGGGGTGCTCGGCCTGGTGGCCGGCGGCCTCGCGGCGCTGGCCGGGACCGGGTCCGCACTGGCGGCCACGGACACGGCGGCGGCCGGCACCGGACTGGGCAGCAACTGGTACGCCTCCGCGCCGTACCTGATGCCCGAGGACAACAGCCCGCCCGACGCGGCGGCGGTGATGGACGCGACCGGCCAGAAGGCGTTCCAGCTGGCGTTCATCCTGGACAAGGGCGGGTGCTCGCCCGCCTGGGGCGGCACCTCGTCGATCGACACGGACACCACCATGCCGGCGGTCATCCAGACCGTCCGGGCCAAGGGTGGTGACGTCTCGGTCTCGGTCGGCGGCTACGGCGGCACCAAGCTCGGCCAGACCTGCGGGACACCGGAGGCGACCGCCGCCGGGTACCAGAAGGTCGTCACCAAGTACGGGTTGAAGGCGATCGACTTCGACCTGGAGGAGCCGGAGTACGAGAACACCGCCGCGATCCACAACGAGATCGGCGCGGCCCGGATCCTCCAGCAGAACAACCCGGGCCTGTACGTCTCGATCACCACGGCCGGGACCAACGCGGGCACCGGCTGGTTCGGGCAGCAGATGCTCAACGAGGCCAAGTCGCAGGGCTTCACGCCGGACAACTACTCGATCATGCCGTTCGACGGCGGCTTCAACGGGGCCTCGGCGCAGACCGACGCCCTGGTGAAGTTCAACCAGATCCTGCAGACCACCTTCGGCTGGACCGAGGCCAACGCCTACGCGCACGAGGGCGTTTCGCTGATGAACGGGCGCACCGACGCGGCCGAGTACTTCCGCCAGGCGGACTTCCAGACCGTGCTGGACTTCGCCCTCGCCCACAAGCTCGCCCGGTACACGTACTGGTCGGTCAACCGGGACCGCCAGTGCCCCGGCACGGTCGACCCGGGCCTCTCCGGCTCGTGCTCCAGCGTGGTGCAGAGCGACTGGGACTTCACCAAGTACACCGTCCGCTTCGCCGGGGCCACCCCGCCCACCACTCCTCCGACCAGCCAGCCCCCGACCGGCCAACCGCCCACCAGCCAGCCGCCGACCTCGCCGGGGGCGTGCGCCGACCCGGCGTGGAGCGCCACCACCACGTACACCGGCGGCAGCAAGGTGTCGTACAGCGGCCACAAGTACCACGCCAAGTGGTGGACGCTGAACGAGAACCCGTCTGCAAGCGGCCAGTGGGGCGTCTGGTCCGACGACGGCCCCTGCTGATCCGGCCCGACCGCAGGAACGGGGCCCCGTCGCACCGGCGGGGCCCTGCCCGGGCACCGTGCTCCGGGGCGGCCGCCGCACGGTCGTCCGGAACACGGGTGACCGGTTGCTGCCAGGCAGATGTGTGCCAGACGCGCCGGCCACCACCACGGCCGCCGATCGGCCAGGCTGTGCAGTGTGTACATGATTCGTGTCCGGCTGGAGGCGCGGGGCGGACGGCAGCCCGGCGAGCCGGCGGTGGCACCGGCCGTCCAGGACGGTCTGGAGCGTGCGCTCCAGGGGCCCGCCGCCCGGCTGAGCCACGCCCGGATCCGGATGGCGGCGGAGGCGCCCGCACTGGACGCGGTGCTGTTCGTGACGGCCACCGGACTGCTCGCGGCAGAGGCCGGGGCGCGCGCCGCCTGCCTGGAACTGACCCGCACGGGCGCCGTCCTGGCGGGCTGGCGGGTGCGCCACTGCGAGGCGGACAGCTGGCTGGCGCTGGGCCTGCACGAGCTGCCGACGCACCGCTGACGGACCGCTGACGCGTCGGCTCCTCCGCCGGGAGCCCCGCCACAGCCGATCGGGCCCGGTCGACCGCCCGCCCGCCCGGCGCACACCGGCTGCCCCGCGCCTGGCAATCCGCCGCCCGCACGGCTCCGAACAGCGGACGGGCCGCTTCCCCACCCCGGTTCGGGCCCGAGGTGTTTCCCCTGCTGGCCACGCTCGTTGTTCCGGGTATGAGCTCCGACTTCCGGGCCCTCGGCGGTGCCCAAGATGAAACGATTCTGCATGAAACGATCCGGCTCGAATCCCCGATCTTCGCCCATCTCGCCCTGGTCTGGCGCAACTCCGGACGGATGGTGCCCGGCCGGCCGGACCACGAGTGGAGCCACCTGACCGAGCCCCCACCCCGGTTCCGGCCCGGCCGTCCGTTCGCCCAGCAGCCCGGGGAGGGCGCGTGACCCACTCCGACGCCCCGCGCGTCCCCGCCCAGCGCACGCCTGCCGAGGCCTGCGCCGTACCGCTGGAGCTCCGCGCCGTGGTCTGCCCCGGTTTCACCGTCTCGGTGGCAGCCTGTCTGCGCTACGACCGCGCCGAGCCGTACGCGGTGTACCTGGACAACCACGTCGACCTGGACGAGCCGATCACCTGGATGTTCGCCCGCGACCTGCTGGCCGCCGGCCTGAACGGCTGGGCGGGCCTGGGCGACGTCTCCGTCCACCCGGGAGCCGGGGCGAGCTCGGAGACGCTGTTCATCGCCCTCGGCGGCGACACCGGCGCGGTCGTCCTCCGGGCACAGGCCGTCCTGGTCCGGGCCTTTCTCGACGCCACCGAGAGGATCGTCCCGTCCGGCACCGAGGGGCAGCACCTCGACCTGGACGGGCTGCTCCACCGGCTGCGGGACGAGCACCCGCCGGAGCCGGGCCGGTGAGGCGGTGACGGCCCACGCCCACCGGCGCCCACGCCACCACCGCGCCCGCCACCGCCACCGCCACCCCGACCCCGGCCGGGCCGGTGCAGGAACACCTCGGCACCGACCTCGTGCAGGGCGGCCTCGATGTCGGAGCCCGCGAAGCCCTCGGAGAGGTCCACCAGCCGGTCCAGTTGGTCCGGTCCGGGCTCCCGCGCCACGTAGCGCCGGTAGTACAGGTCGATGATCTCCCGCCGGTCGTCGGGGTCCGGCAGGTCGACGAAGAAGAGTTCGTCGAACCGGCCCTTGCGCAGCAGCTCCGGCGACCCCGCCCGGCCGGCCGGCCCGACAAGTCGCCTCCCCTCCGCTCCCATTGAACCGGCCTGCCCGGTCGGCTGCCGGTCGGCTCCTGGTCGTTTTCCGCCCGCGCTCCGGCAGCCGCTGCCCGTCCTGCGGGCGTCCTCCGCCCGCCACGGGCCGGACGCACGCCGCACGGCCCCGGCCGGTCCGGGCCGGTCGCCGCGATAAATGCGGGCGTCCCGCCGCCCGCGTGCCGCAGACTCGAACCGCGCACTGCGCACTGCGCTTGGAGAACGGTGCACCTCGCACCGGGCACGTCGCGGACCTGAGGACGGATATTCATGACTGATCGACCCCTGACGCTCATGGCGGTGCACGCCCACCCCGACGACGAGGCCACCGGGACGGGAGGCGTCCTGGCGCGGTACGCCGCCGAGGGCATCCGTACCGTCCTGGTCACCTGTACCGACGGCGGCTGCGGCGACGGCCCGGGGGGCGTCAAGCCGGGCGAGCCCGGGCACGATCCGGCGGCCGTCGCCGCGATGCGCCGCGAGGAGCTCCGGCAGAGCTGCGAGGTCCTGAAGGTCGGTCATCTGGAGCTGCTGGAGTACGCCGACTCCGGGATGATGGGCTGGGAGGCGAACGACGCGCCCGGCTCGTTCTGGCGGACGCCGGTGGCGGAGAGCGCCGCCCGCCTGGCCGAACTGCTGCGGCACTACCGGCCCGACGTGGTGGTGACGTACGACGAGAACGGCTTCTACGGCCACCCCGACCACATCCAGGCGAACCGCATCACCACGGCGGCGCTGGAGATGACCGGGATGACGCCGAAGGTGTACTGGACGGCGGCGCCGCACTCGATGATGCGGCGCTTCGGGGAGGCCATCCGCGAGTTCGCCACGGACGCGGAGCTGCCGGATCCCGCCGAGGAGGACGTGCTGCCCGACATCGGCCTCCCCGACGAGGAGATCACCACCTGGGTGGACACCACCGCGTTCGGCGGTCAGAAGTTCGACGCCTTGGCCGCGCACGCCAGTCAGGGCGAGAACATCTTCTTCCTGAAGATGGGCAAGGAGCGGTTCACCGAGCTGATGGGCATGGAGACCTTCGTCCGGGTCCGGGACACCACTGACGCGGCCGTACCCGAGAACGACCTCTTCGCCGGACTGCGCTGACCTCGGCACGGCAAGGGCGCACACCGGAACGGCCCGGGGCCGGCCGTCACCCGCCCGGCCCGGCTGGCCGGAACCGGACCCGAAGGACGCGGTCCGGTTCCGGCCGGCCCGTCAATGGCACATCAACTATCTTGATCAGTAAGGCAGTTGAAGCAATCGTGGAAGCACACCCGTTCTCCATGGATGTGTCGGCCCTGTGAACTCCGCGTCTTCCGACCTCTTGTCAGGCCGTTCGTTCGAACCTACCTTCGGGGACCAGGACCGGGCCCCATCGGGCCCCGCGGTCCGTGGCGGCCGCGACCCGCGACGCCGCCGCACGCGCGACAAGACCTGGAGGCGTCACATGCCCGTAGCCATGCTGAACGAGATCCGCGACGCGGGTCCGCTGGTGGTCGACGACGAGGCCGTCCTGTTCGAGGACGACGACCGCACCGAGCACAGCGCCGCCCCGTGTCTCGCCGACCCGTGGGTCACCGCCACCACCCGCTTCGCCTGCGACCTCAACACCTGACGGTGACCGGCCCCATCGCCGGCCGCAGCGGGTGGTCCGACGACACCTGGTCGTACCTGAACGACCCGCGGATGCCGGCGATGGCGCACGGTTGGAAGCTGCACGTCTCGGCCCGGCCCGGCGATCTGGAGGCCGTGACCGCCCTCGTCCTGCCGGTGCTGCTGCGCCACGTCTGCCACGCGAAGTGGGCCCGCAGCCCCGAGACCCTGCGGGCGATCAACTCCGGTGCGTCGAGCGCCGGCGCCGTCGGCAAGGCGATCACCGTCTATCCGGGACCGGGCGCCGTCGTCACGCTCGCCGAGGAGCTCGTCGCCGTGCTGCGCGACCGGGAGGGCCCGCAGATCGTCAGCGACCGGCGGGTCGATCCGCGCTCCCCCGTCTACTACCGCTACGGGCCCTTCACGGGCGACTACCGGACAGGGCGCAGCGGGCGGCTGGAGTCGGTGATGACGGGCCCGGACGGCCGGGTCTTCGACGGCCTGGCCGGCGGTTCGTACCGCTGCCCGCCGTGGGCCGAGGATCCCTTCGGGCACCGACCCGGGGCGGACGCCCGGCCCGGCTCCGCCGCCGGGTTCGGCGACGGACGCTACCTGCTCACCGGCGGCATCGTGCGCAAGCCGCAGGGCAACGTCTACCGCGCCGCCGACCAGGTCACCGGGCTGCCGGTGGTCGTCAAGCAGGCGCGGGCCTTCGTCGCCGAGGAGGAGTCGGGTGCGGACACCCGGGACCGGCTGCGTCACGAGCAGGCCGTCCTGACCGCGCTCGACGGCGTCCCGGGGGTGCCCCGCGCGCTCGACTACTTCCGGCACCGGTCGGACGAGTACCTGGTGATGACCGACTGCGGCCACCGCGACCTGCGCCGGGACGTCGAGGAGAACGGCCCGTACCGGGACGACGACGCCCGGCCCGCGCGCACGCTCACCGGGCTGGCCGGCCGGCTCCTGGCCGTCCTGGACGACATCCACCAACGGGGCGTCGTCGTCCGCGACCTCAAGCCCGCCAACGTGGTGCTCGACGCCACGGGCCGGTGCCACGTGATCGACTTCGGGATCAGCGCACTGGCCGGCACCGGGCCCGACGGCTCGACCCCCGGCTACAGCGACCCCGTCCGACGCACGACCGGACCGGCCGAGCCCGCCGACGACCACTACGCCCTGGGCGCGACCCTCTGCTTCGCCGCCACCGGCCTGGACCCGGTGATCGTCGACGCCGACACCGCCGTCAACCGCGACCGCACCCTGGCCGGCCTGGCGTGGGCACTGCCCGGCGCGGAGCACCGGCTGATCCGGGCGGCGATCGCCGGGCTGATGAGCCTCGACCCGGCCGGGCGGACCGCCGCCGCCGACCAGCTCCGCACCGGTGCGTCCGGTGCACCCGATGCACCCGATGCGACCGGTGCACCCGATGCGACCGCCACCCGCGAGCTGCCCGGGGCGCCAGTGGCAACCGCGGTGCCTGGTAGGCCGGGGAAGCCCGAGCGACGCCGGTTCGACGACGGCCTGCTCGCCGGGATCGTCGAGCACACCACCGCGTTCTGCGTGGCCGAGGCCCGCCGGATCGCCGACCCCGTGCTCGCCGCGCGCGCGGCCGTCCCGACGCCGGCCGACGTCTACGGCGGGAGCTCGGGGCTCGGCCTGGAGCTCCTCCAGCACCTGCACCGACCCGGGGTCCGCGCGGCCGTCGCCGAGCTGGCGCACTGGACGGCGGGGCGGTCCGCAGGCCTCGGACCGGGCTTCTACTCGGGCCGCACCGGCGTCGAACTCTTCCTCGCCGGCGCAGCGGCGAGCGCCGACGCCGCGGCGGACGCGAACCGCCCCAGGGGCCACCCGGACCACGCAGACCCCGCAGACCACCCGCACCGCCCGGACCTCCCGACCCGGGGCCCGGACGGCGGACCGCCGGAGGCGGACCAGATCGAGGGCGTCGCGGGGATCGGCACCGGCCGTCTGCTGCTGGCCCGGGCGGCCGCCGCGACCGGCGACGCCCGGCTCGCCGAGCGGCACCTGGCCGTTGCCGCCGCCTGCAGTCGGATGCTGGCCTCCGGCGGGGCCCGGCTGACGCCCGCGGGCGCCGACCGGGCCGGCAGCGCCGCCCTGCGCGAGGGGCTCGCACACGGCGAGGCGGGTGTCGCGTACTTCCTGCTCGAACACGGGGCCGCGACCGGGGATCCCGACGCGCTGCGCCGCGCCCGGCAGGCCTGCGCGCAGCTCGCCGCCCGCACGCCGGGCCTGGTCGCGGCGGCGACCGCCCCCGGGGCGACCCGCCGCTACGGCTCCTGGTGCCGGGGCCTGGCCGGGATCGGCGCGGTGCTCGTCCGGGCCGCCGACCGCCTCGGCGAGCCCGGGTACCTCGACCTCGCCCGGCAGTCGGCGCGGGCCTGTGCCGCACTGGCCCCGCGCATGCCGCTGGTCACCCAGTGCTGCGGGCTCGCCGGGGTCGGCGACCTCCTGGTGGACGTCGCCCTGGCGTCCGGCTCCGACGGGCCCGCGAGGGTCGGCGGGCCCGCGAGGGGCGACGAGCCCGCGAGGGGCGACGAGCCCGCAAAGGCCGACAGGCCCGCCGACACCGACGGGCCCGACGAGTTCTGGACGGCCGCCGAGACCGTCGCCGCGATCATCCTGAGCCGCAGCGGGGGCACGCCCGCCCGCCCGCTGTTCCCCGACGCCGGCCTCACCCGGTCGAGCGCCACCTGGGCCGGCGGCTCCGCCGGCGTGCTCGCCTTCTTCCGCCGCCTGCACGAGCGGGGCGGGCCGCGGCTCGGCCTGATCGGCTGACCCGCGCCGGAACGGCCCGGTCGGGCACAGTCCGGTCGGGCACGGCCCGGTCGGGCACAGTCCGGTCGGGCACAGTCCGGTCGGGCACGGCCCCGCCGCGTCCACACCCCGGGTGTCCGGCGAGCACGACCGAGAGCGCTCTCTCCGTCACTCCGGGCCCCACCGGCACACGCCGAACCCTAAGAGACGCTTAAGTCTTGAGGCCTCGTCAGAACATGCTGGTCACAGGGGTACGAGAGTTCCCGCATGACATTGCCATGCCGACCGCACGCCCGTAGCATTCTGGGCCACCGGCGACGCCACGTCAGCAAAGAGAGCGCTCTCACACTTTCGACACCCCATCCCCCAGAACAAGGGTGCATTCCATGGCAGCTGCACATCGCAAGCGCCGTTGGTCCTTCGGCGGCCTCGTCCTCCTCCTCACCACCGCACTGGTGGCGGCCGCCCTGCTCACCGGCCTCTCCCCCCACACCTCCCAGGCCGCCGACCGGCCGGGCGGCTCCGCCCCCGCGGACACCGCCCCGCTCGCCGCGCAGACCTGGAACGACGACTTCGACGGACCGGCCGGCTCGGCCGTCGACCCGGCCAAGTGGACCTTGGAGAACGGTGGTTCGGGCAACGGGAACCACGAACTCCAGTACTACACCGGGGGCACGAACAACGCGGCCCTGGACGGCCAGGGCCACCTGGTCATCACCGCCAAGCGCAACACCGACCAGGGCCTGGGCTGCTGGTACGGCACCTGCCAGTACACCTCGGCGCGGCTGAACACCGCCCGCACCTTCACCCAGGCGTACGGGCACTTCGAGTCCCGGATCAAGATCCCGCGCGGCCAGGGCATCTGGCCCGCGTTCTGGATGCTCGGCAACGACATCGGCACGGCCGGCTGGCCCACCAGCGGCGAGATCGACGTCATGGAGAACATCGGCCGCGAGCCCGGCACCGTGCACGGCACCATCCACGGCCCGGGCTACTCCGGAGCAGGGGGCATCGGCGCCCCGTACAGCCTGCCCGCCGGGCAGTCCTTCGCGGACGCGTTCCACGTCTTCGCGGTGGACTGGAGCCCCTCGGCGATCACCTGGTCGGTGGACGGCCGGGCCTACCAGACCCGCACCACCGCGGACCTCGGCGGCAACCGCTGGGTGTACGACCACCCGTTCTTCCTGATCCTCAACCTGGCGGTCGGCGGTGACTGGCCGGGCAACCCGGACGGCTCCTCGGCCTTCCCGCAGACCATGGTGGTCGACTACGTGCACACCACGGGCTGGAACGGCGGCGGCACCCCGCACACCGGTCCGATCACCGGCCCCGGCGGCATGTGCGTGGACGTGGTGGGCGCCACCGGCACCGACGGCGCCCCGATCCAGCTGCACAACTGCACCGGCAACGCCGCCCAGCAGTGGACCACCGGCACCGCCGGCACCGTCCGGGCCCTGGGCAAGTGCCTGGACGTGGCCGCCGCCTCGCACACCGACGGCGCGGTGGTCCAGCTCTACACCTGCAACGGCACCAGTGCCCAGCAGTGGACGTACACCTCCGGGCACGACCTGGTGAACCCCGGTTCGAACAAGTGCCTCGACGCCAAGGACGGCTCCTCGGCGGACGGCACCCGCCTGCAGATCTGGACGTGCAACGGCACCGGCGCCCAGAAGTGGACCCTGGGCTGACCCCTCACAGCCCCTGATCCACCGTCAACCCGCGCGGTCGGCCGTCGCAGCGTCCGGCCGGCCGCGCCCACACCCTCGCCGCACCCGCATCGCACCGCCCTCCCCACTCCCCCCACTCAGCGGAGAACGGACCCCACCCATGACCCCACGCCACCGCGCACCGATCTCGCGCCGGACGCTGCTCACGGCCGCCGCCGGCGCCGCCCTCGCCCTGCCTGCCACGGCCACCTGGCTCAGCTCCAGCGCCGGCGCACAGACCGCCGCCACCCTGCCGATGGACCTGCTCAACACGACCGGCAACAACACCGCCTACGCCTACGTGCTCGGCCGCGACCCGGCGGCGGGCGGCAACTGGGCCTTCGTGCAGGCCGACGGCGCGAGCCTCCACCACCCGCCGGCCCCGGCCGCCGACGGGACGCCGCTCGGCGTGGACTGCGCCATCGCCCTCAACGCCTCGGGCGCAGGCCCGCGCCGGGTGACGCTGCCGCACCTGGACAGCGGCCGGATCTACTTCTCCGTCGGGGCGAAGCTCACCTTCCTGATGAACCGCGGCGGCGGCCTGGCCCTCCCCTCGGTGGCCAACCCGACCGACCCGAACATCGACGTCCGGCACGACTTCTGCGAATTCACGTTCAACAACGAGCAGTTGTTCGCGAACATCACCTTCGTGGACATGGTCTGCCTGCCGATCGCCTTCCAGCTGGAGACGGCCCAGGGCACCCAGACGGTGCGCGGGCTGCCCTCCGACGGCCTGGCCCGGGTGGCCGGCGCGCTGCGGTCGCAGTCCGCCGCCGACGGCAGCGACTGGAGCCGGCTGGTCGTCAACCGCGGCGGTGCGGACCTGCGCGTGCTCAGCCCCAACCTCGCGATCCGCGGCAACGGCGCCCTGTTCGCCGGGTACTTCGACAGCTACGTCGACCAGGTGTGGGCCAAGTACCGCACCACCGACCTGCGGATCGACACCCAGTACACCTGGGGCACGCTGACCGGGCGGGTCAACGGCGACACCCTGGCCTTCCCCGGTGCGGGCAGCTTCGCCCGGCCCTCGACGCTCGCCGTGTTCTCGTGCAGCGACGCCCCGTTCACCACCGGCAACGACCTGATGGGCAATCTGAGCGCCCGCCTCGCCGCCGCGTTCAACCGCACCACCCTGCTGGACAACGCCCTCCAGCCGACCGGGGAGAACCCGGGCGCGTTCTACGCCAAGCCGCGCACCAACCACTACGCCCGGATCCTGCACTCGACCACGCCCGACGGGCTGGGCTACGCCTTCCCCTACGACGACGTGCACCCGTCGGGGGTGGACTTCGAGGGCAAGGTGCAATCCGGCAGCCCGAACCGCTTCGTGATCACCGTCGGCGGCGTGGCCGGCCCGCCCGGCGGCGGCACCCCCTCACCCTCGCCCACCCCCAGTACCCCGGGCGGGGCGGTGAGCGCCTTCTCCACCATCCAGGCGGAGTCGTACCGGGCGCAGTCCGGCACGCAGACCGAGGCGTGCTCGGACAGCGGCGGCGGCTCGGACGTCGGCCGGCTGGCCAACGGCGACTGGCTGCGCTACACCGTCGACTTCGGCTCCACCGGCGCCACCCGGATCGACGCCCGGGTGGCCTCGGGCGCGGCGGCCGGGGTCAGCGGCCTGGTCCAGGTCCGGCTGGGCAGCGCCACGGCGGCCCCGGCCGGCAGCTTCGCCGTCGGCAGCACGGGCGGCTGGCAGTCCTGGCGCACCGTCCCGGCCGACCTCGGCAGGATCACCGGCGTCAAGGAGGTCTACCTGACCTTCGACAGCGGCCAGCCGGCCGACTTCGTCAACCTCAACTGGTTCGTCTTCTCCTGACGGACCACCCGTGCGGCCCGCACCGCCGCAGACCCGCCCACGAGGCCGCCGAGGCCTCGTGGGCGGGCGGCTGTTGTACCGTCCAACGGTGACCGGCTCCTCGGTGGTGCGCCTCGCGACCTTCAACGTGCTGCACGGGCGGCAGCTCCTGGACGACGGCCGCCCGTCCCCGACGGCCCCCGGCGCCGCCGGCGTGCACCGGCTCGTCGACGCCGTCGCCTCCCTGGACGCCGACGTGGTGGCGTTGCAGGAGCTCGACCGGTTCCAGGAGCGATCGGGCGGGGTGGACCAGGCACGAGTGATCGCCGAGGCGACCGGCGCCGTGGACTGGCGCTACGCCTCGGCGTTCCATGCCCGGTCGATGCCGGGCCGGACGTGGACCCCCGACCGGTCGGAACCGGGGCTGCGGGTGTACGGCCCGCAGGGCACCGGGCACGACGGTGAGGTCCCCTCGCACGGCATCGCGCTGCTGTCACGACTGCCGGTCCTGAGCTGGCGGGCCCTGCGGTTCGGCGCGCCTCCTGTCGCCCTACCGCTGCGCGTGGCCGGGCGGGCGGGCCTCACGGTGATCCGCGACCATCCGCGCGCGGCCCTGGCCGCCGTCCTGCGGGGGCGGCTCGGCCCGTTCACGGCGGTCGCGCTGCACCTGTCGTACGTCCCGGGGTGGAACGTCCGTCAGCTCCTGGCCGTCCACCGCTGGATCGCCGGCCTGCCCCGACCGCACGTCCTGCTGGGCGACTTGAACCTCGCCGGGGCGATTCCCTCGGCCACGCTCCGCGCGGCCGGGCTCCTCGCCCCGTCGAGGTCCTCCGCGCCCCGGTCCCGCTGGCACCGGCCGGCCCGGGTCCGGACCTTTCCGGCGCACCACCCACTGGTGCAGCTCGACCACATCCTCGCGGCCGGCCTCGGACCGCAAAAGCCCGGCTCGGCACGGGCGCCCAGGATGCCGCTCTCGGACCACCGGCCCGTGGTGGCCGAGCTGCGGTTGTAGACGACCCGGCCGGCCCGCTTCTCCTCCGCGCGGCATCGTCACTCCCCGTGGTGGCTCACAGGCGCAGCCCGCTCGCGCCCATCCGGGCGGATGGCGATGATGGGTGGATGCGACGAGATCTCGTTGTGGTGGGCGCACCGACCAGTGCCGGCAGCTACGCGCCCGGCCAGGAGGCCGCACCGAGCGTGTTGCGCGAGCTGGGCCTGATCGATCGCCTGAGGGCGGCGGGCCGCCGGGTGCGGGATGCCGGGGACGGGCCACTGCACGTGTGGGCCCCGGACCGGCAGCACCCGCGGGCCCAGAACCTCGCGGCCGTGGTCCAGGCCGTCCAGGCGGTCGCCGAGCACGTCGCCGGAGCGCTGGAGGAGGACGGGGACGTCCTGGTCATCGGCGGCAACTGCACCGTCGCCCTGGGCGTGATGGCGGCTCTCACGGCACACGCCCCGGACGCCGGCCTGCTCTACATCGACCGGCACTTCGACCTCAACACCCCCGCGAGCACCCACGAGGGCGCCCTCGACTGGATGGGGCTCGCCCACGCACTGGACCTGCCCGGAGCGGCGGAGCCGCTGGCGGCCGCCTTCGCCCGCCGCCCGCTGCTCACCCCGGAGCAGCTCCACCTCCTCGGCATCGACCCCGGGGCGGCCACCCCCTGGGAACGCGAGCAGGCGAGCATCCTGGGCCTGCGCTGGGGCTCGTACACCGACCTTGCCACGTTGCCGGGAGCCGAGGCGGCCCGGGCGCTCGGCACGCTCCCGTCCGGCCCCCTCGCCGTGCACGTCGACGTCGACGTCCTGGACTTCACGGACGCGCCGCTCGCCGAGAGCACGGACGGCCGCAACAGCGGCCCCACGCTCGACGCCCTGTCCGAGGCGCTCGACACCGCCTGCCGGGACCAGCGCTTCCGCGCACTCTCGGTCTGCGAGCTCAACCCCTCCCGCGCCGCCGGAGCCCCCGCCGTCCTCGACCGGTTCCTCGCCAGCCTTCAGCACACCCTGCGCGCGACTCCGTGACCGGCCGAGGAGGCCTCACCACTCAGCGGTTCACCGGTGCTCGGGGTTCTCGAAGTCGAAGCGGCAGCCGGCGTCCCACTCGGAGCGCTGGTTCCCGTGGGCGGGGATGCCGCCGGCGTCCTTGAGCAGCCGGGCCAGGTGGAGGAGGTTCCAGGTCATGAAGGTGGTGTTCCGGTTGGTGAAGTCGTTCTCCGGTCCGCCGGAGCCCTCGTCCAGGTAGGACGGGCCGGGCCCGGCCGCGCCGATCCAGCCGGCGTCGGCCTGCGGCGGGATCGTGTAGCCGACGTGCTGGAGGCTGTAGAGGACGTTCATCGCGCAGTGCTTGACGCCGTCCTCGTTCCCGGTGATCGGGCAGCCACCGACCCGCCCGTAGTAGGCGTACTGGCCGGCCTCGTTCAGGACCGACGAGCAGGAGTAGAGCCGCTCGACGACCTTCTTCATCACCGAGGAGTTGTCGCCGAGCCAGACCGGCGGAACACTCTGGCACCCTATCTGACCAGCGGCAAAGGTACACCCGTGGTAGTGAGCGTGGTTGTCCCAAACTGCGCTACCCCATAAAACCCGTATGACAGTCCGTGCTCGACGCGGCACCCGAGTCCTGTCCCCGGCGTCAAGCCCCAGTACCGGCTCGGCCGCGCTGTCGGCACTACCGCATAGGCTGCTCACGAACACGAGCGAGCCGAGCCCGAAGGTGCCACCGATGTCCGACCGCACCCCGACCGCCCAACCTCCGGTGGCCGACCCGAAGATCCCGCTCCTGCCCTTCGACTCCCAGAACTGGGCCGACTTCGAGCGGTTGGCCTGCGAACTCGTCGAAGCCGCCGAGGGGCTCACCCGGGTCGCCCGTTACGGAACCGCCGGCCAGGCGCAGGGCGGCATCGATGTGGTCGGCCGTGCTTCCGACGGTCGTTGGTCAGCCTTCCAGGTCAAGCACGTCGCCGAGTTCTCTGTCGCCGCAGCCCGAAAGGTCCTCAACCGCTTCGTCCACGGCAACCGTCCCCATCGCGCGACCAGGCTCGTGATCGTCACCTCATGCCGGGGCACCAACACCCAGGTACGGGAACTCGCGCTCGAGTGCCAGGCCGAGTTCCCAGACCTACAGCTCGGCCGAGGTGTGGGACGCCGAGCACTTGGGCCGCCTGCTGCGGCCCCTGCCGTGGATTGTCGCGCGGTATTTCGGTGACCAGGTCGCCCACCGCTTCTGCGACGCGGACGCGGTGGCCGCCTACTACGCTGGTGCCTCCGGGCAAACAGACACGCCCGAGGACACCGTAGGGATCGCCGTCACGGACGCCGACCCGTTCGACTTCGAAGTCCAGCAGGCGATCCGGACCGAGGACGGCACCTCGGCCGACGATCCGCTCCCCCGCTACCTGCGGAGGCCCTTCGACGACGAGCTCGCCGCTGTCCTGGACCGCGCTGCGCATGGCAACAGCGGTACGGCTGTCCTGCTCGGCGACTCCTCCACTGGCAAGACCCGGGCGCTCTGGGAAGCGGTCCAGCATCTGTCTGCCGGCTGGCGCCTGTGGCAGCCGCCGTCGACCGACGCGTCGCTCGGTTCCCTACGTTCGGTCGGGCCGCAGACGGTCCTGTGGCTGAACGAGATCCACCGGTACCTACTCACCACCGACCGCGGCCGGGACGAGAACGTCGCCACCGGGCTTTCCGCACTCGTCCGTGACCCCGACCGAGCACCAGTGCTCGTGCTGGGTACGTGCTGGCACGAGTATCAGCAGCCGATGACCAGGGCACCGGGCACCACCGACGAGACCGAGGAACGTCGTGCGTTCCTCGCAAACCGGTGGATCCCCGTGCCCTCCCGCTTCACCGAGGACCAGGTGGCCTCGCTCTTCACGATGCCCGGCCCGAGTGACGAGCGCCTGTGCCAGGCGGCGCGGTCGGCCGAAGGCCGTCACATCACCCAGTACCTGGCAGGCGGTCCCGCGCTCCAGGAGCGGTACGCCAACGCTTCCCCCACTGCTCGCGCGGTCCTCGAGGCCGCGATGGACGCCCGCCGGTTCGGCTACGGCCTCGAACTGGCCGCAGGTTTCCTGGAGGAGGCGGCCACGGATTACCTCACCGAGCTCGAACTCGACCTCGCGCCGGAGGACTGGTTCGCGAGGGCGCTCCACTACCTCTCCGAGCCGTGCCGAAGTGTGCGCGGACCCCTTTCACCCGTCCGGGGCACGAAGGGCGACAGGCTCCGGCTCGCCGACTTCCTCGAACAGGATGCACGTCGTGCCCGTGGCCTCCACTGTCCTGGTGACGCCTTCTGGCGTGCTGCCGAACGGCATGCGACCGCCACCGACCGATCGGCCCTGTCCCGCGCTGCAGCGGCTCGCGATCGAATCTCTGATGCCGCATCCCTCGCCCGGTCAACGGCGGCCAGCGACGGCGGGGAGGCACTGAACGCTCTGGCCTGGCACTTCGAACAGCGCCACAACGAGCGCGACGCCGCCCCCTACTATGCCCTCGCGGCCGAGGCGGGTCATCCTGGAGCACAGGCCCGACTGGCCTGGCGGCTCGAACAGGACGGGAGCCTGGACGAGGCCGAGGCATGGTACCGACGAGCCGTCGGCTCCGACGTCAACACGGACGCCACCGTGGGCCTCGCATCCATCGCCTGGGAGCGCGGCGACCGGCAGACAGCGCTGGATCTCTACGACGAGGCCCTCTCCTCAGGCGGTGCCCGCAGCGTCGAGTACCAGGCCCGCTGGCTGGCCGAGAAACGCCGACATCGGCTGGCCCTCGCCCTGACCAGCTGCGCCTTCCGAGCCGGCAACACCGGGGCATTCACCGGACTCGCCTGGACGTACATGACCCCGGAGGAGAAGCCGAGGGCTATCGCCATCCTCAAGCACGCGCTCCACGTCGAAGGTGACGTGAACGCTCCTCGGGAACTGGCCTGGATCCTGGCCGATGACGGTGACCGAGCGGGAAGCGAGGAGTACACCAAGATCGCGCTTGAGCTCGGCGAGGCAAATGTGTTGCGCGGGCTGGGAATGAAGCACGCCTCCGAGGGCAACCATCGCGCCGCCGCAGGGCTGTACTGGCACGCCTACAACCTGGGCATGACCTGGATCCTGCTCGACCTTGCCAACCTCCGGGAGAAGCAGGGTGACCTCCGCCGCGCTGGACGCCTCTACCGACGAGCGCTCCGTGACGACCAGTCGTACGCCGCCCACGGCCTGGTCCGGGTTCTCGAACTCGCCGGACAGGGACGGGCTGCCGAGGAGCTGGCGAACAGCTCCCACGAAACCGTGCAAACGCTCGCCCGTGTCCGTGCGGCGAACGGACATCGGGAGAGTGCCGAACTGCTTCTCCGCACCCTGGTCGTCAAGGGACACGCCGAAGCCCTCCTCACCTTGGGGCAGCTCCGCCGGGCAGCCGGGGACCGTGTCGGAGCCGAGTTGGCTTTCCGTCAGGCCATTGCCGCCGGCGTTGACCGAGCCATCCAGGCGCTCACCGATCTGCGCGCCAGCCCGCAGGACAACGCTCACTGAACCCAGGCGCCGTTAGCAGAGTAGGCGATGGTCCCGTACTCCGCGAGCCCGGAAAGGTCGAGCAGCGACGCGTCGTCGTAGTGGGGACAGACGGCAAATCAGGTGCTGGCGTGAGGCCTTCATCTCGTGAAGGTGAGCCACAAGCCCCCCATATCCCCCTGACTCAAACCGGTTCGCTGCACGGCACATTCAGAGGCCAACCGCTCTCCGCAGACGCCCGGTCGCTCGTGAGGGGTCGGACGATCAGTCAGTCCTGGTTCGTACTCTTCTCTCAACCGGGGCAGTAGTGATATCACTTGACCCCGAGTGATCGACTGGTCACGGATGCGCGGGACTCGGGGGGTTGGGAGAAGTGTCTGACGGTGTCGACATCGGGGCGGACGACAGCGAACCGCCGCCGCTCACCCTCATCGGCCCCTGGCTGAGAACCCATGCCGTACCGTCCCCGAAGAAGATCGTCTTCTCGTACGACCCTGACGAGTTCGAGGAGTTCGTCAAGGAGTGGGTTCCCGCCCTGACGACCAAGTACGTCGCGGTGCAACGGCACGGCGGTTCCGGGGATCACGGAGTCGATGTCGCCGGCTACCTGACCCCATACGGGCTTGAAGGCACCTGGCACAACTACCAGTGCAAGCACTACGGGGAAGCCCTGACGTGGTCGAAGGCCGCTCCGGAGATCCGCAAGATGTTCGCGTCGGTGGTTGGCGGGTACTTCACCATGCCCCAGCAGTACGTCTTCGTCGCACCGATCATTGGCCCCAGCCTCGTCCGGCGCTTGTCTAAGCGCAGTGAGTCCCAAGCCGAATTCCTCAAAGAACTGGCTTCCACCAGCGATCCCGTCATCGCGTCGCTCACCCCCGAGAAACGGCGCGAACTCCAGGAGCTCGCCGAAGCCACGGACTTCTCCATGTTCACCACCCTGGACCTGGACGACATGTTGTCGTTGCACCAGACCACCCCGCACTGGGCGGTGCGATTCCCCCAACCCCCGGCACCACGTCCGCGAAGGATGCTTCCGCCTGACGCCCACGCCCCGACGGAGGCCCGTTACATCCAGCAATTGGTGCGAGCGTACGGCGAAGTCTGGGGCGAGCAGGCCAATACCCTTGACCGCATCGCCGAGCACGACGAGGCGCGGAATCACCTGCGCAGGCAGCGTGAGGCCTTCTACAGCGCGGAATCACTGCGCCTGTTCGCCCGCGACTCGACCTCGGACGGGCACTTCGACGCCGTCCTCGACGACGTCCACGACATCGTGGTCGAGGTCGCAGCCGGCAGGTTCGAGTTCGGATACGACCGCATGCAGGCGGTCCTGGCCGCCTCCGGGAACGTCGAGCTCACCAAGACGATCCTCACCGAGTTCGTGCGACCGCTGGACCGCAAGGGGGTCTGCCACCACCTGGCGAACGCCGACCGTTTGACCTGGTGCCGCGGAGGTGCCGCGTGAATCCGCTGAACAGCCCCCTCGAGGTCGGGATGCGTGCACTGGTCCTCCTCGCCGAGAGCCATCCCGAACCCCTGGATCTGGCCCAGATCACCCTCCTCGACTACGCGCTGCTGCACAGCGGGGATTTCGACGGCCCACCCAGCCTTCATCCCGACCTACCCGCCCGGTCCGGCGAACTGGGCGCGAAGCGAGGCCTGTTGGAGAAGGCATTGCTCGTCCTGATCCGCGCCGAGCTGGCCCGGCTGGAACCCACGGACGATGGCCTCGTCTACCGCGCGACGGAGCGAGGGCCCGCGTTCGTCGAACTTCTCGAAGCCCCGTACGTCGAGCGCCTGCGCGAGCGCGCCGAGTGGGCTGTCCACCAGTACGCGCCCGGCGCCGACGTGCGGGCTGACACCCGTGCGCTGCTCAACCGCCCCGCCGAGACGCCCCTACCCCCCGAGGTTCCCCGTGGATGACCTGCGACTGACCCACCTGACGTACGCGGGCTCCGGAAGGCCCACCGCCAGCGTGGCCTTCGGCGCCGAACTCACCGTCATCTACGGCGCATCCGACACCGGCAAGTCCTTTATCGTCGAGTCCGTCGAGTACATGCTCGGTGGTGCGCGTCTGCCACTCATCCCCGAAGCCGAGGGTTACAGCCAGATCCTCCTCGGGCTGAAGCTGCCGGACGGGGCGCCAATCACCCTGGTCCGGCGACCGGGCGCTGGCACTGTCGCCGTCCACTACGAGGACCTGCGCGACCTGGTCACCCGGAGGTCCGACCGGGAACTGACCGCGGTCCATCGCTCGGGCAGCTCTCGCAGCCTCTCCGCCATGCTCCTCGCAGAACTCGGTTATGCCGACACCCGAATCCGTAAGAACGACGCCGGCGGTACTCGCGGACTGTCCCTTGCCGACCTCGTGTACCTGTCTCTGGTGACCGAGACCCGCATGGGCGACGCCCTCTCCCCTGTCCTGCGGTCGAACGCAGCGAACGGCAAGACCGCTGCCGCCTCGGTGATGAAGTACCTGCTGACCGGCGAGGACGACCCGGTGGTCGACACCGGTCCGAACGCTGAACAGCGCCGGGTTCACAAGGGCCAGATCGGGCTCCTCGACCAGATCGTCGTCGAACTCTCCGCCAAGCTGACGACCAGGGAGAACGCCTCCCAGCTGCGCGAACGACTGACGCGGATCCAGACCACCATCGACGGCCAGTCCCGTTCCCTTCGGGTAATCACCGACCGCCACGTCGGCGCGGTCTCCGCCCGCATGAATGCCGCGCAGGAGCTCGCCGCCGTCGAGTCCCGCCTAGCCGAGGTCCACGACCTGCTCACCCGATTCGGGCTGCTGGAACAGCAGTACCGCTCCGACCTCGACCGGCTCGCGATGGTCAGCGAAGCCGGCAGCATCCTCGGCTACTTCCGCGTCGGCACCTGCGTGTTCTGCGGCGCCGAACCGGAACACCAACACCACGGCCATGGGGAGCAGGAGACGACCCAACTGCACGCGGCCGTCGAAGCTGAAGCCGCCAAGACCGGCTCGCTCCTCGCCGATCTCCTCCCGACCATCGCTGACCTGCGGACCCAGCTGGACGAGCTCGTCGGACGAAGGGGCGTCCTGCTCCTGCGGGCCAGAGAGCTCGACACCGAGATCTCCAAGGCCGAGGAGCGCCTAGCGCCCCTGCGGACGCACATGGACGAACTCCTGGGGGCCCGCTCAACCGCCGAACGCGAGCTCGAACTCCACGCGCGAATCGAGGAGTTGGACGACCGACGGTCCAAGCTCGACGGGGCGGGTGCGGTCCGGTCCCAGCGGCCCGCCAGCCACATTCCCGCCCGGGTGCTCTCTAAGTTCGACGATGTCCTGAGGCGGACACTGAACGCCTGGTCAGTTCCCTCGGTCGAGTTCGCTGAGTACGACCAGTACGGCATGGATGTCCGGGCTGGCAGCCGCCCCCGCTCCGGCCGCGGCCAGGGTGTGCGCTCGGTCCTGCACTCAGCGTTCACAACCGCCCTCGCCCGGTACTGCCTCAGCGGGGGCCTGCCCCACCCCGGCTTCGTCGTCCTCGACTCCCCCGTGGTCACCTACCGCGAACCGGTAGGAGAGGACGTCGACATCACCTCGAATGTGGTCGACCACTTCTACCAGGACATGCTGACCTTCCCCGGCCAGGCCATCGTCATCGAGAACGGCGACCCGCCGAGCAGCGTGCTCTCCTCGGCCACAACGTACCGCTTCACCGGCCCTGGCGGAGGCCGGCCCGGCTTCTTCCCGTCCTCCCCGACCAACAGCGAGGCGTGATCATCGGCGGTCAGACGGTCAAGATCCACGTCTCCCGGATCCTGGCCGCCCTGAGCCTCCTCGACCAGTTCAAAGGGGCGCTCAGGCCCGCGTGACTCGCGGCTCGCCGTCATGAACATCGGGATCCGATAGCAGAAGCTGCCGTCGCATGTCCCGCCACGGCCGCACACGAGAGGTTTTCGCCCGATCAGGCAGGTCACCGGTGCTCGGGGTTCTCGAAGTCGAAGCGGCAGCCGGCGTCCCACTCGGAGCGCTGGTTGCCGTGGGCGGGGATGCCGCCGGCGTCCTTGAGCAGGCGGGCGAGGTGGAGGAGGTTCCAGGTCATGAAGGTGGTGTTGCGGTTGGTGAAGTCGTTCTCCGGCCCGCCGGAGCCGGGGTCGAGGTAGGAGGGGCCGGGGCCCGCCTCACCCATCCAGCCCGCGTCGGCCTGCGGCGGGATCACGTACCCCAGGTGCTGGAGGCTGTAGAGGACGTTCATCGCGCAGTGCTTGGCGCCGTCCTCGTTCCCGGTGATCAGGCAGCCGCCCACCCGGCCGTAGTAGGCGTACTGGCCCTCGGCGTTGAGCAGCGAGGAGCAGGAGTAGAGCCGCTCGATGACGCGCTTCATCACCGAGGAGTTGTCGCCGAGCCAGATCGGGCCGGCCAGGACGAGGATGTCGGCGGCCATCACCTGGCTGTAGAGGATCGGCCAGTCGTCCGTCTCCCAGCCGTGCTCGGTCATGTCGGGCCAGACGCCGGTGGCGATGTCGTGGTCGACCGCGCGCAGGACGTCGACCTGGACGCCCTGGCGCTGCAGGATGCCGGTGCTGAGGTCGATCAGGCCCTGGGTGTGGCTGCGCTCGGGCGAGCGCTTGAGCGTGCAGTTGATCACCAGGGCGCGCAGGTCGTCGTAGCGGGGCGGGGTGGACATGACGGGGCCTTTCGACGTGGCTGGGGATTGGCAGACTTGACGTTGCGTCAGCTCGTGCGGTCGGCAGGTGGGAGGACCGGGGTGAGCAGCATCCGGCCGGCCGTCGCGGTGCCGGCCATCACGGTGGTGAGGGTGGCGTCGAAGAGCGGGCGCAGGTTGCGCTCGTGCCAGAGGGTCTGCGTGGTGGCCCGGACGGCGTCGCGGGCGCGGGCGACGGAGAAGCCCTCGACGAGGTGCTTCAGCGGCTCGGCGGCGGGGGCGGTGACCGGGTCGAGCTGCGCCTCGAAGGCGGCCCGGGCCTCCACCTCGGCCTCGGCGAGCAGGTCACCCACGGTGCGCAGGTCGGCGTGCACGGGTGGGGTGTCGGGGGTGGTGCGGCACTCGATGCAGGTGGTCACGACGGCGAGCGGCAGATCGTGGCCGAGGTGGGCATTCAGCCCGGCGAGGGCGTACTGGACCGGCCAGAGCGCCCGGTCGTCCCTGGCTTCGAACAGCGGCTGCCAGGCCTCGTTCACCGGGCGGCCGGACTCGGCGGCGTCCACCGCGTCGAGGTAGAGATTGGCGAAGGCCACGTCCAGCCGCTCGACGAAGACCCGGTCGTGGAACCGGCCGGCCGCCAGGCCCTCGCCGGTGAGCTCGCTGATCCGCAGGCGCAGCCGGTCCACGCAGGCCACGCCGTCGCGCGGGTCCAGCCGGGCCTCGTGCTCACGCAACCGCTGGACGACCTCGGCGGCGCTCTGTGCGGCCCTGGCCCGCGACTGGGTCATGGCTTCCCCTCTCCGAGGCGTTGGTGGTGCCGTCCGGTCCGACTGCCAGCTATACACACGGCCCGCCGCCACCGGGCGGGGGCGCGTCCCGGACACACCGCGACGAGTCACCCGAACCGCCCACAGGGCAGCCACCGCCGGACCGGGGACCGGCCGCGGACGCCCGACGGGGCGGGGATGCCGGAAAGCCCGACGGGCCGCCCCCGCCGGTCGGCGGTGGGCGGCCCGTCGGGCGGGAGCGCCGGTCAGGGGTGGGCGGCTCCGCGTGCGGAGACGTCCACCCAGTCCACCCGCATGGGGTGGCCGGGCTCGGTGGCCGGGCCGGGGGTGCCGCCGAAGGCGGCGGGGAGGTTGCCCCCGACGGCCACGTTGAGGATGAGGAACAGGCCGCGGTTCACGGCCCGGTCCCAGGCCGCACGGTCCGTGCGGGCGGCCGTCACCCGGTGGTACTCGGTGCCGTCGAGGTACCAGCGGACCTGTTCGGCGCCGGGGGTGAGGTCGACCTCCACGGCGAAGCGGTGGAAGCCGCTGCGGCAGTCCGGGCAGGGCCGCTCACCCGAGCCGAGGCCCTTCGGCTCCTGGCAGGGGCCGCCGTCCAGGGTGCCGCAGTGCATGGTGCCGAAGACCGCGTCGCGACCGTTGACCTGCTCCATCACGTCGAGCTCGCCGATGGCGGGCCAGCCGGTGTAGCCGTTGCGCAGGTCGGCGCCGAGGGTCCAGAAGGCCGGCCAGTAGCCCGCGGCGGCAGGGCCGGTGACGTCGGGCAGGGCGATCGAGGCCTCGATCCGCAGCACGCCGCCGGGCGGGGGCGTGAAGTCGGCACGGCGGGACTCGATCCGCCCGGAGGACCACCGGCCGTCGGCGGCCCGGGTGGGGACGATCTCCAGGGCGCCCCGGCCGTCGAGGCGGACGTTGTCGGTGGAGTCGGTCATCGTCTCGACCTCGCCGGTGCCCCACTGCGGGGCCGGGCAGCCGGGGTAGCAGGTACCCAGGTCGTACTGCCAGGTGGCGGCGGAGGGGCGGCTGCCGGCGGCGCCGTCGAAGTCGTCGCGCAGCAGCCTGGTCCAGCCGTCGGCACCGGGGCGGCCGGTGGCCGGGGCACCGCCGGGAGCGGTACCGACGGCGGGAACGGCGCCGCTCTCGGTGAGCAGCCGGTCCAGCCGCGGGGTGAGCACCACGGCGGCCACGTTGGTCAGGTGGGCGTCGTCCCGGTAGAGCAGGATGCGCTCCAGGACGGCGGGGCAGCTGCGGCCGCTGCCGGGGCAGACGACCGGGTTGACGGAGACCGACTGGACGCCGGGGACGCGCCCGGCGGCGATCTCCTCGGCGAGCGGGTCCGCCCAGAGGGCCCGGCCGCGCTCGAACTCGCAGGCCGCCGGGTCGTCGGTGTGGCCGGAGACGCAGGCGGGGACGTCCGTGCCGGGGACGGGCGTGTCCTGGAGGTAGACGATCGGCACGCCGAGCGCGCGCAGCGGTGCGAGGGTCTTCTCCCATCCCTGGAGCAGGAGTTCGCGGTCATCGGTGTAGCGGTTGAGGGTGGAGACGGCGATCAGGCGGGGCTTGGGGCCCTGCTGGATCCGGGCCAGGCTGTCCGCCCGCCAGGTGTCGCACTCGCGGTAGGTGCGGCCCAACTGCGGGTTGGCCACGGTGATTTCCGGCAGCGGGCAGCCCTGCTTGACCAACTCCTGCAGCGCCCAGTGGCGTTCGGCCGCGATGGCCAGCATCGGGGAGAACCACTGGCCGGCGTGCGAGTCGCCGAGCAGCACGATCCGGTCGGGGCTGCCGGTCTCGCCGAACAGGCAGGCCGGGCTGGTGGTGGTGGCGGGTGCGACCTCGCACTCGCCGTCGGGCGGGAAGTCCTGGCGGGCCTGGACGGCACCGGGGACGATCGGGCCGCCCTTCACCGGGCCGGCGGTGCGGACCAGCAGCGAGGTGCCGTCGGGCGAGCCGGGCGGCAGCCCCTGGAGGTCGACGGGCGCGGCCGGGCCGAGCAGGCGCAGCGTACCGGTGCCGACCACCAGCGCGAGCACCACCGGGAGGACCACCGCGGCGAGCCCCAACGAGAGCCCGCGGCGCGGGAGTTCGGAGACGGTCCGGCTGCGGCGCAGCGGCCGTTCGACCCAGCGCATGACGGCGGCGGCGGGCAGGGCCGCGGCCGCGGTGAGCGCCACCTTGACGGGCCAGTCGAGGGTGCCGAGCTTTGCGCCGGCGAGGACCAGCACCGGCCAGTGCCAGAGGTAGAGGTTGTAGGAGAGCCGGCCGAGGGCGCGCGGCGCCCGGGTGCCGAGCACCCGGTCCACCCCGAGGGGCGCGGTGGCACCGGCCCGGTCGGGGGTGCCCGCCAGGATCACGGCGGCGGTGCCGAGCGTCGGGACGAGCGCCGCGACGCCGGGGTACGGAGTCCCGGTGTCGTACGCGAGCACGCAGCCGACCACGGCGAGGGCGCCGCCCCAGCCGACGAGCAGGCGCAGCGGCCGCGGTCCGCGCAGCAGGTGCCAGGGCAGCAGGGCGAGGAGCGCACCGACCCCGAACTGCCAGACGCGGGACGGCGTGCCGAGGTAGGCGAGCGAGACCGAGTCGTGCGTCCAGTGCAGCGAGAGCGCGAACGAGCCGACGGTCAGGGCCGCGGCGAGCAGGGCCGCCACGGGCCGGACGGACCGGCCCCGGCGGTCGGTACGGCCCTTGCGGACCACCCGGAGCACCAGGTAGCAGGCGAGCGCGAGCAGCGGCCCCCAGAAGAGGTAGAACTGCTCCTCGACGGCGAGCGACCAGAAGTGCAGCAGCGGGCTCTCGTCCCGGCCGGCCGCCAGGTAGTCGGTCTGCTGGGAGACGAAGCGCCAGTTGGCGACGGAGAACGCCGCCGCGAGGACGTCGTGCTCCAGGTCGGCGCGCCGGAGCGGGACGGTGAGCCAGGCACCGATCAGCGCGACCGCGCCGAGCACGACGGCGGCGGAGGGCAGCAGGCGCCGGGCCCGCCGGGAGAAGAACTCACCGAGCCGGATCCGGCCGGTGGTGACGGCCTCGCGCACCAGCAGGCCGGTGATCAGGTAGCCGGAGATGACCAGGAAGACGTCCACGCCGACGAAGCCGCCGGCCAGGCCGGGGACGGAGGCGTGGAAGGCGAGGACGGCGAGCAGGGCGACCGCGCGCAGGCCCTCGATGTCGGGCCGGAACCCCGGCCGGGGCGCCGGGCCCGGGGAGTCGGAACCCCGGGAGGCGGCACTGCGGGAGACGGCACTGCGGGGCACGGGCCCCCGGGCTCCGGCGCCGCCGGGCGGCGGGCCGGGAATGGTGTAGGCGTCCGGACGGATTTCCGGTACCGCGGGTGTGTCCATGGGTGGTGACGACCTTTCAACCCAGCCAGGGCAGCATCGGGCGGACCCAGCCGGAGGCGAGCAGGGCGGTGAGCACGAGCAGGGCGGTGGCGGCCAGCCCTTCCGGCCAGCGCCGGGGGAGCATGCCGACGCGGCTCACCGCGGTGGTGGACGCACTGGTGGACGCACTGCTTCGGGCGTCCCCCCTGATCTCGCCCACGAGGTCCCGGATCAGCGGGAGGCCGATCTGGGCCTGGACGGCGACGTAGAGGCCGAGGCCCCAGGTGGGCTCCCAGCCGTTGCGGGCGACGGCGAGGGCGAGGCCGGCCGTGGCGGCGCCGAGCGAGGCGATCAGCCAGCCGAGCGAGAACAGCACCACCCGCCGGGCCAGTCCGCCGGGCTTGGCCCGGCCCGCGCCGGTGGGCACCCAGGCGGCGCTGCGGCCGCGCAGGGTGTGCCAGAAGGCGGCGCCCGCGGCGACGCTCATCAGGACGTTGGCGCGGATCACCTCGATCCGCCAGCGGGTCCGGCTGATCCGGGGCAGCAGCACGTGCCAGAGCCAGAGCGGCGCGAGCAGCGGCAGCACGTGCCACGGCCGGATCTCGTCCGGGTACCAGAACATCATCACCAGCGGCGGCAGCGGGGCGGCGAAGGTGTTCACCACCGCGGCCAGGTAGCCGACGATGCCCTCCTGGAAGCAGAGCCGCATCCGCCAGGGCGCGCCGATCCGCTTCAGCACGGGCGAGCCGAGCAGGTGCAGGTTGCCCATCGCCCAGCGGTACTGCTGGTTGACGAAGGAGGCCAGGGTGTCGGGCGAGGTGCCCTTGGCGACCAGCACCGGAACGTAGAGGGTCCGGTACCCCTGCTCGTACAGGCCGAGCCCGGTGAACAGGTCCTCGCTGTGGTCGAGTTTGGCGAAGCCGCCGGCCGCGTCGATGGCCGTGCGCCGGTAGACGGCGTTGCTGCCGCAGCAGATCGCGGCGTCGCTGGCGTCCCGGGAGGGCTGGATCCAGCGGAAGAACCACTCCTGCGCCGAGCCGGCGGCGCGCTGGATCCAGCTCATCGTCTCGTCGGTGTCGAAGCACTGCGGGCTCTGCACGATGCCGATCCGCGGGTCGGCGAAGTACGGCACGAGGTGGCGCAGGAAGTCCGGCCGGGGCGCGAAGTCGGCGTCCAGGATGGCGATGTACTCGGCCCGGCTGACGGTGAGCGCGTGGTTGAGGTTGCCGGCCTTCTTGAGGTGGCCCCGGTCGGGGCGCACCACGTACGCGTACCCGTGGGCGGCCGCCAGGTCGGCGACCTCGGCGCGGTCGGCGTCGTCCAGCACCCAGACGGTCAGCGCGCCGGGCCAGTCGAGGGCGCCGACCGCGCGGTAGGCGTTCTCCAGCACGTCGAGCGGTTCACCGCAGGTCGGCAGGTAGAGGTCGACGGTCGGCAGCTCGCCGGGGTTCCAGGCGTGCACCAGCACTTCGTGCGACTGCCTGGTCAGGCGGCGCTGGCGCAGGCTGTTGACGGAGGAGATGACGAGGGCGACGACGTTGAGCCCGAGCACCGCGAGGAAGGCCCAGAGGGCCGGCGTCCGCAGCGCGAAGGTCAGCATCGTGACGGCGGTGAGGACGAAGGCGAGCGAGGTGGCGACGAGCACCCACCGCCGCTGCGGTCCGAAGTACCAGTAGAGCTCCTGGTCGGAAGGAGGTTGCGGAAGGTGCGACGAAGGGTCCGGACGATGCGAAGGAGACTCCGAACGATGCGCAGGAGGAGAGAGATGTTGGACAGTCATGTGGCCCCCACAGCCGTGGATCTGACAGCTCCGGCCGCCACAGTACCGCATTGGTATAGACCATTTGTTACAGCCGTCCGCGCCTCGGAACAGCTCTGCCCGGACCGCCCACCACCCCGTGATCATTCGACCCGTCCGGGCAGGCCGAAGCGGGAAGCACCAGGTCACACGGGGGTTAACAGCCGCCCAACATCCCCACGCCCGGTACTTCCCGCCGCTCTCGTCCCGGCTGTCGCTGCTACCCCACCGGCCAGCCGTCGACGGTGGTGACGGCACGGTGGTACGGGCCGTCCGGCCCCGTGCTGCGGTAGTCCTCGACCGAGCCGCCGGTCCGGACGGTGGAGTCGCCGTCGTGCCGGTGCGCGGTCGGGCGCAGGGTGTGGTCGACGCCGGAGCGCTCGGTGGTCCGGCCGCCGACGGTGGCGGTGGCATCGCGGTGGTAGCCGAGGTCCATCGCCGTCCGCTGGTCGCTGTTGCCGGCTGCGTCCCGCGTCACCAGGTAGCTGACGTCCAGCGGCTCGCCCTCGTGCACGGTGCTCGTCCGGTACGGGCCTCCGCCCCGGGTGGCGGTGGTCCGGGTGAGGTCGGTGCGGTTGTGCAGCGTCAGGTCGTTCCCGCTGTCACGCAGTCGCTGGGTCGAGCCGAACGCCAGGTCGTCCCGGACTTCGGTGGTGACCCGCCCGTGCGAGGTCTGCACCCAGCCGCGGGCCAGGTCGTGCCGAGCCGCGGTGACGCGCCAGTCGCCACTGCCCCCGCCCCGGTCGGTCAGCGCCGTGCTGACGGCGGCCTCCGGAGCGACCCGGTACTCGGTGAGCTGGCCGGTGGTACGCGCGGCACCGTGGTCCACGTCGGCGAAGAGGTTGACCTGCCCGCTCCAGAGGTCGTTGCCCTGCGCCTCGGCGGCGTTGACGGTGACCCCCACCACATGCGGGCGCCCGTCCAGCAGCAGGCCGACGTACGGGGTGAGGTCGATCCGGTAGGCGGGCAGGTCGAAGGCGAAGATGCCGGGGGTGGGCCGCCAGAGCAGTGGGTCCCAGCCGCCGGTGTAGATCACGGGGTACGGCCAGACGGCGCCGGCCGTCCGCCCGTCGATGCTCAGCCGCAGCTCCCGGAACGGCCCCTTCCCGCAGGCCCCGATCCCCGGATTGGCGCGCACGAACTCGTCGGGCGCGGAGGCGTACGCGAACTCCTCGCACGCTCCCCCGCCCCGCGCGTACACCTCGGCGGTCAGCCGCTCCAGGTTCGGCGGGAAGGTGAGTTCGCGCGCCGCCGTCGGGGCGGCCTGGGTCAGCCCGAACGCCCCGGTGGTGAGCACCTGGTCCGCGGTGCGGGCGGCCGGCCAACGCGGCGAGGTGGCGTAGAAGGTGAGGCTCGCCGAGATCCGGAAGACCCCGGTGTAGGTGGCGTCCGTGACGTTGGCGAGGTCGAAGGAGAACGGCTGCGGCCCGGCCGCGAAGAGCGGCGCGTACCGCGTGACGTCCCGCTCGACGGCCCACTCGATGCCGTCCTTGGACGGCTCCGGCGTGGACGAGAGCAACACCTGCACCCCGCCGACCCGCACCCCGAACAGCCGGTCGAACTGCCGCCCGGCCACCTGCCCGTGCAGGTCCAGCACCACCGCCGACCACGGCCCGGCACACCCGGCGGGCGGCGCGACCGTCGCCGTGTACGGCGTGTCCGGCGGGTTCCCGTATCCGTCCTGGAACGCCCGGTCGTGCATCACCTCCACCGTGCACGCCGGGGTGTCCGGCCTGGTCAGCGGCTTCGCCGCACTGACCGGGTCGTGATAGTCGGTCCCGAAGTCGGCCTGCGCCGGCCCGGCCGCGGCCACCGCCCCGGCCAGCACCAGCACCAGGGCCCCGGCCACCCGGCCGGCCCGGCGAATCAGCGTACGGACAGCCACGGCGTCCCCTCCTCCACCCGGTCGAACAACCCGGGCATCCTCCCGACACTGGCATGCCACCGTCAAGAGAGCATTCAGGGTTCCGCGGGAGTCTGCGGGAAAGCCCGCGGGTCACCCCGCCCGAAAGGGCACCCCGCGCCCGGGAACGCCCGCGGGGCGGCCACCGGAGAACCGGTGGCCGCCCCGCGGTGGGGAGTCTTCGCCGATCAGACCGCCGGGGCGGGGAAGGTCGGGTACTCGACGCCGGAGACGTGCTGGACGACCCGGATGACCTGGCAGGAGTAGCCGAACTCGTTGTCGTACCACAGGTAGAGGATCGCGTTGTCGCCCTCGACCTTGGTGGCGCCGGCGTCGACGATCGAGGCGTGGCGCGAGCCGATGAAGTCGTTCGACACCGCGTCGGGGGCGGTGGTGAAGTCGATCTGGCGCCGCAGCGGCGAGGTCAGCGAGATCTCCCGGAGGTACTCCAGGACGTCCTCGCGGTTGGTCTCACGGGCCAGCTGCAGGTTCAGGATGGCGATCGAGACGTCCGGCACCGGCACGCGGATCGAGCTGCCGGTGATCTTGGCCTTGAGCTCCGGCAGCGCCTTGGCGACGGCCGAGGCGGCACCGGTCTCGGTGATCACCATGTTCAGCGGCGCCGAGCGGCCGCGACGGTCGGCCTTGTGGTAGTTGTCCAGCAGGTTCTGGTCATTGGTGAACGAGTGGACCGTCTCCACGTGACCGCGCAGCACACCGTACTGGTCGTCCATCGCCTTCAGCGGCGGGACGATCGCGTTGGTGGTGCAGGAGGCGCAGGACAGGATCTGCTCGTCCGGCTTGATCGTGTCGTGGTTGACGCCGTGCACGATGTTCGGGACGTCGCCCTTGCCCGGGGCGGTCAGGACGACCTTGTCGATGCCCGGGCGGAGGTGCTTCGACAGACCCTCGCGGTCGCGCCACTTCCCGGTGTTGTCGATCAGGATGGCGTCCTTGATGCCGTACGCCGTGTAGTCGACCTCGGACGGGTCGTTGGCGTAGATCACCTTGATCGCGTTGCCGTTGGCGACGATCGTGCTGGTCGCCTCGTCGACGGTGATGGTGCCCTGGAACTGCCCGTGGATGGAGTCGCGACGCAGCAGCGAGGCGCGCTTCACGATGTCCTGGTCGCCACCCTGGCGGACCACGATGGCCCGGAGCCGCAGGCCGTTGTCCGAGGCCTTCTCGATCAGCAGACGGGCGACGAGCCGGCCGATGCGGCCGAAGCCGTAGAGCACGACGTCGCGCGAGCCGGAGCGCTCGATCTTGTCGTCACCCGTGGCACCGGCCACCGCGCGGGCGGTGAACTCCTCGACCGACAGGCCGTGGTCGTCCGCACCGTAGGTGGCGGCGAGCATGCCGATGTCGATCTGCGAGGGACCGAGGTCCAGCGTGGTGAGCGCCTGAAGGAACGGCAGCGTCTCGGTGACCGAGAGCTCCTCCCCGGCTATCTGGCGGGCGAACCGGTGGGTCTTCAGAATGCTGACCACCGACTTGTTCACCAGGGAGCGGCTGTGCAGCAGGACGGTGACGTCCTTTTCCCGGTGCAGTCGGCCGATGATCGGAATCATCGACTCCGCGATCTCCTCGCGGTTCTTCCAGTCCGTGAACACGTCGTCGTTGACAGTCACAAGTCCATCTTTCGAGCTAGGAGGGTATGCATCATCCTAGCTTCAGCCCGGGCCCTTCCTCGGGCGGACCCCCTCCGAGCAGCCGCTTCCCGTGGTGGCGCTCGCACAGCGAAAGGCCAATCGGCCGACGGGAAAGGCGGCTTGACGGCCGATCAGGCAGCTCCGGCCGAAACGCGAAGGTTCTGCGGCCGACGGCAGAGCGGGCAGGCAGACCGTGCAGGCCGTCCAGTCGGGCGCGGGCGCGGCGGGCCGTGACACGGCGCTCCCGCCGGCCACCGACCGCGACGGTGTGCACCGGAGCACGCAGCGAATAGCCCCGTACATGCAGAAAGACCCCCTCCGGAATCCGGAGGGGGTCTTTCTGGAATGATTGTTCGGCGGCGTCCTACTCTCCCACAGGGTCCCCCCTGCAGTACCATCGGCGCTGTGAGGCTTAGCTTCCGGGTTCGGAATGTAACCGGGCGTTTCCCTCACGCTATGACCACCGAAACACTATGAAACTTATCACCGCACCCACGACAGGCCATGTCATGGGGGTCGTTGTTTCAGAACAACACAGTGGACGCGAGCAACTGAGGACAAGCCCTCGGCCTATTAGTACCGGTCAACTCCACCCCTTACAGGGCTTCCATATCCGGCCTATCAACCCAGTCGTCTACTGGGAGCCTTACCCTCTCAAGGAGGTGGGAGTGCTCATCTCGAAGCAGGCTTCCCGCTTAGATGCTTTCAGCGGTTATCCCTCCCGAACGTAGCCAACCAGCCATGCCCTTGGCAGGACAACTGGCACACCAGAGGTTCGTCCGTCCCGGTCCTCTCGTACTAGGGACAGCCCTTCTCAACACTCCTACGCGCACAGCGGATAGGGACCGAACTGTCTCACGACGTTCTAAACCCAGCTCGCGTACCGCTTTAATGGGCGAACAGCCCAACCCTTGGGACCTACTCCAGCCCCAGGATGCGACGAGCCGACATCGAGGTGCCAAACCATCCCGTCGATATGGACTCTTGGGGAAGATCAGCCTGTTATCCCCGGGGTACCTTTTATCCGTTGAGCGACGGCGCTTCCACAAGCCACCGCCGGATCACTAGTCCCGACTTTCGTCCCTGCTCGACCCGTCAGTCTCACAGTCAAGCTCCCTTGTGCACTTACACTCAACACCTGATTGCCAACCAGGCTGAGGGAACCTTTGGGCGCCTCCGTTACTCTTTAGGAGGCAACCGCCCCAGTTAAACTACCCACCAGACACTGTCCCTGATCCGGATCACGGACCCAGGTTAGACATCCAGCACGACCAGAGTGGTATTTCAACGACGACTCCACAACAACTGGCGTTGCTGCTTCAAAGTCTCCCACCTATCCTACACAAGCCGAACCGAACACCAATATCAAGCTATAGTAAAGGTCCCGGGGTCTTTCCGTCCTGCTGCGCGAAACGAGCATCTTTACTCGTAATGCAATTTCACCGGGCCTATGGTTGAGACAGTCGAGAAGTCGTTACGCCATTCGTGCAGGTCGGAACTTACCCGACAAGGAATTTCGCTACCTTAGGATGGTTATAGTTACCACCGCCGTTTACTGGCGCTTAAGTTCTCAGCTTCGCCCCGACGAATCAGAGCTAACCGGTCCCCTTAACGTTCCAGCACCGGGCAGGCGTCAGTCCGTATACATCGCCTTACGGCTTCGCACGGACCTGTGTTTTTAGTAAACAGTCGCTTCTCGCTGGTCTCTGCGGCCACCCCCAGCTCGGAGTGCAAGACTCGTCACCAGGAATGGCCCCCTTCTCCCGAAGTTACGGGGGCATTTTGCCGAGTTCCTTAACCATAGTTCACCCGAACGCCTCGGTATTCTCTACCTGACCACCTGAGTCGGTTTGGGGTACGGGCCGCCATGAAACTCGCTAGAGGCTTTTCTCGACAGCATAGGATCATCCACTTCACCACAATCGGCTCGGCATCAGGTCTCAGGCTATTGTTGTGCGGATTTGCCTACACAACGCCCTACACCCTTACCCCGGGACAACCACCGCCCGGGCTGGACTACCTTCCTGCGTCACCCCATCGCTCACCTAATACAGACTTGGTCCGGCGGCTCCACCACGTCCCTTTGTCCGAAGACTCCGGGCCGGCTTCACGGCCTTAGCATCACCTGGTTCAGCGTTGGCGCTTCAAAGCGGGTACGGGAATATCAACCCGTTGTCCATCGACTACGCCTGTCGGCCTCGCCTTAGGTCCCGACTTACCCTGGGCAGATCAGCTTGACCCAGGAACCCTTGGTCAATCGGCGCAAGAGTTTCTCACTCTTGTATCGCTACTCATGCCTGCATTCTCACTCGTGTACCGTCCACGACTGGTTTCCACCGCCGCTTCACCCGGCACACGACGCTCCCCTACCCATCACAGCAGGCGTTGGCCCTATATGCTGCAATGACACGACTTCGGTGATGTGCTTGAGCCCCGCTACATTGTCGGCGCGGAATCACTTGACCAGTGAGCTATTACGCACTCTTTCAAGGGTGGCTGCTTCTAAGCCAACCTCCTGGTTGTCTCTGCGACTCCACATCCTTTCCCACTTAGCACACGCTTAGGGACCTTAGTCGGTGTTCTGGGCTGTTTCCCTCTCGACCATGGAGCTTATCCCCCACAGTCTCACTGCCACGCTCTCACTTACCGGCATTCGGAGTTTGGCTAAGGTCAGTAACCCGGTGAGGCCCATCGCCTATCCAGTGCTCTACCTCCGGCAAGAAACACGTGACGCTGCACCTAAATGCATTTCGGGGAGAACCAGCTATCACGGAGTTTGATTGGCCTTTCACCCCTAACCACAGGTCATCCCCCAGGTTTTCAACCCTGGTGGGTTCGGTCCTCCACGAAGTCTTACCTCCGCTTCAACCTGCCCATGGCTAGATCACTCCGCTTCGGGTCTTGGGCATGCAACTGAAACGCCCTATTCGGACTCGCTTTCGCTACGGCTACCCCACACGGGTTAACCTCGCTACACACCGCAAACTCGCAGGCTCATTCTTCAAAAGGCACGCAGTCACGAGACACACAGCAAGCTGCATGTCCGACGCTCCCACGGCTTGTAGGCACACGGTTTCAGGTACTATTTCACTCCGCTCCCGCGGTACTTTTCACCATTCCCTCACGGTACTATCCGCTATCGGTCACCAGGGAATATTTAGGCTTAGCGGGTGGTCCCGCCAGATTCACACGGGATTTCTCGGGCCCCGTGCTACTTGGGAGTTCTTCAAACGAGCCGTACAGATTTCGTCTACGGGGGTCTTACCCTCTACGCCGGACCTTTCGCATGTCCTTCGACTACCCATACGGTTTCTGACTCGTCGACCGGCCGGCAGACCGATCAAGAAAAATCCCACGACCCCACCAGCGCAACCCCTGCCGGGTCTCACACGCTGATGGTTTAGCCTCATCCGGTTTCGCTCGCCACTACTCCCGGAATCACGGTTGTTTTCTCTTCCTGCGGGTACTGAGATGTTTCACTTCCCCGCGTTCCCTCCACATACCCTATGTGTTCAGGTATGGGTGACAGCCCATGACGACTGCCGGGTTTCCCCATTCGGAAACCCCCGGATCAAAGCCTGGTTGACGGCTCCCCGGGGACTATCGTGGCCTCCCACGTCCTTCATCGGTTCCTGGTGCCAAGGCATCCACCGTGCGCCCTTAAAAACTTGGCCACAGATGCTCGCGTCCACTGTGCAGTTCTCAAACAACGACCAGTCACCCACCATCAACAACCCCGAACGGGCTGCCTCAAGTGAGACCGGCATCACTGAAGCAACGACCATACGGCCGTTCCCTCAGGACCCAACAACGTGCCCGACACAGTCAATCCCGAACCCACGTTCCACGCCCGAAGGCAGTACTTGTGACCCGATCTCTTCCTGTGCCGAATAGTCAACGTTCCACCCATGAGCGACCGTGCAGAACATTCGCCTGCAAGCGGCCATGTGCTCCTTAGAAAGGAGGTGATCCAGCCGCACCTTCCGGTACGGCTACCTTGTTACGACTTCGTCCCAATCGCTGGTCCCACCTTCGACGGCTCCTCCCCTTACGGGTTAGGCCACCGGCTTCGGGTGTTACCGACTTTCGTGACGTGACGGGCGGTGTGTACAAGGCCCGGGAACGTATTCACCGCAGCATGCTGATCTGCGATTACTAGCAACTCCAACTTCATGGGGTCGAGTTGCAGACCCCAATCCGAACTGAGGCCGGCTTTTTGGGATTCGCTCCGCCTCGCGGCATCGCAGCCCTTTGTACCGACCATTGTAGCACGTGTGCAGCCCAAGACATAAGGGGCATGATGATTTGACGTCGTCCCCACCTTCCTCCGAGTTGACCCCGGCAGTCTCCTGTGAGTCCCCATCACCCCGAAAGGCATGCTGGCAACACAGAACAAGGGTTGCGCTCGTTGCGGGACTTAACCCAACATCTCACGACACGAGCTGACGACAACCATGCACCACCTGTATACCGACCACAAGGGGGCGACCATCTCTGGCCGTTTCCGGCATATGTCAAGCCTTGGTAAGGTTCTTCGCGTTGCGTCGAATTAAGCCACATGCTCCGCTGCTTGTGCGGGCCCCCGTCAATTCCTTTGAGTTTTAGCCTTGCGGCCGTACTCCCCAGGCGGGGAACTTAATGCGTTAGCTGCGGCACCGACGACGTGGAATGTCGCCAACACCTAGTTCCCAACGTTTACGGCGTGGACTACCAGGGTATCTAATCCTGTTCGCTCCCCACGCTTTCGCTCCTCAGCGTCAGTAATGGCCCAGAGATCCGCCTTCGCCACCGGTGTTCCTCCTGATATCTGCGCATTTCACCGCTACACCAGGAATTCCGATCTCCCCTACCACACTCTAGCCTGCCCGTATCGAATGCAGACCCGGGGTTAAGCCCCGGGCTTTCACATCCGACGCGACAGGCCGCCTACGAGCTCTTTACGCCCAATAATTCCGGACAACGCTCGCACCCTACGTATTACCGCGGCTGCTGGCACGTAGTTAGCCGGTGCTTCTTCTGCAGGTACCGTCACTTGCGCTTCTTCCCTGCTGAAAGAGGTTTACAACCCGAAGGCCGTCATCCCTCACGCGGCGTCGCTGCATCAGGCTTTCGCCCATTGTGCAATATTCCCCACTGCTGCCTCCCGTAGGAGTCTGGGCCGTGTCTCAGTCCCAGTGTGGCCGGTCGCCCTCTCAGGCCGGCTACCCGTCGTCGCCTTGGTAGGCCATTACCCCACCAACAAGCTGATAGGCCGCGGGCTCATCCTGCACCGCCGGAGCTTTACACCACAGTCCATGCGGACCGTGGTCATATCCGGTATTAGACCCCGTTTCCAGGGCTTGTCCCAGAGTGCAGGGCAGATTGCCCACGTGTTACTCACCCGTTCGCCACTGATCCACCCCGAAGGGCTTCACCGTTCGACTTGCATGTGTTAAGCACGCCGCCAGCGTTCGTCCTGAGCCAGGATCAAACTCTCCGTGAATGTCTTCTCGACAGTGCTTAATGAAAAGCGGTCGAGCTGCACTCGCGTCGAGCGGCACGGCAACCACCGGAATAGGGCGGCCCCGCGCACTGCGTCCTCGCTAGTGTTTTACTTCAAAAGGAATCTCCAACCCCGATCAAGTGATCGAGGCCGGGGATTTCAACATATCTGGCGTTGACTTTTGGCACGCTGTTGAGTTCTCAAGGAACGGACACTTCCTTCAGGCGGCTTTCACACCGGCCCTCCGGGCGCTTCGTTCTTTCGTGTTTCCAGCTTATCAGATGTTTTCCGTGCCGTTTCCGGCGCTTCGCTCATCCAACTCGCTGCTGTCTTCTGCGGCTTGATGCCCCGTCCGACATTTCAAACTCTAGCCGATCCCCGCCCCGCAAGGCGAATCCGACCGCAATCCATATAAACGCGCATGCCGAACAGGACCCGAGCCGCGACGCCGAAAAGGCAGAACGCGACACGGCCCGAACCGGGCAGTGGTGTTTCGAGGGATTGGCCGCTCCGGGACCGTCCGCGCCGATGCGTGTCCGGTGCTCCCTGCCGAGCGACTAGGAAACAGTAGGTCGCCCGGGGGCCAGAGGCAAATCCCGGCCCGCCTCCACCGGCGGCGGCCGCTGCGGTCGTGGGGCCTGCCGCCGGACGGGCCCAGCGAATCGCAGCAGGCCCACCGACCGCGCCGGTCAGACGGTGCCGGTGCCGGCCGCGGCCGGGAGGGAGTCCTCGGGGGTCATGGCCTCGCGCATCTCGCCGATGGTGGCGCGGGCGCGGGCCGCGTCGATCAGGGCCGGCAGGACGTTGGCTCCGCTCAGGGCGGCCTCCCGGAGCCGGGCCAGTTCGGCGCCGCACTCGCGGCGCTCGGTGGTCCGCTCGACGGCCTGCGGCGCCTCGTGGCGCTCCCGGCGCAGGATCTCCCGTTCGAGGTCCGAGCGGAGCTCGTCGGTGACGCCGACGCTGGGGCCGCCGTCCCGGTAGGCGAGCTCCTCGACCTCGCCCTCCAGCCATCCGCTGCGGATGCAGCCGAGCATGCCGCCGTGGTCCTCGATCCGCTGCAGCCAGTCCTCGACCTCCGCGGTGAGCTCGGCGGTGATCTGCTCGATCACCGCCGAGCCGCCGAGCGGGTCGACGTGACGGGCGACGTCCGTCTCGTGGGCGAGGATCTGGTGGGTCCGCAGGGCGATCCGGGCGCCGAGCTCGCCGGGGGTCTGGTGCGCCTCGTCGAAGCTGCACACGTGCAGTGACTGGACTCCGCCGAGCACCGCGGCCAGCGCCTGGAGGGTGGCCCGGACGACATTGTTCAGCGGCTCCTGCTGGGCGAGCGCCGAGCCGAAGGTGTTGACCTGGATACGCATGCGCATCGCCCGCTCGTCGGTGGCGCCGTAGCGCTCCTTCAGCCGGCGCGCGTACACGGACCGCGCGACGCGGTACTTCGCGGCCTCGGCGAGGAGCTCCATGTGGGCGCCGAAGATGAAGCTGAAGCGCCGGGCCACCGCGTCGGCGGAGAGGCCGCGGGCCATCATGCCCTCCAGGTACGTCTCCGCGTCGGCGATGCCGCAGGCCACTTCGAGGCTGCGGTTGGCGCCGGCCTCCCGGGCGTGCCCGCCGGACAACGAGACCCCGTTGACCCCCGGCAGGTGGTGGATGCAGTGCTCCAGCACGTCCAGGGAGTAACGCATGCTGGTGTCGATGTCGAAGACGAACGCCTTGCGGGCGAGGAACTCCTTCAGCATCTCGTTCTGCAGCGTGCCGCGGAGCTTCGCCGGGTCGACTCCGGACTCCTCGGCCGCCACCACCCACATGGCGAGCAGCATCGGCGCGGTCGCGTTGATGGTCATCGAGACGGAGACCTGGTCGAGCGGGATGTCGCGGAAGACCTCGGCCAGGTCGTCGACCGTGGCGATGGAGACGCCGGTGCGGCCGACCTCGCCGAAGGCGCGGGGGTCGTCCGGGTCGAGCCCGAGCTGGGTGGGCAGGTCGAAGGCGAGCGACAGACCGGTCTCGCCGAGCCCGAGCAGGTACTTGAACCGCTCGTTGGTCGTCGTCGCGCTGCGCAGCCCGGCGAGCTGGCGCATCGTCCACACCTTGGTGGTGTAGCCGGTCGGGTGGATCCCGGCATCGAACGGGTACCGACCCGGCACGCCCATGGTTGCTCCTTCGCTGGACCGCTCGGATGTTCCGGACAACAACCTTCTGCGGTCGGTCACTTGAGCCAGTCAATGGCACAGCGGGTTGAGCCGGGGCGCGACGGAATGGTGTCGCCTGCCCACCATCCCCCGGCCGGGCGCCGGTGATCACCGGGAGGGGACGTCGCCTCGGCGCAAGGCAGGAATGCGACGGGAAACCATTCCGGGCCATTGCGACATCTGCTGCGAATCCACCGGCCGCCCGTGGCGGATGTCGATCGGATCCGGTCAAGCTTGATCACGGTATACGGATCCCGGAGGCACCATGACCACGCACACCCCTGTCCCCAGCGAGCCGATCCGCGTCGTGATCGGCAAGCCCGGCCTGGACGGCCACGACCGCGGGGCGAAGGTCATCGCCCGCGCCCTGCGGGACGCCGGCATGGAGGTCATCTACACCGGCCTCCAGCAGACCCCCGAGTCGATCGTGGACGCGGCGATCCAGGAGGACGCCAACGGCATCGGCCTGTCCATCCTGTCCGGCGCCCACCTGCCGCTGTTCACCCGCGTCCTCGAACTCCTCCGGGAGAAGCAGGCCGAGGACATCGTGGTGTTCGGCGGCGGGATCATCCCGGAGGACGACGTCCCGCTGCTCAAGGAGCTGGGCGTGGCCGAGATCTTCGGCCCCGGCACCCCGCTGCCCTCGATGGTCGAGTGGGCCCGGGAGCACCTCGCCGGCGCGGGCTGACCCCGCACCGGCCACCCCCGGCCACCCCGGTCCGGCCCAGCCACCTCGGCCGCCCAGGACACCGAGGCCGCCGGGGACCCGGACACGCGAAGAGCCCCCCGCCGTCGGCGGGGGGCTCTTCGGGGTCGGTGCCGGGGTCAGGCGTCGCCCAGCTCCAGGGTGCAGCACTTGACGCTGCCGCCGGCCTTGAGCAGCTCGCCCAGCTCCGTCCCGATCGGGTTGAAGCCGCGCTCCCGGAGCGCCGCGATCAGCCCGGTGGCGGCCGACGGCAGCAGGACGTTCAGACCGTCCGAGAAGGCGTTCAGGCCGAACACCGCGGCGTCCTCGTCGGAGGCCAGGACGGCGTCGGGGAACATCTCGCGCAGCACGGCCCGGCTGCCGGGCGTGAACGCGGCCGGCCAGTACATGATCTCGTCCGGCGAGAGCACCGCGAGCGCGGTGTCCAGGTGGTAGTGGTTCGGGTTGACCAGCGTCAGGCTGGTCACCGGGCGGCCGAAGAACTCCTGCGCCTCGGCGTGCGAGCGCTGGTCCGTCCGGAAGCCGGTGCCGGCCAGGATCCGGCGGCCGACCTGGAGGTAGTCGCCCTCGCCCTCGTTGATGAACTCCGGCCACAGCACGTCCTGGTAGCCGTTGCGGACGAACCAGTCCAGGTAGGCCGGGCCCTCGGCGGTCCGCTGCGCGTGCCGGAACCGGGCCGCGAGCACCTTGCCGTCCACCACGGTCGCGCCGTTGGCGGCGAACACCATGTCCGGCAGGCCCTCGACCGGGTCGATCAGCTCGACGGTGTGGCCGAGCGAGCGGTACTGCTCCGCCAGCTGCTCCCACTGGAGCACGGCGAGGTCGGTGTCGACCGGCTTCTCCGGGTGCATCCACGGATTGATCCGGTAGCTCACGTCGAAGTGCTGCGGACGGCACATCAGCAGGCGGCGCGGGGTGGCCCGGCGGGCCGGGGTGCCCGGACGCGGGCCGCCGATGACATCGGTGAGGGGCATGGCAGTTCCTCTGTTCGTGAGTGGGATGTGGGCCCGGCACAGCGCGGGTACGCGGCTGTCCGGGCAGCCCGGGGGCCGGCCGGGCGGCGGTGGTGCCGTCGCCCGGCCGGGAGGTGTCGGTGGATCCGCCCCGGCGCCGGTCGCGCCGGAGGCGCCGTCAGTTCCGCGCGGCGGCGGTGACCTCGGTCAGCAGCCGGACCAGCCGGGCGTGCTGGGCCGGGTCGCGGAAGTAGAAGTGCCCGCCGGGGAGGAGGGTCAGCGACGACTCCCCGGTGGTGTGGCCGGCCCAGGCCGCCAGCAGGTCGGCGGGGATGTCCTGCTCGCCGCCGACGACGTGCAGCGGCACGTCGAGCGGCTCCCCCGGTTCGTACCGGTAGGTCTCGTAGACGGTGAAGTCGGCCCGGTAGTAGGGCATGATCAGCTCCAGCAGCGCCGGATCCGCGGTGATCTCCGGCGGCAGGCCGCCGTAGCGCTCGTGGACGACGGCCAGCAGCTCGTCGTCCGGCAGGTCGTGCACCGTGGTGCGGGCGCGCCGGCGGTCGGGGGCCGGACAGGCCGACACCACGAGGGCGGACGGGCCGGGCAGACCGGCCGCGCGCAGTGCCCGGGCGGTCTCGAAGGCCACCAGGGCGCCCAGGCTGTGCCCGAAGAACACCGCGGGCTCGCCGAACTCGGCGGCGGAGACCAGGCCTTCGACCAGCTCGGCCATCCCGGTCAGCGGCTCCTCGACGATCCGCGATCCGCGGCCCGGGGCCTGGACGCCCCAGATCTCGACCTCCGGCAGCTGCTCCGCCCACCGGAGGTACTCGCCCGGCGAGCCGCCGCTGTGCGGGAAGAAGTACAGCCGGGCCGGGGTGCCCTCGATCCGCTTGCGCGCGATCAGCCAGGGCGAACCGGCGCGGCGCGGGGCCGATTCGGCGGGGCGCGTCATCGGGCCGCCACCTCCCGCCGGCTCAGCGGGCGCAGGTCGGTCCAGAGTGCGTCGACCGCGGCGAGACACTCGGCCCTGCTGCCCTCGGGGCCGGCGGCCGCCCAGCCGGCGGGCAGGCTCCGCCCGTCCGGCCAGAGCGAGTACTGCTCCTCGGCGTTGCGTACCACCCGGTACCGGCGGCCGGGGTCGTCGTCGAACATGGGTCTTCCCATCGGTGAGTGGGCGGGGTGGGGCCTCGGTTCAGCCGGCAAGGCGCTCCTCGACGACGGCGGTCAGGCCGGCGACGGTGGGCGCCAGGAAGACGTCCCGGACGGAGAACTCGACGGCGAACTGCTCCCGCACCCAGGCGGCGAGCCGGGTGGCGATCAGGGAGTCGCCGCCCAGGTCGAAGAAGTTCTCGTGGCTGTCGATGACGGACAGCCCCAGGATGTCGGCGAACGCGCCGGCGATCCGCTCCCGCGGCCCGCCGTCCGCCGGGGCCGGCCCGGCCGCAGCCGGTGCTCCGGCCGGCGCCGCGGCCCCGGGCTCAGAGGCAGTCCCGGCCGTGGACGGAGCCCCAGCCGTGGACGCAGCCGGTGCCGCTACCGCGTCCTGCGCGGCCGGCCCGGGTGCTCCGAGGTGGACGGCGCCGGGGGCCTGCGCGCGCACCGGCCCGGCCGGCTCCACCAGGAAGCGCCGCCGCTCGAACGGGTAGCCGGGGAGCGCGACCCGGCGGTGCGCACCCGCCCGGCGCAGCCGGGACCAGCCAACCTCGACGCCCGCCAGCCAGAGCCGGCCGGCCGCGGTGAGCACCGCCGCGTGGTCGGAGGCCTCGTCGTTGGGGTGCGGCAGCGACTGCACCACGCGGTGGCCGGGGCCGAGGGCCGGGTGCTGGCGGGCCAGCGAGGCCAGGGTGCGGCCCGGTCCGACCTCCAGGAGGATCCGGTCCGGATCGTCGAGGAGCGTGGTCAGCGCCTGGCCGAAGCGGACCGGCTGCCGCAGGTGCGCGGACCAGTACGCCGGATCGGTGAGCTCGTCGCCGGCCCACCCGCCGGTGGTGTCGGAGAGCACCGGGATCGTGGGCCGCTGCCGGGGCACGGCGGCCACCGCGGCCTCGAACTCGGCCATGATCGGCTCCACCAGCGGCGAGTGGCCGGCGGTCGCGATGTGCAGCAGACGCGCCTCGACGCCCTGCTCCTTGAGGTCCACCGCGAAGCGCTCGACCAGTTCGGCCCGCCCGGAGACGGTGCACCGGCCCGGCCCGTTGACCGCCGCGACCGAGAGGCCCTCCGGCAGCAGCGCGAGGGCCTCGGCCTCCGGCAGTTCGAGGGCCAGCATGGTGCCCTTGGGCAGGCTCTGCATCAGCCGGCCCCGCTCGACCACCAGGCGGACGGCGTCCGGCAGCGTGAAGACCCCCGCCAGGCAGGCGGCGGCCCAGGCGCCGAGGCTGTGGCCGACCACGGCGGCGGGGCGGACGCCCCAGGAGCGCCAGAGCGCGGCCAGCGCGTACTCGACCACGAACATCGCCGGCTGGCTGACCCGGATCGTGCCCAGCTGCCGCTCCGCCACGGCCGGGTCCGTCCCGCGCTCCTCGGGGAAGAAGACGTCCCGCAGGTCGAGCCCGAGCCCGGGGGCGGCCAGCGCGGCGCACTCGTCCAGCTGACGGCGGAACTCCGGCTCGCGGGCGTAGAGTTCGCGCGCCATGCCGACGTGCTGGCTGCCCTGGCCGGGGAAGAGGAAGACCGGGGCGGCCGGCCCGGTGCCGGCGGTGCCGGTCAGCAGGGCGCCCGGCTCCCCGCCGGCCAGGATCCGTGCCGCGTCCGCGGTGTCCCGGGCCACGGCGAACCGCCGCACCCGGTGCGCGGTGCGGCCGCTCTGCAGCGTGCGGGCGACGTCACCGAGCGGCAGCTCCGGGCTGCCGGCGAGGCGGTCGGCGAGGCGCCCGGTCGCGGCGTCCAGCGCGGCGTCGGTGCGGGCGGAGAGCGGGAGGAGCTGCGGGTGCCCGTCGGCCGCCCGCGCCGGGCGGGCCGGCGGCTCCTCCAGGACGGCGTGCACGTTGGTGCCGCCGAGCCCGAGGGCGCTGACGCCGGCCCGGCGCGGCAGGCCGGCGGGCCGCCACGGCGTCCGCTCGGTCACCACGTGGAACGGGCTCCGCGCCCAGTCGATCGCCGGGTTGGGCTCGTCGAAGTTGAGGCTGGGCGGCAGGATGCCGTGCTCCACGCAGAGGACGGCCTTGATGAAGCCGGTGACCCCGGCCGCGGCGTCGGCGTGGCCGATGTTGGTCTTGACCGAGCCCAGGGCGCAGAAGGCGTGGCCCTGGGCGCCGCCGGCGCGGAACGCCTTGGTCAGCGCGGCGACCTCGATCGGGTCACCGAGCGGCGTCCCGGTGCCGTGCGCCTCGACGTAGGTGATGGTGGCCGGATCGACCTCCGCCACCACGTGGGCGGCGCGGATCGCCTTGGCCTGGCCGTCCACGCTCGGCGCGGTGAACCCGATCTTGTCGCCGCCGTCGTTGTTGACGGCGGTGCCGCGCAGCACCGCGTGGATGTGGTCGCCGTCGGCGAGCGCGTCGCCCAGCGTCTTGAGCACCACCACGCCCACCGCACTGGCCCCGACGGTGCCGGCGCCGCGGGCGTCGAAGGCCCGGACCTTGCCGTCGCCGGTGACGATGCCGCCCTCGGCGTACGAGCCGCGCGGGGCCTGCGGGTGGACGGTGGCGCCGCCGGCCAGGGCCATCGTGCATTCGCCCGCCAGCAGTGCCTGGGCGGCCAGGTGGATCGCGACCATCGAGGTCGAGCAGGCGCTCTGCACCGTCGCGACGGGGCCGCGCAGCCGCAGCTTGTGGGCGACCCGGGTGGCCAGGAAGTCGGGCGCGGTGGCCAGCCGGATCTGCCAGTCGTCCAGGAAGGGCAGGGCGTCGCGCTGCGCCTCCAGGGCGGCCTGGTACCGGGTGGTGCTGCCGCCGGCGAACAGGCCGATCTCGCCCGGGTGGGTCGCGGGGTCGTAGCCCGCGTTCTCCAGCGCCTGGTGGACGCATTCGAGGAAGAGCCGGTGCTGCGGGTCGGTGATCAGGGCCTCCCGCTGGGAGAGGCCGAAGAACTCCGGATCGAACGCGTCCGCGTCGTCCAGCAGTCCGTAGGCCGGGACGTAGCCGCCGGCGCCGCCGGGACTGCCGCCGGGACCGCTGTCCGGGCCTGCGTCCGGGCCGCCGTTCCCGCCCCGGTCGAGGCGGGTGATCGACTCCACCCCGTTGCACAGGTTGGCCCAGAACTCGTCGACGTCGGCCGCGCCCGGGAACCGGCCGGCCATGCCGACGACGGCGAGGAACGGGCTGTCCTCGTCCAGGGTCGGTTCGGTCATGCTGTCGTTCTCCCTCACTGCGTCACTGCTCCATCGGGGCTTCGGCCAGACTGCGCCGCCGGGCCTGCGCGGCACTGCGCAGTCGGGACCGGCCGCCGAGCCTCGACTCGCCGGCGGCACCCGCGGGGTCGGCGGCGGTCGGCGGCGGGGGTGCGGCGTCGCCGTGCGTACGGCCGGAGAGGTACGCGGCGAGGGTGCGGGGTGTGGGGTGCTCGAAGAGAGCGACGAGCGGCAGCTCCGGCCCGTGCTCGGCGGCGAGCCGGGTGTGCACCTCGGCCAGCAGCAGCGAGTGGCCGCCGAGGTCGAAGAAGCCGTCGTCCGGGCCGACCGCGTCGAGCTGCAGGAGCTCCTGCCAGATCGCGACGATCCGGCGTTCGAGCTCGGTGCCGGGCGGTCCGCCGGCCGGCGCCCGGGCGGGGGCCGGCCGCTCGACCGGGGGCAGCGCCCGGCGGTCGACCTTGCCGCTGGCGTTGAGCGGCAGCGCGTCCAGCAGGACGAGGTGGCGCGGCATCAGGTAGTCGGGCAGCGCGGCGGCCAGCAGCACCCGGAGCGCGGCGGCGTCGCCCGCCCCGTCGGCGGGCACCACGTAGGCGACCAGTTCCGGGTCGGCGGACGGCCGCGGTGTGTGCACCCCGACGTGCGCGGCGGTCACGCCGGGCAGCCCGAGCAGCACGCCGGTGACCTCACCGGGCTCGATCCGGCGGCCGCGGATCTTCACCTGGTCGTCGTCACGGCCGGCGAACTCGACGCTGCCGTCCGGGAGCCGGCGGCCGAGGTCACCGGTGCGGTAGAGCCGGGCGCCCGGGACCGCCGCGTGCGGGTCCGGCACGAAGCGGTCCGCGGTGAGGTCGGGGCGCCCCAGGTAGCCGCGGGCGAGCCCGGGGCCGCCGAGCAGGATCTGCCCGACGGTGCCGTCGGCGACGGGCTCCAGCGCGTCGTCCAGGATCCTGAGCTCGGTGCCGGCCACCGGGTGGCCGATCGAGGGCAGTTCCCCGGCCGGGCCGCCCGGCAGGACGGTGCCGGCCGTGGCGACCACGGTGTTCTCCGACGGGCCGTAGTTGTTGACCAGCCGGAACGGCAGCCCGGGGGCCGGCCGCAGGTGGAGGCGGTCGCCGCCGGTGCGCAGCACCCGCAGCGCCGTCCCGTCGGCCGGCCAGTCCAGGCCGAGCAGCCGCTCGGCGAGCGGGGTGGGCAGGAAGCTCACGGTGATCCGCTCGCTCAGCAGCCAGTCCCGCAGGCGGGCGGGCAGCAGCAGCGTCTCGCGGTCGGGCACCGCGAGGGAGGCGCCGGAGGCCAGCGGCGGCCACAGCTCCCAGACCGAGGCGTCGAAGCCGGGCGAGGCGATCAGCGTGCAGCGCTCGTCCGGGCCGAGCCCGGCGGCCTGCTGGTCCCAGGCCACCAGGTTGCCGAGCGAGGCGTGCTCGACCAGCACGCCCTTGGGCTCGCCGGTCGAGCCGGAGGTGAATACGACATAGGCCAGATCGCCCGGCCGGGATTCCCGTCCGGGATTCTCAGCGGAGTACTCGGACACGTCCGCGGCGAGGATGTCGACCACCTCGGCGCGGGCTTCCGACAGGCCTGCCGAGAATTCCGCCACGGTCAGCACCAGCGGCGAATCGGCGGCATTGAGCGCGCGGACCGAGCGGTGCGACAGGTGCTCCGGGTCCAGCGGGAGGTAGGCCGCGCCGGTCTTCAGGACGGCGAGCGCGGCGACGGCCAGCTCCGGGCCGCGGGGCAGGCAGACGCCGACGATGATTTCTGGACCGGCCCCCCGGGCCAGCAGCGATCCGGCCAGCCGGTTGGCGCGTTCATTGAGCTCGCGGTAGGTGACGACCCGTCCGCCCTGGCGCACCGCGGTGGCGCCGGGCGTCCGGGCTGCCCAGTACTCGACCCTGCGGTGCACGGGAGCAGACCCGTCCCGGAGCCCGGTCGGATGTACGTCGGCCACAGTCCCCCCACTTCTCCCGAATCGAGTCCACTAATCATCGATTGAGATTTTCGAATTTCCCTGCCGGATTCCATGAACTGGTATCCGAATTCAAATATAGCGACGGTTCGGCAACGTGGGAAGTGGCACTGATCACAGCTGACCTGCACCGTCAACGCTTTCCCGGAAAAAACACCTCCCCGCACTCGCGCCGGGGGTGCGCGAGGGCGGGGAGGCGGGCCCCGGCCGCTGCCGGAAGGCTGCGGCCGGGGGGTACGGGTGTGGTGCGGGGTGCCACGGGGTGCCGCGGGGGTCCTGCACGGGTGGCACGGGGTCCTGCACGGGTGGCACGGGGTCCTGCACGGGTGGCACGGGGTCCTGCGGTCGGTACGAGGTGGTGCCCGGTGCGCCTAGGAGGCGGCGCCGGCCTTGGCCGGCTCGACCGGGGCCACCGGCGCGGGGGCCGGGGCGGGGCGCAGCAGCAGGACGGTGAGCGCGCCGATGGCCGCGATGGCGGCGGCGACGGCCCAGGAGTGCTGCAGGCCGCGCGCGAAGGTCTCGGCGACCGCCTCGGAGAGGTCCTTGGGCTGGATGGAGCCGAGCGCGGGGATCGTGCCCTCGGAGATCTCGTCGACGGCCCGCTGGGCCGCCTCGGCGTCCAGGCCGAAGCCGCTCAGCCGCTCCCGGAGCGCGTCGTGGAACCCGGCCGCCTGGACGGCGCCGAGGACGGCGATGCCGACGACGGTGCCGAACTGCATCAGCGTCTGGATGGTGCCGGAGGCCGCGCCGGCCGAGGTGGGCGGGACGGAGCCCAGGGCGGTGCTGTTGTTGTGCGGGATCGCGATGCCGAGGCCGGCGCCGATCAGCACCAGGGCCACGCCGACGACCACGAACGGCGTGTCGGTGCCGGTGAAGGCCAGGGCCAGCAGGCCCAGCGTGCCGGTGCCGACGCCGGTGACGGTGATCGTGCGGGGCTTGAACTTCGCGGCGAGCCTGGCGGCGTAACGGGCCGCCAGGGCCATCGCGACGGCCGCCGGGAGGAAGCCCAGGCCGGCCTTCATCGGCGAGTAGTCGAGCGCCTGCTGCAGGTAGAGCGACAGGAAGTAGAAGGCCGTGGAGAGCGAGCAGCCGAGCACGAAGGCGGTGCCGCCCGCCGTGGCGAAGACGCGGGAGCGGAACAGCGAGAGCGGCAGCATCGCGTGCTCGGCGCGGCTCTCGACCACCAGGAACGCGGCCAGGCCGACGGCGGCGAGCACGAAGGCGCCGATGATCAGCGGCGACGTCCAGCCGCGCGAGCCGCCCTCGATGACGGCGAAGGCCAGCGAGAAGGCCCAGACGATGCCGAGGACGACCCCGGCCACGTCGAGGCGGCGGCCGCGCTGGGCCTGGGTGGCGGGGATGGCCTTCCAGGCGCAGAACAGGACGATCGCGCCGAGCGGCAGGTTGATGCCGAAGATGGTCCGCCAGCCCGCGACGTCGACGAGCGTGCCGCCGATCACCGGGCCGAGGGCGATCGCTATGCCGGAGAGGGCGCTCCAGATGCCGAGCATCTTCACCCGTTCGGCGGGCTCCGGGAAGAGGTGGGCGATCAGCGCCATGCACCCGGGGACGAGGACGGCCGCGGCGGAGCCCTGGACGGCGCGGCCGGCGATCAGCGCGGCCAGGTTCGGGGCGACGGTGCAGACGGCGGAGCCGACCACGAAGAGCGAGACGCTGAGCAGGAGCGCCGTCCGGTGCCCGAGCCGGTCGGAGATCAGGCCGCCGACCAGGAGCAGGCCCGCGAAGCAGAGCGTGTAGGCGTCGACCGTCCACTGGAGGCCGGAGAGCGACGCCTTCAGGCTGTCCTGGAGGGCGGGGAGCGCGACCATGCTGATCGACAGGTCGAGCATGGCGAGGAAGGCGGCTCCGAAGAGGGCCAGTCGTGCGGAGAGCGGGGGGGACGGCTTGACGGCCGCGGTGCCGGATTCGACGGCGGGCATGGGGACTCCCTGATGGGCAGCGGCCGTGCCGCTGCGAAAGGCTTGAGAATCAGCTTTGCAAAGTGTGTAGCTTTGCAAAGGCCCCCGTCAAGACGTGACGCCCCGTCGGACCGGACGGCCGGCCCGCGCTGAGGGTGCGTCAAACCGGCCGACGGCGTGGTGCCGTCGGCCGGGAGGGGGACTGCGGAGTCGGCGCCGGGCCGCTACTCCCCGGCCGGCCGGTCACCCGGCGCCGAGGGGATGATCGGGAAGATCCTGCTGATCACGGCCACCGGCGCGGCCTCCTGCGGCCGCGTCGAGGGCAGCCACTCGCGCGCCTGGTACGGGGCGAGCAGCCGCCGCACCTTGTCGCCGAGCTCCTTGATCTCGCCGGGCGTCAGGTAGAGCACCGAACTGAACGCGTCGTCCAGCCGCCACTCCTCGGGCGCCTGGTCGCGCTCGGCCAGCCAGCGCCGGTAACTCTCGTCCTCCAGGCCGCGGGTGAAGCAGGAGAAGCTCTCCGAGGCCTCCGGGCTCTCGGGGCTCTCCGGGTTCGCCGCGCCCGCCGGGCTCCCGCCCGCACTGCTCGCACCGGCCGCACCGGCCGCACCGCGGCGCAGCCGCCAGGGCCGCGCCCGGCCGCCCTGCTGCGGGACCTCCTCGATCAGCCCGGCCCGGCCGAGCTGGCGCAGGTGGAACGAGCAGAGGCCGGAGCTCTGGCCCAGCCGCCGGCCGGCCTCGTTGGCGGTCAGCACCTCGACCTGCCCCAGCAGTTCGAGCAGGGCGGCGCGCACCGGGTGGTCCGCGAGCGGAAGGGCGGCGGCGTCCGGGTCTCCCGCGGCGTGGCTGGGGTTCACATTGCCAGGGTCACCCTTTGCAAAGTAACGTGTCAAGCGGCCCAGCCGGCCCACTTTTCGTCTCCGCGCCGGCTGCCGCCCTTCTCCCGGGCGCGCACGGCGTCGAGGTCGAGCGCCCGCCGCATTCCGGAAAGGTTCTCGCGACCATGCCCAAGCCCCAGCCCGCCACCCCCGATGACCTCCGGGTTCGCGTCCAGGGCCAGCCCGTGGACAGCTACCCCGACTACGCGCCCGAGGCCAAGCGCGGCCGCGTGCTGCGCGTCACCGTGGTCGGTGAGGACATCCTCCACCGGCCCTGCAAGGAGGCGGCCGAGGAGTTCGGCACGCCCGAGCTGTCGCAGCTGATCGACGACATGTTCCTCACCATGTACGTGGCCGAGGGCGCCGGCCTGGCGGCCAATCAGGTCGACGTGGACCTGCGCCTGTTCGTCTGGGACTGCGGCGACGACGACGGCGTCCGGCACGTCGGGCACATCCTGAACCCGGTGATCGACGAGCCCGCGGGCCGCCGCCACCTGCTGGACGCCGGCGAGGGCTGCCTCTCCGTGCCCGGCCCCCGGCACGACCTGACCCGCGAGGAGCACACCGTCGTCCGGGGCTTCGACAAGGACGGCAACCCGCTGGTCATCGAGGGGGCGGGCTACTTCGCCCGCTGCCTCCAGCACGAGACCGACCACCTGAACGGCATGCTGTACGTCGACCGGCTCTCCCGCCGGCAGCGGCAGTCGGTGCTCAAGGAGATGGCCGTCGTGCGGGAGGACGTCTTCGCCGAGCGCCGCGCCCGCGCCGAGGCGATGGGCGTCCAGGACGCCCCGGCCGCCGGCTGATGCCCGTCGGGGCCGGGCCGCACCCGGCCCGGCCCCGCGAGGTCACCTCCGCAGCGGTGCGATGTTCAGCTCGCCGATCCGCTCGCGCAGCGCCGGGTCGGTGACGCCCAGCCCGGTCTTGGGGGCCAGGGCGAGCACGCCGACCTTGCCCACGTGCCCGTTCTGCTGCACCAGGCGCGCCGCCTCCTTGGCCTCCTCCATCGGGTAGGTGACGGAGAGCCCGGTCTTGATCGCCCCCTGGGCGATCAGCCGGTTGGTCTCCCACTGCTCCTGGAGGTTGGCGCCGTGGCTGCCGATCACGCGCTTGAGCCGCATCCACAGGTAGCGGTTGTCGAACTCGTGCGCGTAGCCGGTGCTGGAGCCGCAGGTGACCACGGTGCCGCCGCGCCGGGCGACGAACACCGAGACGCCGAAGGTGGCCCGGCCCACGTGCTCGAAGACCACGTGCGGGTCCTCGCCGACCGCCTGGCGGATCCGCTTGCCGAGCGCCTTGCCGACCACCATCGGGTCGGCCGGCTCACTGCCCGTCATCCCGATCTCCTGGCGGTTGATCACCGCGTGGCAGCCGAGGTCCCGGGCCTGCGCGGCCTTCTCCTCCGAGCCGACGACGCCGACCGCGATCCCGCCGCCGTTGCGGACGAACTGCGTGGCGTAGGCGCCGAGGCCGCCCGCCGCGCCCCAGATCAGCACGACGTCGCCCTGCTTGATCCGGGCACCGCGCTCGCCGACCAGCATGCGGTAGGCGGTGCCGGCGCACAGCGGGTTGGCGGCCGCCTCCTCCCAGCTCAGCGCCGCCGGCTTCGGCAGCAGCTGGTTGGCCCGGACGACGGTGTAGTGGGCAAGGCCGCCGAAGTTGGTCTCGAAGCCCCAGGCCCGCTGGTCGGAGCCCATCATCCCGTCGTGGTGCGTCGCCGGGTCCTCGTCGTCCACGTACGCCGTCCCGACCACCACGTGGTCGCCGACGTTCCAGCGCCGCACGCCGCTGCCGGCGCGCACCACGACGCCCGCGGCGTCCGAGCCGAGCACGTGGAACGGCTGGTCGTGCCGGGCCTGCCAGCCGCCCTGCTTGCCCATGTGGCGCAGGAAGCCGAAGGTCGGCGCCGGCTCGAAGGTGGCCGACCAGACCGTGTTGTAGTTGATGCCGCTGGCCATCACCGCGACCAGCACCTCGTCCGGCGCCAGCTCGGGCATCGGCACCGCGCCCAGGTGCAACGAGCGGCGGACGTCCTTGTCGTCCTCCCCGCTGCCCCGGAACATGTCGACGTCCTCGATCCGGGTGTGCAGCGCGGTGAAGTCCGCGGGCACCGGCAGGGCTTCGAGCTCTTCTCTGCCCGCGCCGTTCACCACGGCCTCGGCGAGTACATCCCTCATGCGTTCTCCTCAGTACGTTCCGTCTGTGCCATGTGTGCCGGGCCGGCCGGGGCGGGCAGCGCCGGGTGCGGCGGCGCGCACCCGTCCCGGTCCTCGTCCGGCAACCGGGTGGTGATCTCGATCCGGCCGGGGAGGTCTTCGCCCGGCAGCCGCGCGCGCAGTGCGGCGCGGACGGTGCCCGCGTCCACCGGCCGGGCCGCGTCGGCGGGCACGACGACCGCCGCCGCGGACGGGCCGCGCCTGGTCTCCCGCACCACCACCGCCGCCTCGTGGACGCCGGGCAGGCCGTGCAGCACCCGCTCCACCAGCGGGACGTCGATCACCCCGTGGTGACGCAGCCACCGCCCGCCGTCGGCGCCCAGGTACTCGATCCGCCCCTCGGCCGTGACCCGCCCCAGCCCGGTGCCGCCGGGCCCGCCGGCGGACGGCCCGTACGGGCCGCCGCCCGCGGTGATCCGGCCGGCCACGCCCTCGGGCAGCGGATCGCCGTGCTCCCCCCGGACCTCCAGAGGCACGCCGGCGACCGGCGTGATCCGCGGCGGGTCGAGCGGCCCGGCGCCGAGCTCCGCCCAGCCGGCCACTTGGTCCACGTCCAGGTACGGGGCCAGGTACGGGGCCTGGAGGAGGCCGCCGCGGGCCCGCCACTCCAGCAGCTCGCCCGCCGGGCGCAGCCCGTCGAGCGGGAGGACGAGCGCGCGCACGCCCCCGGGCCCGCCCGGGGCGGGCTGCCGCCGGACGACGGCCCGCAGGACGGCGAGCGGTCCGTACAGCCGGGCGACCGGCGCGGCCGGCCGGGCGGTGGCGTCCGGCAACAGCTCCAGGGCTGCGCCGCGGCGCCAGGCCGCGACCGCCTCGACGGCGAGCACGGCGAGCGGCGCCGGCAGGTGGGCCGCCGTCGGCGCGCCCTCGTCCGGGCCGGCCGGGGCCGCAGCGGAGGCAGAGGCCGCCCACAGGGCGTCCCGCCCGCCCGGCGGCCCGGCGAGCACCTCGCGCAGCCGGCCGAGCAGCCGGCCGGCCGCGCCCTCGTCGGCCGCTGCTCCCCCGGCTGCTTCTCCTCCGGCCGCTGCTCCCCGGCTGCCGGGGCGCCGGACGGCAGCAGCCGCGGCGCGAGGTCGGCGAAGGTGACCGCCCACCCCTCGCCGCGCAGGGCGACGGCGCCGGGCCGGTCGGCGGCGAGCCGCCGGAGCAGCCCGGTGAGCGCGGCACCGCCGTCCGCCCCGCCCGCGGGCGGGGCGGACGGCAGCGGCAGGCGCAGCGCGCGGCCGGACGAGCCCGGGCGGGTGACCAGGGCCTCGACCGCGCGGCAGAAGTGGTCGTTGAAGGCCGCGGCCTCCCGCGCGCCGGTGTTCTCCACCCGGTAGTCCAGCCGCACCCGGCAGTTCGGCCAGTCCGCCCTGACCTGCAGCGTCCGCTCGAAGGTCGAGGCGCGGTTGGGGGTGAAGAAGTCCCAGTCCAGCACCAGGCCGGGAACGGCCGGGTTGAGCCCGCGCGGCGGCCGGGGGAAGGAGACGCCGACCTGGCTCAGCAGCCGGGCCCCGCCCCCCGTCGGTAGCGACTTCACCAGCCGCTGGAACGGCACCCGGCGGAACCGCCCGACCCGCTCCAGGGCGTGTGCGGCCTCCTCGACCAGGGTCTGGCCCGAGGCGTCCGGATCGCTCTCCAGCAGCATCGGGACGACGTTGATCTGTGCCCCGGCGACCCCGGCCGTGCGGGCGTCGCTGACGTCCGCGGCGATGCCGAGCAGCGAGCGCCGGTTGCCGTAGCGGGCCAGCTGGAGGCCGAGCGCGGCCACCAGGGTGGTGAACGTGCTCACCCCCTGGCGTTCGGCCAGCGCGCGCAGCGCGGCCACGTGGGCCGGCTCCATCTCGACCAGCTCCGTCCCCGCCACCGGACCGCGCTGCCCGGTCACGGCGCCGGGCAGCGCCATCGGCTCCCGGACGTCGGCCAGCACCTCCGTCCAGTGCGCGACGGCCTCGGCGCGGACGTGCTCGTCGGCCTCGGGGGCCTCCGCCTCGGGCAGCGCCTCGCGGTCGAGCGGCTGCCCGGCGCGGACGGCGGTGAGGAAGCGGGTGAGGTCGGCCGCGACCAGGAACTTGCTCCGGCCGTCGAAGCCCGCGTGGTGGGCCGGCAGCGCGAGGGTCTGCCGCTCGCCGCCGTGCCGGAGCAGGACGAACTGCAGCGACCCCTCCGCGGCGAGGTCCCAGCGGCGCGGCGCCTCGTGGCAGGCCATCCACTCGCGCACCGACTCCCGCTCCGTGCCCGGCGGGCAGGGCAGCGGCACCGTCCGGAAGCGCAGCACTTCCGCGGCGTCGAGGACGAACCGCCGGAGCACGCCGTCGACCAGCCGGAGCACGGTGCGCAGCGGCTCGTGGCGGTGCAGGACGGCCTCGGCGGCCGCCCTCAGCTCGCCCTCGGCGACCCGGCCGGTGAGGGTGACGGCGAGGTAGCCGGAGTTGCTGCCGAGGTCGGCCACCTGCTCCTCCGCCCACAGCACCTGCTGGGCGGCGGTCGGTGGCAGGCCGGCCGTCCGGTCCCCCGTGACCGGGCTCACGTCGCCGACCCTCCGGGGCGACCGGCCGCCCCGGCCGCCCGGCGGCGGCGGATGTCCTCGGTGATCAGGCGCGCCACGGCGTCCCGGTCGGTCTTGCCGCTCGGGGTGCGGGGCAGCTCGGGCAGCACCGTCAGCGACAGCGGCACCGAGACGTCCGGGAGGACGTCGCGCAGGTGGGCGAGGGCCGCGGGCAGGTCGGGTTCCGGGCCGTCGGCGGACGCAGTGACGGCCGCGCGCAGGCTCCGCACGCCGGAGGCGCTCTCCACCACCACGCAGGCCGCGCCGTCGACGCCGGGGCGGCCGAGCAGCTGGACGTCGACCTCCAGCAGGTTGACCCGGATGCCCCGGATCTTCACGTCGCTGTCCAGCCGGTTGAGGAACTGCACCACGCCGTCCCGGATCCGGACGAGGTCACCGGTGCGGAACACCCGGGTGTGCCCCTGCGGGGTCGGGTCGACGGTGCGGAACCGCTCCTCGTTGAGCTCCGGCCGGTTCAGGTAGCCGAGCGAGACCGGAAGGCCCGCGACCAGCAGCTCCCCGACGCCGGGCTCGTCCTGCCCCGCCGGGTCGACGAGCAGCTCGCAGCCCGGCAGCGGCACACCGATCGGCGGCAGGGTCGGCCAGTCGCCGACCGCGGCCGGCAGGATGTGCGAGGTCACCATGGCGGACTCGCTCTGCCCGTAGTGGTTGACCAGCCGTGCCCCAGGCAGCCGCTCGAACATGGCGCGGATCTGCTGGGTGCAGACCACCTGCTCGCCGGCCGTGTTCACCTCGCGCAGCCGCAGGCCCGTCACGTCCGCCGCGGCGCCGACCGCGACGGCCAGCATCTGCAGGGCGACGTACGGCAGGAAGAGCCGCTCGATCCGGTGCTCGATCAGCCAGGCGAGCAGCTGGACGGGCTCCCGGCGCAGCCGCTCGGGGACGATCACCACGGTGCCGCCGCCGCGCAGCGAGCCGAGCACCTCCTGGAAGGAGACGTCGAAGTTGAGCGGGGCGAACTGGGCGGTGCGCAGGTCGGGCCGCGGCGAGTGGGCGGCCTGCCACTCGGCCATGTTGTCCAGGCAGCTGTGCGGGATCGCGACGCCCTTCGGCCAGCCGGTGGAGCCCGAGGTGTAGATGACGTAGAAGGGCAGGTCGGGGCGGCACTCGACGGGGCGCCAGGCGTCGCCGGCCCGGTACGGGCGGGAGCCCTCCGGCCCGGGGATCGGCACCCGCACCGCGGTGGACTCCAGCGCCGGCACGGTGCCGGTGTGCAGGAGCACCGCCGCGCCGCTGTCCGACAGCATGTGGGCCAGCCGGCGGACGGGGTACTCCGGGTCGAGCGGCACGTAGACGGCGCCCAGGGCGGCGGTGCCGAGCATCGCGGCCACCACCTCGGCGCCGCGCGGGCCGGTCACGCCCACCCGGTCCTCGGCCGTCACGCCGTGCCCGGCCAGCAGCGCGGCGATGTCCCGGGCCCAGCCGACCAGTTCGGCGTAGCTGACGGTGCGGTCGCCGTCGACCACGGCGATCGCGTCGGGCTGCTCGCGGGCCGTCTCCAGGAGGGCGTCGAGCAGGCAGCGGGGGTCGGCGGCGCCGCCCCAGAGGGAGAGGTCGCTCATGCCGCGGCCCCGGCCTTCAGGGCGGCGGCCAGCTCGGCGACGGTGGGGTGGTCGAAGATCATCCTGATCTGCACCTCGCCGCCGAGTTCGCGCTGGATCCGGGTGGCGATCGTGGTCGCCGCCATCGAGTCGCCGCCGAGGTCGAAGAAGTTCTCGTCCGGGCCGATGTCACCCATCCCGAGCGCCTCCTCCCAGATGCCGGTGAGGAGTTCGGCCAGGCCGGTGCCGGGCTGCGATGTCATTGCGTTCTGCCTTTCTGGTGGTTCGGGCGGGCGGACGACCGGCCGCCGCTGGGCGGGCCGGCCGGGGCCCGTCACTCGTCGAGGTCGCCCAGCGCGAGGCCGGGCGTGCTGGTCCAGTGCTCGGCGAGGGCGACGAGTTCCTCGACCAGCACCTCCGCCGCGTCCGGTTCGAAGAGGTCGGCCGAGAGCAGGAGCTGCCCAGACGACCGGTCGCGCCGGTGGTCCAGGTGGAGCTCCACCTCGAACCGGGTGACCAGCGGCGGGATCGGCCACTCGGCCACCGTCAGACCGTCGAACCCGGGCACCTCCGCGGGCCCGTGCAGGTCGAAGCCGACCTGGGCCAGCGGTGGCCGGTGCGCCTGGCGGGCCGCGCCGCTCAGCGCGACGACGCGCTCGAACGGCAGCGGGTTCTCCATCGCCCCGAGCAGCGCCTGCCGGGTGCCGTCGACCAGGTCGTCCAGGCTGGTGTCCGGCGTGCAGTGCAGGCGCACCGGGACGACGTTGACCAGGAACCCGACCAGCCCCGCGGCGTCCGTCCCGGCGGCGCGGCCAGCGGTCGGCACCGCGACGGTGATCTCCTCGGTGCCCGCGCACCGGCAGAGCATGCCCGCGTAGAGCGCCAGCGCCGTGACGAACGGCGTGCAGCGGTGGGCCCGGCCGAGGCCGGCCAGCCGCCGGCGCACCGGCTCGGAGAGGTCGAACCGCGCGAGGTGGGCGCGGCCGGTGCTCTGCCGGCCCGGGGGGAAGTCCAGCGGCAGGCCGGAGTCGGCCGGGGCGCCCGCCAGCGTCCGCCGCCAGTAACCGGCGGCCTCCGCGGGCTCCGGCCGGGACGCGGCCTGCTCCAGATGGGCCAGGAAGCCCGGCGCGGGCTCCAGCGCGGGCTCCGCCCCGGCCGCGAACGCGCCGTAGCAGGCGGCGAGTTCGCGGAAGAACACACCCATCGACCAGCCGTCGAAGGCGATGTGGTGGATGGTGAGCAGCAGCAGGTGCTCGCCGGCCCCGAGCGGGGCGAGCTCCACCCGCAGCAGCGGCCCGGCGGCCAGGTCGAACCGCCGGCCCCGGGCCTGCTCGACCAGCGTCCGGATCGCCTCGTCCTGCTCCGGGCCGGTGGCCGCGGCCACCGGTGCGCGCAGGTCGAGGACGTCCGGGCCGGCCGGGTGCACCTCCTGCCGGACGCCGCTCCCGGTCTGCCGGTAGGTGGTCCGCAGGCTCTCGTGCCGCTCCACCACCCGGGCGAGCGCCCGGCGCAGCGCGGGCACGTCCAGCTCGCCCGTCAGCCGGAGGGCGCGCTGGATCAGGTAGCCGCGGTTGCCCGGGGCGAGCTGCTCGCTGAACCACATCCGCTGCTGCGCGCTGCTGAGCTCCGCGGAGACGGCCGGGCCGGCCGCGCTCAAGCCGCGCCGCCCGGGAGCGGCGCGAGCCAGCCCGCCGCCAGGGCGGCGCCGTCCGGCTCGGTGCCCGCGGTCAGGGCGGCGAGCCGGCGCTGCGCGTCCGCCACCCGGTGCCGCGCCTCGGTGCAGAACACGTCGGCGAGGGCCTGGTCGTCCTCGTGGCCCCCGGCGCTCCGGCCGTCCTGGGCCGGGCGGCCGGCCGCGCGGGCGAGCACCAGGCTCATGGTGAGCAACTCCTCGATGGTCCGGCCGAGTTCGACGAGCAGCCGGTCCTGGGCAGCCAGCTCCCGGCGGTCCGGCCACTGCTCGACCAGCCCGGCGCAGGTACGGGCGAGGGCGAGGGCGCCCTCGGCCACGGCCCGCCAGTGCGCCCGGTTGCGCTCGGAGAGGCCCGTCGGGGCCTGCGCCGCCGCCGCGGGCTCCGCCTGCCCGGTGGGGAAGTAGCTGAGGGCGATCAGCGCGAGCCGGCCCTGCAGCAGCGACTCCACGCCGCCGGCCACCCGCAGGCCGCGGGCGTCGCGGTACAGCCGCTCCAGCGGGAGGGCCGCCGCCTTGCGGTCGGCCTTGCTGCCCGCGGTCTCGTAGCCCTCGCCGGCCAGCAGCGTCATGGTGCGCTCCACCGTCCGCCAGGCCAGCAGCGAGGTGATGTTCTTGGCCGCGAACCGGTCGAAGACCAGGTTGAGCGGACGGCCGCCGGCGTCGGCGAGAGTGCTCCACTCGACGATGCTCTCCAGCGCGTAGAGCTCGGCCAGGCTGCTCGCGACGACCCGCCGGATCTCGTCGTACTCCGCCAGCGGGCGCCCGTTCACCGTGCGCCGCCCGACGAAGTCGCGGGAGTGCTCCAGGCACTGCCGGACGATCGCGGCGGACGGTGCCGCGATGATCTGCAGCCGCCCGCCGGCGAGCGGGTAGCTGCGGTACGGCGTCCGCCAGACGCCCGGCTGCTCCTCGGCGAGGACCAGCTCGGCGGGGACGCGGACGTCCTCCAGGACGAGCAGCCCGCTGGGCATGCCGCGCAGCCCCATGTAGGAGTGGGTCGCGGCGACGCTGAACCCGGGCGTGGCGGTGTCGACGAAGAACTGCCGGATCCGCTTGCCGTCCGGCCCGTCCACGGTGGCCGTGACGGTGAGCAGGCCGGCGGTCGGCCCGTTCCCGATGAAGATCTTGCGGCCGTTCAGCAGGTAGGCGGCGCCGTCCTCGACCGGCGTGGCCGTCACCTGGCGCCCCGCGTTGGCGGCCCCGGCGGGCTCGGTGTCCGCGGCCCCGGTGAGCACGCCGTCGGCGATCGCCGCGCGCAGCCGGTCCAGCAGCGGCCCCTCCGCGAGCGCGGGGAGGTAGGCGGGCACGCCCAGGCCGTTGTGGAAGGCGAGCAGCAGGCCCGCCGCCGGGGACCAGCCGGCCGCCGCCTCGATCACCCGCAGCACGCCGCGGGGCGACAGGCCGGCCCCGCCGTGCTCGGTGGCGACCGCGAGGTGGAGCAGCCCGGCCGCCCGCAGCCGGTCGACCAGCCCGTCCGGCAGCGCACCCGTCTCCTCGACGGTCTGCGGGTCGCCGAGGTCGTCGAGGAGTTCGCGCAGCGCGGCGGCGGTCCGCTCGCTGTCGCTGCGGCCGTGCGCGTCCTCCTGCGGCCAGGGGTGGAGCAGGTCCTGGCGCAGGGTGCCGCGGACCAGGTCCTCGAACAGGCTGGGCAGGCCGGGGACGCTCATCGGGTTACGGGCGGGCTCGGTCATCGGCGTGGGCTCCGGGCTAGAGGTTCGGTTGCTGCTGACGGCGGCCGCCCTCAGCAGCGAGGAGGGGGCGGTTCGCCGCCTGGCAGCGGGTGAAGCGGGTGGTGGGCAGGCCGGGGGCGAGGACGGCACCGGGCCGCCGGCGCCGGCGCGCGGCGGCGCCGCGGCCGTTCACCAGGCACGGCTCCGGCTCGCCGTACGGGCGGGTGGTGACCACCCGCAGCAGGCCGCCGTGGCCGGGGCCGGCCTGCCGCGGGAAGTGCCGGCCCAGGCCGCCGTGCACGACCAGGACCACCGGGCCGCCGGCGTCGCTCAGCAGCTGGGCGCAGAACTCCTCGGCGTGCCCGGCCCCGGGGGCACCGGGCAGCGCGGCGAAGCGCAGCCCGCCGCGCCCGGTCACGGTGGAGATCAGGGTGACCGGCTCGGTGCCGGGGACGGCGGCGGAGCCCGCGAGGTAGAGCGCCCCGCCGTGCTGCGCCGCCTCGGCCCGCAGCTCCGGGAGCCGGTCGCGGCGCCAGTCGGCGAGCCAGTCGGCGTCGGCGTCCGGGGCCTGCTGCAGCGGGTGCCGGGGGGCGAGGCCGATCCGGTCCAGCGCGCGGCCCAGGGCCGCCGCGGACAGCTGCGCCCCGAGGACGTCGGCGGCGAGCCGGCCGACGGTCTCCCTCGTCCACAGCGCGCCGTCCAGCCCGTACTGCCTCGGCTCGCGGCCGATGACCATCGCGGCCAGTTCGCCGAGCCGGCCGGGCGTCAGGATCGGCGCCCGGCCCGGGGCCGGGCGCCGGTGCAGCGCCTGCTCGCCCTCGGAGCGGTACTTGGCCACCCAGGCGAACACCGCGGCCCGGGAGAACCCGAGCGCGGCGGCCACGTCCTCGGCCCGGACCCCGCTCTCCACCTGCTGGACGGCACGCAGCCGGATCGCTTCCAGCGTGTGCCGGTCGATCTTCCGGCCGTCGTTGTCTCGCATGCCCCGGGCCCCGCCGATCAGGAGGAGGCCGGGCCGGCGGTCTCGCCGAGCCCGAACTCGCGCATGACCTGGGCGAGCCGGCCGTAGGAGTTGCCGCCGTCCTCCTCGAAGCGCCGGATCACCCGCTCCTGGACCTCGGCCGACTTCTCCTGGCTGAGCTTGAACATGGCGTCCACCGACTCGATCTCCAGGTAGAACGCGCCGACCCCGGGGAGGATGCTGCGGAAGTAGTCCAGCGAGGTGCCGGCGTCCCACTTGTCGCCGAACCGCTCCTCCAGGGTCTCCACCGTCCAGCGGACGATCTGCAGCGTCTCCTCCTGGTCCTGGACGAGGCGCAGCCTGCCCTGGACGTGGACGGAGGTGAAGTCCCAGGTCGGGGCGGCCGGGTCGGTGCGGTAGACGGTCGGCGTGACGTAGCCGTACGGGCCGTCGAACATCATCCGGGCGCGGGTGCCGTCGGTGAGGGCCTGCCAGTGCGGGTTCGCCCTGGTCATGTGGCCGATCAGGGAGAGGCCGGCCAGCGGCGCGTCCTCGGGCGTGCCCGGCGGCAGCAGCGAGGGGACGTGGGTGGCGAACGGGGCGGCCTCGCCGTTGCTGGTCAGGGTGGCGAGCGGGTGGTCGAGCATGATCCGGCGCGGCCAGGCTTCGCCGTCCGCCCGGTAGAGGTCGGGAACGAACATCAGGTCTTTCCAATCGTGGGGGGTTCGGTGGGGCGTTCTGACGGCCCGTGGGGGCTCGGGGCGGTGGGCCCCGGCGGCTCAGGGCAGGGTGACGAGCTCGGTCAGCACCCCGAGGCAGTCCCGGGGGTGCAGGAAGGTCACCTTCGTGCCGCGCGAGCCGGTGCCGGGCGGGTCGAAGATCGGCCGGATGCCGCGGGCCTTGAGCCGCTCGGACTCGGCGTCCACGTCGTCCGTGCCGAAGGCGATGTGGTGGACGCCCGGCCCGTGCCGCTCCAGCCAGGCGGAGACCGCCGAGTCCGCGCGGACCGGCTCCAGCAGCTGGATGTACGACGCGGCGCCGTCACCGGTGGCGCCCACCCGCAGCATCGCCTCGCGGACGCCCTGGCTCTCGATGACCTCGACGTGGGTGAGCTCGAAGCCGTAGGTGGCGCGGTAGAACTCGACCGCCTCGTCGACGTCCCGGCAGACGATGCCGATGTGGTCGATCCGGCCGATCATCGGGCGTGCCCCGTCGCCGCGGCCGTCCGGGTGCCGGACAGGCCGAGGGCGATGGTGTCGGCGATCTCGCCGGCCCGGACGCCGATGTTCGACAGCAGGCCGGAGGAGATGCCGTGGCTGTGCTCGGTCGGGCCCTGGAGGTAGATGCCCGCCCGGAGGCTCTCCTCCGTCACCACCCGGTAGTCCCGGCCGACCTGGAGCAGCCCCCGGTCGTCCCGCTTGCACGAGGCGGCGAGGTCGCCGAGCAGGTCCACCGGGTCGCTCGGCCGGTAGCCGGTGGCGTAGACGACGGCGTCGGCGTCGAGGGTGGCGATCTCGCCGGTCGGCAGGTACTCGATCCGGGCCGAGACGCCGTCGTCGGTCGTCGCGACGTCCAGCAGGCGGGAGATGTTGCGGATGTGCAGGCGCCGGCGGCCCGTCACGTCCTCCAGGTACGAGCGCTGGTAGAGGTCCTGGATGAGGTCCAGGTCGACCACCGAGTAGTTGGTGTTGGCGTGGTAGCCGAGGAGCTTGCGCTTGACCTCCTCGGAGGCCTCGAAGTAGTGGTCCACCGCCGCCGGGTCGAAGATCCGGTTGGCGAAGGCGCTGTCGTCGGCGACGCTGTAGCCGTACCTGGTCAGCACGGCGTGCACCTCGGCCCGGGGGTACCGGTCGTGCAGGTGGGCCACCACTTCGGCGGCGCTCTGGCCGGCCCCCACCACCACCAGCCGCTTCGGGTCCATCGCGTCCAACTGCTCGGTGCGGCGCAGCAGTTCGCTGCTGTGCCAAGTCCGCTCGGCGTTGACCGCGCCCGGCGGGAGGACCGGGCTCAGACCGGTGGCGACCACCACGTTGCGGGTCCGCAGGGTGATCAGCTCGCCGCCCCGGCGCACCACCACGTCGAGGAGCTCGGTGACGCCCCGCTCGTCGGTGACGGGCCTGATCTCCTCGACCTCGGAGCCGTAGTCCACCTCGTCGGTGAACTGCGCCGCGGCCCAGTCCAGGTAGTCGTGGTACTCCACCCGGAGCGGGAAGAAGTTCTTGTTGTTGATGAAGTCGAGCAGCCGGCCCTTGGCCTGGAGGTAGGAGAGGTACCCGAAGGAGCTGGTCGGGTTGCGCACCGTGGCCAGGTCCTTGAGGAACGACACCTGCATCGTGGCGCCCTCGATCAGCATGCCCCGGTGCCAGCCGAACTGCGGCTGCTTCTCGACGAAGCGGGCCCGCACCGCCCCGCCCTCACCCGCACCGCCCTGACCCGCACCGGCGGCCTGCTCCCGCAGCGCCACCGCCAGGGCGAGGTTGGCGGGGCCGAACCCGATCCCCACCACGTCGGTCACCGTGTGCTCGCCCATCGACCGGACTGCCATTGATCCATCCCTCGTTTCGTTGCCCAGTGCGCATGCTCCAGCCGCACGAATGTCTGTTCCGCCCGCCGGGCATGCCGGCAACGGCCCTGCCGCAGGCGGGCCCTGACGTTGCGTCGGTCAGTGGTCGGTGGTCCGCCGGGGCACGCCGCGGGCGCACTGCCGCCGTGCCGGCGGCGCGGCGGCGGCCGTCCGGCCCACCGCGCCGGCGCCGTGCCGGGCCGGGGCGGCCGGCAGCCCCACGACGGGCGGCCGGGCAGCAGCGGGTGTCACAGCGGGGCTCCTCAACGGTGAACGGGTCGGTCGGTCCACGAACGCCACAAGGAGCGTCGGGAGGGGGCGCACACGAACCGGTGGCACGACCGACGGCAGCGGCGCAGCACCCGGGAACCGGCCGTCCGCCCGTCACAGGACGGGTCCGGCCGGCCCGGTCCGGCCGTATCCCCCGATCAGAAGCCTGCCGGTGATCAGCAGCGCCCCTCGTGGCCATCCTGCCGGGAGCTTGCAGACCAGGGCATGTTCATGGAGGATCGACCTCGCGCATGACGGGGATGCGAGGGGATCAGAAAGTATGTCCAATCCGGACTTTTACGATGTCATTGGGGTGCCGGCGCTCACGGATGTCGATGCGGCGGTCTACCACCACATCGCGGAGAGCAGCACCTCGGGACTGGCGCAGATCTGCGCCGACACGGGACTCGGCTTCGAACAGGTCGCGGACGCGATCGACCGGCTCAGCCGGCTCAGACTGGTCAGCCGCCTGTTCGAGGATCCGATCAGATTCACCGCTGTCTCACCGGACAGTGCCAAGGCCAAACTGCTCGACCACACCATCCGGGACCTCCTGGCGAGACAGCAGGAGGTGGACCAGGTCCGGACGGACTTCGACTCGCTGCGCGAGATCTTCGAGGCGAGCGAGCGGAGACGGCTGGAACAGCACGCCGTCGAGCAGCTGGACACCAAGGAAGACATTCGACTCACCATCAGACAGCTTGTGGCCTCGGTCACCTCCGAGCTGATCATCTGCCAACCCGGCGGGGCACATCCCGAGACCTGTATCGAACAGTCGCTCGCCACCACCGAGATGCTGCTCAACCGCGGCGTCCGCATCCGGACCCTGTACCAGCACACCGCCCAGTACAGCCTGCCGACCATCTCCTACGTGGAACGGGTCAGCAGCCGCGGGGCCGAGGTCCGCACGGTCAGTGACTACTTCGGCCGGCTCCTCGTCTTCGACAACGAGACGGCCGTCATCGAGCTGGCCGACAAGCCCGACGGCTTCGTCCTGGTCCGCGACCGGAGCCTCATCAAGTTCACCGTGGACGCCTTCGAGCACATCTGGAGCTACGCCAGGCCGTTCCTCGTCGACTCCGGGCCCAGCGTGGTGTCCTGGGCCCCCGACGCCACCAAGGCCACCATCGTCCGCCTTCTCACCGAAGGCCTGGAGGACAAGGTCATCGCCCGTCGCCTCGGCATCTCCCTGCGGACCTGCCAGCGCCACGTGTCGGAGATCATGGTCACCCTCGGCGCCAGGAACCGCTTCCACGCCGGCTACCTGATCCACCGGGCCGGCCTGCTCGACCAGATCGTCGCCTGGCCGCCGCTCAGGGAGCCCGCCCTGGCCCACGCCAAGGCCGGCTGACACCGCCGTCGCACCCGACGGGGAGGACCGGGGTACCACCAGCGCCACCACGGCTGCCATACCCCCGGCTCCTCTCCTCCACCAGTAGGAACGCAGCAGCACCGGCGCACGGTTCACCGTGCCCGCAGGAACGACCTCCCCCGGCGCAGGGCGGGTGGCCTGCCGTGTCGTCCTGCCGCGCCGGCCCGGCAGGACACCGCCGGGCCGGCGCCAGGACGGCACGGCAGGCCACCGGCTCACCCGGCGCCGCAGGGCGTTGCGGCCGCGGGGCGTCGGCCACTCGGCGTCACCCGCGTCACTCGGCACCGCCCGACATCACCCGACATCACCCGGCACCGCCCGGCGTCACTCGACGTCACTCGGCGACGAAGGTGCTGCCGCTCCACTCGAAGACGTCCAGCGCGATGCCCTCGTGGACGGCCGTCCGGCCGGTCCGCCGGAAGTGCTCGTACCGGTTGCCGGCGAGGACCTTGACCACGCTCTCGCGGGGGTCGGCCTCGTGCACGCGCGCGAACCGCGACCCCGCCGCGCCGCCCTCCAGCAGGATGTTCGCCTTCGGCTCCGTCATCGTGATACCTCCCGGGGGTGGCTTCGCCAGCGATACCTGACCTGAGCCCCGAACCTACGCAGCGCCCTGCGGCCGGATAACCCCTACCCGGGCCTTTGCCGGGTCGGTTAGGGGTTCCGGATTCAGCCGGTGGCGTCGGGCAGGAGGTGGGCCGGCAGGTCGGCCCGCCGGTTCACCCGCAGCTTGCGGTAGGCCCGGGTCAGGTGCTGCTCCACGGTGCTGACGGTGATGAAGAGCTTGTGGGCGATCTGACGGTTCGTGTGGCCGCGGGCGGCCAGCGCGACCACCCGGAGTTCGGCCCGGCTCAGCTCGCCGACCGGCAGCGGCTGCGGGGCCCGTGGGGCGGGCACCACCGCGAGGGGCCGGCGCCCGGCCGACCGGGGCATCCGGGCACCGGGCAGCAGCTCGGCCGGCCGGCCCGCCGGCGGGCCGACGGCCACGTGCGCGCTCCTGGTCGTGAGCAGCGCGCCGGCCACCACCGGCTCCCGGCCGCCGTCCCCGGACACCTGGCCGGCCCCGGCACCCGGCCCGGTCCGCGAACCCGCCCCGTGGCCCGGTCCCGCCCCGGTGGCGAAGGACGCGCCGGTGGGGACGGCCGCCCCGGCACCGGGGGCGCCACCGGCCCGTGGCACCGTGCCGGCGACCGCGCAGACGGGCTCGGCCGGGCCCGCGCTGCCGCCGACCGGTTCGGCCAGCCCGCACAGCTGGGCCAGCCGGTGCGCGCGGTCCTCCTCCGCCCGGGCCAGTGCGTCGACACCCAGCCGGGCGTAGGTGCGGCTGAGCTCCGTCGCCGCCACCATCTGCTCGTAGCGGTCGCCGGCGGCCTGGAAGTGGTCGAGCGCCTTGGCCAGCAGCCGGGCCCGTTCGCCGAGGTCGGCCGCGGCGGCGGCGAGCAGCGCCAGCACCCGCCCGTGGGTGCGGTGGTCGTGGCGGCCCGCGCCGGCCAGCTGCTCGTCCAGCAGCTGGCGGGCCTCCTCCTCGCGGCCCAGCCGCAGGTACGCGGCGGCGGCCTCGATCCGCCAGGCCACCAGATTGGCCGCGTCGAGGCCGAACTTCTCCATCAGCTCGCCGCAGCACAGGAAGTCGCTGAGCGCCGCCTGCACCCGGTTGTTGGCCAGGTGGTGGCGCCCGCGGGCGAGCAGGTAGAGCAGGCCGCAGGGGGTGCGGAAGACGATGTCGGGCACCGGGACGGCCAGGAAGCAGAGCGCCTCGGCGGGCCGGGTGGCCGTGGTGGCCAACAGCCCCACGGCCAGCGGGAGTCCGACGGCCGCGCCCCAGCTCTCGACCGGCACCAGGGCGAGCGCCTCCCGGGCGCACCGCTCGGCGGCCGGCAGCTCGCCGCGGCGCAGGTGGGTGAGCGACTGGAGGGCGGTGAGCAGCGCCGTCCACATCGGGGCGTTGCGGCTGGCGGCCTCCGCCGCGAGCTGTCCGCACCAGAAGGCGGCCCGCTCGCACTGGTCGGCGAGGATCAGCACGACCAGCGCGACGATGATCGCGCTCAGGGTGTCGTCGTCCAGCCGGGAGCCCTCCAGCACGGCCTCGGCGGTCTCCACCGCGTCGGAGCCGCCGTGCCCGGCCAGCACGCCGGCCAGCGAGCCCGCCGCGCGGACCTGGAGGCCGGAGCCGAGCTCGGGGTCGATCGGGTCGGCCCGCATCCCGGAGGGCAGCAGCCGGTCGGACAACTCCGGGTAGGCCTGGGAGATCATCAGGCAGACCGTCAGCTTGTTCCGGTCCGGGGTGAGGCCGACCGCGGCGAGGTGGCGGGCGATGGTGTCGAGGATCTCGGCGGCCTCGTCCAGCCGGCCGTGCCAGAGGAGCTGGCTCACCAGTGCGGACAGGTCACGGCAGTCGAGCCGGTCCTCCCGGGCGGCCGCGCACAGGTCGGTCAGGTGGCGGGCGGCCGCGCCCGGGTTGACCCGCCATTCGGTGCGCAGCAGCGCGGCCTGCACCTCGGCGCGCTCCTGGGGTTCGCGGCACAGCTCCAGGGCGCCGCGCAGGCAGTCGACGGCGAGGGTCACCTCGTCCGCCCGCAGCGCCTCCTCGGCGGCCCGGCGCAGCACGTCCGCGGCCCAGGGGGCGGTGGGCCGCTCGGCGGCCACCAGGTGGCGGGCGATGCGTTCCAGGGGTGCGCCGAGGTGGTGCAGCGCCTCGGCCGCCCGGGCGTGCAGGGCGGCCGAGCGGTCCGGCGGCATGCCGCGCAGGACGGCGGCGCGGACGCCGTCGTGCCGGTAGCGGCCGTCGCGCAGCAGTCCGACCGCCTCCAGGGTGTCCAGGGCGTCCGCCGTGGCCTCGGCGCCGAGGTCGAGGACGTCGGCCAGCACCGCGGTGCCGATGTCGGCGCCGAGCACGGCCAGGCCGCGCGCGACGACGCGGGTCGCCCGCTCGGAGTGGAAGAGGAAGGTGTCGAGCGCCCGGGCGAAGGCGTCGCCGAGCACCAGCCGGTCCGGTGCGGCGGCGGCCGCCCGGTGGTCGTCGGCGAGCGCCTGGACCAGTAACGGGCTGCCGCCGCTGATCCGGTGGCACTCGGCGGCCAGGGCGGCGCCGGCGACCGGCCCCAGCCGGCCGGCCAGCAGGGTCTCCACCCCGCCGGGACTGAGCGGGCCGAGGCGGATCGCGGTGCAGCCCGGCTGGTTCAGGAACTCGGTCTGCAGCAGCGCGTGCCGCAGGTGGGGCCGGCTGGACTGGGTGAGCACCAGCAGGATCGGGACGGTGCGCAGCCGGCGGGCGAGGTAGAGCAGGACCAGCATGGACGGGAAGTCGGCCTGGTGGGCGTCGTCGACGGCGATGACCACCGGACCGTCGGCGGCGAGGTCGAAGAAGACCTTGCAGAGCCGGTGCAGGGCCTCCGGGGCGATCCCCGGCACCTCGCCGCCGCAGCTGCCGGCGTCGAGCAGCTCGCCGGCGGCGGGGCGGCCGGGCTCGCCGCCCTGGCGGTCGCGGTGCAGGGCGGCGAGGATGCCGTCCAGGGTGGGCTGCAGCCCGCACGGGCCGTCGGTGGCGCGTCCCGCGCCGTACAGCAGGTGGCTGACCAGGCCCAGTGGCAGCGCCTGTTCGGCCTGGGAGCCGGTGGCACCGAGAAAGGTGCCGCCGGCCGCCACGGTTCGGTCACCGAGAACCCGTAGGAGTGCCGTCCTGCCGCTCGCCACCGGCCCGGTGACGATGGCGAGTCCGCCCGTCCCGCGCAGTGTTTCGTCGAGCAGCCGGCCGAGTTCGCCGAGTTCTCTGTCTCTTTCCACCAACCACATCAGCTACCATCCCCCGAATAGCATGTGTGACAGCATTATTTGACATTTGACTCGCACTTTACCGAATACATACGCGTGGAAGTCGCCGCGGCAACACTGCCGAAATTCGCCGGAACACCGTTGGTTCAACTGCGGTCCACCAGCCGTCCGTTCGGGAACTTTCCCATTCGTGCGTCCGGGCAGCATTCGGACCGGAACCCCGCCCCGACCAGCATCCGCACCGGAACGGAACAATCCCGGGAGCCGTGGTGATTCTGCCATGCATCCGGCGCGCGAATCCACCGACTCCGCAAACGAGTTCATTAACCATAGGCGGCGATTTCGGGCACATGCGCACACATCTTCCCCGGCCCGGACGCTTCGGTACGGCACACGAATGGTCCGTGGACTCCCCCGCGCCGGTGATCGCGACGGCACCGCCGGGAGCCTGGCAGAATGACCGCCGGAGGGGTGGTTACGTGCGCATCTGCATCCTGGGCCCGCTCGAATTGCTGGACGAAGCGGCCCGGCCCGTCGAGGTCAGCGGCCAGCGGCTGCGGGCGCTGCTGATCCGGCTCGCCATGGACGGGGGGCGCGCCGTCTCCACCGACCGCCTGATCGACGACCTGTGGGGGGACTCCCGGCCGGCCGTCCCCGGCAACGCGCTGCACACCCTGGTGTCGCGGCTGCGCGGCGTCGGCGGCCGCGACCTGGTCACCGCCGCCCCGGGCGGCTACCGGCTCGGCGTGGACCCGGGCGAGATCGACGCGGTGGCCTTCGAGCGGCTGGTGGCGGCCGTCCGCCGCTCCGCCGCCCCCGAGGAACGCGCCGCGACCCTGCGCCGGGCGCTCGACCTGTGGCGCGGGCCCGCACTGGCCGAGGTCGCCGACGCGGTCTTCGCCGGGGCCACCATCACCCGGCTGGAGGAGCTGCGGCTGACCGCCGTCGAGGACCGGGTGGACGCCGAACTCACCCTCGGCGACACGGCCCACCTGGTCGCGGAGCTGGAGGGGCTCTGCCTGTCGCACCCGCTGCGCGAGCGGCTGCGCGGCCTGCTGATGCGCGCCCTGCACGCCACCGGCCGGCAGGCCGCCGCCCTGGAGGTCTACCAGGACACCCGCCGGGAGCTCGCCGAGCGGCTCGGCGCCGACCCCTCCCCCGAACTCGCCGCCCTGCACCTGGCGATCCTGCGCGGCGACCTGCGCCCGCCCGCCCCGGCCCCCGCCGGCGGCCCCGCGCCGGGCCCGGGCAACGGCCGGCGCACCAACCTGCCCGCCCCGCTGACCAGCTTCGTCGGCCGCGAGGAGGAGTCCGAGCGGATCGGCAAACTGCTGCGCGAAGTCCGGCTGGTGACCCTCACCGGGCCGGGCGGCGCGGGCAAGACGCGGCTGGCCGGCGAGGTGTCCGCCACCCTGGTCGGCGAGTACCCGGACGGCGTGTGGCTGGTGCCGCTGGCCCAGGTCGGCTCGGCCCAGGACCTGCCGCAGGCCGTGCTCACCGCGATCGGCCAGGCCGAGCCCGCGCGGGTCACCGACGCCACCGCGGTGCTGCCGCCGACGAAGCGGCTCGCGGACTCGCTGGCCAACCAGCGGATGCTGCTGGTGCTCGACAACTGCGAGCACCTGGTCGAGGCGGTGGCCCGGCTCGCCGACCGGGTGCTGGCCGACGCCCCCGGCGTCCGGGTGCTGGCCACCAGCCGGGAGCCGCTGGCCATCACCGGCGAGACCCTCTGCCCGGTGCCCTCGCTGCCGCTGCCGCCGCCCGGGGCGGGCCCGGCCGAGGCCGCCGGGTACGCCGCGGTGCGGCTGTTCGAGGACCGGGCCGCCGCGGTGCGGCCCGGCTTCCGGGTCGACGCGGACACCGGACCGCTGGTGACGGCCGTCTGCCGCGCCCTGGACGGGCTGCCCTTCGCGATCGAGCTCGCCGCGGCCCGGCTGCGCTCCCTGACGCTCCCTCAGATCGCCGAACGCCTCGGCGACCGGTTCCGGCTGCTCGGCGCGGGCAGCCGGGCCGCGGTGCCCCGGCACCAGACGCTGCGCGCGGTGGTGGACTGGAGCTGGGAGCTGCTGGACGACACCGAGCGGGCCGTGCTGCGCCGGCTCTCGGTCTTCCGCGGCGGCGCCACCCCCGACAGCGCCGAGCGGGTCTGCGCGCCGGACGACGGCCACGGCTCCGGCGACCGGGACGCCGGCGACCAGGAGCTCGGCGGCCGCGACGTCATCGACGTGATCGCCGCGCTGATCGACAAGTCGCTGGTGATCGCCACCGGCCGGGGCGAGGTCCGCTACGGGCTGCTGGAGACGGTGCGGGCGTACGCCGCCGAACGCCTCGCGGAGGCCGGCGAGACGGCACGGCTGCGCGCCGCGCACGCCGCCGACGTGCTGGCCTTCGCGGAGCACGCCGAGCCCGGCCTGCGCGGCCGCGACCAGGAGGCGTGGGCGGCCCGGCTGACCACCGAGCGGGACAACTGCGCCGCCGCGCTCGGCTGGGCGGTGGAGCAGCGGGACGTGGAGACGGCGCTGCGGCTGGTCGGCGCGCTGATCTGGTACTGGATCATGCACAACCAGCTGGCCGAGGCGCACGGTTGGGCCCTCGCGGTGCGCGAGCTGGCCGGCGACCGGCCGCCCGCCGACGCGCCGGAACTGGCCGACGCCTATGCCCTGTGCACCTTCCTCGCGGTGCTGATGGTCGAGGGCCCGGACGGTCCGGAGGCCACCGCCGGGGCCCGCCTGGAGGCCGTGCGGACCGCCCTGGAGTGCCTGCCCGAGCAGCCCGGCCACCCCGCGCTGCACCTGGCCCGGCCGGTCACCGCGCTGTTCCTGAACGACGCGGCGGGCGCCGAACGGGAGCTGCTGGCCGTCCGGGAGAGCGTCACCGACCCCTGGGTGCAGGCCGTCACCCGGGTCTGCCTCGGCCACCTCGCGTTCAACATGGGCCGGATCGACGCCGCACTCGCCGAACTGCGCGGCGGCTACGCGGGTTTCCGCCGGATGGGCGAGCCCTGGGGCATGAACACCGCGCTCGGCGGGCTGATGGAGCTGGCCCTGATCCGCGGCGACGGCGCCGAGGCCGTGCGGCTGGGCCAGGAGGCCTACGCGTACGCCGCCCGGGGCGGGCCGGAGAGCGGCACGCTGGCGCTGATCCAGCTCGGCCGGGCCCGCGCCGAGGCCGGTGACGTGGCCCTCGGCGTGGAGGAGATCCGGCAGGGCGTGCGCACCTCGGAGCGGGTCGGGGAGTCCGGCAGCGCCGTGGAGGGGCACGTGGCGCTGAGCCGGCTGGCCCGCGCGGCCGGCGACCTCGGCGCCGCCCGGCCTCCGCTGACCCGGGCGCTGGAACTGCTGGACACCATGGCCGCCGGGAGCAACTCGATCCGGGCCACCGCCCTGACGTACGGTCAACTCGGCTGCCTGGCCGAACAGGAGGGGGACTTGGACGACGCGGCGCACTGGCACGCCGAGGCCGTCCGGGAGCTCGGCCGCGAGGGGATCGTCCACCAGCAGGCCGTGGCCGCGGTGCTGGAGGGCGTCGCCGCCCTGGCCGCCGCCCGCGGCGAGGCGGAGCGGGCCGCCGAACTGCTCGGCGCCGCCCACACCCTGCACGGCTACCGCGACGACCGCTGCCCGGAGGTGCTCCGGGCCACCGCGCGGATCGCGGCGGCGCTGGAGCCCGCGGTGTCCGAGGCCGCGTACGGGCGCGGCCGGCGCGTACCTCCCGACCGGGCACTGGCGCTGGCGTCGGCCGGCTGACCCGCGCAGGCCGGCCCGGCCGGACGGCATCGCCGCCGGCCGGACCGTCGTGGCCGCACCGAGCACGGCGGGTCAGACGAGCGACTCGCCCTGCTCCTGCGGGAGCGTGGCCGGGTCGGGCGACGCCGCCGTCGTCGAGCCCTTCGGGCCCTTCTTGTCCTTGCCCTCCTTGCTCTCCTTCTTCTCCGGGAACGCCGAGCGCGGCGGCACGAAGGCGGCGGCGAGCAGCGCGGCCAGCACGGCGACCACGCCGCAGGCCGTCAGCACCAGGTTGCTGCCGTGGATGAAGGCACCGTGAGCGGAGGCCAGCAGCCCCGGGTCGTTCAGCTGCCCGGCCACCGCGTTGGCGCCGGTCACCGAGTCCCGGGCAGTCCGGGCGGCGTCGTCCGGCAGGCCGCCGGTGGCGATCCGGGCGAGGTAGCCGGAGCTGAGCAGGCTCCCCAGGCCGGCGACGCCGAGCACCCCGCCGACCTGCTGAAGGGTCTCCAGCAGGCTGGAGCCGGCGCCGGTGCCCTCCTCGGGCAGCGAGCCGAGCACCATGCTGGTGCCGGGCACGATCGCCAGGCCGAAGCCGGCCCCGGTGACCGTCAGCCACAGCGCGGCGAAGCCGTAGCCGTCGGCGGTGCTCGACTGCGCGCCGAGCAGGGTGCCGCCGGCCAGCACCAGCAGGCCCAGCGGGATGATGACGCGCGGCCCGATCCGCGGCACGAAGGCCTCCGCGAGCTGGGCGCCCACCACCAGGCCGCCGATCAGCGGCAGCAGCCGCAGGCCGGTGCCGAAGGCGCTGTTGCCGAGCACCGACGCCAGGTACTGCGGCACCACGAACAGGATGCCCATGATGCAGAAGTTGACGAAGGTCGCGACGACCGTGCCCCAGAGGAACTTGCGGTTGCCGAACAGGCCCAGGTCGACCAGCGGCGAGGCGGCGGTGCGCTCGCGGAACACCAGCGCGATCAGCAGCACCACGCCGGCGCCCAGCGTGCCGAGCACCTTCACCGAGCCCCAGCCCGCCTCCGGCACCAGGATGGAGCCGTAGACGAGACCGGTGATGCCCAGGGCGCCGAGCAGCGCACCCAGACCGTCGAAGGCGGGCGCCGGGCCCGCCTCGGCACGGGCGGCGGCCGTCGGGTCGGCGGGCAGCAGGAAGGCCACCGCCACCAGGGCCGCCACCACCACGGGGATGTTGAAGACGAAGACCGAACCCCACCAGAAGTGGTTGAGCAGCCAGCCGCCGACCAGCGGACCGATCGGCATGCCGATCGAGGCGGCCGCCGTCCAGCTCCCGACGGCCTTGTCCAGCTCGTCCTTGGGGAACATCTTGGGCAGGATCGCCATGGTGAGCGGCATGATCATGGCGGCGCCGACACCCATCAGGGCGCGGACCGTGATCACCGAGCCGGGGTCGCTCACCAGGAACCCGGCCACCGAGGCGGCGCCGAAGATGGTGATGCCGGTGAGCAGCAGCTTCTTGTGGCCGAAGCGGTCGCCCAGCACGCCGATGGGGAGCATGACCGCGGCGAACGTCAGCAGGTAGCCGCCGCTGATCCACTGGAGCTGGGTGTTGGAGGCGCCCAGCTCCTGCGAGAGCGTGGGCAGGGCGACGTTGATGATCGTGCCGTCGAGTGAGATCACGAGGACGCTGAGCACCAAGGCGCCCAACCCCCACCAGCGGCGGGGTGAGGGTGGTGGGGTCGTCATGGCAAATCTCCAGAGAGGTGTTGCGGATCAGGTCGCTGAGTGAGCCGGGGCCCGCTCAGACTGGTCGGATTCCACCGTGGCGGGCCGTGCTGGTACGGCGCTTGCAGCCCGCTGGTACCGCCGCGCGGGCCCTGTCAGCGGGCTGGCACGGCCCGCGCGGCGCAGGCCGGGCCTACCGGCGGCGCAGCGACGCCTTCAGCCGGGCGGCCCGCCACATCAGGCCGATCACGGCCCTGCGCGGGTCGGGCCCGCCGCGCATCCGCAGCAGCGACCAGGCCATCCAGAGCCGGTTCTCCTCGGCGTGCGAGGGCGATGCGTGCACATCGTCGTGGACCAGCAGGCGCAGGTCACGGACGTGGGTGCGCAGCACGGCGAGATCGCCCGGCGGGATGATCTCGTCGCGCAGGCTCGCCACGTAGGCCACCGGGATGTCCAGGGCGCGCAGGCCCTCGACGGGGAGCGCCCAGTCGCGCAGGTCGTCGAGGCCGAGCCCGGTCAGGTGGGTCAGGGTGTCGACGGTGACGGCGGGCAGCCGCCGCTGCCGGGCGGTGTCGGTGAAGAACTCGCGGACCGGTGCGCCGGCCGTGATGATGCCGCGGATCCGCCGGTCCGCCATGGCGCAGCGCAGGGCGAGGTGGCCGCTGAAGCTCATCGCGAAGGCGTAGCTGCGGGAGACGTCGGCCCGGTCGGCGACGGCGTCCAGCACCGCGGAGAGGGTCCGCCAGGCCTCCGCGTCGTAGGGGGCCTCGTTCTCGCCGACGCCGGGCAGTTCGGTGGAGACGACGGCGAAGCCGAGCCCGGCGAAGACGGGCAGCGCGGGCGCCCACTGCTCCTTGACGGTGAGGTGGCCGCCCATGATGACGACCAGCGGGCGGGGCCGGTCGGCGGACAGGCCGGCCGTCCAGCAGCCGATCTGGCGGCCCTTGACGTCGATGTCCAGGCGGTGGATGTCCTGGCCGGAGCGCCAGCGGTCGAAGCCGGCCAGCGCCTTCTCGTAGGCGTCCTGGCGGGCCGCGCCGTCGACGTAGGGGAAGCGGGCCATCAGGTAGTGCCGGCCGGCCTCCAGGTGCTTGCCGCCGCCGGCGAGCCGGTCGCCCTCGGCGGTCCACTCGCCCGCCCAGGAGCCCGGGCCGGTGCCGTCGCCGGTGACGCGGTCGAGCAGCTGCTCCCAGCCGTCGATCTCCAGTCCGCGTGCGTGCACGCCGACGTACTGCTTGAGCTCCTCGACGTCGTTCACGACCGCTCCCCCGTACCGGCGGTGGCGGCGGCGGTGGCGGCGGCGTCCGTGCCGGCGGCGTCCGTGTCGTCCGCGGCGGGGAAGGTCTCCAGGGCCTGCTTGAGGTCGGTCAGCACGTCCGCGGCCTCGGCGCCGTCGATGACGCGGTGGTCGAAGGTGAGCGAGAGCCGCATCAGCGGGGCGACGGCGACCTCGGTGCCGCGCGCCACCGGGCGGTCGGCGATCCGGCCGACGCCCAGCGTGATCGTGGTGCCGCCGACGGAGTGGAAGCCGTCCACCGGGCGGTGGCCGAGCGAGGTCACCGCGAAGGTGCCCATGACGTCGGCGCGGCGGTTCAGCGGGCGGGTGCCCATCCGGAAGAGCAGGCTGCCGACCGGGCCGGGCAGCCGCTGGAGCAGCCGGGCCCCGGCGAACTCGGGCATCGAGGCCGGGTCCCCGTCGCGGAAGTGCTCCACCCGCTGCTGGATCTCGTCGAGGCTCGCCCGCTGGAGGTCCGTCAGCACCGTGGAGAGCACGATGCGCTGCCCGTTGAGGGTCCGGTCGAGGGTGAACTTGCCGTTGACGGAGGCGTAGCGGGCCACCCGGGGGCGCAGCCGTCCGTGCAGCGCGGCGTTGGCCTCGGGGTGGGCGGCCAGCACGCGGGCCGCGCTGTGGAGCACGTAACTCACGACCGAGTACTTGTGCTGGGTCTCCCGGTGCCGCACGACCGCGGTCATGTCGACGTCGGTGTCCAGGAAGACCGGGGAGATCGCCCGGATCTCTCGGAGGAAGTGGAGCGTGGGCCTGCGCTCCGCGGCAACGGCACTGATCTTCATGGCACCAGGGTTCGCCGCCCGGCCAAAGGGCCGCTTGCCACCCCCTAAAGCCCCTACCCGGTCCGGGTGCCCGCGGCGGGCCGGGGCCGGGGGCGGGCACCCGGACCGGACGGGGCGAGGTCCGGGCGGGAGCGCGCCGGGGCAGGGGTGCAGCGGAGGCAGGGGGTGCGGCGGAGGCAGGGGGTGCAGCGAGGGCAGGGGGTGCAGCGAGGGCAGGGCGGGGGTGCGGTGCGGCCTCGCGGCCCGGCGCGGCCCGGCTTTGGCAGGACCTTAGCCGGCCCTCCGAAGCTGAACCGCGCCAACGACCGGCCGACTCGCACGGGCCGGACGGAGCCGAGCGAGGAGAGACAGCATGACCGGGACGAACACCGGACTGCTCGCCGAGGACGTACCGCAGCTCAGCGCCGCGGGGGTGCACGAGGCCCGACGGCGGCTGGGCGACCGGGTGCTGGACACACCGGTCGTCCGCTCCGAGGAACTGGACCTGGCGGCGGGCGCCCGTCTCTGGCTGAAGACCGAGAACCTGCAGCGCGGCGGGTCGTTCAAGATGCGCGGCGCGCTGCTGGCGGTGGAGCGGCTGGCCCGGGCCGGATCGCCCGGGGTGGTCGCGCAGAGCACCGGCAACCACGCGATCGCGGTCGCACTGGCGGCCGGGGAGGTCGGCATGCCGGCCGTGCTGGTGCTGCCGGTCGACGCCGCGCCGACGAAGGTGCGGCGGATCCGGGAGGCCGGCGCGGAGGTCCTGCAGGTCGGGACGACGCTGGCCGACCGGGTGGCGGTGGTCGACGAACTGCGGCTGCTGCGCGGCCTGGACGTCATCGACCCCTACCAGGACCCGGACGTGGTGCTGGGCCAGGGCACCGCGACCGCCGACCTGCTGGCCGGCGTGGCCGCGGCCGGCGGCCGGCTGGACGCGGTGGTGCTGCCGGTCGGCGGCGGCAGCGCGGTGGCCGGGGCCTGCCTGGTGACCGACGGGTCCGGCATCGAGGTGGTCGCCGCCGAACCGGCCGCCGTCCCGGCGCTCGGCGAGGCCCTGCGGGCCGGCCGGCCGGTGACGGTGGTGGCCCGGCCGACCATCGCCGACGGCCTGCGGCCGGACCGGATCGGCCAGTTGCCCTTCGACCTGGCCCGGGAGCGGGTCTCCCGGGTGGTGGCCGTGGAGGAGGAGGCGATCGCCGACGCGATGCGCCTGGTGCTCACCCGCTGCCGCCTGCTGGTGGAGCCGGCCGCCGCCACCGCCGTCGCCGCGGCGCTGCAGATCGCCGCCGAGGGCGGCCGGTCCGACATCGGGGTGCTGGTGTCCGGCGGAAACGTCGAGACGGCCCTGGTGACGCAGCTGCTGGCGGACCCGATCAGAACGTCCTGAGAAACGTGAAACGACCGAGAGGAACCGGGAGTCCCATGCGCCTGCGCATCGAGGGTTGGAAGAGAACGACCGCCGTGCTGGCCTCGCTGGCCGCCTGCGTCACCGTGACCACGCTGGACTCCGGCCCGGTGAGCGCCGCCACGGGCTCCGGCCCCGTGAGCGCCGCCGGCCCGGAGGCCGCTGTCCGGCCCCACCCGGGCTGCGTCATCTACCACTTCACCGAGGTGATGACCAAGCTGGAGACCAACGGCACCCCCGGCATCGACGTGCCGGCCGGTTTCGAGGCCACCTGGCTCGACTACCTGTACCCGTTCGGCGCCGAGACCGTCCCGGCCAACCAGCTGGGCACGGCGACCGGGAACATGGACATCCTGGAGGTGAAGGCACCCGGCGGCCACGGCATCGAGTACCAGTACGAGCTGTTCCACCTCGCCGACGGCGTCTTCACCGCGCAGAGCTCCTTCGACCGCGCCCTGGTGATCAACGGCTCGTGGATCACCCAGCCGGTCCAGGGCCTCACCGGCCGGTACGCGGGCTGGAAGGGCTCCTGGACGTGGCGCGCGGTGCCCGGCGACGGCGCCGACCACTGGCCGAACTTCGAGGACAAGTTCACCCTCTGCCCGCGCTGACGCCCCGCGCGGACCGTCGAACCACCTGTCCCGCCGACCGCGGTGTCCCCCGTCCGCGGACGGCGCGCCCCTACCGGCACCTCCCCGAGCCCTCCGGCGGCTCTAGGGGGTGCCGGTAGGGGCTTTTCCGGGGTTACCGCCGTCTTTCCCGCTTCCTAGACTTCCCAGCGTTCCACCACGCCGGCTCACCACGCCGGGTGACAACGGACGCGCAGTGAAAGGGAGTTACCGGTGACGGGGACGAAGAATTCCGGCGGGGAATGGGTACGGCGCTTTCATCCCGCCGCCGCGGGCGGCACACGGCTGGCGGCCTTCCCGCACGCCGGCGGATCGGCGAGCTACTGGTACCCGCTCTCGGAGGCACTGGCGCCCGCCGTGGAGACGCTGGCGATCCAGTACCCGGGCCGGCAGGACCGGCGCCACGAGGAACCGCTGCGCAGCCTCCCCGAACTCGCCGACCGGGCCTTCGAGGCGCTGCCGGAGTGCGCCGACCGCCCGCTCGTGCTGTTCGGGCACAGCCTGGGCTCGGTCCTGGCCTTCGAGGTGGCCCGCCGGCTCCAGGACGCCGGGCGGACCCCGGCCCACCTGTTCGCCTCCGGCTACCCCGCGCCGTCCCGGCTGCGCGGCGGGGACGTCCACCGGCGCGGTGACGAGGGCATCGTCGAGGAGCTGCGCACCGTCGGCGGCACCGACCCGGTGTGGCTGGAGAACGCCGAGTTCATGGAGTCCGTGCTGCCCGCCCTGCGGGCCGACTACACGGCCATCGAGACGCACGCGCGCGGCGACGCCGTCCTGGACTGCCCGCTGACCGTGCTGACCGGCGACGACGACCCGCACACCACCGTCGACGAGGCGAAGGCCTGGGGCGAGCACACCGCGGCCGCGTTCGACCTGCGGGTGTTCCCGGGCGGCCACTTCTACCTGGACCGGCACCTGCCGGAGATCACCGGGCTCATCGCCGACACGGCCGAGGGAATCACCGGCTGATCCCGCCGGAGAAGGAGGGCCGATCGGTGCGGTACGAACTCCTGGGAAGTCTGCGGGTGGTCGACGGGAACGCCATGTCCTCGATCAGCGCGCAGAAGGTCGAGATCCTGCTCGCCTCACTCCTCGCCCACGCCGACCACGTGGTGTCGGTCGACCAGTTGATGGGCGAGATCTGGGGCGACCGGCAGCCCCGCCGCGCGCTCGCGGGGCTGCACGTGTACGTGTCCGAACTGCGCAAGTTCCTGCACCGCCCCGACCGGGCCGAGGGCCCGATCGTCACCCGCTCCCCCGGCTACGTGCTGCGGCTGGACGGCGGCGGCCTCGACGCGCAGGAGTTCCTGGACCTCGTGGGGCTGGGCCGCCGGCTGCTGCGCGAGCAGCGCCACGAGGAGGCCGGCGACGCCTTCGAGCGGGGCCTCGCGCTGTGGCGCGGTCCCGCCCTGGGCGACATCGGCCAGGGGCCGGTGCTGCGCAGCTTCGCCACCCGGCTGAGCGAGGCCCGGATGGAGTGCATGGAGATGCTGGTGGACGCGCAGCTCCAGCGCGGCCGGCACCGGGAGGTGGTCGGGCTGCTGTACACGCTGGCCGCCGAGAATCCGCTGCGCGAGGCCTTCCACCGGCAGCTGATGCTGGCGCTCTACCGCTCCGAGCGGCGGGCGGACGCCCTGAAGGCCTACCAGTCGGCGCGGCGGACCCTGCTCGACGAACTGGGTCTGGAGCCGTGCACCCCGATGCAGGACCTGCACCGGGCGATCCTGCGCTCGGACGACCTGGACGGCGCGGCGGCACTGGCCGCCGTGTGAGCGCCGGGCACGACGGAGGGCCCGGCCCCGATCACCAGAAGGTGATCGGGGCCGGGCCCTCCGCGCCGAACCGTACGGGGGCGTCGGACGGCCCGCCGCCCGCCGCCCGCCGTCAGACGGCCGGGCGGGCCGCGCGGACCACCGCGGCGAGCTCGGCCGGGGTCGGCTCGGCGAAGAGGTCGGCGAGCTTCACCGTCACCCCGAACTCCTCCTCGACCCGCTGGACCAGCTTGGCGGCGAGCAGCGAATGGCCGCCGGAGGTGAAGAAGTTGGACGAGCCGGAGAGCTCCTCGCGGCCCAGCAGCTCGCGCCAGAGGCCGACCAGCGCGTTCAGCACCGGGTCGGCGGAGTCGTCCGGGCGGGCCGCGGCCGACGCCCCGGAGGCGTCGTCGGGACCGGCAGCGGGGCCGGCAGCGGGGCCGGCGACCGCCAGCGCCTCCAGGGCCAGGTAGTCGACCTTCTCGTTGGCGTTCGTCGGGAGCACGTCCAGCACCACGAAGTCCTGCGGGACGGCGGCGCGCGGCAGTTCGGCGCGGGCGAACTCCCAGAGGCTCTCCACCAGGCCCTCCACCTGGGTCTCCGCCGGGGTCTCCGCGGCTCCTCCCACCAGGCCCGCCACCGGGCCCGCGTCCCCGCCGGTCTCCTCGACGAAGACCACCAGCCGGCCGTCCGCGCTGCGGTCGCCGACCACCACGGCGGCGGCGCCCCGCACCCGCGGGTGCCCGAGCAGGGCCGCCTCCACCTCGCCCAGCTCGATCCGGTTGCCGCGCAGCTTCACCTGCCGGTCGGCGCGGCCGGACAGCTCCAGGGTGCCGTCCGGCAGCCACCGGCCGACGTCGCCGGAGCGGTAGAACCGGCCGTACCGCGGGTGCTCGCCGAACCGCTCCGCGTTCAGCTCCGGGCGGCCGTGGTAGCCGTGCGAGACGCCGTCACCGGCGATGCAGACCTCGCCGCGGACGCCGACCGGCAGCTCCCGCCCGTCCGGTGCCAGCACGAACATCCGGGTGTTCCGGATCGGGCCGCCGACCGAGATCCGGTCGCCCAGGTCCGCCGGGACGACGCCCCAGGTGCACCAGGTGGTGGTCTCGGTGGGGCCGTAGGCGTTGACCACCTCGCAGCCCGCCGCCAGCAACCGCCTCGCCAGCGTCACCGGCACCGGCTCCGCGCCGGTGACCACCCGGCGGCCGGCCAGCCGGTCGGCCACCTCGTCGTGGACCATCCGCAGCGTGGTCGGGGTGGCCTGCAGGATGCCCGGCTCGTACCGGTCGAGCAGCGCGCGCAGCACCTTGCCGTCGGTGCGGGCCTCGTCCGGGGCGACCACGATCCGGCCGCCCGAGTACAGCGGCACGTAGTGCTCCAGGTTCGCCATGTCGAAGGCGAACGTGGTCATCCACAGGGTGGCGTCGGCGGGGGTCGCGCGCAGCCGCACGGTGTAGTCGGCGGCGATGTTGGAGATCGCGCGGTGCGGCAGCACGGCGCCCTTGGGCCGGCCGCTGGAGCCCGAGGTGTAGATCAGGTAGGCGGTGCCCTCCGGGTCGAGCCGGACCGGCAGGTCGCCGATCGGCCGGTCCGGGGCGCCGTCCGGGAGGGCCGGGAGCGGCAGCCGCGGCAGCCCGTCGGCGCCGGGCAGGGCGAGCTCGCGGTCGGTGAACACCGCCTTGGCGCCGGAGTCCTCCATCAGGTAGGAGACGCGCTGCGCCGGGTGCTCGGGGTCGACCGGCAGGTAGGCGGCGCCGGTGAGCCAGACGCCGAGGACGGCGGCGGTCAGTTCGGGCGAGCGGGCGGCCGCGACGGCGACCACGTCACCGGCGCCGATCCCGGCCTCCTTCAGCGTGGCGGCGGCGTCCAACGCGCCCTCCCAGAGCCGCCGGTAGCCGATCTCGCGGTCGCCGTGCTGCACGGCCACCGCCTCCGGGGTGGCCGTGGCGTGGCCGTGCACGGCCTCCAGGACGTCGGCCGGGCCCGCCGCGGCGTCGCGCGCCCCGGTGTCGTTGGCGGCGTCGATCACCGCGTGGTCCTGCTCGCTCCACACCAGCAGCTCGCCGGTCGGCCGGTCGACGTCCGCGGCGACGGCCAGCAGCAGCGCCTCGTAGCGCAGCAGCAGGGCCTCGGCGTCGGCGTGGTCCAGCTTCTCGGTCGAGTACCGGGCGGTGACCTGGATCGTCTCGGCCGAGGAGGCGACGAAGAACTCCAGGTCGTACTTGCTGAAGCCGTTCTCCACCACGACCGGGCGCGCCTGCAGCCCGCCGATCCCGAACTGCGTCATCTCCAGCTGCGGGAAGTAGTTGAACAGGTGCCGGCTGAGCCGGTTGCGCCAGGACGAGCCGGCCCGGGGCGCGACGCCGGCGATGGTCTCCTCCGGGACGCCGGCGTGCGCCAGCGCGCCGAAGTACCGGTCCCGGGCCTGCCGGACGAGGGCGCGGAAGCCGTCCTCCGGGTTCACCAGCACCCGCAGCGGCAGCACGTTGGTGTGGTGGCCCACCGTGCGCGGGGCGTCCTGCGGGCGGACGCTGACCGGGCAGCCGACCACGATGTCCGGGCCGACCCCGTGCGCGGCGAGCAGCAGGTCGAAGGCGCCGAGCAGCACCACGGCCTCGGGGGCCCGCACCTCGCGCTGGAGTCGCCGCACGACGTCGCGGGCCTGCGGGGAGAGGGTGTGGACCAGCTGACCGCCCTTGAGGGTGGGCTCGGCGCTGTCGGGCGCCCCGCACCAGAGGTCCAGGGCGGCCGGGTCGAAGCCGTCCAGCTGGCCGCGCCAGAACTCGATGCTCTCCGGCTTCGGCTCGGGCTCGGCGAACGCCGGTACGGTCGTGAGCAGTTCGGCTGCCACCGGCTGCCCGGCGACCAGGGCGCCGTACACCGCGACGATCTCCTCCAGCAGCGCGGTGCCGGAGATGATGTCGTAGTCGAGGTGGTGGAAGGTCAGGCAGAGGACGTCGCCCTCGGGGTGGTGGAACAGCCCGGCCCGGACGAGCGGGCGGCCGTCGAAGACGAACCGGCGGTTCACGTACGGCAGCAGGGCCTCGGCGATCGCGTCCCGCGGCGGCCGGAAATCGTCGACCTCCTCGACCGGGACATCGAATTCCGCCGGCGGCACGACGCCTTTCAGCAGTTCGGCGCCGGTCGCGAAATAGACCGTGCGAAGCACGTCGTACCGGCGGAAAAGCGTCGCCAGGGTCTCGCGGAGCACCGGGACGTCCAGTTCTCCGTCGACCTGGAAAGCCAGTGCCAGATTGTTCGCGGAACTTTCGGGAACCAATCGCTCCAACAACCACATGGCCTGTTCCTTGCGGGTGGCCACGGAAAGATCACGTGTCGTCCGGACGACGGGCTGCGCTGCGGGTCCCAATGGGTCCTCCCCTACAGGGCCGGGCGCGAGACGGTCCACGCCCTGCTTGCGGTTGCCGGTTTGAGCACACGTTACGAGCCGCCCGCCCGGCCCGGGCACCCCTATCGGGGGGGCACCCCGGCTTTTTCCGGGGTGCCCCGCGGGACCCCCTAGGCGTCCCCAGAAGGATCTCTAGGGGTACAGCGACACAACCCGGCCGACCTACGCTGCTTGCGGTTCTGGAGTCCACGACCGAGGAGTGACGGTGACCGCAGGAAGTGCGTGGAAGAGTCTGACGACGGGCGGGAATTCCCGGGGAATTCTGTTGGCCGTCGACTTCGACACCACGGGCCGGCCGGAGGCCCGATTCGCGGACCTCCTGACGAATCTGGTGAATCTCGCGACTCCGGCGGACCCGGCGTCTCCTGCCTCTCCGACGGAGCCGGTGACCGCGGCGGACCCGGCGTCACCGGGGGATCCGGTGAATGCCGGTCCGGCCTTCGCGGCCTGGGAGACCGTCCCGCCGCCGGCCACCGCCGAGGCGGCCCGCAGCGGCGCCGGTTACCTCGACCACTGGACCGGCGGCCTGGCGGGCCTCGGGGGCGCCGGCGGCACCCGGCCCGAGGTGCACGCCGTCCTCGGCTTCTGCGGCGGCGCCATCTACGCCGCCGCGCTCGCCGAGCGGATCGCCGAACAGCAGGACCGCGCCCCGCTGCTGGTCCTGTTCGACCCCGAGCTGTCCACCGCGCAGACCCTGATCTGGCAGTTCCACAAGGTGATCGGCTTCCTGTCCGCGGTGATCTCCGAGGAACAGATCGCGGTGGCCCGCGAACTGGGCCAGAAGGCCTTCGACGGGATCCCCGACGTCATGGCACTCAAGGACGAACTGCTGCGCCTGATGAGGGAGTTCGGCGAGCCTGCGCTGATCGCGGCCGGCCTGGACGAGACCCGCCGCGAGGAGCTGTTCGCCGTCTTCGAGTCCTTCCTGTGCTACCTCGCCGCCGCCAGCCAGATCGACCCGCTGCCGCAGTGGCGCTCCGCCGTCGCCTACAGCTCCACCAGCCCGCTCAGCGGCCTCAACGCGATGCGCAGCGCGGGCCTGGAGATCGAGATCGGCGAGGAGATCCGGGTGGACACCGACCACGGCGTCATGCTCGCCGACCGGGACCTCGCCTCCGCCGTCGCCCGCCTGCTGGCCCGCTGAGCCGATGCCGACGAGGCCCGCCACCGCCGACACGCCCACCGCGACGCCCTACCTGCCGCCCGCGGCGGCCGCCACCGGGGCGGACGTCCGGCTGTTCTGCTTCCACCACGCCGGCGGCGCCGCCTCCGCGTACACCGGCTGGCAGGAGCGCCTCGGACCGCGCGTCGCCGTCCTGCCGGTCCAGCTGCCCGGCCGCGAACGGCGCGCCGCCGAGGCCCGGTTCACCCGCATCGACGCCCTGGTCGCCGACCTCGACCGGCACCTCGACCCGCTGCTCGACGAGCCGTACGCCTTCTACGGGCACAGCATGGGCGCGATCGTCGCCTACCGTCTCGCCCTGCTGCGCGCCGCCCGCGGCCGCAGCCTGCCCGTCCGGCTGATGGTCGGCGCCTACCCGCCGCCGCACCGGCTCGCCCCGATCGCCGACGCCCTGAACCTCGACGACCGGGAGCTCACCCGCTGGCTGGTCGACACCGGCGGGATGTCCGAACTGGTGCTCCGCTACCCCGACTGGGTGCGGTCCGCCCTGGAGCTGCTCCGCGACGACCTCCGGGTCTGCCAGAGCCACCGGCCGCCCGCCGACCCGCCGCTGGCCTGCCCCATCGACGTGTTCGCCGGCGAGCAGGACCCGCTGCTGCCGCTCGACCAGGTGCACGACTGGGCCCGGCACACCACCGGCGGGTGCCGGGTGCACACCGTCCCCGGCGGGCACTTCTTCCTCCACGAGTCCTCCGCGGTGCTGCTGCGCACCGTGGGCCTGCTGCTGTCCGACCGCGAGCGCCGGCCCAGCCGGATCTGACCGCCGGCCGGCCCGGGCCCGCCACCGCCGCTGCTACCACCGCTGCTCCCTCCGCTGCCGCTCCCACCGCCGCTCCCACCGCCGCTCCCTCCGAGGGTGACCGGTGGCCGTCCGCCGCCCCGGCCGGCCACCGGTCGCCACGGCGCGCCGTCCTGCGGCGCCTCCACTGCCGAACGACATGGGGATCTCATGCCTACCGACGCTGTTGCCATCATTGGTCTGTCCTGCCGGCTCCCCCAGGCCCCGCACCCCCGCGCGTTCTGGGACCTGCTGCGGCGCGGCGCCTCCGGGATCACCGACGCACCGGCCGAGCGGTGGAGCGGCCCCGCCACCGACGGGACACCGGGCCGCGGCGGCTTCCTCGACCGGATCGACACCTTCGACCCGGTCTTCTTCGGGATCTCGCCCCGCGAGGCCACCCTGATGGACCCCCAGCAGCGGCTGATGCTCGAACTCGCCTGGGAGTGCCTGGAGGACGCCGGCGTCGTCCCCGACCGGCTCCGCGCCACCCAGACCAGCGTCTTCGTCGGCGCCATCGCCGCCGACTACGGCACCGTGCTCCAGCGCCACGGGCTGGACGCGATCACCCCGCACACCGTCACCGGCCTCAACCGCGGCATCATCGCCAACCGCGTCTCCTACACGCTCGGCCTGGAGGGCCCCAGCCTCACCGTCGACGCCGCGCAGTCCTCCGCGCTGGTCGCCGTCCACATGGCCTGCGAGAGCCTGCGCAGCGGCGAGTCCGACCTCGCCCTCGCGGGCGGCGTCAACCTCATCATCGCCCCCGAGAGCACCCTCGGCCTGACCAGGTTCGGCGGCCTCTCCCCCGACGGCGTCAGCTACACCTTCGACGCCCGGGCCAACGGCTACGTCCGCGGCGAGGGCGGCGGCGCCGTCCTGCTGAAGCGACTCGACCGCGCGCTCGCCGACGGCGACCACGTGTACGCCGTGATCCGCGGCACCGCCGTCAACAACGACGGCGCCACCGACGGCCTCACCGTGCCCAGCCCGCAGGCCCAGGAGAAGCTGCTGCGCCGCGCCTACCAGCGGGCCGGCGTCGACCCCGGCGAGGTCCAGTACGTCGAACTGCACGGCACCGGCACCCGGGTCGGCGACCCGATCGAGGCCAGGGCGCTCGGCGCGGCCCTCGGCACCGCCCGCCCCGACGGCTCACCGCTGCTGGTCGGCTCCGCCAAGACCAACGTCGGCCACCTGGAGGGCGCGGCCGGCATCGTCGGGCTGCTGAAGGCCGTCCTGGCCATCGAGCACCGGGAGCTGCCGGCCAGCCTCAACTTCGCCGAGCCCAACCCCGACATCGACTTCGCCGGGCTGAACCTCCGCGTGCAGACCGCGCTCGGCCCGTGGCCGGCGGGGACGCTGCGGGCGGGCGTTTCGTCGTTCGGCATGGGCGGCACCAACGCCCACGTCGTCCTGGAGGAGGCGCCGGCCGCCGTCCGGGCGGAGCCCACCGGGCCGGACACCGCCGATGCGGCCGGGCCCGCCGTCCCGGCGGTGTGGCCGCTGTCGGCGAAGTCCGCGCCCGCCCTGCGCGACCAGGCCCGGCATCTGCTGGACTGGCTCTCCCAGCACCCCGAGACGGCGCCCGCCGACGTCGCGCACGCGCTCGCCACCGGGCGGTCGCTCTTCGAGCACCGAGCGGTCGTCCTGCCCGACGGGCGCGAGGACGCGCTGCGCGCCGTCGCCGAGGCCACGCCGCACCCGTCCGCGGTGACGGGCAGCGCGGCGGACGCCGGGAAGCTGGCGTTCCTGTTCACCGGACAGGGGTCGCAACGGGTCGGTATGGGTGAGGAGTTGTACGACGCGTTCCCGGTCTTCGCGGCTGCGTACGACGAGGCCCTGAGCCACTTCGACCCCGGATTGCGGGAGATCGTCGCGTCGAACCCGGACGGCCTGCTCGACACCACCCTGCACACGCAGCCGGCCCTGTTCGCCCTGGAGACGGCGCTGTTCCGGCTGTTGGAGAGCCACGGCCTGGCCCCGGACTACCTCGCCGGACACTCGATCGGTGAGATCGCCGCCGCCCACTGTGCCGGGGTGTTGTCGCTCGCGGACGCCGCGACGCTCGTCAACGCCCGGGCCCGGCTCATGCACGGCACCGGCGAGGGTGCCATGGCGACGCTCCAGGGCACCGAGGCGGACATCCTGCCCCAGCTGAGTGACGGCGTGGTGATCGCGGCCGTCAACTCCGCCGACGCCGTCGTCGTCGCCGGCGACGCCGAGGCCGTCCACGCGCTGGCCGAGTCGTGGAAGGAGCAGGGGCACAAGGCCAAGGTCCTCAACATTCGACACGCCTTCCACTCCCCGCACATGGACCCCGTCCTCGACGAATTCCTGGCCGTCGCCGAGTCATTGACCTACCACCCGGCGAGGATTCCGGTCGTCTCCACCCTCACCGGCGAGATCGGCAACGACCTCACCGAACCCGCCTACTGGGTACGCCAACTCCGCCACGCCGTCCGCTTCCACGACGCCCTCACCACCCTCGGCAGCAACGGCGTCACCACCTACCTCGAACTCGGCCCCGACGCCACCCTCACCACCCTCGCCCGCACCACCCGGCCCGGCACGGTCGCGTCCGCCCTCCTCGTGCCGAACCGCGCCGAGACGCACACCGTCCTCACCGCCCTCGCCACCGCCCACACCCACGGCCACCCCACCACCTGGCCCACCCACGGCGTCCCGGGCAGCCACACCCCCCTCCCCACCTACCCCTTCCAGCGTCGCCGCCACTGGATCGACAGCACCCCGGCCGCCGCGACCGCGCCGATCGCCCCGGAGAGCGCCCGGACCGCCCCCACCACCCCGGCGGAGGCGTCCGAGGAGCCCGCGGACACCACCGAGCTCACCCCCGCGCAGCGCTTGGCCCGGCTCAGCGGAGAGGCGCTGGAGGCCGCACTCCGCGACCTCGTCCTGACACACATGACGATCACCCTCGGCCACGTCACACCGGAGGCGGTCGACACCTCCGGCGCCTTCCGCGAACTGGGCTTCGACTCGGCCCTCTCGCTCGAACTGTGCACCCGGCTCTCCCAGTGGACCGGCCTCCGACTGCCCGCCGGCCTGCTCTACGACCACCCGACCCCGACCGCCCTGATCCGTTACCTCCAGGCCGAGTTGTCCGACGACGTCGCGGCCGCACAGGTCGTCGCGGCGGTCGCGCACGACGAGCCGATCGCCGTCGTCGCGATGGCCTGCCGCTACCCGGGCGGGGCCAACTCCCCCGAGGAACTCTGGCAGTTGGTCGCCGAGGGCCGGGACGCGATCGGCGGCTTCCCCGAGGACCGCGGCTGGGACGTCGACGGCCTCTACGACCCGGACCCCGACCACGCCGGCACGACGTACGCGCGAACGGGCGGATTCCTGTACGAGGCCGCCGAGTTCGACCCGGAGTTCTTCGGCATCTCACCGCGCGAGGCGGCGGCGATGGACCCGCAGCAGCGGCTGCTGCTGGAAACCTCCTGGGAGGCCCTGGAACGCGCCGGGCTGGACCCGGCGGACCTCGGCGGGCACCCGGTCGGCGTCTTCGTCGGCGCCATGTCCCAGGAGTACGGCCCCCGACTGCACGAGCCCGCCAACGGCATGGAGGGCTACCTGCTCACCGGCAGCACCGTGAGCGTGGCCTCCGGCCGGATCTCCTACACCTACGGCTTCGAGGGCCCGGCGGTGACGGTGGACACGGCCTGCTCGTCCTCGCTGGTCGCCCTGCACCTGGCCGCCCAGGCGCTCCGGCAGGGCGAATGCTCGATGGCCCTGGCCGGCGGCGCCGCCGTCATGGCGACACCGGGCATGTTCGTCGAGTTCAGCCGGCAGCGCGGGCTGTCACCCGACGGCCGCTGCAAGGCCTTCGCGGCCTCCGCCGACGGCACCGGCTGGGCGGAGGGCGTCGGCCTCGTGCTGCTGGAGCGCCTCTCCGACGCGCGGCGGAACGGGCACGAAGTCCTGGCCGTGGTCCGCGGCTCCGCGATCAACCAGGACGGCGCCAGCAACGGCCTCACCGCGCCCAACGGCCCCTCCCAGCAGCGCGTCATCCGCCAGGCCCTCGCCAACTCCCGCCTGGACGCGGCCGACGTGGACGCCGTCGAGGCGCACGGCACGGGCACCAAGCTGGGCGACCCGATCGAGGCCCAGGCGCTGCTGGCCACCTACGGCCAGGCCCGGCCGGCCGAACGGCCGCTGCTGCTCGGGTCGTTGAAGTCCAACATCGGACACTCCCAGGCCGCGGCCGGCGTGGGTGGCGTGATCAAGATGGTCATGGCGATGCAGAACGGGCAGCTGCCGCGGACGTTGCACGTCGACGAGCCCACCCCGCACGTGGACTGGGAGGCCGGCGCCGTCGAGCTGCTCCGCGAGAACCGCCCCTGGGAGACCGAGGACGGGCGCCCGCGGCGTGCCGCCGTCTCCTCGTTCGGCATCAGCGGGACCAACGCGCACATCATCCTGGAGGAAGCTCCTGCTGGCGGGGCGGAGGTGGTCGACGACGGGCCTGCGTCGGACCTGCCCGTCATGTGGCCCCTGTCCGCGAAGACCGAGGACGCCCTGCGCGACCAGGCCCGCCGACTGCACACCTGGATCACCGAACACCCCGACACCGACGAACGCGACATCGCCGCAGCCCTCACCCGCAAACCCGAATTCCCCCACCGGGCCACCGTGTTCAACACCGACGCCCTCGCAGCACTCGCCGACGGCCAGCCGCACCCCGACCTCGTCACCGGCACCACCGGCATCCACGGCAAAACCGTGTTCGTCTTCCCCGGCCAGGGCTCCCAATGGCCCGCCATGGGACAACACCTCCTCGCCACCAACCCCGTCTTCGCCCAACACATCACCGCCTGCACCGAAGCCTTCGCCCCCTACACCACCGACTGGAACCTCACCGACCTCCTCACCCACCCCAACCCCCAACTCCTCGAACGCGTCGACATCGTCCAACCCGCCCTCTTCGCCGTCATGACCGGCCTCGCCCAACTCTGGAAACACCACGGCATCACCCCCCACGCCGTCATCGGCCACTCCCAAGGCGAAATAGCCGCCGCCCACACCGCCGGCGCCCTCACCCTCCACGACGCCGCCAAAACCGTCATCCTCCGCGCCCAAGCACTCACCCAACTCACCAACACCGGCGCCATGGCCTCCATCCCCCTCCCCCCCAACGCCCTCGAACCCCACCTCAACAACGACCTCCACATCGCCGCCCACAACTCACCCACCACCACCATCATCAGCGGCACCCCCCACGCCATCGACACCCTCATCACCACCCTCCAAAACCAAGGCACCGACGCCCGCAAAATCCCCGTCACCTACGCCAGCCACTGCCCCCACGTCGAACCCCTCCAACACCAACTCCTCCACGCCCTACGAGACATCACCCCCCAAAACGCCGACACCACCTTCTACTCCACCGTCACCGCCACCCCCCTCAACACCACCCAACTCGACCCCCACTACTGGTACAACAACCTCCGCAACCCCGTACAACTCCACCAAACCCTCACCCAACTCCACACCGACGGCTACCGCCACTACATCGAAATCAGCCCCCACCCCGTCCTCCTCCCCACCATCCACCAAACCCTCGACAACCAACCCACCACCATCCACCCCACCCTCCGCCGCCACCACGGCCACCACTTCCCCCACGCCCTCGCCCACACCCACACCCACGGCCTCACCCCCACCACCAACAACCGCACCACAGGCAACCACCCCACCCTCCCCACCTACCCCTTCCAACACCAGAGCTACTGGCTGCCGACTCCGCGGTCCGTCACCGACCCCGCCCACCTGGGCCTCACCGCCACCGAGCACCCCTTGCTGGCCACCGCTGTCACGGCGGCGGAGGACGGCACCACGCTGTTCACCGGTGTGCTGTCCCGGCAGGCGTACCCCTGGCTGGTCGACCACGCCGTGGCCGGAACGGTGCTGCTGCCGGGCACCGCGTTCGTCGAACTGGCCGTCGCCGCCGGCGACCACGTGGGTGCCGGCGTGCTGGACGACCTGACGCTGGAAGCCCCGCTGGTGGTGCCGGAGAGCGGCACCGTCCGGCTTCAGGTGCAGGTCGGTGTCACGGACGACCGGGGCCGGCGGACGATCGCCGTGCACTCGCGGCCGGACGACGAGAGCCCCTGGACCCGCCACGCCACCGGCGTGCTCGGCGAATCGCCCGCGCAGCCCGTCGAGTTGACCGCCTGGCCGCCCGCCGACGCGGCCGCGGTGAGCACGGCGGAGGCGTACGAGCGACTCGCGCTCCACGGCTACGAGTACGGGCCGGTGTTCCAGGGCCTGCGGGCGCTGTGGCGGCGCGGCGGTGAGCTGTTCGCCGAGGTCGAGCTGCCGGCGGATACCGAGGTCGACGGGTTCGGCCTCCACCCGGCCCTGCTGGACGCCGCCCTGCATCCCGCCGTGCTGGAGCCGCTCGCGGACCTCTCGGCGCCGTCCGGGGAGATCCCGCTGCCCTTCGCCTGGTCGGGCGTCCGGCTGTACGCCACGGGTGCGCGCGAACTGCGGATCGCCCTCACGCCCGCTGCCCCGGGCACGTACGCCCTTGCGGTGGCGGACGGCACGGGCGCACCCGTCGCCTCGGTGGACTCTCTGGTGCTCCGCCCGATCGCGGCGGGCGCGCTCGGTGCCCGCCCGGACGACTTCTTCACCGTCGACTGGCAGCCCGTCCTGCTGCCCACGGACCCCGAGCCGCTCCGCGACTGGGCCCTTCTCCCGGAGGCCCTGGCCACGGACGGGGCCGCGCCCGCGGTGCTGCTCCACCTCCTGCCGGCGCCGTCGGCCGGGCCGGACGGCGACGTCCCGGCGGCTGCCCGCGCGGCCGTGCAGGAGACCCTCGCCCTGGTACAGCGCTGGCTGGCGGAGGAGCGGTTCGCGGACAGCCGGCTGGTCGTGGTGACCAGGCGCGCGGTGTCCGTCCTGGACGGTGAGGACGTGCCCGACCTCGTGCACGCCCCCGTTCACGGCCTGCTGCGCACCGCGCAGACCGAGCACCCGGGCCGGATCGTCCTGCTGGACACGGAGGAGCCCGGGGACGCCGCCGGGACGGTCACCGAGCCGCTGCTGCGCACCGTCGCCGCAGCTCTTGCCGACGGCCGGGAGCCCGAACTCGCCCTGCGCGACGGCCAGGCCCGGGCGCCGCGGCTCGTCCGCGCCCTACCGCTCGAAGCGCCCACCACCACGTCGCCCGCCACCGCATCGCCCGCCCGGGCCTTCGAGCCCGACGGCACTGTCCTGATCACCGGTGCGACCGGCACCCTGGGCCGGCTGCTCGCCCGGCACCTGGTGACCGGGCACGGCGCACGCCACCTGCTGCTCGTCTCCCGCAGCGGACCCGCCGCCACGGGCGCCGCCGAGCTGCGCGCGGAACTGGCCGGGCTGGGCGCCGAAGCCACCCTGGCCGCCTGCGACATCGCCGACCCGGACGCGCTGGCGGCCCTGCTCGCCGGCGTTCCGGCCCCGCACCCGCTCACCGCCGTCTTCCACACGGCCGGAGTCCTCGACGACGCCACCCTCGCCGGGCTCACCCCCGGACAGGTCGACACGGTGCTCCGCCCCAAGCTCGACGGCGCCTGGCACCTTCACCGCCTCGCCGGTGAACTCGATGCGTTCGTCGTCTTCTCGTCCGTCGTCGGCGTCATCGGCGGCGCCGGCCAGGCCAACTACGCGGCCGCCAACGTCTTCCTCGACGCCCTGGCCGCCCACCGCCGCGCCGCCGGCCGCCCCGCCGTGTCGCTCGCCTGGGGCCTGTGGGAGCAGGCCAGCGGCATGACCTCGGCCATGACCGACGCGGACCGCGCCCGGATGGCCCGCACCGGCATCGCCCCGCTGCCCTCCGCGCGCGGCCTCGCCCTGCTGGACGCCGCCCTCGCCGGCCCCCACGCCCTCACCGTGCCCACCCGGGTCGACCTCGGCGCCCTGCGGAAGCTCCCCGACGTCCCGGCCGCGTTCCGGGCCCTCGTCCGGACGCCGGCCCGGCGCGCCGTGGCAGCTGGTCAGGGCGGCGTCACCTGGACCGAGCGCACGGCCGCCCTGCCCGCCGACCGGCGGGCGGAGGCCGTGCTCGACCTCGTCCGCACCCAGGTCGCGACCGTCCTCGGACACGCCACCCCGCAAAGCATCGACGCGGAACGCGCGTTCAAGGAGCTGGGCTTCGACTCGCTGACCGCCGTCGAGCTGCGCAACCGCCTCATCTCCGCGACCGGGCTGCGACTGCCCAGCACGCTCGTCTTCGACCACCCCACCCTCAGCGCCGTCACCGGCCACCTCCTGCGCGAGGTCACCGGCGCCGGGAGCGACGCCGCCGTCACCGTGCACGCCCGCACCGGCCTCGACCAGGACCCGATCGTCATCGTCGGCATGGCCTGCCGGTTCCCCGGCGGGGTGCGCTCGCCGGAGGACCTGTGGCGGCTGGTCGCCGACGGTGTCGACGCCATCGCGCCGTTCCCCACCAACCGTGGCTGGGACCTCGACGACCTCTACGACCCGGACCCCGACAAGGAGGGCAAGGCCTACGCCAAGGAGGGCGGATTCCTCTACGACGTCGCCGACTTCGACGCCGAGTTCTTCGGGATCTCCCCGCGCGAGGCCCTCGCCACCGACCCCCAGCAGCGGCTGCTGCTGGAGACGGCCTGGGAGACCTTCGAGCGGGCCGGCATCGACGCCGCGGCCCTGCGGGGCAGCCGGACGGGCGTGTTCGCCGGCGTCATGTACAACGACTACCGGTGGCGGCTGCGCGACGAGGCCCCCGAGGGCTTCGAGGCGTACCTCGGCAACGGCAGCGCGGGCAGCGTGGCCTCGGGCCGGGTCTCCTACACCTTCGGCTTCGAGGGCCCCGCCGTCACCGTCGACACCGCCTGCTCCTCCTCGCTCGTCGCCCTGCACCTCGCCGCCCAGGCCCTGCGCAACGGCGAATGCGACCTCGCGCTCGCCGGCGGCGTGACCGTGATGGCCACCCCGGCACCGTTCATCGAGTTCAGCCGGCAGCGCGGCCTCGCACTCGACGGCCGCTCCAAGTCGTTCTCCGCGGAGGCCAACGGCGCCGGCTGGGCGGAGGGCGCCGGCCTGCTCCTCGTCGAACGCCTCTCCGACGCCCGCCGCAACGGTCACCACGTCCTCGCCGTCGTCCGCGGCTCCGCCATCAACCAGGACGGCGCCAGCAACGGCCTCACCGCCCCCAACGGCCCCGCGCAGCAACGCATGATCCGCCTGGCGCTGGCGAACGCCGGCCTGACAACGGCCGACGTCGACGCGGTGGAGGCGCACGGCACGGGCACCACGCTCGGGGACCCGATCGAGGCACAGGCGCTGCTCGCCACGTACGGGCAGGACCGTCAGGGCGAACAGCCGCTGTGGCTGGGCTCGTTGAAGTCCAACATCGGCCACGCCCAAGCCGCGGCCGGCGTCGCCGGCATCATCAAGATGGTCATGGCGATGCAGAACGGCGTCCTGCCGAAGACCCTGCACGTCGACGAGCCCACCCCGCACGTCGACTGGGAGGCGGGCGCCGTCGAGCTGTTGACGGAGGCCCAGCCGTGGGAGACCGACGAGGGACGCCCGCGCCGCGCCGGCGTCTCGTCGTTCGGGATCAGCGGCACCAACGCGCACGTCATCCTGGAGGAGCCGCCCGCGGCCGAGGAGACCGCCGAGGCCCGGCAGGAATCCGAACTCCCGGTGCTGTGGCCGCTGTCCGCGAAGTCCGAGGACGCGCTCCGCGACCAGGCCCGGCAGCTGCTGGGCTGGCTCACCGAGCACCCGGACACCGCCGACGCCGACATCGCCCACACCCTCACCGCCGGCCGCTCGCTCTTCGACCACCGGGCCGTCATCCTGCCCGGCGACCGCGCCGAAGCACTGCGCGCACTCGCCGAAGGCACCAGCCACACCGGCGCGGTCACCGGCACCGCCTCGGCGGGCGGCAGGCTCGCCTACCTGTTCACCGGACAGGGATCACAACGCGTCGGCATGGGTCAGGAGCTGTACGCAACGTTCCCCGTCTTCGCCGCCGCGTACGACGAAGCACTGAGCCACTTCGAGCCCGGGTTGCGGGAGATCGTCGCGTCGAACCCGGACGGGCTGCTCGACACCACCCTGCACACCCAGCCCGCCCTGTTCGCCCTGGAGACGGCACTGTTCCGGCTCCTGGAGAGCCACGGCCTCGCCCCCGACTACCTCGCCGGACACTCCATCGGCGAAATCGCCGCCGCCCACTGCGCCGGCATCCTCTCCCTCGCCGACGCCGCCACCCTCGTCAACGCCCGCGCCCGCCTCATGCACAGCACCGGCGAAGGTGCCATGGCCACCCTCCAGGGCACCGAGGCGGACATCCTGCCCCAGCTGAGCGACGGCGTGGTCGTCGCCGCCGTCAACTCCGCCGACGCCGTCGTCATCGCCGGCGACACCCACGCCGTCCACGCACTCGCCGACTCCTGGAAGGAACAGGGGCACAAGGCCAAGATCCTCAACACCCGCCACGCCTTCCACTCCCCCCACATGGACCCGGTCCTCGACGAATTCCTGGCCGTCGCCGCATCGTTGACCTACCACCCGGCGAGGATTCCGGTCGTCTCCACCCTCACCGGCGAGATCGGCAACGACCTCACCGAACCCACCTACTGGGTACGCCAACTCCGCCACGCCGTCCGCTTCCACGACGCCCTCACCACCCTCGGCAGCAACGGCGTCACCACCTACCTCGAACTCGGCCCCGACGCCACCCTCACCACCCTCACCCGCACCACCCACCCCGAAGCCACCGCAACAGCCACCCTCATCCCCAAGCAACAGGAACAGACCACCACCCTCACCGCCCTCACCACCGCCCACACCCACGGCCACGCCACCACCTGGCCCACCCACAGCACCCACAGCACCCCCGCACCCCTCCCCACCTACCCCTTCCAGCACCGCACCTACTGGCTGGAGCCGTCCGCCACCCGCCGGGGCGGGAACGTCGCGGCGGCCGGGCTCGGAACGCAGGTGCACGGGTTGCTGAGCGCGGCCGTGGAGTTGGCCGAGGGCGACGGTGTGGTGTTCACCGGTCTGGTCTCGCTGCGGACGCACCCATGGCTGGCGGACCACGCCGTGCTCGGCACGGCGCTGCTCCCGGGGACGGCCTTCGCCGAACTGGCGCTGCACGCGGGCGATCAGCTCGGGTGCGGCAGCGTCGACGAGCTGACCATCGAGGCTCCGCTCGTCCTGCCCGAGGACGCCGCCGTTCGGCTCCAGGTCTCCGTCGGCGCGCCGGACGACGCGGGCCGCCGTACCCTCGCGGTGCACTCCCGCCCGGACTTCGGGGACGGCGCCGTCTGGCAGCGGCACGCGGTCGGGCAACTGGCCGAGGTGGACGGCTCCGATCCGGCGCCGTTCGTCTGGTCGCCCGCCGGGTCGGCCGTGGACGTGGCGGAGCTGGCGTCGCGGGCGGCGGACGCGGGGCTGGACTACGGACCGGCGTTCCAGGGGCTCACCGCCGCCTGGCAGAACGGCACGGACACCTGGCTCGACGTGACGCTGCCCGAGGACCAGGGGGGCGAGGCGGCCCTGTTCCGCCCGCACCCGGCGCTGCTGGACGCGGCGCTGCGGACGCTGGCACTCGGCGCCGAACCCGGCACCGTACGCCTGCCGTTCAGCTGGTCGGGTGTCCGGCGGCACACGCCTCCCGCCGGCCCGGTGACCGCCCTGCGGGTGCGGCTCACCGAGCGGGGCGAGGACGTGGTGGCCGTGGCGGTCGCCGACGGCGAGGGCGTCCTTCTGCTCGAGGCCGAGGCGCTGACGCTGCGCACGGTCCGCCCCGAACAGCTCACCGGCGGCCGGCTGCCGCTGTACGAGGTGCAGTGGACGGCCCTCCTTCCGTCCGGCACGGACGGCTCGCCCGCGGTCGACGCGACGGAGCACCGGATCGTCGAGGCCCCGATCACCGGCGCCCCCGACGTCACCGGCGCCGCCGACGACCCGGTGGCCGCGACGCACGACGCCGTCGGGTGGCTGCTGGCGCTGCTGCAGGACGGTTCCGGTCCGGACGACGACGAGGCGCCGCTCGTGCTCGTCACCCGCGGCGCGGTCGGCAGCGGCCCGCGCAACGCGCCGCACGCCGCACTGTGGGGCTTCGTCCGCGCCGCTCGGGCCGAACGCCCGGGCCGCTACGTACTCGTGGACACCGACGACGCCGAGTCGTCGCGACTCGCACTCCCCGCGGCGCTGCGGACCGGGGAGCCCGAGCTGGTGATCCGGGACGGCGAGGTCCGCGTGAGCCGCCTGGCGCCCGCCGGGACCGCCGCCGAGGTGCCCGCCTTCGACCCGGACGGCACGGTGCTCCTCACCGGCGCCACCGGTGCGATCGGCCGCGAGGTGGCCCGCCACCTCGTCACCCGGCACGGGGTGCGCCGCCTGCTGCTGGTCGGCCGCCGAGGCGCGGAGGCGCCCGGCGCGCCCGAGCTGGCCGCCGAGCTGACCGGGCTCGGCGCCCGGGTCACCCTCGCCGCGTGCGACGTGACCGACCGCGCGGCCGTGACCGCGCTGCTGGCCGAGCACCCCGTCCGCGCCGTGCTGCACGCGGCCGGCGTCCTGGACGACGGTGTGGTCGCCTCGCTCACCCCGGAGCGGCTGGCCGGGGTGCTGCGCCCGAAGGTGGACGCGGCCTGGCTGCTGCACGAACTCACCGACGGGCTCACCCACTTCGTTCTCTTCTCCTCGGTCGCCGGGGTGCTCGGCAGTGCCGGCCAGGCCGCCTACGCCGCCGCCAACGCCTTCCTCGACGCCCTCGCCGAGCAGCGCGCGGACCAAGGGCTGCCGGCCTCGTCGTTCGCCTGGGGTCTCTGGGACACCGGGACCGGCATGGCGGGGCAGCTCGCCGCCCGCGACCGGGCCCGGCTGGCCCGCGCCGGCCTGGCGCCGATGCCCGTCGACCAGGGCCTCGCCGCCCTCGACGCGCGCCTGGGTGCCACACTCACCACGGCCGCCGCGCTGGACGCGGTGTCGCTGCGCGACCAGGCCGGCAAGGGCCGGCTCCCCGCCCTGCTGAGCGGGCTGTTCCGGGCGCCGCGCCGCCGGACGGGCGCGGCCGCCACCAAGCCCGCGGTGTCGATGCTGGAGCTCGTCCTCGCCACCGCGGCGGACGTGCTCGGCCACCGCGACACCACCGCCATCGCCCCCGAACGGCCGTTCAACGAGCTCGGATTCGACTCGCTCACCGCGGTCGAGCTGCGCAACCGGCTCAGCACCGCCACCGGCCGCCGGCTGCCCACCACCCTGGTCTTCGACCACCCCTCCCCCGCCGCTCTCGCCGCCGAACTGGACGGCGCGCAGGAGGCGGCCGCCGCCCGCACCGCCGCCGCATCGGCCACCACCGGCACCACCACCCGTGCCGTCGACGAGCCGATCGCCATCGTCGGACTCGCCTGCCGCTACCCCGGCGGGGTCCGCTCGCCCGAGGACCTCTGGCAGCTGGTCGCGGGCGGGGTGGACGCCATCGGGGAGTTCCCGGTGGGCCGCGGCTGGTCGGACGACCTGTTCGACCCGGACCCCGAGCACGCCGGCACCAGCTACACCCGCAACGGCGGATTCCTGCACGAGGCCGCCGAGTTCGACGCGGAGTTCTTCGGGATCTCCCCGCGCGAGGCCCTCGCCACCGACCCCCAGCAGCGCCTGCTGCTGGAGACGGCGTGGGAGAGCTTCGAACGCGCCGGCATCGACCCGGCCGCCCTACGCGGCAGCCGGACCGGCGTCTTCACCGGCATCATGTACAGCGACTACGCGTCCCGCCTCCAGCACGCCCCGCGCGACTTCGAGGGCTACCTGAGCAACGGCAGCGCGCCGAGCATCGCCTCGGGCCGGGTGTCCTACACCTTCGGCTTCGAGGGCCCCGCCGTCACCGTCGACACCGCCTGCTCCTCCTCGCTGGTCGCCCTGCACCTCGCCGCCCAGGCCCTGCGCAACGGCGAATGCGACCTCGCCCTCGCCGGCGGCGCCACCGTCATGGCCACCCCGACCACCTTCATCGAGTTCAGCCGCCAACGCGGCCTCGCACCCGACGGCCGCTGCAAGGCCTTCTCCGCCGACGCCGACGGCACCGGCTGGAGCGAAGGCGTCGGCCTCCTCCTCGTCGAACGCCTCTCCGACGCCCGCCGCAACGGCCACCACGTCCTCGCCGTCGTCCGCGGCTCCGCCATCAACCAGGACGGCGCCAGCAACGGCCTCACCGCCCCCAACGGCCCCTCCCAGCAACGCGTCATCCGCGCCGCCCTCGCCAACGCCGGCCTGACGACGTCGGACGTGGACGTGGTCGAGGCGCACGGCACGGGAACCTCGCTCGGCGACCCGATCGAGGCACAGGCCCTGCTCGCCACCTACGGGCAGGACCGTCAGGGCCAACAGCCTTTGTGGCTCGGCTCGTTGAAGTCCAACATCGGCCACACCCAGGCCGCGGCCGGCGTCGGCGGCATCATCAAGATGGTCATGGCGATGCAGCACGGCGAGCTGCCGCGAACGCTGCACGTGAACGAGCCGTCGGCCCACGTCGACTGGACCACAGGGGCAGTCTCCCTCCTCACCGAGGCACGACCGTGGGAAACCGGCGACGGACGCCCGCGCCGGGCTGCCGTCTCGTCGTTCGGCATCAGTGGCACCAACGCGCACGTCGTTCTGGAGCAGCCCCCGGCCGAGGAGGCCGCCACCGCGGTGCCCGTCGAGGCGCCTGAACTGCCTGTCGTCTGGCCGCTGTCCGCGAAGTCGGAGGACGCGCTCCGCGACCAGGCCCGGCAACTGCTGAGCTGGCTCACCGAGCACCCGGACACCGCCGACGCCGACATCGCCCACACACTCACCGCCGGCCGCTCGCTCTTCGACCACCGGGCCGTCATCCTGCCCGGCAACCGCGCCGAAGCCCTCCGCGCACTCGCCGAGGGCACCAGCCACACCGGCGCGGTCACCGGCCGGGCCGGCCAACCCGGAAAGCTCGCCTACCTGTTCACCGGCCAGGGATCACAACGCGTCGGCATGGGCGAGGAGCTGTACGGCGCCTTCCCGGTCTTCGCCGCCGCATACGACGAAGCACTGAGCCACCTCGACCCCGGGTTGCGGGAGATCGTCGCGACCAACCCCGACGGGCTGCTCGACACCACCCTGCACACCCAGCCCGCCCTGTTCGCCCTGGAGACGGCACTGTTCCGGCTCCTGGAGAGCCACGGCCTGGCCCCCGACTACCTCGCCGGACACTCGATCGGTGAGATCGCCGCCGCCCACTGCGCCGGGGTGCTGTCGCTCGCGGACGCCGCGACGCTCGTCACCGCCCGGGCCCGGCTCATGCACAGCACCGGCGAGGGCGCCATGGCGACGCTCCAGGGCACCGAGGCCGACGTCCTTCCCCAGCTGAGTGACGGCGTGGTGATCGCCGCCGTCAACTCCGCCGACGCCGTCGTCATCGCCGGCGACACCCAGACCGTCCACGCACTCGCCGACTCCTGGAAGGGACAGGGACACAAGGCCAAGATCCTCAACACCCACCACGCCTTCCACTCCCCCCACATGGACCCGGTCCTCAACGAATTCCTGTCCGTCGCCGCATCGTTGACCTACCAGGCGCCGACCATCCCGATCATCTCCACCCTCACCGGCGAGATCGGCAACGACCTCACCGACCCCGCGTACTGGGTCAAGCAACTCCGCCACACCGTCCGCTTCCACGACGCCCTCACCACCCTCGGCAGCAACGGCGTCACCACCTACCTCGAACTCGGCCCCGACGCCACCCTCACCACCCTCACCCGCACCACCCACCCCGAAGCCACCGCAACAGCCACCCTCACCCCCAAACACTCCGAAACACACACCGCCCTCACCGCCCTCACCACCGCCCACACCCACGGCCACCGGACCACTTGGCCCACCCACGGCACCCACGCACCCCTCCCCACCTACCCCTTCCAACACCGCACCTACTGGATCGACCTCCCCGAGACCACCGGCTCCGCCGCGGATCTCGGGCTGGACGCGACCGACCACCCGCTGCTCGGTGCTTCGGTGCAGCTGCCGGACGGCGAGGGCGCCGTGTTCACCGGGCGGCTCTCGGTCCGCAGCCACCCGTGGCTGGCCGACCACGCCGTGCACGGGACGGTGCTGGTGCCCGGGACGGCGGTCGCCGAGATGGCCCTGTACGCGGGTGGCCGGCTCGGTTGCGAGCGGCTGGAGGAGCTGGCGCTCCAGGCGCCGTTGACGCTGCCCGAGCAGGGCGGTGCGGTCCGCGTGCAGGTGAGCGTAGGTGCTGCGGGTGCGGACGGGCGGCGATCGGTGACCGTCGAGTCACGCGACGGCGAGGCCGTCACCGTGCTCGCGAAGGGCACAGTCGCCCCGGGCGCCGGCGGGCCGGCGGCCGACCTGGCGGTCTTCCCGCCCGAGGGCGCCGAACCGTTGGACACGGCGGCGCTCCACGCCCGGCTGGCGGCCGCCGGGCTGGAGTACGGCCCGGCCTTCCGCGGCCTGACCGCGGCCTGGCGGCGCGGCGAGGACGTGTTCGCCGAGGCGGTCCTGCCGGAGGTGTCCGGCCCGGACGGGTTCGCCCTCCACCCGGCACTGCTGGACGCGGCCCTGCACCCGATGGCGTTCGCCGAGGACACCCCGGACGGCGAGGTGCGGCTGCCGGCCGGCTGGTCGGACCTGGTGCTGCACGCCACGGACGCCCGGAGGATCCGCGTCCGGCTGACACCGACCGGGCCCGGCACGATCGGGCTGACCGTCGCGGACGCGGAGGGACGTCCGGTGGCCGAGGGTGTGCTCACCGTGCACACCACCCGCCCGGAGCGCCTGGTCGCGCACGCCGCGAGGATCCGGGACAGCCTCTACCAGGTCGACTGGGCCGCGCTGCCCACGCCCGGCGTCCCCGCGCAGGCCGCGGCCGCCGCGGTCACCGTCGCCGACGCGGCGGCGCTGGCCGGGCTCGACCCCGCACCCACGGTGTTCGCGTACTGCCCGGCGCCGACGGACGGCGAGCTGCCCGAGCGGATCGGCGCCGTGCTCGAATGGACGCTGGAGCTGGCGCAGGCATGGCTGCGCGACGAGCGGTTCGCGGACTCGCGGCTGGTGTTCGTCACCGAGGACGCCGCCGGCGAGCGGCCCGGCAACCTCGTGCAGGCCGGCGTCTGGGGCATGATCCGATCGGCGCACGCCGAGAACCCCGGCCGGTTCGCGCTGCTGGACGTGGACGGCACGCCCGAGTCGGCGGCGCTGCTCCCCGTCGCCCCGCTCGACGCGGAGCCGCAGCTCGCGGTGCGCGGCGGTGCGCTGTTCGCGCCGCGGCTCGTGCGGGCAGTGGTCGCGGACCCGGCCGACGACGCGGTACCGGTGTTCTCGCCGGACGACTACGTCCTGATCACCGGCGCCACCGGCGAACTCGGCAAACTCCTCGCCCACCACCTCGTCACCACCCACCACATCAAACGACTCCTCCTCGTCAGCCGCCGCGGCCCCGACGCCCCCGGCGCCACCGAACTCCACCACCAACTCACCACCCTCGGCGCCCACACCACCATCACCGCCTGCGACCTCACCGACCCCCACGCCACCCACCAACTCCTCACCAACCACCCCGTCACCACCATCCTCCACGCCGCCGGCACCCTCGACGACGCCACCATCACCACCCTCACCCCCCAACGCCTCCACACCGTCCTCCAAACCAAAATCACCACCACCCACAACCTCCAACAACACGCCACCCACGCCCACCACCTCATCCTCTTCTCCTCCATCGCCGCCACCATCGGAAGCCCCGGCCAAGCCAACTACGCCGCCGCCAACGCCTACCTCGACGCCCTCGCCACCCACCGCACCACCCACGGCCACCCCACCACCTCCTACGCCTGGGGACTCTGGAACACCCAAGGCGGCATGACGGGCGGCCTCGCCCGGGCCGACCACGCGCGGATGACGCGGATGGGCATCCTGCCCATCGACCCGGCCCTCGGCCTGGAGCTGTTCGATGCGGGCCTGCGGGCCGAGCGCGCCGTCGTCGTCCCGTCCCGCTTCGACCTGGCCGCACTGCGGGACCCGGCGCCGCTGTTCCGCAGCCTGGTGCGCACGCCCCTGCGGCGCGCGGCCGCCGGGAGCGGCAGCGGCGCGGCCGGCGGTCACGCGGACGGCGGCAGCGACGGAACGGCGCTGGCCGACCGGCTCGCCGGGCTCGACCGCGAGGAACGCCGGACCGTGCTGCACGAGCTGGTGCTCACCCACGTGGCGGACGTCCTCGGGCACACCGGCACCCACGCGTTGGACGCCGGACGGGGCCTGCTCGACCAGGGCCTGGACTCGCTCACCGCCGTCGAACTGCGCAACCGCCTCGGCGCGGCCGTCGGCCACCGTCTGCCCAGCACCCTGATCTTCGACCACCCCACCGTGCTCGCCCTGGTCGGCCACCTGGACACCGAGGTGCTGCCCGCACCCCGGGTCGGGCTAGCCGAGTTGGACCGCCTGGAGGAGCTGCTGCTCACCCTCCCGTCGGACGGAGAACAGCACGAGCAGCTCACCCGGCGTCTGCAGGAGGTCCTGGCGAAGGCGGGCTTCGCGCCGGCCGACGCGACCGGCCGGCTGCTGGAGACCGCGTCCGACGACGAGCTCTTCGACTTCATCGACAGCGAGCTCGGCAGCTGACCGGCTCCTCCCCGCACCGGCCGCGTGCGGCCCGCCCCTCCGCTCCTGCCCTCCGCCTCCCGGCCGGGACCAGGAACTACCAGGAATCCAAAGGAAGCAGACGTCACCGTGGTGAATGAAGACAAGCTCCGCGACTATCTCAAGCGCGTGACCGCCGACCTCCAGCGGACCAGGCAGCGCTTGCAGGACGTCGAGGCCAAGGACCGCGAGCCGATCGCGATCGTCGGCATGGCCTGCCGCTACCCGGGCGGCGTGAGCTCGCCCGAGGAGCTGTGGGAGCTGGTCGCCGAGGGCCGCGACGTGATCGGCCGGTTCCCGACCGACCGCGGCTGGGACCCGGACATCTACGACCCCGACCCGGAGAAGGTCGGCAGCTCCTACGCCAAGGAGGGTGGATTCCTCCACCACGCCGCCGACTTCGACCCGGAGTTCTTCGGCATCTCGCCGCGCGAGGCCCTGTCCATCGACCCGCAGCAGCGCCTGCTGCTGGAGACCGCCTGGGAGGCCGTGGAGCGGGCCGGCATCGACCCGGCGGCGCTCCGCGGCAGCCGGACCGGCGTGTTCGCGGGCGTCATGTACAACGACTACGGCTCCCGGCTCAACCCGATCCCGGACGGGTTCGAGGGCTACGTCGGCACCGGCAGCGCCGGCAGCATCGCGACCGGCCGGATCTCCTACACCTTCGGGTTCGAGGGCCCCGCCGTCACCATCGACACGGCCTGCTCGTCCTCGCTGGTCGCCCTGCACCTCGCCGCCCGCGCGCTGCGCAACGGCGAATGCTCACTGGCCCTGGCCGGCGGCGTCACCGTGATCTCCACGCCCAGCCTCTTCGTGGAGTTCAGCCGGCAGCGCGGGCTGTCACCCGACGGCCGCTGCAAGGCCTTCGCGGCCTCCGCCGACGGCACCGGCTGGGGCGAGGGCGTCGGCCTCCTACTGCTGGAGCGCCTCTCCGACGCCCAGCGCAACGGGCACGAGATCCTGGCCGTGGTCCGCGGCTCCGCGATCAACCAGGACGGCACCAGCAGCCAGCTCACCGCCCCCAACGGCCCCTCGCAGCAGCGCGTCATCCAGCAGGCCCTCTCCGACGCGGGGCTCGACGCGGCCGACGTGGACGCCGTCGAGGCGCACGGCACGGGCACCAAGCTGGGCGACCCGATCGAGGCACAGGCCCTGCTCGCCACCTACGGCCGCGAGCGCGATGCCGAACGGCCGCTCTGGCTCGGCTCGTTGAAGTCCAACATCGGACACTCCCAGGCCGCGGCCGGCGTGGGTGGCGTGATCAAGATGGTCATGGCGATGCAGAACGGGCAGCTGCCGCGGACCCTGCACGTCGACAAGCCCACGCACCAGGTCGACTGGTCGGCGGGTGCCGTCGAACTGCTCACCGAAGCCCAGCCGTGGGACGTGGACGGCGAACGGCTGCGTCGAGCGGGTGTGTCGTCGTTCGGCATCAGCGGGACCAACGCGCACGTCATCCTGGAGGAAGCGCCGACCGTCGAAGCGCCGACCGTCGAGGCGGAGGTGGTCGACGACGGGCCTGCGTCGGACCTGCCCGTCATGTGGCCCCTGTCGGCGAAGACCGAGGACGCCCTGCGCGACCAGGCCCGCCGACTGCACACCTGGATCACCGAACACCCCGACACCGACGAACGCGACATCGCCGCAGCCCTCACCCGCAAACCCCAATTCCCGCACCGGGCCACCGTGTTCAACACCGACGCCCTCGCAGCACTCGCCGACGGTCAGCCGCACCCCGACCTCGTCACCGGCACCACCGGCATCACCGGCAAAACCGTGTTCGTCTTCCCCGGCCAGGGCTCCCAATGGCCCGCCATGGGACAACACCTCCTCGCCACCAACCCCGTCTTCGCCGAACACATCACCGCCTGCACCGAAGCCTTCGCCCCCTACACCACCGACTGGAACCTCACCGACCTCCTCACCCACCCCAACCCCCAACTCCTCGAACGCGTCGACATCGTCCAACCCGCCCTCTTCGCCGTCATGACCGGCCTCGCCCAACTCTGGAAACACCACGGCATCACCCCCCACGCCGTCATCGGCCACTCCCAAGGCGAAATAGCCGCCGCCCACACCGCCGGCGCCCTCACCCTCCACGACGCCGCCAAAACCGTCATCCTCCGCGCCCAAGCACTCACCCAACTCACCAACACCGGCGCCATGGCCTCCATCCCCCTCCCCCCCAACGCCCTCGAACCCCACCTCAACAACGACCTCCACATCGCCGCCCACAACTCACCCACCACCACCATCATCAGCGGCACCCCCCACGCCATCGACACCCTCATCACCACCCTCCAGAACCAAGGCACCGACGCCCGCAAAATCCCCGTCACCTACGCCAGCCACTGCCCCCACGTCGAACCCCTCCAACACACCATCACCAACGCACTCCACGACATCCAGCCCCACCCCAGCACCACCGCCTTCTACTCCACCGTTACCGCCACCCCCCTCAACACCACCCAACTCGACGCCCACTACTGGTACAACAACCTCCGCAACCCCGTACAACTCCACCAAACCCTCACCCAACTCCACACCGACGGCTACCGCCACTACATCGAAATCAGCCCCCACCCCGTCCTCCTCCCCACCATCCACCAAACCCTCGACAACCAACCCACCACCATCCACCCCACCCTCCGCCGCCACCACGGCCACCACTTCCCCCACGCCCTCGCCCACACCCACACCCACGGCCTCACCCCCACCACCAACAGCCGCACCACAGGCAACCACCCCACCCTCCCCACCTACCCCTTCCAACACCACACCTACTGGCTGGACGAGGTCCCCGCACGGGCCGACGGCGATCCGGCGGGGCTGGGCCTGGCCGGGTCCGCGCACCCCTTGCTGGGCGCGGTCACCACCGTCGCGGAGAGCGATGCGCTGCTGCTCACCGCCCGGTTGTCCCTGGACACGCAGCCGTGGCTGGCCGACCACGTGGTCGCCGGAGCGGCCCTGCTCCCGGCCACCGCTCTGGTCGAGCTCGCGGTGCACTCCGGCGACCTCGTGGGCCTGACCCGGGTCGAGGAGTTGACGCTCGAAACCCCGATGGTGCTCGGCGAGGCGGGAGCGGTCCAGCTGCAGATCGCCGTGGGCGCGCCGGACGAGGACGGCCGGCGCCCGCTCACGATCCACTCCCGGCCCGAGGCGGGCGAGTCGGCCTGGACCCGCAACGCCACCGGCGCTCTGAGCGCCCCGGCCGATGTGCCCACCGACGATGCGCCGGTCACCGGCGAAGCGGCGGGCGCCTGGCCGCCCACCGGGTCCACCGCCGTCCCGGTCGCCGAGCTGTACGCGCGGCTGGACGACGCTGGCGTGCAGTACGGCCCGGCCTTCCGCGCCGTCACCTCGGTCTGGCAGGACGGCGACGAGCTGCTCGCCGAGCTGCTGCTCCCCGAGGCCGCGGACCGCACCGGATACGGCATCCACCCGGCGCTGTTCGACGCCGCCCTCCACCCGCTGGCGCTGGCCGGTGACGCGGCGGAGGTGCGGATGCCCTTCTCCTGGACGGGGGTGAACCTGCACGCGTCCGGCGCCGCGGCCCTGCGGGTGCGGTTGTCCTCGACCGGCAACGGGATCCGGCTGCTCGCGACGGACCCCGCCGGTGCGCCCGTCGTGTCGGTCGAGAACCTCGTCGCCCGGCCGATGTCCGCCGCCCGCCTGGCCGAACTGCGCGACCTGCTCGCCGGCGGCGCCGCTACCCCGACCGCCCTGCGCGCACCGTCCCGTCCCGTGGCGGCGGAGCCCGACCGCGCCGTCGGGTCGGAGTTCGTCACCCGGCTGGCCGGCCTGGACGCGACCGGGCAGACCGCCCTCCTGCTCGACCTGATCCGCGCGCACGTGGCGACGGTCCTCGGCCACGCCACGCCCGAAAGCGTCGACGCCGAGCGGGCGTTCAAGGAGTTCGGCATCGACTCCATCATGGGCGTGGAGATCAGGAACCGCCTGGCCAAGGCGGTGGGCCGCCCGCTCCCCGCCACCCTGATCTTCGACCACCCCACCCCCGCCGGTCTCGCCACCGCGCTGCGTCACGAGGTGCTCGGCCTCCGGGCGGGCGCCCCCGCCGCCGTCCGGACGACGGTCCGGGGCCCGGCGGACGAACCGCTCGCCATCGTCGCGATGGCCTGCCGCTACCCCGGCGGGGTCCGCTCCCCCGAGGACCTCTGGCGCCTCGTCGCGGACGGCGTCGACGCGATCGGCGACTTCCCCGACAACCGCGGCTGGGACACCGCCGCCCTGTACGACCCGGACCCGGCAAAGGCGGGCAGGACGTACTCGGTACAGGGCGGATTCCTCTACGACGCCGCGCAGTTCGACGCCGACTTCTTCGGGATCTCACCCCGCGAGGCGACCGCCACCGACCCGCAGCAGCGCCTGCTGCTGGAGACGGCCTGGGAGACCTTCGAGCGGGCCGGTCTCGATCCGGCCGCGCTGCGCGGCGAGCAGGTCGGCGTGTTCACCGGCATCGGCCACAACGACTACCGCGGCCAACTCGACAGTGCCCCGGAGGCCTTCGAAGGCCACCTGCTGACCGGCAACATGTCGAGCGTCGCGTCGGGCCGGATCGCCTACACCTTCGGTTTCGAGGGCCCCGCCGTCTCTGTCGAGACCGCCTGCTCCTCCTCCCTGGTGGCCCTGCACCTCGCCGCGCAGTCCCTGCGACAGGGCGACTGCACGATGGCACTCGTCGGCGGCGCGGCCGTCATGGCGACGCCGGGCGGCTTCATCGAGTTCAGCCGGCAGCGCGGCCTCGCACCCGACGGCCGCTGCAAGGCGTTCTCCGCGGAGGCCGACGGCACCGGCTGGAGCGAGGGCGTCGGCCTGCTCCTCGTCGAACGCCTCTCCGACGCCCGGCGCCACGGCCACCAGGTCCTCGCCGTCGTCCGCGGCTCCGCGATCAACCAGGACGGCGCCAGCAACGGCCTGACCGCCCCCAACGGGCCCGCACAGCAGCGCGTCATCCGCCAGGCCCTCGCCAACGCGCGGCTCACCACGGCCGACATCGACGTGGTCGAGGCGCACGGCACCGGCACCCGCCTGGGCGACCCGATCGAGGCACAGGCGCTGCTCGCCACGTACGGACAGGACCGCCCGGCCGAACGACCGCTGATGCTCGGCTCGTTGAAGTCCAACATCGGCCACGCCCAGGCCGCGGCCGGCGTCGCCGGCATCATCAAGATGGTCATGGCGATGCAGAACGGCGTCCTGCCGAAGACCCTGCATGTCAACGAGCCCACCCCGCAGGTCGACTGGACGGCCGGCGCCGTCGAGCTGCTCACCGAGGCCCGGCAGTGGGACACCCCGGACCACCCGCGCCGGGCGGCCGTCTCGTCCTTCGGCGTGAGCGGGACCAACGCCCACGTCATCCTGGAGGAGGCACCCGAGAGCGAGGGCGTCACGGGCGAGGTCGCGCAGGACGCGCCCGAACTGCCCGTCGTCTGGCCGCTGTCGGCGAAGTCGGAGGACGCGCTCCGCGACCAGGCCCGGCAACTGCTGAGCTGGCTCACCGAGCACCCGGACACCGCCGACGCCGACATCGCCCACACGCTGACCGAGGGCCGCTCGCTGTTCGACCACCGGGCCGTCATCCTGCCCGGCGACCGGGCCGAAGCACTGCGCGCACTCGCCGAGGGCACCAGCCACACCGGCGCGGTCACCGGCACCGCCTCGGCGGGTGGCAGGCTCGCCTACCTGTTCACCGGACAGGGATCACAACGGGTCGGTATGGGTGAGGAGTTGTACGACGCGTTCCCGGTCTTCGCAGCTGCGTACGACGAGGCGCTGAGCCACTTCGAGCCCCGGTTGCGGGAGATCGTCGCGTCGAACCCGGACGGGTTGCTCGACACCACCCTCCACACGCAGCCGGCCCTGTTCGCCCTGGAGACGGCGCTGTTCCGGCTGTTGGAGAGCCATGGCCTGGTGCCCGACTACCTCGCCGGGCACTCGATCGGTGAGATCGCCGCCGCCCACTGTGCCGGGGTGTTGTCGCTCGCGGACGCCGCGACGCTCGTCACCGCCCGGGCCCGGCTCATGCACGGCACCGGCGAGGGTGCCATGGCGACGCTCCAGGGCACCGAGGCGGACGTCCTGCCCCAGCTGAGTGACGGCGTGGTGATCGCGGCCGTCAACTCCGCCGACGCCGTCGTCGTCGCCGGCGACGCCGAGGCCGTCCACGCGCTGGCCGAGTCGTGGAAGGAGCAGGGGCACAAGGCCAAGGTCCTCAACACCCGACACGCCTTCCACTCCCCGCACATGGACCCTGTCCTCGACGAATTCCTGGCCGTCGCCGAGTCATTGACCTACCACTCGGCGAGGATTCCGGTCGTCTCCACCCTCACCGGCGAGATCGGCAACGACCTCACCGACCCCACCTACTGGGTACGCCAACTCCGCCACGCCGTCCGCTTCCACGACGCCCTCACCACCCTCCACGACAACGGCGTCACCACCTACCTCGAACTCGGCCCCGACGCCACCCTCACCACCCTCACCCGCACCACCCACCCCGAAGCCACCGCAACAGCCACCCTCACCCCCAAACACCCCGAAACACACACCACCCTCACCGCCCTCACCACCGCCCACACCCACGGCCACCCCACCACCTGGCCCACCCACAGCACCCACAGCACCCCCGCACCCCTCCCCACCTACCCCTTCCAGCAGCAGAGTTACTGGCTCCAGCCCACCGGCACGGCGAAGGTCGCCGAGCTCGGCCTCGACCGGGCCGATCACCCCTTGCTCGGGGTCTCCATCGCGGTGGCCGAGGACGACGGACTGCTGCTGACCGGGCTGATCTCCCTGCGCACCCACCCGTGGCTGGCCGATCACGAGGTCCTCGGGACGGCGCTGCTGCCGGGCGCGGCCTTCGTGGAGCTGGCGCTCCACGCCGCCGGGCAGGTCGGGTACGACACCGTGGACGAGCTGACCATCGAGACCCCGCTGTTTCTTCCCGAACAGGGTTCCGTCCAGCTCCAGTTGAGCGTGGGCGCCCCGGACGGGGCCGGGCGCCGGTCGGTGCGGGTGCACTCCCGGACGGCCGGCGAGGACGCCGAGTGGACCCGGCACGCATCGGGCACCCTCGTGCCCGGTGCACCGGGCACGACGGCCCGGGACGGCGCGCCGCTCGGCACCGTCTGGCCGCCGGAGAAGGCCGTGACCGTGGTGACGGACGGTCTCTACGACCGGCTCGCCGAGGCGGGGTTCCGCTACGGGGAGACGTTCCAGGGCCTGCGCGCGGGCTGGCGGGACGGCGACGAGGTGTACGCGGAGGTCCGCCTCCCGGAGGCGCAGTTCGAGGCGGCGGAGGTGTTCGGGCTGCACCCGGCGCTGCTCGACGCAGCCATGCACTCGCTCGGCCTCGGTGTGCTGGAGAGCGAGGACGACCAGGTGCGGCTGCCGTTCGCCTGGACCGGCGTCACCCTGCACGCACGGGGTGCGGTCGCTGCCCGCGTCCGGTTGACGCCCGTCGATGCCGCCACGATGCGGCTGACGCTGGTCGACGCGGAGGGTGCCCCGGTGCTGACCGCCGAGGGGCTGACGCTGCGCGCCATGCCGCGCTCGGCGGCGCCGACGGCGGCCCGGCCGGTGTACGGCGTGGACTGGGTGCCGGTGCCGTTCGCCGCCACCGGGGCCGTGGACGCGGTGGCGATCGCCGGGCCGGAGGAGCTGGCCGCTCTGGAGCCGGCGCCGGTGGTGCGGATCGACCTGTCCGCCACCGGTGACGGCGCCGACCTCGCGGCCGCGGCGCACGCTGTGGCCGGGCGGGCGCTGGCGGTCGTCCAGGCCTGGCTGGCCGACGAGCGGTTCGCCCGGTCGCGGCTCGCCCTGGTCACGCACGGGGCCGTGTCCGCCGACGACGTGCGAGACCCTGCGGCGTCGACCGTCTGGGGCCTGGTCCGCAGTGCGGCGACGGAGAACCCGGACCGGTTCGTCCTGCTCGACCTGGACGAGGACCCGGCGTCGGCTGCCGCCGTGCCGGCCGCACTCGCCACCGGCGAGCCGCAGTTGGCGATCCGGGCAGGCGAGTTGCTCGCACCGCGACTAGTCCGGATTCGGCCGACCACCGGCACCGACCGCCCGGGCGACGACGCGCCGTCCACCGACGGACCCGTCGGACTCGGACCCGTCGCGCTCGGCGCCGACGACACCGTGCTGATCACCGGCGGCACCGGCACCCTGGGCGCCGAACTGGCCCGGCACCTGGTCACCGGGCACGGCGTGCGCCGCCTGCTGCTCACCAGCCGGCGCGGGCCCGCCGCGGAGGGCGCCGACGAGTTGCTCGCCGAACTGACGGGGCTCGGCGCCGAGGTGACCGTCGCGGCCTGCAACGCCGCCGACCGCACGGCCCTCGCCGCCCTGTTGGACTCCCTCGACCGGCCGCTCACCGCGGTCGTGCACGTCGCGGGCGTGCTGGACGACGGTGTGATCGCCGCGCTCACCCCGGAGCGGCTGGCCGCCGTCCTGCGCCCGAAGGTGGACGCGGCCTGGCACCTGCACGAACTCACCGGGACCGAAACCGCGTTGGTGTTCTTCTCGTCCATCGCCGCCACCCTCGGCAGCCCCGGGCAGGGCAACTACACCGCCGCCAACGCCTTCCTCGACGCGCTGGCCCACCACCGGCGTGCCCTGGGCCGACCCACCCTCTCGCTGCCCTGGGGCTTCTGGGACACCGGCGACGGCATGACCGCCCAGCTCACCGACCGCGACCGCGCCCGGCTCGGCCGGGGAGGCGTCACCCCGATGACGGTCGACCAGGGCCTGGCCCTCTTCGACGACGCGCTCGCCGTGGACCGCGCCCTCGTCGTCCCCGCGCGGCTCGACCTCACCGCGCTGCGCACCGCCGACGAGGTGCCGGTCGCCCTCCGCGGCCTGGTCCGCGCGAGCCTGCGCCGCGCCGCGGCCGGCCCGGCCACCGGCAACGGCTCGCTCGCCCAGCGGATGGCGGCACTGCCGGCCGCCGAGCGGGACGCCGCCCTGCTGGACGCGGTGCGCGCGGCGGTGGCCACCGTGCTCGGCCACGACGGCGCCGGCGCCGTGCCGGTGGACCGGCAGTTCACCGACCTGGGCTTCGACTCGCTGACCGCGGTGGACTTCCGCAACCGCCTGGCCACGGTCAGCGGGCTGCGGCTCCCGGCGACGCTGGTGTTCGACTACCCGACCCCGGTCGCGCTGGCCGGCTACCTCCGCGACGAACTGCTCGGCGCCTCCGCCCCGGCCGGTGCGCTCGGAGCCGGTACCGTCGCCGCACGCCGGCCGGCGGTCGACGACGAGCCGATCGTGATCGTCGGCATGGCCTGCCGCTACCCCGGCGGGGTCCGCTCGCCCGAGGACCTCTGGCAGCTGGTCGCGGACGGGGTGGACGCCGTCTCGCCCTTCCCCCTCGACCGCGGCTGGTCGGAGGACCTCGTCCACCCCGATCCGGAGCACCTCGGCACCTCGTACACGGCCGAGGGCGGCTTCCTGCACGACGCCGACCGGTTCGACGCGGAGTTCTTCGGGATCTCCCCGCGCGAGGCCCTCGCCACCGACCCCCAGCAGCGCCTGCTGCTGGAGACGGCGTGGGAGAGCTTCGAACGCGCCGGCATCGACCCGGCCGCCCTGCGCGGCAGCAGGACCGGCGTCTTCACCGGCATCATGTACAACGACTACGGCGCCCGGCTGGTCGACCACGCGCCGCGCGGCTTCGAAGGATTCATCGGAACGGGCAGCGCGCCGAGCATCGCCTCGGGCCGGGTCTCCTACACCTTCGGCTTCGAGGGCCCCGCCGTCACCGTCGACACCGCCTGCTCCTCCTCGCTCGTCGCCCTGCACCTCGCCGCCCAGGCCCTGCGCAACGGCGAATGCGACCTCGCCCTCTCCGGCGGCGCCACCGTCATGGCCACCCCGACCACCTTCATCGAGTTCAGCCGCCAACGCGGCCTCGCACCCGACGGCCGCTGCAAGGCCTTCTCCGCCGACGCCGACGGCACCGGCTGGAGCGAAGGCGTCGGCCTGCTCCTCGTCGAACGCCTCTCCGACGCCCGCCGCCACGGCCACCACGTCCTCGCCGTCGTCCGCGGCTCCGCCATCAACCAGGACGGCGCCAGCAACGGCCTCACCGCCCCCAACGGCCCCTCCCAGCAACGCGTCATCCGCGCCGCCCTCGCCAACGCCGGCCTGGACAGCGCGGAGGTCGACGTCGTGGAGGGCCACGGCACCGGCACCACGCTGGGCGACCCGATCGAGGCACAGGCCCTGCTCGCCACCTACGGCCGTGAGCGGGACGCCGAACGGCCCCTGTGGCTGGGCTCGTTGAAGTCCAACCTGGGCCACACCCAGGCCGCGGCCGGCGTCGCCGGCATCATCAAGATGATCATGGCGATGCAGAACGGCGTCCTGCCGAAGACCCTGCACGTCAACGAGCCCTCCCCGCACGTCGACTGGACGGCCGGCGCCGTCGAACTGCTGGTCGAGGCGAGGCCGTGGGCCACCCCGGACCACCCGCGTCGGGCGGCCGTCTCATCCTTCGGCGTGAGCGGGACCAACGCCCACGTCATCCTGGAGGAGGCACCCGCTGTCGAGGAAGCCGCCGTCGAGGCACCCGTCGAGGCGCCTGAACTGCCTGTCGTCTGGCCGCTGTCCGCGAAGTCGGAGGACGCGCTCCGCGACCAGGCCCGGCAACTGCTGAGCTGGCTCACCGAGCACCCGGACACCGCCGACGCCGACATCGCCCACACGCTGACCGAGGGCCGCTCGCTCTTCGACCACCGGGCGGTCATCCTGCCCGGCGACCGCGCCGAGGCCCTCCGCGCACTCGCCGAAGGCACCAGCCACACCGGCGCGGTCACCGGCCGGGCCGGCCAACCCGGGAAGCTCGCCTACCTGTTCACCGGACAGGGATCACAACGCGTCGGCATGGGCGAGGAGCTGTACGCGACGTTCCCCGTCTTCGCCGCCGCATACGACGAGGCGCTGAGCCACTTCGACCCCGAGCTCCGCCGGATCATCGCGACCAACCCCGACGGCCTGCTCGACACCACCCTCCACACCCAGCCCGCCCTGTTCGCCCTGGAAACTGCACTGTTCCGGCTCCTGGAGAGCCACGGCCTCGCCCCCGACTACCTCGCCGGACACTCGATCGGCGAAATCGCCGCCGCCCACTGCGCCGGCATCCTCTCCCTCGCCGACGCCGCCACCCTCGTCACCGCCCGCGCCCGCCTCATGCACAGCACCCGCGAAGGCGCCATGGCCACTCTCCAGGGCACCGAGGCGGACATCCTGCCCCAGCTGAGTGACGGCGTGGTCATCGCCGCCGTCAACTCCGCCGACGCCGTCGTCATCGCCGGCGACACCCACGCCGTCCACGCACTCGCCGCCACGTGGAAGGAGCAGGGACACAAGGCCAAGATCCTCAACACCCACCACGCCTTCCACTCCCCCCACATGGACCCTGTCCTCGACGAATTCCTGGCCGTCGCCGAGTCGTTGACCTACCACCCAGCGAGGATTCCGGTCGTCTCCACCCTCACCGGCGAGATCGGCAACGACCTCACCGAACCCACCTACTGGGTCAAGCAACTCCGCCACGCCGTCCGCTTCCACGACGCCCTCACCACCCTCGGCAGCAGCGGCGTCACCACCTACCTCGAACTCGGCCCCGACGCCACCCTCACCACCCTCACCCGCACCACCCACCCCGAAGCCACCGCAACAGCCACCCTCACCCCCAAACACTCCGAAACACACACCACCCTCACCGCCCTCACCACCGCCCACACCCACGGCCACCCCACCACCTGGCCCACCCACAGCACCCAGGGCAGCCGCACCACGCTGCCCACCTACCCCTTCCAGCAGCAGAGTTACTGGCTCCAGCCCACCGAGTCCGCCGCCGGCGTCGCCGCTTCCGAGCACGCGTTGCTCGGGTCGAAGGTGGAGCTGGCCGGCGACCGCGGGGTGGTCTTCTCCGGTCGGCTGTCACTGCGGACCCACCCGTGGCTCGCGGACCACACGGTGCTCGGGACGGCGTTGCTGCCCGGGTCCGCGCTGGTCGATGTCGTGCTCCACGCCGGCGAACTGGCCGGTGCGGGGCAGATCGAGGAACTCACCCTGGCCGCACCGGTCGTGCTGCCGGAGAGCGGCGCCGTCGAGCTCCAGGTGCACGTGGGGGCGCCCGACGCGGGCGGTCTCCGGCCGGTCGGGGTGCACTCGCGGCCGGCGGGCGCACGCGGTGCGGACCTGCCGTGGACGCAGCACGCCGACGGTGTGCTCACCGACGCGGCCGCCGCCCCGGTGGACCTCTCCGCCTGGCCGCCGCCCGGTGCCGAGCCGGTCGACGTGGACGGGTTCTACGAGCGGCTGGCCGATCTGGGGCTCGGCTACGGACCGGTGTTCCAGGGCCTGACGGCCGCCTGGCGCACGGCCGACGCCGTCTACGCGGAGGTCGAGTTGGAGCGAGGCACCGAGGTGTCCGGCTTCGGCGTCCACCCGGCGCTGCTCGACTCCTCGCTGCACGCGCTCGGGTTCACCGTGGACGGGGCGGAGGGCGGCGACCGTCCGCTCCTGCCCTTCGCCTGGGCGGGTGTGTCGGTGTTCGCGGTGGGCGCTTCGGCGGTCCGGGTGCGGTTGGCGCCCAGCGGTCCCGAGGCGTTCGAGGTGGCGATCGCCGACTCGTCGGGCGCGCCGGTTGCGCACGTCGGACGGTTGAGCGTGCGGCCGGTGTCACTCGACCAGCTGGCGCCGGCGGCCGGTCCGCAGCTCCCGCTGTACGAGATCGACTGGACGGCCGTCGCCCTGCCGGAGAGGCCGGACGCGTCGGACGGCCCGGTGTACGCCGCCGACCCGGAGCGGCTGGCGGCACTGCCCGCCGGGAACGCCGTCCTGGACTTCCCCGCCGAGGGGGCCGAGCCGCACGCGGCGGCCGAGCGGGCCCTCGTCTTCGTCCAGGCCTGGCTGGCCGACCCGGAGCGGGCCGACGCCCGGCTGACCCTGGTGACGCACGGTGCGGCCGGCCCGGACGTGTCCGATCCCGCCGCCGCCACGGTGTGGGGTCTGGTCCGTTCCGCCCAGATCGAGGCCCCGGACCGGTTCGCCCTGCTGGACGTGGACGACGACCCGGCCTCGGCCGCCGCGCTCTCGGCCGCCCTGGCCTCGGAGGAGCCGCAGCTCGCCCTGCGGGCGGGCGCGGCCCTGGCCCCGCGGCTCGCCCCGCGCAAGCCGGTCGCGCACGACAGCCGGCCGGCAGAGCCGGTGTTCTCGCCGGACGACTACGTCCTGATCACCGGCGCCACCGGCGAACTCGGCAAACTCCTCGCCCACCACCTCGTCACCACCCACCACGTCAAACGACTCCTCCTCGTCAGCCGCCGCGGCCCCGACGCCCCCGGCGCCACCGAACTCCACCACCAACTCACCACCCTCGGCGCCCACACCACCATCACCGCCTGCGACCTCACCGACCCCCACGCCACCCACCAACTCCTCACCAACCACCCCGTCACCACCATCCTCCACGCCGCCGGCACCCTCGACGACGCCACCATCACCACCCTCACCCCCCAACGCCTCCACACCGTCCTCCAAACCAAAATCACCACCACCCACAACCTCCAACAACACGCCACCCACGCCCACCACCTCATCCTCTTCTCCTCCATCGCCGCCACCATCGGAAGCCCCGGCCAAGCCAACTACGCCGCCGCCAACGCCTACCTCGACGCCCTCGCCACCCACCGCACCACCCACGGCCACCCCACCACCTCCTACGCCTGGGGACTCTGGAACACCCAAGGCGGCATGAGCGACCGGGCGGACCGGCACCGGCTGGGCCGCAGCGGCATCCTGCCGATCAGCGCCGAGGACGGCCTGGCCATGTTCGACGCCGGGCTCGGCATGACGACCCCGGTGGCGGTGCGGCTGGATCCGACGGCCCTGCGCGGCCTGCCGGTGGTGCCGTCCGTGCTGCGCGGCATGGTCCGCACGCCGGCCCGCCGGGCGGCCGCCGCCGGCGGTGGCGCGGGCTCGCCGGCCGACCGCTTCGGTGCTCTCCCCGAGGCCGAGCGCCGGACGGCCCTGCTCGACCTGGTGCGCGGCCTGGTCGCCGACGTCCTCGGGCACGCCGACGGCGCGGCCGTCGAGATCGGCAAGGGCTTCCTCGAAATAGGCTTCGACTCGCTGACCGCCGTCGAGCTGCGCAACCGCCTGATCGCCGACACCGGACTGCGCCTGCCCGCGACGACGATCTTCGACTACCCGACCCCGGCCGCGGTCGCGGACCGCCTGTACGAGCTGTTCACACCGGTGGAGGACCCCGACGCGGCGGTGCGCCGCGCGCTGGCCGGGATCCCGCTGGCGCGGCTGCGCGAGGCGGGTCTGCTGGAGGCGCTGCTCCAGCTCACCGGACCGAGCGCCGAGCACGAACAAAGCCCGGCTTCAGAACCGCAGAAGAGCGGCCAAATCAACATGATCGAGACTCTCGATGCGGCGGCCCTCGTGGCCATGGCGCTCAACGACAACGCGTGAGGACCCTGCTGCGATGACCACCACCTCCACCGAACAAGTCGTCGAGGCACTCCGGGCCTCGCTCATGGAGACCGAGCGGCTGCGCCAGGAGAACCGGCAGATCACCGCCGCCTCCCGCGAGCCGATCGCGATCGTCGGCATGGCCTGCCGCTACCCGGGCGGGGCCAACTCCCCCGAGGCACTCTGGCAGTTGGTCGCCGAGGGCCGGGACGCGATCGGCGGCTTCCCCGAGGACCGCGGCTGGGACGTCGACGGCCTCTACGACCCGGACCCCGACCACGCCGGCACGACGTACGCGCGAACGGGCGGATTCCTCTACGAGGCTGCCGAGTTCGACCCGGAGTTCTTCGGCATCTCGCCGCGCGAGGCCCTGGCGATCGACCCGCAGCAGCGCATGCTGCTCGAAACCGCCTGGGAGGCCGTCGAGCGGGCCGGCATCGACCCGGCGGCGCTCCGCGGCAGCCGGACCGGCGTGTTCGCGGGCGTCATGTACAACGACTACGGCGCCCGCCTGTTGCTCCCGAAGGCGCCGGAGGAGTTCGAGGGGTACGTCGGCACCGGCAGCGCCGGCAGTGTCGCGTCCGGCCGGATCTCCTACACCTTCGGGTTCGAGGGCCCCGCCGTCACCATCGACACGGCCTGTTCGTCCTCGCTGGTCGCCCTGCACCTCGCCGCCCAGGCGCTGCGCAACGGCGAATGCTCACTGGCCCTGGCCGGTGGCGCCACGGTCATCGCGACGCCGGGCCTCTTCACGGAGTTCAGCCGGCAGCGCGGGCTGTCACCCGACGGCCGCTGCAAGGCCTTCGCGGCCTCCGCCGACGGCACCGGCTGGGGCGAGGGCGTCGGCCTCCTACTGCTGGAGCGGCTCTCCGACGCCCAGCGCAACGGGCACCCGATCCTCGGCGTGGTCCGTGGCACGGCCGTCAACCAGGACGGCGCCAGCAGCCAGCTCACCGCGCCCAACGGTCCGGCCCAGCAGCGCGTCATCCGCGCCGCCCTCGCCAACGCCCGGCTCGACGCCGCCGACGTGGACGCGGTCGAGGCGCACGGCACCGGCACGCCGCTCGGCGACCCGATCGAGGCCCAGGCCCTGCTGGCCACCTACGGCCAGGCCCGGCCGGCCGAACGGCCGCTGCTGCTCGGCTCGTTGAAGTCGAACATCGGGCACACGCAGGCCGCGGCCGGCGTCGGCGGAATCATCAAGATGGTCATGTCGATGCAGCACCGCGAACTGCCGAAGACCCTGCACGTCGACGAACCCACGCACCAGGTCGACTGGGAGGCCGGCGCCGTCGAGCTGCTCCGCGAGAACCGCCCCTGGGAGACCGCGGACGGGCGCCCGCGGCGTGCCGCCGTCTCCTCGTTCGGCATCAGCGGGACGAACGCGCACATCATCCTGGAGGAAGCGCCGACCGTCGAAGCGCCGACCGCCGAGGCGGAGGTGGTCGACGACGGGCCTGCGTCGGACCTGCCCGTGATGTGGCCACTGTCCGCGAAGACCGAGGACGCCCTACGCGACCAGGCCCGCCGACTGCACACCTGGATCACCGAACACCCCGACACCGACGAACGCGACATCGCCGCAGCCCTCACCCGCAAACCCGAATTCCCCCACCGGGCCACCGTGTTCAACACCGACGCCCTCGCGGCACTCGCCGACGGCCAGCCGCACCCCGACCTCGTCACCGGCACCACCGGCATCCACGGCAAAACCGTGTTCGTCTTCCCCGGCCAGGGCTCCCAATGGCCCGCCATGGGACAACACCTCCTCGCCACCAACCCCGTCTTCGCCCAACACATCACCGCCTGCACCGAAGCCTTCGCCCCCTACACCACCGACTGGAACCTCACCGACCTCCTCACCCACCCCAACCCCCAACTCCTCGAACGCGTCGACATCGTCCAACCCGCCCTCTTCGCCGTCATGACCGGCCTCGCCCAACTCTGGAAACACCACGGCATCACCCCCCACGCCGTCATCGGCCACTCCCAAGGCGAAATAGCCGCCGCCCACACCGCCGGCGCCCTCACCCTCCACGACGCCGCCAAAACCGTCATCCTCCGCGCCCAAGCACTCACCCAACTCACCAACACCGGCGCCATGGCCTCCATCCCCCTCCCCCCCAACGCCCTGGAGGAACACCTCAACAACGACCTCCACATCGCCGCCCACAACTCACCCACCACCACCATCATCAGCGGCACCCCCCACGCCATCGACACCCTCATCACCACCCTCCAGAACACCGGCATCGACGCCCGCAAAATCCCCGTCACCTACGCCAGCCACTGCCCCCACGTCGAACCCCTCCAAGAAACAATCACCAACGCACTCCACGACATCCAGCCCCACACCAGCACCACCGCCTTCTACTCCACCGTCACCGCCACCCCCCTCAACACCACCCAACTCGACGCCCACTACTGGTACAACAACCTCCGCAACCCCGTACAACTCCACCAAACCCTCACCCAACTCCACACCGACGGCTACCGCCACTACATCGAAATCAGCCCCCACCCCGTCCTCCTCCCCACCATCCACCAAACCCTCGACAACCAACCCACCACCATCCACCCCACCCTCCGCCGCCACCACGGCCACCACTTCCCCCACGCCCTCGCCCACACCCACACCCACGGCCTCACCCCCACCACCAACAGCCGCACCACAGGCAACCACCCCACCCTCCCCACCTACCCCTTCCAACACCACACCTACTGGATCGACACCCCCACCAACACCGGCGACCCCACCACCCTCGGCCTCCACCACACCAACCACCCCCTCCTCCGAGCCACCCTCAACACCGCTTCGGAGAACGGGCTTCTCGGCACCGGCCGCCTCTCCACCACCGACCACCCCTGGCTCGTCGAGCAGAACATCGGCGGGGCACCGGTCCTGCCCGCCGCCGCGCTGCTCGAACTGGCCTTTGCCGCAGGCGATTCGGTCGCCAGCGGCCACATCGCGGAGCTGACCGTGGAGGCGCCGATGCCCACCGGGCAGGCCGCGCAGGTCCAGGTGGCCGTGGGCGCGCCCGACGCGGACGGGCGGCGCACGCTGGAGCTGCACTCCCGGACGGGTGACGACGCACCGTGGACCAGGCACGCAACCGGCGTGCTGGACGACGAAGTGCCGGACGGCGACGGCGCGGACGCGGCTCCCTGGCCGCCGGCCGGCGCGGAGCCGGTCGACCCGGAGGAGCTGTACGAGCGGCTGGCCTCGGCCGGCTTCGAGGTGCACGACGCCTCACGCGCGCTGCGCCACGCCTGGCGGCAGCCGGACGGCCTGTTCGCCGAGGTCGCCCTGCCCGACGGCACGGACGACGAGGGGTACGGCATCCATCCTCTGCTGCTCCAGGCGGCTCTGCATCTCGCGGCTCCGGCTGCCGGACCCGGGGAGCGCTCGCCCCGGCTGGCGCTGGCCTGGGAGGACGTGACGCTGCACGCCACCGGGGCGACCGAACTGCGGGTGCGGCTGGCACCGCTGGGCTCTGACGCGTTCGCGCTGACCGCCACCGACCCGACGGGTGCGCCGGTTCTCACGGTGGGCGCGGTGACCTTCCGGCCGGTCGACCCCGCGACGTACGGGCAGGTGCGCGCCGGGGCCGGTGACGGTCTGCTCGGCCTGGAGTGGGTCGCCCTCGCGACCCCCGCCTACACCAATGCCACCACCCTCGCCGCCGGGCTGCCGGCCGACACCGAGGTCTTCCACGTACCGGCCGGCCTGGAGGTGCGCGACACGCTGCACCCGGTGCTCAAGGCCGTACAGGAGCGACTCGCGGAGGACCGTCCGGGGCGGCTCGTCGTGGTCACCCGGGGCGCCGTCGCCACGACGGCCGACGCGGACGTGCCCGAGCTGGGCCAGGCCTCGGTCTGGGGTCTGCTGCGGACGGCGCAGACCGAGAACCCCGAGCGGTTCACGCTGATCGACCTCGACGACGACCCCGCCGCCGAACCGGCACTGGTCGCCGCACTTGCCTCCGACGAACCGCAACTCGCCGTTCGCGACGGACGGTTGTACGCGCCCCGCCTGGTCCCGCTGCCGGCACCGCAGGCTCCGCAGCCCGCGGGCGAGGCCGCCGGGGACGCGGGCCCCACCCGCCTGCTGGACCCCGAAGGCACCGCGCTGATCACCGGCGGCACCGGTCTGTTGGGCAGCCTGGTCGCACGGCGGCTGGTCGAGGTGCACGGCGTGCGGCACCTGCTGCTGACCAGCCGCCGCGGCCCCGACGCGCCCGGCGCGGCCGAGCTGTGCGCCGAACTCACCGCGCTGGGTGCCACGGTGACCGCCGTCGCCTGTGACACGGCCGACCGCGCCGCGCTGGAGAAGCTGCTGGCGGGCGTGCCCGCGGATCGGCCGCTGGTCGCGGTCGTGCACGCGGCCGGCGCGCTGGACGACGGCCTGGTCGGCTCGCTCACCGCCGAGCAGTTCGAGACGGTCCTCCGCCCGAAGGCGGACGCGGCACTGCTGCTCGACGAACTGACCCGGGAGGCCGCACCCGCCGCCTTCGTCCTCTTCTCGTCGACCGCCGGCGTGCTGGGCTCGCCCGGCCAGGGCAACTACGCGGCGGCCAACGCGCTGCTCGACGCAGTGGCACAGCGCCGCCGGGCGCACGGCCTGCCCGGCACGTCGGTCGCCTGGGGCCTGTGGGCGCGGAGCAGCGGCATGACGGGGCACCTGAGCGAGGCCGACGTGGCCCGCCTGGCGCGGGGCGGGGTGACGCCGCTGGAGGACGAGCAGGGCCTCGCCCTGTTCGACGCCGCACTCGGTGCGTCCGGCCTCGTGGTGGCGGCCGGGGTGAACCGTGCGGGGCTGCGCGCCCAGGCGGAGCGCGGTGCGCTGCCGCACCTGCTGCGTGCCCTGGTGCCGGCCTCGGCGGCTCGCCGCCGGGCCAACGCGGCCACGGCCGTGAACACTTCGGAGCTGATCCGGCGGCTGACCGGTGCCACCGAGGCCGAGCAGGACACCGTCCTGCTGGAGCTGGTGCGCGCCCAGGCAGCGACGGTGCTGGGCCACGCCTCCGCCGGACGCATCGAACCCGACCGGGCCTTCCGGGAGCTGGGCTTCGACTCGCTGACGGCGGTGGAGCTGCGCAACCGCCTCCAGGGCGCCACCGGACGGCAGTTGCCGATGACGCTGGTCTTCGACTACCCCTCGCCGGTCGCCCTCTCCCGCCACCTGCGGCAGGAGCTCGCACCCTCGCCCGAACACGCACAGTCCGCACTGCTGGCCGAACTCGACCGCCTCGCGTCTGCGTTGGACGCCACCCGACCCGAGCGCGACAGCGGTTCGCTGATCGCCTCCCGGCTCCAGGAACTGGTCCGTCGTTGGAACACCGCCTCGGCGGACGGCGACCACGACCCCGACGACGACTTCGAAACCGTCACCGACGACGAACTGTTCAGCGTCCTGGACGAAGAACTCGGCACGGCCTGAGCCCCCACTGACACCGAGGAGCACACATCACCATGGGGAACGAGCAGAAGCTTCGCGACTACCTGAAGCGGGCGACGGCCGATCTGCGCCAGGCCAACCGGCAGTTGCGCGAGGCCGAGGACCGGATCCACGAACCCGTCGCCATCGTCGGCATGAGCTGCCGCTACGCCGGCGGGGCCGACCGGCCCGACCGGCTCTGGCAGTTGGTCGCCGGGGGCGGTGACGCGGTCTCCTCCTTCCCCACCGACCGCGGCTGGGACCTCGACGCCCTCTTCGACCCGGACCCGGAACGCCCCGGCACCTCCTACGCCTCCGAGAGCGGGTTCCTTCACGAGGCGAGCGGCTTCGACGCCGAGTTCTTCGGGATCTCGCCGCGCGAGGCGCTGGCCATGGACCCGCAGCAGCGGGTGCTGCTGGAGCTGGCCTGGGAGGCCTTCGAGCACGCCGGTCTCGACCCGGCCTCCGCCCACGGCAGCCGGACGGGCGTGTTCGCGGGCGTCATCCACCAGGAGTACGTGCCCCACGCCTTCGACGGTGTCGAGGGCCTGGGGGGCTACCTCCTCACGGGCACGACCAGCAGCGTGGCCTCCGGCCGGATCGCCTACACCCTCGGACTGGAGGGTCCGGCGGTCACCGTCGACACCGCCTGCTCGTCCTCGCTGGTCGCGCTGCACCTGGCGGTGCTGGCGCTGCGCAAGGGCGACTGCGACCTCGCCCTGGCCGGCGGTGCGACGGTGATGGCCACGCCGGCGCCGTTCGTCGAGTTCAGCCGGCAGCGCGGTCTCGCGCCCGACGGCCGCTGCAAGGCGTTCGCCGCCGACGCCGACGGCACCAACTTCTCCGAGGGCGCGGGCCTGCTGCTGGTCGAGCGGCTCTCCGACGCCCGCCGCAACGGCCACCAGGTGCTGGCGGTCGTCCGCGGCTCGGCCGTCAACCAGGACGGTGCCAGCAACGGCCTCACCGCTCCCAACGGTCCCGCGCAGCAGCGCGTCATCCGCGCCGCCCTTGCCGACGCCCGTCTCGCCGCCCGGGACGTCGACGCGGCGGAGGCGCACGGCACCGGCACCTCGCTCGGCGACCCGATCGAGGCACAGGCGCTGCTCGCCACGTACGGGCAGGACCGTCCGACGGCCGAACAGCCGCTCTGGCTCGGTGCGGTGAAGTCCAACGTCGGCCACACGCAGGCGGCCGCGGGGGTCGCCGGCGTGATCAAGATGGTCATGGCGATGCAGAACGGCGAGCTGCCGAAGACCCTGCACGTCGACGAGCCCACGCCGAAGGTGGACTGGTCCTCCGGCGCGGTCTCACTGCTCACCGAGAACCGCCCGTGGGAGCCGACGGAGGGGCGCCCGCGCCGCGCCGGCGTCTCGTCGTTCGGGATCAGCGGCACCAACGCGCACGTCATCCTGGAGGAGCCGCCCGCGGCCGAGGAGACCGCCGAGGCCCGGCAGGAATCCGAACTCCCGGTGCTGTGGCCGCTGTCCGCGAAGTCCGAGGACGCGCTCCGCGACCAGGCCCGGCAACTGCTGGACTGGCTCACCGAGCACCCGGACACCGCCGACGCCGACATCGCCCACACACTCACCGCCGGCCGCTCGCTCTTCGACCACCGCGCCGTCATCCTGCCCGGCGACCGCGCCGAAGCACTGCGGGCACTCGCCGAGGGCACCAGCCACACCGGCGCGGTCACCGGCACCGCCTCGGCGGGCGGCAGGCTCGCCTACCTGTTCACCGGACAGGGATCACAACGCGTCGGCATGGGTCAGGAGTTGTACGCAACGTTCCCCGTCTTCGCCGCCGCATACGACGAAGCACTGAGCCACTTCGACCCCGAGCTCCGCCGGATCATCGCGACCAACCCCGACGGCCTGCTCGACACCACCCTCCACACCCAGCCCGCCCTGTTCGCCCTGGAAACCGCACTGTTCCGGCTCCTGGAGAGCCACGGCCTCGCCCCCGACTACCTCACCGGACACTCCATCGGCGAAATCGCCGCCGCCCACTGCGCCGGCATCCTCTCCCTCGCCGACGCCGCCACCCTCGTCACCGCCCGCGCCCGCCTCATGCACAGCACCGGCGAAGGTGCCATGGCCACCCTCCAGGGCACCGAGGCGGACATCCTGCCCCAGCTGAGCGACGGCGTGGTCGTCGCCGCCGTCAACTCCGCCGACGCCGTCGTCATCGCCGGCGACACCCAGGCCGTCCACGCACTCGCCGCCACGTGGAAGGAACAGGGACACAAGGCCAAGATCCTCAACACCCGCCACGCCTTCCACTCCCCGCACATGGACCCGGTCCTCGACGAATTCCTGTCCGTCGCCGCATCGTTGACCTACCAGGCGCCGACCATCCCGATCATCTCCACCCTGACCGGCGAGATCGGCAACGACCTCACCGACCCCGCGTACTGGGTCAAGCAACTCCGCCACACCGTCCGCTTCCACGACGCCCTCACCACCCTCGGCAGCAACGGCGTCACCACCTACCTCGAACTCGGCCCCGACGCCACCCTCACCACCCTCACCCGCACCACCCACCCCGAAGCCACCGCAACAGCCACCCTCACCCCCAAACACCCCGAAACACACACCACCCTCACCGCCCTCACCACCGCCCACACCCACGGCCACCCCACCACCTGGCCCACCCACAGCACCCACAGCACCCCCGCACCCCTCCCCACCTACCCCTTCCAGCACCGCACCTACTGGATCGACACCAGCTCGTCCCACGGCGACCCGAGCCAGCTCGGCCAACTGCCCATCGCTCACCCGCTCCTGTCGGCGGCGGTGCCGCTGGCGGAGGGTGACGGTGTGGTCTTCTCCGGCCGCATCTCCCTGCGCACCCACCCCTGGCTGACGGACCACGCCGTGCACGGGACGGTCCTGGTGCCGGGCACGGGTATGGCCGAGATGGCGCTGTTCGCCGGTGACCACGTCGGCTGTGCACTGGTCGAGGAGCTGACGCTCGCCGCGCCGTTCGTCGTGCCCGAGCAGGGCGCGGTGCAGCTTCAGGTCACGGTGGGCGCGCCCGGCGACGACGGCCGTCGGCCGGTGTGGGTCCACTCACGGCCCGGCGACGCCGACGAAGCGCCGTGGACGCGGCACGCGGAGGGCACGCTCGCCCGGACCGCGCCGGAACCGCCTCCGGCAGCCGACGCGGCGTGGCCGCCGGCCGGCGCGCGGGTGGTGGACCTGGACGGCTTCTACGAGCGGCTGACCGGCCTGGGCCTCGGCTACGGCCCGGTGTTCCAGGGCCTCACCGCGGCCTGGGAGGCAGGCGGGGAACTGTTCGGCGAGGTCACCCTCCCCGCCGCCGGCGGGAGCACCAGCGGCAGCGGCACCGGCCGCCACCGCTTCGGCGTGCACCCCGCGCTGCTGGACGCCGCCCTGCACCCGCTCACCTTCGGCGCGCTGGAGCAGGCGGCGCTGGGCGAGTCCGGGCCGATCAGCCTGCCGTTCTCGTGGACGGACGTGGCGCTGCACGCCACGGACGCGTCCACCGTGCGGGTCCGGATCACGCCCGCCGCCTCCGGTGCGGTGGCGCTGGAGATCACGGATCCGGCCGGTTCGCCGGTGGTGTCGGTCGGGGCGCTGGTGCTGCGGACGGTGGCGGCGGAGTCGTTGCGGGCGCGGCCGGCCGAGCAGGACGCGCTGTTCACGCTCGGCTGGACCTCCCTCCCCCTGCCGTCCGACGCGGTCGACGGCCTCGCCGCCGCCACCGCGACGCCGGCCCGCACCGACGACCTGGCAGCCACCCTGGAGGCCGCCCTGGCGGCGGACGGCCCGGAGCTGCCGTCGGCACTGCTGGTCGACGTACGGGTGGACGGCCTCGCCGGTGCCGCCCGGGCGCACGCCGCGGCCGCCCGGGCGCTGGAGCTGGTGCGCCGCTGGTCGGCGGACGAGCGCGCCGCCGACTCCCGGCTGGTGCTGGTCACGACCGGCGCCGTCGCCGCCCGCCCGGGCGAGGCGGTGACCGACCCGTGGTCGGCACCCGTGTGGGGTCTGGTGCGGGCCGCGCAGGCGGAGCACCCGGACCGGTTCGTGCTGCTGGACTCCGACGGGGCGCCGGCCTCCGCGGAGGCACTGGCCGCCGCGCTGGCCACCGGGGAGCCGCAGCTCGCGCTGCGCGAGGGCACCGCGTGGGTGCCGCGGCTCGCCCGCGAGACCGGCGCGACCGCGTTCACGCCGCCGGCCGGGGAGACCTCGTGGCGGCTGGACGTGACGGAGAAGGGCACGCTGGCCAATCTCGCGCTCGTCCCGCACCCGGACGCGGAGGCGCCGCTGAAGCCGGGACAGATCCGGCTCGCGCTGCGCGCCGCCGGCCTGAACTTCCGTGACGTGCTGATCGGTCTGGGCATGTACCCGGGTGACGCGCTGATCGGCAGCGAGGGCGCGGGCGTGGTGCTGGAGGTCGGCCCCGGGGTGGCCGGGCTGGCGCCGGGCGACCGGGTGATGGGTCTGCTGGACGGCGGGGCGGGGCCGGTCGCGGTCACCGACCAGCGACTCGTCACGCACGTCCCGGACGGCTGGAGCTTTGCCGAGGCGGCGGCCGCGCCGATCGTCTTCCTCACCGCCTACTACGCGCTGCACGACCTCTCCGGGATGCAGCCGGGGCAGCGCCTGCTCGTCCACTCGGCGGCCGGCGGTGTCGGCATGGCCACACTCCAGCTCGCCGCGCACCTGGGGGTGGAGGTGTTCGGCACGGCCAGCCCCGGCAAGTGGGCGGCGGTCCGCGCGGCGGGCCTGGACGACGCGCACCTGGCGTCCTCCCGCACGCTGGACTTCGAGCAGCACTTCCTCGACGCGACCGGCGGCGAGGGCGTGGACGTGGTGCTCGACTCGCTGGCCCGGGAGTTCGTGGACGCCTCGCTCCGGCTGCTGCCGCGCGGCGGGCGATTCCTGGAGATGGGCAAGACCGACATCCGGGACGCGGCCACGGTGGCCGGGCAGCACCCGGGCGTCGACTACCTGGCGTTCGACATGATGGACGCGGGCTTCGACCGGATCCAGGAGATGCTCGCCGCGCTGCGCGAGCTGTTCGTGGCCAGGGTGCTGCGTCCGCTGCCGGTGACGTGCTGGGACATCCGGCGCGCGCCGGAGGCGTTCCGGCACCTGAGCCAGGCGAAGCACATCGGCAAGGTGGTGCTCACCGTGCCGCACGCGCCCGAGCCGGAGGGCACGGTGCTGATCACCGGCGGCACCGGCGGGATCGGCCGGCTGCTGGCCCGGCACGTGGTGACGGTGCACGGCGCCCGGGACGTGGTGCTGACCAGCCGCCGCGGCCTCGCGGCCGAGGGCGCCGCCGCGCTGGTCGCCGAGCTGGGCGGGGCGGGTGCGCGGGTACGGGTGCTGGCCTGCGACGTCACCGACCGCCGGGCGGTGGCCGACCTGCTGGCCGGCCTGCCGGGCCTGACGACCGTGGTGCACACCTCGGGCGTCCTGGACGACGGGACGCTGGAGTCGTACGGCGAGGACCGTCTCGCGGCCGTCCTGCGGCCCAAGGTGGACGGCGCCCAGTGGCTGCACGAACTGACCGCCGACCGCGACCTGGCGGCATTCGTGCTGTTCTCCTCGATCGCGGGCACCGTCGGCAACCCCGGCCAGGGCGCGTACGCGGCGGGCAACGCCTTCCTGGACGCCCTCGCCCAGCACCGCGCGGCGCTCGGCCTGCCGGCCACCTCGCTGGCGTGGGGCCTGTGGGCGCCGACGGCCGGCATGGTCGGCACGCTGGACGAGGACCGGCAGCGCCGGCTCGGCAAGCGCGGCGCCCTGCTGCCGCTCACCGACGAGCAGAACCTCGCGCTGTACGACGCGTCGGTGGCCGGCGCCCTGCCCGCCGTCGTGCCCGCCAAGCTGGACCGGTCGGCGCTGGACGGCGGCAGCCTGCTGCCCGCCGTGCTGCGCGACCTCGTCCGGCGGCCGGTCCGGCAGGCCGCCGGCCGTGCGGCGAGCCCGTCCTCGCTGGCCCAGCGGCTGGCCGGGCGGGGCGACGCCGAGCGCGCCGCGCTCCTGCTCGACCTGGTGCGTGGCGAGGTGGCGACCGTGCTGGGACACACCGGCGCGGACGCGGTCGGCACCGGCCAGGAGTTCCAGCAGCTCGGGTTCGACTCGCTGACCGCGGTGGAGCTGCGCAACCGCCTGAACTCCGCCACCGGTCTGCGGCTGCCCGCGACGCTGATCTTCGACTACCCGACCCCGGGCGCCCTGGCCGGCTACCTCGGCGAGCGCCTGCTCGGCGAGGCCGGGGCCGGGGCCGGGAGCTCCACCGCGTCGCCGACGGCCCGGGCCGCCGTGCGCGGCTCCGCCGCCGACGCCGACGCGGAGCCGATCGCCATCGTCGGCATGGCCTGCCGCTACCCGGGCGGGGTCGGCTCCGCCGAAGACCTGTGGCGGCTGGTCGCCGAGGGCCGGGACGCCATCAGCGGCTTCCCCGCCGACCGCGGCTGGGACGTCGAGGCGATCTACGACCCGGAGCCGGGCAAGCCGGGCTTCTCGTACGCGCGGACCGGCGGGTTCCTCGCCGACGTCGGCGGGTTCGACGCCGGGTTCTTCGGGATCTCTCCGCGTGAGGCGGCAGCGATGGACCCGCAGCAGCGGCTGCTGCTGGAGACCTCCTGGGAGACGCTGGAGCACGCCGGCATCGACCCGGCGGAGCTGCGCGGATCAGCGACCGGGGTGTTCGCGGGCGTCATCGCACAGGACTACATGGCCCGGCTGCCGCGCATCCCGGAGGGCTTCGAGGGGTACGTCGGCACCGGCAACACAACCAGTGTGGCGGCCGGACGGCTCTCGTACACCTACGGCTTCGAGGGCCCGGCGGTGACGGTGGACACGGCGTGCTCGTCCTCGCTGGTCGCCCTGCACCTGGCCGCCCAGGCGCTGCGCCGGGACGAGTGCTCCATGGCACTGGCGGGCGGCATCACCGTCATGTCGGCGCCCTCGATGTTCACGGAGTTCAGCCGGCAGCGCGGGCTGTCACCCGACGGCCGCTGCAAGGCCTTCGCGGCCTCCGCCGACGGCACCGGCTGGGGCGAGGGCGTCGGCCTCCTACTGCTGGAGCGGCTCTCCGACGCCCAGCGCAACGGCCATCGCGTCCTCGGCCTGGTCCGTGGCACGGCGATCAACCAGGACGGCGCCAGCAACGGCCTCACCGCGCCCAACGGCCCCTCCCAGCAGCGCGTCATCCGCGCGGCCCTCGCCAACGCCCGGCTCGACGCCGCCGACGTGGACGCGGTGGAGGCGCACGGCACCGGCACACCACTCGGCGACCCGATCGAGGCCCAGGCGCTGCTGGCCACCTACGGGCAGGACCGCCCGGCCGAACGGCCGCTGCTGCTCGGCTCGTTGAAGTCCAACCTCGGCCACACGCAGGCCGCGGCCGGCGTCGGCGGCATCATCAAGATGGTCATGGCGATGCAGAACGGGCAGCTGCCGCGGACACTGCACGTCGACGAGCCCACCCCGCACGTGGACTGGGAGGCCGGCGCCGTCGAGTTGTTGACGGAGGCCCGGCCGTGGGAGGCGGACGGCGAACGACGGCGCCGAGCAGGCGTGTCGTCCTTCGGCATCAGCGGCACCAACGCGCACGTGATCCTGGAGGAGGCGCCGAGCGTCGAGGCGGAGGTGATCGAGGAGGACGCGGACGGGCCGGTGTTCTGGCCGCTGTCGGCGAAGACCGAGGACGCCCTGCGCGACCAGGCCCGCCGACTGCACACCTGGATCACCGAACACCCCGACAGTACGGACCGGGTGATCGCGACGGCCCTGCACCGACGGGCCGGGTTCGACCACCGGGCCGCCGTCGTCCCGGTCGACCGCACCACCGGCCTGGACGCCCTGGCGGCGCTCGCCGACGGTCAGCCGCACCCCGACCTCGTCACCGGCACCACCGGCATCACCGGCAAAACCGTGTTCGTCTTCCCCGGCCAGGGCTCCCAATGGCCCGCCATGGGACAACACCTCCTCGCCACCAACCCCGTCTTCGCCCAACACATCACCGCCTGCACCGAAGCCTTCGCCCCCTACACCACCGACTGGAACCTCACCGACCTCCTCACCCACCCCAACCCCCAACTCCTCGAACGCGTCGACATCGTCCAACCCGCCCTCTTCGCCGTCATGACCGGCCTCGCCCAACTCTGGAAACACCACGGCATCACCCCCCACGCCGTCATCGGCCACTCCCAAGGCGAAATAGCCGCCGCCCACACCGCCGGCGCCCTCACCCTCCACGACGCCGCCAAAACCGTCATCCTCCGCGCCCAAGCACTCACCCAACTCACCAACACCGGCGCCATGGCCTCCATCCCCCTCCCCCCCAACGCCCTGGAGGAACACCTCAACAACGACCTCCACATCGCCGCCCACAACTCACCCACCACCACCATCATCAGCGGCACCCCCCACGCCATCGACACCCTCATCACCACCCTCCAAAACCAAGGCACCGACGCCCGCAAAATCCCCGTCACCTACGCCAGCCACTGCCCCCACGTCGAACCCCTCCAACACCAACTCCTCCACGCCCTACGAGACATCACCCCCCAAAACGCCGACACCACCTTCTACTCCACCGTCACCGCCACCCCCCTCAACACCACCCAACTCGACCCCCACTACTGGTACAACAACCTCCGCAACCCCGTACAACTCCACCAAACCCTCACCCAACTCCACACCGACGGCTACCGCCACTACATCGAAATCAGCCCCCACCCCGTCCTCCTCCCCACCATCCACCAAACCCTCGACAACCAACCCACCACCATCCACCCCACCCTCCGCCGCCACCACGGCCACCACTTCCCCCACGCCCTCGCCCACACCCACACCCACGGCCTCACCCCCACCACCAACAGCCGCACCACAGGCAACCACCCCACCCTCCCCACCTACCCCTTCCAACACCACACCTACTGGATCGACACCCCCACCAACACCGGCGACCCCACCACCCTCGGCCTCCACCACACCAACCACCCCCTCCTCCGAGCCACCGTCACCCTCGCCGCCGACGGCGGACTCCTCGCCACCGGCCGCCTCTCCACCACCGACCACCCCTGGCTCGCGGACCACGCGGTACTCGGCACGGTGATCGTGCCGGGCGCGGCCCTGGTGGACCTGGTGCTGCACACGGCGGACGCGGCCGGCTGCGACAGCGTCGAGGAACTGACCCTGGAAGCACCGCTGGTGGTGCCCGAGGCGGGCGCCGTGCGGATCCAGGTGATCGTGGGAGCGCCCGACGAGCAGGGACGCCGGCCGGTCGGGGTGCACTCCGCCGCGTCCGGGGCCGACGCCACCGGGGGTTGGGTCCGCAACGCCACCGGCTTCCTCGCGGTGGGCGAGACCGCTCCGCCTGCCGAGGCGGCGAGCGCCTGGCCGCCCGTCGGCGCGGAGCCGCTGGACCTGGGTGGCGTCTACGCGGGGCTGGCCGCCTCGGGGTACGAGTACGGGCCGGTCTTCCAGGGGCTGACGGCCGCCTGGAGCGACGGTGAACTCCGTTATGCCGAGGTCGCGTTGCCCGCTGATACCGCGGTCGAAGGGTTCGGCGTGCACCCGGCCCTGCTGGACGCCGCCCTGCACGCCATGGGGCTGGCCCGGGAGTCGGACGGGGTGCGGCTGCCGTTCGCCTGGTCCGGCGTGCGGCTCCATGCGACCGGCGCCACGGCGGCGCGGGTGCGGATCGCCCCGGCCGGGGCGGACGACCCGGACGCCGTGACGATCACGTTGACCGACGCCACCGGTGCTCCGGTCGCCACGGTCGATGCGCTGAGCACCCGGCGGATCAGCGAGGAGCAGTTGGCCGCGCTGCGCACCACCGGCGAGGACCCGCTGTTCTCCGCCGACTGGGTCGCGGACCCGTCCGCCCGGGGGGCGACCGACGACCGGGGCGGCTGGGCGGTGCTGGGCACCGACGAGCACCCCGACCTGGACGCGCTGGCGGCGAGCGGCCCGGCCCCCGCACTGGTCCTGCTGCCGGTCCGCACTCCAGGCGGCCCCTCCGCCGACACCCCCGCCGACACCCCCGCCGCCGTGCGCGAGGTGCTGGCCGACACCCTCGCCGTCCTTCAGGCGTGGCTCACCGACGCCCGCTTCGCCGACTCCCGGCTGGCCGTGGTGACCAGCGGCGCCGTCGCCGTCCGCCCGGGCGAGCCGCTGGCGGCGCTGGCCACCGCCCCGCTGTGGGGCCTGGTCGGCAGCGCCCTCGCCGAGAACCCGGACCGCTTCGCCCTGGCGGACGTGGACGGCGACCCGGCGGCGTGCGTCCCCGCGCTGCTCTCCGGCGCGGAGACCCGCGTGGCGGTGCGCGACGGCGTGACGTACGTGCAGCGAATGGCCCGGCTCGCACCGGGCACCCGGACCGTCGCGCCGATGAGCGCGGGCACCGTGCTGATCACGGGTGCGACGGGCACCCTGGGCCGGCTGGTCGCCGAGCACCTGGTGACCGAGCACGGCGCCCGGCGGCTCGTCCTGACCAGCCGGAGCGGGATGCGCGCCGAAGGCTCCGCCGAACTGGTCGAACGGCTGGCCGCGTTGGGCGCCGAGGTGACGCTGACGGCCTGCGACGTCGCCGACCGGGCCGCGCTCACCGGGCTGCTGGCCGCGATCCCCGCCGAGCACCCGCTGACCGCCGTGTTCCACGCGGCCGGCGTGCTCGACGACGGCGTGCTGTCCGGCCTCACCCCGGAGCGGATCGAGCCGGTGCTGCGGGCCAAGGCCGACTCGGCCTGGCTGCTGCACGAACTCACCGCCGCCCACGAGCCGGCCCACTTCGTCCTGTTCTCCTCGATCGCCGGTGTGCTCGGCAGCGCCGGCCAGGCCAACTACGCGGCGGCCAACGTCTTCCTCGACGCCCTCGCCGCCCACCGCCACGCGCTCGGCCGCCCGGCCGTGTCGATCGCCTGGGGGCGCTGGGAGCGGGCGAGCGCGATGACGGCCGCGCTCGACGAGGCCGACATCGCCCGGATGGCGCGCGGCGGCCTGATCCCGATCGGCGCGGCCGAGGGCCTGGCACTGCTGGACGCCGCACTGCGCCAGGACCGCGCCGCGGTCGCGGCCACCCGCTTCGACCACGCCGCTCTGCGGACCGGGGTCGTGCCGCCGCTGCTGCGCGGCCTCGTCCGGGTGCCCGGTCGGCGCCAGGCGGACGCGGGCGGCGCGGCGGCCCTCCTGCAGCGGCTGGCCGCACTGCCGGAGGCCGAGCGGGAGACGGCGCTCGGCGAGGTGGTACGCCTCCAGGTGGCGACCGTACTGGGCGGCGGTTCGGCCGACTCGGTGCCGGCGGAGCGCAAGTTCAAGGAGCTGGGCTTCGACTCGCTGGCCGCCGTCGAGCTGCGCAACCGGCTCGCCGCCGCCTTCGGCCGCAAGCTCCCCGCCACCCTGGTCTTCGACCACCCCACCCCACGGGCGATCACCCGGTTCCTGCTCGCCGGGCTGCTGCCGGCCGAGCCGCAGCAGTCGCCGGTGATCGCCGAACTCGACCGGCTGGAGGCGGCGTTGGCCGGTCTGACGCCCGACGAGCAGCGCGACAAGGAGATCACCGTCCGGCTGCAGACGGTGCTGGCGCAGTGGACCGGTGAACACCGCGCCGGCCCCGCGGCCGAGGAGTCGGTGGCCGAACGCATCCAGGACGCCAGCGCCGACGAGGTTCTCGCGTTCATCGACAACGAGCTCGGACGGAGCATGCAGTCATGAGTACCGCCGCCGGAACGACGGGGACCAGGGAAGAGAAGCTGGTCGAGTACCTCAAGTGGGTCACGGCCGACCTCCACAAGGCCCGGACCAGGATCCTGGAGCTGGAGTCCGGCCTCGGCGAGCCGGTCGCCGTCGTCGGCATGGCCTGCCGGTTCCCCGGCGGAGTGCGCTCGCCCGAGGACCTCTGGCGGCTGGTCGCGAACGGGGAGGACGCGGTCGGCGGCTTCCCCGCCGGCCGCGGCTGGCCGGCCGACCTCCACGACCCCGACCCGGACCACCTCGGCACCTCGGTCACCGACCAGGGCGGATTCCTCCACGAGGCGGCCGAGTTCGACGCCCGCTTCTTCGGGATGTCGCCGCGCGAGGCGCTCGCCACCGACCCGCAGCAGCGGCTGCTGCTGGAGACCGCCTGGGAGGCGTTCGAACACGCGGGCATCGTCCCGGCCGCACTGCGCGGCAGCCGGACCGGGGTCTACGCGGGCGTGATGTACGACGACTACGGGGCCCGGCTGCACCCGGCACCGCACGGCTACGAGGGGCTGGTCGGCAACGGCAGTGCGGGCAGCGTGGCCTCGGGCCGGGTCTCCTACACCTTCGGCTTCGAGGGCCCCGCCGTCACCGTCGACACCGCCTGCTCGTCCTCGCTGGTCGCCCTGCACCTCGCCGTCCAGGCGCTGCGCAACGGCGAATGCGACCTCGCGCTCGCCGGCGGCGTGACCGTCATGGCGACGCCCGGCATCTTCATCGAGTTCAGCCGGCAGCGCGGCCAGTCCCCGGACGGCCGCTGCAAGTCCTTCTCCGCCGATGCCGACGGCGCCGGCTGGGCGGAGGGCGTGGGCCTGCTGCTCGTCGAGCGGCTCTCGGACGCGCGCCGCAACGGGCACCGGGTGCTCGCCGTCGTCCGCGGCTCGGCCGTCAACCAGGACGGTGCCAGCAACGGCCTCACCGCCCCCAACGGCCCGTCCCAGGAACGCCTGATCCGTCAGGCCCTCGCCGACGCCCGCCTCCGACCGTCCGACGTGGACGTGGTGGAGGCGCACGGCACCGGGACCACGCTGGGTGACCCGATCGAGGCGCAGGCGCTGCTCGCCACCTACGGACAGGACCGCCCGGCCGAACGGCCGCTCCGACTCGGCTCGTTGAAGTCCAACATCGGGCACGCCCAGGCCGCGGCCGGCGTCGCCGGCATCATCAAGATGGTCATGGCGATGCAGCACCGCGAGCTCCCGAAGACCCTGCACGTCAACGAGCCCACCCCGCACGTCGACTGGACGGCCGGCGCCGTCGAACTGCTCACCGAGGCCCGGCCGTGGGAGACCGACGAGGGGCGCCCGCGCCGGGCAGGTGTGTCGTCCTTCGGCATCAGCGGCACCAACGCGCACGTCATCCTGGAGGAGCCACCCGCGGCCGAGGAGGCTGCTTCCGAGGAACCCGTCGAGGCACCTGAACTGCCCGTCGTCTGGCCGCTGTCGGCAAAGTCCGGGCCCGCCCTCCGTGACCAGGCCCGCAGACTCCTCGACTGGCTCACCGACCACCCGGACACCGCCGACACCGACATCGCCCACGCCCTCACGGCCGGCCGCTCACTCCTCGACGACCGGGCGGTCATCCTGCCCGGCGACCGGGCCGAGGCCCTCCGCGCACTCGCCGAGGGCACCAGCCACACCGGCGCGGTCACCGGCCATGCCGGTCACCCCGGGAAGCTCGCCTACCTGTTCACCGGACAGGGATCACAACGCGTCGGCATGGGCGAGGAGCTGTACAGCACGTTCCCGGTCTTCGCCGCTGCGTACGACGAAGCACTGAGCCACTTCGACCCCGAGCTCCGCCGGATCATCGCGACCAACCCGGACGGGTTGCTCGACACCACCCTGCACACGCAGCCGGCCCTGTTCGCCCTGGAAACCGCACTGTTCCGGCTCCTGGAGAGCCACGGCCTCGCCCCCGACTACCTCGCCGGACACTCCATCGGTGAGATCGCCGCCGCCCACTGCGCCGGGGTGCTGTCGCTCGCGGACGCCGCGACGCTCGTCACCGCCCGGGCCCGGCTCATGCACAGCACCGGCGAGGGCGCCATGGCGACGCTCCAGGGCACCGAGGCGGACATCCTGCCCCAGCTGAGCGACGGCGTGGTCATCGCGGCCGTCAACTCCGCCGACGCCGTCGTCATCGCCGGCGACACCGACGCCGTCCACGCACTCGCCGAGTCCTGGAAGGCGCAGGGGCACAAGGCCAAGGTCCTCAACACCCACCACGCCTTCCACTCCCCCCACATGGACCCGGTCCTCGACGAATTCCTGACCGTCGCCGCATCGTTGACCTACCACCCGGCGAGGATTCCGGTCGTCTCCACCCTCACCGGCGAGATCGGCAACGACCTCACCGACCCCGCGTACTGGGTCAAGCAACTCCGCCACACCGTCCGCTTCCACGACGCCCTCACCACCCTCGGCAGCAACGGCGTCACCACCTACCTCGAACTCGGCCCCGACGCCACCCTCACCACCCCCACCCGCACCACCCACCCCGACACCGCCACGGCCGCCGTCCTCGTACCGAACCGCCCCGAGACACAGACCGCCCTCACCGCCCTCGCCACCGCCCACACCCACGGCCACCCCACCACCTGGCCCACCCACAGCACCCAGGGCACCCCCGGCGCCCACACCCCCCTCCCCACCTACCCCTTCCAGCACCGCACCTACTGGCTGGAGCCCCGCACCGCGAGCGTCGCCGCGGCTGCCGACGGCGCACTGTGGGAGGCGGTCACGCAGGGGGACGAGGAGGCCCTCGCGGAGTTGCTGACGCTGGACACCGAGCAGCGCAAGGCGATGTCCACGGTGCTCCCCGCACTGTCGGGCTGGCTCAACACCGTCATGGCCCCGGCTGCGGACGACCCGGGGCCGGACGGCGGACCGGACGACTCCGGGGACGACGGCCCCGCCGTGTCCTCGCTGCGCGAGCGGCTGGCCGGCGCGTCCGCGGAGGAGATCGACCGGGGCCTCCTGGAGGCCGTGCGGCGCCACACCGCCCAGGTGCTCGGCCTGGACTCGGCGGAGGACATCGACCCGCTGCTGGAGTTCCTGGAGCTGGGGCTCTCCTCCTTCACCGCGATGGAGCTGGCGACCCGGCTGCGGGAGGACGGCCTGGAGCTGGACCCCGTCGCCATCTACGACCACCCGACGCCGGGCGAACTCGCCGGGCACCTCCGCACCTCGCTGTGAAGCCGACGCCGAAGCCGACGCCGAAACCGACGCCGACGCCGACGCAGCGCCCCGCAACCGTGAACCCGCACGCCACCTGCCATCAGCACACAAGGAGCAGCAACCAATGAGTGACCCGATCATCATCGCGGGCGGCGGCCCGGTCGGCCTGATGCTGGCGTTCGAACTCGGTCGGCAGGGCGTGCCGTCCGTCGTCCTGGAGGCCCGGCCGGACCACTACGAGGACGAGCGCGTGGGCACCTTCCACTCCCGGCTGGTGGACGTGTTCACCGAGCGGGGCCTGATGGACGCGCTCGGCGAGGCGCCGCGCTGGCCGGCCGTGCACTTCGGGATGGTCTGGCTCGACCTCACCCGGCTGCCCGAGGAGTACAACCTGCTGGTGGCGCAGACCGGTGTGGAGCGGCTGTTGGAGGAGCGGTCGGCCGCGCTGGGTGCCGACCTGCGCCGCGGCCACCGCGTCACCGGCTTCGACCAGGACGAGTCCGGGGTGACGGTGCGGGTCGAGGGGCCGGACGGCGCGGCGTACGAGCTGCGCGGCGCCTACCTGGTGGGCGCGGACGGGGTGGACAGCACCGTCCGGAGCCTCGCCGGCATCGAGGTGAGCCGCTCCGGCAAGTCCTGGTACGGCATCCTGGGCGACTTCGCCTCCTACGACGGCGAGTTCGACGCCGGGGTACGCCCGGGCGGGGTGTTCGGCGCGCTGCCCGAGCGCTCGGAGCGCGGCTACTGGCGGTTGCAGACGCTGGAGTTCGACCAGGACGGGCCGCCGGCGTCGGAGCCGGTCACGGTCGAGGAGCTGACCGGCAACATCGAGCGGCTGACCGGTCAGCGCAAGCAGGTGGGCGAGCCGATCTGGATGCGCCGCTACACGGGCACCACCCAGCTCGCCGACCGCTACCGCGAGGGGCGGGTGTTCCTGGCGGGCGAGGCCGCGCACCACTACGTGCCGACGGCGAGCCACGGTCTGAACACCGGGCTCGGCGACGCGGTGAACCTGGCGTGGCGGCTGGCCGCCGAGGTGAACGGCTGGGCGCCGGAGGGGCTGCTGGACGGCTACCACGCGGAGCGGCACCCGGCCGGGCGCCGGGCCTGCCAGGGGGCCGAGGCGCAGCTGGCGCTGATCCACCCGCTGGAGAAGGTGAACGCGCTGCGCGAGGTGTTCACCGAGCTGGTGACGGTCGAGGAGGTGAACCGGCGGCTGGTGACGTGGGCGACGGACGTGCGCTACCCGTTCGCCGGGGAGGACGACGACCCGCTGGTGGGCCGCCGCCTTGGGCACCTGGCGCTCCGCACGGCCGACGGCGAGACGTCCACCGGGGCGGCGCTGGGGCACGGTCGCGGTGTGCTGTTCGACCTGACGGGCAAGGAGTTCGGCGACGTGTCGGGCTGGGAGTCCCGGGTCGACGTGGTGCGGGCGGAGCCGGCCGAGGGGCTGGACGTGCCGGCGCTGCTGGTGCGTCCGGACGGGTACGTGGCCTGGGTCGGTGACGAGCAGGACGGTCTGACGGCGGCGCTCACCGGGTGGTTCGGGGCGCCGGCCGCGGGCTGAGCCACCGACGGCCGACGACGGGCGGTCCCCCGGGCACGGGATGCCGGGGGGCCGCCCGTCGGGCTTTTGGGAGGGCTTTAGCGGCCCGCACCAGCATGGTCGCAGACGGCTTCCCCTCCGCTCTCGAAGCACACAACCAGACAAGGAAGACCATGCGTCGCACGAAGATCACCCGCCGCACGGGTGCCGCCCTCGCCATCGCGCTGGGCCTGCTGGTCACCGTCCCCGCGACCGCCGCCACCGCGTCGGCCGACGGCGGCAGGTCCGCCGCGGCCCACCAGCACCAGCCGCGGTCGATCGACCTCGACAAGCTCCAGGAGAAGGTGCTGGAGCGCAGCTACAACGACGTTCCGCCGGCCGGCTTCAGCGTGGGCGACGGCGGCACCTGGCACACCCGGCTGACCAACGCCGACGGCAAGGTCATCGCCGACACGACGGGCACCAGCAGGGCCGTGTACCAGGACGCCGACGGCCTCTACACGATCATGGACAACACCGATGTCCTGAAGGACGGTTCGGTGCACTCCTTCGGTCTGGTGAACACCAACAAGCTCCTCGCGGGCGAGAACATCGCGCTCCCGGTGGTGGGCGGCACGGGCCGGTACGCGGGCTACGTCGGCTTCCGCTACTTCCAGCGGACCGCCACCGAGGGCGTCTACGTCTCGCGCCTCCTGCTGTGGCGGGCCAACTGAGCCCCACTGAGGCTGACTGAGCCCGAGCGGGACGGGCCGGAACCGGCCGAGGCCGGCTGAGGCCGCCCCGCATCGACGAGCACCGACCGACTGCGGCCGCCCGCCGGCCCGCCGACCGTCACGCGGGCAACGCGCCACCCGCGTGACTGCAAGGGAAAGGGCCTCCGGGACACAGTGTCCCGGAGGCCCTTTCGTCACGCGCGGCGCGCCGGCCGGGTCGTCACCCGACCTCGGCGCGCTGCGGCTCCGCCGCGGGGGCCGGCGAAGTGCGAGGGGTCGTCGCGGCGGAGCGGCCGAAGCCGCGCCAGGCCGCGTGACCGAGGATGCTCATCACCGCGGGGGCGAGCACCAGGCGGATGACGGTGACGTCGACGACCACCGAGACCGCGAGGCCGATGCCGATCATCTTGATGACGGTGTCGGTCATCGGCACGAAGGAGAGGAACACCACGGTCATGATCGCGGCGGCCGCGGTGATGACCCGGGCGGTGCCGCCCAGGCCGACGCGGATCGCGCGGGCCGGGTCGCCGGAGGCGTCGTACTCCTCCTTCACGGCGCTGAGCATGAACACCTCGTAGTCCATGGACAGTCCGAAGAGCACCGCGAAGAGCAGCATCGGGACCATCGCCATGATGGGCACCGGCTCGTTGAGGCCGATCAGGGAGAGGCCCCAGCCCCACTGGAAGATGGCGACCAGCACCCCGAACGCGGCACCGATGGAGAGGGTCGTCATGGCGGCGGCCTTGAGCGCGATCAGCGGTGCCCGGAACATCGCGAGCAGCAGGATCGCGGCGGCCGCGAGGACGGCGGCGACCATCCACGGCAGGCGGTTGCCGACGGTGTCGGACAGGTCGGTGTTGTAGGCGGTGGTGCCGCCCACGTAGACGTCCTTGCTGTGCGTCCCGAAGGCCGCGGGGGCGACGTCCTCGCGGATGCGGTGGAGCAGTTCGCCGACCGCCGGGTCCTGCGGCCGGTGCTTGGGCACCACGGTGAGCATGACGGTGCGGCCGGTGGTGCTGAGGACGGCCGGGGTGACGGTGGTGACCTCGTGGTCCGCCGTGAGAGTGCTGCGCAGCTGCTCGACGGCCCGGTCGCCCTCCGCGCCGGCCGGCAGGTCGGCGACGATCATCAGCGGGGCGTTCCAGCCGGGCCCGAAGGCGGCGGAGACGGTCTCGTAGGCGTGGCGCTGGGTGGAGTTCTTCGGGGAGTTGCTGTCGTCGGGGGCGCCGAGGCGCAGGCTGAACAGCGGGACGGTGAGGACGGCGATGACGGCCAGGGCGAGGGCGGAGTAGGCGTAGCGGTTCTGCGCCACCCGGTCGGCCCAGCGGGCCCAGCGGCCGTTCTCGACGTCGGCGGGGCCGGCCGCGTCGGCGGGCCGGCGGCGGCCGACGCGCAGGGAGTTGACGCGGTGTCCGAGCAGGCCGAGGACGGCCGGGAGCAGGGTGAGTGCGGACAGCATGGTGGCGGCGACGGTGAGCGCCGCGGCGACGCCCATGCCGCCGATGAAGGGGATGCCGGTCAGCAGCAGGCCGAGGATCGCGGCGACCACGGTGGCCCCGGCGAAGACCACGGCGTGCCCGGCGGTGGCGAGGGCCCGGCCGGCCGCTTCGTGCTTGTGGACGCCCGCCGCGAGCTGTTCGCGGAACCGGGTGACGACGAACAGGGCGTAGTCGATGCCGGCGCCGAGGCCGAGCATGACGGCGACGATGGGGGCGATGGTCGGGATGCTGAGGCCGGCGCCGGCGATCAGCACGCCGGCGGTGCCGAGGACGAGGCCGGTGATGGCGACGAGGATCGGCAGTCCGGCGGCGACGAAGGAGCCGAAGGCGATCAGCAGGATGACCAGGGCGGCGACGAGGCCGACGAACTCGGCGCCGCTGGTCTCGCTCTGCGAGGAGAGGTCGACGACCTGGCCGCGGAAGGAGACTTCCAGCCCGGCCCGGCGGGCCTCGTCGGCGGCGTCCTGGAGCCGGGTGGTGGCCTCCTCGGTGAGCTTGCGCAGCTGCTTGTCGTACTGCACCTGGCCGATGGCGGTGCGGCCGTCGTCGCTGACCTGGCCGCCGTCGGCGAGCGGGTCGTTGGCGGAGCGGACGTCGGGCTGCTGGGCGAACTTCGCGGTGACGGCCTTGACGACCGCCTGCTTGTCGGGGTCGCGCAGCGTGCCGTTCGCGGTGTGCCAGACGACGTCCGCGCTCGCCGCACCGATGTCCGGGAAGCGCTCGATCGCGCGGTCCACCGCCTTCTGGGAGTTGGTGCCGGGGACGTTGTAGTCGTTCACGAATTCGCCGCCGGCCGCTCCGGCCACGGCGAAGAGGGCCACGATGGCGAGGAACCAGGCTCCGATGGTGAGCCACGGACGGCGGGCGGCCGTCCGCCCCACCCGGTTGAGGACGCTATCCATGGCCGCGACGTTAGCAGCACTCAACGCAATTTTTCAACGAGTGCAGAATTTCACCCTCGGCTAGCATCGAGAGAATGACGACCAAGCCAGGGCTCAGGGAGCGCAAGAAGGAACGGACCCGGCAGGCACTCGTGACCGCGGCGATCGAGCTGTTCGGCAGCAAGGGGTACGAGGAGACCACGATCGCCGAACTGGCCGAGGCCGCCGACATCTCCACCAGGACGTTCTTCAGCTACTTCGCCAGCAAGGAGGAGGTGCTCTTCGAGGGCACCCCGCTCAAGCTGGAGCGGTCGGCGTCCGTCCTGGCCGAGCGCCTGCCCGGGGAACAGCCCGCCGAACTGCTGCTGCGCTCCTTCCGCTTCGTGCTCGACGCGGACACCGACCTGACCGGTGACCTCGCGAAGCTGCGCACCCGACTGATCCTGCGCACCCCCGCCCTCCAGCCCTACGCGCTGCGCAAGGTGCTGGACGGCCAGCGCGAACTGACGCGGGGTCTGATCGCCGCCTACCGCGACGAGATCGACCCGGTGGTGGCCGTCGCCATGACCGGGGCCCTGGTGGGGGCACTGGTCGCGACCATCGCCTCGCTGCTCGGCCGCTCGGAGCAGGAGGGCGGCGCCCCGGCCGACCCGGAGCAGCTGCAGGCCGAGATGGAGCACGCCGTCCGGACCGCACTCGGCGCGTTCGGCTCCCTCGCCTGACACCGCCCGACCGGTGGGGTGCCCCGGAGCACCCCACCGGAGCGCCGCAGTGCCACTACCGAACGTGACCACCGGCGGCGCCGGAACCGGGCAGGCCTTGACGATCCGGACCTCGGACCCCCTGGCGCGTCACGCCCCGTAGCGGTTTACTGGGAGTGAGCAGGGCAGGAACGGAGGTCCGGCGATGGAATGTCCCCACCCACCCGGATTCCACGCCGAGGTCCGCGCGCACTACGCGGCCGCCGGAGCCGAAGTGACCAGGCTGCTGCGGGCCGTGCCCGAGGACCTCTGGACAGCGCCCACCCCGTGCCGCGACTGGGACGTGCGCGCGCTGGTGAACCACCTGGCCGCCCAGCACCTTTGGGTCTGCCAGGCGATCGCCGGCTACACCCCGGCGGAGGCCGGCCGCCGCTTCGAGGGCGACGTCCTGGGCCGCAACCCGCTCGGCGTGTGGGCGATGGCCGTACGCAGCGCGCAACGCGCGCTCGACCGGGCCGGCGCCCCCGACCTCCTGGTGCACCTGCCGTACGGGCTGCGCGACGCCGGCGGGTACGCCCGCGAGCTGACGGCCGAGACCGTCGTGCACGGCTGGGACCTCTCCCGGGCGCTGGGCGAGCACAGCCGGATGCCGCCGGGCGCCGCCCGCTACGCGCTGGCGGAGTTCCGCGGCTACCGCGACCTGGCCGGCAGCGGCCGCTTCGACCCCCCGCTCCCCGCCCCACCGCAGGCCGACGAGGAAGCACTGCTGACGGCCCTCACCGGCCGCGACCCCGCCTGGTCCGCCGACCGGATCTGATCGGCCGAGGCCGTCCGGCTCGGGGCGCCGAGGCCGGGAGGCTGTCGTCCCGGCCTGCCACCGTCACCCCCGGAGGGAACCGGACGACGTCACGACGCCCCGGCGAGCGACCGGGGCGACACCACGTGATCGATCAGCCCGTACTCCTTCGCCGCCGGGGCGGCGAAGATCTTGTCCCGCTCCAGGTCCTTGGCTATCACGTCCAGCGGCTGCCCGGTGTGCTTCGCCAGCACCGTTTCCATCAACTGCCCGAGCCGCTCGACCTCCACGGCCCGGATTTCCAGGTCGGAGACCTGACCCTGACTTCCCGCGTGATCGGGCTGGTGAATCAGCATGCGCGCACTCGGCCACGCAGCAGACTTGCTCCGGAAAGCACCGGGGCCCTGCGACCCGGTGGCGCGGGTCATGATGTCGTCGATGAGGCCGTACTCCTTGGCCTCGGCGGGCGTGAACCAGCGGTCCCGGTCGGAGTCCCGGGTGATCTGCTCGAACGTCCGCCCCGAGTGATGGGCGATCAACTCGGCCATCTAGCGCTTGGTTTCCAGCAGCTGCTTGGCGTGGATCCGGATGTCCGTGGCGGAACCCGCGAGCCCGGCCGACGGCTGGTGCATGAGGATCCTGGTGTGCGGCAGCGCGAACCGCTTACCCGGGGCGCCGGCCGTGAGCAGGAACTGCCCCATCGACGCACAGAACCCCATGGCGACGGTGACGACGTCGTTGCGGATGTACTGCATCGTGTCGTAGATCGCGAGACCGGCCATGACCGATCCGCCGGGCGAGTTGATGTAGAGGTAGATGTCCTGGTCGGTATCGGCGGCCAACGAAAGCATTTGGGCCGTGATCCGGTTCGCGATCTCGTCGTCGACCTCCTTGCCCAGGAGAATGATTCGATCACTGAGCAGGCGGTTGTAGATCTGGTCACCGAACGCGACGCCGCCGCTGGGGCTGTAGGCAGACGGCGCCGGGTGGTGGAACTTCGCGTCAGTCATGTATTCCCCTGTCCTGACGTCACGGCGGTCCGACGGCGTCCCGTTCGGCGGCGGCCCGAAGGGAGGAGCAGCGCAGAGGCAGGGCCGGGCGGCGAGGCGATCGCCCCGCCTCCGTGGCGCCGGCCGGGCCGGGCCGGCCCGGCCCGCGGACCGGGCCGGTGGGCAGGCCGACCGGTGGGCGGGCCAGTGGGCGGGACGGCCGGTGACGACACGGCCGGCCCCGACCCTGCGGCGATCCGCCCGGCACCGCCGAACAAGACACTCACCCGGGGCGGGGCACACCCGGGGCACACCCATGGCTCACCGTCAGGTCCGCGGCCGCCCCCGGCTACGGACCGTCCGGCTACGCCCCGTCCGGCCCGCCCGCCGGCCGGGCCGGCGGCAGGGTCAGCCCGTCGAGCTCCCCGCGCTCGTACGACCGCATGACGGCCTGGCGGCGCAGCTTGCCGCTGCTGGTGCGCGGCAGCTGGCCGGGGCGCAGGTAGTGGATGTCGGCCGGATCGAGGGTGACCCCGAGGGCGTGGGCGAGGTGGTCGACGATCCGGGCGCGGCTGCCGGGGATGTCCTCGCGGGCCTCCCGGTCGACCTCGGCCAGCAGCACGATCCGGCCCTCGGACTGGCCGACCGCGGTGCGGCCCTCGCGGACGAACGACAGCCGTTCCACGGCCTGTTCGAAGTCGGGGGCGAAGAGGCTCTGGCCGTTGACCTTGATCCGGTCGCTGATCCGGCCGGTGATGAAGAGCTCGCCGTCGTCGAGGAAGCCGATGTCGCCGGTGCGGTAGTAGCCGTCCGCCTCGACGAGCGGCCGGTCCCGGTCGAGGTAGTGGTCGGCGAGGGTGCCGCCGGCCAGTTCGATCTCGCCGGCTTCGTTCTCGGCGCAGAGCGCGCCGTGCTCGTCGCGCAGCCGGACGGCGTACTCGGGCAGCGGGCGTCCGACCGAGATGGTGGGCACGCCGGCGGGCGAGTCGACCGCGCGGACGGGCGACCCGGCGGGCCGGGTGGAGACCAGCAGCACCGCCTCGGCCATGCCGTAGCAGGGCATGAAGACCTCACGCTTCAGCCCGGCCGGGGCCATCAGGTCGAGGAAGGCGTGCAGGTTGGGCAGGTTGATCGGTTCGCTGCCCAGGTAGATCGCGCGGACGGCGGAGAGGTCGATCGCGGCGATCTCCTCCGGGTCGACGTCCTGGAGCTGGCGCAGCGAGTAGTCGACGGCGAAGTTGGGGATGACGGTGCCCATCACGCCCTCCCGGGCGAGGTGCTCCCACCAGCCCCGGGCGTCGAAGAGGAAGCCGATCGGCTCGGCGAGCAGCAGGTCGCAGCCGACCGCGAAGCAGGAGAGCAGGCCGCCGACCAGCCCCATGTCGTGGTAGAGCGGCAGCCAGCTGCTGACCTTGTCCTCGGGCCGGCGGCCGTCGCTGCGGACGATCATGTCGAGGTTGGTCCGCAGCCTGCCCTGCCGGATCTGCACGCCCTTGGGGAAGGAGGTGGAGCCGGAGGAGAACTGGACGAAGGCGAGGTCCTCGTCGGCGGGGACGCGCAGCGCGCGGCGTTCCGCCCGGGTGTCGGCCGCCGGCAGCGGCAGGACCTCGACCGGCAGGTCGATCCCGGCGAGGCTGGGCACCCCGAGGATCCTGGCCGCGCCGTGGCTGCGGGCGATCCGGTCGAGGAACTCCCGGTAGCCGTCCCTGGGGGTGTTCATCACCAGGGGCTTGACCGACAGCGGCACGGCGCCGAGCTCCATCAGCGCCAGGAAGGCGAGGATGACCGGCGCGGAGGTCTCGAACGGGAACAGTACCCGGGTGCCGGGGCCGACGCCCTGGGCGCGGAAGGCGTCGGCGAAGCCGGCGATCCGTTCGGGGAAGTCCTGGTAGGCGAGGAACTCGGGCGGGTCGGTGAAGCCGTCGTGGAGGTGCAGGCCCCGGTCTGCGGGGAACGGCCGGTCGAAGTACTCCAGCATGCCCGCTACCCCCGGGGTCCGTCGGTCGGTGCGGCGGGGCCCTGCTCCAGGACCTTGCGCAGCCAGTCGAGCACGGCGGGCAGGATCTGCTGTTCGGCGCGCGAGCCGCGGACGACGTCGAAGTGCCCGGGGTCCCAGTCCTGTCCGTTCGCCCGGCCGAAGACGGTGAACTCCGTCTCTCCGCCGAGGTGTTCGGCGAGCTTGCGGGCCCGGGCCGGGCTGGCGTGGAAGGTGTCGCCGGCGCCGACGCCGACCAGGGCGGGCAGCCGGACGGCGCCCAGCGCGGCCCAGTAGTCGGTGGCGCCGTCCGCACTGCGGAACGCCCGGGCGGGCGCCCAGTCGGTGAACTGCTTCATCAGGCCGGCCGGTTCGTCCCAGCGGCCCTGCCGCAGCGCGCGGGCCGGGAACCGGCCGACGACGGCGGAGAGCACGGTGGCGAAGGTGAGCTGGGCGCGCTTGCCGAGGCCGCCGTCGGTGTAGTCGTTGACCGCGGAGGCGAGCGTGACCACGGCGCGCAGCCGGTCCTGGAGGGCCGGGTCGACGCCCAGCGCGGCCAGGGCCGCGTAGCCGGCCATGCTGTGGGCGAGCAGCACCAGCGCGCCGGGGTGGTCCTGCGCGACGGCCCGCACGAGGTCCGGTACGTCGTGGCGCACGTAGGTGTCGAAGTTCCAGTCGTACCGGGCGGGTTCGGGCCGGCGGCTGCGGCCGTGGCCGCGCAACGAGGCCAGGTACACGGTGTGCCCGGCGGCCAGCAGGGGCGCGGCGGGGCCGCGGCCGGAGGAGCCCAGGAAGAACGACCCGTCGCTGAACAGGCCCGGCAGGAGGAGCACGGCGGTGCCCGTGGCCCGCACGTCGTCGGGCGGTCGGACCACCTGGACGTGCAGCTCGTGGCCGCCGGAGGTGGCGACCCACAGTTCGGTCATCGGACGGGCTCCTTTGCGCTCGCGAGGAAGTCGTGCAGGGTCACCAGGCAGCGCAGTTCGGCGTCGAGGAAGGCGACGGTGATCTTCGCTTCGGCGGCGGGTTCCGTGCTGCCCGGCAGGTAAAGGCGCTGGTCGAAGCGGGCGCGGTAGACCAGGTCGGCATCCTCCAGCTCGGCCGGGCCTGGTGCGTCCAGCCGGGTGCGCAGCTCGATCTCGCCGCGCGGGATCTCCGCCCGGTAGTCGATCTCGGCCCGGGCCACCACCGCGATCACCCGGTGGTCGGGGTCGATGCCGTGGGCGGCGAGCCAGGCCCAGCGGCCGGCCTCCAGGTACTCCAGGACGACCGCGTTGTTGACGTGGCCGAGCGCGTCGAGGTCGTTCGGGCGCACCGGCAGACGCAGCCGGGTCTCATCGTGGAGCATGTCGTACCGTCCGTCCGGTCGTCCTGGGTACGGGGCCGCCGCCGGCCCTCCAGGTGGCGAAGACCACCGCGGAGGCGAAGCCGCCGCTGTGCGAGATGGAGACCTTCAGCCGCAGCCCCCGGCCGGCCAGCCGGCGGGCGAGCGCGCCGCCGGTGCGGAACGACGGAGCGCCGTGCCGGTCGTGGACCAGCTCGGCGTCCGTCCAGAACCACGTCCGGCCGCCCGGGGGCAGCGCCTTGAACAACGCCTCCTTGGCCGCGAAGGCCCCGGCCAGCCGCTCGTCCGGGGAGGCCGCCGCCGCGATCCGCTGAAGTTCACCCGCGGTGAAGAAGACGCCGGGCTCGCGCAGGGCGCGGACGCCGGCCACCTCGGCGACCAGCTGGAGGTCGTGACCCAGGCCGGTCAGCTGCCGACCAGGTCCAGCCACGTGTCCTCGACCTCGTCGCGGTTGTGCGTCTCGATGCCGGTGATCTTCTTCAGCGCGCCGCAGACCAGCTGTTCCTTCTTCTCCAGCGCCTCGGGCCGGTAGCCGGTCTCGCTGGTGTCCAGGTGGTCCCACCAGTTGACGTGGGTGCCGCGCTGCTCGCGGCTCTCCCGGGCGCTGCCCAGCAGCTCGCCGTCCTCGCGGAGGAAGAGGTGGCCGACGGCGAAGGCGTCCTTGGCGTGGTACTCGCCGCTGTCCACCAGGGCCTTGGCGAAGGAGATGAAGTAGTTGCGGTGCTGGATCTCGTCCGCGGCGACCTGCTTGAAGATCCGGCGCAGGCCCGGGTCCTGGACGACCTGCTGGCACTGGCCGTAGTTGACGGCGGCGGTGATCTCGGAGATCGCCAGCAGCACGAGCGTGCGCAGCATGTCGTCGTCGGGGAAGACCTGGCGGAAGGCGAGGAAGGTCTCGTCGGAGACCGGCTCCATGCCGCTGAGGTCCGCGAGGCGGTTGAACACCGTCTCGTGGTGCGCCTCCTCCTCGTTCCAGTAGCGGCTCCAGGTGCCGCAGGCCTCCATGACGGCCGCGAGCGGCGCGTTCTGCTTCTCCCAGCGGCGGACCTCGACCTCCGCCTGGCGCTCCAGCCGGTCGGCGCCGGGCTTGGTGGTCAGCTCGGCCCGGCCGGCGTTCCACACCAGGTTGCGGTCGAGCGGGGTGAGCTTCTCCAGGTCGACGTCGGCGAGCATCTCGACGACGCTCCAGCGGCGCGACTCGTGCAGCCGCTGCTGCTCCCAGGTGATGTCGATCAGGGACATCTTCCGCTCGGTGATCGCGGCGTACAGGTCGGTGATGATGGCGGGCTGGTCGCTGGTCACCGGGCGTCCTCCGTCTGGCGGCGGTACTCGGCGATGAACTCCGCCAGCACCGCGGTGGTGGTGGTGTCGAGCGGCAGGGCGGGGAGGCGGACGCGGGCGCCGTGGTCCTTGCGCACCGCGTTGGCGGTCCGCGCGAAGGCCTCCATCAGGTCGATGCTGTTGGTCATCGCCGGGCTGCGGCTGATCACCGCGGCGAGCGTGAGGTCGGCGGTGAACAGCTCCGCCTCCTCGATCTTCGTGTGCTCGGCGAACTTGCCGCGGATGTAGGCCTCGACCTCGGATATCTCCGGACGGGTCGCCGTGCTGTCGGACGCACCGGTGCTCATGACGGGACTCTTCTCTCCTGCGCGCAGTGCGCAGGTGGTCGGGTGCGGGGCGGTGTCAGCCGGCGCGCTTGGCGCGGGCGGCGAGGATCGCGTCGCGGCGCTCGGTGAAGGAGCGGGCGGCGGTGTCGAGGGCGGTGGTGAAGGCGGCGAGCTCCTCGCGGGCCTGCTCGCCGGCCGGGCCGAGCCCACCGCGTTCGAAGACCCGCAGCTGGCGCAGGATCGGCTGGACGACGTCGTCGTGGTGCAGCCGCGTGTCGTAGATGCCGGCCATCGCGATCTGTGCGGACTTTCGCCCGAAGTCCTTGATGGTGGAGCCGGGCATCTCGAAGCCGATCACCACGTCGGCGACGGCCCGCATGGCGGCGTCCGCGTCGAGCTCGAAGGCCGCGTCGACGAGGTTCCGGTAGAAGAGCATGTGCAGGTTCTCGTCGGCGGCGATCCGGGCGAGCAGCGCGTCGCAGACGGCGTCCCGGCTCTGCAGGCCGGTGTTGCGGTGCGAGATGCGGGTGGCGAGCTCCTGGAAGGCGGCGTACGCGATGGCGTGCAGCGCGCTGAAGCCGTCGGGGCGGCGGTAGCCGCCGGACATGTGGTCCATCCGGGCGCGTTCCAGGGCGCGCGGGTCGACGGCGCGGGTGGCGAGCAGGTAGTCCCGCAGCGCGGTGCCGTGGCGGTCCTCCTCGGCGGTCCAGCGGTCGACCCAGCTGCCCCAGGCCCCGTCCTTGCCGAACTGGGCGATGGCGAAGTGGTAGCCGGGGAGGTTGTCCTCGGTCAGCAGGTTCACCACCAGGGAGATCCTGGCGACCTCGGGGAGCTTCTCCTCCGCCGGGGTCCACGGCTCGCCGCCGAGGGGGCCCTCGAAGTCGCGGCCGGCGCTCCACGGCACGTACTCGTGCGGGAACCACTCCTTGGCGACCGCCAGGTGCCGGTCGAGGTTCTCCGCGACCACCGGCTGGAGGTCGTGGAGCATCCGGTACTCGGCTGTCGGGTCGGCGGGGCGGGTCTCGGTGGTCATCGGTCTCTCTCTTCCGGGGCTCGGTCGGTCGGCGGGTCAGGCCGGGGCCGGGGCCCACGCAGGGTCGCGGCCGAGCAGGGCAAGGGCACGGTCGAAGGCGGACGCGCCGGGGCCGGTTTCGACGACGGCGCCGAACTGCCCGGCGGTGGCCCGGTAGGCCGGGTCGGCCGGGACGAGGCCGGCGATGTCGAGCAGCGCCACCGCGAGGTCCTCGTCGACCTCGACCGGGTGGCCGACGGTGGTGGCCACGTCCCAGGCGTGCACCAGCAGGTCCAGGAAGTGGAAGGAGACGGCGCGGTCGACGGGGAAGTCCGTGCCGGGCCGGATCTCGGGGATCCGCAGGACGGCGCCGGGGCCGGCGGCGGCGAACGCGGCGGCCACCTCGTCGGCGGAGGCGCGCCAGGTGTCGGCCGGGCGGTCCCCGAGCGGCCGGTCCGCCCAGCGGGCGAGGTCGTCGCCGTCGCCCCGGGCGGCGTCGGCGAAGCCGTGGTTCTGGCCGACCATGTGTTCCAGCAGCCGGCGCAGCGTCCAGCCGTCGCACGGGGTCGGCAGGTCGAGCCGGTCCGGGTCGACGGCGGCCACCGCCCCGGTGGCCAGCACCAGCGCGCGCCGGTGCAGGTCGTGGATGTCCATTTGGTGTTCCCCGTTCTCGGTCCTGCGGTGCTCGGTCCGCGGTGCTCCGCCCGCGGTGTTCGGTCGGCAGTGCTCGATGGATCGGCGGTGCTCAGGCGGCCTTGGTCAGGCGGCACTGCTCAGGCGGCAGTGCTCAGGCAGCAGTGCGGCGGGCGCGGATGGCGACGGCGAACACGGCGGCGCCGGCGGCGCAGATCGCGCTGGCCAGGAACGCCCGCAGGTAGCCGGTGGGGCCGAACATCCCGGCGTGCTCCAGGATCGCCGCCATCACCGCGATGCCGAGTGCACCGCCGACCTGGCGCGCCGTCATCAGCAGGCCGGTGCCCGCCGCGAAGCGCTCGGGCGGCAGCGAGGACGCGGCGGCGTTGGAGATGCCGGTCAGTGCGGCGCCGATGCCCACGCCCGCCACCACGCCGATCGGCAGCCAGACGGCCGCGTACTGCTTCTCCGTGTCGAGCAGCAGGTACATCGCGGCGCAGGAGGCACCGAACAGGGCGGAGCCGGCGAGCACGGCCGCCCACTGGAACCGGGCGCCGACCCGGCGGCCGACGATCACGGCGCCGATCGCGGCACTGAACGCGCCGGGGGTGACGGCCAGTCCGGCCTTCAGCTCGGAGTAGCCCCAGACCGCGTTCAGGTACAGCAGGCTGCTCAGCAGGTAGGCGTACATCGAGGCGCCGAACAGCACCGAGGTGAGGTTGGTGGCCGCGAAGGTGCGGCTGCGCCACAGCGTCCACTCGATGGCGGGCGAGCTGTGCCGCCGGGAGAGCACCAGGGCCAGCACGGTCAGGACGCCGCCGCCGATGAGCAGGGTGAGCACCGAGCCGGCCGTCCAGCCCCACTCGCTGCCCTGGGTGACGCCGAACACGAGGCCGCTGAGGCCCAGGGCGAGGGCGACGGTGCCCACCGGGTCGGGCATCCGGCGCCCGGTCGGCTGGTCGGGGCCGAGGCCGCGCAGGGTCGCCGCGATGATCACCAGGCCGATCGGCAGGTTGATCAGGAAGACGCTGCGCCAGCCCCAGACGTCCACCAGCAGGCCGCCCAGGCTCGGGCCGACGGCGGCGGCCATGCTTCCGACGGCGCCCCAGGTGCCGATCGCCGCCGGGCGGCGGGGGCCCGGGGTGTGCGCGAGCACCAGGCCGAGCGCGGACGGGATCAGCCCGGCCGCGGCCAGGCCCTGGACGGCGCGGGCCCCGACCAGGACGCCCACGTTCGGCGCGAGGCCGCTGAGCAGCGAGGTGAGGGTGAACAGCACCGCCGACCAGACGAACAGGCGGCGGCGGCCGATCACGTCGGCCACCCGGCCGGCCACCGCGAGCAGCGCGGCGAACACCACCGTGTAGGAGGTCACCACCCAGGTCAGGTGGGACAGCGGCTGGGTGGGGAAGCTCGCCCGCAGGTCGGCGAAGGCGACGTTGACCACCGTGGTGTCCAGCACCGCCAGGAAGGTCGCGCCCGAGGCGAGGAGCAGGGCGGCCCGTTCGCCGCGTGAGCGGGCTTCCGGAGCGGGCGCCTCGCCCCCCTCCGCCACGGCGGCGAACTTCGGTGGTGCGAGTGGTTCTTGGGGCGGGACGGTGGTCATTTCGCGGGTTCCCTCCATGCGCGCGACACGTCCGGCTGAACGCGGCCGAGCGTACCATAATGAACGAACGGTCGTGCTGACAACTGTGCGCATGATCGCCGCACCGACGGACCGGCGGACCGTCACTCCCACCTGGGACTCAACGCTCTGACGCCACGTCAGGTGCCGATGGCGTGCACTCCGCCGTCGACGTGGACGATCTCTCCGGTGGTGCGCGGGAACCAGTCCGAGAGCAGGGCCACCACACCCCGGGCGGCCGGCTCGGGGTCGGCCGGGTCCCAGCCGACCGGGGCCCGCTCGTCCCAGAACTCCTCGAAGCCCCGGTAGCCGGGGATCGAGCGCGCCGCCATGGTCTTGATCGGCCCGGCGGCGACCAGGTTGCACCGGATGCCCTGACCCCCGAGATCCCGGGCCAGGTACCGCGAGGTGGCCTCCAGCGCCGCCTTGGAGACGCCCATCCAGTCGTAATTGGGCCAGCTGAAGCGGGCGTCGAAGGTCAGGCCGACGATCGAGGAGCCCTTCGCCATCAGCGGCAGCGCGGCGGTGGCGAGGGACTTCAGCGAGTACGCCGAGACGTGCATCGCGGTGGAGACGTCCGGCCACTCGGTGGTCAGGAAGTTGCCGCCGAGCGCGGCCGGCGGGGCGAAGGCGATCGAGTGGACCACCCCGTCCAGTCCGTCCAGGTGCCCGCCGACCCGCTCCGCCAGGGAGGCGAGCTGGGCCGGATCGGTGACGTCCAGTTCGACCACGGGAGCGGGCTCGGGCAGCCGGGCGGCCACCCGCTCGACCAGGCTGAGCCGGCCGAATCCGGTGAGCACCACCTGCGCGCCCTCCAGCTGGGCCAGTCGGGCCACCTCGAAGGCGATCGAGGACTCCGTGATCACCCCCGTGACCAGCAGCCGCTTGCCGCGCAGAAGGTCACCCATGGTCGTTCTCCCGTTCCGTGCCCGTGCCCGGGACGGCACCGGCGCGCTCGGCCGCCAGGAAGGCGGCCAGCCGGCCGACCCCGTCGGCGATCTGTTCGGTCGTCAGGTAGCTGCAGGACAGCCTGATCCGGTGCGAACCGGCGCCGTCCAGGTAGAAGTCGGCCATCGGCGTCCACAGCACGCCGAAGTCGCGGGCCGAGCGCTCCAGGGCCGCCGTGTCGGCGGCCGTCGGCACGTCCAGCACCACGAAGTAACCGCCCAGCGGCCGGTTCCAGCTCACCCCGTGCTCGGCGGCGCGCTCCGCGGGGAAGGCCCGCTCCAGCTCGGTGAGCAGGGCCTCCAGCGCCGCCCGGTAGTGGGCGACGGCCTTCTCGTTCGCGGTACGCAGCCGGCAGCCCTGCTCGACCAGCAGGCCGCCGATCACCGCCTGGCCGATGCTGGAGGTGTTCACCGTGGTCATGCTCTTGATCTTCGAGATCTCGTCGGCCAGCAGGCCGCGCCGGCCGTCCTGGCCGATCACCTCCTGGTCGGCCACCAGGTAGCCGACCCGCGCACCGGGGAACGCGGTCTTGGCGAAGGAGCCCAGGTAGAGCACCCGCCGGGTGCGGTCCAGCGACTTGAGCGTCGGCAGCGGCGAACCCTCCCGGACGAAGAAGCCGTACGGGTTGTCCTCCAGCACCAGCAGGTCCTCCGCGCCCGCGGCCGCGAGCAGCCGGTGGCGTGCCTCCAGCGGCAGGGTGGAGCCCGAGGGGTTGGCGAAGTCCGGGACGAGGTACAGCGCACGGGGGCGCCGGCCCTGGGCCCGCACCTCGCGGCAGACCTCCCGGACGGCCTCCACGTCGAGCCCGTCCGGCCCTTCGGGCACGGCCGCGACCGGGATGTCCAGCAGCCGGGCCGCACCCGTGATGCCCACGTACGCGGGCGAGCTGACCAGCAGCACGTCGCGCGGTCCGGTGAACAGCGCCCGCAGGGCGAGCAGCATCGCCTCCTGGCAGCCGGTGGTCACCACCACCGACTCGGCCGGCACCTCGATGTCCTCGTCGTTGCGCAGGGTGCGCGCGATCAGCCCGTGGATCTGGCCGTTGGTCCGCCCGTACTGGAAGATCCTGGTGCGCACCGCGTCGGGGCCGTGCCCCTCGTCCGCCAGGTGCTCCAGGTAGGAGCGCAGGTGCGCCACGACCTGGTCGGTGTCGAAGAGTCCCTCGTAGGGGCGGCCCGGGGCGAAGGAGACCGCCTCGGGGAAGCGCCCGGTGACTTCGTTGAGGAAGTTCATCGCGTCCAGCACCGGGTCGGACAGCGATCCGTGCAGCTCCGCCCGGCGCAGCACGGCGGGCGCCTGGGGCGCCAGCCGGCGGCGCAGGAAGGAGGCGGCCTCCTCCAGCGCCGTCCGGCCCGCGTCCAGCACGCCGGACATCGCGAAGAAGCCGTGCACCATGCCGGGGTAGCGGGTCAGCTCGACCGGCACGGCGGCCGCGCGCAGCCGCTCGGCGTACTCCTCGCCCTGGTCGCGCAGCGGGTCGTACTCGGCGGTGATCACCAGCGCGGGCGGCAGGCCGGTGAGGTCCTCGGCGAGCAGCGGCGAGGCCAGCGGCGAGGCGCCGTCGGCCTGGTCCGCCAGGTAGTGGCGCCAGTACCAGTCCACCGAGCGGTGGTTGAAGAAGTTCGGGTCCGTGTTCTCGACCATCGACCCGGTGGCCGCGCGGTGGTCGGTGTTGGGGTAGACCAGCAGCTGCGCGGAGAGCTCGGGCCCGCCCTGCTCGCGCAGCAGCAGGGTGACGGCTGCGGCCAGGTTGCCGCCCGCGCTGTCCCCGCCGACCGCGAGGCGCGCGGGGTCACCGCCGTGCTCCGCGGCGTTCTCGGCCGCCCAGCGCACCGCCGCCAGGCAGTCGTGGACGGCGGCCGGGAACCGGTGCTCCGGGGCGAGCCGGTAGCCCACCGAGACGGTGACGCAGCCGGCGGTGTTGGTGAGGGTGCGGCAGATCGCGTCGGAGGTCTCGATGCTGCCGAGCGTCCAGCCGCCGCCGAAGAAGTACAGCAGGACGGGGAACGGGCCCGGCCCCTCGGGCCGGTAGATGCGGACCGGCAACGGGCCGTCCGGGCCGGGGAGTTCGGTGTCGACCACGGCGCCGACCGGCTCCGGGTCGCCGCCGGCCGCCAGGATGGCGGCCAGGTCGGCCCGGCGGGCCTCCTCGACGCTCAGCGTGTACAGCGGCGGGGCCTCGTCGGCCGCCTTGCCCGCGCGCAGCGCCCGGACCTGCGGGTCGAGTGGCATGAACTCCTCCGGATGGCGGGAAACGATGGTCGGGGGCCGGCTCACACCGTGGCCGGCAGCACGGAAGCGTCCGTGGCCAGGTCGCGCAGCCGGTTGAGGATCGCCCGGCCGGACCGGGCGTACGCGGCGTCGTCGCCGTGCAGCAGGGCGGCCCGGTTGGCACCGTCCAGCAGGGCGATCAACTCGAAGGCGAGCAGGACCCGGTCGGTGTCCGGTTCGAGCTCGCCGAGCTCGATCGCCCGGCCGATCAGCTGCTCCAGGTGCCCGTTCCACTCGCGCTGGGCACCTGCGATCAGGTCTCTGACCTGGCCCCTCCTGGCGGAGAACTCAACCGAGGTGGCAAAGAAGAAGCACCCGCCCGGAAAGACCCGACTGCGCGAGTGCCCGAGCCAACTCTCGCACAGCCGCCACACCCTGACAATCCCGTGGGGCAATCGTCGATTGGGGTTCAACAGGTCTTCAATATAGATCCTGATCGCGGCCCGGACGGTGGCGAGCTGAAGCTCCTCCTTGGATCCGAATAGCGAGAAGACTCCGCTCTTGCTCAGGTGAAGTTCGACGCCCAGTCTCCCCAGCGAGACGTTTTCCAGGCCCTCCACCGAGGCGATTTCCGCCGCCCGCTGGAGGACCATCCGCCGGGTCTGATTGCCGCGCTCGATGCGGCGGTCGGCCACGTGAGCTCCCCCTTCGTCGCCCGCGTTCGGCGCCGTCACCAGGGACGATGTCCGAACACTGTCGGCACTTGACCTGCCTACACGGAGTGATGTTAAGTGAACGACCGTGCGGTCACAAGGTTGCTGTTCGACCACGCGGCGGACCGCACCACATCCTGGGTGGGGGACGTCGAGGCATGGGTTCCATCGGCATGGACGGATACGAGGTCGCTGCGCGGTCGGTCCTCGTGGACGAGGTTTGGCAGTACATCCAGGGCGGCAGCGGCAGCGAGTCCGCCCTCAGGGAGAACCGGGCGGCACTGGACCGCCTACGCGTACGACCACGATTCCTGGTCGACGTCTCGCACTGCGAGACGCGCACCACCGTGCTGGGGGAAGCACTGGCGGCGCCACTGGGAATCGCACCGATGGCCTACCACCGGCTGGCACACCCGGAGGGTGAGGTCGCGGTGGCCAGGGCGGCCGGCCGGGCCGGCGCGCTGTTCACGGTCAGCATGTTCGCCAGCCGATCGCTGGAGGACATCGCCGCGGCCGCCGAGGGCCCGCTCTGGCTGCAGCTCTACTGGCTGCGCGAGCGGCAGGCCCTGGTGGAACTGGCCGACCGGGCGGCGGAGGCCGGCTTCGGCGCCCTGGTGCTCACCGTCGACGCACCGCGGGTCGCCCGCCGGCCGCGCGACGCGCGCAGCGGCTTCACGGTGCCGCCCGACATCCGGGCGGTGAACCTGCCGGCGGCGCTGACCGCCACCGCACACCGGGCCGGCGCCGGCTCCTCCGCCATCGAGCGGCACTCCCGCGAGCAGTTCGACCCGTCCGTGACCTGGGCGGACCTGGCCTGGCTGCGCGAGCGCAGCCGGCTGCCGATCCTGCTCAAGGGCATCCTCACCGGCGAGGACGCCCACCTGGCCATGGAGCACGGGGCCGCGGGCGTGGTGGTCTCCAACCACGGCGGCCGGCAGCTGGACACCGCGGTCGCGTCGGCCGACGCCCTCCCCGAAGTGGTGGAGGCGGTGGGCGGCCGCGGCACGGTGGTGGTCGACGGCGGGCTCCGGCACGGCTCCGACCTGCTCAAGGTGCGCGCACTCGGCGCCGACCTCGCCCTGGTGGGCCGGCCGGTGCTCTGGGGGCTGGCGCACGCCGGCGAGGAGGGCGTACTGGACGTCCTGCGCACCGTCCAAGAGGAGCTGGAGGAGGCCATGGCACTCTCCGGCTGTCCCGACCTCGGGAAGATCACCCCGGCATTCGTCACCCGACCGTAGCACCCCGGACATTTAACCGACCATTACTGTTTCGATTTCCGACGTCGCAACGGCACGACGCGACGGCGATTCCGGCGCTGCCCGGAAACAGTACGAAATCCTGCCTGCACGACAGTTCGAACAAATTGCAGGATTTGATTGACGGCCCCCTTGACGCCTCCTAGGCTGAAGGCATCCGGGGGGAATTCAGAGCGCTTTCTTCAGCGATTCTTCCATGTCCGTGAAGACTTTTATTGGGGGCCCGCGATGTCCTGGGTGGACGTGCTGTTACCGGAGGGTGGGGACGGCGACCCGTGCCTGACCATGGGCCGGACGGTCGATCGCCAGGAGTTCCGCACCCGGATCGACGAGCGCCGGCGCGAGCTGGCCGCCGCCGGCGTCGGAGAGCGCTCCACAGTGGCGCTGCGCCTGCCGCCGTCCGCAGCCGGGATCGAACTCCTGCTGGCCGCATGGGCGTTGGATGCCCAGGTGGTACTGCTGGACGTCCGGCTGGCGCCGGCCGAGCTGGCCCTGGCGCTGGAACGACTGGAGCCGCAGTTCCTGGTCGAGGCGGACCGGGCGCCCGGCGGCTCGCTGCGGGGCTTCCACGAGGTCACGCCGGTGGTGACGGCCCGGACCGGGCGGCCCGCCGGCACCGATCACGTGCTGCTGCAGCTGAGTTCGGGATCCACCGGCCCGTCCAAGGTGATCGGCCGCAGCGCCGCGAGCCTGCTGGAGGAGGTCGAGCGCTACACCCGGATCGCGGACTTCCCCGGCCCCGGCTCGCGGATGGTCGTCCTCGCCTCGCTGGTCCACGTGCTCGGCCTGGTCGGCGGCATCCTGCACAGCCTGCACCGGGGCATCGAGATCGTCGTCCCGGCCCGGATGACGCTGGACGGCATCAGGGCCGCGATCGCGGCCGACGCCCGCCCCACGACGGTGCTCGGCGCCCCGGTCCAGGCACAGTTGCTCGCCTCGGTCCGCGACCCGGCGCCGCTGCCGCACTTCCGCGGCATGATCACCGGCGGCGACGCGGTGCCCGACGCGCTCTGGGAGTCCTTCACCCGGACGTACGGTGCGACCCTCGGCACGATGTACGGGATGACCGAGACCGGGGTCATCGCCACCGACGTCGCCGGCACGCACCGCCCCCGGCTCACCCCCGCCCCCGGGATGGGCATCGAGATCGTCGACGACCAGATCCTGGTCGCCACCCCGGCCTCGCCCTACCTCGGCGCGACGGTGCCCGGCCGCTGGGCCGACGGCCTGCTGCGCACCAAGGACGCCGGCGCGCTCGACCCCGACAGCAACCTGCTGACCGTGCACGGCCGCCTGGACTCCCAGGTGTCGGTGGGCGGCCTGAAGGTCGACCTGCTGGAGGTCGAGCAGACCCTCGCCGGACTGCCCGGGGTGGACTCCGCCGTGGTCGTCTTCGACCGCGACATCACCGCCTACGTGGCGCTCTCCGACCCGGCGGTCCGCCAGGGGCTGGACGCCGCGCTGGCCACCGCGCTGGCCGCCTACAAGCGGCCCCGGGCGCTGCACGTGCTGCCCGAGCTCCCCCGGACCTCGACCGGGAAGCCACTGCGCGACCCGGTCGCGCTCAGCGCCGCCGCCGGCCGCTGAACCCGCTTTCCCCGCGCCACCCGGCCGGAGATCGACTCCGGCCCAGACCGACGAAGGACGGAAAACCCATGTACGACGACGTGTTCCAGTTCATCAAGGGAGTGCTGACGGACATGAACTTCGACACCGAGGCTGTCACCGCCGAGACCGACCTGGGCCCGAACGGCCTCGACCTGGAGTCCCTGGCCATCGCCGAGGTCTCCATCCAGGTGGAGGACCGCTACGGCGTCAAGTTCGCCGAGGACGAGGCCGAGCAGGTCGCCCTGATGAACGTCGGCGCCCTGGTCCAGGAGATCGTCACGCGCGCGGCGGCAGTCGCGAAGTGAACGTGAACCGGCGGATCGACGAGGAGGCCGTGCGCGGCCTGCTCGCGGCCTACCGAGAGCGCCCCGCGGTGGATCAGCCGGTCCAGATCGACTCGATCGAGCTGGCCTGGCTGATCCACCAGGTCGAGCAGGCCTTCGACACCGAACTGGACCTGGACGACGACCAGTTGGCTCGGATGTCCGAGGTGTCCGGCGCCGCCGCGGTGCTCGCGGAGGTCCTGGAGGTCGACCGGAATGGCTGAGACCGTCCGGGCCGGCCGACCCGGCCGACCGGTCCTGGTGACCGGGATGGACGTGCTGACCGCCTTCGGGCGCGGCACCGTCCCGCTCGCGGACGCCGTGTTCACCGGCACGGACGGGTTCCGCACGCTCGACCGGTTCGACGTCTCGGCCCGCCGGGTGGCCCGTGCCGCCCAGCTGCCGGGCACGCCCGACCTGCGGACCGAACTGGCCGCCGTCCTGGCCGGCGCCTGCGAGCAGGCCCGGCTGGGCACGGCGGACCGGGCCGGCACCACGCTGCTGCTGGCCACCACCGCGGACCGGGCAGCCGCCCGGTCCGCCGGCGCCGGCCGGCCCGAGCTCACGGCGGGCGCGCTCGCCACCGAGCTCGCCGGCCGGACCGGGCTGGGCGAGGCCCCGCGCAGCTACACCACCGCGTGCGTGGCCGCCAGCACGGCGGTCGCGGACGCGGCCGCGATGATCTCCTCCGGCCGGGCCGAACGCGTCGCGGTGGCCGCCGGCTACCTGCTGGAGCCCGACCGCTACACGCTCTTCGACAGCGCCCGGGCGCTGGCCGCCGACGGCCGGCTGCGCCCGTTCAGCACCGGCCGCAAGGGCATGCTGCTGGGCGACGCGGTGGCAGCCGTGGTGCTGGAGTCCGCGCCCTCGGCGGCCGCCCGCCAGGTCGAGCCGCTGGCGCGGCTGGCCGGCTGGGGCCGCTCCGGCGACGCGTACCACGTCAGCCAGCCGCACCCGGAGGGTCAGGGCATGGCGCGGGCGATCACGCTGGCCCTGGCCCGCGCCGGGGTGGACGCCGAGCGCATCGGCTACGTCAACGCGCACGGCACCGGCACTCCCGCCAGCGACCTCGCCGAGAGTGCGGCCCTGCACCGGGCGCTCGGGCCGGCCGCGGAGCGGATCCCGGTGAGTTCCTCGAAGTCCGTGCACGGGCACACCCTGGAGGCCGCCGGTCTGCTCGAACTGATCGTCACCGTCCTGGCCACGAGCACCGGGCGGCTGCCGGTCAACGCCGGCGACTACCTGGCCGACCCGGCCTGCCCGCTGGCCGTGGTCGACACCCCCACCCCGGCCTCGCCCGGGTGGGCGCTGAGCCTCAACGCGGCCTTCGGCGGCGCCAACACCGCCCTGGTGGTGGCCTCGTGATCACCACCACGCTGCACCTGCTCGCCGAGGCGGAGCTGGACGGGGCGACGCCCGCGCCCGTCCCGGGGTTCATCGTCTCCTCGTTCCCCGCGCTGGTCGCCGAGGTGGCCGACCGCTGCCTGGGCCTGCGGTACACCGGCGCCCCGCTCCCCGCGGAGCTCGGCGAGCGGACGGCCCTGCTGCTGGTCAGCACCGGCGGCGACCGTGAGACCGCCCGTGCCGTGGCCGACCTGGTGGACCGGGGCGAGCGAGTGTCACCGCTGCTGTTCTTCCAGTCGGTGCCCAACTCGATCGCCGGGCGCATCACCGCCCACTGGGGCCTGACCGGGCCGGTGGTGTGCACCAGCCCGGCCGGCGATCCCCGCCGGGACGCGGCCGAGGTCGCCGAGCTGCTGATCGCCGGCGGCGAGGCCGACGAGGTCCTGGTCGTCCTGGTGGAACAGGCCGGCGCCCCGGGCGAGTCCGACCGGGCCGTCGCGCTGCTGCTCGGCGCCGCCCCCGCCGCGCCCGTCCACGTCTGACACCCGCTCTCCTCAGAGGAAGTGCCTTGAACCGACCCTGGAACCGTGCCGAGCTAGCCGTGGATGCGCGGATCGGCACCGGCAATGTGCTCGCCACCCTGCTCGACCGCGGTGAGGGCCTGGACGACCCGGCCCTCACCTTCGACACCGAGGTCGACGGCCGGCCCGCCTGGCAGCCGTTCAGCCTGCGCGAGCTGGGCGAGCGGGTCGCCGCCCGGGCCGCCGCCCTGCACGCGCTCGGCGTCCGGCCGCGCGACCCGGTCGCCGTGTACGTCACCGACGCCGCCGACCAGGTGCTGGCCTTCCTCGCACTGGCCCGGATCGGCGCGATCCCCGCGCTGGTCAACGGCAACATGCCGGGCGAGATCGCGGCCCGGTACGTCACCGTGCGCTTCGACCGGATCCCGGTGCTGACCGACGCCCCGCACCGCGAGCTGCTGCTCGCCGGGGGCTACGACGCGGCGCTGCTGCACGAGGTCGCCGACCTGGGCAAGGGGGACCCTGCGGACGCCCCGGCGGTCTTCCGCCACCACCCCGAGGACCCCGCGGTCATCACCCACTCCTCCGGGACCACCGGCCTGTCCAAGGCGGTCGGCCACTCGCACCGCAGCCTGTTCGCCTCGATCCGGCACCGGCTCTCGCTGCCCAAGCCGCAGGGCATGGACCGGATCCTCAGCGCCCTGCCGTCCTCGCACGCCGCCACCGTGATCGCCGTCAACCTGGCGCTGGCCAGCCACATCGAGCTGGCGCTGCTGTCCAAGCCGCACGGCCCGGAGGTGCTCGACGCGATCGAGCGCTGGCGGCCGGAGAGCATCCTCGGCTTCGCCGCGGTCTGGTCGGAGCTGGCCGGTCACGACCTGGAGCAGCGCGACCTCTCCTCGGTCCGCGCCTGGTGGAACACCGGCGACTGCGCCCACGAGGCCCACATCCGCCGCCTGGTGGCGGTCGGCAGCCGGGACGCCCTGGTGGACCGCAAGGTGGTCCGCCGGCCCGGTTCGATCTTCCTGGACGGCCTCGGGTCGACCGAGATGGGCCACTCGCAGTTCTTCATCACGCACTCGGTCGACAGCGACCGCTACGGGCGCTGCATCGGCAAGCCGCACGCCTTCTCCAACGTCGCGGTGCTGGACGCGGACGGCGAGCCGCTGCCCGCCGGCCAGGTCGGCCAGCTCGGCGTGGACGCGCCCACCGTGGCGCTCGGCTACTGGAACGACTCCACCACCACGTACCGGACCAGGCGCAACGGCTACTTCCTCACCGGTGACCTCGTCTACCGGGACGAGGAGGGCTACTACTACCACGTCGACCGGATGGTCGACGCCGTCCCGCTGGAGGACGGGGGCTGGCTGTACACCGCCGCCTCCGAGGAGCGGGTGCTCGCCGCCCTTCCCGAGGTGCTGGAGTGCACGGTGGTCGCCGTCGCCGCCGAGGACGGCCCCGCCGCGGGCGTCCTGCTGGTGCTGCGCCCCGACGCCGACCCGGACGCCGACCACCACGAACGGGTGCTCGCCGCGCTGGACGAGCACACCCGCGCGTTCGTCCGGCACGTGCTGGTGATCGACCCGGCGGTGCTGCCGCTCGGCCCGACCGGCAAGGTCCGCAAGGTCGCGCTGCGCGAGATGTACCTCAACGGTGAGCTGCTCGCCGCTGCCGGGGCAGGTGCCCGATGAGCGCCGTCGACGCAGCAGTGGTGACCGGCCTCGGCCTGTTCTCCCCGGTCGGCCGGGGCGCCGACACCGTGTTCGAGGCCCTGTGCCTGGGCAAGTCCGGCATCATGACCGTGCCCGAGGGGCACGACCTGGCGGACTCCATCGCCTTCGCCGGCCTCGCGCCGGACATCGCGGCCTCCGAGGTGCTGCCGCCGAGCGAGGGCCGGATGGTCGACCGGTTCGTGCTGATGGCCCTGGCCGCCGCCGGGGACGCGCTGGCCGACGCCGGACTGACGATCGGCACCGACGTCGCCCCCGACCGGGTCGCGGTGGTGGTCAGCAGCGGTGCCGGCGGCCTGACGACCTACGAGGCCCAGGCCCTGGCCCGCTCCGAGCGCGGCCGGACGGCGATCAGCCCGTTCCTGCTGCCGGGCATGCTGCCGAACATGGCGGCCGCCCGGATCGCCATCAAGTACGGGATCGAGGGCTTCAGTTCGGCCATCGCCACGGCCTGCACGGCGAGCGCGCACGCGGTGGCGGAGGCGTACCGGCTGATCCGCGAGGGCGAGGCCGACGTGGTGGTCTGCGGCGGCTCGGAGTCCCCGCTGAACCCGACCAGCGCCCTGGCCTTCACCCACGCCCGGGCGCTCGCCCAGGACTGGGAGGACCCGACTGCGGCGAGCCGCCCGTTCGACCGCCGGCGCAACGGCTTCGTGCTGGCCGAGGGCGCCGGCGTGCTGGTGATCGAGCGGGCCGCGCACGCCGAGGCCCGCCGGGCCGTCGGGTACGCGGACCTGATCGGCTGGGGCGCCACCACCGACGCGTTCAAGCCCACCACTCCCCGCCCGGACGGGCGCGGCGCGGCCGGCGCGATGAACAAGGCGATCGCCCGCTCCGGGCTGTCCCCCTCCGACGTCGGCTACGTCAACGCCCACGGCACCGGCACCAAGGTCGGCGACATCGCCGAGGCGCGCGCGATCCGCGCGGTCTTCGGCGCGCACTCCCCCGCCGTCAGCAGCACCAAGGGCCTGACCGGGCACCTCCTCGGCGGCACCGGCGCCCTGGAGGCGGCGATCAGCGCACTGGCGCTCTCGGCCGGCGTCCTGCCGCCGACCGCCAACCTGGACGAGGTGGACCCCGAGTGCGAGCTCGACCACGTCCGGGGCGCGGCCAGGCCTGCCGAGGTGACGGCGGTGATGTCGAACTCCTTCGCTTTCGGCGGCCACAACGTCAGCCTGCTGTTCGGCCCGGCGTCCACCAGCCGCCGCCGGCGCCCGGTCACGGCGGGCCGCGATGACTGAACCGACCACGGAGGCCGCCGCCGAACCGGGCGGCCTCCGGGCCAAGGACCTCTACCAGTTCTGGTGGCTGCACGACGCCCGCTGGTACCAGGGCGTGCTCAAGCGCTTCGGCCAGGACGCGGCGAACGAGATCAACGCCGAGGCGGTCCGCTTCGTCGGACGCCGGGTGGCCGCCTGGCACGCCCGCGCCCACCCGATCGGCCCGGACGGGCCGACCGCCGCCGAACTGGCCGGGCACGTCGACGCGATCCTGCGTCTGATGGGCGCCGGCACGATGTCCGAGGTCTCCCAGGAGGTCATCGGCGAGGACGAGTTCGAGACGCTGGTGAGCAAGTCCTTCGCCCTGCGGATGCTCCGCGCCGCAGGCACCCTGGACGGCTACGACTGCCCCTGCCTGGAGCTGCGCGCGGGCTGGTTCGAGGGGCTGCGCACAACCGTCGACGACAGCTGCGTCTCCTGCCAGCGCACGGGTTCCGACGCGTGCCGCTTCCGCGCCGTGCTCCGGCGGGATCCGGACGGCGCCCAGGGCCGGCAGGCGCCCGACGCGGCACCCATTTCCTAACGGAAGGTTTGGCCCAGTGCAGATCCATGGTGTCGATCATGTCGAGTTCTACGTCGGGGACGCCCAGCAGGCGGCGTTCTACCTGTGCACCGCGTTCGGATTCCGGGTGTCCGGCCAGGGCGGCCCGGAGACCGGGCTGGAGGGCGCCCGCTCGCTCCTGCTGAGCCAGGGCGGCGTCCGCCTGCTGCTCACCACCGGGTTGGACAGCCGCCACCCGGCCACCGAGTACGTCCGCCGCCACGGCGACGGCGTCGGCGTGATCGCGATGGGCGTCGACGACGTCCAGGAGAGTTTCACCACCCTCACCGGGCGCGGCGCCCCGGCCCTGGAGGAGCCGCGCACCCTGGAGGCCAACGGCGCCACCGTGCGCACCGCCGTGGTCGCGGGCTTCGGCGACGTGACCCACCGCCTGGTCGAACGGCACGGCAACGCGGAGGAGTTCCTCCCCGGCCTGATCGACCTGATCGCGCCGGACGTCGAGGAGGGCGAGCACCTCTTCTCGGTGGTCGACCACGCGGCCGTCCTGGTGCCGGCCGGCGAGCTCGGCCCGACCGTCGACTACTACCGCGACGTCTTCGGCTTCGACAACATCTTCCAGGAGTTCATCGAGGTCGGTGACCAGGCGATGGACTCCAAGGTGGTGCAGAGCGAGTCGGGCAAGGTCACCTTCACCATCATCGAGCCGGTGACCAGCCGCCGGGCCGGCCAGATCGACGACTTCCTGGCCCGCCACGGCGGGGCCGGCGTCCAGCACCTGGCGCTGCTCACCGACGACATCGTCTCGGCGGTGCAGACCCTGGAGGGGCGCGGGGTGCGCTTCCTCAAGGCCCCGAGCAGCTACTACGACGAGCTGGAGAACCGGCTCGGCGAGCCCGACCTGCGCACCGCCGACCTGCGCGAGACCAACGTCCTGGTCGACCAGGACCACTGGGGCCAGGTCTTCCAGATCTTCGCCCAGTCCATGCACGTCCGCCGGACCTACTTCTTCGAGGTCATCGACCGGCACGGCGCCCGGACCTTCGGCAGCGGCAACGTCAAGGCCCTGTACGAGGCGGTCGAGCGCGAGAAGGCGAACGTCTGACACCGGACGAACGCCCCACCCACCCCGACGAGAAAGAGCGATCCGTGACCAACACCGACGTCCCGGCCTTCCACCTCACCGAGGAGGAGGTCGCGCTCCTGCCGACCGACGAGGACGTGCTGTTCTACGAGCAGCACGGCTGGTTCCTCAGCAAGAAGCTCCTCACCGACGAGGAGACCGCCCTGCTGGAGTCCGCCAGCGAGGAGTTCTACGCCGGCCACCGCGACCGCACCCTGCCGACGCACCCGCCCAAGCTCGCCTACTGGCAGCCCGAGAACGGCGGGGTGCAGCGCCACAACGACTACATCCACTACGAGGACGCGCGGATCGCCTCCGTGCTGCAGAAGCCGCTGATCGGCGCCGTCGCGGCCCGGCTGGCCGGCGCGCTGGAGATCCGGGTCTTCCAGTCCACCCTGATCTACAAGCCGCCGGTGGCGCAGGAGACCAGCAACATCGTGCCCTGGCACTTCGACCGGCACTACTGGGCGACGTCGACCTCGGAGCGCATGCTCACCGCGTTCATCCCGTTCCACGACTGCACCGAGGAACTCGGCACCATCACCATGGTCGACGGCAGCCACCTCTGGAAGGAGACCGCCGCCAACGACCGCACCTCCCTGCACTTCGCCGAGCGCAGCCACGGCGAGCTGGACGACATGCTGGCGGAGAACGCCGAGTACAACGGCGTCGAGCTGAAGAAGGTCCCGGTGGTGATCCCGCGCGGGCACATCAGCTTCCACCACTGCCGCACCTACCACGGCAGCGGCGCCAACGTCGCGGACCGCCCGCGCCGGGCGATCTCGCTGCACCTCCAGGACGGCGAGAACCGCTACCGCGCGTTCCGCACCTCGGACGGCACGGACGTCTCCTACAACCACGACGTCCTGGTGCGCCGCACCGCGGCCGGCACCCCGGACTACGCCGACCCGGAGTACTGCCCGACCATCTGGCGGTCCTGACCGCCGACGAACCCGGGTCCGTGGCACCTGACGCCACGGGCCCGGTCCCATCGAGCGCAGCAAGGAATCCGATGACCGAGCACGGACCGCCGCCCGGCGCGGCGGCGCACGACGAAGGGGTCAGGCTGCGGACGGCCGCCGTGGTCGGCACCGGCCTGATCGGCACCTCGGTGGCCCTGGCACTGTCCGCCCGGGGGGTCGTCACCTACCTGCTGGACCGCGACCCGGCCACCGCCCGGACCGCCGCCTCGCTGGGCGCGGGCCTGGCGGCCTTCCCGCCGGCGCCGGTGGACCTGGCGGTGCTGGCGATGCCGCCCTCGAAGATCGCCGGCGCCCTGGTGGAGTACCAGCGTGCGGGCCTGGCCGAGCACTTCACCGACGTCGGCAGCGTCAAGGTGCCGGCCGAGCTGGCGATGCGCACGGCCGACTGCGATCTGAGCCGCTACGTCGGCGGGCACCCGATGGCGGGCCGGGAGCAGTCGGGGCCGCTGGCGGCCGACGCCGGGCTGTTCCGGGGCCGGCCGTGGGTGCTGACCCCGTCGGAGCGGACCGGCGGGACGGTGGTCGAGCTGGCGCGGCAGCTGATCGAGCTGTGCGGGGCCTGTCCGGTGACCATGCCGGCCGAGCTGCACGACCGGACGGTGGCGCTCACCTCGCACGCCCCGCACCTGGTCTCCGCACTGATCGCGGGCCGGCTCGCGCAGGCCGACGACCAGCAGCTGCGGCTGGCGGGGCGCGGCCTGCGGGACGTCACCCGGATCGCCCTCGGCGACCCGGAGCTGTGGAGCGACATCCTGCGCTCCAACGCGACCGCGGTCCTGGAGGTGCTGCGGGAGGTGGCGGACGACCTCGCGGTCGCCGTGGCGGCGCTGGACTGGCTCGGCGACCTCGACCCGGACCTGCGCCGGCGCGGGGAGGAGGAGCTGCGCGCACTGCTGGCGGCCGGGGTCACGGGCCGGGGCCGGCTGGCGGAGCGCTCACCGGCCCAGGTCTGACGCCCGGGCCGGCGTTCGGGCCGGACACCCGGGCCGGCGTCAGCGTCGGTGCCGGGGCCGGGGTCGGCGTTCAGGCCGGGCTGGACACCTCACCCGCCGGCTCACCGGGGACACCGTCCGCCGGCGCCAGGAAGCCGAGCGCATTGTCGAGCACCGCGTTCTCGCCGAGGATCTTGCGGTGACCGAGCCGCTGGGTGACCAGCAGCTGGGCCTGGCCCGGGTAGGCGTCGCGCAGCTGGTACGCCTCGTCGATGCCGACCGTCGGGTCGTCCTCGTCGTGGATCAGGAGGATCGGGAGGGTGATCTGCTCGGTGTGCACCTTGGCGTCGAACAGCTCCCACAGGTCGGGGGTGGAGGGGAAGAGCTGCTGCTCGATCCGCCGCTTCAGGTCGGCCCGCAGCCGCCCGTTCAGGTTCAGCTGCTCGCAGAACGCGTCGAGCAGGAACTGGAAGTCGCTCACTCCGGAGACGGCGACCAGGCGTTCGGCCTTCACCCCGCCACGCAGGGCGAGGAAGGCGCAGGCCACCCCGAAGGAGTGCGCGATGACCGAGTGGAACGCACCGTACCGCTCCTGGAGGAGGCCGATGATCTCCCGGTACTCCAGGATGGTGGTGGCCTTGCCGCCGGAGTCGCCGTGGCCGGGCGCGTCGAAGGAGACCGGGCTCAGCCCGAGCGCTTCCAGCCGCGGCACGAACGCGGCGTACCGGGAGGCCCGGGACTGCCAGCCGTGCAGCATCAGCACGGGCCGGCGGCCGTCGCCCCAGCGGTACGTGACGACCTTCTTGCCGGCGACGGTGAGCTCCTCGACCACGGCCTTGCGGTGCACGTCCCGCTCGACCTCGCGGACCCTGCTGCGCTGGAGCGGGTTGCAGAACAGGAAGAACGAGGCTCGGCCGGCGAGCCCCGGAGCCACCAGCGACCCCGCGTTCAGAGCAGTACGGGTCAGGGCAACAGCCAGGTCCATGAGAACAACCTCCACGCACGACCGTTCGGACATTTTTTCGGACTCATCCTGGCACAGGCCCACCGTGGTGACCGCCGAATGCGCCTTCGACCCGAGAATAAAAGAGAGCGAACGATCGTGCTAGCTTTTCGCCATGACAGAGTCCCCCGCGCGCGTCCTCCCCCGGCCGGCCGACACCGTCGAGCCGTTCCGCACCGCCGACCGGGTCCACTTCGACGAGCTCGACCCGATGGGCATCCTGCACAACGCGAGGTACCAGATCCACGTCGAGCGCGCCGTCTCGGCGTTCTACCGGCTGCACGGGCTCGACACACCGCCCGGTGAGCTCGGCGGCTCCGACCGCTTCCACGCGGTCCGCCGCTTCGAGATCGACTTCGAGCTCCCGTTCCGTGAGGAAGGCCCCCTGCGGGTGGAGCTCTGGCTCGACCACCTGGGCCGCACCAGCATGCGCTACGGATTCGCCTGCCTCGGCAGCGCGGACGAAGTGCACGCCACCGGTGCGCGGACGGTGGTCAGGATCGACCCGGTCGACTTCCGTCCGAGGGAGTGGAGCACCGGCTGGCGCGAGGCGCACCTGAACGGGCTGCGTATCGAACGTTCATTCTGAGCACAGGAGAGGCAATGCGGGGTTCGGGGCACAACATCGGCATCGTGGGCGCTGGACCCCGGGGTCTGGCCGTCCTGGAACGGATCTGCAGCAACGCGGCCGCCTCCGGCGCGCCCGACCTGCCCCTGACGGTCCACCTGGTGGACCCGCAGGGGCCCGGCGGCGCGGTCTGGCGCACCCGGCAGCCCACCCAGCTGCTGATGAACACGGTGGCCTCCCAGGTGACGGTGTTCACCGACGCCAGCGTCGAGATCCGCGGCCCGATCGTCCCCGGCCCCAGCCTCTACGAGTGGGCGAAGACCGAGGTCCTCGGGGGCCCGCAGGCTGCCCACCCGTCCTGGGTCCGGGTCGAGGCCTCCCAGCTGACCGGCGACACCTACCCGACCAGGGCGTTCTACGGGCACTACCTGGGCTGGGTGTTCCAGCACCTGGTGCTCACCGCGCCGGCCTGGGTGAGCATCGTCCAGCACCGCGCCACCGCCGTCACCCTCGACGACGGGCCCGACGGCGGCCAGTCGCTGCGCCTGGACGACGGCCGGGAGCTGACCGGACTGGACGCGGTGGTGCTGGCCCAGGGCCACCTGCCGATGCCGCTCGGCACCGCCGAGCAGCGCCTCGGCGCGCACGCCGCACGCGAGGGCCTGACCTACCTGCCGCCGGCCAACCCCGCCGACGCCGACCTCTCCGCCGTCCTGCCCGGCCGCCGGGTCGGCCTGCGCGGCCTGGGCCTGAACTTCTTCGACTACCTGGGCCTGCTGACCACCGGCCGGGGCGGCTCCTTCGAGCACGTCCGCGGCCGCCTGGTCTACCGGCCCTCCGGCGCCGAACCGATGCTGTACGCCGGCTCCCGGCGCGGCCTGCCGTTCCACGCGCGCGGCGACAACCAGAAGGGCGTCAGCGGCCGGCACACCCCGCTGCTGCTCACCCCCCGGGTGATCGCCGGCCTGCTGGAACGCCACCGCGTCCACGGGGGCCTGGAGTTCACGGCCGACCTGTGGCCGCTGGTCGACCTGGAGGTGCAGGCCGTCTACTACGGCGCACTGATCGCCTCCCGGCACGGCCACCGCGCCGGGCAGGCCTTCCTCCAGGACTTCGCCGCCCTGGCCGCGGACATCACCGCCGGCTCCCCCGCCGGCCACGGCCCGCTCGACCTGCTGCTCGCCCGGCACCGGATCGCCGACGCCGACCGCTGGGACTGGGCGCTGATCGAACGCCCCTGGGGCGACCGCCCGTTCACCGGCCCGGCGGACTTCCGGGGCTGGCTGCTGAAGCACCTGGAAGCGGACGTCCGGGAGGCCGCCCGGGGCAACGCCCTGGGCCCGCTGAAGGCCGCCCTCGACGTGCTCCGCGACCTGCGCAACGAACTGCGGATCCTGGTGGACCACGGCGGCATCACCGGCCGCTCCTACCAGGACGAGCTGAACGGCTGGTACACCCCGCTCAACGCCTTCCTCTCCATCGGCCCGCCGCGGCGCCGGATCGAGGAGACCGCCGCACTCGTCGAGGCCGGCGTGCTGAACCTGGTCGGGCCCGGGCTGACCGTCGCCGAGACCTCCGGCGGCTTCCTGCTCACCTCACGCGTCGTCCCCTCCTCCGAGGTGCGGGTGGACGCCCTGATCGAGGCCCGGCTGCCCGAGAGCGACATCCGCCGCACCACCGACCCGCTGATCGGCCACCTGCTCGCCACCGGCCAGTGCCGCGCCTACGCGATCCCCACTCCGGGCGAGAGCGACCTGCAGACCGGCGGCCTCGCCGTCACCCGCGCCCCGTACCGCCTGGTGGACGCTCAGGGCCGCCCGCACCCGAGCCGGTACGCCTTCGGCGTGCCCACCGAGGCGGTGCACTGGGTGACGGCGGCCGGCGTCCGGCCGGGCGTCAACTCGGTGATCCTGTCCGACGCGGACGCCATCGCCCACGCCGTCCTGCCCGGCCGCGCCACCCGCGCCGGGGAGCTGGCGACGCACTCCGGAGGTGTCCGATGACCACGTCGCTCCCCGGTGCCGCTCCCCTGCCGGCGGCCGCCCCTCTTCCGGCGGCCGCGCGGCACCCGGCCGGCACCGACTCCGGCCTGCTCTCCCCGGTCTGGGCGGGCACCCCGGTGGAGGCCGCGACCGGCGACGAGGCCTGGCTGCAGGCGATGCTCGACGCCGAGGTCGCCCTGGCCCGCGCCCAGGCCTCGCTCGGCGTCGTCCCGGAGTGGGCGCTCGCCCCGATCGCGGCGGCCGCCCGCGCCGACCGGCTGGACCTGGTCGGGCTGGCCCGCCGCTCCCGGGAGGCGGCCAACCCGGTCGTCGCCTTCGTCCAGGACTTCACCGCCGTGGTCGCCGCCGACAGTCCGGAGGCCGCCCGGTACGTGCACTACGGCTCGACCAGCCAGGACATCCTCGACTCCGCCGCCATGCTGGTCGCCCGGCACGCCCTCACCCTGCTCGCCGGCGACCTGGAGCGGATCTGCGACGCGCTCGCCGCGCTCGCGGCCCGGCACCGCACCACCCCGATGGCCGGCCGGACCCTCGCCCAGCACGCCGTCCCGGTCACCTTCGGCCTGCGCGCCGCCGGCTGGCTCCAGCTGGCCCTCACCGGCCTGGTCCGCATCCGTGCCCAGCTGGCCGGACTGCCCGCCGAACTCGGCGGCGCGGCAGGCACGTTGGCCGGCTACCACGAGTTCGCCACCGCCGCCGGCGCCGGCCGGGGCACCGACCTGATCGGTCCGTTCGCCGCTGAACTCGGCCTGGCCGAACCGGTACTGCCCTGGCACGTGGTCCGCACCCCCGTCGCCGAACTGGGCTCGGCCCTCGCCACCGTCGCCGGCAGCCTCGGCAAGATCGCCGCCGACGTGCAGCTGCTCGCCCGGACCGAGGTCGCCGAGGCCGCCGAGCCCGCCGCCGCCGGCCGGGGCGCCTCCTCCGCGATGCCGCAGAAGCGCAACCCGGTGCTCTCCACGCTGATCCTGTCCGCCGCCCGGCAGGTCCCGGCGTACGCGCTGGTCCTCCAGCAGAGCCTGATCGCCGAGGAGGAGCGGCCCGCCGGCGCCTGGCACGCCGAGTGGCAACCGCTGCGGGAGTGCCTGCGGCTGACCGGCGGCGCCGCACACACCGCCGCCGAACTGCTCACCGGCCTGGAGGTCGACGCCGACCGGATGCGCGCCAACCTGGGCATGACCGGCGCCGCGCTGGTCGCCGAACGGCTCGCCGCCGTCCTGGCCGACGCACTCGGCCGGACCGCCGCCAAGCAACTGCTCAGCCGGCTCTCCGCCCGGGCCGCGGCCGAGCAGCGCCCGCTCGACGCCCTGCTCCTGGAGGAGCCCGGTCTGGCCGACCGCCTGCCCGCCGGCCTGCCGCTCACCCGTCTGCTCGACCCGCTCGACTACCTGGGCGAGTCCGCCGCCCTGGTCGACCGCGCCCTGGAGCACCACCGGGCCGTCCGCGGCTGACGCGGCGCACCCGGCCCCCGCCCCGCAGCGGGGGTGGTTCGGTGCCGTCCCGGGCCCGCTCCCTAGCGCAGGAGCGGGCCCGGGACGGCCACGCCCTCCGCGGCGGCCCTCAGCCGGCCGCGCACAGCCGTCGCCGCCCGGGCATAGGGGGCTTCGTCGTCGTGCAGAACGGAATTGGCATTCGCCGCTTCCATGAAACTGATGAGCTCGAAAGCAATCTGCTCGGGATCGGCATACTCCCGGAGCTCACCACGTACCCGTGCGGCTTCCAGCAGATCCGCCATCCCCTGTTCCCAGGCCGCGGCCGCCTTGGCGAGTTCGTCCCTGACCCGCCCCGGCCGCGCGTCGAACTCGGCGGACGCGGCAAAGAAGAAACAGCCGCCGGAGAATACCCGCCGACGCGAATAATCGAGCCAGCTGTCGCAGAGCCGGACGACCTTGGCCAGTCCGTCGGGCTCCGACCGGACGGGCTCGACCACCTCCCGGACGAAGATCCCGCGGGCCGCCCGCACCGTCTCCAGCTGCAGTTCCTCCTTGGAACCGAAGAGCGCGAACACCCCGCTCTTGCTGATCGAGAGTTCGGTCGCGAGCCGTCCCAGCGAAAGGCCGTTCAAGCCTTCCACCGACGCGATCTGGACGGTTCGGGCAAGGATCAGCTGACGGGTCCCATTGCCTTTCAGTACCCGGCCGTCCGTCACCGAATCGTCCACTCGTCACCACCGTTTCTCTACCATCAGGGATCTGGGGCCCAAGGAGATCGGTCCCTAATCGCTACCCGATAGTACCGGTCGGCCCACCGCGGCCGTGTCTTCCCGGAGGGGGCGCACAGCGGCGGCGCGGTGTTCCCGGACTTCCTCCGCGATCCGCAGAACGACCCCCGCCCCCTCCAGTTCCCCGCCCACCCCGGCGACCGCGAGCAGCACCCGGGGATTCTCGTACGGCAGGCCCGGCATCGCGAAGCACCCCTGGACCGCCCCGTCGCCGCCCCGCACCGCGACCATCCGGTCGCCCGGGCCGGAGCAGCCGTCCACCGGCAGGCCGACCGGCCGCCGGGTGCCGCTCTCGCGCAGTCCGATCCCCAGCGCCTTGCCCACCGCCTCCTTCCGGGTCCACAGCCAGAAGAACGCCTCCTGCTGCTCCTCCGGGGGCCGGGCGGACACCCACGCGGTCTCGGCGGCACTGAACCACCGCTCCGCGAGCCGCTCGGCCCGCACCGGCCGCAGCACCTCCAGGTCGACCCCGACCCGGCCCGCCCGGGTCAGCGCCACCGCCGCCAGGCCCTGCCCGTGGCTGACGCTCACCGACAGCCCCCGCCCCGCCCCGGCCAGGAACGGCCGGCCCCCCGGCTCGTACTCGACCCGGATCTCCGCCTCCGCCACCCCCGCCAGCTCGGCGGCGGCCGCCACCAGCAACCGCCGCGCACCGCCCCGCGCATCGGGCCCCGTCCGGCGGACGTACACCGCCACCTCTGCCTGCGTCACACCGGAATTATCGTCCACCCACCGGACTCCGGGTAGGTCCGTGACACCGAAAGGAGGGGGTGCCGCCCGACCTGCCCGGCTCGATCAGGAATCGAGAAGCACGGCTCACGCGTTGCCCCTACCCTGCTCGCCATGGACCTCACCATTCACACGACCGCCCTGCCGCACGACGACCCGGACGCCTCGCTCGCCTTCTACCGCGACGTCCTCGGCTTCGAGGTGCGCAGCGATGTCGGGCAGGGCAGGATGCGCTGGATCACGGTCGGCCCGGCCGGTCAGCCGGGCACGTCGATCCTCCTGGCGCCGCCCGCCTCCGATCCCGGCATCACCGAGAACGAGCGGCGCACGATCACCGAGATGATGGCCAAGGGCACGTACGGCTGGATCCTGCTGGCCACCCCGGACCTCGACGCCGTGTTCGAGAAGGTGCAGGCCGGTGACACCGAGGTCGTCCAGGAGCCGACGGAGCAGCCGTACGGCGTCCGCGACTGCGCGTTCCGCGACCCCGCGGGGAACCTGATCCGCATCCAGGAGCTGCGCTGAGCCGTCGGGGGGTCGATGCAGCGCTGCGGGCCGGCAGGCGGCCTCCTGTGCGGGAGCTGCCCGCCGGCCGGTCCGTGGCGCCGCGCGTCCGGGGGTGCCCGCCCCCGGACGCGGTTGGGCGCTCGAAGACGTCGACGGACATCGAAGACGAAAGACCGAGGGGGTTCCCATGTGCAACCCGGAATGGCGGCGTGCCCGTATCCAGGCGCAGCACCTGGCCGATCTCGCGCGACTGCGCCGCGTCCGCGACCGGATCGACCGGGAGTACCCGCAGCCGCTGAACGTCGAAGCGCTCGCCAGGGAGGTGAACATGCCTGCCGGGCACCTGAGTCGGCAGTTCCGGGCGGCCTACGGCGAGTCGCCGTACGCGTACCTGATGACGCGTCGCATCGAGCGGGCGGCGGCGCTGCTGCGGCGGGGCGACGTCACTGTCACCGAGGTCTGCTTCGCGGTCGGCTGCGCGTCACTGGGCACGTTCACCACCCGCTTCACCGAGCTGGTCGGCATGCCGCCCGGGGCCTTCCGGCGCCGGGTGACGGATACGGCCGAGGCGGCGGACGGCCGTGCCGATCCTGCGGGTGCGGCCCGCGACGCGGGGCCGGCGATCACGCCGGCGGGGATGCCCGCATGCGTGGCGAAGCAGGTCTCCGGACCGGTCAGGAATCGAGAAGCCCCGGCCGCCGTACAGCCCCTAGCGTGATGGTCATGGCAACCACCGCTTCCACCGCAGCCCCCACGTCCCTCTCCTCCGTCACCCTTGAGGTGGCCGACATCGAGGCCGCCCGCCGCTTCTACACCGCCTTCGGCGTGGACACGCACATCCACCTGCGGGCGTCCGGGACGCAGTCCACCGGATTCCGCGGCTTCACCCTGGCACTCACGGTGGCCGGGCCGGCCACCGTCGACAGCTTCGTCGGTGCCGCCGTGGACGCCGGAGCCACCGTCCTGAAGCCCGCCGCGAAGTCGCTGTGGGGCTACAGCGGCGTCGTCCGGGCCCCGGACGGCACGATCTGGAAGATCGCCACCTCCGCGAAGAAGGACACCGGCCCCGCCACCCGCGAGATCGGCGAGGTCGTCCTGCTGCTCGGCGTCGAGGACGTGAAGGCCACCAAGCAGGTCTACACCGACCGGGGCCTGACCGTGGCCAAGAGCTTCGGCGGCAAGTACACCGAGTTCGCCGCCGGGCAGTCCAGCCCCGTCAAGCTGGCGCTGTACAAGCGCCGCGCACTGGCCAAGGACCTCGGCGTCCCCGTCGACGGCACGGGCTCGCACCGCATCGTCCTCGGCGGCACCGCCGACGCCTTCACCGACCAGGACGGCTTCGTCTGGGAGGCCGCCGCGTCGCCCGCCCCCACGCCGTCCTGACGCCCGGCGGACCCGGAAGGCAGCGGCTTCAGCGGGCCGGTCCTGACCTACGTCGTCCGCAGCGAGGCGCGGGTCGAGGAGATCATGGCAGAGGCCGCGAAGGCCGGCGCCACGATCATCAAGCCCGCCGGCGCAGGCCGGTCGGCCGAACGACATGAGAAGGCTCATGAAGTTCCGGGCCCACGTCGAGCCGCCCATGGCCGAGTCGCCCACGATCTCCCCTCGCACCCGGGCCGCTGGTTCGGCCGCACACCTGCTCCGGCAGGAGGCGGCTCGCCGGGCCGGTACCCCGGGTGGGGGAGCAACTAGACTGGGGGCTCGGTTCGCGAGTGGTCGATCCGCGCACGGACGACGCGTGCGCACGGGGTGAGGGAAGAGGTGTGCCGTGCCCGATGCGGACTCCGCTGCGTCCACGCTCGCAGCGAAGCTGGACCGGCTGTTCGACGTGGTCCGCCGTCCCGACCGTGAGCCGTACAGCCACGAGGAGGTCGCCCGGGCCTGTCGGGAGGCGACCGGCGAGAGCTTCTCGGCGACGTACCTCTGGCAGCTCCGGACCGGCCGCCGGGACAACCCGACGAAGCGTCACCTCGAAGCGCTGGCGCAGTTCTTCCAGGTACCGCCGACGTACTTCTTCGACGACGGGCAGAGCGCCAGGATCGCCGAGGAGCTGGCGCTGCTCGGTGCGCTGCGCAACGCGGGCGTACGGGACGTGGCGCTGCGCGCGGTGACCCTCTCCCCCGAAGGGCTCGGCACGATCAGCGACATGATCGAGGCGATCGCCCGCCGGGAGGCCGGCGGCCGGTAGCTGCCGCGGCGGCTCCGAGATGGTGAAGCGGATTCCCTCGGCGTTGCCGCGTCCGTAGTATCACCTCCCGGTCGACCGCCAGGGGGCGAATCGTGGGGTATCCGGGTGGGGTTGAGCAGGGGATCTGGCAGCGATGTCGGGGGGTCGCGGAGTCGATACCGATTCCGGAACCGTTCGGCATACCGGCGCTGACCGAGGCGCTCTCCGTGCGGCGCGGCAGACCCATCGAACTGATGCCGCTCTCCGGTCCGGAGCACTCGCCGTGCGGCGTGCTGATCACCACCGACCGGGCGGACTACATCGGTTATCCGGCCGACACCACGGCACTGCACCAGCAGCACATCGTGCTGCACGAGATCGGCCACCTCCTCTGCGGGCACACCGGCGGCCCCGGGGCCGGCCCGGCCGTGCCGCCCGCGCTGACGACGCTGCTGCCGGAGGACCTGGTGCGCCGGGTGCTCGGCCGGTCCGGCTACACGCAGCGGATGGAGCAGGAGGCGGAGCTCGTCGCCTCCCTCGCGTTACAACGCGCGCTGCACCGGCCGCGCTCCACCGCCGTCGGCCAACTCGCCGACCAGGTCGTCCGGTTACGGAACGTGTTCGGCCGGCCGCTGCGGCCCGGCGCGGCCCGCCGTGGGTGACCAGCTGGCCAACGCCGCCGGCTACTTCGCCGGTGCGGTCGCGCTGCTGGGCACGGTCGGGAAGATCCTGATGGACCGGGGACGCCGGTCCGATCCGGCGCTCCACTACGGCTACGCCTGCGGGGCGCTGATCGGCGCGGGGATGGCGGTGAGTGCCCCCGCCACCGGCCGGGCGCTGGCCACCCTGCTCCCCGACCCGAGCCACCTCACCCTGGTGGCCGACCAGTTGAAGGTCGCGGCCGCCGGCGCGCTGGCCATGATGGCGTACTCCACCCGGCCGGCTGCGACGGCGCGACGCGCGGTGCGGCGGCAGACCGCCCTCACGGCCGTCACCGTCCTGCTCGGCGTCGCCCTCTTCCTCGCCGCCTCGCCCGTCAGACACGGCGCCGAGGTCAGGGCCGACGCCGCGGGCCGACCGGTCCTGGCGGCGTACGTCACCTTGTTCGCCCTCCACACCGCGTGGTGCCTGGCGGTCTTCGGCTTCCTGATCGGGCGCTGCGCGCGGTGCCTGCCGCGCGGAGTCCTCCGGCTGGGCCTGCGCCTGATGGCACTGAGCGCGCTGGCCGGCCTGCTGTGGACCGCGGACACCCTGCACGACCTGGCGAACATCCTCGCCACGGGCCACGAGAACGGCGCGGAGAGCAGGGTGTCCGGGCTGGCGGGCGCCGTCTGCGTGACGCTCGGCTTCGCGGGTGCGACCGCGTCCGGCTGGGCGGACTGGGCCGGACGCGTCCGGGCCTGGCACGATCACCGCAGGCTCGGACCGCTCTGGTCGGCGCTGCGGACCGCACTACCGGCGATCGAACTCGCTGCCCAGGCCCGGCTGTTCGGCGATACCGGCGGGCCGCGTCGCCGCGACATCCGGTTCGCGCTGTACCGGCGGATCATCGAGATCCGCGACGGCCAGCTCTCCCTCCGCCCCCATCTGCATCCCGAGGTGCGGCACTGGGTGGCGGAGGTCGTCGGCCCCGCCGGGGCGGAGGAGCTGGCGGCCGTGGTGGAGGCGGCCGCCATCGCGGCCGCCCTGGAGGCGGCCCGCGCCGGGCACCGCTTCGCCGGGCACCCCGGCGAGGGATGCGTACCCCACCCGGTGGCGGCGGGCATCCACGAGGAGGCGGCCTGGCTGGTCCGGGTGGCCGCCGCCTACACCGCCTCGCCCGCCGTGGCGCACGTCCGCGAGCGGGTGCGCGACGAACTGGGCCGCGCCGCGCTCCGGCACTGACGGCATGGAGCCGCCCCGCCGCCCGGCTTCTGCGGCGGGGCGGCGGGGCGACATCGGTGGGCGGGGCAGCACGGGCGGTGCCGCTCAGGAAACGGCCCGGCTCAGGAACGGGCCAGGTCAGGAACGGGCCCGCTCGGACCTGGACCTGCTCAGAGCCGGGCCAGGCCGGGCATCAGCTCGTACACCTGCTCCGCGGAGCCGGGGTCGGCCTCCAGACAGGCGAGCAGGTCGGCCTTGGCGGTGTCCGCCCGGTCGAGCCCGATCAGGCAACGGGCCCGCTGCAACCGGGCGTCCACGTCCTCGGTCGCGCCGATCACCTCGTCGAGCAGCCGGAGGGCCTCACCGTAGCGTCCGGCGTCGTGGTGGACCACGGCCAGGTTGAACCGCATGCCCGGGTCCGCCGAGAGCTCGACCGCGCGGGCCAGGTCGGCGCTCGCGCCGTCCAGGTCGCCCTCCTCGTACCGGAGTTCGCCGAGCAGGGCCCACGGCTGGGCGTACTCGGGGTCGGCGGCGAGCGCGGCCCGCCAGGCCTCGGACGCCGCCGCGAGGTCGCCCCCGGCTGCCAGCAGCTGACCCTTCAGACACAGGAGTTGCGGGCTGTCCGGAGTCGCCGCCAACCCGGTCCCGACCTCGCCCAGGGCGCGTTCGTGCTCGCCCGCCTCGAAGAGCAGGGAGGCCCGGTTGAGCCGGGCGTCGGCGAACGCCGGGTCGAGCTCCAGTACGTAGCCGAAGTCCGCCGCGGCCGCCTCGGTCTCGCCGAGCTCGACCAGCACGTCGGCCCGGTTGAAGTACGCCTCCGGGAAGGGCGGCGACAGCCGGATGGCGCGGTCGTAGTCGGCCAGCGCCTGCTCCGGACTGCCGAGGTCGCGCCAGAGCATGCCCCGGTCGAAGTAGTACTCGGCGTAGTTGGGGTCGCACTCGATCACCGCCGAGTAGTCGGCGACGGCGTCGGTGTGGCGGCCCAGGCCCGCGTACACCTGCGCGCGGTTGTAGCGCAGCACGGAGCGGTGCAGCGCGTGCTCGTGCTCCTCCAGGGTCTCGTCGAGCCGGGCGATGCAGGCGTCCAGCAGCTCCAACGCGGCTTCCAGGTGGCCCTGGTGGACCTCGATCAGCGCGAGGCCGTTGCGGTTGAACACAACCCGCGCCTCCCGCTCCTTGGGCTCGGGGTGCCACTTCGCGAAGGCGATCGCCTGGTTGACCCAGCTCCGGGCCAGCTGGTGGTCACGCCGGTCGGCGCCGAAGTGCCGGGTGTGGAGCATGGCCGTGGCGTACGCGGCCTGCATGTGGACCTCGGGCGAGGAGCTGAGCGCCCGGGCCTCGTCGTACAGCGGCAGCGCCTGCTCGGCGAGGCCGAGCGCGGCGAAGGAGGTGGTCATCTTGGTGGTGAAGGCCCACCAGTGGGTGGGGTGGCTCTCGTGGGTGACCAGCCGCCGGCCGCGCTCGCCGAGGTCCAGGACGGCGTGGTAGTAGCCGAGGTCCATGCAGTGGTCGAGGGCGTGGCGCAGCGTGTCCGCCCCGACGCCGGACGGGTCGCTGCCGTGCTCCGCGTGCCAGGCGATGGCGCCGAGCCGCAGCGAGGACTCCCCGGCCGTCTCCAGCTCGGCCCGTCGCAGGTCGTGCAGCCGGGCGCGCTCGGTGGGCGGCAGGCCCAGGTAGGCGGCGAGCTCGCCCGGGTCGTCGCCCACGCCGTCCCCGTCGATGTGCCGGCGGCCGAGCAGGGCGGCCGACGGCGTCCCGGCCAGGCCTTCACCCGCCGAACCCGCCGAACCCGCCGAACCCGCCGAACCCGCCGACCGACCCTCGGCCGGTGTGCCGCCCTCTCCCGCCGGGGCGATCACCGTGCAGTACGCGGCCAGCGCGGTCGGCAGGTCCTCGCTGCCGAGGCCGGCCGGGCTCGCGGGCGGCTCGGCGTCGGTGGTGACCACCACGGTGAGCAGCGCCGGATCGATGCGCCGCAGCAGGACGGCGAGGAACTCGGCGTCCGTGGGGTCGGCCGCGTGGGCGTCGTCGACGATCAGCGTGCGCGGGGCGGAGCCGGCCGCGCGCAGGTACGCCTCCAGGAACTCGACCAGGCCGTGGGCGATCCGCAGGGTGCGCAGCGCCGAGTAGAAGCGGGTGCGCTCCTTCGGCACCGCCAGCGAGGTCAGCGTCTCCCGGGTGGCCGGCACCAGATCGCGCAACTCCGGTGTGGTGGAAAGGATCTCGATGTCGTGCCCGGTGACGGCCTCGGGGCAGCGGGCGAGCGCGTCCGGGACGATCGCCCGCAGGATCGAGCCGACGGCGGTGTAGGGCCCCCGTAGCCGGCGGTTGGCGTTCACCAGGGCGAGCACGGGCGGCAGGTCGAGCCGCTCGCGGGCGCCGGCGCGGGCGGGACGCCCGGCGGCGCGGACCCAGTAGTGGCGGTGCTCGGCCATGACAAAGCTGCCTTTCGCGCGGCGGTGCAGGGGGGAGGGGTCGGTTCGGGCGTCGGGCCGGGGCGGCGGGCCGCTCACGGGCGGGGGCGGGCGTCAGGCCGAGGCGGCGGCGCGCCGCTCACGGGCGGCGAGCACGAGGACGGCCACCGTCTGCGCGGCGCTGAGCAGCATGAGGGCGAGCGAGTCGAGCCGGCCGGCGAGCGAGGCCTGGCCGGTCAACCGCAGCCACATGTCGTGCAGCAGCCGGTAGGCCGTCGGTACGACGACCCCGGCGAACATCGTGAGCGTGAACACGTAGCCCACCAGCATCAGCCAGGCGTACCAACGCGCGACCCTGCGGTCGACCGGGTGGTGGACGGACAGGTCCAGCGGCGGCCGGCCGGTGCCGCGCCGAAGGGCGTTGCGCAACACGTCGGTCGCGGCGGCGTGCAGGTTCACGCAGCCCAGGACGGTGCTGAGCAGGACGTACAGGTCGGTCCGCAGGTAGAAGAACCCCTGCCAGGCGAGGCGCAGCACGGTGGCGTAGGCCATCGCGAGGCAGATCGACGCGACGACGGAACTGGCGTCGCGGGTCAGGTCGGCGACGAGGGTGAGGACGGCGATCGCCAGGGTGTCGGCCAGCATGCCGGCCATGATGGGCAGGTAGCGCTTCCGGCGCTCCACGCCGACCAGCCCGTCGAGGGAGGTCTCCAGCACCAGGTAGACGAGCCGGCGGCCGACGGAGAGCCGCGAGCGCAGGCCGAGCCGACGGCCGGCCAGCGCGTGGAAGGCCTCGTGCAGGGCGAGCAGCGGCACCTGGCCGACGAACAGCATCAGCACGACGAGGGTGTAGGACGAGCTGAAGAAGATGTGGTCGACGCGCGGGACCAGCCGGGGCACCCGGATCATCTCGGCGACGGCGAGGGCCGTCACGAGTGCGTAGCCGAGGAAGGCCGGTCGGCTGAACACCAGCCGGCCCAGCCGCTGCCAGCGCACCGGGGTGTCACCGCCCGCCGGTCCGTCCGGTCGCGCCGGTTCCCCGGCGGAGCGGACGAGGTCGAGGTCGACGAGGGCCTCGACCAGGTCGGCGATGTCGACGCTCTCGCCGTGTACGGCCTCGTAGCGTTCGGCGGCCTCGCGGGGCGTGCGGCCGTCGGCCAGCATCCGGACCAGTTCGGCGCCGTCGGCCGGGAAGACGGCGTAGGTGTCGGTCTCCGGGCTGCCGATGGTGACTTCGTCGGCCTCCTGCAGATAGACGAGGCGACGCAGTGGCACCGCACGGTCCAGGTCGACGCCCGGGGCGGCGGAGCCGCTGTCCGTGGAGGAGTGCACGGATCCTCCTGCGGGAGGTAGGCGGAGGGGCGAGGTGGAGCGGTGCCGGCCGGCACGTACGTCCGGCCGGCACCGTGTGCCCCCTTGCCCGGGGGACGGATCAGTTCTGCACGGCGCAGGACCACGGCAGGTACAGCGCACGGGCCGCGCTGGTGAGGCGAACCGGGCCGGCCTTGCGGACGACGATCTTCTTCATGGCACACACCTCCTTCGGTGACTGGCTATCAACAACGCCATAAGCTGAAATGGATGACTATTGATCAGTCATCCACACCAGCTTGGCGACGGGCCAAGAGTGGTGAAGTTGTGCCGACCGTGTCAAGAGGCCGGACTCCACCGGCCGGAACGGGAAAGGGGCCGCCGGACGGCCCGCCCACCGGCCCCGCAGGCCACCTCCGACCCGCCCGCCGCCGCTGGCCACCCGGCGTGACCGGGGCCGCCCGGCCGGCTCGCCGGACGCCCCGGAGCGCAATGCGCCGGGGCGCACGACGGCGCATCGAGCGTGTACACCACACTGTTGCCAAGAGATGACTGAATCGTGTCCCAAACAGCGCCGTGCCGACCGCGATTGACTCGCCGACCTGCGAGTTCGGCGTACAGCCCTGGCAACGCCGGCTCCTCGCGGAGATGTCACACCAGCCTCGTGAATCCCTCCAGCACCACATCGCTCCCGTCGCGAGAAATTCGGCCAAATTCCTCCTCCGACAGGTCTACGATCTCCCAACGTCGGAGCGGATCAAGACGGTTGGTGAGGACCAGGAGATGACATGGGTCTGCTCGGCGGCGACCAGCCCTTCGCCCGGACACTCACCGCCCACGATCTCGAAGCCCTGGTCTCGCTCGGGGCCGAGCGGACGTTCCAACCGGAGCAGCACCTGCTCTCCGAGGGCGACCGGTCCACGCACGTCCTGCTGGTCCTGGCCGGCTGGTCCATGGTCTTCACGGCCATCGACCGGGGGGCCACCCGGCTCGTGCTCGGCCTGCGCGGACCAGGTGAACTCATCGGCGAGCTGGCCGCGTTGGACCAGCGACCGCGCAGTGCGACGGTACAGGCGCTCGGGCCCGTCAAGACCCTGGTGATCCCCGGCGACAGCTTCCGCCGGTTCCTGGCCGAAAGCCCCCGGGTCGGCAGCCAGGTGATGACCCAACTGGCCTCCCGGCTCCGGGATTCGGACCGCGAACGATCCGCGCTCGCCTCGCTCACCGTGGTCCAGCGGCTCGCCCGCCGCCTGGTGGAGCTCTCCGGCACCGACGCCACCTCCCGGCCGGGCCGGGACGGCGCCGCCGCGGTCGTCCAGCTCGCCCAGGAGGACCTCGCCGCGACCGTCGGCGCCACCCGCGAGGCGGTGGCCAAGGCCCTCAGACTCCTGCGCGACCAGGGCCTGGTGCGCACCGGCACCCGGAAGGTCGAGATCCTCGCCCCCGCCCCGCTGCTGCTGCTCGCGCGGGGACCGGCCGACCAGCCGCCGGAGGCGCGACGGCGCACATGAGGCGCGGCCGGGCGTCACCGCACGGCGCATGTAAACGGTCACAGACAACCCGGCGCACGGCAGGCAATTCTGACGGTGTGGCAGAGACAACCATGGGGGTGGACGTGGACGACCAGGCAGTCGACGCGGTGTACGAGCTGGTCGTGGGCGTGGACGTCCGGCGGTCCGGGTCCTACGACGACCAGGGCAAGACCCGGATGCGCCGGCAGCTCTACGCCGTCCTCGACCGGGCTTTCGCCCGGGCCGGGGTGCCGGCCCGGCTCGTCCACCGCGAGGACCGCGGCGACGGCATCCTGGCGGCCATCGCCTCGACCGTCCCGCCGGCCCGGATCATCGGCGTCTGGGTGGCCGAGGTGCACGAGCAGCTGCGCCAGGACAACCGCGAGCTGCGGATGCCGCTCGGGCTCCGGATCGGCCTGCACGTCGGCCCCGTCACCCACGACGCCCAGGGGATCAGCGGCCACGCCGTCGACCTCGCCTGCCGGCTCACCGACTCGGACGCCGCGCGCCGGCTGCTCGAACGCGACCGGGCCGATCTGGTGGTGGTCGTCTCCGACTCCCTGTACCGGGAGGTCGTCTGCCACGGCGGCCGCTTCGTCGACCCCGAGCACTACGCTCCGGCGCGACTACGGCTCAAGGACGGCGGGGTGCACGCCTGGCTCCGGCTGCCGGGCAGGCCACGGCCCGTCCCGGTGCCCGAGAGCGGCGGCACGTCCGCCGAGGGGCCGCCCGCCGACGAGCCGACCACAGGGGAGCCGGCTCGCGGCGGGACGGCCGACGGCGGCACGGCGGGCACACCGGACCGGGCGGCCGGGAGCGCCCAGCGCCGGACCGGGCCCCGCTCCGGGCCTGCCGCGGGCCCGGTGAACGAGGGCGCGGAGCCGGCCGCCACCGGTCTGCCCCACGGCACCACCGTCGCCGGGGACTTCTCGGTGCACCGCGACAACACGTACCAGGCGCCGGTCCACATCGGCCGCACCACCGAGGGAGACCGCCGTGGCTGAGCCCGCCGGCACCACCGAGGCACCCGCCGAGCGCAGGGCGGAGGAGCCGCGCGACCGCGCCGACCGGCGGCCGGAGCCCCGCCCGGAGCCCCGCCCGGAGCCCCGGGCCGGCGGGCCCGAGAACCGCGGGCACCACGACCGCGGCCGCGAGCCGGCCGACCGGGACCGCCGCGGCGAGCACCGCCCCGGGCGGGACCGCGCCGACCGGGAGCGCGCCGACCGGGAGCGCGCCGAGCCGGACCGCCCCGGGCGGAACCGCGGGCCGGAGCCGCCGGCCGGCGACGAGCCGGTGCGCACCGGGGACGATCCGCCCCGCGCCGAGGCGGACCGGGAGGAGCCGGGACGCCCCGAACAGGACGGCGAGGAGCAGGAGCGCTCCGAACGCGAGCGCGCCGCCAGCCGCTTCCGCGAGCGCAGCCGCGACCGCCTCCTGGACGAGCAGGAGGACGAGGGCGGCGCCGCCACCGGCATGGCCGCCACCTCCCGCGCCCACCGCTCGGCCCGGTCCTCCTACCAGGTCGGCGGCGACCACAACCTCTTCGACCGCTCGGTGTTCCACCGCGCCCACATCGGCGACGTCCACCTGCGCCTGGACGGCCGGCAGGCGGTCGGCGCGGTCAGCGGGCCGGTGCCGGAGGCGGAGCTGCGCCGGGTCCGCCGGATCTACCGCGAGCCGGAGGGGTACGTGGGCCTCCAGCGGGCGCTGCGCCGCCAGCGCGTGCTGGTGCTCGCCGCCGCCCCGGGCACCGGCCGGACGTGCACCGCGCTGGCGCTGCTCGACGAACTGACCCAGGCGGGCTCCGCCCGGCCCGCGGCCGGGGCGGAGCCCGGCGGGGCGGCCGGCGAGAAGCCGCCCGCCCGGGTCTCCCGGATCGCGCCGGACACCCGGGTGCCCCGGCTGACCACCGTGGTCGCCGAGGGCGAGCACCGCGACCGCGGCTACCTGCTCGAACTCCCGTCCGGCGGCGGCCGTACGGTGCTGCCGCCCGACGAGTTCGAACTCGACGCGCTCGGCGCCGCCCTCGTCGCCCGGGACTCCTTCGCGGTACTGGTGGTCGCCGCCGGCCCCACCGCCGCCCCGCTGCTCGCCGGGCGGTACGGCCTGATCTGCCCGCCGGCGCCCACTGAGGAACTGCTCCGGGCCCGGTTGGCCGAGCGCCTCGCGGCGGAGCCCGCCGAGGCGGGCGGCGAGCACCCCGACGCGGAGTCCGACGCCAAGTCCGACGCCGAGCCCTCGACAGGGTCCGACGAGTCCTACGGGGAGCCATTCCGGACCGACCCCGACGCGTTCGGGCGCGCCGAGGAGCTGGTCGACGACCCGGAGGTGCGCGCCGCCGTCGGCCTGGAGGACCTCCGCCCCGCCGAGGCCGAGTTGCTCGCCGACCTGGTCTCCGCCCACGTGCTCGGCCGGCTCACCCGCCAGGACCTGCTGGACGGCTGCGCCAGCCTCGCCCCGCAGCAGGCCCAGCAGTGGTTCGCGGGCGCCGACCGCGAGATCGCCGACACCGCCGAGGACAACGGCCGCTCGGCCGCCACCGTGCTGCACCCGACCGCGTCCCGGATCGCCCTCGCCGTCCTGAACGGCTCGGCACACAGCACCGTCGCGGAGGCCTCGCACCTGCTCACCTGGGAGTTCGCGGTCGCCCGCGACCCGGCCAACGCGCCCGCCCGGCCACTGTTCTGCGACGACCCGGCCTCCGACCTCGCCTTCCTGCGGGCCGAGTTGACCGACGGCGAGGTGGAGACGGCCGGTGTCGGCGCGCCCGCCCGGATCGTCCGCTACCGGGGTGCCGCCCTGCCCGCCGCCGTCCTCGCCGAGGTCTGGGACCGCCACCACCCGGCCCGCGAACCGGTGATCCGCTGGATGCGGCTGCTCGCCGACGACCCACGCCCCGAGGTCTGGGTCCGGGCTGCGCTGGCCTCGGGCGAGCTGTGCTCCCGGGACTTCGCCACCGGCTACGAGAAGCTGGTCCGCCCGATGGCCACCGCCCCGGCCACCCAGCGCCGTGCCTTCGCGGCCACCGTCCTCGACCAGACCGCCCGGCACGAGAGCCACCGGCCCGCCGTCCGGGCCCTGGTCCGGGACTGGACCCGGTCCGACTCGGTGCGGCTGCGCTGGACCGCCGCGATGGCCCTCGGCTTCGGCCACATCGCCCCGGTGGAGGAGGCGCTGGACCGGCTGGCCCGGATCGGCACCGACGAGCACGACGACCAGGCGCCGCTCGTCTCGCACAGCGCCGTCCGGCTGCTGTCCGGCCCCGACGACCGGGCAGTCCTGCGCCGGATCGCCGACTGGACGGCCGACCGTCGCGTGCCGCACCAGGACCTGGGGCTGCTCACCATCGTCCGGCTGGCGGTGACCACGGTCGGCGAGGTCTGGGACGGCGAGGCCTCGCCGGACCTCGCGGACCACCTGGACTGGCCGCTGCCGCTGGCTCTCGCCGTGACCCGGCCGGACCGGGTCCGCGCGCTGGCCGACCTGATGTGGACGGCGCTGCGCACCCCACGCTCCCACACGGCCGCCACGGACTGCCTGGAGTACTGGCTGCGTGGGGCCGTCCCCGAGGAGGACGGCGGCCTGGAGGACGGGCCGAACGCCCGGCGGGGCCTGGCCGCGCTGCTGCCGTCGCTGCTCGGCGGGGACCGCGAACGACAGCTCCTGGACTGGTTGTTGCGCCGGATGATGAAGGATCCCGACGCCCCGCTGGACAAGGCGGCGGCCCGCCGCCTCTGGCACCTCGCCACCGAAGGCCGGCCCGCACCCGAGGCCCGGCCCGCACCCGGCGGCCGTCCGGACCGGAGCCGCACCGCCCCCGACCCGAACCGCACGGACCGGCCTCGCACGGAGCGGTCCCGAACAGAGCGGTCCCGCACGGACGAACAGCGCACGAGCTGGCAGCGCACGGACCGGCAGCGCAGGGACACCGAGGAGGACGAACGATGACGGACGACCCGAAGGCGGGCCGGAAGTCCCCCGGCCGGCGCGACGCCTCCTCGGCGCACCCGGCAGGCCCGCTGCTCAAGGAGTACCCGCGCCCGGAGGGCGGCCTCCCGCAGCCCGGTGCCGGCGTCGCCCAGGTGCTCTTCTACCGCAACGGCGGCCACAGCATCGTCACCGCTCGGGGCAGCGAGCACGTCGGACGCCCCTGGATGGCCCGCCCGGTGACGGTCTGCGAGGTGGCGCGGGGCACCCACATGACCCGGGTGACGCTGCAGGTCCCGGCTGCGGGCGGCACCGCGTTCTTCGAGGTCGAGGCCGACGTCCAGTGGACGGTCACCGACTACCTCAAGGTGGTGGACGAGCAGGTCACCAACGTCGCCGTCCGGCTGCGGGCCCCGCTCACCGAGCGCCTGCGCGGGGTCTGCGCGGGCTACCCGATCACCGCCGCTACCGAGGCCGACCGCGCCGTCAAGTCCGCCTGCCGCAACGGCCAGTGGGACGACCTGGGCTACGACCTCGGCCTGCGGGCCGAGTTGTACATCCGCTTCACGGTGGACCGCAAGGCGATCGCGCAGGCCGAGCAGGTCCGGGACGACGACCACCGGGGGACGATGGCCGAGCGGGAGCACGCGCACGACCTGGCCGGCGAACACCACAGCGGCGAACTGCTCCAGCTGCGGATGCAGAAGTTCCGGGTGATGCTCGAAGGCGGCGAGTGGGGCCAGATCTGCTTCATGCTCGCCGACAACCCGGCCGAGGCCCGGGCCTTCATGGAGCTGCTGCGCCAGGAGGCCCGCCAGGACCGGCGCGAACTCCTCGACCACACCCTGGACCTGGTCGAGAAGGGGGTGATCCAGTCCGCGGAGCTGGAGAGCCAGGTCCGGGAGCTGCTGGGCACCGGGGCGTACCGGGTGGAGGGCAGCTTCGGCCGACCGCCGGTGCGGCCCGCACCGCCACGCGGCGAGCTGCCGCCCGGCCGGCACCACGACGACGGCCCGCACGACCGCTGGGACGAGCACCGGGACGACCGCGCGGGCCGCACGGACCGCACGGACCGCCGGCACGATCGCGACGGCGGCCGAACCGACGACCGGAAGGACGACCGGAACGACGACCGGTGGGGCGACCGCTGGGACGAGCACCGGGACGACCGCCCGAACCGCCGGCACGATCGCAACGGTGGCCGGGAGGACGACCGGAACGACGACCGGTGGGACGAGCGCCGCAGCAGCCGGGACGACCGGTCGGACCGGAGCAACGACAACCGGAGCGAGCGCCGTGCGGAGCAGCGCGAGAACCTGTGGCCCGAGCCGGACGACCGCCGACCCGACCGGACGGACCGCCCGGGCGGCCAACGCCCTTACACGCCATCCTGGTTGGAGACCGACCCGGCTCCGCCGAAGCAGCCCGCCGCCGACACCCGGCTTCGACGCCGGCCCAGCGAGGCCTTCGACGACTGGGAACCCGTCCCGGCCCGCGACGCCCCCGCCCACGCCCCCGACGACACCCGCAACGACGACCGCGACGACGACCGGCCCTGGTCGCCGAACGGCGGGTGGTGAGCCGTGCCCGATCCCCGCACCACCACCGTGCCCCCGATACCGCCCCCCGCCGCCACCACGTCTCCGTCTCAGTCTCCGTCTCAGTCTCCGTCCCCGACCACATCCCCGCCCACATCCCCGCAGGCACCCGCCCCCGACGAGGCCCGCTTCGTCGCGGACCGCCTGCTGGCCGCCGTCCGCGAGGACATAGGCCGGGCCGACACCAAGGCCTCGATCCTGCTCACCGCCGCCCTCGGCCTGCCGGCCCTGCTGCTCGGCCGCAGCTGGCCGGACGGCCGGCCCGCCGACCTCGCCGCCGTCCTGCTCGCCCTCGGCGGCACGTTCTGGGCGACCGGAGCCGTGGCGCTGGTCCGGGCGATCCTGCCCCGCACCGGCACCCAGCGCGATCACGAGGGCGTCACCTACTTCGGTGACCTGCTGCCGGCCGAGGGCCGGACGGCGCTGGCCGACCGGGTCGCGGCGGCGGGCCGCGACCCCGTCGACTGGCTGCTCGTCCAGGCCGTCGACGTCAGCACCATCCTCGCCGCCAAGTACCGCTGGATCCGCTGGGGCGTCGGCTGCCTCGCGCCCGGCGCCGCCCTCACCACCGCCGGGCTGCTGCTCGCCTGAACGCACCCTCCTGCCCCCACCTGCCGATTCCCCGGCCGGCCACGCCGGTCGGCCGGGAGCACGCACCCTGATCCAGAGGAGATGACGGTGCACCACCTGTCCCTCGGGCCCTCCCGCAGGCGCGCCACGGCCGCCGCGGCCCGGCCCCGGCGGCCACGCCACTGCCTCGGTCGCGCCGCGGCCGTCGTCGCGGCGGCGGCCCTGCTGACCACGGGCCTGCCCGCCGGTCCGGCCGCCGCCGACGATCCCGCGCCCGCGGCCGCGCCCGGCACACCGTCGGCGTCCATCGGCCCGGTCAACTACGCCGTCGCCGTCGACGAGTCCGGCAGCCTCAAGCCCGCCGACCTCGAACGCGAGCGCGCCGCGGCCGTCCGGATCGCCCTCGGCGAGGTGCACCCCGCCTCGACGGTGGGCGTGTTCGGCTTCGCCAGCGCGGACAACGCGGGCCAGCACCCGGTGGACGAGGTCTGCCCGCCGACCGTCCTCGACGCCACGGGCCGCGACCGGATCGGCACCTGCATCGCCAAGCTGCACAGCCGCGCCCCCGACGAGGGCCAGGGCACCGACTTCCCGAACGCCGTCCTCCAGGGCGTCGGCCGGCTCGGTGACGGCACCGACCCGGCCGTCCCCCGGGTCCTGTTCATCCTCACGGACGGCAAGCTGGACGTCAGCGACAGCCCCGCGTACGGGGATCCGGCGCACCGGGCCGCCGCCGGCGAGGAGGCGCTGACCAGGGCACTGGCCGCCGCCAAGGCCGCCGGCATCCAGATCTGGCCGCTCGGCTTCGGCGCGGACATCGACCGGGCCGCCCTGGACCGGATGGCGGCCGGCGGCTTCCAGGAGGGCTGCGTCAGCCTGCCCGGCGCCAAGCCCCGGGCCTCGGTGGTGCAGGACTCGGGCGCCGTCGGCACCGCGCTGGAGGCCGCCTTCGCCGCCGCCCACTGCTTGCGTACCGAGCCCGGCAAGACCGGCCACCCGCCGGCCGACCTGCCGGTGCGGATCTCCCCGCTCGCCACCGTCGGCAGCATCGTGGTCGACAAGGGCGACCCGCAGGTCACGGCGACGTACTTCGACCCCTCCGGGAAGCAGATCACCGGGCCCGAGTCCGACCCCGACTCGACGTTCGAGTTCTCCGGCCGCAACCAGAGCGTCGAATCGCTGCGCATCACCGACCCGGTGCCGGGCGACTGGCGGGTCCACCTGGACGCCCCCGAGGGGCACCGGGACCAGCTGGCCAGCGTCAGCGTGCTCTGGCGCGGCGCCCTGAACAGCTCGATCACGCTCACCCCGCCGTCGCCGCGGGCCGGCGAGAAGGCCGTGGTGACGCTCAAGCTACAGACCCGCAAGGGCCTGGCGATCACCGACCAGCAGGACCTCAAGGACCTCGGCGTCACCGCCGTCCTGGCGGGCGAGGGCTTCCCGTCCGTCCCGGTCCCGCTGGCCGACGACGGCGCCGTCCCGGACGCGAAGGGCGGCGATGCCACGTTCACCGGCACCGTCACCGTCCCGGCCGGCGCCACCGGCCGGATCACCGCCTCCGGCACCCTGACCGCCGCCGGCCTCGCCGCCGACGAGAACCGCCCGGCCGCCTCGGTGGTCTCCCCGGCGGTGCCACTGGTCACCGCGTCGTTCTCGCTGGACGGCGGCGCCGGCGCCCACCCCGGGGACGGCGTCGGGGGCACCCTGACCCTGCGCAACGACGACGCGGTGCCGCACACCCTGCGCCCGGCCGTCACCGACCTCGCCGCCGGCCTGCTGACGGTGTCCCCGGGCTCGGTCACGCTGGCGCCCAAGGAGTCGCGCACGGTCGACGTCACCCTGACGGTGGGCAGCGCCAAGGCGTTCGGCCGGCTGCTCGGCGACGACGGCGTGACGGTGGGGGGCAAGGTCACCGTCGTCGACACCTCCGACCGGGACCGGGTGCTGGTCGACAGCCCGCTCTCCCTCACCGTCACCCCGCCGCCGACCTTCCTGGAGAAGTGGTGGTGGGCCCTGGCGCTGGGCGGCGCCGTCGTGGTGCTGGCCGTGCTCGGCCTGCTGGTCCGTCGCCGGATCACCCGCGACCGCAGCACCCCGGCCGGGCTGGAGCTGCTCCTGTTCGACGACAGCGGGCGCGAGATCGGGAAGCACACCGCGTCCGCCGGCTCCCACGGCTGGTACGAGTTCGAGGTGAGCGGCGTCGGCGGGCCGCACCCGCGCATCGTCCGCCGGCCCGGCGGCACGTACCGGGTGCAGCGCAGCCAGGACGGCGGCGCGGTGCTGGAGATCCGCCGCCGGTCGCCCTCGCGACTGAGCGCGGACAACCCCGTCCCGCTCGCCGACGGCCTGAGCCTCGGGCTCGGCGCGGGCCGCCGCACCGGGCCGACCCCGCCGCCACCACGGTCCGACGAACGGCCGTTCGCGTCGGGACCGTCCACGCCGTCCTCCGAATACCTCTGACCGGGGCGCCCGCCCCATCCACGCCCGCCCCACCCACGCCAACCCCGACCCACCCCACACCCCGAACCGGCCGCACCGCGCGGCCGGATGGAGGCGGAACACATGAAGATCTTCCAGCCGATGCTCTTCGTCGGCCTGGGCGGCACCGGCGGCCTGGTCGGCGCCGAGCTGGACCGGCGGCTGCGCGCCGAACTCTGCGGGCCGGACGGCACGGCACTGACCGGCCTCGGCGCCATGGCCCCCTACCAGCTGCCGGACTGCCTGCAGTTCGTCTACGCCGACTTCAGCGAAACCGACCTGTCGAGGCTGCCGCACGCCTCCGCCGCCCCGGCGCTGCGTCCCGTCTTCAGCCGCACCTCGCGCTCCACCCACGACCTGCTGCCGAACTTCGACAGTTCGCCCGACGTCACCAAGATGCTGCGGGCCAGCCTGCCCGACGAGACGGCCGCCTGGCTGCCGCCCCGCAACAACGAGCCGCGGGTCGTACCGCTGAAGAACGGCGCCGGCCAGTTGCCCACCGTCGGCCGCGCGGGACTGTTCGGCACCCTCCGCGGCGGGCTGGACCCGGTCCTGGAACCGCTGATGCAGGCCATCGACGCGCTCGCCCGCTCCGGCGGGGTGCTCAGCCAGCTCGGCGGCGGCCCGGTCTCCGGCTGCGACGTCTTCGTGGCGTTCTCCGTCGCGGGCGGCACCGGCGCCGGGATCTTCCTGGACTACCTGTACCTGATCAACCACGCCTTCCGGGAGAAGGGCTTCGACGGCGTCAAGATCTACCCGCTGGTGGTGATGCCCTCCGCGTTCCCGGCGGCGAGCGGCGGCGGCCGGGAGGCGGAACTCAACTCGGCCCGCGCCCTGGTCGACCTCTTCCGCCTGGTCGACGAGCAGAACGCTCCGGTGGAGGGAGCCGAACTCGGCGACCTGGACGAGGACCTGACGCTGCGCGTGCGCTACCCGCACACCGCCCCGATCCGGCTGCGCACCGGCATCCTGCCGACGGCCTTCCTGTTCAACCGCACCGCCGGCATCCGGCCGGACGACCTGCGCCGCTCGATGGTGTCGCTGGTGATGTCGCTGATCGGCACCGAGCTCGGTGACGGCCGCACCGCCCGCACCCGGGCCGACGACGACTACCAGACCTTCGCCGCGAGCTTCATCAACCGCGGGACGCAGCGCGCCGCCACCGCGCCGTCCGGCATCGGCCGCCGCGGCGTCTCCACCAGCCTGGTCGCCTCGATGACCGCACCGGTGGACGAGCTGGCCTCGCTCGTCTCCGGCCGCATCCTGCGCGCCTCCGTCCAGCAGCTCGACGACCGCACGCACCGCCCGGGCCACTCCGCCGAGGAGCTGGTGAAGCAGATGTTCACCGACTCCGGCCTGGAGGAGCTCCTGCTGCGGCCCGCCCTGGAGATCCAGCCGCCGTCTCCCGAGCCGCGCGGCAGCTCGGCCATCGAGGCCGGGCTGGCCGCCCGGCTCGGCGACATGCAGTCCGAACTCGCCAACCTGGCCCGGCAGGTGGCGGTCCGGACGGCCGAGATGGCCAAGGACTTCGCGCCCCGCAGGGCGGTGGACCGGCTGCTGGCGAAGGTCGACCCGTTCACCGTGCAGCGGATCGTGCGGGGCGTGCCGCAGGACGCCAACGACCTCGCCCGCCTCGGCTTCCTCGGCCTGCTCGACCAGCGCACCCACACGCCCCCGCTGCCGCCGGGCACCCGGGAGCAGCCGCCGTCCGCGCCGAGGATCCGGCGCCGCATGGGCGGGCTCGCCCAGCCGCGCTGGGGCGACGACGAGGTCCAGGCCGTGCTGCGGGCCCAGGACGCCTGGTACCGCTGGCGCAGCCGGCAGCTGTGGCACGAGGGCTGGAAGAGCCAGCAGCAGCGCTGGGAGCCGACCGCCCGCGCGCTGGAGGCCGAGGTCGGCCGGCTCGCCACGGCCTTCCGCAACCACGCCAGGGACGAGCCGAGGGCGTTCGCCGAGCAGTCCCAGACGCTCTACGAGGACCGCACCGGCGTCTCCTACCTGCTGCCGCCGCAGCGCGACCTCAAGCACTTCTACGACGACCTGGTGACCCGCCTCACCGCGCGCGAGGGCCTGCCCGAGACCGAGGACGAGGCGGCGCTGCTGATGCGCCTCGTCGGCGGCGAGGAGTGGCGCTCCGCCAACGCGCTGAGCCGGCGCAACCCCGGCAACGCGGTCGGCGAGGTGAAGACCGCCGTGGAGGCGGGCGTCAAGCGGCTCTTCGCGGAGAGCGGGGAGCAGCTGGAGGAGCGCCCGCTGCTGCCCGCCATGGGGGTGCTGCTGGCCGCGGCGGCCGGGAGCACGGAGGACGCCGAGCAGGTCAGCAAGGAGGCGCTGGAGCAGTTCGGCCGCAAGCTGGCCGGGCTGCTGCCGGCCGGGTTCGTGCCCGAGGGCACCGGCCCGCTCAAGGCCCTGGTGACGTACCCGCGGGTGAAGTCCGCGGACGAGGTGGAGGACTTCCTGCGCAAGGCGCTGCGGCTGCCGAAGGACGCCCGGGCGGAGTTCCGCGGCGTCGAGACGCAGTCGATCACGGTCGTGCTGTTCCGCAGCGAGATGAGCCTCACCCAGGTGCCCGAGGCCCGCAAGATGCTGCGCCAGTGGGCCAAGGCGAAGGAGAACGAGCAGAGCGACGACGTCCTGCGCTGGCGCCAGCGGCTCGGCCACCGCGACGACTGGCTGGTCTCCACCGAGGCCGACCGCCGGCTCATCCTGCACCGGCTGCTGAGCCTGCTCTGGAACGGACAGGTGGACGTGCTGGAGGGGCCGGAGGACTCCCCGCACCTGATCCGGCTGCGGCTGTTCCGCGAGCGCGGCCTGGACGTGCCGGGCGTGCGGCTGCGGCTCGGCGAGCAGCAGAAAGGGGTCTCCAGCTGGGCCGAGCTGCTGCGCGCCTACGAGCGCTGGACGGTGCTGGACGACGAACGGACGGTCGAGGACTACTGCAGCCGGCTGATGGCGGCCCGCCCGGTGGGGCTGACCCGCTCCGCCAGCCGGCCGGACCCGCTGTTCGTCCGGCTGGTCGAGCAGATCGCCCCGGAGCAGCTTCGGATGCTCCGGTCCCGCCGGGAGATCGGCGGGGAACGGGTCGACGGCTGGTTCCGCCCGCTCTGGCAGTTCTGGGCGGACACCCTGCCGGCCGCGCTGAAGCTGGAGTTCGGCGACCAGCGGGCCGTCCAGCCGAACCTGGAGACGCTGCTGGACGTCATCCAGCGCGGGGAGCTGTCCCCGCGCGCCGTCGAGGACACCGACGAGGAGGCGTACGGCACCCGCGTCCCGCCGGTGCGGGAGGAGGACGACTTCGGCACCGCCCGACCGGCCGACCGACCCGACGGCCGGGGCCGCGACCGCACCCGGGAGCCTGCCCCGAAGCGCACCGGCGGCGAGCGGGACTCGTACGACTACGACGACCGCTACGGCACCGCCGGTGGGGAGCGGGACTCGTACGACGACCGGGCCGGGGCGGCGTACGACGACCGGTCCGACCGGTCCGGGGCGGCGTACGACGACGACTGGACGAAGCCCTCCCACCGGACGGCGGACCGGCGGGAGGAGCCCGCCCCGGGCACCGGGTCCACGGGACGCGCCGGCCGGGACACCGACCGGGACACCGAGTGGGACACCGACCGCAGCACCGACCGGTCCTCCGCCCGGGGCGAACCCCCGCGGGAGGGTCCCGACGAGCCGCGCTCCTCCTCGTGGTGGGACGAGCCGGGCGAGCCGGGCACGGAGCGCCGGGGCGGTGAGCCCGCTTGAGCACTCCCCTGTCGCAGTCCGCGCCGGTCGTCCACCTCGATCTGCGCACCGCCGAACTCGCCGGCGAGGACCCCGCCGTGCTGCGGGCGGCCGTCTCGGCCCGGCTCGCGGCGCAGGGCCTGGCCCAACCGCACGACCAGCGCTTCCTGGTGGTCGACACCCCCGCCGGGCTGGACGAGCACCGCACCCGGTTCGAGCAGATCATGGGCTACCGCACGCCCGGCCGGGTCCGGGTGCTCTGCCTGCTGGTCGGCGGGCTCCCGGCCCGCTCCGACGAGGACCTCCCGGCGGAGCGCCGGCTGGTGCGCCCCGCCACCCTGCGCGCTCCCGAGGCGGGCCTGCTCTGGGCCGGCGACCTCCAGGCCGGTCACGGCGCCGCCGACCAGGCCGGGCACGCCGACCCGCAGGCCCTGGCCGTCCTGGTCGACGTCCTCGCGATGCCCGAACTGTTCGACGAGACACTGGAGTTGATCGGGTCCCTGCCCGACGGCGTGGCCGCCCCGGCCCTGCGCGTCCTGGAGCACGGCCTCTCCCCCGAGGTCCGCGGCCAGGCCTGGAACGAAGCACTGCTCCGCTTCGCCGGCTCGCACACCTCCGGTCCGACCGTCCTGACCGGCGCCACCCTGCCCACCACCCTCGCCGGTCTGGTCGCCGGTTCCACCACCGGCACCCCGGGACGGCCGGTCGACGGCGGCGAGACCTCCCGGGTACGCCACGAGGTCGTCGACGCGCTGTCGGACGCCGAGGCCGAACTGGTCACCCTCGGCAGCCCCGCCGGGCTCGTCAACGGGGCCGGCCGCCGTGAGCTGGAGTCCGCGCTCGACCGGGCGCGGTCGGCGCTCGACCGCTACGGCAGTCTGATCGGCAAGGTGCTGCGCAGCGACGGCGGCACCGTCGGCGCACAGTCCGGGGCCGAGTCCGCGACCAGGCTCGCCCGGCTGGGCGTCGCCGTGGATCCCGCCACCACCAGTGGTGAGCAGATCGGCGAGAGCCTGCGCAGCCTCGCCCTCGGGCTGCTGCGCGACGGCCTGTCGCTGCGCTCGGTGGAGCAGCAGTTGTCGCTGCTCGCCGAGCAGGTGCAGCCGCTCTCCAACGCCCCGCGGATCGCCGAACTGGACCGGCTGCGGGAGTCCGCGCCACCCGACCGTCCGCTGCCGCCCGACCCGCCCGGCTCCGGCGTACTGGCCCTGACGGGGCTGGCCGGCGCGCTCGGCGGGGTCTGGACCTGGCCGGCGCTGCCGGCCGCGCTCACCGTCCCGGTGCTGCTCGTGCTCGGCATGCTGCGGGCCGTCACCCGGCTGCCCGGCGGCCCGGGCCGGGCCTCCGACGCCGGCCGGTTCGGCATGGCGGCCCTCCTCGGGGCCGCGGCGGCGGCCGCGGCCGCCGGCGCGGCCGGACTGCCGGTCTGGGCGGGCGCGCTCGGCCTGCCGGCCGGGCTCGGGCTCGGGGGCTGGCTGCTGCTGCGCACCTGGCACGACCACGCCCAGCGCTGGGGCCTGGAACGCGGTGTGACACCGCTGCAGGACGGACTGAACGGCCTGGACGAGCTCCTCGCCCGCGCCCTGCGCGAGTTCTGGGCCGTCGAGGAGCGCCGGTACTGCGCCGACGCGGCGCTGTCGGTGGTCGGGGTGCTCCGCGCCTCGGTCACCGCCGCCGAGGAGGAGGCCACCCGCGACCTCGGGGCCGACCCGCCCCAGGCCATGGCGGAGAGCGACGACGACTGGCTCGGCCGCACCGCCGACGACGAGCCCGGGGACGCGTCCACCCCGTACGGGCGGGGCGACCACAACCAGTACGACGAACCGGACGAGCCGGACGAGTACGACTGGACCAGCGTCCCCTCCGGAGGCGACACCGGGCGGCGGGAGGAGGCCCGGACGGCCGCCCCCTTCCGCCCCGCAGGGCCCCTGCCCGGCACCGCCGCCGCGGGCCCGCGCTGGCTGGAGCGCGGGGAGGCCAAGGGCGGCCCCGACCTGGTACCGACCCTGGCCGGTGACCTCACGGACGCCACACTGACCGCCCTGGAGCCCTACTGGGGCGCGGTCGAGCGCGGCCACGCCGGCGACGCCGCCCAGGAGCGGATCGCCGAGCGGGTGCGCGAGCTGCTCGCGGTGGCCCGTGACCATCTGCGGCGCAACGACGTCCTGCCCGCCCCGCCGTTCGCCGCGCCGCACCGGGCCCGCAGCGGCCCGGCCGGGCTGCTCGGCATCGACATCCGCCGGGCCGCCGACGCGGCCGGCCCCGACCAGGACGGCCAGGGCCTGCTGCAGCTGAACTCGGCCGAGCAGTTGGACCTGCTCAGCCGCAACCCCGACGCCGTCGCCCTGATCCGGTTCGCCCCGGAGGCCACCCAGGACGGCTCCGGCGCGCACCGGACGTCGCCCGGCCGCCCCGAGGTCCGGGACGTCCGGACGGCGGCCGGCCGCTACGCCGGGCAACTGCGGCTCACCGCGCTGCGGGCCGGCGTCGTCGAGACCGTCCGGCAGCGGCAGGTCTCGCTGCCCGAGGAGGAGGAGCAGTGGTGAGCACCACCGGGCCCGTCCGGCCGCGCAGCCCCGGCGACCCCGGCCGCCCCAAGGACGTCGACCTGCCCTACCTGACGCCCGCCGGGCGACGCCTGCTCGCCACCGCGCGGTTCGGCCCCGACCCGGCCGGGCCGGTGGTCCGCGCCGCCCCCCTGATGCGGAACACGCTGCTCGACGGCACGGTCAAGTGCGTGCAGGTCCGGGCGGCGGCCTCCCCCGGGACGGGGGTCACGGACGCCGCCCGCGACGCGCTGGACACCGAGGCGGCGACCGCCCTGCGGCTGCACCGCACGTTCGCGGACAGCGAGTTCGCCCGGCTCTTCCCCGTGGTGATCGGCTACGACCTGGACGTCGCCGAGCCGTTCGTGCTCTACCGGCCGCCGCGCGGCACCCCGGCCGAACGGCTGCACGGCCTCGCCGTCACCCAGCTGCGCACCGTCGAACGGGACCTCGTCGACGCCACCGCCCTGCTGGCCGAACTCGGCCTCGTCCACCACGGCATCACCCCCGCCGGTGTCCGCTGGGACGGCCGGGCCGTCCAGCTGTGGGGCCTGGACGCGGTGGCCCACACGGGACGGCCGCGCACCCCGCGCGGCCCCGCGCCGTACGCCTCGCCGGAGGTACGCGGCGGCACCGGGCACAACGACCCGCGGGACGCCCTGTGGAGCGCCGCCCAGGTGATGTACCGCCTGGTCACCGGGCGGCCCGGCGACCCGGACCGGGAGCCCGCCGACCTCGCGGACCACCGCTCGCTCGCCCACACCATGCGGTCCTCCTTCGCCCCCCGCGCCGCCGACCGGCCCACCCCGGCCGCGCTCCTCGGCCTGCTCGCGCCCGACCGGCGCCCGGACGCGGGCCGCACCGCCGGCGGCGGCGACGGCGACGGCCTCGGCCGGCACCGCGCCGAGTTCGACCGGGCCGTCGCCCTCAAGCACCCCGGCGACACCGGGCTGCCCGGGTACGCCGCGTTCCCCGGGTACGGCGCCCCGGCGGACGCCGACCAGAACGCGACGGCCGGCCCGGACGGTGCGCCGTACGGGTCCCCGGCCGCCGACCCCGGCGGCGTGCTCTGCCCCTACTGCCTGGAACCCATCCGGTTCGACCCGAACGCCCTCTACGCACCCGACGCCGTCCAGGACCTCCAGCCCTACCGGTTCTCCGACCAGCAGAACCCGCGGGTCCTCGCCGACGAGCTGCGCGGCGCCTTCCAGCTCTGCGAGGGCGGTCCGACGACGAGGCCGCACCACATCCCCGTCCCCTACCTGACCAACGGGCGTCCGCTGACCGTCGCCATGATCGGCCAGTCGAACACCGGGAAGAGCCACCTGCTGACCCAGATGATCGCCGAGATCGCCGACGACCGGCTGAAGCCCTACGGCGTCAGCTGGCAGTCCGTCAACCCGGAGCAGCACGCCAGCTTCCTCAACGACCGCGTGGTGCCGCTGCGCGACGGCAACGTGATCGCCCACACCGCCGGGCTCGGCGCCAACGAGTCCGCCCGCTTCGTGGAGTCCCTGCTGATCACCGACGCCCGCGGCCGGGTCCGCCCGCTGGCCTTCTTCGACCTCGCCGGCGAGGACCTCCTGCGCACCGACGCGCTGCTGCGGTTCCTCCTCGGCATCGACGCCCTGGTCTTCGTCGTCGACCCCACCCTCGCCATGCCGCTGCCGCAGCTCGACGAGATCCGCACCGCGCTCGGCCTGCACGTCAACCGGGACGGGGACCCGGCGTTCGCCACCGCCCTGGACCGCATCCCCCGCAACGGCCCGTACCTCACCGTCCCCTCGGCCGTCGTGGTCGCCAAGGCCGACCTGCTGCGCTCCGAGCCCCCCGTGGACCGGTGGCTGACCGAGCCGGGCCACCCACCGCTGAGCCGCCGACAGCTCTTCGAGGAGAGCCGCGACGTGTACGCGCTGCTGCACCGCCACGCCGGGAAGGCCTGGCTGCGCCCCTTCGACACCGCCCTGCACTGCACCCTGCACATCTCCTCCGCCACCGGCGGGCGGCAGGAGGACAGCCGCTACCCGCGCGGTGTCCGGGCGCAGCGGGTGCTGGAGCCGCTGATCTCACTGCTCGCCATGCACGGCATCATCGAGCTGGCCGACGGCCACGCCCCCGGGGAGGTGACCGGATGAGCGCCCCCGGCACCGCCGTCCCGGACAGCACCGTCGACCAGATCGTGTTCCGCTGGCAGGGCAATCTGGGGCGGCGCGGCTCTGGCATCGCCGCCGCCGCGTGGTCCTGCCCGCCGGAACGCGCCGACGAGCTCGCCCGCGAGCTCGCCCCGCTGCTCAGGGTGGACGGCGCGCTGCGCCCCAGCCTGGTCCGGACGGTCACCAAGCGCGGCGAGGCGGCGGTCATCCGGCGGTGGCCGACCGCCGACCCGGGCGGGCGACCCAACACCGCCTGCCACCTGCTGCTCGGCCCCCAGGAGGTGCTCGGCGCCCGGCTCTCCCTGGCGCTGCGCGACTGGTCGTTCGGCACGAAGCGGTTCGCCGAGGAGGCCACCGACCGCTGCCCGCCCGTCTCCCGGGCCCTGTTGCGGGACAGTGCCGAACAGACCTGGGCCGACACCCCGGCCCGGATCGCCGGGGTGACCGACGCGCTCACCGTCGCCACCGCGGCCCTGCTGCGCCGTCCGAGGCATCGGCTCTCCCTGCGCAGCGACGCCCTGCCGGGCTGGCCCGAACGGAACCCGTCCGCCGCGGTGATCAGCGGCCTGCACGAGATCTTCGGCCACACCTGGCTCCAGCAGCCGTGGACCTTCGCGACCTACGACGTGACGGACCGCCACGACCTGCTGGTCACCTGGGTCGCCGACTGGGCGACCGACTCCGGGCAGCAGCAGCCCCGCTCCCGGGTGGACCCGCGACGCCCCGAGGCCGACCGCGCCCACGAGCTGGCGGCCCGCCTGGTCGAACGCTGCCTGGAGACCACCGACCGCCGGGCGGCCGGTCTGCCCGAACTGACCGGCGAGCTGAGGGACGCCGCGAACTGGCCGGCCGAGGAGCGCCTACGGCGCCTCGCCCGCACCCTCGGCATCCGGGCGGCCGACCCGCGGCCCAAGCACACCCGGCCGGACCCCGACCCGGACCCCACCCCGGACCCCGACCCGTTCCCCGTGCCGGATCCCACCCCGCTCCCGGTACCGGTCCCCGCCCCGTTCCCGGTGCCGGACCCCGGCCCGTTCCCGGTGCCGGACCCCGTGCCGGATCCCACCCCGGACCTCGATGACCAGCCCGTCTACGCTCCGCCCGAACGCCTCGCCCCGCCGGCGCTGCCGCCCACCGAGAAACTGCGCCGGGCCCTGCTCCGGCCCGGTTCGACCAACGACCTGCTGCCCTACCTGCTACGGCTGGCCGACGGCATCGGCGACCGGGGCCTGCTCGACATCCTGCGCGAGGAGGACCTGCCCGACCCGGCCACCCGCCGCCTGCTGCTCGTCCTCCACCGCCGCAGCCCCCAGCGGCACCCGGAGGACGAACACCGCCTCTGCGCGGAGGTCCTGGACCAGCGGCTCTACATCTACCGCACCGACCGGGACCGGCCCGACCCGACGGCCGAGTCCACCACCGAACTCGCCCGCCGCGCCGCCTGGTTGTTCCAGTGGGCCGTCACCCCGCACGTCCGCGACCGGCGCCACGCACCCGCCCTCGACGCCCTGCTGAACGCGCTCCTCCACGAGGGCACCACGGTCGAACCCGAGCTGCTGCGCTGCCTGGTCCCGCCCCCCGGCGCCAAGACCGCACCCCCCGACCTCCCGCCCGAACTGTGGCAACGCCTCCTCCACGAACTCCCTCCCGGCACCCTCACCCCACCCACCGATCCCCCACGCCCCTCCGCCCCGCCCGACCTCCCACCACCCGACCGACGACCCGCGCCTCCGCCGGTCCCGTCCCCACCCCGCTGGACCCCGCCGACCCCACCCGACCAGCAGGCCCGCAACATCGTCATCCTCTGCACCGCCCTGGCCGCCCTGGGCGTCGTCCTGGTGGCCGCGGTCTACCTCATCCTCTGACCCACCCGCGCCGCAGCCCACGTGCCGTCGCACCACACCACTGCCGCGCGCGAGTCCACCCGCGGCAGTGGTGTCGTCGGCCTTCCTGCGCGCCCGACCGGTCGGGCGCGCAGGCGGCCCCACCGCTCCTCGGCGGCCACGCCCCGCTTGCGGCCGCCGCCGGGCGGCCTTCCGGCGCGCGCCGCCCTGCGGGTGCCGACAGGTCTGTCCGGTGATCAGTCCGTCGTGGCGATCAGCGGCTGGAGCAGGATGTCGGGCTGGGCGCGCTGGAAGGCGTTCAGGTGCCACTTGTCGGCGAACAGGGCCAGCAGCACGCCGTCCGAGCGGCGGGTGAGCACCTCGCCGTTGGTCAGGCGGGCCTTGGCCAGGGCCGCGGCGCCGTCGGCGTCGGTGATCCGGGCCAAGCGGTAGGAGAGCTGGTCGAGGATGATCGGGGAGGAGAACTCGTGCTCCATCCGGTGCAGGATCACGTCGAACTGCATCGGGCCGACCGCAGCCATGACCGGTGCCTGATCGCCACGCCGGTTGGAGACCAGTACCTGGATCACGCCTTCCTCGTCGAGTTGGGCGACGCCCTTGCGGAACTGCTTGGAACGGCTGATGTCCTTGGGCCGCGCCACCGCGAAGTACTCGGGGGCGAAGGCGGGCAGCGCGGGGAACTCGGCCTTCCTGCCGGTGTAGAGGGTGTCGCCGACCCGCAGCGCGCTCGCGTTGATCAGGCCGACCACGTCGCCCGGGTACGCGGTGTCGACCACGGTGCGCTCGGCCCCGAAGACGGTGTGCGCGTACTTGGTCGCGAAGGAGCGACCGCTGAGCGCCCGCGTGACGTGCATGCCGCGCTCGAAGACGCCCGAGCAGACCCGGACGAAGGCGATCCGGTCGCGATGGGCCGGGTCCATGTTCGCCTGGATCTTGAACACCAGGCCGGAGAACTCCTCGCCGACCTCACGGCTGCCGCCCTTGGCCAGCGGACGGGGCCCGGGAGCCGGAGCGAGGTCGACCACGGCGTCCAGCAGGAGCTTCACACCGATGTTGGTCAGCGCGGCGCCGAAGAAGACCGGGCTGATCTTGCCGGCCTCGAAGGCCTCCTGGTCGTAGCCGGGGCCGGAGGAGAGCACCAGCTCCAGTTCCTCCAGCGCGGTCGTCCAGGCTTCGCCCTCCTGCTCGGCGGCCGTCTCGGAGGTGAGCTGCTCCTCAAGGGCGGCGTGCGTGCCGGCCGGCACCTTGGTGTAGCGCAGCATCTGCTCGGTGTTCCCCGCCTCGACCAGGCCGCGCAGGTCGCCCGCGGTGCCGACCGGCCAGACGACCGGGACGGGGGTGATCCCGAGGTGCGTCTCGATGTCCTCCAGCAGGGTGAGCGCATCCCGGCCGCGCCGGTCCCACTTGTTGATGAAGGTGATCACGGGGACGCCGCGATGGCGGCAGACCGCGAAAAGCTTGCGGGTCTGCTCCTCCAGGCCCTTCGCCGCGTCGACCAGCATGATCGCGCAGTCGACGGCGGCCAGCACCCGGTAGGTGTCCTCGGAGAAGTCGGCGTGGCCGGGGGTGTCGACCAGGTTCATCACGTGGTCGCGATAGCCGAACTGCAGTGCGGCCGAGGTCACCGAGATACCGCGCTCGCGCTCCAGCTCCATCCAGTCGCTGGTCACGCCGCGCCGGTCACCCTTGGCGTGCACCGCACCGGCGGACGTGATCGCCCGCGCGTGCAGCGCCAGCGCCTCGGTGAGCGTGGACTTGCCCGCGTCCGGGTGGCTGATCACGGCGAAGGTCCGTCGGCGGCCGGCCTCATTGAGGACCTGCAGGACGGGGACGGACTTTTCGGTGCTCATGTGTTTCCTCGGTACGCATCGGCAGCAGGCCGGGTGACGCCTCTCCGTACCTGGCGAGCCGGGGACCAGGTCCACAGGCCCGGGAAGCAATAATAGGGTGCCGGACGGCGTGACCCCGAAATCCCGTTCTCCGGCCGCTGCCCCGGCTCCGGCGGGGAGAACAGCCGAACTGCCCCGAGTCGAGGCCGAACCGGTCCAAGCTCCCCGGCCATGGGTTGCACCGACCCCGCTCGGAGCGGATCGTCAACCAAGGCCGGGGTCACCATCTCCCCGCACATCACCGTCACCCTGTGTCACCGGCCCTGGGTCAATGGTGCCGCACCGCGACGGTGCGGAGGGACGAGGGTGGTCGACACCCTCGGCGTACTGCCGGCCGTGATGGTCACCCCTGCGGACATCGGCGACCGCGCCGCAGCCCAGGTCCGCTCGCCCAGGCCGCCACCGCGCATTCGGCAGCCCAGGCGAGCACCCTGCGGCTGGGGTGTTCGGGATCGACTCCGACCACTACGGGACGCTGCCCGTCGGGGCTCATCACGTCTCCTCCCGTTGACAGGGAGCGGACCCGTCGGCACGCCGATTGCGCGCCGCACCGCGGGTAGCCCGCCGGAGCTGTCGGGGCCGCCTGCAACAAATCCGTACCCGATCAGCCGGCTCCCAGCGATTGCGGCGCCGGACGGTCACCGGGCGAGGAAACGGACGTGCTTCTACGGTATTCCCGAGCCGCTCGGACACCTGCCAGATCGCGGGGGCGAGAAACGGCCCGAGCGCTTATGGCAGCGCGCCGGGATCACATTGCGACTGCCACCTGGCGAAACCAACAAAAAAGGCCGCCCCGCATCACTGCGGAAACGGCCCATGCCCTGTATAAACGCTGATCCGAACAACAGGATTTGTACCTGTGCCCCCGGCACCCAAGTGGTCCCGCTATCCCCCGGCCGAAGGGCTGGGTTGGGATTTCGCGATCACGAGCCACAGAATCAGGGCTCCTGCTTCTCTGATCTGCATATGCACCTCCTCGCGATCGTCCTGTCCGGTAAGTTCTCCGGCTACTTTCCAGGATACTCCGGTAAAGCGCGCATTCGGGCCCGCCGGGTGCACGAATACCGTCGCGTCAGTTCACCACCGTAGCTGTCGGTCCGATCGAGCCGCCCGGGACAGACGCCGGCCGTGCGGCCGAAAGCCCGACGGGTCCAGCCGAACCGACTCCGCCGAGACCCCGGTCCCGCCGGGTGGCACTCAGTGGGGGTGCGCCGGCAGGACCCGCGGATCAGTATGCGGAACCACTTCGCAGATAGGTGCCCGCGACCTCAAGCCACGCCCCGGGGCTGAAGCAAACCTCGACCGCGTGCGGTGTGTCGTCGAAGACGCGCAGGATCCGCAGCGCTCCGCTCGGATGCAGGTCGTACTCGTAGGTGAGGCCGCCGGGGACGTCCTGGTACTGCATGTCCAACGGCCCCTTGGACGGCTCGGACGGTGACCTGGCCTCGACCGAGAGTTTCACGTAGACGGACATGTCTCCACCGTGCTTCCTGCCACCCGTACACCTCGTACGACGGGTGGCGCATCGGTCAGAACGATTTCGCCGGAAGGCTCGGAGCTGATGCCGGTGGCGACGGGGATCCGCTGCGCCGAGTCGGTGCCGCCGACCTCGACCGCCCGCACCGTGGCGGCACGGGCCGCGTCGAGGCTTGCCCGCGGAGGGACGACGAGCAGCGTGAAAGGACGCGATCACCCGCGTGATGATCATCGTGTCGTCCCCGAACGGGTACCAGTTGCTGTACACGGACCGGCCGTCGACGACCGGAGGGGCGGGGATGTCGTCCCACCCGTCCGTATCCAGGCCGATGCTCGTGACAGTACTCAGCTGCTCGGTCAGCCCGGGGACCAGGCCGGGCGGCTCGGCATCGACGTCACGGGAACGAGACCACCACGCGCCATCGAGCGTCCCCGCGCGCGACCGCGTCGTCTCCGGACTCAGCAGAACCGAAACCGGTCTTGCCGACTCGCGGAACCGGTCCGGCAGGAACGCCGGGAACGACGTGTCGCAGTCCTCCGCCATGGCCCGCCACCCATCTGCACGCCCGGGAAGAGCCCACTCACCAGGGGGGACGTCGCCGCGGACACCGGGCATCCGAACCACCCCGGTGTCCCCACCGTACTCCGACCGGTCGTCGCACTCTCCAGCCCGACCGGGTAGGGGTCGCGAGCCCAGCTCCCGCCGCGATCCGTGCAGGTCCGCACCGACCGGACCAGCAACCACGCTACTTCGGCCCGTTGCTTGCCGACTCGGCGCGAGCGAGTCAGAACGTCGCCGCGTCATCGAGCGGCTCGCCACCGTGGTGGGCGAGTGCAGCGCCGAGGCCCGGTACTGGGTCTGCGGGACGGCGTTCGAGCACCGCCCCGCAGGCCACCTCGACGGCGGCCGTCCGGAGTCCGGAGCAGCGGCGGAGGGTGCCCCGCATCGATCACCCTGTCCTACCCCGCCAGGTCGACGCGAAGGTGGGCGCAGCCGGCGGGCATGGTGGTGGCCAGGTCGGGAAGGAGATGGTTGGTGCGGGCGAGGACCGTACCGGATCGCAGGGGCGGGGACGGCGTCGGCGCCGTCCCGCGGCCGGGTGACGTCCCGAGGCCAACGACCGGCGTGATGCCGGACGGCGGTACGGAGGAGCGATGGCGCGACTCGTGGTGAAGGGCGATGACCTGATCGTCGACCTGTCGTGGTGGGAGAGGGCCGCGGCGCGTCGCCGTGAGGTCCGCGTGCCCGTGTCCGCGATCCATCAGGTGAGCGTCGAGCCCGACTGGTGGCGTGCTCTGCGCGGCGTGCGGGGACGGGGTACCTGGATTCCCGGCGTCCTGTCCTACGGCGTCCGTCCGCATCCCCTGGGGGAGGACTTTTCGGCCGTACGGGTCCGGGCCCGCCGGCCCGCCGTCTGCGTCGACCTGTGGCGCTCCTCGCCGTACGCCCGCTTGGCCGTCACCGACCCTGACCCCGACGGCACCGTACGGGCCGTCCGCACCGCCGCCGGCATCTGACCGCCACTCGAATCATCCCCCGACAACTCGGTAGCGGCTTCCAGACCAGCCCCCGGAGAACACGAATCAGTTGGGAGAAGCCCCAGCTCCCTCACGCTCGACACGGTCGGCGCGCACTTGATCGGCGGCAGATGAGTCAAGTGCGAACCCTCTGGCCAGAATCGTCAATCACGGCGAGCAACCATCCAGCCCATTGCGGCGATCGACAAATCCGACGTAAGGAGAAGAAGCGCATACAGCCACGGCTCGTGGCGCCGAGCAATCCCAGGCCCCCGCCGTCGAACCGTGAAAACCGTGAGGCGAATGTGAGAGGCAGGCTTCAGGAAGCGCCAGAGGCCGCTTCCCTGCGAACGAGAAAACGGCCTCTGACCTGCGACAATGGAGCGAACTCCAGTCGGGACGACAGGATTTGAACCTGTGCCCCCTTGACCCCCGGTCGCCCGGCCATAACCATCGCTGCACGTCAGACGGTAGACAGCCCGCGCTGTTCGTTCCGCGAAAGGCGACTCAGAGGCAATGGTGTGCAACGCTTGGCCCCCGGCAAGTCCCCACCGATCCCCCTTCCGCTGCACCCCTCAGCCACACTCCGTGGGCAACCGCATACAAGGAAGTGGCTCGGGACACTCAGTTCTCGAACTGTGCAAGAAGGCCCACCCCCGCGAGATCACCATCACGGCCAAGGCCCGAACGCGAGGCCATCACCGCCTGGCCCCGGGGCGCGCTCGGGGCCTCCTTCCTCCGCACACCGGGCCTTGGTGCGCCGCCCCGGGGCGCCGCTCAGCGACACCGATGAACGCCACCTCGGCGCGGCGAGCCGCGCGCGGGGTGGCCGGCGTGGCCCACCGCCGACCACCCCGCGCCCCGGCGCGGTCGCGTTCGCGGCCGGGCGCGCGCACGGTTGACCCATGGGCATCGTGGTTCTGCTGGAACTGGTCGAGCCGCTGGACACCCTCGTCCTGGGGATCGGCGACGACCAGGTCGATGCCATGTCGGTGCGGCAAGTACACGCCGCACCATCGGAGCCGAAGGCCACCGGCGGCCCGGGGGCGCTGACCGTGTGCGGAATGGACACCTCGTCCATGGTGGTCGACCGGTGGAGCCCGCAGCGGCCCGGACAGGGCTGGTATCCGCCGCGCTGGGCCGGGTACGTCTGCCTGACCTGCGACGCCGTCGCCCGCGCCTTCTGATCCGGGAGCGCGGCGGGCCGGCTCGGCCTAACGGGTTTCCGGCGGGCGGTCGCCGTGCTGCCCGGTGGTGTCGATGGCGTCGCGCAGGGCGGGCAGGTCGGTGAGGGCGGCCTGCTCGGCGAAGCGGGCGAGAAGCCGGCGCAGGACCCGCTCGTCGCGGTCGCGGACAGCTTCGGAGATGGCCGCCGCCAGCGACACCTGGGTGTCGGGGTCGGGGGTGCGCACCTGCCGCGCGGCCTGCTGCCCTTCCACCGCTCGCCTCCCGTCCATTCGTCGTCGTGGCCGCCGGACGCGGCGTCCTCCGTCCTGGCGCGGCTGCGGCGACCGGCCGCCCTGCCCTGCCCTGCGCTGCCCTGCGCGGGCCGAAGACTACCTCCCCGACCGACACCGCAAAATCTATGCCCGTCGGAGTAGACATTGCCGCACACCGTGGTTAGTGTTTCTCTCGTAGACGAGGTCGAGCGGTACCCGCCAGACACGAACTGGCGGGCAGCAGGTAAAGAAGTTCGCAGGTCGGCACGGTTGCAGGGCCCTGAAGCCAGGGATGGTGCATTAAGGCGACAGGACCGGCGACCGGGCCGGGCGGCCCGCAGGTATCAGGGGCCACCACCGAGCGGTACCGCAGTTCGGTAAGTGCATTACCAGCAGGTGAAGTTGAGTTGCGCAGTACCGGCAGTCGCAGTACGCGGTATCCCAGTGAAGGCGCCCAAGACTGCGGGCGCGCGTGCTGGGAGTCCGGCAGTGGGGTTCCAAGCCGAGCGGTTCAGCAGGACGGGCGACGGGGCTGGCTGCCGGAACCGGCGGACCACCAGGACCGCCACAGCAGCACCGGGTAGTTGGCACTACCACGCAGTTCGCAGTACCAGCAGCACCGCAGTTCCGAGCAGGTCGCAGTACCCGGTAGTGGAAGTACCCGCAGTTCGCAGTAATCGGTCAGTACAGAGGATGAACGGAGGGGACACAGCGCCATCAGGATCGCCCGGCCCGTGAGGCATCACCCGGGCGGATTCCGAAGACCCCAAGGCAAGGACGGTGGTTTCCGGTCACGCATACGCGATCCCCGCACGCCCCCTCCCCCGGGGCGAGGCGGACATGAGGAAGTCGGCCACAGGCCGACAGATGGTGTAAAACCCTTCGGGGCCCCGGGAGCCGAAACGGCCCCGGGGCCCCTCAGCGCGCCCCCGGACAACAACAAGAAGAGGTGCAGTGACCACGGCAACCATCCGACCCCACACCCCCGACGCCGTCAGCTCGTTCGACGATGACGACTACCCCGCCTACACCATGGGCCGCGCCGCCGAGATGACCGGCACCACCCCCGGCTTCCTGCGCTCGCTCGGCGAGCAGGGCCTCATCACCCCCCTGCGCTCCGACGGCGGTCACCGCCGCTACTCCCGTTACCAGCTTCGGATCGCGATGCGCGCCCGCGACCTCGTCGACCAGGGCACCGCCGTCGACGCCGCCTGCCGCATCATCATCCTCGAAGACCAACTTGAGGAAGCCCTGCGCATCAACGAGCAGCTCCGCCGCTCCCCACACGGCCAGGAACCCTCCGCCGACACCTGACCCAGCCATCCAGGCCGACGAAACCGGCCCGCGGTGAGCAGGTGCTCACCGCAGGCCGCCCGGGACACGAGCCCCTTGGTTCCGGTTCGCCGGCCGACCGCTCTCCACCGGCCCGGCCGCCCGACACCCTGCTTCACGGCGCGGACCACGCAGACCGCTTCCGCGCAGGGGGATTCCAGGTTCGCGTGAGGCCGCACCGGCCCGGCGCATCCGCTGGTAGGGGCGAAGCGCGCTGCGGGCGGATACCGCGATGGCCGGCGCGTCGGCGCCGACGCGCCGGGCCTAGAAGCTGAGCAGGCCGATGGCGTGGCCGTCGTGGTCCACCACCGGCCACACGACCAGGCCGCGGGAACGCATGGCGGCGGCCGCAGTGGCGGCGGACATGTCGGCGGTGGCGAACGGGGCCCGGTCGAGGACGATGTCGCGCACCGGGGTGCGCTCGGTGGACCGGGAGCGGGTCTGGAACGGCGCCAGGTGCAGGCGGGTCAGCAACCCCGCGCAGCGGCCGTCGTCGTCGCGAACCAGGAGGTGGTCGGCACCGGAGCTCTGCAGGATGTCCATCGCCATGTCGACCATGACGTCGTCGCTGATCTGCAGCTCCGGGCAATTCATGAGGTCGCCGACCGTGGCGGTGGTCGCGGGGCGTTCGAGGGTGATGGTCATGGGCAGACTCCTTCGCGTATCCACCGCCGGGACCGGCGGTAGTCAGGGCACTGGCGGTGGAACGGCCGGCGGGTGGGCCGGAGCGGGCCGAGACTGCTCTGCGCTTGGTGGGTGGTGGGGGCCCGGACTGCGGCGGCAGTCCGAGCCCCCACGTACGCGCTAGGCGGCGAGGGCGACGCGGCGGGGTGCCCGGCGGCGGCCGGAGGAGCCCTGGTTGTCGCGGCCTGTGGCGGTTGCGCGGGCGTCGGATCCCGCGTAGGCGGGGCGGCTGCGGCGGCCGCGGCTCGTGGACGCGCTGCGGCGGGGGCGTTCGACGACGGGGGCCGCGATCACGGTGGGGATGCCGGTGGGCACGCGGGCGCCGGTGATGCGGGCCAGTTCCTCGTCGCCGGCGCTGACCCGGGTGGTGACGGGGGTGATGGCGGCCGTGGTCATCATGCGGGCCATCTCGCGGCGCTGGTTGGGCAGCACCAGCGTGACGACGGTGCCGGACTCCCCCGCGCGGGCGGTGCGCCCGCCGCGGTGCAGGTAGTCCTTGTGGTCGCTGGGCGGGTCCAGGTTGACGACCAGGTCGAGCCCGTCGACGTGGATGCCGCGTGCGGCGACGTTGGTCGCGATCAGCGCGGTGACCTGGCCGTTGCGGAACTGCTCCAGGGTGCGGGTGCGCTGGGGCTGGGACTTGCCGCCGTGCAGGGCCGCGGCCTTCACCCCGTTCGCGAGGAGGTCCTCGACCAGGCGGTCCGCGCCGTGCTTGGTGTCAATGAACATGATCACCCCGCCGTCACGGGAGGCGATGTGGGCGATCGTGGCGTTCTTGTCGAAGTTCTGCACGTGCAGCACGTGGTGCTCCATGGTGCTGACCGCCCCGGCGGACGGGTCGACCGAGTGGGTGACCGGGTCCTTGAGGAAGCGCCGCACCAGGCGGTCGACGTTGCGGTCCAGGGTGGCGGAGAACAGCATCGTCTGGCAGCCCTCGGCGACCTGGGCGAGGAGTTCGGTGACCTGCGGCAGGAAGCCCATGTCGGCCATCTGGTCGGCCTCGTCGAGCACCGTGATGCCGACCCCGTCCAGCTGGCAGTCGCCCCGCTGGATCAGGTCCTTGAGCCGGCCGGGGGTGGCCACCACGACCTCCGCACCCCGGTTCAGCGCCTGCGCCTGGCGGCCGATCGACATTCCGCCCACCACCGTCGCCATCCGCAGCCGAACCGCGTGGGCGAACGGGGTGAGGGCATCGGTGACCTGCTGCGCGAGCTCACGGGTGGGAACCAGCACCAGGGCCAGCGGCCGGCGCGGCTCGGCCTTCTGCCCGGCGGTGCGGGCCAGCACGGCGAGGCCGAACGCGATGGTCTTTCCGGAGCCGGTGCGGCCACGTCCGAGGACGTCACGGCCGGCCAGCGAGTTCGGCAGCGTCGCGGCCTGGATCGGGAACGGCGCGGTGACGCCCTGCCGGGTCAGCACCGACAGCAGCGCCTTCGGCATGTCCAGCTCGTCGAACGACTCGACGGCCGGCAGCGCCGGGGTGGTGCTCACCGGCATCGCGAACTCGCCCTGAGCGGACGAGCCCTGACGGGAGCTCCGGCCGCCGGCGGGCCGGTCGCCGTAGAAGGAGCTGCCGCCGGAGCGGGATCCGTAGGAGCGGGCGGAGGCCGAGGAGCGGGAGTTGGCGTTCTGGTACGGGGAGCGACTGGAGCGGTTCATGCGAAACCTTCCTGGGACGGCACGTCGCGAGGCGACTCCGCAGCGCGTGGCGCCGGCAGGAGGCCTTGAGGGAACGGGCCGAAAGTATGGGGAGCGGGGCGTGGACGGTGAAACCGTGCGGCACGTCACCTCAGGTCGACGCTCACCGCGGAGGGCGGGAGCGAAGATCCTCGAACCGTGGGATGTCACGGCAGGGCGCCGATCCGGACGCGGCGCTGGGCGTCTCGCGTGGGAATGGCCGCCGGTGGCGGAGCCAGGGGGCCTGAACGGCCGGGGAACGCGTGGTGGAGCAATGCCGAGGGGCCCGCACCGGGCATCATGTACGCGGTGCGGGCCCCTCGCTACCAGGCGGGTGCCGTGGCAGAAACTACAGCGGACGAATGTTCTCGGCCTGCGGGCCCTTCTGGCCCTGCGTGACGTCGAACTCGACCTTCTGGCCCTCGAGCAGCTCACGGAAGCCGTTGGCGTTGATGTTCGAGTAGTGGGCGAACACGTCAGGACCGCCACCCTCCTGCTCGATGAAGCCGAAGCCCTTTTCCGCGTTGAACCACTTCACAGTGCCATTAGCCATAAAGAAATCTCCTTCAAGGGGCTGTCCGAAACCCGCACAGCGCGCGTCTCGAGTCGCCGCGATGAGCACCCACCCGGGGAAGAGCCGGGAAACAAAAAGGCGCCTGCGATACATCAGCAGGCGCACACAAAGTTCATGGGAACCACTACTGCAACTAAACCGACTCTAGCAGGCCCCAGCCCGCCACGGGCGGATATTTCACCCCCGGTTCCGCGAGGCCCTTCCCCGGGGCCGCCGATCGCGAGGCACCGGGACCATCAACACACTTGGAGAGAAGCCTCGTTGAGCATGCCTCCCGCCCTGTCGGCGCTGCCGACTCCAGGGATGGGGAGGGCGGTCGACTCGGGCGCGGAGCGCCTGCCCCGGCCGCGAACAGCGAGGCGCCACGCCCGCCGGCGCCATCCGGGGGCCCGCTGGACAGCGCGCGGGCGTTCCTGTCGAACTCCGAAATTGAATGCTCCGGAAGGACCCGCTCTCGCGATTTCCGGCGCATACTGCAGGGAATGACGAAATCTGCAGCAGTCCGCCGCGTCCTGCCCACCAGCCCCTTCAAGGCCCGGATCGAAGCACCGCGCAAGCACTTCGCCGTCGGCGACCGCGTCACTCACGACCAGTACGGCCTCGGCCGGGCCATCGGCGTGGAAGGCGACAGCGACATCGCGGTACTCGTCGACTTCGGATCGCGGCGGGAACGCATCACCCAGCCCTACGCCGCCATGTTCAAACTCTGACCCAGGACGCACGCGGCTCCCGGCCGAGCGCGCCGCACCGCGCATGGCGCGGAGACACCGCCGCGCGCCCCTGAATCGTCGCGCCGGTCCGCCGTCCAGGAGCGCGCACCCAACCAGGTCGAACAGGCACCCCCGATCCCGTCCCGGGCCGCACCGGCGACAAATCTGTGTCCCGGACCGCAGGCGAACGGGGGCGCCACCGCTCGGTGGCGCCCCCGTTCTGCCCGCCGCGCGAAAGCCGGACGCCCGGCGTCGCCCGGCCTGTATCCACACGCATGCTCGGGCGCCTCATCGTGGACCTCCTCACCGCGTCGACGAACAGACCGTCATCGGGACGGGCATCGGGGCGGCCGCGCTGACCGTGGCCAGCCTGGCCGGCTCACTGCGAGCTGTCCTCGACGACTCTCTCGGCGGAGTGTCCGGGTCAGCTCCGGTCGGGGAGGCGGGGCGTGGGGCGGCCGTTGACGTTCGGGTCTGCGACCGGTGCGCCGGTCGTCGAAGCCGTCGAAGTCGCTGTGGGCGCCACGGAGTGCTGGAGGGACCGTAGGATGGCCAGCCCCTGGCTGGCGATGCCGGCCGCGATCTGGTTCACCCCGTCGGTGCCGTTCAGGACGGTCAGATCGGCGCCCGCCATGCCCCGGGCCGCTGCGTCGGCGAGTACGGGGAGGGCCTCCACGATCCGGTTGGCCGCGATCAGCTCCTGGTTGCCGTCCCGCAGTGACGCCGCGCGGGCGGCGTTGGCGTCCGCCTGGGCCTGGGCCAGGGTCCGTTCGGTGTAGGCGCCGGCGTCGGCCTCGAACTTCACCCGGTCGCGGTCCGCCTCGGCCAGCGTCCGCTTCCGGTAGGCCTCGGCGTCGGCGGGGCGCCGCACCTCCGCCTCCAGCCGCTGCGCCGTGAGCGCCGCATTGCGCTGCGCGAGGGCGGTCTGTTCCTCGGTGACCTCCTGGGTGGCCCGTGCCTCGGCGAGCGGCCCGGCCTGGGCGGCGCGCGCCCTGGACTGCTCGGTCTCCGCGAGGAAGCCGGCCCGCTTGATCGCGGTGTCCCGCTCGTACTCGGCCTTGAGCGCGGCGGCCTGCTGCTCCCGTTCGCTCGCCTCCTGGTCGGCCTTGGCCTGGGCGATCCGGGCCTGACTGGCCACCGCCGCCGCGTGCGGCGCGGCGAGGTTGTCGATGTAGCCGGTGGCGTCCTCGATCTCCTGGATCTGCAGGGCGTCCACCACGATGCCGAGCTTCTCCATCTCGCCGTGACTGCCCGCCATGACTTCCTGGGCGACCCGGCTGCGTTCCCTGATGATCTGCTCCACGGTCAGCCCACCGATGATGGAGCGCAGGTGGCCTGCGAATATCCGTCCGACCAGTTCCTGCATCTGGTTCTGCTCGGACAGGAAGCGCCGGGCCGCGTTGGCGATCGACACGGCGTCGTCGCCGACCTTGAAGACGCAGACCGCGCGGACGGTGAGCCGGATGCCCTGCTGGGTGACGCAGTCCTCCGCGATCTCCGCCTCCTGCAGGGCCAGGGACAGCATGCGGGCCTTCTGCTTGACGGGAACAACGAAGCTCCCGTGGCCCGTGACGATCCGGAACTGGGTGTCCTGCGACTGCCGCTTGGAACCGGAGATGAGCATGGCCTCGTTGGGCGCGGGCACGTGCCAGAACAACATGACGAACCACCTGACCTGCAACAGCTCGACGAGGGCCGCGGGGCCGCCGAACTCAGGGCGGCAACGGCTCGACGAGCACCGACCGGGCGGAGATCGTGTCGATCACGACCACCCGGGTGTTGACCGCGACCGGCCCGGCGGACCAAGCCGCGAACACCTCCGACCCACCGCGCAAGCCGACCAGCACCTCGCCCGGCCCGCCCGTCGGGATCGGCACCGTAACCCTCCCGACGGCTCCGACCGGGCTTTGCTGGGAGTCATCGGCCACGTACATCACACCTCGTGCCGTGCGACACGACGGCGCAGTGGGCGGCCGGAACACGAACGGCCACGGGCGGCACCCCTCCTGGAGGCACCGGGCCCCCGGTCGAGTCCTTCGGCAGAATGCCTGCGAGCAGGGCGCGCGGCGCGACCGCCCCGACCCCACCCACGGTACTCCGGCCGCAGCAGGGAGGCGTTTCTCGGGTACCCGCCCGGATCTCCGGCCCGGGAGTCCCGGTCAGGAGCCGGCCGGGCCCGGCGCAAGGCGTAGCGCAGGTGGCGCTCGTTCCGGATCAAGGTCCGGTCCAGCAGCTCGTGGCGGCAGGTCTGCACCCAGCGCTCCATGAGGGAGTTCATCCGCGGTACGAGGATCTCCACGTCCTTCTCGCCGTCGCTCATCGGCAGCAGCCGCAGGGCCGCGAACGCGTTGGTGACAGTCAAGTACGCCAGACGAAGGAACACGAGTGATCATCCCGCCCCAGCCACCAAGCAGGTCCCTGAGCTGCATGGATGGCATTCTCGGCAGGCGCAGTGTCGGGGGTGAAGGCGAATTCCTGGTCCATGGCCTCGTCTGGGGCCTTGGCGCGATCCGGGAGTCCGTCCCGGGCGGCGCCATGGTGGCCGGGGGCGCGACGGCAACTGCGGACATGGGCGCCGGCCGGCCACTGGCTCGGGGTACCCAGGGACTGAGTTGGGCGTCGGGATCCACGCGCGATGGGAGCCCCTCCGATCCGGCAGGTGGAGCGGTTCGCCATGGGCCGAAGGGCTGGGTGGAGAGCCGCCGCTGGGCAACGTGGTGTGCCCAGCGGCGGGTCCCTGGGAGCGAGCCGGGTGTCCGCGCCTCTAACCGGTCGTGCTAGTCGTCGGTGGCGATCACGGAGATCGGCTCGGTGGAGGCCTGCTCCTGGTAGCCGGACTCCTCCTGGTAGGGCTGGCCGTCGGGGGTGGGGTGGTTGTTGTCGGCGATGGCTTCGAAGAGGTTGGCGAGCTGCTGCTTGCTTTCCTCCTGGCTGAGGCCGCCGTGCTTGGCGGGATCCCAGGGGCCGCTGGAGTGGGAGGGGAGGTTGCCGTAAGTGCCGCCGCCGGTGAAACCGGGGCGGCTGACGCCGGCGCTGGCGTGGCCGATGGTGCTGCCGCCGAGGGTGCCGTACGAGTCGGCGGCGGCGCTGCCGGCAGCTGCCGTGATGGCTGCGGCCGTCAGGAGCGCGGTGGTCAGGATCTTGGAAACGGTGTGGATCATGACCGGTCAACTGGCGCGTCGGGCGCGGGGTCACGCCCGGGAAGTGATGAAAAGGGCCGCACACGAGTGATTGGGACCTGGAGCCGACGCGGCGAGCGACGTCCTCGTCGCGGACGTCGAAGCCCTCCGCGCGGAGCCGGGCGAGGGCAGCGTGCAGGTAGCGGGTGTTGGACAGAACCCGGGGCGTTGAGGACCAGGCCGAGCGCGCCACCGCCCGCGGCCCGGTGGAGTCCGCCCTGGAAGCGGAAGCGCCGCCGGGTGGCGTACGGGTGTTGGGGGTCAGGACGCGGTGACGTCCAGCATGGCGGTCTTGCTGTCCTCGGGGGCGGTGAAGTCGACCTCGATGTGGACGTCGCTGCCCAGGCGCGGGGCCGCGGTGCTGCTCCAAGCGCCGGGGCTGTCGACGTGCCCCGCGCAGGCCAGGGACTGCGTCGTACTGCCCAGTGGGGTGCCGGTGGCGAGGTCGGCCGCGGTGACGTGGACGGTGGCGGTGCCGGTGGGGCTGTCGTACTGGTAGCCGCCGGACAGCTCCGTGCTGCTGCTGGTGGTGGTGACGCCGTCGAGGGACACCTCGTCGAGGTGTCCCTCGACCAGGGCGGCGCCTGCCGAGGCGAGTGTGCTGCCGAGCAGCCCGCGCATGGTCACCGTGATGGTGATGTCACTGCCCCAGGTGCCGCCAAGCCCGAGGAGGCCGGTGCTGACGCTGCCGCTGACGGGTGCGCCGGTGGTGGCACCGAGACAGGTGATGAGGGCCAGGCCCGTTGCACTGTGGCCGAGCTCGTCGCTGGCCCGGACAGTCAGGGTGTCGGCGACGCCTCCCGTGCAGGAGTAGGTCCCGGACCAGGAGAGGGAGCTTCCCGAGGTGTGGGCGGCGGTGATCTGCACGCCCCTCCCGGCAGGCTCGGCGGCCCGCGCCACCCCCGTGGCCGACCCGGCCAGTACCAGTGTTGCCGCACCGACCGCCCCTGCCGTCAGGCGGGTTCGGCGTACGGAGGTGTTCTTAGGGTGCCGCCGCAGTAGAACTCACCGTTGCGCTGGATGCTGACGGTGCAGGGGTGCTGGAGGAGCTGGGCGGGGCCGCCGCCGACGATGGCCTGGGCGCCGGGCGCGCACGCCAGCGTCAAGAGCAGGGCGGTGACCAGCGAGGCGACAGCGGTCAGGGACCTGCCAAGGTGGTGACGTTGCGCCGAGAAGCGATGGCCGAGTGTCATCGGATGATCACGGCAGTGAACCTGCCAATTCTGAAGACCCGGCCGGTGGCCGGGACGTGAACCCCCGGCCACCGGCCGCTCCAGGCGTCCCGGAGGGCTCGCCGGTCCACGGCCGGCGCACTGTCTCGCCGGCAGGCCGTAGCGGCCGGGGATCAGTGCTTGAGGTCGATCTTGCCTTGTCCGGCCATGGCGCCGACGCCCATCTCGGCTCCGCCGCCGACGAAGGAGCCGATGTACTCGCCGTCCAGGCCCCAGAGGTTGATGTTGAACATGGCTGCGGTGGTGGTCGCCTCGAAGCGGGTGGTCCAGCCCTCGTAGTCGCGCAGGTGGCCGTTGAGCCACAGGGTGCCCCAGACGTCTCCGGCTCCGGCGCTCAGACCGCCTCCGGCACCGGTGATCTCGTACTCGACGCCGCGGTCGTCGGTGAAGTCCCCGGAGAAGCCGCCCCCGAGGACCGAGAAGGAGTGCACGGACCCGGAGTAGGAGTACTTCTTGTGGACGATCACGGCCTGCCCGCCGATCAGGTCGGGGTCGATGGCCCGCCGGGCCGTGATCAGGTCGAGGTGGGACTCGGCGGCCCGGCTGTAGTGCTCGGCCAGCGTCGGGTGGGCGGTGTCGTGGATGCTCATGGCGAAGGGCCTCGATTCGTCGCGGGCGCGGGTGGGTGCGGGTGTGTACGGTGGCTTGATCGTCCCAGCCGGCCCCGGGCCACCTCCGCACGGTCAGGCGTGACCGGGACGTCGGGCAAGCGGAGTTGACGCCCGCGGCGCCCTGCCGGCGGACCGGTCGGCCGTGATCGCGCGCCGGGCACCAGGTCCTTGGTCACTCGAAGGAGTGGCCATCGACGCGAAGGCGAAGAGTGCCCTCTCCATCACTTTGAGTCATGGCACGATCTTGTGCGTGCCGTTCCGACCGCGGACCCACGGCGCCGCGCCGTGCCCGGCACGCCCCGACCGATCGAACCACCTCAGGAGAAGCCAGTGCCCGGCCACAGCGGCAGCAACAACCTCACCGGCAACCGTCCCTACAACTACCAGCCCTCCGCGAAGGAGAAGCAGGCACAGGAGGACGAGGGCAAGACGTTCTACGTCACCGTCACCGGCGGCGACAAGGACGTCCTCGACACCCTCATCTCCGAGCGGAACCCCGAGTACTCCGACCACGAGCGCGCCAACCTGCTGGACCGCCAGGACGAGACGTTCACGGTCGCCTACGCGAGCCGGGACGCCGCCGAGCGTGCCGTCGGCCTGTTCGAGACGGCGGGTGCCCAGGTCGAGACGGAGGACAAGGACACCAGGCTCTGACCGCGCCCCGGAGCCGGTCCAAGTCGGGGCTCAGGCAGGGCGATGGCCTCGCTGGTGCTGGTTGCCGCCACGTGGCCGGCACCGTCCGGCGGCGTCGCGGTGTTCGCCTGGGGCCGGTTGCGGAAGGCAGGACCTGGGCGGAGCGGCGTCCCTAACTCGCAGCCTTGATGGCATGGTGACGCTCTCCCATGGAGAGATCCACAGGAGGCCGGCGCCGAGCCGGCGAGGGAGGGGGATGGCATGTTCGAGATCACGCCCGAGCCGGTGAGCGTCGAGGTGGACGTCGACGTCGAGACCGACATGGCGATCGAAATCGACGAGGACTCTGACTTCTGGACCGAAAAGGAGATGTGACTCCACTCTTCCCGGCGTCAGCAGCAGCGCCGGACTCGGCCAGGGCGAGACCCAGCTCGCCAGGTCCGATCTGCACTGGCACCGGCGGGCACTGGCCCCGGCACACTGAGCCACCGTGCCCCGCCCGCAGGCGGGCGGTTGCTGACGAGCAGGGTTTCGCAATCCGGGCCTTCGGCGGTGCCGGTGGCCGTCCTACTTGGCGCCGATGACGTCCTTCGGCGCCACCGCCCCGCCGTCTGGTCGGTGTTCGGGCTGCCCGCCGCGATCCTTACCGGCGACGCCATGCTCTCCCTGGCGATGCGGGTCCTGTCCGAGGCCCCCGCGCCTGTCGGTGCGGCGGGCCCGGGGTGGCTGGACGACGCGGTGCAGCAGCTCGTCGAAGGCGAGTTCGCCGACACCGCGGCCGAGGGCCGCGACGACGTCACCCTGACCGAGAGCATGGCCACGGCGGAGGCCAAGACGAGCTCCCTGATCGCCCTGTCCTGCGCGCTCGGGGCGCTCGCCGGCGGCGCGGACCCAGCCCGGACCGCGCAACTGCGCCGGTTCGGCCACCACGCGGGAGCGGCGTTCCAACTCGTCGCAGAACGACGTCGTCTCCCTGGTCAAGGAGAGCAACCAGCACTCGGTCAACAACCTCGTCCACATCCTGCGCGACCAGAACGGCGGCACCCTGCAGGAGGCCGTCGACACCGCCCACACCATGGCCACCGGCCTGACCGGCAACATCTTCCGCGCGCGGCGCGAGCTCCCGGAGATGATGGACGTCTTCCGCCTCGACCACCACGAGCGTGACAGCGTCCAACGCTGGTTCGAAGGCGTCCTGCTGGCCCTGGGCGGCTGCATGAAGTGGCAGGAGATCACCCACAACCGCTACCTGCGCTACACCACCGCCATCGCCGACATCGACCTCGCCGCCCCCGGCGCCAACCCCGCCTACCTCGCCGACCTGCTCCCCGACAACCGGATCCAGCACCTCGACACGTCACGTACCTGAACCCCCGGGCCTGCCCCACCGAGCGAAACGTTCCGGCCGCCGTCCCAACGGCGCACAGCGACACCGGCCGGGTCCAACTCGCCTGTCAGCGGTCGCGTGCCGGGCGCTGAGGGGTGGCTCCGCCGGCAAGAAGAAGTCGCTGCAACAACGGCGCGCAGGACCGCGCGGTGGTGCCGTCCCCTCGGCCCGCACCACAAGTACCGGTAAGGAACATCACCCCTTCGGGTGGCCTCGAAGACAGGGCCTGGCGGGCCCCGGGGACGCCTGGAACGATCCGCTGTGGCGATCGGCACGGTCGCCGTCCGGCGCGTGCGACACACGCGGCGGACCGACTCGACTCGCAGTGGAGGAACCATGCCTACCGGCACCGTGTCGGGCTACAACCCGTTCAAGGGCTACGGCAGCGTCGTCGGCGACGACGGCGAGGTCTACACCTTCGTCCGCAGCCAGGTTCGTCGGGGCGCCAATCTCACGGAGCACATGCGGGTCTCGTTCGAGGTCGTCAACGGCCAGGCGGCCGGCATCGACCAGGCCATCGACTGAACGGACCCGCACAGCGGACCCGGACCGTGATCCATCCGCTGGTGACTCGTTGGTCCGGTTGCCCCCGAAGCCTTCGAGAGATGAGAGCACTGTGCCCGAGATCGATGAGTTCGCCGACGAGCAGCCCGAGTTGACCGTCCACAGGGTCGCAGACCCGCAGGGCGGCGGCGAAGACCCCGCCGAGGACGCGGACGGCCGGGAGTCCGGCCCGCAGGCCCGCACGCGCGCCGACGGCATGATGTCCCAAGGCCAGATGTAGCCGACACCGGGCGGGGCCGCCTCACGGTGACCCCGCCCGCCCGCCTGTCCCAGACCGTGCGGGTCCGCACTGCGGAAGGGACGTCATCAGCTGGTGATCATCGTCATCCAATCGGGCGGAACCTGCCGTTTCGATGCGGGACCGGCGGCCGCGATCGACCAAGATCGCCACATGAGCCGCCCCCTGACGCGACGTCATCTTTGCGGCGCCGCAGCGGCCGCCGGCACCACCGCCCTCCTCGGTGGCGGCACCGCGGCATCCGCCGCCCGGGCTGTGACAACGCCTACCGGCCCACCCGGTACAGCTGCCCCGAAGGGCAGTGGTTCAACGAAGAAGCCCGCCCCACTGCGCAGTGCGACTGGCTGGACAACGTCTACTCCAACGCGCCCACCGGTGCGACCACGTTGACCACCACCCCGGCGCGCCTGCAGAAGCTGCCGTTGAAGGTCGTGGGCCTGAAGGCGACCGTTGTCGCCGAGGCGAGTGCGACTCCTCGGACCGGGGGGATCCGACTCAGAGGACCTCGGCGGTGAAGGGGCTGGGGGTGCTCTGGTTGTGGAGCGCGGTTACCTTGACGGTGAACTTCCCGGTTTGGGTGCCGGCGGTCAGGGCAGGGGCGGTGGCGTTGCCGTCACGGTCGCTGGGCACGTCGGCGTGGACCTGGCGGGCGGGGAAGTGGGAGCCGGTGGTGCCCTGGACGGCGAAGCGGATCAGCACCCCTTCCTTGGGCGCTCCGTTGTCGGTGACCAGGACCTGGAGGGGGCTGTCGAAGTCGGCGCCGGGCTTGGCCTGCTGGTTCTGGAGGTCGGCGCTGGTCGGGGAGAGGGTGACCGGCCCGGTGTAGGCGGGCTTGGCCGGTTCGGCCGCGGTGACCTGGGCGGTGTAGGTGACCGGCTTGACGGCCGCGTCGGTGGCGGCGGTCACGGTGACCGTCACGGTGCCGGGGGTGGGGCCCGCGGTCAGGGCCGGGGCATGGGCGCGGCCGGTGGCGTGGTCGGTGACGGCCAGCGCCGTCGTGGTGCCACCGGCGAACTGCGACCCGGTGGCGCCGGTGATCTCGAAGCGGACGGTGACGGGGCCGAGCGGAGAGCCGGACGCGTCCTGTGCCTCGACGCCGAGGCTGCGGGCGAACACGGTCCTCGGTGCGGCCTTCTGCTGGTCCACGTCGGGCAGCGGTACCAGGGCGGCCACCTTGGGCGGCGCGATCTGGAGGTCGACCACGGTCTGGTTGTTGGCGGGAACCGTCTCGCCCGGGTAGACCGCCGTCAGCTTCGCCCGGTGCGGTCCGGGCGTGGCGGTGCCGGTGGCGCGGAGCTTGAACAGCGCGTCCCAGGTCCCGCCGGACGGCAGGCAGGACCCGGCCGGCCAGGTGTGCTCGGCGGTGCGGGCGCCGGTGTCGGCGGTGACGACGCCCTCGGGCAGTTCCAGGCGCAGCCGGACGTAGCTCGCCTGGGCGGCGCCCGGGCCGTGGCTGTGGACCTGGGCCTTGAGGTCGAAGGCGGTGCCGCGGGCGATGGGGCCGGGCAGGCGGGTGAAGGAGACGGACAGGTCGGCGGGTGCGGGCCCGGCGGGGATGGCGGCCGCGTCCGGGATGGCCAGGAGGCGGTCGCCGTCGGTGATGTAGAGGATTCCCGAGGGGCTCAGTGCCAGGGCGGTGGGGTTCTGCAGTTGGGCGGCGGTGGCAGGGCCGCCCTCGCCGAGGTGCCCGTAGGTGCCGGTTCCGGCGATGGTGTGGATGTTCCCGTCCGGGGTGACGCAGCGGATGCGGGCGTTGCCGGTGTCCGCGATGAACAGGGTGGTTCCGGCCGCGTCCACCGCGACGCCTGCGGGGTGGCTGAGCTGGGCCTTGGTGGCCGGGCCGCCGTCGCCGCCGTGGCCGCGGGACCCCGAGGTGCCCGCGACGACGGAGAACTCGCCGCTGGGGGTGATCCGGCAGATGACGCTCTCGCCCTGGTTGGCGAAGTAGACGTTGCCGGCGGCGTCCAGGGCGATGCCGTTAGGGTTGAACACCTTCTCCTTGCGCACCCCGGCGGGCACCTCGTCGGCTCCGCTCACCAGCGTGTGGAGGACACCGTCGGGGGTGATCCGGCGGACGAAGTCGGTGCCTTCGGTGAAGTACACGCTGCCGTCGGCCGGGCTCACCACGACGCCGTTGACCCATCCGATCCGTGCGTCCTTGGCCGGAGCCCCGTCGCGGGGCGGGGCCTCGCTCGTGCCGCTGGTCATCAGATGGACCCGGCCGCTGGGCGCTTGGATCTTCATCAGCCGGCAGTGCGCGTCCGCCGTCGCGGTCCCGAGGTAGGTGTTGTGGTCGGCGTCGATCGCCAGTCCGCCCGGGTAGGGCAGTCCCGCGTCCTGGATCAGGGCGTTCTCCACCGGTGGCACGGCGCTGCCGTTGCCCGCGACGACGGAGTTCGGGAAGGTGTCGATCCTCCCGATGTGCCCGGGGGCCGCGACCCGGCCGGGCTCCACCGGGGTGGGCCCGCCGGGCACGGCGACGGCCACGCGGATCTGCCCAGCGTGAGTGGAGGCATCGGGCTGGTCGGTGAAGTAGACGTCCCCGGACTTGGCGTGGACGGCAACGGCCGTGTAGCGGTAGGCGTTCATGGGTGATGGCTCCCCTGCGATGAGTTGCGATGGCGGGCATCCGGGAGGCGACCCCGACACCCGGTGTTACATGGCGGCCGACCGGTCCGCCGCCGGCACCTCAGCCTGTTCCGGGCCGAACGGGCCTCGTGCGAAGGCCGGTTGCCCGGACCGATCCCGGGTTGGTTCTTGGCTCGGGGCAGGCCGATGGGCAGGTACCTGGCCGACACGCCCCACCCGAACCCCGCGGGCGTCGCGTTCCGCCCTCGGAGCGGAACGCGACGGTGTACCGGATGCCCAACTCAGTCCTGCGGCGGCGCGGTGCTGTCGCCGGCCTCGTCCTTCCCGGCCTCGTCACCCGTGCGGCTCTGCGCTGCGGGCTGCCCGGAGAAGGCGTGCAACACCGCACTGCCCATCGTGCCGAACATCGGGCCGTAGATCGGCGCGATCTCGGTGGGCTGGTCGTTCTTCTCACTGCTCATCGGATGTGTCCTTCGCTCTGCCCGGCGGATACCCGCCGCTCGGGCGCCTGCTTGGTGGCCGTTCTGTTGTTGCGTCCGACTGCTGACCGGGGGGGGTGCGTCAGCTGATGTTCGCGTCGATCCAGGACCGGTAGTAGCTGACCCCGCTGCTGACGCCGGGATAGTTGGGGCGTCCGCAGGCGCGGGCCCAGGAGTCGACGCCGACGATGGTGTGGCCCTGGAGGACGGGGCCGCCGGTGTCGGACGTGCAGTCGGCCTTGCCGCCCGTGGACAGCACGCCGGCACAGATCATGCCCGGGTAGATCGCCGCGGGGCCGTAGGCGCTCTTGCACTGCGCGTCGGTGACCGTGGGCACCTCGACCCACTGCAGCGAGTCGGAGACCGGACCGCCCTCACGGGTGGCGCCCCACCCGGCGACGACCACGTTCCCGGTCGGGGCGCCGGCAGAGGAGGGCGGGAGCTGGGCGAGTGCCACGTACCGTCCGTCGAGCACGACCGGCTTCTTCAGCTTGAGGATCGCGATGTCATTGGTGTGCGTGGCGGCACGGAACCCACCGTGCTCGACGATCTGGGCGACACCCGCGCTCTGCTGTTGGGGGGTCGTGCCGCTGAGGTGGTGGCGGCCGGCGACGACCGTCAGCCCTGCCGCGCTCGCGCCGTCCACGCACTGCGCTGCGGTCAGCACCCGGTTCGCGGCGATCAGCGTCCCCGCGCACGAGACCTGCTCCGCACCACGCTGGATGCTCACGATGAAGGGGAACTGCCCGCGTGTGGCGGCCGACCCGCCCACGACCGCCTGCGCCGGCACCGCTGCCGCCAGCAGCAGGACCGACGCGGCCAGGGCCGCAGTCGGCAGGCTTCGGACACCGCGGCGACCCCTGGGCACCGCACCAGAATTCATTGCCATGGACAGATCATCGCAAGGTGATCCACTCCCGCCCGCGACTTCCCCACGGCCACCACTCGATCGGGTGAACGTCCGGGACGCGCCCCAACCCCCGTGCTGACGTGCCGAGCTCGCGCCCTCGGCGTCCCGTGCGGGGGGATGCGGGTCGGCGCGGCTGGTGTGGGCGTCGGGGGTCTCCTCAAGGAGCAGCTTCTCGTACTTCAGGGGGCCGAAGTCGCGCTTGCGTGAGCGGTTCTGGCCCGGGGTGCAGACCCGGTCCGCACGTGCCGCAGCTCGGGTTCTGCGATCCTGGGCCAGCTACGGTCTGTGACTGTCACCGGCTGTTGCGGGATCAGCCGTTCCGGGCGGGCGCCGGGTTCCGCCGCGTCTACCTCCCTGGTCAGTCCCACCGACGATGAGGTGCGGGTGCTCACCGAAAGCCGCAGGTCAGCGCCATGATTCTGTGTTGGTGGTCGCAAGGTGGTCGCAGCAGGCCATCCAGGCGCGGGATGTGTAGCCTCGCGGGCTGATCACGGAATCAGGACCGCAGGAGGCAGAAGAACGTGCGCAGTTCGGGACGGCGACGGGGCGGGTCTACCGCCGGTGCGGGTGCCGCGACGCCGACCGGCGCCAGCCAGGGGCCGGGTGTCCGCACCTGCCCGAGGAGGGGCACGGTACGTGGACGTTCGCCGTCGACATCCCCTCCCTCAGCGGCCGCAGGCGCACCGTACGCCGCGGCGGTTTCGAGGACGCCTTCGCAGCCGAGACGGCGCTGCGGCGCTTCCTCGAAGGGCGCCGACTCGGCTTCGACGCCGACCCCCACGAGACGGTCGCCGCCTACCTCACCAAGTGGCTCAAGGGCATGGAGTTCCTGCTCAAGCCCACCACCTACGCCCGCTACCGCACCTACGTGCTCTGCGAGTTGATACCCGTCTTCGGCAAGCTGCGCCTCGCGGTCGCTCATCGGCAGCAGCAGCAGGGCCGCGAACGCGTCGGTGACAGTCAAGTACGCCAGACGAAGGAACACGAGTGATCATCCTGCCCCAGCCACCAAGCAGGTCCCCGAGCTGCATGGATGGCATTCTCGGCAGGCGCAGATCCGAGCGTCCGAGGTCGAACCCCACGACAGAGATGCGGTCGACTCTCCCGCGAGGGCGTCCGAGCTACGGTCCCGGTTCAGGACAGGGACGTTCCTCCGTCGACGGTGATGAGTGCCCCGGTCGTGTGCCATGAGCGGACGAGGTGCAGGACCCATTCGGCGATGTCGGCCGGCCGGAGGCCCTCGCCCAACGGAGTGCCGACCGCGTGGCCTCCGGTCGCGTGGCGGAGCATCGCGGTGTCGACGGCTCCGGGAAGCAGTGCGTTGACGCGGATGCCCATGGGGGCGAACTCGGCGGCCAGCGAACGGGTTATGTAGTTCAGCGCCGCCTTGCCTGCCCCGTAGACCGAACGATTCGGCGCTGGGACCAGCGACTGCTCCGAGCTGATGTTGATCACATGGGCCCGCCCCGGGACCGAGAGGGCGTCATACAACGCCCCTGTCAGCTTCAGCACGCTCGCGACGTTCAGCTCCAGGTGTGCGCTCACAGACTCCGGACTGAACTCGTTCAGCGGTCCGAAGGCGGCCACCGCAGCATTGTTCACGAGCACGTCGAGGTGTCCGTACTGGTCGTAGACGAATTCGCGGACCCGCCGGAGGCCCTCGTCCGTGGTCAGGTCCGCGGCGAGCGGCAGACACCGAGCGGCGCCGGCCGGGGCCTCGACCGCCGCCGCGGTGGCGGCGAGCTCACCGAGGCGCCGACCCACCACCACAGTGTCGTACCCCGCGCCGACGAGGGCCAGGGCGGTGGCTCGACCGATGCCGCTACCACCGCCCGTCACCACGGCAGTGCCGGGTACACCGACGCTAATCGTTCTCCCCCAGCCGCAGCGGCCGAGTGATCCGGGGCGGCTTGGTCCAGTCCGGGCCGTACTCGGTCGCGAACTTCATGTCGGGCCGGCAGAAGAATATCTGGAGGCTCAGCCGCTCGCGGGCTCCGCGCACGGGGTGGTACCCGTGCCACGAGTCATCCGAACGGACCAGCACGGTCGAGCTGTTGCAGGCCGGAGCCAGCTCGTCGGTGTAGTCCTCGATGTCGTCCGAGCGCAGGATGCGCAGCCAGCCGCCCCAGTCGATCGACCAATCCTCCTCGTTGAAGTAGAACACCTGGCTGACGGGCTTGGCCGGGTTGTCCGGGTGGGGATCGAGATAACCCCCCTCGGGCTGCCGGAAGACGATCGCCTCGAGCAGGGTCCCCGTGAGCTCGATGCCGGTGAGCCGGCTCATGGCATCCCGGTAGTCGTCGGACAGCAGGTCTTCGGCGAGCTGCGCCCAGGCCGACGACAGCGTTTCCGGTCGGTGCACCTCGGCCGTCTCACGGGTGACCAGGCCCCGACCGTTGAGGTAGTGACCGCCGGAGACCGAACTCTCGCCGAGGCGGCGCTGCTTGCGGCCGAATCCGTCCGTCGGGAAGGTCCGGCGGAGCTCGTCGGCGATCTCGGGCGAGCGGAACGACTCGGTGATGCGAGCCCATCGGTACGGTTCACTGCGCAGATCGGCGCTGATCAGGGATTCGGTGTTGAGGAGCTTGGTGGGCATCGGTGGGCCTCCAGAAGTGTTGGGGCGTTCGACCTCGGTACGATCCGGCCTGATCCCAGCCGGAGGGGCGGGCAGCGGGCCCGACTCACATCCGCTCGATCAGCATCGCCACACCCGTGGCGCCGGGACCGGGGGCGAGGATCGCGCAGGTGCTCAGATCACGGCGGGTCAGCAGGTCCAGGCCGCTCACCACGGACCTGAACGCCGCCACGGCGCCGATGTCCCCGAGCTTCGACGCCCCGCCGACCGCATTGACCTGTTCGGCCTCCAGGCCGAGCCGGGCGGCGGCGTCCGACGCGTGCTCGGCGTGTCCGTCGTATATCTCCCACACGTCGACATCGTCGACGTTGAGCGTCTCGTTCATCAGCATGCGGACGGCGGACTCCACCATGCCGTCCACGACGGAGGTGCCGTAGGCGGACGCCGTGGTGAACCGTCGGACTCGGGCCGTCGGAGGCGTGCGGTAGCGCCTGGTGAACCTGTCACCGGCGATCAGGGCGCCCCCGACCGCGTTCCCCGGCAGTGATTCGCCGGCCCCGTCGAGTCCGTCCATGCCGGGCGGAACGGGCTGCGCCCCGATTGCGAGCACCACGTCCTGCTGACCGCTCAGCACGCCCTGCGCTGCCAGACCGAGTGCTTGCAGGCCGGAGGCGGTACCGCGGTCGACGAGGTAGCAGGCCATCCCGCTTCCGAACAGCCGTGCGGTGCCGACCCGCCGGAGCAGCCCACTGCCGGCTCCGCCTTCGTCGGCCGGACATCCCAGGACCACGTCATGTACGTCGGTCGGCCTGATGTTCGTCCGCTCGGCCAGCTCGCGTGCCACGTCGAGCGCCTGGTCGGCCAGTTCCTCGGCCGCCCCCCGGCCTTCCCGCTGGACGATGTCGATGATGTATGCCTCGGACACGATTCTCCTCCCGAACCGTTGGTTCGCTCGCTCCCGTCCACCCGCCCGGCCTGCTACCGGGCCGGACTCAGGCAGTACCTGTTCTCGGCGCCGCCTCTGACCTTCTCCTGTGCGAGCGCAGCCTCCTCCAGGTCGAGGACCTCCACCCTCGGCAGCGGAATCCGACCGTCCTCGATCAGAGCAGCGACCTCCTGCAGTCGGGCACCATCGGGCCTGGAGAAGACATGGACCGCCGAGACACCCGCCTGTGCAGCCTGTTTCTCGTCGGGAGGCCCGACGATGGAGACGAACCGACCCCCCGGCACCAGCAGCCGCGCGGCGGCCGGCACGTCGAACCCGACGCCGCAGTCGATCAGCGCGTGTGCCCCGGCCGTCTCCCGAAGGTGATCCGGTGAGCGCGGGTCCACCACCTGCTGGGCTCCGGCCTCGGCCAGCGATCCGTGGTGCTGTGGAGCCGCCGCCGCGATGACGGAGTGTCCCTGCCGTACCAGGAACGCCAGCAGCTGCCGGCCGACCGCTCCGTTCGCCCCCGACAACAGCACGCGGGCACCGGGGGGCAGCTGGGCCGCCTCGGCTGCCTGAACCGCGGTCAGGCAGACCAGCGGGAGCACCGAGAGCTGCTCCGGCGCCACCCCCGTCGGCGCGTGGGCGCAGCTGTCAGCGCGCACCTTGAGGTATTCGGCGTATGCGCCGTCCCCGTGCAGGTCGGCTTCACTGCGGCAGTACGCGAAGATCAGGTCGCCCACCCTGAAGCGTCCCGCAGCCTGCTCGACGACGCCGCACACGTCCCACCCCGGGACGAACGGGAACCGCGCCGGGCCGGGAGTTCGGAACCAGCCCTCCCGAATCTGCCAGTCCACGTGGTTGACCCCGGCAAAGAGCGTCCTGACGAGCAGCTCGCCCTCGCCCGGGACGGGTCTCGGCAGAGTCGTCGGCCGCAGCAGGGAGGCATCACCGTAGCCGGCGTTGACTTGAGCGCGCACTAGACATCTCCCAACAGAAGGCCCGGCCGGGGTTGGGCACCCGGACGACGGCGGAAAGGAACGGGGCTGCGGCGTCCACCGGGTGCACGAAAGCGGCGCCGGACGCCGCAGCCGCGGTCAGCGGAACGAGGCACGCATCCGGTCCCGTTCGGAGGCGGCGTCGGTGCCGAGCAGCGAGTCCGACCCGCGCAGCACTATGGCGGTCTCGCGCTGATTGACCTCCACCCCCTTGCCCTGGCGGACGTGGGCCGGCACGTAGCGCAGCACCAGGCCGCACCGCCGGCGCCGGGAGTGATTGCTCAGACTGGAGTGGAGTGTGAACCCGGCGTGCAGCGAGAGCTGGCCGGCCCGCAACCTGATCGGTTCCGCCTTCTCCATGACCTCGGCCCGGACGCGCGACTGCTCGTTGAACCTCAGGAGGTTGCCGGCCACGGCGGCCGGTTCGCGGGCCAGCATGCCCTCGGCATGCGATCCGGGTACGCAGAGAACGCAACCGTTCTCCTCGTCGGCGTCGTCGATCGCGTACCAGCCGGTGATCTGCATCGGCGGGCTCAACTGGTTGCGCGCGGAGAGGTCCTGGTGCCAGGCGACCTGCGACTCGTCACCCGGCCATTTGCAGATGACGCGGGTGCCGAACAATAGGATGTCCGGACCGAGCAACGGCTCCAGCGCGTCGACGATCGTCGGGCTGCTGGCGATGTCCCACAGAAACTCCTGGTCCAGATGGCGGTTGTAGAGCAGCTCCCGTCGGCTTCCTGCCAGACCCTCCGCGGCTTCCAGCTCGTCCCACTGCTTGCGTACCCGGTCGGCCTCCGTCTGCTCGTGGATGTCTATCGGGAACAGGAATCCGTCCCGGTCGAACGCCGCCACCTGCTCATCGGTGAGAACCACCACACCTCCATGATCCGTCGAGGGGTCGTATACGGCGGTGCTGCGACGCGGTCCTCCGTACCCCTGGCATCGACTCGGGTCACGGAGTTGCGCGGCGGCATTGCCAACTGCATCACGAGGCGACGAGAACGCCGCCGAATTCGAATCGGTCGCTCGGCCAACGGTGGCGGCTCACTCGACCGAAGCCGGCCGAGCTCATCGCCTGTGTCCAGAACTCCGGGCTCCGGAAGCCTCCCCGGTCGAACCAGCCCTGGCAGACCCCGAAGAGGAGATTGAGCGCCCAGGGCACTCCCGGCTCGGGGAACGGCGCTCCCTCACCCAGGATCAGCACGCCGTCGGGGTTGAGCAGCTCACGGATCCAGCCCAGGGTGGCGACCGGGTCCGCCGCACAGTGCAGTGCGTTGGTGGCCACCACCACGTCGGCCGGGGGCAACTGGGCGAGCAGAGGGCAGTCGAAGTCCACGGCCTGGGAGGCACCGTAATGGAGGTCGGTGGCCAGCAGCCGGCCGCCCCGCATGGCGACGCTGTCGCGGATCAGCCTGGTCGTCACCCCCACACCGGCCCCGAGCTCGACCACGGTACCGACCGGACCGTCATGAGCGGCGAGCGCGTCCGCTGACATCTGCGCGTATCGGCCCATCGGCCATTCGGACATGAGCCGTTGCCAGAGACCGTCCTGCCGTGCCAACACCTCTTCCCCCGTCACGGCCCCCTCGCACAGCGAGGGCCAGGCCGCCGCGATCGCGTCCAGCGTGTCGGCCGCCGCGCTTCGAGGCCGCGGGTGGCCCTCGGGGTGCCAGGCATCCAACAGCCTGCGGCTCTCCTCCAGGACGTACCGCGTGCTCGCGGTCTGCGGCGGTCGCCCAACGCCACCACAGATCATCCCGGCGATCCGCGATGCGTGATCGGCCAGCGCGGCATAGCCCCGGTCGTGGTCAACAGGCCACTCCATGTCACCCATGCTTCGCGTGCCGTCTCACCGCCGCACCCGGCAGGGCGCTCTGATGTTCGGTCAGTTCGTACTGCCAACGGCCGTCCGGTACGGGTGAGTCGATCAGGTCATCGCCCGTCTCCCTGCCCGCCCCGCCCAACCAGAGCCACCGCTCCCGCACGGCCTCCAACGGGCCGGCCGACAGGTGCAGCAGGTTCGCCGACAGAGTGACGGCCTCCCGGGTCGGCAGGTGCCCTCGGTGGGCCAGCGCGCGAAGGCTCGACGGGTGGGCGTGGGCGGGATCGGAGTGCCCGAGCACGTCTGTCCGCAGCTTCTCCCACGACTGGGCCGACGGGCCTGACGCGAGGCCGACAGCGACCGCGACCGCGCCCGGCCGGTGCCATTCCTCGACCATCGCAGGGATGTGGCCGTTCACCACCGGTGTGCCGGAGCCGTCGTCCTTGGACCACGTCGCTCGGGCCAGTCGGGTCGGGACGGGTGATCCATGCCACCAGGCACTCAGCTCGGCGGCCGTCCGCCCCGGCCCCAGCAGCGAGTAGGCGGATCTGACTCCCTGCGCCGGCTGCGCGAGGAGCTGTGCCCAACGTGCCAGCAGGTAGTGCAACTCCAAGTGCGCCGGCGCGACTCGGCTCGCGGCGATCAGCTCGCTCGGCCAGACCGCCACGGCCACGGGTTCGTACCCGGCCGCGGCGAACCGGTCGAGAACCGCATCGACGAGCTCCCCACTGATTTCCCGGCTCGGCTTGAAGACGAGCACGGGGTTATTGCCTGGAGGTGCCGGGCGCTCCACGGCTCGCACCCGGCCGTCGGAACCCGCGGTCCGGACTGCCTCGGCGACCCAGGCCCCCAGCCGGGGCTCGGGCGGCCACCAACCGCGGTCGAACTCCGGACGAGCGGTGGCGTACCCGGCCACGACGATGGCGGCGAGCGCCTGCCGAAGCAGGTCGTGGACGGAGGCATCCCCAGCCAACGTGAAGACGCGCTCCGCCGGGACCAGGCCACGGAGCCGGTGGAATGACGCCCGATGCAGCTCCGTACGCCGCCGGAAGATCTCCGCCAGATCGTCACGGCGGGCGCCGGCCGCACTGCGCCGGCCGAAGCGCTCCACACGGACCTGATCAGAGGTGTTCACCACGAGGACGGAGGTGGCCTTCAGCTCCAGGATCAGCAGAACCTGGTCCAGTGGCGCCGCTCCGTCGAGGACGACCGGCCCGACGGAGTTCCGAATGGCTTGCGAAACAAGGCCTGCCAACCAGGTCGGGAAATACTCCTCGCGTCCCTCGAAGGCATCCTGCGTCGCCCGCGCGATGATTTCGGATTCTTCTCTTGCTGCTCGGATCAGATCCCCCACGATGACCGCAGTACCGCCGAGGGCCGTCGCCAGCTCATGACAGAGCGTCGACTTCCCTGAGCACGGTAAACCGGTCACGACATGTAACTCATTCACGGCAGCTTCCCGCCTGCTCATGCAACATGTTCTCCGACTCTGACAACAGCGCCAAACTACGCAGCCGCACCAGGAACTGTCAAGAGAAATTCTCCGCCCCTCAGATGCCGGCCAGTCACAGGGGGATCAGAACTTCGCGCAGGAAAAGTCGGGCGTGAGCAGAAGTGCATTTCGGACAAAGCAGTCGACCAATGCAAGAATGCCTTGCAACGTGTGCGTAGGGGAGTTCACGACTCCCGGCACGCATACGCCGGCAAGGCATCCGACGGGGCGGGCGGCCCCGGTGCACGAGCGGAATCAGTTGGCCTGGGCGACCACCGGAGACATCGTCGTGGTCGTGAAGGAAGCGACGTGGGTCCCACGGTCCTCACCCGAGCAGATGGCCGTGACGGCACCCTTCTCCTCGAAATCGAAGACGTGCAGCGGAATATTGTGCTCACGGGCCAGCAGGATCGCCGACTGGTCCATGACGCGCAGGTCCTTCTCAAGAATGTCCTGGTAGCCCAGGGCGAGGAACTTCTGCGCGGCCGGGTCCTTGCGCGGGTCCCGGTCGTAGATACCGTCGGTGCCGTGCTTGGCCAGCAGAATGGCATCCGCGCCCAGTTCCACGGCACGCTGCGCCGCGGGATAGTCGGTCGTGACGTACGGCTGGCCGATTCCACAGCCCAGGAGTACGACCCGATTGCGCTCGAGGTGCCTGAGCGCACGCAGTCGAATGAAGGGCTCCGCCATGGCCGGCATCGGAAGAGCGGTCATCAGCCGGACATCCTCCAGTCCGCGCTGCTTGAGAACACCGCGCAGGAGAATTCCGTTCATGACAGTACCGAGCATCCCGACATTGTCGGCCTCCGCCTGCTCGATGCCCCATTCCTGCGCGGTATTGCCGCGGAAGAAGTTGCCGCCACCCACGACGACCACGAGTTCGATGCCGAGTTCGCGGGCGGCCAGGAGCTCGTCGGCAACGTGGGCCAGGGCTCCCGCGTCCAGCCCCAGCGGCTCGCTCCCGGCGAATGCCCGTCCACTCAGCTTGACAACAACTCGCTTGTAACGCCTAGAAGTCATACCCCCGAGTCTAGCCAGAAGTTTCCCCGCCCCGGCACCGCCACCCCTCGGACGCCAGCTCGAACATGGCCCTTGAGCTGGCCAGATGACGTGACGTCAGCCTGTAGACCCCGCTCACCGATGCGAGTGAATACCGCCGGCGACCCCCGATCCGCTCGCCGGCCCACTCGGCCACCCAGCTTACCGCCCGAACGAGAGAGCGCCAGCATGAAAATCGATCGCGAACCCGCTCGGGATACGGCTCCGCATTGAACCGCCATGATCAACTCGGCTCGTAGCAGCCACACTTGGCTGACCGTCAGGAGATGCTGACTGACAGTCAGCAACCAGTTCGCATCAGGCGGCCGACAGCCCTTGACGTGACGAAGCCAGGTCACTAGGTTGATCGTTCGTGCCGGTCCTCTCATGGACTGTACGTGGACCGACATCATGACCAGCCATCGCCGACCCCGAATGCGAGCGTCGGCAGCTCCCATCGCCCGATCGCCTCACGGCGTACCGGTCCGTGCGCATCCTGACGGGTCGACGCCCTCCCATCGCTGATCAGGCATCAGCTGTGCCCCATCGCTCCCGCGTTGCCATCCCTACGCCAACGCGCCCGGATCACCTGATCACCAGGAGTGCGGTGGAGCCGCGCCACAAGTCCGCCCCGGTGACCCACCGCCCATCATCGGCGTGTCGCGTCGGTGTCACGCCTCTGTGCACCCACCCGGGTTTCCATGACCAGTTCGCGAGCCGGCTTCCGGCTGGCGAGAGTCCATATGGAGGAACAGTGAGCCAGTCCGTCGAGGCCCGCTTCCTGGAGCAGGCCGACGAGTTCGTGGAGCTCGCGCTCAAGGAACTGGGTTATGACTCGCCCGCCGAGGCGGTGAAGGCCCTCGAAGAGCCCCCGATCCCCATGACCCCTGTGATCATCGACGACTTCCTCCAGCTGTCGGCGGCGGAGAGGTCGGCGATCCGCGAGGCCTTCTACGGTCCCTTCGGCACCGCGTACTACATCGTCCGGAACCACGAGACCGCCCCGGTGCTGGGCCACATGCTCCTCGACATCTCCGAGCAGTTGGTCGACGAGATCCCGGTGCGGTACCCGCTCGACCACGAGAAGGACGGCAAGAAGCGTCGCATCGAGCGGCTGGGCACGGACCACGGGATCGTCGAGGTGTACGACGAGGGCGGTTCCGGCGTCACCGGCTCCGACGACCTCTACGCGCACCAGGCGGGCATGGGTTCGTGTGGATCGGTCGCCACCACCATCATCCACGCTGACATCGCCCCGCATTTCGGTGGCTTCACCTACTTCCAGAACGTGGCCCAAGCGGCGTTGGCGCTGGCGGAGACCGACCCGGCAGCCTTCCGGGCGCTCTTCTACCCCGATGCGCTGACCGTTCAACGGCGGGCCGGGCGGCCCGGTCTCCGTCTCCAGGCGCCGGTGCTGTTCGTCAACACCAGTGGAGAGCCCCAGTCGCTGATCCAGACCGGCAACAAGGGCTACGAGACCACCTGGCGGGCCGGCGACGAGGTCGATCGTGGCCGCCGCCACATCCAGCGCGTCCTGCGTCCCCTGGCCGGCGGCTCGGGCTTCGTCCACTTCACCTCACCCGGCCAGGGTGTGATCACCCGCAACGCGCCGATCGCGCACGGGCGAACGGCCTTCGGCGACCTCGACAAGGAGATGCCTGCGCGCAGGCTCGCGCGGAAGTGGTACTCCATCTCCCCGGAGTTCACCACGCCGCGACAGGCCCCCGGGCTGACGATCAAGCGCGAGTACGCGGAACTCTTCCCGCGTTTCCTCGACCAGGAGGGCGTGTGGCAGTTCGACGCCGAGGCCGGCGCCAACCTCCGGATCTCGTAGCTCCCACCCGAAGCCACTACGCCGGCTCGCTCCGGCCGCGCCGCGAAAGCCGGCCCCGTCAGGGCGGCCCGGCAATCCGCTGTACGGCGCTGCCCGGCAGCCCACCATGGCTTGGTCCGGGCCACAGGTCACGGGCCAAGGACGGTAAGTCCAGCGGAACGCGTCCAGCCCGCTGAACGCGTTCCACCACGAGAAGGGATCCTCGCAAATGGATATCGAGCGGATCAAGAAGCAGGTCCTCGGTGCCGGCGTCGTCGCCGGTGTCGCGGCCGCGATGCTGGTGGCCACCTCGGCCGCCACCGCCCAGGCCGCCCCCGCGGCGCCGTCGGTGTGCGCGGCGCCGGGGGCCAACAGCGCCCCGGCGGCCGGCCCCGGGGCGTTCTGCTTCTGGTAGGCCGACCCGACCGTGCGGTCAGCCTTCCGCCGTCTCGGGAAGGCTGACCCACGGTAGTCGGAACACTGGTGGTGGCCCTGCCCCGCATCGACCGGGCAGGGCCACCACGTGAACCCGACGAGCGACCGTCCGCACCTCCGTTCCGGGTCGCCCACCATGCCCCGGTCCTTATCTCTCTGAATGGTTGAGGTCATGGATTCTCTCCGCACCGGCGTCGTCCTGGCGGGCGACTCGGACCGGATTCTCGACGACCTGCCCGCGGAGTGGAAACAGGCGACCGTCCGGACCGCCACCAACCAGGACCTTCCGCAGGCGATCGCGCAGGCGACCGCGGAACACCTGCTGGTGGCGCCCGACTCCCGGTGCCGGAACGAGGACCTGCACCGGATCTCGCTGGCCGCCGCCACAGCGGGGAAGCAGATCGGGTTCCTCGCGACCTGGGGCGGCGAGCGCACCGTCGCCGCACAGCTGGAGAAGCTCACCACGTACGCGCACGTCCCTGTGCCGGGGACGATGGCATTCAGTCAGTTCGGGTTCTCCGGCGTGACGCCGGGAGGCAGCGAGGACTTCCTGATCCGCGCCGACGACGACCCCTCCCTGCTCCCGGAGCTGGGAAAGGGGCACCGTGTCGTCGGCATGGCCACCCACGGTAACGGGCTCGACGCCCGGCTCACCGGCATGGTGCTGTGCCCACTGGCCGACCAACGGGTCGTCGACCAGGCCGGCCGCGCGGCACCCTGCGGCAACGGCGGTCCGTGCATCCGGGGCAAGCGGCAGGACGGAGTACTGGTCGAACCCCCCACCATCGGCCCGCACGGCATCACGGCAGAAACCCTGGTCTGGCAGACGTGCTTCGGGATGCCGGCGGCAGGGTGGGTCTACGAGCCGGAGCACGCTCTGGCCCAGGGTTTCCTGCGTGGCCGTGGGGTCCGCAACCTGCTGACCACCTATCGCGTGGTCGAGACCGACGACTCGTTGCTCCTCTACGCGCTGGCCCTGATCGAATCCAACCACTGCCTGGGGGATGTGGTGCTGAGCCTCAACCGGGCGGCTGTCCGGCACAGCGAGGCAGCTCCGTGGCTGCTGCTCGGGGACCCCGCCTGGCGACTCGATCCGTCCCGGGACGCCGATCCCCCGGTGGCGGCCGATCCTTCCCCGGTGCAGCTGAAGGTTCCGGCCGCCTCGATCAGCCTGATCCCCCACCGCCGGCACCTCGACGAGCCGGACTCGGTCGTGGACGCGCCCGACGGGATCACGGAACCCGGGACGCTCCTGATCGACACGGTCCCCGGCGCCGATCACGCCGTCGTACTCAACACCGGAAGCACCGAGCGCAGGCTGACCGTCCGCCGTCCCGACGAACGGCCGATCAGCTCACCGGGTGCGGTCGTCCGCTCGGTGTGGAGCAGCACGGACGGGCTGGCCGGGTCGCTCAGGCTGCTCGCACTCGGGCTCCAGGACCCCGCCATCGCCCCCACCGTGCCGGACGGCCTGGTGGCCGAGGTCGTCGGCGAGCTGCAGTACCACGCCGTGGCGTTGGCGGCCCTCTCCCGCGGGGAGCCGCTCCTCAACGGGGTCCGGACCGATGTGGTCGAGCTGGCCGCAGCCGAATCCGCTCGATGGTCCGCCCTCCACCGCAGCCTGCTCGACTTCCTGAACACCTACTGCGAGACCTTCGGTTCCGGCATCGGGTACCTCTACCACCGGGAGGCGGTGACCGCCGGTCAGGGAGAGCTACCGGGTCGCTGCCACTACTGCGGCTCACGACTGAGCTATTCCGACATCGAGCTGGTGCTCGCCCACCACAACAGGCGCCGGGTCGAGTGCGACGGCTGCGGGCCCGTACGCGACACCTCGGCGGCAGTCCGCGACCTCTACCTGGAGGGGCCGGACGACTGCCGGCAGGGCGAGACCGTCAGGTACCGGCTCCGTGGCTCCCTTCAAGCCCCGATGACCGGGTTCTCGCAGCTAGCGGCGCGCGTGACCTTCGATCACCTTCCGTGGGACATGGGCCCCGGCAGCGAGATCGCCGAACTACTCCTCCGCCCGGGGTGCGAGACCTTCCCCGAGCTCGAGTTCGAGGTGCCCATTCCGCCCGACGCGCCCGGAGGCGTCTACTTCCTGAGCGCTCCGATCACCTTCCAGGGGGAGATGTGGACACTGAAGCGGCCCGTCACAGTGATTCGCTCGAGGCCGGACCATGACTCCTGAGCCGACCGCCGGCCAGCCGGGCCGTCCGGCCCGGGGCCCCGGCTCCGGCCGGCGGTCGGCAGTCCTGACGCTGACAGGGGAGACCGCTCCGGCCGGCTCGTACCGCCTGGTTCACCTGGGCATGGTTCACTGCACCGCGGCGGAGCTGGCCACGCTGCTGGAACGGACCGCGAACGCCCTCCACAGCGCGGGCTTCGCCGTGCACCACCCCGCGATGGCGACATTCCACCCGGCCAGCACCCAGGTGTCCGCTCCCCGAGTGCTGTTGACCGTGACGACCAGCGACCCGGCCGCCGGACCCACCGGTTTCCAGGAGTCGGCCACGCCCCTCTTCGGCGAGCTGGACCGGCACGAGGTCTGGGGACTCGTTCAGACCGGGGCACTGCAACCCGACGCGGAGTCGGCCATGGAGGTGGCCGCGCAGGTGCTCGCCCCGTTCACCCGGGGCGAGCAAGCGGACCTCGCCGCACTCAACCCGCTGGTCGCCGCCATGCTCGACACCTACACCCGGTCGCACAACGACCTCTCGGAGATCACCCTGGTCTTCCGGGAGCACCTGCTGCTGGAGAAGGTGAATCTGCTGGCCGGTCTGCTGGAGCTCGGCCTACAGCCCTCTCGAACGGTGGTCATCGGTAAACCCGATGCCACCTTCTACCGGCACCGGGTCGTCGCCCATCTGCGCTCCTGGGGTCTGACCGTACTGGACTCGATGGACGAACTCACCGACCGGCTGGACGAATTCGCCGAGGTGAGCGGCTCCGGCCCGGTCGTGGTGGTCGACGACGGCGGAGACCTGGCGCTGGAGGTACTGCGCTCCGCGATCCCACCCGAGCGCCTCGCCGTGCTGGAGACCACCGCCAAGGGCATCCGGGTCCTTCGGCGGGCGGCCCTGCTCGAACGGGCCGTCAATCTCTCCAGCACCTCGGTGAAAGCGGCGATGTCGCGCACGATCGCCGCGAGCTGCGTGTACCGCTTCCGCGAGCTGGTACGTCATGAACCGACCGACGGGGAGGAGTGCCTGGTCGTCGGATACGGACAGCTCGGCCGCTGGGTGGCCGCGATGCTCGCGCAACTCGGCCTGGAGGTCCGGGTGATCGACCCGCTGCCGTCGGCCCGCCAGGCGGCAGAGGCCGCCGGCTTCCCGGTGTTCCCCAGCCTTGCCGATGCGGCCGCCTCCTCGGTGCGGTACGTCTTCGGCTGTTCCGGGGAGCGATCCGTCGACTGGACCGATGTCATGCGGCTGAGTCACGACGTCGTGCTGTGCGCACTGTCGTCCCAGGATCTGCTGCCGGTGATCGCGACACTCGACCGTCTGGCCGACAGGAGCCCGGTGCGCGCGGTCGGCACCCGCTACCGGCTCGACGGTCGGCAGGTCACGGTCCTCGCCGACGGCCATGCCATCAACCTCCACTATGCCGAGGGCGTGAGTGAGCCGGACTTCGACGCTTTCACCACGTTGACCGGGGTCGCCATCGTCGAGGCCGCCGCCGCCCTCGGCGCAGGGGTGGCCGAACCGACGGGCCTGGTCGACGCGGAGTTCCTCTGCGAGGTGGTCAGAGACCTCCAGAAGCGGTCGGCCGAACGGCCCCGCAAAGCTTCCCCTGCGTTGCCCCCACGGTCGGCCCGGCCGGCCGAACAGATCCTCACAGCAGAGAGAGCGACCTCATGATCGAGCTTGGCCTTCCCCTCTCCGACGAGTTGCTCGCCCTGCTGAGCTCCCGTCTGCTCACTCTGGAGCCGGCCGCCGCAGCGGCGGCGGTCGAGGAGTTCCTGGTGCTCCTGGAGCGCCGGTCGAAGGGCCGGTTCACGCAGCCGCAGGCCCACACCGGGCTTGGCCACCAGGACCCCGCCGTCGTGCTGCGCGACTGGGCGTCGGACCGCGGCCGCACCGGGACCACCCAGCACCTGGACGTCGACCTACGGCCGGGCGACACAGCCATCGCCAAGACCGTGGCAGCCACCGGACGCCCCCTGCTGTCCAACGGCTTTCTCGGTGCCGATGTCATCCAGGTGCCGGGCGGCGAGGGCTTCGCCCCGCACACCCATCCTGGTGATCACCTGCTCTTCGTGATCGGCGGCCACGGCACGATCACGGCCGCCGGCGAGATCAGGGAGACCAGGCCGGGCCAGGTCTACATGGTCAACGGTCTGGTGCCGCACGCAGTCGGTGCCATCACCGACCACGTGCTGCTGTCCGTCGGGACGTCGCACCGGGCGCTCGACAGCGCCGAACGGCAGCTGCTTATGCCGTTCACCGCGCTGCTCGGTCCCGATCGCCTGCTCAGGTGCGAGATCTGCCAGGTCGTCGGCGAGCGACCGGAGGAGCTCGAAGCGCTGGGCTGCACCCACGCACCCGTCGCCTTCCGCGGGGCCACCGCCGCCGAGCAGGCCGGCGAACGGTGACCGGACTGTCGGCGCTCCCACTCGGTCCGCCTCCGCAGCACGCAGGGCCCGCGTCGCTCGCCCTGCCCGTCTCCGCCCTGCCGACCCACCAGTTGCTTCTCCTCCTGACCCAGATCTGTGTCCTGCTGGCACTCGCCCTGCTCTGCGGTCGAGCTGCCGCCAGGATCGGCATGCCGCCGGTCGTCGGCGAGCTGTCCGTCGGCGTACTGTTCGGTCCCTCGGTACTCGGCCACATCGCCCCGGAGCTCTCGGACCGACTACTGCCAGCCATACCCGAACAGTTTCACCTGCTGGACGCGGTCGGTCAGATCGGTGTCATCCTGCTGGTCGGCATCACCGGGATGGAAGTCGACCTCGCACTGGTCCGGCGCAGGGGCCGCAGCACCCTGAACGTCGCGCTGCTCGGCCTCGTCGTCCCGTTCGCCCTCGGAGTCGCGACCGGATACCTGCTACCGGACTCCCTGATACCGGCAGCCACCGGACGGACGGTCTTCGCGATCTTTCTCGGCGTCGCGCTGTGCGTCAGCGCAATGCCGGTGATCGCGAAGACGTTGACGGACATGAACCTCCTGCATCGCAACATCGGCCAACTGATCATCACTGCCGCCATCGTCGACGACGTCATCGGCTGGCTGCTGCTGTCGGTGGTCTCCGCCATGGCGGTCGGTCCGCTCGACTACGGGAACGCGGTCCTGGGCCTCGGCCGCGCGATCCTCGTCGTTCTGGTCGCCGGGACCGTCGGACGCCGGCTGGTTGGCCGGTTGATGCGGAAGGCAGCCTCCTCCCGGGAGCCCGCCGTGCCGATCGCCACGGGCGCCGCGCTCCTGCTGGGCAGTGCGGCCGTCACCCAAGCGCTCAACCTGGAAGCCATGTTCGGTGCCTTCCTGGCCGGTGCCCTGATCGGCACCACCGGACAGGAGGTGGTACGCCGACTGGCCCCGCTTCGCACCGTCGTGCTCGCCGTCTTCGCCCCTCTCTTCTTCGCCTCGGCCGGCCTGCGGATCGACCTCGCCTCACTCCGGCACCCATCCGTGGCACTCGCCGGCGCCGCCGTACTCCTTGTCGCCGTGATCGGTAAGTTCGGCGGAGCGTTCCTGGGCGCACTCGTCGGCCGGCTGAACCGCTGGGAGGCTCTCGCCCTGGGTGCCGGTATGAACGCCCGAGGAGTGATCCAGATCGTCATCGCCACCGCGGGACTCCGGCTCGGCGTGCTCACGACCGACATGTACACCGTCATCATCCTGATCGCCATCACGACCTCGGCCATGGCACCACCGGTCCTCAACCAGGCGGTTCGTCGGATCGAGCAGACCGCCGAGGAGGGTCTGCGGCAACGTGACCGCTCCGTCGCCGAGAACGACCGGGCCGGCGTACCCAGCACACCTGCCCACTGACCGAGGACCATGCCCCGCTGTCGGGCGCACGGCGGTCGCGCTCGTCCGACCCGGCCTCAACGAGCCCGACCTCCGTGCGCCCCGGCCTCAGCCCAGATGCACCGTGACGGTCTTGGGGCGCTGGTACTCGCCCAGCGCGAGAACACTCAGATCGGTCCCGTGCCCCGAGCCGCCACGGCCCCCGTGCGGTAGCTCCGCCGTCTGTTCCAGGTGACAGTTGACCCACACTTCACCGCAGTTCAACCGGGCGGCCACGGACAACGCACGACCGACCGAGTCGCCCCAGACGCTCGCGGCCAGGGCCTGCGGAACCCCGTTGGCCAGCTGGACGGCCTCCTCCACACCGTCCGCCTGCTGAACTGTCAGCACGGGACCGAACACCTCCTCGGTCACGGCCGGGGCGTCCGCGGGCAGATCCGCGAGCAGCAGGCTCGGTCGCCAGTACCCACCGCTCTCCTCTGCCCGAGCTCCGATCTGTCCGGCGTACCGGATGCCGGCCTCGGTCGCCGTCACGAGCCGGTCGTACCTGGCGGCCTGCGCCGGTGAGTTCAACGGGCCGAAGTGAACGCCGGCCCGACGCCCGACCATCGCCTTTGCGAGCCCCTCGACGACCTCCTGGTGGTTCTCGCGGAGGGTGATCACCCGGGCGGGCGCAGCGCAGCTCTGGCCGGCGTTGTAGGTGCAGGCGTCGGCCAACGCGTCATAGGTGTGGACGGGAGCGTCCGGCAGCACGATGGCCGCGCAGTTCCCGCCCAGCTCGAGGCTCACCCTCCTCAGCCCCGCCCGGGCCGCGATGTCGAGGCCGGCGCGCTGACTCCCGGTGAAGGCCACCATGTCGACCTGACTCGCGACCAGCAGCCGGCCCGTCCGCCGGTCACCGGGCAACACCCGCAGGACGTCGGCCCCGAGGCACTCCCTCGCGTGATCCGCAAGCAGCAGCGCGGAGTCCGGCGTGGTCTCGGCCGGCTTGAGGACGACGGTGTTGCCGACGGCGAGCGCCGGTGCACACCGCCACATCGCCATCAGCAGCGGGTAGTTCCACGGCACGACGGCCGCGACCACGCCGAGTGGCTCCCAGCGGACCCAGCTCTCCCGCCCGGGCAACCGGCCGCCGGCCGCCGGCGCAAGGTCGGCGCGAGTGGCGCCCGCGTAGAAGCTCAGGACGTCGGCGCACTGCTGGACCTCAGCCACCGCGTCAGCCAGCGGCTTGCCGGTCCCCGCCCGCTCCGCCTCGGCGTACTGCGCGGCGTACTCGCTCATCAGCGCCGCCAGGCGCAGCAACCGGGCCGACCTCTCCCGGGTCACCAGCGAACCCCACGCGGGTTGCGCCGTACGGGAGGCCGCGACCGCGACCGCCACGTCGCGCTCCCCGCCGTTGTCCAGCCGTCCCCGCTCCGATCCGGTCCGAGGATCGGTGAGGCACGTGACATTCTCCTTCGACAGCATTCTGGGCCCCCTTCACTAGCCCGGGCCGGACGTCCACGTGCCGTGCCACGGGTCTGCGTATCCGTCGTCAGAACCTCTGGTCGGTCAGCCGCACCCCGGGTCGGCCTCGTGCCGCAACAACCGGGACACCTCAAGGCGGGCGAGCTTGCCGTTCGCGAGCAAGGGCAAGGAGTCGACGAAGCGGACGAGCCGCGGCACGTAGTCAGGGCCGAGGCGCTCCTCGATCGCGGCGCGCAGACCTGCCGCGTCGACCCGGGCCGACTCCCGGACGGCCAGGATGCCGAGCACCTCCCCGGCCGTCCGGTCCACGGCGCTGCCCGCCGCCACAGCCCGAACTCCGTCGACACCCAGGAGGACGCGCTCCACCTCCTCAAGCCCGACGGTGTGGCCCGCAACCTTCACCACGTGCTTGGCCCGCCCGGTGACCTGGAAGACCGGGGCGCCGACGGCAGTGCCCACCACCTCCCGGCCCAGGTCGCCCGTGTGCAGCCACCCCCCGCGCAGCGCCTCCGCAGTGGCGGCCACGTCGCCGAGGTAGCCGATCATCACGTTGGGGCCACGAACGACGATCTCGCCGGTGACCCCGGGCGGCACGGGAAGACCGTCGGCTCCCAGCACCGCGACCTCGTTACCCGCCAGAGCGGGACCGACCGCCGGGATCTCCGCCTCCGTCATCAGCTGCGCGTAGCCGGCATCGTCGAGATCCGGCGGCATCAGGCAGGAGAAGTTGGCGGCCTCGCTGAGCCCGTAGCCCTGCACGATCCGCTTCCCCAGCCGCTCGTGAACCCTGCGCGCCGTCGGCGCCGCCAGCGGCGCGGCGGCTGATACGAAGTACCGCAGCTGGGAGAGGTCGGGTGCGCCGCCCGAGCGCTCCGTCACGGTCGAGAGGATGCTCGGCACGGCACTGGCGATGTGCGCCGCGGTCGCCGAGACGGCGCTCAGATAGGAGAGCGGTTCAAAGGTGTCAGCCATGAACAGCCGGCCACCGGCGATCGCGGACGCGAAGCCGGTGAACTCGAGTGCGTTGACGTGGAACAGTGGCAGGCAGGCGAACAGTCGGGTGCCCGGCCCCAGTCGATGGTGCGCCGCCACCGCGGCGACGTTGGCGAGGATGCCGCGGTGGCTCTGCGCGACCGCCCGTGGCCTCCCGGTCGATCCACTGGTGAAGACGACCACCGCGATGTCGTCGGCCGCCGCGGCCGGGACGGGACGGCCGGCCAGGCCCGGACGGCCGGTTTCGCGGGCCGCAACCTGCTCCTGGAGCGTTCGGTAGTCGACCGCCCCGACTCGCTGGTACTGCTCGGCGACCCGGGTGTCCGCGTCCCGCGGGTTCGCCAGCACGACCGCGGCGCCGGTCCAGAGTGTGGCCAGGATGGTGACGAAGCTGTCGATGTCGTTCAGCGGCCGTAGGCCCAGGCGCGTGCCCGAGGCCACACCGAGGGACGACAAGGCCGCGGCACGCGCGCGTACCTGCGTCAGTGCCTCGCTGTAGGTCACCGTTCGGCCGACGGCCCGACCGCCCGTCACGCCGCTCACCACCTCGGTGAGCAGGGGAGCGGACGGCTGTGCCGCGGCCCGGTGCGCGAACGCGCCGACCACGGAACCGTGCCGCGGCCGCGCTGCGGCCAGGACAGGTGGACCGTGGTAGGCGTGCGCGGCCACCCAGTCGGCCGGTGCCGCTGCCGGCTTGGACAGAGTCATGCTGTTCCTCTCCGCTGATCCCACCGGTCCTGCCCGTGGGCCGGGTCAGGTCGTCTTGGCGCCGGCGATCTGCACCCACGCTCCGCGCTGCGCCTTGCTGTCCACTCCGACCGACCAGATCGCCCGCCAAACGGTGGCCTCGTCAACAGCAGGACGGGCGGGGCCCGGGCCGCCCGAGGAGCCGCGGGGCTTGTCCAACAGAGCCAGCAGTCCGTCGAGGTCCTCGGAGGGGAAGAGCAGGGCCGTGATGCCGGCAGCGAAGCCCAGTTCCGAGGTGAAGCCCAACTCCGCAGCCCGTTCGACCAGTTCCTCGACCGCGGCCTGTCCGCCGAGGTCCTGGACGACGCGCTGGAAGTCGCAGATCTTCACCAGGTTCCAGTCGAGGTTCCACGACTGGTACTCGATCTCGGTGGCCTCACGATGAAGGTGGAGGGCGAGTTGCAGCGCGAGGTCCGGCCGGCTGACGACCCTGATGCCCTCGCGGCTCTCGGACCGCTCGAGCAGCCGCTCGGCGGGCACCCAGTTCCCGTGGGTGGTCCCGGATCCGACGCGGAAGCGGACCTGGGCGACCAGGTAGTCCACCGGGCCGGAATCGACCTTCCGCAACAGGTTGGGCAACCCGCGGCCCTGAAACAGGTACTTGCGCAGGTCGTCCTGGCGCGGAGGAAGGATCGCCTCCCGGCTGTGCGAGTACTCGCCGTAGGCGAAGCCTCCCCGCCGGAACACCTCCTCGATGCCGCGAAGCTCGTCCCGCCGGCCGATGAAGTCGACGTCGTAGGTCTTGCGCTCGATCCGGCTGTACTCCCTGCCGAACATCGCGATCCCGCCCTTCGAGACCGCCAGATCCACTCCGGCCTGCTCGGCGATCGCACAGATCTCGACGGCAGCCGTGGCGTAGAGCTCGCTACGGAGGGCGTTCACCTTCTGGAGCTGCTTCCAGTGGTTCAACAGCAGCAGGTGGAGGTTCCCTTCGACCAGTGCCAGGTCCAGGGCACCCGTGGTCTGGAGACGGGTATAGACGAGAAAGGCGACCTTGTGCCAGAGCGCGGCCAGGAAGAGGTCGCTCCATGCCAGAGCCTCCCCCGCGAGCTCGCAGATCCGGGCGTCCAGCGCCGGGTCCCGCACGAGACACGCGAGGATCAGCTCCCGCTCCGCCCCACCGAGTTCTTCAGCCATTCCCATCCCCCGTCAGCGCGCCGGCGATTCGACCGGGTACCGCGACAGCAGCCCGGCCACCTGACCCAAGGTCCTGAAATTGGCCGAGTCGATGTCCGCGTCGTCGAACCGGAATCCACCCAGTCGCTCCAGCTCCGAGACCAGCTGGAAGAGCATCAGGGACGAGATTCCCAGCGAGCGGAGTGCCGATTCCTCGTCCCAATTCTCGACCGGCCACGGATCCCGGGTCACGATACCGATCGCCTGCGCGATGATCTCACGTATTTCGTTGGTGCTCATTATGGAATCGACCTCACCATGCACGATTGTCTCAGCGGATACCTGGTCGAAGCAGCCGTGCGGCGGCAGCCGAGGCGCTCCACGGAAAAGCTCGTTTGCAGCTGCTCGGGGTCGGCGACGGCCGGCCCCGAGATCCTAGTCGCCGCGGTGCGCACCGAACTGTTGGAGGAATTCGTCCAGGTGCGCAAACAATCCGTCATCCTGCGAGCGCGGCATGGTGGCCACCTCCTCGTGGCACCAGCCGCTCAGCTTGACCGTGCGCACCTGCCGAGCCCGGGTGCGACCGGCAGTGCGCGGAGCCCGCAGCCCGTCCAGCGGGTCGCGGTCATCCGCAGCGAAGCAGAGGATCGGACAGGTCACATCCCGCAGCCGGTCGCCCAGAACGGTAGCATCGTCGCCCAATCCCGAGCGGATCTCGCTCACTTGGGCTGCCGGCCACCACCGGTCCTGAGCCAGCCGCCAGCGCAGCCGATCCTTGACGGCCGCCGGCGTGCCGGGTGCGGATATCCGCGCGAGCGCACCGCGGACATGCCGGTGATGACGGTTCGGATTGGCCAGCACGCCTGTCGGAACGAGGTCATGACTGTCAGTCAGCCCGTCCGGAAGCCCACCGTCCATCGCCACCACTCCCTGGACCGGAAGGTCCGCCGCGGCCAGGAAGGCGAGCGTCGCCCCCATGCTGAATCCGCACAGAACGACTGGCCTTTGCTTCAACTCCCGTCGTACAGAGGCGACCACGAGTGCCACGTCGGCCAACAGGTGCCTGGTCCGCACGGTCGCGATCCGGCCAGGAGTGAGCGCCTCGCCGTCGACCTCGGAGGAACGGTAGCCGACGGTCACGGTGGGATACCCGGCCGCCGCCAGAGCGACGCGCAGATCCGACCGGGGCTCCTCGACCGCCCACAGCCGGGAGTTGCACCATCGACCTGGCAGGTAGACGACGACCGGACCGGCCAGTAGCGCCCGGCTCGGCTCCAGCATCGACAGCCGCCTGTGCGGCGCAGCCGTGGAGAGCGGCAACCCGCCCAGTCTCACGCCCACTTCAGGCAGGCGGTCCAGCACCGACGACGCCCACAAGTCCCCCTGTGCAACTTCCCCCGTTGGCATCGCACGAACCTCCTGACGCCCTGGTCCCATCGGGTACATGCACGATCATGTGCCCGCCCACGCCCTTTCGTCCAGAGCATCCAATGATCAATTGGCGCCCATCCGAAGAAAGCCCAGGTGAGCCAATATGTAACCGAAGGACATCGACACGCCACGATCAAGTCAGTATGCTCATGACCTTGAAACGGCCGCCCTGAATGGTTGTGAATTCGGCATGCCCGCCGACCGGCACACCGCGCCGCGCCGATCGGTCTCGCGCCGGCCCAACCGCCGAACCGGACATACGGGGGATCTCGTGGACCTCAAGGCCATAATGGACGAAACCGGCAAAGACCTCCACGCGTGTCTGCTGGAGTTGACCGGCGAGCAGGCTTATCTTCCACTCGCCGCCGGTTATCTCGCCGCCTATGCGGCCAAAGACGAGGAGATCCGTCGCCGGGTCCGAATATCACTCGTCCTGGAGCATGCCCAGAGCGGAATCGACCGGCTCTTGCACCAAATAGTCCGGGCCGGTGTTCCCGACGTGCTGGCGATCTCCTGCCAGGGCTGGTCCGTTCCGGTGGCCGATGAGATCGCCAGGCGGGTACGCACACTGAATCCCGATGCGACCATCGTCTACGGTGGCAACCACGTGTCGCATCAGGGGCGGGACTTCTTCGCAAGCCGGCCGTACGCCGACATCCTCGTCAACGGCGAGGGCGAGGAGACCTTCAGGGACATCCTCCTCCGCTGCCTCGTCGACCGGCGCGACCCGGACCTCGCCGATGTCCCCGGCCTGAGCTTCCGGACGAAGACCGGCGAGATGGTCACCACACCCGACCGAGAGCGACTCGCGAACCTGGACGAGATACCGTCGCCCTACCTGCACGGCCTCCTCGACGAGTTCCTGGACTCCTGCGAAACCGCACTGCTGGAGACGAACCGGGGCTGCCCGTACCACTGTTCGTTCTGCTACTGGGGACAGGCCGTCGGCCAGCGACTGCACAGCTTCTCCTACGATCGGCTCAAGGCCGAGATGACCTTGCTCGCCGCCCGCGGGATCGACTCCTGGTACATCTGCGATGCGAACTTCGGCATCCTACGACAGGACGCCGACATCGTGGACGAGATCGTGCGCCTGCGCCAGGAGTACGGCTTTCCCAAGACCGTCCACACGAACTGGGCCAAGAACTCCAACCAGCGCATCGTCGAGCTCTGCGCGAAACTCAACAAGGGCGGCGTCCACAGTACGTACACGCTGGCTCTGCAGTCCACCACCGAGTCTGCGTTGCAGTTGGCGAACCGCGCCAATATGAAGATCAACAAGATCGGCGAGATCGCCCGTCTCTGCCGACAGCACGGTGTGGTCCCTCGTGGCGAGCTGATCTGGGGGCTTCCCGGCGAGACCTACCAGGAGTTCCTGCGATCCTACGACGACCTGGCGGAGTACACCGACGCGCTGTCGGTGTATCCCCTCTACATCCTGCCGAACACCGAGTACCACCGCAGCCAGGAGGTGCTGGGTATCGTCACGACGAAGGTCGAGCCCGACACCGACTACGCGTACTGCGTCGAGCACGCACAGATGACCGCAGACGACTTCCTCGCCGGCCTGAGGTTCATCATCTCCAACAACATCCTCAAAGTGGGCGGCATCCTGTTCCGGCTCTACCCCAGGGTCGCGTGGTCGGTCGCCGGCGTGCCGTACCACCGGACCATCGAAGGCCTCGCCGACTGGGTCCTGAACACGGACCACCCGGTCGCCCAACGTTTCAAGAAGTACTACCGGTCCCCGCTCACCACCCACCGGCAGAGTCTCACGGAGGTCTGGCTCACCCTCAAGCGGGACCGCGCAGGCCTGCTCGACATGGTGCACCAGTACCTCGAAGCCACCGTCCATTCCGCGCTGGCGGAACAAGGCGCCCAGGTCGAGGTGCTTCGGGAGGCGCTGAGGTTCGACGCGGAGACCTACCCTGTGATGGACAGCCGCATCCGCGAGGAGCAGGAGAGCGTCGAGGAACGCTACGTGCGAACGAGCACCTTCGCCTACGACTTCCTCAGCGTCAAGCACGGTGAGAGCCGTCAGCTCACCCCCGGCCGCTTCGTCTACACCATCGACCACCCGGCGGGACTGTGGCGCTACCCCATCGAGAACTGGTACTTCGGGCTGCTCAGCTACCAGGCCAAGGTGGCGCGGATCCAGGAGAACTCCACGGAACCCGACAGGCAGGCAGAGCTGATCCGGGCGGGCGACCACACCCTACGGAAGGTGTCCCTGTGATCGAGCCGAATCGGAACGTCGCCGACTTCCGTCCGCCCCGTACCGCCGCCGCCAACCGCGTCGGGAACATCGTCCGCCTGGGTCACAACGAGCGAACGGCCCCGCTGCCGGACTCGGTCGTCGAGGAGATGCTCTCCGGCATCACCCCGGAAGAACTCACCGCACTGCCCGAACTGGAGGGTGTGTATCAGAAGGTGGGCGCTCACCTCGGCGTCGACCGGGACGCCGTGCTGCTCTGCCACGGCGCCGATCAGGGCATCAACTCATTGTTCCAGGCGTACATCGGCCCCGGGGACGAGGTCGTCTACGTCAGTCCGACGTATCACCGGTACTCGCAGTTCTGCCGGCTCTACGGCGCAACCGCCGTGGAGATCGGCTACGACGCGGCGTTCGGAGCGGACCTCCCCTCGCTCACGTCGAGCATACGAGCCGCCACCAAGCTGGTTGTCCTGGTCAATCCGAACAGCCTGTCGGGCGCCAGTCTCGACCTCGACCAGATCACCACAGTCGTCGAACAGGCTCAGCGGCACGGAGCGCTCGTCCTCGTGGACGAGGTCTACTTCCACTACTGCGGCGTCAGCGCGCTGCCGCTCCTGGACACCTACGACAACCTGGTCGTCGCCCGCAGCTTCTCCAAGGCCTTCGGAGTCGCCGGCGTCCGGGTAGGGGTCATGGTGGGCGCTCCGGAGGTGATCGAACAGCTGTGGAAGCTCAAGCCGCGCCATGAGATCAGCTCCGTGTCGGCCCGCATCGTCGCCTACCTGCTCGACCACCCGGAGATCATGGAGACCTACGTGGCGAGCGTCAGAGCAGCCCGGGTCAGGTTCGAGGCCGAACTCTCCCAGCGCGGGTTCGACACGGTCGGCGGCGAGTCGGCATCGCTTCTCGTACGACTTCCGACCGGGTTGGAACGCGCCGCGCTCGCAGCGGACTTGTGGAAGGCCGGCTACGAGGTCAGCGCGGGTCTACCGGTGCCCTACGAGCGCTATCTCAGAATAACCGTGGGCCCCTGGGAGCAGATGGCACCGTTCGTGGAGGTCTTCACCTCCGTCGTCCGCTCCGCCCAGGAGAAGAAGGAGGCGGGTCTGCGACCTGCGGAGCGCTGAGGTCCGTCCGACGACTCCCGCCGACGGACCGACCCGGGTGCGCGAGTCACGGTGCGAAGCTCTCCGGCGGGCGGACCTCGCCTCCGCTCGCCGGAGAGTGTCCGAACCCCATGTGTCAGACCTCGTAGTCGAACACGATCATCTCCGACACGGCCATCAGTGCGGACCTGATGGGATCGTGATCCGGATGGACATCCCATGCCGCCAGGCCGTCCGGTCCGTCGAAAGTCATCACGAAACCCCGGTCGTACCCCCGGGTGAGACCGGTGCGGTCCCGTCCCACCTCGACCTGAAGCAGCCCGGGGACCCTCCCGATGAATCCCGGAACGGCGGCGACGAGGCGATCGACCTCATGCGGGCAGTCGGTCTTGATCAAGACTATGTGACGCAGCATCAATACCTCCATCTGGCGTGCGGCGGCACCCGTGACCAGTGGGTCCCTACCGCCCGATCAACGTCTGCCGTTCGAAGGAGGATACTCGTGCTCGTCCCGCCAGAGGTGGTCTCCAGCTTGCCCGGCACCCCTGCGGATGCGCGCCAACAGAGCCTGTCCGGATCGTGGGGGTCGCGCAACCTGGCCCGAGTCACCACCGAACAGCTCGACGTCGTCGTAAAGCGGTGGCAGGGGTCACGACGGCTAGCCATGGCCGCCGCCGAGACCTCGGCACTCACGACCCTGGCCTCCGCCGGCTTCCACCAGGTCGCCAGGGTCGTGGCGCTGGGCGGAGCACCCGTCCTCCACCCACCCGGGGCGCATTGCGCCTGGACAGCTCAGGAGTACCTCCAAGGCCTCGCGCCTCCCCGTCATGCTGTGGGCGACCAGCGCTTCAGCCGAGAGTTGGGAACGGTCCTGGCCCGGTTCCACCTGGCGCTCGCCCGGCCCGGTCACCTGCTGCACGCTGGTTCCCGGCTTGATGAGCTCCAGCTGCTGCCTGAGCTGACCGGCCTGCTTCCGCCGACGGAAGCGGCGCTGGTCGGTGCGGCGTTCGATCTGGCCGTCAGCAGGATGGAGGAGGTCCTCGCGTTCCCCCTCGGCTTGTTGCACGGCGATCTCAACCTGGAGAACCTCCTCCAGGGCCCGAACGGCCTCCAGCTGATCGACCTCGAGTTCAGCCGCGTGGACGTCCGTCTGCTCGACCTCGCGGCGCTCGCCGCCCCGACCCGTGATTCCGCGGGACGGCTCCAACTCGCTCCCGAGGGCTTCGTCCGGAGCGTGGGCTCCGCCTATCAGGAAGAGTTGAACGGCACCGGTATCCGTCCCGACTCCACCCAGTTGGCCCTGCTGCCCATCGTCTCCCTGCTGCACTTCCTGCTGATCCTCACCGATCAGCTGCGGGCCCGCTCTCCGCACGTCGCCAGCGTGCTCCCCGTGGTTCCGCAACTGGCCCTGCGGGCCGGCTCCTTCGCGCGCAGGAGGCGGCGACGGTAGAACCAGTCGGGCGGCTGTTGCCGGACGGGCCCAACCACCCCCACTTGGCGGCCGCTGCGCGTGGGTCCTGCTCAACCGCTGCTCAACCGCACCGAGCCCGGAGAGCCAAGAACGGCGGAAGCCCAGCACGTCGCCGGTTCCCGGCAACCACCTGGGCGCTCGGGGCCGGCTCGGTGACGGCCTCGATCAGAAACCCGTGCCGGACGAGAGCGGACAGGTAAGTGGAAATCATTCGATGCTGGTTGCCGGCTCGCCGGACTGCCTGAGGATCGTCGGACCGCCAGAAGCCCTCGGCGCGGTAGTCACCGACAACCCTGCGGGCAGCACCGCCCGAACTCTGCGTCCAGGTCGCCCGGGGCGCCTCGAAACAGGGGTGCGGAATCGTGAACGCCAGGCGACCGGAGGACCGCAGGACCCGGCGCACCGCCACGAGCGCGGCATCGAAATCGGGCACGTTGTTGAGGGCCAGTCCGGCGGTAGCCCAGTCGACCGAGCTGTCGGCGATGGTGTTCAGGACGCACCCGTCATCGATGGCGTACGCCACCGTGCCGGGTGGACTTCCCCCGGCGGCCCGGGCATGTTCGATCATCCGCGCCGACGGGTCGATCCCGACCACAGCCGCACCACGGGCGGCCGTGGCACGAGAGATAACCCCCTCACCGCACCCGATGTCGAGGACCCGAGTGTCGTCGAGCCGCTCGGGCAGCAAGTCGAGCAGAACGTCACAGTTGAACGTGTGCATGGCGGAGCCGGTACGCAGGAGCTCGACATACCAGTCGGCGATGGTGTCCCAGGTGTCTGTCATCGCGTCGGAACCCTAACAACGTCTCACGGCCCGCCCTGGCAGGCACGCGGAAAGCCTCGGCAAGGAAGGCAGCCGACCGCCGCGCGGGAACCACCATGCGGCCATCGCCTGCCTCGCCCCTCACGTCGAATCGACACGGCCGCCAAGACCGCTCTGAGACACGAGCGTTACCGACTTCGGCTTGTCAGGGTGATGTTGGGGTGTCGAGGGTCAGGCCGGTGCCGGCTATGAAGCCGTCGAGGGTGTCGGGTCGGTACTGGAGGCGTTTGAGCCGATTTCGGACAAGTGCTTCGAGTCGGTCGAGGGCCATGACGGCGAGGTTGGCCAGGCTGTGTCCGACGTGTGCCCAGACCCACTCGACGGGGTTGAGATCGGGTGAGTAGGCGGGAAGGAGGAAGACCGTCAGCCACGCGCGCTGGGCGACCAACTCGCGCATGGCGTGGGAGACATGGGCGTTCAGACGGTCCCAGACCAGCACGATCGGCGCCTTGACGAGGTAGTGCACTCCGTCGACCAGGGCAATGAAGTCCCGCTCGCCCATGCTGCGGCGCTTGCCCTTGCCCGCGGGGTGGGTGATCAGCCGACGGCACAGCCGGGCCCGGGAACCAGGTCGCATCGCGATCGGCCCGGCCACCGACAGGCGCCCCGAGCGGCGGCTGCTGACCGTCACGACCGGAGTACGGCCGCGCCGGCCCCAGGTGCGTCCTCTGGGCGGACGGCGGGCGAAGCCTGCCCCGTCCTCGAAGCAGATGTAACCCCCCGCAGGCCGCCCGCACGCTTTCACCTCCTCCCAGGTCACCTCCTTCCACGCGGCGACGGCCACCTCGTCCCGCTCAAAGCCTCCCGGCGCACCCGTCCCGCAGCGGTCAGCCCGCCCCCATCCGCATATCTCACACACCACCAGATACAGCCACCGCACCACACCCATCAGGGACTTCTGGACAGTTCACCCTGACGCGCCGAAGTCAGTAGGAGCGTGGGTCAGTAATGAACCCGCTGGCCGAGGGCCGCGCGTTGGTACTCAAGATCCACGCCGATGCGGGTGTCGTCGTCCCTGGCTCCCCGTACGTCGACCCGTCCATGTGGGGTCCGCTGATTTTTCGCAACCGCCCGCGGCAGCGTGAAGGCGCCCGTCTCCGTCCGAGGCGGACCGGACGGGGTGTCACCTACCGGCATTAGGTTGGGGGAATGAAGCCTTTCACGATCGATGTTCCCGACTCGGTGCTCGACGATCTCAGGGCCCGGTTGGCGCGGACCCGTCTGCCGGTGCGTTCCCCGGGCGCCGCCCGCTGGTCGGCCGGGACAGACCCGGACTACCTTCGCGAGCTGCTCGATTACTGGGTGGCCGGTTTCGACTGGCGGGCACGTGAGGGCTGGCTCAACTCGTTCCCGCAGTACCTCGCCGATGTGGACGGGCAGACCGTCCACTTCGTCCACGTACCCGGTGTCCGTACGGCGGGCGGGCCCGCACCACTGCCCCTGGTGGTGACGCACGGGTGGCCGTACTCGTTCGCGGAGATGCTGCCGCTCGTGCCGCTGCTCACCGATCCGGTAGCACACGGTGGTGACCCCGGCGACGCGTTCGACGTCGTGGTGCCGTCACTCCCGGGGTTCGGCTTCTCCACACCGTCCGGCAACGGCCCGGTGACTGGTCCGGCGGTCGCCGAGACCTGGGCCCGGTTGATGAGTGAGGTGCTCGGGTACCGGCGTTTCGGTACGTACGGTGAAGACATCGGCAGCAGTGTCAGCCACTGGCTCGCCGCCGGGCACCCGGACAAGGTCGTCGGGATCCACGTGGCCCAGGCCGCATACCCGCCGGTGGAGCGAAGCGGCGACCTCACCGCCGCCGAGCGGGAGTTCCTGGCCTGGTCGGCAGCGAAATGGGACAACGCCACCGCATACGCCGAGCTCCAGTCCACCCGCCCCGACACACTCGCCGCGGCCCTGCTCGACTCACCGTCCGGGCTGGCCGCGTGGCTGGTGGAGAAGTTCCGGGAGTGGAGCGACTGCGACGGTGACGTCGAGCGCCGGTTCAGCAAGGACGAGCTCCTGACCACGATCATGCTCTACTGGGCGACGGGCACCATCGGGTCCTCTTTCCGTCCGTACTTCGACCAGCGCGGGGACCGCAGGCTGCCGCTGCCCGTGCTCACCGTCCCGGCCGGGATCACGGTCGGCGTCGGTGATCTGGGCATGCCCAGATCACTCGCCGATCGCACCTACACGGACATCCGCTACTGGCACGACCTGCCCTCCGGCGGCCACTTCGTCGCCAACGAGGAACCCGAGCTCGTCGCGGCCGACATCCGCGCGTTCTTCCGCCCGCTCAGGCAAACGGACACACTCCGCTGACCTGCGGCTATCTCCAGGCAGCGGGGTGGTAGTTCCCGGGCTTCACAGGATCAATTCCCAGGGGGACGGCCGGGGCGGAGGCAACGGCAAGCCGTGCTGCCCGGAGCGTGTACATCCCACACGTGGCTCCCGCCGCGGGTGGAGCAGGATCACCTCGTCCCGCCCCGTCGGCGGGCGCCCGGTCCGGCCGAGCGCCGGATGGAGGGTGGGCGCCGGCGACCGACGAGGCCGCCAGGGGCTGAGCCGCGAGCCGCCTTGGCGAGGGAGGCCGGGATCCGGGCGGGCTTGGCCAGCACCGTTCGCGCGAATGCCGCCAGGCCGCAGACAGTCAACCCGCCCCGGTCGGGGTGAGGGAGACATCCGGCGTTCTGCTTCTGCTGTTCGTCGAAGGGTGCGCAATGGCGTCGATGCCGGGGTTGCTGGAAGTGCGGAGAGCGTCTGCCCGTGAGCGGGTGGAGGCGCTGCGGGAGGAGGCGGTCGTGCGGCTACGGCCTTGGAGGCCGGTGAGATCGAGCTGGAGCAGCGGGTGATCGCGCGCGAAGAGCTCGTCGAGGCCCTGTCCGTATCCGCCGGAGCGACCACTGCCGCGGCGGTTTCACGGGGCCCGGGCCTTCAGCTTGTCGGGGTGTGCCCTCCGCGTCCGGACCGACCCCCAGAAGCCCACCAGGCGAGTGAACTTCCCAGCCCCGTCAGGGCGCACAGCCCGCAACCCGGCCGGCAGTCCGGGAATCTGACCTGTGTCCCACCCATCCACACCGGAAGGAAAGTCCCCACATGCTGGCAACCACCCACTCCTCGTCCGCCCCCACAGCGGTCCGAGCCCACAACAACCCTGGCACACCCCCCAGCCACCCGAAAATCCTCAACACATGCTCCATACCCATGATTTGAGGACTCCAGCACTAACCGCGGGTCGCCGGGGGCCGGTGCATCAGACTGTGCCCGCGGCCAGTCGATGTGCCGCAGAACCGGAGGCAGTGCTTCATGACCCGTTACAGCGTCGACCCCGAGCGGCACGAGCTGATCGCCACCTGGGGAACCGGCGAGGGCGATCTCGCCGCCCGCACCACAGCTGTCCCCGCCGAGGCCCAACTCTCCGCTCTCCTGGGCCTGGCCCGCACCCTCACCCACCTCTCCGAGGCGGCGTGGCGCACCTGCACCCATCCCGCCAGCGCCGCCGCCTCCATCGAGCCCAACTCCGAGGGCTGGCGCCGCGAGGAGGAACGCAAGTCCTTCGACGAGGTCCCCGGCGCCATCGCGCGGCCCAACCTTCCCCGGGACGGCATGCTCGACGTCTGGCGCCTCCCCCGTCCAGGTCGCCGCCGCCGACCGCCTCCTCGATTAGAACCCCTTCGGCCCCGCCGCGTTGCTCACCGAGATCGACCCCACCGCCGCCGCGGTCGCCGCCGCACACTGGCTCGCGGCCGCCGTAGAGGTCACCGCCGAAGCCGGCGGCCACTCCCTCACCACGGTGCTCCTCGAAGCCGACGACATCGAAGCCCTGCCCCACGAGACCCCCACCCTCGTCCTCGAACTTCTCGAAGCCGGTTCCTCCCCCCTACGACGCGGTCACCGGCCTCGTGCGGCACGCCCTCCACGTCGCCGACGGACTCCTCCCCGACCCCGCAGGCCTGCGCGAACAGCTCGAGGACCTCGACGAGGCTCTCGCCGAACACACCGGCCCGGACAGCGACCCCGAGGACACCGGCCTGCGCCTGACCCCGCTCGACCCCAAGCGCCCCGCCCGCGACCTCCTCGAAGACCTCCTCGCCGGAATCCACGACTGCTGGCTCCTCCACGAGGAATACGACGAACTCGACGACGAGGACGACCTCGACCACGAGAACCGGGACGACGCCGAGCACGCCGGACAGCCGCACGACCGCAGTCGCGGCCACTTCGCCCAGCTCGTTCGCGAAGCCGCGGCCGCCCACCGCGACCGACTCGTCTGACCGCCCGCCGCGCCCACCCGTCCACGGATTCCCCGGGGTCCCGTGGGAACCCGGGCCGGCCGGTACACCCAGCGCACCCGCGGTCGGCCGACCTGGCCCGCTGTTCAGTGACACGACGTAGCCGCATCGAGGGGCATGACCTCCATCCCCAGACCCTCAGGCAGTTACGTACAGTAACGAAATTCCGGGCATCCGCAGTGCCGACCCGGGTATCGAGGGAGTCGTCCGCACATCCGCAGGCCCAGCGGGTCCTCACCGCGAGCCGCAGGTCAGAGGCCTGATCCGGCGTTGGTGATCGCATGGTGGTCGCAGACGACCCTCCGGCCGGTTGCACCACTAACCTCCGCGAGCCGATCAAGAACCAACGACCCGCTGGAGGAACAAGAAGTGCGCAAGTCAGCACGGCCGGGCCGGGTCTACCGCCGCTGCGGATGCCGGGACGCCGACCGGCGCCAGCCAGGGGCCGGGTGTCCGCACCTGCCCGAGGCAGAGCACGGCACGTGGACGTTCGCCGTCGACATCCCCTCCCTCACCGGCCGCAGGCGCACCGTGCGCCGTGGCGGTTTCGAGGACGCCTTCGCAGCCGAGACGGCGCTGCGGCGCTTCCTCGAAGGGCACCGGCTGGGCTTCGACGCCGACCCCCACGAGACGGTCGCCGCCTACCTCACCAAGTGGCTCAAGGGCATGGAGTTCCTGCTCAAGCCCACCACCTACGCCCGCTACCGCACCTACGTGCTCTGCGAGTTGATACCCGTCTTCGGCAAGCTGCGCCTGGAGGAGCTCGCCCACGACCACATCGCCGCCTACGCCCACCAACAGCTCGAATCCGGCCGCGGCCGCCAGGCCGTCCACCACTGCCTCGCCACGCTCTCCAGCGCCCTGGGCACGGTCGTGCGCACGCACCGCCTGCCCTTCAACGCCGCGCAGCCGCTGCCCATGCGCAGGCCCCGCCCCGACGAACGCGTCCCCTGGACCGCGGAACAGGCCGTCGCCTTCCTGAGTCACTGCCGCAACGTCGACCCCGCCTTCGCCGACCTCTTCGAGGTCATCATCGACACCGGCCTGCGCAAGGGAGAGGCACTCGGCCTCCAGCGCCCCTGCGTGCGGCTCGACGACCGCGTCATGTACATCCGCCACACCCTGTCCGCGGTCGACAACCACGAACTCGTCCTGACCGCCCCGAAGACCAGGAAGAGCCGCAACTGGGTGCCCCTGGCCGAGCGCGTCGCCGCCGCCCTTCAGCACGCCATGACCCGAAGCACCGCCAGCATCAACGGCCACGTCTTCCAAAGCCCCGACAGCCAGCCCCTCCACCCGGCCGCCGTCCGCCGGCGCTTCCACGAGCTGCGCGAACAGGCCGCACTGCCCCACGTCACCATCCACGACCTGCGCCACCTCGCCGCCACCCTCGCCCTGGAGGGCAACGTCTCCATGGCCGTCATCTCCAAGACCCTGCGGCACTCCACCCTGTCGACCACCGCGAACATCTACAGCCACCTGACCTGGGACGTCGCCAGGGCTGCCGTGAACACCATCGAGGCAAGGCTCCACCTCGTCGAAGCCCGCACCCAGCGCGGCCCCGACGCCTCCACCGGCTTGCCGAACCCGCTCTTCAGCCACGCGGCCTGACAGCCGCACCGCTGAAGCCGGCTCGGCCATCAGGGCCGACAAACAACCGGGATTCCCGGCCCATAGCTGACACCCGATAAACGTGCGGCCCATCGCAACACATGACGCCGCAGGTTCTGTCGGCAGGCCCATTTCCCGCGAATCCGAGCCCATTTCCCGCGCCGGAGAGGCGAGCGGTCCGCAGTCGACGATGCCCGGGTGTCCGACCGGAAGAACACATGCCCCATCACGACCAGGACGGAGAGGCCCCGCCTGCGGAAACGCACTCAGCGGGGCGACGTGAACGAGCGTTCACGACCACATTGCGACCACCAAAGAAAAAAGCCATCCCCATCATTACGATGGGAATGGCTTCCGACCTGCGTAAACGCTGGTCGGGACGACAGGATTTGAACCTGCGACCCCTTGACCCCCAGTCGCCCGGCCATAACCATCGCTGCACGTCAGCCGGTAGACAGCCCGCGCTGTTCGTTCACCGAAGGACGGCTCAGAGGCGGTGGTGACCGACGCGTGGTCCCTGACAAGTCCCCGAATCTCACCTCTTTCAACCCACCGATTCCGCCGCGATGACTCATCCCATGCGTCAAGCCCTTGACACCCCCGTTGTCGCGGCAAGCGGCTATCCCAATAGTCGACCGCCACTCGTACGTCGGGGTCCAACTCGGCCCCGCACCGGGGGTGCATTCCTCGGCTGTCCCACAGGGCGACTGCCACCCGGCCGGCCCGTTGTGATCACTTACGTCCGCTATCCCCTGCAATCCTCGCCCCCGACGGGCCGCCACCGCCGCCTGCGGCGTGGGTGCTCTCGCCGACGGCGAATTCGTTGCGATCCTCGACCGCCCCGAAGGGCGACCGCCACAAGGACAACGGCACCGAACTCGACATCACCACCGAGTTGCGATCCTCGGCCGCCCCGAAGGGCGACCGCCACTGGTACACCTCAGCCATCGCCACGGCCGGCCGCATGTTGCGATCCCCTGCCGCCCGGAGGGGCGGCCGCCACCCGTGGTGGTGATCCACCCGTCGTCGCACCACTCGCCGTTGCGATCCTCCGTCGCCCGGAAGGGCGACCGCCACGGCCAGGTACCCGCCTTCCTCCCAGACGGTGGCGGCGTTGCGATCCTCGGCCGCCCCAGGGGGCGACCGCCACTGGTCGTCGCGCGGCCCGAGTCCACGTCGAACAACCGGTTGCGATCCTCGGCCGCCCCGGAGGGCGACCGCCACCCGCGCCCTCGTCCTCGGCCAGGCCAACATGTACCAGTTGCGATCCTCGGCCGCTACGAAGGGCGACCGCCACACTGCAGAACGATGTCAAGGGCTACCACACCCGTAAGTTGCGATCCATGGCGATCCCCCGGGGGGGGGGGGACCACCACCCTCCTCGCAATCCGGGCGTTGGGTTCCACAGATCAGGTTGCGATCCTCGGCCGCCCCGAAAGGCGACCGCCAGTCCCTCGCTGCGCCGGTCCGGGTAGCGGGTTGCACGGTTACGATCCTCAGCCGCCCGGAAAGGCAACCACCACTCGAGACCGAGGGCCAGCTGCCACCCCTCGGGCAGTTGCAATCCTCGGCCGCTCGAAAGGACGACCGCCGCGCACTCCCGGTCCTCCCTGCACAACTACTCCGCACAGTTGCGATCCTCGGCTACCCCGAAGGGGCACCACACCCAGTGCCTTCAGCAAGGTTACGATGCGCCTTGGTGTTTCGACCCTCGGCTACCCCCAAGGGGTAAACGCCATCGGTAGTTGGCGCCAGCCCTCGCCTCGTGCCGCTGTTGCGGTCCTCAGCCGCCCCGGAGAGCGACCGCCACGTGCCGTTGCCGTCGTTGTCACGGCCCCAGGCCGCGTTGCAATCCTCGACCGCCCGGGGTGGCGACCGCCGCTTCCATCGAGACCTCGACGTAGCCCTCAGCAACCCTGTTGCGATCCTCGGCCGCCCGGAAGGGCGACCGCCACACCCGCTGCTGCGCTTTGGCGAGGAAGCTACCACGGTTGCGACCCGCGACCGCCCGGAGAACAACTGCCGCAGGGCTGCAATGGTGCCCTGCCTGGGATCAAGATTGTTGTGATCCTCGGGCGCGCCAAACAACGGTCATCACCCGGTAGGTCGCGGTGAACCGCCGCAATAGCGGCCTGCCGCCCAACGATCGAGCGCGAATAATGCTGCGCCCAGTTCTTCGGCCTGAGTGCCGTTGCGATCCTCGGCCACCCGGAGGTAGCCGCCAGAGAAAAGCGTGCTAAGTATATCGAAGCGTGCTGGCGGGTTCCGGCTATTCCACCAGCGCGTTAAGGGTAACTCCCTCGGGGACGTCCGTGTCGACGGTGACTTTGTAGTCGGAGTACGAGCGTGCCGCTGTGTGGCCGAGTGGGGTGACGTGCACGCGATCGAGAAGCTTGTGAGCGGGGCTCTGGCCGTAGGCGTCGGAGTGGCTGAAGACCCAAAGGCTTCGGAGGGCCATGGAGGCGCGGGCGGCGGCGCGGTCGTGTTCCAGCATCATCTCGAAGGCCTGCCAAAGGGCTTGGAGGTCTTCGCTGGTGACGCCGGTCTTGGCGGCGAGCGGGGCCGAGAAGTGGCCGGCGCCCCGGTAGAGGCCGTAGGGGACGATGTTCTTGGTGCCCATCTCGGTCTGCTTGGTGGCCAGGTCCTCGACTCGGGTCGGGGTGACGCGGGTGATGGGGACTTCGATCGTGGTGACGGGGTCGATGGACCTGCTGAACGTGAGCTGCAGGGGGCCCTGGACGCGGCCGGCGGTCCGGTCGCGGTTTTTGCCGGTGGTCATGACGGCGCCCATCATGCGGACGTCGTAGAAGGTCTGGCACATCCAGTCGCGGGCTTCGGACTCGTTGGCGGCGCCGCCGGTGTCGTAGGCGCGTTCGTGTTGGGCGTTGAGGGCGACGCCTGCTTCCACGTAGATGTCGTAGCCGGGGCGGCCGGCGTTCAGGAGGGCGACGGTGTTGCGGATCTTTCGCTTGAGGGCGACGTCGGTGACGTAGCCCTGCATGGTGATGGGGTCAGTGCGGGGGGCGCCGCCGTTGTCGGGGTCGCCGTTGGGGTTGCCGTCAACGATGTCGAAGAGGAACACGAAGTCGTGCTTGCGCGCAGGGTCGAGGTAGGCGGGGATCTTCATGGTGGGTTCTCGCTTTCCGGTGGGCGGGTGGTCAGACGGTTTCGGAGTCGGCCGGAGAGGCTTCGATGAGGTCCGAGACATCGAAGAGCGCACCGGCCTCGACCGGCTGGGGCTCGGCCGTCTCTGCCACCTTCTCCTTGGCGGCCTTGTAGGCGAGTGCGGCGGTGATGTCGGCGGCACGCTGGTGCTCGTAGCCGAGAACAAAGCGGCCCTGCTCGGGGACGGTGAGCAGCAGGGGGACGTCGTTGAGGTGTTGGTAGATGTCGCGCATGCGGGCTTCGAGGGCGTTGGCGGTGGGTGTGTTGCGGCGGCGGATGATGCGCAGGTGGTTTTCGGCGCCGGCGCGGAGGTTGGCGAGGACGGTTGCGGGGCTGCTCATGGCGGTGCCGAAGTATTTGTCGGTGATGGTGGTGTTGACGGTGCGTCCGGTGTCTTTGGCGGCGCGGCGTTGGACGGCGGCGAGGGTGGCGAAGAGGCGGCCGCACATGTAGGCGGGGTCGTTGGCGTTGGGGTCGAGGCCGGGCATGCCGTGCTCCTGGGTGTGGTGGCGGGTGAGGGCGAGGCGTAGGAGGGCGGTGCGGGGGCCGTCGATGCGGCGGTCGGCGCGGATGCGGGCGAGGAGTCGGGGGAGCATCCAGGCGGGGGGTGGTGTGCCGTGGAGGGCGCTGTGGAGGAGTGCTTCGTCGAGGCCTTCGGGGATGGTCTTGGGGTGGTATTTCTTGTCGGTTTTGACCCATCGGGCGCAGGCGAGGGTGAGTCGCCAGATTGGGTAGGCCTGGTAGCGCGGGTCGGTGTCCGGGTCCGGGTGGTCCTGGGTGGTGTGGGGTGACCAGGGGTCGAGGTATCGGTGGTCGCGGAACCAGCGGCCGAGGCAGTCTTCGATGACCGGGAGAGGGACGTCGATCCAGTCGCGTACGACGACGCGTGAGGAGTTGGCGCCGAGGGTGGCGGAGTAGAACTTGTTGACGTCGGCGGAGTATTCGGTGGTCCCGGTGCCCGGTTTGAAGATCTTCCCGATGAGGTTGGCGATGTCCTCGGGCTGTGGGTCGTCCAGGTTGCCGAAGTGGTTGCGTTTGACGGGTTCGCGGGTCCACCAGACTGTCACCGCGGTGTCGGCGCGCCTGCGGTGTTTCGGGTCCGCGAGGAGTTCGCCGAGTGAGGTGGTGGCGGCTGTCCCGCACCTCTCGCACAGGGGGGTGGCGGCGAGTCCGGCGGTGACGCCGCCGCGGCCTTGTGCGGCGGTGTTCACGCTGACGAGTTGGGTGCTCTTGGCCTGCTTGGCGGGGATGGCGCCCATGGCGATCGAGATCGGCACGGTCGCGAGTAGCGGGCGTTCGTGTCCGCAGACGAGGCACAGGCCGGTGTTGCCGGCTCCTTTGGCGTCGCTGACCTTGTCCGCCCAGAACTGGAGGGCGCTCGGGTGCTGGTGGGCCCACTGGCCGTCGATGCTGATGGCGACCAGGTCGCCGGCGGCCATGTCGGCTGGCAGGTCGATGGTGGTGGCGAGGAAGCGGAGGACGGCTTCGGCGGTGGGGTCGCCGGGGTTGGCGGCTGCCCACTGGCGGGCGAGGTCGGCGAAGGCCGTGCGGCATTTCGCCGCCCGGGCGGCGTCCTTGTCCTTGATCTCTCCGGTTTTGGGGTCGGTCTTCGGTACGCCGAAGACGTATTGGGCGTTGTCGGCGAGCAGGCACGGGGCGATGGCGACCGTGCGGGTGGAGGTCGGCACGTCCAGGCGGAGCGCGGGCTCGCCCTTGGGCATTCGCATGTCCTGGAGGTCCGCCAGGTCGCCGTCGAGGAACACGGCCCATTTGATCGTCGCCGGTTTCGTGTAGGAGTGTTCCTGGTGGGCGACGCGTTCGGTGAGGCGTTGCAGCAGCATGGTCAGGCTCCGGTTCGCCAGGAGCCGGCGGGCATGTGGACCTCGTCGTCGCCCAGGGGGCGTCGCGGAACGTGGAGCACTCCGTTGTCCAGGCGGGCGCGGAACCAGTGGTAGGTCTCCTGGCCGCGGTCGCCGTACCTGATCGAGTGCAGCATCACGCCGAGCTCCTCCGTGCGCTCGATGGGGCCGGCCTTCGTGTCGGTGGGGCTGCCGGGCCATGATCCGCGGGGGCCGAAGCCCGCGGAGAACTCCCGGCAGCCGAGGAAGGGCTGCGAGAAGCACCCGCCGCGCTCGGTGCGGCGCCGCAGCTGCTCCCTGTACTTGGCGGCCGGTGCCTTGGCGCTGCGGGTCGGGATGATCTGGGTGTTCACCCGGTAGGCGACGTCGCGCAGCGCCACGGTGTTGCGCTGGTCCCGGTCGTGCTCGACGTCGTAGCGCTCCTTGTGGTCCGCGCGCAGGGCCTTGATGCGGGGTGCGGTGATGACGGACTTGACCTCGTTGCGTCGGATGTTGATCCAGTCGATCGGGGTGAGGATCTCGATCGACTGGATGACGTACTGCATCTCCGGCTTCCAGAAGATGGCGCTGAGCGCTCCGACGGCCGCGGAGGGCGTCATGACGGGGTAGCTGACCCGTTCGACTTTCAGTTCGGGTCGCGTGAAGCAGGCCAGTGGTCCCCACAGCTCGACGGTCACCGGCGGCTCCGGCCAGCGTGTCTGGGCATGGCTCGGCAAGGAAATCACCCTCTCCAGGGCAATGTGACGATGTGTCAGACACGGACCGTAGCAGCACGAGCACTCCTATGAAGCTGCTTCCCGGGAGGGGTTGACAGTCTCAGCGGCGCCGTAATGCCCACGGCCCATGTCGTTGCCGAATGTGTATCAGGGGTCACTGACAATGACGCCCCCGCCGGCAAGCCGACGGGGGCGCGAACGTGCTGACAGACACCAGCACGCCTGTGTTTCGATCCTCGCCACCCCTCCGAGGAGGCGGCGCCATGGTCCGGGAGCCTACCCAACACGCCCGTTCCGACCCGACTGTCCCCGCCGGACCGCAGTCAGGCCTCCGCACGCTCAGGGCGAGGAGGCGCAGGGAGTCCCTCACGACGTGGCCAGCCGACTCGCTTCCGGGCGAGAGTGGTCGGGGCCGGCAGCCGCCCGAGGCACCGCTACCGATTCGGCGGCTCGATGCCACGCTGTGGATGGTAGGGCCCGACCCACTCGACGAGGTCGTCGACGATGAGCTTGGCGTGGCCGGCTGCCAGCGCGGCGTCCGCCTCGGCTTTGGGGATGCCGGCGATGTGGGGCTGCAGGACGCGCGGGGTCTCGGGTCCGCAGGGCTGGCCTGTGCGGAGCATGTCGATGGCGGCACGGGCCGCGGCTTGTTCCTCGGGTTCCAGCTCGGGCCGGACGTGGACGACGCTCGCCGTGCTTTCGCCGATCATGACGAACTGCTCCGCCACGGCCGGGAAGTCGAGTTCCCGGCGCAGTTCCTCGATCGGGTTCCCGAGGTTGGCGAGGCCCTGAAGTCGATAGCGGGTCCTGGAGTAGTGGGCGAGTGCGGTGAGGTTGTCCGGGTCGGCCTTGTCGGGGCCGTCGCCGAAGCGGTTGCCTGCGATGCCGAGCGAGAGCATGTACGACGGGTCCGGGATCCGGCCGCTGTCGTGGGCCTTGAAGACGACGACCGTTCCGCGGTGCAGGTGGCCCTCGCGGTTACAGCGGCCGGCCGCTTGCTGGAGGTTCTCCGGTGGAGCCCAGGCGCGGAAGACGATCGGGAAGTCCAGGTCGACGCCGGCCTCGATCAGCGACGTCGACACGACCCGGACACACTGCTCGGCAGCAAGGAGCCTGCGAATCTCCTCGATCGTCTCCCGGCGGTGTCCCGAGGTCATGCGGGTGGACAGATGCAGGGCACCCGCGGGAAGTCGTTGGTGGACGGCGTTTGCGTCGCGGGTGGTCGAGACGACCATCAGCATCTGCTCGTGCCGGGATGCCTCGCCGGCCATGGCAGCCAGTGTGGTGTCCTCTCGCCACTCGTAGCGGACACGTTCGAGAGCCGAAAAGAGCGGCGCGGGATCGGGAATGACGTGGCGGTGCCTCGTGCCGTCGATACTGCTGAACTCGGGCTGGGTCGCGGACGACAGCAGCACCGTCGCGCCGAACCGCTCGGTCAGCCCCCGCAGCGCCGACAGGATGGGAACCAGCAGCCGATCCGGCAGCGCCTGGACCTCGTCCAGGACGATCACCGAACCGGCCAGCCGGTGGAGCTTGCGCATCCTCGACGGCGAACGGCTGAAGAGCGACTCGAACAACTGCACCGTGGTCGTGATCACGAACGGCGCGTCCCAGTTCTCCGCCGCCAACCGGGCCCACCCCGCGCGGTCGAGATCCACGGAGGAGTGGTGCTCGAGGACATCCCGCTCGCCGAGCATCCTCCGGTAGACGAAGGCATTCTGCTCGGTGATGCTGATGAACGGCACCGCAACGATAATCCGCCGCTGGCCGTTGCGCGCGGCGTGGTGCAGACCAAACCCAGCCCCAGCGAGTGTCTTTCCCCCACCAGTCGGCACGTGCAGCCGGTAGATCCCCGGCCCGCCGTCCGCCGCGAGGAGGGTCTGGTCGTAGATGTCTGTGCGGATCTTGTCGATCCGCGACGGCTTCCGGCCTGCGAGCATGCCTTTCCGAGCTTCCTCGAACCGCTCAGCGAGAGCGGCCATGTCCGCGTCCGGCCGGACATACGGCGAGCGGCCGCGAAAGTGCGCATGGGTATCCAGGTGGTCGGCGTCGACGACACAACTGAACAGCATCCGGATCATCAGGTCGACATCAGAAAGGCCATTGTCGCCATCAGGCTCGGACAGCCAATCCGGCACCGCGATCCCCGCAGACTCGATCTCGGGAACCTCGGCGGCGACCCGGCCAACCGCCTCGTCCACAACGCCAGGCCGCGCTCGTAGCTCCCTCAGCAAAGCACGCATCTCACCCCAGGACGGCAAGCCCCCGTGGTGCCCCTCCACCACCCCGGCAAGAGGCCCCGGCAAACACTGCGCCGCAAGACGGACCCCCGCCCTCTTGTGGTCGATCCCGACCGTCCCTCCGGTATCGGCAACCTTCACCAGCCGGTCCTGCCACGTACACCCACCCTTCCCCACATCGTGGACGAGCGCCAAGTACTCAGCCGCGGCAGCCATGCCGAACACCGCACCGAACCGAGCAGCCAGTTCAGCCGATCCACGAAGATGATCACCCAGCAGATGCCACCGGCCGGCACCATTGGGCGAGTGGGCATAGAGAGGCTTGTCACGCATGACCCACAAGGCTATCCATCCGATACGACACAAGAGTTACGACTGCGATCAGGACCTGTGCCAAACAGCCGCACAAGTCCAAACCGCTAGAAGAGAATGGCTATCCTGGTGTCGGCGACCGCCACCAGTGACGCGTTGGCCCGTGACGATCATGTCGAACGGTTTTCGACCCAGAGAGCAACCGGCACGCATGGCGTCGGCGGTCTCCGCGGCTCCCTCGTAACGGTTGCGATCCTCGGCCGCCCCGAAAGGCGACCGCCACCCGGTCACGGCCCCGCTTGTCCAGGTCGTACTCGATGTTGCGATCCTCGATCGCTCTGTGGGACGGCCTCAGCTGGCTGTCGAGCGGCGACACTCAGGTGGCCGAACGTCGCGATCCCCGGTCGCGGTCCGGGCCGACCGCCACGTCAAACCCAGCACGATGCCGTCCGTCTGCCTCCGGCCGTTGCGATCTTCGGTCGGCCCGGAAGACGACCGCCGCTGGGTTCCTACCAGTGATGCGTCTCGTCCATCGACGTTGCGGCCCTCGGCCGCCCGGAAGAACGACCACCACTGCCGTGACGATTGCCGGCCCGGCGTCGCCAACCAGGTTGCGGTCCTCGGCCACCCCGGAGGGCAGCCGCCACATCCGCTGCAGCCAGCTCCATCGGCCGGAGTCCGAGTTGCGACCCTCGGTCGCCCCAAAGAGCGACCGCCATCAGCCCGGCGTCGTGCCACTCCCACGGGTCGAAGCCGTTGCGATCCTCGGCCACCCCGGAGGGCGACCGCCACCGGTCGCCGGGTCGTAGTCGATCCCCGGGCCCTCGGAGTTGCGACCCTCGGCCGCGCCGGAGAGCGACCGCCACCCAGGCGTCCTCCTTTGACGACCCGGAGGACACGAGTCGCGGCCCTCGGCCGCCCCAGAGGGCGACCGCCGCGTCTGCGTGGCCGACGTACTGGTACACCTCACCGCCGTTGCGATCCTCGGTCGTCCCGGAGGGCGACCGCCACTCGTCGCCGGCACCCATTACCCGGGCGGTTTCCTGTTGCAATCCTCAGCCGACCCCGAAGGACGACCGCCACACCGTCAACCTGTTCGCAGGCATCGGGTACGTGCAGTTGCGATCCTCGGCCGCCCGGGAGGGCGGCCGCCACTGTGCCAGACGTCCTACTCGATCGCGGTGATCCCGAGGTTGCGATCCTCGGCCGCCACGTAGGACGACCGCCACCTGGTAGTGGTGTGCAGCGCCCGCGCCGTCGTCGGGGTTCCGACCCTTGGCCGCCCGGAACGGCGGCCGTCACGGGCCCTGACCTCGCTGGCGTCCTTGAGGCCACCGATGTTGCGATCCTCGGCCACCCCGAAGAGCGACCGCCACTGGTGGGCCTCATGTGCTGGGTCGTCCAGTGGATCTGGTTGCGATCCTCGGCCGCCCCGAAGGACGACCACCACCGTGCAGAATCTCGGCCAGCTTCCACTAACCGGTCTGGTTACGATTCTCAGTCGCCCAGGAGAGCAACCGCCACGGCTATGACATGCTCGTGGCCGGGGCCGAGCCGTGGTTGCGCTTCTCGGCGGCCCAGTAGGCGACCGCCACTGCGGCAGGCACGGCCGCTACCGGGCGGCATGGAGTTGCGATCCTCGGCCACCCCAGGGGCGACCGCACCTCCCGCGGGCTGAGCACGGCCCCGCCAGCAAACAAGTTGCGATCCTCGGCCACCCAGAGGGCAACCGCCGCCTTTCGGCGTCGGCCAGCGGGTCGCCACGTCTCGGTGTTGCGATCCCCGGCCGCCTGGGAGAGCTACCGCGGACCTGGGGTCTGGCCGATCCCATAGCCGATAGTGCCGGGGTTGCGATCCTCGGCCGCCCCAGAGGTCGACCGCCACGTGCTTGATGATCAGGCCGGCCAGCGACCAATTGAGCTTGCGACCCTCGGCCGCCCGGAAGGGCAGCCGCCGCTCAAAGGCGGGGTGACCTACCATCCTCGCGCCCATGTTGCGATCCTCGGTCGTCCCGAAGGACGACCGCCACCTGGCTTGTCGCTGCTGAACGTCGCACGGTGGACGAAGTTACGATCCTCGGCTGCCCGGAGAGCAACCGCCACGTTACCGAAGCTGCCTGCCTGGTGGCCGACGCGAAGTTGCGACCCTCGGCCGGCCCCGGGAGGTGACCTCCAGCAGTGCTGTTCTTGCGCACGTCGACCGGAGTGAAGAGGTTGGGATCCTCGGCTGCCCAGGGGGGCGACCGCCGCCTCTTCCCGTTCCCGGCGTGCCGGCGAACTCGTCGTTGCGATCATCGGTCGCCTCGAAGGGCGACCGCGCTCCGCCCTCGTGCGCGGCGAGCGCAGAAGCTCGGTGTTGCGACCCTCAGCCTCCCAGGAGGGCGACCGCCACCTTGGGCCGGGTACTCTCGGGCTCGTGCTTGGACGACCGCTATCGTCCGGGACCGTGCTGCTGGGGTCGGTGGGGTCGTTGCGACTCTCGGCCGCCCTGGGGAGCGACCGCCACCACGCGGAGCGCGTCAAGCCGGGTCCGGACGAGGAGTTGCGATCCTCGGCCACCCCGGAGGGCGACCGCCACCTGGCCGCCCAGGTCGGGGCGACGCCGGAACAAGCGTTGCGATCCTCGGTCGCCCCGTAGGGCAACCGCCACCCGTCGCACTGGTACCCCCGACCCGCTCGACCCGGACGTTGTGATCCTCAGCCGCCCCGAGGGGCGACCGCCACTCTCCTACGCTTGGCCGACTGACGCCACCGGCAAGGCGTTGCGACTCTCGGCCGCCCTGGGGAGCGACCGTCACCAGACGATTCGTTGTCCGAATCACCCGCCGAAGCGTGTTGGGATCCTCGGCCGCCCGGAAGGGTGACCGCCGCCGCGCGGCGGCTGGTACGGCCACAGCCAGGTACCGGAGTTGCGATCCTCGGCCGCCCCGGAGGACGACCGCCACTCGTCCAACAGCTGGGCCCACACGAACTGGGTGTTGCGAGCCTCGGCAACTCCGAAGAGCAACCGCCATCAGTCCGCTGACTGGCGCGGCTCCCTCACCAACAAGTTGCGATCCTCGGTCGCCTGAAAGGCAACCGCCGCCTGCGCTGGTTCGCAGGCATCAGCGCCTGGCTGATGTTCCGTTGCTCGGCCGCCCGAGAAGGCGACCGGCACGGCCCGGCGGCGACCTACCCGTTGCGGTCCTCGGCCGCCCCGGAAGGCAACCGTACCCTGGCCGGTCATCTCCTTGGTCTTGTAATCGGCGTTGCGATCCTCAGACGCCCCGAGGATGACTGCCACACGACCCTCGATATTGCGAACCCAGTCGATGCCGCCATTGCGATCCTCGGCAACCGCGGAAGGGCGGCCACGTTCGGCGGCCAGCATCACAGACGGAGTCAGAATTGTTGCGATTCTCGACCGTCTCGGCCGATGGACGCCGCATGGCTTCCCCGACCGCCGAGGCCGCCAAGAAACTAGTAATCGGTATGGAGGAGTCAAGCACCAGCGCGGCGTCACTTGGGCGCGCAGCCGGAACTTATCAGGCTGAGGCCATACCACAGAGGACCACCGCTCAAGTTGGCCTCGCTGAGGCGATAGTTCAGCCCATAGTCGCCCGGCGATGCTGAACGGAACGGGTTGTTCGTGTGGAAGAGCGAGTCTCATGCAGACATTCTGGTACGAGTTCGGGCTCCCCGTTGTAGGTTTGGCCCTGTCATCAGCGCGGCCCGCCGGGCTTCCCTTCAGGGACATGCCCCCACCCGCACGAGTCTCTTCGTGCTGCCTGGGAGCATGTCTTGCTGTTCCGCGACTCCGCGTCCGCGGTCGCTGCCGAGAGCCTGGCCGGATCACTGTTCGTGCGTCTCATCGACCAGTTCGTCCACAAGCACGGCCACAAGCCGAGCCCGTCCGAGGTGCGTTCCTGGGAGCGGAGCATCCCGGTTCTGACCAACGCGCTGCTGGACGCCGGGCTCGGCATGGTGGAGCTGCTCCTCGAGTACTCGCTTCCGCTCAACAGCAAGCGCGCCGATGTCATACTCGCCGGCGTCCATCCGAGCACGGGCGAGCCGTCGTACGTGGTGGTCGAGCTCAAGCAGTGGAGCAGTGCGCTTCCGGAGGACGGTGATCCGCTGCTCTGCCGGGTCGACGCGTACACCCGGCCGGTGCTGAACCCGATCGAGCAGGTCCGCGGCTACTGCGACTACCTGATCTCCTTCAACGGGGCGCTCGCTGCCCATCCCGAGCGGTTGTCCGGTGTGGCCTTCCTTCACAACGCGACGGAGTTTGGCGTCCAGGGCCTCTACGAGGTGCCGCAGGACGAGCGTGGCCGGCTCTTCACCGCCGAGCGCCGCGGGGAGTTCGTCCAGTACCTTCGCTCGAAGCTGAAGCCGGTCTCCGGCGCGGATGCCGCGGATCAGTTGCTTGCGGGCAAGGTGGCCCCGTCCAAGCAGCTGATGGCGGTGGCCGCCGAGGAGGTCCGCGAGCGCGAGCAGTTCGTCCTGCTGGACGAGCAGCGGGTCGCCTACGAGCTGGTGCTGCGCGCGGTCCGCCAGGCGCAGCAGTCCGATCACAAGGAGGTCGTCGTCATCACGGGCGGCCCGGGTACCGGTAAGAGCGTCATCGCGCTGTCCCTCCTCGGTGATCTGTACCGGCGTGGCGTCACGGCCCTGCACGCGACCGGGTCCAGCTCGTTCACCACCACCATGCGTCGGGTCGCCGGTGCACGGAAGCGTGAGGTTCAGGACCTGTTCAAGTACTTCAACAGCTTCATGACCGCTGAGCGCAACGGTCTGGACGTGCTGATCTGCGACGAGGCCCACCGGATCCGGGAGACGTCGGCCAATCGCTACACGCGGGCTGCCCAGCGCACAGGGAAGGCCCAGATCGAGGAGCTGATCGACGCCGCCCGGGTGCCGGTGTTCCTGCTGGACGAGCACCAGGTCGTCCGGCCGGGCGAGATGGGCACGGTGGCCCAGATCCGGGCCGCGGCCGCGGTGAAGGGCCTGGAGTGCCAGGTGGTGGAACTGGACAGCCAGTTCCGCTGCGGCGGCAGTGACGCCTACCTTAACTGGGTGGTGCGTCTGCTGAACCTCGAGCCCGGTGGTCCCGTCGGCTGGGAGCCCGACGGCAAGGTCGCTCTGGAGGTGGTCGACAGCCCCCTGGAGTTGGAGGCGTTCCTCGACACCCGCCGCACTGAGGGGTACGGTTCCCGCATGTCGGCCGGGTACTGCTGGAAGTGGACGACGAAGGTGGCTCCGGGGGACCCGCTCCCCCTCGACGTGCACATTGGTGACTGGGCCCGGCCGTGGAACGTGTACGGCGACCGTTCGATCGCCGGCGCCCCACCGGCCGCGCTATGGGCCACCGATCCGGCCGGCTTCGGCCAGGTCGGCTGCGTGTACACCGCCCAGGGCTTCGAGTACGACTGGAGCGGCGTCATCATCGGGCCGGACCTCGTCTGGCGGACCGACCGGTGGATCACCGACCGGACGGCGTCCAAGGACCCTGTCTTCCGCAAGTCCACCAGCGACGCCGACATCGACCGACTGATCCGCAACACCTACAAGGTGCTGCTGACGCGAGGAATGATCGGCACCGTCGTGTACTCGACGGACCCGGAGACGCGCGCCAAGCTGCGGGAGCTGGTCACCGGGCAGCAGGTAGGACGGATCGCGATGGAGCAGAGCCACCCACCGCCGATGACCACTCACTGATTCCGGGCGGGACACACCGTGCCGTCCAGTCTGCACGGTCGGGAACGGGCCACTCGAAATGGAGTCGGACGGCGCACGGTCGCTGACAAGTCAGCGACCGTGCAACCTCTCTGTCACCCCGCATACGCCGGGGTCAGGGGCTCCCGGGCCTCACCCCGGAAGACCTGTTCGGCGTGCCACTGCCGGTGCCGGCCCGCGACCGGAGGAACCCCCGCTTGCGGGCCGATGACCGGCCGTCCGGCCAGGGCGAGCACATGCTGCCTGCTGGCCTCGCTGCGCCCGACGAAGCGCTGCGAAACGAGTATGCGGCGGCCCTCCCCCAGGCCCAGAACGCCCTTGTCGAAGAGCTTGTGGTGCAGCGAGCACAGGCACAAGCCGTTGTCGACCTCATCCGGCCCGTCGTACGACCACCAGCGCACGTGCGCCGCCTCCAGCCCGACCGTGCTCGCACCCAGCATCCCGTCGTAGCCGCAAAAGGCACACTGGAACTCATACGCGGTCAGGACGAGTTCACGCATCCGCCGGTCCCGCTGCCGGCGCGCCGCCCGCTCCCTCCCGCCCGGGCCGCCGGTCACACCCACGGCCTCAACCGGGTCCAGGTCGAGGCCGACGGCTTCGCACAGGTCGGCGTGCAGTGACGGCGGGAAGTGGAAGTCCAGGAGCACCCGCGCCAGACGGCCCAAGAGCGCCGGCTCCTTCCGCAGAGCCGTTCGCAACTCGGGCGCGAGCCGTCCAGTCGCGCCGCTCGAGCGGAGAACCCGTACGCCACTTCCCGGGCTCCCGAGTCCCTGGTCGGTCCTGACCTCCCAGACGCCGTCACTGACCAGATGATGGAACGGGTACGCGGGGGTGGTCGGATGGGACGGCCCGTACTCCTCGAGCAACCGCTTCAGCTCCTCCTCGACAACGCTGTACCTCAGTTCGCCGTCGGCATCGCGCTGGAAGCTGCCCAGCGCGTACAGCAGCAGCAACGGTTTGTGCGGCGCCCGAACGTCGTTGTTCGTCCACCGTCTCAGCTTCGCCACCCGCTCCAACCAGTCCATGGCCGCCCAGCGTATTCCGGGACACGGACACCACCTGAGCCCCAACCCCCAGCAAAACATCGTCCCGGCGTCGCCTTCGGACACACGAGTGGCCCGAACTCCTCCCGACGATGCCCGGACCAGTACCCAGCCTCAGCACCACCTGCTCCGTGCACCCTGAGATCCCCCGATGCGCCCTTGATCCACGGTGCAGATCGGCGGACTGTCGAACCCTGAGGTTGGTCACAGGACGATCGATCGGGGGATTCTCATGTCGGACGCACACTCCGCCAGCCCGTGGGCACGCACGGTCTTCGGCTCCCTCGCCGCCGAGGTCGCAGCCATCGTGCCCGCATGCCTTGTCCGCGCCCACGAACGCGCCCAAGGCGGCCACGAAGGCGTCCATACGCAGACGCTCGAGGCGTACGGACACGGGCTCTACGCCGCACAGTACGAGGAACTGTCGGCCGGCCTCTGCCAGCTTCCCGGCGTTGAGCTGGTGCGCCTCCAGGCACGGACCGTCGCAGTGGTCGCCGGCCATGTCATCTACCCCTACAGGTACGCGAAGAAGGACGTACCCGTGACTGCCGCCAGACTCCGCAGCGCGTCAGGGCTTCGCGCAGACCTCATCCGCAGGCACGGTCCCGACCCGCGTCAGGGAGAGCTGGATCTCGGCATCGAACTGCCGGATGAGGACGAGCCTCACGCAGATCTCGTGCGCCCCTCGCCGGACACCAAGCTCGTTCTCATCGCCTACGCCTGCTCCCTGGCTGACGGTGTGATCCGCCTGGAATGGGGATCTGCGGAACTTCGCCGCGAAGATCGATCATTGATCTGGCACCGCCATGAGGCCTTGCCTATCCCGCGGCAGCGCTGACGCGAGGGCTTCTCGCTGGTGACTGCGGTGAGTTCGACGTCGTCACAAGTCGATCTAGTGAAAGCTCACTTGCCACACACCGCATGGCTCCTGGTCCTACGCCCGCTTCATGAGCTGCTGGACGCCGCCTGCAAGAGCTCCTTCACTGCAACACCCTCCGGCACACCGAGCCGTAGGAACAGCTCGTGCGCCTCATGGAGACGCTCCAGCCCGTCTGCCCGTTGGCCAAGTCGCAGAAGCGCCTCGCCGAGCGCCGCCTTCGCGAGGCCCTGGCAGTACGCGGCATCCAATTCCCGCGCCATAGAGAGCGACTCGCCGGCCGTTTCAGCGGCCTCCGAGTCGCGGCCGATGGCCAGCAGGCCGGCAGCCAACCTGGCGAGCGAGTAACACTCCCGGAGCTGGTTCTGCTGGGATCGGTACAACGTCAGCGCCTCGCGCAACTGGTCGACGGCTTCGCCCGGCGTCCCGGTCTCGTCGAGCACAACACCAAGTTGGTAGAACGCATCGGCGAGAGTCGGTGTGCTGCCCGACTGGCGGGCAACCTCGACCGCCGTTCGTGCCGACCGGACTCCCGCTTCGGGCTGGCCGGATCGCACATAGTCCCTGGCCATGTTCGCCAGGATCCGGGCTTCAGTTTGGACGGCTCCTGAGCTGCGGCTGTTCTCCAGCGCCTGCTCGTACAGGGGCAGCGCCTCACCGGACCGGCCGGTCAAGCTGACCACGAAGGCGAGACGGACGGACGCGAGCGCCCGCAGTCGGGTCATGTCGTTCAGCCCTAGGAGAACGAGGGTCTCGCGATAAGCCGTCTCGGCTTCCTGGAACTCCCCCGCCATTGCGCACAGCTCGCCCTGCGAGTAACGGATCCGCGCGAGAAGATCGAGCTCCGCCTGGTATTGCGCCGTGGTGGCTGCGCTGTTGAGGATTTCGCTCAACCGCTGCGTCAATCCCCGTTCTTCCAGCACAGCAGTCAGCGCAACAACGAGATCCGTGGCCGGGATCGCGAGTCCGGCCCACGAGAATGCGGCGTCGATGGCCCCGAGGATCAGCGAGCGGGCGGAGTTGAGCCAGTCGCGGATGCCGCGACTCCCGCCCTCGGGCGCCGCGGCGGAGATACGCGGGACATGCAACGGATCGGGAAGCTCGTCGCCGAGCTCCAGTTCTCGCGCCGCGCCATACACGGTGGCCAGCAGGAGGTCCATCAACCGGAGCAGCGCAGCCGTCTGCTCCTCCTTGTCGCCGATGTGTTCGTTCTGCCGCTGGGCGAAGAGCCTGAGCAGGTCGTGAAAGCGGTAGCGCCCGGGGGTATGGGCTTCCAGCATGCTCGCCTCGATCAGGCTCTCGGCCAGGTCCTCGGCGCTGTCCTCGTCCACGCCCAGTAGGGCCGCGACCGCGAAGAGCGGCAGGTCGGGGGTGTCTACCAGAGAGAGCAGTCGGAATGCATGTGCCTCCTCGACCGACAACTGGCGGTAGCCGAGCCCGATCGTCGTCTCCACGGCCAGGTTCCCTAGTTGCAGCTCGTCGAGTCGACGTCGCTGGTCGGCGAGCCGCCGCGCCAGGTAGGCGACACTCCACCGCGGCCGATTAGCCAGCCTAGCGGCGGCGATGCGCACGGCCAGCGGCAGGAAGCCGCACGCAATGACCACCTCGACCGAGGCATCCGGCTCAGCCCTGACCCTGTCCTCCCCTGTCACAGCGGCAAAGAGCGCCACGGCATCGCTCGGGGCCAGCTCCTCTACATTCCACACAGACGCACCAGCCACCCCGGCCAACCGGGAACGGCTGGTGACCAGGACTGCGCTTCCGGACACTCCAGGAATGAGCGGCCGCACCTGTTCGGCGTCCCTGGCGTTGTCCAGCATGACGAGCATCCGCCGATCTGCCAGCATCGAACGGTAGAGCGCAGCGCGCTGCTCATACGAATCCGGAACCTCTTGCACCCCCAGCGCGTAGAGGAAGTCGCCCAGCACGGCCGCTGGGTCAGCCGGAGTCATGGCAGTGCCACGCAGATCTGCGTAGAGCTGGCCGTCCGGAAAGTCGAATCTGACGCTATGGGCCACATGCACAGCCAGCGTCGTCTTTCCCACCCCACCGATGCCGCAGAGGACTTGTACCTGCACCGCTTGTCCGGCCCCGCCCCGCAAGGCTTCCCTCAAGCCTTCGACCAGCTCATAGCGACCGGTGAAGTCAGCGACGTCCGCCGGAAGCTGTGCCGGGGGGCGCAGGGCCTGCTGGGTCGCCGGCTCCGTGAGCTGAGGGGCTACCGCCGGCTCCAGGAGCGTCGGGTCGGCAGCCAGGACACGGGCGTGCAAGGCGGCGAGCCCGGCGCCTGGTTCGATGCCGAGTTCGTTGATCAGCAGTTTTCGGGTGTCGGTGTACACGCCCAGGGCCTCGGCCTGGCGCCCGGCGCGATACAGGGCGATCATCAGAAGCTCACGCAGCCGCTCGCGCAGGGGGTGCTGGCTGGTCAGCTGTGACAGCTCGGCGATCATCTCGGCGCCGCCGCCGAGCGCCACTTGGGACTCGAACCTGAGCTCGTACGTCGCGATCCGGCTTTCCGTCAGCCCATTCCGCAGCATCGCGGCTTGAGGGCCGACCACGGCTGCGAGCGCCTCGTTGCCCTGCCAGAGCTCAAGCGCCGCTGCCGCCGCCCGGAGGGCGGTGGCGTGCTCGCCGGCTGACTGGGCCGACCTCACCTCGGCAAGCCGGTCCTCGAACACGTGGAGATCGACGGACTCCCGCGGCAGGAACAGGGCGTAGCCGTCGCTCACACTGACCAACCGAACGGCCGGCTGACGCAGCTCGCGGACAGGTTCCAGGACCATCCGGAGCCGGGACACATAGGTGCGGGCCGCCGCGATGGCCTGTGGCGGCGGGCGGTCACCCCAGACACCCTCGATGAGCTCCTGGGTCGACACCCGCTGACCGAGCTGCGCGGCGAGCATCGCGAGCACGGCCCGCTGCTGGGGCGATCCGAGCGGGACCTCGTGCTCCCCCATCCAGGCCCGTATCGGTCCCAGCAGCGAGATCCGAGGTACGTTCGGGACAGAGGGCAAGGCCGCCGCGCCGACCGCCGGCAAGTCGGCAGGCCGAACGGCCACCACCGACGGACGCCCGGGCAACGCGCGCGGCACCACGTCGGCCGGCCGGTTCGCCGCCGTATCGCCCGGCTGCTCCTGCCGCAGGTCCCAGGCCTGAGCGGTCCGGCCCGACCGTTCCAGAGCCTCTGCCAGTTGATCCCGGAACCGTTCGTGGCCAGGGAACTCGGCAACCAGCGCGCGCAGCCCGGAAATCACGACGGCCGGTCGGTCGAGCTGCAGGTCGGCGTCATTGCGTAGCGCCAGTGCCTCCAGTCGCAGTTCCTCCAGCCCACGTCGTTCCGCCTCCAGCCGCCCGTGCGCCCGAACGCCGCTCAGCGCCGGTCCGCTCCAGCACTGCAACGCCCGTTCGAGCAACTCGGACGCCTGCCCCGGCCGCCCGTCGGCGAGAGCCTCGGCGGCCTGCCCGGTCAGCTCGCGGAATCGGGTGGAGTCCACCGACTCGGGGACGATATCGAGCGAATAACTTTCCAGTCGTACGTGCCGGGTGACGGTCAATGAGGCTTCCAACGAGCGCAGTTGGCCGCGCAGTCGGCTCACCAGGGAGTGCAGCTGCGCCCGGGCGCGCACCGAGGCGGACTCGCCCCAGATGTCGACGACGAGTTGTTCAACGCCTACCGGCTGCCCAGGTGAGATCAGCAGGGCAGCCAGCAGCGCCCGGCTATTCGCGCCTCCGGCGTTCATGCTCACCCCGTCGGCCACCAGCGCCACTGGTCCCAGCAGCCGGGCTTCGACTGTCACCACTCCTCCGACAGCTTGCCCGAGAAGACCAGCTCGCGTTGCCGAAGCAGCTTCTCCGGCACCCGCGCGTACTGGTTCTCCCAGCGCTTCAGCTCCTCGTCGAGCAGTTCCAGCGCGTGCCGGTGGGAGCCGGCCAGGAAGAGTGCCGTCGACAGCAGGACTACGATCCCGTCATTGCCCGGGTGTTCCAGGTTCAGCTGCTGGAGGTCGAGGACGGCGTCAGAGAACGCCCCGATCCTCATGCGGACTCGGGCCGCCCTGGTCCGGACGTCCTGGCACAGGTCGACCAGCCCCTGGCGGACCGCGCAGACGTAGGGCGTGGGCGCCAGGTCCGCAAGCGGTTCACCCCGCCACCAGGACTGCGCTGTGATGCACATCGCGAGGGCCCCCTTGTAGTCGCGCTTGTCCTCCAGCTCGCGCCCGCGGTCGGCTCGTCGCTGGAAGACAAGGGCATCGACCGACTCGGTGTCAACGTGCAGGGAATAGCTGGCCTGTTCGCGCGAGTGGCCCGGATAGCCGGCCAACTCGGGTGCCGGGGCGCCGGCCGAGGTGTGCTCCCTGAGCCGTCGACGCAGATGGTGAACGTGGACCTGGATCGCGTCGATCGCCGTGGGCGGCGCAGCCGTCGGCCATAGCCGCTCCCGGATCACCGCAACCGGGACAGCCTGTGAGCGGGCGAGCAAGAGCAGGGCCAGCAGGGCCCGGCGCTGCGGCGGCCCCAGGGTGATCGGCACGCCGTCCCGGCGGGCGGTCACGGGCCCCAGCAGGAGGAACTGAAGGTCTGTCGCCACCCTGGCACACTAACAGAGCGTTCAGAGGTCGTTAAGTGCATGCGGAGAGACGTCATTTCGCAGTTGTTTAGCCCTTGCCGGGATACTTGATTCAGGCGTCGTGTGACTTGTCCAGTCCACCGTCCGTCGCAGGTGAGGGCCCTCGGGGGTGGTAGCCCGAGGGCCCTCACCTTCTCTTTCTGTCTCCAACACTGTTGAAGCAACGTGGCTTTGAGCTAGCGTCAATCTCGTCGCACGGTCGGATGGCTTGCCCCTACCTACCAAGGGGATCGGATCTCCGTCGTTCACCGTGTGCTGCGGAAGCCGGACTGGACACCTCACCTCAAAGGGACAGATTCACATGCAAGTTCAGACGTCTGCTGTGCTCACCGCCGGGATCGTCACCCTGGCGTTCTTCGCCCTGGTGGGCTCCCTCGTGTGGATGCTGCGCGGTACGCGGCGCCCGGTGGCCGTGCTGGCCGCGGCCGTCACGCTCCTCGGGGCGCTGCCCACGATTCTGTACGTCTTCTCCGTGATCGCCGCACCTGCAGGCGGCACCGGCTGACGCACTCGTGCCCGGCCCTACCTCCGGGCGGCGCCGGGCACGACCTCCTTCCGGTCACCACGTGCGGTCGACCCGCTCCGATCTCGTTGCACGACAGCAGGTAGAACCTGTCGGACGGCTCGGCTCGAAGCAGCCCTCCTCGGCGAAGGCAAGTGCTGCGAGATAGGTGTCCAACGCCGCCTGGTCGATGGCGGCGGGGCGATGATGCGAGCCACCTTTGCCCGTGATGCTAGGCACATGGCGAGGCGGTCCTGTCCTCGGTCAGGTTGGCGACGGCAGGGCCAATGAGGGCTGCGATCTCGGACAAGTGCAGTCCTCCGTTGGCAGCGAGTTCAACGAGGAGTTCGTCAGCGCTCCCGCCGAGCATGGCCTCGGCGAGCATGACGGCCGCGTCCTCGTCAGTCATCTTCATTGGCGTGATCCGCGAACTCCCCCTCTGTGGTCAGATCAAGGCCGGTGACGCCCGGCGACCGTCGTAGTGGCCCCGCTGTGGGGCAGTCGGCCTCACCCGCCGGGACGGCTGGCATGCTGGGCAGGAGAACCGACTGAGAACCGTAGTCGTCCGGGGATAGGCATCGCTGAACATCAGACGATAGCCAGCCGCGCTGTTCGTTCACCGAGAGGCACCTCAGAGGCGGTGGTGAACGACGTGTGGTCCCTGGCAAGTACCCAGATCCTGCCCTTCCGAGTCCGCTCCGACTCCATCGCATCAACTGATCTAGACCTGCCCCAAGTGGCAGTCTTTGCCTGCGAACCCAAGCCCTGACCTTCCCGAGCCGGCACCTCCACCCTCCTCGCTCACTGCGCCCGAAGCGCCCGCTCGCAGTCGTGGCAGCGCCGCGTCACCAGCGCCGACGGGTACCAGGGCTCACCCAGCCGGGACGGCCTGTAATGCGCGTGCTCCATCGAACCGGTATCCAGGCCGCACAGCGTACGAGGCTGCGGTTCCTCGGGCGCATCGGGATCAGAGCCCGCTGCGTGCACCGCCACCACACGGCGGGCTCGACGCCGTCCAGCCCCAAGGCCCGGTCCGGCTCCACCTCGAAGAGACAACGATCGATCCCATGGACACGAGGGTCGGCCAGGTCCGCCGGACCCACATCCGGGGTGCGCCTCTGCGGCTGTATCTGTTGTCGAAGTCGTAGGGCAGACGCTCGACGCTCGGGCTCCACTGGCCCCTTCATGCAACATCACCGGAAGGACCGACTCCGGAACAGTGCGCGCTCACGCAGAAAACGACCGCGCGGATTCGAGAACTGATCAGGTGGCTTCGAGCATGCGTCTTTTCGCGATCGAGGAGTGATCGAGGCAAACGGATATTGCGTCCTCGGGCCTCAATCTCGTTGAGCTGGATATCCGCCGGTAGGTTGATGTTGTCGCCGCAGATGCGGCGGCGGCCCCGGGGGCGGTTGCCCCCCGCACCCGGGGCTCCTTCATCGACCAAGCCCAATGAGAGAACACATGCTCGATCGATTCCGCGGAGGTCGGCGGCGGCCGCTTCCCTCCAAGGCCCCTCAAGTTAGCAGGATCTTCCAGCCTCACGCCGGTACGCGCTCGTTCGAGGTAATCGATGTGGCTGCGCGTTTGAGCGGGCTTATTGCGGTTCCGCTCGCCGTGTGGCTGGCGCTGGGTGACGGCCCTGTCGCGCCGTCGCGGGGGGTGCTCCTGTTCGGCCTTGTCGGGCTCACGAAGGACGTGACCGTTCGCGTTCGGCGAATGCGTTCTCGTTGACCCCGTACTGCGGGCCCCTAGCTGGGGCCCGCAGTATGCCCTTGACATGGCACGGAATCGGCGAGCGGCGGGCGGACATATGTGGTTGTACACCTCGGCCGGGATTCCTTGTTATCACCTGAAGCGGGAATCCGGCCCTATTCGTTTTGGCTGCAGAAGCGACTTCGACGCTTTCGTGCAGCTGTACGAGCAGCAGTATCTGCAGTACGCGCATGTGCGACTGGCCGATGAGGGCCTGGGCGCCGAGGCAGTGGAGCGGACGTTCGGGTATCTCTCGGGCGGCTGGGACGCGGTCCTGCGCTGCCCTCAGCCGATGGCAGCCTGCTGGGTCCTTCTGCGGCAGGTGGTGTCCGAGCGGAGTCGGCGCGCGTCCCGGACTGGCGACCGGCTGCACCGTGCACTGCCCGCCTTGGCCGCCGACGCAGCACTTCTGCGATACCGGCTCGGCCTGGACGCATCGATCGCCGCGCACTTGATGGGCGTGGACGAGTCGGCTCTGCGGGCCCAGCTTCGTACCGCGACCAGCATGCTCGCTCGCGTCTGACATAGGTGTTCGCCTCAACACGCCCAGTTGGAGTCGGGTCTTTGTTCCCTGGCGCAGAGGGGGGAGTGCGCCACCTGCGCTGATACGCAACTGTTCGCCATGCTTCGCCACAGTGCGCCACCACCACCCGATCGGGGGCATGGTGGTCGCTGGTGTGCCCGCTTACGATTGGTCCCCAACTTCCCCGGGCATCCTCGGGGTTGTTCCGACCACGGAAGGGGCACCGTGGATGCCGGCACGGGGCATGGGCACAGCCATGCCGTCGACCCATCCCTCCCAAGCGCAGCGCGCATGTACGACTGGCTGCTGGGAGGTTCCACCAACTTCGATGTAGACAGGCTTGCCTGCGAGGAACTGTTGGTCACCGCGCCCAGCAGCCGCGAACTCGCGCTCAACAACAGGTGGTTCTTGGAGCGTGTTGTGCGCTTCCTTGCACGTGACTGCGGAATCAAGCAGTTCCTCGACCACGGCTCCGGGCTGCCGACCAGGCCCAACGTCCACCAGGTGGCCCAGGAGGTTCACCGCGACGCCAGGATCGCCTACATAGACAACGACCCGATCGTGATCGCCCACGGGCGTACGTCTCTCGACGTCAATGCCGGGACTCGGTTCATCGAGGCGAGCATGACCGAAACGGACCACATCCTGGATCGGGCCGCCGAAGGCGGGTTCATCAACTTCGACCAGCCGGTGGCGGCCCTGTTCGTCTCGGTGATCCACTGCCTGAAGGACTCCGCGCATCCGGAGGAAATGATCCGCCGACTCCGTGCACGCCTGGCGTCGGGAAGCTACCTGGTGATCTGCCAGCTCGTGAGCGATGACGAATCGGTCCGCCGGGATGTGACGGAGCTGATGGACCGCGGGACCCAGGGCCGTTGGGGACGGGTCCGCGAGAAGCACGAGGTGCGCACCTACTTCGACGGCCTGACTGTGCTCCCGCCCTACCTCGTCGACGTCACCAACTGGCGGCCAGACTCCGAACTCCGTCGACCGCAAAAGAGCCACGAGTGGGTGGAGTTCGGAGGTGTCGCACGGATCCGGTGATCGCCGGGACTGCGGGTCAGCTGGAGAACCGCTCCCGGGCGGCCTCCAGCCTCCTGAGGCTTTCCTCACGGCCGACTGCCTCGTACCGCAGCTTGTCCATGAGCTTCTGGTAGTGCTCGAAGGACGGGCCAGCCTTGTCTTCCGGCTGGATCCCCTTCATGTAGTACCGCCCCGTCCAATCCTCCTCGACGTACGCGAGGTTGGGCAGGCCGCTGAAGGGGGCGAAGCCCAGTGTCGTGAACGAGGTGATGTTCGCGGCGATGGCGGGGTTGCTGCTGAAGGGGACGATCCGGATCTCGATGCCCTCCACCGCACTGAGGCGGGTCAGATGATCGATCTGCTTCGTCATGCCGGAGGGCGATCCCACACCCCGGTGAAGGATGCTCTCATCGAGGAGGAAGAGCGCCTGCGGATCGCGATCGAGGGCAAGTTCTTGGCGGGCCTTACGGAGGCGGAGCCGCTCCTCGATCTCATCCTCCCCGAGGCCGAGTTGACTGCCGACCATGAGAGCTCGCGCGTAGTCGGGCGTCTGGAGGAGGCCGGGGAGGAGGCTCAGCTCGAAGGTCGACAGCTCCGTGGCGGCGCACTCCAAGCCGACCAGCTGCGAGAGCGAGGTGGGTACCGAAATGTTGGCCCTCTTCCACCACGTCCGCTCGCGGGCCATCTGGGCAAGACGGATCAACTCGGCAGTGTTCCGCGGGGACAGCTCGTAGAGCTTGGCCAGGTCCTCCACATCGCGGGGATGTGGCGTGATCTCGGCGCGCTCCAGCCGGCTGAGCTTCGCTCCCGAGATGCTGATCGCCTTGGCAGCCTCGTTCTGCTTCATCCCGCTCGCCAGGCGCAGGGAGCGGAGATGGGCGGCCAGTACGACGGCAGCGAAGACCGCGTTCTTCTCCGGGTCGGCGTTCGGCCGGGAGAACGGCACAACATTGGCGAATGCCGGTGGATTGACATCGCGCGACACGCGGGCCCCTTAGCGGAGAGCAACCTTATCCATCGCATCTTCTCACGAATCGGGACCCGCGTGTCGGCCTGCCGATATTCGTACAGGAATATCAGACGGTCGGCAGGTGATCGAATTCTCCGGCCTTAGCGCCGGACAGGAACGCGTCAAACTCTCCGGGCCTAAAGATGAGCGCGACCCCCTCCGGATCGGTGGAGTTGCGGACAGCGACCCGACCCGCACCCAGTGCCGCCAGCTCCACGCACTGGCCGTTCGGCGCGCTGGCACTGCTCTTGATCCACGCCACCTCGATCAGGCCAGCCGGCATCCCGTTCCGGTACTCCACCATGACACTCACACCTTTCCCTCGTTCGAATTCATCCGATGGTCGCAAAAGTACGACCGGACTCTCGGAGTTGCAGGTCGCAGGCTTTCACAATTGCATCCCGCAATTTCCTCCACCGGAGCACTGGAATCGTAGCCGCCGAAATTCGAACGTCGGACCCGCCAAATGGGTGACTCTGATACTCCAGCCGTAGATCGCGATCATGGTTACTCGATCGGTGATGACGGTGGTTCGGCTGATTGTCAGACGTGCCGGCTTGCGGGGTGGACGAGGGTCGGCTGAGCGGGCAGCATGCCCCGGTGAGCATCATCATCAAGTTCTTCGTGGCGCCGGACGACGAGGCTGCGGCGGCAGTCGTGGATCACGGGCCCGACGAGGCCTTCGAGTCGCTGGTGTTCGGCAACTTCGATGTTGAAGAGGCGATAATCGAGTGGGAGAGCATCCTCACCGGTCGAAGCTTTGAAGAGCTCGTTGATGCCGATGAACCGGCGGTCGTCGCCGGCCCCGGCGACGGAGAGGGCCCTATGGTCCTGGCCGCTTCCAGAGTCCTGCAGGATGCGCTCGCCGCTGCCGACGCGCCGAGGCTTGTCGGGGTCAGCGAGCTATGGGTTCAGGAGCGGGCGGCGGGGGGCGAGGTCCTCGACCCGGAGGTCGCGACCAGGATCCTCTGTGATGTGGCCGAGCTGGCACGAAGCATCGGCATGCAGGACGGCGGCAGCCTGTACTGCTGGGTCGCATAGAGACACAGACGGCCACCGTTGATCATCGCGAGGCGTGTCGAAAAACGAAGATCAGCTGGTGACCGTGGGGCCGCAGCGAAGACCCTGCCCGGTGGCAGTCGGTAATTCGAGGACCTGATGGCCAAGGCTGCGAGCCGGTTCACGCGAGTGGAGCCTCGTCGACGGGCGCAGGCGTTCGCGCTGGGGCTCCTTGCGGACCTGCCGAGGAAGAACTGCTGGACGTCGCCGAGCACGCCGGTGACGCGAGTCCGGCCGGCACACAGCATCTGCTCAGCCGGGCGTCCTGGGATGCCGACCAGGTCCGTGACGGCATACGCGACTTCGTGGTCGACCGCCTCCGCGACGAGGACGCTGTGCTGGCCATCGACGAGACCGGGACCTGAAGAAGGGCACCGAGAGCATCGGGGTTCAGCGCCAGTACACGGGCACCGCGGGACGGGTCGAGAACTCCCAAGTGGCCGTCTACCTGATCCACTCCGCCCCGGCCGGACACGCCGCCATCGACCGCCGCCTCTACGTCCCCCGTTCCTGGGCCCAGGACCACGACCGGTGCCGCACCGTTGGCATGCCCAACAGCCTGAAGTTCGCCGCCAAACCCGCCCTGGCCACCGAGATGATCGCCCACGCCCTGGACGTCGGCATCTCGGCCGCCTGGGCTACCGGCGACGAGATCTACGGCGGCGACCCGCACCTGAGCGCCGAGCTGGAAAGACGTCAGATCGGCTACGCACTCGCCGTCTCACGCACGCGGTCAATCGCCACCCGTGCGAGTGTCTTCCGCGCCGACGTGCTGGCTCACAACCTGCCGAAACGTGCCTGGCAGCGGCTGTCCGCAGGAGTCGGGGCCAAGGGCCACCGCCTCTACGATTGGGCCCAGGTCGACATCGACAGCCTGCCCGGGCGCCCCGGCGACCGGTGGCTGCTCGTCCGACGCAGCCGGCGCACCGGTGAACTCGCCTTCTACCGCTGCTACTCGCCCCGCCCGATCCCGCTCACCACGCTGGTCAAGGTGGCCGGACGCCGCTGGACCGCCGAGGAGACCTTCCAAGCCACCAAGGGCCTGGCCGGACTCGACGAGCACCAGGTCCGCCGCTGGACCTCCTGGCACCGCAGGACCACCCTGGCCATGCTCGCGCACGCCTTCCTCGCCGTCACCGCCGCCAGCGGACGGGCCACGAACATCGCGGCTGCCGAACTCAGCCCGCTGACCTGCAACGAGATCCGACACTTGTTCGCAGCCTTCTTCGCCCAGCCCGTCCGCGAGCTCGCCCACTGGCTCCGCTGGCCGAATGGCGGCGTCGGAACCAAGCACGCGCCCGCATCATCCACTACCAGCGGCAAGCAGCCCAACAACTATGAAGATCAAGATCTACAGCTGGAGTACTAGCTGGCTCCCGCTGACGCTCTCGCGAGGCTCAACAAGGGGCCTACCGGGCGAGGGTGACGGTGATCATGATGTTCTCGCATCCGGCCGCGATCCGGTGCAGCGCGTCGAGTTCCACTTGGTCCACGGACAGGCCCCAGCGCGTCTTCACCGCGGTCGAGTCTTCGGCGTACCGGCAGCGGTAGGCTTCCGACGACGGAAGCCACCCCGCGACGTCCTTGTCTGCTTTTGCCCTGTTCGATTGGAACGAGACAGCGATCAGCGTCCTGGGGTCGCCCTGGTCGTTGGCGTAGGCCTCGCGCTCCTTCGCGGTCCAGGTCGATGCGCCCGAATCCCAGGCCTCGGCAAGCGGGATCAGGTGGTCGACGTCGATCTTGGTCGCGTCCGTGATCGTGCGGTCGTCGTACGGGCTAAACCACACCCCGCCGGCGAGCGCGCACCGCGGCCCGACCTCGGGAGAGACCAGCGCCTCGGACCGGATCACCTCGCGGCGAGTGTCGCAGCCGTCGGCCGGGTCGAGACCGCTGTTCCAGTGCTTGAACGCGGTACGCACGTACCCGGTGCGGTCCTCCGCGGCGACCGGCAGCGCGTCGATCAGCTCGCTGAAAGCCGCGCTCACGGTCTCGCCGGCCACACGGTGCCTGGCCGTCCCGGTGGCGGGGGCAGCTACCGCGGATGCTTCTGCGGCCGATCCAGCCAGCAGCACGATCGCCGCCACCACCACCCACACTCTGCCGCGCCTCATCTGCTCCTCTTCCTGCCCGGTGATAACGTCACCGTGATCATCCCGACAGGGTGTGACCGTATGGAAGCGAGCCGCTGCGGATTTCACTCGCGGCGGTGAAGTAGTCGTACCGCAGGTCTCTGGAGTGGTCGGGGTCGAGCCAGACGCCTCCTGAGAGCGGGGCAGCATGCGAGGCTGCGACGAGTGGGCGGCTGGCAGGGCTGGAACTCCTGCTTGAACTTGATCGCCGTGGCGGCGTCCTGCACCTGTTTCGGGGTGAGGTCATTCAGGGACAGGCTGCCGATCTCTTCGCTGATCTTGCCTAGCGCCTCCGTTCACCTGCCGTCGCCGAGGAGTGCACTTCCTTTCTCAGGAAGCTCCATCTCGTTCGTCTCCCCCGTCGCCCTGGTCTCGGCGGCGCGACTCGTGCAGTTGCTGGACGAGTCGGAGGCGAGGGCCGTGGACGCCACGAGGTAGCCCTGCGTCGGCGAGGATGCGGTCGATGCGGTCCACGATGGTCGCCGTCGTGTCCGTATCGGAGAACAGCGCGCCCTCGCGTTCGGGAAGGCTGGTGATGTGCCGGGCGAGTGCCTGGCTGGCGGAGTTGGACAGGGTCAGGGTCCGAGGGGCCTTGCCTTCGCTCCGGAGCAGCCGGCCTTCGGGGTCTTCGGGGTCGTTCTCGACGCTGTCGAGCCGTAGGGTGGCGATCTCTCCGGGGCGCATGCCGTGGGTCACCGCGAGCTCCGCAAGGAGTTCGTCGGCGGGGCCGCCGGCGCGAGCCTCCGCGAGGATCGCAACGACCTCTTGGTCTGTGATCACTCTGTGCTTCAGCACCAGTAGTTCCCCTCCTGCGTTCGGCGATCAGGCTATGCGGTGCGCCTGACAGGGCGTAGCGGCCCGGCTTGGGTCCCGGGCCGCTACGGGCTAGGTCAGGCGTCCTGCCCGGCGGGGAGGGCCGGGGCGGCTGGCAGGAGGAGCAGTTGCAGGCCGTGGTTCCAGAACGACGACTCATGCCCCTGCGGCCGGAAGAGGCGGGCGCGGTGCTGGGGGTGGCGCCACAGGTGGCGGATCTCCCGTTCGACTTCCTTGCGTGTGCGCCACCACCATGCCTGCTGGGTTGATGGGGTGAAGTCGCGCTCCTTGGGGATGGCGACCAGGGAGGCGCCGTGCGGATCGATGAGGTGTTCGACGGCGATATCGACTTCGCCACCTTCGCTGTCGAGGCTGATTAGCAGGGCAGCTGTGCGCGGGTGTTGGCGGCGGAGGCTGGCGGCGAGGGCGGCGGCAACGTCCGGGGCGGGTAGGCGCAGCAGGTGGCGGGCGGGGCTGTGGTTGCCGAAGGGTGCGACTGGCAGGGCGCTCGCGTTCAGGGCTGGTGCGAGCAGCCATTCCATGTCCTGGGTCCACAGGTGGTCTCGGATCGACAGGTACTCGCCGCGGGACCACAGTGCACGGGGCTGGGCCAGGGGCGTGGTGGGGATCTCGGTCCACAGGGCGCAGATGCGGGTGGTGCCGGTGACGTTGTGCTCGAACTCGATGCTGCCGGCTTCTGGGTAGTGCTTGCGGGCCATGGCCGCGAGAAGTTCGAGGGCGGTGGCGGCCAGCGCCATCTGGGCTTCTTCGGCCACCTCGTGGGAGATAGCGAAGTGGTACTGGAGGTTGGGGCGCTCGTAGGGCGCGGGCGTGGGTGGCGGGGTGATGAGCAGCTTCGTGGCCGACATGGGGTTGTCCTCGGCATCCGGGGTGGGGCCGGGCCGCTCGGCGGCGGCCCGGCCGGGGTGGTCAGCTGGCGGCGTCGAGCTGGCGTTGGGCGAGGTCGTGGAGGCGCTCGGCGAGGGCCTTCGCGGCGCGGGCTTCGGCCGAGGTGTGCTCGGTCCCGGGGGCGCAGAGGTTGAAGAACTGGTTGGCGAGGTCGGTGAGGCGCAGCATCGCGCGGGTGTCGTGGGCGGGGATGGTGCGGGTCCAGCCGGAGGCGCCGATGCGGTGGTTGGTGCCGGCGCGGTAGGCGAGGAGTAGGCGGTCGTCGGCCTCGTCGCCGGTGAAGCCGCGTGTGAGGAGTTCGGTGCCTTCCAGCCAGTCGCAGAAGGGGCCGGGCAGGATGAGGGTCCAGCGGCGGCTGGAGACGGCGTGCTGGCGGGCTTGCTCGGCGTAGGCGGTCGCGTAGCCGAGGTGCCGGTTGGTGGCGGCCGGGTCGGTTTCCAGGGTGCGTAGGGCCCAGTCGTAGCCGCAGGCCGCGTGCTCGTGGTCGCGGCGGGCGGCCGGGCCGAGCGTGTCGTCGGCGGCGCTGCGGCGGTGCTTGTCGCGGGCGGTCTGCAGGTCGTTGGCCGTGGGGAGCCCGGGGGTCGGCGTGGTTGGGGTGGGCATGGCGGCCTTCGCGTCGGGGCCGAGCCGCCTGGGGCGGGTCGGCCGTGGGCTGGGTGTCGGCCGGGTGGTGTCCGGCTGATCCCCAGCCTCCCCATCGAAGTTCACCGTTGGGAACATCAACTACCTGGCCAGTTTCGGCAGTTGTGTTGTCGAGGGTTGCGCTGTGCGGCTTCTGTCGATCAGCCGGCGTAGGAGCCGAGGAAGTCGCGGGCGGTCGCGGAGTCGCGGCGCCGGGCGAGTTGGGTGCAGAGGCTGTCCAGACTTACGTTGGACCTGGCGGGCGTGACCTCGCAGATGGGAAGGCAGATCGCAGCACCGGCTCGGCCGCCGGCGCGATGGAGGTGGGCCCGGGAGTCTCAGTCGGCTGAGATCTGTGCAGCTCGCTGCACGAGTTCGGCCGCGCCAGGGATGCCGCGCCGGACGTAGACGGTGAGAGTGGAGCGCATCGTGTCCAGTTCTCTGCGGTTGCGGTCGGAGGCGACGCCGTCCATGAGGTCCGCGCTCTGGCTCCACAGGCCGACGGCTTCCTCGGGCCGGTGCTGGGCCGCAACCGTCTTGGCGATGTTGGCCAGGGTGAGGCCACGCACGCGGTGGTACGTGCCAGAGGTGCGGTTGCGCAGTGCCGCACGGTAGTGGCGTTCGGCGGCGCCGTAGTCCTTCATCTCGGTGAGGGTGCGGCCGATGTGGGAGGCGACGGTAGCTGCGACCGGGCCAGCCGCGGCAGCGTAGGTGGGGATCGTGTCGGCGCTGGAGAACATGGCGTCCTCGGCGGCGAGGATGAGTTTGGCCGCGGCGGCACCGTTGCCGGAGGCTCCGTGGGCGCGCGCGGCGGTGACGAGCAGCAGGGCCTCCGTATGCCGGTCAACCTTTCCCCGGGCCCGCTCCAGGGCAGCCCGGGAAAGGTCCACGCAGCGGCCCGGCTGACCGAGATCGAGGGCCTGGTGGGTGAGGGCGCGCATCGTCCACGCGGCATGACCGGCGGAACCGGACTCGCCGGCGAACTGGTAGGCGAGGAGGTAGAAGCGCTGGGCGGCACCCTCGCGGCCGAGATCATGGAGCTTCCAGCCGATCAGGGTGGCCAGTTCCGCGGCGGCACCGAACGCGTCGGCACGCACGTCGCTGGCAGGGAAGGTCGCGCTGAGCATGGGGGCCACGACGTCGGTCAGGTAGGAGGTGATGGCGACCAGGCCGTGACCGCCACCGAGGCGTTCGTCGGTGGCGCGGAACATCTCGGTGAACTGGCGTACGGCGGCCACCTCTACGGCTCCGACCCGGCGGCCGCCTGCAGCGGCCAGCAGGGACGCGGCGGCAGCCTGGTGGTCGTGGTTGAGGGGCAGGCCAACGGCGGTGGCGGAGAAGGCGAGGGAGAGAAAATCGCGGCGGCGGAGCATGACGAGCCTCCCGAGATCGGAAGCGGCGGCGAGGGGGTCGAGCGCCATGGCGGCCAGGGCGGCGTCCTCGACGGGCTCGAAGCCTAGACCGACCTCGGCGCGCGTCACCGGTCGGTTGAGCTTTCTGCTCAGGGCCTCGGCCACGTAGGCGGGGGTCCGGCCTGCCGGGACGGCGCCCACCACGATCCAGGAGTGGACGGCGGCACGGGAGGTGCGCAGCTTCTCCCCGGCCTCGGCGGCGACCGTGCGGACCGCCTTGGCAAGGGCTTCGTACGTATACCCAGCTTCTTTCACGGCAGCCGCCAGCAGCCGGTTGGGTTCCCTGGGATTGACCAACTCGCACCCCCTCGTAACGATCATGAACAGGATGAACGGGACGGGCGGGTGAACACGGTACCGCCGCCCGGCGCCCGGGGGTTCACTGGCGGGACCAACCCAATCCCACAAGAGGAGCCTGATTCCTCATGATTGACGCATGTTCAGATCCTCGGCTCCGCTTCCTGGACGGTGCCACGGTGCTGGTGACCGGCGGCGGCGGGCTGGTCGGCAGCCGGATCGTCGCCCAGCTCGCCCGGGTCGGTGCCCGCCCCGTCGTCCTGGACCGCTTCGACGCCTACCCGCACCCGGTGCGGGACCGGTTCGAGGTTGACCGGCACGCCGCGCAGGTCGTTCTCGGCGACGTGCGGGAGCGGGCCACGGTGAGGTGGCTCGTCGGCCGGGCTGATTTCGTGGTTCACGCCGCCGCGTACGCGGACGTGGCCGCCTGTACCCGTCGGCCCAGCACCGCGTTCGCCGCCAATGTCCACGGCACCCAGACCGTTCTGGACGCGGTCGCCGACTCCGCGGTGAAGCGTCTGGTGTTCGTCTCCTCCGCCTCGGTCTACGGTGACGGCGCCCGCACGGAAGGCGGCGGGACGGTGATAGGCGGCATCTCCCGGTTCTCCGAGGAGCAGCCGCTGACCCCGATCTCCGTCTACGCCAACACCAAGCTCTGGGCGGAGCACCAGGTGCGGCTGATGCTCGGGGGCACCGGCACGGCGTACTCGATCGTCCGGTACTTCTCGGTCTACGGGGAGCCGCAGGTACCCAAGCCGGGTTCGCACTCATGGATGGTTCCGTGGATGGCCATGTCCGCCGAGACCGGCCGGCCACTGCGGCTCAACGGTGGCGGCCACCAGGTGCGGGACATGGTGCACGTGGACGACATCGCCCGCGCGACGATCCTGGCGCTGGTCGCCGAGGCGGCCGCCGGCCAGACGGTCAACGTCGGTACGGGTGTTGCTACCTCGGTCCGCCGGATCGCCGAGCTGATCGCCGCCCACTACCCCGGCACCGCCTTCGTTGACACCCCGATGCCCGAGGGTGACCCGCGCGGGGGCTTCGCCGACACCCGCAGGGCCGGCGACCTGCTCGGCTGGCAGCCGGTCGTCGCCCTCGCCGACGGGATCAACCGGTACGTGGCCTGGCTCAAGGCCACACCGGGCGCGATCCCGGACTGGTTCACCGCCCCGGCGGCTCTGGCCGCCTGACCGAGAAGGGACACACCCTGATGCGCATCGTGCTGCTCGGCGGAGCCGGCTACCTCGGCTCCGCCGCCTCCCACCACCTCGTCTCCCGGGGCCACCACGTCACCGTGGTCGACGGGCTGATCTACAACCGCGGCGACGACCCCGCCAGGCTCCTGCCGGCCACGGCGACCTTCGTTCCCGGCGACCTGCGCGATCCCGCCCTGCTGGCCAGAACGGCCGAGGGGGCAGACGTCGTGGTGCACCTGGGCGGCATCGTCGGCGAGCCCGCGAGCCGGCTGGACGAGCAGCTGGCGGTCGAGCTGAACTACGCCTCCCCGATGATCGCGGCCGAGGCCGCCTGCGCCGCCCGGGTCGGGCACTACGTGTTCTTCTCCTCGTGCAGCGTCTACGGCATGCACGAGGGAACGGTGGACGAGGACACCGAGCCGAACCCGCTCGGGATCTACGCCCGTACGAAGGTCCTGGCCGAACGGCGGCTTCCCGACGTGCTCGGCGACGACACCGCGCTGACGAGCCTGCGGCTGGCCACCGTTCACGGCTCCTCTCCCCGGCAGCGCCTGGACTCGGTGGTCAACGCGATGGCGTCCCGGGCTGCCGCCACGGGCCGCATCCCGCTCAACGGCGGCTCCCAGCGCCGACCGCTCGTGCATGTCGGCGACGTCGCGCGGGTCCTGGCCGGCGTCGTGGAGCGGCGGCTGGCGGGCGCGTGGAACGTGGGCAGCGACAGGGAGAACTTCACCATCGGGGAGATCGCCGCCACGGTGGCCGATGTGGTTCCGGGCGCGGTGATCGACCGTGGGCCGGAGCAGGACGAGGCCGACGCCCGCGACTACCGTGTCTCCTTCGCCCGGCTCCAGCGGGCGCTGCCCGGTGCGTGCTCCACCAGCCTCAATGACGGGGCGCGGGAGATCGCCGACCTGGTGCTGACCGGTCACATCACCGACCCGGGGAAGGCCCAGTACGACAACCACCGCGGCTTGATCGCCGCCTTCACCGCCGGGAAGGTCGGCCGCCTGGGCAACCCGGACTGCGCGCGGTACGGGGCCGAGTACGAGGCCGCCTGGGGTGAGCGGTGACGGCCCCGACGGGAAGCCTGCCGTTCCTGCCGTGGAACCGGCCCTCGATCGGCGGGGAAGAGGCGGCCGAGGTGCTGGACACGCTGCGCTCCGGGTGGCTGACCGCCGGGCCGAAGGCTGCAGCGTTCGAGCAGGCCGTGACGGAAGCACTCGGCGTGGAGGACGCCTTCGCCGTATCCTCCTGCACCGCTGCCCTGCACCTGGCGCTGCTGGCCGTTGGCATTCAGCCGGGCGACGAGGTGATCACGCCGAGCTTCACGTTCTGCGCGGCCCCGAACGCGATCGTCCAGTCCGGCGCGACCCCCGTGTTCGCCGAGATCGACCCGGTCACGTTCAACCTCGACCCGACCACGGCCGAGCGGGCGATCACCAGCCGGACCCGGGCGATCATGGTCATGCACTACGGTGGCCAGCCCTGCGACCTCGCCGCGTTCCGCAGGCTCGCCGACAGCCGCGGCCTGGTGCTGATCGAGGACGCCGCGCACGCCCTGCACGCCTGGCGCGACGGTGCCCGCGCCGGCAGCGTCGGCGACCTCTCGGTGTTCTCCTTCTACGCCAACAAGGTCATCACCACGGGCGAGGGCGGCATGCTCGCCGGGCGCGGCGACCTGGTCCAGCGGGCCCGACTGCTGGGCCGGCACGGCATCGACTCTTCGGTGTGGCAGCGGCACGGCACACGCAGCACCGCCGACTACGAGGTCACTGTGCCGGGGCTGAAGTACACGATGCCGGACATCACGGCGGCGGTCGGCCTCCGGCAGTGGCAGAAGCTGCCGGACTTCACCGCGGCCCGGGCCCGGATCGCCGCCTCCTACAGCCGCTCGCTGGCCGGCCTGCCGGGGCTGCGGCTGCCGACGGTCTTGGACGGCATCCGGCACGGGTGGTTCCTCTACCCGGTGCTGATCGACCCGACGGCCGGGCGCAGCCGGGACGTGGTGGCCGAGGCGCTGAGGGAGGTCCACGGGATCGGCACGAGCGTGCACTTCAAGCCCGTGCACCGGCTCGCCGCGTACCGGCAGGTCGAGTGCCACCTGCCGGTGACCGAGCATGTCGCCGCCCGGCAGCTGTCCCTTCCCTGCTATCCGGCGATGACCGCCGGGGACGTGCAGCGCGTCATCGACGCCCTGCATGCCCTCTGGTCCTGACCGGCCTGCTGGGCCGGTCCGTCAGAAGACGGGCGGCCGGCCCAGCTTGGTCATCCGCCACACCGTGGTCCACCGCATCGGCCGGCGCGGCGGGCACGGCACGCGGACGCCCTCGAAGAATCCGCCCCACCATGCCTTCAGGCCGTCCATCGGCGGGCGGCGCAGGAGCGTGTAGGCGGTCCAGGAGACGAGGTAGACCGGGACGAGCGGTGCGGGCAGGTGGCGCTTGGCGAGCCAGACGCGGTTGCGGGCGGTCATCCGGTAGTAGGCGGCGTGGCGGGCGGGGTCGGTGCGGGGGTGCTGGAGCACCATGTCCGCCCGGTACTCGATCCCCCAGCCGGCGTCCAGCGCCCGCCAGGCGAAGTCGGTCTCCTCGTGCGCGTAGAAGAACTCCGCGGGGAACAGCCCGACCTGGTCGATCACGGACATGCGGATGGCATGGCCCCCACCGAGGAAGGTCGTGACGGGCCCGGACTGCATGGGGTCGGAGGCCCCGAGACGAGGAACGTGGCGACGCTGGGTGAATCCGGTCTCGTCGGCGATCCGGAAGGAGACGATGCCCAGCTTCGGGTCCTGCTCGAACGCTTCGCGGATCAGGCGGAACGTGTCGGTCCTCGGGAGGAGGCCGTCGTCGTCCAGGACCACCAGGACGTCGGTACCGCCGAGCTCGCGCAGCCGCTCGACGCCGGCGTTCCGCCCGCCGGGGATGCCGAGGTTCTCCGCCAACTCGACCGCGTCGACCCATCCGGGCAGCTCGGGCAGCTCGATGCCCTGTCCGAGCACGACGGTCCGTACGCCGCTGTCGCCGCCTTCCTGGGCCTCGACCGAGTCCAGCAGCGCGCGCAGCTCCGCCGGCCGGTTTCCCATCGTCAGCACCACCACGCCCAGCGTGACGCCCATCGCACCCGACCCCACTTCGAGGAACCCTTCATGATCACACCGACATCGCCGCCCACCGGCGAACCGTCGCTGCGAGAACTGGCCGAGGCAGGTCAGCTCCCGGACCACCAGGTGATGGACCGGGCCACGCTGGCCTGGATCGCCGGCCACCGGCCCGCCGGTGCGGATGTCCGGGCCAGACTGCCACAATCGGTGAGGCTGCTGGTACCGAACGCCTCCTGGTTCGCCCGCACGGAGACCACCGACTCGATCCACGGTGTCCGGCACGGTGCCCGGGTGGCGCTCCTCGTACAGTTCCTGGCCCCCGGCCTGGGCCTCGTCCCCGAGCGGGTGCTCGCTCTCGCGGCTGCGGCGGCATGCCACGACTGCCGCCGCCGGCACGACCGGGACGACCCCGGCCACGGCCGACGCACCGCCCGCTGGCTGGCCAGCCATCTCGACACCGTCACCTCCGCCTTCGGCACGGCCCCCTCGGCGGAGGCAGTCGTCGCAGTCGCCCTCCACGACGTTCCGCACCACACCTTCGACCAGGACGACAAAAGCGAGTACCGCCGACACGGGCTTGCGGTGGACCTCCTGAAGCTCGCCGACGCCTTGGACCGCTACCGGCTGCCGCTCCCCCGCTGGTGGCCCGACCCCGGCCGCCTACGGCTCCCGGTTCCCGACTGGGCGCCCGCACTCGCCCACGACCTGGTGGTGCGCAGCGAGCGGGCCCGGCGCGACGGAGCCTGCGACGCCCAGGCGCTGGAACTCGCGCTCCACGCCGTACGGCCCGAATAGGAGAGAACCCGTGCACACCGACTGGGACCACGCCCACACCGACTACGGGGCCCCGACCGGCCACCCCGCCCCGACCGGGCTCGCCGACACGGAGAACGACTGGCGCCGGCGCCTCGCACAGAGCCCCAACGGCGACCTGATGCGCGACAACGCCATGCTCCGCGTCCTCACCGCCGGCGGCCCGCTCCATCTGCTGCACCTCACCCGGTCCCTGGACGCCGTCCGCTCCAGCGGCCAGTTGCTCGCCTCCACCGGCTGCCTGGTCGGCGCCGTCTACGGATCCCCGCTCACCCCGCTGCCCGGCGGCGCGCTGAGGCCCCACAACCTCGGCGCGCACTTGCTGGACGCCCGGGCCCAGCTGGTCAGCCGCCGGGACAGCACACCGCTGGTCATCGAGATCGTCCCCGACCGCCCGGCACCCGCGGTGGGCCTGGACTACCTGCGCCTCGGCGCCATCCACCTCCGGGTCTTCGAGGCCCACCGACACACCCTGACCCCGGACGAGGACGACCGGGTGACCGGTTCCGTCGCGGACCGGGTGCAGGCCAGCGCGCCGCTGCTCGACACCCTGCTGCGCAACGCCAGCGGCCGACCGACCGCCGACCGGCCGTTCCTCGACGCCCTCGCCGCCGCCGTCCCGGTGATGCCCTACCTCGGCTACCTGTACTTCGAGACCGTCGCCGAGTACCTGATGTCCCACTCCACCAGCTCGGCCACCCGCGAGCTCGCCGCCCGCGGCGAGCTGAACAACCACCTCTACAAGCAGCTCGCCTTCGCGGCGGTCGATGGGATGGGTGTCTTGTTCGACCTCGGCCGATTCCACCCCGACCACGACCGGCTCCTCCGACTCGTCAACACCATCGAGCCCGGCCTGGCCCGCCAGGTCGCGCCGTTCGTCCGCCGGCGCCTGTCCCACCGCTTCGCCACAACCACACTCGCCCCGGCTACGGACGCCTCCACCTTCACGTTCGACCGCGCGGACCTCGGCACGCTCGCGGCAGCCGCACCGGGCCTGCTCGGCCAGCTCCTGTTCCGGGAGGTCCGTCTGCTCGACCGATACGCGCACCGGCTCTACCACGTCTTCGAGCAGGCCAAGGCGCTGGAGGTATGGGCGCACTGGAACACCGTGGGCATCGCGACGCCATTCAACGACGCCTGCGGCCCGAAGGGCGAGATCGGCATCAACCCCGCCCATCCGGGAGCCCGGGTCACCGTCTGGACGGCCGAGACCTGCGAGCGAGGGCTTCTGCACCCGTCCGAGCCGATCGATGCCGTCCCTGCCCCGCGGCTCGTGCCGTGGCTGGTCGCCCCGCTGCGAGACAGGTCGGAGGAGCAGCGCTGGATCAACCGGTCCGTGGCGCGGGCATGAGCTGGCCCAGCCTGATCGTGCTCCGAGGCAACTCGGCATCCGGCAAGACCAGCACGGCCTGGCGCGTTCGGTCCTTGTCCAACGAGCGGCTGGCGATCATCTCGCAGGACACCATCCGGATCAACGTCCTCGGTGAACCCGACGTGCAAGGGGGCGTCACCATCGAGATGATCGACGCGATGACGAGGGTTGCCCTCGGCCGGGGCTGCCACGTGCTTCTGGAGGGCGTTCTCGCCGCCGAGTTGTACGGCAGCATGCTTCGCAGGCTGTATCTCGACCACCCGCAGCGCTGCTTCTTCTTCTACTTCGATCTTCCGTGGGAGGAGACCGTGGCACGACACGCGACCCGAAGGAAGTCGGCGGAGTTCGGGGCCGACGAGATGAGCCGGTGGTTCATTCCGTATGACGTACTCACCGGAGTGGGAGAGGTCATGATCGGGCCGGAGAGCACGCTGGATGACTCAGCGCGCCTGATTCTGGGTGCTGCGCTCTCGACACCGAGAGAGTGAATCGCTACCCGCGGGTGGCGCTGTGGCCGGCTCCGCCCGCGCGTAGGAGGGCCTCCACGCCGTCCGGGTAGCAGGACATCCGCTGGCTGGCCTGCGCCACGGGCACCCAGGCGACCTCGGTCACGTCGTCGTCGTGTTCGTTGGCGGCCGGGTCGCCGGACAGCAGCTCGGCGCTGAAGACGGTGAACACGTCGTGGAGGTCGTCCGTGATGCGCTCGCTCACGTCCACGATCCGTCGGGCCTCGACCACGACGCCGGCTTCCTCCTTGGCCTCGCGCACAGCTGCTTCGGCCAGGCTTTCTCCCACCTCGCGCCGGCCGCCCGGCAGGCTCCAACTGTCGTGGTTGCGCACCAGGAGCACGTTCTCGCCGTCGCTGTCGGCGATCAGGACGTAGGCCACATCAACGCGGTCCGCTGGCATCGTCGCTTCCTCTCGGTTGTGCACTCGATTGTTCCCGGCCAGGGCCGGATTGCGCAGCGGTGGGCCTGGGCGCGGGAACGGCCACGGCCCGAGAGCGGGGCCGTGGCCGTTATATCGCGTGGGGCTAGGCGGGCGGGCGGGAATCCTCGTCCCGGGTCGGCGCCTGCTCGCGCGACCCGTGGATGTCTTCCCACGTGGGCCCGGTCGGGCAGTCGGTGAAGCACAGGCTGCCAGCGGCGGCGCCGCAGTCCTCGCAGGGGTCGGGCAGGTGGAGGGGGTCAGTCATGGTTGCCGTCCCTCGGGTGTCGGGTCGGGTGTGGGTGGAGGCGGTACTTCGACCAGCCGGCCGTACGCGGCGGCCATGCGCAGGGCGTAGACGGCAGGCCCGTACGCGTTGGCGAAGCCACGGCAGATCGCCGCCTTGGTCCCGGGCGGGGCGAGGGCGGGCAGGGTGGAGTGGCAGACGATGTGCCCGTTCTTGGCCAGTGCCTCCCGGGCGAGTTGGCGCAGCCGCCCAGGAGCGAGGTGCATCAGGTTGCCCGGCCGGTAGACGCATGTGGTGCAGAGGTCGCTGAGGACCCTCACCTCCCCGGTAAGTGGGTCCGCCACGGGCGGGGAGGGCTGCTGGCCGTCGTCGTCCTCTTCTGGGTCGTCCCAGTCGGCGCTGCTGTCCATTCCGCTGCCCCCGTGGTGGTTGGTGAGGTGATCCGGCCCGTTGTATCGATCCGTTGCTGTGGCGTCGCGTCGGCCGGTGGTGGGGCGGCCGTCCTGGTGACGGCCGCCCCGGATCGGACTTTCAGTCCAGACGCCCGAGGCGCAGGGCCCTCTGGCGCTGCGTGGTGGCCAGGATGCGGTCGAGGGGCAGCCCCTTCGTGATCATGGCCAGCAGCAGCTCTGCCAGCTGGTAGTACGGGTCCGCCTGGCGCGCCCGCCTGAGGGTGATCACGGCAATGGCGGTGTCGGCGGATGCCCACGCCGTGTACCCGGCAAGTGTCAGCAGCGGGGCAGCGATCTCCCCGTCGGGTGTCGTGCACCGGCGGGCGAGCAGCGTCCACAGGTCGTGTGCGCGGCGCAGCTCGGCGGGTCGGGTGAACTCCATTGCCAGGTCGCGCAGGTGGCGCCACTGGAGACCAGTGATCAAGTCGGCCGCGAGATCCGTGTCGAGGTCGGCGAGTGGGCTGCCGTCGCCACCGTCCAGGAGCAGCGTGTCGAGCAGGGTGGTGAAGCTCTGGTCCTCGGCGTGGAGACTGTTCGACCCGATCCGCTCGTTCCAGCGCGTCGCGGCCCGGTCCAGGGAACGGGTCTGGGCGTCCGCGAGCGGGCCCGTGATGGGAGTGATCTGCGCGTGCACCTCGGCGAGGCTGGGCGGCATCGGGATGCCGCCCAGCGCGGCGGCGGTGGTGATGGGGCCGGGGAAGTCGGGGCTGTGGGCGGGCATCCCTTCGCTGCGGCAGTACATCGGCTCGGGGTGGTCGTAGGCCCACCAGTGGGTGGTGGTGACGAACAGGGTGCCAAGTGTGGCCACGCGGTGCTGGGTGGCGGCCTCGGTCAGCCGGGCGGCCAGAGGTTCGTAGCGACGCATCGCGGCGTAGCCGTTCGCTGCGGCAGCGGGGTCGGGGCTCAGGTAGAGCAGGAGGCTGTTGGCGGTCCCGTCGGGGTGGCCCATCAGGTGCAGCACGGTGTGGAAGAACTGGCCGGCGCATTCGTTCCACTCGGCCGGATCGGCGGGGATGTCGCGCCTTGCGGTGCCGTGGGGGCGTTCGTTGGTCTCGTCGTAGATGAAGGCCACCATGCTGTTGTCCGGCCGGAAGCCCATCAGGAACGGCAGGGCTTCTGCGGCCTGTTGCGGGTCGTGGACGTCGAACGCGGGCATGTCGATCATGGTCATCGGGTGTTCCTCGCGGGTCTGGTTCCGGGTCTGGTCGCGGTGGGCCCGGCGGGCCGCCCGGCCGTGTGCCGGGCGGCCCGCCGGGCCTTCTCAGTCGGCGGAGTGCAGACCTGCGCGGTGCGCGTGCAGCATGCGGCGCGTGACCTCGAAGTCGGGCTCGGTGTTGATCAAGCCGACCAGCAGTTCGGCGAGGCTGTTGCCGAATTCGGCGGCGTCGGCCGCGTGGGCGGCGATCCGGGCGACGCCTGTCTCTCCTTCAGCCCAAGCAGTCAGGCCGTAGAGGGCGAGCGGGGTACCCCGGTAGTCGCCGTACGGCTCGACGCCGAAGCGGGCCAGAGAGCGCCACAGGTGCCGTGCCGCGCCGACCTCCTCCGGCTCGATGTACTGCATCCCGGCGTCGCGCACGTCGCGGTACTGGAGCAGGAGCAGAAGCTCGGCCGCGCGGTCGTCATCCAGGTCTGCCGGGGTGGTGTCGGCGGCGAGGCTGCGGATGGTGTCGGCGAGCAGATCCTTCCCGTCGTCCACGACGGTCTGGTTGCCTTCCGCGCGGATCTTCCGGTGGAGGGCGATCGTCGCGCGGTCGATGGCGTCGCTGTACCGGATTGCGTCCGCCCCCGAGGCTGGGGCGAGGTCGGCCAGCACATCGGCTCGCCGTACGTACGGCGTGTGGTTCCCAAGTTCGGCCGCGAAAGCCTCGGCGGCAGCGTCCTGGATCGGCTTACCCTCGGGCGGGCAGCACTCAGGCTTGGTGCAGCATGCCGACCACCAGTGGGTACGGGTGACGTACAGGCTGTCCAGTACGTGTACCTGCCGCTCGGCGCACGCCTCCCGCAGGTAGGTGGTGATGGGCTGGTGGGTGACGCGGGACTCGGCGCCGTAGCCGGGCTCGGAGGGGTCGGGGCAGATGAAGGCAACGACGGCCTGGGTCCGGATGCCGTGGGCGGCAGTGGAGCCCATCAGGAATTCGAGGCTGTCGCGGACGAGCGCCTCCCAGTGGGAGGGGTCAGTGGGCAGTTCCGTGCTGGCCATGCCGCGCGGCTCGTTCGTGCTGGGGTTGATCCCGCACAGGATGAACCCGCCGTCCGGGTAGTAGCCGAACAGCGAGGGCATCAGGGCCACGAAGCCGGCGGGGCCGGGCACGACCACCGTGTTCTGGGATGGGTCAGTCATGGGGGGTGTTCCTGTCTAGGTGGGTCCGGGTTCGCGGCCCGGACTGGCAACCAGGCAGACGTACTGCTGTCTGCTTTCTTGACCCCAGTCTATTTTCTGAGGCCACTGCTTGGGCACACCCAAAGCCCCCTCAGATCCGCCTAGTTGACCCTCCACCCGCTCCCGGCGATGGCGAGGAGCAGCCCCGCCGCCCACCGGCTCTCGCACGAGAACCAGAGCAGCGCCCCGGCCATCGGCAGAGGCGCTGCTATCGGTTCCTCGCTCAGTCCCGCTCAGCCCGGAGACGTGCCCGCCCGGACCGCAGATCGCGGTGCAGCAGCGCGACGGCGTCCATGCCCCGCGTCAGCACGCGAGCCTCCTGAAAGTCGAGGATCCGAGACAGGCGCTCGGCGGTCGCATCGCCGGGCTTGGCGGCCATGGCGGCCAGAACCATCGCCCGGGCCCTCGACAGATCCCCGGCCAACAACTCCGTGAGCGCGAGCAGATTGAGCGGCGCAGCGGCCAGCATGCGGTAGGGATCGACGCACAGCCAGGCAGCACGGGCCCACAGCTCCTGCGCGCGCGCCAAGTCCCCGATCTCGCACAGCTCGGCGGCGGCGTCGAACAGCGGGCCGTTCTGAACCGCGACGAGCACCCGTGCAGCGAGATCGTCGCCCATGGCGCCCTCTCCTTGCGCGTCGCCAGGGCGCAGCGCCTGGTCGAGGAGCGCAAGGAGCTGGCGCCTGGTGGTGCCGTGGCCGGCTGCGAGCTCGCGGCCGAGGTCGGCAAGTGCCCGTTCGACGGCGTGCCGAGCCGTCGTCTCGCCGGGCACCGGCCCGCGCGTCCACGCCTCGGCGGGCGCGGTCCCACCGGTGCCGCCTGCGACGCCTGTGGAGCATGCCCCGGTCGCCGCTTCCCCTTCACCCGCGGTTGGCGAAGGTTGGATGCGCCGGGGGGTGCCGGGGAGCGGTGCGCCCGCGAAGGTGCCGTTGCCGGTCAGGTGCCACCAGTGCGTGGTGGTCATGAACAGGCTGTGGGTCAGTGCGAGGTGCCGGCGGGCGCAGGCGGCCGCGAACTCCGCGCCCAGGGGTGCGTACCACTGCTGCCCGGCCGCGTCAGTCTCGTCGGGGCAGACGGCGAGGATGACGTGGTGGGCGTCGATGCGGGCGTCCTGGGCGGCGCGTGCGGTCATCGCCCCGGCGAGGTGCCTCCAGTCGGCCGGGCGGGCGGGAATCGGGGACAGTACGGCGCCCGGGCTGTCGAGTTCCTGGTCGAGGGCGATCACGACCACGTTGCCGTACGGGTGGTGGCCGATCACGTGCGGGACGAGTTCGACCATGTCGGCCGGGTTCGCGAAGTTGAAGTTCTTGCTGCTCATCATGGGTCCCATCGGCTGGGGGCGGGCCGCGCCGCAGGGTGGCGGCGCGGCGGGCGGCGGGCGGGTGGCCCGCGAGGGGTGCGGCGGGGGCTGACGACCCCCGCCGCACCGATGGGTCACGCGGCGAGCAGCAGGCTCTTGGCGAGGTCCTTGATCGGGTTCTTCTGGTCGTGCAGCAGGACGGTCATCGCCAGGTTGTTGCGGTGCTCCTGCTCGGTCAGCTCCTCGGGGGTCTTCACGTCCCGGAAGTAGTCGTCGAACTCGATGACCGCCTGGAGGGCGGCCCAACGGGTGCCCCGGATGTTCTCCTGGGTGTCAGCCTCACGGAAGAGGTGGTGGAGGCGGTCGCGGCGCTCGGTGTACTTGGCGACCACGTTCTTGCGGGCGCCCTCGGCCGGAGTGCCCCACAGCTCCGTGATCAGCTTGTCGAAGTCCTGGTTGGTCATGGCCGTCTGGAACAGCTGGATGGCCTCGGCCTCGAAGGCGGCGGCGAAGCGCTCGTTGTAGCCGAGGGCCCGACGCGCCTCCTCCAGCTGGGAGAGGGCGTCGGCGGTGTGGCGGATCTTCCAGGTGCGCTGCGCCTCCTTGACTGCGAAGTCAAGGGTGTTGGTGCAGACGGCGCGGATGGGGGTCTCGACAGCAACGGCGGCGGAGCGGCCGTCGTGGCTGTTGGCGAACAAGGTGTAGAGGTCGATGCGGTCGGCTGCGCCTTCGGGGTCGAGGGTGATGCTCGGGGCTGCGGTCGACATGAAGACGACGCGGCCGCCGTCGATGGCTCCGGCCGTCTCGTAGGTGACGTGGCCGCCGCCGACCAGCTCGTCCAGGAAGGCGAACGCCTCGCGGTTCTGGATGGGGGTCCAGCTCTTGCCGACGAGGCCGCCGACCCAGTCGCCCGTGTCGTCGCGGAAGGTGCCGAAGCGGCCGGGGATCTTCTTGCCGAGCTTGCCCTTGTTCATCGACAGCAGCGGGCGCTTCTCGACCAGCCAGTTGAGCTTGGCGAGGTGCAGGACTTCGTCGCTGGTCTTGGCCTCCTCGGTGACGGTGCCGAGGCCGTGCCAGGCGGGCTGGCGGTGGGAGTAGAAGGCGGCCTCGCCGGTGGTGTTGTCGATGGCTCCGAGGTCGGCGCGGCCGGTGATGACGTCGCTCTGTCGCATGGGTGTCTCCTGTGCGGTGGGTCCGGGTTCGCGGCCCGGACTGGCAACCGGTGAAAGCTGACTTCTGTCTGCTTTCTTGACCTCAGTCTATTCTTCGAGGGGTCGCCTTGGGCACACCCTTTGAAACGTCAATTGTGGTTCGATAGACGTGTTTTGAGTCCTCCATGGGGCTTCCCATCGGCGGGCTTAGCGTGGACCATCGCGCCGAGCCACGGCACCCCGCCCTGCTGCCCCGGTCCCGATGCGGGTCGAGCGCGACCGCCGACCGGGCTCAGTCCCCCTATGCCCGACTGCTGCGCCCGGCCGCCCGAGGCCTCGTGCGCGCCATCGCGATGCACCACGCGTGGGTCGGCGCGGCGAGTCTGGGTCCGCCGTTTTCGCCGACCGCCGCCGGTGCCGGCTGCCGCTTCGCCGCGAGCGTGCGGCGCGACACCCTCGAGGAGGCGGCCAGCCGCGGCCTGGTCATGCCGGGCGCGGGGAGCGTCCCGCCCGAGTACGGCGGCGGGTCTGCGAGTGGCGCTGGGGCGACGACCGCACCGGCAGACCGGCCGCCGCGACAGCGCGGTCCCGGGGGCGAGGCCAGGGCTCGCCTGCGCCGGTGCAGGCGCGGCTGAGAAGCCTTGCTGCCTGGGTGACCGACGGCAGAAGGCCCGTGCCGCTGAGCGGCACGGGCCTGGCCTTCGAAATCTGGTCCCCTACCCGCTGCGCCTGTTGCGCATCTCCAGGCCCGCCTCACGCGCGTATCGGGTGACGAGGTTCGGCACGATCCCCGAGGCAGCTGCGATCTGGTAGACGGCGAGGCTGCGGTCCGGGTACGCGGCGACGACTGTCTCGCGGCGCAGCTCTCGCATGCGGGCGACCACGGCGTCGGCCTTCTCGAGCGGACCTCGCAGCGCCTCCAGCAGCGGCAGTTGATCGAGACCGGCTTCCTCGACGGCCTTAAGGGCTTTCTCCAGCGCGGTCGCGGCGTCGGCCAGCTTCATGCTCGGCGTCTTGCCGCTCATCGTTCTCCTTCGGCGTGCGGCCGGGTGGGGTCGTTCTATGTGTATCAGGACGGACGCGGACCGAGCGAGTAGCCGGGGGCTTCCCCCGGCGTCCGGGCAGCGTCGTGACCGTCGGCGGGCTGCGTCAGGGCGGGGTGGCTGCGGGCCACGCCGCCGTCCAGCAGGAGGCCGATCGCCTGGACCTCCAGTTCCACGATGATCCGCTGGTTCTCGCCTGGCGGCTGGTGGAGCCGTTGGGTCAGCGAGCCGACCACGATCACCCTGGTGGTGGCCTGGAGGGTGGCGATCTGCTGGGCAAGGCCGCCCCGGGCGACGCATCGGAGGGTCAGAGAGCTGTCTGCCGAGCCGCGGGACCGGCCGCCGCCGGCCAGCGGGGGCCGCTGCTGCAGGGTGAACGTGACGGTGGCTTTGGACGGCCCGCTGCCCGGCGGCTCGTAGAGCTGCGGGTCACGCAGGATACGGCCGATGAGGGTCGTGTGGCTGGTGATACTCACCGGATTACCTGCCTGCCTGGCTGAGGGGCGTACCGGGTGTCTCCAACGGGTCGGAGACTGCGGCCGCGTCGAGGCACCGGGCGATGATCCGGTGGTGCTGGGCGTTGTCCAGGGCGTGATGCCGGCGGGTCTGCTGGCTGGGCAGCTCGTCCGGATCCACGCCGAGGCGGTGCGCCTCCTGCCGCAGGTCGTTGGTCCAGTCCGGGACCGCGTCCGGCAGGTCCAGTTCCGTGCCGAACAGCTGGCAGAGCAGGACGTGGGCGTAGGCCCCGCGCCACGACCACAGTTCGAGGTCGGGCACTGCTGCGAGGAAGGCGTCGACCTCTGCGGCGATGCGGCTGCGCATCTTGACGTCCGGGTGGCTGCGGTCGAGCAGGGTGTCGTCGCGTGTCGGCAGATACGGCCAGGCGGCGGCGCGCAGCGACGGATCCGCGAGGACATGACGCGCGGACAGGCCTCGGTTGACCGCGTAGTACGTTCGGCCGTCCTCGCGGACCAGGCCGATGCTGATCAGGACGAGCCGGTCGCTGTAGTCGAGGTACTGGGCGCTGTAGAAGACCCTCACGGGTTGTCTCCAGATGGTGGGTTGGAGTTGGCGCGGCGCCCGGCCGGGTCAGGCCGGGCTGCGACGCTGGGGTGGTCGTGCCGGCTGCGACGCTGGGGCGTGAAAGGGCCCGGGCGCGGCCGCCCCGGGTCTACTCGGGGCGGCCGCGCCGTTCGGTCACTGGAACGGTCGGACGGGGTCGCCGCTGGCCATGCGGAGGGCCTCGGCGTTGACCGCGTCGGGTTCGTCAAGCGTGGCCAGGACGACTCTCTCTGGTCGGGCTCGCCGCCGAGCCGCTGTCCAGGTGCGGGCCGAGGGCGGCCTCAATGAGGCCCCTCACGGCCTCCAGGGCCTGGTTCCACCCGTCCGCCCATTGATCGCCCACGCGCTGCTCGCCGAGCGAGGCGATCGAGGTCAGGGCCGAGACCATGGCCGGCAGCGGGAGCGCGATCACGCGGGTCGCTCCGCCGTGGCCGTGGACCGCCTCGACGTCCTGCGCCCGGTCCCAGGCGACGGTGGAGCCCCGCTCGCCCCGCCATCGGGTGACCGCGGTCGAGCCGGCGGCGGCGGAGAAGAAGCAGCCCTCCGCGACGGTTCCGGTTCCCGATACTCCGGACACGTCGGTGTCGCGGCGCAGCACGAACGGGGTCGGTACGGGCTGGGCCTGGTCGAAGAGGGCGGCCAGGCGCTCGGGCAGGTTGGCGCTCATGCGGCGTCCGGGGCGGCAATCGGGGTGTGGGTGCCCTTGGGGTCCTTGCGGATGGAGCTGACGCCCTCGGGCAGCTCGCGAAGGCCGGCGGCGAGATCCTTGAAACGCTCGTGCGGCCGGAACCGGGGAACGGTCCGGGCCGGGATCGTCACGCGCGCGCCGTTCTGGGGGTTGCGGGCGGGGCGGCTGGCGCGGTGGGCGGGTTCGAAGGATCCGAATCCGGTCACGGAGACGGTGTCCCCGTCTACGACGGCGCGCACGATGGTGTCCAGCACCGCTTCGAGGGCGGCGGCGGCGGCGGCACGTCGACCCCCGAGCTGGGGAGCGAGTCGGTCGATGAGCTTCTGCCTGTTGACGTTCACGGCGGAGTTCCTGTCCTGGATGGGGCCTGCGGGATGTGGTTCCGGGCCGGGCGCCGGTGGGTCGTCACGGCGCCCGGCCCGGGGCATGTGGCGCCTTATGCGGCCAGGCGCGGTACGGGCGCCGGGGCCGGGCTGGGCGCGGGAAGGGTCGGGGTAGCGACCGGCTTGGCCGTGCCGGACGGGGTGGCGCAGCCGGGCTGTGCGGGCTGGGATGCGGGGACGGCGGGGGGCTGGCCGGGACCGTCGGCGGTGCGGGCCACGGCGGCGCCGCTGAGGGTGCCGAGCACCAGTCCGGCGAGGAGGGAGCCGACGAGCAGAGCGGGGCCGCGCATGGCGGTGTCCTTTCTGGGTGGGCCTGACCGGCCCCGCCGTGCGGCGGGGCCGGTCAGGTTCCGGTCAGTGGCTGGCGGTCGGGTGGCCGGGGACGAGGGGCGGCAGGCTGGTCGGGATGGGTGAGGGGCTGGGGCTCGGGCTCCCCGACGGGCTCGGCGCGGGGGCCGTGGTCGCGGGCGCGGTGGGCGACGGGACGGGGGCGCAGATCGTGGGCGCGCCGGTCGGGATGGGGGCGATCGGGGTGGGTGCGGTCTGGACGTGGGTGACCGTCACGGTGACGGTCGGGACAGGAACGGGTTCGGTCGTCTGGGTGACGATCGAGGGGGCGGGGGTGAGGCCCGGGGCCGGGGCGACGGGCGCCGCCGGGGCCATCGGGGCGGCCGGGGCGGCCGGGGCGAAGGCCGGGGCCTGGGTCGGCAGGGCCGGGAGGGTCGGGGTCTCGGTGCCGAGCTGGACCGGGGCGGCCGTCAGGCTCGGCGTGAGGGTGGTCGGGATGGGCTGGGCGCTCGGGGCCGGGGTCGCGCCGGGGCGACCCATCACGACGGAACCGGCGACGAACCCGGCGGCGGCGAGGCCGAGGGCGACCAGGGTCCGCTTGTCGAGGCGCTGCCTGGCGGCCGGGCGGGTGCCGGTCTCGCCGTGGGTGTTGGCCTCGGTGGCGGGGGTGTCGGTCATGGGGCTGTGCTCCTTGCGTTGGGCCGGGGCTTCGCGTTTCCCCGGCTGGCAGGACCAGCCTCGCACAAAACAGACTGAAGTCTAGTAACTAGACCTAGGTAACTTTTAGTTCGGGGTGGGCACTCAAAGCGCCCACCCCTCAATTGAGTTGAACGCCTACCGGCCGCGCAGGCCGTGCGCCGTCTGATAGGCGTACAGCCATGTCAGCGGGCCCGTCAGCCCGTCCGCCGGCCCCAGATCACCGACGTAGTACTCCTGGAGCGCCGCGACCTTCCGCAGGTCCAGCGACTCCATGTCCTCGCTCGGCCCGACCCGGTACGGCGGCCCCCAGCCGGCGGCCTGCAGCCACGTCTGCAGCTGCTTGGCGTACGGGCTGTGCGCCCCGAGGACGAAGTGCTCGCGGCCCGGGAACGGTGGCGCCGGCACCTGGAGCTGCTGGCCGGCCTGGATCACGTCGGGGTCGGCGATGCCGTTGAGGGTGACGAGCTGCGTCACACTCGTCTCGAACCGCCCGGCGAGGCCGCTGAGCGTCTCGCCCGGCTGCACCGTGTAAGTACCCGCCCCCTGGCCCGAGGGCTGCGGCGGCTCCCCACCACCTCCACCACCGGACGGCCGCGGTGCGCCGCGCTGGATCCAGCCGTACAGCTCATCGCCGGGGCAGGTCGTGGCGTATCCGTCGCGGTGCCCGCGCACTTCGCCGCCGGCACCGCCCTGCGCCCGGCAGTACTCGATCGCATCCACCAGCCCGTCGAGCATCGCGCCGGTCGGCGAGGTGATGCCGGAAGTGCCGACCATCGCGCACACCGCGTAGTGGCCGGCGTTCAGCGCCGGGTTGCCGTTCGCTCCGTTCCTGCGACCGAGGCCGCGCCCCTCATGCACGTACCCGTGCGGGCACACGACGAACGAGTAGGCGATGTCGATCCAGTCCTCGTTCGGGTCGTTGAGGTGGGCGCGCTGGATGTCGCGGACGTGGCCGGCGCACTGACCGTGGTCGCCCAGCAGGCCGCCGGGTACAGGAGACCCCTCGTAATGGATCTTCACGCCCCGCGTCGACGTGATGCGGCTGTAGGAGCCGGTGGGCGCCGCTGCGCCCCACTCGGAGCGGGAGACGAGCTTCATCGGCTCGCCCCCTGCCCGTAGTCGGTCCGGCTGGCGCCCTGGTGGTTGATCGGCACGGTGTCCTCCCCGGTCGGGTTGGTCGGTGTGCCGGGACGCTAGGCCGCACCGGGCCTTAAGGTCGCGCCGTCAGTCGGCGCCCTGCTCGGTCAACACACCGTCCTGGTAGCTGAATCGGCGCTCAGCAAGCCGCTCGCCAACGATGAAGACCGGCGCCACGCCGCCGCCCTCGGCGGGCGCGAGCGCCGAGTAGTAGTCCGCCGCGAGGACCATCACCCATTCGTCCGGCTTGGCCTCCGAGAACCCGACCGGCACGGCCGTGCCTGCCGGGGTGCGCCCCGCGCTGGCGCGACGGGCGTGCTGGTGGGCCATGTGCGGGCACAGCAGCAGTGCGGCTTGTGCGCACGCCTCGTGCATTGGCGGATCCGAATACCAGCCCGCATCCGCTGCGCGGGGGCCGCCCAGGAACGCGGCCGGCCCTTCCAGCCGCAGCGTGCACAGCGAGCAGCAGCCCTTGACCGCCAGGTTCAGCGCGACCTGACCGTTGATGGACACGAAGTCGGCGGTGCCGTCGGGCTGTTCGTTGACTGCGGGAATCGGAAGGCCCCGCCGCTCGTCGCGGGGCCGGGCGGCGAGGCCCGGCGGCATGTCAGGCAGGTTCGTGGTGTTCGGCATCTCTACCTCCGAGGAGGCCCCGTTCGCAGCGGGGCTCGGCGTCAGGTTGTCCGCCGTGCCGGGCCCCGCTTGCGAGGCCGGGCCAGTCGCAACCAGACCCGGAACGCCGTCCCCGGCCCCCGGGGGAAGGCGGGGAGCGCGGACGACGGGGCCCGGCACGAGCGGACCCGTCCACACTCCCCACCTGCATGCGGGCCGGACAACAGGCCTACCGCACAGGCCGGATGACGCCCTCCGGGGCCTCGCCGTCCGCGTTCAGCAGATCCTCCGACACCCAGTAAGGCTCGATCAGCTTGGAGTCCGGGATGCTGCGACCGGGACCGGTCCACACCGTTTTGAGGTGCCCGCCGCGCAGGTGCGGGTACTGCCGCCAACCGCTCGTCCCGCCGCCAGCACCCGGGTTCGGCATGCTGCGCCGCGCCTCCTGCACGCGCACGCGTGCTGCCCGCAGGGCCGGGCCAAGCCGCCACCCGAGCCGCAGGAAGTTGTCCGGCTTGTTCCAGCGTCGCTGCTTACCGCGTTTGGCGGCCTTGCCTCGCGGAGCCGGAGGAGTCTCGATGTCCGCCTTCGATGAGCACAGGTACACCGCAACCTGCAACGCACGCTCGACCATCGCGCGCTGCGCCTCCGTCGGCTCGTCTTGGCCGTTCTTCTGGGCGAGCCGGACGGCCAGATCCTCGACGGTGAACCGGTCCGTCGCCCGTGCCGGGATCGACAGGTGGAAGAACTCCAGCGGCGTGGTCCCGCCGACCGGACGCGGCAGCGCGGTGCCGTCCTGGGCCATCGGCTCGCAGATCGCCGTGACCGACACCTCGTCCATCCGGGTGTCACTGGTCAGGCACAGCAGCTTGTCCGGCTCGCTGCGCCCGCAGAAGAGGATCGCCAGCAGCCGCCCCTTGCCGCCCTCGTCCACGCTGAGTTCCATCACTGGCGGCTCACCGAACACCACCGCCAGGTTCGGGAACCGCCCCAGGTTGCGGAACAACCCGCCGGGCAGGGTCCCGAGCTTGTAGGTCGCCAGTTCCGCAGCCATGTCCGGGTGCACCGCCGCCACGTTCTTCCCCCGTGCCCACAGCCGCCACAGCGCGGCCATCGTCGTCGTCGCCCGTACCTCCCGCAGGCTCAGCACGTCCTGCGGAAGCGTGCTGAGCAGCACGCCCCCGTTGATGGCGTAGTCCGGCAGTTCACCGAGGCCAATGCTGTGCATCTGCCGGTTGGCTGCCGACAGCTCACCGAACACCCGCTCGGCGATCTCTGCAGTCGTACGGCCCAACTCGACGTCCCTGCTTGCCATGTGGGCTACTCCCTACCCCCTGGGCCTCTCCCGGCCCGACTGCTCCCACACTCACCAAGAGCCGCAGATGAGGACAACAGCCTTATATGGCAATGTAGTTGCACACTTAGGGATCGATCCCTTCCACCAGCTCCGCATCGACGACGCCGGCCTCCTCCTCCAGCTCGGCCGCGAACTCCTCGCGGATCGTCGCAAGCCGGGCGGCCAGCCGGTCGATGTCCGCGCCCGACCCACCGGACCCAGCGGGCAGCTCGCCCCCTCCCGCCGGCGCCAGCTCGATCCGGGCCTGCGCCGCTCGGCCGAACGTCTCCGGCGCGAGGCACGCCAGCAGGAACTGCGCGGCCCGCCAGTCCGGCTGCGCGAAGTCGCGCTCCGTCTGGACCACTTGCTGACCGGTGTCCGGGTCGCGCACCAGCCGGGTCCGCTCTCGCAGCACGTGACCGCCCTGTGCGGCCTTGCGCACCAGCAGCACCAGCTGCGCCTTGCCCTCGCTACGCGCGCGCATGAACCTGTCGCGAAACTCGCGAAACTGCCGCTCCCCCGGCCTGGCCCGCTGCCCGCCCTCGATCCGCTGCTGCTCCTGCTCGGCCCGCTCCAGCCACCGGTACACCGTGCTGGCGTGCACGCCGGCCATCGGGGCGGCGTCGCTCACTGGTACGCCCGCCCGGACCGCGTCGAGCAGCCGCTTCTCGACCTCCGGCTCGAGGGCAGGGCGACGACCCGGGCGGCTGCTCATGTCGCCGAACGTACGACGAACCGCAGGTCAACGACTCCTCGACCAGCCACGCGCCAGCCTCTGAACGTCCGCCCGGGAACCAGTCGTCCGCCTTAGCGGCATTCGCAAAGCGCCAAATGATGCGGGAATAGAGGTCGCCATACCAATCAAGCCCTACCCTTTCAGAGTAGTGGCCAACCATTCGGCAAGCGAAAAGGAATGAACCCCGGCAATAGGCGATTAGGTTAGCCCGAAAGAGCAATGGATTACGCACACTCTTTAGGCCTAATGGAAACGGCTTCATCCATTCATTCGGGAAAGACTGGAGCGGTGGCCTCCCGAGGCGTGGAACAAAGGTGACATACGCAAGTCTCCCCTGGCAGGGCGCCCGGATGGGGATACGCCGGCCACACCTTCGCAGGCCGAGGAGCGCGGACGGAACATCTTGTCGCCAGCCCCCGACCCGGCCGTTCTCCCTCGACTTCAGGACTCGCACCACGAACTTCACAGAGCCCCGAGCTGGAACGATTCGTTGGCGCACCTATCGGATTTGGCGAGGCGTCAGCCAACTCGTAAGCTTCAGGGCGCGGAGCGGGCCACCTTTGCAGAGGTGGCCCGCGTGTCCCGCAATGCTGCCCTCAATTAACAGAAAGGGAACTATGCCCATCATGGCACAGCCCAAGGACTCCTCGGCGCCGTCGATGGCGGACCGGCCGGTCACCTGGCGAGACCTCGCCGTGTGCGCCCACGGGGCCCTGGCCGCGGCCAGCCTGCACACCCAGGTGGGCTGGCCCGTCGCCACATCAGCGATGTTCGGACTCACCGGGCCCGTGCTGTGGGCGCTGACGCGCAGCAGGTAGCCACGCGCTGCGCCTGCTACGGCCACCCCACGGCCGGCTGTAACCCATCACGGCCCGGGGCGGGCACCTAGTAACGTTACTAGGTGCCCGCCCCGGGCCGTGGGCTAGTCAACTGACCTACTCCCAGCCGAGGTTGTAGACGAGCTCGTCGTAGGCGTAGCCGGTGGCACCACTGACGACCTGGGGCAGGGACACCGCGCGCACGCTGACGCCCGACTCCTCATCGACGTAGTCCGTTTCCACCGGCCAGCCGACGGTGGACTGCCGGGGGCCGTCCGGGGTCTCCCACAGGGCCACCAGCAGGGCATCCGTGGGAAGCCCTGCCAGCAGGCCCCGAAGGTACGCCACGCGCATCGCGGCGGTGTCCAAGGTGTGGAGCTGCGGGAGGGCAACGACGGGAACACGTCGGCCGGACTCGTCGCGCACCGGTGCCGTCACGGGCCAGCCCAGCAGGGTGCGGCTCTCGCCTTCGGGACCGTGGTGGTCGGCGACGACCAGGTGGTCGTCCGGCAGCTGCTCGAGCTGGGCCCGCAGATGTCCGACGCGGAGAGCGGTGTCGGGCACTTCGAGGGGGACGGTCAGCAACATCACGGTGGTCTCCTTGACCTGTCGGCGGCCGGGATTCGCGGTCCCGACCTGGCCCTGCCATCCTCCATTGCGATCGCCCGCCTTGGGCACAACTTGCCTGCTGATTCAGGACGGTGAGGGCATCAGGGCGAGGACTTCGGCGCGGCGGGCCGGGTCGGCATCCAGAGCGCCGGCCAGGTGGCTGGTGACCATCGCCGCGTCGTGCGCCCGGGCGCCGCGCAGCGTCATGCAGGCGTGCTGGGATCGGATCAGGCATGCCGCGCCCTGGACGTCCAGACTGCTGACGAGGGCCTCGACCACCTGTCGGCCGAGCCGCTCCTGGACCTGTGGCCTGGCCGCGTACTCCTGGGCGAGGCGGGCGAGCTTGGACAGGCCCACGATCCGGGCCCCGGGCGCGGGCAGGTAGGCGACCGTGGCCCTGCCGGGGAACGGCAGGACGTGGTGTTCGCACAGAGCGACGAAGGGCACGTCGATCGCGGCGATCAGCCCCGGCTGCGCGGCTTCGGGCGGGAAGGTCACCTTCAGGTGCCGGGTGGGGTCGAGGTGGACTCCCGCGGTCAGTTCGGCGAGGGCCTTCGCCATGCGGCGGGGCGTGCCGGCCGTGGACTCGCTGTCGCACGGAATGCCGAGGGCAGCGAGCAGCCCGGCGGCGTGCGCGGTGGCGCCGGCCAGGTCCACGCCACCGTGAGCGGGGGTGGTGATGGTCATCGGTTGCGCTCTCCAGGCCACAGCAGCACGTGCTGCCGCATCGACAGGTTCCAGTTCCGGCCGATCACGTGCTCGGCCAGCGAGCGCGCCACGTCGATGGTGCGCTCGGCGGTGGTGCCCTCGGGCATGACCCAGACGGCGTGCGGAGGGATCAGGAACCGCTCGACCAGGTCGGCGATCTCCTCGAGGTCGTCCGGTCCGGTGGCGACGAACTTGAACCGGGCTCGCTCCCTGACAGCGAGTTCCGCGAAGGCATCCAGCGCCTCGGGGACGATGCGCCGCGCCTCATCGACGTGGGAGTTCGCCAGCTTCGGCGAGACGTTGAAGGTCAGCCGCGGCACGCCGAAGGTGACCGGCTGGGGGGCGATGGTCCCGTTGGTCTCGATCTCGACCCGGCGGGTGGTGTGGCGCAGCACGGCCATCCAGGAGCGCCACGCGTCGGTGCCCTGGTGCAGCAGGGTCTCGCCGCCGGTCAGCACGATGACGGCGTGCGGGTGCTCGGCGGCCCACTCGGCGAGGTCGATCACCGGGGTGCGGGTGATCTCCTTGCGCAGGTCGAACCGCTTGCCGTCCCACGAGTAGGGGGTGTCGCACCAGCTGCAGGTCAGGTTGCAGCCGCCCAGGCGCAGGAACAGGGCGAGGCGCCCGGTGGACGGTCCTTCTCCCTGCAGGGTGGGGCCGAACTTCTCCACCACGGGCAGGCTGGCCGGCAGCACGAGGGCGCTCATCGCTGCGCCGCCGTCCAGGAGGCGGCGTTGACTGCGGTCTCCGAGACCCGGACGTGGGAGACGTAGGCTCCGGCGGCGCGCGGCAGGGTGTGCAGGGCCTCGGTTGCGACGCGCCCGAGGAGCTGGGCGACGGCTTCGACGCTGGGCCAGCCGAGGCCGGCGGCGTGCTGCTCCTGCTCGGTCGGGTCGTCGGCGCCGAAGCGGTACAGCTTGCTGCCCTGCCCGGCGAGGACCGGTACGAGGGGATCGGTGGCGCCGAGCATGGCGCCGTGGTCGAGGAACGTGTCGATCCACTCGCGCAGGGCCCTCTTGAAGGCGCCGAACTCCACGACGGTGCCTGCGGCGAGCTGGGGGGCGGTGACGGTGATCTCGGCCCACCAGCTGTGGCCGTGCAGGTTCTCGCACTTCCCGGCCAGGTGGGGCAACCGGTGGGCCGTCTCGAAGTTGTGCCGGACGGTGACTGCGTGGAGCTCGGTCACGGCTGCTCCCCTTCCCGCGGCAGGCGGACGATGGCGCCGGCTTCGCCGTCCTCGCTGACGGCGACCTCGTCGAGGCGCAGTCCCAGCGAGGTGAGGTGTTCGGCGAGGGTGCGGGCCAGGGCCTCGCAGGAGGCGGCGCCGCACTCGCGGTCGCCCGGGCCCCACCAGACGCGGATGGCGTCGGCGAGGTCGTGGAACTCGACGTCGCGGTCGTCGTGGGCGACGTGCACGGCGGCACGGATGTGGAACAGGTGCCGGTGGCGGGCACGCAGGTAGGCGCGGTGGTCGGGTGCGGCCGGCCAGTGGTGGAAGCCGGGCAGATCGACCCGGGCCCAGACGGTTGCCGGCGGGATGCTGGCGGTGGTGGTCACGAGGGCTGTCGCTCCTGTTCGGTGAGGGGTGGGTAGGAGGGCTGGCCGAGCAGCTGGTCCCGGGCGGTACGGGCGAGCTTCCACACGGTGGTGGTGGCCTCGACGGTCTGCGCGCACATCAGGCAGCAGGCGGTGCGGCCGCGCTCGGGGTGGGCCGGCTGGTCGAGGTCGTAGGCGAAGCCGCGGTCGATGACACCGACCTTGCGCAGCAGTGCGGAGTCGATCCGCACGTCCGGCCAGCGCAGCGGGCCCAGCCAGGTGGAGGAGTCGCAGGAGTCCGGCGGCGCCGCCAGGCACCACTCGTTGACCGTGAGACCCAGGACATGCACCCACAGGTCCGGATAGCGGCGGTGTCGTTCCCACAGGGTGTGCAGCAGCCTCAGGCGGACGGGTGCCGGGGCCTGGACGACGTTGCCAAAGCAGATCCGGTCGTACTGCTGCGCCAGCTCGTCGAAGTAGTCCCAGCCGTCCACCAGCGGGTGGTAGACCGGGATCGGCGCGAGGCCTTCGGCTTCCAGCCGGGCGCGGGTGCGGATCTTGTTGTCCCGGCCGCCCTGGTCCAGTTCGATGTAGCCCCACAGCCGGTCGCCGTGTCGCTGGACGAGCTCCACGTACCGGGCGTACAGGGTCTCGAAGCCGTCGACCTGCTCGGGGGCCAGGCGGAGCGCCTCGTCCATGGAGACGCCGGGGTTGGCCCGCTTGTACTGGTTGGTCAGCCAGAAGATGCCGCTGTCCAGCAGCACTTTGTGGCCGGCGTCCAGCAGCTCGACCAGTCGGCGTTCATGGCCGGCGGTCAGGAGGTCGTTGGTGGCGAGCAGGACGTACTGGGGGTAGTGCTCGGAGTCGCCCGCGGCAAAGTAGATGTGCCGGTTGGCCGGGTCGAAGGCCCCTCCGCCGGTCTTCTTCAACACGGGTGTCCTGGCGCGGGCGGTCATCGCAGCGCCCCTTCCTTGTCGGTGCGCGCGGGGATCGGGCCGCTCAGGTCCTCGATGCGGTGCGCGGCGTGGTGCCAGCAGCGCCCGAGGGCGGCGGCGGCGTCAGCGCAGAGCCCGGCGGCCGCCGCGTAGGAGGCGCTGTCGCCCGGGGCGTAGCGGAAGCCGGCGGGCAGGTTCCCGACGCGGCGCAGCATGGCGGTCTCGATCCGCTGGTGGTTCCAGCGCAGTGGTGCCAGCCAGGAAGAGGAGTCGCAGGAGTCCGGGGCGAGCGGCAGGCACCACTCGTTGGCGGTCAGGCCGAGCGCGTGTATCCACAGGTGCGGGTAGGCGCGGCGCCGCTCCCACAGGGTGTGCAGGATCCGCAGCCGGACCGGCGCGGATGCCTGGACGATGTTGCCGACGCAGATCCGGTCGTACTGCGAGGCCAGCTCATCGAAGTAGGACCACCCGTCGACCAGCGGGTGGTACACGGGGATCGGGGACAGACCCAGCTCCTGGAGGCGGGCGCGCTGCTCCCGCTTGTGGAGCAGGCCGCCCTGGTCCAGTTCGATGTAGCCCCAGAGCCAGTCCCCGTAGGTGCGAGCCAGGTAGATGTACCGCTCCCGCAGCTCCCCGAAGCCGTCGATGCTCTCGGGCGGCAGTGCCAGGGCTTCGTCCATGGACACGCCGTGGGTGCGAGTGTGACGGTTGGTGAGCCAGAAGATCCCGCTGTCGAGCAGGACGCGGTTTCCGGCGTCCAGGAGGGCCCGCAGCCGCTGCTCCTCGGCATCGCCCATCAGCTCGTTGACGGCGGTCAGGATGAACGGTCCGGCGTTGTATTCGCCGCCGCCGGCGGTGAAGTAGATGGGCCGCTCGGCCCGGTCGAAGGTCCCTCCGCCGGTCGGCAGGACCGTCGTCACGAGTCCTCGCCCGCGAGGGTGGGTTCCTGCCCGCTGATCCGCGCCCATTTGTCGAGCAGGTGACCGGCCAGGTACCGCTCGGGCTGCACCATCACCAGGCGGCGTCCGGCGGCGCGGTCGGCGAACGGGGCGAGCGGGGTCGGGTAGGGCAGGAAGAGGCTGCCCTCGATGAGCAGCGGCGACCAGGCGGGCCATCCGTCGAAGACCTCGGCGACCACGAGGCGGTGTTCGCCCAGCTCCCACACCTGGCCTTTCTCGACCTGGTGCTCGGGTTCGCCGACGGTTACTCCGGACAGGGCGAGCAGATCACCGCGGGCCGGTTCGTCCCGGGCGTCGTCCTGTTCCTCCTGGCCGCCGGCCTGCTCTTCGGCGGCGTCCGTGTCCAGGTCGGCGAGGAGCGCGTCGAGCTGCCCGTGGTCGAAGCCAGTGGACGCGTACAGCTCGACATCCGCCGCCTCCAGTTCCGACAGCATCTCGGCCAGACCCGCGCCGTCCCATCCGCCCTTGGTGGTCAGGTGGTTGGAGGCAATCAGGTACGCCTGGGCGTGCGCGTCGTCCCGTGATGCCCAGCCGCGTACGACCGGAACCGTCCAGGTGCCGTCGCTGCCGACCACGACGCCGTCCGGCGCCGGCTTGCCCGCCTCCCGGCGGCGGACGAGGGTCTCGTAGCGGCCGTGGCCGGCTACAAGGCGGCCGGTGCGCTCGTCCAGTAGGCCGGGCTCGGTGAAGGTGAACTGATCGACGGACGCATCCAGCCCGTCGTCGTCGTGCCCCTTGGGGTTGCGTTCGGCGGGCCGGATGTCGTCCAGCGGCATGTAGTCGATGTAGCGGGCAGCCATGAGCGGGGAACTTAGGCGGCCGTCGCCGTTAGGGTCGCGTTGAGCTAACTGCCCGTTGGTCGGTCGGGGTTCAGTGCTCGGTTCCGCTCGCTCCGGCAAGGGGTTGCCGCGCTCGGGTCGGTCCGAGGCGGCTGAACGGGTCTCCGAGGGCCACCACGAGCGAGTCGTAGATCGGTGTGGCGGCATCGCCCGGTCCGCCGGCCGTCGCGGCGGGTGCGGCGACGGGGAGAGCGAGCGCAGCGCTGGCCGGTACGGGTGACAGGGCGGGCCGGGACGCGAACCACGGGGAGGACTGCGCGTCAACCGCAGGCTCGGGGCTGGTCATGGCGGCGATGCTCCTTTCAACTCTTCTGTTGGGTGCGGATGTTATGGACTGTGGTGCTCTAGGTCGCGGCGGTCGTGGGCCGCAGGGGCGGGCCCGGCGCGCACGAGCCGGGCCGTAGGGCCCGACCGCGCGCGCCGCATTTGGCGTCCTTACGTGCTCCTTGTGCCGCGCTTCGCGGCCCGGACGCGTCGGATCTCGTCGCGGCCGCCGGTCCGGCCTTGCTTCGTCGGGTAGTCCAGCTCGGCGAGGGATGGCCGTTCACCGGGCGGGTTGTCCCAGAAGGCCTCCAGCTGCCGTACGCGGCCCGTCAGGTCCGGCTCCGGTTCCTTGAGCCGTCCGCCCACCCGGACGTACTCGTAGTCGCCGTAGGTGCCGTAGGGCACGCCCTCCAGCAGAGTCTTGGCGTTGGTCTGCTGTTTGTCGGCGTCGGACTTCGCGCGCCGGTGCCGGTCGTACTCGGCCAGCGCCCATTCGATGTCGGCTTGGTCCGCGATGAGCGTGTAGGACTCCGGAGACCGGCTCGCCTTCTCCGCCTCGACCATGTTCCAGCAGTCGATGCGGGCCGGGCAGTACCGTCGGCAGATCGGGTCGTTGGTCGGGCCGGAGCGATCGCGAGGCAGCTCGGTGCCGAGGTCGAGGGCCGTGGCGATCGAGGTCAGCCGGGCCAGCGCCCGGCGGGCCGCGCTCTCGTCGTACCGCCTCGCGAACTCCTCGTCCGCACCGGACTTGCGCTCGAAGTAGATGATCCGCACCTCCCGGACCAGCTCCCCTGCCATGTCCAGGGCGAAGGCGTACAGCTGTGCCTGGTCCCAGACCTCCTCGGCCGGTCCGTTCGATCCGACCTGTTCCCACTGCCAGTCACCGGCGGTCTTGAAGTCGTAGAGGATGCCGGTGATCGGGTCGTACTCGTCGTAGCGGCTAGGCCGGTCGAGACCGGGCAAGGTGACGTGCTGCTCGTACCGTCGCCATGGGTAGAGGGCGTGGCGCCGGGCGGCAACCGAGTCGTGGATCAGGGTTCCGGCGGTCGCCGCACGTCGGTCGGTCGGCGCCGGGGTGTAGCCGGGGGGCGGGTTCTCCCGGTACCAGATCGCCCGGCGGCAGGACGTCGTGTCGGACGCACCGATCGACCAGTGCCCCATCGGGCGGGAGGCGCGGCGTTTGCGGCGGTGCGCGCGGTCGTACTCGGCGAGGTCCTGTCCGAGGCTGCGCCCGGTGCCGGCCTCGGCGCGCTCCAGAAGGACGTCTGCCGGGTCCCGGCGGTACCTGCGGCAATCGGTCGGTGGATGGCCTCCCGAGCGCTTCTTACCCCGGTGCACATGGCGTGGGGCGCCGCAGCGGCAGGGCAGCATACGGGGGCCGATGGCGGCGGCAGCGGCTGCGAGTTCGCGGGCACGCTGGATGAGCAAGGGGTCCAAGGTGATTCCCGAAGGTGGGCAGGCCGGCCAGCCGCGCAAGGGCGACTGGCCAGCCTGCGGTAGGTGGTGGCGCTCAGGCCTGATCGGCGGCGCGGCGACCCCACACGCGGTGGTCGGGGTTCTGGCGAACGAGCATGCCGCCATCGGCGAGGTACTGGGCGGCTTCCTCGTTGTGGTCGCGAAGTGCGGCGACTGCGTGGTCTCGAAGCCCGTCGAGGAGCTGGCTCAGTTCTTCGGGTGTGGCTTCGGTGGTGTTCTTGCCGTTGGATTCGCGCCAGCGCCGGGTGATCTGGGTGACGCTCTTGCCGAGGGCAGCCGCGTAGGCACGCACTTCCCCGCGAAGCTCGTCGAGGGTCGGAGGCTCGGCGGTGTCGTCTTGCGAGGGGCTCGACTTCTGATAGTCATCCGGGCCACTGTCCGCTGTCGTGCTCTCAACGACGGTGCCTCGGATTACCACCGGGCCCGGCTGGGGCACCTCCGAGCGGGCAGCGCGTCGGCGCGCTGCGCCTTCGTCGCGGGCAAGCTCTCGCTGTTCGGCGTCTGCTCGGCCCATCTCGTCGTGCTCGTAGATGCCGGTCAGCTCACGCGGGAACGCGACACGCCATGCCTGAGCCTCCGCCACCTTGCCGATCATGTGGGTGCCCATCACCGGCCAGAGCCCGGAGAGGATCTTGTTGCCGGTCTTCGAGCCATCGCCGGAGTACGGATCCCTGGTCCACTCGTCCTTGGTGACGGCGAACTCCTTGAACAGGGCCACTGCCTGGGAGACCGTCCGGTCGCCCGCGATGCTGTAGTGCTCAATGCGGCACATGGCGGCGGCCGGAGGTCCGTCGCCGAGCCAGACATCAACCCACCGGCGGCGGTTGATACCGTCCTCACCCTCGGTCCACCATTTCGGGTCGTCCTCGGGGCCGGTCCAGAACGGGCCCTGGCGCCGGATGAAGCGCTTGGTGCGCTGGCCGATGTGCCGGAACCCGTCGATGCCGGTCTGGGCGGTATAGAACAGCTCGTCGGGCTTGTTGTACACCTTGCGCTTGCGCGCGATGTAGTAGATCTCGCGGCGGAACGGGTCCAGGCCCGTGCTCTTGCAGATGTGGAAGAACGCGACCTGCTCGTGGGTAGGCGCGTCCTTGAGTCCGATCGACGCGAGGGCCGATCGCTGTGCCTTGGTCCAGAACCGCTGGTCGGAGGTGATCTCCAGGACCTGGTCAGCGGTCTGGATCGCCATCTCGGCACGGTTGTCGTTGAGCGGCGTGATCGGCTCGGGCGCGGCCGGCGCATCCTGCCGTGCGGCAGCAGGCTTGTCCTGCTGGGTAGTTGTCACCGTGAGGTGCCTTCCTTGTCTCCGTGGCGGCACCGGGATTCGCAGGCCCCGGTGTGGCTGCCTGCGTCTACCCTCCCGCTGCCGGAGCGCCCGTGGGAACACCCACCACGTGGCCAAATCGGCTGCGGAGACAGAAGATTAAAGGTGCGGCCGCCGAGCCCGCGGGGTGCGAATCCCGCCCGGTTCCTCGCGCTCCCCTGTTAAGGAGACAGCCCCGAAGGGTTGGTTGCCAGAGCACGAGGTCGGTTGGCCCGGCGGCCACATCTTCACTCTAGGGTACTGCTGGCGCCGGCCGAAGGCCGATTACCACGTGCCCGGGGTGCTCTTGGAGGTGGCGCGCTCCAGCGGACCGGCGCCCACGTGCTGCCACAGGCCGTCGTAGAACGTCTTCGACGCGGTGATGGCAAGTGCGATGGTGGTGAGGGCGGTCTGGGCGTGGGCGATGTCGCCGCGGGCCAGAACGGTGATGACGCCGACGATTCCGGAGGCCACGGCGCCGACGACGGCGCGCACCGGCTTGGTCCAGTGCGGCTGTTGGATGAGCGCGGTGGCCCAGGGGGTGGCGGCGCCGAGCAGCAGGCCCCACGCTTCGGTGTCGTTCAGGAGGTCGTTCACGGTCGTGTCTCCCGGGTGCTGGTGGTGTGCGGGTCGGAGTTGGCGGTCATAGCGGCCAGGTCGCGGCGAGGGCGAGAGCGGCCCCGGCCAGGTAGCGGCTGGTGAACCGGTACCTGGCCAGGAGTCTGGTCCGCGCGGCTACTCGCGGGGCGGCCGTTCGTCCCTTGACAGCGCGGCCGGCAGGCCCGCCAGGGTCAGGCCAGTGACGATCACGCTGGGGTCCGCTGGAGGGGTCCACACCTCCCGGACGATCACGGCCATGCCGAGCAGAAACAGCACCGCGTCCCGGATCGTCGTCATCCCGGTGATCTGACGCCATCTGGTCCTCCGTCGGTGTCGTCGACCAGCGGGGGGCTGCTGGTCGTCCGGGGGCGGTTCCACAGCCGGGGACGGTAGGACGGTGTGGCGCTTACGGTCGCGTCGAGGCGGCCTCGAGCTCGGCGAGTGCGGCTTCGAGCTCGTTGATCCGCTGGTCTTTGGCGGCTTCACGACGGGCCCGCACCGCGATCTCCTCCCGGGCAAGCGCGAGATCAGCCTGCGTCTTGCCCCAGGCTTCGGTCAGTTGAGCACTCAGGCGGGCGATGTATGGCTCGGCGTCGACGGTGATCGGCTCGGTGGCGCGGTCCATCAGCGATGCCTCCTTCACGTTTCGGGGTGTGCGGTGTCGGCGGGGCAGTTCGGCTGGCAGCTGCAGGTCTCCTCCCTGCTGAAGTGGACGGTCAAGGCTCGGGCGGTCGGGAAGGGGGTCGGCTCGTGGCAGTCGGCGGGGCGTCCGGCAAGAGTTTGGGGCTGGTGGAGTGCCCGGGCCCGGTCGGCGGCCGTCCTGGCGCGCGCGGCCTGGTGGCTCCAGTGCCGGGCCCAGGCTTCCGCCCGGGCGGCCGCTTCGCATAGGTGCTGCACGCCGGCGCGCAGCAGCGCGGCCTCCTGGGGGCTGAGGCGTCTGCTCTCGGCGTGCCCGAGCAGGTGGTCCAGCTGGCCTGGGGTGGGCGGTTGGGTCATTGCGGGTCTTCTCCACTGCTCGCTCGGTGGGCTTCGTCGCGCCGGGGCACGGCGGCGTCCCACATGGCGGTGGTGAAGGACTCAGGGAACCCGGTGGGGCCATGAGGTGGCGGCGGGGTGTGGGCCAGGGCGGCCGCCAGCTGCCTGCGGGCCTGCTCGACCATGGCCGTCTTCGCGGCCACGCCTTCGGCGGTGATGCCGTGGTCGGCGCGGATGGCGGCGAGGGCATCCGGCGCCGAGCCGCGTGCCGACGTGGGTTTCCCGTGCGGCTGGCCGGGCCCGACGACGTGGACGCGGGTGCGCTTGGCGTGGTCGATCCGTTCCAGGTGCGCGGCGCGGGCGGTGGCCCGGTCGGGCGCGTTGTGCAGGGTGATGGGGGCTTCGTCGCCGATCGCGAGGCCGTGGACAGCCTCGGTGGACGGGGCGGTCAGGCCTCTGGCCGCAGCCGGATCCTGGCCGCGGTGCTCGATCGGGTCGGGGATGAACGGCTCGTGCAGGACCATGTCGAGAATGGTCGCCAGGCCCTCCTCGGTGGTGTAGTCGATCTCGTACTCGGCTGCTCGCCACTCCAGGGTGGAGGTCGGGAAGAGGGTTACGTGGTAGCCGCCGTCTGGCCGCTTCTGCCGCACCTGCCAGCAGTCCGTCTGTCCGACGCGGGTCCGGCTGGTGTCGGTGATCTCGTAGCGCTCGGGCATATCGCCTCTCTCGTCCGTCAGATGCGGAAGCACCAGAAGCCCACGCTTCCGTCGGGGCTGTTCGAGTCGAGGGCCATGGTGAATCCCGTGCGATTGCTCACGGAGATCATCCAGCGGTGCCAGGCCTGGCTGTCGCGGATGGTGGCGATCGGCACCATGTCCGAGGCCATCGTCGGGCCGTATCCGAGCGACATGCCGTTCCAGTCGTTCATCTGGACGGTGCCGGTGAACAGGCCGTAGTCGGGCTCGGCGTACCAGTAGTTCGTCCAGGTGCCCCGGTACTGCACGGCCGAGCCGGCGATCCAGATCTCGCTGGTGGAGCCGTCGTCGTTGCGCCGGCCGAGAGAGGCCCCCTGCTCGCTGGCGTAGACGTAGCCGTGGAGTTGGCTCTGCGAGAGGTAGACGAGCGAGGCGCCTTCGGCTGCCATTCGCACGGCCCCGCCCCAGGGCTCCTGGGTGTCGGTGCGGATGGTTTCCAGGGTCGACACGTAGTCGGTCAGGTACAGGCGGAAGGCTGAGTCCTGGTCGCGCAGCCTGAAGGTACCGCTGTTCAGGCCGATGTAGGCGCCTCCGGAGCCGCCGCCGACCGCGTTGATGAACGCGTAGTTGCTGCCATTGGTGGGGAAGAATCGGATCTCCGGCAAGCCGGTACCCCCGGGGTTGATCTCGATGCGTTGCCCGCTGACCCCGCTGGCCAGGCCACCGACGATCTCCACGGTGCCGTCGCCCGCGGCGACGGACACGGTCTGGACCCCATCGGCGTTCCATGCCCCGATGCCGCCCGAGTTGAGTTCGACCCTGGCACCGGAGTCGGCCGTCTTGATGCGGGCGGAGACCGTGAGATCGGCCTTGAGCTGCCCGACCGTCAGCTTGCTCGCGGAGACGGTGCCGATGTGCGCGTCCTGGATGGTCGCCAGCGCGATCTTTGCGCCGACGATCGTGGCGTCGGCGATCTGCACGGATCCGACGATGTTCGCCGGGAACTCCAGTGCCTCCAGAGTGAACATGTCGATCTCGGTGACGGCGGCGGCTCCGCCGTCCACGTTGAGCAGCAGGTGCGGGCGGACGGACCGCACGTTGGGGTGGAGGCTGCTGGGCTTCTGCGGGTCGGGCTGGGGGGTCCAGAACGGGCCTGCGACGGGGCCGTAGCCCTTGAGGAACCCGGTCAGGGTCACCCAACCGCCGCCGGAGGACAGAGGGGCGGCGTTGGCGGCGACGGCGAACGGCACGTCGACCGTGTTGGCGCCCGCGGTGTTGATCCGTGTCAGGCCGTCGGCAGCGATCCCGGTGAGGCCGGCCGTGATCTTGCAGGCGGTGCCGGCGGTCTGCCGCACGCGGACCGACATGCGGTAGAGCACGGCCGGGTCAAGGAGCAGGTTCTCGGACCACTCCAGCCGCAGCATCTTGGACGCGACCAGCGCGCGGGCGCCGGTGGGGGCATCCGGCCGGGCGGCGGTGGCCCAGGTGGCGCTGGCGTCGCCGGAGGTCTTAACCCATCGCGGGTCGTCGGACGCGAAGCCGGTGAAGAACGAGGTCTGGAGGCTGGCACGCTCGACGTCGGCCCACTTGCCCGCGGTGAGGATCTTGTCCGCGAGGTCGGAGCCGATCACCATGTCCGGGATCGCAGAGGCCTCGGCGGACGGCGCAGACGTGTTGCCCGCGCGGTCCACAGCCCGGTACTTGAGGTAGTAGGTGGTGCCGTAGGCGAGGCCGGTGATCGGGGCGGCGGCCGCACCGGTAAGCCGGTCCACCACGGTCGCCGCGGTGGGGGTGAAGCCGGCGGCGGTGGAGATGTGGACCTCGAGGGCCGCGAAGTCGGCGGGCATCTGCTCGCCCTGCGCGCCGAGGCCGTCCCAGCTCGCGCGGATCCCGCCGATCAGCCTGGCCAGGACTGGCTTGGACGGGGCAGGCGGCGGCGTGGTGTCGGTGGCGAGGATGATCTCCTCGGACTCCTGCCAGCCTGAGGAGTTCCCAGAGGCGTCCACGGTGCGCACCCGGGCCCGGACGCGCTGACCGGCGGGCAGCTGGTCGTAGTGGGCGACGGTGCCGTGGACGGCCTGCTCCGGGGACCACTCGGCAACGCGGCCGCCGATCGGCAGGCCGGGCAGCAGGTAGGAGACGTAGTAGACCCCGGCGTCGTCGTACACGGTGCCGTCGGCGTTCTCGGTGACCTTGGGCCAGGAGACGGCCAGGGCCGCCTGCTGCTGCCCTTCTGCGTCCAGGTAGGCCCAGGAGCCGAGCAGGACGGCGGCCGGGGCCTTCGGGGCCACGGTGTCGTTGCGGTCGCCGAGTGGAGGCAGTGGGGTGCGGGAGGCCGAGGCGGCTCCGTTGGTGAGGGCATCAAGGCTGCGCTGGATGCGGATGCGCTGTTCCACGAAGACGTCGTTCAGCTCCAGGGAGCTGCTGGGCTGACCGCCTTGGTCGTAGGTGGTGGCGATGGTGCGGACCCGCAGGGGCTCCAGAGTGGCGGGGTCGGTACGCCGCTGGTCGTACCGGACGTAGTCGCCCGGCTGGTAGTCGATACCGGGCCGGTGCTCGGTGACGGCCGGATCCAATTCGATGGTGAAGCCCTCAGCGGCCGTGGTGAGACCGCCGAGGGTGACGCGCGCGAGTTCGGCCAGGGTCGCGGCGTCGGTGATGCCGCCACGCCCGTCGAACGCCTCTCGGCGGCCGTAGCGGGCGGCGGCGGTCCCATCGACCACCTCGGCCAGCGTGCCGCCGTCTCCGGCCGCCAGGAGGTGGGAGCGCACGGAGCGGCGGGAGCGCTGGCGCGGGCCCTTGAGGACGTCCCGGCCCAGGTAGAGCACGATGCCGGGGTGGTCGATGGCGCAGGCGGTGTCGGGCACGTAGGCGCGTACCCGGTAGCCCTCCATCCGCACGTCGGCCCAGCCGGCGCCGGTGATGGCCTGCACGGTCTTGAGCAGGTCTCCGCCGGCGTCGTATTGCGCGGTGTAGGTGGTGGGCCAGGGCTGGCCGGCGCTGTCGGCGGCCGAGGTGAAGTCCCAGGTGACTTCGGGCAGCGCACCGCGGTCCTGGGCGCGCTGCAGGAGGGTGGCGAGGATCGCGCCGGGGCTGGCGTTGACGAACGGGAAGTGCGGGTCGAGGCCAAGAACCGACGCGCCAGGGGTGTGCCCGGCCGGGTAGATCAGAGCGCGTTCCAGTAGCGCGAGGGCGCCGCGGCAACCCACCTGGATGGGCCGGGCTTCGCCTCCGCCGTCGGCCGGGTCGTCGCCGTCGTCCTCCAGCAGGTACCGTTCCGGCCGCTCGGTGCCATCGATGACGAGAGCGATCCGCGGGTCGTCGCCCGCGAGCAGCGGCGCGCCGGGGGCGTTGCGAGTGTAGGAGAAGGCGAGGCTGCCCGGCCCGTTGTGCTCGGACTGCACCTTGAGGTCGCTCGGGTAGGGCAGCAGCCCGAGCAGGGGCCCGCTCGGGCTGTAGACGCGCAGGTGGACGGCCACGGTGGTTGCTCCGGTCTCAGGTCAGGTAGGTGCGGCGGCCGGTGACGGCCAGCTGCGTGCCGGCTCCGGCGTTGGTTCCGGACAGGCGCACGCTCGGGAAGCGGCCAGGCCGCCCGGGGGCCAGACGCAGAAACGCGGGCCCCGTGTTGGTGAGCCGGGCCGGGTCGGGGACCAGGCCTGCGGTGCCGGTCAGCTGCCAGGTGGCGGAGTCCACGGTGAGGGACTGGCCGGCGCCGATCTGCCCGGTGTAGGTGAAGGAGTCACCGTCGCGGCCGGGGCCGTCGGTGGTGTCGGTGACGGTCGGCGCGGTGATCGGCCCCGTGATGCGGTAGGCGAGCTGTTCCATGGGAGCGGTGGCGTCGGCGAACGGCTCCAGGTCGAGGTTCTGCGGCAGAGGGGCGCCGGGGGCCATGGCCGCTGCCGCGACGTCGGTGGACTCCCAGTAGCCGGCGGGCACGTTCACCTCCACACCGAGCCGCATGCCGCCTTGACCGAGCGGGGTGGGCGCCAGCGCGGACAGCACCTCGCCCTGGCAGCGGCGGATCTGCCCGGCGGCGGTGTGCCGCTCGAACGCGAGCAGCCGGTTCGGCCGTGCGAGGGCGCGCAGCAGGTCCTCCCAGGCCCGTTCGACCTCGGCCCAGCCGCCGGCCTGCGGGGCCAGCCACAGGGCCAGGGTGAACTTGCCGGGGCCGTGGTGCTTGGGCCGCCACAGCTCCCCGATCCGGTTGGGTACGGCGGCGTTGGAGCCGACGACAGCGGGGGTCGTGGTCAGCCCTGTGCGGTACTCCACGTCCCGCACCAGGCCGTCGGTGAGTTCGTAGCCGTCCACCAGCCAGCGCTCGCGGGCCATCAGGCGCTCTCCTTGTCGAACAGGCCGAAGCTGGCGAGGGCCCGCAGGCGGTTGTTGACCGTCTGCCCGGGCGTCTCCGGCAGCGGGTTGGTGATGTACTGCACGATCGCGCCGGGCGAGATGACGGTGCCGATCCGGTCGCCCTGGCCGCCGTCGGCGAGCTGCCCGCGGGCGGCGTTGATCGCGCCCACCGCCGAGCTGCCGCCGAGGCCCCGTACGGCCTGCGGGGTGAGGACGCCTTCCCCGGGGGACAGCCGGGCCAGGGCGGAGTCCTGACCGGGGGCGTAGCCGGGGACGACACCCCCGGTGGCGTAGCCGCGCACGAAGGACAGCACCCCGTCTACGGCCCGGTTGACCATACCGCGCAGCATGTCGCCCCACCGGTTGTCCGGCATCCAGTTGAACCAGGACCGCACCGGGTTGAGCGCCTTGGCGAGTGCGCCGGCGGCCCAGCCGCGTAGCCGGTCAAGGCCTGCGTCTACGAGGCCGCCGAGGAAGTAGCCCTCGACGGGCGCGCCGGCTTGCGCCAGCCGTCCGGCGCGGGCGGCGTCGTTGAGGGCGGTGATGCCGCCTTCGCCGCCGAGCTGACGCACGGCCTGGGGGATCAGCACGCCTTCGCCGGGCGAGAGCATCGCCGGTACGGTGTCGCGGCCCGGGGCGTAGCCTGGCACCACACCGCCTCGGGCGAACCCGACGGTGAAGCTGGGCAGTTTGCCGAGGCCGAAGCTGTCCGCGATCCAGTTCCACAGCTTGCGGATCCCGCCGTCGTAGACGACGTTGACCCAGAAGCGGATCGGCGTCGCGAAGATCGTCATCAGCGTGGGCCAGATCGCCTTCACGAATCCGACCAGGCTGTCCACAGCGAACCGGATGCCGTCGGCGAGGCCGCTGATGGCGCCGTTGACGACGCTTCGAAACCACTCCGACTTCTGGTAGGCCGTCACGAAGGCCAGGACCAGGGCGGCGACGGCGGTGACGATCAGCATCACGGGGTTGGCCGACAGCGCGAGCATGGCGACGCGGACGGCGGCGATGGCGTTCGAGACAGCCATGATCCCGGCAGCGACGCCGGCCATCGTGAGCAGCGCGGACACGAACGCACCCATGCCGGGGATCGACAGCAGAACCTGGACGGCGGTCGCGACGGCCTGGATGACGAACAGGAAGCCGGACAAGGTGTTGCCCAGACCCCCCAGTTCGGCGGCGATGTTCGCCACCGAGGTGACGAGGCTGAGGAGTTGGCCCCACAGCTGGCCGTTGCCGAGCGCCCCGGCGAGCTGTACGACCGCGGGCAGGAACTCGGTGCGCAGCCGGGCGATCAGCGGCGCCAGGCTGGGGTTGTTCGTGAAGTTGAACCAGGCGACGCCGACGGCTACGACCAGTCGGCCGAGCTCCTGGACGACCGGGACGGTGTTGGCGAAGTACCCGCGCAGCTTGTCCTGCGCCGAGACCTCGCCGCTCAGCTGCCGGGCGGCGGCAACTGCACCGGCCAGCGAGTCGAGGAGGACCCTTCCGGCGGGTGCCGCCGCCTGCCCGACGTTGAACAGGACGACCGCGCCGTCGCGCAGGATCGCCCACAACTGTGCGCCGGTGTCCCCGGCCTGCACGAAGAAGGCAGCCAGTTGGCCACCATCGCGCCGCGCCTGGATGAACGCGCCAGCGATCGCGACGCCGCGCTCGATACCGTCGGCCAGCCGCAGTACGAGCGGCCCCGCCGCGACGGTGATGTTGCGGAAGATGTCGGCGACGCCGAGACCTGCATTGCCCAGGCGGCCCAGGACCTGGGCGTTGGTGGTCCCGATCTGGGCGAGGTCCGCCCTCCACGGGCCGGAGGTGGCCATCTCCGCGCCTCGGATGGCGACCTGGCCGATCACCTGCCCGGTCTGGGCCAGCGCGCTGTCGAAGATCGGCAGCAGCTGCAGGCCGCGGGTGATGGCGGTCTCCAGCGGCGGCAGGAGAGCCTCCTGGGCGGTGTCGCGCAGCCCGCGCAGGGCTGGCTGGACGGTGCCCTGGATGAAGCGGGCGAAGCGCTGTCCGGCCGGGGACAGTTTGTCGAGCGTGGCGGCGACCGCGTTGGCCGCCACGCTGCCGCCGGCCAGAGCCTGTGTCTGGTCCCGCAGCGCCCGGGCGACGTCCCGCTGCGCGTCCGCTATCTGCTCGGCGGAACGTTTCTGCTGGCGCTCCGTATCGCGGACGGTGCGGTCGAGATCGGTGTGGGCGTCCTGGACTTCCCGGACGGCCTCCACCCGGGCGCGGGCCGCCTGCTGCTCCGCGTCCTGGGAACCCCGGACGGCGTCCTGCTCCGCCTCCTGGGCGCGGGTCAGCTCCTGCTTGGCGGCAGTGACCTGGTCGCTGCCCTCGATCCCGTCCTGGTTCGCCTTCTTGACGTCCTCCGCGAGCCTCCGGTTGCGGACCCGGACGTCTTCGAGCTGGTTGGTGGCCTCTTGGAAGGCGATCTGCGCCTCGCGCCGGTCGGTCTCCGACGCGAAGGGCGAGGTGTTGACCTCGTTGAGGCGTGAGCGGGCCTGCTCCAGGCTGAGGAGCGCCTTCTGCTCCTCCAGCGGACCGCGGGCGGCGTCCCGGGTCAGGTCCTCCAGCGAACGCTGGGCTTCGCGGCGTGCGTCGTTCAGCGCCTCCTGCGCGCGGGTAGCAGCCTGGTGGGCGCGGGTGACCGTCAGCTCTGCCGCCGCCAACTGCCGGTCGGCGGCGGCAACGGAGGCGGCGGCCTCCTCCTGGACGTCCGCGAGACGGCGGCGGGCCTGCGCGACCTGCTCGGCCCCGCGAAGGGACTGCTCGTCGGTGTCGCGTTGCGCCGCGCCGAGGCGGCGTTGGGCGTCCGCGACGCGGTCGGCGGCGGCCTGCCGGGCCTGTGCGGCGGCGTTGGACGCCCCTGCGGACTGGGTGTCCGCCTGCCCGAGGGCCTTCACGGCGGCGCCGATGCCGCTGAACGCGGCCAGGATGGTGCCGCCCCCCTGGGCGGCGGCGCTCATCGCCCCGGGCAGCGCGCCGAGCAGTCCGACCGCGGGGGCGGCGGCCGCGCCCATGGCGAACAGGCCGCCGGCGGCCTGGGTGAGAGCCTGGCCCAGCGCGAGCGCGCCGGAGGCCATCGCGGGCAGGCGCATCAGCCCGGCGATGGTTGAGCCCAGCCCCCCGGCAGCTTGGGCGAGTCCTCCGCCCGCGCCACTGCCGCTGACGTTGAGCGGGATGTCCAGCGGGCGGCCGGCCAGCGTGCGGAACGCCGCAACGCGCGTGGCTGCGGCGGCCGTGTCGACGTCCACCCGGACGGTGACGGACAGGCCGGCCAGTGCAGCCCGCACCCGGGAGCGCAGCCCGGCCGTGTCGACGTCCAGGTCGATCTTGACCGTGCTCGCGGCGGCCTTGGCGGCGGCCTGGACGCGCTGCCGCAGGTTGCCCGTGTCAAACGCGACGCCGACACGCACGTACGCCGCGCGGGCCGTCGCAGCGCGGATTCGCTCGGCCAGGCCGGAGGTGTCGACGTCGACCGCAACTCGGATACGGGTGCGTGCCGCTTGGGCGGCGGCTTGCACCCGCTGGCGCAGCCCCGTGCTGTCGGGATCCAGGGGCACCCGCGCCCGAAGGTTGCGTGTCGCCGCCTCGACGGCGGGGCGGGCTCGGCGCCGGAGGTCGTCGGCGTCCGGCCTCAAGCCGATGAGGATGGTGGTGGCAGCGGCCTTGGCTGCCTGCTCCACCTGCGCGCGCAGGTCACCCGCCTCGGCTTCCAACGGCAGTCGGATGCTGGTGCGGGCTTCGCTCGCGGCTGCCTCGACGCGCTGGCGCAGCCCGGCAGCCTCAACCTCCAGCCGTACCGGCGCGGCGCCGGCAGCGGATATCGTGCTCGGGACCGCGGTTTCGGCTGCAGGGGTGACGGACGCGCCCCCACCGGCCGCCTGGCCTACCGCGACCAGCGGAACCTCGACCGGCTGCGCGACACGCTCGCGCCACTGCGCTGCGGCGGCCGACGCGGCGGCGGTGTTGAGCGCGAGGCTCGCGTCCACCCGTGTGGCGGCTGCTCGGGCGGCGGCCTGTGCGCGCCTGCGCAGGTCGCCGCCATCCAGCGTGATGCCGACGATCACCCGAGCGGCGGCCGCGCGGGAGGCAGCCTCGACCCGTTGCCGCAGGCCGCGCGTGTCCGGCTCCAGCCGCACCTGCGCCCGTAGGTTCCGCGTCGCCGCCTCGACCTTGGCGCGGGTCTCCTGCGCGAACCCGGCCAGATCGGTGGCGACCTTGAACACCAGGCGGCCGGAGTCGACCTCATCCGCCACCGCGGGCCGCCCTCCTGGTAGTGCCTCGCAGGACGGCGACCGCGCGGGCCATACCGTCCTCGTTGCTGTGGCCGGCCCGCATATGGGCCGGACGGGGCAGCTCGATCGGCTGCCGCAGGCGGCGCTCCGCCGCCATCACCGAGATCAGCTCAACGGCCTGCGCGAGGAGTTCCTGGGTCAGGCCCCACCGGTCGGAGCCGGCTTCCCCTCCGTCACGGCGCAGCAGCGCCTCCGCAGGCAGCCCCCGCATCAGGGTCAGGAGGCGGCGGGTGCCGAGGAATCCAGGGTCACCGGGCCGTCGCCAGACGCCTCGGGCGTCGAGGTGGTAATACCGCTGGAGGTCGGCCTCGAGGTCGTCCCACCGCTCGTAGGCGTCTCGGACGGCCCGATGAGTTCCCCCAGGCCCGCACCTCCGCCCATGTACTTCGACCAGGCGTAGCGCACCAGCTCCAGCACGTCGGAGTGGCTGGGCCGTTCGGCCATCAGCCGGGTGTAGCCGTCCTCACCCAGCAGCCGGCGGCCCATCTCGCCGGCGGCGGCGATCAGGTCGGAGGGAAGGCCCGGCTCGGAGCCGAGGACGTCCACGATCAGGCCGGCGGCTTCCGCCTGCTGCTCCCCCTGCGACTGCGCGGCCTCCACCAGCTTGCGCAGCAGCAGCGGCAGGTAGGGGATGCCCACGAGCGGCTGCCATACCTCCAGCGGCAGTTCGGCGGGCAGGCTCGCCACCGTACTGCCGCCGAGGGTGACCGGCTCCTCCCCGACGGTGTACTCGGCCTTCGCGACGCGCGCCTTGTCGGCGGCGGCGGCCAGACGGCGCTTGCGCGCGGCGTCCAGATCGATCCCGGGCATTCGGGGCTCCTCGGTCTGTCGGGCGAGTGATCGCCCAGACGCTAGGAGCGGCCCGGGGTTAGCGTCGCGCCGAGGAGAGAGTCTGGGTGGCGCGAAGTCAGTCGCTTTCCGGACGTGGGGGTGCCAGTCGTTGTAGGTTCTCCCTGTCGCCTCACGCGATGCTCTCCCCCGCTCCCGTTGTTCCGGCCTGGGTCACCCGGCCTGGGTCAGTCGAGAGGGAGGAAGCTCGATGGGTGACACTCGACCGAACCGGCAGGTGCGGCTTGCGCGGTGGCTTCGGCGCAACGCCGGGATCATCGCGGCCTTGGCTGCGGTAGCCGGCGTGGTCGTTGCGGCAGTGAAGTAGCTGCCGGGGCTGGGCCTCGCAAGAGGACACCCCACCGTGGAGGAAGTCCTGCGGCGGGGGGATTCCCCAACCAGCCCATCACGGAAACCCCCGACCACTCGTAATGGCCGGGGGCTTTTCCGTCTCCGATGCGCACCTTCAGCGGGGTGCGCACCCGACATCTGCACGGTACCGCTATGGGAAATAATTTACAGCGCGGTGACCGAAGATCACGGGTGCATGGCCGGCCGCCATGAGACTGGCGAACCCATCCGTCAACAGCAGCGACCACCGCGGTACCGGCCCGGCGGTGAGCACAGCGAAGCCCCGGCCAGGGGGCTGAACCGGGGCTTCGCGGGATGCGGCCCGGCCCTCCCCGGGGGGGTAGGGACGGCCGGGCCGACGCGAACCACAGTAGGCGCCGGGGGCCCGTATGGGCACAGCGGCAAGAACGCCAACTTCTGTGCTGGGACAGCAGGTCAGGCCGCCGGGGCGAAGCCCGGGTCGTCCGTGAGGTCGTACCAAGGGTCGCCGACCGCGCCGCCGATGACCTTGAGCTCCAACGGCAGCGTGGACTCCGCGTCGTTGGGGAACTTCTGGTTCACCGAGGCGACCTGCTCGCACAGCGGGATCAGCCGGCGGTAGTGCTTGGCTCCGTCGATCAGCTCGACCAGAGCCGCGAACGTCGTGCGGCCGCCGACCTTCGGCGGCGAGTAGCGGTAGAAGGTCTTCCCGCCCACCGTGTTGCTGGTGACCTCGCCACCGCCGTACACCGCGACGATGTTGGTGGCGTTCCACTCCTGCAGCTCCACCTTGGCCGTCGCCGCGTCCTCGGTCTGGATGGTGCGCGCCGTGTATCGCAGTTGGTGGGACTTGATGTCCTCGAACTTCGGGTCGGTGTTCCACTCCAGCGACCCGGGCTTGAACAGGCCCACGTCCTTCCAGGCGGCCGCCAGGGGTACGACCGGGTCGGCGGGCGCGACGGTACCCGGCACCGCCAGGTACAGCCGCGCCATCTGGGCGACGAACATGCTCTCCGTGGCCACGGTGATCTCTCCTTGGGCGGGCCGGTAGTGGTGCCCGGACCGTAGGCCGGGCCCGGCCGTAGCGTCGCGCCGTCCCGGCCAGGTGAGTCCTCGCGCGCGTGGGGCTGTCGCGGAACTCGCGAAATCCCTGCGGCTCAGCCGGCCGCAGGGTGGGCTGTCAGCGCCACCACTCCGACATACCGCCCCTGCCCGGTCGGCTCGGGAAGCCAGCCGCCTGTGGGCGCCTGCACGGCGGTCACGACGGGCTGCCCCGGCAGCGCCGGCCGGGCGGGCAACTCGTGCAGGGCCTTCACCGCGGTGGCGAACGCCAGGCGCAGCGTCGGCCGGGCAACGGAGCGGTCGAGATCGCCGAGGGCCTCCACCTGGATGTGGAAGGTGCCGAGCCAGCGCCAGCCGGGCGCGGACCCGCCAGGTACCTGGGTGATGCGGATCCGCGGGTAGGGCGGGGCGTTGCGCGCCCCGACCCGACCGGGGCCGCCCAACACGCCCGTCAGCTCGGTGTGATTGGACAGCCAGTCCACCGCGAGCAGTTCGGCGTCGAGGGAGGCGAGATCAGGCACCCGTCTTGCCCTCGGCCTTGTCCGCCGGGGGCTTCGCCGCGAGCTGCTTGCGGGCGGGCTCGGGCGTGAGGGCCTTTGCGACGGCCTCCTGGTCGGACGGGTCGACGCCGGCCGCGTACCCCGAGGCGATGAGCTGCCTGGCCTCCTGGTGCGCGACCTCGATCTCGTCGCCGGGCGCCAGCTCCACGCCGTCGCGGTTCAGGTGGTGGGCCAGGGTGATCCGGACGTTCTCAGCCATGTCGGCTCCTTCGGACGGGGTTGGGTGACCGGGCGAAGGAAAGCAAGTCGACCCGGCTACCGTCCCGCCGTGCCGGATGCGGCAGCGGGCCCCAGCCGCATCCGGGCTGTCAGCGGTGGCGTGTGGCGACCAGCGCGGCGGCCCTGCTCATGAAGTGCGTTCCCTCGCCCTGCGCGAACTCGGCCTCTGCGGCGTGCGGGAAGTCGCAGACGACGTCCACCTCGACGCGCGAGCCGCGAATGGCGGCCTTGCCAGCGGTGATGGATGCGGCGACGGCCGCGGGGTCCTCAGTGACGGTGCACCGGCACCCTGCGGTCTCCTCGATCGGCCCGTTCGGGTCGCGCGGACCGGCGAGCAGCGCGCCACCGACCTGGAACGGCACTGGAGCGGGCCGGGTCTGGCCGTCGGCGTCCCGGTGGCTGGGCCGCGCGTCCCCGTCTTCGCGGGTGCGCCACGTCTTCGCGGCCGGCGCCAGCCGCCGTGCCTCGGCGGCGACCTCTTCGGCCACGCGTTCGGCATGTCGGGCCACGAGCGGGGCCAGCCGGTCCGCGAGGTCGGCGGAAAGTTCGAGCCGTGCCATCAGGGGTGTCCCTCGGGTCGGGTGCCGGCTGCGGCCCGGGGCCGGGCCGTCACGCGCACGTAGCTGACGCCCGGGTCCTGCGCGTTCTGCAGCTGGTCGGCCACCAGCACAGTCCACTCGGCGCCGGTGGCCGGCTCCACCACGATGTCTCCGACGAGCAGCGCGCCGGCTCGGGGGTCTACGGCCAGAAGCCAGGTGCCGTCACTGTGGGGCTGTGCGCGGCCGGGCCAGGGGCCGCGCAGGTCCCCGGGCGGTCCGGTCATCTCGTCCCCGTAGGCGTCGAGGACGGGGACGCCGCGGGTGCGAACGCCGAGCTGCCGATCGGCAAGTAGGACGGCCATCACAGGCCACCCGTGCCGGGGATCCCTCGGATCGTGAGCCCGGACGGGGTGGGCCGTACCGGGGCCTGGTAGACGCGGCGGCCGCGGATCCGCCAGCGATCCGTCGAAGCGATGTCTGGGGGTGCGAGCAGCACGGGCGGCTCGGCGGCCGTGTCGTAGGTGACGGACTGGCCCTCGACGGAGGCGGAGGAGATACGGCGCTGCCGGACGGGTGCGTCCGCCAGCAACGGGTGGTGGCAGGCGGTGGCCCGCAGCCACAGGCGCAGCGGGGCGGTCTCCGGCGCCGAGCGCGCGTCGATGCCAGCCAGGTACTTCACCGTGTAGGTGGGCGTGCCGAACGGGCTGGGGGGAGAGTTGGGGTCCGAGGTCGCGGACAGTACCGTGATGACGGGGGCGTGATGCAGCACCCAGCCCTCGGGTCCTGCATGCACACCGGTCTCGGTGAACTCGGTGGGAAGCAGTGGCCGGCCGAGGTGGGCGACGAGAGCGTCTTGGGCATCCTCGATCGCGGTCTGGATGCGTTGGCGCACATCCTCCGCCGCCGGCAGTGGATATCCCAGGCGCTGGGCCACGTCCTCCGCCGTAACGATCAGCTCCATCGTTGCTGTCCTCCGCTGGGCTGCTCAGGGTTCAGCCGACGGTAGGCAGGAAAGCCGCTTACGTCGCACCCGCAAGGACGCAGAGCGGATCGTTGGGGCTCAGCGGCGGCCCGCTCTGGAAGTCGGCGTCGGCGCAATGGGGCGGGGCGATGACGCCCAGTCACGCCCCCCGCTCTTCTCGGGCCGCGTTTGAGATCTGCGTGTCCCTGGGCTGGTGGGGTCGCTGGGGCTTGTGTGAGCGGCTCTGGGGGCGGATACCCGTCGGACTTGACTGGTAATCAGTGGGATTTGGTGGAGCCGTTGCTGCCGCCGGCGCGGGTAGGGCCGAAGGGTGAGCGGCGGGAGAAGCACCCGCGTTGGCCGCACAGATGTGGTGCTCTGAGCCGGAAGGTCGAGCTGTCGTCGGGAACCGCTCTCGCCCGGGACCCGAGCGGACATGTTCGCCGGGCCATGGCGCATCACCTGACCGGACCAGATCTGCATGCTCCGCTACGCCTGGACCTACGCCACGACCCGCGCCGCTCGGTGCGCCGGCAGCAGGTGCCAGGTGAGGAACGGCCAGTTTGCCGACCGTAAGCGACAAGGCCGACCCGGCGCACACTATGCGCCGGGCCGGCCTTCGTCGTAGCGGGGACAGGATTTGAACCTGCGACCTCTGGGTTATGAGCCCAGCGAGCTACCGAGCTGCTCCACCCCGCGTCGGTGAACACGACAGTACGCCACCGGCCAGTGATCGGGAAATTCGTTTCCGGAGCACGCGCCCGTCCGGGGCCAGCCGAGACCGTCAGCCCTACCGCCAGCTACCGTCCGCGCCCGGCTCGGGCAACTGGCCCGGGAACGTGAGCGTTCCGTCGAACGCCGCAGCGAGCCACGTCGCCCACCGGTCGACGAACGTACCGAGGTCGGTGGCGTCGAGCGGTGTGAACGGGACGGCGACCTGATCGGGGCCCGTGGTGTCCCCAAAGGCAAGGCGGGCCCTGGCGTCCGGAATGAGCGCGTACGGCTCCGTCAACGGATGCTGGAGAATCATTGAGGACGTCATGAAGGCGGTCTCGTACCACCGGTATCGCTCGCCGCGGACGTTGCAGAACCACAGCGAGTGGGCGCGGCCCTTGTATCCGTACATGCCGACACCGCTCGGGTTGGCGAACGCCGGGTGGGGCCCGGGGTGGTAGTCCGGCACCCGCAGCTGGACGGCTGCGTAGGCGACGACGTCGAACGGTGGGGACGAGCCCGCAGCCCAGTCATGGAAGGCTGGACGGGCGAACGTGAAGATGAGCTTGACCAGGCCGAGGGTGAAGATCCACCCACCGCCGTCGGGCCGCTCGACGGTTCCTGCCGGTGCCAGGCTCGTGATCTCCTGCAGGAAGGTCTCCGAGATCCGGGCCAGCGCCGCCTCGCTGGCCGTGAAGAGCTGCTCCCGACGCTGCTGCTCCGTACGGAATGCGGAGGCGCGCTGGCCGGCATCGGCCCGCCGCAGCACCTCGGCCAGGTTCGCCTGTTCGAGCGCAGCCCGACCGCCCGTCGGAGCCGGGCCGCCCGCCCGGGTGAGCCGGTCCAAGACCTCGGCAGGCGTCAGCCGGACCTCGGGCGACTTCTGGAGGCACTCCTCGACGAGTGCGGCCAGAATCGGCGGCACGCCCTGAAGTGCGGGCGGGGCCTCGTAAAGGTGCTGGCGGCGCAGGTCCTCCCAGGTCGGCCCCGGGAACGGAAGGCGCCCGCTGAGCAGTTCGAACGCGATGACGCCGAAGGAGTAGACATCGGTTGCAACCGTCGCGTGGTCCAGCGTCCAGACCTCGGGAGCCTGGTAGAGGGGAGTACCGGCGCCCTTCCACGTGATCGTCGCGGTCGCGGCGGCGGCGTAGCGCGCGAGGCCGAAGTCTGCCAGGCACCAACGGCCTTCCAGACAAAGGACGTTGGCTGGCTTGAGGTCGCGGTGCACCACCTCGCTGCCGAGGTCGGACAGCGCCAGCGCGATGTCCAGCAGGATGGTGACGGCCTCGGCGAGCGGGAGCACGCCCCCGGAGCTCTTGAGGTGAGCCGCGAGCGACTTCTCGGCCAGCGGCATGGCGATCACCCACGCGTCGTCGGTCTGACCCTTGGCGAACGGCCATGCGGCGGTCTCACCCTTGTCGATCACCGGTACGACGTTGCGTGCGTTCACGTTGGTGAACAGCAGCTCACGCTGGGCCGCCCCGTTGCCCTTCGGGATGAACTTCACGGCGGCCGACGTACCGTCCTCGGCGGTGGCCCTGAAGACCTCGGCGAAGCCGCTGTCGTCGCCGATCCGCTCGCCGATCAGCCATTCCCTGTTGTCCAGCTTCAGCCGCACCACTCGCGCGCCTCGCCATCATCACCCGGATGTCCGAAGCGCCCTCACGCCCCGGCACCATGATGCCTGACGCCAACGCCAGAACCACCATGCAGATATGCTCAGCTGACGGCCATTCACCTGCCGCTCTGCCCGGGCCTGATCAACCGACCGGGGTCCTGAGTGGGCGTTTAGAGAGTTCTATTACTGTAAGAGGCTTTCATCCCTGTCCGCGTTCGTGGAGATATGCGCGATAAGAGAACAGTGTCCTTACCTTGACCGTGGACTGGCCATCCGTCTCATCCCCTTCTGGGCTCTGAGCGGGTGCGGGCGCCCACGCTCGGGGCTTGGGCATGCGCTTCCGAATGGCTTGACCGGTGGGCCCTTGAGATGATCCCGGCCACCTAGTGGTGAACCAGCTCGACAGGGAGGTTTGTGATCGCCACAAGGTCCGGGTAGCCGTAGCGCGTGTAGCGCGGCTTGTGGTCAGCGAGTGCGTCCACGTCCGGATCCGTGATGACGTTGGCGTCGATGACCGCGGGGATCAGTTCGGCGGTCGTGTAGGTGCGGTCGATCGCTGACAGTCCTCGTTCCGGCTGGTCTTCTTCGGGGATCAGTTGCCGTTCCTTGTCCGGTCCGTGGTCGGTCGTCGGCGCATCGGCGCCTTCGATTCCGAGGTATTCGGCGGCGTGCCCGTGTACGTAGACGAAGCCGCCGGCGGTCATGAGCCGGTCCGCGATGTCGTCGGCGACCAGGGCTGTGCCGCACAACACGGACCGGTTCTGCGCGAACGCCCTGTCGGCGACGTTGGCCAGCGTCAGCGGGGCGCGGCCGACCGTCCAGGCGTTGAAGTCCCCGTCGACGTGTACAAGACGGCCATCCTTGCCGAGCACGGTGTAGAACCGGGCGGTGGTCTCCCGGTAGCCGGGGTGCCAGTAGCAGGCGTGTTCGCAGGCCAGGTAGAGCTGCCGGGAGCTGAGTGTGCCGTCCGGGTTGCGCAGGTTGACCGGCAGGGTCGCGGGCGGCATCCATGGCCCGGTCCAGTTGGCCACCCACTCCGGGTCCGGTACGAGCGGGCCGTCCGGGTCGATGAAGATCGCGTTCAGGTTCCGGCGCCGGCTGTCGGCCGGGTCGAGGCCATCGTCGACGGGGGCTGGGTAGTGCAGGAGCCCGAGTTCGCCGCCGACGTGTTCACCCTGGCCGGGCTGGAGTTCGTTGAGCATGAGCGCGGCCGGCATCCGGCCAGCGGCCTTGGCGCGCTTGCGCAGCCAGGCGATGGCCGCGTCCAGCTTCCGGCCGTGCTGGGTGTTCCAGTGCAGTATCTCGACGTACTGGTCCATGAACCCGCCTCCATCTTTCGGAAGTTGATGTGCAGCTGGGACAGGGCCGGTCATCTACGGGCCGGTGCGACCGGCGCGGGGATGATGCCGGCGACGATGGCGACGGCGACGGCGTGGGCCCGACGGCGGTGGCTGGGTGAGAGCTTCTTGATCGCTCTGAGCAGCGTGTTGCGTGCCTCGCGCAGGGTGGTGATGCCGACCAGACGAGCGCTGGCCGCGTCCAGCACGCTCGCTGAGACCAGAGCGAGTACCGCCTTCTCCGTCTCCTCCAGCTTCGGCAGTTCGGCGGGCAGAGTGGCCCGAAGCTCGGTGGTGTCGATCAAGCCGGCCCCGATGACGCGGGCGACCACGTGTCCCCGGTCGTGGACCTCGAACCTGCGTCGCAGGACGGCCATGTCGTTGCAGACGATGAACACGCTGACCTTGAGCTCGTCGGCAATCCGCTCATCGGTGAGGCCCAGCGCGCACAGCTCGGCAACGCGCCGTTGCCGCGAGCTCAGCTGGGGGTCGGCCGTTCGCTCCAGGGCCGCGCGGGCCGTGATGGTCAGCACCTTCTGCGGCCCGGCCAGCAGGGCGGTGGGAGCCTCGTCGGCGGGGCACACCACCACGCAGGTCTCGGGCAGTAGTCCGAGCACGGTGGCGGCCCCGCTGTAGGCCGCGCTGCCGTCCGGTCGGTCCTGACGGACGGCCGCCGACCAGGCCGCACAAAGGCCGACGGCCTCGATCGTCTTGGCCGGATCGGTGGCGCCGGGCGGGATGATCAGCGCGCAGGGTATGCCGCGGGCCAGCGCCTGGTGAACCAGCCGCGCCACGACGTGGGCGGGCCCAGGGGCGGTGGCTGCGCCGTTCAGCAGCTGCGCCAGCGTCACCGCTTCGGGCACGCCAGCCAGGGCGTCGAGGTGGATGAGCAGTGCGTTCGCCGTGCGGAGTTGGTTGGCGAGGTGGCCTGTCGGCGCTTCTTCAGCGATGCCGCCGCGCCTCGGTTCGGACCGCGGTGTGCCCGGTTCGCCTTCTTCGCCCTGTGGGCGGGCATGGTTGCGGTCCGCACCGGCTGTGGCGAGAGTCGCGGCGGCTTCGCGAAGGGAGTCGAGGTGTTCGTCTCCGGGGATCAGGCCGTGTTCCAGGGCCCCGCGCACGGCCACGATCCGGCGGTCCGCATGGAAGGCGTGCAGGGCCGAGAGGCCCAGTGCGTAGGCCGCGTCCGGGGAGATTCGCAGCAGGCGCTGGACGTCCACCCGGGTGCCGCCAGCCGCCCAGATCCGCAGCACGAACTGCTGCTGCTCCGTCAGGTGGGGCGCCTCCCCAACCGGCACTGTTCGCGGGAATCCCTCGAACTGCCAGGCCAGCGCGTAAGCCTGGATTCGGTTCTTGGCACCGCCGAGGGCGAACAGGACGCTTCGGAGGTGTCTCCGCACGGTGTGGACCGGCAGCTTGAGGGCCTTGGCGATCTGCTCAGTAGTCCCTCCGTGGCCAGCCTGCTGGAGGACGCCCACTTGCCAGTCGGCGAGCGGCCCGACGTCCGGGACGCTGGGCGCTGCGGCCGTTGTGTCGACGGTGGGCCTGTGCGGGTGAGGTGCGACGTTCATCAGCTCGCTGTGGGTTGAGGGGTGGACGCGTATCCGGCGGGATACCCGGCTCTGGATCTGAGGTGAGATAGCAGTGGCAGCCGTCAGTTGGCGGTGCTCGTTGGAGGGCCGAGGACGTGGTTGCGGGCCGCACGGGCGAGGAATGCCTGGGCCGGTCCGGGGATTCCGGCGCGGTTCCAGTGGAAGATCACCATGTGCGCGAGGACGGCGCGTAGCCCGCGCGTCAGGTCACCGGCCCGGGCGGCGGTCGCGAGGGCGCGCCCGGCGTCGTGGAAGGCGCCTACCCGCGCAACTTCGTGTTCGAGGTTGCCGCCGGGCCGGGTCATCGCGGCCGTGTCGGCGGCCAGGAGCACGCCGACGGTGCCGCTCAGTTGCAGCAGGTCGGCGGCCGGCGCCTCTTCGGGCAGGGGCCGCATCTGCGCCACGCGGTCCCAGACGTCGCCCTGCTCGGTCCATTCCTGGCCGGCGGCGCGCAGCAGGTGGCTGCAGAGCAGGATCGACAGTTCGGTTCCGCCGATGGGTGGTCGGCGGGTGAGGGTGTTGCGCCAGTGGGTGTTGACGAGGACGGCGCGGCTGTCGGCGTGGAAGAGGCGGTGGGCGGCGGCGATGCCGTGGGGGCCGCCGAGGGCGGGGGTCTCGGGCTCGTAGATGCCGGGCCACCAGGCCGTGATGACGCCTTGGTCGCGTAGGGCGTCGAGGAGGCTGCCGGTCGCCTGCTGGAGGTCGTCGGCTGTGGTGGCGGGGCCGCGCTGGAGTCGGATGCGCCAGCAGGGGTGTTTGCGGACGTACCACCAGGCGTGCACGGCGCCGCTGTTCTCGGCTTGGCGCAAGTGGGGGCCGAGGTGGGCGGCGAGGTCCTGTTCGGCCCGGTGCCAGTCGGCCGGCTGTACGTGGACCTGGGTCCAGGTGTCGGTGGCCGCTGCGGCGGCATGGTCGGTGAGGGCGTCCAGTCCGGCGGCCCGGTACAGGTCGAGTGCGTCGGCCAGAGCGTCGGGGCCAAGGCCCGCGAGGGCGGCGGCTTCGGGCAGGGGCATGCCGCCGAGGGCGGCCAGGACGGCCTTCTCGGTCTGCTGCGGGGTGGGTGAGTCGGGCATGGGGTTCCGGTCCGGGTCAGGAGAGCAGGAGGCAGGCGTCCCAGCCGGTGGCGGGTGTGCCGCCCCGGTTGGTGGCGTGCAAGGCGAGTGCGGTCCCTGCAGTGCCGTTGAGGAACCCGGGCTGACGGGCCGGGGCCTGTGCGTGGAGCAGGGAGCGAAGGGCCGGCAGGTGGGCGGTGAACTGCTCGGGCCGGTCGGCGTCCTGGGCGACGCGGTGGACGGTGTGGAGCAGGCCGGCGGCGCCGTGGCACAGGCCGGGCTCACCGATCTGGGCGAGCTGGGCGGGGTCGGTGATGCAGCGCAGCAGGGCAGTCTCGGCGGCGCGCTTGCGACGGTCGTCGCCGAGGGCGATGGCGGCGAGTTGCTGGGCGCGGGCGAGGCCGGGGGTGCCGTAGCACCAGCTCGGGCGCCGGGGGCCTTCGTGAAGCGTGCTGGCGAGGTGGTGTTCGTCGGTGGTGACCCATTGGGGCCACCACGGTCCGGCCGGGGTGGCCTGTCGGAGGCCGTCCAGCCAGGTGAGGATGCGCAGCATGGCGCCGGTGTGGCCGTCGGCGAGGGCTCCGGCGCTCTTGGCGAGGGCGAGGAGGGCGAGGGGGCCGGTGATGCCGTGGGCGATGCCGACGTTGCCGTGGCCGCCGGGGAACGCGGCGGAGGTGCGGCCGGAGGGGTCGTGGCGCACCCACCAGCCGGGCAGGTCGCTGCCGGGCAGGGGTTGGGTGAGGCGTACGAGGTAGGCGAGAACAGCGTGCAGGGCGTCACCGTGCGGGTCGCGCTGCAGGAGGTAGGCGCCGAGTCCGGTCAGCCCGTACAGCAGGTCGTACTCGGAGGCGATGGTCTGCTCGCCGCGGTCGATGCGGGCATGGGCCTGGTCGAGACGGCGCAGCGTCAGCTTGGCGACGGCCGCGTCGAGGATGCGCAGGGTGTCGCGGTGGTGGCCGGTGGTGCCGGCCGCGGTGTGCAGGACGAAGGCGAGGGCGGGGGCGCCGACGAACAGGCCTGCGTCGTCGGAGGCGACGAGCGGGCTGGCCGCGATGCTGGTGAGCCACTCGCGGACGCCGGCCCAGCTGCCGACGCCGGTCTCGGCGCGTTCGATGTGGAGGAGGGTGATGCCGACGGCGCCCGTGGCGAGGGCCTGCGAGTGCTGGATGTCGTCGGGGCCGCACGGCACCACCGGCCGGGGTGAGCGGGTGGCCGAGGAAGCAGGGGTCGGTTGCGGGTGGGCGGTGCGGGCGGTCATCGGGCGGCTCCACGGGTACGGGCGGCTTCGGGGGTGCGGCTGGTCCACGAGAGGGCGGCGGCTCGGGCCAAGCGGCGACAGGCGCGTTCGGCGTCCGGGTCGATGCCGGCGGCGCGGATGTGGTGCATGTGCAGCAGGGATGTCAGAACGGTTTCCGGGGGCGGGCCGTCGAGCACGATGAGACGGCGCCGGTAGGCGGTCAGGGCGGCGCGGCGCCGGGCCCAGGCCTCGGTGATCGCCGTCCCGGTGGCGGCGCGCAAGGCGGCCCAGGTGTCGGTCGGGTCGGCGAGGGCGACGGCCCGGGTGAGCAGCGTCCGGTCCAGGGCGGGTTCGGCGGTGCGGGTGAGGTTGTCGATGAGCCAGCGCATGCCGGCCTCGGTGCCGCCGAGGAAGCCGGCGGCGATGTCGGCCATGCTCGCGGCGGTGAGCGCGGCGGCCGGGAGGCTGCCGGGCCCGGTGTGCTGGAGCTGGGCAAGGACGGCGGCGGAGTCCGCGACGAACACCCACTCCGCGAGGCCGAGGAGCTGGCCGTCGCCGTAGCGGCCGGTCTCGGGCCAGTAGGTGTCCCACTGCACCCGGCCGGTGGCCAGGCCGGCGTCGGCCAAGCTCTGGGCCCAGGCGCCTACGTGGCGGGCGGTCTCGGCGAAGCCCCCGTCCGCGTGGCGGATGCGCAGCCGCAGGTGCGGGTCCGGGTCCCGGTAGCGGATGAACCACCACGGCGCGTCGCCGAAGGCCGCGGTCAGGTCGGGCAGGCGGGCTAGCAGGTCGGCGTGCCGGGCCGGGTGGGCGTACACCTTCGCGTAGGCCCAGCCCGGGCCGGGGGCGCCGGGAGAGCGGCCGGGGGCGGGCGCTGCGGGACGGCGGGGCGTGGGGAGGCGGACGGGGTGCTGGGTGGAGATGAGCGGGATGGTGAGTTCGTGTGCGCGGCCGTCGATCCAGCCGAGAGCGCCGGGCCCGGGTGCCTGGCGCAGGACTGCCCGGCCGTGCTGGTCGAGGTGGGCGCGCAGGAGCTGGCGGTGGTGGCGTTCGGCGAGGTCGAGGCGCAGGCGCTGGTCACCGTCGCCGAGGTCGAGGGTGTCGGCCATCAGCCGGCGTTCGCGCAGGCAGGCCAGTGCGTTGTCCCAGTCCCGCCACGGGGCGGCCGCCAGCGGGAGATCAGCGCCGTTCAGGCGCCACCGGGCCGGGGCGAGGATGCTGCGCCCGTACCGGATGGCGGGCAGGTAGGGCAGTTTCCCGGCGGCCGGTCCCCAGGAGAACGGCGCCATGACGGCGGCCCGGGCCCGGGGCAGCTCGGTCAGGAAGCGGGCCAGCGGGTGGGTGAAGTTGCTGAGCTGGACCGCGTTGAGGACGGCGGGCTCGACCGGGCGGCCGGTGCGGCGGGAGACCAGCCACAGGTGCAGGGCGTCGGCGGTGACCGCGAGGTCCGCCAGCGTGATCGTGCCGTGCTCGTGCTCGGCGACCGTGATCGTCTCGGCGAGGACGGGCAAGGTGCGGGCGACGTTCTCGGTGCGCACCCGCAGCGGTGGGCTGGACAGCTGGGCGCGGACGGCCCCGGCGGTGAGCGCCGGTGCGCGGCGCAGCGCGCCGGCCATGCGGTGGTGGTCGGCGTCGTCAAGCAGGTGCAGGAACCGGCCCGTCGTGGTGCCCGCGCCCTGGGCGAGGCCGGTGACGACGAGCGTGAACTGTCCGTCGTCCAGTTGGGCCCGGGAGTGGCTGTGGAGTTGGGCGCACAGCTCCAGGTGCGCGGGCGTCTGCTCGACCGCGGCGGGAGCCAGGTGCGGGAGCAGGCTCGTCACGTCGACCTGCGCCAGGCCGTCGAGCGCGGCCAGCTGCGCGACCTCCAGCAGGGCGGCGTCGCGCTCCTGCACGCCCGGCGATTCGGAGGTCAGCAGGGATCCTCGGTACCCGGCGGGGTAGCCGAGCCCGGTGTCCGGGTTGACCAGCTCCAGCACGGGGACATGCGCGCCGGGCCCGTACCGCTCCAGGAAGCGGGCGTGGTAGGCCCGCCAGGCGGGCGGGCCCTGCGGGTGGGGGCCGGACAGTGCCAGCGCGGCGGCCGCGCGCTCTGCTTCCCGCGCCACGGCCTCGGGCAGGACCAGGTCGCAGTCCAGCCGAAGGTCCACCGCCAGTAGCGGCGCACTGCCCCCCGGGAGGGCTGCCATCACCTCCAGCGCCTCTGCGCGGGTCCTGCGCTGGTCTTCCGGGCCTTCGCCGCTGTGCCGCTCCAGGCAGGCATGCAGGGTCCTGAGCAGGCGCACCACCGGCGCCGTGGAGCCACCGGCTGTGGCGGCATCGGTGGGGTCGGCTCGTTCGAGCTGGGCCAGGAGGTGGCCGAGCGGGTCGGGCGCGATCATCGTCGGTCGCAAGGACGTGACGAGCACGCGCTGCTGGACGAGCTGCGCGACCATGCGGTCGACGGCCCCGGGCGGAGCCTCCGGGAACTCGGCACACACCTTCTGGATCAGGTCCTCGACCGGCACAGCCTCCCGGGCGGCGGCCAGGATGGCCGCCACGGGCGGGGACCGGCGCACCGACACTTCCGCAGGCCCGTTGCCGCCCGCAGACGGCTGGCGGCAGGGAAGGACCACCTGGTCGCCCCGTACCTGGCAGGTCGCGTCCGCTACGACCAGCAAGCGCCGTAACCGGCTGCCTTCGGCCTCCAGGCGGTCCACGACGCCGGCCAGCCAGGCCGCGTCCGGCCGCGCCACCGCCCGGTGCCCACCGCCCCAGGAGACCGCCGGGCTGCCCCCCAGCCGGGCCGGGGCAACGCCGGCGAAGAGCCCGAAGGGCGTCGCCCGGTGCTGCATCCGCAGCAGGTACCGCACCAGGGACTCCCCGATCCGGCGCACTCGGCGGCCCGACGTGACCTGGCCGGTGCTGGCCGCTCGGACCCGGGCGGCCAGGACCGGGCTCGCCACCTCCACGGCGTCGGCCACACCGGTGCCGGCCCAGGCCTCGGTCAGCCACCGCTGCCACGCCTCACGATTCTGGGCGTCGTCGCCGTCCATGTCCGGCCACGGTCCGGTGACCGTCTGGCTGTTGGCGGCGGCGCGCAGCATCACCGCGTCTACGGCCCGGAACATCCCTACCCCTGTCTTGTCGTCGGATGGTCGAATCACCCGGCGTGCCGGGGCCCGGCTGGGCCCCGGCACGCCGTTCGGTCAGGCGACGCAGGTGCTGTTGGAGCAGGCGCTCGCGCAGGACTCTCCGCAGCCGTCGTCGGTGCTGCTCATCAGCTCCGGGATGACCGGGGCCTGCTCGACGAGCGTGACGTCCAGCTCGAAGTCGATGTTCTGCGTGTTCCTCATGTGCACTTCCTCCTCATGGAGTTGCCGAACTGACAGGTGGTGCCACCTGGCCCTTGGCCTTGCCGGTCTACGGCTGCTGGCCGGGCCAGGAGATCGAGATGCGGGTGTGGGTCTTGTCGACCACACGGCCTGCGGGGAGACGGTCGTCGGGCGTGCCGGCGGGGTAGACCTCGATGCGGGCGCCGGGGCCGCCCCGGTGGTCCTGGTCCCAGGTGCGGATCTCCTTCACCAGTCCGGCGGCGGCTGCGGCGGCGGCCGGGCCGTGACCGAACGCCCCGAGCTCGAAGCGGGTCCGGCTCTCGTCCACGGCCCGAACGGTGCGGTAGGCGAAGGTGCTACCAGCCACGAGCGTGGCGAGACCGAGGGGCGAAGCGGACGCGACAAGGCCCTTGTCGCGCGCGCCGACCGTGGCCGTCAGCCGGGCGTGACCGTCCAGGACGGTGGCCAGCCACAGGTCAAGGTCGTGGATTGACTCCTCACCGCCGACGGTCACCCCCGACCACACCTCCTGCCGGGGCGAGGCGAGCGCCGCGCTCAGGGCCTCGACGTCCACCTGGTCGCCGTCGTCCAGGCGCAGCCCGACCTCCTCCTGCGGCTCCTCGTGCAGCAGCACCAGCCGCTCGCGCCGCTCCCCTGCGCCCTGCATCGGCACGAAGCCGCACAGCTCGTAGCCGCGGCTGACCAGATGGTCGCCCTCCCGGACGAAGGCGAAGGAGCGCATGAGGCCGCGCACGCGCAGCGGGACGACGATCCGACCGCCGGCCGCGAGCTGCTCCAGCCAGGCCGGGGGGATGTCCGGCGCGCCGACGGTGACCTCGATCAGGTCGAAGGGGGCACGGTCCGGGACGCCGAGCTCCCCGTCGGTGGTCGCGACGTCCACCCGCTCGTAGCCGGCCTCGGCCAGGAGCCGCCGGGCCCGGTCGGTCACCTCCGGGTCGATGTCGATGCTGGTCACCGTGCCGTCGGGGCCGACGAGTTCGGCGAGGTAGGCGGCGTTCATGCCGCCCGAGCCGATCTCCAGGACGTTCTCGCCCGGCTGCGGGCTCGCCTGCTCCAGCATGAACGCCTGGACGTTGGCGGCGGAGACGGAACTGATCGCCAGCCCGTCCTTGTCCCGCTTGGTGACCACGGCCCGCTGCGGGTCATAGGCGTCGGCGAGCTGCGCTTCGGGGGCGAACACCTCGCGGGGCACGAGGCCGATGGCGTCGGCGACCCGGTCGGTGCGGATCGCGCCCTGGTCGCGAAGCTGCTTGACGAGGCCGGCGCGCAGGGCCTGCGGGGAGTCCGAGTCGGGCGGGGTGGTATTCAAGAGGGTTCTCCTTCGAGTCGGGTATGCGCCGGGCTGGCAGGCGGGGGCCGCGCCGCCGGACAGGCGGGCGTGGTCGTTGATCCTCGCTCTGCGCCGCTGCCGGGCCGGACTGCTGGGCACGTCGAGGGCGGGAACGTGAGTGGTCATATGGCCAGAAGGACCGGGCCCATCGCGACGCTGAGATGCGCGAGTTCGAGGTCTCTCAGACCCACCGCCATGGAGGCGTGCAGCGGCACCGCCGGCAGTTGGGCGGCCAGCGCTTCGCGCGCCTGCGGCGGCGCGGGCTGCGTTCGGCACGGTGGCCGAACGGGGGCGTGATCTGCAGGCGCCGCCGGTGATTGCGGTTCGGGTTCCGGTACCACTCGCACAGCTCCTTCGCAGTCGCTCCCCGGTAGTAGGAGGGCGACGACCGCCAGAGCGCTCGCGCGCCAGCCCTCTGTGTCCTGCCCCGGTCCCGCATCAGCCCTCACGCGGCGTCCATGGGGAACTGCCGCAGCCAACCGGCCTCCGACGGCTGCTGGTCCTGCGTCCCCGGGTCGGAAGCATCCCTGAGCAGCATCTGATCGGTCTCGGGGCGCCGGGCCAGGTTGCGGACGTGCTCGGCGGCGGCCGTGCCGCGCCGCAGTCGCTCCGGCCGGTACAGGCAGGCCTGGACGATCGCGTTGGCCAGGGCGTCGGCGTCGCCGGGGTCCGCGAGCCACCCGTTCGCGTCGTAGCCTCCGCTGCTGATCTCCTTCCCGAGGCTGCCACCGGTCGTGCCGATGACCGGCAGTGCGGTCGCCATCGCCTGGTAGACCGCTTCGGTGGCCTCGGGCGAGGCGGCGAGAAACAGATCGGCGGCCGCGAGCAGGAAGGGCCGTTCGTCAGGGTCGCGCTCCGGCGCGAACACCACGTCACCACGGGCGTGCCAGTCGGGCTGCGTTCCGCCGCCGGCCGCCCACAGCAGCAGGACGGGGGCGAGGGGCTCGGGAAGGCGCGGCTTGACCTGTGAGAAGGCGTCGAGGAGGTCGGGAAGGATCTGCTGCTCGTCCTCCGTGATGACGGCGACGATGATCGGCCTCAACTGGGCCTCCTTCGTCCACAGCGTCCGCAGTCCGCTGCTGGGTGCGACGTCGTCTCCGCGCCACGCACCGCCCCCGGCCCGCTGGGAAGGGCTCGCCACCGCCCGCGCGATGATGCGGCCCCGCTCGTCGGCGCGCAGCGCTCTCGGCCGGAATGACGCGGTGTCAACGGGGATCATGGTCGTTGTCCTTCGGGCTGTCGGTGAAGTTGAAGGGTTGGGCCGGCACGTCCCCGGGGGGCGCTGCGTGTTCTCCGACGCGCGCCCGCGCCCGGGGACGGCCGACAGCGGGTCGGCCGACGGGGGCTGGCCGAACCGCCCCCGGTCCCCCTGGCTCAGCGGGAGCCGGTGGGACCCCGTCCCGACCGGTGGAGCCGCCAACCGGTCGGGACGGGGAGTTCAGGGCCGGGACGCGGGGGCCCGGCGTAGCTGGATTCGGGCTCGTCTGAGCCCGTTGGCCAGGATGTGGGGGTGGGTGAGGAACTGGCGGCCGTCCGGTGGGATGAGCCAGGTCCTGCCCTCGGTGCGGGGCAGCCCCGGGGCGGGCATCGGCACGGTGATCGCCGGAGACCCGTCCGTGGGCCGTGCGAGCAGCTCGGTGTCTCGGATCTGCCAGTCCTCGCCGTGGCGCATGGTGATCAGGAACTCGACGGCCTGCTGGGGGCGGTTGAGCAGGACGGGCCCGACCACGACGCCGGCCGCCTGCATGTCTTGCAGAGCCGCGATGCCCAGGCGTTGGTCGGTGACGCGCACGACGTTGAATCGGCGGCCGGTCTCGATCGTCGCGAGCTGGCCGGATCGCCACTGCGCGAACACCTGGTCCGACTGCCGGTTGGCGGAGGCGAGCCACCGCGCGCCGAGAATGTGGACGGGTGCTGGGTCGGAACGCTTCGGGTTCGTCGTGATCATCGTGCTGGCCCTTCTCAGGTCAGGCGGGGCAGGGGATTCCGCGCCCGGGAAGGCGCGGTTCGGTCCCGTCGCTGGTGGTTGCCGCGAGCACGTAGGTCACGTCGCGATGGGTGAAGGTGACGGCGTGGCTGCGGCCGGCGGCCAGGTCGTCCACCGTCCGTGCATAGCCGTCGCTGCTGTTGAGCCAGGCGACCGGCTGGCTGGTGTGGGCGAGTTCGAGTTGCGCGGCCAGCCGTTCGACCTGCCGCTGCAGCTCTCGTGCGGCCAGGCGAACGTCGAGGGCTCCGCCGCTCCACATCAGGAGGGGCTGGCCCGAGCTGTAGTAGATGGTCACGGTGCACCAGAACGGCTCTCTGGGGGCCCAGGGGCGTTGGCGAGCGAAGACGTTCGGGCCCGGTCCTGCCGCGTGCGGGGCCCTCGGGCGGGCATGCGGGCGGCTCGTCGGGGCCGTCCGGCGCTGTTGGCCGACGAGCCTGATGACCCGGCTGATCGCGGTCTTCAAGGGGCGCTCCTCGGCGTAGCTTCGTCGGCGAGATGGACTCTCGCCCACACCTTCTTGGTCGTGCCGATCACCGCCACGTCCATGTCGTCCGCGAGTTCTCGGACGAGGAGGAGCCCTCGGCCGCTCTCACCGCAGGGGACACAGGTCCTGGGAAGCGACAGGTCCGGGCGCGAGTCCAGAACTTCGATCCGGCAGTCACCGTCGATCTCCTGGAGCCGCAGGACGACCGTGTCGCCCGGCCGGCTCGCGTGCCGGATCGCGTTTGTCACCAGCTCCGAGCAGATGGTGACAAGGTCATCTGCTCGCTCGCCTTCCCATCCCCACTCGGTGAGTACCGAGCGCACGTCCCGGCGCGCAACGGCAACCATCGTCTGCGTCGCCGCGAAGGTGGTCCCCCAGTGGTGGAGGCCCGATCTTGGCTGCTTGACGGCCACCATGTGCATCGCTCCCGTCATCAGGAGCGTCTGGACGCCCCGTCCTTGGTTCGCTTGCGGGGATCAACAGTGGACTGCCTATCGGGACATAACCACCGCCTAAGCACCGACACTTGGTCCTCGTTCAGGTGACACGAAGGACAAACTGCGGACAGTTCGCAGACACTTCTCCATGGCCTCTGGGATCACCGGCCCGGTGGTGGTAGGCAGGTAGGTGAAGGTAGTTCGCAGGTGGGGCTGCGGCCCCGAAGGGACCGCGATGAGCACACTGTTCGATGCCTTACTCGCCCAGGCGCAGATGGAGTTCCGGGACTTCCTTGCCGACTACAAGCAGGCCGCGGCGGACCTCTACCGGAAGCACGACGACCTGGCCTTCAAGAACGTCACGCTCACGGAGAAGACCTTCGGGCGGTGGCGCGCCGGCAACGTCGCCCGGCCTCACCACCCCACTCCCGCGATCCTCAAGCACATGTTCGACATGCCCGTGCACGAACTCCTCGCACCCTGCACCGACGAGCAGGCCCGAGCGCTGCGCGCAGCGCTTGCTCCTGTGCTCGATGAAAGAGAACTTGCAATGACCGCACGAGACGCCCGGGCCCACGCGGCCGACGCGGCCTCCCAGTTGCTGCCCGACCTCAGCCTCGACCAACTCGAAGACGACCTGGTGCGCCTGGTCCGGGCGAACACCACGACACCACCCCACGTGATCTTCATGCAGGCCAAGGAGCTGCTCGGTCTGGCCACCGTGATGCTGGACCGCACCCAGGTGTTGTCGCAGCGCGGACGCCTCTACCTGGTCGCCGGCCAAGCATCGGCGCTCCTGGGCGCCTGCGCGTTCGACCTCGGTTCCATGCCGACCGCGGTGGAGCTGATGCGAGCCGCTGCCCTGTACGCGCAGGTGGCGGAGCACGGACCTCTCCAGGCATACGCCCACGGCTACCTGGCGTTGCTGTCGTACTGGAACGGCAACCCGGTCCACGCGGTACGTCAGATCGAGCAGGCCCAGTCGTTCCTCGGCGTCGGCGCCACGGGCAAGGCGCGGCTTGCCGCGATCGCTGCCCGTGCCTACGCGCATCTCGGCCGCGCTGACGAGGCCCAAGCCGCGATAGAGCGCAGTCTCGCCGATCGCGGCCCCACGCTGGACGATCTCCACGACGGTGTCGGCGGCGAGTTCGACTTCAGCCTTGAGCGGGTCGCGATGAGTAACAGCGCGACTCTTCTTCTCCTGCGCGACGGGGCGGGCGCCGAGGCCTCGGCTCGACGGTCGCTGGAGCTGATCACCACCCAGTCTTCGGACTCCACGCCGCTGGTGGTCGCCCCTCAGGCAGGTGCCGATCTGGCGACGGCCCTCCTGATGCGGCGGGACCTTGACGGAGCCGCTGATGCGCTGGTCCCGGTCCTCAGCCTGCCGCGGGAGTGGCGCGGAGCCGGTCTCGTGGGGCGGGTCAACGCGGTCCGGACCGAGCTGGCGGCCCCGGCCTTCAGGGACACTCCTGCCGCGCGCAATCTCATGGAACAGATCGACGACTTCACGCTGGTAGCCGCACCGCGGATCCTCGGCCCGGGCGCTGTGCGGCTCGCCATCGACGGGGGGAGCAGCTAGCGGGCGCTCTCTTTGGAAAGAAACGGCCTAGATCAACAGCGGCGGGCCATAATCAGGGAGCTTCGTTGGATCGAAGGAGGCGGTGCGGTGGGCGCTTCGGTCGATCTTGATGACGCGGGCCGTGGGGAGGGCGGTCCAGGTGGTTCGCACCGAGGTGATGATCAGTTGGAAGCCCTGGTCGGCGAGTTCCGAGAGTGCGTCGAAGATCCAGCGTGGCACTGTTGGATCCAGGAATCCGAAGGGCTCGTCGATCAGAACAATCCGGTTCGGAGCACCGTCTGACTCGACCAGGGAACGCAGGTACATCTGCCATTTCCGCAGCCCGGATGCACGTCTGTTGCCGCTAGCCTCGACGCTGCGCTCGGTGACGTGGTGGCAACTGTACGGAGCCCGTCGGTCGTTCCAGGTGATCCGGAGGTGCGCGGCCAGACTCTGGCTCGCCGCGGCCGGCTGACCGACCGGGAGAGCGTAGCGCGCCACGTTCATCGACAAGGCCAGGGCGTCCAGCAGGATGGTCTTCCCGCTGGCGTTGGCTCCCACAAGTACGGTGATCCCCTCGTGGAAGTCGATTCTCTGGCGCAGCGCCGCGGCGACCGGCAGAGTCCCGAGTTTCTGATAGGAAGGCGGCAGTTCGGCAGCCTGGAGGATGGCGTTGGTTGTCACCGGCGAGGTGGCCGTGGTGTAGCCCCGGCGCGCGAGCGCCTGCATGGCGATCCAGCGGATGGACTCCGCGGGATCGTCGCAGAGGGAGCGAAGTGCGTCTAGCGCGGCGCCGTCCTGGGGCCAGCCCTCGGTGAGGAACTCCGCGGAAACCGCCCGGACCAGTACCTCGCTGTCGCGGGCCAGGGTGATCAGGCAGTCGCGGACCACCGAATCATCTGCCCATCCCTGAACCAGTGTCTGCGCCACCGTCTGCCGGACTTCCGGATCCTTGTGTTGGACGAGCCGGGCCAGCGCGTCTCGCGCGGCGTGGTCGTCCGCCCAGCCGTGCACCAGCCCCAGTGCCGCCGTCTGCCGGACGTGGTGCTCGGGGTCGCCGGCCAGCGCCGCGACGGCGTCCCGGGCCTCGGGGTTCCCAGCCCAGGCGGCAGCCAGGCCCCAGGCCGCGTTGTGGCGGATGGCCGATTGGTCGTCATGGACGAGTCGCAGGAGGGTGTCGCGGGTGCTCGGGTGGTGGGCCCAGCTCGCCAAGACGGTCCGCAGGGCGGCGCTGCGGGCGAGCGGGTCGCTCAGGCGGGTGGCGGCCACCAGGATCGCCAGTTCGTCGTCGGGGGCCAGTGGCGCGTTGTCCGCGAGGGCGCGTCGCAGCTCGGCGGTCTTCTGCTCCTCGGCGTCGTTGTACTCCTGGACCCGGCCGAGGGCGGTCGCGATGTCCGCGAGCGCTGGCTCGGCATGGAGGCCGGAGGAGAGGACGCTCCGGGTCGGCAGTGGCGGGAGGTCGGGCAGCGGCAGTAAGTGCCCGTCGTCGGCGTGCGCGGCCAGCCGCCGCAGGTTGCCCTGCGCCTGGTCCCACAGCAGCTCCAGCACCCGCCGCCGGTGGTCGACCCGGTCGAACTCCGCCTCTGCCGCCGCCTTGTACTCGACCGCCTCGGTGCGCTGCCGCTCGGCCAGCTCGCGCGGAACTGTCCGTCCGGCGGTGCGTGATGCGCCCAACAGGTCGAGATCGAGCTCGGTGATGATGTCCCGCAGCGCGTCGATGATCTGCAGCAGCGTGCCCATCAGCGCCTGGGTGTCGCTCAGCTCCCGGCGGAGGCGGTCCCCGGTGCGATGCGCCCGTTCGAGGTCTAGCTGCGCCTGCAGCGTGGCGATGGCCGCCGCCGTGGTGGGCGGCTCCAGGTGCGGCTGTGGCAGCGCAGTTGGGCGGGTCTTCAGCCGCCGGGCCTTGGTCAGCAGCTCCGTCGCCTCCCGGATCAGCGCCTGGTGGCGCTGCGGAGGCAGGCCGGCGGCGGCGCTGGTGATTTCCAGAAAGACCCCGAGGAACCGGCCGGATGGCAGCGCAGTATCGCCCTTGAAGAGGCGGTCGAGGTGCGACTTTGAGAAGTTCATCCCACCCACTGGGGCAGCCGCCCCGCCCGCCCCCGCCGCGATTTGAGCCTGCTCCTGCTCGGCCCGCTGCTGGAAGGCGCGGGCGATCTCACGCGCGCTCAGGCCCGCCTCCTGCGCCCGGGTCCGGAGGAAGGCCCCGAGTGTGTACGCGGCATCGGCGTCGTCTCCCGTTGGTGCGCTCATCGCTGGTTTCCCTCGAACTCCTGCCCCGGGGGCGCCTCAGGCGCGTCCCTGGGACGGGCCCGGGACACCCGCCATTCTCCCAGATCAGGCCCTCAACCAGCGGGCGATTGCCCGGAGCCGTCCCGGGCTGCCCCAGGTTGTCCCAGCTCGGGTTGGGGGCACCGCCCGCGCCCAGCACCCTGGCTGCGCGGTCGACGGCGGCCGTGAGGTGTTCCGAGCAGTGGAGGCGTACTTCGATGTCGACAGAGATCAACGAGGCGGTCCAGGCGATCGGCGAGGGATGCGCCGGCCATCTGGGCGGCGTTCCGGAGCTGCTGGTGGCCGCAGTGCCGGAGTTCCTCGGCGGACTCGCGGTGGCGCTGGTCACCGCGCTGGCGGCCTGGGGCCTGCGCCGGCGACGCGCCCGTCGAGCGGTCCCGGTTGCTGCTGAGAGGGAGTCCGGCTGATGTGTCGCTGCTCGGTGCTGCTGGTGCGGGAGTTGGTTGGCTGCTTCCGCCGCGGTGGCCTAGGGTCTGCGTCGGTAGCGCGCCCGTCGGGAGGTCCCGGCCGCCACCGGCGGGAGGCCCGGCTTACCCCTCACTCCCCGCCGACCCTGCCAGCCCCGCCGACCTAGGGTCTCTCTTTCGGATCTTGCGAGGCGCGCGCCGCCGGGCGCCCAACGGCGCGCGCTGATCCGACACGATGGAAGAGAGGCCCTAGCGGGCGCTCTTCAGGATGGCGAGCTCCTTGTCCGGGGCAATCCCATGTTCGTCCCACCGCTGATGCGGCACGGGCATGTTGCCCTGGATGAGCCAGGACCACGTGTCCGCGACGGTTTCCGCCAGCGGCCGGCTGCGGAAGCCAGCCTCGATCGCCGACGACGAGTCGATGGCCCACACGCCCGGGTGGGTCCGCCAGAGCGGGATTTCTGTCCACTGGCGCAGACCGCTGCGGAGCAGGACATCATCGGTGACCCACTCCAGCTCACCGGTGCTGCCGGTCACGTCCACACAGGCCTGGAGGAAGCCGCCCATCGTCTCGCGGCCCAACGGTGCGGTGATGTTGTGGACCTGGTGCCCGACGCGCTGTGCCTGCTCCAGCGCGAAGGCAGCCACGTCACGCACATCGACCGGTTGGATCGACTTCGCCGGGTCGCCGGGCGCGAGGATGCGGCCTCCTCGTTCGGCCCGGCGCAGCCACCATGGCAGCCTGCCAACGTACTCGCCGGGACCGAGGATGACGCCCGGCCTGAGCAGGCTTGTGCGGGTGAGACTGAACGTGTCGGTCACCGCGCGCTCGGCGCCGGCCTTCTGCCGTCCGTAGTGGGTGTCAGGGCCTGGCCACCCTTCCGGCAGCTGCCCATACTCGGGGCCCGCGTCAGCCGGTGCGTCCAGCACCGGCGAGTCCGCGGTCAATGGCTCGCTCGGCCAGCCCTCGTAGACCGACACCGTGGAGACGTAGACGTACCGGCCGACGACCGGCTCCAGGGCCCGGGTGCCGGCCAGGACGGTGCGCGGCGACAGCTCGGAGGCGGACGTGTCGATCACGGCGTCCCACGGGCCATGACCGGCGAGTCGAGCCAGGTCCTCGGGCCGCTCGCGGTCCCCGTGCACGGCGACCGCTCCGGGCACCGGGATGCCGGACAGGCCGCGCGTGAACGTGGTCACCTCCCACCCTCGTTCGAGCGCGTCGCTCACGACCGCCCGGCCCAGGAACCAGCCACCGCCCAGTACGAGAATCCTCATGCGGGCGATCCTGCCAGTCTGGACGGTGCCCGCGCAGCCCCGCGCGGAACCCGGAGCGCTTACCGGTCCCGCAGCAGGTCGAGGTACCTGTCGACGACCTCCTGCTCCAAGTCGTTCTCGATGGAACGCACTACGGCCAGGGCGTGGGCTTCCACCGTCTCGGGGTCTACCCCCTCGAAGCTGCTTCCGTCTTGCAGCTCGATCCAGAGCTGTTCTCCGGGAAGCCTGCGCAGTGCCTTTCCGGTGACGCGTCCTCCGCCGGCGTCCGGCGGCACCGCGCTGCCGTCCTTGAAGTCCACCTCGTCCAGGTGTTCAAGGGCATCTCGGATGTTCTTCAGCAGTTCGTCTTCTGCCGTCGGGTCTTGACCTCGTTCGCGCCGCAGTCGCCCTTCCCACCGCTCCAGCTGATGGGCGGCCCACACGAGCATGTGCTCCTCGGCCCACTGCGTGCGGAAGTTGGCTGCGAGCTCCGCCGTCGTCGGGCTCCAGTCCTCCATGTACTCGAAGCTCTTGCTGTCGCGAGCGGCCTTCACCCGCGCCGCCCGCGCCCGCTCGGCCTGTCGGATCACTGCCTCCGCCCATGTGCGGACAAACTGCAGTGCCTGCTCCTCTGACTCAGTCATCTCGTGAGGCTAGAGCACCCGGGCAGAGTGGAACCGCGCAGGTCGACCGATTCCAGGCGACCGCTGCCGGGCGAACAGCCGGAAGCCCGCCCCCAGGGGGCGGGCTTCCTTTGGAGACGGACTACTCCCAGCCGAGGGCCTGCCGAAGCTGGTCAACCTCGGCGCGGGGAACCGACTGGGACGGCGTGTAGAGCAGCCGGGTCACGGAGCGCCGGCTGCCGGTGTAGGTGCGGCGCTGGTAGATCCGGACCCGCGGGTACACGACAGTCCACTCTGGGTGTGTCAGGTCGAACAGGTCGGCCAGCACCGGCGGGAGTTCGTTGCCGTCCTCGTCCACCAGGACCACGTCCGCGCTGGCGAGGGGCTGGTGCAGGGTGATTCCGGGGCTGGCCGGGGGATCAACGCTCGGAGGCGGCGGCGGGCTGGCATCTGTCGGTGGTTCGAGCGGGGCTGCGGCGGACAGCTCGACACCGGGCGCGGCGGCCGGGGCTGGGGCGGCCGGCTGTTCCGCGACCGGGCCGCTCGGGGCGTTGGGGGCGGCGGCCGTGGTCTTCGCCGGCGGCTTTCGGGCGGCCATCAGGGGGTCGCCTTGAAGGTGCCGTAGACGAAGCTCTCCGGGCGGGGGACCTCCAGTCCGACCCGCTCGGACCCGCGTACGGTCACCACACCGCGCTCGAAGTTGTCCCGGTTCTCGGTGGAGATCTGAACGGAGACCTGTTCACGGTCGTACAGGCGTGCTCCGAGGCCGAAGCTGCCGATCAGGAACTTGCCCTCGTTGATCGCCATGGAGTCCACGACGGCGAGCCGCCAGGCAACCTTCTGGGCGCCAACGGCGACGTTGACCGCCATCCGGTAGGCGCCGTTGAGGTCGGTCTCCAGCTCCAGGTCCTCGAAGTCGAACGGGTGCAGGACGATCCCGGTGGGCGGGAAGTAGGCGAGGACCGCGCGGGTGGCGGCGCGGCGGATCGCAGCGGACTGCTTGTCCGGGTCCACCTGGGCGTAGGTCTGGACGCCCTGGGTGTTGACGATGCCGGTGATCTTCTCGTCGCCGCCGGCGCCGTAGAGGATCTCGTTGTCCTCGGCCATCTTCACGCCGTCGATCATTTCGATGTCGATCAGGCCTCGCAGCCGTGGCTCGTCCGCCAGGGTGTTCTTGTGGACCGGCATCGTGTGGGCGATCTCGGCGACCGGGTAGGTGACGGTCTTGAATGTCAGGTTGGACTGCCCGGCCCGGGCGTATACCTCGACCGCCGCACCGCCGCCGGGCGGCACCTCCATGGCGCGCTCGGGGACGATGCCGGCCGCGTTGGTGAACCCGGTGACGCGGACGCCGTAGAGCAGGTTGGCGGTGGTGGTCTGCGAGGGGAAGAGGTCTCGGATGCGTCCCGGGCGCACGGCGCGCGGGACGATGTCCAGGTGCTCGGCGGTGCCGAGGCCGAGGACGCTGGCGGTGCCAGCGGATCGCGAGAAGATGTCCTTGCTGGCGAGCTGGTCAAGGGCGTGGCCATCGACGGTGACCATCTCGTCGAAGGAGCCACGGAAGCCGGCGGCGGCGAGGGCCTTGAACTCCTCGCTGTCGAGGAACCGCTGGCCGAGGCTCTTGGCCTGGCCGGCGCCGAGGCGGGCTGCGAGTGCGGCGTCGAGGGGGGCGTAGGGCTGGGTGGTGGGCTCGTTGAGGAAGGTCTCGATGCCGGCGGCACCCTCAAGGTCGGTGATCAGCTGCTTGATCTCCTGAGCCTCACCGAGCGTCTTGCGGAAGGCTGCGGCTTTCTCGGGGGAGACGATGACGCCGCCGTCCTCGATCGTGAAGGCGTTGCTGATGGCGTCCAGGTCGGCGGCCTTGGCGCGCAGCGCGGTGTTGAGCTCCTTGAGCCGGGTCTTGTCGGCGGTCACGAGGTGACGCTCCTTGGGGTTTGTGCCGGGCCGCCCCGCCAGCGCGGAACGAAGGGGTGTCACGTCGTGCGCCCGGTCAACACCGGAGCGCCACGGCGATCGGCACACCGTAGGAGCGGTCTGTCCTTAGTGTCGCGCCGAGCTTCGGGCGAATGGCCGACATCAACGGAAACCTGCGCCTCGCGCCCCAACCCGCCTTCATCCCAGTCAAGTTGGGTGTGCCCACGGCGGTCCTGGGCTGGTGATTGTGGAGTGGTCGGGCAGAGCGCCGGACCTGCCGGGCACGGCCTGGCTGCCACCGATCGGAGTCCCTCCGTGTATCCCTTCCCCCGTCCGGATCTTCCGCTCGTGTCTGAAGGCATCCCCTCAGCCGCGGGGGCGCCGGCCAATCAACCGGGCATCAGCCTGTCCGTGGCGGGTGCCCGGTTCCAGGTGCTCCCCTCGGACGAGGGCTGGGTGCTGCGTGCGAGCGTGCCCGGGCAACCGGCGTCGCTGTACGGGCCGTGCGTCGGGGAAGGACGGGCCGAAGCGTGGCTGCACCAGCTCGCGGCTTGGTGGTTGTGGCCGAGGGCGCAGGTGCGCGGCGTCTGGGGGTGCCTTGCCCGCACGGACGACGGCTGGTTCACGGCCCTCGCTTACACCGCTCTCTCGCCGCAGGTCCAGAGCCACCCTGATGTGCAGGCCGCCGAGGAGTACACCGCCCGCCACCTGATCACCCCGGCTCTGTGGTCCGACGGCGCGGACTCTGACCTGCCAGAGGCGGTCCGCAGCATCGAGACCCAGTTCTGGGTGCGAGAGGGTTACCGGACGCTCGGCACCTGGGCGACCAGCACGCTGGGAGCCCTGACGCGGGAGGCCTACCGGTCGCAGGTACTCGCGCGGGGCAACTTCGCAGCCACCGACCTCGCGGAACGCCTGGGGATCTCCCACGCCTCGATCTCCAGCGCGACGGCGGGGCGAAGCTGGGACCCGCCAATCAACCGAGCGCGCGGGGTTCTCGCGAACCGAGGAGGCCGCACCTGACAGCACCTGGCGTCGCCGCTGTCCGCAGTGCCCCACCGCTCTGGGTGGGGCACTGCGGCGTTGAGCGGGTGCTGGGTCGGTCCCACGAGGCTGCCCTGGCAGGCCGCGCGACTTCATCGTCGCGGGACGGCCGGCCAGCCGTTGACCGTGGAGTCTCGGCAGCCGGGTATGGCCGCAGGGCCGTAGCCCGCTCCTCACACGCCCGGGGAGGCTCCCTCTCGCACATCGGCGAACAGCGCCAGGGCGGCCCCGATCTCGCCGGGCAGGAGGATCGTTGACACCGACTTGCTCGACTTGGCCGGCGCGTCCGGCTGCTGCCAGTCGATGCCAGCCGAGGCGAGCACGGCCGCGAGTTGCTGGACGGCGGTCGCCAGTCGGCTGGCGTTCTCGCCGGACAAGGCCCGGCCTTCCTTGCTCTCCACGGCGGTGAGGGTCTTCAGGTGGGACGCGACCCGCTCCAGATCCGGTACCAGCGGTGCGAGCGCGGCATCCGCGCCCTCGCCGTCGACTTCCAGGATCAGGCGAACAGGGCGGGGCGGGCCCGCGGTCGGCAGTCCTTCTCCGTCCAGGGTGTACGGCACCTCCCAGGTGGTGGCGCCGTAGCCGTCCTCGGTGTACTTCCACAGGGAGGCGATCACTCGGTCCGGGTACGTGCCGATGATCTGGACTGTGCCACCATCGAGCCCTTCGCCGCTGGCGGGTAGGAGTCGCTGTTGCACGGAGGCGGTGATCGCGTCGATGCGCTCCTCCAGTGTCCCGGCCAGCGGAGCGAGTTCGACTTCGGCTTCCCGCAGCAGCCCGCGGGCCTTCGCCCCGGAGCGGCTCTTGAGGTCGAGGGTCGAGGTGTACGGGTTCGCGCCGAACAGGACCGGGCTGTACTCGTACAGGTCGAGGTCGGTGATGCGCCGGGCGCCCTTGCTGCGCCTGGAGGTGCGCACCTTGTAGCCGATCGACCATTGCACTTGGTCCTTGAAGAACTGCAGGTTGGCGTACATGTCCTGGCCGGCCTGTGTGGCGAGGTTGCACCGGCCCTTGACGAGTAGGGCGCCGGCCCCGGCGGGCCACGGTTGCCCGTCCGGTAGGGCCTCGGGCAGTCGGGTGTCGCCGGGGAGCAGTTCCTCGATGTGCTCGGTGCGCGCGGTCCAGGTGTTCCAGTCGTGCGACCACACCCCCTTGGGGGTGAGCTCGGCCAGGGTGCGGGCGTAGGCGCCCGGCTCGATGACGTCGCCGTCGTGGTCCAGGAGGCCGGTCACGCTCACGAGCGTGGTGAAGGCGCCCTGCTCGTCGTCGGTTTCCAGGACGCCGAGGGTCGCCTGCTTGTGGTCCAGCGTGTTGCCGGTTGTGCGTGCTCCCACCGTGTCGCTCCCGTCCGAGGCTGGTGCCGGTCACCGTAGGCGTGGACGGCGGCTTGGGTCGCGCCTACTCCTAGTAGTAGTCGTTGTTCTCGGGCTCGACCTCGTAGACGTGCCAGTCGCCCGGGCCAGCGAGGACGACGATCTCGGTTTCCTCGAGGCAGCCGATCCCTGTGCTGGGAACGGCCAGGATCCGGGAGACCGGGACGTCCCCGCTCATGACGTAGCCGGGCACGTCCCCGCCCCGAGTGGCGAACTCCTCCGCGATGTCCTCGTCGATGGAGAACGACGACACCGGCCGCAGGGGGATATCGGTGACGGTCCCGGAGCCGTTGATCTCCCGTACGTGGGAGTCGTCGTAGCCACCGGTGAATCCCCGGTGCACGGTGAGGTGGTCGATGCCAAGCTCAGCGAAGTGTTCCTGGCTGGCCTCCCACATGGCCGTGAGGAAGGCGTCCAGGATGCTGCCGCGTTCGGCGAGGACCCGGTCCGTTTCGGCGTCCAGGTCAGGGTCGCCATGGTCCCAGGCCATGGTGTCAACGAGGTTGAACCGGCGCCGGGCTGTCTCCTGAAGGGCCAGGGCATTGGGGTCGTGATCGTTGGCGGTGGAGGCCCAGCCGGCCACCAGGTAAGAGACGGCCTCGGCGCGGGCGAAGTCGCGGTACTCGTCGCCGGTCATCCGTACGTAGCCCCACGGTTCCCTGCGCGCTCCGGTGTCCAGATCGGCCTGCTCGACATAGTCCGCATAGCCGGAGCTGCCGTACTCGCTGCGGTAGGCGGCGAGTTGACCGTCGCGGACTCGCGAAAGGCGGTCGCGCTGCTGGTCGGAGAGCAGTTGTTCATCTCCGATGTGCGCCATGCGTTGGGCAAGCGAGCCGCACATGGCGGCCTTGGCTGTCCCGGCCGGGCGGTGGCGGCTGCCGAGTAGTTCCGCGTCAGGGATGTGTCGGCCTGAGGCGCGGGTGTGCGGGAGGGCGGAGGGGCCGGAGCCGGCGTGCTCGGCGAAGCGCCCGTGGTCGTCGCGGCGGTGGTGGCGCTCGTCCCACGGGCGTGTCTTGGCCCGCAGGCGCAAGGTGACCGTGGGTTCGGCGTACACCGTGCTGCTTTCTGCCGGATGGTGTGGGTGCCGGCAGGGTGGCAGTGGAGGGGGCGCAGCGTCGTGCCGAGCGCGGCCGGTGGCGGCGGGTGTCAGTCGGCACGCTGCCAGTGCCAGGTGCCAGGGCCGGCCAGGACGACGACCTCGGCCTCGTCGAGGCAGCCGATCCCGGTGGCGGGGGTGGCGATGATCCGCCCGGCAGGCACGACGGCGCTCATGATGATGCCGGGGCCGTCCTCGGTGGCGAACTGGTGGGCCACCTCGGGGTCGAGGGAGAACGCGGACAACGGGCGCAGAGCGGGATCGCTGAGGGTGTTGCCGTCAGCGGCCCATCCGGCGGGGGGCTGACCGTCGGGGGTGCTCATGCCTCGGAAGACGGTGAGGGAGCCGAGATCGGCTTCGGTGAGGTGAGTTTGGGTGCGGTCCCACATGGCGGTGAGCAACGCTTCGAGCGCGAGCTGGTGGGTGGCTTGGTGGTCAGCGGTGGCCTGTGCGAGGTGACCGACACTCGGCCAGTCGGCGGCTGGTAGAAGGCCAAAGTGGTCGCGGGCCGTCGCCTGGAGGGCAAGGGCTTCGGCGTCTTCGTCGTTGGAGGTCATCGCCCACGTGGCGATCATGCGGTTGACGGCGTCGGTTCGCAGCAGATCACGTGCCTGGTCCGGCGCGGCCGGCTTCCATGAGGGATTCGACGGCGGGCTGCCGGGGTCTGTCGTGCGCAGTTGCCCGGTCGCAGGATCGACGTGCGCGGTCGCGTAGCCGCTCTGCACATCGGCCAGGCGGATGCGGGCGTGCTCGGTCAGGAGTGCATCGTCCGGCACGTCTTGCAGGTCGCGGGCGAGGCCGGCCACGACGTTGGCTTTGTAGGCCTGAGCCACGCGTTCGCCTGTGCCGTCGCGGAAGACCAGACCGTGTTCCTCCTCATCGAACCGCGGTTGCGAACGAGGCGCCCGGGAAGGCCGAGCGGCGGCAACGCGGATGCGCTCCAGTAGCGGGTCCGTGCTGGCACCGGGAACGTGGGAGAAGCGGCCTTGACCGTCCCGGGGGTGCTGGCTGTCCTGGAAGGGCCGGTTCTTCACCCGCAGGCGCAGCCGCACGATCGAGATGGTCTGAGGCGAGAGACGCACAGGTCTCCTCCGGTGCGCGCAGGAGTCGGACGGTGCACCTTGTCAGATCGCCCCCCTTAGCGTCGCTGTCGCGTACTAGCGTTGAATGCGACAGGCAATTCAGGGGGTGAGCATGCCGATATGCGGCAGCTGTGAGCATGAGACGTCTACGTCGGACAACTTCTGCGGGCGCTGTGGTGCGCAGCAGGTCTCGCCGGGAGGTGATGGCCACGGGGCTACGCCGCTGGCGAGTTCGCTGTGCCGGACTCTTCGGGATTGCGCGACAAGGACGTTTGAGCGCCTGGCCAGTGATCACTACGACAGGTTTGTCCCGCGCGAGGAGACGTACACCAGCCTGAACCTCCAGGACCTCAACCGGGCCCACCGCGACCAGGTCGCGATCGTCCCGTTCTACACCCACGAGGAGACCCAAAACGGTGCGGACTGGGAGTGGTGGTTCTACGCGGACGATACGGGATTCGGCATGCGGGTCCAGGCCAAACGGGCACTTCGCGCTGGGGGCTACCGGCTGGAGCATCACACGCGGTCAGGCAAGAGGCAGAGCGAGCTGTTGGTCGAGGATGCGCTGGCCAACGGCTGTGTCCCGGCCTACGTCCTGTACAACCACCGGAATTGGGTGCCGAGGTTCGTTGAGGGAACGACCGCCACGTGTGTCCACGGCGCCGGCGTGACAAGTCACATGGGCTGCACCATTGTGTCCGCCCTGACTGTCCACGCCGTCCTGCGACACCACCCGATTTCTGCTGCCAAAGTCCGGGACGCGAGCATGCCGTGGCATCGGGTCCTGTGCGACGGCGCGCGACGGTCGGCCTTGGATCAGGCATACGGACAGGTGGTAGGGCTTCACAATCGTGGGCTGTCCGAGTTGGAGGCAGCCATTCGGGCTGAGACCCAGCCGCCGGTCTCATACAGCGCGACGCCTGAGCCCGGGCCCTCGCCATGGCCGACGGGGGCCGGGACTGCGTCGTGGCCGACCGGCCGCGACGCAGCGGCCCGTCCGACGCCGAACCGGGGCGAGGTGCCGGCCTATGACGAGCCCCAAGCGCCGACCGACACCTACGACGTAGAGGCTCCGTTCACGTCAGCTGAACGCGAGGAATGGGAGGCGGCCCGCAATGCTCGCGTGCGGGAGGTTTTGGATACTCCGCTGTACCGCGGTGTCGCAACGGTCCGGGACCGGCCGCTGGGCCGCCTGCCGGACCGGGTGCTCGACATGATCCGCCACGGTGACATCTCCAGGGGCCCGGACGAACGTGCCGCAGGCGCCGTTCTGGTGAACCTGAGCCCGGACGCCGCCAGCACGTAGTCAGGAGGCCGGGTCGCCCCCCGGCTCCTGGCGAGCCTCGTCCAACAGCTCCTGCGGGGCGGCCTTTCCAAACGGCTGGGTCAGAATGCGGTGGGCTGCCTCATGCCGGTCGATGCCGAGAACCTCCGCGAGCCCGTCGAGGGTGGTGACGGGGTTGCCGTTGCCGTAGCGGATGTCCCAACGCCGGGTTCGGATCCAGTCCTCGTTGAGATGTTGCCGGTCGCTGGGCGGATTTCCTGCAGTCATGCTTCATCCTCACACGGGGCTGGGCGTGCCCGGGGCGGCCCGGGGACGGACTTGGTGATCCGGTCAGTGCTGAATCCGCCAAGCCAGGCGGCAACGGCAGTTCAGGGCCTGCCCAGGGGGTCCCTGCGGGTCGGCGGGGTGGCGTAGGAGGTCGTGGCCGACGGTGAAGGGCTGGCCGAGGGGCTGTGTCTGGCCGTCCGCCGCTTCGTGGTCGGGGCGGGTGCGGCCGTCGTCGTGGGCGATCCATCGGCGTACAAGGCCGGCGTGCGCGCTGGCGGCGGCGGCCTGGTCGCGGGCGATCTCGATGGTGACGGTGGCGAGGCGCCTCGCGGTGACGGTGGCCCACGCTGTGAAGGAGCGGCCCCAGTCGCGTGTGGCGTCGGTGATGCCGGCCAGGTCCTTTCCGGACCGGTCAGCTTCCTGGACTTCCTCGGCGAGGACTGCGGCGTGGTTGGCGAGCCAGTCACCGAGCAGCGGGGCGAGAACGGGCCAGACGGTGTCCGGGATGGTGTCGGAAGTGCCGAGGGCGGCGCGCAGTTCGCCCGCGGCGGCGACGGCGGCGTGCTCTACGAGAGGCTGGAGGGCCTGAGCTGCTTCCTGCTGCCATGTCGCGAGGTCGATCACCAGCTCGACGGGCAGGTTCTTGCTGCCTGTCCGCGTGTCCTCGGTTCCGCGACCGTCCCAGTGCCGGGTGCCCTTGCGGTATCGGGGGGAGCCGAGGCGGGCGATGGTGCGTTCGGTCCAGCGGATGGCAAGGGCCTGGAGCGCGTCGTTCAGCCGGGTGTGCAGCGCTGTGGCGGCGGTCTCGTCAAGCGGCAGGTCGCGGGCGGTGTCGAGAGCTTTTGCTGTGCGCGGGGGCTGGCCGGCGGGCGGCGCCGTGGCGAGGGCCTGTGCGTCGGCGGCGCGGGCGGGTACAGCGGTTCGGCCGGAGGTCAGCCACAGGGCGCGTGTTGCGGGGGTGTCGTCCACTTCGTCGGCGAAGCCTGCAAGTTCTGCGTAGGAGCGGACGGATCGGACGCCGGCGGCGACCTCTTCTCGGGCCTCGGTCAGGCGCTTGGAGCGGGCGTTGCGAAGCACGTCAATGTCGGAGATGTCGAAGTAGACCTCGTTGCCGTCGCCGGCGTCCTCTTGGAAGCCCGCGGCGAGCAGTGACAGGTGCGGCGGCATGGTGACTTCCCAGAACTGCAGCTTCTCGGCTTGGGCGTTGTCGTAGGTGCGGCCGCTGGCGTTGCCGAGCTGGGATTCGGGAACGCCGAACGCGGCGAGCAGTTCGACCTTGGAGTTGAGGGACACCGTCTCGTAGGCCATGTCCCGGGGGGTGGTGGAGGTGTCGGTGACGGTGATGTTGCCGCCGGTCAGCACGGTCCAGGCGCCTGCGGCGGACGGTCCGCCGCCGAACTTGGCGCGCAGCAGGCGGAGTTCGGTGTCGTCCATGTCGCCGTCGATGCCGATGACGCCGCCGGGGCGGGCGTCGTTGTGGACGAAGCTGAGGTTGTAGTGGCGGGTGAAGAAGTCGAGGTCGGCGGACAGGCCGGCGGCCTCCAGCGGGGTGATGCCGGAGTAGGGGTCGAGGGGGTGGGGGTTGCGGATCCATCGGACCCGCTCCACGTCGAGGGTGCGCAGCTCGCCGGTCGGCGTGACGGTCTCGAAGTGGCTGACCAGGTCGGCCCCCGTACCGGGGACTGGGCGGGTGCGGCCCGGGGGCAGGAGGTCGATGCGCAGGAGGTCGCCGCCGCGGCTGAACGTCGGTTCCAAGAAGACTCCGCGTTTGCTGAGCAGGAGCTGCATGCTGGCCCGCTTCTTGAGGATCCAGGCGACCTCGAGGGGGTTGGCCTTGATGTTCATCGCCTGGTACAGCGGGTGGTCGGCAAGCGGTGGCAGGGGCTCGTCGGAGCTGTCGCTGCGCGGGCGCACACGCAGGAGCCGGTCAGCGGCGTGGTTGGCGATGGTGTCCACGGCCTTGTAGATCCATACGGCCCGTTCCATGCCGTCCTGGACAGCGCGTTCGACGGACCACGGCCGGGCCCGGTCGATGCCGGCGGGCGCCCAGTTGAGGGTGTAGTTGGGCTCGCTCTTGGTGGCCGGCGGCGGTGTGCGGCGCAGGGTGGGGAACCAGCGGCGGGGCATGGGCGGCTCCTCCTACGGCTGCTCGTCGTCGCGGCCGAGGACGGCGGCGGCGGCGAGTGCGGACAGGCTGGTGCAGGCCGTGCCCAGCCGCGGGTCCGTGGTGTAGGCGGCGGCGTTGAGGCCCACCGCGCCGAGGACGAGCAGAGCGACGGAGACGATGTCGCGCGCCCGGCGTGTTGCCGGGTGCGCGACATCGTTCTTCGTACGCGGGCTGGGCCTGCTGGGTGTGTTCACGGCAGGCAGGCTAGGCAGCCTCTGCGCTTAGCGTCCCGGTGTGGCCGGCGGCGCGGCTGCGCCGGGTGCGCGCGGCGTTGGAGTTGCCGGTGATGGTGGGCTTGGCGACCGCCCCCTCGGTGTGCGGCTCGGGGGTGCGGCGCTTACGGGTGCCGACGGGGCCCCCGTGGAGGGTGGGGTCGGAACCGGCGCATTCGGTGTGCAGGGCCTCGTCGTAGGGCCTGCGGCAGTGAATGCACATCACCTCGGCGGAGGAAACCTTGGTGGTTGCCGGGACGCGGTAGACGCCGCGTCGGCGTGCATATGCAGCGCCTTGTTCGTCGACGGGAACGTACGCGGCGATAACCCATTCATGCGCGAGCTTCGGTGCGGCTGCAGATGTCATTCCGAAACTCCTTTCGTCACAGCCTGACGGGGGCAGGCTTCACGGCGCATGAAGTGAATTTTGAACACTGATTCATCCTTTTCTCGCCAGGGGCAGGAGTGCTTCCGACGTGGGGCGGAAGGACTCCTGTCTCGACCTAGTTGTCCGAGTAAGGAGAAATAGAGGGGTGAGGCGCTTACACTCGTCCCGAATTTGACACGCCCCCGCCAACCCTCTTGCATCCCCCGAGACCGTCGGCATATGCCAAGCACGGCTCGTCAACGATTCAATAACTGACAAACCCCATATCGCCACCTCTTTTCGTGTGACTTCTATCACAGAGGAATGAACGCAACCTTCGCCTCCGAAACGCGTCTAACAGACGGGATCTGCCTGCAAGCACGAAATGTGGTCCCTACGCGATCAGCCGGACCTTGCGCCGGCGCGTCTGCGGCTCGTACAGGGTGAGGAGCACGGACTCTCCCCGGTCCGGTGAGCGCACGCCTCTGGCCACCATGGACCGCTTCGACTCGATCATGGTCCGCCCGCTGGCGTTCGTGCCGTACTTCGGCGCAGCCAGCTGGGCGAGGGTCCTCGGGTCCAGGCGGAGCCGGAGCGCCGCGCTGCGCGGGACCAGCAGCGCCCTGGCCGCCAACCACATCTCGTCCCGCTGCGAGGCCGGCCGCAGCGTCGCCGTCTCATCGTCTCGCCCCGGCGCCTCATGGGCGATCACCGGGACGATCTCCGCCGAGTGCAGCCCCTCCCGGCCCCAGGCCGCCAGGAGTCCCGCCACCCCCCAGCCGACCCCGTTCGCGTCGATCTTGACTCGGACCGGCGCGGTGGTGCCGAGCGCCTGGGCGAGTTGCTGCGCGGCCCTGATCTCCCGCAGGACGACACCGGCGACCGCGACCGCGTCCGCGTTCTCCGGGCCCGCCGCGGCGTGGCGCAGCTGCACGAGGTCGCCGACGGCCCGGCTGATGGCGAACTCGTCACCGCCGCCGGCTGCCACGTCCACGCCCAGCCGCACCCAGGCGCCCGGCTTGACTAGGTGCTCGCTGGTCTCGGTCTCCAGACCGAGGCTGTTCAGCGGCAGGTAGCCGTCGCCGTCCGGCTCACCTGCCTCGGAGGCGGCCTCCACCCAGGCGGCCGGGATGGCCCGCGCCTGCCCTCCGCGCGGGAAGTTGGCGTGGACCTTGGCGGTGACGAACGGCGCGTCCTCGCCGTGGTCGCGGATGGTGTCCTCCACCCACTCCGGGTCGACCAGGTGGGAGGCAAGCAGGTGTACCGGAGCCTGCGGCGGGCAGGAGCGGCACCGCCGGGTCCTCTCTCCGGACAGCAGCGGGGTGTCGTAGACGCTGATCGGCAGGACGTGCACCGCCGGGTCCGAGCAGGTCTGCTCGAACCAGCTGCCCTCGTCGTCGGTCGGCGGGTTGCCGATCAGCAGGGCGCGGGTGTGCTCGCCCGTGAGGACACCTCGCATTGCGGCGCCGATGATCCGGCCGATGCCGCCGGCCTCGTCCACGATGAACATCAGCCGGGGCGCGTGGATGCCCTGGACGGCGGATTCGTCGTGGTCCGGAGCAGAGAAGCCGTAGGCGACGACGACATCGGAGCCGTGGTGGTCGGGCATCTTCCATTGTGTGACGCCGACTTCACCCGGCAGGCCGGCGCGGGCCACGATCTGGCGGATGTGGGGCCACATCTGCCGCTGGACCTGGCGGGCCCGGGTGGCGGTGGTGACGGTCAGGGCGGTGCCTGGCGGATGGACGACGGAGGACCAGACCGCGGCGCGGGCGGCGATGTGGGTTTTCCCGGAACCGAAGCACGAGGGAACGGCGACTCGGCGGTGGTCGACCAGTGCCTCCAGGATGTCCCGCTGGCGGCTCCACTGGCTCTCCCCGAGGACGTCCTCAACGAAGCCGACCGGGTCGTCCGCCCACAGGGCGTAGGGGGTGCCGGCCTCCGCCTTGGCGGCGGCGAGGACCTGCGCCCAGTCCTTGGGCGCCAGCCCTTCGTAGAAGCGGCGGCGGACTGCGGGGGGCGTGGCCGCGAGGTCGGCGTACAGGCGCTGGGCCGCCTTGCCCGGGCGGCGCGCAGGCAGGGCCGACAGTGGCTGCTTCACGTGCCTCCCCTCGGACCGGAATCGATCGGCAGGTCACAGTGCACGGTTGTTGCCGGTGTGTCATGTCGAGCCCGACCAGCCAGAAACAGACTCTGGTCTGTTTTATAGACTTGAGTCTATTTCTCTGCGAGGCTGGTAGCGCCAGCCGGGGACCGCGAACCCCCGGCCCACACTCAAGGAGACCAACCATGGCTCTGACCCACCGGATCACCGCCCGCCACGCGGCCGTCGCCTTCGCCGTCGTCGCCGCCTTCACCACCGGTACCACCGTCGCCTCACACTCGGCCTCCTCCCCGGCTGCACCGGCCGCCCCCATCACCCCGAGCACCGTCCTTCTCAGCCCCGCCCCGGCCCAGCCCGCAGCCCTTCCGTCCATCCCCGCCGCGCCGATCGCCCCGGCTGCCCCGGTCTGCTCGCCGTCCACTGCAGAGCTCGCCAGCCCGGCCGCCCTCAGCCCGGCCCCGCCCGTCCCCACGATCACGGCCCCGGCCGCCACCGTGACCGCGACCGAACCCGCCCCGACCGTCACCGTGACCGTCACCGCCACGCAGGTGATCACCGCCCCGACCCCGCCCGCGCCCACCACCGGGGCCCCGGCCACGATCCTGCCGACCGCCTCCCCGTCCCCGAGCCCGAGCGTCACCCGCAGCCCGGCGCAGCCGAGCACCAGCCCTCAGCCGACCCGCTGACCGCCCGGCTGGGCCTCTCCCCGCGCGGGGAGAGGCCCAGCCCGTTCACCGGCCTACGTGTTTCGGCGGCAGGGACAGCACCCACCCACGGGCCGTCTTCGTCGCCACGACTCCAAGCTGCGTGCGAGCCCGCTGCACGGTGCGCGACGACAGCCCGACCGCCGCCGCTGCCGCCAGCACCTCCCTGGCAGGCGCCGGCCCCCCGGCCAGCAACTGCTCCAGGAACCTGTATGCCCCGCTGCTGGCCGGGCGGCGGCGGCAGAGGTCGGCGTCCTCGATCGCGTGATACGTCCCGCGCGGGAAGCGGCTGCGCCACACCACCGGCCGGTGGCGACCTGCCTGATGGAACTGCAGGCCGCCCATCACCTTCCACGACTCACTGGCCACCGGCACCAACGCCATCGACGGCTCCGACCCGTGCACAGCCATGTGCACCGCCGCCGTGCTCGCCAGTATCGCGGCCGCCTGCGCCCGGCGGGAGGCCAGCCAGCCCGCCCGCTTGGAGGCCTCACGCACGGCCAGCACCGCGGTTCCGAGCCGATTCGACAGCTCCGCGAGCGCCCGCAGAGCCCGCTCCGCCGGTACCCGGTAGGGACACACGAGCATGACGTCCACAACCAGCAGCTCAGCACCACAGCCGCGCAGCAGTTCCTCCGCCTGCGCCAGGTCCCCGGGCAGCCTCAGCCCCTTCTGGCCGCCGCGCCCACCTAGGGCCTCGACCACCTCGACCTGCTCCAGGTTGGCACCCGACGCCGTCAGCAGCTGTTTGGCACCCGCCGTCGTGTGCGGAGCCGTCAGCACCACCACGTTCCGCCCGCTCCGGGGCTGCTGGCCGTCCGGTAGCGCCGCCCCGGCAGAGACTCGGGCGGCTACGTCCAACGCCACCGCGAGGGTGTGTATGCCGTCCTCGCCGTCGATCAGCGTCAGACCGACGGACGGTACGTAGCCCGGCCAGATCCAGCCCGGGCCGTCGGTGAACGCCGGCGGCGGCACCACGACGAACTGCGCGCAGAGCCGCAAGGCCGCCGCCACGTCCTGCGGGTCGCATCCAGCGCTCAGACAGTCCAGCTCGACCCGCTCATCCCCGGCCGCGAGCACCAGCAGCGAGTTCTGCCGGTCATCGTGCGCGGGGCACCTCGCCAACCATCCGCCTTCGGTCAGCTTTACGTTCCCCCAGCGACGCAGAGCTTCCTGCACCACGGCGTAAGAGCTATCCGGCAAATCGACCACTCCTCCTTCGTCCCTCCGCAAGGACCGCGTCGCTTCTCAGCGATGCGCCTCACCCAGCTGCAGCAGCCCCCACCCGATCACTTGCCGCTGACGGACAGGCAAGCCAATTAACTGCGCGTAACCGTCCGGTGGACGAGTGGTGCCCTCGCCCGCCCGGCGCTTCGCCGCCGACTCTGACTCACAGCGCACTCAACTCCTCGGCCGCGCCCCACATGTCGCCATGTGCGGGACGTACAGGCGTTCGTACGACAGCACCGGCAGCTCCCGGGTCGGCCGACGCGACCGGGCCGTACCCGCGCCGTCCCGGTAGACCGCCGTGTTGCCCTGCTCCGACGGCTCCGGATCAACGGCCAGGCGGGCCCCGGACGCGGTGACCGTCCAGTGGACCGGCCGACAACACCGCCGGCACCTGGCCAGCCCCCGACGCGGCAGCATCGATCACCCCTCGCCGGACGCCGGATCCGGGATCGCGAGCAACGCGGCCACCTGACGCCAGCCGTACATCGCAACCGCGGTCGCCTGGCCGTGCTCGGCGATCGCCTCCAGCACGTCCACCAGCTCCACCGCCTCCTCGCGCCCACCAGGGAGCGCGGCCATCAGGGGACGCGGGCCGGGCATCACGTCCGCCTGCTTTCGCCGCCCGGCAACGGGCAGCGCACCAACGAGCGCCAACGTTCTGGCCCCCGCAGATCCGGCCGGTCCGGGCCGGACCTCCTCCATCGCGATCTCCTTCTCGATGTCAGCGAACCGCTGTGCCACCGACACCCGAGCAGCATCGGCAGCCCCGCGATGCTGCGCCGAACGGCCACGACGTCGAGGTGCGGCCCCCGGTGGCACCCCCGGCTGCGCCCGCTGCTCCCGGACCCACTTGCGCCACAGCGCCGGCCAGTCCGCGCCCTGCGTAGCCCGGCCGCGGTGCCAGTCCGTGAACACGGCCGTCGTGGCCTCCAGCCCCGCCTGGCCGCCGAGGCGATCGGTGTGACCCTCGGCAGCGGCCCACAGCAGGGCGGCCTCATCCGGCGCGAAGCCGTCCGGCAGCGGGTGCCGGCGCGCCGCCCCCCACCCACCTTCAGACCTCGCACCCACACCAGCCCCCTCCCTTCGGGAGGGGCTGGAAGGGGCCGGGCGCGCACGAGGGCCGCCGCCGTCCCCCGGGGACTCGGGCCGCTGGCCAGCACCGTTTCCCCGGGCGGCATCACGATCCGGTCCCCGATCGTGCGGAGAATCGTCCTCGTCCAGCGACGAACGGCCACCGCCGCGCTGCTGCCGCTTCTTCTCCGCCGCGCGCCGACGCCGCTCCTGGACCTGCTGACGACTGGGGTTCGCATCCAGGTAGTCATGCATCACGTAGTCGCCCTCCCGAACCTGCGGGCACCTCGGGCAGTTGTGGCGGGCGGCGTGCCACAGGCCGGCATCCAGCAGCTTGCGGACCTGCGTCCCGGTGCCGCTCTTCGATGCCACCGCGCCGGGGATCACCCCATCGGTCAGATGGGCACTCGCGTAGGCGCCGCAGCGCAGCCAGAGCCCTATCGCGGCGTTGCCCGCCGCAAGAGCCTTGGGGTGGTCGTACGTGCTGTCGCCGACGGCGAACCAGGGCATGACGGTTGCCTCCTACCAGGGTTGTGTGCCGGGGCCGCAGTCCGGCAGATGGGTGGCGGGCCCGGGACCGGTCAGGCCGCCGCATTCGTGGTGGCCGCCGCATCGAGGCCGAGGAGAACGCGCAGCTTCGCCGTGGGCACCAGAAGGCGCCGACCGACCGTGATCGTCGGGATCTCCCCGCGCCGGGCCGCGTTGTAGCTCGCCGCCTTCTGAAGGCCGAAGTACCGGCCAGCCTCCGGCACGGTCATGGTCGGCTGCACCTGCGGGTCTGGCAGCGCCTGCGGGGTCTCGGTCACCTGCGGGTCCAGCTCGGAAGAAGTCGTCTCGGTTGTCGTCATGACCGAACCCTGGCCCGGAGACGGCTCTTCCGTCCCGCCGTCCACCTGTGGCCTCACCTGTCTCAGCCCGGGTCTCTTGGACACCATGTGGTACATCCCCGCCCACATTCATGCAGGTCAGCAGCCATGCGAACCGCAAATGGCGGCCTTGACGGGATTCAGCAGCGCCTCGGCCGAGGGCCTGCATCTGGCCTCCACCAGCGGAAATACGAACGGCTCCTGGCCAGTTGAGACCACGCCTGTCTAGTCCGGTCCAACCCCGTCCACACGGGCCCCGGCCGAGGCCAGTCCCGTCCAGGCACAACGCGACTCAACATCATCCGGGCCGTACGGTCGCCAACTCACCCAGCTCACACGGGCTGTTCCCTCACCGGCCCAGCCCGGGTGACTGTGGGCGCCGAACCGACGCCAGGCCCCGCGCGGGCCACGATCCGGATGAGAGGCCATGACTCCGCGACCGCACCACCTGTCCGATCAGATCAGCCCGGAGGTGACACGGTGAGCCGCAACACCAACAAGGTCGGCTCCGTGTTCCGCCGATGCACCTGCCGCGAGCCTGTCCGCGATGACGTCGGCAACCTCGTCCTGGACGCCCGCGGGAAGCCGAAGACTCGCGAACTCGGCTCCCGCTGCCCGAAACTCAAGGGGAAGAAGGCCCAGGGGAGTTGGGGCTACTACCTGCCACTCAAACCCGGCCCGGACGGCAAGCCTCGCCGGGACCGCCGCCTCGGATACGAAGACAAGGACGCAGCCGAGGCCGCGCTGGCGGAGGTCATCGGCAAGTCCACCCGGGCCGAGGTGATCGACCACCGTACGACCGTCGCCCAGTTCCTCACGAAGTGGCTGAAGGGGAAGAAGACGCTGGAGGCGACGACGGTCAGCTCCTACTCCAGCCACATCAGGAACTACCTGATCCCCGCGCTCGGCGACATCAAGCTCGAAGACCTGACGGCCCAACCGATCCGGGACATGTTCGACGCGATCGCGGCCCGCAACCTGGTCATCGCGTACGAGTTGGCGCTGATCTCCAAGGCGCGTGCAGAGTACGCGGAGTGGAAGGCCCAGTACGGCCGCAAGCCGGGCCGGCCGAAGGCCGGCGCTCAGCCGCCCGCCGTGCCGCCGCCGGAGATCCCCAAGCGCGAGCAGCACCCGCAGATGCGGATCGTCGAGCCCGCGACGATGCACCGCATCCGCGCCACCCTGCGGTCCGCCCTGACCCAGGCGGTCAAGGAGCTGCGAATACCAACGAACTGGGCGGGTCTGGTCGACCTGCCCTCCGGCAAACGGCCGAAGGCCCTGCTGTGGACGCCGGAACGCGTCGATGAGTGGAAGCGCACCGGTGAGAAGCCGTCCAAAGTGATGGTGTGGACCCCCGAGCAGGCCGGCGCCTTCTTGGACGCCGTGGAGGGCGACTGGCTGCGCGCGTTCTGGCACCTGTGCATCTTCCGGGGCCTGCGGCGGGGCGAGGGCGCCGGGCTGAAGTGGGCGAAGACCAGTCTCGAAACCGCCGTGATCACCATCGACTGGCAGGTCGTCACCGTCGACGGCAAGCCGCTGGGCAAGGACCCCAAGGCGGACAGCGTCCGCACGATCGCCCTCGACAGCCACACCCTCCAGGAGCTGCGGGACCACCGCGACCGCATGGCGGAAGCGCGGCAGGAGGCGGCGGAGGCCGGGCTGCCGTGGCCGGCGATCGATTCCGTATTCGTCCGCGAGGACGGCGAGGAGATCAACCCGGACTACCTGACCGACCGGTTCGAGCTGCTGTGCACCCGGCTGGGCCTGCCCCCGGTCCGACTGCACGACCTGCGGCACCTCGCCGCCACCCTGCTCCTCGGCGCCGGAGCGGACCTGAAGGTCGTCCAGGAGGTCCTCGGGCACGCCACGATCGTCCTGACCGCCGACACCTACACCTCCGTACTGCCCTCCTTGGACCGCGAGAACGCGGAGAAGGCGGCCGCCCTGGTGCCGGTCAAGAACCGGCGGGCTGCCGTCCCCCTCGCCTTCGTCCTCGACCTCGGCGGCCTCGAGGTGGCCTCGACAACCAGGGAGATCGCTCAGGCGATCGTCGCGGGCTGGAACGCGAGCGTGCACGAGATCAGCCGCTCCGCCCAGCTGCGCCCGGCCGAGGTACCTGCCGAACCCGTCCCGTGGACCGGAGGCGGGCGGCTCTGGGAGCGGCCCCCGCACTGCGAGGTCGTCCACCTCGTCGTGGCGGGGATCGACCGGCACACCGGCACCGTGCTGTACGAGTTGCCGATCAGCAGCCGCGCGACCTGGGAGTTCGAGCGGGACCTGTTCACCGACCTGGCCGCCCTGGTCACCGTCGAGCTACGGGTCGGCCTGCGCGGCCCGATCGAGGTCGTCGCCCGAGGTACTGACCAGGATGCGGTGAAGGGCGCGTTCGACCAGGGCCTGCGCGAGGCCGAGGAGCTGTGCGCCCGCCTCCGGGTTGCCGACGACGCCGAGGCAGCCTGACGGCCCGCACCGGGGCCTTCTCGTCCCGCCGTGGGAGAGGGACGGGAAGGCCTGGACCGGGGCCACGCCAGGGCGCCAGCAGCGCGCCCTTCACCGGTGGTCCAGCCACCACAGCACGCCGCTGACCACCGCCGCGCCCGCGGCCGACGCCGCACCCCGCAATGCGCTGACGCCGGCCAGCCGTGCATATCGCCGGCGCCGAGCCCTGGCTGCTGTTCGCCTGCGCGCCTCGTGCCCTCCACCCGCTCCGGGCAGCCCGATCGAGTCTCCTGCCATCTCTACCCCTCCGTAAGCGCGTTGGCGCTGTACCAGCCGGTCCCTCCGGCTTCGTGCTCCCATCAGAGCAAGGGGCAGGTCACCCAAAGCGGGGGCACCTCGGGGGGTTCTACGACGGGCGAAGCGGCGGACCCTACACCTGACCCCGAAACCGCCGGGCATCTTCACTGCAACACCTCCGGGTGACGGGACTTGGCGCTACGTTCAGCCCATGGTCAGGACCTCTCCCAGCCCCGCCGATCGCCGGCTGATCGACCTCGCGGGGCAGCGCGGCATCCAGGTATCGGCGCGCCACCTCGAACGCTGGCGCAGCCGCCCGAACCCGCTGCTGCCCTCCCACCATCGGGAGTACCCCGGACAGCCCTCCGGCGGCAGTTCCTCGACGGCCGATGACCGCCTGGTCGACCTGGTCATCTGGCTGGCCCGCCACCGGCGCCCGGGCGCTGACCGCGGTCACCTCGCCCTGCGAGCCTTCGGCGCTGGCCTGCCGGTACCGGAGGAGACCGTCCGCGCCGCCTTCATCCGCGCCCCGCACGAGGTGGCGGACCAGTTGCACCGGGGGTTCGGACCGCTACCCGAGGACGGCGACCTTGAAGACTGGGTACACGACGGCGCCGATGCGATGGCTGGAAGTCGGGAGCGCCGTCCCACGGCAGTCGACCGGCGCCTTGGGAAGATCGATCGGCAGGTGGGAGCCCTTCTGAAGCCTGCCGCGGCCGAGTTCGCCGCCAAGTTCGACCCCGGAGCCTCCCAGGCGGAGGCGCTGGACCGCACAGGCCGGCATTACCACGCGGCTGTCGCGGTGATGGCCGGTCCCGGGGAGCTGGCGCCGGACACACTCGCCGGCTACGCGCGCGGGCTGGTCGATGGCGGTATGCCGCAGTGGCCGGCTCACCTGCTGGAGACCGACCCGGGCGATCCACTCGCGGCCGTCACTGCCGACCCCCCACACCAGCTCCCGGACCTCCCCTCCAACAACGCCGCCAACCACCTGTTCAGCATCGCGCGAGATGCCACGACGGCCCGGCTGCGAGCCGCTTGGACGGCCGCAGGGCAGATACCGGGCTGGGCGGAGGAGATCTGCGCCGCCACCGAGAGCGAGCTGACCGCTGGACAGCCCGCCAAGGCCGTGGAGCGCTGGGCGATGGGCATGGTGTTCCCGGTCGACAGGGTCTTTCTGGCCATCGGCCTGGCGGAGCCCGCCCCGACTCCGGGGCAGCAGGCCTCGACCGCCCTGAACCTGCTGTTCATGACCGACGCGACCAACGCGACGCTGCGCATCACCGACGACGACGGCCGCGCGACGATGCGTCGACTGGCACCGCCGTTCCTCCTCGGGCTACTGGAGATGGGCTGAGCGGTGGACGGCCCGCCCAGGACAGGGCAGTGGACGAGTCGGGCCACGCCGGCTCGCCGCTCGCCTGCTGGTCGACGTCGGCTGCGCCCGACTCGGGCAGCGACCCGCGGGGCCGATCCTTCGCGCTCCGGCGAATGGACGGCCCCGCAGGAGCAGATCACCGCTGCTGCAGCCACCAGATGGGCACGGTGACGATCGCTGTCCCCGCAGCCGTCGCCGCGCCTCTCAACGCGTAGAGGCCAGCCAGCCTCACGTAGCGGCGCAGCCGGCGCTTGGAAACCAGCGGCTTGAGCTCGGAGGGGGCAGGGGTGTTCCGCTGATCCTGGGATTCAGCCATATCCTGGAAGGGCTCCTGTTCACGCGATGGCAGGGCAATTCCGTCGCCCGCAGCGCCTAGACAACTCTGCGCGCGACGTTCTACGACGAGGTCGGGGCATGGCCCTGGACGGCCGGCCCCGGCCTCAGTCGAAGCTCGATGTGAAGGTGTCGTCGTCGTTGGGCCAGATCGCCTCGATCATGAGCGACCCGCACAAGTCGATCAGGTCCTTGCGCGGTTTGGTCGGTGTGAGGACGGCCAGCCGGGGTGTCGGCGTGACGAACCTGCGGTAGTCAATGAGCTCGCCGACGGCGAGGCGGACGGCTTCCCGAGTGGGGCTTGCCTTGCACTCGAAGATCACGTTGTCGGTCTCGTCGTAGAGATCAACTTGGAAGGGGACTCGCTCGCCTTCCGGCTGAATCTGGAGGCGTCCAACCTTGTGCCCGAGGCCGCTGAGGTGGTCGGCGTAACGGGCAAGGAGGACACGTTCGGATTGCTTGGCGGGCACGCGGTTCGCACGGCGGCGTAGCTGCGTCATCGGGTCCGCAAGTCTCTCGGTCTCGATGACCTGGGCCTCGTCCGCTGGCGCGGAAGGGAGCATGGGGGCGCCGGGCGCGACGGTTCCGACGGGCCTCAGCCGGAACACGATCACAGTTCGCATCTCGCCATCGACGTCAAGGGCGTCCGCAGAGTAGTACGGCGCCTCCGCGTCGACCTCGAACTGCCCGAGACAGCGGTACACCCGATCGTGGTCCCGCCGCCACACATAGAGGCTGCGGCCGACATCCTTGTGGGTCAGCAGGGCCCGATTGGCCTGCGTCATCGTCTGGTTTCCCCGCAGACCAGCACCGGTGTAGTGGAATACGCCGCCCTCCCCCCAACCGTCGGTGAGGGACGCCCCAAACCTCCCGGACACCGTCGGGTCGGAGAACAAGTGGATCATTTCGGCGCTGTTGGAGATAGAGATCCCGCTCTGCCGGTTGCCACCGAAGGTGTCGTGAAGTTCGGCCCGCGTCATGGTGACACCAGGCTCCGGCCGCTTGCTCAACAGGTCCCCCTTTCGATGACAGGAACACTCTGCCACAAGCGTGACGCTTTCACGGCACGCTTTCGAGACCCATGGGCCAGGCCCACACTCGACTGAAGTTCTCTGACCTGCACTTATTAACCATCCGCCCATTTCCGCACCCTCGTGGCGAGATTAAATCGTTATCAATCAGGGCGCCCAAAACGCTTGCCAAGAGCACTGACTGTTGGTCACTCGAACATTCGATCGAATAATGGAATACGTGACCGCCTCCGTCCCCTTCTCCCGTCCCGTCCGCCCTTCCGAGCACCCGGGCGACGCCGAACGCGCACCGCGCGAGTTGATGACGCTGCCCGGCGCCTCCCGGGACGTGCGTCGGTGGCGGCTGGTCGAGATCCGGCTCGGGGGCCAGTGGCGGCCCGGCATGCTGACGGTGTGGCGGCGCCCGCCCGGCAGCGCCGTGTGGGTGGTCCATGTGCAGTGGGGGGAGGGCGACAACGGGCCCGGCACCGAGAGGTGGGGGTGGTTCCTCTACAACCAGCAGACCATCCGGCCCGCGCCTGAGCCCAACGGCGCGCCCCCGTCCGGCGCGCCGCATTTCGGCCGGTGGCGGGATGCCGTCGTTGTGCCCTCCGAGCTGGCCGGCGAACCCGCCCCGGACGACGCAGACCGCTGCTGGCGCCTCGCGTGGGTTCGTGCCGGCGGCCAGTGGCGCTCTGGCCTGGTCACCGTACGACGCCAGCCTGGGCCGGGACTGCCCTGGATCGCCCGTGTCCGCCTGGGGGAGGACACGCAGTGGGCCTGGGTGGTGGCGGACGGCACCACCCTGCGCCCGGTCGACGCTCCGGGGCTGGACACCGGCCCCACGGCCGACACCGGCAGGCCGGCCAGGCCCAGCCAGGGGCCCACTCTGCCACCCGGCAGGGCGATGGAGGCCAACCCTTGATCTGGCCCGCCGGCTTCACCTACGTCCCACCCCGCCCCGCCCGTCACTGGCGCAGCCAGCGCACCAGCTCGGCCGTCGTCCCAACGATCCTGATGGTTTCGCGTGCCCGTCGGCGCTGGGACACGCCCACGTTCGGTGACTATCCGGCCTGATCGTGGACGCCGGTGGATGTTGCTGTAGGTGGGTGGAAGGGGGCCCGAAGGGGGCAACTCGGCGGCTGTATCCCCGCTCAGTCCCCGCAGGAGAACAAAGTAGGGCAAAACAAAGACCCATCGAAGGCCAGCGGCGCACCTCGAAAAGGCATCAAAAACAGAAAGAGCCAGGTCAGTTGGTGTCGGACCTGGCTCTCGGTGCTGTGGGCCGCCAGGGGCTCGAACCCTGAACCTACGGATTAAAAGTCCGCAGCTCTTGAGTTAGCCTCGACTCGACGTAGGGTGCCGACTGGCCAGCACTCCTTACGTTCGTCACGGAACGTAGCCGCGACTCCTCGCCTGCCATCGCTTTCAGGGTACTCCCGGGCCTTCGCCCGGCGCCCTGGCCGCGACCCACCAGGCAAGAGCGCCAGCTGCGGCATGCATCGCAGCCAGCACCGAGAAGCACCCCCCTCAACCCGGGGTGACCTGCGCAGACTCCCGGTGGCAGTGGGCCGTCCGCGGCGGTCACAGACATCCCGTCGCCTTCCACCCGGTGTGCCCGCCGGGTCTCGACGCGCCTCGAAGAACCTCACGTACGTACGGTCTGCCCCGTTCAGCACGCCGACCCCTGTTCCGCTCGTCCAGGCGGACAAGTGACTGTGGGCGTGCCCGGCCGAGCCCAAGCGGCTCCACCACCCCGCCAGAGGGAGACCATGTACGCCCGACCCCGCGTTCCCGCCGTAAGCCGGCTCTCGGTTCCGACCCCGACCGTCGCCGCCGACCCCGCGCACCAGCCCGATCCGGCAGCGGAGTTCGACCTCCTGCACAGCGGCTGGTACTCGACCGAGGAACTCGCCGCACTGTTGAAGGTCGACCCCTCGACCCTGCGGCGCTGGCGTTCTGCCACTCCCCCGCAGGGACCGCCCTTCGTGCAGATCGCGCCCCGGCTCTACCTGTACAGCATCCCCGACACCCAGGTGTGGCTCACCCAGAAGCGCACCGACCCATCCGAGGCAGCCTGAATGTCCGACCACACCCGGCTCGTCCCCATGGGTGTCGACCTCACCACCGACATCGAGCACCGCCCCGACCGCCGCCCACAGTTCCGCTACCGCGCCCGCGTGCGCTGGACAGACCCCAACGGCGGCGGCCGCAAGTCGGCTTCCTCCTCCGTCCCCACGGAGGAGGAAGCCGAGGCCTGGATCGCCCGCATGGAACGGGCCGCAGCACGCGGCATCACCCCCAAGACCCTCACCATGACCCTCACCGAGTACGGCGACGAGAACTGGGACCTGGCAATGCGCGGCCTGGAGACCACCACCCTCGACCCCTACACCGCCGGCTGGAAGCTGCGCGTCACCCCGGCCATCGGCCACATACCCGTCACCAGCATCACCAACGGCATCACCGACCGGGCCCTCCACTCATGGATCGCCGACGGGCTCAGCGTGTCGTCCGTCAAGAACAGTCTCGCCCCGCTCGTCCGCATCATGGAGCAGGCCGTCCGTGACGGCCTCATCGACTTCAACCCCTCACGGATGAGCGGCTGGCAGCGCCTCTACAAGAAAGCCGAGGACGAACTCGACGATCCCCGCTCCCTCGCCCTCGCCGACTGGGACGCCCTCGACGAACTCGCCAACGCCCTTGTCGAGCGCTCCCACAATCACTACCGCGGCTGGGGCGACATCGTCCGCTTCGCCGCCTGCACCGCCGCCCGCATCGGCGAGGTCTCGGGCGTGCGCGTCAAGGACATCAACCGCTTCGACTGGACCTGGGACCTGTGCCGCCAGACCACCACCGGCCCCGGCGGCCTCATCGACAAGGGCACCAAGGGCAAGCGGCGGCGCACCGTCCCCATCATCGAAGAGATCCGCGACCTCGTGAACTGGCGCATGAACGTGGTCGGCAACGACCCCATGGCCCGCCTCTTCACCGGGCCGCGCGGCGGCCGGATCACCACCGCCATCCTCCGCGACGCCACCCACTGGGACGAAGTCGTCGTCAGCCTCGGCTACGAGTACCTACGCCGGCACGACCTCCGGCACACCGGCCTCACCTGGTTCGCCGACGCCGGCGTCCCCATCCACGTCCTTCAGAAGATCGCAGGCCACGGCCACATCACCACGACCCAGCGCTACTTGCATCCGGACAAAAGCGCTATCGAGAACGCTGGCCGGACCCTCAGCAAGCACCTGGCAGCAGACCGGCAGCCGGCTCCTGATCTGCGCCAAGCAACCAACGCAGGCGCTTCGACCATGGCCGAGGCCCCCGTGCGCCACCTACGGCTGGTCCAGTAGGCCAGCCTGCTTGCGGGTCCTCCCAACTAGCCAGTAGGTCACCGCGCGCCACGGTAGTGGGCGGTGGCCGATCGCACCCGCGGTTTTCGGGCAACCAGTGGCACGAGGCCGGACCAGGTTGCGTCGGGCAGTGCGCTGGGCCGCTGCTGACCAGCCGATTGATCGTCAGTGGGTGTACGCGGAGGGCGTGATGCGGTTTCCGGTTACGATCCCGGCCACAACGGCCCTGTCAGTAATGGCTCCGGCGGGGAGGTGCTTAGTCGTCCAGACCAGCTCGTCGATCCGTCGGGTGCCGCTCGTGCTGGTTTTGGGTGTGAGGTCGAGGACCAAGAGCTGGCCGAAGGGCGCGTTGGTGTTGGAGTACTCCGCCGCTTGTGTCAGGTAGGCGTCCTCGATGTGCTCGCGGCTGTTGTCGTCGGGATCCTGCTTGATCTCGGTGAGGTACCGGAGGGAGCCGAATTGGACCAGGACGTCGGCGCGTCCCATCGCCACGTTCACGGGTTCGACGCTGACGGAGGCGTGCAGCTTCCCGTGTTCCAGCCAGTGGTGGAAGTCGCGTTGCAGGTCTCCTTCGACTGCCTTTCGTTGCCCTCGCTCGGGCTTGCGCCGGTAGTCGTACGGCGGATCGTCCTTCTTGCCAGGGCCGAAGAGCCCACTGCGACTGAGGTCAGCCCTACTCTTCAGAAACAGCAGGGTCTCCTCGACCAGGGCGCTGAACGTGTGTCGAACGTCGCCGATGAAGGCAGGGAAGGCGCTTAGCTCCCTGAGGATCTTGGTCAGGAGCGGGACGATCAGCGGGTCGGAGGCCTTGAGCCGCCCAACGTCGCTGTTGTACGCAAGGCCTTCGGCGGTGGCGAGTGCGGTGTCACTCAGCCCGGCGGAGAACTCCGACGCTCCGTCGAAGCCGAGGGTCTGCACGAGGGTAGGGGCGATTCGGTACAGACGCTCGGCCCCTCCAGGGTCCTCATCGCTGTCATCCTCAGTAGTCGATGAGCGAGGCACGCCAGGCTCGCTCGACGGCACGCGCGCGTCCACCCTGGCGAGGATGATCGACGCTGTCGCCTCGTCGAAGCCGCCTCCGGGATGCTCTTCCGGGCGTTCGGCAGCGCGGCGCAGCGCAGCGAGGAAAGACTGCTGACGCAAGAACCCGTCCTCGATGGCGGGCTCAACCAGTGCAGCGAGCCCTTCCATTCCCTCATTGTCACCGCCCACAGGGCGTACAGTGCGGGCCGCGCTGTACACGGAGAGAACCGTGTCCAGCGCCTCCCAGGAGTTCATCCAAACCGGCTGCTGGAGGTGTTCGGCCGCGGCACGCAACTGAAGCAGTAGTTTGGCCCAGCCGACCTCGGCGGCCAATCGCGGCTGAAGCCAAGCGGGCTGATGGGTGCCGAGCAGCCACGCGGTCCGCTGTTCCAGGGCGCGCTCGATCCGGTCAGCCGCCGAGCTGACCTTTCCCGCGTCGGCGGCAGTGAACCCAAGGACGGCGTCGCACACTGCGGTGTACGCCTCAGCGTCGTGCCGGGCCTCCTCGGCGGCGGCTGCGGTGGCGAAGTAGGTGCGTGCGCTGGTGAGCTCCGCGATGACGTTCGCAAGATCCCGAGAGGTCAGAGCGCTGCGGAGCCGGTCGCATCCGAGTTCGAAGAGCGCGTCGACGTCCGCGGCCTCGTCGTGGGAGAGCCGTTCCAGGATTGTGCGCAGAGTCGAGGCCACGGTGGTATCGGCGGACCAGCAGTCGAGCGCGACTCCGAGGATCCTCGGCAAGCGGTCGAGGAAGTCCTCGGGGCTGTCGGTCGGCAGCTCCTCAATTGTGTCCATCACCTTGTGGGGGGACACGGCCTTGGAGACCGCGAGGCGGACCGCGCCTTCCAGACGGGCAGCGGCGAGCAAAGGAGCGGTTTGCACGGCCTGCGGGAAGTCGTCAAGCAGGACTCTGTTCAGCGGCTTCGCCATGGCCTGGGTGGTGGCTGAGCTGGCCAGCAGAGTTTCCACGACGGACGTGAGTTGGAGCAGGCTTCGCTGACTGGCCAGTCCGGCCGGGAAGTTGCCAGCTGCGGCTTCCCAGCGGCCGTCGTTCAGGTCGTAGGCATGCACAATCGCTTCCGCCAGAAACGGCGCGAACGGGCCGGCGGCAACCTCGGCAACTTCGTCAACGACGGTCTCAAGTGGTAGCGCCACGGCGGAGAAGCTGATCGGCTGCCCGCTGCCCGCCAGGGCGCTCAGACGTTCGGCGAGCTGCACCATGGCGGCTGGTCCCCTCCCTGTGCGGCTGCGGTGGCCCTCACCATAGAGGCTTACCGTCTGTCGCCTCGAGTACGCTCCCCTTCACCTTCTCGTCCTTAAACAGGTCCGGGTCGGCTGTCGTCACCAGGATCTGCAGGTTCTCAGCCACGGCCAGAGCCGAGAGCTCTCGGACGAGCGTGTGCGCGTCGAGGTCCTGGACCTCTTCGGCTTTAGGGCTGTCGATCAGGAGCAGGCCAGGGTGCGTCGACAGCTTCTTTGCCGCACCGACGCGGAGGAGTGCGATAGCCACCGCGATGCGCAAGCGAAGCCTCGCACCGGCGCTCTGATCCCCGAATCCATCGGTGACGCCGCCGTCCTGGGTGACCTTGAGATGTGCGGCCCGATCGATCTCGACCCGCTCCAGCGAGGTCATCCCGAACCGGCGGCCTAGCTCGGCGATCTCCTTGTTCAGGTCGACAAAGACCTCGGCGGCAGCGTTCTTACTCTCCTCTTCTAGGATCTTGTCCGCAGCTTTGAGGACCTTGATCGCCGTCTCCTCGACCGGGTCGACCTTGGCCGGCGCCAGCTCGGGGTAAACGCTCAGAGCGCCCTCGAGGCGGAGCACTCGTTCCTGGGCGGCCACCCATTCCGGCAGATTGGCCGCAGAGCGGGCAAGCCGTAGCCGGTCTTCCATCGCCGCCAGCTCAATGATCAACCGTCCCCGTTCAGCCTCCGCTCGGTCGAGCTCCTGCCGCACCAGCCTCTCGGCTTCCGTGCTGGCTTCCAGCCGGGCCTCTGCCTCAGCCTTGACCTCCTCCGGGGCATCATCCGGACCATCAACGCGCCGGGAGCAGACTGCGCACGCGTGAGCTTCCCGTTCCCCGCGACGACGTTCCTCCTCGATCTCCTGATCACAGCGTGGGCACGCCTTGGGGTCGAGGCCGTGGAACAACAGGCGGGCGGTGGCGCTCTCCGTTACATCGTTTAGTTGCCGCTCATTTCGCTGCCGTTCGCTTCGCGCGCGCCTGTACCTCTGCAGCAGGTCAGTGCATTCCTGCTGGGCATCTGCCACAAGGCCAGCAAGGTTGACAGCCCGGCTCGCGAGATCGGCCAGGCTCTCATCTCCGCCCGGGCTGACGGGGGCCACCGTCTGGAGATGCGCGATCGCCTGGTCCAGCTCCTGCTGAAGCTCCTCCCGTTTGCCCTTCTGCTGAGCGGCAGCCGACGCCTCCGCGGTCAGGCGGGTCTTGCGAGTTGCAACGCGAACGCCAAGGGCGGTCTTTACGCGGGTGAGTGCGGCCGCCGCAGGAAGGTCAAGGAACACCTGCAGCAATCGGCCGGGCAGTCCGGCGGCCGCATGATCCCCAAGAAGCGCCTTGTCTCCACCTGCTGGCAGGTACAGCGCCCCGAAATAAGCGGGCCATCCGTGAGTCTGGGTTCCGGTCTCCTTGTACGTGCTGACCAGCGGGTGCAGATCGAGGCGGTCCATCATGAAGGCTTGGATCTGTTCGGCAAAGCTTTCGGTACTCTGGGCCCGCAGCACGGCCGAGATCTCGCGTGCGGGGTCGGCCTCCCGCGTGGACGCCAGTGCGGCTACGTTGGGGCCAGCCAGCACGACGGCCGACACGATCTCTCCGGCGACAATATCGAGTCGAAACCCCAGAGGTTGTCCTGCGATCTCCGCATCGAGGTCGAGGGTGCTGAGCCAGTCCCGGACGCTGGTTCGCAGATTGCGAGGGGCGCCTCGCAAGCACCAGGTCACCAGCTCTAGAACGCTGGTCTTGCCGCGGAAATTGGACGCCACCAGTCCCGTCAGCCCGGGGGAGAACACCAGTGGAGTGTCGAACGGGCCGGGTTCCACGGATCCAGCTCGCACGCCTGCCACCCTAAGACGGTGGACCCGAAGGCCCCTTGGTCGCGCTGGCGTCGAGACGAGCGGAAGCCCATGAGTGGCGAACACATCTCGCACGTCTTCAACGGGTACGCTCGCGCTCGCTGCGATTCGCGATTCCAGCAGTCCGTCTGACCCGTTCATGCTTCCACCGCCGCTGAATCGTCCGCTTCCAATGCCCGAAGCCTTGCAAGTCGAGCTCGGGCCCGACCACTCACTGAGCCGATCCTTGAGCCCATCTCTGCCTCGGCATACTCCCTCTGCAGGTATTGGCGGGCCTTGAGTTCACTACCGCCGGATTCGCCGGCCAGGGCCAGCACCAACTTCACCCGATCGACGTAGTACTGGAACACCGGGTACGTGCTGGTGATCTCAGCCGCAACGGCACGACCACTCGGCATCAGGAAGTAGTCGTGCTGGCGAACCCGCTGAACGGTGCCACGTCGCCGCCGTATGACTAAGCCGGCACTCCGTAGCACCGCCAAGGCGTCCTCCAGGGGCTCGTAGGCTCCGAAGTGATGGCGCAGCATGGGGTAACAGCGGACTTCAGGCTCCTCGGAGTTGAGAATTTCCTCGGCTCTCGTCAGCAGCTGCAGTTCACCGCTGCTCTCATAGTCAGTGAGCAGTTCATCAGCAAGGTAATCCGGGTTGCGAAGCCAGAAGTCCAACTTCTGCAGCTTCACTTGAGCGCGCACCACGCCGACAGCACCCGCCAGCCCAGGATCGGCCAGATCGACCTGACTGGGTGGATCGCACGCACCGTCAATCAGCAGCAGGATGCGCACAGCGTCCTGTTCGCGACTCGTCACGGGAACAGGAAGCTCCACTGGAGGCTGGTCGTGATCCACCGCGCCAGAGTAGCTTCTAGTGGCCGCATCCGACCCCAGCGTAATGAGATCGAACTAGACCGCAAGCCAAACCGCAGCCTGGCCCTGGGGTGACTAGCTTGTATCGGCGTACGACGCGGCGCACGACGTGCCGCGCCTCAGCCCCAGCAACGGGCGGCAGGACTCGCCCACTATCGAGAGAGGCGGGCGGGGCGACGCATACCGCTGAGATACCGGCGAGGCCGCTACGGCATCGGCCCTTGCACCCGTCGCCTGGTAGCGGAGCATGCCCTCGAAGCCCTGAATCGCTGGTCCCTGCATGGTCCCCAGCAAGATCATCTAGCCGTCCACTCGTGGCGGCCTCCGGCCCTGACGATGCATAAGCAAAAAGGCCGCTGACCTGGGCATCAACCCGGCCAACGGCCTTCCGACATCACTGTCGGGACGACAGGATTTGAACCTGCGACCCCTTGACCCCCAGTCAAGGGGTTCAATTATTGTCGGCAGCCGAGACCTCAAGGTCTCGGCTTCCTTGTTGCTCAACCACCGTGAGGAACACGTGCGTTGGCGGTTTTCGACGAGCGCGAAACGGCAAAGAGCTGACAGTTTGCCAATGTTTACTTTGTGCACGAGCGTCCGTTTTCGCCCATCAGCGTTCATGAGCGCTCATCGGGTGTGGTCCCAAAATGGTCCCCGAGCTGACCACCCCGCCGCGGCTACTGCCGGTGACCGAGATCTGTCGGGCCTTCAGCAAATACCGCCGTGCGATACCGACAGCCGTTGCGTCGACGGCGCTGGCCGGCTCGCAGGTCCGGCTCCAGCGAGCAGATCATGGTCCCCTACCCAACGACTACGGACCGTGATCTTCCGGGCGGTGTGTCGTCTTGAGCGTGTCTTCGCCGTCTGGTTCTGAGTGCTTCGCGCACCGCCCCGCACGCTCTGCCGCCACACCCGACACAGCAGCCACTCTTGCCCCAGAGGCACCACCCAGTCCGAGAGAAGGGGAAGCTCATGGGACAGCGTGCGCAGCGTGGTCGGGTGTACCGGCGGTGTGGTTGTTCGGACGGGCACGGGAGGCAGTTGGGTCCGTGGTGTGTGCGGTTGTTGGAGGATGCGGGTCACGGGTCGTGGACGTACTGCGTCGACCTGGCCCCGCAGGACGGGAAGCGAAAGACCCGCCGGCGCGGCGGGTTCGCCACCCGCGCCGAGGCGGCCCGCGAGATGAAGGCGGTGCTGAACGGTGAGCTGCGTGGGGTGTACGAGGACCGGCGGGTCACGGTGGCGAGCTTCCTGCGGCAGTGGCTGGCCGCGAAGAAGGAGGAGCTCGCGCCGAACACCTACGCCGGCTACGAGGCGTGCGTGGAGCGGGACCTCATCCCCGCCTTCGGCCACTACCGACTGCCCGACCTTCGCCCCAAGCACATCGAGCGCTGGATCACCGCCCAGCGCAAGACCAAGCGCGGCAAGGTCACCGTCTACCGGATCGTCTCTACCCTGCGCAACGCCCTCAACCACGCGGTGCGCGCCTGGGGGCTGCGCTACAACCCCGCCAAGCACTCCGTCCCCGCCCGGCCCCGCGCCGCCGAGCGCACCTGCTGGACCCCCGACGAGGCCGCGACGTTCCTGCGTCACGGCGCGGAGTACTACGCCGATCAACTGACCGACCTTTTCGAGGTGATGCTCGGCACCGGCATGCGCCGCGGCGAGGTCCTCGCCCTGCACTGGTCGGACGTCCACCTCATGGACCGCAAGCTCTACGTCCGCTGGACCCTCGCCGCCATCGACAACGGGACGATCCACCTCCGCGAACCGAAAACCGAGGCCAGCCGCGCCTGGATCAGCCTCTCCCCCAGAGTCATGGCCACCCTCCACCGCCAGGCCGCCCTCCAGATGAACGCCAACCCCACCGGCCGGCTGGAGGGCCTGGTCTTCGCCCGACCGGGCGGTACACCGCTGCGCCCCCAGTGGGTCCTCGACCAGCTCCGCAAGCGCACCGCCGAACTCGAACTCCCCCGGATCGGCCTCCACGACCTGCGGCACACCGCCGCCAGCATCATGATCGCCGAAAGCATCCCCATCGCGATCGTGTCCAAGACCCTGCGCCACGCCACCCTCGCCACCACCATCAACCTCTACGGCCACCTCCTCAAGGACTCCGCCGACCAGGCCGTCAACGCCCTCGCCCGAGCCCTCGACCGGGCCCAATCAGGCCAGCTCCAGGAACTCCCCCGGGGCGGCGATGACATGCCACTGGCGGCGTAGCCGCGGTGGCACCCACCGGCTCTTGAGCAGGTGCGTCGGAGCGGCCCACTGCCACACGGGATGACCGTCTTGCGGGCCGGAGGGGATCGAGCTGCCCTCCGGCCCCGCCGGCGGTAGTGACCGTCGGTCAGCGGCGGAAGCCGCAGTGGGAAGCACGGGTGTTGACGTTTCCGAACGACTCGACCCAAGCCTGCGCTGCGCAGGTCACCCACGCCGCACCAGGCCATCCCGAGGCCCGCGAACTCCAGCGAATATCCGACGCCCCTTCGGAATTCGCTCGACTTCCGCACCTGGCGGTCGCGCCTACGACCCCGCTGGCTGGCCCGGTCCGCTGAGTGCGGGGCGGGGCGACTCCTGCTGACCACGGGAGGTGATCGCTCGGAACGGCGTGCCACCAGAAGCGCTCGTCTGCCTGCGTCGACGTACCGGACGCGGGCGGTCCTCGCCGGAGGATGGACCAAAACAGAGCACCTGTGAGCACGCTTAGTTAGATGTCGGTCGAGATCAGCCGACTCCGAACGCAGACGCCACGAGGCAGTGACGATGAGGCCGTTGAGAACTACGCAGGAGGCCCTATGGACGGCGCAGGAACCCCGATGGAGCGCATGCGCGCGCTGGATCACCTCAGTCCCTTGGACGCTGCGAAGGCGTGGGGTGTCCCCAAGCCGGCGCTGAAGAACGCCGCGGAGCAGATCCGCCAGATCCGAGCGGGAACGGACCGTTCGCTGGCCCGTGACAGGCCGCGCTGTCCCGAGCCGGTCGCTTCGTTCTACGGCTTCCCCTGCAAGGTCCCGGTCGAGGCCGGGATGGAGGTCTGCTACCAGCACCGGCGGGTGAAGGCCAACCCTGGCGCGGACGTTGCCTCCTATGCTTTGGCGGCCGTGCAGGCGCACGCGAGTTGGGAAGAACTGCGCGAGAGCATCCGGAGCCTGGACAAGCGCGCGCTGCAGAGCGAACGTCTGCGGCTCTTCCGCGCCTTCGAGGCCAAGGCCCCGATGACCGAAGAGGACTACCGGCTCGCTTCCCTGCTCCTGCCCTCCGAGGATCCGGCTACGCAGGCTCGGCGCGCCCTGGGCTTGCCCGGGCCCAACGACGGAATCGGTGACGGGGCCCGCCTGCGCGGACTCGGCGTACTCCTCGCGGCCGCGGAGGCTGCCGCGCTCGATCTGCCCACCGGACTATCCGAGTCCAAGAACAAGCCCAAGGCTCCCCCGGCCAACGACAAAGCCAAGAGCGGCGGACCCCTCCTGTACTCGATCACGGAGGCCGCGAAGCGCCTGGGCGTGGGCGTGGCATGGCTGCGCTCCGAGTCGGCCGCCGGCCGGGTGCCGTACCGGGAGATCGGCAGCCACCGCATGTTCAGCGAGGACGACCTTGCTCAGATCGTGAAGGACGCCTACCGGCCCAGCAACGGAAGGACCCGCGGCCGGCGCTGGTGAGGATCCATCTTCTCCGCGCCTGCCCCGTCACGCGTAAGGGTCGCGCAGCGGCCGAGGCTCACGGACACCGCGTGTGATCTCCTCCGGGAGGTCTGGGCCTGCGAGGTAGTAGCGGCCCTGGGCCTCACCCTTCGCGGCGAGCCAGCCGACGCGGACGAGCTCGCGAATGTCACGCTGAGCCTGCTGCTCACTCAGTTCGGCGTCGGCCTGGTACGTGGCCCGGCGCAGGCGGTTGCCCATGGCCGCGGGGTAGAGGGCGTAGAGCATACGGTCGGGCCAGCCACGCTGCTCGATGGCGGCGTCGAGGGCGGTCCAGACCTCGCGGGTACTGTTCACCTGCCGCTCGACACTCTGGGCCTGCTGGTGGTGGGCGCGCAGGCAGAACCGGACCCACCGGAGGGTGCCCCGCTCGGGGGTCCATGCGGGGCCGCCGACCTCACCGAGGACGTCGTAGTAGCGGTAGGTGTTGCGGGCCCGGCCGAGCCATTCCTCGATGCTGGAGAACTCCGGCGCCATGATCCCTTCCCTCGCGAGGACCAGGGTGTGCAGCGCGCGGGACATCCGCCCGTTGCCGTCCGACCAGGGGTGGATCGCGACCAGGTTGAGGTGCGCCATCGACGCCCGTACCAGTCCGGGCGCGTCGAGGTCGCCCTCGTCCAGCCACTCCACCAGCTCTCCGGTGAGCACCGGTACCAGGTCGGCATCCGGCGCGGTATAGGCCGCGATGGTGGGATCCTCGGCGGACGTGACGTACACCGGTCCGGCTCGCCACCAGCCCGGGCGCTTGGCCAGATGGTGGCCCTGCATCATGAAGTGCAGCGCGTTGAGCAGCCCCTTGCTGTACGCGAAGTCCTCACCGGCCTCCGCCAGGCGCTGGATGTACGTCATCGCCTGCCGATAGCCCTCGATCTCGACCGCGACGGTGTCGCTCGCCTCGATCGGGGCCTCGCCGACCATGATGTCCTCGACATCCGACACACTCGCCGCGTAGCCCTCGATCGTGTTCGACCCGGCGATCGCCCGCGCCGTCAGGTTGCGCCGCAGTTGCCCCTCCCATCGCCGGGGCGTGCGCAGATGCAGGCGCAGCCGATCCCGCATGTCCTCGATCTCCGCGAGGACAGTCAAGTCGGCGTCTTCGAGTTCAGGCAACGAGTACAGCACGACCCAATGACACCATCATGGGATCATCGCGTCAAGCAGTGGCAGCGATCGCTGGCCCACGTTCCCGCCGTGCTCGGCGAAGAGCTGACCGTCCTGCCCGAAGCCAGCAGATCAGCAGCCCTACCCGCCGGCCACAGAACCTGATCTTCGAGACGGCGTGTCGTCTTGAGCGTGTCCGTCCCTGACCAGCACCTTCGCGCTTTCGTGCCCCGCCTCGCGCGCTCTTCCGCCACGCCAGACGGGACGGCGCCTCTTGATCCCGGGACCACCAGTCCGAGAGAAAGGGAAAGCCCATGGGACAGCGTGCGCAGTGGGGTCGGGTGTACCGGCGGTGTGGTTGTACGGACGGGAACAGGAAGCAGTTGGGGCCTTGGTGTCCGCGGCTGGCCGAAGACACCAAGCACGGGACGTGGACGTACGCCGTCGATCTCGCGCGGGAGGAGGGCCGGCGCCGCGTCCGGCGCCGGGGCGGGTTCGCCAGCCGTGCCGAGGCGGCGTGGGAGATGGCGACGGTGCCGGACAGTGAGCTGCGCGCGCCGAGACCAGCTCTTGAGCAGGTTCGGCAGGGGTGCAGCATCACGCGATCACAGAAATGTGACCATCTGCGGGCCGGTGGGGCTCAGGTTGCCCTCCGGCCCGCAGGTTGCCGTGCCGTCAGTCAGCGGCGGAAGCCGCGGTGGGGATCGCGGGCTTCGACGTTGTCGAACGGCTCGAACCAGACCGCCGGTCGCAGGTCACCGATGCCGAACTGGCGATTGACGTCGCCGTCGGGGTCCTCGATGCCGTCGAACCGGGGGCTGTAGAGCATCAGGACGTCGGAGTCCTGGAAGAGCAGGTCCTTGCAGGCGTCGAAGTCGTAGTCGTCGTCATGGACGGGGAGCTTGCGGTGCGGGCTGCCCTCGTTGTCATCGACGTCGTCGAGGTAGCCGGGTGCTTCGCCGAGTGCCAGGTGCAGGGCGAGTTCTTCGGCGGTGCACGTCGGTTCGGGCCAGTGGCCGTGTTCGAGGTCGTCGGCCAGGTCGTCGAGGGCCCTGGCCATGCGGCGGCGCCACTGGAAGTCGCAGCCGCGGGTGAGCTTGGGCAGGCGGGCGAAGAACTCCCAGTCGCCGTTCTCCTCGGCTGCGACGGGCCGGTCCCCCAGGGCTTCGGCTTCGTCGTAGGCCTGGCCCGCCAGCACGGTCAGCGCCGTGTGCAGGAGGTCGGCCGTGCGCGGGGTCAGCTGCCAGCCGCAGTCCCCGCACTCCTCGCCGCCGCAGTCGTGCTCGGTCACCGAGAACAGAGTGGCGAAGTCCGGGATGTCCCCCCACGCCGTGCCGATCGACCGCTTGTCGGTCTCCTGGGCGGAAAGGCGCCATCCGGTGCCGAACTCGGCGATCACGGGCTCGGCACTCCAGTCGGCGACCTCGTCCCCGTCCTCGATCCGCAACTGATAGCCGGCGCTCTGGTCGGTGACATTGTCGGCGCCGTCGATCACTTCGTCGTAGCGGCTGAGATGCATGACCGCGCCGACGATGTCGTCCGGGTCGTCCCCGTCCAGCTCCGTCGCGGGAAGGGGTGTCCACCCCTGCGTCGTGGCGGTCTTCACCAGCAGCTCGCGGTCGTGGACGTGGTACTCGCGCAGGGTGGTGATCTGCACGACCGGACCGGGAAGGTCCCGGAGGCGCGCGTCATGCGGGGTTCGGGACTCCCGGGGTCCGAGGTCGCCGTCCTCGTCCTCCTCCTCCCGCGCGGCCTCCTCCGGCTGCCGAGGCCAGTCGATGAGCGTTCCGGCACCTGCGGGCCAGGTCCGGGCGAGCGCGTGCGTGACGGCCTGGCGGAGGGAAGCGGCCGGCGCGTCGGGAAGCTGCGCACACAACTCCTCCACCGGCGCCGCCCGCCACACCTTCGTGGTGGAGGCAAGCGCACTCTGCAACAACTGTGCTACCTGGTAGGCAAGTTCGCTGCCACGACAGGTCAGTACGGCCTGGAGCGAAGCGGGCCCAGCGCTATGACTCACGAGTGCCACGACCCGGCTCTTGCTGGGCGTGTGCTCACAGAGGAAGTTCTGCGGAACGGCGGTGGCCGTCGGGACAGGCATGCGGAAAGCTCCGATGTGAAATGGGCGCACGGCCGGGCGTGCGCTCGGTGACGATGGAGTTCCGCTGGTGGGCGCGCTACGAACGCTCCCCCGGACGGTGGCGAAGTGGGTGAGCCCGTGGCTGGTTCCGCCGGTGCTGCCGGCGGTCCGGACCAGGTGCTGCCCGCCACTGTACCGGAGCTCCCGTCAGGGCACCCGGCACAGGGGCGTACCGTTCCCGATCGTGCGGGCGCGAGAGTGAAATGCCTGGGCTCGGTCGCTCAAGTCGGCGTTGGTTCCGCTAGGTTGAGAGGCCGTAGTCGAAGGGGCCCTCGATCAGGTGTGGTGGCCCGGCAGGAGGCCACTGGTGAGCGATCGCAGCGCCATCGAATGGACCGAGGCGACCTGGAATCCCACCACCGGGTGCGACCGGGTCTCGTCCGGATGTGACAACTGCTATGCCCTCGCGCTCGCGAAGCGGCTGAAGGCCATGGGGGCGGCGAAGTACCAGGCAGACGGCGATCCCCGCACGTCTGGGCCGGGGTTCGCTCTTACGCTCCACCGGGACGCCCTGTCGGTGCCGTACGGGTGGAAGAGCCCGCGGACGGTGTTCGTGAACTCGATGTCGGACCTGTTCCACGCAAAGGTGCCGCTCGACTTCGTGCGCCGGGTCTTCGCGGTGATGGCGGACACACCGCAGCACACCTACCAGGTGCTGACCAAGCGGGCGAGGCGGCTTCGACGCGTCGCCGAGCGGCTGGAGTGGCCGGAGAACGTGTGGATGGGTGTGTCCGTGGAGAGCTCGGCCGAGCTCGACCGGATCGACGACCTTCGCGACGTCCCGGCGGCCGTGCGGTTCCTGTCGTGCGAGCCGCTGCTCGGCCCGCTGGAGGGGCTCGGCCTGGACGGCATCCACTGGGTGATCGCCGGCGGTGAGTCGGGCCCCGGCCACCGGCCGATGGAGGCGTCCTGGGTCAGGCAGGTGCGCGACGCCTGCCAGGAGGAGAACGTGGCGTTCTTCTTCAAGCAGTGGGGCGGCCGCACTCCCAAGGCCGGCGGGCGGCTGCTGGACGGGCGGACCTGGGACCAGATGCCCTTGCCCGTCACGGTCTGACCGGCGGGCGCACCTCCAACTTGTGGATCGGGGATCCCTTGCCGTCACTGGGTGTCCCCCCTGTTCCGTGCAGGTGCTTGACCGCCTGGCGGGCGACGGTCTCGGGAACCTGGCCATAGTGCTCCCCGAACACCTGCAGCGTGTGGTCGACCAGCTTGAAGGGGCGCCCCGCCCGCAGCAGTTCGGCAAGATTTGCGGCCATGACCGGTACGGCCCGAGCCCGGACCTGGTCAGGATCGGGACGCTGCAGGGTCGCCATCGCGAACAGCGCGTTGTCCTCGGCCTCCTCGGTCAGTTCCAACCCCTCCCACCAGGTGTCGCGGGCTCGGGCGTGCGCATCGCCGAAGGCCCACAGGCCGTGGTTGCTGCGCGTCCCGAAGACCAGGTTGTAGACGGCCTTCCGGCCCGGTGCCTTGGTGACGGGCACCGAGACCGTACTCATGCCCGTCCGCTCTCCGAGGAGCCTGCTGTACTCGGCGGCGACCTTGTCGTCGGCGTCCCTGGTGTAGCCGTCGGCGAAGAGGTCCCGCCACCAGCGCCCGCCGCACACCTCGTCCAGGCGCTCGTTGGTCCGCTCGTTCCCCTTCGCAGAGTGGGAGTTCCCTCCGATCCGGCGCACCGCCATCATGCTGAAGTTCAGCAGCAGCTCGGTCGGCGGCCAGGTCTCCTTGCGGCGCGTGGCGAGGACGTCGACGAGGGTGTCGAACGGCAGGGCGAGCCCGCACGGGTCCAGGAACAGGAACAGCGGACGCCCCTCGGCAGCCGTCAGCACCTCGTCCATCAGCCCGGTCACGTCACCGTGGAAGGCGCGGGCGTCGACACCCTGTCTGCGGTACTCGGCGACGACGGACTCCAGGTGGGAGAAGGACGGCGCGGACCTCTCCGCGAAGAAGCAGGTCCAGCGGACCAGATTCTTCGCCTGATGGTCGGCTGCGATCCTGAGGACGCGTTCGGCTGACCCTGCCGTTCCGTTCCCGTAGCGGCCCTCGCCGGCGTACCCGTCCAGATAGACGACCTCGCCACCGCTCTTCGAACCGGTCATCCCTCCGAACCGGGGTATGTAGCGGCTGAGCAGGGTGTGTTTGAAGACGCTGGGCAGCGCAGGTGCCGACCAGTACTCCCCCGACGTGCCCTTCGACATCCGTCCCCCTCCGCGCCCGGCACAACCCGACCACTGATCGCTCCAGGGTGGATGAAGCGCGTGCATCGCGTAAAGACCACGTGCCAGCCAACCCGCCTCTCCTTAGAGTCCTGTCCCTGGGCCTCGGGTGTCAGAACCATGGAGCAGGATGGGCGTGATACTCATCTTTGGGGAGGGAGGGCACGCCATGGCCACCGACGGCTCCCGGCTGCCTGTGGAGTTCCTACTCGCCGTCGCGGCCGACGCCGAGCCCGAGTCCGCTGCGGCAACGATGGCCGCTGAACAGGCACACGGCATGGCCGAGACCAACAGTCGGCAGTACGGGCAACTCCTCGAAGCACTTCTCAGGACGCCGTACCGGGAGAGGGCCCCTGCCTGGCTCCTGGAGACCGCGGTGACGAACGGCCTGCGGCAGGCAGCCGAGTCCGAATATCTCCTCGGGACGACGATCGAGCTCCTGGCCCTCGCCCTCGCCCACCCCGAATGCGACGAGAGCATGCGGGCCGACGCCCTGCTGCGCTGCCCGGACAGTCTGCTCGGCGCCCTCGGCACCGCCGACCGACCAGCTGCTCTGTGCGCAGCCGTCGCCGCCGAGTTGCGCAGAAGGGTACCGCAACGGTCGCGCATGACACCCGACCTGCTCAAGGTGCCGACGCCGGCGCAGCTGGCCCTGCGAACAGAACGACTTCACGACGACGTGTTCGACGTGGCCGTCGCCCTCCTCCCCGGGGAACCCGACTTCGACCAGCCGGACGATGAGAGTTCCGATGCCTGGTCGGAGCGGATCAAGGAAGCGGTCGCCGCCTGGGAAACCATGTGGTCGATCGTGCTGCAACGCCACCCCGGCCGGCACACCCAGCTGGTGGACTGGGGCGAGGGCACCGCCGCACATCACGTCATCAGGGGCCAACTGCTCGGCAGCCTGCCCTGGGCGGTCGAACCGGCTCTGCTCAAGCGGATCGCCCTGAAAGATCTCGGCGACTTCACCCAGGCCATGACCGTGACCCGGTTCTGCCGGCACATCCTGGAAGGATCCTCACCAGAGGAAGCCCGGGAGCGCTTCGCCGATGTCATCGGCGCCCTCGGTGAGGAAGACCGCGAGCGCCTCGACTTCTACGTCGACGGCGGCGAACGCCGGGCCGCGTGGGGCGCTCGCGCCGCCGTCTCCTGGGTTGCCGACGCAGCGAGCAGCAGGTGGCGTCTCCTGCTCAACCCCGCCGAGGCCAAGCCGTCGTACGGCGACCCATATACCTGGCTGACGCCCGCAGGTGAACTCGCCGAGCTCGGGCGCCATTTCGCCGATGTGGCCGTGCAAGCGCTCCAGACCTGGCAGCCGAACCACTTGCTCGGCATCAGCCAGGCAGCTGAGCTCCGCTGGGTCCACGCCATGCTGATCCACCTGCCCGAGGTGACACCTGCCGTCAGGAAGACGGTGCAGCTCATGGTCCGCGACGCCCAACGAAGCCATGCCCGGACCCGGTCCTACGGCTACCGGGCGCAGGAAGACCACCGGCAGTTCAACGAACTCCTCACCGCGATCACCCGGATCGTCGCCGACCCGCTCCCCCAGGCACCCGCCACCCGGCGCGCGGCCCTCGGCGATCCCGCGCAGGTGACGCCCCGGAGCCTGTCCGCCGTCACCCCGGAGGTCCTCGACGAGTACCTGGACCGGCACACCGGCGACGACCAGCTCGTGGAGAAGGCCCTGTTGTCCTTCGCCTGGCGCAGCAGCTACCGGCACGACCCGTCCTTCGCCGATGTCCTCGCGCGCCACTCGGACCCGCAGCAGGCCGTCCACACCCTCACCCGTGACCTGCGCAGCAGACTCGGTGGCAACCCCGCCAACCGGGAAGCCTGGGCACAGCACATCCTTGCCCTGCCCGACTGCCGCAGCGAGACCGTCCTCGCGCTGCCCGCCTGGACGGCGCTCAAGTCGCGGGGAAGCCACTACGACCGCACGCACCCCACCGTGCTCGCTCTCGTGGCCGACATCCTCGGTGACGACCGCCAGGCCTGGCACCGGCTCACCGACAGCCCGATCAGCAACTCCGGCCCCAACGCCTGGCTCCGCCTCGGAGACATCCTCAACGCCGCTGCAGACGGCACTGGTTGGCCGAAGCCACCCGTCTCGCGATAGCGGCCTTGCGCAGCCCGCCTCCCGGAGGCGGGCGCCCACCCGTAGCGCCCTGAGCAGGGCGAAGAGCCACGCGTTCCTTCGCCCTGCTCAAACGATTACGTAGGCCGCCCCGGGCCGCGGTCGATGTCGAGGACGCCGTAGAGATGCCGGCCGGCACCTCAGCGGGCGAGGCGCTCGTGGTCGACGAGGTGCAGGCGCTGCCGGGTGGCGAAGGCCGCCGCGGGGTCGGCGAAGCCGTTGAGCGCCACCACGACCGGGACCGCAGCCCCGTGCACCGGCCGGGCGGTCCCGTTGAACCTCTGCACGGCCTGCGACGTCACCGGGGTCGCGTACCGCTTGCACGGCAGCACCACCCTGTCGGGCTCGGAAAGTCATCGCCGCAGGTGGCAGCGATAGAGCGACCTCGGCTGGCACCCTGTCCGCGTGATCGTTTCGCTGCTTTACAAGGTGGCCCACAAGCTGTTGTCCGCACCCGGGGTGCTGCTGCGCCGCGACACCGCCAAAGACGCGGAGCTACTCGTGCTCCGGCACGAGAACGCTGTGCTGCGCCGCCAGATATCCGGCCCGCTCCGCTATGAGCCCGCGGATCGGTTCTGGCTGGCAGCGCTCTCCAGCCTGATACCCCGTCACCGTTGGCGGGCAGTCTTCCCGATCGCTCCCGGCACGCTGCTGGCTTGGCACCGCCGACTCATCGCGGCGAAGTGGGACTACGGCACACGGCGGCGACCGCCGACCAGAGCGGCGCTCAAGAACCTTGTGCTACGCCTGGCTCGGGAGAACGCGAGGTGGGGCCACAAACGGATCCAGGGCGAGCTGGCCCGTCTCGGGCACCCGATCGCCGCCTCCACGGTGTGGGAGATCCTCCATGCCGCCGGCATCGACCCAGCCCCACGCCGCACCGGCCCGACGTGGCGCGAGTTCCTCACGAACCAGGCCGAGGGCATCCTCGCGGCGGACTTCCTCCATCTGGACACCGTGCTTGGCCAGCGGCTGTACGCACTGGCGTTCATCGAACACGGCACCCGACGCCTGCACATCACCGGCGCCACCGCCCACCCAACCCGAGACTGGGCAGCACAGCAGGCCCGGAACGTGGCAGCCGACCTCGGCTCCCACGCGGAGTCCCTACGCTTCCTGCTGCGCGACCGGGATAGCAAGTACGACCAGTCCTTCGACGCCGTCTTCGAGGCCGAGGAAATGCAGATCCTCAAGAGTGCGCCGCGAACTCCCCGGATGAACGCCCATTGCGAGCGAGTGATCGGGAGCATCCGACGTGAGGCCCTGGACCATGTCCTCATCATGAACGAGGCCCACGCCCGGCAGGTCCTGACCGCCTACCAGCAGCACTACAACGCACACCGCCCCCATCGGGCACGCAACCAGCTACCGCCCGGCGCCCACGAGCAGCCCACCACACACGACCTCGAGGGCCGAAAACTCCTGCGCACCCGCGTCCTCGGCGGCGTCATCAACGAGTACCGATACGCGGCTTGACCAGCAGCGATGACTTTCCGAGCCCCACAGGGCAGCACCAGGTTCGCCCCACGGGTTTCCACGCCTGCACGACATGCACCGGCAAGTGGCGACGATTCGCCTCATCGGCGGCCCAGGCGAGCACCACGTCCGCATCCAATCAGCTGGTCCCCGACGCCCGCACGGTCGCCGGGTGGGGAAACCGAGAGCTTCGACGGTATTCCCGAGCCACTCGGACATCTGCCAGATTGCGCGGCCAGGAAACGACCAGAGCGTTTATGGCAGTTTGATGGGATCGCACTGCAACTGTCACTTGGCGGGAACAGCAAAAAGGCCGCCCCCGCATCTCTGCGGAAACGGCCCACGCCCTGCATAAACGCTGATCCGAACAACAGGATTTGTACCTGCGCCCCCGACACCTAAGTGATCCCGCTATCTCCCGCCCGAAAGGCCGGGTTGGGATTTCGTGATCACGAGCCGCAGAATCAGGGCTCCTGCTTCTCTGATCTGCATATGTACCTCCTCGTGATCGTCCTGCCGGTAAGTTCTCCGGCAATCTCCAGGTTACTCCGGTAAAGCGCGAATTCAGGCACGTCAGGTGCACGAATACCGTCGCGTCAGTTCACCAGCGCAGCTGCCGGGCCGCCCAGGACAGGCGCTGGCCGTGCGGCCGACCGCCCCACGGGGCCCAGGCGAACCGGCTCCCGGAGCGAGCCCGTCGTCGCTCCGCGTTGTACGTTGCCCGCAGGTCGGCCGCGAGAACCGCCAGAACACCTCACCCGTTCTCGGGCGGTACGCGGCTGCGAAGGCAGGCCGGGGGCCGCAGTCGATGCTTACAAGATCCATCTGGCTCGGGTGTCGCCGCTGCACAGGTCGCGGTTGACGTCGCCGTCCGAGTCCTCGTTGCCGTCGAAGCGAGGCCGTACAGCTTCAAGATCTGTCGGATAGGTCGGATCCTGCTCGGGCGCCGCGCCGAACGGATTGAGCGGTCCGTCGACATCGAGAAGCAGCAGCGGACGCGGCACAGGGCCGCGAACACGAACGGGACTCCCTGCTGAACAGATGCGGGAGCCCCCGCTCTGGCAGACCCTGGCAGGGGAGCCGACCCCGGAGGAGAGCGATGACCGGTACCAGTGGCTCACGGGAACCGAGCGCCATGGTCCACATGTCGATCTCCGGTGCACCACCCATGGCCAACATCGTCGCCGACACGGTAGGACAGTCGTACCGACTGATCACCGTCCCCGGCGCGAGCACAGCAGGGGACTACGTCTCACCCGCAGATCAGGTGGTCCGCAGCCGCTGGCAGGTGGACACGTCGGCGCCGGTAGAAGGCGCCGCCACCCAGCCGATCGCCCTCGCCGATGCCGACGCCGACCCGGTGAAAGTGGAGCTCAGCGGTCGACCCGATGCCGCCGTCAAGGTCGATGCCCTGATCCGCGCCCGATTCCGCGCGGGACCGCCTGCGGGCATTTCACAGGCCTTCGAAGTGTGGCCGGGGAGCCCGCCGCCCGCCGCAGACCGGCCATGACCGAAGTCGCATGCGGATGGCAGAGTTGTCACGCCCCGCCGGGAGCACGCTGCCAAGCCCTCCGCACGGCCCGAAAGCGCCCGGTCGCCGTGGTAGTGGCGGCGGCCCGGTGTGGAAGGGCTTTGTGGCACACCGGTCGACGGCCCGACCAAGGCCACGCCGCGCATGGAGATGCACCTCGGTGGGAGTGTCCGTAGGGTCGAAGAAGGGGTTCGGCGCAGGGGTATCCTTCCCCGCCACTGACGCGTCGGCGCCCACACCCAGGAGATGACCCGCTGTGACGACATCATCCGAGACCCCCGTCCTCGACACCCTGGCCGCCATGACCCTCGACTCGATCGAGCGGTGCGGGCTGCCCGCGGACATGCTCGTCCTCACTCGAATCGCCGCCCTCGCCGCCATGGACGCACCTGCGGTGTCCTACCTCGCCCACATCGATCCGGCCATGAAGACCAATCTGACCCCCGCCCAGGTGCAGGACGTCCTGGTCGCGATCGCCCCCATCGTGGGCACTGCCCGCGTCATGTCCGCGGCCACCCACATCACGGAGGCCCTCGGGTTCGTCATCGCCGTGGCCGAAGCCGAAGCCGAACTCGAAGCGTAGCCACTTCTCCGGAATCCGGTTGCGACCCTCACGGACCACAGTCAGGGACCGCACACCGGGTCGGCGACCGTGCTGCGGACCTGCCGAACCGGCAGAGCCGGTGCCACGCCTGTGGGTCTCCGTGCCCGGCCTCCTGGAGGAATCGTCGTGGCGAACCACCGGCGGCGTCCTGCTGTGGGCATGATCCGGTCAGCCTGCTGAGCGCGCCGTAGCGGGCGTCGACGAGGCCCATGGCGGTGGTGATCACGCGCCGGAGCATCACCGGGAGCTCCGGTTCCGGCCCACCGCCATGACCGCGTCCAGCAGATCCTGGAAACGGTTTTGGGCATGGGCCAGATCCCGTAGCCGCCCGACGATCTGATCCATCTCGTTGTCGAGGCGATGGCCGGCGTCCGGATTGTCCGGCCGCGCGGCCCCGTACCCGGATCCATCGGACTCGCGTCCCCTCGACCAGCTGAGCAACCGCCACCACACTCACGTCGGCGCGTCCTGCCTCGCCCGCTAGGCGCGACGACCGCCCGACCGCGTTCGGAGGGCGGTCGCGCAGGCAGCCTGTCCGGGCCCCGAGTGCCGCTGGAGTTGCACGGCGTCCGACCTGCCCCGGAGGGCAGATCATGCCGATGGAATGCGCCTTCAAGCACCCGGGGGTGGAGCGCTCGCGCGACCGGCGCCGGTCGGCGAGGTACTGGAGGTCGCCGGCCCCGTGTCGAGGAACTCCCGGACGGCGAAACCGACCAGCACCACCACGACGATCCACCACACCACGGCCGCCGTCGGGTAGCTCCAGGTGGCGAGAACGATCGCCGCCACAACGAGAATCCCGGCTCCGAGCCACCGCTTGAACCGGTGCACGAACCGGCCGACCGGCCCGAGCCGCATGCCGTGCGACGTCGACACCCCGCGCAGAGCGCCGATCGACGAGCTGCAGGCGGTACGGATCGCCACGGCAGGCCTGGACGGACCGATCAGAACGGCGCCGACGGCCGTCACCAGCGCGGTCACGCCCACGGCGCGGACGCTCGCCCGCAGGAAGCGGATCAGTGCGTCGTAGATCGCGCCGGCGGCGGCCTGGGACGCTCCGGGCGGCAGATGGTCGAGGTAGAAGGACCGGAAGACGGTCAGCACGACGCCCAGCAGGAGCATGGCGATCGCCACCCCGAGCGCTGCGCCGATCAGGCCGTGCCGCCGGTTCACGGCGGTGTACACACCGGCGGCGGCGACCAGCACGGCGATGATCGGCAGCCAGCTGCCCATGATCTGCAGCAGCCGGAAGTAGCTCTTGACCTTGCCGATGTCCTTCGACTGGTAGACCACGAAGCTGGTGTGCACCTCCGGGATCCTCGCGGCGGGGCCGAAGCCCGAGGCCACCAGCTGGTCCTTGACCTTGGCGACGAACGGCCCGATGTCGATGGCGACCTGGTTGTTCTCCAGCGAGACCGCGCCACCGCCCTTGCCCGTCAGCGCCTTGTCGAGCGAGGAGTGCACCGCCCGGTTCGCGTCGACCCACAGGGTCTCGAACTGGTCGCTGGTCACCACCTTGTTCACGGTGGTGCTGACCAGCTGGGTGAGGCCGCTGGTGATCGGCCCGCTCAGGCCGCCGATCAGCTTGCCGAGCTCCGGCGGCGCCCCCTGTTGGACGGCTGCCGCGGAGAGCTGGTCCACCACGGCCTTGACGTCGATCTGGGCCAGGACCTCCGTGGTGACCCGGTTGGTGAGCGCGGCCTGGACGTCGGGGTTGCTCGCCAGCGGCGCCACCGTGGCGACGTACCGGTCGGTGTCGCCGATGATCGAGTTCGTCCACACCGCGATGACCGCGAGCAGCGCCAGCAGGGAGGAGATGACGATCAGGACGACCGAGCCGAAGGTGCGGAGGCGATGGTGACGCGCCCTGGGCGCTGGTCTTGATGCCTCGAGTGCGGTGAGCCGGTGCCGCAGCTCAGCGAGCTCGGCGCGGTCGCCCGCAGTGAGCTGGGGTTCGGGCGCGGCGTCCGGAGGCCGGGCGGGGCCGGGCGGTTCGCCGCCGGCCGGGCCCTGCCGCGGGCTGTTGTCGCCCGCCGGATCGGACGCCGGCTCGGGTTCACCGCTCGGCATGGCATGCTCCTTGAGTCGGGTCCTCTGGCAGAGGCGGGGACGGCCGGACTGACGGCACTCCTTCCTCAGGAGATACCTTGAGTGACGCATCTGCCACCGAGTGTGACCGATCGGGTGACTCCGATTCCGTCTGCGCCATGTCCCCCGGAGTCATCCGGAACGCGTGAGGGCTGGACGCGCCGTTCACTCGCGCAGTTCGTAGCGCGCCATGGAGGCAGCCCGGCCGCCGGTCCGGAATCGGGCTGGAAGCGGCGGCCGGGCGCGTGCGGAAGACTGCTGTGCCATAGCCGCCGCCTCGGGCCGGTTCGATCACGGCCGGGACAGGTCCGCCCAGGCGATCGGGCGGCAGTGCCAAGGCCTGTGCGCGGCCTCCAGCTCCGATATCGGCTTCGCGCGAACCGCATGGTGTACGGCTGGCCGCGGACCTGGTGGGCCCCTGGATGACGGCATCCGCGCACGCGGGCCGCGCCGACCTGCTCCGGGCCCGGGAAGCGGCAGGTCAGCCGAGTTCGCTCGCCGCTTCCCGGACCGCCGTGTCGAGGTCCTTGGAGCTGACGTCGAGCTCCTTCGCGACCTCCTTCTCCGCCCTCAGCCCAGCCTTCTCCACGGCCTGCGCGAGGGTGCTCTCGCCGACGATGACCAGGGCAGCCTGCCCGGCATCGATGAGCTCCCCGAATTCCTTGACGTCCGCTCGCGACATCCCGTGCCACAGGTGACCGCTCACCCCGCCCACCGCCGCACCGACTGCGGCGGTTCCGATGATCGCGGGCGGGAACAGCAGCCCGATGAACCCACCGACGGCCGCGCCGCCCCACGCCCCGTGCCGAGTAGACGTCTCGTCCTTGTTGACGTGCACCTTGCCCTTGTCGTCCTTGGTGACCACAGAGGCGTCGTAGGTGCCGACCGCGCCGACCGCGTGGAGGTCCTTGACGATGTCGTAGTCGGCCCTGGCCGCGGCCTCGTTGGGGTAGGTGCCGATGTAGATGAACACTGCGTCGGGCTTCGCCATGTCGTCCGTCCTGTCTGTTCGCACCGCGTCCCGAAGAACGCGGCGACCGAGGCTGAGGCCACGCCACGAAACCGTCGGCAGCGCTGCCGACGGCGGCCCGGGTCGTACACCTCACTTGTGAGGCCAGCATGCGCGAGGACAACCGGCCCGGCATCCCGCGCGGAGCGAGGCACAGGGATGCACCAAACGATGGAATGGGCTGCCGGACCGGGCCCGGGTGCCGCCCGCGGCACGACATTCGGGAAGAGGGGGACACGTACTCCGCACCACCGTTCACCTGCGCCATCCCCCACGTCACGGCTGCCACACTGCAGCCATGACAGACGAACAGCCAGGGGAGGAACGGACCCGGCGTCAACTGCGCACCGCGCGGATGGAGGCGTTCAGCGACGGCATCTTCACCATCGCCAGCACCCTGCTGGTCATCGAACTCGCCGTCCCGCCCGGCTCCACACACCTGTGGCATGCAGTCGTCGAGCAGTGGCCCTCCTACCTGGGCTACCTCGTCAGCTTCGCCACCATCGGCGCGATCTGGCTGGCCCACTCGATCATCACCGAATACCTCGACCACGCGAACCTCTGGCTGATGCGCCTGAACCTCATCCTCATGCTCGCCGTCGCGTTCCTGCCCTTCCCGACGAAGCTGCTGGCCGAGTACATCCGGGAAGGTGAAGCGGAACGGGTCGCCGCCACCGTCTACGGCGTCTCCCTCCTGCTGACCTCCCTCCTGCTGTACCTCCTCTGGCGCTACGCCGTCCGCCGCGGTCTGGTACGGGACGACACGGAGGAATCAGACGTACAGATCCTCACCAGACGTCTCACCCCCGGACTCGTCGCATACGTCGCGCTGATCGTCCTCGGCCTCTTCGTCCCGGTCGCCGCCGTCATGGGCTACCTCGCGATCGCCCTCTACTACCTCGTGCCCCTCGGACGGGCCAGACGACAACGCCGCCTCAACCAGACGAGGTCCACCCGCGGGAACCAAAGCGGCACGAGGTGACCGCGCGATGAGCATCACCTCACCAGCCGAAAAGGTCGTTCCGAGGACCAGGAAGGCACGGCACGTCCACCGCGGGAACTGTCCGCCCGCAGCGCGCCCTGCGGCACTGCAGCCCTGAAAGGGGACGGAACGGCCACGCCGCAGTCATGGGATACCTGACGGTCGCCCTCTACTACCTCGTGCCCCTCGGACGGGCCTGGAAAGAGGCATCTCACCGATGACGACACAACCCGAACTCGGCGGGCGCGACACCACCCCCAGGCACGCCTCGGAACACCACCGGCCGTCCCCGCTCGTACACCACCGTCCCACCGGCCACACCGACCGCGCCCCCGGTCCGGCCTGCCGTCGCGGAAGCAGCCGTCCCGAGGTGACACGGTGACCGCCTCGGACCTGGCGATCGTCGCCGGGCTGGTCTTCGTCTGGGGGATGCTGTCGGCGCGGCTGGAACGCTTCGACATGACCGCGCCCATCGTGTTCACCACCGCCGGCGTTCTGCTGACCCACGGCCCGCTGACGTCGCTCGGGATCACCCCCAGCCCGGAACTGGTGAAGCTCCTGGCCGAGGCCACCCTGGCGCTGGTGCTGTTCTCCGACGCCTCCCGGGTCGGGCTGCGCCAACTGCGCCCCGACCTGGGACTGTGCCTGCGACTGCTGGGCATCGGTCTGCCGCTGTCCATCGCCTTCGGCACACTGCTCGCCTTCATCCTGCCCGGCGTGGGAACCATCTGGCTCGCCCTGCTCGTCGGCGCGGCGCTCGCGCCCACCGACGCGGCACTGGGATCCGCTGTCATGGTCAACCCGGCCGTCCCGGCCAGGATCAGACGGGTCCTCAACATCGAGAGCGGCCTCAACGACGGAATCGCGACCCCCGTCGTGCTGGTCGCCATCGCGGGGGCGTCCACCGCCGAGCACGTGGGCGACACCGGGCCCGGGAAGGCCGTGGCCGAACTCGCGATCGGCCTTCTGGTCGGCGCCGTCGTCGGCGGTGGCGGCGGCCGGCTCATCAAGCTGGGCCGCGACCGCGACTGGGTCGCCGACGGATTCGCCGGCGCCGCCGTCCTGGGCCTGGCCCTGTGCTGCTACGCCACCTCCGTCGCACTGGACGGCAACGGCTTCATCGCGGCGTTCACCGGCGGCCTGGCCTTCACCGCAGCCGGCGGCCCCGCCGCCAAGCTCGTCCCCTACCTCGAGGAGACCGGCGCCCTGCTCTCCCTGCTCGTCTGGCTGCTCTTCGGAGTGATCGCCGTGGTACCGGCCATGGAGGCACTCAGCTGGCAGACAGCGCTGTACGCGGTGCTCAGTCTCACGGCCGTCCGGATACTGCCGGTCGCCCTCGCCCTCGCCGGCACCCACCTCGGCCGGCCCGCCGTACTGTTCATCGGCTGGTTCGGGCCACGCGGCCTGGCCTCCGTCGTCTTCGCACTCCTCGCCCTCGAAGACCTCGACGGGCCAGCCGCCCGAGCCACCACCGCCGTCATCGCCTTCACCGTGCTGCTCAGCGTCCTCGCCCACGGCCTCAGCGCGGACCCGCTGGCCAAACGCTACGGCGCCCGCCTCGCTGCACCGCAGGGACAAACCGCCGCACCAGCAACGACGGCCGTGGCGGCCGAAATCCCCGCACGACGCCTCATCCGCCGAACCCCGAACGACGACCGACCGAGGCAGTAGAAAGCCCACCGACGCACTACCACGGCTCGGCCCACCGAGACGACGGCATCAGGAGTGCCGCTGGAGCTGCCTGATCCGGCCCCACCCGCACCGTCGGCGGCCGCCCCAACCAGCAAGTGCCGACGGGCCTTCGAGGTGGGAGCCTGGCAACAGGGGGTCTCCCGCCAGGTCGCCCGAGTCGGCGACAAGGCCACCCACCCCGAGGAGCCCACACATGGCCAGCAACGCCGGCAAAGCGCCACCCGAAGCCGGGGTGTCCCGGTGGCCGTTGGTGACCGGCTGGACCATCTTCGAAGCAGTACTGATGATCTTCGGCGGCGCCATGGCGATATTCGAGGGAATTGCCGCCGTCGCCAAGTCAGTGTTTCGCGCAATTCGGGGGCCCTGGAATCCCACCCGGGATGAAGGTACAGGTCAGCGGGTTGGACGCTGGTGACGCCAGCGGATTCGCCTCGGGACGCGAATTCAAGAACAAGTCCGGCACGGTCCGGTACCTGCACCTGGCCCACATCGCCCTGTTCAGCGGCGCCGCCTGGACACGCGTCGTCGGAGTCGCCCCCGCAGGCATCGGCTGGCGTTCCACGACTTCCCGGCCGCGTACTGGATCCACCAACGGACCACCAACCCGATCGAGTCGACGTTCTCCAGGGTCGAGCTCCGCACCAGGGTCACCCGTGGCGCGGGCAGCCCAGCCGCGGCCCTCGCGATGGCATTCAAGCTCGTCGAGTCCGCCCAGGCACGCCGGCGCGCGATCACCGGCGCCCAGCCGGTTCCGCTGGTCCGTACCGGGCAGCCGGGTGCGCGGAGTGATCAGCGACCGAAGCCGGTCGAGGTCGGGGCGGAAGTCCGGGGCACGCAGGGTGAGCGGGACGCGGGTGGCGCCGGCCATGGCGATGCCGGCGGCGTACGAGTCGTAGAACGGCTCGAAAGCGACCACCTCGTCGCCGGGCTCCAGCAGCGCCAGCAGCGCGGCGGCGATCGCCTCGGTGGCGCCGGCGGTGACCAGCACCTCAGCGTCGGGGGGTGTCAGTGACGTAGTGCGGTGGCGATCTGGACGGAGACGGTGCCTGTCAGGGAGCGGTTGCTGTGGACGGTCACGGTCTTCGCCTGGCCGGGACCGACCTGGTTGATGGTCGCCACGGTGGCGTCGAGGAGGTTGCCTGCCGGGTCTCGGAACTCGACGGCGACCGTGTAGTCGGCGGTGCTGCTGGCGTGGTTGGTGGCGGTGATGTCGGCGGGGATCCGGCCGTTGGAGTCGGCGGCGCCTGCTGTCGCGGTGACGTCGTTCTTGGCGTCCACGCCGTTGGTGATGCTGGCCAGGGCCGAGGCGGCTGACGCGCTGGCGGAGGATGCCGCACTGCTGAGCGCCGATGCTGCGGAGGATGCGGCGCTGCTGAGCGCTGACCCTGCGGAGGAGGTGACGGAGGCTGCGGCGGACGATGCGGCGGAGCGTGCCGCGGAGCCCACCGGCCCGGGCGTGCCACTGGTACCGCCTGAGCCGCCGCTGCTCGAACAGGCCGCCAGCCCGGTCGCGATCAGAGTGACGGCCGTCAGGGCCGCCGCGTGTCGCAGGCGCCGGTATGCGGTTGGCGTACTGGCCAGCGGGCGTGACGGACGGTGCGGTCGTCGGCGGGTGGGGGCCGGTGCCTCCACTGCCGTGGTCTCGGAAGCTCTACGGCCTTGGGGCGTTGCCTCGACCACGATGGTCCCTCCGTCATCGGACGTTTCGTCCCACTCTCCGATCCGCTGGAGAGCCCGGCAACTCCGGTCGTCCACTCCGCGTACGGGAGTCCCTCGCGTGGCCGAACCGGCGTCGATCCGGCCCTGGCTGCTCAGCGGCGGCCCGTGGTCACGTGCTCGTTGCGGGGACGGGTTGGAGGTCGTCGTCGGGCTTGTCGTGGGGCCACAGCAGGTAGGTGGCGGCCAGTGCGAGTGCGCATCCGATGACGGTGTCGAGGAGACGGTGGCCGGCCCAGTGCCCGATGGCTCCGGTCGGGGTGCCGGCGAGCAGGATGGCGCCCATGGCGGTCAGCGCGCCGGCGGGTACGGGGTAGGTCTTGGTGTAGGTGATGCCGAGGAACAGCAGGACGAAGGCGGCGGTGAACAGCACCTGGTGCGGTACGACCAGTGACAGCAGCCCGAGCAGGACGACGCCCAGGACCGTGCTGGCGACGCGGGCCAGGGCGACGGTGTATGGGGTCTTGCCGGTGGGCAGCAGGACGACGAAGGCTGCCAGGAACACCCACAGGGCATCCCGGCTGGCCGACCGCTCGAACAGGTAGGTGCCGATCGCGAGCGGGACGGCCCGTCGCACGCCGTCCCTGGCGTACTCGTCGAAGGATCGCAGCGAGCGGAGCATGCCCGGCCCGAGCGCCGTGGTCCGCGGTGCGGCAGTGGTGTTCGCGGTGTCGGCGGTGCCGTGACGTTTCCTGACGGTGGCGGAGACCGCGGAAACGGCGAGACCGGCCACGGCGCCGATCGCGATGCGGGCCACACCCGAGCCGAGCGACACCGACGGGACGAGGTCGTCCACGACACCGAGTGTGGCGACCAACACATACACCAGTGTGCCGATGGTGCCGACGGCCGCGCCGACCGGTCCGGTACCTGCGGCCAGCGAGGTCGCCATGGCCGCGGCCGCCATTGCGGCGGCGGCCCACCACGGATGGGTCGTCGTCGCGAAGGCGACAGAGGCGGCGACCACGGTGACGAGCACCGCCGCCGCCGAGGCCCGTACCGTCAGTGCCGCCGGGACCGCGGCGCCGACGGCGGCCACCGCGCCGGCGGCCAACCCCGCGAGGATCGCCCCGCGCTCCGGTGCCAGCCACAGCCCGCACACCGCTCCCACGCAGAGCCCGATCGCCAGATGACTGGCCAGCATCCACTGCGGCGGCCGCCCGGTCGACCTGAACAGGCGCCGCCAGTCGCGGCCCGATGCCGTGCCGTTGCTCGTGTCCACCACAAGACGCCCTTGCCTTCTCGCCCGGCGTCCTGGGTCATGGCACGCCGCCTCGGTTGGTCATGTCGCCGCGGCGGCGCGGATCGGTCGCGGCCGACCATCAGAACGCCGTACCCGCAGGCCCGCGTGCCTGACCCTCGATATTCCGCCGGTACCGCTTGCGGGCCGACCGCGCCTGATCGATCACCGGCGCGGTCGGAGGTGGGACTGGAGGCGGCAGCGGCTCTAGCCCCTCAGCTGATCCTCGGCGTCGGCCACCGCGATGGCGATGCCGAGTGCCTCGGCGATGTTGCCGGCGGCCGACATGACGCGGGCGGTGCCCACGATGGGTGCGATGGCGACCAGGACATCCTGCAGTTGGCCGGCGGTCAGGTGGGCCTTGAGGCCGGGCTCGATGTGGGCGAGGTAGGACACGGGGGGCGCATCCATGGAGACGAGCGCGGCGATGCGGGTGAGGATGAGCATGTCCGGGGAGAGCCCGCACCGCTCGATCGAGTCGACCGTCATGGCGGCGAGAGTGTCGAGGACAGGGGTTTCGGATGCAATGGTCACGTGTTCCTCCTGGCGGCGTTGGGCGATGCCGACGCGCTTCAAGGCGTGACGGGAAGTCCGCGGACGTCGAGCGGCATCGGTTCGACCCTAGGAGCCCTCACCGCGAACCGCCTGGGAAGCGGGCGTGCGGGTGAACGGGATGGAGGCCCGCTGGCGCGGGACCTCGGTACTGGCCGGCGGGGGCTGGTCCTCCTTCTCCCGCTCAGGTCGAGCCCAGGCCTCGAAGGAGAGCGATGACCAGTTCCGTTGGGTCGCAGGAACCGAGCGTCATGGTGCACATGTCGATCTCCGGTGCGCCGCCCCTGGCGAACGTGGTCGCCGACACGGTGGGGCAGTCGTTCAGGCTGATCGCTGTCCCTGGTCCTGGCACGGCGGGGGACTATGTCTCACCCGGCGATCCGGTGGTTCTCACCCGCTGGCAGGTGGACACGTCGGCGCCGATCGAAGAAGCCACCGCACGGCCGGTTGCCCTCGCAGATGCCGGTGCCGGCCCGATGCCGTCGTCACGGTCGATGCGCTGATCCGCGCCCGTTTCCGCGCGGGACCGCCGGCGGGGATTTCACGGGCGTTCGAAGTATGGCCGGGGAGTCCGCCGCACGCCACAGGCCGGCCATGATCGAAGTGGAATGCGCCTGGCGAAGCGCCTGGTCCTGCCGCACCGCATGGGCCGACCGGACCCGGTCAGATGGTCGCACCGAGCGGGTTCGGCATGACGCTGCGGCCACGACCTCACGACTGGACGACGCCCTGCACGCCAGGTCGTGCGAGCCGCCACCCTGTTCGGGTGATGGCCACCGCGGCAGTGTCTTAAGCCGCGGCCCCTCGTCACTGATCGCGCCTCGAAGCATCGCCGTACGGGCAGACGGAGACCCACAAGGTGGGCTCCCTTCGCCGGCATTGTCCGGATCAGGTGATGGAGGTCGCCTTCCGGTCTCACAGACCTTCCAGCCTCTCAGCCCGACCGTCGAAAACCGCCCCGCGCGGAGCCTCCGCCCATCGCCCGAGGCCGTCCGGTCGAACTCCCTCGCTCGCCCCGCAGGCCGTCTTCCACGGTACTCCCGCCCCCGCCCGCCACCAGGGCCGGACGGCCCCACCGCTGCCCGGGTGACCAGGCTGGCCGACCGAGCCGAACATCGCCTCGATGAATCCACCGCGCCTCCGATCGGCCACCGCCGGGAGCGTCGTGCCGTTGGCTGCGTCCAGCGGCGCGGCGGCCGCGTCCTGCGGGCGGGGCTTCGCGCCCGGACAGCCCGGCACCGCCGGGAGTCACGATGGCCACCCTGGCGCCGCTCGCGGATGAGGGGCAGGACATCGCCGACGAACTGCGCACGATCGGCACGGTCCGGGAGTGCGAGCTGATCCGCTCCGCGCGCAACCACGCGGATCCTCCGGCTTCGTTCAGCCGATCGTCGTCCTCGGCTACGGAATGTCCTCGCTGATCGGTACGCCCTGCGGCTTCGACCGCGGAGCGCTGGTGATCGGCAACACCTCCGGCGGGACCAGTGTCGTCACCGTCCAGGGGACGATCACGCCGGCGCTCGCCCCCTGACCGGCATGCGGCTCACTCCGCTGCTGGTCGGCCAGGTCGTCGGCATCGGGCTGCTGATAGCGCTCGCCCTCACCGCCTCGGTGTCTTCATGGCCAGCCGGATCGAGCGCATGGAGGACTTCTCGGTCGTCAAGCATGCTGTCCGCGGTAGACGTGCGCCGTCTTCGGATGGCCGACGAATTCGTCGTCTTCGAAAGGCGGACGTCCAGGGATCTGTCCTGCCATCTGCCCCTGCCATCTGCCGGGGTTGTGGTTACGGTGGGAGTCAGAACGCGCCGATGTCCTCCCCTCCGGTCGGGCGCGTTCGCGGCTACCCGTCGCATCGCATGCGACGGTGGGGCGTTCCACAGGATGACCGAAGGTGGGCTCGATGGATCCGGAGGATGGATCTGCGCGGCCGTATTCTCCCGACCTCAGCCATCGCCTCGACGACGAGATGGATCGGATCGTCGGGCGTCTGCGGGACTTGGCCCAGGCCCAGAGCCGCTTCCAGGACCTGCTGGACGCGGTCATGGCGGTCGGCCGGGAGCTGGAGCTGCCGATCGTGCTCCGACGCCTAATCACCACGGCGATGGGCCTGGTCGACGCCCGCTACGGCGCCCTCGGCGTCCTGAGCGAGGACGGCGAACACCTGGAGGAGTTCATCCCCGTCGGCCTGAGCGAGCAGGAGACGGCGGACCTGGCCGGGGTCGCCCTCCCGCACGGTCGCGGACTCCTGGGCCACCTCATCGACCACCCCGAACCGCTACGTGTCGCCGACATCGGCGCCCACCCGGACTCGGTCGGATTCCCACCCGGCCACCCGCCGATGCACACGCTGCTCGGAGTCGCGGTCAGCTCCCGCGGACGCGTCTACGGCAACCTCTACCTGTCCCAGCGCCGCGACGGGCAGCCCTTCGACCGTCACGACCAGGACATCGTCGTGGCGCTCGCCGGAGCCGCCGGCCTCGCGATCGAGAACGCCCGCCTCTACCGGCAGGTCCGCGCCGGCGCCGAGTACTTCCAGCGCCTCCTGCTCCCGCAACTACCGGACCTCGACCCGTTCGAGACCGCCGCCGTGTACCGGCCCGCCGCCAGTCCGGACCACGTCGGCGGCGACTGGTACGACGCCCTGATGCTCCCCGACGGCGCCTGCGCCCTGGTCATCGGCGACGTCGTCGGCCACGACCTCAAGGCCGCCGCCAGCATGGCCCAGACCCGCAACATGCTGCGCGCGCTGCTGTACGACCGCCGAACCCCGCCCAGCGCGGTCCTCACCCAACTCGACCGCACCCTCGACGCGATCACCGACAACCCGATCACCACCGCCTGCCTCGCCCGCATCGAGCCCGCCGACAACGGCTGGACACTGCACTGGAGCACCGCCGGCCACCCCCCACCGCTCCTGATCGGCCCCGACGGCACCGCCCGCTACCTGCACGCCGAACCGGGCCTGCCGCTTGGCGTGGACACCAACGTGCCCCGCCCCGACCACAAGCACCCCCTCCCAGCGGACGCCACGCTGATCCTCTTCACCGACGGACTGGTCGAACACCCCGGCCGTCCGCTGGACGCCGGCCTCACCTCACTCGCCCGAATCGCCGCCGCACACGCGGACCTGTCCCTGGACGACCTCTGCCGGACCCTGGCCGACGCCCACCTCGGCGACGGCCGCGATGACCTCGCCGTCCTCGCCCTCCGCACCCCATTTGACCGGCAGCCCGACGACGTGACACACGGCCGAGCCCGGCCGGCCGGGTCTCCCTTTGCCACTGACCAAGGGAGACCTGCAGGTCAGCTGGCATTTTCGTAGCCCTGTGGTCGCAGCGCGGTCTCCGAATTGGCGCAGAATGGGAGGAGGACAACCCGGCGCGCTCGACCCTCCGAGGCGATCACCATGCGCTGCTCACCCAACCCGGGCAAAGACCGAGGACGCGTCTACCGACGCTGCGGCTGCCGCGACGACCACCGCCACCAACTCGGCACCACCTGCCCCCGCCTCGCCGCCGAACCGCACCACGGCACCTGGGCGTTCGCCGTCGACACCCCGCCCATCGACGGCCACCGCCGCACCGTCCGCCGCGCCGGCTTCCCCGACGAACTTCAGGCCCGCATCGCACTGCGGCGCTTCAACGAAGGCCTGGCCCTCTGTGTCATCACCGACCCCCGGCAGCGCACCGCCGAGTACCTGCGGGACTGGCTGGACGAGAAGGAGCTGCGCCTCAAGCCGACCACGATGGCCCGGTACCGTGCCTACGTCGAGCAGGACCTGATCCCCGCTCTCGGCACCATCCCCCTGATCGACCTCACCCGCCAGCACCTGAGCGCCTACGTCACCACCCAACTGCGCAAGGGCCGCGGCAAGGTCACCGTCTACCGGATCATGGCCACCCTCTCCAGCGCCCTCAGCAGCGCCGTCTACGACGGCCGCCTGGCTCGCAACCCCGCCAAGCCCCCACTCCTCCCCCGCCCCGCCTCCGCCCCCAGGCGCCTGTGGACCGAGGAACAGACCGCCCGCTTCCTGCGCTTCACCCACGTCACCGACCCCCTCTACGCCGACCTCGCCGAACTCATGATCGGCTCCGGCATCCGCAAAGGCGAAGCACTCGCCCTGCGCTGGGACGACGTCCACCTGCCCGACCGCGTCTTCTTCGTCCGCGCCACCCTCTCAGTCATCGACAACAACCAACTCCTGCTCACCACACCGAAAACCAAAGGCAGCAGGATGTGGGTCGCCCTATCCGACCGCGTCGCCTCAGCCCTCGACGACCGCGCCGGCACCCGCGCCTTCGGCAACATCACCGACAGCGGCGGCTACGTCTTCCACCGTCACGGCCGCCCCCTCCACCCCAAGAACGTCCTCGACCACTTCCACCTGCTCTGCGACAAAGCAGGCGTCCCCCGCATCGCCCTCCACGACCTGCGCCACCTCATGACCAGCTTCGCCCTGGCCGCCGGAGTCCCCCTGCCCGTCATCTCCAAGACCCTGCGCCACCGCACCCTGTCGACCAGCGCGAACATCTACGCCGAGCTCACCCGACTCGCCGCCCGCGCGGCCGTCGACGCCGTAGCCTGGACCCTCGACAACGCAGACCGCTCCGTGCTCGGACGCACCGTCTGCCGCGCCCGGCGCCCCTGGCGCCAGCACCCACGCCCCCACCGGCAACTGCCCGCATATCAGCAGGCTCGAACAGAAGAACCATCGACGCCATGGCCGATGTGGCCCGGCGACCACCATGCGACCACCAGCTGACGCAGCAACAGAAAGAGCCGGCACCTGGATTCCCAAGTACCGGCTCTCACAACCGACTTCACAGTCGGGACGACAGGATTTGAACCTGCGACCCCTTGACCCCCAGCTCAACCACCCTGGGGCACAAGTGAGTTGGGACTTCCCGACGGAATCCAATGCACAGAGAGCTGACAGTTGCTCAATGTTTACTTCGTCAGAAGTGTCCGTTTCGGACCATCGGCGCCCATAGGCGCTCATCAGGTGTGGTCCCAAAGTGGTCCCCAGGTCGAGCGCCCCGCCACAGCTACTGCCTGTGATCGAGACCTGTCGGCCCTTCAGCAAGCGGCGTCGTACCTGCCCGACCGCCCCTGCGTCGATGCCGTCAGTCGGCCCACGGAGCCAGCACCTGCGGGCGGATCATGGTCGATTACCCACCGGTTGCGGACAGTGATCTTCCGGGCGGTGTGTCGTCTTGAGCGTGTCTTCGCCGTGTGGCTCTGACGTGCCTCGCGCACCGCCCCCTCACGCTCTGCCGCCACGCCCGGCCAGCCAGCGACTCTTGGTCCCAGGATCACCCGATCGGAGAAGGGGAAGCTCATGGGACAGCGTGCGCGGCGGGGCCGGGTCTACCGGCGGTGCGGATGTACGGACGGGAGCGGGAAGCAGTTGGGTCCGTGGTGTGTGCGATTGCTGGAGGAGGCGGGTCACGGGTCGTGGACGTACTGCGTCGACCTGGCCCCGGAGGACGGGAGGCGCCGAACTCGCCGTCGGGGCGGTTTCGCCTCCCGGGCCAAGGCGGCCCGGGAGATGAAGGCGGTGCTGAACGGTGAGCTGCGCGGGGTCTACGAGGACCGCCGCACCACCGTCGCGAGCTTCCTGCGGGAGTGGCTGGCAGCGAAGAAGGAGGTACTCGCGCCGAACACCTACGCCGGCTACGAGGACTGCGTCGAGCGGGACCTCGTCCCCGCCTTCGGCCACTACCGGCTACCCGACCTGTGTCCGAAGCAGATCGACGACTGGGTGAGCGCCCAGCAGAAGAACGGCCGCGGCCGGGTCACGATCTACCGGGTCGTCTCCACACTGCGCAACGCCCTGAACCACGCGGTGCGCTCGTGGCGGCTGCGCTACAACCCGGCCAAGCACTCCGTCCCGCCCAAGCCGCGCGCCGCCGAGCGCACCTGCTGGACCCCCGACGAGGCGGCCGCGTTCCTGCGCCACAACGCCGAGCACTACGCCGACCGGCTGACCGACCTGTTCGAGGTCATGCTCGGCACCGGCATGCGCCGCGGCGAAGTCCTCGCCCTGCACTGGTCCGACGTCCACCTCATGGACCGCAAGCTCTACGTCCGCTGGACCCTCGCCGCCGTCAACAACAACGACATCCTCTTCCGCGAGCCCAAGACCGAGGCCAGCCGCGCCTGGATCAGCCTCTCCCCCCGAGTCATGACCGCCCTCCACCGCCAGGCCGCCCTCCAGATGGCCACCCACCCGGAAGGTCGGCTGGAAGGGCTGGTCTTCGCCCGTCCCGACGGCCTGCCCTTGCGCCCGCAGTGGGTCCTCGACCAGCTCCGCAAGCGCACCGCCGAGCTCGACCTACCCAGGATCGGGTTGCACGACCTGCGCCACACTGCGGCCAGCATCATGATCGCCGAAGACATCCCCGTCGCCGTCGTCTCCAAGACCATGCGCCACTCCACCATCGCCACCACGATCAACCTCTACGGACACCTCCTCAAGGACTCCGCAGACCAGGCCGTGCTCGCCTTGGCCCAGGCTCTCGACCGGGCCGCCGCCAGGCAGAGTCCGGTCCTGGGGCCTGGCGAGGTCCTCCGGCGGGCGGCGTAACACGCGTCGAACGGCTTCGGTACTGCGGACGACGACACCTTCGCCGGATCACCGAGGCCTACAGGTAGTCGGCGAGTTCGGCGAGCAGGGCGGCCTTTGGCCTGGCGCCGGTGATGGTCTTCACAATCTGACCGTCCTGGAAGAGGTGCAGGGTGGGCAGGGACAGCACGTTGTACTGCACGGTGGTCTCGGGGTTGGCGTCGGCGTCGAGCTTGGCGATGGTGATCTTGTCGCTGTGCTCGGCGGCGATCTGCTCCAGGACGGGCGCGATCTGTCGGCACGGTCCGCACCAGTCGGCCCAGAAGTCGACCAGGACCGGATTGTTGCTCCGCAGGACGTCGGCGGCGAAGGTCTCGTCGGTGACGGTGATGGTGGCGCCTGCCACAGTGGCTCCGGTTTCGAGAGGGCCCGGGTGGTGGTCCACCCGGGCCGTGCTGAGGGATGTTGGTGCCGGGTCGGTCAGCCGACCGGCACAGGTTCCGAAGTGTCCTCGTCGAGGTCGTCGCTGCGGACATCCGCGAGGGCGGCGAGGTAGCGCTCGGCGTCGAGCGCGGCCGAGCAGCCGGAGCCGGCGGCGGTGATGGCCTGGCGGTAGGTGTGGTCGACGACATCGCCCGCACCGAAAACGCCGGGCAGGTTGGTGCGGGTCGACGGCGAGTCGACCTTGAGGTACCCGGCGTCGTCCAGGTCCAGCTGACCGGCGAACAGTTCGGTGCGCGGGTCGTGGCCGATCGCGATGAACAGGCCGGAGGCGGCCAGGTCGCGTTCCTCGCCGGTGACGGTGTCGCGCAAGGTGACACCGGAGACCAGCTTCTCGCCGTGGATGGCGGTGATCTCGCTGCTCCACACGAAGGTGATCTTCGGGTCGGTGAACGCTCGGTTCTGCATCGCCTTCGACGCGCGCAGACTGTCGCGGCGATGGACGACGGTCACCGAGTTGGCGAACCGGGTGAGGAAGGTGGCCTCTTCAAGGGCGGTGTCGCCGCCGCCGACCACGATGACGTCCTTGCCGCGGAAGAAGAAGCCGTCGCAGGTCGCGCACCAGGAGACCCCGCGGCCGGAGAGCTCGTCCTCGCGGTCGATGCCGAGCTTGCGGTAGCCGGAGCCGGTGGCCACGATCACCGTCTTCGCGCGGTGGACGGTGCCGGCGGAGTCGGTGAGGAGCTTGATGTCGCCGGTGAGGTCGACCTCGATGATGTCGTCGTCGACCATCTCGGCGCCGAACTTCTCGGCCTGGGCCCGCATGCTGGTCATCAGGTCGGGGCCGTCGACGCCGTTCGGGAAGCCGGGGAAGTTCTCGACCTCGGTCGTGGTGGTCAGGGATCCGCCGACGAAGATCGAGCTGCCGAACAGCAGCGGCTTGAGCTGGGCGCGGGCGGTGTAGAGGGCGGCGGTGTATCCGGCGGGGCCGGAGCCGATGATGACGACCTCGCGGACGTCGCTGTCGCCGGTGATCGATGCGTTCGCGCTCATGAAGGGCTCAGCTCTCCTTGCCCTGGACGGCCTTGGCGTCGATCTCGGCGATCAGGTTCTCGATGAGGCCCTTGATCTCGTCGCGGATCGGACGGACGGCCTCGACGCCCTGGCCGGCCGGGTCGTCCAGCTTCCAGTCGAGGTACTTCTTGCCGGGGAAGTACGGGCAGGCGTCGCCGCAGCCCATGGTGATCACGTAGTCGGACGCCTGGACGGCCTCGGTGGTCAGCACCTTCGGCTTCTGGTCCGAGATGTCGATTCCCAGCTCGGCCATCGCGGCCACGGCCGAGGGGTTGATCTGGTCGCCCGGGACGGAGCCGGCGGAACGGACCTCGACGCGGTCGCCGGCGAGGTGGCGCAGGAAGCCCGCGGCCATCTGCGAACGGCCGGCATTGTGGATGCAGACGAACAGCACGGAGGCGATCGGCGCGGTGGTCATGGTGAGGTGTCCTTCGGTTGTGCGGTGCCCGCTGTGGGACGGGTGGGGGTTACTTCGGCTGGTCGGTGAGTTCGGCGAGGAGGGCCTCGACGCGGGAGCCGATCTGGTCACGGATGGCGCGCACACGCTCGATCGGGGCGCCGTCCGGGTCGGGGACGGGCCAGTCCAGGTAGCGGCGGCCTGCGGGCAGGGGGCAGGCGTCGCCGCAGCCCATGGTGACCACCACGTCGGCGGCGGCCACGACCTCCTCGGTCAGCGGCTTCGGGAAGAGGTCGCGCGGAAGTTCGACGCCGACCTCTCGCAGGACCTCGGCGATGTGCAGGTCCAGGTCGTTCGCCGGGTCGGTGCCGGCTGACGTTACGTGGACCCTGCCCTGGGCGAGGTGGGTGAGGATGGCGGCGGCGAGCTGGGAGCGACCGGCGTTGCCGGTGCAGACGAACAGCACCCTGGGAACGGGGACCGTGGAGCGGCCCTGGGCATGGGCGAGGGCGTCCAGACGCTCGTCGGCGAGGCGCTCGGCGAGGACGATCAGATGCGTGCGGACGGCGGCGCCTTCGGCGAGGAGACGGTAGGAATCGTCCAGCAGCCGCTGGACGGCCTCCGGCGCGAAAGCGCCGTCGTAGCGCGGGGCCAGGCGGGCGGCACCCGCCGAGAGTCTCGGGTCCGGCACCGACGGCGGGGATTCGATCATCAGGGGTTCCAGCCCTTCAGGGGATGGGGGCACCGCCCGGCCGAAGGCTGGGGGAGGGTCATGAGGCGAAGACGCGCAGGTGTCCCCGGTGGCGGCCGGGAGGAGGGGGCTCGCTTCGGGGCCCCGACACGGGTAACGTATCAGCCCATGGTGACATCAGTCGACAGTGACGTCTTGAAGGCTCTGGCCGACCCCCTCCGGATGCAGATCATCGCGCTCCTCGCCGAGGAGGCGCTGTGCACGACGCATCTGGTCGAGGAGACCGGTGCCCGGCAGACCAACCTGTCGAACCACCTGAAGATCCTGCGCGAGGCCGGGCTGGTCGACACCGAGCCCTGCGGGCGCTTCACGTACTACAAGCTCCGCGCCGAGGCCCTGGAGGCCGTCGCCGGGGAGTTCGCCGGGCTGGCCGCCACCGCCCGCGAAGCCGCCGCGGTCAACCGCAAGCGGTCCTGCTGAACCGTCCAGCCCCATCCCGGCGGCCCCACTCCGCCCTGCACGAGGAGTACCTGTTGAGCGCCATAGACGAGGCGAGACCCGAAGTCACCGAGGCCGAGCCTCTCGCTGCCGAGCCTCCCCCAGCCTCCGGCCGGGGGTACCCCCACGCCGTTCCGCTGCTGAACCGCGTCGCGGCCGAGTTGGTCGGCACCGCCGCCCTGGTCGCCGTCGTGGTCGGTTCCGGTATCCAGGCCACCGAGCTCACCAAGGATGTCGGCCTGCAGCTGCTGGCCAACTCCCTGGCCACCGTCTTCGGCCTCGGCGTTCTCATCCTGCTGCTCGGTCCCGTCTCCGGTGCGCATTTCAACCCGGTCGTGACGCTGGCCGAGTGGTGGTCCGGCCGCAAGGATCCCCAGGGTCTCGGGGGCCGGGAGGTCGCCGCGTACGTCCCGGCGCAGATCGCGGGGGCGATCGGCGGCGCGATCCTCGCGGACGCCATGTTCGGCGAACAGCTGGTGAAGTGGTCCACCCACGACCGCTCGGCCGGGCACCTGCTGCTGGGCGAGGTCGTGGCCACCGCCGGACTGGTGCTGCTGATCTTCGGCCTGGCGAAGACCGACCACCTGCGTTTCGCACCGGTCGCGGTCGCTTCCTACATCGGCTCCGCGTACTGGTTCACGTCCTCGACCTCGTTCGCCAATCCCGCGGTCTCCATCGGCCGGGCGTTCACCGACACCTTCGCTGGCATCGCCCCGAGTTCGCTGCCCGGGTTCATCGGGATGCAGCTCGTCGGCGGCATCGTCGGCCTGGCCCTCGTCGTGCTGATCTTCACCCACCGCACCAAGGCCACCGCCAAGTGAGCCCGGTCCGGCGCGTCCAGGTCCTCGTCGTCGGGGCCGGCCAGGCCGGCCTCGCCGCCGGATACTACCTGCGGCGCGCCGGACTCGACTTCGCGATCCTCGATGCATCCGACGCGCCGGGTGGCGCATGGCAGCACTACTGGGAGAGCCTGCGGCTGTTCTCTCCTGCCGCGTACTCGTCGCTGCCCGGGCGTCCGATGCCGGGTCAGGCCGGGCAGACCTATCCGGACACGGAGCACGTCGCAGCGTACTTGGCTGAGTACGAGAAACGGTACGAGCTGCCCGTCCACCGACCGGTTCAGCTGCGGGCGGTCGAGAACGCCGGTGACGGCGGCCTACTGGCCCGCACCGAGGAGGGCGACTGGCGCGCCCGGGCGCTGATCAGCGCCACCGGCTCCTGGTCGCGGCCATTCATTCCCGCTGTTTCCGGCCGAGAGCTGTTCGCCGGTCGGCAACTGCACACCCGTGACTACCACCGCGCCGAGGACTTCACCGGCCAGCGGGTCGTCGTCGTGGGCGGCGGCAACTCCGGCGCACAGATCGCCGCTGACCTCACCGGCCGTGCCGACGCCGTCCGGTGGGTGACCCGCCGCTCCGCCCGGCTCCTGCCCGACGAGATCGACGGCCGCGCCCTGTTCGAGATCGCGACCCGCCGCGTCCAGGACGGCGGCCCGCGCATCAGCGACCTCGGCGACATCGTCGCCGTCCCGCCCGTCCGCCAGGCCCGTGCGGCCGGACTCCTCGATGATCACCGCATGTTCGACGCCCTCACCGCCGAAGGGCCGCGCTTCGCCGACGGAACCGTGTGGCCGGCCGACGCGGTCATCTGGTGCACCGGCTTCCGCCCCGCCCTCACCCACCTCGCCCCGCTCGGCCTGCGGACCGGCGAACGCGGCCGGATCGACACCATCGGCACCCGGGCGACGGCCGACCCGCGCATCCACCTGATCGGCTACGGCGACTGGACCGGACCCGCCTCCGCGACCCTCATCGGCGTGGGCCGCACCGCCCGGCAGGCCGTCACCGAGATCGCCGATCTCCTGCACTGACATCCGCTGCCCGGTACTGCGACGGAGAGACGCAACCTGTCACCCGGTGCAGACCTGCCTTCGAACACGTCCCCACCCGGCGAACTCGGACGCCCCACAACGGGTAGCGGGGCCGGTCATGGTGCAGGTCGGACCACCACGGCGGCGGCATCCGACTGGCCTCAACGAACGTCCAAACTGCGCCAGGGTGCCAGCCAGGTCCGGGCTGCCAACTCGTCGCGGACGCGGTGCAGATGGGGGTGTTCGAGGGCGGCTCGGACCCGCAGGAGCGGATCACGGGTACCGCTGCCGGTCAGGGCGGCGTTGACCACCCACCCGTACGGCTCGATGCCCGCCCGGCGCAGGTCGTCCTGGAGCGCGGCGGCCTCCGAGACCGGGGTCGGTTCGGGAAGCGTCACGATGAGCACCCTGGTGGAGGCCGGGTCCTGGAGACGCATCAGCGGTGTGGTGATCCGCCCGGCGATGCGGTCGGCGTCGGCCATGGCCTGCCGGTGGTAGGAGCCCGTGAGGTCAAGCAGTCGCAGGGTGTGGCCGCTGGGGGCGGTGTCGACGACCACGTACCGCCGGCGGGCCTCGGTGAGCAGCCCGGCGAATGCGCGGAAGACTGCCAGCTCCTGGGTGCACGGTGATCGCAGGTCCTCTGCCAGCAGTGCGCGGCGCTGCGCGTCGAGGTGTGCGGCCGCGTGCAGGCGTCCGGCGGTGTAGCGGGCGAGTTCGGCGCGGGGGTCGATGCGGTCGACCGTGAGGTGGTCGGGGGCGTCGCCTTCCAGGACGTCGGTGAAGCGGCCGGCGGGGTCGGTCGTGGACAGGTGCACCTCGTGGCCCCGGTCGGCGAGGCCCTCGGCGATTGCGGCGGCGATGGTCGTCTTGCCCACTCCGCCCTTGCCCATCACGAGGACTGCTCCGGGCGGGCCGGCCGCGAGCTCGTCGACGAGTGCGTCCAGGCCAGGCAGCGCGGGCTCCTCCTCGCCCTGTCCTCGTTGCGGCTCGGCGTCCCCCGGCGGGGTGTCGGCCCCGGGCACGGCGCGGGGCCTGTTCGCGGCCAGTTCCCGCAGTGCGCCGATGCCGGTCAGCTCCAGTGCGACGAGCGGCACCGCCGCGGCGGGCATCCCACGCAGCGACGGCGGCATGGCGTCCAGGGCCGCCGCCTGCCGCGCCGCGAACGCCTCGGCGACCACGTCACCGGCGAGCGGCCCGGTGAACAGGCCGTTGACGACCAGGCGCTGGTTGCGGATCCCCTGCTCGGCCAGCTCGGTCCCGGCCCGGCCAGCCTCGCGCAGCGCGGACGCGTCCGGTCGGCTCACCAGCACCACTGTCGTCCGCGCGGGATCGCCCAACTGCTGCACGGCCTCGGCGTACTGAGCGTGCTGGCTCTCCAACCCCGACTGCGGGCCCAGGCAGCTGGCGCCCTCAGCACCGCTGTCGAGGTAGCGGGACCACGCCGCGGGCAGGCTCAGCAGCCGCAGCGTGTGACCGGTCGGCGCGGTGTCGAAGACGACGTGGTCGTAGGCGCCCACCTGCTCGGGATGGACGATCAGCTGGGTGAAGCGGTCGAAAGCGGCGACCTCGACAGTGCACTCGCCCGCCAACTGCTCCTCGATGCCCCGCAGCTCCTCCTCCGGGACCGTCCCCCGGTAGGGGGCGATCACACGCTCGCGGTACGCGTCGGCCGCCGCGTCCGGATCGAGGTCGAGCACCTCCAGGCCAGGAACTCCCTCAACAGTCCGGCGCTGAGCTCCCACGGTCGTGCCGAAGAGCTCCGCGAGGTTCGATGCCGGGTCGGTTCCGACCACGAGCACCCGCCGTCCGGCGTCCGCCAGTGCGACGGCCACCGCACCGGCCACCGTCGTCTTACCCACTCCGCCCTTGCCGGTGAACAACACGAACGGCGTCCGCCACGAACCCCAGTCCAGGGCCGGCAGCCGATGCGCCCGAGCGGCAGGGACGGCGCCCGGCATCTGCCGGTCACGGAGTCCGTCCATGCGTCCAGCCTGCACCCGCGCGGCCCGGCCCGCCGCCCGGACCTGCGCCGAGGTCCGGCCCGGCTTGGATAGGTCGCGCGGACTCCTGTCACCAGTGTCTCGGCGGTCGGCGGGTCGTCACACGACGGCAGAGCTCCGCCGCTCGATCAGGACGGTGTCCCGCCAGACCCCACGGTGGCGGCCGATGCGCTCACGGGTGCCGATGATCCGAAAGCCCGCCTTGGCGTGGACGGCGAGGCTGGCGGTGTTCTCCGGGAAGACACCGGACTGGATCGTCCAGATCCCTGCCGTCTCGGTCGAGACGATCAGCGCTCCGAGCAACCGGCTGGCGACGCCCCGGCCCCGGGCGTCGGGATGGACGTAGACGGAGTGCTCCACGACGCCCGCGTACGCGCACCGGTCGGACACCCGGCTCGCCGCCACCCAGCCCAGGACCCGGCCGGCCTCGTCGAGGGCGACGTACCGATGTCCTGGCAGCCTGGCGGCGTCGAACGACTCCCACGTCGGCGCGGTGGTCTCGAAGGTGGCGTTGCCCTCGTCGATCCCCGCCCGGTAGATCGCCAGGACCTGCGCGGCGTGCTCGGGCGTCATCGGGGCGATCACGGGTTCAGCAGCCACTGGCCCGCTCCTCGTCCTCGCCGAGGATCGCCCGCACGGCGGCCGGGAAGACCGTCAGGCAGGCCCGGTTGACCTCGTACCGGGTGGAGGTGCCCTGCCGTTCGGGCAGGACGAATCGCACCGCGGCGAGGATCTTCAGGTGGTGCGAGACGGTCGACTGGCCGACGCTCGCCAGCTCGACGATCTCGCCGACGCTCATCGGTCGGCCTTCAGCGGCCAGCAGGTTCAGCAGCCGGATGCGGGTCGGGTCGGCCAATGCCTTGAACCACGCCGCATACCGCTCGGCGGCCTCCGCCTCGACCCCGGGGCTGGTGGAATAGGTCTCATTCATCGATAATCGACGATAGTCGATGAAAGGCGGGCCCGGAAGCCCTGGCGCACTCCAAGGGGCTTCAGCGGGCCGCCGACAGCAGGCCGGCCATGGCGGCGAGGACCTCGGGCGCGACCCGGTAGTAGACCCAGGTGCCGCGCCGCTCGCTGGTGAGCAGGCCGGCCTCGCGGAGCTTCTTGAGGTGGTGGGAGACGGTGGGCTGGGAGACGCCGACGTCCTGGATGTCGCAGACGCACGCCTCGCCGCCCTCGTGCGAGGCGACCCGGGAGAACAGCCGCAGCCGGACCGGGTCGGCGAGCGCCTTGAACATCGCCGCCATCTTCACCGAGTCCGCCTCCGACAGTGCTGCCGACGTCACCGGCGGGCAGCACGGCACGGCCTCCGGCTCGATGACCGGCAGCTCCACCAATTCCAGATTCGACATATGTCTATGTTGACATCCGTCGATGCGAGCGGCAAGCTCGAAGCACATCGACAAACGTCGAATCAGCGAAGCGGGATGGTCTTCCCGGTCCGCCGACCAGCACGTGTCCTCGCCGAGGAGATCACCATGAGTGACAACGCCACCCCCGCCCCGGACTCCGCCACTCAGTCCGCCGGTTGCTGCGGCCCGACCGCCACCGAGCGCGCCGTTGAGGCGCCCGCCGCAACGGCTCCCTGTTGCGGGACCGTCGAGGACGCCGCCGCCGACACCTGCTGCGACCCGGCCGCCAAGCACGAGGCCGTCGCCGCTGGTACCGGCTGCTGCTGACCCACCCTCAACCCCACCTCCCACCTGCCGCATCACCGTTCCGGAGACCTGAGATGAGCAAGAACACCCCTGCCCGCCGGCTGCCCGTCGTCGTGGTCGGCGCCGGCCCGATCGGACTGGCCGCCGCCGCCCACCTGATCGAGCAGGACATCGAGCCCCTGGTCCTGGAGGCCGGCCCCACTGCCGGCACCGCAGTGCGCGAGTGGGCCCACGTCCGACTGTTCTCGCCCTGGGCCGAGGTCGTCGACCCGGCCGCCGAGAAGCTGCTCGCCCCCACCGGCTGGGTCCGCCCCGACGGCGCGGCCTACCCCTCCGGCGGCGACTGGGCCGAGCTCTACCTGCAGCCCCTCGCCGACGTCCTCGGCATGGGGGCACCCCCGGCCGAAGGCTGGGGGAGGGTCCGCTACGGAGCGAAGGTGACCGGGGTGGCCCGTGCGGGCCGGGACCGCATCGTCGATTCCGGCCGCGACGAGCAGCCCTTCACCGTCCACGTCGAGCACACCGACGGCCGCGAGGAACGCGTCCTCGCCCGCGCCGTCATCGACGCCTCCGGCACCTGGTCCACCCCCAACCCGCTCGGCGCCAACGGCCTGCCCGCCCTCGGCGAGCGGGCCGCGAACGGCCGGATCTCCTGCCGCATCCCCGACCTGAAGGACCCGGCCGTCCGCGCCCGGTACGCCGGCAAGCGCACCGCCGTGGTCGGCACCGGCGCCTCGGCGTTCACCGCTCTCGCCTACCTCGCCGACCTGGCGACGGACGAGCCCGGCACTCACGCGGTGTGGGTGCTGCGGCGCGGCATCACCGGCTCGACCTACGGCGGCGGCGAGGCCGACGAGCTCCCCGCCCGCGGCGCGCTGGGCCTGCGCGCCAAGAAGGCCGTCCAGGACGGCCATGCCTCCGCGCTGACCGGCTTCCGCACCGCCGCCGTCGAGACCGACGGCGAGCAGCTGGTCCTGGTGGATGAGGGCGGGCACCGCAGCGAACCGGTCGACCAGGTCGTCGTCCTCACCGGCCTGCGCCCCGACCTCTCCTTCCTGTCCGAGGTCCGCCTCGGCCTCGACGAGCGCCTCCAGGCGCCGGTCGCGCTCGCTCCGCTGATCGACCCCAACCAGCACTCCTGTGGGACCGTCTACCCGCACGGCGCGAACGAGCTCGCCCACCCCGAGAAGGACGTCTACCTCGTCGGCATGAAGTCCTACGGCCGCGCGCCGACGTTCCTCGCCATGACCGGCTACGAGCAGGTCCGCTCGGTGGCCGCCGCCCTCGCCGGCGACCACGAGGCCGCCGCCCGCGTCGAACTCACCCTCCCTGAGACCGGAGTCTGCGGCGGAGCCGGACTCTTCGACCAGCCCGATGCCGACCAGGCGGACGGCGGCGGCTGCTGCTCGGTCCCCGCCGCGCCGCAGGTCCTCAGCATCGGTCTCGGCACCCCGACCGCGGCCCCGTCCGGCTGCTGCTGACCAGGCCGTGACGACCCTTCAAACCAGTGGGGCCGTGACCGGACCGGGGGATCGGTCACGGCCCCGCGCCGCCCTGCCCGCCCTCTGCGCCACCCAGATCACCGGCTGGGGCATCCTCTACTACGCCTTCCCCGTCCTTCTCCCGCACATCACCGCCGACACCGGCTGGTCCACCCCGGCGACCACGGCCGCGTTCTCCGCGGCCCTGCTCGTCTCCGCCCTCGCGGGCATCCCCATCGGCCGTATCCTCGACCGGATCGGCCCGCACATCGTCATGACCACCGGCTCGTTGATCGGGGTCGCCGCCCTGATCGCGGCCGCGCTGGCCCCGAACCTTCCCGTCTTCTTCGCGGCCTGGCTGCTGGCCGGCACAGCGATGGCCGCCACCTTCTACCAGCCGGCCTTCGCCGCCCTCACCCGCTGGCACCAACCCGACCACGTCCGGGCGTTGACCACCCTCACCCTCGCCGGCGGCCTCGCCAGTACCGTCTTCGCACCCATCACCGCAGCCCTCGCCGAGCACCTCAGCTGGCGCGGCACCTACCTGGCACTCGCCGCGATCCTCGCGGTCACGGCGCTCCCGCTCCACGCCGTCGCCCTGCGCCACCCCTGGCCGCCGCCGCCCCGAGCCGCCGGCAGTGCGGCACCCGGGGAAGCCTCCACCGCCCGGAGTCGGCCGTTCATCCTGCTCGCCACGGCGTTCACGCTCTCCGGGTTCGCGATGTACGCCGTCGTCTTCAACATCGTCCCCCTCCTCACCGAACGCGGCAGCAGCCCGACAACCGCGGCCTGGGCGCTCGGGCTCGGCGGCCTCGGCCAGACCCTCGGCCGCACTCTCTACGCAGCCCTCGCCCGCCGCACCACTGTCACCATCAGAACCACGGCAATCATCGCCGCAGGCGGCGCCACCACCGCCCTCCTCGCCGCCGTACCCGGACCCGCCGCCCTGCTCATCGCCATCGCCGTCCTGGCCGGCACCGTCCGGGGCAACCTCACCCTTCTCCAGGCCACTGCCGTCACCGACCGTTGGGGCACCACCGCCTACGGCCGCCTCACCGCCCTCTTGACCGCGCCGGCCACCGTGGCCGGCGCGCTCGCGCCGTGGGCCACCGCCGCCCTCGGTCCGCGTCCAGGTGGTATCCCGGTGATGTTCGCGTTCCTGGCGGTGGCTTCCGGTGCGGCAGCGGTCCTCGCGCTGGCCTCTGCGGGCACGAACGTCGCCAACTCCGATCGGCGACCGATGACAGCCCGGCTGCTTCAGTTCAGGCGTGGCGGCCGGAGATCGGACCCGACCCGGACCGCCACCACGGGCACCGGCGTGTCGGCTGCCAGGTGGCAGCCGAAGGCGAGGACCAGGCGCCGCGCACCGGGGACGACCCGTCAAGTGGCTGGGCTGACCTCCCGGGGAGCCCCGGCGCAGCCGAGCAGCAGCGGGGAGGGGCCACGCAGGACTTCTGCTGCCTCGCCCGCCGTGAGCAGGAGCTGTCGATGACCCGGTGTGGCAACGCCGTCTGCCCCGGCCGGCCGACTGCCATTGGCACGCCGTCAGGTGAGGAGGATGTAGCGCAGCCAGAGGTAGAGGGCGGAGACGGCAACGGGGGCGCTGGGGGCGCCGAACGACGGCGCCGGCCCTCCGGGAGTTCGGAGAGCCGGCGCGGTGTGGCGCGTCAGTGGCTGGCGAGTTCGCCGCTGAGTGTCTGGTGGATCTCGGCGCTGGGCTGGTTGAGGCCGATGATCTCCACCGTCTTGCCGCGCTGGGCGTACTTCGTCTCGATCGCATCGAGGGCAGCCACCGAGGAGGCGTCCCAGATGTGGGCGGCGGTGAGGTCGATGACGACCTTGTCGGGGTCGGTGGCGTAGTCGAACCGGCCGACCAGGTCGTTGGAGGAGGCGAAGAACAGCTCGCCGGTCACCGAGTACACCACGCTGGTGCCGTCGGGGTCGGTGACGGCGGTGACGTTCGCGAGGTGGGCGACGCGCTTGGCGAAGATGACCATCGCGGTGATCGACCCGACGACGACGCCGATGGCGAGGTTGGACGTGGCGACGACCACGGCGACGGTGATCACCATGACGGCGATCTCCCCGGCAGGCATCCGCTTCAGCGTCTTGGGGGCGATGGAGTGCCAGTCGAAGGTCGCGAAGGACACCATCACCATGACGGCGACCAGCGCGGCCATCGGGATGTCGGAGACGACGGGGCCGAAGACGATGCACAGCACCATCAGGAACGCGCCGGCGAAGAAGGTCGACAGGCGGGTACGGGCGCCGGACACCTTCACGTTGATCATGGTCTGGCCGATCATCGCGCAGCCGCCCATGCCGCCGAAGAAGCCGGTGACGATGTTGGCCACGCCCTGGCCGATCGACTCGCGGGTCTTGGAGGAGTGGGTGTCGGTGATGTCGTCGACGAGCTTGGCGGTCATCAGCGACTCCATCAGCCCGACCAGCGCCATCGCGAGCGCGTACGGGGCGATGACCGTCAGGGTGTGCAGGGTGAACGGTACGTCCGGCAGGCCCGGCACCGGGAGGGAGGAGGGCAGGTCGCCCTTGTCGCCGACGGTCGGCACCGCGATCCCGGCTGCGACCGTGATCACGGTGAGGATGACGATCGAGACCAGCGGCGCCGGGACGACCTTGGTGATCTTCGGGAAGAACACCATCAGCGCCAGGCCGCCGATGATCAGCGGGTACACGGCCCAGGGGACGTCGTGCATCTCGGGGACCTGGGCCATGAAGATCAGGATCGCGAGGGCGTTGACGAAGCCGACCATCACGCTGCGCGGCACGAACCGCATCAGCTTCGCCACCCCCAGTACGCCCAGTACGATCTGGATGGCGCCGCCGAGGATGACCGCGGCGACCAGGTAGCCCAGGCCGTGCTCGCGGTTGAGGGGGCCGATGACCAGGGCGACGGCACCGGTGGCAGCGGAGATCATCGCCGCCCGGCCGCCGACGACCGAGATGACCACGGCCATGGTGAAGGAGGCGAACAGGCCGATCTTCGGGTCGACGCCGGCGATGATCGAGAACGAGATCGCCTCGGGGATCAGCGCGAGCGCGACCACCAGGCCGGCCAGCACTTCGGTGCGGAAGACCTTCGGCGACAGCCAGGACGGGCGGGAGCCGCGCAGGCGCGAGGCAGCGGCGAGCGGGGAAGTCTGCAAGAGGGGGTGGACCTGTCGTGCTCGGGCGCGACCGGCGGTACGCGCGGGGACGGGAACGCGGGAGGGCGAGGGCGGCAACCCCGCGGATCGCCCGAGGTGGCGGGCGTAAGACGGAAGGGGCGGAGCGAGGCGGGCCCGAAGGCAGCCGATCAGCTCACGGCACGTGCTGCATCACGGTGGACAGTCGGCGGCGCCGGGCACCTGGGGCATGCGCACGCTTCGTCTCCTGCCGGCGGATGTTCGCGGGGGCGGCTTCGGCCCCGACACAGCGGTGGGCCCGCACCACGCGCACAGACCGTAGGGTCGGGGAAGGCACAAGGCCACCCCACACCGCCAACTCTACCCTGACGTTAGAGTAGGGAGGGTTGGAGACGTCGGCCGCCGACAGGCCAGGAGACGAGAGCGACACGGGGATGGCGGGCGTGGAATCCGAGCACATGCAGATCGGCGAGGTCGCCGCCCGCACCGAACTGTCCCTGCGCACCATCCGGCACTACGAGGAGACCGGCCTCGTCATCCCCTCCGCCCGCTCCCAGGGCGGCTTCCGCCTGTACACGGAGGCCGACGTCGCCCGCCTCATGGTCATCCGCCGCATGAAGCCCCTCGGCTTCAGCCTCGACCAGATGCGCGACCTCCTCGACGCCACCGACCGCCTCGACGCCGGCAGCCGGCTCGACCTCGGCGAGCGGGAGAAGCTGCTCGACCGCGTCCGCGACTACGAGCAGGCCGCCCAGGACCGCATCGCCGATCTGCGCGTCCAGCTGTCCCGCGCCGAGGACTTCGCCACCACCCTCCGCCGACGGATCAAGGGAGCCGACCCGGCCGACCGCTGAGCAGGTCCAGCGCCGTTCCGTCCGTGTTCACTGCGCCGGCTCCGGGGGCGTCGTGCGCGACGGCCGCTGCCCGCCCGATGCCAGCTACCAGCTGATCGGCAGTTGGACCGGCACTCCCGAGGACGTCTCGACTCGGGCGGCGAGGTCGGCAGGGATCGGCACGTCGAGCTTTACGGCCGTTGGCGTGTAGAGGTCGGTCTCGACCTCTGGTGTCGCCAGCGACACCAGCAGGGCGTAGGAGACGGGAAGGCCGACCCGGTCGGAGCGGTCGTGGTCCTTCCACCAGCCGCCGGCGGGGTAGACGGCGAGCATGCCGCTGCCGGCCAGCGCTGTCGCGTCGCCCCTCCAGACGTCGGAGTGGAGTGAGCCGCGTTTGCGGTTGGTCGGGCCGACGACCCACGCGTCGTCGCTGTCGAACTTCTTGACCCTGGTGATTCCGTCGTCCTCCGCCTCCGCGGTCTCCGCGATGCGGCGCTCGAAGGCGGCCCGGGACTCGAGGGAGCCCTTCATGGCGAACCTGAGCCGATGGGAGGGGTAGGTGCGCTGGCCTCTGACACCGCGCCGACCGGGATTGGGTTCGACGAAGTACGACAGGGTGACCCGCAGCTCGACGTCCGTGCCGCCCAGGTCGTCCAGCTGCTCACGGGGCCAGGGAAGCTCGTGGAGCTTGAGCTCACCCAGGCGGACACCCCCCGGGTAGCGGCGGTACGGGATGAGCGAGCCCTGGATCATGAGGGTGACGGCGTTCGCCGCGCTCGACAAGACCCTCTCCTCGGTCGGTACGCCCCAGCCGTAGCGGCGCAGTACCTTTCTCGCGAAGTCACCCGGCCCCATTTTGGGCCGGCCGTTCCTGGTGTAGACACCCTGGAGCATGGGCGTGGTCCAGCGGGCCTCGTGGACCAGCAGGCCGCGGATCGCTTCGGGGCCAAGGGCTGGGTAGGCGGCGTGGGCCATCGCTGCCAGGCGGGCGGCCTGGGCGGTGGCTGCACTGGTGGCATTCGCCGTGGTGAGGGGCCGGTCGATATGGATGCCGGTGGTGGTGAGGCCGACGATGTCGTGCTCGTGCCACCGGGTGTTGGCGTCGTCGACGAGGAGGTTGCCGCCCTCGAGGACGATGTCCGGCTTGATGGGAGTGGACTCGCCCATCGCCACGGAGGTACGGCTGAAGGGCGAGAGTTCACCGGCCGACGCGAGAGCGCGGTAGCCCTTGAAGTCGGGGTGGTCGGGAACGTCGGTGAGGTTGGTGTGGGCCCCGACGGCGAGAATGTTCCAGGCCTGTGCGGGGTCCTCGACGCGGGAGGTGTCGCACAGGTACAGGTGCGAGGGGCTGCCGTCGGCGGCTCGCATCTCGTGCGGCAGGCGGTCGCGGATGTTGCCGACCGAGACGACGATCAGCCGGGAGGCTGCCGGATCGGGAGCGCCGTGCAGTTCGATGCGGTCGTCGCGGACGGTGACGGACGTGCCGGCCGCGAGCGCGTCGACGGTGGCGGACCACAGGGTCGCCGTTCCGTCGGTCCCGTTCTCCGGGCGGACGGAATGCTTGGTGACGGCCATCGAGAACACCCGGGCACGGGGCTGCTCGACGGATCCGGTCTCAGCGACGGCCACGGCGTCGGCCGTGACCTCGCCGAAGGTGCGGGGAGTGCCGGGGGTCTTCGCCGGCAGGAGCTTGACCGCTTCGATGCCGTGGGTGAGGCGCACGGGATCGTTGGTCGCCAGTGCGGCGTCGAGGTCACCGTAGAGCGCCAGGCCGGCCATCCAGGTGCCGTGCCCGTTGCGGTCCTCCGGGCCTTCCGTGGGGAAGGCGCTCTGCGCTCGGCCGGCGAGCGCATCCTTCAGCAGAACGTGTTCCTGGCGGATTCCGGTGTCCAGGATGCACACCGTGGGTGATCCGGGCGGTGCCTGCTCGAGACGGGTGGCGAGGTCGGCCACGAGCGGCACCTGCAGGGCGCGCTCGGTCGTGTGGATCTCTTCGGCGAAATTGGGCCGTCTGATCTCGGCGGGGCAGTTGGTGGTCAGCAGGAGCCTCAGCTGGTCGCCGGGTGCTTCGACCTGGGCGACGTGGTAGTCCCCGAGGGTGATCGACCGGGGTGCGATCCGCCAGCCGTGCTCGGCGGCGGTACGACGGAGATCCTGGATCTGGTCCATCCCGGTGATGGAGGGATCGAACCACAGTTCCCACCATCGGGGAGCCTGCAGCTCCGGGAGCGGTGCCTCCTCCTGCCAGAAGTGTTCGAGCAGTGCACGCTGAATTCGCTCCATGTTGGCGACGGTCGCGGCCTGCTTCGGGTTGTGGTCCCGGGTGTCCTGGGTGAACTGGCTGATCTTGTCGGCGAAGGTCGGCACGTGTCCGTCCGGAATCCAGACCACCGCGTCCTGCGGGTGGCCAGGAGTCGCCGGGTGGGCGCTCAGCAGGGTCAGGCCGGAGCTGTCGAGGGCGCCCAGGTTCAGCCCGTGACCGTCCGCCGCTTCGACGCGGATGGCGAACCCGTCGGGCCGATTCTCTGCGGGGATGTCCCGCCGGTCCTCGACGGCTTCCTGCTGGGCCTGGCGCAGTCCTTCGAGCAGGCGCGTGACGTGGCCGTACCGGTCGGCGGACCTGTCGACCAGGTCGTCCCCGCCACCACGCGCGGTCTGCTTCTTCGGCACCAGGGTGGCGGCGCTCCACGGGACGAGCAGGTGCGGGGTGAACCTCGGCGGGGCCGGGTCAGGCATGGCGCAGCGCGTGCCGCTCGTCCAGGGCGTCGATGAGTTGGCGTTCGTCGATCATGTCGTCCCCTCCGAGGATGGCGCGTTTGGCCGCCGACTCCGCTGCCTTGACCAGCTCTGCGTGGCTGAGCTGGTCGACCTTGCCGGTCAGGTCGGACCACCGTACTGCTGCGGTGTTCATACCGGTGAGCCTTCGCTGCAAAACCTCGATCGCCTGCTCCGCGGAGGGGGGTGCGTAGCGGACGACGAGGTCGAAGCGGCGGAACAGGGCTCGGTCGAGGAGTTGGCGGTGGTTGGTGGCGGCGATGACGAGGCTTTCGGAGGGGGCTTCGTCGAGGAAGAGGAGGAAGGAGTTGAGGATGCGGCGGGCTTCGCCGACGTCGTTGCCGGCGGTGCGCTCGGCGCCGAGCGCGTCGAATTCGTCGAAGAGGTACACGGCCCGGGTCTCGGCTGCCGCTTCGAAGACCAGGCGGAGTTTGGAGGCGGTCTCGCCCATGAAGCGGCTGATCAGTCCGTCGAGGCGGATGGTGAACAGCGGCAGGGAGAGTTCCTTGGCCAGGGCGGCGGCGGTCATGCTCTTGCCGGTGCCTGGCGGGCCGGACAGCAGGATCCGGTGGACGGGCGTGAAGCCGAAGCGTTCCAGGCGGGCGCGCTGGCGCTGCTCGTGGAGGACCTTGTCGAGGGAGGCTCGTAGGTCTTCGGCGAGGGTCATGTCGTCCAGGCGGACATCGGAGTAGCCGGCGGTGAGCAGGCTGGCCAGCTCGCCCCTGGGCTGCACCACGGGGGTGGGGCCGGTGCGGGGGATCTTCTGGGCACGTGCGGCATCGATGAGCTCGCGGATCTCGACGGCGAGCTTGCCGTGCCCCTGGCGGGCGGACTTCGCGGCGACCTGGAGAGCGACGCTGTAGAAGAGATCCTCGTCGCCTTCGGCATGCGCGGTGAGGAGCGCCTTGAGGTGGTCAGCTGTCGCAGCCACGCACCCCACACCCCTTCTCCGGAAACCGGGCCCGCCCTATGAACGAGCGTTGATGACAGTCGACACTCGCACGGTAGACGAGCCAGCGCTTTCCGCCATCGTACGGGGACGGTAGGAGCTGGGTAGGCCCGGCGCATAAACGGACAGGGCGCGAGGGCGGTCGGCCGGGGCCCTGCCGCGCTCGGGGGTCCGCGGCGGGGCGCTGGAGCACCAGCCTGCGGCCGGGCCCGGGGCGCGCCAGCGCTCCGCACCCTGGCGGGGCACCAGTCCCCCCACCAGCCGCACGGCGAGCGGACGGCCATTCCATGGGCTGGCAGGTGGGCGGTGCGGAAGCGCCTGGGCGGGGCGGCCGGGCAGGAACGGGACGTTCGGGCGAAGAAGCCCGGGCAGCCCGTCGGCGCAGAACTCCGATCAGGAACTGCTTCAGCAGGCGCAGCCCCTCCGGTCGGCGCACGCCGCAGAGCGCCCGTGGCCCGGGCTACGCCGAAGGGCGGCCACCGCCTCGGCACGTTGGCGGCGGGCCCCTCAACAACGGTTGCGCCTTCTGCGCGGGCAGGGTGTCGGGCCCAGCCGTGATCCGGGTGACGTGGACTTCACTCGTTGCCTCGGACGACGGTGACGGGACAGTGGGCATGGTGCAGCAGAGCCTGGCTGACCGAGCCGAGCAGCAGGCCGGTGAAGCCGCCCCGACCCCGAGCGCCGACGACGACCAGCTGGGCTTCGCGGCTGACGTCGATCAGTGCGGGGCGGATCCGGGAGCGCACCAGGCGCCGCTCCAGCACGACCTGCGGAAAGGCCTCCTGCCAGGAGGCCACCGTCTCGTCCAGTAGGCGTTGCTCCGTCTCACGTAGATGGTCGCGGTCCACCACGACGGCGGTCAGGGGGTCGCCGGGCCCTTCGTAGGCCCGCTCGCTCCAGGTGTTCCACACGTGCAGAGCCAGGAGCGGCGCCTTGCGCAGGGCGGCCTCGGCGAACGCGAACCCGATCGCTGCCGTACCAGCGGCCGAGCCGTCGATGCCCAGCACGATCGGGCTTTCGGTACGGGGCTGTTCACGCACCACCAGGACCGGACACCGGCCGTGCGCCGCCAGGTGCACGGCCGTCGACCCCACCAGCAGTCCGACGAAGGCGCCCATGCCCCGGGATCCGACCACCACCAGGTCGGCGGATCGCGACTGCGCCTCCAGGACCGTCAACGGCTCACCGGTCACCACGGCATGACTGACATCAACCTCCGGTGCCGCCGCCCGCGCCTGCTCCACCGCCTCGGCCACCAGGCGTTCCGCCGCGTTGCGCAGCCCGCCCTCGGGCGGGCCCAGGGGTGACGGTCCCAGGGGCACATGCATCGTCGGCCAGATGAACGCGTGCACGACCCGCAATCGCGCCCCTCGCAACCGCGCCTCCCACGCCGCCACCTCCACGGCGGCGAGACTCGACTCCGACCCGTCCACACCGACAATCACCAGACCGCTCATCATGTCTCCCGCGTCCGGACTTCGTGGCTTCTCTGCTCCAGGTTCGCCCCGTCCACGCCCGACACCCCTTTCGCCACGCACGCACACACCCAAGGAGGACGCTCACGAACGAGTTGAGGAACGCCGTCGTCTCCCCTGCGGTACCGGGCAGCGGGCCGCGAGGGATAGCCCCGCCTGCGGTGCCGCGTCCTCGTCCTCGCCCGGGCGGACACGAGGCAGCGGTGGTCGGCAGGGCGGCGGCACTTTGCCACCGGTCCACGGGAGAAGTGCCCCAGCTGGTGGCCTCCGGTCTCGGCGGACGGTGTTCAGGGGACGAGGGAGAAGTAGCTCTCCTCCTCCTGCTGGAAGTGCAGGCGCAGGACGGCGTGGAGGCCGTAGAGGCAGGCGGTGAGGTCGTCGATCTGCTCGGGCCGCAAGTGGCCTTCCTCGTCGGCGAGGCGGAGGTGGGTGGTGATGCGGCGGGCGAGGCGGTCGATCTCGGTGTGGGCGCGGCTCATGGTCTCGGTGGCTTCGGAGCCGCCGAGGCGGCGGGTCAGGGCGGGATAGAGCTGGTGTTCCTCGGCGTGTTCGTGCGGGAGGACCCGCTCGGTCAGGAGGCGGTCGATCTCCCGGACGGCAGCGAGGGCACGGGGGCCGTGTTCGGTGGTGAGCAGGCCGGCTGCTTCGCGGATGGCGTCGAGGGTGTCGCGCAGATCGTCGTGTTCGTCGGCGAAGCGGTGGATGAGGTCTTCGGTGTCGGGTTCGAGCGGCGGGCGGGCGCCGCGGGCGGGCAGCAGGGCCCGCAGGGCGTTGAGGATGACCAGGACGTCGATGGCCTCCTGAAGGAGCGCGCCTGCGGCCGGGGGCAGCAGGCCGAACAGGGCGGCGACCATCGCGAGCAGTGACAGTGCCATGCCGCCGGCGGCGCTCTGGACGGCGATGCGGCGGGCGCGGACGGCGATCTCCATGGCGTCGGAGAGGCGGTCCACTCGGTCGGTGGTGAGGACGATGTCGGCGGCTTCGGAGGAGGCGCTGGAGCCGCGTGCGCCCATCGCCGCGCCGATGTCGGCGGCGGCCAGCGCGGGGGCGTCGTTGACGCCGTCGCCGACCATGAGGGTGACGGCACGGGCGGATTCGGCGCGGACCGCGGCGACCTTGTCGGCGGGTGACTGCCCCGAGCGGACCTCGTCGAGTCCCAGGACGGCGCCTACCTCGCGGGCGGGCTCGGGGCGGTCGCCGGTGAGCATGACCAGCCGGGTCAGTCCGGCTTCGCGCAGCCGTTGCACGGTGTGCGGGGCGTCGTGGCGCAGCGGGTCGCGCAGCAGGACGGCGCCGGCCAGGGTGTCGTCGACGGTGAGCCAGGCGATGGCGGCCCCGTCGAGGACGGCGCGGTTGTCGACCGCCCGCGCCCACGCGGGGAGGGCTGACGGCGCGAGGTCGCTCTTGCCGACGGTGAGGTGGTGGCCGTCGACGGTCCCGGCGGGGCCGCGTCCGGGCACTTCGGTGCTGTCCTGCGGGAGGGAGAGGGTGAGGTCGCGGGTGCGGGCCTCGTGGACGATGGCCTGGGCCAGGACGTGGGTGGACACCTGGTCGAGTGAGGCCGCCAGGCGCAGTACCTCGGTCGGGGTGCGGCCGGGGGCGGCGGCGACTTCGAGGACGCGGGGGCGGCCGGCGGTGAGGGTGCCGGTCTTGTCGATCACCAGGGTGCGGGCCCGGCCGAGGTTCTCCAGTGCCACGCCGTCGCGGACGATGACACCCCGCCGTGCGGCGCGTGAGAGCCCCGAGACGATGGCGACCGGCGCGGCCAGCAGCAGCGGGCAGGGGGTCGCCACCACCAGGACGGCCACGGCCCGCGTGGCGGAGCCGCTCAGCAGCCAGGCCAGGCCGGCGAGCGCGAGGGAGAGCGGAAGGAACCAGGCGGCGTAGCGCTCGGCGAGGCGCACGGTGGGTGCCCGCTGTGCGCCGGACTGCTCGGCGAGGCGGACGATCTCCGCATAGGTGCTGTCCTCGGCGGTGGCGGTCGCCGTGATCTCGAAGACGCCGCCGGCGTTGACGACACCGCTGCGCACGGTGTCCTCGACTGCGCGCTCCACCTGTTCGGACTCGCCGGTGAGCACGGACTCATCGAGCACGGCCGTGCCGTCGCTGACCCGGCCGTCCACCGGGACCACGTCACCGGGCCCGACGACGAGCACGTCGCCGACCGCGACGTCGGCCAGGGGAACGACGGCCACCTCCCGGCCTGTGCGGCGACGGGCCGAGCGCGGCGCGTGCTCGAGCAGGGCGCGCAGGTCGTGGGAGGCACGGCGTTCGGCGGCAGCGTCGAGGGCCCGTCCGGTGGCCAGCATCAGGGCGATCAGGGCGCCCGCCAGGTACTCGCCCACCGCCAGGGTGCCGACCAGGGCCAGCACCGCGATCAGATCGACGCCGGCGCGTCCCTTGCGCAGCGCGACCACGACCCAGGCCACCGCCGGAACGATGGCCAGCACGGTGCCGACCGCCCAGCAGAGGTCGGCGGCGGTCTGGCTGCCGGCAAGCCAGGCGATCCCGCCGGCCGCCAGCGCCGCGGCGGTTGCCACGAGCAGACCCGGCTCCAGCCATCGGCGCGCACGTGCAGCCACTGGCCGGGCCTGGTCACGGCCGGTCGTCAGGCTCTCTGCATCCGGCACGACATCCTCCGGTCTCCCCGGGTATCGCCGACAGCAGCCGCAACGGCGGCCCGGACCTTCACCTCATCGCGGTACCGCGTCCCGGTACAGGGCCCACCGGCCCACATCGCCTCCCCTCAATGGTCCACTCCGACGGAGGACGCGGCCACCAAGTGGCCGGCTCTGTGGCCGAACGCCATGGCGGACGGCCGCAGTAGCCGAACGCCGCACTCGAGGGGTCCTTCGCCCGCTGCCCGGTGCCCGCGTCGCGCCGTAGCGTGGAAACGGACCCGCCGAGCCACGGAGGTGCGGGATGGGGAACACCGCGATACGTACCGAGGGGCTGACCAAGCGCTTCGGCCGGGTGGTCGCCCTGGACGGACTGGACCTGTCGGTCGAGCAGGGAGAGATCTTCGGTTTCCTGGGCCCCAACGGGGCGGGGAAGTCGACCACGATCCGGCTGCTGCTCCACCTCATCCGGCCGACCGCCGGCTCCGCGTGGATCATGGGTGCTCCCGTCGCCGACGTGGAGCGGGCCCACGGCCACCTCTCCTACGTCCCGGGCGATGTCTCGCTGTGGCCGCAGCTGACCGGTCTGGAGATCCTCACGTACCTGGGCAACCTGTCCGGCGCCGTCGACCTCGCCTTCCAGGACGAGCTCGTCGAGCGGCTGCGCCTCGATCCGGGCCTGCGGGCGCGCTCGTACTCCAAGGGCAACCGGCAGAAGATCGCGCTGGTCGCGGCGTTCATGACCCTGCCGGACGTCCTGCTGCTGGACGAGCCGACGGCCGGCCTGGACCCGTTGATGGAGGCCGAGTTCCAGGCTCTGGCCCGCGAGGCCGCCGCTCGGGGACAGACCGTCTTCCTGTCGTCGCACATCCTGGACGAGGTCGAGGACCTCTGCCATCGCGTGGCGATCCTGCGCGAGGGCAGGCTGGTCGAGATCGCGGCCCTGGCGGACCTGCGCCGACTGAACAGCACGGTCTTCGAAGCCGTGCTGGAAGGCCCGGTACCCGAACTGGCCTCCTTGGCGGGCGTGACCGCCGTGGAGCCGATCGACAGCGGCGTCCGGGTGTCGGTGACCGGGCCGCCGACGGCCGTGCTCTCCCGGCTCGCCGGCGCGGGACTGGTGCGCCTGCGCAGCCGCGAGCCGACCTTGGAGGAGATCTTCCTGACCTACTACGAGGCCACCCCCGCACAGCGCGAAGCCGTCGCCGCCGCTCACGGCTCCCGGCCCGCGACCGCCGGCGAGAGCGGGAAGGAGGCGGACCGGTGACGGGACCCGCCACCGTATCCGCGGCTTCCGGCGGCCGGACTCCGCATGACCGCGGACGGCGTCCGCAGGTAGCGCTCGCGCGACTGTCGGCCCGACTGGTCCGGCGCGGCACGGTCCTGCTGGCCCTGGCGGTCGCCGCCTACAGCGCGGTCGAGGTCTTTTCCTACCTCGGCACCTATCCAGACACGGCCTCCCGCTCCAGGCTCGCCACGCTCCAGGACAACCCGGCGCTGCGGATGCTGCAGGGCATCCCGCACGCGATCGACACTCCGGGCGGCTTCGTGGCCTGGGACGGCGGCTGGGTCCTGGTGTCCATCGTGGGGATCTGGGCGCTGCTCACCACCGGGCGGCTGCTGCGCGGCGAGGAGGAGTCCGGACGGGCCGAACTCGTCCTGGCGGGCCCGTTGCGGGCCGGCCGGGCCGTCCTCGTGCAGCTCACGGTCCTGGCGTGCGCCATCGCCGTGATCGGTGCCGCGATCGCGATGGTCCTGACCACGGCCGGCACGGGCGCGGGCGGCTCGGTCCTTTTCGGGCTCGCCGTCGCGGGCTTCGCGGCGACCTTCGCGGGCGTCGCCGCGATCACCGCCCAGGCGTTCGAGGTCCGACGGCGGGCGACCGGCGCCGCGGCGGCGGTGTTCGGGCTGATGTTCCTCGTGCGGATGCTCGCCAACAGCAGCGACTCACGTGGCTGGGCGCGCTGGCTCACCCCGTTCGGCTGGATGGACGAACTTCACCCCTACCGGGACCCGCGGTGGCAGGCCCTGGCGGCACTGCTGGCGGTGCCCGTCCTGCTGGGTGCGGTGGCCGTCCGGCTGCGCCGGGCCCGCGACACCGGCGGGGCCCTGCTGGCCGAACCGGACCGCCGGACATCCCGGGCCCGACTGCTGGGCGGTCCGGCCGCGTTCGCCTGGCGCAGCACCCGGGGTGCGCTGATCGGCTGGGTGATCGGTGTCGCGGCCTACGCGTTCGTGATCGGCTCGACGCTCAGGACCGTCACTGATCTCATCGCCGACGACCCGGCCTACCGCAAGGTGCTCCAGGCCCTCGGCTGGGACGCGGCGCAGGCCACGAAGGCCTACCTCGGCATCATGGCCGTACTGATCGGCCTGTTCCTGGCCCTGTACGCGTGCTGGCGGATCGGCGCCGCCCGTACGGAGGAGGCCGCCGGACGCCTCGACAACACCCTCGCCCGCCCGGTCTCCCGCCGCCGCTGGCTCGCCGGCCACCTCCTGCTGACGGTGGCCGCAACCATGCTGATCGCCGTGGCCGCCTCTCTGGCGCTGTGGACCGGCACCGCGATCGGCGGAGCGGACGTCGGTATCACCGACACGCTCGGGTCGGTGCTGAACACCCTGCCCGTCGCCGTCCTCCTCACCGGCGTGGCCGTCCTCCTGTACGGCGCGCGGCCGCGCCTGACCGTCGCGGCTTCGGTCGCGGTCGCGGTCACCGTGTACCTCGTCCAGCTGATCGGGCCCGCTCTGCACTGGCCCCGCTGGGTCCTGGACGCGTCCCCGTTCCACCACCTCGCCACCGTCCCGGCCGAGTCCTTCGCCCCGGTCTCCACCGTGGTCATGACCGGGATCGGCCTCGCCCTGATGACGGTCGGCGCCGCCGCCTTCGAGCGGCGCGACCTCACGGGCGCATAGGACCGCCGGAGGCGGTGCCGAGCCGGCAACACGGCGGCCCGACTGGGCCGCGTCGCCGGGACGCTCGGCCGGTGGGACCTCGTCCACCGCTCCGGTCAGACTCCGGAGACGTTGGCGATCTGCCCGACCGCGGCGGTGATGGCCATGGCCAGCCCGCCGCCGAGGACGACACGCAGGGTCGGACGCAGGACGCCGGTCCCGGCGGCGCGGGCAGCCAGAACGCCCGCAACGGCGAGGCCGAGGAGAGTGACGGCGACGATCAGCCACAGCCGGGCGGTGGTGGTGCCGGCGAAGAGGCCGAGGAAGGGGAGGAGTCCCCCGATCAGGAAGCTCGCGGCGGAGGCCAGGGCGGCCTGCAGCGGCCTGGCGGCGGTGTGCTCGCTCTGGCCGAGTTCGTCACGCAGGTGGGCCTGGAGCGGATCGGCCTCGTGGAGGGCGACCGCGACCTGCCGCGCGAGGTCGCCGGGGACGCCGCGGGCCTGGTAGATGGCGGTGAGTTCGGCGAGCTCGGCCTCAGGGTTCTCGGCGAGTTCGCGCTGCTCCCTGGCCCGGTCTGCGGTCTCGACGTCGACCTGCGAGCTGACGGACACGTACTCACCGGCGGCCATCGACAACGCGCCCGCCGACAGCCCCGCGAGGCCGCCGGTGACCACTGTCGAGGTGCTCGCCCCGCTCGCCGCGATGCCCACCATCAGGCTCGCGATGGACACCAGCCCGTCGTTGGCGCCGAGCACGGCGGCGCGCAGCCAACCGGCCCGGCCCGCGCTGTGGCTCTCCTGGTGCGGGTTGAGCATGTCGAAGAAGGTCATGAGTCGGGCGCTCCCGTCGGATCGTCAAGGTCATTCTCGGCGTGCCGGCCGGTGGGCGCATCCGGCTGTCCAGCCTTGGGTGGTGACCGGGGCGGCACGCGGCACGGCGGTCAGGTCTGGGCCCGGTCGGTGTGGAGGGCGAGTCGGGGGCAGGCACGGACGGCGCGCCGGGCGTGGGCGTGGAGGTCGGGTGGGACGGCGGTGTCGTGGAGGACGGGGTAGCCCCATTCGTCGAGGCTGATGAGTTCGGGCAGCAGTTCGGCGCACTGGCCGTGGCCGGTGCAGGCGATGCGGTCGACCCGCAGCAGGGCGAGGGCGGGGGTCATCGCCATTCCCTGATCCGGGCGGTGGGTGGCGCGGGCAGGACCGCCGGGCGGCGGCAGGGGCCGCGGTGGAGGTGGTGATCGACGTCGTCGGCGAAGGCGGTCAGGGCACTGGCGGCCAGGCGGGCGGCGCCGTCGGGGTGGCGGCAGGCGCCCCGGCCGGGTAGCAGGCCGACGCGGTGGCGCAGCCGTTCCACCTGGTCGGGGGTGGCGTGGCCGTCGGCGAGGGCGGTGAAGTCGGCGGCGACGGCCGGCAGGCCGAGGCGGCAGGGCCCGCACTGCTGGGCTCCGTTCGCGGCCAGGTAGGTGAGCATGCGGGCGGTCTCGGTCAGCGGGCAGGCGTCCTGCGGCAGGGCGGTGATGACGCCTGCTCCGGGCGCTGCTCCGGCGGGTGCGAGGCTGGCGCGGGTGAAGGGCAGGGCGAGTGCCTGGCCGGCGGGCAGCCAGGTGCCGGCGTAGCCGCCGACCAGGATGGCCTGGAGTGGTTCGGTGGGGCCGCCGGCCTGCTGGAGGAGCGCACCGATCGTGGTACCGGACTCGACTTCGAGGACACCGGGGTCGCGGACGGCCCCGCCGACGGTGATCAGGACGGTGCCCGGGGTTTCGGCGGTTCCGGCTTGGCGGAACCAGTGGGGGCCGTGGCGGGCGATGAGTGCGAGGTGGGCGAGGGTCTCGACGTTCTGGACCAGGGTGGGCAGCCCGTGCACGCCTTTCTCGTGGGTGCGGGGTGGGGATCCGAGCGGGCGGGCCGGGCCGCCGTTCAGCCAGTGGACCAGTGCGGTGGACTCGCTGGTGACGTAGCCGTGCGGCAGCTCCTGGAGGACCATCGGAACGGTGTCGAGGCCGGCCGCACGGCGTTCGTCGATCGCGGCGGTCAGTTCGCGCAGCTGGTGCGTGCGGGTGCGCGGCACGCACAGGTGGACGCGGTCGGCGCCGACGGCCTCGGCGGCGAGTACCGCCCCGTCGAGGACGAGGTGCGGGGCGACGGCCAGGAGGGTCTGGTCCTTGCGGCTGGCCGGTTCGCTCTCCATGCCGTTGGCGACGACGACAGCACGGCGGCGCTGGGCGGCGACGACGCGCATCTTGCGGCCGGTCGGGAACCCGGCTCCGCCCCGTCCGGTCAGCCCGGCCTCCTCGACGGCCGCGATCAGCGCGGCACCCGGGCGGGGTGCCGCACCGTGGCGTTCCAGGTGATCGGCGAGGTCCGCCGGGCGGCCGGTGGTGTGCCAGGCGTCGAGGAGCCTGGCTGTGCCGGTCGCCTGCTGGAGCGTGCGGGCGGGTGCCTGGTTCATCGGATGCCTCCCAGGGCGGTCAGGGACAGGGCGGCGGCGCGGTGGGACCAGCCGGGCTGCAGCGGCCCGGTGGCCAGGAACGCGGCGACCAGAACGGGCACGACCGCAGCCGCGAGGGCGGCGGTTAGCCGGGGGACGGTACGGCCGGGCCCGGCGCGGTACAGCCGCCACCACACGGCGACGACGACGGTGGCCAGGCAGCCGGCGTACAGCCAGAGTTGGAGCGGCAGGCGGGTGTCGCTTCCGGTGCCGGCGGCGTGGAAGAGGGCGAGCGGCCAGGCGGCGTATGCGAGCCAGTGCACCGCCTTCCAGCGGCCGCGGCCCAGGCGCAGCCGCAGGGCGCTGGTGGCCAGGACGGCGAGCAGCAGGTCGAATGCGACGGTGCCCAGGCCCAGCCACAGCGGCCGGTAGGACGCGCCGAACGGGGCGACTGCGGCGGCCCAGTCCAGGTGGACGAAGGGGTCGAGGACGGCGGTGGCGATGTGCAGGGCCAGGAACGCCAGGGTGAGCACGGCCAGATTGCGGTGCAGCAGTCCGACCTCGAAGCGGCCGATCCGACGCGGAGCGCCCTTGCCGCCCACCGCGATGCCGAGGACGACGGTCGCGGTGAGCAGCAGCAGGGCGACGGTCCCGCCCGCACGGGTGGCGTACCAGAGCGGGTTGGCAGCGAGGGCGGTGGCGGTGTTCACCGGTGGCCTCCGCTGGTCGGGGCCTGGGGCCAGTCGCCGAGGCGGGTTTCGGTGCCGTCGATGTGGACCAGCCGGGCGGGCAGGCCGGTCCGGGTCAGCCAGTCGACGGCTTGGGGGCCGAGCACGATGGCGGCGGTGCTGGCGGTGTTGGCGTCCACGCAGGTGGCGGCGGCGACGGTGGCGGTGCGCCAGTGGGGCGCGGTGGAGCGGCCGGTGGCGGGGTCGACGATGTGGTGCACGGTGCGGCCCGCTCGCCGCCAGGTCCGCACGCCCGTGCCGGAGGTGGCCAGGGCGCCGGAGGTGACGGTGACGACCGGGCCGGGCTCGGTGGAGGCGTGGTCGTCGCAGACTCCGACGGACCAGCCTCCGTTCGGTGCGGGACCGGCGGTGGCGAGGTCGCCGCCGAGGTTGACCAGCACGCCGCCGCCGGTGGCGCGGGCCGCGCGTTCGGCGGCCCGGTCCGCGGCCAGGGCCTTGGCGGTGGCGCCCAGGTCCAGCGTCGTCCCGCGCGGGAGCAGCAGTTTTCGGGCCTGTGGGTCCCACGTGACCTCGCGCCAGCCGGTGGCCGGGCGGGCGACGGGCAGGGGCGTGGCGTCCTCGGGCCGTATGGCGGCGAACGTCCGGTCGTAGCCGATGGCGAGGACGGCCTGCCCGACGGTGGGGTCAACGGCACCGTCGGTCAGTTCGGCGGCGCGCAGGGCGACGGTGAGAGCCTGCGCGAACAGTGCGCTCACTGTGACGGGGGTGCCGGCGCGTGCGTTGACCCGGCTCAGTTCGGAGTCCGGGCGGAACCGGCTGCATGCGTCGTCGATGGCGGCCAGCTCGTAGAGCAGGATCGTTTCGGCTTCGGCCAGTGCGCGGTGTTTGGTGGTCAGCAGGGTGGCGGTGGTGCCGAGCGCCGGGAACGAGACGGCCGCCGGGGGGCTGTCGTGGTGCGTCATGAGGCGCCGGTCCGGGTCTGCGGAGCCTGCTGAGCCGGGGCGGGCGGCTGGGTGGGCGGATTGAGGCCGGGCGCGGTGGTGCCGCTGGGGCACGTGGCGGCAACCGGCTGTACTTGGGCGGTGCCCTGCTCGCTGTCGTCCGATGCGCGCTCGCCTTGACCGTCCGCCGCGCGTTCGTCCCCGTCGTCGCTCTCGCGGCGTGTGACGGGTGTGGGTGCGCCGGTCGGGGCAGGGGCCGGCTGGGTGCAGGCGGGGTCGGAGGCAGGCAGGCCTCCGGTTGCGGGGGCGGCGGCGGGCGTGGCCGAAGTCCCGGGCAGCAGCTGGGTGTAGGCAAGGCCGAGGGCGGCGGAGCCCGCGGCAGCCGCGGCGACCGTCCACCGCGTCACGGTGGAGACCCTGCGCATGCCTTGTTCGCGGCGCTGGACAGAGCCGCCTTCGGGCTCGGAATCAGTGTGCGGGTCGGCCATGGTGACCGCTCCTCGTGGTCCGGGTGCGGGTGGTGAATCCACTCACCACGATGCGCGCACGCCTTTCCAGGTCCTGCTCACGGGTTGCTCAGATCTGGTAAAGATCACGGCGAGGTGCTTGTCTCGGGCCCGGCCGTCGGCCCACCCGTCGGGGTGTTGCGCCGCTCCCGCCACCGTGGCAGGTCGAGGACGGCGGTCAGTCCGCCGCCGGGGGTGTCCTCCAGGCGGACGGTGCCGCCGTTGGCGGTGACCAGCCGGTGCACGATGGCCAGGCCCAGCCCGCTGCCGCGGGCTTGCGGGTTGCCGAACCGGTGGAAGGCGACGGCCTTGGCCTCCGGACTCATGCCGGGGCCGTCGTCGACCACCCGCACTCGTACGGTGTCCTGGGCCGGGTCGCTGTCGATCGTGACCGTGCCGCCCTCGGCGACGGCGTCGAGGGCGTTGGCCAGCAGGTTGTCCAGGATCTGCTCCAGGTGGCCGGCGCCGAGTGCGACCGGCCCGGGCGCACGGCACCGCGACCCGAGATGGATGCCGTGTTCCAGGGCCACCGGCTCCCAGGCTGCCGCCCGGTCCCGCACCACCTCGTCCACCCGCACCGCTACCGGCCGTGGCACCGCCTGCTCGGCTCGCGCGACCGCCAGCAGGCCGTCCACCAATCGGGAGAGCCGCGCGACCTCCTCCTGCGCCGAGGCCAGCAGCTCCGGCGCGGCGCCTTCAGGGGCGGCGGCGAGCAGGTCCAGCCGCAGGCGCAGGGCCGTCAGGGGTGTGCGCAACTGGTGGGAGACGTCGGCGACGACGGCCTGGTGGCCGTGGATCAGCGCTTCGGTGCGGGCGGCCATGGTGTTGAAGGTGGCGGCGAGCCTGCGTACCTCCGGCGGGCCGCCCGCGACGGCGGCCCGCTCCCTCAGCTCGCCCTCGCCGAGGCGCTGCGCGGCGGTGTCCAGCGCCGTCAGCGGGCGGCCCACCCACCGCGCCAGCCATACCGACACCAGCGCCGACGCGGCGAGGCCGCCTGCGCCGATCAGCGCGATCCATGCCCACGTGACGGCGATCCGGGTGTCGAGCGGCGCGGTGGACCTTGCCAGTACGACCGCGCCGCCCGGCTGGCGGAAGTCCCCGACCGGTTCGGCGGCCAGCAGGCGGCCCTCGCCCTCGGGCGGCTCCGGCTCGCGGCCCGAGAGCGACTCGGCGGCCAGCTCGCGGGCCTCCGGGCCCTGCGCGGCCGTGCAGGGCGTGCTGGCCACCAGTTGCCCGCCGGCGTCGTAGACGGCTGCGCAGTCGCCCGCCTGCTGAGCCGCGGCGAGGTCCGCGCGCATCGCGTCAGGGGGAAGGTGGTCCGACAGGTACTCCTCGGCGGAGGAGGCGATCACCCGGGCAGCGGCCTGCGTCTTGTCCCGGAACGCCACGTGCTCACGCTGTGTGATCGACAGGCCGAGCGGCACCGCCGCCGCCGTCAGCAGGACGAGCGTCAGGGTCAGCAGGGCCAACGCGATCCGGCGGGTCATGGCCGTGACGCCACCTCGCCGAGCCGGAACCCGCGCCCGTAGGCCGTCTCGATAAGTCCCGGGACCGCGAGCTTGCGGCGCAGCGCGGCGACGTGCACGTCGACGACCTTGGTCGGCCCGTACCAGTGGGCGTCCCAGGCGCTCTCCAGGATCTGCTGGCGGGTCACCACCCGCCCGGGATCGGAGGAGAGACAGGCCAGAATGTCGAACTCCTTCGGCGTCAGGGCGACTTCGCGGCCCTCGACGGTGACCCGTCGGGTGCGGGAGTCGATGACGAGCGGACCGTGCCGGACCGGCTCGTGATCGGCCGGGTGAGTGCGGCGCAGGACCGCACGCAGGCGGGCAAGCAGCTCGGCGAGGCCGAACGGTTTGACCAGGTAGTCGTCGGCGCCCTCGTCCAGGGCCAGCACCCGGTCGGCCTCCTCACCGCGGGCCGTGACGGCGATGATCGCCGCATCCGAGCGCTGCCTGAGCCGACGGCACACCTCGACGCCGTCCATGTCGGGCAGACCCAGATCGAGCAGGACCGCATCGGGCGGAGACTGCGCCAAGGCTGCCCGGCCGGTGCCGACACAGTCCGCCGCGTAGCCGACCTGCCGCAGCCCGCGCACGAGCGAGTCCGCGATCACCGGATCGTCCTCCACCACCAGCACCCGCAGGCCCGCCGTGTCTGGCACAACCGCCGTATTCATCACACCGCGCCCGCCTCTCTAACGGCCGATTTACGCGATCCTGCCGCTACAACCAGCATGCCTGCGCCACTGTCGCGGCAGCTTGGGCCACCCAGGCCACCTACCAGCCCTACCCGGTGCTCGCCAGGCAACCGCCGCTGTCGCGCAGCCCATGCCTACAGCTGCCCGACGCTCCCGCCGGGTGCATGACTGTGGTCGTCGCCGGGACGGAATACCTGCGCGGAGGGGTACGGGTCCGTGCGCGCGGCTCCAGCGGTCACGCCTCCCGGCGCGAGAGTCTGACACGCGGCGAAAGGAAGCGGTATGGACTGGCTGGTGACCGTGTCGGGGGCGCTCGTGGTACTCCTCGTTCTGCGGGACGTGTTCCACACACTGTGGCATCCCACCCGCCACGGCGGACTCAGCAGACTCATCATGACAGCCGCATGGCGGCTGACCTCGCACCTCAGCACGCACCGCCGAGCGGCCGGGCTGGCGGGCCCGCTCGCCATGGTCTCGGTCGTGGCCCTGTGGGCGTTCACCGCAGCGATCGGCTGGGCACTCGTCTACTGGCCGCACATGCCGGTGTCCTTCACCTACTCCACCGGCCTCGAGCCCGCCGAACACGCCGGCTTCGTGGACGCGCTGTACGTCTCCCTCGTCAACCTCACCACCCTCGGCCTCGGGGACATCGCGCCGACCGCCGGATGGCTACGCATCGTCGCCCCCATCGAGGCCCTCGTCGGGTTCGCCCTCCTGAGCGCCACCGTCTCCTGGATCCTCGGCATCTACCCGGCCCTCGCCCGCCGACGCGCCCTGGCCCTGCGCCTTTGCCACCTGCGCCGCAGCCACCCCACGACAGGACAGGGCTGGCCGACTGCCGGGGCAAATCTGCTCGACAGCCTCTCCAGGGAAGTCGCCATTGTCTCCGTCGACTTCATGCAGTACGCCGAGTCCTACTACTTCTACGACGGCGACGACCGCACCTCCCTGCCCGCCCAGATCGGCGACGTCGTCGAACAAGCCGACGAAGCTGCGGCCTCCGCACATCCGGAGGTCCGGCACTCCGGTTCGGCACTCAAAGCAGCCCTCGAAGATCTCGCCGCCATCCTCGACGAACGCTTCCTCCACACACACGGCACACCGAAGCAGACATTCGAAGCCTACGGACGCGACCACGGCCGCCAATCCGGATCCGCAGGCTGAGGTACAACCCAGTCGGGCGCCATGTGACTGGCTGTCCTCGGATGACGGTGGAGTTGACGCCTGCGGTGGAGAGGTGTCTGGGCGCCCTGCCTGCCTCTGCCATTTTCTGCGCCGACTAGACGTGGCCGGGATCGTCGACGACCTGTGCCCGATCCGCGAGGTCGCCCACCCCACCCACGGCCAGGTGATCGAGGTGATGGTCGCCAACCGGCTGTCCGCACCCGCGCCGCTGGTCCGCGTGGGCGATCGGGCCCGGGAATGACGGTGGAGGAGGTCTTCGGCATCGAGCCAAGTACGCCAGGCTCTTGGCCCGGAGCAGACCATGCTCGGCCTCTACCCCGACAACCGCGCCGTCCGCCCCACCGGCCGCGTGATCTTCTACCACCTGGCCGGCCTGACGATCCGGCCCGGCACCGCGACCAGCCCACCCGTCGTCCTCAACCGAGGAGTCCAAGCACACCTGCTCGAACTCCTCAGCATCGACGAAACCCGACCCCGCTGGCTGGAGACCTGAAACCCCACGTGCGAAGTCCGGGGCTGGTACAAGGAATCGACGAAGACCTTAGAAGACATCTCATTTGGAGAGTCTTCGGAGGCGAATGAGGGCGACGACGATGCTGGCCAAGGTGGTGAAGTGGTCGGCCGTGCGCGGCTCTCACCCTGTGCGCGATGCCGAGGCGGTTCCATCCAGCCGCCCGTGGTGCGGCCCGCCCGGCCCTGACGAGTTGCAAGACGCTCATCTCCGCATGCTGGCCAGCGGCCACCCTTGGTGATCAGTTCGTAACTTGGCGTGTCCATTCATCTTTGGGGCGGCCCAGACCTGGGTATCCGCTTGGAAGGGGGACCGTTGGTTCCGTGACGACAACAAGGGGGGTTGGTCGTGACTGTTCAGGTCGGATGGGCTTCATGCCCGAAGTGCCAGGGGCTCCACTACGCGGGGTTCGATTTCAAGGGGGTCTGCCCGGCGGGTGGGCCGCACGAGCAGGTCGGCAGCTTCTCGTACACCCTCCGCTACGACGTGGCTGGTTCGGACCAGTGCCAGCCCGGTTGGGCTGCGTGCCCGAAGTGCCAGGGGCTGTTCTACGGGCCTTTCCACGGCGTCTGCCCAGCGGGCGGGACGCACACGGCGACCGGCAGCTACGCCTACGGCGTCACCTACGGCGTCTCCGTGGCCTACGACGTCCAGCTGGGCTGGACCTCGTGCGCCAAGTGCCAGGGGTTGTTCTACGGGCCGTACGGCGGGGCCTGCCCCGCCGGCGATCTGCACAGCACCCGCGGCAGCTTCGACTACGCCCTGGGCATCGAACACCCCTTCATCGAGGGATTCGTCATCCGGGGCACAAACATCGTGGTCTCCGGAAGAGGGTTCACCCACGGAGGCAGCGTGCGGGTCCGCTACTGGTACTCCCTGGCGGGCAGGGAGTACTGGAACGACAAGGTCGTGTCCGCGGACTCCGCGGGCGCCCTCAACCAGGTGGTGGTGTTCAGCTCGCTCCCCGCCGGGGCGGTCCACAGAAAAGTCCAGGGTGTGGACTTGGCCGCCAAGATCGACTCCAACAAGTTCGACCCGTTCTAGGAAGTCATCTCATTCGGATAGTCGTCGGGTGCAAATGAGGGCTGCGGCGATGCTGGCGAAGGCGGCGAAGTGGTCGGCCTTGCGTTCGTAGCGGCGGTGGAGTCGGCGGAAGCCGCCGAGCCAGGCGACGGTGAGCTCGATCACCCAACGGTGGCGGCCGAGACGCTGGGAGGACTCGACGCCTCGGCGGGCGATGCGGGCCGGGATCCGCCGTCGACGCAGGTACGAGCGGATGAAGCGGTGGTCGTAGGCTTTGTCGGCGTGCAGCTTGCCGGGACGGCGGCGCCGCGGTCCGCGCCGTGAGCGGATCGGCGGGATGGCGTCGACGAGCGGGATCAGGGCCTGGCTGTCGTGGACGTTGGCCCCGGAGACCGCGAGCGACAGGGGTAAACCGGTACGTTCGGTGAGCAGGTGGATCTTCGACCCGTACTTGCCCCGATCGACAGGATTCGGACCTGTCAGCTCCCCTTTTTCAGGGCCCTCATGTTCACCGAGTCGACCGCGCACCTCGACCAGTCCAGCTCGCCTCGCGCGCCGAGCTCCTCCAGGACCACCCGGTGGAGCTTGGCCCACACCCTGGCCCTGCTCCACTCGGTGAAACGCCTGTGCGCGGTGGGCCCGGACGGACCGAAGCACGGCGGCAGCTGGGCCCACGTGCACCCCGAGGTCGCGACGAACACGATCGCTGCCAGGACCTCGCGATCCCCGTGGCGCCGCCGGCCCCCACCCTGCGGGCGCACCGGAGCCTCCGGCACCACCAACTGGAACAACTCCCACAGCTCGTCCGGCACCAGCCGCTCAACGATCAGCACCTTCAGAGTCTACTCAACTCATCCAAATGAGATGTCTTCTTAGCGACGACGCCGAAGACCGGAACGACGAAGAGGCCGCGCAGCACAAGAACCAAGAGCCGCGAACGTGGCCGAGCCTGGCCTACAGCTCATCTCCCCTTATCGCCAGCCAAGGGAGACCCACAGGTCAATAGCCATTTTCCGGGGATCGTGGTCGCACAGTGGTCGCCCCAGAGGAGCAGAATGGGAGGCAGAACCCGCGCGCTCGACCTTCCGAGGCGATCACCATGCGCTGCTCACCGAACCCAGGCAAAGACCGAGGGCGCGTCTACCGGCGCTGCGGCTGCCGCGACACCGACCGGCGCCAGCTCGGCGCCAACTGCCCCCGCCTTGCCGCCGACCCGCACCACGGCACCTGGGCCTTCGCCGTCGACACGCCCTCCCTCGACGGCCACCGCCGCACCATCCGCCGTGCCGGCTTCCCCGACGAGCTCGACGCCCGCATCGCGCTGCGGCGCTTCAACGAGGGCCTGGCCCTGTGCGTCGTCACCGACCCCAGGCAGCGCACCGCCGAATACCTGCGGGACTGGCTCGACGAGAAAGAGCTCCGGCTCAAGCCCACCACCATGGCCCGCTACCGCGCCTACGTCGAACAGGACCTGATCCCCGCCTTCGGCACCATCCCCCTGATCGACCTCACCCGCCAGCACCTGAGCGCCTTCGTCACCGACCAGCTGCGCCGGGGCCGCGGCAGGGTCACCGTCCACCGGATCCTGGCCGCCCTCTCCAGCGCCCTTGGCAGCGCCGTCACCGACGAGCGCCTGGCCCGCAACCCAGCCAAGCCACCGCTCCTGCCCCGCCCCGCCTCCGCCCCCAGGCACCTGTGGACCGAGGAGCAGGCCGCGCGCTTCCTGCGCTTCACCCACGTCACCGACCCGCTCTACGCCGACCTCGCCGAACTCATGATCGGCTCCGGCATCCGCAAAGGCGAAGCACTCGCCCTGCACTGGGACGACGTCCACCTGCCCGAACGCGTCTTCTTCATCCGCGCCACCCTTTCCGTCGTCGACAACAACCAGATGCTGCTGACCACGCCGAAAACCAAAGGCAGCAAGGCGTGGGTCGCCCTGTCCGACCGCGTCGTCGACGCCCTCGAAGACCGGGCCGGCACACGAGCGTTCGGCCAGATCACCCCCGCCGGCGGCTACGTCTTCCACCGCCACGGCCGTCCTCTCCACCCCAAGAACGTCCTCGACCATTTCCACCTGCTCTGCGACAAGGCCGGCGTCCCCCGCATCGCCCTCCACGACCTGCGTCACCTCACCGCCAGCTTCGCCACCGCAGCCGGCGTCCCCCTGCCCGTCATCTCCAAGACCCTGCGTCACCGCACCCTGTCCACCAGCGCGAACATCTACACGGACCTGACACTCCTCGCCGCCCGCGCGGCCGTCGACGCCGTCGCCTGGATCCTCGACAACGCCGACCGCGCCGCCCTCAGCCGGCCCGCCTGCCGCGCCCGTCGCCCCTGGCACCAGAACCCACGCCCGCACCGGCAACTGCCCGCACACCAGCAGACACGAACAGAAGAACCCTCAGCAGCCTGGCCGATGTGGCCCGGCGACCACCATGCGACCACCAGCTGACTCAACAACAGAAAGAGACGGCACCTGGATTCCCAAGTACCGTCTCTCACAACCGACTTCACAGTCGGGACGACAGGATTTGAACCTGCGACCCCTTGACCCCCAGTCAAGTGCGCTACCAAGCTGCGCCACGTCCCGTGGTCTCGGCGCCTTCGGCGGGGCCTTGCGGCTCTGCGGTGGGGCTTCTCGACCTTGTCGCCGTTGCTGGCGACGTGGAAAACAATACAGCACGTCGGGGGGTGCTCGCTGCCAGGTATCGCGGGGGGCGAGGTCAGGGGGTGGGGTCGCGGGCGTCGTAGCGGAGGAAGGCGGGGCGGCGGGCGGCGAGGAGGGTGATGGCGGCGACGCAGGCGAGCCCGCCGCTGACGACGGAGGCGGCGGGGCCGGCGAGGGAGGCGACGGCGCCGGACTCGAAGTCGCCCAGGCGGGGGCCGCCGGCGACGACCACGATGAAGATGCCCTGGAGGCGTCCGCGCATCTCGTCGGGGGCGGCGACCTGCATCATCGTGTTGCGGAAGATCATGCTGACGGTGTCGGCGCAGCCGGCGACGGCGAGCAGGAGGAGGCCGAGCCAGAGGTTGCGGACCAGGCCGAAGGCGGCGATGGCGAGGCCCCAGGCGGCGACGGAGGCGAGGACGGCGACGCCGTGGCGGTTCACGCGGCTGACCCAGCCGGAGAACAGGGCGCCGATGAGGGCGCCGACGGCGGGGGCCGAGACGAGCAGGCCGACGGTGCGGGCGTCGCCGCCGTAGAAGGTCAGGGCGATGGCCGGGAAGAGGGCGCGCGGCATGCCGAAGATCATCGCGGCGAGGTCGGCGAGGAAGCTGGTGCGCAGGTTGGGCTGCTCGCGCAGGAAGCGCAGGCCGTCGAGGACGGAGGCGCGGCCCTTGCGCTCGCCGAGCGGGAGCATCGCGGGCAGGCGCCACATCGCGTAGATGGTGGCGGCGAAGGCGACGGTGTCGACGAGGTAGGCGGACTGAACGCCGAAGGCGCCGATCAGGACGCCGCCGAGCATGGGGCCGACAGTGAGGCCGAGGTTCATGCTGACGGTGTTCAGGGCGTTGGCGGCGGGGAGCTGGTGGCTCGGGACGAGGCGCGGGATCATCGCGGATCGGGCGGGCGAGCTGAGGGCGAAGAAACCGGCCTGGACGGCGACGGCGGCGTAGAGGACGGCGACCAGGCCGAGTCCGGCGAGGGCCTGGGCGGCGAGGACGGCGGAGACGGCGGCGAGGCCGGCCGAGCCGATCAGGCCGAGGCGCCGGCGGTCGACGGTGTCGGCGATGGCGCCGCCGTAGAGGCCGAAGGCGACCAGCGGGAAGAGGGCGAAGAGCCCGACCAGGCCGGTGGCGAAGCTGGAGCCGGTCAGGTCGTAGACCTGGATGGCGACGGCGACGGCCGTCATCTGCTGGCCTATCGAGGAGACGGCCTGGCCGAACCAGACCCGCCGGTAGTCGGCGTTGTCGCGCAGCGGGCTGAGGTCGGCGAAGGCTCCGCGGGCGGCCCGGCGGTACCAGGCGGGCGCGGGCCCGGACGCGGCGGCCGAAGAAGAGGCGCCGGAGGAGGCGGACGGGGACGTCGGAGGAGCGGAGTCGGCGGGATCGGCGGGCTCACCCGTGGACGATGCGGGCCCGGTCGCCGAATTGGCAGGATGATTGGTCGACACAACCCCCATATTCGCCCCGCCCGTTGACGCGTCCACCACCGGGGCGGCGCTCGCGGCGGTCGCCGCCCCACCGCCCCGGTCGTGCACGACGTCCGTCAGCGGGTCAGCACCTGCTTCTCCCCCGCCTCGACGGCGAAGTCCAGCCGGTTGCCCGGGGGCGGGAAGGGGCAGATGAAGTGGTCCGCGAAGGCGCAGGGCGGCAGGTGGGCACGGTTGAAGTCGAGCACCGTGTGGCCGTCCGCGTCCGGGGCGGGCAGGGTGATGAAGCGGAAGCGGTAGGTGTCCGTCCCGCTGCTCGCGTCGGCGATGACGCCGCTGAGCCGGTCACCCGCACGGCTGACGGTCAGCGTGCGGTGCTCGCCGGCGACGGTGAAGGAGACCCGGCCGGTGACCGCCAGCGGGCGGTCCTTGCCGTCCGCGTTGGGGACGACGACCGCCTGCGCGTCCTCGGCCCCGAACGGGGTGAAGACCGCCGGGACGGCCCACTCCGGCGCGTAGGGGTACGCGGAGATCCCGGCGAAGGACGTCCGGCGGGGAGCCTCCGGGTCGAAGACGCGCAGGGCGAGCTGGCCCTCGCGCTCGATCGGGACGAGGCGCAGCCCACCGAGGGTGGCGGTGTCGGCCGCCGGGTCGGTGTCCGGGCGGAGCAGCACCTCGCCGTCGGCGGGGGCCGGGGCTCCGGTGACGGTGATCCCGTCCCCCGCCGCCGCGCGGACGCGGACGCCCTCCGCATCGGCCCACCAGAGCCCGGGCAGGCCGGGTATCGCGGTGGGCTCGGACTCCAGCCAGTGCGTCCCGGTCAACGCCAGCTGGCCGTGCGGTGAGCTCACCGTCGCCGCCCGGCTGTCGCTCCAGTGCTTCCAGTCCTCCGCGGCTGTCGCCGTCATCGGCATGCCCTCCCAATCCGGTCCGGGGCCCGCAGGCCGTGCGTGGTCCCCCACCACTCCAACACCGGTCGGCGGGGTGGATCATCCCTCGGACCGTTTCAGGCCTGTGAACTCGCCCATCGAGCCCTCAAGCCGTCGGGCCCACCCGCCCGGTCCATGAGCAACGGACCCAGGAGCCGCGGAACCAGAGGCACCGGCCCACGGGCCCACGGGCCCTCGGCCGAGGCCTGGGCCGGCGGGCCCACGGGCCGGCTCACCCCTTCAGGGGCCGGAAGAGGCCCTCCTGCACGACCGAGACCACCAGCCGGCCGCTGCGGTCGTAGATCTGCCCGCGGGCCAGGCCGCGGGCGCCGTGCGCGATCGGGGATTCCTGCTGGTAGAGCAGCCAGTCGTCGGTCCGGAACGGCCGGTGGAACCACATCGCGTGGTCGAGCGAGGCCATGTCGAAGTGACGCGTGCCCCAGAGCGGCTCGACGGGGGCGCGAACGGCGTCCAGCAGCGTCATGTCGCTCGCGTAGGTGAGGGCGCAGACGTGGATCAGCGGGTCGTCGGGCAGGGCACCGTTGGTGCGCAGCCAGACGCCGCTGCGCGCCTCGACACCGGCCAGCTCCTCCTTGGTCCAGCGCAGCCGGTCGACGTACCGGATGTCGAAGGGCTGTCTGCGGCTGATGAACGGGGGGAGCTCACCGAGACGGGAGCCGACCTCCTCCAGGGCGCTGGGCAGGTCCTCCGGGGCGGCGACCTCGGGCATCGGGTGCTGGTGCTCGATGGCGCCCTCCTCGGGGACGTGGAAGTCGGCGGTGAGCGCGAAGATCGACCGGCCGCCCTGGATGGCCAGGACCCGGCGGGTGGTGAAGGAGCGGCCGTCCCGGATCCGGTCCACCTGGTAGACGATCGGCACGCCGGGCACCCCGGGGCGCAGGAAGTAGGCGTGCAGCGAGTGGACGGGGCGGTCACTGTCCACCGTGCGCCCCGCGGCCACCAGTGCCTGGCCGGCCACCTGACCGCCGAACGTCCGCTGCAGCGCCTCCTCGGGGCTGCGCCCGCGGAAAATGTTCAGTTCGATCTGCTCAAGGTCCAGCAGTTCGACGAGTTCGTCGACGGGGGTACCCATGCGTGCGCTTCCTCTCCGGACCACCGGCCCGGACGGAGGTCTCCCGTCCGGCTGTCGGCGCCCGTTCTGTCGAATTCTCCCGCCCCATCGAATTCTCCGGCGACCCCGGGCATTCCCCCCACCCGGGGGCCATCGCTCCGGTTCACTCGAACGAGGACCCATCGACTCGCAAACTTGTCGAACAGGCCCCACGCGCCCGACTCGGACGCGCCCCCGGAGACACCCCGGAGACACCCCAGGACCGCCCACCGTGTCAGTCCTGGAGGCCGGACCGGCGGACGGTGATGTTGAGCCGCCCGGTCAGCCCGAGCGCCGGCTCCGCCGTGCCGGGCAGCGTCCGCACCACACCGTGGTAAGCGAACCGGGCCGCACCGCCGAAGACCAGGAGGTCGCCGCTGCGGAGTTCCAGGTCGACCCACGGACGGGTACGGGTCTCGGTGTTGCCGAGGCGGAAGACGCAGGTGTCGCCGAGCGACAGCGAGACCACCGGCGCATCGGTGCGCTCGTCACGGTCCTGGTGCAGGCCCATCCTGGCACCGTGCGGGTAGTGGTTGACGATCGCGATGTCCGACTCGTAGTCGACCGCGCCCGCGACGGCCCCGGCTGCCTCGCCGTACGCGTCCGTGACGGCCCGGCGGGCCAGCCGGCCGAGCTCCGGCGGGAACGGCTTGACGGGTGTGCCGTCGTCGGCGGTCCGCCGGTAGCCGTAGGGGTACCAGTGCCACCCGAGGCTGACCGTCCGGACGGACATCACGCCGCCGGTCGGCATCCGGACGGTGTGCATCCCCGCCGGCGGACGGGCCCACTCCCGGCAGGCGGCGACCAGGCGCAGCTGGGCTGCGGCGTCGAGCCAGCCGGGGAGGAGCACGGCGCCCGGCGCGGGCTCCGAACGTTCACGGGCCCCGCCCCCGCCCGGCCCCTCGCCGGACGGCCCGAACAACTCGCCCTGGATCACACCACCATCCTCGCGCACCCGTACGACAGCCAGCACGGTCACAGGTCAGGAGTCAGGGGTCACGGAGTAACGACCACCCGACCACCCGGCCACCCGGCCACCCGGCCTCACAGTCATCGGTTCATCCGATCATCCCGATGTCCCGCGCGCAGGCCGGCCAGGCCTCCCACCCCTGCATCCGGAGAATCTCCTCGGCGACGGCGGTCTGCTGACGCCGGCTCGCGCGGTCGGGCCGGCCGGCGAACCGCAGGCCGCCGGCCTCCTCCCAGGTCGGCGGCCAGATCTGCAGCCCGCCGAAGTAGCCGTTGCCGGTGTTGGCGCGCCAGTCGCCGCCGCTCTCGCACTCGGCGAGGTCGTCCCAGATCGCTTCCGCGACGGCCGGGGCGGCCCGGGCGAGGCTGCCGGGCAGCAGCCCGACGGTCAGCAGCAGGGCACCGAGGGCGGCGGCGAGGGCGGCAGCGCGGCGCGCCGGGCCGCCAATCGGTACGAAGGATTCACGCCTGATCCTATGAACGCTGAGAAGGCACAGCAGCCGACCCTAGGCGCGCGCCGTCCGGCTCCACTCCGACACGCCGGACACGCCGACGGCCGCTCCCCCGCACAGCGGAGAAGCGGCCGTCGGACAGTACGTCCACAGGACAGCGCCCGGGGCCGGTGGGGCCCCGGGCTCAGGAACGCCTGGATCAGACCGCGAGGGTCTGGCCCGGGAGGATCAGGTCGGGGTTGCCGCCGATGACCTTGGCGTTGTTGTTGTAGAGGGTGTGCCAGTCGATGCCCTGGGCGGAGGCGATCTTGCTCAGGGTGTCGCCGGCCTTGACGGTGTAGCTGCCACCGGTCACGGGCTGGGCGTCGTTCGAGGTCGCGGCCTTGTCGGACTTCGCGGCCTTGTCGGACTTCCACGACTTGGCGGAGTCGGCGGACTTCGGCGCGGCGGCGGCCTTCGGGGCCTCGGCGGCCTTCGGGGCGACCTTCGGGGCCTCGGCAGCCTTCGGGGCCGGCGCGGCCTTCGGCGCGGCGGTGGCGGCCGGAGCAGCCGGGGCGGCCGGCTTGGCGGCGGCGGCCGAGCCGGCGGAGGTGTCGACGGCGGCGGGGGCGCCGCCCTTGGTCAGACCGGCCTTGACGGAGCAGACGGGCCAGGCGCCCGGGCCCTGCGAGGCGAGGACCTTCTCGGCGACCGAGATCTGCTGCGCCTTGGTGGCCAGGTTGGCCTGCGAGGCGTAGGCGGTGCCGCCGAAGGCGGCCCAGGTGCTGGAGGTGAACTGCAGACCGCCGTAGAAACCGTTGCCGGTGTTGATGGCCCAGTTGCCGCCGCTCTCGCACTGGGCGACAGCGTCCCAGGTGGAGACCGAGGCGGCAGAGGCCGAGGTGGCCGTGACGAGGCCGGCCACCGGCAGGGCCGCGACAGCAGCGCCCGCCACGACAGCCATCCGAACGCGGTTGCGCTTGGTGGCGGTGGAGGTGGTGGCAGCGGCGGACTCGTTACGGAAGGTCATGAGGTTCCTCTCGACAGCCCCGGGCGGGCATGCGGAACCAAGCCCTCGGAAGGGAGTCGGTTTCCGCTCGCCGCGTCCGTCGGGCGGCCGTGCACGTGTCGGACGTGCCGCGCCGCCCCTGGCCACCCGCCACGCACCGGGGACCTGTTCGAGCAGTCGCATCGGCGGGCACGGCCGGCGCCGGGTGAACCGGCGGGCTGTGCGTCGGGGGTGAACCCGGGTGGTGCTCGTTGCACCGCCAATGAAGCTACGAGTCAGCCGCCGGGGATCCAAACAACCGACGGTCTGCCCAGGTCAGCCGGGCGTTACCCACGGTAATGACCAAGTAATCGTGCCCTGAATGTCCGATTTAGCCGTCATTTCCTAGATCAAACATCAGCGCCTCGTGACCCACCTCACGGTTTCATTCCGCCAGGCCTGTCGCCGACATCGACAGATTGCGAGCAGTGGAACACGAAGAGCGATCGATTCAGGGGCAATTCCCGTCAGCCGCGGAGCCCACCCGTGACCCCTGACACAGGGGTCCGTTGGTAAAGGCGGCCGGAAACGCCCCTTCCGTGACCGCCCGCCGTACCCGCATCACGACCCCGTCCGACCGACTCCCGTACCGAAGCCCCGCACACACCCGCACCGCACCCACCCCACACCCGCCCCCATGCACGCCCCACGCACGCCCCACGCACGCCCCACGCACGCCAGCGAAAAACCCGACACCTGAGGAGTCCCAGTGCCGCGCATGCTCGACGTCAGCGACGAGGTCCGATCCGAGATCGGCGACGACGAGGCCGACCGCCTGCTCGGCGGCGCCCACGCGCCCGACAGCTACGAGTGCACCTCCTGCCGCACGCCCGGCGACTCCCTCCAGGAGCCCACCAGCACGGTGCTGTTCGTCGGCGACGAGACGGCGGTGCTCGCCTTCGCCCACGCCCGCTGCATCCCCTCCCAGGTGGTGCCGGTGTCCGAGGAGCAGCTGGTCGGCGCCGTACGGAGCATCAGCCAGGCCGGGACCGACGCCCCCGCCGGCGCCCCCGGCCCGGTGGTACCGGGCCCGACCGCCGCTCCGGCCGAGCCCGGCCGGCCGGCCGCACCCAGCCAGGCCGCCATCCTCGGGATCACCTGCGGCCTGATCCTGCACGGGGACACCGGCCACGCCTCGCTCGTCGTCGAGCCCACCGGACCGGTCGGGCGTCCCGGGAACACCTCCGGCACCGACGAGTTCCTGGACCTGCTCCAGGACGCCGGCTTCCAGCCCGTCACCGACCTCAACAAGACGCCAGACCAACTGGCCGGCTGGTCGGTCCTGGTGGCGATGGGCAAGCTGCACGCGATCCTCCAGCCGGCTGCCGCCGGTGGCAGCACCGGTTGGTGGCAGGCCCACCAGCCGCTCCAGGTCACCGACGCCTGGCGGTTCGCCGCCAATCAGCTGACGGAGGTGACCATGTACGCCGTTCCGGCCGGAATGGTCGGCCGGCAGCCGCGCGAGGACCTGCTCCGCCAGGCGCTGGAGCGCGCGGTCTCCCTCGGCCAGGTTGTCGCGGCCTCCCTCCCGCTCGCGGGGACCTGAGCCGACACCTGACCCGGCCCCGGCGCCCGGCCCGCCCCGCCCCGCCCGGCCACGGCCGAGCCCTCCCGGCCCGGCACGGCCCGGCGCCCACTCGCCGCGCACCGAGCCCGCCGAGCCCGCCGAGCCCGCCCGTCGAGCGCACCCTCGGAGCCCCGCCCCGAACGCGGCTCCGCGCGCCGCACGCGCCCGTTCCCCGCACCCACCCCGATGCGGCCCCGCTGCGGCCCCTGGGCGCCCCACGCCGCGGCCGGCCCCGCCGATCGTCACCACGATCGGCGGGGCCCCGCATCCTCCGGGGGACGCGGCGGGGGCGACACACCCCGCATCCCCCAGGGGATTCGCTCGTTGGCCCTACGTGTACAGCTACGACGTCTCCGCCTCCCACCGCCGGTCCACCACCGCCTCCCGTGCGATCCCGGGAATGCGCCCGTCGTACGACGCGGAGCACCCGCACTCGGCGACGCCGATCTACGACGAGCTGTACTCCGAGTACCGGCGGCTGTTCCGTGCGCTGCCGGGCGACCGCTCCGGCGAGGAGGACCTGAAGTTCACCGGGTTCGCCGTCCGGGACGGCAGCTACCCGGTGCTCACCGATCCGCGCCCGTACCCGCCGCAGCACCAGGCGTTCCAGACGTACGGGGGGCAGGGCCTCGGCATTCCCCAGTTCATGCCGAGCCAGCAGGCCGGCCAGGGCCACGCCGGCCACAGCACGCACCAGCCTCACAACGGGCACAGCACTCACCACCACTCGCACGCCCCGCACGCCCCGCACGGCGGCCACAGCGGCCACAGCGGCCACACCCCGCACGGCGGCGGCGTCCCGCAGGCGGCCGCCGACCGGACCGGCCCCGCCAACGCCACGAGCGACGGCACCGGCCACGCCGTGCCGGCCGACCGGCACGGCGGGCACGACCGGCACAGCGGGCACGGCCACCCGACGGGCCCGGCCGGCGCACCGGTCCAGGACGCCCAACCCGCCCAGCCCGCAGCCCAGTTCACCAACGGTCAGGGCTGGGTGGCCGCCGGTTACCTCGGGCCGGTTCCGCACCCGATGCCCGCCGCGCCCACGCCCGCCCCGGTCATGACCTCCGGCCCGGCCACCGGTGGCCGGCACCGCAACCTGCTCTCCCTCCCCCCGGGCCGCGGTGCCGACCAGCACTGACCGCGGCACCCCACACCGCCCACGGCCACCGCTCCGCACCGCCCCGCCTCGTCCCACGCCCCACCACCAACACACCAGCACCAACGCGGAGAGGGCCCCGCCACCCCAGTGGCCGGGCCCTCTCCGCGTTGCTCGCGGGCGCTGTCGCGCCCGCCCCGCACGTCCTACTTCTTCCGGCTGCGCTTCTCCCGCACCCGCACCGAGATCGAGATCGGCGTGCCGACGAAGCCGAACTCCTCACGCAGCCGGCGCTCGACGAAGCGGCGGTAGCCGGCCTCCAGGAAGCCCGAGGCGAACAGCACGAACCGCGGCGGCCGGATGCCCGCCTGGGTGCCGAACAGGATGCGCGGCTGCTTGCCACCGCGGATCGGGTGCGGGTGGGCGGCGACCAGCTCGCCGAGGAAGGCGTTCAGCCGCGCGGTCGGGATGCGGGTCTCCCAGCCCTCCAGCGCGGTCTCGATCGCCGGGACGAGCCGCTCCATGTGCCGGCCGGTCTTGGCCGAGACGTTGACCCGGGGGGCCCACTGCACCTGGACGAGGTCGCGCTCGATCTCGCGCTCCAGGTAGAAGCGGCGCTCCTCGTCGAGCTGATCCCACTTGTTGTAGGCGACGACGACGGCACGCCCGGCCTCGACGGCCATCGAGATGATCCGGGTGTCCTGCTCGGCGAGGGTCTCGCTGGCGTCGATCAGGACGACCGCGACCTCGGCCTTCTCCAGAGCGGAGGAGGTGCGCAGCGAGGCGTAGAAGTCCGCACCGGCGGTCAGGTGGACCCGGCGGCGGATACCGGCGGTGTCCACGAACTTCCAGGTCTTGCCGCCGAGCTCGATCATCTCGTCGACCGGGTCACGGGTGGTGCCGGCCACCTCGTTGACGACCACCCGCTCCTCGCCGGCGACCTTGTTGAGCAGGCTGGACTTGCCGACGTTCGGGCGGCCGATCAGCGCGACCCGGCGCGGGCCGCCGGGGGCGGCGTCACCGAAGGTCTGCGGCGGGGCCTCGGGCAGGGCGGCCATGACGGCGTCGAGCAGGTCACCCGAGCCGCGGCCGTGCAGGGCGGAGACGGGGTAGGGCTCGCCGAGGCCGAGCGACCAGAGGTAGGCGGCCTCGGCCTCGGTGGACGGGCCGTCGACCTTGTTGGCGCAGAGCACGGTCGGCTTGCCGGCCCGGCGGATGATCTTGATCAGGGCCTCGTCGGTGTCCGTCGCACCGACCTTGGCGTCGACGACGAACAGCACCGCGTCGGCGCTCTCGATGCCGAGCTCGGCCTGGGCGGCCACCATCGCGTCGATGCCCAGGACGTCGATCTCCCAGCCGCCGGTGTCGACGACCTTGAAGCGGCGGCCGTTCCAGGAGGCCTCGTAGCTGACGCGGTCGCGGGTGACGCCCGGCTTGTCCTCGACGACGGCCTCACGGCGGCCGATGATGCGGTTCACCAGGGTCGACTTGCCGACGTTCGGGCGGCCGACGACGGCCAGCACCGGGAGCGGCGCGTGGCTGCCGTCGCCCAGGGCGTCGAAGTCCTCGGGGTCGAGGCCCTCCTCGGCGGCGAGCGCCATGAACTCGGCGTAGTCGGCGGCGTCCAGCTCACCGTGTCCGGTGGCGGCGTGCTCTGCGGTCATGTTCGTGTTTTCCGTTTCCCGGCCCGGCCCTTCCCAGGGGCGTGCCGTGCGTACCTGCCCCGGTCCCGGGGCAGCGCGAGTACTGCGAGCGGAGTGCCGGGGTGGCACTGCGCCTCATGAAATCCGCCTCGTGAAATCCGCTCGTGGGAGCGGTGCGGCGGCGGTGGTGGTGATGGTGGTGGTGCGGCGGGTCCGAGGGGTCAGACCGCCGAGAACCCGGCGCGCTGCTCCACCAGGGCGGTGATCGTGCCGATCACCTGCTCCAGGGTGAGCTCGCTGGTGTCCACCAGGACGGCGTCGGCGGCCTGGGTGAGCGGGGCGGTCTTGCGGGTGGAGTCGGCGGTGTCCCGGCGGACCAGGTCGGCGGCCATCGTGGCGATGGTCGCCTCGTCGACGCCCTTGGCGCGCAGCTCGGCCGCCCGGCGCTCGGCGCGGGCGGTCTCGGAGGCGGTCAGGAAGACCTTGAGGGTCGCCTCCGGGAACACCACGCTGCCCATGTCCCGGCCCTCGGTGACGATGCCGCGCTCGGCGACCTCGGCGCAGCCGCGCTGCAGCTCCACCAGCCGTGCCCGCACCGCCGGCACCGCGGAGACGGCGCTGACCTGCGCGGTCACCTCGGGGCCGCGGATCGGGCCGGACACGTCCTGCCCGTCGACGGTGATGGTCGGGCCGTCCGCGTCCGTGCCGGAGACGATCACCGGCTTGCCGCAGGCGACGGCGACGGCCTCGGGGTCGTCGATGTCGATGTCGTTGGCCAGCATCCACCAGGTCATCGCCCGGTACATCGCACCGGTGTCCAGGAAGCTCAGCCCCAGCCGGGCGGCGACCGCCCGGGAGACGGTCGACTTGCCGGAGCCGGAGGGTCCGTCGATGGCGACGACGACCGGGGCGTGCGCTCGGTCGGCAGTGTCCACGGGGCGAACCTCTCTCTGTGCCTGGGCCCGGCTCCGCGCAGCAGTCCGTGCCGCGTGAACCCGGGGATGTCTCCCTCAAGGTTAATGGACCGCCGCCCTCCCCCCACCCGCCCGTCGTGACGCCCCCGATCCGCCCCTGATCCGCCCAGGTCGCACCCGGTCCCGCCCGGCCGGAACGCCCTCGCCGCAACCCCCACGACCGCACCCCCGGCCCCCCGGAGCCACCGGGACCGCACCCACCGGCCCCGAGCCACCGGGACCGCACCCAGCGGGCCAGGTACCCCCGGTACGGGCGCCCGGCCGCCGGCCCAGGCTCAGTCCCGGCTCAGTCCCGGCTCAGTCCCGGACGCTCCACCCGCTGGCCCGGAGCGCCATCGTCAGCGGCTTCACCGCCGCCGGGGCGACCGACAGCTGGACGAAACCGACCTGCTGACCGGTCGAGTGCTCGATGTCCACGTCCTCGATGTTGACGCCCGCCGCGCCGACCTCGCCGAACAGGCGGCCCAGCTCCCCGGGCTGGTCACCGAGCACCACGGCCACCGTCTCGTACCGGGTGGGCGGCGAACCGTGCTTGCCGGGGATCCGGGCCTGGCCGGTGTTGCCCCGGCGCATCACGGCCTCGATCCCGGCCGCACCGGCCGCCCGCTCGCCGTCCTCGGCCGCCTGGAGGGCGCGCAGCGCGGAGACGGTGTCGCCGAGGTCGGTGGCGACCTCCTCCAGGATGTCGGCGACGGCGCCGGCGTTGGCGGAGAGGATGTCCACCCACATGCCGGGGTTGGAGGCCGCGATCCGGGTGACGTCCCGGACGCCCTGCCCGGAGAGCCTTATGGCCGTCTCGTCGGCCTTCTCCAGCCGGGCGGCGACCAGCGAGGAGACCAGCTGCGGGGCGTGCGAGACGAGCGCGACGGCCCGGTCGTGCGCGGCGGCGTCCATCACGATCGGCATCGCGCCGCAGAGGGCGACCAGCTCCAGGACGGCGTTGAGCGTCTCGGTGTCCGTGTCGACGGTCGGGGTGAGCACCCAGGGCCGGCCCTCGAACAGGTCGGCGCGGGCGGCCAGCGGGCCGGAGCGCTCCCGCCCGGCCATCGGGTGGCTGCCGATGTAGTGAACGGTGTCGCAGCCCAGGGCGGCCACCTCGTCGCGCGGCCCCGCCTTCACGCTGGCGACATCCGTGTACCAGCGGGCCAGGCCCCGCTTCTGGCAGTCGGCGAGCACCTTGCCGACGAGTGCGGGCGGTACGGCGATGATCGCCAGGTCCACCGGGCCGTCGGCCGCTTCGGTGGTGCCCGCGCCGAGCGACGCGGCGGTGCGCGCGGCATCCGGGTCGGCGTCCTCCAGATGGACGGTCAGCCCGCGTCCCGTCAGGGCGAGCGCGGCGGACGTGCCGATGAGTCCGGTACCGACGACGACGGCAGTGCGCATGGCGGGTTGGCTCTCCTCACGGGGCTGGCCTGGGCGTGCTCGCACCATCCTCTCGCATCCCCAGCACCCCCACCGCCCCCGACCGCCCCGGCCACCCCGCTCGGCCCCCGACAGGCGCCACAGCCCGCACCACCCCCGACTCCCCCACGCCCCGGCAACCGGAACCGCCCGCGCGCCGGCCCCGTCCCCTCTCACACAAGGCACGCGTCTCACGCACAGACACGCGTCTCACACACAGGCACGCGTCCGCCGCGGACACCGGCGCGGACGCACGGGCGAAATCCGAGGACGCCCGCACCGATGCGAGGCAGACTGGCCGCCTCGGGGGACGGCGGCGCGCATTCCGGCGCGAGCGGATCGAACGAAGGGGCAGGCCGGGTGAACGATCAGCACAGCGCGGACGACAGGGAGCAGCCCGACGGACCGGCGGTACCGGCCCACCCGTCGGTGCTCGACTCCGTCGTGGTCTACGCCGCCGGGGCGGTCTGCCGCCGGCGGGCCCGGGTGGCGCTGCCGCCCGGCGGACGGCTCCGGCTGACCGGGCTGCCCCGGGTGCTCGACGGCGCGTCGCTGCGGGCCCGGGTGCTCGACGGACCGCCCGGCACCGCCGTCACCGAGGCCCGGCTGGAGCCGGTCGCCGAGCTCCGTACCCCGGCCGAACTGCCCGAGCTGCGGAGCCGGTTGGCCGAGGCGCTGGAACGCGAGGCGGCGGTCCGCGAGCGGCAGCGGCTGGTCCTCGCCACGATCGCGGAGACGGCCCTGCTGCGCGCCGTTCCGCCGCCGCGGCGCCGCGACGAACCGCTGCGCCGGACGCCCGCCGACGCCTGGCTGGAGCTGGCCGACTTCGTCGACGAGCGGCTCGCCCGGCTCCAGGCCAGAGCCGGGGAGCTGGCCCGCGAGCTCGACGTCGCCGAGCACGAGAGAGCGCTGCTGACCGACCGGGTGGAGCGCTCCTCCAGCTCCGGCCCGGCCCGTCCGGTGGAGACCTCCGCGACCGTCCTGCTCACCCTCACCACAACCGCCCCGGCCCCGGCCCCGGCCGCCACCGACACCGACACCACGACCGCCGCCACCGCCACCGCCACCGCCACCGCCACCGAGCTCGAACTCGAACTCGAATACGGCGTCCCCGCGGCCCGCTGGGTGCCCGCCTACCGCCTCTCGTACCGGAGCGGCTCGGACACCGGGCAGCTGGTCCTGCGCGCCTCCGTCGCCCAGCAGACCGGCGAGGACTGGACCGGCGTCCGGCTCGCCCTCTCCACCGCCGACCTGGACCGCCGCACCGACCTGCCCCGGCTGCGATCGCTCCGGATCGGCCGCAGCCAGCCCGCTCCACCGCCCTCCGGCTGGCGGGAGCCCCCGGCCGGCCTCCCGGACCTCTTCACCGGCTACGACGCGGCCGGTCCCCGCCCCGAGCAGGAACACCCGCTCGTCGCCGCCGCGGCCGGCTCGGCCGCCGCGCCCCGCCCCGCGCCGCCCGCCGCACCGGCGGCCCGGGCCGTCCCGAGGCCGCCGGCCATTCATTTCGGCGGCGGGTCCCGTGCCGCCGACGAGGACGGCGCCCCCGGCTTCCTCGGCTACGGCGCTCCGCCGCCGCAGCCCGGCGGCGCGCTGCCGCCCCCGTGGCCGCCTCCGCGCCCGCCCCGGCCGCCCCCGCCATGGCCCGGCGCGACCGCAGGGACATGGCCGGCGCGGTCGGCGGCGGCCGGCCCGGCGGACGCCGTCCCGAGCCGGGGCCCGCCTTCGCCGAGGGCCGGGCCGACGTGGGCCCGGGGGCGGCCGGAGCGCCGCCGTTCGGTCCCCCCGTGCCCGATGCCGCGCTGCTCGACTACCCCGCGCTCGTCCTGGCCGGGCCCGAGGACCCTGCCGCCCGTCGCGGCACGCTCCGCCCCGCCGACGGCCCGGGAGGCACCCCCGGCGGGTTCACGGGGGCCGGGGCCGGCGCCGCCCGGGCGCTGAGCGCCCTGCCGCTCCCGCGGCACGCCGCACCGCCGCGCGTCTCGGCCGGCTCCTTCGACCACCGCTTCGACGCCGCCGCCCCCGCCGACATCCCGTCCGACGGCACCTGGCACACCGTCACCGTCGGCGAGATCCCGCTCTCCGTCCGCTCCGAGTACGTCACCGTCCCCTCCGTCGAGGAGAAGGTGTACGGGACTCTCGTCCTCGCCAACCGGACGGCGCAGGCCGTCCTGGCCGGACCGGTCGAGCTCACCGTCGACGGCGAGTTCCTGCTCACCGCCGCGCTGCCCACGCTCGCTCCCGGCGGCATGCGCCGGCTCGGGACGGGTGTCACCGAGAGCATCGAGGTCGCGCGCCGCACCGAGCTTCACGAGTCCACGGCGGGCATGCTGAACAACAGCACCGTCCTCGACCACCGGGTGCACGTGGAGCTGGCCAACCGGCTCGGCGGGACCGTCACCGTCGAGGTCCGCGAGCGGGTGCCCGTCACCTCGGACACCGACATCCGGATCGAGGAACGGGCCGACTGGCACCAACCGACCATCACCTCGCCGGAGTGCCCACCGAGCACCCGGCTCTGGCGGGTCGAGCTGCCGCCGGGCGGCCGGGTCGAGCTCGACGGCGGCTACCAGATCAGAATCCCGGCCGGAAAGGCCATCGTCGGTGGAAACCGGAGGAACTGAACGATGAGCAGCGACACCATCCCCCTCCCGGTCACCGCCGTCACCTGCCTGGAGGACCGCAGCCAGGTCGAGCGCACCATCACCACCGAGCTGCCCGAAGGCGTGTGGCGGCTGCGCTTCGGCCCGATCACCGCGCTCGCCGTCGACCGGACCCTGCGCGCCGAGACGGCGGGCGGCGGCGCCCGCGTCCTGGACGCCCGGATCGTCCGCAGCTGGACCCCGCGGTCCCCGCTGCCGCCCGGGCCCGGTGACTCCGCGCTGCGCCACCGCGTCCACGAGCTCGACGAGCGCGCCCGGGGCGAGGACCAGCTGCACGACCGCCTCCAGGCCCGGCTGGCCCTGCTCGCCCAGCTCTCCGCCGACCTGCTGCGCGAGGTCGGCGAGGGTGCCGGCGCAGGCGAGGTCGAACGGGCCCGCTGGGGGCGCGAGCTCGACCGGGTGGACGCCGAGCGGGAACGCCACGGCGAGGAACTGCGGGCCGTCCGCTCCCGGCTGCGCGAACTGGACGAGCAGCGCTCCGAGGCCCGCAACGCGCTCTACCGGGCCGAGGAGGAGCCGGCCGAACTGGTCGCCCACCTCGACCTCACCATCGAGGCGGCCACCTCCGGTCCGGTCCGGCTGACCGTCGGCCACCTGGTGCCGTGCGCGCTCTGGCGGCCGTCCTACCGGGCCACCCTGGCCGACGGCGCGCTGCGCCTGGAGTCCGAGGCGGTGGTCTGGCAGCGCACCGGCGAGGACTGGACGAACGCCCGGCTGACCCTCTCCACGGCCCGCTCGGCCCTGGCCACCGCCCCGCCCGCCCTCGTCGAGGACGTCCTCTCGCTGCGCGAGCGCAGTGCCGAGGAGCGCCGCACCGTCGAGGTCGAACTGCGCGAGGAGGCGATCAGCACCATCCACCCGTCCGAGGCCGTGCCGGGGGTGGACGACGGCGGCGAGGTCCGGGTGCTGCGCGCCCCCGCTCCGGCCACCGTGCCGTCGGACGGCCGGGCGCACCGGGTGCCGCTCGGGTCCTTCACGGCCCCGGCCGGCAGCGAGTACGCGTGCGCACCGGAGCTGTCGCCGCTGGTCACCCAGGTCGTGCGGTTCCGCAATGCGGCCGGCCACGCGCTGCTCGCCGGGCCGGTCGAACTGATCCGCGGCAGCGGCTTCACCGGGCGCGGCGAGCTGTCCTTCACCGCCGCGGGTGCCGAGGCCGAGCTCGCGTTCGGCAGCTCGGACGGCTACCGGGTGGTCCGCGAGACCGAGGAACGCCAGTCCACCACCGGGCTCGCCCAGCGTTCGGTGACGACCCGGACCGTCCGGCTGCACCTCTCCCGCTTCTCCGGCCCCGAGGAGCGGGACGAGCAACTGGTCACGCTCCGCGAACGGGTGCCGGTCTCCGAGGTGTCGGCGGTGGAGGTGCGGCTGCGCAAGGAGGACTGCTCACCGGCCCCGGACGCCCTGGACAGCGAGGGCATCGTCCGCTGGGACCTCCCGCTCGGCCCGGGCGCCCGCCGGACGGTGACGCTGGTGTACGAGGTCTCCGCCTCCGCGAAGGTCGCCGGCCTGTGACCCGCACCGGGGCGGGTCGGACCAGCTGGGACCCGTCGGACCGGTCGGACCGGCCGGGCCGCAGCGAGCCGAAGCCACGTCGAAGCCCACGTCCAAACCCGAGTCCGACCGGAAGCTCAGGTAGAACAAGAACATGATCCTGCACCTCGCCCCCCTGGACGACTGGCTGGCCGACCCCGGCCGGCCGTACGCCACCGCCTCGCTGCTCACCGACGGGTTCATCCACTGCTCGGCGGACGAGCGGACGGCGCTCGCGGTGGCCAACGCGTTCTTCGCCAACACACCCGATCCGCTGATGGTGCTGCTGATCGAGGAGTCACTGGTGGAGCCGATGGTCAAGTGGGAGGCCCCGAACGGCGCTCCACCGCCCGGGGCCACGCCCGACATCCTGTTCCCGCACATCTACGGCCGGCTGAACCGGACCGCCGTGGTCGGCCTGGAGAAGGTCGAACGCGGACCGGACGGCCGCTGGGCGAGCCTCAGCCCGTGGAGCTGAGCCCGGCCGGGCACTGAGCCCCACCAGGAGCCGAGCCCGGCGCCGAGCCCCCCGGCACTCAGGGCCCGACGCCCGGGGCCCGGCACTCGGGGCCCGACGTCCGGTCCCGACGTCCGGTCCCGGCACAGGCCTCAGAGCCAGCCGCGCTCCCGGGCCGCCATGCCCGCCTGGAACCGGGTGGTCGCGCCGAGCTCGCGCATCAGGCTCTGCAGCCGGCGCTGGGTGGTCCGGGCGCTCCAGCCGAGCGAGCGGGCGATCGACTCGTCGGTGAGGCCGGCCGCCAGCAGGCCCAGCAGCTTGCGGTGGTCGGTCTCCGGCTCCAGCGTCCCGTCGGCCACGCCGATCGCGGCCTGGAGCTGCACGGCGCGTTCCCACTCCGCCTCGAACAGCGTGTCCAGCGCCTGGAGCAGCGCGGACGGATGGATCACGTAGGCGGCGTCCAGCACGCTGTCGCCGACACTGATCGGGATGATCGCCATCCGGTCGTCCGACATGATCATCTTCATCGGCAGCACCGGCCGGACCCGCGCCTCCTCGCCGTCCGCCACCCCGGCCAGGATGTTCTTCTCCAGCCGGCCGGGCCAGGCCACCGCCTCCCGGTCGTAGATGGTGCGGAACCGCAGCCCTTCCTTCATCCGCTGGCGCTGCAACGGGATGCCGGCCACCGGGTCCTGGATGTACGGCGGGCAGTCGAAGCCGCGGACCTGGTACTGACTGGTCTCGGTGATGTGCTCCAGTCGCTGCGCGATGGCCTCGCCACCGGTCAGCACCTCGACCGAATGCGCCGGGTCGGTGTAGCGCGAGGCCTCCCGGAAGGCGTCCATCAGGCGGTGCATCTCGGCCCGGGCGTACCGCAGCTCGGACTCGCGGTGGCCGATCAGGGTGCCTATCGCAACGTCGGGGGCGACCGGCAGGAACCGGTGCCGGTCCACCGGCGCCCGGGTCGCCATGCCGTGCTGCGCCAATCTGTCGAGTGCGCGCATGCTCTGCTGGAGGGTCAGCCCGCAGGAGTCCGCGAGGTCCTCCGCCGTGGACTGCGGGTTGGCCACCAGCGCCGCGTAGACCTGTCCGTCCGGTACGGCCAGTCCCAGTGCGCTGAGTGGTGCATCGGACACGACGCCGCTCCCCGTCTCGCCCCACGCCCGCGCCGCGGTGGCGCAGTCCCGCCACTCGGCGGGCCGTGGTCAGGTGGCAATCCTCAGCCACGGATCATGGCGCTGACAAGGCGTTGACCAGGCGATGCGTCCCGGCTCACAACAAAGCCCGCCGAACGGCGTGAGGGCCTCCCCGCCGAACGGCGGGGAGGCCCTCACAAAAACGAACGACAGTACGGATGCGTCGAGCGAATATGTAGACCGGTCTACAGATCTATACCAACCGGTCTACTTAAACCGGCTACATCGTCGTCACTCCGAGGCCGAACTGTTTATACCGACCGGTCTACAGACTGATCACGCACGGGTCAGGCTCCTGCCGACCCCTACGAATATCTGTAGACCGGTCCACCGAACAATGCCGACACCATGTCGACCGGTCTAGAGACCGACCTCGTGCATCAGCTGGCCGACCTCGGGGTTGGTCAGCCGGCGCAGCCAGCCGGACTTCTGGTCGCCCAGCGCGATCGGGCCGAAGTGGGTGCGCACCAGCTTCTCGACCGGGAAGCCGGCCTCGGACAGCATCCGGCGGACGATGTGCTTGCGACCCTCGTGCAGGGTCACCTCGACCAGGTAGTTCTTGCCGACGTTGGAGACCACCTTGAAGCTGTCGGCACGGGCGTAGCCGTCCTCCAGCTCGATGCCCTTCGCCAGCTGCTTGCCCAGGTCCCGCGGGATCGGGCCCTGGATGGCGGCCAGGTAGGTCTTGGTCACGCCGTACCGCGGGTGGGTGAGGCGGTGGGCCAGCTCGCCGTGGTTGGTGAGCAGGATGATGCCCTCGGTCTCGGTGTCCAGGCGGCCGACGTGGAACAGCCGCGTCTCGCGGTTGGTCACGTAGTCGCCGAGGCACTGGCGCCCGTCCGGGTCCTCCATGGTGGAGACCACGCCGGCCGGCTTGTTCAGCGCGAAGAACAGGAAGGACTGGGTGGCGACGGTCAGGCCGTCCACCTTGATCTCGTCCTTCTCCGGGTCGACCCGCTTGCCCTGCTCGGTCACCCGCTTGCCGTTGACCTCGACCCGGCCCTGCTCGATCAGCTCCTCGCAGGCCCGGCGGCTGCCGATGCCGGCCCGGGCCAGGACCTTCTGCAGCCGCTCGCCCTCGGGCTCGCCGAAGGTCTTGGGCAGCTTCACGGCCGGCTTGTCGTGCCGGGCGAGGACGGCGTCCTCGATCTTGGCCTGGAGCTCGCGCGAACGCTGCGGCTGACGACGCGGGTCGCCCGGGGCACCCTGGCCCTCGCGGCGCGGACGCGGGGCCGGCCCGGGACGCCGCCCGGTGAAGCCGCCGCGGGCGGGAGTGGCGTTGGGGCCGCCGCCGAACTCGGGACGGTCGTAGCGACGCTCCTCGGGCCGCAGCGGACGGTCCGGGAACCGGCGGTCGTCACGACGGTCGTCCCGGCGGTCATCACGCCGGTCGTCACGGCGGTCGTAGGAACCGGAGCCGCCGCGCCCGCCCGCACCGCCGCGCGGGGCGCCTGCGCCACCGCGCGGGGCACCCGAGCCGCCACCGTAGGACCCGCCGCGCGACGAACCGGAGCCACCGCCGTACGAGCCACCACCGCGCGACGACGAACCGGAGCCCGAACCGCCACCGTAAGAGCCACCACCGCGCGACGAGCCCGAACCGGAGCCGCCACCGTAGGACCCGCCGCGCGACGAACCGGAGCCACCGCCGTACGAGCCACCGCCACGGGACGACGAACCGGAGCCCGACCCGCCACCGTAAGAGCCACCACCACGGGACGAGCCCGAACCGGAGCCGCCACCGTACGAGCCACCGTCGCGGGACGAGCCCGAGCCGCCCCCGTAGGAGCCGCCGCTCCGGCCCCCGCCCTGTCCGCCGCGACCCCCGCCGCCGCCGCTGCTGTTCCTGCCGTTGCCACTGCTACGCATCAAAGTGTCCGTACGTCGTTTTCCGTCTGGGCTGTGCGGTCGTTTCGGCCGACCTCACCGCCCCCTACCGATCAGGCGCAGCCCGATCGGCCTCGCCACTGCCGCCCGCGGCCTGCACAGCAGCGGCGGCGACCGCCTCCGCGATCATCGTGCCCTCCAGGGACTCCGCTTCCACGTCGTCGACCTCGGGCAGGAAGGGAGCGAGCTCCGGCAGCTCATCCAGGCCGCGGAGCCCCATCCGTTCCAGGAAGTAGTTCGTCGTCCGATACAGGATCGCACCTGTTTCGGGCTCGGATCCGGCCTCTTCCACCAGTCCTCGCTGTACCAGGGTACGCATCACGCCGTCACAGTTCACACCACGGACGGCCGAGACCCTCGATCTGGACACCGGCTGACGGTAGGCGACGACCGCCAGCGTCTCCAGTGCGGCCTGGGTCAGCCGGGCCTGCTGGCCGTCCAGGACGAACCGCTCGACGGCCGGAGCGCACTCGGCCCGGCTGTAGAACCGCCAGCCACCGGCCACCCGCCGCAGGTCGAATCCCCTGCCCTCGGCCGTGTAGCCCGCGGACAGTTCGTGCAACGCCGCTCCCACCTCCGCGCGCGGCCGCTCCAGCACCGACGCCAGGTGGGCCTCGCCGACCGGCTCGTCGACGACCATCAGGATCGCTTCGAGCTCGGCCCTCAGCCCCGGTCCCGCCTCCCCGTCCGGGGTCACCCCGAAATCCGGGACCGCTTCCAACCCCGGGGCCGCCTCGAAACCCGGGACCGCCTCGAAACCCGTACCGACCGCACCGGAAGTCGGCGGGGCCGACTTCCGGTGCACGACCGACCCCTCACTCCCGGTCCCCACCCGCGTACCCGGTACCGGCGCACCGCCCGGCACGAGACCCACCACCGCCACCTCGACGCCCACCCCAGGCCCAGGCTCCGGCTCCGGCTCCGGCTCCGGCTCCGGCTCCGGCTCCGGCTCCGGCTCCGGCTCCGGCTCCGGCTCACGGTCACGCACAGCCGGCAGCGACGGCTCCGCGATCCCCGGCACGGGCTCCAGCCACTCGTCGGCCCGCGGCTGCCCCGGCACGCCCAGCGGGCGACGCACCGGCCGCCCTCCCGTCCCTGCCCCAGACGTCATCGCTCCTCCTTCTGCGGCCCGCCCCGCAACCCATCGGACGACGAACCACACGACACACGACGCGACTCGTCGCCCGGCTCACCGACCGGCTCACCGGCAGGCCGGTCGAATTCGTCCGTCACCTCGACCGCGCCCCGGTCGGCCTCGGCGACCCAGCGCACCAGCAGCTCGCCCAGCGCCTCCGGCTGCTCGAAGGCGAGCACCCGCTCCCGGTACAGCTCCAGCAGTGCCAGGAACCGCGCGACAACCACCAGGGTGTCCGGCGCGTCCGCGACCAGCTGCTGGAACGACGCCTCACCCAGCTCCGCGAGCAGCCCGACCACCAGCCCGGCCTGCTCCCGGACGCTGACCGGCGGGCTGTGGATGTGGTCGACGTAGACCACGGGCTTCGGCTTCGGCGCCATCGTCCGCGCCGCCAGCCGGGCGAACCGCTCGGCACCGATGCTGATCACGACCTCGGGCAGCAGCTTCGCGTGCTGCGGCTCCAGACCGACCGCCCGGGGCCGCAGCAGCAGCTCGGCCGCCCAGCGCTCGCCGAACAGGGCGGCCACCCGCTTGTACGCCCGGTACTGCAGCAGCCGGGCGAAGAGCAGGTCCCGCGCCTCCAGCAGGGCGAGGTCCTCCTCGTCCTCCACCTCGGCGGCCGGGAGCAGCCTGGCGGCCTTCAGGTCGAGCAGGGTGGCGGCGACGACCAGGAACTCGGTCGCGGCGTCCAGGTCCCAGTCCGGGCCCATCGCCCGGATGTATGCCATGAACTCGTCGGTGACTGTGGCCAGCGCCACTTCGGTGACGTCCAGGCGGTGCTTGGCGATCAGGCTCAGCAACAGGTCGAAGGGGCCCTCGAAGTTGTCCAGCCGCACCCGGAAGCCACCCCGCGCCCCCTCCGCGGCCGCCGCAGTCCCCACGTCCACGCCGGCCACCCCGGCCCCTCCGGGCCCGACGGCCCGGGCACCCTCGCCGGTCCCGACCGTCCGTACGACGGCGGACCCGCCGGAGAACGGGGACGGGAACGGGGACGGGAACGGGGGCGCGAACGGGGCGGAGACGGATTCGGAGGCGGATTCGGAGCTGCTCGGCATGACGGTCCATCTTCACCCGGCCGCGCCGCCCACCCGCTGCCGGGGCCGCCGACACGCCGCACGCACCCAGTACCCGCACCGGGCCCGGGCCGCACCGGCTCGGATCCCGGACCGGCTCTCCCACCGGCACGGACCTGCCCTGCCCTGCCACCGCAACGTCCCGTCACCGCGCGCCCACAGGCCGAGGCCCCGTGAACCCCGGTTCCCCCCACGAAGCACCCGGAAGGCCGCTCAGCAGCTCCTCGGACCCCTCAGGACCTCGGGGCCTCCCGGCAGCGCCCGTGGCCCCGCAGAGCCCCCCGCGCGCCCCTCAACAGCCCCACAGAGCCGCCCAGCAGCCCCTCAGCGGCCGCGCAACCGCCGGACCAGGATGCTCGCCTCGCCACGCTGTTCCAGGTCCGCCAGCACCACCGCGATGGCCTCCCGGACGATCCGGCCGCGGTCCACGGCCAGCCCGTGCTCGCCGCGCAGCACCAGCCGGGTGTGTTCGAGGTCCATCAGTTCCTCGGCCGACACGTACACGGTGATCTTCTCGTCGTGCCGCTCCCGCCCGCCTGCTCCTCGGCGGCGCCGGCGTGCTGGCGCGGCCCCGGTGCGGCGGCCCGGGCGCCCTGCACCGTCGTCCCGGCCTGTGCGGCGCCCGCCGCACCCTGCCCGCCGTCCGGCCCGGCCGGGCCGGGCACCGATGGCCCGGCCGGCCGGCCGGTCGTGCCGGCGCCCGGGTCGGACGACGGCCGGTGCTCCTCGGTGCCCCCCGTGGCGGGGTCGGCACCGTCCGCAGCGGCGCCGCCGGCGCCGTTGACGGTCCGTGCGGTCTCCGGTCTGGGAGCCTCGGCGGCCGGACGCGGCGCGAGGGACGGCGAGAGCGCCATCCCCCCGGTGGTCCGGAACAGCTCGTCGGCCCCCGGGAGACTCACTCGGCGGGGCGGCACCGGTCGAGCACCTCCCTGGCGAGCTGGCGGTAGGCGGCCGCGCCGACCGAGTTGGTCGCGTAGGTCGTGATCGGCTCGCCGGCGACGGTCGTCTCCGGGAAGCGCACGGTCCGGCCGATGACGGTGTGGAAGACGTGCTCGCCGAACGCCTCGACGACGCGGGCCAGCACCTCGCGGCTGTGCACGGTGCGCGAGTCGTACATGGTGGCCAGGATGCCGTCCAGGCGCAGTTCGGGGTTGAGCCGCTCGCAGACCTTCTCGATGGTCTCGGTGAGCAGGGCGACACCACGCAGTGCGAAGAACTCGCACTCCAGCGGGACGATGACGCTGTGAGCGGCCGTCAGGGCATTGACCGTCAGCAGGCCCAGCGAGGGCTGGCAGTCGATGATGACGAAGTCGTAGTCGGGCAGCAGCGGCTTCAGGGCACGCGCCAGCGCGGACTCCCGGGCCACCTCGCTGACCAGCTGCACCTCGGCGGCGGAGAGGTCGATGTTGGACGGCAGCAGGTCCATGCCCGGCACGGCCGTCTTCAGCAGCACCTCATCAGCCGTCAGGCCCCGCTCCATGAGCAGGTTGTAGACGGTGACGTCGAGCTCCATCGGGTTGACCCCGAGGCCGACCGAGAGCGCGCCCTGCGGATCGAAGTCGACGAGCAGCACGCGGCGGCCGTACTCGGCGAGGGCCGCGCCCAGGTTGATGGTCGACGTGGTCTTGCCGACGCCGCCCTTCTGGTTGCACATCGCGATGATCTGCGCGGGGCCGTGCTCGGCCACCGGCGCGGGGATCGGGAAGTACGGGAGCGCGCGGCCGGTCGGGCCGACCCGCTCGCGGCGCTGACGCGCGGCGTCGGGCGCCAGCGTGGCGGCGTACTCCGGGTCCGGCTCGTACTCGGCGTCCGGGTCGTCGTAGGCACCGTAGGCGAATTCGCCGTAGGCCAGGCCGTGGGCCGGCAGATCGGTGTCGTAGTCGGTCACCGTGGTCACCTGTGCTGCGTTCTGTCGTGCTTCGAAGGTACGGAGTGCGACCGAGCCGACCTCGGCCGAGCCCACGGTGGCCTGCCGGGCCCCGGACTCCTCACTCGGCTGGCCGGCGGTGTGCGCCGCCAGTCCTGGCTGACCACCCCCGGGAGCAAATGTCGACTCATTCACAAGTCGTCTTACCTCCTTGGGCATCCAGGACTCTATGTCGATTCGTCAGCGTGGCAGCATGCCGACGGTTTGCGACTCTAGGCCGTTCAAGGCGTTCGCAGCAACACAATCCACGGTAGTGGGCAGGATGTGTCGACTATCGGGCATCCCTCTGTCAAGGGATGTGCGGCCCCTTGACCCTAACGTTTCTGCGGTCGGGTGACGCGACCCACAGAAATTGACGACAGAGCGACCCGCCCGCGCCACCGGCTGTTCACGGGCATGGCAAAGCCCCCGACCCGTGGGTGGACCCCTCCGCGCGCACGGGTGCGCACGGAGGGCGGGTCGGGGGCCTGTGGGCCGCCCTGCGGGGACGGCCGAGGTCGGAACGGGTCAGCGCCCGCGAGGGCGCGGACCCGTTCCGACCTGGGACGACGTGATCAGGCGAGCACGCTCTCCAGGGAGACGGACTCCAGGCCGAAGGCCTCGGCCACGGCACCGAAGGTGATCTGGCCCTCGTGCACGTTCAGGCCCTTGGCCAGAGCCGGGTCGCGACGCAGCGCGTCCTTCCAGCCACGGTTGGCCAGCTCCACGATGTAGGGCAGCGTGGCGTTGGTCAGCGCGTAGGTGGAGGTGTTCGGGACGGCGCCCGGCATGTTCGCCACGCAGTAGAAGACCGAGTTGTGGACCTGGAAGGTCGGCTCGGCGTGCGTGGTGGCGTGCGAGTCCTCGAAGCAGCCGCCCTGGTCGATGGCGATGTCGACGAGCACGGAGCCCGGCTTCATGCGGGAGACCAGCTCGTTGGTGACGAGCTTCGGGGCCTTGGCGCCCGGGATCAGCACCGCGCCGATCACCAGGTCGGCCTCCAGAACGGCCTTCTCCAGCTCGAACGCGTTGGAGGCGATGGCCTTGATCTTGGTGCCGAAGACCTTGTCGGCCTCGCGCAGCTTGTTGATGTCGCGGTCCAGCAGGGTCACCTCGTAGCCCATGCCGATCGCGATGGTGGCCGCGTGCCAGCCGGAGACGCCACCGCCGATGACGACGGCCTTCGCCGGGTGGGTGCCGGGCACGCCGCCGGGCAGCACGCCGCGGCCGCCGGCCGGGCGCATCAGGTGGTACGAGCCGACCTGCGGGGCCAGCCGGCCCGCGACCTCGGACATCGGGGCGAGCAGCGGCAGGGCGCCGTTGGCGAGCTGCACGGTCTCGTACGCGATCGCGGTGGTACCGGACGCGACCAGCGCGTCGGTGCCGGCGCGGTCGGCCGCGAGGTGCAGGTACGTGAAGAGGGTCTGGCCCTTGCGCAGACGGTGGTACTCCTGGGCGATGGGCTCCTTGACCTTGAGCAGCAGGTCTGCGGTGGCCCACACCTCGTCGGCGCCGGGGAGGATGGTGGCGCCGGCGGCCACGTACTCCTCGTTCGGGATCGAGGAGCCGAGACCGGCGTTGTCCTCGATGTAGACCTCGTGTCCGTTGCGGACCAGCTCATGCACGCCGGCGGGCGTGATGGCCACGCGGTACTCGTGGTTCTTGACCTCGCGGGGGATGCCGACCTTCACGGCTAAACACGTCCTCTTGCCATGGGGGTCCCTACCGGAGAAGACCGGCGGGCGACGCGCACGTGGGGAGACCTCCGGAAGGCACCGGGGCACGTTTCGCTGCGCGACTGAGTTCGAGTGTAATGAAGCCCAGGCGGCGTGTCAGCCTTCCAAAGTGAATAAATACGCCGGAGACATTGGCAGGTTCGTAGGCTTCCGTAGCGATCTTCCCGCCAAAGCTCTCCCAACCAGGCAACTCTGACAATACTCCCGAAGGGGGTCCTACCACCCGGCGTCGAGACGTTCCCGCAGCTCCGCCAGTGCGCTGCCGACGGCCTGCTGCCCGCGCTCGTCGCCCAGCCGGCGCAGCACCGACAGGGAGGCGCGGTACTCCCGCTCGGCCTCCTCGAAACGGCGCTGCCCGGTGTGCGCCTCCGCCACCCGGGCGAGCAGCCGGGCCTCGGCGGGCTGGTCGCCCATCGACTGCCGCAGTCCGAGCGCCCGGTTGTACCAGTCGGCGGCGCGCACCGCGTCGCCGAGCGCCCGGTGGCAGCCGGCCGCGCCCTCCAGCGCGCGGGCACAGAGCGGCTCGTCGTCCGCCGAACGGGCGTGCTCCAGGGCGGCCCGGTAGTGCCCGCCGGCCTGCTCCCAGCGGCCGGCGGCGGCCTGGAGGTCCCCCAGGTTGAGCAGCGCGGCGGCGGCCCGGCGCGGCTTGCCGTGCCGCTCGGCGACGGTCAGCACCAGTTCGTGCAGTTGGTAGAGGTCGGCGGGGGCGGCGGCGCCGGTCAGCGGCAGCGACCGCAGCAGGGCGGTGACCAGCCGGCCCGCCGAGCCGTCCAGATCCCCCTGGCCGATCGCGTCGGCGACGGCCCCCAGGAGCACGTCGCGCTCGCCGAGCAGCCACTGCCGGGCCTGGGCGGCCGAGCGCAGCCGCAGCGGGCCCGGCAGGGGCTCCGGAGCGGGGCCGTCGGCCGGGTCCAGCAGGGCCCGGGCCGACTCGGTGAGCCGCACCAGGCGCTCCAGCAGCCGGGCCCTGGCGAGTTCGAGCTCGGCGGGGCGGTCCTCCCGGTCGCGCAGCCGGACCAGCCGCGGGTAGAGCCGGCCGGGCACCCGGTAGCGGGGGGTGCCGTCGGCGGCGGGCGGCTCCTCGCCGAGCAGCTCCCGCTCGGCGAGCGCGGCCAGCGCAGTGGCGGCCTCCGGGGCCGGGCAGCCGACCAGCGCGGAGGCGGTCCGCAGGTCCGCCGTCTGGGCGGGGGCCAGCGTGAGCGCGCGCAGCAGCCGGGCCTGGGCGGCCGGCAGCGTGTCGTAGAGGAGGGTGAAGGCACCGACCAGCGGGTCGTTGTCCGGGACGGGGACGGGCTCGGCGGGCTCGGGCCCGGGCCGGACCCAGCCGGCCGGGTCGGTCGGCGGCTCGGCGGCGGGCTCGGTGCCCGCGGCAGTCCGGCCGGTCGCGGGCACCGGCCCGGGCCGCTCGGCACCCACGGTGGCGGGCTTCCCGTCCTTGGCCGCGGCTCGCCGCCGCCCGTTGCGCCCCGGTGCCGGGGGCTCCGGCCCCGACTGCGCCGCCGGGCGCCCGGGATCCTTCCCCCGGCCCACGGCCGCCTCACCCGGCCCGGAGCCGTCCCGGCCCGGCCGCGTGCCGGCCGGCGCCCCGCTCGGAGTCCGGTCCGGCGCCCCGTTGCGCGTCCCGTCCGGCCTCCCGCCGTTCTTCGCGTCCGGAGCGCCGCCCCGCGCCCCGGCGGGCTTCCCCTGCGAAGTCCCCCCGGAGTCCCCGCCCGGCCGCGCGCCCGCCTTCACGCCCGGCTTCGCGCCCGCCTTCCCGTCGGCCGCACCCTCCGCCTTCCCGCTCGGCACACCCTCCGGCTCCCGCGCCGCCAGTGCCTGCGCCAGCTCCCGGGCGGCGTCCGTGACGGCCAGCTTCGGGTTGCTCCGCAGCCACCCGGCCATCAGCCGCAGCGCGGCCGGCCGGGAGGCGCAGGCCTCCGCGAGGTCGGCCCCGCCCACCGGGTCGCAGCTGATCCTGGTCCCGCCGACGAGGGCGCCGAGCAGTTCGCCGGAGGCCTGCCGGTCGAGCCCGCCGAGGATGACGGGGTCGATGTCCTCGATCCCGGTGAGCGGTCCGGCGGTGGTCGCCAGCACCAGGCAGCCCGGCTCGTCCGCGAGCAGTGGCCAGACCTGCCCGGCGTCGCGGACGTCGTCCAGCACCACCAGGACCCGCCGCCCGGCCAGTGCCTCGCGCAGCGCGACGCAGGCCGGCTCGTCCCGGCCGTCCTCGACGGCGCCGGGCAGCGGAACGCCCGCGCCGTCCGCGCCGAGCTGCTCCAGCAGCCGGCGGGCGGCCCGGGCGGGCGGCACCCGCCCGCCGTCGGGAGCGGAGAGCCGGGCGAAGAGCACGCCGTCCGGGTAGTCGGCGGCGACGGTGACGGCGAACCGGGCCGCCAGCGTCGTCCGGCCGGAGCCGGGCCGGCCCGCCAGCACCAGGACCGGGCTGCGGCCCTCGGCCGGGCGCGCGGCGGCGGCCCGCAGCGCGGCCAGCTCGGCCCGCCGACCCACGAGCAGTTCGGGCCCGGCGGGCAGTCGCTCCAGCCCGGGAACGCCCTCGACGGGTGCGTCGGGGCCCGCTTCCATGGTCGCCGTCTTCCTCGCCACCCGTGCCACTCCCGACGTCACCCAGCGCTCAGCGGAGGCTGCCCGGGACGGGCGCCCTGTCTGCGAAGCGTAGTTCGACCATCAGGCTCGGCCGAGGTGACATCCGGTCGTACGAACCGGCAAATCACCCCCGCGGATCAACGGAGCCCCCGGAACGACGGCGCCCCGGGACCGCACCGGGACCGCACCGGCTCCGGAAGCGCACCGGCGCCCGCGGCTCAGGCCTCGAAGGGCCGGGCCGGCCAGGGCGAGTCGGCGGGGCGCAGCGCGTCCAGGCCGCCGGGGCCGGTGAGCGCGGCGTGCAGGGCGAGCGTGCCGGTGATCAGGGTCGGGTTGTGCAGTTCGCCCGCGTGGATCAGCCGGACCAGCTCGGCGACCGGCACCCGGGCGGTCTCGATCTCCAGCTCCTCCCCGTGCGCCTCGTAGCGCTCACCCTCGGCCTCGGCGAGGTCGGTGGCGAGGAAGAGCCGAAGGGCCTCGTCGGTGCCGCCGGGCGAGGTGTAGAAGTCGACCAGCACCCGCCAGGTACCGGCCTTGCAGTGGGCCTCCTCGTACAGCTCGCGCTGGGCGGCGTGCAGCGGGTTCTCGCCGGGGACGTCGAGCAGGCCGGCCGGCAGCTCCCAGAGCCGCTGCCGGACGGGGTGGCGGTACTGGCGCAGGATCAGCACCCGCTGCTGGTCGTCCAGCGCGAGGACGGAGACCGAGCCGGGGTGGATCTGGTAGTCGCGGCGGGCCCAGCCGCCGTCGGGCATCCGGACCTCCTCGCTGCGCACCCCGGTGACCTTGCCCTGGAACGGCGTCGTGCTCCCCCGCACCTCCCACTCCTCGGCCACGTCCGCGATCCGCCGCCCGGCACCGTCGCGGTCGGAGCCGTCGCGGCGGTCAGAGCCGTCGGAGCCGGAGCCGCCCCGGTCGAAGGCGTCCCGGTCGAAGGCGTCCCGGTCGAAGGTGTCCTGGTCGTCCATCGGTCTCCCCTTTTCGTCAGTACGACACAATCTAACGCCGAACGGCGGCCCCGCGGGAATCGCGGAGCCGCCGTGCGGTGAAGAGCCGGGCAATTACTGCGCGGCGGTCTTGATCTCGATGGCCGCCTTCACCAGGCCCGCGAACAGCGGGTGCGGGCGGGTCGGGCGGGACTTCAGCTCCGGGTGGGCCTGGGTGGCCACCAGGTAGGGGTGGACCTCGCGCGGGTACTCGACGTACTCGACCAGGTCGCCCTTCGGGGAGAGGCCGGAGAACTGCAGGCCGGTCTTCTCCAGGTCGGCGCGGTACGCGTTGTTGACCTCGTAGCGGTGGCGGTGGCGCTCCTCGACGTACTGCTCGCCGGCGTAGACCTCGCGGACGATCGAGCCCTCGGCGAGCTTGGCCGGGTAGAGGCCCAGACGCATGGTGCCGCCCAGGTCGCCCTTGCCGTCGACGATCGCCAGCTGCTCGGCCATGGTGGAGACGACCGGGTGCTTGGCCGCCGCGTCGAACTCGGTCGAGTTGGCCTCGGGCAGGCCGGCCAGGTTACGGGCGGCCTCGATGACGACGCACTGCAGGCCGAGGCAGAGGCCCAGCAGCGGGACCTTGTTCTCGCGGGCGTAGGTGATCGCGCCGACCTTGCCGTTGACGCCGCGGTCGCCGAAGCCGCCGGGGATGCAGATCGCGTCCACGTCACCGAGCTGTTCGAGGGCGCCCTCGGGGGTCTCGCAGTCGTCCGAGGTGACCCACTTGATCTCGACCCGGGCGTTGTTGGCGAAGCCGCCGGCGCGCAGCGCCTCGGTCACCGACAGGTAGGCGTCCGGCAGGTCGATGTACTTGCCGACCAGCGCGACCTTGACGATGTGCTGCGGCTCGTGGACGCGCCGCAGCAGGTCGTCCCAGGTGGTCCAGTCCACGTCGCGGAACGGCAGGTCCAGGCGGCGCACCACGTACGCGTCCAGGCCCTCGCCGTGCAGGACCTTGGGGATGTCGTAGATCGACTTGGCGTCGATGGCCGCGACCACGGCCTCCTCGTCCACGTCGCACATCAGCGAGATCTTGCGCTTGATGGCCTGCGGGACCTCGCGGTCGGCGCGCAGCACGATGGCGTCCGGCTGGATGCCGATGTTGCGCAGCGCGGCCACCGAGTGCTGGGTGGGCTTGGTCTTCAGCTCGCCCGAGGGGCCGATGTAGGGCAGCAGGGAGACGTGCACGAAGAACACGTTGTCCCGGCCGACCTCGTGGCGGACCTGGCGGACGGCCTCCAGGAACGGCAGCGACTCGATGTCGCCGACGGTGCCGCCGACCTCGGTGATCACCACGTCGACGTCCTCGGTCGCCATCCGGCGGATCCGGGCCTTGATCTCGTTGGTGATGTGCGGGATGACCTGGACGGTGTCGCCCAGGTACTCGCCGCGACGCTCCTTGGCGATGACCGTCGAGTACACCTGACCGGTGGTGACGTTCGCCGAGCCGTGCAGGTTGGTGTCGAGGAACCGCTCGTAGTGGCCGACGTCGAGGTCTGTCTCGGCCCCGTCGTCGGTGACGAAGACCTCACCGTGCTGGAACGGGTTCATGGTGCCCGGGTCCACGTTGAGGTACGGGTCGAGCTTCTGCATCGTCACACGCAGGCCGCGGGCCTTGAGCAGTGCGCCCAGGCTGGAGGCGGTGAGGCCCTTGCCGAGCGACGAGGCGACACCCCCGGTGACGAAGAGGTGCTTGGTCGTCACGGCGCGGCTGTTCGATGCCTTGCCGGAATGGGGCTGTGCCAAGAGGGGGCTCCCGTGGGTCGCGTGTCGAAGGTGACGTGGGCGGGAGGCTCGCGGCTCGCCTGCCGACGGGGGCGGGGTGCGGTGCACGTCGCCCGGAGGTCGCCGGTTCGGCTGGTCCGGGGCGTTTGATCCCACCGGTCCACGGGATACCAGGGTATCAGTGCCCCGGCCCGGACGCGTTCCCGCCCGTCCCGGGGGGCGCGGAACCACACGCCCGGCGCACTCCCCGGCGCACCACAAGCGCATCACACGGCGCACGTGTCACACCGGTCGCACCACCGGCCCGGTCGGGCCACCCGGCGGCACTCGCCCGGGCCATCACCGGCCCTCCCGGTGGACCATCCGGAGCTGATCCTTCCGAGCCATCCTGCCCGGCACCACTGCGATGCACGGCATTTCCGCCGAATTGCGGCGCCACGCAGAGCTGCGCCCGCGTGCTTCGCCCCTTTCGTCCGTCGTAAGCTGCACGGACGCATCGCCGACAGCAAGAGCACGCGGAGGGCGTGGGAGGGTCAGGACACCTCTCGGTCCCCGATGCGCGACCGGACCTCCCCGTAATCCAGCTCCTCCCACCCACTCCAGGGGCTCGACCGAGCCCCGTGCGGACACTCCAGCAAGGCCCGCCACCACCCAACGGCGGGCCGGACGTCCCGGGATGGCCCCCGGCCCCGCAGACCCGCTCGCTCCCCCCGGATCGCCGATGCGTCGTGACCACATTGCGAACTGGAGATCCACGTGGCCGGCCGTATCGAGGACTACGCACTCATCGGGGACATGCAGACCGCCGCCCTGGTCAGCAGGGACGGGGCGGTCGATTGGATGTGCCTGCCCCGGTTCGACTCGCCCGCCGTGTTCGCCGGGCTGCTCGGCACCGATGAACACGGCTTCTGGCGGATCGGCCCGGCCGAAGTGGTCGCCACCGAGCTGCCCGCCCCCGCGGCCGCCCCGGACCCGGCGGCCGCCCGGGCCGCGTTCACCGACACCGGTGACCTCCGCGTCCCGCCGCCCACCGCCGCGGCGCCCGCCGTCCCGGCCGACCGGCGCCGCTACCGGGGCGACTCGCTGATCCTGGAGCAGGAGTGGGACTGCGCGGGCGGCAGCGTCCGGGTGATCGACTTCATGCCCCCGCGGCCGCTCGCCGGCCGCGACTCCGTCCCCCAGATGATCCGCATCGTCGAGGGCCTCAGCGGCACCGTCCGGATGCGCTCGGCGGTGCGGATGCGGTTCAGCTACGGCCGGATCGTCCCCTGGGTGCACCGGGTCGAGCAGCCCGACGGCGGGCACCGCACCGTCGCCGTGGCCGGCCCCGACTCGGTCTGGCTGGACGGCGAGGCCGACACCTACGGCCGCAACCTCACCACCTACGCGGACTTCACCGTCACCGCCGGCGAACGGATCGCCTTCGCGCTCACCTGGCAGGCCTCCCACCTGGAGGCGCCGACCGCGCCGGACGCCGAGGAGATGCTCGACGCCACCGCCGACTTCTGGCACGAGTGGGCCGGCCAGTGCACCTACCAGGGCCCCTACCGGGAGGCGGTGATCCGCTCGCTGATCACCCTCAAGGGCCTCACCTACGCCCCCACCGGCGGCATCGTCGCCGCCCCCACCACCTCGCTGCCCGAGGACATCGGCGGCGAGCGCAACTGGGACTACCGCTACACCTGGCTGCGCGACGCCGCCATCACCCTCTCCTCGCTGCTGCGCACCGGCTACCGGGACGAGGCCAGGGCGTGGCGCGAGTGGCTGCTGCGCGCCGTCGCCGGGGATCCGGAGAACCTGCAGATCATGTACGGCATCGCCGGCGAGCGCGAGCTCACCGAGTCCTCGCTGGACTGGCTGCCCGGCTACGAGGGCTCCCAGCCGGTGCGGGTCGGCAACGGCGCGGCCGGCCAGCTCCAGCTGGACGTCTACGGCGAGGTCGTCGAGGCCCTGCACCTGGCCCACATGACCGGCCTGGTCCGCAACGACCACGCCCACCACCTCCAGCTGCGGCTGATCGAGTACCTGGAGGAGCACTGGCAGGAGCCGGACGAGGGCATCTGGGAGGTCCGCGGCCCGCGCCGGCACTTCGTCCACTCCAAGGTGATGGCCTGGGTCGCCGTCGACCGCACCATCAAGCTGCTGGAGCAGACCCCCGAGGACGCACCCTCCGACGGCCACCTGGAGCGCTGGCGCGAGCTGCGCGCGACCATCCACCGGGACGTCTGCGAGAAGGGTTACGACCCCGAGCGCAACACCTTCACGCAGTACTACGGCGGCCACGAGCTGGACGCCTCGCTGCTGCTGATCCCGCAGGTCGGCTTCCTCCCGCCGGACGACAAGCGGGTGATCGGCACCATCGAGGCGATCCAGCGCGAGCTCTCCACCGAGGACGGCTTCGTGCTGCGCTACCCCACCCACGACGAGAGCGGCAACAACGTCGACGGCCTCTCCGGCCACGAGGGCGCCTTCCTGGCGTGCTCGTTCTGGCTGGCCGACGACCTCGCCATGATCGGCCGGGTGCAGGAGGCGCGCGAGCTGTTCGACAAGCTGCTGGCGCTGCGCAACGACCTCGGGCTGCTCGCCGAGGAGTGGGACCCGCGGGAGAAGCGCCAGGTGGGCAACTTCCCCCAGGCCTTCAGCCACGTGCCGCTGATCGACACCGCGCTGCGGCTGACCGCCTGCGGGGGCGCCTACCTCTCCGCGCAGCCGGACGGCCTGGCCGCCGACCGGGCCGAGCAGGCCACGGTCTGATCCGGCCGGTCCCGGGTGGGGCGCGTCCGGCGGACGCGCCCTACCCGGTGCGCTGCACCAGTTCGTCGTAGGTGCTGAGCACCTGGGCGACGGTCGCGGCCTCGTCCGGCCAGGTCTCCGCCTGCTGCCGGCCCGCGGCGGCCAGCCGCTCCCGCCGCCCCGGGTCGGCCAGCAGCGCGCCGACCGCCCGGCTGAGCGCCGCCGCGTCACCGGGCGGGACGAGCACGGCGGCGTCCCCGACCAGCTCGGGCACGCCGCCGACGGCGGTGGCGACCACCGGCACGCCGGCCCGCATCGCCTCCTGGACCACCAGCGAACGGGCCTCCCAGCGGCTGGAGAGCACCACCACGTCGGCGGCGGCCAGCAGGTCCGGTACGTCGGTGCGGTAGCCGAGCAGCCGGACGGGCAGCTTCTCCGCCGCCACCCGCTCGCGCAGCGCGGCGCCCTCCGGGCCGTCCCCGGCGAGCAGCAGCAGCGGCTCCGGATCCAGCGCGGACAGCTCCCGGGCGGCGTCCAGCAGCACGCCGAAGGCCTTCTGCGGGACGAGCCGGCCCACGGAGAGGACGAGCGGGCGGTCCGGTCCGTCGCCGAGCAGCGCGGCCCGGGCCGCGGCCCGTTCCAGCCGGCCCTCCGGCATCGGCGGGGCCGCGACCGGCCCGAGCCGGGCGTCGGTGGCACCCAGCTCGCGGGCCCGGGCCACCAGGTCGGAGGAGGCGCCGAGCACCAGGTCGGCGGCGCGCGCCACCCGGCGCTCCATCAGCCGCTGGAGCCGCCGCTCCATGCCGGTGGCGAGCAGTGCGTGGTGCGAGGTGACCACCAGCGGGGTCTCCGGGCGCAGGCCCGGGAACCGGCCGGCGGTGCGCAGCGCCAGGTCGGAGAGGAGCCCGGCGCGCAGGCCGTGGGCGTGCACCACGTCGGCGCCGGTGAAGGCGCGGCGCAGCTCGCCGATCGCGGTGGCATCGCTGCGGGCACCCGCGGTGGGAGTGATGTCGACCAGGTGGAACCGGGCGCCGGTGCGGGAGAACCCGAACAGCGCGTCCGTACCGGCGGGCGCGCACACCGTCACGGCGACGCCGTGCGCGACCAGGCCCTGTGCCAGGGAGCGCACGTGCGCACCGATGCCGCCGGTACTGGCGGCCAGGACGAGCACCACGTGCAGCTGACCCGGTTCAGGGGCGGCCGCGGTGGCCCGGGCGGCGGAATGGTCCACGTCGTCTCGCATCCGACTCGATCAGGTTCGCGCGCCGCGGTGCGAGGGTTGCCCGCCAGCGACGCTCGGGGACTGGAAAGCCAGTGTCCAGCCGCCACCATGCCAGGTCGGCGGCCCTCTTGGACAGTCGGCGCCACCCGGGGCGCGTCGCCGTCCGACGCGGTGGGGGTGGCCGCGCCGAACGGTGACGGTTACCGGTGGCGCGGGGCCCGGGCGGCGGCCAGCAGCTCCTCGGCATGGGCCCGGCCCAGCTCGGAGTCCTCCAGGCCGGCCAGCATCCTGGAGAGTTCGCGCACCCGCTCCTCGTCGTTCAGCACCTTGACACCGCTGCGGGTCACGGTGCCGTCGTTGGTCTTCTCCACCACCAGGTGCCGGTCGGCGAAGGCGGCCACCTGCGGGAGGTGGGTGACGACCACGACCTGGGCGGACTCGGCCAGTTTGGCGAGCCGGCGGCCGATCTCGACGGCGGCCTTGCCGCCGACGCCGGCGTCCACCTCGTCGAACAGGTAGGTGGGCACGGGGTCGGCGCCGGCGAAGACCACCTCGACGGCGAGCATGACGCGGGAGAGCTCACCGCCGGAGGCGCCCTTGGCGATCGGCCGGGGCTGGGCGCCCGGGTGCGGGGCGAGCAGCACCTCGACCTCGTCGACGCCGTGCGCGCCGTAGGCGACGGTGCGGCCCTCGATCTCGATCCCCGCGAGGTCGTCGACCTGGCTGATCGAGAAGGTCACCCGGGCGTGCGGCATGGCGAGTTCGGCCAGCTCGGCGGAGACGGCCCCGGCGAAGCGGCCGGCCGCGTCCTGCCGGGCGGCCGACACCTCGGCGGCGAGCTCGGCCAGCTCGGCGCGCAGCTCGGTCTCGCGGGCGCCCAGCTCGTCGATCCGCTCGTCGTCGCCGTCGAGCTCGGCGAGCCGGGCCGAGCCCTCCTCCGCCCAGGCCAGCACCTCGGCCAGCGAGTTCTCCGGGCCGCCGTACTTGCGCAGCAGCTGGGCCAGGACGGAGCGGCGGTCCTCGACGGCGGCCAGCCGGACCGGGTCGGCGTCCAGGTCGTCGGCGTAGCCGGCCAGGTCGCCCGCGACGTCGGCGAGCAGGTAGCCGACCTCGTTCAGCCGGTCGGCGAGGCCGGCGAGGCGCTCGTCGTGGTGGCGGACGGCCTCCAGGGCGCGGCGGGCCTGGGCGAGCAGGGTGCCCGCGTCCAGGGCCTCCGGGTCGGTCGGGTCGCCCGCCAGGGCGGCGTGCGCGAGGGTCGCGGCCGAGGAGAGCGCGTCGGCGTGGCCGAGCCGCTCGGCCTCGGCGCCGAGATCGGTGTCCTCCCCGGAGACCGGCTCGGCGGCGGCGACCTCGTCCAGCCCGAAGCGGAGCAGGTCGGCCTCCTGGGCGCGCTCGCGGGCCCGGGTGGTCAGCTCCTCCAGGGTGGCGGAGACCTCGCGCAGCCGGCGGTAGACCTCGCGGTACCGGGCCAGCGGCTCGGCGACCGCCTCGCCCGCGTACCGGTCCAGCGCGCCGCGCTGGCGGGCCGGGCGGAGCAGGCGCTGCTGGTCGGTCTGGCCGTGGACGGCGATCAGGTCCTCGCCGAGCTCGGCGAGCAGCCCGACGGGCACGGCCCGGCCGCCGACGTGGGCGCGCGAGCGGCCCTCGGCGGAGACGGTCCGGCTGATCAGCAGCGCGCCGTCGTCCAGTTCGGCCCCGGCCTCGACGGCGCGGAGCGCCGCCGGGGAGCCGGCGGGCAGTTCGAGGCGGCCCTCGACGACCGCGCGCCCGGCGCCGTTGCGCACCAGACCGGGGTCGGCGCGGCCGCCGAGCAACAGCCCGAGGCTCGTCACCACCATGGTCTTTCCGGCGCCGGTCTCACCGGTCACGGCGGTGAAGCCGGGCGCGAGCTCGACCACCGCGTCGTCGATAACCCCAAGATCCCGTATCCGCATCTCGTCCAACACGGTGACGACCTTACGAGGTTCCAGCCCCGGCGCGCGACGAGCGACAACCTCCCGCCCGCAAGTTCATCCCTTCCGGGAGGTTTGCGCAGCGGTGGGCACGGTGCACCACGGCAGGAAGAGCTGCGCCAGCGGGCCGATGGCCAGCGCGTATGCCACGGTGCCGACGCCGGCGGTGCCGCCGAGCAGGACACCGGCGGCCAGGACGGTGAGTTCGATACCGGTTCGGATCAGCCGCAGGGACCGGCCGGTGCGCCGGTGCAGGCCGGTCATCAGGCCGTCGCGCGGGCCCGGGCCGAACCGGGCGCCGATGTACAGGCCGGTGGCCAGGCCGTTCAGCAGGACCGAGCCGACCATCAGGGCGATCCTGGCCGGCAGAGGTCCGGGCGTGCCGACGACCCGCAGGGTGACGTCCATCGCCGCGCCGATCATCAGCACGTTGGCGATCGTGCCGAGGCCGGGGCGCTGGCGCAGCGGGATCCAGAACAGCAGGACGAGGGCGCCGCAGATGGTGACCCAGGCGCCAACGGAGAGGCCGACGGTGCGCTGGAGGCCCTGGTGGAAGACGTCCCACGGGTCGAGGCCCAGCCCGGCGCGGAGCATCAGCCCCATGCTCGCGCCGTACAGGGCGAGGCCGACGGCGAGCTGCGGGAGGCGGCGGCCCAGCCGGTGGGTGTCGCCGAGCAGCCGGACGGCGATCGGGCGGCGCCCGGCGGCGGCGGCAGTGGCGTCCGGGGCAGCGGAAGCGGCCGGGGCAGCGGAAGCGGTGGCGACGGGCGGCGGTACGGGCGTGGTCGTGGTGGCCATCGGGTCTCCTGCGGGTGGTGCTGCACCCCGGGGGTGGCACCCCGGTGGTGGCGGACTCGATGGCCGCCCTGCCATGATGGACAGGCCAATGAGGCCCGCGACAGGGCCAATCCCGAGCAAGTGGACTGATCCGCCATGGCCGACTGGCACACCACCGTCACCCCCGCCGCGCTCGCCCGGCTGCTCGCCAGCGCCCGGCTGCCCGAGCCGGCCACCACCCGCCGGCCCGCCTACCGGGCCCTGGCCGGGCAGATCCGGCTGCTGGTCTCCGAGGGCCGCCTGCAGATCGGTGCCAGGCTCCCCGCCGAACGCGAGCTCGCCCTCGCCCTCGGGCTCAGCCGCACCACCGTGGCCACCGCGTACGAGGCCCTGCGCAGCGACGGCTACCTGCACAGCCGGCGCGGCTCCGGCAGCTGGACCGCCCTGCCCGAGGGGGCACCGCCGCCCGGCGACGCGCTGCACCCGGTACCGCCGGACGAGCAGGGCCGCGTCCTCGACCTCGGCGTCGCCGCGCTGCCGGCCCCGCAGCCGTTCCTCGGCGCGGCCGCCGCCCGCGCCGTCGAGCAGCTGCCCGCCTACGCCGCCGGGCACGGCCACTTCCCCTCAGGCGTCCCGGTCCTGCGCGAGGCGGTGGCGCGCCGCTACACCGAGCGCGGGCTGCCGACCGCACCCGACCAGATCCTGATCACCATCGGCGCGATGGGCGGCCTGTACCTGGCGCAGCGGGCCCTGGTCGGCCGCGGCGACCGGGTCGCCGTCGAGGCCCCCAGCTACGCGCACGCCCTGCAAGCGCTGCGGCGCGGCGACGCCAGGCTGGTCCCCGTCCCGTTCGCCCGGCCCGGCGGACCGGCCCGGCAGCCCGCCTGGGACCTCCCCGAGTGGCGCCGGGTGCTGCACGGCGCCGCGCCCCGGGTCGCCTACGTGATCCCGGACTTCCACAATCCGACCGGCGCCCTGGTCGACGAGGAGCAGCGCCGCGAGCTGCTGGCCGCGGCCCGGGCCGCCGGGACGGTGGTGCTGGTCGACGAGACCACCGCCGAGCTCGGCTGGGGCGTCCCGGACGGCACCCCGCTCCCCCGGCCGATGGCCGCGCTGGACCGCTCCGCGCAGGTCGTCACCGTCGGCTCGGCCGGCAAGCTGCTCTGGGGCGGCCTGCGGATCGGCTGGATCCGTGCCGCGCCCGCCCTGGTCCGCCGGCTGGCCTCCGAGCGGGTGTACAGCGACGTCGGCGCCCCCGTACTGGACCAGCTGATCGCCGCCGAGCTGCTGGGGGAGCCGCTGGCCGCCGTCCGCACGCACCAGCTGGACCGGCTGCGGGCCACCGCCGGCGCCTTCGCCGACGCCCTGGGCCAACGGCTGCCGGAGTGGCACTACGCCATGCCGCCCGGCGGGCTCGCGCTCTGGGTCGCCACCGGCGGCGTCTCCGGGGCGGCGCTGGCCCTGGCCGGCGAGCAGGGTGGCATCCGGATCGCCGCGGGCAACCGCTTCGGCTCGGACGGGGCCTTCGAGCACCACATCCGGATCCCGCTGACCCTGCCCGCCGCGGCCGTACCCGCCGCCGTCGACCGCCTCGCCGCCCTCGCCGCCCGGGCAGGTGCCGGCGGCCGCTGGAGCGACGCCGGCGACGACAGCCAGCCGCTGGCGGTCTGACCGGGCCACGCGTCCGCCGGGCCGGGGAATCCACCCCGGCCCGGCGGACGCCCCGGCACCGCCAGGCGTCACAGCATCAAGGCGCCACCACCTCACAGCGTCAGTGCCTCAAAACGTCAAGGCATCGCGACACCGAGGCGTTCACGCCTCAGTGCGTCTCCGCCCGGCCGCGCCAGCCCGTCACCGGCAGCGCGAACTTCGCCACCAGCCGGTCGGTGAACGGCGCCCGGTGCAGCCGGGCCAGCCGCACCGGCGTCTGCCCGCGGCGGACCTCCACCCGCGCGCCGGCGGGCAGTTCGACCGAGCGGCGGCCGTCGCACCAGAGCACCCCGTGCGGGGTCTTCGGCTGCACCTCCACCGCCAGCACCGAGTCCGGTGAAGTCACCAGCGGCCGGGCGAACAGCGCGTGCGCGCTGATCGGCACCATCAGCAGCGCCTCCACCTCCGGCCAGACCACCGGTCCGCCGCCGGAGAACGCGTACGCCGTCGAACCGGTCGGCGTCGCGCAGACCACCCCGTCGCAGCCGAAGTTGGAGACCGGGCGGCCGTCCACCTCGGTCACCACCTCCAGCATCCGCTCCCGGGAGGCCTTCTCGATCGAGGCCTCGTTGAGCGCCCAGTCGTGGTGCACCATGTCGCCGTTGGTCCGGACGATCACGTCGAGGGTCATCCGCTCCTCGACCTCGTAGTCGGCGTCGACCACCCGCTCGACCACCACGGCGAGGTCGTCCCGCTCGGCCTCGGCGAGGAACCCCACCCGGCCCAGGTTGATGCCGAGCATCGGCAGCCCGTGCTCGCGGGCCAGCTCGGCACCGCGCAGCAGCGTCCCGTCGCCGCCGGCGACCAGGATCAGCTCGCAGCCGTCCGCCGCCCCCGGCCCCCCGGCCACCCGCTCGACGCCGTCCGGCAGATCCAGGTCCACCGCCTCGGCCGCGAGCAGCCGGATTCTGATCCCCGCCTTCAGCAGGCCGTGCACCAGTCCTTCGACACTGCGCAACGCGGCCTCCCGGCCGGTGTGCGCGATCAGGAAGACCGTACGTTCATCGCTCATGCCCGCTGCCCTCTCCCTACGCCTGCCGGGTCGCCCTCGGCCCGGTGCGGCCGCGTCACTCAGCATGACGGACCGGACGTCCGCAGAGCACCCTATCGGGGGCCCTCGGCGACGGCCCGGTCCGCCTCCGCCGGGTCCAGCTCCGGGGCGTCCCGGCGCAGCCAGAGGAAGTACTCGACGTTCCCCGACGGCCCCGGCAGGGGGCTCGCGGTGACCGCCCGCACGCCCAGCCCGAGCTCCCACGCCTGCCCGGCGACCTGGCGCACCATCTCCGCCCGCAGCTGCGGGCTGCGCACCACACCGCCGCTGCCGAGCCGCTCCTTGCCGATCTCGAACTGCGGCTTGACCATCATCACCAGGTCCGCGTCCCCGGCCGCGCAACGGGCCAGCGCGGGCAGCACCAGGCCGAGCGAGATGAACGAGAGGTCCCCGACCACCAGGTCGACCGGCGTGCCGCCGATCAGCTCCGGGGTCAGTTCGCGCACGTTGGTGCGGTCCATCACCGTCACCCGCTCGTCGCTCTGCAGCGACCAGGCCAGCTGCCCGTAGCCGACGTCCACCGCCAGCACGTGCGCCGCCCCCGCGCGCAGCAGCACGTCGGTGAAGCCGCCGGTCGACGCGCCCGCGTCCAGCGCCCGGCGGCCCTCGACCACCAGGCCCTGCGGGACGAACGCGGCGAAGGCGCCGGCGAGCTTGTGGCCGCCGCGCGAGACGTAGTCGGGGTCGTTCGCGTCCTCGGCCACCACGACCGCAGCCGAGGTCTCCACCTGGGTGGCCGGCTTGGTCGCGGTGGTGCCGCCGATGGTCACCCGACCGGCCGCGATCAGCTCGGACGCGTGCTCCCGCGACCGGGCCAGCTTGCGGCGGACCAGCTCCGCGTCGAGACGGCGTCGTGCCACTGCCACTGGTGTTTCAGCTCCTACAGGTGGTTCTGCGGGTCATTCCCGGTCGAGCGCGGCCAACGTGTCGGTGAGCCGCTGGTGAACATCTTCGTACACCGCGACGTGCGCGTCGGTCGGCACCCCGTCCAGCGCCGCCAGTCGGGCCAGCCCGGCGTCGACGGCGGGGTGGCCCGTGGGGGACAGTTCGACACCCAGCGGGAGCGCTTCGGCGCCGGCCGGGCCTTCGGCGAAGGGCTCGGCGGTGGCGGGCGCAGCCGTGGCCGTGGCCGGCCCGACGGTGACGGGCCCGGCGGGCGGGACCTCCGGGGCCGGGTCAGGCATCGGGCCGTTCCGGCTTCTTCGTGCTGCTCGTCCTCCGGACGGTGGTCTTCTTCGTCGCGGTCCGCTTGGCCGGCTGCTCCTGGCGGGCCGCCTGGGCCGCCCGCCCGGTCGCGGTCCGCCTGCCCTCCGCGGTCTTCTTCGCGGTCGCGGTCTTCTTCACCGCCGTCTTCCGGGTGGCCGGCTTCGCTCCGGCCGGCTTCGTACCGGCGGGCGTCGCCTTCTCGGCCGCCACCTTCTTGGCCGCGGCCTTCTGAGCCACAGCCTTCTGAGTCGCGGTCTTATTCGCCGTGGTCTTCTTCACCGGCGGTTCCGCCACGGGGGCCTTCTCCCCCGCGGTCTGCCGGTCCGGCCGCGCGACCGACGGCACCACCGGGTCGACCTCCACCGGCTCGTCGACCTCGACGCGCTCGGCCACTATCGGCTCCCCCGCCGCCCGGCCCGCCGGCACCACCGGGTCGTTCTCCTGCTCCCAGCCCTGCCCGAACAGCGCGTCCGCCCGCGGCGCCGGCCCGGGCTCCGAGGCCGCGGCCCCCGGCTTCGCCGGCGACCCGCCGTCCTCCTCGACCTCGCGCAGCTTGCTCTCCAGGTAGGCCAGCACCACGCCGACCTTGGTCACCTGGTCCCCGACCTTCTCGAAGGCCCGCTCCACCTCACTGCGCGCCACCCCGACCGCGAGGTCCACCCCGGCCCGGCCGGCGGTGACCGCCTCCTCGGCGAGCGTCTGCAGCGACTTGGCGGACGGGGGGAACTGACCACCCAGCCGGCGCTCCACCTCGGTGACGTCGATGCCGGTCCGCTCCAGCAGCCCGGCCGCGGTCACGACCACCCGCTTGCCGACCTCCTCCACCAGTCCGGCGGCGACCTCCACCGCTCCCCGCACCGTCTTCGGCAGCATCCGGGTGCCTCCTCAGCGCCTGCGCGCATCGCTCCGTGGGCGTCAGCGCCCGGACCACCTCCGGGCACTCCACCGACGACGCTACCGCCAAAACCGCCCTGCGGTACCGTGGCCCCGCAGTAGCCGTCGCCCGCCGCAGCCGGGCAGGACCGAGGAACGGACCACCGCCATGGCCAACGCCGAGGAGTGCCGCACGGCACTGGAGCAGCTCAGCCGGAACATGGCCGAGTCCACCGGCAACGTCCGCCAGGCCGCCGCCCTGCCCCGCACGCTCAGCTGCCGGATCACCGACCTGGACCTGACCTTCGCGGGGTACATGCGCGACGGCCGGCTCGACGACATCACCGAGACGCCCGGCGCCCCCGCCGAGAAGGCCGACATCCGGCTCACCATGAGCAGCGACGACCTGGTCGCGCTGGTCGCCGGCCGGCTCGGCTTCGCCTCCGCCTGGGCCGCCGGCCGGGTCAGGCTGGAGGCCGGCTTCCGCGACCTGCTGCGCCTGCGCACCCTGCTCTGACCGCCCGCCCCGGGCCCCCGCCCAGGTCGACGGGGGCCCGGCACACCGGGCTCAGAAGCCCAGCTCGGCCAGTGCCTTCCGGCCGTCCACCGGCTCGCCGCCGGCGTCCAGCGCCGTCCACGCCGCCGCGCAGAGCGCCCGCAGCCCGTCCCAGCGGTCCTCGCCCGTCGCGGTGAGCCGCAGCTCGCCGTCCTGCGCCACTGCCGTCCAGCCGCCGCAGCCGAAGCCGCCGCCCGGCTCCGCGACCGCCTCCGGGTGCGACTCCAGCAGGCCGCGCAGATCCTCGGCGAGGTACGTCGGCCGGTGCTCCGCCGGCGCTGCCAGCAGCTGCAACGGCGTGGTCACCCCGGTGAAGACCAGCAGGCTGTCGACCCCGCCGTTGAACGCGCCCTCGATGTCGGTGTCCAGCCGGTCCCCGACCACCAGCGGCCGCCGCGCGCCCGTCCGCAGCACGGTCTCCCGGTGCATCGGCGGCAGCGGCTTGCCCGCCACCTCCGGCTCCACCCCGGTCGCCGCCCGCACGGCCGCGACCAGCGTGCCGTTGCCCGGCGCGATCCCGCGGGCCTGCGGCACGGTCAGGTCCAGGTTCGACGCCACCCACGGCAGTCCGCTCTGGATCGCGAAGGAGGCCTCCGCCAGCTGCTGCCAGCCCACCGACGGGTCGAAGCCCTGGACCACCGCGAGCGGCTCCTCGGCCAGCGTCCGGACGGCCACCAGGCCGCGCTCGGCCAGCGCCTCCTCCAGCCCCGCCCCACCGACGACCAGCACCTTGGCACCGGCCGGCACCTTCTCGGACACGACGCGCGCGGCCGCCTGCGCCGAGTTGATGACGTCCGCGGGCTCGGCGGGCACCCCCAGCTCGGTCAGGTGCTCGGCCACCACGCGGGGCGGGCGGGAGGCGTTGTTGGTCACGTACGCCAGCCGCATCCCGGCCGTCCGGGCGGACTCCAGCGACGCGACCGCGTGCTCGATCGCGTTCGGCCCGGTGTACACCACGCCGTCGAGGTCCAGCAGCGCGGTGTCGTACGCCTCGGTCAGCGGGAGCCCGCTCCCGCCGGGGGCGGTCCGTCGCGCGGTGGTGGCCGTCTCGGTCATGCCTGCTCTACCTCATTCACTGCGTCGATCCCGGTCATCCGTGTCGTCCGTCCTGCCGTCCGCGCCGCCCGTACCGACGGTGCCGACGGTGCCGACGGGGCCGCGCGGGGACTGCGCGCCGCCGTCCGCGGCCGACGGCGGTTCCAGGTACCCCGGGGCACCCGGCTGCAACGGGCCGAACGCCCCGGCGCGGGCCGCCAGGGTCGCCCGGGTCTGCCGCAGCGCCGCCCGGTAGTGGTCCGCCTCCGGCCGCATCGCCACGGCCAGTGCCAGGTGCTCGGCGGACGTCTCGAAGTCGCCCAGCCGGGCCGCCGCGACGCCCCACCCGAACTGAGCGTAGTCGTCCGACGGCTCGGCCAGGGCGACGGCCCGGAAGTTCTCCAGCGCCGCCGCGTACGAGCCCGCGTCGAACTGCGCCCGCGCCAGGGTCTCCCGGATGCTGCGGGAGTGCGGCTCGGCCGCCGCCGCCCGGGCGAGCAGCTGTTCGGCGGCCGCCGGGTTGCCCTGCGCCAGCAGCTTCCCGCCCCGGCGGAACCACTCGTACACGTCGCCGGTGGGTTCCCCGGCCCGCCCCTGCTCCGGCACGCCGCCGCCACCGGAGGCGCCGCCGCTCGGGGGGCCGTCCGCGAAGCTCCCGCCGCCCCCGCTGCCGCCGCCGTCCACCCGCTCCTGCCCGCCGTTGCGCTCGCTCACGCCCGTACCTCGCCCTCGGTCACGACACCCGCCCCACCGACCAGCACGGGTGTTCCGATCTCTGAACAACGCGTACCCGGTTACGATGCCCAGAATGAGCACCCCCAGTGCAGAAAGCGGAGCGGAGTCTCCGCAGGGCGGCCCCGGCGATCCCGGGCACGTCGCCACCGCAGGTCTGTCCCTGTTCCCCTTCCGCGGCCTCCGGTACGTCCCCGACCGGGTCGGCGCCCTGGCAGCGGTCACCTCCCCGCCGTACGACGTCGTCGACCCCGGCCACCGGCTCGACCTGGAGACCGCCGACCCGCACAACGTGGTCCGGCTGATCCTGCCGCGCCCCGAACCGGAGGACGCCGGGGACCGCCCCGACCGCGACACCCGGTACCGGCACGCCGCCCGGCTGCTGCGCGACTGGCAGCGCGAGGGCGTCCTGGCCGCCGACCCCGTCCCCGCGCTCTACGTCTACGAGCAACGCGTACCGGCCACCGGCGACTCCCCCGAGCTGCTCCAGCGCGGTCTGATCGGCGCCCTCGCCGTCAGCGGCAAGGAGGCCGGCATCGTCCTGCCGCACGAGGACGTGATGCCCCGGCCGGTCGCCGACCGGGTCGGCCTGATGCGCACCACGCGCGCCAACCTCGAACCGCTGCTGCTCACCTACCGGGGCAACGGCGGTGCGGCCGGTGTGGTCGAGCGCGCGGCGCTCGGCGAGCCGCTGCTCACCACGACCACCACCGACGGCACGCACCACCGGCTCTGGGCGGTCACCGACCCGGCCGAGATCGCCGAGGTCGGCCGGGACCTCGCCACCTGCCGGGCCCTGATCGCCGACGGCCACCACCGCTGGGAGATGTACCTGCGCCTCCAGCGCGAGCACCGGCACCTGCCGCGCAGCCCGTGGGACCGCGGGCTCGTCCTGCTGGTCGACACCGCCCGCTACCCGCTGAACGTCCGCGCGATCCACCGGGTGCTGTACCGGCTGCCCGTCGCCGAGGCCCTGGCGAAGCTGGGCGACCGCTGGCAGGTCAAGGAGGTGCCCGGCCCGCTGGAGAGCGCCCTGCAGTCGCTTGCCGAGCAGAAACGGCACGGCAGCAGCAGCTTCCTGCTCACCGGTGGCGACGGCGTGTACTGGCTGGTCGGCGAACCCGACGAGGGCCTGCTCGACGCCACCGTGCCGCAGGACCGCCCCGAGGAGTGGCGTCACCTCGACGCGACCGTCCTGCATGCCACCCTGCTCGACCACGCCTGGCGCGTCCCCGACGGCCCCGACGACATCGGCTACCTGCACACCGCGGGGGCCGCCGAGCGTGAGGCGGCCCGGAGCGGTGGCACCGCCGTCCTGCTCCACCCGGTGCGGGAGAGCGTGGTCCGCCGGCTGGCCGAACAGGGCGTCACCATGCCGCGCAAGTCCACCTCGTTCGGCCCGAAGCCGGCCACCGGGCTGGTGCTGCGCAGCCTCGGCCTGGGCTGACGCCCTCCGCCCGCTGCCTCCCCCACCGCCCAGGAACGACACGCCCAGGAACGACAAAGAGGCCCTGCCCCGCCCCCGGAACACTTCCGGGGGCGGGGCAGGGCCTCTTCGGTCACCGCTGCTCACCTCGTGCCGCTACCGGCACGACAGGGCCGGTCAGGCCTTGGTGTCGGTGGAACGCTCGGGCACCACGCCGTCGAAGTCCTCGTCGATCTCGAGGTCGTCCTCGTCGTAGAACTCCTCGACGTTCTCCTCGTCCTCGAAGATCTCCCGGTCGTCCGACACGCCGCCGCGCGACTTCGGCGCCGCCGGGGCACCGGCCTCGTCGGCGTCGTCGGACGCCTCCTCCACCAGCTCCGGGTCGAGCGCGTCGACGAACTCCAGCCCGTCGATCTCGGCCAGCCGCTCGGAGGCGTTGGTGGCGCCGTCACTGTCCGCCTCGGCCGCCTTGGCGAACCAGTCGCGGGCCTCGTCGGCACGATCCGCCGCGATCAGCGCCTCGGCGTAGGCGTACCGCAGTCGCGCGGTCCACGGCTGCACCGAGCTGGAGGCCAGCTCCGGGCTCTGCAGGGTGACGACGGCCGCGTCGAACTGCTGCATGTCGCCGCGGGCACCGGCCGCGACGAGACGCATCTCGACCTGGCCGGCCTTGTCCAGCTGCTTCACCTCGGGCTCGCCGGCCATCGCCAGCGCCCGCTCCGGACGGCCCAGACCGCGCTCGCAGTCGGCCATCACGGGCCACAGGTCCGCCCGGCCGGTCATCCGACGGGCGGCGCGGAACTCGGTCAGCGCCTCGGAGTAACGCTGCGTCATGTACGAGGCGAAGCCGGCGGCCTCACGGACGGCGGGCACGCGCGAGGCCAGCCGCAGCGAGACGCGCGAGTACTGGTACGCCTCCTCCGGCTCGCTGTCGAGCAGACGGGCGACCATCACCAGGTTGCGGGCGACATCGTCGGCGAGCGTCTTGGGCAGGCTCTTGAGCTCCTGGCGGACGTCCGCGTCCAGCTCGAAGCCGGTGACGTCCTCCGGGATCGGCAGGCGCTTGACCGGCTCGTAGTTGCCCCGACGGTCGTCGTAGTCCCGGCCGCCGCGGTCGTCGCGGTCGCGGTTGTAACCGCCGCCCTGCGGGCGGTCGCCGCGGTCACCGCGGTAGCCGCCGCCACCGGAGGGGCGGTCGTCGCGACGGAAGCCACCGCCGGAGGGGCGGTCGCCGCGGTCGCGGTTGAAGCCGCCACCGGACGGACGGTCGTCACGACGCGGGCGGTCGTCACGGTCGTCACGACGGAAGCTGCTCGGGCGGTCGTCACGACGGAAGCCGCCACCGGCGCCACGGTCGTCGCGGTCACGGTTGAAGCCGCCACCCTGCGGGCGGTCACCACGGTAGCCGCCACCCTGCGGGCGGTCACCACGGTCGCGGTTGAACCCACCGCGGTCGTCACGGTCGCGGTTGAACCCACCGCGGTCGTCACGGTCGCGGTTGAAGCCGCCACCGGACGGGCGGTCGCCACGGTCACGGTTGAACCCACCGCGGTCGTCACGGTCGCGGTTGAAGCCGCCACCGGACGGGCGGTCGCCACGGTCGCGGTTGAAGCCACCGCCCTGGGGGCGGTCACCGCGGTCGCGGTTGAAGCCGCCACGGTCGTCACGGTCGCGGTTGAACCCACCGCCGGAGGGGCGGTCGTCACGACGGAAGCCGCCACCGGCGCCACGGTCATCGCGGTCACGGTTGAAACCGCCACCCTGCGGGCGGTCACCACGGTAGCCGCCACCCTGCGGACGGTCACCACGGTCACGGTTGAACCCACCGCGGTCGTCACGGTCACGGTTGAACCCACCACCGGACGGACGGTCGCCACGGTCGCGGTTGAAGCCACCGCCCTGGGGGCGGTCACCGCGGTCGCGGTTGAAGCCGCCACGGTCGTCACGGTCGCGGTTGAACCCACCGCCGGAGGGGCGGTCGTCACGACGGAAGCCGCCACCGGCGCCACGGTCATCGCGGTCACGGTTGAAACCGCCACCCTGCGGGCGGTCACCACGGTAGCCGCCACTCTGCGGACGGTCACCACGGTCACGGTTGAACCCACCGCCCTGGGGGCGGTCACCGCGGTCGCGGTTGAAGCCGCCACGGTCGTCACGGTCGCGGTTGAAACCGCCACCGGAGGGGCGGTCGTCACGGCGGAAGCCACCGCCACCGCCGGACGGGCGGTCGTCGCGACGGAAGCCACCGCCGGCGCCACGGTCGTCGCGGTCACGGTTGAAGCCACCGCCCTGCGGGCGGTCACCACGGTAGCCGCCACCCTGCGGACGGTCACCGCGGTCACGGTTGAAGCCGCCACCCTGCGGGCGGTCGCCACGGTAGCCGCCGCCACCACCGGAGGGACGGTCGTCACGACGCGGACGGTCGTCACGGTCGCGGTTGAAACCGCCACCGGAGGGACGGTCGTCACGACGCGGGCGGTCGTCACGGTCGTCACGACGCGGCCCACGGTCGTTGGACCAGCCCCCGCGAGACCGGGGCTCGTAGCCGCGGCCGTCGTCCGATCGACGCTCGGGACGGTCCTGGGGCTGGTTCGACATTGTGGTGACTCCTTCTGCTGCTCAGCTCCACCGCGGACTGGGCGACACCACTGCCCTCACGCGGTTCGATGCCGGCCTCCTGGCCGAGCACCTACTCCATTGTCCGGCATCCGGAGACAGCCCGCGCCTGGGCGGAAGTCCCGAGTACCGGGGTTGTGCACGTTCGCAAAAACACAAAAAGGCCGCGGCCCCAGCGAATCGCTGGGGCCGCGGCCTTGAATGATTGTTCGGCGGCGTCCTACTCTCCCACAGGGTCCCCCCTGCAGTACCATCGGCGCTGTGAGGCTTAGCTTCCGGGTTCGGAATGTAACCGGGCGTTTCCCTCACGCTATGACCACCGAAACCCTATTGGGTATCAGCGAAACACACTTTTCAGTTGATAAGTGTTTCTTGTGTTCGCCGGCGATAGCTGTTCGCTACCCGGGAACCACACAGTGAACGCGAGCGTCTGAGGACAAGCCCTCGGCCTATTAGTACCGGTCAACTCCACCCCTTACAGGGCTTCCATATCCGGCCTATCAACCCAGTCGTCTACTGGGAGCCTTACCCTCTCAAGGAGGTGGGAGTGCTCATCTCGAAGCAGGCTTCCCGCTTAGATGCTTTCAGCGGTTATCCCTCCCGAACGTAGCCAACCAGCCATGCCCTTGGCAGGACAACTGGCACACCAGAGGTTCGTCCGTCCCGGTCCTCTCGTACTAGGGACAGCCCTTCTCAACACTCCTACGCGCACAGCGGATAGGGACCGAACTGTCTCACGACGTTCTAAACCCAGCTCGCGTACCGCTTTAATGGGCGAACAGCCCAACCCTTGGGACCTACTCCAGCCCCAGGATGCGACGAGCCGACATCGAGGTGCCAAACCATCCCGTCGATATGGACTCTTGGGGAAGATCAGCCTGTTATCCCCGGGGTACCTTTTATCCGTTGAGCGACGGCGCTTCCACAAGCCACCGCCGGATCACTAGTCCCGACTTTCGTCCCTGCTCGACCCGTCAGTCTCACAGTCAAGCTCCCTTGTGCACTTACACTCAACACCTGATTGCCAACCAGGCTGAGGGAACCTTTGGGCGCCTCCGTTACTCTTTAGGAGGCAACCGCCCCAGTTAAACTACCCACCAGACACTGTCCCTGATCCGGATCACGGACCCAGGTTAGACATCCAGCACGACCAGAGTGGTATTTCAACGACGACTCCACAACAACTGGCGTTGCTGCTTCAAAGTCTCCCACCTATCCTACACAAGCCGAACCGAACACCAATATCAAGCTATAGTAAAGGTCCCGGGGTCTTTCCGTCCTGCTGCGCGAAACGAGCATCTTTACTCGTAATGCAATTTCACCGGGCCTATGGTTGAGACAGTCGAGAAGTCGTTACGCCATTCGTGCAGGTCGGAACTTACCCGACAAGGAATTTCGCTACCTTAGGATGGTTATAGTTACCACCGCCGTTTACTGGCGCTTAAGTTCTCAGCTTCGCCCCGACGAATCAGAGCTAACCGGTCCCCTTAACGTTCCAGCACCGGGCAGGCGTCAGTCCGTATACATCGCCTTACGGCTTCGCACGGACCTGTGTTTTTAGTAAACAGTCGCTTCTCGCTGGTCTCTGCGGCCACCCCCAGCTCGGAGTGCAAGACTCGTCACCAGGAATGGCCCCCTTCTCCCGAAGTTACGGGGGCATTTTGCCGAGTTCCTTAACCATAGTTCACCCGAACGCCTCGGTATTCTCTACCTGACCACCTGAGTCGGTTTGGGGTACGGGCCGCCATGAAACTCGCTAGAGGCTTTTCTCGACAGCATAGGATCATCCACTTCACCACAATCGGCTCGGCATCAGGTCTCAGCCTTAATGAGTGACGGATTTGCCTATCACTCGGCCTACACCCTTACCCCGGGACAACCACCGCCCGGGCTGGACTACCTTCCTGCGTCACCCCATCGCTCACCTAATACAGACTTGGTCCGGCGGCTCCACCACGTCCCTTTGTCCGAAGACTCCGGGCCGGCTTCACGGCCTTAGCATCACCTGGTTCAGCGTTGGCGCTTCAAAGCGGGTACGGGAATATCAACCCGTTGTCCATCGACTACGCCTGTCGGCCTCGCCTTAGGTCCCGACTTACCCTGGGCAGATCAGCTTGACCCAGGAACCCTTGGTCAATCGGCGCAAGAGTTTCTCACTCTTGTATCGCTACTCATGCCTGCATTCTCACTCGTGTACCGTCCACGACTGGTTTCCACCGCCGCTTCACCCGGCACACGACGCTCCCCTACCCATCACAGCAGGCGTTGGCCCTATATGCTGCAATGACACGACTTCGGTGATGTGCTTGAGCCCCGCTACATTGTCGGCGCGGAATCACTTGACCAGTGAGCTATTACGCACTCTTTCAAGGGTGGCTGCTTCTAAGCCAACCTCCTGGTTGTCTCTGCGACTCCACATCCTTTCCCACTTAGCACACGCTTAGGGACCTTAGTCGGTGTTCTGGGCTGTTTCCCTCTCGACCATGGAGCTTATCCCCCACAGTCTCACTGCCACGCTCTCACTTACCGGCATTCGGAGTTTGGCTAAGGTCAGTAACCCGGTGAGGCCCATCGCCTATCCAGTGCTCTACCTCCGGCAAGAAACACGTGACGCTGCACCTAAATGCATTTCGGGGAGAACCAGCTATCACGGAGTTTGATTGGCCTTTCACCCCTAACCACAGGTCATCCCCCAGGTTTTCAACCCTGGTGGGTTCGGTCCTCCACGAAGTCTTACCTCCGCTTCAACCTGCCCATGGCTAGATCACTCCGCTTCGGGTCTTGGGCATGCAACTCAATCGCCCTATTCGGACTCGCTTTCGCTACGGCTACCCCACACGGGTTAACCTCGCTACACACCGCAAACTCGCAGGCTCATTCTTCAAAAGGCACGCAGTCACGAGACACACAGCAAGCTGCATGTCCGACGCTCCCACGGCTTGTAGGCACACGGTTTCAGGTACTATTTCACTCCGCTCCCGCGGTACTTTTCACCATTCCCTCACGGTACTATCCGCTATCGGTCACCAGGGAATATTTAGGCTTAGCGGGTGGTCCCGCCAGATTCACACGGGATTTCTCGGGCCCCGTGCTACTTGGGAGTTCTTCAAACGAGCCGTACAGATTTCGTCTACGGGGGTCTTACCCTCTACGCCGGACCTTTCGCATGTCCTTCGACTACCCATACGGTTTCTGACTCGTCGACCGGCCGGCAGACCGATCAAGAAAAATCCCACGACCCCACCAGCGCAACCCCTGCCGGGTCTCACACGCTGATGGTTTAGCCTCATCCGGTTTCGCTCGCCACTACTCCCGGAATCACGGTTGTTTTCTCTTCCTGCGGGTACTGAGATGTTTCACTTCCCCGCGTTCCCTCCACATACCCTATGTGTTCAGGTATGGGTGACAGCCCATGACGACTGCCGGGTTTCCCCATTCGGAAACCCCCGGATCAAAGCCTGGTTGACGGCTCCCCGGGGACTATCGTGGCCTCCCACGTCCTTCATCGGTTCCTGGTGCCAAGGCATCCACCGTGCGCCCTTAAAAACTTGGCCACAGATGCTCGCGTCCACTGTGCAGTTCTCAAACAACGACCAGTCACCCATCATCAACAACCCGAAACGGGCTACCTCAAGTGAGACCGGCATCTCTGAAGCAACGACCATACGGCCGTTCCCTCAGGACCCAACAACGTGCCCGACCCATCATGCGGTGCTCTGTTTTCCACGCCGAAGCAGTACTCACAGGCCCATACCTGATGTGCCGAATAGTCAACGTTCCACCCATGAGCGACCGTGCAGAACATTCGCCTGCAAGCGGCCATGTGCTCCTTAGAAAGGAGGTGATCCAGCCGCACCTTCCGGTACGGCTACCTTGTTACGACTTCGTCCCAATCGCTGGTCCCACCTTCGACGGCTCCTCCCCTTACGGGTTAGGCCACCGGCTTCGGGTGTTACCGACTTTCGTGACGTGACGGGCGGTGTGTACAAGGCCCGGGAACGTATTCACCGCAGCATGCTGATCTGCGATTACTAGCAACTCCAACTTCATGGGGTCGAGTTGCAGACCCCAATCCGAACTGAGGCCGGCTTTTTGGGATTCGCTCCGCCTCGCGGCATCGCAGCCCTTTGTACCGACCATTGTAGCACGTGTGCAGCCCAAGACATAAGGGGCATGATGATTTGACGTCGTCCCCACCTTCCTCCGAGTTGACCCCGGCAGTCTCCTGTGAGTCCCCATCACCCCGAAAGGCATGCTGGCAACACAGAACAAGGGTTGCGCTCGTTGCGGGACTTAACCCAACATCTCACGACACGAGCTGACGACAACCATGCACCACCTGTATACCGACCACAAGGGGGCGACCATCTCTGGCCGTTTCCGGCATATGTCAAGCCTTGGTAAGGTTCTTCGCGTTGCGTCGAATTAAGCCACATGCTCCGCTGCTTGTGCGGGCCCCCGTCAATTCCTTTGAGTTTTAGCCTTGCGGCCGTACTCCCCAGGCGGGGAACTTAATGCGTTAGCTGCGGCACCGACGACGTGGAATGTCGCCAACACCTAGTTCCCAACGTTTACGGCGTGGACTACCAGGGTATCTAATCCTGTTCGCTCCCCACGCTTTCGCTCCTCAGCGTCAGTAATGGCCCAGAGATCCGCCTTCGCCACCGGTGTTCCTCCTGATATCTGCGCATTTCACCGCTACACCAGGAATTCCGATCTCCCCTACCACACTCTAGCCTGCCCGTATCGAATGCAGACCCGGGGTTAAGCCCCGGGCTTTCACATCCGACGCGACAGGCCGCCTACGAGCTCTTTACGCCCAATAATTCCGGACAACGCTCGCACCCTACGTATTACCGCGGCTGCTGGCACGTAGTTAGCCGGTGCTTCTTCTGCAGGTACCGTCACTTGCGCTTCTTCCCTGCTGAAAGAGGTTTACAACCCGAAGGCCGTCATCCCTCACGCGGCGTCGCTGCATCAGGCTTTCGCCCATTGTGCAATATTCCCCACTGCTGCCTCCCGTAGGAGTCTGGGCCGTGTCTCAGTCCCAGTGTGGCCGGTCGCCCTCTCAGGCCGGCTACCCGTCGTCGCCTTGGTAGGCCATTACCCCACCAACAAGCTGATAGGCCGCGGGCTCATCCTGCACCGCCGGAGCTTTACACCACAGTCCATGCGGACCGTGGTCATATCCGGTATTAGACCCCGTTTCCAGGGCTTGTCCCAGAGTGCAGGGCAGATTGCCCACGTGTTACTCACCCGTTCGCCACTGATCCACCCCGAAGGGCTTCACCGTTCGACTTGCATGTGTTAAGCACGCCGCCAGCGTTCGTCCTGAGCCAGGATCAAACTCTCCGTGAATGTCTTCTCGACAGTGCTTAATGAAAAGCGGTCGAGCTGCACTCGCGTCGAGCGGCACGGCAACCACCGGAATAGGGCGGCCCCGCGCACTGCGTCCTCGCTAGTGTTTTACTTCAAAAGGAATCTCCAACCCCGATCAAGTGATCGAGGCCGGGGATGTCAACATATCTGGCGTTGACTTTTGGCACGCTGTTGAGTTCTCAAGGAACGGACACTTCCTTCAGGCGGCTTTCACACCGGCCCTCCGGGCGCTTCGTTCTTTCGTGTTTCCAGCTTACCAGATGTTTTCCGCTCCGTTTTCCGGAGTTTCATTCATCCGATCCTGGCCGGCCAGGTCCGCTTTTCTGCGGCGACCTCCACATTAGCTCATTCCGGATTGAAGTCCGAAATTCCCCACGCTCACCCGTCGACAGGAAATGCCGACCGACCCAAACGAATGGGCTGAAAGTGAAAGTAGGACTTGCCGAGTGTGATGGTCGCTTCGGCCGGTCCGGGGTGACCTCTCGGTCTCCCGTGCACCCGCCCGCTTCAGCGACTCGTCCAACATTAGGCGAGTCGGGCGACTCCGTCAAACACCTGAGGGCCGGATCTGTCCAGATCCGGCCCTCGGGTCTCAAAGCCGCAGGTCAGCGGCCTGATGTTTTCAGCCGGCCGAGACGAGCTCGGCGGCGGCCAGGTTGCGCTTGCCGCGGCGGAGGACCAGCCAGCGACCGTGCAGCAGGTCGGCCTCGGTGGGCACTGCCTCCTCGTCCGTCACCTTGACGTTGTTGAGGTAGGCCCCGCCCTCCTTGATCGTCCGGCGGGCTGCGGAGCGGCTGGGCGCCAGGCCCACCGCGACCAACAGGTCGACCACCGACTGGAGTTCGGGCACCTCGGCCTTGGGGACCTCGGCCAGTGCGGCGGCCAGGGTCGGGGCCTCCAGGTCGACGAGCTCGCCCTGGCCGAACAGCGCCTTCGACGCGGCGACGGCACGGTCGTACTGATCGGCGCCGTGCACCAGGGTGGTCAGCTCCTCGGCCAGGGCACGCTGGGCGAGTCGGGCGGCCGGACGCTCGGCGGTCTCGCGCTCCAGCTCCTCGATCTCCTCCTTCGAGCGGAAGCTGAAGATCCGCAGGAAGTTCGGGACGTCCCGGTCGTCCGCGTTCAGCCAGAACTGGTAGAAGGCGTACGGGGTGGTCAGCTCGGGGTCGAGCCAGACCGTGCCGGACTCCGTCTTGCCGAACTTGGTGCCGTCGGCCTTGACGATCAGCGGGGTGGCCAGCGCGTGCACGGACTTGCTGTCCGCCTTGCGGATGAGGTCCGTGCCGGCAGTGAGGTTGCCCCACTGGTCGCTGCCGCCCGTCTGCAGGGTGCAGCCGTAGCGGCGGTTCAGCTCCAGGAAGTCCATGCCCTGGAGGATCTGGTAGCTGAACTCGGTGTAGCTGATGCCGGCGTCGGAGTTGAGCCGTCGGGCGACGGCCTCCTTGGCGATCATGTTGTTGACGCGGAAGTACTTGCCGACGTCGCGCAGCAGGCTGATGGCCGACATCCCGGAGGTCCAGTCCAGGTTGTTGACCATGCGCGCCGCGTACGGGCCGTCGAAGTCGAGGAAGCGCGAGATCTGGCCACGCAGGCGGTCGACCCAGGCGGCCACCGTCTCCGGGTCGTTGAGGACGCGCTCGGCGGTGGGCTTCGGGTCGCCGATCAGGCCGGTGGCGCCGCCGACCAGGCCGAGCGGGAGGTTCCCCGCCTGCTGGATGCGGCGCATGGTGAGGATCTGCACCAGGTTGCCGAGGTGCAGGCTGGGGGCCGTCGGGTCGAAGCCGCAATAGAACGTGACCGGGCCGTCCGCGAATGCCTTACGCAGTGCGTCCTCGTCGGTGGACAGGGCGATCAGCCCACGCCACTGCAGCTCGTCGACGATGTCCGTCACGGTCACGCTTCTCCTTCGATCGGGCGTCCGCCCGGTGCGGGTCCGGTTCGGCCGGGCCTCGGATGCGGAACGACTCCAGCGTCGTAGAGCCTACGCGGTTCCGACCGGCGGGTTTTCGCCGAGGCGCCCCGGCCCGAGCGCGCCGACGCCCGTGCTGTCCCTCCCCGACACCGGAAATTCCGTTGTTCGTCGGCACCGGGCCCCTTCAGAGTGGTCCCACCGCCGTGCGGCGGCAGTGACGTGTGTGGAGACGGTCGTGCCGCCGTGGCACGCCCGTGGAAAGGGTGGGCCAAGGTGCGCAGCACGCTGGTTCTCAACGCAAGCTACGAGCCCCTGACGACGGTGTCGCTGCAGCGCGCCGTGGTGCTGGTGCTCCAGGACAAGGCCGTGGTGGAGCAGGCCCACCCGCTGCGGACGGTCCGCGGTACCGGCGTCACCGTCCCGGTGCCCCGGGTGATCAGACTCAGACGGTACGTTCGGGTGCCGTTCCGACAACAGGCGCCGTGGTCGCGCCGCGGCGTGCTGGTCCGGGACCAGCACCTGTGCGCCTACTGCGGGCGCCGGGCAACCACGGTGGACCACCTGCAGCCGCGGTCGCGCGGCGGTGCGGACAGCTGGCTGAACACCGTGGCCGCCTGCGCCGAGGACAACCAGCGCAAGGCCGACCGGACGCCGGAGCAGGCCGGGATGAAGCTGCTGCGCAAGCCGTTCGTGCCGACGCCGCAGGCCACCCTGATGATGGCGCTGGGTCTGCGCGGGTCGGACGTCCGGGAGCTGGCCGAATGGCTGCCGGCGGTGGCGGCGCCCTCCGCGGCGTAGCCCGGAACGGCCGAACGGCACCAGGGCGAGCGGCACCGGGGCGGCACCGGGACGGGCGAGCCCGGGGTAAAGGGGCGGGCCCTTGGCCGGGCCCGTCCTCAGCCCTTGGCCTGGTAGCCGGACGCCGTCCCGAAAGTGGCCGCGTGCTCGGGCACCGCGACGACCTGGCCGCCGCCGATCAGTACCCGGCCGGAGACCAGCAGTGAGCCGGTGCCCTGGGGGAAGTTGCCGCCGACCGACTCCTCGCCGCCCGCGAGGGAGAAGCGGCTGAGGTGGGCCGGCTGGTCGAGGCGCTCGTCGGCGGCGAGCACCAGTGCGCTGCCGTCGATGCCGACGGCCCGGACCACGCCCTTCTCGGCAGCGGCGGTCCGCCAGCGCTGCCGGCCGGTGTCGAGGTCGTAGCCGACGACGGAGACCGCGCCGCTGCCGGTGGCCGGGATGAGTGCGGTGACCAGGGTGCGGTCGCGGAAGAAGACGCCGGGAGTGGCCGAGAACGTGCCGTGGGAGACGTCCAGCCGGCCCTCCGCCCCGGCGACGGGGATCTCGGCGGCCGGGTCACCGGCCGGTCCCCAGGCGAACACCTTGTCGTCGCCCGGCTTCTCGCCGGTGGTGAGGACGACGGGCGGCTCGGCGGAGAGCACGGTGACCGTCTTCGGCTGGTTGTTCAGGCCTCGCCACCAACCGACCTTGCCGTCGGCGGTGTTGAGCGAGACGGCCTGGTCGACGGGGGTCGAGTCGGCGCAGGTGCTGGCCACCATGACGGTCTTCCCCGTGACGCCGCCGGAGAGGGTGCAGAACTTGCCCTGCCCGGTGTACTGCCAGATGTCCTTGCCGTCCGCCGACTCCCAGGCGACGGCGCGGTCGTCGCCGACGGCGATCACCTTGTCCTCGGTCACGCCGACCCGGGCGTTGTAGGCGCCCTTGGCCTCGGAGAGTGTCTTGGTCCAGGCGGTCCGGCCGGTCTTGGCGTCGACGGCGACCACCAGCGCGCACGGCGCCTTCGGGTCGGCCTGGGCCCGGAACAGGACGGCGCCCAGGCCGGCCCCGTTCACCCCGGGGGTCAGCCCGCACGGCACGGCCCCGGCGGCCGGCGGTTCGACCGACCAGGCCGGTTTGCCGTCCGCCCGGTCGTAGGCGTGGACGCCGGTCGCGTCCGCGCGGACCACCGCGTCGCCGAGCAGCCAGCTGCCGACCAGGGTGTCGTCGGCGCCGGGCCGGAGCGCGGCGACGGGCTGGGCGGCCCAGGCTTTGGTGTGGGCGACGGCGAAGCCGGGCTCGCCGCCGGCGGCGTCCGCCGCACCTCCGCCGCCCTGGGCACCCACCATCAGGCCGGCCACGACCAGGACGGCGAGTGCGGCGACGCCGGCACCGGTCCGGATCGTCAGGGCGCGGCGGCTCGGGGCGTGCTCGGCGGAGACCACGGCATCGGCGGCAGCCCGGGCCCTGGCCGCGAGCCCCGTCCGTGCGCCACCGCTGCCTTCGGTGCCGGCCCCCGGCCGGTCAGTACCGGGATCGCTGCTGCCGGCCCCCCGGCGGCCCGCCGACCGGCGGCCGGGAGCCGCAGCCGGGGCGCTGGGCCCGCCCGGCCCGGGTTCCGGCTCCGGCTCCGGCTCCGGCTGCGACTCGGCCTCGGGCACCAGGTGCAGGTAGCCGTCCGCGGAGTACTCGGCGTCCACCGGGGCGTACAGATCGCTGCCGGTCGGCTGCTGAGGGACGGTGTAGGGGGCGTACTGCTGCTGCTCGTGGTCGCCGTAGTGCTGGTACGGCTGGTACTCGTCTCCCGGCCGGGCGCCGTGGGTCTGGTCACCCGGTCCGTTGCCGGTGTGGCCGTAGGCCCCGTCGAGGTAGCCGCCCCGGCCGTACGCGGTCTCGCCGTACCCGGCGGCCCCGTACCCGGCGCTGTCGTACGCACCGGTGCCGTACCCGGTTGTCCCGTGCGGCGCCGTCCCGTGCGGGGCCGCCGGGTAGCCGTCGACGTACCCGGTCGTCCCCTCGGGCTGCCCGGCGGCCTGCCACTGGTCCGCGTACCCGGGCTGCCACTCCTGCTGCTGCGGGTACCAGGGCTGTTGCTGGGCCTCGTCGAGGGGATCCTGAGCCATCCGTTCCGTCCCTCCCGACCGCCAGCAGTGCGGCAGTCAGCATCTCACGCCGCTCGGAGGGCAGCTCGAAGGGTGTCCCCGAGGGATTTCGGAGGGCTTTCGGAGGGCTTCCGGGGGCCTGCTGGAGGGGTGGCGGAGCAGCCTCCGCCGGCTTCGACGCCCACGGCGCCCGGGCGGTTCGGGTGCCCGCACGGCCCCGACCGCCCGGGCACGCGACTGCCGACGGCGCCCGGGCGGGCGGCCGCTCAGGCGGTCTCGGCGCCCAGGGCGGTGTCGATCCGGGCGGCCATCGTGAAGTCGAGGGCGGTCAGGCCGCCCGCGCTGTGGGTGGAGAGCGCGAAGCGCAGGGTGCGCCAGCGGATGTCGATGTCGGGGTGGTGGTCCAGCGCCTCGGCCTGTTCGGCCACGGCGACGACCACCCGGACCGCCGCGGGGAAGTCCCTGGCGTCGGCGGTGCGGACGATGGTGTCCGTGCCCTCCCGCGCCCATTCCGGCAGCTCCGCGAGGGCGGCCGTGATCTCGTCCTCGGTCAGGCGTGCTCTGCTGCTCATCGAACCGCTCCGGTGGGTCGGGGGTGAGGGGTCAGACCTTCCGGCGCGGACGGGGCACCAGCTCGCCGCCGCAGTTGGGGCAGGTGGCGGCCATCGTCTCGGTGCAGTCCGGGCAGAAGGTGCACTCGTAGGAGCATAGGAAGGCGGGGCCGTCCGCGGTCAGCGACACCTCGCACCGTTCGCAGATCTCGCGCATTTCCAGGGCCATGGGTGCAGTTCCTCCGAGGGGTCCGGTGTCGCCCGGTGCCGCGCCGCCCGCCGGGGGGCGGACCGGATCAGGTGAGCAGCAGCTTGGTGACGGCCGCCAGGCCGACCACCACGATGACCGCGCGCAGCGCCTGCGGCGGCAGCTTGCGGCCGACCTTGGCCCCGAGCAGGCCGCCGAAGAGCGAGCCGACGGCGATCAGACCGGCGGCGGCCCAGTTGACGGTCGAGGTGAAGAGGAAGAAGAGCGCGGCGACGCTGTTGACGATCATCGCCAGGGCGTTCTTCACGGCGTTGATCCGCTGCAGGTCCTCCTGGAGCAGCATGCCCATCAGGGCCAGCAGCAGGACGCCCTGGGCGGCGCCGAAGTAGCCGCCGTAGATGCCGGTCAGGAAGACGCCGACGAGCAGCGTCGTGCCACCGTCCGGGTCTCCCCCGGGCCGGCGGCGGGCGGCCACCGCCTTGGCGACCCGCGGCTGGATCACCACCAGGACGAGCGCCAGCAGGATGAGCACCGGGACGATCGCGTCGAAGGCGGCGCTCGGCAGTTCGATCAGCAGGAAGGCGCCGAGCAGCCCGCCGAGCAGCGAGGCGGTGCCGAGGCGCAGCAGTCGGCGGCCCTGGTCGGCCAGCTCCCGCCGGTAGCCGATCACGCCGCTGAGCGAACCGGGCACCAGGCCGAAGGAGTTGGAGACGTTCGCGGTGACCGGTGGAATGCCGACGGCGAGCAGGACGGGGAACGTGATCAGGGTTCCGGAGCCGACGATCACATTGATCATCCCGGCTCCGACGCCCGCCACCAGGACGGCGATCGCCTCCCAGAGCGTCATGAGTCACCTCTCGTCCCGGTCCTGTCCGAGGCGATCATGCCGGACGGCGGGCCGTGGCCACCAGGGCCGACCACGATTCGGGACGTACACCACACACCCCGGCCGGGCGCTGTGCGGCGGCACGCACCTCGAAAACGGCCGAAAACAACCGGAAGCAACCGGCAGCGGCCGGGAGCAACGGCGGACGCAACGACCGGGCGCCGGAACGGCCGAGGGCCCGCCCCCGTCCGGAACGGGGAGGCGGGCCCTCGGTGGCACCGGGCCGACGGCCCGGGCTCAGTACGTCGCTCAGTGCGTCACTCGGGGCGTCACTCGGGGTCGATCTTGCGGTACTCGCGCGCCGGGTCGACCCGGGGGCGGGCGGCGCCCTTGGTGTCGGTGTCCAGCGGGCGCGGGCCGGCCGCCGGGTCGAGCGGGACCTGCGTGGCCGGCGGGGCAGCGACGGTGGGGGCCGCGACCGCGCCGCCGTTCATGCCGCCGTTGCCGGCCAGGCCGGTGAAGGCGCCGCCGAGCCCCTTGAGCGCGTCGCCGACCTCGCTCGGGATGATCCAGAGCTTGTTGGAGTCACCCTTGGCCAGCTCGGGCAGGGTCTGCAGGTACTGGTAGGCGAGCAGCTTCTGGTCGGCGTCGCCGTCGTGGATGGCCTCGAAGACCGTCCGGATCGCCGCCGCCTCACCGTCGGCGCGCAGCACCGCGGCCTGGGCCTCACCCTCGGCCTTGAGCACCTCGGCCTGCTTCTCACCCTCGGCCTTGAGGATCTGCGCCTGCCGCTGGCCCTCGGCGGTGAGGATCGCGGCACGCTTGTCACGGTCGGCGCGCATCTGCTTCTCCATCGAGTCCTGGATGGAGGTCGGCGGCTCGATGGCCTTCAGCTCGACGCGGTTGACGCGGATGCCCCACTTGCCGGTGGCCTCGTCGAGCACCCCGCGCAGGCCGGCGTTGATGACCTCACGGGAGGTCAGGGTGGATTCGAGGTCCATCGAGCCGATGATGTTGCGCAGCGTGGTGACGGTGAGCTGCTCGATCGCCTGGATGTAGCTGGCGACCTCGTAGGTGGCGGCCCGGGGGTCGGTCACCTGGTAGTAGATGACCGTGTCGATGTTGACCACCAGGTTGTCCTGGGTGATCACCGGCTGCGGCGGGAACGGCACGACCTGCTCGCGCAGGTCGATCCGGTTGCGGACCCGGTCGATGAACGGGACGACGATGTTCAGGCCGGCGTTGAGCGTCCGGGTGTAGCGGCCGAAGCGCTCCACGATCGCGGCGCTGGCCTGCGGGATGACCTGAATCGTCTTGATCAGCGCGATGAATGCCACCACGACCAGGACGACCAGGACGATAAGGACGGGTTCCACGGACTCTCCCCTAGACGACCAGGGCGGTCGCGCCCTGGATTTCGACGACGTCGACCTGCTGCCCCGGCTGGTACACACTGCCGGGGTGGAGCGCGCGGGCCGACCAGATCTCGCCGTTGAGCTTGATCCGTCCGCCCTCCCCGTCGACCTGTTCCGCGACGACCGCGGTGGCGCCCTTGAGCGCCTCGATGCCCATCTTGATCTGCGGGCCCTTCTTCAACTGCCGGTAGGCGATCGGCCTGACGACGACCAGCAGGCCGGTCGAGACGGCGACGAAGACCAGGACCTGCCACACCGCCCCGGCGCCCAGTCCGGCCACTCCGGCGGCGGCGAGGGCCCCCACCGCGAACATGGCGAACTCCGGCATCGCGGTGATCACCAGCGGTATGCCCAGGCCGACGGCGGCCAGGAGCCACCAGATCCAGCTGTCCACGTGTCCATCCTAGGGAGCGAAGGGCCTTCGAGGCGGACAGTTCCCGCAGGTGGAGGGGCGGAAACCGGTCGCACGTGCGACCGGTCCCGGTTCGGCACAGTTCAGTGGAGTTCAGTGCCGTTCGGCACCGTCCGGTGCCGGCCGGTGGCGGCCGGCCGGGCCCGGGGCCGGCTTCAGCCGAGCGGCAGGCCCTGGGCGGACCAGCGGTCGCCGTGCCGCTCCAGGGTCAGCGGCAGGCCGAAGCACTTGGAGAGGTTGCGCGCGGTCAGCTCGGTGTCGATCGGTCCTGCGGTGAGCACCTTGCCCTGACGGATCATCAGGACGTGGGTGAAGCCGGGGGCGATCTCCTCGACGTGGTGGGTGACCATGGCCATCGCCGGGGCGAACTCGTCCTGGGCGAGCGCGCCCAGGCGGCGGACGAGGTCCTCGCGGCCGCCGAGGTCGAGCCCGGCGGCCGGCTCGTCCAGCAGCAGCAGCTCGGGGTCGGTCATCAGTGCGCGGGCGATCAGGGTGCGCTTCTTCTCGCCCTCGGAGAGGGTGCCGAACTTGCGGGTGGTCAGGTTGACCATGCCGAGCCGGTCCAGCAGCACGAGCGCGCGGGCCTCGTCGGAGTCCTCGTACTGCTCCTGCCAGCTCACCGTCATGCCGTACGCGGCGGTGAGCACGGTCTGCAGCACGGTCTGCTCGGCGGGCAGCTTGTCGAACATCGCGGCGCCGGCCAGGCCGATCCGGGAGCGCAGCTCGAAGACGTCGACCTCGCCGAGCTTCTCGCCGAGGACGGACACCTTGCCGGCGGTCGGGAAGAGGTACGTGGAGGCGATCTGCAGCAGGGTGGTCTTGCCGGCGCCGTTGGGGCCGAGAATGACCCAGCGCTCGCCCTCGGAGATGGACCACGAGACCTGGTCGACCAGCGCGCGCTCCTCCCGGACCACGGATACGTCCACCAGCTCCAGCACGTCGCTCATGCCTACGCCTTCCCCAATACAGAAATCACGGCCGTCGGTGCGGGCGGGCAGCCTACCCCGGCGGCCGGGTGGCACGGGGAGGGGTGCGCCGCACACGCATGGGCAAACCTACGCCACGCGGATGACCGCCGATTCCGTAGGCTGGCCGGATGCTCGCGACTCCTGCCGACAATCCGTACGAAGAGCCCCGTTCAGGGCGGCTGGCCGCCTGGGGCAATGCTCTGCTGGCCGGTCTGGTGCCGCCCGACAACGCCGCCGCGGCCGTTCTCGGCAGTGACGAGAGCCACCGGGTGACCGGTCTGCCCGGGGACGCCCCGGGCGAGCAGCACGGGCTCACCTGGGCGCTCGGGCGGCTCCGGGTGCTCGGCGTGAAGGGCCTGCGGCTGGCCCTGCCGGGCGCCGGCCACCCGCTCGGGCTGACCGGCCCGGCGGCCTTCAACGACCGGGCGATGGCCGCGGGCGAGGCGGTGCTGGCGGTCGGGGTGCCGCTCGGGCTCGTCCCGGAGGTCGAGGTGTTCGGCCCGGCCGGGGACCGCTCGGCGACGGTGCTCTGGCGCTGCGCCGAGGTGAACGACAACCCGCCGGCCGACGTGCCCTCGCTGCACGAGGCGGAGCGCGAGCTGGCGGACGGCCTGCGCGAGGCCACCCTGCTGCTCACCCGTCTCGACGTCGCCGGCGCCGGTCCGGAGGCCCTGCGCGCGCTGGAGGCCTTCCGCCGCCGGGGCCACGCCGAGCTGCTCGCCCCCGGCTACCCGCCGCGGGCCGTCCGGGTGCTGGAGTCGGCCCGGCAGGTCGGCGCGCTGCTGGCGATCGCCTCCGACAGCCACGGCGCCGCGGTCAGCGCCTCCGAGATGGCCTCCCGCCAGGCCGTTCTGGGCCCGCTGCGCCGAACCGCCCGCCGGGCCCAGGTGGCCGCGTACAACGCGCTGGTGGACGAGCGCGACGCGCGCTGACGGGGCGCGCTCAGCCCGGGGCGCCCTCCCGCCACGGGTCGGCGGCGTACTGCGCCAGGACCTCCGCGCGGGCGTAGCGGCCGTCCTCGCCCGGGGTCAGGTGGCCGCGGGCGGCGAAGACCGTGAGGCGGCGGACGGACCAGCCCAGCTCCTCGGCGGCCTCGGCGGCCGAGAGGCCGTCCGCCGGGCGGCCCCCGGCTGCGCCCTGTTCGTCGTAGGGGCGCGGTACGGGGCCCCCGCTGGGGCGGGCGCGGCGCCGCAGTGGGCTCCACGGAGACTTCCGCACCGGCTTCCACCGCGGCTTCCACCGCGGCCTCCACCGCGGCCGCCGCCGTACGCAACCGGGCCGTGACGAGCTCCTCGACCGCGGTACCCGGCACCTCCGCCAGGGCCGCCTGACTGTAGGTGGGCCACCCCAGGTACTCCCCGCGAGGGGGCGGCCGCCCGCGCGGGCCCGCCCCTCGCGCCCTATCCCTCGCGCCCTATCCCTCGCGGGCCTGCCCGTTGCGGACGGCCCAGAGGGCGGCCTGGGTGCGGTCGGCGAGGTCCAGCTTCATCAGGATGTTGGAGACGTGCGTCTTCACCGTCTTCTCGGACAGGTGCAGGCTGCGGGCGATCTCCCGGTTGGAGCGCCCGTCGGCGATGTGGCCGAGGACTTCGCGCTCACGGTCGGTCAGGGTGCCGCCGCGGCCCTGCGGTTGGCGCGGGCCGTCATCGGCGAGCAGCGCCTCGGCCAGCTCGGGCTGGAGCAGCACGTGACCGGCGTGCACCGAGCGGATCGCGCCGGCCAGCGCCTCCGGGTCGACGTCCTTGTACACGTAGCCGGCGGCCCCGGCCCGCAGTGCGGGGACCATGGTCCGGTGCTCGGTGAAGCTGGTGACGATCAGGATCCGGGCCCGGCTGCCCTCGCCCTTGAGGATGCGCAGCGCCTCGATGCCGTCCGTCCCGGGCATCTTGAGGTCCATCAGGACGACGTCGGGATCGAGCTCGCGGGCCCGGTCGACGCCCTCGGCGCCGTCGGCGGCCTCGCCGACCACCTCGATGTCGTCCTGCACCTCCAGGAAGGTGCGCAGGCCGCGGCGGACCACCTGGTGGTCGTCGACCAGCAGGACGCGAATGGCCTGCGTGCTGTCAGGCACCGGGGACCTCCATCTCGACGAGGGTCCCCGCACCGGGGGCCGACTCCAGGGTGAGCATGCCGCCGACCGACGCGGCGCGGTCCCGCATCGAGGCCAGGCCGAGGTGCCGGCCGGCCCGGCGGACGGAGTCGGGGTCGAAGCCCCGGCCGTCGTCGCGGACCCGCAGGACGGCGCCGCGCGCGGGCGTGCCGGTCAGCGTGACGGTGACCCGCCCGGCGCCGGAGTGGCGCAGCGCGTTGTGCAGCGCCTCCTGGGCGACTCTCAGCAGGGCCGCCTCCTGGGCCGGCGGCAGGGCCCGTACGCCGTCGGCGGTGAAGGCGACGGCGGCGCTGTGGGCGCGGTCGAGGACCTGCACCTGGGAGGCGAGGGTGGCGCTGAGGCCGTCCTCCTCCAGCGCGGCGGGGCGCAGCTCGACGACGACGGCGCGCAGTTCGTCGGCGGCCTCGGCCGCGAGCCGGGCGACCTCGGCGAGTTCGGCGCGGGCCCGGGCCGGGTCGCGGTCGACCAGGGTGGCGGCGGCCTTGGCGGTGAGCCGCAGCGAGAACAGCTTCTGCGAGACGGCATCGTGCAGGTCGTGGGCGATCCGGGCCCGCTCGCCGGCCAGGGTGAGTTCGCGGCTGCGCTCGTAGAGGCGGGCGTTGGAGAGCGCGAGGGCGGCGTGTGCGGCGAGGATCCGCAGGAGCTCCTCGTCGTGGTCGGTGAAGCCGCCGCCGCCGCGCTTGTTGGCGAGGAAGATGACGCCCATGACCTGCGGCTCGTCCTCGGCCGCGTCGGTGTCGAGGACGGGCATGCCGAGGAAGGCGTCCATCTCGGGGTGGGCGTCGGGCCAGCCGCCGAACGCGGGCGCCTGCCGGACGTCGGCGAGCCTGGTCGGCCCGGTCTCGTGCAGCATCTCGGCGAGCACGCCGTGCTGGCGGGGCAGCGGGCCGATGGCCTTCCACTGTTCGTCGGTGACCCCGTCGACGACGAACTGGGCGAAGCCGCCGTGGTCGTCGGGGACGCCGAGGGCGGCGTACTCGGCGCCGAGCAGCCCGCGGGCGGAGGCGGTGATCCGGCGCAGCACCTCGCGCACCTCCAGGTGCCGGCTCATCGCGAGCAGGGCCCGGCTGACGGCATCGATGCCGCCGAGGCAGGGCTCGCAGGCGGGCAGCGGGCCGGCGGGCGGCGGGCCGACCGGGATCCGGTCGACGGGCAGCAGGCCGGGCCGGGGGTGCCGGTCACTGGACGAGGTGGGCATACCGCCAAACTACCGCCGCCGGCGCGCCCGCCGCGTCGGTCCGGGGGCGCGTGGGGCCCGGGTCCGAAGACCTAGGGCGCGCCCTGCCGAAGGCCCGGGCCGGGACCGGGACCGGGCCGGCCGGCCGGCCGGCCGGCGCGGAAACGCCGGGGGCGGCCCTCCCCGTCGCCGGGATGGGCCGCCCCTGGGTGAGCGGTGCGGGGCTCAGCCCTTCTGCATGACCTCGGGCTCGTGACGGCGCTGGAGGCGCGTGACGATGATGCCGATGACGGCGGACATCGCGATCAGCGCGCCCGCGTCGATGGCCCACTGGAGGACGGTGCTGTCCCACAGCGGGTCGTAGTCCGGGTGCTGGAAGTCCTTGTTCCAGGGCCCCATGAGGTGCGACAGGTCGAGCGTGGTGGCGACGATGCCGGTGCCCCAGCGGGCCGGCATCAGCCAGGCGGCCTGCTCCAGGCCGGGCTTGCCGAAGATCTGGAAGAGGCAGCCGGTGAAGACGACCTGGACGATCGCGAACATGACCAGCAGCGGCATGGTCTTCTCGGCGGTCTTCACCAGTGCGGAGATCATCAGGCCGAACATCATCGCGGCGAAGCTCAGCAGGATCATGCCGATGGTCATCTCGATGAGCGGCAGGTTCTCGACCAGCAGGCCGTGCTCGGGCAGCTTGCGCGGCAGGAAGCCGACGGCGGAGATGATGGCGCCCTGGATCACGCTGAAGAAGCCCAGCACGATGATCTTGGACATCATGTACGCCGAGCGGGACAGGCCGGTGGCCCGTTCCCGTTCGTAGATCGCCCGTTCCTTGATCAACTCTCGGACCGAGTTGGCCGCCCCGGAGAAGCAGGCGCCGATCGCCAGGATCAGCATGATCGTCGCGGCGCCGCTGTTGAGGTGGAGCTGCGTCTTCGGGTTCGGCGCGAGCCCCGGATCATTGGGGATCAGCACGCTGACCGCGCCGATGACCGCGGGCAGCAGCACCGACAGGGCCAGGAAGCCGCGGTCGGAGGCGAGCACCGACATGTAGCGGCGGATCAGCGTCCACAGCTGCGAGCCCCAGCTCTGCGGCTTCGGCGGGCGGACGGCCTCCTGGACGATCTGGGCGGACTGCACGGCGCCCGCGTCCACGTCGGCGGAGTACTGCTGGTAGTGCACCGAGCCGCGGTAGCGGCCGGCCCAGTCGTGCTCCGGGTAGTTCTCGAAGGCCTGGAAGACGTCGGCCCAGGTCTCGTACCCGAAGAAGTGCAGGGCCTCGTCCGGCGGGCCGAAGTACGCCACCGAACCGCCCGGCGCCATCACCAGCAGCCGGTCGCAGAGCGCGAGCTCGGCCACCGAGTGGGTGACGACCAGGATGGTGCGGCCGTCGTCGGCGAGGCCGCGCAGCATCTGCATGACCTCGCGGTCCATGCCCGGGTCGAGGCCCGAGGTGGGCTCGTCCAGGAAGATCAGCGAGGGCTTGGTGAGCAGCTCCAGGGCCACCGAGACGCGCTTCTGCTGGCCGCCGGAGAGGGCGGTGATCCGGTTGTCGGCGCGCTTGTCGAGGCGCAGCTCGTAGAGCACCTCGTCGATCCGCGCCTCGCGCTCGGCGGCCTCGGTGTCGCCGGGGAAGCGCAGCCGGGCCGCGTACTTGAGGCCGGTGCGGACGGTCAGCTCCTTGTGCAGGATCTCCGACTGCGGCACCAGGCCGATCCGCGAGCGCAGTTCGGCGAACTGCTTGTAGAGGTTGCGGCCGTCGTAGAGGACGTCGCCGCGGTCGGCCGGGCGGTAGCCGGTGAGGGCGCGCAGCAGGGTCGACTTGCCGGAGCCGGACGGGCCGATGACCGCGACCAGGGACTTCTCCGGCACGCCGAAGCTGACGTCGTTGAGCAGGACCTTCTTGCCGCCCTTGAAGTCGACCTCGACGGTCAGGTGGCGGGCGGAGAAGGAGACGGCGCCGGTGTCGACGAACTCCTGCAGCTGGTCGCCGACCAGGACGAAGCTGGAGTGGCCGACGGTCAGGCGGTCCTGCGGCCCCATCAGCTGGCGCTGCACGGGCGCGCCGTTGAGGAAGATGCCGTTGTGGCTGCCGAGGTCGACGATCTCGTACCGGCCGTCGGGCAGCTGGCGCAGCTCGGCGTGGTGGCGGGAGACCTGGAGGTCGGAGACCACGATGTCGTTGTCGAGCGCGCGGCCGATCCGGACGGTGTTCATCCCGGCCGTCAGACTGCGGATCATCGTCGGCTGCGGGCCGCCGGGCTCGTGCTGCGACGCCTGCTGCGGAGCGTGCTGGGGCGCGTGCTGGGGGGCGTGCTGCTGCGGGAAGCCGCCGTGCACGTCCTGCTCGGGGAAGCCCTGCTGCTGGGGGAAGGGCTGCTGCCCGCCGCCCCACTGCTGCTGGGGCGGCTGCTGGCCGGCCCACTGCTGCTGGACGGGGGGCTGGAACGGCTGCTGCTGGGCCCACGGCTGGGCGGGCGCCTGCTGCTGGACGGGCTGCTGCGGGGGCGACGGGACGTGGTTGCGGTTGGTGGCGGCCTCGTGCCAGGCCGGAGCCGGTGCGGCGGCCTGGGCGGGCGCGGAGAAGTTCAGCCGCGGACCGTTCTCGGCGTTGCCGAGGTTGACCACCGCACCCGGGAAGAGCTGGGCCTGCATGGTGCGGGCACCGCCGGTGTAGGTGCCGTTGGTGCTCCCGTGGTCGTCCAGCTGCCAACCCGCCCCGTTGAAGGAAATGGTGGCGTGCTGCCAGGAGACCCTGGCGTCGTCGAACGGGAAGTCCGACTGCGGGTTGCGCCCGATGCTGTAGGACCGCCCCGGCTCCAGAGTCCGCTGCTGTCCGTTGATATCAATGACGAGTTGCGGCACTGCTCGCCTGCCCCGCTCTCTCGGTCCCCCGATTGTGGCCCCCGACGGGGGTGCGATGATCCTGAATCTGACGGGGGAATCATTCCAGCCCGTCGCCCGTTGGTGAAAGTCACCCCAGGTGACTGTGACCAGGCGGAAACGATTCGCGGACGTCCCCGCCACCGCCTCCGGATGTCACCCGTTCGCAACCGCCCGGTCACCCGGGCCGTGCGCACACCGCCCACCGACCTCCCGAGGTCGCGTCCACGACGCGGACGAGTGCCGTGGCGGCGCCGGACGGCGGGTAGCGTGGGGTTCACCATGAACGCATCGCCCTTGGCCGCCGAGCCGTTCCCCGCCCCGCAGCCCCGGACCGAGGACGAGCGCACCCTGCTCGTCAAGGTGTTCGGCAAGGACCGCCCCGGCATCACCGCCGGACTCTTCGCCACCCTGGCCGGGTTCGGCGTCGACGTGATCGACATCGAGCAGGTCGTGACCCGTGGCCGGATAACGCTCTGTGCCCTGGTCACCCCGCCGGCCGGCGGCGCCCCCGGCGCCGAGGGCGAGCTGCGCTCGACCGTGCACCGCTGGGCCGAGGAGCAGAAGCTCCAGGCCGAGATCATCTCCGGCATCGGCGACAACCGGCCGCGCCGCGAGGGCCGTTCGCACGTCACCGTGCTGGGCCACCCGCTGACCGCCTCCGCGGTCTCCGCGCTCACCTCCCGGATCACCGGCTCCGGCGGCAACATCGACCGTGTCTTCCGGCTGGCCAAGTACCCGGTGACGGCGGTCGAGCTGGCCGTCTCGGGTGTCGCCACCGACGAACTGCGGGCCGCGCTGGCCCAGGAGGCGGCCACCCAGCGGGTGGACGTCGCCGTGGTGGCGGCCGGGCTGGAGCGCCGGGCCAAGCGGCTGGTCGTCATGGACGTCGACTCGACCCTGATCCAGGACGAGGTGATCGAGCTGTTCGCCGCCCACGCGGGCTGCGAGGAGGAGGTCGCCGCGGTGACGGCCGCGGCGATGCGCGGCGAGCTGGACTTCGCCGAGTCGCTGCACGCCCGGGTGGCCCTGCTGGCCGGCCTGGACGCCGCGGTGACCGAGAAGGTGCGGGCGGAGGTCCGGTTCACGCCGGGTGCGCGCACCCTGATCCGGACGCTGCAGCGGCTGGGCTTCCAGGTCGCGGTGGTCTCGGGCGGGTTCACCCAGGTCACCGACCACCTGGTGGAGCAGCTGGGGCTGGACTTCGCGGCGGCCAACACCCTGGAGGTGGTGGACGGGAAGTTCACCGGCCGGGTGGTCGGCGAGATCGTGGACCGGGCCGGCAAGGCCCGCTGGCTGGCCCGGTTCGCCGAGCAGGCCAAGGTGCCGCTGGAGCAGACGGTGGCGATCGGTGACGGCGCCAACGACCTGGACATGCTGAACGCGGCCGGGCTGGGCGTGGCCTTCAACGCCAAGCCGGTGGTCCGGGAGGCCGCCGACACCGCGGTGAACGTGCCCTTCCTCGACACCGTGCTCTACCTGCTGGGGATCACCCGCGAAGAGGTGGAGGCGGCCGACGTGCTGCACGGGACGCCCCCCGAGTGACTCCGGTACCAACGGGCGAGCGGGGCGTGCGAAGTGGTCCGCGCGCCCCGCTCGCCGTTCCGGCTCAGTCCTGCGGCGTGTAGTACGAGACCAGTTCGGCCACGCCCGGCTCGACGCCCTTCCAGGACCCGCCGAAGCTGAGCACCGCGATCGCGGCGGTCGGGAAGCCGCCGAGCCGCAGCCGCTCCAGCGCGTCGCGGTCGCCCTCGTCGCCGGCCAGTACCTGGGTCAGCCCGAGCACCCCGGGGTTGTGGCCGATCAGCACCACGTCGGAGTACTCCTCCGGGGTCTCGTGGAGGACGCTGATGATCTCGCCGGGGCTGGCCTCGTAGATGCGCTCCTCGTACACGGTCTTCCGGCTGCGCTTGGGCAGCTCGTGCGCGGCGAGCTTCCACGTCTCGCGGGTGCGCAGCGCCGGGGAGCAGAGCACGTAGTCGGGATTGATGCCGGAGTCGACCAGCCAGCGGCCGGCGTCCGGGGCCTGGTGGCGGCCCCGGTCGGCCAGCGGCCGCTCGTGGTCGTCGACGCCGTTGGGCCAGTCGGCCTTGGCATGACGGAGAACGATGATCCTGCGGGGCGTGTCGGCGCTCATACCCAGCAAGCTTGGCAGAAAAGCCGCCGGGCGGCGCGATGCTCCCCGCTGCCGCCACCCGCAGGGGTGGAGGGTGTCGTCACCCGCAGTTCGCCGGGCCTTCGCCCGGTGGACGGCGGGAGGCCGCCCCTGCCCGGCGCGGGCGGGGCGGCGTGGTAGCGGGGCGGGGCGGCGTGGTGGCGGGGCGGCCGGTCAGCCCAGCTTCTGCGCGATGGTGGCGACGACGGCCAGCAGGACGACGATGCCGACGATCGCCGCGGCGAGCTGGCCGAGCTTCTTGTGGCCGTCGGTGGGGTTCGGGTCGAGTACGGGCATGACCGGATTCTCCCACCCCGAACGGGCCCGCCGGGCACCGCCCCTCGGCCCGGCGGGTCCGCGCGGCCGTCGCCGCACCCCGGCGGGCCCGCCGGGCCCCGGGCCGACCGGGGCGGCCGGGCCGCCCCGGGGCCGCGTCAGGCCTTGGCGGGCACAGCGGGGCGCGCCGCCTCGTCCTCGATGTGCCGGGGCAGCGCCGCCCGCAGGCCGAACAGCATCTGCGGCACCAGCAGCAGCCCGAGGAAGCCCAGCGGCAGGTACCAGGCGCCGGTGGCGTCGTACAGCCGGCCGATCAGGATCGGGCCGGGGATGGAGATCAGGTAGCCGACGCCCTGCGCGAAGGCGGACAGCTGGGCCACGCCGCCGGCGGTCCGGGCGCGCAGGCCGATCATGGTGAGCACCAGCGGGAAGGCGCAGTTCGACAGGCCGACCAGGACGGCCCAGAGCCAGGCCCCGCCGGCCGGGGCCAGCAGCAGACCGGCGTACCCGGCGATGCCGCAGGAGGCCAGCACGACGACGAACAGCCGCTGGTCGCCGCGGCGGGCGGCGAGGTTGGGCAGCACGAAGGAGACCGGCACGCCGATCACCATGGTGAGCGCCAGCAGCACCCCGGAGGTGCCCTTGGAGACCCCGGCGTCCTGGAAGATCATCGGCAGGAAGCCCATCACCGCGTACGCGCCGGTGGCCTGGAGGCCGAAGAAGCAGGCCATCGCCCAGGCGGTGCGGCTTCGGGTGATCGGCAGCCGCTCGGTGGGCGTCCCGGAGGCGCGGTCCCCGCGCTCGCGCTTGACCGCCGCGACGACCAGCCAGAGCACCAGGGCGACGGCGCCGACCGCGGCCCAGACGCCGAGCCCGACCCGCCAGTCGCCGCCGAGCGCGGTGGTCATCGGGACGGTGACGGCGGCGGCCAGCGCGGTGCCGGCCGACAGGGCCATCGAGTACAGCCCGATCATCGGGCCGACCCGCTCCGGGAAGTAGCGCTTGATCACCACCGGGATCAGCACGTTGGAGACCGCCACCCCGGCCAGCGCGAGCGCGGTGAGCAGCAGGAAGACGGCCGTGCCGCCGGCGAACGAGCGGGCCAGCACGCCGGCCGTGATCGCGCCCATGCCCGCGGTGACCACCGCGACCGGGCCGAGCCGGCGGGCCATGCCGGGTGCGGTGAAGCCGAAGACGGCGAAGCAGAGCGAGGGGACGGCGGCGAGCAGGCCGACCACCGTCGGGCTCATCCCGAGGTCGGCGCTGACCTCCTTGAGCAGCGGCCCGAGGCTGGTGACCACGGGCCGGAGGTTGAAGGCGGCGGCGGCGATCGCGACGGCGAACAGCCAGCCGAGGTACTTACCCCGCCGGTCGGAGGCGGCGGAGGTGGCGGAGGAGACCGCGGAGGCGGCGGAGGTGGCGACGGTGGCGACGGTGGCGACGGTGGCGGTGGACCGCTCGGTCTGCGGTCCGGCCCCGCTGCGCGGGGAGGTGGTGGTGTCTGCTGCGGGAGGCATGTGAGCCATCATAGAATGATGGGATGAATTAGCGCATCCTCCGAGTTGGCATGATGGCCCGACCCGCTCGTCGTACGCCGTGGACCCGCCATGGCCGACCCACCCACCCGGCCGCCGCCCCCACCCGCGACCCGAAGCCGCAAGGAGTACCCGTGGCGCTGTCCTCGCCGAAGCGCACCCCGCTGTCCGACCAGGTGATCGCGCAGCTGCGCGCCCAGATCACCTCGGGCGAATGGCCGGTCGGCTCGCGCATCCCGACCGAGGCCGCCCTGGTCGAACAGCTCGGCGTCGCCCGCAACACCGTCCGCGAGGCCGTCCGCGCCCTCGCCCACAACGGCCTGCTGGACATCCGCCAGGGCTCGGGCACCTACGTCCTCGCGACCAGCGAACTGGCCGGGGTCATGCACCGGCGCTTCGCCGACGCCGACCTCGCCCAGGTCGCCGAGCTCCGCGTCGCCCTGGAGACCTCCGCCGCCGGCCTCGCCGCCGGCCGCCGCACCGACCGCGACCTCGCTCTGCTGGACGCCACGCTCGCCCGCCGCGAGGACGCCTGGGAGTCCGGCAACACCGAGGACTTCATCCAGGCCGACGCCGCCTTCCACCAGGCCGTCGTCGCCGCCGCCCACAACGACGTCCTCGCCGCGGTCTACGCCGACCTCGGCGAGGTCACCCGTGCGCACCTGCGCCACGACGTCGGCCCCGAGCTGATCGCGGACCGCTACCTCGGGCACGACACGATCGTGCAGGCGATCCGGGCCGGCGACCCGCAGCGCGCCTCCGTCGAGGCCGGCCGCGCCATCGGCGCCTGCAGCCCGTCCGACGGCTGACCCCGGCGACGCTCCGGGAAGCACGAACGCCGCTGCCCGGCACCCCCGCGGAGGGGGTGCCGGGCAGCGGCGCGGGTGCCGGGCGTCAGGCGCCGATGGCGTGCAGGCCGCCGTCCACGTGGACGATCTCGCCGGTGGTCTTCGGGAACCAGTCCGAGAGCAGGGCGACGACACCGCGGCCGGCCGGCTCCGCGTCGTTCAGGTCCCACTTCAGCGGGGAGCGGGCGTCCCAGGTGGCGGCGAGGTCGGCGAAGCCCGGGATGGACTTGGCAGCCATCGAGCCGATCGGGCCCGCCGAGACCAGGTTGACCCGGATGTTGCGCGAGCCGAGGTCACGGGCCAGGTAGCGGGAGGTGGCCTCCAGCGCGGCCTTGGCCGGGCCCATCCAGTCGTACTTCGGCCAGGCGAACTGGGCGTCGAAGGTCAGGCCGACCACGGCCCCGCCGTCCTGCATCAGCGGCAGCAGCGCCGTGGTGAGCGACTTCAGCGAGAACGCCGAGACCTGCATGGCCGTGGCCACGGACTCCCACGGCGTGTTCAGGAAGTTGCCGCCCAGGGCGTCCTGCGGGGCGAAGCCGATCGAGTGGACGATGCCGTCCAGGGTCGGCAGGTGCTCGCGGACCTGGTCGGCGATGCCGGCCAGCTGCTCCTCGCTGGAGACGTCGAGCTCCAGCACCTTGACCGGCTTCGGCAGCTTCTTGGCGATCCGCTCGGTGAGGGACGGGCGCGGGAAGGCGGTGAGGATGATCTCCGCACCCTGCTCCTGGGCGAGCTTCGCGGTCTGGAAGGCGATGGAGGACTCCATCAGCACGCCCGTGATCAGGATCCGCTTGCCTTCGAGGATTCCACTCATGTTCAGTGACCCATGCCCAATCCGCCGTCGACAGGAATGACGGCTCCGGTGATGTACGCGGCCTCGTCCGAACTGAGGAACCGCACGGTGGAGGCGATCTCGGCAGGCGCTGCGTAACGGCCCAGCGGCACGCCCGAGACGATCTCCTTGCGGCGCTCGTCACTGAGCACAGCGGTCATGTCGGTGTCGACGAAGCCGGGGGCGACCACGTTGACGGTGATGTTGCGCGGGCCCAGCTCGCGCGCCAGCGAGCGCGCGAAGCCGACCAGGCCGGCCTTGGACGCGGCGTAGTTCGCCTGGCCCGGCGAGCCGGAGAGGCCGACGACCGAGGAGATCAGCACGACCCGGCCCGTGCGGGCCCGCATCATCAGCTTGGAGGCGCGCTTGACCACCCGGAAAGCGCCGGTGAGGTTGGTGTCCACGACCGACGTGAAGTCGTCCTCGGTCATGCGCAGCATCAGGGTGTCCTTGGTGATGCCCGCGTTCGCGACCAGCACCTGCACACCGCCGTGCTTGGCCTCGATCTCGGTGAACGCCGCGTCGACCTGGGCGTTGTCGGTGATGTCGCAGCGCACGGCGAGGACGTCGTACTTCGCCAGCGCCTCGGGCACCTCGCCCGAACGGCTGGTGATGGCGACCTTGTCGCCCGCCTCGGCGAAGGCCAGCGCGATCGCGAGGCCGATGCCCCGGTTTCCTCCGGTGACGAGAACCGAGCGGCTCAACGATCCACCTCTCTCCGTAAAGGTGCGTGCGGCGGAACGCGCACGCAGTGTGACGCTATCGGTCGCTCCGGGGCGGCGGCGAATCGTTCTCCCACAGCGCCTCAGCGGCGTAACTGTCGCAATCCGACAATCCCCGGCCAACGGCTTTCCCCCGGCGCGCACCCGCCGTAACCTTGCCGCGCGACGGCCACCGCACCGGCCCTGTGACCTCCGGCTCCCCACCCGGGTGCCCGCCGGCTCCGCCGGGACCCCGCGGCGGCCGTACCGGCAGCCACGGGAACACCTGCCGCGGCGTACCCGTTGCCCCCGTGGTGCGGGACAACCGGGGCCGCCCGTGCCACTCCCCGGACGGGCCCCGAGTGAAGGCAGAGCGCGATGAGCGAGCGAAGCGAGCGACCCGTCGGAAGGTGCGTCTCCCGCGACGCGACCACCGGGCACAGCGAGGTGGCCGCATGAGCGGGGCACAGCCCGGTACCGCCCGCCGGAACGGACGCCTGCTGGCCCTGGCCGCCCTCGTGGCCGGCGCCGGAGCGGCCGCCTGGTCGCTGCGCGACCTGCCCGCGGCCTTCGGGCGGCGGCCGGACGGCGAGCGCGAGGAGCGGGTGCGCAACTCCCCGCAGTACCGCGACGGCGTCTTCCACAACGCGCCGTCCGCCCTGGCCCGGGCCGGGGCCGCGCCCGACATCGACCGCGCCACCGTGCGCCGGATGCTGTTCGACCGGGCCGGCCGGGTGCCCGCACACCCGGTGCCGACGGTCCGCCCGGCCGGCGCCCCGGGCCCGGCCGCGGAGGGCGTGGAGATCACCTGGTACGGGCACGCCTCGGCGCTGGTCGAGATCGAGGGCACCCGGGTGCTGCTCGACCCGATCTGGAGCGACCGCTGCTCCCCCGCCGCGCAGGTCGGCCCGAAGCGGCTGCACCCCGTCCCGGTGGAGCTGGAGGAGCTGCCGCAGGTCGACGCGGTGCTGATCTCGCACGACCACTACGACCACCTGGACATGGCGACGGTCAAGCGCCTGGTGCGCAGCCAGTCGGCGCCGTTCGCGGTGCCGCTGGGCATCGGCGGCCACCTGCGCCGCTGGGGCGTCCCGGAGCACCGGATCATCGAGCTGGACTGGGACGAGGCCTGCCACCTGGGCGAGCTCACCGTCACCCTCACCTCGGCGCACCACTTCTCCGGCCGCGGTCTGACCCGCAACACCACGCTCTGGGGTTCCTGGGTGATCGCCGGCCCCACCCGCAAGGTCTTCTACACCGGGGACTCCGGCTACTTCGAGGGCTACGCGCAGATCGGCGCGCAGCACGGCCCGTTCGACGCCGCCCTCGTCCAGATCGGCGCCTACGACGCGGCCTGGGCGGACATCCACATGACCCCCGAGGACGCCGTCCGCGCCCACCGCGAGCTGGGCGCCGGCCTGCTCGTCCCGGTCCACTGGTGCACCTTCAACCTGGGCCTGCACCCGTGGGCCGAGCCGATCGAACGGCTGCTCGCGGAGGCCAAGCAGCAGGCCGTCCCGCTGGTGGTGCCGCGCCCCGGCGAGCGGGTCGACGTCGACAACCCGCCGGAGCTGGACGGCTGGTGGGAGGGCGTGGCCTGACGGGCCGCCCGACGGCGACGGCCGGCGCGTGTCACGAGGTAAATGCGCTGGCCGAAACCCTGTGAACGGGAAATGATGCGATGCGGGTAGCCCTGTCCGGGGCTGCCCGCACCGCCATCCCTCCGACCAGGGAGCCCGATTGCCTCCGATGCCCCCGACCAGCAGCGCCGGCGCCCCGCGCGGGCGCGCCGTCGACCCGCAGTTCCTCGCCCTCCCGCTGCGCGCGCTGGCCGACGCCGCCCTCACCCGGGCGCGCGAACTCGGCGCCGCGCACGCCGACTTCCGGCTGGAGCGGGTCCGCAGCGCCTCCTGGCGGCTGCGCGACGCCCGCCCGGCCGGCACCTCCGACAGCGTGCAGCTCGGCTTCGCCGTCCGGGTGCTGCTGGACGGCGCCTGGGGCTTCGCCGCCGGGGTGGACCTGACGACGGCCGCGGCGGCGAAGGTCGCCGAGCAGGCCGTCGCGGTGGCCCGGCTCTCGGGCGGGATCAGCCGGGCGGCCGGGTCGAAGGAGCGGGTCGAGCTGGCCGACGAGCCGGTGTACCCGGACGCGACCTGGATCTCGGCGTACGAGGTGAACCCCTTCGAGGTGCCGGACGCGGAGAAGACGGCGCTGCTCGCCGGCTGGAGCTCGCGGCTGCTGGCCGCCGAGGGCGTCTCGCACGTCCAGGCCACCCTGCTGACGGTGCAGGAGAACAAGTTCTACGCCGACACCGCCGGGACGGTGACCACCCAGCAGCGGATCCGGCTGCACCCGACGGTGGAGGCCACCTCGGTGGACGAGCGGACCGGGGCCTTCGACTCGATGCGCACCCTGGCCCCGCCGGCCGGCCGCGGCTGGGAGTACCTGCGGGGCACCGGCTGGGACTGGGAGGCCGAGCTGGCCGAACTGCCCGTGCTGCTGGCCGAGAAGATGAAGGCGCCGAGCGTCGAGGCCGGCCACTACGACCTGGTGGTCGACCCGTCCAACCTCTGGCTGACCATCCACGAGTCGATCGGTCACGCCACCGAGCTGGACCGCGCGCTCGGCTACGAGGCCGCCTACGCCGGCACCTCCTTCGCCACCTTCGACCGGCTGGGCACGTTGCAGTACGGCTCCGGGCTGATGCACGTCACCGGTGACCGCACCGCCGAGCACGGCCTCTCCACCATCGGCTACGACGACGAGGGCGTCGCCACGCAGTCCTGGGACCTCGTCAAGGACGGCGTCCTGGTCGGCTACCAGCTGGACCGCGCGATGGCGAAGCTCAAGGGCTTCGACCGCTCCAACGGCTGCGCCTTCGCCGACTCCCCGGCCCACGTCCCGGTGCAGCGGATGGCCAACGTCTCGCTCCAGCCGGCCGCCGACGGCCCGTCCACCGAGGGCCTGTTCGCCGGCGTGGAGAACGGCCTCTACATCGTCGGCGACCGCTCCTGGTCGATCGACATGCAGCGCTACAACTTCCAGTTCACCGGCCAGCGCGCGTACGCCATCAGGAACGGCGAACTCGCCGGGCAGGTGAAGGACTTCGCCTACCAGGCCACCACCACCGACTTCTGGGGCTCGATGGCGGCCGTCGGCGGCCCGGAGACCTACGTCCTCGGCGGCGCCTTCAACTGCGGCAAGGCCCAGCCCGGCCAGGTCGCGGCGGTCAGCCACGGCTGCCCGTCCGCACTGTTCCGCAACGTCAACGTGCTCAACACCCAGCAGGAGGCGGGTCACTGATGGCCGCGACGCAGCCCCACGAACTCGTCGAGCTGGCGCTCGGCCTCTCCCGCGCCGACGGCTGCGTGGTGATCGCCGACGAGGAGTCGACGGCCAACCTCCGCTGGGCCGGCAACGCGCTCACCACCAACGGCGTCACCCGCGGCCGCCGGCTCACCGTGATCGCCACCGTCGCCGGGGCCGAGGGCACCGCGTCCGGGGTGGTCTCCCGCGAGGCCGTCACCCCGGACGAGGTGGAGAGCCTGGTCCGGGCCGCCGAGGACGCCGCCCGCGCGGCCGGCCCGGCCGAGGACGCCCAGCCCCCGGTGGCCGGGCGTCCCGCCTCGCCCGACTTCACCGAGCCGCCGGCCGAGACCTCGATCGAGGTCTTCGCCGCCTTCGCCCCCGCCCTCGGCGAGGCCTTCGCCCGGGCCGCCGCCCAGGGCGAGCTGCTCTACGGCTTCGCCCGGCACGAGCTGGTCACCAGCTACCTGGGCACCTCCACCGGCCTGCGGCTGCGCCACGACCAGCCGACCGGCATGGTCGAGCTGAACGCCAAGACGGCCGACCTCTCCGGCTCGGCCTGGGCCGGCGCCGCCACCCAGGACTTCACCGACGTCGACGTCACCGCCCTGCACGCCGAGCTGACCAAGCGGCTCGGCTGGGGCGCACGGCGGATCGACCTGCCGGCCGGCCGGTACGAGACGCTGCTGCCGCCCTCCGCCGTCGCCGACCTGATGGTCTACCTGTCGTGGTCGGCCGGCGGCCGGGACGCCGCCGAGGGCCGGACGGTGTTCTCCAAGCCCGGCGGCGGCACCCGGATCGGCGACCGGCTGGCCAAGCTGCCGCTGACGCTGCGCTCCGACCCGCACGAGCCGGGCCTGGAGGCCGCGCCGTTCGTCCTCGCGCACTCCACCGGCGGCGACGTCTCGGTCTTCGACAACGGCGAGCCGCTGGCCGGCACCGACTGGATCCGCGACGGCGAGCTGGCCGGGCTGGTCACCAGCCGGCACTCGGCCGGCCTCACCGGCCTGCCGCTGCGGCCGGCGATCGACAACCTCGTCCTGGAGACGGCCGACCAGGCGGCCGCGCCGACCCTGGACGAGATGATCGCCCGCACCGAGCGCGGCCTGCTGCTCACCTGCCTCTGGTACATCCGCGAGGTGGACCCGGCGACGCTGCTGCTCACCGGCCTCACCCGGGACGGCGTCTACCTGGTGGAGAACGGCGAGGTCGTCGGCGCGGTCAACAACTTCCGCTTCAACGAGTCGCCGGTGGACCTGCTCGACCGGATCACCGAGGCGGGCCGCACCGAGCGCTGCCTGCCGCGCGAGTGGAGCGACTGGTTCACCCGCACCGCGATGCCGCCCGTCCGGGTGGCGGACTTCAACATGAGTTCGGTCAGCCAGGCGTCCTGACGCCCGGCCGCCACGGGGGAAGGATCGAGAGATGGACGAGAAGCGCACGGTCAGGACCAGCAAGATGCTGTCCCGCGTCCTGCGGCACGAGCCCGAGCGGATCGGGATCACCCTGGACGAGGCCGGCTGGGTACGGGTCGACGTCCTGCTGGCCGCCCTCGCGGCCAAGGGCGGCCGGCTGACCAGGGCCGAGCTGGACCACGTGGTGGCGACCAACAACAAGCGCCGCTTCGGCTACTCCGAGGACGGTCTCTCGATCCGTGCCAACCAGGGGCACACGGTGGCGGTCGACCTCGGTCTGGCCGCCGCCGAGCCCCCGGCGGTGCTGTTCCACGGCACCGCCTCCCGGAGCCTGGACGCGATCTTCCGGGACGGCCTGCTGCCGATGGCCCGGCAGGACGTCCACCTCTCGGCCGACACCGACACGGCCGTGCGGGTCGGCTCCCGGCACGGCCGGCCGGTGGTGCTCTCGGTCGACGCCGCCGCGATGGCGGCGGCCGGCCACGAGTTCCGGATCAGCGCCAACGGCGTCTGGCTGACCGCCGCGGTGCCGCCGGAGTACCTCGCCCGGCCCCGGTAGCGCGTGTCCGTCCGCCCCGGTCTCGCCGCCGGTCCCGGCCGGGCGTACCGTGAGGTGGCCGCGCGGCGAGACGCGCGGGAGCGTGGACGAGGGCGGTAGGACACATGGGCAAGCGTGCCGGCGGTGGAGAGGTCCACCGGATCACGGGGGCTCGCAGCAGCCTCAGCGAGGACGTCCGCGGTCGGCAGCGCCGCTACGTCGCCTCGATGCTGCTGCGCACGGTCTGCGTGCTGCTGGCGGTGATCCTCTGGGACGTCCAGCGCTGGCTGGCGGTCGGTGCGCTGGCCGGGGCCGTCCTGCTGCCGTACTTCGCCGTGCTGATCGCCAACGCGGGCCGCGAACGCGCCCCGGGCCTGCCGAGCACCTTCGACGTCCCGCCGGACGTCCCGCTGATGCTCGGGCCCGGTGGTAGAGGTGGTGCGGGTGCGACGCACGGTAAGGGTGGGACCAAGGATGTACCCACCGATCCTTCACAGGGGTCGAACTGACCGTCCGTTTTGGCTGGATTTCTGCCGGCCACCGCTACGGAAAGCTCAAAAGAACCTCAGATTAATCATGCAAGACCTCCCCACCCGAGGGTCTCGCCGTGACATACTGCGTACGCGCTCCGCATCCCCCGTCGGAGCGACGGACCGACGCCGGGCGGCTCCCCCCGTGGCTGCCCGGCGTCGCCATGCCCGGATCCGGCAGCGGCCCGAACGCGTGACACACGGCGCGTGACAGACTGGCGGTGACGACACCCCGCCCACCGTTCGAGGACGGCCCCATGCTCTTTCCGGACTCCCCCCAGCCGCAGGCCCCGGTCTGCTCCGCCAAGGGCTGCCGGGCGGACGCCGACTGGGTGCTGGTGTGGAACAACCCCAAGCTGCACACCCCGGACCGGCGCAAGACCTGGCTGGCCTGCGGGGAGCACCGCGAGCACCTCGCGCAGTTCCTCGGCGTGCGCGGGTTCCTCAAGGAGGTCGTCGCCTTTGCCGACTGGACGCCCGAGACCGACTGACCCGACCGGGAACGGCCACGGCCCGACCGAACGCCGAACCGGCCGCCGGTAGCCGGCCGCCGGGCTAGCCGCCTATCGCCGACATCGGCCGGTCGGGCTGGTGGAACTCCGGGTTGTCGATCCCGGCGCCGGCCTTCTTGCCCCACATCGCGACCCGCCACAGCTCGCCGATCTCGGCGTCGCTGCCGCCCGAGCGCAGCGCGGACCGCAGGTCAGTCTCACCCGTCGCGAAGAGGCAGTTGCGCACCTGCCCGTCGGCGGTGAGCCTGGTCCGGTCGCAGGCCCGGCAGAAGGGCCGGGTGACGGAGGCGATCACGCCCACCCGGCCCGGGCCGCCGTCCACCAGCCAGCGTTCGGCCGGCGCCGCACCGCGCCGGGCGGAGGGCTCGGGGGTGAGCGTGAACCGGGCGGCGAGGCGGTCCAGGATCTCCTCGGCGGTGATCATCCGGGACCGGTCCCAGCCGTGCTGGGCGTCCAGCGGCATCTGCTCGATGAACCGCAGCTCGTAGCCGCGCTCCAGGCACCAGGCCAGCAGCTCGGGCGCCTCGTGGTCGTTCACCCCGCGCATCAGCACTGCGTTCAGCTTGACCGGCACCAGCCCGGCGGCCTCGGCGGCGGCCAGACCGGACAGCACGTCCTGGTGGCGGTGGCGGCGGGTGAGGGTGTGGAAGGTGTCCGGGTCGAGGGTGTCGAGCGAGACGTTGACCCGGTCCAGCCCGGCGGCCCGCAGCGCCTCCGCCGTCCGGGCGAGGCCGATCCCGTTGCTGGTGAGGGAGAGCTCGGGGCGCGGGTCGAGCCCGGCGCAGGCCGCGACGATGCCGACCAGCCCGGGCCGCAGCAGCGGCTCGCCACCGGTGAACCGGACCTCCCGGACACCGAGGTCCCGGACGGCGACCGTCACCAGCCGGACGATCTCCTCGTCGGTGAGCAGGTCCGGCTTGGCCAGCCACTGCAGGCCCTCCTCGGGCATGCAGTAGGTACAGCGCAGGTTGCACCGGTCGGTGAGGGAGACCCGCAGGTCGACGGCGCGCCGGCCGAAGGTGTCGAGGAGCACGGCGTTCCCTTCCCGAGTTCTGCGGCCGGTCCGCAGGAATGCGGCCGGCCCGGCCGCCGAGACGACCGGGCCGGGCCAGCTTAGTCATCGGCCGCCCGTCAGTGGGCGCCCAGTCCGGTCAGCGAGCGGACCTCCAGTTCAGCGTACTTCGCCGGGTCGGCCTTCTCCTTGGCCAGCAGGGTGCCGATCCACCCGGCGAGGAATCCGATCGGGATGGAGACCAGTCCGGGGTTCTCCAACGGGAACCAGTGGAAGTCGGAGTGCGGGAAGAGCGAGGTCTTGGCGCCCGAGACGACCGGCGAGAAGATCACCAGCGTCACCGAGGAGATCAGTCCGGCGTACACCGAGCTGACCGCGCCGACCGTGTTGAAGCGCTTCCAGAAGAGCGAGTAGAGCAGGGTCGGCAGGTTGGCCGAGGCGGCCACCGCGAAGGCCAGTGCGACCAGGGCGGCGGTGTTCAGCTTCCCCGCGAAGAGGCTGAGCACGATGGCGACCGCGCCGATCGCGACGGCGGCCCACTTCGCGGAGAGCACCTCCTCCTTCTCGGTGGCCCGGCCGCGCCGGATGACGTTGGCGTACAGGTCATGGGCGAAGGAGGCCGAGGAGGCCAGGGTCAGCCCGGCCACCACGGCCAGGATGGTGGCGAAGGCGACCGCGGAGATCACCGCCAGCAGGATCGCCCCGCCGGTGGTGCCCGGGCCGCCGCCGAGCTGCTCGGCGAGCTGCGGGGCGGCGGTGTTGCCGGCCGCGTTGGCCGCCTTGATCGCCTTCGGGCCGACCAGGGCCGCCGCGCCGAAGCCGAGCGCGAGCGTCATCAGGTAGAAGCCGCCGATGATGCCGATCGCCCAGAGCACGGACTTCCGGGCCGCCTTGGCCGTGGGCACGGTGTAGAAGCGGACCAGGATGTGCGGGAGCCCGGCGGTGCCGAGGACCAGCGCGATCCCGAGGCTGATGAAGTCGAGCTTGCTGGTGCCGCTGGCGCCGTACTTGAGCCCCGGCTCCAGGAAGGCCGCCCCCTTGCCGCTGGCGTCGGCGGCGGCGCCGAGCAGCGCGGAGGGGTTGAAGTGGTACTTGGCCAGCACCAGGAAGGTCATCAGCGCGGTGCCCGCGATCAGCAGGACCGCCTTGACGATCTGCACCCAGGTGGTGCCCTTCATGCCCCCTATCACCACGTAGACGACCATCAGCCCGCCGACGGCGACGATGGTCAGCTGCTTGGCGCCGTCGCCGCTGACCCCCAGCAGCAGCGCCACCAGCGTCCCGGCGCCGACCATCTGGGCGAGCAGGTAGAAGATCGACACCACGATGGTGGAGATGCCGGCCGCGGTGCGGACCGGGCGCTGCCGCATCCGGAACGCGAGCACGTCCGCCATCGTGTAGCGGCCGGAGTTGCGCAGCGGTTCGGCGACCAGCAGCAGCGCGACCAGCCAGGCGACCAGGAAGCCGATCGAGTAGAGGAAGCCGTCGTAGCCGGAGAGCGCGATGGCACCGGCGATGCCGAGGAAGGACGCGGCGGACATGTAGTCGCCGGAGATGGCCAGGCCGTTCTGGAATCCGGTGAAGCCGCGGCCGCCGGCGTAGAAGTCGGCGGCGTCCTTGGTCTGCCGGCCGGCCCAGACGGTGATGCCGAGGGTGGTCAGCACGAAGATCCCGAACAGGGTCATCGTGAGGCCGCGGTGCTCGGTGGCGGAACTGGCGAGCAGGGTCATTCGGCGGCCTCCCGGGGGGCGTGGACCACGGCGCCCTGGGCCTCGCGGATCGCGGTGGCGGGCGGGTCGAGCCGCCGGTCCGCGTAGCGCGCGTACCAGGCCGCGATGGCGAAGGTGGTGACGAACTGCGCCAGCCCGAGCACCAGGGCGACGTTGACGTGCCCGACCACCTTGGTGCCCATCAGACCGGGCGCGTAGCTGGAGAGCAGGACGTACAGCAGGTACCAGAGGACGAATCCGATGGTGACCGGGAACGCGAAGCTTTGGAACGAGCGCCGCAGTGTGCGGAACTCCTCGCTCTCCTCAATGAGTTGGACTTCCGTAGGGGCAGTGGTGATCGGCGGCGATTCCACTCTGTCTCCTCACTCCTTCGGCGTAGTGGTGGCACCAGTGGAACGATCGGACGTGAGGGGCGTCACAGTCCGGATGCGCGCCGCGCAATGCTAGGAGCGTCATGCCCGCGCCGAAAGGTCTTGACCGCGATCAGCCAGCCGTTCACCCCGTCGCGCTAGTCAATTGGCTGAAATCAGACCATTCCGACGGCCGGAGGCGCATACGACCGACCCCTCGCGGAGGCGTCGTTTCACGGTGGTACTGTCCTGCCACTCATGAGATCTTCATGAGTTCGGACCGTCATATTCACGCGCCTGCTCGTGATCCGACCTTCCATCAGTTTTCGGACGAATGAGCGATCCGAGGCGCAGTACACCGGGGGGGAACACCACCGTGCCACCGAAATCCACCTCCACGAGACGGGCCCGCCTGTTCGCGGCCCCGCTCCTGGCGTCCGCCCTCGGCCTCGCAGGCCTGGCGCCCGTCGCGACCGCGGCGCCGGCCGCACCCGCCGGGACCGCCGACACCGGCGCCGCGCTGCCCGAACTGGTCGTCCCCGGGCAGCCGTTGCCCACTCCGCACACCGATGAGCTGCTCGCCGCGGGCGACAAGGGCTTCCTGCACGCCCAGCGCGACGGCAACTTCGCCTGGACCGCCTACGACACCGGCGCCACCCAGGTCGTCGCCAGCGACTTCTACGCCGCCAACCGCACCACCGCCAAGTACGGCGCCGGTTCGGACACGGCCGTCGCCTACACCTACCCCAACTCGGCCGAGACGTCCTGGAAGCTCAAGGACATGACGACCGGTGCGGTGACGATCCTGCAGACGGCCGACCAGCGCTTCGCCGAGGGCCTGTTCGGCAGTTCGATGCTCGTCAGCACCTCGGTGCCGACCGCCCCCGGCGCCTCGACCCTCAAGCTGGGGAGCCTGGCGTTCCTGCGCCCCAGCGGCGCCGACACCACGGTGATCGTGCCGCTCGACTGGGCCATGGCCGGCGGTCTGCCCGAGCGCGTCAGGGTCCTCGGCGGCGACGCCAAGCAGGCGTTCCTCGGCTACAACGACAGCGCGGGACGCTTCCACGTCGCCCTCGCCGACACTGTCACCGGCGAGTTGAACGTCTCGCTGCCGACGGCCCCCACCGACCCGGCCGTCTCCTCGTGCGTCGGGCCCGCGGCCCTCGGCCGGGACCGCGTGGCGTGGATGGCCAACGACTGCTCGGTCCACGTGCTGTCCCGCAAGCCCCTCAAACTGGACGGCGAGATCGTCCTCCCGTTCACGGCCCAGACCCGCCCGACCTCGATCGGCCTGACCGACAACTGGCTGATCACCGCCTTCTGGCCCGGCACCACCGACTACTCCTCGGCCAAGCCCCCGCAGAAGGAGCTCCGCGCCCAGTCGCTCGTGGGCGGCCCGCCGGTCACCCTGCTCCCCTACGCCTCCCCGACCCTGGTCCAGGCTCCGGACGGCTCCGTCCTGGCCGAGGGCGGCCAGGACTCCGGTGACTGGAAGGTCCGCAAGGTCCTCCCGTCCGGCGAGGCCCTGCCGTCCGTCCTCACGACCGGCCACACCGTGGCCCCGGACCCGCACACGGTGCGGGACATCAGCCTGGCGGCCGGCGTCCTCACCACCACCGAGACCGGCAGCGGCCCGGTGGACGGCTACTACCAGCAGAACGTGACGCTCGGCCGGCAGCCGGCCACCACCCCGCGGCTCTCGCTGGGCGCCGAGGCCGGGTTCACCGAAGCCGCGTACAACTGCCGCTACGACGTCCCCTGCGCCCGGCAGATGGGCACCGGGGACGGCCGTGTCGTCCACCTGGACACCTACATCGACCCGGTGGCCCGGTACGCCGAGAAGGCCCTGTTCATCCGCACCGGCAAGGACGTCCGGGTGGTCCGGCCCGCGGGCGGCATGAGCAACCTGGGTGGCCTCATCGAGGCCGCCGGCCGCTACGTGCTGATCAGGAACGGTGCCGAGGGCACCTCACGCGGTGTCATCGACATCGACTCCGCCAACCCGGGCGCCGTGATCGCCGGCACCATCGGCATCCAGGCCGCCACCATCGACGCCGGTGCCCTCTACGCGGCGACGGCCAAGCAGGGCGAGATCGCGGTGACCGACCTGGCCACCCGTCAGCAGACCCGCACCGTGCAGACCGGCGCCACCTCGGACCTCACCACCGTCATGGCCGCCCACGGCTGGCTCTACTGGTCCAGTGCCTCGGGCGCCGCGGGCGTCATCAACCTCACCACCGGCGCCACCGTCCCGGTCCGGGCGGGTGCGCTGTCCATGGGCGCCGGGTACCTGTTCTACGAGTACTCGCCGACCGCCAACCGCAGCACCCTGGTCACCTTCGAGACCGGCACCGCCGTCACCCGCGAGCTGCCGCTGCGGCTCGTCGACTACCCCTCCCAGGTGAACTGGAGCGCCGACCGCTTCGGCGGCGGCTTCGTCTACCGCGACAGCGCGCAGAACCTGCACGTGGTCTCGGTCACCGCGGCGGACCACGGCTCCACCTTCAACAGCGTCAGCCCGGTCCGCCTGCTCGACACCCGGGAGGGCATCGGCCGTCCCGGCAGCACCAAGGTCGCCGGGCGGGACACCGTCCCGCTCCAGATCGCCGGCCGCGCCGGCGTGCCGCTGGGCGCCAAGGCCGTCGCGCTGAACATCACCGCCACCGAGACCGACGGCAACGGCATGATCACCGCCTGGGCCAGCGGGGCACCGCGGCCCAACGCCTCCAACCTCAACTGGACGCCCGGGCAGACGATCCCCAACCTGGTGGTCGTCCCGGTCGGCGTCGACGGCAAGGTCAACCTGTTCAACGGCTCCGGCGCACCCGCCCACCTGATCGCCGACGTCTTCGGCTACTACACCGACAACGTCTCCGGCTCCACCTACAACACGGTCAGCCCCGAGCGCGTCCTCGACACCCGCGAGGCCATCGGCCGTCCCGGTACGGGCAAGGTGGGCGGCCGCGAGGCCTTCGCCCTCCAGATCACCGGTCGCGCCGGCGTGCCCGCCGGGGCCAAGGCCGTCGTCCTCAACATCACCGCCACCGAGACCGACGGCAGCGGCATGGTCACCGCCTGGGCCGGCGGCGCTCCCCAGCCCGCGACCTCCAACCTCAACTGGACGCCCGGGCAGACGATCCCCAACCTGGTGGTCGTCCCGGTCGGTGCCGACGGCAAGGTCAACCTGTTCAACGGCTCCGGCGCACCCGCCCACCTGATCGCCGACGTCTTCGGCTACTACACCGACAACGCCTCCGGCGCCACCTACAGCCCCGTCAGCCCGGACCGCCTGCTCGACACCCGTGAGGGCGTCGGCCGTCCCGGCACCGGCAAGGTCGCCGGGCGGGACACCGTCCCGCTCCAGATCGCCGGCCGGGCCGGCGTGCCCGCCGGGGCCAAGGCCGTCGTCCTCAACATCACCGTCACCGAGACCGACGGCAGCGGCATGCTGATCGCCTGGGCCGGCGGCGCCGCACTGCCGACCTCGTCCAACCTCAACTGGACACCCAACCTGACCATCGCCAACCTCGTCGTCGTCCCGGTCGGCGCCGACGGCAAGGTCAACCTGCTCAACGGCTCCGGCGCACCGGCCCACCTGATCGCCGACGTCTTCGGCTACTACAGCTGACGGCCCGGCACCCGGAGAACCGGCCGGCCGGCACCGCCCCACCACGGGGAGGTGCCGGCCGGTCGGCGTCGCGGCAGGGTCAGAACGCGATGCGGACCTTCAGCGCGGAGCGGTCGTCCATGGCCCGGTAACCGTCCGGGACGCCCTCCAGGCCGACCGTGCGGTCGAAGACCAGACCGGGCTCGATGGCGCCGGAGAGCACGTCCGGCAGCAGCTCGGGGATGTAGGCACGGGCCGGGGCGACCCCGCCGCCCAGCGCGACGTTGCGGCCGAACATCTGGCCGATGTCCACACCGGCGCTGCCGCCGTGCGGCACGCCGACGTAACCGACCGCGCCGCCGTCGCGGGTGATCGAGACGGCCGTCCGCATCGACTCCTCGGTGCCGACCGCCTCCAGCACGGCGTGCGCGCCCAGGCCGCCGGTCAGCTCCTTGACCGCCTCGATCGCGGCCTCGCCGCGCTCGGCGACCACGTCGGTCGCCCCGAACCGGCGGGCCAGGTCCGTCCGGGCGGTGTGCCGGCCGAGCGCGATGATCCGGCCCGCGCCGAGCCGGTGCGCCGCCAGTACGCCGCACAGGCCCACCGCGCCGTCACCGACGACCGCCACGGTGGCGCCCGGCCGCACCCGCGCCGAGACGGCGGCGTGGTGCCCGGTGGCCATCACGTCGGAGAGTGCCAGCAGGCCGGGCAGCAGCTTCTCGTCGCCCGCCGCGTCCTTCGGCAGTGCCACCAGCGTGCCGTCGGCGAACGGGACGCGCACCGCCTCGCCCTGGCCGCCGTCGGAGCCGACCTGGCCCCAGAACCCGCCGTGCGGGCAGGAGGTCTGCAGGCCTTCGAGACAGAAGTCACAGCTGCCGTCCGACCAGACGAACGGCGCCACCACGAAGTCGCCCCGCTTGAAGCCGCGCACCTCGGAGCCGGTCTCCTCGATCACACCGAGGAACTCGTGCCCGATCCGCTGGCCGGCCACCCGGGCCGCCACTCCCCGGTACGCCCACAGGTCGCTGCCGCAGATGCAGGCGTTGACCACCCGGACCACCGCGTCGGTCGGCTGCTGGATCACCGGGTCCGGTACGTCCTCGATCCGGATGTCGTTGGGGCCGTGGATCACGGTGGCGCGCATGGGGGTTCGTCCTTCGGGGAAACGGCTGCTTGGGGGTGTCCGGCAGCCAGGAGATATTCGACTGGGTGTACGACGAATACGCTCACCACTCTATTCCGGCCCGCGCTCGACAACATTCCGACCGAACCCGGTGGCCGTGGCGCTTATTCTGTTTGACCATGCATGCGATCCAGCCCGAGACGTCCGGCGCGCCACGGGCCGTCCCCGTCCCCGCCCAGCGCTCCGCCGCCCCCGCCGGAGGCTTCGCGGTGGTGGACGTCGAGACCACCGGCCTCGGCCGTTCGGACCGGGTCATCTCGGCGGGCGTCTACCAGCTGGACGCCGAGGGCGAGGTCACCGACCACTGGTACACCCTCGTCAACCCCGAGCGTGACCCAGGGCCGGTCTGGATCCACGGCCTCACCGCCCAGGCCCTGGCGGGCGCGCCGACCTTCCCCGAGGTCGCCGGCGAGTTCGCCGAGCGGCTGCGCGGCCGGGTCCTGGTCGCCCACAACGCGCTGTTCGACTGGAACATGATCTCCCGCGAGTTCTCCCGGGCCGGGCTGCACGCCCCGGTCGACCGGCGGATCTGCACCATGGTGCTCTCCCGCGACCTGCGGCTGCCGCTGCCCAACGGCAAGCTGTCCTCGCTCGCCGCGTACTTCGGCGTCCAGCAGCGCCAGGCGCACAACGCCCTGGACGACGCCCGGGTGCTCGCCGAGGCGTTCCGTCCCAGCCTGCACCTGGCCCGGGTGGGGGGCGTCCCGCTGCCGTTCCAGAACTGCGTCGCCGTCACCGACCTCGGCCAGGACGAGCCCGTCTCCGCCGCCCGCGCGTCGTGGACCGGCGCCTCGTACCGGCAGGCGAAGAAGCGCCCGCCGTGCCCGTACCCGAACCCCGGGCGCTGGGAGGACGGCAAGCCGCTGGTGCAGGGCATGCGGGTGGCGTTCACCGGCGACACCGCGACCGACCGCGAGCTGCTGGAGGACCGCGCGGTCGAGGCCGGCCTCCACATCGCCACCTCGGTGAGCCGCCTCACCAGCCTGCTGGTGACCAACGAGCCCGGCAGCTGGAGCGGCAAGGCCCGCCGGGCCCGGGACCTCGGCACGCCGGTGGTGGGCGAGGACGCCTTCCTCCAGTTGCTGCGCGAGGTCGCCCCGCACCCCGGTGCGTGATCCGGTTGTGAGGTGGGCGTACCGTGCCCGTGTGTACCGTTTTCTCCTCACCCGGCGCTGGCTGATCACCGTCCTGATCGCCCTGCTGCTGATCCCCGCCACGATCAAGCTGGGGTTCTGGCAACTGCACCGCCACGAGGCGCGGGTGGCCCGCAACGAGCTGATCGCACAGGCGCTCACCGTGCAGCCGGTGCCGTACGACACCCTGTCGACGGCCCCCGGATTCACCGTTCCCAAGGACCTGACCTGGCGCACGGTGACGGCCACCGGGCAGTACGACCCCGAGCACGAGTTCGTCGTTCGGAAGCGGACCGACTCCAGCGGGGCGATCGGCTACTTCGTGATCACCCCGCTGAAGCTGTCCGACGGGCGGGGCAGCGTCCTGGTCAACCGCGGCTGGGTGGACTCCGGCGGCTCCGCCACCACGTACCCGGCGGTGCCCGCCGTACCGGCCGGCGAGGTCGTCCTCACCGGCCGGATGCGGGCCGACGAGACCTCGGCCGGCAGCGGCATCCCCGACCGGGCCGGCCTGCCGGACCGCCAGTTCAACCTGATCAACACCGGCCAGCAGGCCAAGGAGACCGGCGCCACCCTGCTCGGCGGCTACCTGGAGCTCACCGCCACCACCCCGGCCCCCGCCGAGCAGCCCGCGCTGGTGCCCGAGCCGAACCACTCCGACATCGGGCCCCACATGGCCTACGCGATCCAGTGGTGGCTGTTCACCGCGATGATCCCGGTCGGGATCTGGGTGATGATCCGCCGCGAGGCCAAGGACCGCCGCAAGGAGGCCGCCGAGGCCGAGGTGGCACCCGTGGCGGTTCCCGCCTGACCCGGCCCGCCCCGGCCTGACCTGACCTGCCCCGGCCCGGCCTGACCCGAGCGGCCCCGCCTCCCGTGGGACGCCCGGTGCCTACAGGACGTCGTCCAGCTCGCGCAGCAGCCTGGCCTTGGCCCGCGCGCCGACCACCGCCTTCACCGGCTCGCCGCCGCGGAACACCATCAGCGTCGGCATCGACAGCACGGCATAGGCGGCCTGCGTCACGGGATTGCGGTCCACGTCCAGGCTGACCACCCGCAGCCGGTGCGCCTCCTCCCGCGCGATGTCCGCCAGCACCGGCACCATCTGGCGGCACGGCGGGCACCAGTCCGCCGTGAAGTCCACCAGGACCGGGCCCTCCGCCGCCAGTACCTCGGCGGCGAACGTCTCGTCCGTCACCGCCGGTACGCCCGCGATTTCCATCTACCGCTCCTCCCACTCGGTCGCCAACTCGCACTGGGGTGCCTGACCGGCCTCCGCCGCCAGGGCGTCACGGGCCCGCTCGGCCCGGGCAAACTGCCCGGACACCTGGGCGCGGACCTCCTGCAACCGGCCGATGCACTCGTCCAGCTCGGCCAGCTTGCGCCGGTAGACCTCCAGCGAGGCCGGGCAGGAGTCGCCCTCCGGATGGCCCGCCTGCAGGCACTCCACGAACGGGCGGGTCTCCTCCAGCCCGAACCCGAAGTCCTGGAGCGTCCGGATCTGGCGGAGCAGCCGGAGGTCCTCCTCGCCGTACGCGCGGTAGCCGTTGCCGGCCCGCCGGGCCGGCAACAGCCCGAGCTGCTCGTAGTACCGCAGGGCGCGCGTGGTCGTGCCCGCCTGCTGCGCCAGCTCGCCGATCCGCATGGCACCCCGTCCTTCCGTCCGGCGGAGCTCCGAGCACCGCCGGGTACGACGGTAGACCTTGACGCCGACGTCAAGGCCAGCGTGTGGCGCCCGCGGGCACGCACACCGGCTCCCGCCCGCGCCGACCGCGCCGCGGCTACCCCGCGCACCCGGCGACCCGGCAGGATGGGGCCATGGATCTCGGACTGAAGGACAAGGTGTACGTGGTCACCGGCGCGACCCGGGGCCTCGGCTTCGCGGCCGCCCGCGAGCTGGCCGCCGACGGCGCCCGGGTGCTGGTCAGCGGCCGGGGCGAGGAGTCGGTGGCCGCCGCCGTCGCCGCGCTCGACACCCTCGGCGGCCCCGGCACCGCGCACGGCCTGGTGGCCGACAACGCCGACCCGGAGACGGCCGGGCGCCTGCCCGCCACGGCCGTCGCGCGCTTCGGCCGGCTGGACGGCGTGCTGATCAGCGTCGGTGGCCCGCAGGCCGGCCCGGTGGCCACCACGCCCGAGGAGGCCTGGCGGGACGCCTTCGAGTCGGTCTTCCTGGGGGCGCTGCGGATCGCCCGTGCCGCGGCCGACGTGCTCGGCGAGGGCGGGGTGATCGGCTTCGTGCTCTCCAGCTCGGTCCGCCAGCCGATCCCCGGGCTCGGCATCTCGAACGGTCTGCGGCCCGGGCTGGCGATGGCCGCCAAGTCGCTCGCCGACGAGCTGGGCCCGCGCGGGATCCGGGTGGTCGGCCTGCTGCCGGCCCGGATCGACACCGACCGGGTCCGCGAGCTGGACGCCCTCGGCGGCGACGCCGACGCGGCCCGGAAGCGGAACAGCGCCGCCATCCCGCTCGGCCGGTACGGCACCCCGGAGGAGTTCGGCAGGGCCGCGGCCTTCCTGCTCTCCCCCGCCGCGTCCTACCTGACCGGGGTGATGCTGCCGGTCGACGGCGGCGCGCTGCGCACCCTCTGACGCCCGCTCCGCGGGCCCGCCGCTACCGGACCCGCGGGGCCCGGCGCCGGCCGCCGCCCCGGGGTTCGGCGGCCGGCTTCGCCGCCACCACCCGGATCCGCAGCTCGGCGGGCAGCTCGGCCAGGCCGAGGCTGGCCCGGGCGTCGCGGCGCGGGCCGGTCTCGAAGTGCTCGACCAGGGCCGCGGGATCACCCCCGGGGGTCAGCCGGACGGCGGCCCGCAGCCGCGGGTGCCGCGGCCCGCGGACCAGCCGGACGCCGGCCCGCTCGACCTCCGGGAGCGCGGCCGTGCCGATCTCCAGCGCCTCCTCCAGTGCCCGGCTGCTCAGCCGCAGCCGCAGCCCGCCCGCGCCGGGGGTGGGGACGGCGACGGTCGCCGACGTGCTGCGCCGGAGCTGCGTCCAGAGCCACCACCCCGCGCCGGCCACCACGGCCACCAGGGCGGCGATCACGACCGGCCACCACCAGGGCCGGCCCGCCCAGCGGGTCCGGGCCCGGGCACCGAGGACCGGCCGGTCGGGCGAGGCGAGCGGCCACCGGCGCGGCGGCTCCAGGCCCACCCGCCGGTACAGGTCGAGGCCGCCGGCCAGCACCAGCACCCCGACCACCAGGAGCACCAGGCCGGCCACGCCGAGCAGCACCCGGTTGACGGTGGACCGCGTCATCACGCCTCCCCTCCCCCGGCCGCCGGGGCGGCCGCACCCCCGGAGCCGCGCGACCGCCCGCGCCCCGTCCTCACGTCGAGCCGCAGCGGCCGCGCCAGGGTGACCCGCGCGAGCTCGTCCCGCAGCTGCCGCTGGACCGAGGCCGGATCGGCCGGGCCGGTCAGGACGACCTTCACCCGGCGGCTGTTGATCCGCACCGTGAGGTGCTCGACACCCGGCAGCCCGGCCGCCCGGTCGACCAGGAGGGTGCCCACGCCGGTCCGGTCGACGGCGGCGGAGGTGCCACCGTGCGGGAGCAGCGACAGCCAGCGCCGCAGCCCCGGGGCGAAGGCGAGCCAGAGCAGCCAGCCCCCGAGCAGGACGGCCGCGCCGGCGCCGAGCAGGACCCAGGGGTCGTCCAGGTGGCGGGTGGCCAGTTCGTCGGCGGTGGTGGCACGCCAGCGGCCGGCGGGGAGCCCGGTGCGGACGGCGATCACGTCGTAGAGCAGCGCTCCGGCGAGCAGCAGGGCGCCGGTGGCGACCAGGACGGCGGCCGTGGTGCGCGGGGCCCGCAGCCGCGGCACCCTGACCGGCGGCGGGGCGGGCGACGCCCCGGCCGGCGGGCCGGACCTCTCCGGCGGTTCGGGCAGGCCCGGCGGCTCCGGCGGGCCGGGCGGGAGCGCCCCCGGCGTCGGCCCGCTCATGCCCCGCCCCTGGGCACCAGCTTCTCGACGACCACCACCACCTCGCCGACCCGCGTCCCGGTGAGCCCCAGGACCTGGGTGGCGATCCGGTCGCGCACGGCCCGGGCCAGTGCGGCCAGGTCGGCGGGGAAGGGCAGCTCCACGGCGACCCGGACGGTGACGGTGGAGCCCGGGACGGAGACCGAGACGACCGGCGGGCTCCCCTGCTCGGCGCGCCCCTGCCAGACCTCGGCGAGCGCCTCGCGGGCGGCCCGGGCGGCGATCCGGGCGTACACCCGGTCGGCGATCCGGAGCCGCCCGCGGGCGGCGGGTTCGCGCCGGGAGGAGCCGGGGGCGGGGGTGGTGAGGGCCGCCATCAACGGCGCCGGTCGCGGCCGCGCAGCAGGTCGCCGAGGTCACCGAGCTCGATGTCGCCCTCCAGCAGCCGCCCGACCACGAAGCCGACCACGCCAAGCGCGGCCACCAGCAGGAACGCCGCGAACCCGCCGAAATACCCGGCGAAGCCGAGGGCCATGCCCACCACCAGGCCGACGATGGCCAGGTTCATCCGTTCCTCCTCGTCCGCTGTCTCCCCGCCGCGCGGGCGGGCCCCGCCACCCCGGGCGGGCTACCTCAACTTGGGCCGCTGCCCGGAGGAGACCGTCTCCTCTTCCTCCTCCTCGACATCCGGCTCGTCGGGCAGGTGGACGTCGTTGACCGCGATGTTGACCTCGACGACCTCCAGGCCGGTCATCCGCTCCACCGCGTCGATGATGTTCTCCCGCACCTGGCGGGCCAGTTCGGGGATGACCACGCCGTACTCGACGACCAGGGCGATGTCGATGGCGGTCTGCTTCTCGCCGACCTCGGCCTTGATGCCGCGGCCGATGCTGGACTTGCCGCCGGGGACCCTGTCACGCATCGCGCCGAAGGTCCGGGACAGGCCCGAGCCGAGCGCGTGGATGCCGGACACCTCCCGGGCGGCCATGCCGGCGATCTTCTCGACCACGCCGACGGCCAGCGCGGTGCGACCGCGTTCGTCGGACGTCCTGGTGCTGTCGCTGCTGGACGGCGTCCCGGCCGCGGCTGCGGCCGAGGGGTTCTTGTGCATGGTGGCGGGCGTCGGAGTGTCAGGCATGGGCGCTTCTCCCGTCGTACGGCTCCAGCTATATCGCAAATCGCTCCAACTCTGGCATTTCGCCACGTTTTCCGCCCCCGGAGGTCCTCCTCACGACAGGCCGGGCGTCCGTCCGGGCGTCCGTCCGCCTGCCCGGACAGGCATTCGGACGGGCGCGCGGCCCGCACCCGGCGCCGGGAACGCCGGAGGCCCGGCGCGCGGGTCTCACCCGCGCGCCGGGCCTCCAGCAGGAGCCGGCGGGTCAGTCGCCGATGCCGGCCAGGTCGCGCAGCCGGCGGGCCTGCGCCGCCCGCTCGGCCGCACACTGCTCCTCGTACGAGCGGCCGCCCGCACCCCGGAGCAGCGCCTTGGTCTCGATGACGGCGCTGCGCGGCGCGGCCAGCAGGGCGGCGACGAGGTCACGGGCGGCGCCGTCGAGCTCCGCGCCGGGGACGGCCAGGTTGGCCAGGCCGGTCGCGACGGCCTCCTCGGCACCGACCCAGCGGCCGGTGGCGCAGATCTCCAGCGCCCGCGCGTAGCCGACCAGGTCGGTGAGCGGCTTGGTGCCGGCCAGGTCGGGGACGAGGCCGAGCGAGGTCTCCTTCATGGAGAACTGCACGTCGTCGGCGACGACCCGCAGGTCGCAGCCGAGGGCGAGCTGGAAGCCGGCGCCGACGGCGTGGCCCTGGACGGCCGCGACGGTGATCAGGTCGGGGCAGCGCCACCAGCTGAAGGCCTCCTGGTAGGAGGCGATGGTGTCGTCGAGGTCCTTGTCGTCCGCGGCGGCCAGCTGGAGGAAGTTGCGCTCGCCGGGGATGCCCTCGGCGGTGAACATCGCACGGTCGAGGCCGGCCGAGAAGGAGACGCCCTCGGCGCGCAGCAGCACGACCCGGACGCTGCCCGGCAGCTCACGGCCGAAGGCCGCCAGCGCGCGCCACATCGCGGGCGACTGGGCGTTGCGCCGCTTGGGCTGACAGAGGGTGACGACGGCGAGTTCGCCGTCGATCTCCAGGCGGACGCCGTCCTGCTCCCGGCTCGGGGCCTGCGGGTCGGTGGCGGGGGCAGTCATGCGGGGACCTCCGGTGGCGAGGGACTTGGCTACCGGAGAGTAACAAACCTGGGCGCGCAGCGGCAGAGTGTCGGCGCACGCCGCGGCGAAGGATCGGGACAGGGCCGGCCGGCAGTGGCGGCGGGCATGACGATCGGCGGCCGGTTCGACAGGCCGGAGGCGGACGACCAGCTGTCGTCGCCCCGGCCGGCGCCCTGCCGCCGAGTCATCCGTCAATTCACTGACGGACCGTCAGGAGCTGGCTCCAGCAGTAGCTTTGTTCTTGCCCCGCGTGGCACCGCCGCGGCCCCGGAGAATCACTCCGGACTCGCTCAGCATCCGGTGCACAAAGCCGTACGAGCGGCCGGTCTCCTCCGCGAGAGCGCGAATGCTCGCCCCGGAGTCGTACTTCTTCTTGAGATCGGCCGCGAGCTTCTCACGCGCGGCACCGGTCACCCGGCTGCCCTTTTTCAGAGTCTCGGCCACCCGTGCCTCCTCATAGCGTTGCTCGGTCAGATTCCCATGATCACCCATCCACAGCGTCCTGGCCACCCATTCGACAAGGTCGATGTCGGGAATGCGTGGTCCACCGGTGGTGATCCGAGCGCACAAGGGCGCTCACGCAGAGTGCACGCCCCCGGGCAGGCTGCGCCGTCCGGCACGAAAGGGCTGATCAGCAGCGTCGGCCCGACCACGATCGAGTGGCGGGCCGACGGAAGCTCCTCAAACGGAACCGGGGACCTCTTCATTCCCGGACACGCCGTAAGGACTAGTTTTTCTGGTCCAATGAGGGGACTGTGCGTCTACTGCGTCCACCCGCCGTCAGGCGAGCGAGACCAGGTCGGCGTAGGCCGGGCTCCAGAGGTCCTCCACGCCGTCCGGCAGCAGGATGATCCGCTCCGGCTGGAGCGCGTCGACCGCGCCCTCGTCGTGGGTGACCAGCACGACCGCGCCGGAGAACTCGCGCAGCGCCCCGAGGATCTCCTCGCGGCTGGCCGGGTCGAGGTTGTTGGTGGGCTCGTCGAGCAGCAGCACGTTGGCGCTGGAGACCACCAGCGCGGCCAGCGCCAGACGGGTCTTCTCACCACCGGAGAGCACCCCCGCCGGCTTGTCGACGTCGTCGCCGGAGAACAGGAACGAACCGAGGATCTTCCGGATCTGCACCAGGTCGGTGTCCGGGGCCGAGGAGCGCATGTTCTCCAGCACCGTGCGCTCCGGGTCCAGCGTCTCGTGCTCCTGGGCGTAGTAACCGATCTTCAGGCCGTGGCCCGGGATCACCTCGCCGGTGTCCGGCTTCTCCACCCCGGCCAGCATCCGCAGCAGGGTGGTCTTTCCGGCGCCGTTGAAGCCCAGCACGACGACCCGGGAACCCCGGTCGATCGCCAGGTCGACGTCGGTGAAGATCTCCAGCGAGCCGTAGGACTTGGACAGGCCGCTGGCGGTCAGCGGGGTCTTGCCGCAGGGGGCCGGGTCGGGGAAGCGCAGCTTCGCGACCTTGTCGTTCATCCGGACCTGCTCCAGGCCGGAGAGCAGCTTGTCGGCACGGCGGGCCATGTTCTGCGCGGCCACCGTCTTGGTCGCCTTGGCGCGCATCTTGTCGGCCTGCGCGTTCAGGGTGGCGGCCTTCTTCTCGGCGTTCGCCCGCTCGCGCTTGCGGCGCTTCTCGTCGTCCTCGCGCTGCTGCTGGTACTGCTTCCAGCCCATGTTGTACACGTCGATCGCGGAGCGGTTGGCGTCCAGGTAGAAGACCTTGTTGACGACCGTCTCGACCAGCTCGACATCGTGCGAGATGACGATGAAGCCGCCCTTGTACGTCTTCAGGAAGTCCCGCAGCCAGACGATCGAGTCGGCGTCGAGGTGGTTGGTGGGCTCGTCGAGCAGCAGCACGTCGGAGTCCGAGAAGAGGATCCGGGCGAGCTCGACGCGGCGGCGCTGGCCACCGGAGAGGGTGTGCAGCGGCTGGGCGAGGATGCGGTCCGGCAGGCCCAGTGCGGCGGCGATGGTGGCCGCCTCGGCCTCGGCGGCGTACCCGCCCTTGGTGAGGAACTCGGTCTCCAGGCGCGCGTACTTCTTCATCGCGTTCTCCTGGGTGGCGCCCTTGCCGTTCGCCATCCGGTCCTCGTTCTCGCGCATCTTCTTCAGCACGGTGTCGAGGCCGCGGGCGGAGAGGATGCGGTCCTTGGCGAGGACGTCGAGGTCGCCGGTGCGCGGGTCCTGCGGGAGGTAGCCGACCTCGCCGGAGCGGGTCACGGTACCGCCGGCGGGCAGGCCCTCGCCGGCCAGCACCTTGGTGAGCGTGGTCTTGCCGGCGCCGTTGCGCCCGACCAGGCCGATCCGGTCGCCGGGGGCGACCTTGAAGCTCGCGGACTCGATCAGGACCCGGGCACCGGCACGCAGTTCGAGGGCGTTGGCGGAAATCATGGCTGGGACTACTCCTGGGACGTGGGCGGGCGCCCGGGCAGGGCCAGTGCGCCGGGGCAGCGGAAGGGGGCGTCGTCGGTGGACCGGCAGACCGCTCGGGGCGGCGCCGCTCGCCCGCTAGTGCCCGGAGAGAACAGCCATGGCGGCAAGTCTACCGGGCCCCGCGAGGAGGCCCGGAGGGACGACCGCCGACGGGCACCGGCCGGGACCGCTCACGGCCGGCCGCGAGCGGGCGGACCTCGCGCGGCCGGGTGCCCCGGCCCGGCGCTACGGCTGGGCGGCGCCGTCCGGAGCCGTGCCGTCGGAGGCCGCGCAGGTGCCCTGCGGGCGCACGGCGGCGAAGGTCTCGGCCGGAGTGCCGCAGGCCGACTCGGGGGCGGCCGCCTTGGTGTCGAAGACCTTCGGGCCGACGATCGGCCCGTCCGAGATCAGCACCCGTCGGCCGTCCAGCACCTTCAGCCCGACCGCCGGGCCCGCGTTCAGCGCCCAGCCGGTGCTGTCCAGCCGGTAGCCGGTGATGCCGCCGGAGACCGCCTGGCCGGTGCTGTTGGTGCAGGTGCGCGGGACGAGCACCGCGTACTCGGTGCCGACCGTGCGCATCGGGTCGTACGTGCAGTTGCCGGCGGGCTTGGAGTTGTAGCGCAGATCACCGTCGGCGTCGCGGAAGCCCATGGTCAGCTCGGGGGTGACCACCGCCACCCACGGCGCGCTCTGCTGGACGGTGTGCAGGGCCGCGGCGGCGCGCTCCGTCGCCAGCTGCTTGCGCTGCTCGTCGGTGCGCTTGTCGGCGCCCGGCTCGCCGTCGGCCTGCAACCAGTCGGCCAGGCCGGGCACGGCGCGGTGCCAGCGCACCTCGTGGTCGCCCGGGCGGACGGAGGTGACCAGGCCGTCGTCCCACACCACCACGGCGCTCTCGCCGGCCATCGACAGGTAGAGCGCGGTGGCGCCCTCGCGGCGGTAGGACCACGCGTGCTCACCGGTCGCGCGGTTGTACGCCTCCAGGCCGGGGCCCACCTTGAGCTCCAGCTCGGCGGCGCTCAGCGACTGCGCGTTGACCGGGCTGGCGCCCGCTCCGCCCGGCGCGGCCACCCGGTCCCCGAACGGCACCGGCTTGTTGGCGTGCGCGGCCGCGCCCGCCACAAGGACCAGCAGCACCGCCAGGGCAGGGAGGATCGATCGGGGGGTGAGTACACGCAGCGGCTTCCAGGACACGGGCGGAGCGTACCTTTCAGCACCCACCGGAGTCAGCCGGACCCGGCCGTGCGTCCGAAGGACGGAACGGAGGACGGCCGAATCGTGCCGCCCGCCCCGACCCGCCCGCCGACCTGCGCCGTCGGGCCCGGCGGCCGTCCGGGCACCCCCGCGGAGTACGGCTCCCGAGGCCGTTCGGACTGTTACAGAGGTGATACACGGCACGTTGCGGCAGACGGCGTTCGAATATTGCCCACTTTAGGGTGACATTCGGCTTTTCCGACGCCCGCGGGGCCTACTGTCTGCGAACGGGGCACCACGGTCCGTCCGCCCGGCCCCGTTCCGCGAAGCCCGGAGGAGAGACCATGCGAATCGGCCGCCTGACGCTGGCCGCCGCCGCCCTGCTGCTGCTGGCCACCGCCGGCGCCCCCACCGGGACGCCGCTCAGCCGGACCGAACGGCACGCCCTCTCCTCCGACGGCATCCAGCCGCGCGGAGCCGCTCCCCGGCCGACCGTCCAGCGGCCGAAGCACGAGCCGCCGTTCGGCGCCTTCGTCGGCTCCTGGGACAACTACATCCCCCAGCTCGGCCGGTACGCGCAGTGGCTGAACAACGCCAACCTGCAGGTCGGCCACACCTATCTGGCCGGAAACGGCTGGGCCGACATCGAGGGCGACCCGGTGGTCCTCGGCCTGTGGTCGCAGTGGCGGCTCGCCGACCCGTCCCGGATGCTCATCCTCGGCGTGCCGATGCTGGTGCCCAACGAGGCCGCCGTGCCGGACGCCGAGGTGGCCCGGCTGCTCGGCCAGGGCGCGCGCGGGGACTTCGACGGGCACTTCCTCAAGCTCGCCCGCCGGCTGGTCGCACTGGGCGGGGCGGACACCGTGCTCACCCTCGGCTGGGAGATGAACGGCGTCACCTACACGCACCGCTGCAAGCCCGATCCGACGGCCTGGAAGGCGTACTGGCGGCGGATCGTCTCGGTGATGCGGTCGGTGCCCGGGCAGCGGTTCCGCTTCGACTTCACGCCCAACCGGGGGGTGGACGCCATCCCGTGGACCAAGTGCTACCCGGGTGACGACGTGGTCGACATCATCGGCATGGACAGCTACGACCAGCCGGCCGGCGCCACCTTCGACGACTACGTGCGCGAGCCGTACGGGCTGCAGGACCAGGTGGAGTTCGCGGCCAAGCGCGGAAAGCCGGTGTCGTACCCGGAGTGGGGGCTGTTCCGGAACGGGGACAACCCGGAGTTCGTCCAGCGGATGGTGGAGTGGATGCGCACCCACGACACCAGCTACCAGACCGTGACCGACTACTGCCCGCACGGCTTCTGGCAGTGCGGGCAGAACCCGCGCTCCAGTGCCCGGTTCAAGCAGCTGATGGCCGGGTCCGGGGGAGCCCCGGCCACGGCGGTGCCGGCGGCGCCGGCACCCGCCCCCGCGATCACCCCGCCGGCCACGACCCCGCCGGCCACGACCCCGGGCACCCCGGCCGCCTCCCCTTCCGTCCCGCCGACCGCCGCCGCGTCCGCCTCGGCCACCGGCTCGGCGGGCCCGTCACCGAGCCCGTCGGCGGGCGGTGCTCCGGCCCGGCGCTGAACCGGGTGCGGGCGGGCCGGGCGCCCGCCCCGGCACACCGGTGGGGGTTCAGCTGCGGCGGCGGGCCGCCAGCGCCTCCTTGAGCCTGGGCAGGCGGGTGTTCAGCACGTGCACCGCGGCCCTGCGGGCCCGTACCGTCGCGGCCCGGGCGGCAGCGGCCGGGGCCGGTCCGCGCGGGCCCAGCAGCAGCCGCTGGTTCGGCAGCACGTCCGGCCGCCAGCGCTGCTTGTACGGCTCCTGGCCGCGCAGCAGGCTGAGCACCGGAATGCCCGCGCCGACCGTCTCGTCCAGCGCCGCCCCGAACAGCAGCCCCGCGATGTCGAGCCGCTCGCGCAGCTCCGGGTGGGCGCCGTACAGGTAGAGGCCGCCGAAGGAGGGGCAGAGCAGCAGCAGGTTCACCGCGACCAGCTCGCCGTTCAGCCAGTACTGGTGGACGGCGGCCCGGCCGGTCGCGACCAGGCCGGTGGTGGACTCGGCCAGGTGCCGGGCGAACCGCTCGGTACGGTGCTCCGGGGTGACGCCGCGCTCCTGCCACTGCAGGAAGTGCAGCCGCAGCAGGCCGTCCAGGGCCTCGGGCACCTCCTCCGGCGGGGTCGGGCGGACCTCGACCCCGACCTCCGCGATCTTGCGCAGCTTCACCCGGCTGCGCTGCGCCGTCCTCCCGGGCACCCGCTTGAGCAGCTGCTCCATCGGGACGGCCGGCAGGTACTGGCAGAGCGAGTCGGCGAACCGGCTGCGGCGGCCGCGCCACTGCGCGTACACCCGCTGCACGGCCGCCTCGGGATGCACCTCGCGCAGCTCCAGGCTGTGCCAGGGGCGGGTCAGCGGGAGCGCGGCGGCGAACTCGGCGGCGGCCCGGTCGGCGCAGGAGTCGTCGAGCAGGATGTCGGTGAAGTCGATCAGTCCGTCACCGAGGCCGGTCAGGCCGCCGAACGGGCCGCCGCGGCGCCGGAACGCCCCCGCGCCGACCAGCCGGCCGTCCCGGCGGACCAGCACCACCAGGAGCTCGCCCGGACGCCCGTACTGGCGCCACCAGGAGCACTGCCAGACCGCGGCCTGGAAGAAGGTGGCCGTCCGGCAGCGGGTGACCAGGTCGTCCCACTCGTCGGCGACGGCGTCCAGGGCGTCGTCCTCCCGGTGCAGCTCCGCCGTCCAGCGCGGCGCGCCGGCCTGGGCGGGGAAGCCGGTGGCCCGGGCGGCCTCGGTGCTCATCGACCGCTCCCGGCGGCACTCTTCTCCTGGCCGGCGCCCCGACCGGCCTTCCCCGCGGGTGCCGCCTGCGCCGCGCGGCCGGCCGGGGCCTTCTCGTCCCCGGCCCTCACCGCCGGGGCCGCCGCCTCCGTGACCGGGCTCTCCTCCCGGACGGGGCTCTCCTCGCGGACCGCGGCGTCCTCGGTGCGCGGGCGCGGGGTGACGGGCGCGGGCCCGGCGGCAGCGGCCGGCGCCGGGCCGGCCCCGCCCCGGCGGCGGGTCATCATCACCAGCGCGCCGATCAGCACACCGGCCGCGCCGCCGACCGCGACGTCCAGCTGGGCGGACGGGGTGGTCGGCTTCTCCGGCTCGGCGGCGGGGGCCAGCGGCACCAGCCGGACGCCGGTCTCCTTGCTGCTGGCGTTGGCGAAGGCCACCAGCGAACGGGCCACCGCGTCGGCGGCCCGGACGGCGTCCTGCGGCCGGCCGCCGGTGCCGGTGATCTCGATCATCGGGGCGTCCGGGGAGGTGGTGCCGTGCACCAGGGCCTCCAGCCGGGTACGGCTCTCGCCGGTTTCGGCGGCGGCCGCCGCGAGCACCTGCGGCTGGCCGGCCAGCCGGCCGTAGGCCTGCGCGAAGTTGATCGCGACGGCGCTCTCGCCCGGGTTCTGCGGCACCACGATCACGTAGGAGTTGGCGGCGTACGACGGGTGGGCCACCGCGGCGTACCCGGCGCCGCCGGCGGCGCCCAGCGGCACCGCGAGCACCACCGGCCACCAGCGGCGGGCCAGGCTGCGGGCGCTTCGGCGCGGTTCGGTCATGGGGTACTCCTTGGCTGAGCGGGCCCGGCTGGGAGGGCCGCCGGGACGGCGGCTCAAGCGGGGGCCAGACGGTCGTAGAGGGCGCCGAGGTCGGCGGCCACCCGAGCGATGTCGTAGTGGCCGACGGCCGGGGGCCGGGGCAGCGGGTCGGTGCTGTGGTCGTTGAGGTGGCGCAGCTCGCGCAGCGCGGCGGTGTAGGCGGCGGCGTCGGAGGGGATCCGGCGGGCCTGCGGGGCCGCGGTGGGCGGCAGTTCGTCCAGCGCCGGGCAGGCGCTGTGCCGGACGGGCAGGCCGGCGGCGAGGCCCTCCAGCACGCCGAGGCCGAAGGTCTCCGCGGTCGAGGGGGCGGCCAGCACGTCCAGGACGGTGAGGAGTTCGGGCACGTCGTCGCGTTCGCCGGTGAGCACCAGCCGGTCGCCGAGGCCCAGTGCGGCGGCCCGGTGCTCCAGGGCGGCGCGTTCGGGGCCCTCGCCGACCAGCACCAGCCGGGCGGCGCGGTCCAGCCCGGCCACCGCCTCCAGCAGGACGTCGAACCGCTTGCCGGGGACGAGCCGCCCGACCCCGCCGACCACCCAGGCGTCCGCCGGCAGGCCGAGCTCGGCGCGCAGCCGGGCCCGGGTGGCGGCCCGGTCGGCGTCCGGCAGGTGGTAGCGGACGGTGTCGATGCCGTTGGGGATCAGCTCGACCCGGGCCGGCGGCACGCCCCAGGCGTGCAGGGTCTGGGCGACCTGCCGGGAGACCGCGACGGTGGTCGTGCCGAGGCGTTCGGCGGCCAGGTAGAGGCCCTTGACGCCGCGGGTGACGGGGCGGCCCTCGATCACCCCGGCGTGCAGCGAGTGCTCGGTGGCCACCACGGCCCGGACCCCGGCGAGCCGCGCGGCCAGCCGCCCGTAGAGGCCGGCCCGGTAGAGGTGGGTGTGCACCACGTCGTACCGGCCGGCCCGGATCAGCCGGACCAGCCGGGGCAGCGCACCGACGTCCCGGTTGCCGCGCATGGCGAGGTGGTGGACGGTGACGCCCTCGGCGCGCAGGGCGTCGGCCACCGTGCCGGGGTTGGTCAGCGCGACCACCTCGCACCGCTGGTGCGCGGGCAGGTGCCGCAGCAGCAGCTGGAGCTGGCGCTCGGCGCCGCCGGAGGCCAGGCCGGTGACGATGTGCAGGACCCTCACCGGCCGTTCTCCCGGCGGGCGGCGAGGCGGCTGCGGCGCAGCCCGGTGACGGTGTCGCGGAGCCGGTGCCGGCCGCGCTTGGCGCGCAGCCGCCAGGCGCCGTCGCGGTCGCCGACGTAGCAGCGCGGCAGCGCGTAGCGGCCGGTCAGCGGGGAGTGCGCGATGGCGCAGGCGTAGTCGTAGCCGGCGTCCCGGACGGCGAGGGTGGCGGGCAGGTCGACGGCGCCGTACGGGTAGCAGAAGCCGGTGACCGGGCCGCCGACGACGTCCTCCAGGGCCCGGCGGCTCTCCCGGGTCTGGACGGCGAGGACGTCGGCGGGCAGGCCGGGGAGGGACTGGTGGCCGAGGCCGTGCGAGCCGATCTCCCAGCCGGCGGCGGCGAGTTCGGTGACCTCCTGGACGGTGAGCAGCTTCTTGCGCGGCCCCTCCGCGTCCCATTCGTTGGCCCGGCCGAGCAGGTCGGCGACGACGTAGGCGGTGGCGGTGAAGCCGTACGCCTGGAGGATCGGCACGGCGTACCGGGCGAAGTCGGCGTAGCCGTCGTCGAAGCTGAGGCCGACCAGCCGGTCGTCCTTGCCGGCGGCCCGGGCCCGCATCAGCTCGCGGACCGAGACTCCGCGCCGGCCGCGCCGGTGCAGCCAGGCAATCTGCTCGGCGAACCGCTCGGGGCTGACCGTCAGCTGGTACGGGTCTTCCTTCTCGACGGCCACCGAGTGGTACATCAGGATCCACGGCGAGGAGGTCTGCTGGTCGGGCGGGACGGCGGTGGGGCGGCGGCTCCCGGGCAGGCGTGCCGGGGGGCGGCCGGCACCGGCGTGCGGCGTCCCGGCGCGCGGGCCGGCTGCCGTCGGCGCGACGGAGCGGCGTACGCCCGAAAGGACCGAACGGACGGAACCCCGTTCAACGTCCATGGGGAGGCTTCCCTTCATCGGCAACAGGTGGCGGGTACAGGGCCCGGACGGCGGCGAGGACAGGGCCGCGCACCTCGCGGGCACCGAGACCGGTGCCGAGGGCGGCGAAGGCCAGCGCCACGGTGACGCCCCCGAGCAGCGTCGAGAGCAGGGGGTCGGCGGGAAGTCCGGCCGCGGGGGTGCCGAGCACGGCCGCGCCGGCGGCCGCGGCCAGCAGCCGGGCGTGGCCGCCGAGGACCAGGCGCAGGCGCAGCGCGATGCCGCGCAGGACGAGGCCGCGCAGCAGCAGCACGGCGGTGGTGGTGATGCCGGCCGCGTTGCCGGCGGCCAGTCCGAGGGCGCCGAAGCGGGGGGTGGCGAGCAGGCCGACGGTGACGGTGACGACGAGGCCGAGCACCATGGCGGCGGCCGGGTACCAGTCGAGCAGCCGGCGGCCGCCGTCGTCGGTGCGCGGGTCGCCGGCGCGGCGGACCACCGGGCGGAGCGAGAAGTACGGGCGGATCATCACGCCGATCAGGGCCTGGGCGGGCAGGCCGAAGCTGTAGACCCGGATGACGGCGGCGGTGGCGGCGGCGTCCTGCGGGCCGAAGGCGCCGCGCTGGAAGAGCAGGGCGACGACCGGGGGCGCGCAGGCGAGCAGGAAGGCGGTGCCGAGCAGGACGACGGCGGCGGCCTGGCCAAGGTCCTTCTCGACCCGGTCGCGGGCGGCGGTGAGATCCCCCGCGGCGAGCGCCCGGGCGACCAGCGGGAAGGTCACCGTGCAGATCAGGATGGCCGCCGTCATGGCCAGTTGGGAGACCTTGGCGGCGTAGTTGAGGTGCGAGATGGTGCCGGGCGGCAGGGCGGAGCCGAGGAAGCGCTCGATGAAGACCTGCGCCTGCCGGGTCAGTGTGAACGCGGCGACCGGGAGCAGGGCGAGCGGGATCAGCACCAGGGCCTGGCCGTTCGCCCCGGGCCCGGCGGCGGCCGGGCGGCGCGGGGCCGGGCGGCCGGTGCGCAGCCGGCGCAGGAACGGGCCGATCAGCAGACCGGCCATCAGCAGGCTGCCCAGCGCGACGCCGAGCGCGGCGGAACGGACGCCCCAGACGGCGTGGCAGCCGAGCAGGACGGCGAGGATGCCGAGGTTGTAGGCGACGTAGATGCCGGCCGGGGCGGTGAAGCCGTGGTGGGCCCGGAGGGCGGCGGCGAGGTAGCCGGCCACGCCGAAGGGCAGCACGGTGAAGGCCGTGATCCGGGTGCAGGTGACGGCGAGGCCGGGGTCGGCGAGGCCGGGGGCGAGCAGGTCGACGAGCCGGTCGGCGCCGAGCGCCGCGCCCAGCGAGAGCGCGGTGAGGACGAGCAGCAGCCAGGGCAGGGTGGCGCGGACCAGCTGGCGGACGGGGTCGGGGCCGTCCGGGCGCTCCTCGCGCAGCACCAGGGCCAGGGCGAAGGCTGGCACCATGAGGAAGGACATGGCGTCCTCGATCAGCAGCGGTGCGGCGGTCTCCGGGACGGTCCAGGCGACGAGGAAGGCGTCGGTGCCCTGGTTGGCGCCGAAGTAGCGGGCCAGCAGCAGGTCGCGGAGCAGGCCGAGGGCCGAGCCTGCGGCGCTGAGCACGGCGGTGACGCCGAAGGCCTTGACGAGGAAGCCGCGCCGGGGGCCGGCCGGCGGCTCGGCGGCGGGGGCGGAGCGGGGGGCGGGCAGCGGCGCGGGCCGGGCGGGGGTGAGCGCGGCCGGCGGTTCGGTGGTCATCGGGCGGCCTCCGGGTCGGTGCCGCGCACGGCGCGGGCGGCCAGCCCGAGCACGACGGAGGTCAGCACGGTGGTGGTGCCGCCGATGTCCGCGTAGAGGAAGTCGACCAGGACCCAGACCAGCAGGGCCAGGGCGGCCAGGGCGGGGCCGTCGCCGCGCCCGGTGGCGCGGCGGAGGCAGCCGAGCAGCAGGCCCAGGAAGAGGGCGGCGTAGGCGACGATGCCGATCAGGCCCTGCTCGCTGAGCACCAGGAAGTACATGTTGTGCGGGGAGAGCAGCGGCTCGCGCTGGAAGCCGATGGTGGAGTCGGCGGCGTCGCTGCCCGAGGAGAGCCGCAACGGGGCGCGGCTGTCGCGCAGTTGCTGGAAGGCCTTGGGGCCGGCGCCGCTGACCGGGTGGTCCTGCCAGATCCGCTCGGCGGTGGCCCAGAGGTCGTAGCGGTCCGAGACGGACTGGTCGGGCGCGGCGGAGACCGAGCCGATGGAGCTGATCCGCGCGGTGACGCCGGAGGCGCCGAGGCCGAGGCCGCCGATCAGGACGACGGCGGCGGCCAGGGCCAGGACGGCGCTGCGGACGGCGAGCCGGGCGTCGGCGCGCAGCAGCAGGACGACGGCGGCGGCGCCGGTGGCGATCCAGCTGCCCCGGCTGAAGGAGACGGCGAGCGGGAAGGCGAGGAAGGCGGCGGCCGCGTACATCGCGCGGCGCAGCCGCGGGTCGCCGGCCCCGCGCTCGCCGAGTGCGAGGGCCAGGGCGGCGAGCAGGCCGTAGCTGACCACGGTGGACATCGCCATGATGTCCAGCGCGCCGAAGGTGCCGACGGCCCGGATCGGCCGGCCGGTGTAGGAGGCGCCCGTCCCGGTGAGGTACTGGTGGGCGCCGACCACGCCCTGGACGAGGGCGGCGGCGACGAAGGAGCCGAGGACCAGCCGCTGGTCGGTGCGGTCGCGCAGCGAGCAGAGGACGGCGGCGGGCACCAGGACGAAGACCTGGGTGAGCCGGACGAATCCGGTGAGGCTGGTGGCCGGGTCGATCGAGCCGATGGTGGCGACGGCGGCGGCGACCACGATCGCGCCGAACCGGACGGCGGCCGTCCGGCCGATCGCCGGGGTCCGGCCGCGCAGCAGGTGGACGGTGGTGAGCGCGACGAGGGCGAGCGAGGCGAGGTCGGCCGCGGTCACGTGGACGGCGGCGGTGACGTCCTTCTCGCCGGTGGGGACGCAGACCAGCAGGACGGTGGCCGCGGCGAGCAGGCTGGGCCGCTCCAGCAGGGCCGTCCACGCCCGGCCTAAGGCCCGGGCGGGTTGCGGGACGGCGGTGAGGGTGAGGGCCACGCCGGGTCAGCTCCCGTCCGGGTGGAGCATCAGGGCCGCTGTCCGGCACAGGATCTTGACGTCCTGCCAGAAGCTCCAGCTCTCGATGTAGCGGTTGTCGAAGCGGGCCCGGTCCTCGATGGAGGTGTCCCCGCGCAGGCCGTTGACCTGGGCGAGGCCGGTGAGGCCGACGGGGACGCGGTGGCGGTCCGCGTACTCGGGGTAGGCCTGGCCGAACCGCATGACGAAGTAGGGGCGCTCGGGGCGCGGGCCGACCAGGCTCATGTCGCCGCGCAGGACGTTCCACAGCTGCGGCAGCTCGTCGAGCGAGCTGCGGCGCATCAGTTTGCCGACGGCGCCCATTCGGTGGTCCTGGGAGATGTTCCAGCGGGTCGCCGACTCGTGCTCGTTGCTGGGGCGCAGGGTGCGGAACTTGAGGACGGTGAAGACCCGGCCGTCGAGCCCGGTGCGCTGCTGGCGGAAGAGCACGCCGGGGCCGGTGTCGAAGCGGACGGCGAGCGCGCAGAGGGCGAGGACGGGGGCGAGCGCGAGCAGCCCGAGGCCGGCCGCGGTGACGTCCAGGGTGCGCTTGGCGGCCCAGCCGGAGCGGCGGACGGCCGGACGGCCGACCCGCAGGCAGGGGAAGCCCCAGAGGTGGTCGCCACCGGTGAAGCGGCCCGTCTCCAGCGAGCCGTACTCGCGCAGCGCGGGCACCAGCCAGACCTGGCAGCCGAGCCGGGCGGCGTCGCGCAGGGCGGCGGCGGTCTCGGCCTCGTCGGCGGCGCCGGCGGTGGCGACCACGTGGTGGATCCGGTGGCGGCGGATCTCGCGTTCGAGCACCTCGCGGCCGCCGAGCACCGGCAGGTCGGTGTCGCCGGCCAGCAGCGGCGGGTCGGCGTCGAGGAAGCCGACCGGGCGCATCCCGTACTCGCCGCGCTCGGCGAGGGCGGCGGCGACCTTGCGGCCGAGCCGGCCCGCGCCGAGCACCAGGACGGGGCTCGGGCGGCTGCGGCGGATCCGCCGGACCAGCTGGTAGAGCAGGGCCCGGCCGCAGACGGCGAGCAGCAGCTGGGCGCCGAGCAGCGCGGTCAGGCGGGCCGGGGTGGCGGGGCCGCAGTCGGGCCAGCGGCCGTCGAGGCAGCCGGCCAGGGTGACGGCGAAGGCGGTGGCGACGACGGCGCGGACGGCCAGCGCGGGGAGTTCGTCGAGGACGGAGAGAGTGAGCCGGGTGCGGTAGAGGCCGGCGGCCAGGTTGAGCACGAGCAGCAGCGGCAGCAGGGCGGCCACGCCGAGCAGCGGTTCGACCCGGACCGCGGGGTCGAGGGCGCGGTTGGCGATCCCGGTGGCGGTGCACAGCGCGAGGGCGTCGACGGCGGCCAGGCCGGCCGGCAGGGCGAGCCGGGACCGGACGGGCCGGCGGTGGCGGCGGGCGGGCAGGGCGCTGCGGGTCTGCGCGGCGCGGGCCGGGCGGTCGAGCAGCCCGGTGGCGGGCCGGCGCGGGCCGGACAGGGGCCGTCCGGTGGCGGGCCGGCGCGGGCCGGACAGGGGCCGTCCGGGTCGTGGCACACTTTCGTGGTCAATGGTCATCAGCGCACGAACTCCCCTGCTGTGTGCCCGGGTTGACGGCGCCCCGGCAGCGGCTGGCCCGGAGCGGCCGTCCCGGCCCGGTGGGCTCGGTCCTGACAGCACCTGCCGCCGCCAACAGCACTCGGTTCTCTCGCGAATTCCCGGCGTGAAATCGAAACGGCGCAGGCAAAATCAGACATTACCGAACGCGGGCTGGAATGCCGGAAGCTGACTTGCCATTTCATTCCAGCCGCCCATTAATAGGTATTTCTGATTTCAAACCTCATCCGCAACCGGCTGAGGGTGCGAATACGACAGCGCCAGAGCGACCGGCATTCACGGCATGTGAAACGATCAGATTCGCTGTGGGACACGGGCGCGGCGGCGCCCGGCGGCCGGACCGGCACCCAGAAGGTCCCGGTAGAGCGCGTCCACCTGTTCGACCACCGATCGCACGTCATGGCGGGCCGCGGCGTGCTCGCGCAGGCGCAGGCCGCGTCGCTCGCACTCGATCGGATCGGACAGCGCTTCGGCCATTCGGGTGGCGAGCGCGGCGGGATCCTCGGGCGGCACCACGGCGTGCTTCCGCTCGGCCGGCGGCAGGCACTCACGGGCCCCGGGCACATCGGTCAGCAGCACCGGACGGCCCGCCGCCATCGCCTCCAGCGGGGCCAGCGCCATGCCCTCCCAGCGCGAGGGCAGCACCACCAGATCGGCCGCGGCCAGCCACGACCGGGGATCCGGCACGTCCCCCGCCAGCCGGACCCGGGACGGCTCGGCGGACTCCCGGACGGCATCGGCCAGCCGGGTCTCGTCCGGACCGCCGCCGACCAGCGCCAGCCGGGCCTGCGGCACCCGGCGCAGCACCTCGGGCCAGGCGGCGAGCAGTACGTCCTGGCCCTTCTGCCGGCAGAGCCGGCCCACACAGACCGCCAACGGCGCGTCCAGATCCAGCCCCAGCGCGATCCGGGCCGCCCGCCGCTCGGCCGGCGCGTAGTGCCGGACGTCGACGCCGTTGGGCACCACCGCCCAGTCGGCGTGCAGGCCGGCCGCCACCCCGTCGGCCCGCTCCTGGACGCTCACGCAGAGCAGCCGGTGCGCCCAGCGGGTCGCGTACCGCTCCCAGTGCAGGGTGGCCGCGGCGAGGGTGCCGTCGACGGCGGCGAACGACCAGGCGTGCGGCTGGAAGACGGTCGGCACGGCGCCCCGGATGGCCAGTCGGCCCGCCAACCCGGCCTTGGCGCTGTGCAGATGGACCATGTCGGGCGCGGCGGCCCGGACGATCCGGCGCAGTCTCCAGGCCTCGGCCGCGGTGGCCGGGCCGGGCGAACGCCGGGCGGGCCAGTCCTGGACGAGCGCGCCGACCGCGGCGGCCTCGTCGGCCAGCCGGCCGCCGCGCGGACAGGCGACCAGCACCCGGTGGCCGGCCTCGCGCTGGCCGCGGACCAGGTCGACGACGACGCGGGCGACTCCGCCGTCGACGGGTTGCGAAATGTGAAGGATCGTCATATGCACGGCGGCGAGCCTAGGGTGGCTCCGCCGTGCCCGGGGCCTGCCGTCACCCTCAGGTGGCGGCCGTCCACCCGTACGGCTTGGTGGTCGTACAGGTGGACGGGCCGATCGAATCCGTGCCCGACCCGGGCGGCGGCCGCAGCGGTGGCGGCCGGCGCCGGGGGCTCCGGCCGGCCCCGGCCGAGACCGGCCGGAGACCGGCCGGAGACCGGCCGGAGACCGGTGAAGCCGGTGAAGCCGGTGGACGTCGGCCGACGTCAGCGGACCTCGGCCGCCAGGTTGGCCAGCACCTGGTCGTGGATCCGGTTCAGGCCCTTCGGGGCGAAGGTCCGCTCGAAGAAGCCGCCGATGCCGCCCGCACCCTGCCAGGTGGCCGAGACGGTCACCTTCGACCGGCCCTCGCCGACCGCCGAGACCGTCCAGGTGATCACCATGCTGGAGTTGGCGTCCTTCTCCACCAGCTGGTCCGGCGTCGGCGCCGAGACGGTGAACAGGCAGTCCCGGATCCGCTTCTCGGTGGCCTGGAGCTTCCAGTGCACCTGGGTGCCGGCACCGGTGCCGCCGACCCGGACCTCGTACTCGCTGTACTGCGCGGGCAGCAGCTTGGGGCGGGTCACCTGGTAGTCGGCCAGCGTCTCGTACACCCGCTCGGGGGCGGCGTCGTAGACCCGCTCGGTGGTGGCCTGCACCTGTCCCATGGTCCTGCTCTCCTTCATCCTCGGACTGCGGTTTCACCGGCAAGCCAACCACAGCGGCCCGGCCCGGGCCCGGTCGGCCGCCCCTGCCGGGCGGTGCGGCCCGGCGGCGCGCCCTGCCCGCCCTGCCCGCGCCGCCCCCGCCCTAGGCCAGCCGGAGCGATCCGGTGCGCCGGGCCCGTTCCTCGCCGAGCCGCAGCGCCAGTGCCGCACCCCCGAGCAGCAGCACGCAGAGCACCGCCAGCCAGGCCAGCGCGGGCGCCAGCCCGGCCAGGTCGCGGCCCTCCAGCAGGGCGCCGCGCACCACCGCCAGGCTCCCGGTCAGCGGCAGCGCCGCGCCGAGCACCCGCAGCACGCCGGGCAGCGCGAAGGCCGGCAGCCGGACCCCGGCGACGAACCACATCGGGTCGTCCAGCACGGTGTAGACGAAGGCGGAGTCCCGGGAGAACACCATCAGGCTGTTGAGCAGCGCGCCCCAGGCCACCGCGGGCAGCAGCAGGGCCAGCAGCACCACGGGGTACATCCACGGCCCGGCCACGTCCAGGGCGCCGAAGCCGAACGCGGCGGCCCCGAGGAAGCAGGTGAGCAGCCAGGCGTTCTGCCGCAGCGCGCCGGCGCCGTTGGCCAGCATCAGGACGAGCCGGCCGGCGGGCGAGAGGAAGAGCAGCTCCAGGGTGCCGGTGGTGCGCTCGTAGGCGAAGTTCCACGCGGACTGGACCAGCGAGAAGAAGAACGCCCAGGCCAGCGCGCCGGTGGCGAGGAAGCCCAGCAGCCGGGCGGGGTCGGCGGCGAGCGGCCAGCGGGCGGCGGCCGCCGAACCGGCCGCGATCGGGTGCAGGGTGTAGTAGGTGGCGGCCAGTTGGAGCAGCGGCCAGACCAGCATCGAGGCGACCACGAGCGGCTGGCCGAACAGCGTCCGGTGCTGCTTCAGCGCCTCGGCCGCGAACACCTTGCCGGCATGGCGCAGCGCGCGGCCCCGGGGGCCCGGCCGGGTGCGGCGGGAAGGGCGCGGACGGAGCGGCGGGAGGGTGCGGCCGCCGCCGGGCAGCGGGCGGACGACGCGGTCGGCCGCGCCGAGCAGCAGCACGTCGGTGGGCGGCAGGGCGCTCATGCGGCCACCGCCACCGGGGCGTCGGTGAGGGCGAGGACGGCGTCCTCCAGGCTGGCGGCGGTGACCTCCAGGCCGCCGATCGAGCCGCCGGCGGCGACGATCGCCCCGGCCAGCGGGCCCGCCACGTCCTCCGGGTGGCGGACGGTGACCAGCAGCGCCCCCTCCGGCGTGGTCTCCAGCCCGGCGCGGACGCCGAGCCGCCGGGCGAAGCCGGCCACGGCGGCCTCCAGCTCCGGCGAGGGGTTGGTGACGGTGACCCGGACGCTGCCGTGGCTGCCGGCCGCCGTCTTGAGTTCCGCGGGGCTGCCGGCCGCGAGGTGGCGGCCGCCGGAGATCACGTAGACGTGCTCGCACAGCTCCTCGACCTCGGTCAGGTAGTGCGAGGTGAGCAGCACGCCCCGGCCCTCGGCGGCCAGCGAGGCGACCACCCGGCGCAGGTCGCGGGCGATCGGCGCGTCCAGGCCGAGGGTGGGCTCGTCGAGCAGCAGGTACGCCGGGTCGTTGATCAGGCCGCGGGCGATCGAGAGCCGCTGCGTCATGCCGCGCGAGTAGCGCTCCACCGGGGTGTCGGCGGCCGCGGTGAGGCCGACCAGCTCCAGCAGTTCGCCGATCCGGGGGCGGAGCACCGGATCGGGGACGTCGTAGAGGTGGCCGAAGTAGCGCAGGTTCTCGGCGCCGGTGAGCTTGCCGTAGACCATCCGCTCGCCGCCGGCGATCAGGTTGATCCGGCGCCGGGCCTCGCGGGCGTGCTCGACCAGGTCGAGGCCGTCCAGGGTCACGGTGCCGGAGGTGGGGCGCAGCAGGGTGGCGAGGATCTTGATGGTGGAGGTCTTGCCGGCGCCGTTGAGGCCGAGCAGTCCGGTGACCCGGCCGGGCGGGATCTCCAGGTCGAGGCCGTCCACGGCGGTCCGGACGGTGCGCGGGCCGAACAGGCCCTTCTCCCGGGTGCGGAAGGTCTTGCGCAGGGCGTGGGTGCGGATCATGTCAGCGGCTCCGGGTCGGGGTGGTGCGGCGCATGGGGTCAGAAGCTCCGTTCGACGGCGCGGCGCTCGGCGGCGGGCAGCAGCCGCAGCCCGAGCAGCAGGTAGCCGGCGCTGAGCGCGAGGCAGGTGACCAGCCGCGGGGCGAGCTCGGCGAGCGGCCGCCCCTGGCCGAGGGCGTCCCGCAGCACGTCCATCGCGGAGGTGACGGGCAGCAGCTCGGCCAGCCAGCGGGCGGGCGCCGGGAGGTAGCTGTTCGGGAAGGTGATGCCGCAGAGCAGCGAGACGGCGAGGAAGACGGTGTTCTGCGAGATGTGCGCCTCCCCCGCGACGATCATCAGCGCGCCGAGCACGACGGCGACGGCGAACACGGCGGCGGTCAGCGCCAGCACCCCGGCCAGGGCGGCGAGCGGGTGCCAGGCCGGCAGGGTGACGCCGAGGACGGCGGCGAACCCGCCGAGCAGGCCGACCTCGACGGCGGTGTTGAGCAGCGCGAAGCCGGTGAAGCCGAGCAGGTACGGCAGCCGGCCGGCCGGGGCGATCAGCAGGGCGGCCAGGGTGCCCTGGCGCTGCTCGGTGATCAGCGCCTTGCTGCTCCAGAGCAGCATCCGGACGGTGAACATGTATCCGGCGGCGCCGATCGCGATGTAGCCGAGGTAGTCGGCCCCGCCGGTGCGGGCGGTGAAGTCCTCGGCCACCGAACCGCCGCCGATGGCGTGCAGGCCCAGGTAGGACAGGCCGAGGGTGAAGACGCCGATCAGCAGGCAGCCGACGGCGTAGGACCACGGGTAGGCCCGGCCGGTCATGGTCCAGGTGCGGCGCAGCGTCGCCCAGGCGACGGACATCTGCTCCCCCTCTCGCTCGGGCATGGGTGAGTTCCGATGAGGAACTTACAAGTTCCCTTTCGAAACCCGCAAGGGGGTGCAAGGATGGACCGCCCCGGAGAGGTGAGAGGAGCGACGGTGCTCAGAGACGTGCCGGAGCGCGACGCGAGCTGCGCGATCGCGCAGGCGGCGGCGGTCGTCGGCGACTGGTGGAGCATCCTGATCGTCCGCGAGTCGGCCCGCGGCCGGCTGCGCTTCGACGAGCTGCAGCACGAGCTGGGGATCTCCCGGAAGGTGCTCACCGAACGCCTCGGCCACCTCGCCGAGGCCGGCGTGCTGGAGCGGGTGCCCTACCAGAGCGGCCCGGTCCGGTACGAGTACCGGCTCACCGAGGCCGGGCGGGCACTGCTGCCGGTGCTGGTGGCCATGCAGGACTGGGCCGACCGCTGGCTGCTCGGCGACGGCGCGCTCTCCGGCTCGGCCGCACCCGACAGCGCCGAGGCCGCCCGGCTGGCCGCACTGCCCGGCACCCGGCTGCCGGAGCTCACCCTGCCCGTGCACACCGGCGGCGACCTCGACCCGGTCGACCCGGGGGCCGGCGCCACCGTGCTGTTCTGCTACCCCGCCACCGGGCGGCCCGCACCGCTGCCGGCCGGCTGGGGGGACATCCCCGGCGCGGTCGGCTGCACGCTGGAGAACCGGCTGTTCCGCGAGGCGTACCCCCGGTTCCGCGAGGCCGGCCTGGCGCTGCGCGGCGTCTCCACCCAGCGGCCGGACGAACAGCGGGAGTTCGCCGAGGCCGAGGAGATCCCGTTCCCGCTCCTCTCGGACCTGGACGTCCGGCTGGCGGCCGCCCTGCGACTGCCCACCTTCCACGTCGGCCAGGGCCTGCGGCTGAAGCGGGCGGTGCTGGTGCTGGACCGGACGCGGGTGGTGCGCCGGGTGCTCTTCCCGGTCACCGACATCCCGGGCGCCGTCCGGCAGGCGCTCGCGGACGCGCGCGAGGTGGCCGCCGGGCGCTGACCGGCCGCGGGAAGGACCGGTGGGAGCGGTCGGTGCCGCCGGGCGACCGCGCTAGGGTGGCCGGTGTGCTCGATCAGGTGACAGCAGTGCGCTACGTCGACCCGCTGCGGGCCGGCGGTTCCGTCCCCGGCGTCGTGGAGACCGACGACCTGGGCACCTACGTGGTCAAGTTCACCGGTGCCGCGCAGGGCCGCAAGGCGCTGGTGGCCGAGGTGATCGTCGGCGAACTGGCCCGGCGGCTCGGCCTGCCGGTGCCCGAGCTCCGGCTGGTCGACTTCGACCCGGCCGTCGCCGACGGCGAACCCGACCCCGAGATCCAGGACATCCTCCGGGCCAGCGCCGGGCTCAACCTCGGCATGGACCTGCTGCCGGGCGCCCGCGACTTCAAGCCCGGCATGATCCCGGTCGACCCCGTCCGGGCCGGCCGGGTGGTCTGGCTGGACGCGCTCACCGGGAACGTCGACCGGACGGTGCACAACCCCAATCTGATGGTCTGGCACGACCGGCTCTGGCTGATCGACAACGGCGCCGCGCTGATCTTCCACCACCGCTGGTCGAGCGCCGACGCCACCGTGGGCAAGAAGTACGACCTCAGCGCCCACGCGCTCGGCGGGTACGCACCCGACGTCGCCCGGGCCGACCAGGACCTCGGTCCGCTGGTCACCACCGGGCTGCTGGCGGAGGTGCTGGCGCTCGTCCCCGACGCCTGGCTGGCCGGCGAACCCGGCTTCGACTCGGTGGACGCGCTGCGGCAGGCGTACGTCACCCACCTGGCGGCCCGGGCGACGCTCTCCGCCGCCTGGCTGCCGGACGCGTTCGCCACGCCCGAGCAGCTCCGTGAGGCCGAGCGCCGGCAGACCGCCCGGAGCCGGGCCGGCCGGCCCGCCTGGCTCCAGGAGGTACCGGACCTGCACGGCAAGCCCTCGGTCGAGACCGGGTGGGACCAGCACGTCGAGTGAGCCGGGCCGGCCCACCCCGGACAGCCGGCCCGGGGCGGCTCGTCGCCGGTCAGCCGATCACCCCGGTCAGCCCATCGCCGGGCGGACCCAGGCGAAGTACTCGACCGCCGTACCGACCAGCAGGCCGAAGCAGAGCAGCGCGAACAGGGCCCCCGGGTTGGTCCGGCGCACCGACGGCACCAGCAGCGACAGGGCCGGCAGCATCAGGCCGAGCAGCGGGCCGAGGGCCATCAGCACCATCAGGAGCAGGGCGTCGGCCGCCGTCGAACCCGCGGCGAGCCCCATGACGCCGGCCACCATGCCGCCGCCGAGCATCAGCGTCAGCATCGGCACGGCGAGGGCCACCTGAGCGACTCCCAGCAGCAGCCAGGGCCAGACCCGCCCGCCGGCCGGCCGGGCCTGGATCTGCGGTCCGGTGAAGGTCTGTGCCATGGCGTTCCGCTCCTCGGGCCCGGTCCTGTCGTGCGTGCAGGGTCCATCCTGCCGACCGCGGCCGGAGCGCCGCCTGAGTACCGGTACTCAGAACCGGGTGCGCGAAGTACGGGTCCTTGCCGTGCGGGTTGCCGGCCGGGCGGGATGCCGGCCGCGCGGGTTGCCGGCCGCGCGGGTTGCCGGCCGCGCCGTTGCGCGAAGGACGCGGCGCCCGCGGGGCGGGGCCGGGTGCGGCACCCGGGAACGCCGGTGGGGAGCGGGACGCGGAGTCCCGCTCCCCACCGGAGCGTGTGCGTGCGTTCAGCCGGTCAGCCGGTCAGCGCGTCAGCGCCACCACTGGACCGCCTTCTCGGCGTTGATGATGCCCGCGCCGTAGAAGCCGTTGTCGTTCACGCCGCCCTCGCAGGTGGCGGCGAACTCGCCGGTGCCGCCCGGGTTGTACGGGCCCGACGGGCAGGCGTGCGACTCGGCCTGGTTGGTGAGCATCTCGGTCAGCTCGTCCGGGCTGGCCCACGGGAAGGTGCTGGCCAGCAGGGCGAGCACGCCGGCGGCGTGCGGGGAGGCCATCGAGGTGCCCTGCATGTAGCCGTACTTGCCACCGGGGATGGTGGAGAGCACACGGCCGTTCTGGTCCGGGGTGTTCGGGATCTGGTAGCGGCGGTCGCCACCGGGGGCGGCCACGGTGACCTTGTTCTTGCCGTAGCTGGAGTAGTACGACTTGTCGCCGTTGACGCCCACCGAGGAGACCGCGACGACGCCGTCCAGCTCGGTCGGGAGGTTCAGGCAGTCCTGGGTGATCGGGCGCTCGCCGGGGGTGGTGTCGTCCGGGCTGGCGACGTCCTTGGTCTTGTGCGCGAGGTCGATGTTCTCGTTGCCCGCGGCGGCGACGTTGAGGACGCCCTTGCGCTGCGAGAACTCGACGGCGCGGCGGACGGCGGTGGTGATCGCCGCCTGGTCCGCGTCGTTCTGGCAGTTGAACATCCACGGGTCGACGAAGTAGCTGTTGTTCGTCACCTTGAAGTGGTGCTCACCGGCCCAGATGAAGCCGCAGACGGCGTACTCCGGGTAGATGAACCCGCCGTCGTCGACGACCTTGACGGCGGCCAGCTTCACGTTCGGGGCTATGCCCTCGATGCCCTTGCCGTTCTTGGCGGCGGCGATGGTGCCGGCCACGTGGGTGCCGTGGTCGCCGTCGACGCCCGGCTGCCAGGCGTCGAACGCCGTGTTCGGCTTGCCGCCGTCGATGCAGGAGACCGACTGCGAGGCGTCGACGTTGGCCTTGAGGTCCTCGTGGTTGGCGTCGATGCCGGAGTCCAGGACGCCGACGGTGACCTTGTTGCTGCCGAGCGACAGCTTGTGCGCCTTGTCCACGCCGATCTGGCGCATGTCCCACTGGTTGGCCCAGTTGGGCTCCTCGCCGGCCGCGGCGGCCGCGGCGACCTGGGCGGCGGACGGGTCGGCGGCGACCTCGGCCTTGCGGCTCTCGGCGGCGGTGATGCCCTTGGTGCGGCTGGCGCCGACCGACTGGACACCCTTGGCCTGCCGCAGCTTGGCGGCGAACTGGGTGTCGGTCGAGCGGGCGATCACCACGCCGATCTGCTCGTAGGAGTAGACGACGCTGCCACCGAGGGTGGTGACGGCCTTCTCGACCTTCTGCACCTGGCCGTGGTTGGCCTGGGTGTTGACGATGTAGCTGAGCAGCGGTCCGGTCGTCGGCTCGGCCCCGGTGGCCGCGACGGCGGTGCCGGCCGGCAGGGCCAGCGCGCCGGCCGTGGCGAGCACGACGCCCACCGCGGCGAACCGGGTCCGGCTGATCCGAGGAACACTCATAGGGGTTGGCCCTCCCGAGTCGTCATGCAACTGCGGTTGGCAGGTGCACTGGAATGATCGGGACGCTAGTGAACATGCGTTGCAATCCGCAAGAGGTAGTCATCTAATCGACACCGTTCGATCACTTCCGACTGAGCGGGCCCCAAGCTGCCGACCAGGTGTCAATCCATTAAGTGAATATCCGGTTCTGCGGTGTTTTCCCTCACCGGGCGTGGACGATCCACAATTTCCGCGCCCTCCGGGGCACTCCGCGACCCTCCTGCCGGGTACCCTGGCCGGAACGTGCCAGCGCGCCCCGGAGCACTCCGCAGCGGGTCAGAGCCGGTACAGGCGGCGGGCGTTGCCGGCGGCCACCTGGCGGGCCAGGCGCTGCGCGTCGGCCGCCGAGCAGGCGCCGTCGGCCAGCCAGCCGTCCAGCAGTGTCCCCAGACCGTGCCGGAACTGGGCCGCGCCGACCAGGTACAGCTCGGGGAGCCCGTAGGCGTCGGTGGAGAAGAGCAGTTTGCCGAACGGCGCCAGTTCCAGCATCTCGCCGAGCACGGCCGCCACCCGGGGGCCGGCGTAGGAGGCGGTCAGCCCGAGGTCGGTGTAGACCTGCGGGAAGGCCTGGGCCAGCCAGGCGGCCTGCCGGTGGTACGGGTAACCGTGCAACAGGACCAGCGGGACGCCGCTCGGTTCGGCGGCCCGGACGAAGTCGGTGAGCAGCGACGGGTCCGCCCGGTGCAGGGTGAGGTCCGGATCGCCGAAACCGGTGTGCAGCTGGAGCGGCAGGCCGAGCCCGGCGCAGACGTCGACGGCCGTCCAGAGCAGGTGGTGCAGCAGCACCGGGTCGGTCAGCCGGCCGCGGCCGGCGCGCTGCCACTCCCCCGCGGCAGCCGTCACCGCCCGGGCGGCCGGCCGTTCGGGGGGCACCGCCAGGCCGTGCCGGTAGGCCAGGACGGACTTGACCGCCACCGCGCCGGTGGCCGCGGCGGCCAGCGCCCCGGCGACGGCGGCCGGCCAGGCGCCGGCGCCGGTCTGCACCGACTCGGCGACGTACTCCAGCCGGATCACCTCGCGCACCCGGGCGCCGGCCACCTCGGCGAACTCGCTGATCGGCAGCAGCGGACGGCCCGCCGCCGTGGTCAGCCCGGTGTCCAGCAGGCAGGTGTCCAGCGCGGCCGCGGCCAGCAGCCGGCGGGTGGCCTCGGCGGCGCCCAGCTCGCGCCGGCGGGCCAGGTAGTCGGCGGCGGGGGCGTGGGCCGGCAGGCCGAGCGCCGGCGGGCACCAGCGGCGGACGGCCAGCCCGAGCGCGCTGTCGAACGTCGAGGTGCCGGGCGCCGGCGGCCGGTCGGACTCGGTGAGCAGGGCCGCCAGCGCGTTGTCGGCGAGCCCGGCCACCACGACGCTGTGGCAGTGGTGGTCGACCAGCGCCGGGACGTCCAGCGAGGGCACCGCTCAGTACCGCCAGCGGGTGGCCGCGACCAGCTGCTCCGCGGTGGCCGCGGCGCACCGCTCGCTCTCCGCGGTGCGGACGGCGAGCACCACCTCGTACAGCGGCTCGCCGAGTGCCTCGCGGAGCACCGCCGACTTCCGGTAGGCCGCGAGCGCGTCGGCCGGGCTCGCGGGCAGCCGGGGGACGGTGCCGGGTGCGGCCTCGGCCGGATCACCGCTGAACTCCGGTGGCAGCACGAGCCGTTGGTCCAGCCCGGCGAGGCCGACGGCGAGCACCGCGCCGATCGCGAGGTACGGGTTGGCGGTGGCGTCGAAGCACTTGATCTCGGCGTTGGCGGCGGTGGCGCGCTCCCCGGTGGAGCCGGTGACCAGCCGGAGCGCGGCCTCCCGGTTCTCCAGGCCCCAGCACTGGTAGGCGCCGGCCCAGTGCTGCGGCACCAGCCGCAGGTACCCGGCCGGGCTGGAGGAGCCGAGCACCAGCAGTTCGGGCAGCGCGCCGAGCACCCCGGCGAGGAAGCCCTCGGCCTCGGCCGTCAGCCCGTGCGGGCCGGAGCCGCCGCGGGCGAGGTTGTGCCCCGCGCGCCAGAGGCTGAGGTGGAGGTGACCGCCGTTGCCGACCGAGCCGGCCTCGACCACCGGGGCGAACGAGGCCCGCAGGCCGTGCCGGGCCGAGACGGCGCGGATCGTCTGACGGACCAGCACGGTGGTGTCGGCGGCCTCGACCGGCCCTTCGGGGGCCACCGAGACCTCGAACTGCCCGGGCGCGTACTCGGGGTGGATCTGCAGCACCGTCAGGCCCTGCTCGGCGAGGGCCCGCAGCAGCTCGCGCAGGTAGTCGGAGAGGTCGGTCAGCCGGTGCATGCCGTAGGCCGGGCCGGCGGTCGGGTAGCGGGGATCCTCCTGCGGTTCCCCGGCGAGTGCCACCACCCACTCGACCTCGATGCCCGCCCTGAGGCCGATGCCGCGCGCGGCGGCGGCCGCCGTCATCCGGCGGGCGAAGAGCCGCTGGCAGCCCGGGTGCGGTGCGCCCTCCTGGGTGTACCGCTCCCCCGGGGACCAGGCCCAGCCGGGCTGGGCGGCCAGCGGCACCAGCCGGTCGAGGTCCGGGTAGAGCCGGAGGTCGCCGGTCGGGCCGCCGATCAGCCGGCTGGTGACGAGGCTGTCGTCGGCCAGGAAGACGTCGAAGCAGGGCGCCGCGCCGACGCCCCACTCGGCGGCGTGCACCAGGCCGGTCAGCGGGACGGCCTTCACCCGGGCGATGCCGGCGTTGTCGATCCAGGTGACGGCGACGGCGTCGACCCCGGCCGGGCGCAGCCGCTCGACGGCCTCCTGCGCCCGCGCGGCGCGCTCGGCGCGCGGCGGCCGGGCGACGGCGGCGGGCCCGCCGCCGGCCGGGGCGGCTCCCGCGGCGGCGGGCCCGGGGGCGGCGGACGGGCCGGACGGGTCGGACGGGTCGGCGAGGCCGGCGGACGCGACGGTTCCGGAGCTCATGCCTCCATGCTGCCGCGGGGGGCGGGGGCGCGGAACTCCCCTATCGGGTGGTCCGGACGGACGCTCGTCCGCCCGTTCACTCGTTCGGCTGGAACAGCGCGACCAGGTCACCCGCGGTGAGCCGCTCCAGGGTGTCCGGCGCCGCGTCCAGCGGGCCCGGGTAGAGCCGGTAGAGCGCCCCGCGGGCGCCCGCCGGGGCCGGTACGTCGGCCTCCACCAGGGCGGCGAACGCCCGTGCTCCGGCGAGCCGTCCGGCCAGCGCGTGGGCGGTGTCGGCGGCCGCGGCGGACCGGGTGTCGTCGGGGTCGAGCCCCGTGCGCAGCCGCTCGGCGAAGGCCGCCACCGGCTCGTCCGCGGCCCGGCGGTAGTGGTCGAGCGCGCCGCCGCCGCGGGCGCGGACCAGCACCTCGTCGGTCCGGGCGGCCGCGGTGGCGCAGGCGAGGTCCCAGAGGGTGGCGCGGGAGCCCTCGGCGAAGTGCGCGACCACGTCGCCGGCGAGGGTGCCGATCCGGTCCCGGTACCGCCAGACGTTGTGGAAGCCGCCGGAGGCGCTGGTGTTGAGGTCGGTCCAGGTGTAGGTGCGGCACGCCAGGTCGACGATCATCGGCACGCTGACCTTGGCGTCGCCGGCCAGGTCGAGGCGCTGCCGGACGGCCGCCGGGTGGAAGTGCGCCTTGCGGTGGCCGGCCGCCGTGGCCGTGTCGAGCTCCATGAACCCGGCGAAGGCGTCGTCCAGCTCCTCGAACGGGATGTCGTTGTAGGCGAAGACGACGACCACCGCGTACCGGGCGCCCCCGGCGGCCAGCGCGGCGAGGTCGAGGTCGACGAACTCGGTGGCGCCGTCCGGCGGCGGGGCCGAGGTGAAGTCGCCGGAGTGCACGGCCGCGCGCGGGCCGTGCACCAGGTGGGTGTAGTCGCAGAGGCCGGTGAAGCGCCAGCGCTCGTCGTAGAGCGCGACCGAGAGGTCGAGGTCGACCCGCTGGTGGCGCTGCTGCACCCAGTGCAGGAAGAGCCGGACGCGGCCGCCGTCCGGCAGCCGCTGGACGCTGCCGCGCGGCACGGCGACCAGGGACTTGGCGGCGGCCCGCTCGGCGAACGGGACCACCAGGTCGGCCAGGCCCGCGTCCAGGACGGCGAGGTCGAAGCGCTCGTGCTGCCCTGCGCGGCGCAGCAGTTCGGCCTCGATCAGCGCGCAGACGGGTGCGCTGAGCGCGGCCGGCACCTCGGTGCCCCAGTCGTCGCGGGCGTGCGCCAGGGAGACCCGCCCGCGCGGGAAGTAGAGCCGACGCTCACCGATCTCGCGCGGCGCGCGCAGCCGCCCGTACGCGCCGAGCAGCGGGCCGGGCGCGACCTTGCGCAGGGCCGCGGGGAGCGCCTGCACCAGTGCGGCGGGCAGCGGCCCGCCGGGGTGCCAGGACGTGTGCACCCGGAGCAGGTGGTGCAGCCGGCGGACGAGCTCGCCCGGGCGGCGGGCCAGCAGCCGGGTGGCGGCGGGCACGTCGCCGGTCGCCAGGGCCAGTTCGACCTCGGCGGCGAAGGTGGTGACGGCCAGCCGGGTGTGGCCGGCCGGCGTCGTGTTGACCCGCAGCGGCGCGGGCGCCTCGCGCAGCCGCGGGCCGAGGCCGTGCAGGTCGAGGTCGCTCTGCCGCAGCACGGCGAACGCGGCCGCGGCGTAGGGGAAGCGCTCGCGGTGCTCGTAGGGGTGGAGCAGCTCGCCGGCGCGCAGCCAGGCCTGGCGGTGCCGGCCGAGGTCCTCGGCGAGGGTGCCGACCGGGAACGCGTCGAGGACGGCCAGCAGCTCGCGGCGGAGCGGGCGGGGCAGGTTGCGCAGCCGCAGGCCCTTGGCGGTGGCGGGCAGCAGGTCGGGCTCGGCGCCGGACCACGCCCAGAGCAGCCGCAGCACGTCGGTGGCGGTGGTGAGGTGGGCGGCGAGCAGCGGGCCGACGGCCTCCCGGTCGCGGCGGAGCAGGGCCGCCAGCACGGTGGCGCGGCTCTCCCGGACGGGGATGTCGGCGGGCAGCCAGCCGGCCGGGTCGGCGGGGGCGTGCCGGAGCAGCACGGCGAGGTCCTCGCGGTCCTGCGGGTTCAGCGGGGTGCGGCGGGCCAGCAGCTGGCCGAGCTCGGCGGCGGCGACCGCGGCCGGGCCGGTGCCGTCGGCGAGGCGCAGCGGGCGCAGCACGGCGTCGGGGCCGTGCTCGCGGGCGGCGTTGCGGACGGCCTTGGCGTCCAGCGGGAGGTGTCGTTCGTCGTCGAGCGGGGTGTCGCAGAACGGGCAGTGCCGCAGGGTCGCGCCGCCCAGCTCGTCGTAGCAGTCGCCGCAGAGCAGGTGGGCGCAGGGGGCGAGGGCGCCGACGCCGGCGTCGGCGGCGGCCCGCTCGCACCAGCCGCACGGCTGGTGCCGGCTCAGCAGGAACGCCCGGATGTGCGCGGAGTAGAGGCTGTGCGCGTGCCGCGGCACGCCGTCGGGGAAGGTGCGGAAGAGCGGCCGGTGCTTGCGGTCCGCGCCGGTCAGCCGGTCGAGCCGGCGCAGCAGCGCCTGCCCGGTGGTGGCGAGCAGCGCCGGGCCGAGCCGCCCGAGGGCGGCCCGCAGCGGCCCGGTCAGCAGGTACCCGCGGACGACGAGGTCGGCCTCCAGGACGGGCAGCCCCTCGGCGCTGCGCGGATCCGGCTCCCCGTGGCCGGCGCCCCCGGGGACGAGGACGGAGCCGTGCCGCCGCAGCAGCAGGTCGTCGAGGCCGGTGTCGGGCGTGGTGGTGTGCGGCTTCTTCACTGGTGGTCCCCCGGAGATACGACGAAGCGGGGGCGGAGAGTGGGCGCACTCGGTTCATTTGCAGTGAAGGGAGAAGGAAGCACGCCGCGGAGCCGCCCCCGCGCCGCTCACCCTAGCGTCCGGAGCGCAGCCGGTCCGAACGAATTTCCGCCGGCCGCACCCGACCCCTTCCTACTCGCGAGTAGCTTCGCTACAGTGGCCGCACGCATCACCGCCGGGCTTCGGGAGCCGCACCGGCGGGGTCGTCCGCCGGCGCGCGTATCGCGCGCAGCGGCCGGCGTTCGGCGATGCGTCTTCACCGGCCGGTGCCGCGGATCGCGGCGGGCCGGACTCTCTCCTCGTATCAGAGTCGCTTCCTTCACCTCTAGCGCCTGAGTACCACGGCACACCCGCAGCACGGCCGGAGCGGACCGGCGGCTGCGTGGTGGCCGCAACCGTCATCTCCCCAGCCCCCGCGCGCGGACCCTCCTCCGCCGGCGCGTCCGTCGGAGCGCGCGCGGGCCCTTCATGACAAGGAGTCAGGACAGATGGAGCGTCCCTTCCCCACAGTCGCCGTCGTCGGCCTCGGCACGATGGGTGCCGGCGTCGCCGTGGCCGTCGCCAGGAGCGGCCGCCGGGTGATCGGCATCGAGGCCAACGAGGACTCCGCCGCCCGGGCCCTGGCCCGGATCGAGGAGGCGACCGCGCACGCGGTGGCCCGGGAGCGGCTCACCGCCGGGGAGCGCACCGCGCTGCTCGCGCAGATCACGGTCGGCCACGCCCTGGAGGCCGCCGCCGGCGCCGACCTGGTCATCGAGGAGGTGCCCGAGCAGCTGGAGCTGAAGCGGGAGATCTTCGCCGAGCTGGACCGGATCTGCCCGGCCGCGACGGTGCTGGCCACCGGCACCACCGCACTGTCGGTCACCAGGATCGCCGCCGCCACCGCCCGCCCGGAGCGGGTGCTCGGCCTGCACTTCTTCAACCCGGTGCACACCATGAAGCTGGTCGAGGTGGTCCGCACCGTGCTGACCACCCCGCAGGTGGCCGAGGAGGCCGCGGCGTTCGCCCGGGACCTCGGCAAGGAGCCGGTGGCGGCCGGCGACCGGGCCGGCTTCGTGGTGAACGGGCTGCTCTTCGCGTACCTGAACCAGGCCGCCGCGATGTACGAGTCCCGCTACGCCACCCGGGAGGACATCGACGCCGCGATGCGGCTCGGCTGCGGTCTGCCGATGGGCCCGCTGGCACTGCTCGACCTGATCGGCATCGACACCGCCCGGACCGTCCTGGAGGCCATGTACGAGCAGTCCCGGGACCGCCTGCACGCGCCCGCGCCGATCCTCGGCCAGCTGGTGTCGGCCGGGCTGCTCGGCCGCAAGTCCGGCCGCGGCTTCTACACCTACGAGGCGCCCGGCTCGTCCCGGGCCGTCGACGCCGCCACCGGCCCGGCGCGGCCGGGCACGGCGGGCCGCGAGGTGCGCAGCATCGGCGTCTGCGGCTCGGGCACGATGGCCACCGGCATCGTCGAGGTGTTCGCCAAGGCCGGGTACCAGGTGCTGCTGGCCGCCCGCAGCCTGGAGAAGGCCGAGAAGGCCAAGGCCCAGCTGGCGAAGTCCCTGGACCGCTCGGTGAGCCGGGGCCGGCTGGCCGCGGAGCAGCGGGACGCCGCGCTGGCACTGGTCACGCCGGTCGGGCAGTACGCCGAGCTGGCCGGGGTCGACCTGGTGGTCGAGGCGGTCGCCGAGGACCTGGAGGTCAAGCGCGAGCTGTTCGCCACCCTGGACAAGATCGTCAAGCCGGGCGCGGTGCTCGCGACCACCACCTCCTCGCTGCCGGTGATCAGCTGCGCCTCGGCCACCTCGCGGCCGCAGGACGTGATCGGCATGCACTTCTTCAACCCGGCGCCGGCCATGAAGCTGGTCGAGGTGGTCTCCACGGTGCTCACCGCGCCGGACGTCACCGCGACCGTGCTGGAGCTGTGCGCCAAGGTGCGCAAGCACCCGGTGGAGTGCGGCGACCGGGCCGGGTTCATCGTGAACGCGCTGCTCTTCCCGTACCTGAACGACGCGGTGCGGATGCTGCAGGAGCACTACGCGACGGTGGACGACATCGACACCGCGATGAAGCTGGGCTGCGGGTACCCGATGGGCCCGTTCGAGCTGCTGGACGTGGTCGGCCTGGACGTCTCGCTGACCATCGAGAAGGTGCTGCACCAGGAGTTCCGCGAGCCGGGCCTGGCGGCGGCGCCGCTGCTGGAGCACCTGGTGGCGGCGGGCTGCCTGGGCCGCAAGACCGGCCGCGGGTTCCGCGACCACGCGCGCCGGTGACCGCGCCCTCGGCGGGCGGCCCGCCCCCCGGCGGCGCCCTGCCGTTCGGGGCCGCGCGGACGGCCTGGAGCCCCGGTGCGGTGTCGGCCCGCTGGCCCAGACCCGCGGTGACCGGCCCGGTCGCGCCGGTGCGCCGGGGAAGGCCGGCGGCCCCGGCCCCCGGGACGTGTAGCGTTCCGGGCATGGATCGGGTTCAGTCAGCCTCCCCGCAGCACGCCGTCGCCACGCGCGGCGCCGACCGGCCGGCTCCGTCCGGCGCCGCCGCCGACCCCGGCCCCGGCAGCCGCCGGGCGGCCGCGCAGCGCCAGCAGATGCGCCAGGACCTGGCCACCGCGGCGATGGAGCTGTTCGCCTCGCAGGGCTACGAGGAGACCACGGTCGACCAGATCGCCGCGGCCGCCGGCGTGGCCCGGCGGACCTTCTTCCGGTACTTCCGGTCGAAGGAGGAGGCGATCTTCCCGGACCACGACGACACCCTCGTCCGGGTGGCCGACCTGCTGGCCAGCGCCGAGCCCGAGGAGCACCCGCTGGACGTGGTCTGCCGGGGCATCAAGGAGGTGCTGCGGATGTACGCCTCCACCCCGGCCGTCTCGGTCGCGCGGTACCAGCTGATCCGTCAGGTACCGGCGCTGCGCGAGCGGGAGATCGCCGTGGTGGCCCGGTACGAGCGGCTGTTCACCCGGTACCTGCTGGGGCGGTTCGACACCGCCGACGAGATCCCGTCCGGCTGGCAGCGCGGCGGCGAGGACGACTCGATGCTCGCCGAGGTGTCGGCGGCGGCGGTCGTCGCGGCCCACAACCACGTCCTGCGGCGCTGGCTGCGGGCCGGCGGCCGGGGGGACGTCGAGGCGCAGCTGGACCACTCCTTCGAGGTCATCCGGCGGACCTTCTGGGCCTCCTCCGAGCCCGGCGCCCGGCGGCGTGGGTCCCTGGTGGCACCCGGTGCCAGTGTGACGGGCCCGGAGGAGGCGGCCGCCAGCGCACTGAGTGCCAGCCCCGGGGGTGAGGTACTCATCACAGTGGCCCGGACCGACGCGCCGCTGGACGTGGTGGTGGACAGCATCCGGGCCGCACTGGCCGGCGCCCGGGAGGCCTGACCGGGAGCGTTTCCGCAGGTCACAGCAGTTTCGCAGGAATCTGGGGGCCCGTACCGGAGTGCCGGTGCGGGCCCTTTCCGCGCCCGCGCGCAGCCGCCCGGGCGCGACGCCGGTTCCCCCGAATTGATGACACCCGGTGTCTTTACGAGTGGCACAGGGTGCCATTACCTTGTTACTCACCAGTCGCGGCGCCGCGGCTCCCCACCTCGGCGCGCCGTCGGCCGGCGTTCCCACACCCCGGGAGCTGTGCCCCGCACACCACGGGCCGCCAGCCAGGCCCACCCGCTCCACCACCACCCAAAACCAACCCAGCGAAGCCGGTGTCCGCTCCCGGCTCCCCCAGACGCCCTGTGCCCCCTCAACACAGGTACGCCTTCGGAGGCAGCCATGCAGGAAATCCTCGACGCGATCCTCAGCAACGACGCCACGTCGGAGGACTACGCCGCCGTCAAGCTCCCCGAGTCCTACCGGGCGGTCACGCTCCACAAGGACGAGGAGCAGATGTTCGCGGGCCTCGACAGCCGCGACAAGGACCCGCGAAAGTCCCTTCACCTCGACGAGGTGGCCCTGCCCGAGCTGGGCCCCGGGGAGGCCCTGGTCGCCGTCATGGCGAGCTCCGTCAACTACAACACCGTGTGGAGCTCGATCTTCGAGCCGGTCTCCACCTTCGGCTTCCTGGAGCGCTACGGCCGGCTCTCGCCGCTGACCAAGCGCCACGACCTGCCGTACCACATCCTCGGCTCCGACCTCGCGGGCGTGGTGCTGCGCACCGGCGCCGGGGTCAACGCCTGGAAGCCGGGCGACGAGGTCGTCGCGCACTGCCTCTCGGTCGAGCTGGAGTCCCCGGACGGCCACAACGACACGATGATGGACCCGGAGCAGCGGATCTGGGGCTTCGAGACCAACTTCGGCGGCCTGGCCCAGCTCGCGCTGGTGAAGACCAACCAGCTGCTGCCCAAGCCGAAGCACCTCACCTGGGAGGAGGCCGCCTCCCCGGGCCTGGTCAACTCCACCGCCTACCGCCAGCTGGTCTCGCAGAACGGCGCGGGCATGAAGCAGGGCGACAACGTGCTGATCTGGGGCGCCAGCGGCGGCCTCGGCTCGTACGCCACCCAGTACGCGCTGGCCGGCGGCGCCACCCCGATCTGCGTGGTCTCCAACGACGCCAAGGCCGAGATCTGCCGCGCCATGGGCGCCGAGGCGATCATCGACCGCTCCGCCGAGGGCTACCGGTTCTGGAAGGACGAGCACAACCAGGACCCGCGCGAGTGGAAGCGCCTGGGCGCGAAGATCCGCGAGTTCACCGGCGGCGAGGACGTGGACATCGTCTTCGAGCACCCGGGCCGCGAGACCTTCGGTGCCTCGGTGTACGTCACCCGCAAGGGCGGCACCATCGTCACCTGCGCCTCCACCTCCGGCTTCATGCACCAGTACGACAACCGCTACCTGTGGATGTCGCTCAAGCGCATCGTCGGCTCGCACTTCGCCAACTACCGCGAGGCGTTCGAGGCCAACCGCCTGGTCGCCAAGGGCAGGATCCACCCGACCCTGTCGAAGGTCTACTCCCTGGAGGAGACCGGCCAGGCCGCCCTCGACGTGCACCACAACAAGCACCAGGGCAAGGTCGGCGTGCTCTGCCTGGCCCCGTCCGAGGGCCTGGGCGTGCGCAACCCGGAGCTCCGCGCCGACCACATCGACGCCATCAACCGCTTCCGGAACATCTGATGGCGGATCGTGAGGGTGTCCAGCGCGACCGCCCCTGGCTGATGCGGACCTACGCGGGCCACTCGACCGCGAGCGACTCCAACGCGCTCTACCGGAAGAACCTCGCCAAGGGCCAGACCGGCCTCTCCGTCGCCTTCGACCTGCCCACCCAGACCGGTTACGACTCCGACCACGTCCTCGCCCGCGGCGAGGTCGGCCGGGTCGGCGTGCCGGTGGGCCACGTCGGCGACATGCGCACCCTGTTCGACGGCATCCCGCTCGAACAGACCAACACCTCGATGACGATCAACGCCACCGCGATGTGGCTGCTGGCGCTCTACCAGGTGGTCGCCGAGGAGCAGGGCGCGGACGTCGCGAAGCTCACCGGCACCACCCAGAACGACATCGTCAAGGAGTACCTGTCGCGCGGGACGCACGTCTTCCCGCCCGGGCCGTCGGTGCGCCTGATCACCGACATGATCGCCTACACGGTCGGCAACATCCCCAAGTGGAACCCGATCAACATCTGCAGCTACCACCTCCAGGAGGCCGGGGCCACCCCGGTCCAGGAGATCGCCTACGCGATGTGCACCGCCATCTCGGTGCTCGACGCCGTCCGCGACTCCGGCCAGGTGCCGGCCGAGCGGATGGGCGAGGTGGTCGCCCGGATCTCCTTCTTCGTCAACGCCGGCGTGCGCTTCGTCGAGGAGATGTGCAAGATGCGCGCCTTCGCCCAGCTCTGGGAGAAGGTCACGCTGGAGCGCTACGGCATCCAGGACCCCAAGCAGCGCCGGTTCCGCTACGGCGTCCAGGTCAACTCGCTGGGCCTGACCGAGGCGCAGCCGGAGAACAACGTCCAGCGGATCGTGCTGGAGATGCTCGCCGTCACGCTGTCCAAGGACGCCCGCGCCCGGGCCGTCCAGCTGCCGGCCTGGAACGAGGCGCTCGGCCTGCCCCGCCCGTGGGACCAGCAGTGGTCGCTGCGGATCCAGCAGGTGCTCGCCTACGAGTCCGACCTGCTGGAGTACGGGGACATCTTCAACGGCTCCGAGGTCATCGAGGCGAAGACCGCCGCGCTGCTGGCCGGTGCCGAGGCCGAGATCGCCAAGGTGCTGGAGATGGGCGGGGTGATCCCCGCCGTCGAGTCCGGCTACCTGAAGTCCAACCTGGTCTCCTCGCACGCCGCGCGCCGGGCCCGGATCGAGTCCGGCGAGGACAAGATCGTCGGGGTCAACTGCTTCGACACCACCGAGGAGAGCCCGCTCACGGCCGACCTCGACACCGCGATCATGGTGGTCGACCCGGCCTCCGAGCAGTCGGTGCTCGCCGAGCTGGAGAAGTGGCGCGGCCGCCGCGACGAGGCCGCCGCGCAGCAGGCCCTCGCCGAGCTCAAGACCGTCGCGCTCACCGAGGCCAACCTGATGCCCGCCACGCTGGCCTGCGCCCGTGCCGGGGTCACCACCGGCGAGTGGTCCTTCGCGCTGCGCGAGGTCTTCGGCGAGTACCGTGCGCCCACCGGCGTCGGCGGCGCCCCGGTCGCGGTGGCGGCCGAGCCCGGCGGCGAGCTGGCCGCCGTCCGCGAGGCGGTCACCGCGACCGCCGCCGAGCTGGGCACCGGCAAGCTGCGCCTGCTGGTCGGCAAGCCCGGCCTGGACGGGCACTCCAACGGCGCCGAGCAGATCGCCGTCCGGGCCCGGGACGCCGGGTTCGAGGTGGTCTACCAGGGCATCCGGCTGACGCCCGAGCAGATCGTCTCCGCCGCCGTCGCGGAGGACGTGCACTGCGTGGGTCTGTCGATCCTCTCCGGGGCCCACCCCGAGCTGGTCCCCGACGTCCTGCACCGGCTGCGCCGGGCCGGGGTGGAGGATGTGCCAGTGATCGTGGGTGGCATCATCCCGGCAGCGGACGGCGAGGCTCTCAAGGCCGCCGGCGTGGCTGCCGTGTTCACCCCGAAGGACTTCGGCATCACGACCATCATCGGCCGGATCGTGGACGAGATCCGGCTGGCCAACAGGCTCCAGCCCTGGACGCCCGCCCCCGCCGCGTCCAGCAGCTGACCCCGGAAGGAACCGACCACCCCTCATGAGCAACGTCAACCGCCTGCGCCCCCGCCGCTCCTGCCTCGCCGTGCCGGGCTCCAACCCGCGCTTCCTGGAGAAGGCCCAGGGCCTGCCCGCCGACCAGGTCTTCCTCGACCTGGAGGACGCCTGCGCGCCCCTGGTGAAGGAGAGCGCCCGGCACAACATCGTGGACGCGCTGAACAACGGCGACTGGGGCAAGAAGACCAAGGTCGTCCGGGTCAACGACTGGACGACCCACTGGACCTACCGCGACGTGATCACCGTCGTCGAGGGCGCCGGCCCGAACCTCGACTGCATCATGCTGCCGAAGGTCCAGGACGCCGGGCAGGTGAAGGCGCTCGACCTGCTGCTCACCCAGATCGAGAAGACCATGGGCTTCGAGGTCGGCAAGATCGGCATCGAGGCGCAGATCGAGAACGCCAAGGGCCTGATCAACGTCGACGCGATCGCCGAGGCCTCGCCGCGCCTGGAGACCATCATCTTCGGCCCGGCCGACTTCATGGCCTCGATCAACATGAAGTCCCTGGTGGTCGGCGAGCAGCCGGCCGGCTACCCGGCCGACGCGTACCACTACATCCTGATGCGCATCCTGATGGCCGCCCGCGCCAACGACCTGCAGGCGATCGACGGCCCCTACCTGCAGATCCGCAACCAGGAGGGCTACCGCGAGGTGGCCGGCCGCGCCGCCGCGCTCGGCTTCGACGGCAAGTGGGTGCTCCACCCGGACCAGGTCTCCGCCGCGAACGAGATCTTCTCGCCCTCGCAGGAGGACTACGACCACGCCGAGCTGATCCTCGACGCCTACGACTGGTGCACCTCCGAGGCGGGCGGCGCCAAGGGCTCCGCCATGCTCGGCGACGAGATGATCGACGAGGCCAGCCGCAAGATGGCCCTGGTCATCGCCGGCAAGGGCCGCGCCGCCGGCTTCCCGCGCACCTCCAAGTTCGAGCCCCCGCAGGCCTGAGACCCCAAGGACCACTGAGATGCAGTTCGGACGCACCTACGAGGAGTTCGAGGTCGGCGCGGTCTACAAGCACTGGCCCGGCAAGACGGTCACCGAGTACGACGACCACCTCTTCTGTCTGCTCACCATGAACCACCACCCGCTCCACATGGACACCAACTACGCGGAGAAGACGACCGACTTCGGCCGGAACGTCGTGGTGGGCAACTACATCTACTCGCTGCTGCTCGGCATGTCCGTCCCGGACGTCTCCGGCAAGGCGATCGCCAACCTGGAGATCGAGTCGCTGCGGCACATCGCGCCGACCTTCCACGGCGACACGATCTACGGCGAGACCGTCGTCCTCGACAAGTGGCCGTCCAAGTCCAAGGACGACCGCGGCATCGTGTACGTGGAGACCAAGGGCTACAAGCAGGACGGCACGGTCGTCTGCATCTTCCGCCGCAAGGTGATGGTGCCGACCGAGACGTACATCAAGGAGCGCGGCGGCGAGCAGCCCGGCCGCCCCACCCCCCTCTCCTGAGCCCGGGAGAACCCGCAGCGCCACGCTGCACCCGCAGTACCCGCACCACCCACCGACCAGGGAGCGCCCGGTAGCCCGGAGCTCCTGGACCCCGGACGGGGAGGCCGCCGTCATCGGCCGACCCCCACCCGGAACGGGGGCCCTGCTGCCGCAGCCACGCCGGCAGGGCCTCCGTAAATCCCCCCCCCCCCGCGCGTTTTGTTCTCCCCCACCCTCTCTCTTCCTTCTCTTCGCCACAGGAGCCGCACGATGGGACGCCTCGCACAGACCGACGGCCTGACCGAGATCCAGCGGGACATCCTCGCCACCGTGCGGGATTTCGTCGACAAGGAGATCATTCCGGTCGCGACCGAGCTGGAGCACAAGGACGAGTACCCGACCGCCATCGTCGAGGGCATGAAGCAGCTCGGGCTCTTCGGGCTGACCATCCCCGAGGAGTACGGCGGCCTCGGCGAGTCGCTGCTCACCTACGCCCTGGTGGTCGAGGAGATCGCCCGCGGCTGGATGTCCGTCTCCGGCATCGTCAACACCCACTTCATCGTGGCGCACATGATCAACGCGCACGGCACCCAGGAGCAGAAGGACTACTTCCTGCCGAAGATGGCGGCCGGCGAGATCCGCGGCGCCTTCTCGATGTCCGAGCCCGGCCTCGGCTCCGACGTTTCGGCCATCTCCACCAAGGGCGTCCGGGACGGCGACTCCTACGTCCTCAACGGCCAGAAGATGTGGCTCACCAACGGCGGCACGTCCACCCTGGTCGCGGTGCTCTGCAAGACCGACGAGGGCGGCAACACCCCGTACAAGAACATGACCACCTTCCTGATCGAGAAGACGGCCGGCTTCGGGCCGAACCCGACCGTCCCGGGCCTCACCGTCCCCGGCAAGATCGAGAAGATGGGCTACAAGGGCGTCGACACCACCGAGCTGGTGCTCCAGGACGTCCGAATCCCGGCCGACCGGGTCCTCGGCGGCGCCCCCGGCAAGGGCTTCTACCAGATGATGGACGGCGTCGAGGTCGGCCGGGTCAACGTGGCCGCGCGCGGCTGCGGCGTCGCCCGCCGCGCGTTCGAGCTGGGCATCTCCTACGCCCAGCAGCGTTCGACCTTCGGCAAGAAGATCGCCGAGCACCAGGCGATCCAGTTCAAGCTCGCCGAGATGGCCACCAAGGTCGAGGCCGCCCACCAGATGATGGTGATGGCCGCCCGCAAGAAGGACAGCGGCGAGCGCAACGACCTGGAAGCCGGCATGGCCAAGTACCTCGCCTCGGAGTACTGCAAGGAGGTCGTCGAGGACGCCTTCCGGATCCACGGCGGCTACGGCTTCTCCAAGGAGTACGAGATCGAGCGCCTCTACCGGGAGGCCCCGATGCTGCTGATCGGTGAAGGTACTGCGGAGATCCAGAAGATGATCGTCGGACGCCGGCTGCTGGAGGAGTACCGCATCGCGGAGTGACCGGCGCGGCCCGGCCCCCGCGCGGCGACGCGCCACGGGCCGGGCGAACGGCCCGCTGACGGCCGGACGACGGGCGTGCGGGCCCGTCCCGGCATCCCCGCCGTGCCACCACGACCCCGGCCTGGTCCGCCTGGGGTCCGGCACGGCCCACGGAGCGGCCGCAGGGCGTACAGCTGCTGCTACGCGCCTTGCGGCCGCTCCGTCGCACCCTCGAACGCCCGCCCCGGCCGGCGGACGGCGCCACGCCGTGCCCGGTTCCACCGGCATGCCTGTTGAGACAAGTCTCACCAGCTCCGCCGAGACCCTTGGGAACCGGAACGAGTCGAGCTACGGTCGTATACCAAGGAGGCGCATCGGCGCCCCGCGCAGGACACATGAACGTGCAGGCGGGTTGCCCACCCACCGTGTGCTCCCGATAGCATCCACCGGGACAGCAGCCGTCCCTTTATTACTCGATCCCCGCGGTGGCCCCCGTCCAGCGGCCATGATCCCCCGCGACAAAGGTCTTCGATGCCCATCAGCCCGTCCCCTCACACCTCCGTCACGGACCGCGATGCCCTCGCACCCACGACGGCCGGTCGGCGACCCCGCGTGACCATCGCGCGCGGAGCCACCCCCTGGTTCGTCCCCACCCTCGCCACGGCCGCCGTGACTACCGCCCTCACCCGGCGCAGCGGCAAGTGGGCCCTGGCGGCGGTACCCGCCTGTGCGCTCAGCGCGGGCATGCTGTGGTTCTTCCGCGACCCCGAGCGTGAGATCGGCACGGGCAGAGTGATCTCCCCCGCCGACGGCGTGGTGCAGAGCATCGACGCCTGGCCGGACGGCCGCACCCGGGTGGCGATCTTCATGAGCCCGCTCAACGTCCACGTCAACCGCGCGCCGCTGCCCGGCACCGTGACGTCCGTCGAGCACGTCGCGGGCGGTTTCGTGCCCGCGTTCAACAAGGACAGCGACCAGAACGAGCGGGTCGTCTGGCACTTCGACACCGAACTCGGTGACATCGAGATGGTGCAGATCGCGGGGGCCGTGGCCCGCCGGATCGTGCCGTACGTGGACGCCGGTACCAAGGTCGAGCAGGGCGACCGGATCGGTCTGATCCGGTTCGGGTCCCGGGTCGACACCTACCTGCCGGCCGGCGTCGAGGTCGGCGTCGAGGTCGGCCAGAAGACCACAGCCGGGGTGACACGCCTTGACCGTGACTGATCCTGAGACGATCGTCGGCCTGGACGACGAGGAGACGGCCCTGCGCCGCCGCCGCTGGGCGCGCGACCGCGAGCTCCGCGCTCCGCGTTCGCCGCAGCACCTCTCCACCGCCGACTTCCTGACCCTGGGGAACGCCGTCTGCGGCTTCCTGGCGATCTACTCGATCACCACCGGGGTCCTGGTCCCGCACATCACCAACCCGGGCGCCGCCCCGGACAAGCACAGCGCCGCCACCGCGGTGACGCTGCTGCTGATCGGCTCGATGTGCGACCTGTTCGACGGGCTGGTGGCGCGCAAGCTGCGCTCCTCCGCCCTCGGCGCCGAACTCGACAACCTGGCCGACCTGATCAGCTTCGGCATCGCACCGGCCTACTTCGTCGCGGTCTGGGGCATGGTCTCGCCGGGCTCCAACAGCCGGCTCTCGGCGCTGATCGCGCTGACCGTGCTGCTCGCGGTGGTCCTGCGGCTGGCCCGCTTCTCCACCGTGAAGATGCGGCCCGGGGTGTTCCAGGGCATGCCCTGCCCGATGGGCGCGATGACGGTGATCGCCATCGTGCTGCTCGACCCGCCGTTCCTGCCCGGTCTGCTCGCCATCTTCGGCGTGGCGTACCTGATGGTCAGCCGGATCGAGTACCCCAAGCCGCAGGGGCTGCTGGCCACCGCCACGCTCTGCTGGATCGTGGTCTCGATCGGCTGCCTGGCGGCCTGGGCGACCGGTCTGCCGCGCGGTGACGAGCTGCTGCACATCGGCGCCTTCGCCCAGATCGCGCTGGCCGCGATGGCCCCGCTGCTGGTCATCCGGCGCAAGGTCGGCCAGAAGGTCGGCGATGTACGGGCCCGCCGCGCCGAGTCGCGGATCGGCTGACCCGGCACCGCACACCGGCACCGCACAGCACGACGAAGGGCCCGGATCCGCTCCACGGATCCGGGCCCTTTCGCCTGCCCTCACAGGCCGTCCTGCCTGCCCTCGCGGGCAGTGTGCCGCCTGCTCCCGCGCCCGCCGGGGCGGGCAGCGCGGCTACGCGCCGCCGCGGTGCACGCTGAAGGCCGAGCGGCGGGCCGCCCGGGCCACGCCGGGATCCGGGTGGACCCCGGAGACGGCGGTCAGCACCGAGGCCGCCCGCGGGTGCCCGGACTGCCGGGCCCGGGCGAAGAGCCGGACGGGGTCGCCGGCCGAGGCGCCCTCGACGTGGCCCACCAGCAGCTCGGTCTCGCCGTGGTCGAGCACCGCGGCGGCGGTGTCCACCCAGAGCCAGGCGGCGTCCTCCGCGCCCAGCACGTCGGCCGGGGAGACCCCCTCGTCCGACTGCTCGGCCAGCCAGAGCAGCGCGTACGGGCGCAGCGCCGGCACGTCGACGGCGCCCCGGACGGCCTGCTCGGCGGTCGGGCCGGCCACCCGCAGTGCCTCGAAGGCCAGGCCGCGCACCAGCGCGTCGTCGCCCTGCGCGGCGTCCAGCAGCTCGGCCACCGCACGGTCGGCCGGGCGGGCGGCCACCCAGGCCCGGAACTCGGCGCGGGCCGGGCCCGGCGAGTAGTCGGCGCAGGCGTTGAGCAGCTCGAAGGCGCTCTGCTCGATGTGCCCGGCGGCGGTCTGCGCGACGGTGCAGATCTCCTCCAGCTTGGCCCGCACCGCCCAGTGCCCCAGCGGGGAGAGCTCGGCGGCGTCGTCCTTGCGGACCACCGCGCCGACGGCGGCCAGGCCGTCCAGCATCCAGTCCAGGACGGCGGCGACGTCGGCGGGCGCGGCCGGGGTGTCGATCTGCGGCTCGCGGCAGGTGCCGCGGACCGCGGAGACGGCCGAGGCGGCGTGCGGCACGGGCGACAGGCTGAGCGCGCCGTCGCCACCACCGACCCGGCGCTCGTCCAGGCCGCGGCGGAGCAGCTCCAGCAGCTCGCTGTCGGCGACCGGTCCGGCCACCAGATGGAGGAAGGAGAGCAGCTGCGGGGCCTGGTCGACGGCCTGCCCGGCGAGCACCGCGAAGACGCCGCGCAGGGCGGCGGGCGGCACCGGGGCGAGCAGCGTCCAGGCGTCGAACAGTGCCGACCAGCCGCGGACCACGGCCTCGTCGTCGTGCTCCCAGGCGTGCAGGCGCCAACCGGGGGCGGCGCCGCCGTCCCGGGCCTCGACCAGGCCGACCAGCAGCGCCTGGCCCCAGGCGTTGGCGGCGGAGCCCACCGTCATGGCCAGGGCACGGCCGGCGGCGCGGGCGTCGTCGGGGAGCAGCTCGCCGCGCTTGTCGACCTCGGCGAGCTCACCGGCCCAACGGGCGATCCGGACGGCGTCGACCAGCATCCGGCGGGCCAGCGGGGCGAGCTCGGCAGGAGCGGGGAAGCCCTCGGGCACCGGGACCCGGCCACGGCCGGGAGCGGGTGCGGGGCCTCGTCGGCGGGGTACGCCGGGGCTGCCGGCCCTCGCACCGGCGGGGCGGAGGGCAGTTCCGGGGAGACGGGTCACCGTCGCACCGGAGCCGATCGTCGGCGGGAGCTGGGCATCACGGTCGCGCGGGTTCCGAGACGTCACGTCGAGCAGTCTTCCCCTTGTACGGGCCTTCTGTCACATCCGGTTCGCCGCGGGCCTCGGAGGAGGGCCCAGGGGGGGCCACAAGATCGGGCAACAGAGGCAAACTGCCTGGCCGGATCTGTTTGGCGAGGGCACGTCATGACGGTGACGGGGTGCGGCCGGGAGAGCGGAGCGGGGCCGGTGGGGCGGGCGGGGCGGCCGGCCCGCGAAGGCCCGGCGGGGCGCAGCGGGCCCGCCGGACGGTGGGAGAGGGGCGGGCGCGGCGGGCGGCGGCCGCCCGGGGAGGAGCGGGGAGGACCGGGGAAGGGCGGGCACACGGGCCGGGGGAACGGGGCCGCGGAAAGGACCGGGGAAAGGCCCGGGAAAAGGCCGCGGAAAAGGGCGGCGGAACGCTCAGGGGAACGGTCAGAGGAACGGGGTGAGCCAGCGCCGGAGCAGTTCCTCGTACGCGGCCGGATCGGCGTTCCACAGGGCCGCGTGGTCGCCGCCGGGGACGCCCTGGAGGCTGACCACGTCGGGCCGCCGGCCGGCCAGCCGGGCGGCGGCCCGCCAGGGCGCCACCGGGTCGTCCGGGCCGTGCAGGACGAGGGTGGGCACCCGCAGGTCGGTGCCGTCGGCGATCCGGGCGAAGTCGGCCAGGTCCACGCCGGTGCGGCCCTCGACCGCGAGCGCGCCGAGCTCGGCCGCGGCGCCGGGGTAGCCGGCCCGGGCGGCGCCCCGGCGGGCGGTGGCGGGCAGGTCGAGGACGGGAGAGTCCAGGACGATGCTGCTGACCGAGGAGGCCCACGTGGAGCGGGCGGCGGTCTGCAGGGCGACCGTCCCGCCGACGCCCCAGCCGTAGAGGACGACCCGGCCGGCGCCGTGCTCCAGGGCCAGCCGGACGGCCGCCTCGACGTCCCGCCACTCGGTCTCGCCGAAGTGCCCGAGGCCGTCCGGGGAGGGGGGTGCGTCGGCGTCCCCGCGGTAGGTGACGGCGAGGCTGGGCAGGCCGAGCCGCTCCAGCAGCGCGATCACCGGCAGGGCCTGCTGCCGGTCGGCGCCGGTGCCGTGCACCAGGACGACCCAGGTGCCGCGCCGGCCGTCGACGTACCAGGCGGGGAGGGCGCCGAGCTCGCCCTCGGCGGCGGTCTCGGTGAACGGCAGGCCGAGGGCGCTGAGAGGGTCCCCCAGGTACACCCGGGGGGTGAAGCGTACGACCGTGCCGGGCACCAGGGTGCCGCGGTCGGCACGGACCAGCCGCCTGGTCACGCCCTGCGCGTCGGCGTGCAGGATCTCCTCGACGACGGCGTGCCCGTTCTCCCCCCACTCGACGGCCCAGCGGCCCGGGCGGGCGCTCTCCGGGCTGCGGGTGAAGGTGACGCGCCCGGCACCGAGGCTCTGGACCACGACGGGGCCGCCGGTCCGCTTCCGCGCCGCCACGGGGCTGACCATCCGCTCGGACGCCCTCCTCCCGATGACCAGTACGGCGGCCCCGGCACCGACGGCGGCGGCCGCCACGGTGGCTGCGATTCCCCAACGCATGTCGCTCCCCGCTCTGTTCGTCCCGGCCGCCCGGTTCGACCCGGCCGCTGCGCCCGCGTCCCGGCACGCGTTCCGGAGCTCGTCCCGGACCGGGCAGTGTGCCCACCAGTCCACTCGCGGAGCCGGCGGACGGCCACCCGGCACGGCCGTCCGGGTGCATCCGGACGGGGCTCGCCGGGCCGGGGGCACCCGGAGACGCGCAGGGGACGGACGCAGGGGACGGACGGAAGGGACCGACGGAAGGGACGGACGGAGGGGAGCAGCGGGACGGGGCGCCCCGGGTCAGGCCGGGATGTCGGTCGCCTGCCGGGCCAGCAGCCCCCAGAACCGCTCGCCCAACGGCTGCTCCGGCTGCGCCGGCTCGCGCGCCGCCGGCGCCGGGGAGCCCCAGGTGCCGGCGCCCCAGTGGGAGGACACCTGGTACTCGTTCTGCAGCGCCGCCAGCACGGTGGCGAGGCCCTGCTCGGGCACCGGCACGATCCGGCCGATCGCCCGGACGTGCGCCTGCCAGCGGCCGTCCACGCACTGCCGCAGCAGCCGGTCCAGCTCGTCCCGGCGGCCCGTCACCGCGACCAGCTCGCGCAGCCGCAGGCCGAGCACCTGGGCGAGCGCGTACGACTCCTCCTGGCCGCCGTCCCAGCGGCCGGTGGCCTCGGCCTGCTGGTACTGCCGCAGCGGGATGCCGATCCGGCGGGCGGCGTTCTCCTGGTTCAGCTCGCGGGCGACCCGGAAGTCCCGCAGCCGGGCCGGCCGGGCGCCCATCAGCTGCGCGGGCGGGCACCAGAGGGCGCGGGCCAGCGCGATGAACTCCTCCTCGGTGGGGCGCAGCTCGCCGCTCTCCCAGCCGAGCACATGGGCGGGCAGCAGCCGGACCCCGTGCGCGGCCATGCCCTCGGCCACCTGCTCGGGGGTCAGGCCGAGACCGGCGCGGTGCGCGCGGGCGGCCGCGGGCGAGAAGGGCACCGGGGGCACGGCGGGGGGCTGTCTGCGTCGCATGGCACCCGACGGTAGGCCTTGGTGCTTCGGCTCCCCAGCCGCCGAACACACGAAGCCCGCCTGTAGGGGTCTACAAGGGGATGGACGATCCCACAGCCTGTCATGCCCCTGCACGGGGTGGTGATCAGAGGTAGCGACGGGGCGCCGGCCCCCGGCCACGTGTGACCAACCCCTCCGTGACCTTGGTTGACGCGTACTCCGGCCGCGTGATGGGATCCTTCAGCCAATACGGAGGCATGCAGAGGAAGCCGGTGCGAGTCCGGCGCGGTCCCGCCACTGTCACCGGGGAGCACGTCCGAACTCCTTCCCCCGCCCGCGGGGAGCGGGAGCGCAGGCCGGTACGGCGGACCGTCAGGTGCCGCCGGAGGCCCGGATGTGCGTCGGACCCGGAAGCCAGGAGACTCTCGCCCCCGGTACGTCGATCCAGGGCGCGGACCCTGAGTGAGGACACGCACGCCATGCAGGCCGCCCCACCCCCCGTCGTACTCCGCTGCCCGCAGCGGGAGCCGCTCGCGTTCACGTGCGCCCGCTGACCCGCGCCGCCGCCTTCGCGGCGGGCGCCGTGACCGGCTACCTCGCCGACGCCCGGTTCGGCGACCCGCGCCGTGGTCACCCGGTGGCGGTCTTCGGCAGCGCGGCCGGCCGGCTGGAGCGGCGGATCTGGCGCGACGACCGGGCCGCCGGCACCGCCTACACCGCACTCTGCGTCGGCACCGTCGCGGCCGGTGCGGTCGCCGCCGACCGCCTGCTCGGCCGCCGGCCGCTCGGGCGGGCCGCGCTGGCCGCCGCCGCCACCTGGACGGTGCTCGGCGGCACCTCGCTGACCCGGGAGGCCCGGACCATCGGCCGCTCGCTGGCCGCGGGCGACCTCGCCGCCGCCCGGGAGCGCCTGCCGCACCTGTGCGGCCGCGACCCGAGCGCCCTGGACGAGCAGCAGCTCGCCCGCGCGGTGGTCGAGTCGGTCGCCGAGAACACCGCCGACGCCGTGGTCAACGCCCTGGTCTGGGGCGGGCTCGCGGGCACCCCCGGGCTGCTGGCGTTCCGCGCGGTCAACACGCTGGACGCGATGGTCGGCCACCGCTCCCCCCGCTACGCCCGGTTCGGCTGGGCCTCGGCGCGGCTGGACGACGTGGCGGGCTGGCCGGGCGCGCGGCTGACCGCACTGCTCACCGTCGCCTCCGCGCCCGAGCCGCGCACCGCCTGGCAGGTCTGGCGGCGGGACGGCTCCGCGCACCCCAGCCCGAACGCGGGCCAGGCCGAGTCGGCCTTCGCGGGCGCGGTCGGCGTCCGCCTCGGCGGCACCCTGCAGTACGGGGAGCGGGTCGAGCACCGGCCCGTCCTGGGCGAGGGGCTGCGGCCGGTCGGGGTGGACGACATCGAGCGGGCCTGTGTGCTCTCCCGAAGGGTGGGCGCGCTGGCGCTGGGTACGACGGTCGCCGGGCACCTGCTGGTGCGGGCGGCGTTCAGGAAGAGGAGGGGACGCGGATGAGCAACGCACTGCTGGTCGCCGGGACGACCTCGGACGCGGGCAAGAGCGTGGTCACCGCCGGCATCTGCCGCTGGCTGGCCCGCCAGGGCGTCCGCGTCGCGCCGTTCAAGGCGCAGAACATGTCGCTGAACTCCTTCGTCACCGCGGACGGGGCCGAGATCGGCCGCGCCCAGGCGATGCAGGCGCAGGCGGCCCTGGTGGAGCCCGAGGCGGCGATGAACCCGGTGCTGCTCAAGCCCGGCGCGGACGGCCGCAGCCAGGTGGTGCTGCTCGGCCGGGCGGTGGCCGAGGTGGGCGCGCTGGACTACCGCGAGCGCAAGCCCGTGCTGCTGGAACGCGCCCTGGAGTGCCTGGCCGACCTGCGCGGCCGCTACGACGTGGTGATCTGCGAGGGGGCCGGCTCGCCCGCCGAGATCAACCTGCGGGACCGCGACATCGCCAACATGGGCCTGGCCACCGCCGCCGGGCTGCCGGTCGTGGTGGTCGGCGACATCGACCGCGGCGGGGTGTTCGCCGCGATGTACGGCACGCTGGCGCTGCTCTCCGCGGAGGACCAGCGGCACGTGGCCGGCTGGTTCGTCAACAAGTTCCGCGGCGACGCCCGGTTGCTCGCCCCCGGCCTGGAGATGCTGCACGAGCTGACCGGCCGTCCGGTGCTGGGCACGCTGCCGATGCTGCCGGACCTCTGGCTGGACGCCGAGGACTCGCTCGACCTGTCCACCGTGGTCGACCGGACCGCCGGGCGCGGGCCGCTCGGCGCGGACGTCCTGCGGGTGGCCGTGCTGCGCCTCCCCCGGCTCTCCAACTTCACCGACCTCGACGCGCTGGCCCAGGAGCCGGGCGTGCTGGTCCGCTGGGCCACCCGGCCGGAGGAGCTGGCCGACGCCGACCTGGTCGTCCTGCCCGGCACCCGGGCGACCGTCGCCGACCTGGCCTGGCTGCGCGAGCGCGGCCTGGAGCCGGCGCTGCGGGCGCGGGCGGCGGCCGGGCTGCCGGTGCTCGGCGTCTGCGGCGGCTACCAGATGCTGGCGCACGACATCGTCGACGAGGTCGAGTCGAAGGCCGGCGCGGTGCCGGGCCTGGGCCTGCTGCCGACGCACGTCCGGTTCGGCGCCGAGAAGGTGCTCGGCCGGCCGGTGGGCGAGGCGTTCGGGCAGCGGGTCGAGGGCTACGAGATCCACCACGGGATCGTCACGGTGGAGGGCGGCGAGCCGTTCCTCGACGGCTGCCGGGTGGGGTCGGTGTTCGGCACGACCTGGCACGGCGCACTGGAGAACGACGGCTTCCGGCGCGAACTGCTGCGCGAGGTGGCCGCGTTGTCGGGCCGGGCGTTCGTGCCCGCACCCGACGTCTCGTTCGCCGAGGCGCGCGAGGCCCGGCTGGACCGGCTGGGCGACCTGATCGAGGAGCACGCGGACACCGACGCGCTGTGGAAGCTGATCGAGGGCGGGGTGCCGGCCGCGGGTTCGCTGCCGTTCCTGCCGCCCGGGGCCCCCTTGGAGAATCATGAGTGACGTCCGCTACCCCTTCACCGCGATCGTCGGCATGGCCGACCTGCGGCTCGGGCTGCTGCTCAACGCCGTCTCCCCGGCCGTCGGCGGGGTGCTGGTGCGCGGGGAGAAGGGCACCGCCAAGTCGACCATGGTGCGCGCGCTGGCCGGCCTGCTGCCGTCCATCGACACCGTCGACGGCTGCCGGTTCGCCTGCGACCCGGCCGCCCCCGACGCGCAGTGCCCGGACGGCACGCACGAGGGCGCGGGCACCGCCGGACGCCCGGCCCGGCTGGTCGAGCTGCCCGTCGGCGTCACCGAGGACCGCATCGTCGGCTCGCTCGACCTGGAGCGGGCACTCGCCGAGGGCGTCAAGGCGTACGAGCCGGGCCTGCTGGCCCGCGCGCACCGCGGCGTGCTCTACATCGACGAGGTCAACCTGCTCCAGGACCACGTGGTGGACCTGCTGCTCGACGCCGCCGCGATGGGCCGCTCGTACGTCGAGCGCGAGGGCGTCTCGGTGCGGCACGCCGCGCGGTTCCTGCTGGTCGGCACGATGAACCCGGAGGAGGGCGAGCTGCGGCCGCAGCTGCTCGACCGGTTCGGCCTGACCGTCGAGATCGCCGCCACCCGGGAGCCCGCCGAGCGCGCCGAGGTGGTCCGCCGCCGGCTCGCCTACGACGCCGACCCGGCCGGCTTCGCCGCGCGGTTCGCCGCGGACGAGGAGGCGCTCGCCGGCCGGATCGAGGCCGCCCGGAAGCTGCTGCCCGAGGTCGAACTGACCGACACCGCCCTGCGCCAGCTCACCGCCGTCTGCGCGGCCTTCGAGGTGGACGGCCTGCGCGCCGACATCGTGATGGCGCGCACCGCCGTCGCCCTGGCCGCCTGGGCCGGGCGCACCGAGGTGCTGGAGGAGGACGTCCGCAAGGCCGCCCAGCTGGCCCTGCCGCACCGGCGCCGGCGCAACCCCTTCGACGCGCCCGGGCTGGACGAGGAGCAGCTCGACCGGACGCTGGAGGAGCACGCCGCGCCGGAGGAGCCCGAGCAGCCTGCGGAGCCGGCGGAGCCCGAGGAGCCCGAGGGCGGCCCCGAGGGCGACGGCCCGGGCGACGGCGGCTCGCAGGACGGCGGGCCCGACGACGGCGGCCCGGACAACGGCGGCGGCGGCGCGCCCGCCCCGGCGGACACCCAGGGCGCCCCGGACGGCTCCGCCGCGGCGGAGCCGGAGGCCCCGGCCGGCGGCGAGCCCGCGGTGCCCCCGCAGGCCCCCGGCGGCGCCCGGGAGACCGCCCCGGTCGCGGCCGGCGACCCGTACCGGACGCGGCTGTTCAAGGTCGACGGCACCGGGAAGGGCGCCCAGGGCCGGCGCTCCCCCGCCGAGACCGACGGCGGCCACACCATCCGCGCCCGCCGCCCGCAGGGCCGGCTGGCCCGGCTGCACCTGAGCGCCACCCTTCAGGCCGCCGCACCGCACCAGGCGGCGCGCGGCCGGTCCGCGCGGGCCCTGGTGCTGCACAAGGACGACTTCCGCGAGCAGGTCCGCCAGGGCCGGGAGTCCAACCTCGTGCTGTTCGTCGTGGACGCCTCCGGCTCGATGGCCGCCCGGCAGCGGATGACCGCCGTCAAGGGCGCCGTGCTCTCGCTGCTGATGGACGCCTACCAGCGCCGCGACAAGATCGGCATGATCACCTTCCGCGGCGCCACCGCCGAACTGGCCCTGCCGCCCACCTCCTCCGTCGAGGTCGGCGCGGCCCGGCTGGAGACGCTGCCGACCGGCGGCCGGACGCCGCTGGCGGCCGGGCTGCTCCGGGCGCACGAGGTGCTGCGGGTGGAGCGGATGCGCGACCCGCACCGCCGCCCGCTGCTGGTCGTGGTGACCGACGGCCGGGCCACCGGCAGCCGGGACGCCGTCGCGCAGTCGCACCGGGCGGCCGGCCTGCTGGCCGCCCAGGGCGTCGCGAGCGTCGTCCTGGACTGCGAGGCCGGCCCCGTCCGGCTCGGCCTGGCCCGCACCCTGGCGGGGCAGCTCGGCGCCTCCGCCGTGACCCTGGACGAGCTGCGCGCCGAGGGCGTCGCCTCACTCGTCCGCGACAACCGCCCCACCAGTTCCCCGATCGCGCGAAAGGCGGCCTGATCCCGATGCCCAAGGGTGTTCCCGAGAGCGTTCCCGAGGACGGCCTGACGACCCGTCAGCGCCGCACGCTGCCGATCACGGCCGTGCACACCGGCCCCGGCAAGGGCAAGTCCACCGCCGCCTTCGGCATGGCGCTGCGCGCCTGGAACCAGGGCTGGCCGGTCGGGGTGTTCCAGTTCGTGAAGTCCGCCAAGTGGAAGGTCGGCGAGGAGAACGCGCTGCGCGTGCTCGGCGCCTCCGGCGAGGGCGGCACCGTCGACTGGCACAAGATGGGCTCCGGCTGGTCCTGGATCCAGCGCTCCACCGAGATGGAGATGGACAGCGAGGCCGCGGCCAAGGAGGGCTGGGAGCAGGTCAAGCGCGACCTCGCGGCCGAGACCTACCGCTTCTACGTGCTCGACGAGTTCACCTACCCGATGCACTGGGGGTGGGTCGACCCGGAGGAGGTGGTCGCCGTCCTCAAGGACCGCCCGGGCAGCCAGCACGTCGTCATCACCGGCCGGTACGCCCCCGAGGCGCTGACCGGATTCGCCGACCTCGTCACCGAGATGACCAAGGTCAAGCACCCCATGGACGCCGGCCGCAAGGGCCAGCGCGGTATCGAGTGGTAGAGCGTTGAACAGCCTGTCGAACAGCATCCCCCGACTCGTCGTCGCCGCGCCGTCCTCCGGCTCCGGCAAGACCACCGTCGCCACCGGCCTGATCGCCGCGCTCGCCGCCCGCGGGCTCGCGGTCTCGCCGCACAAGGTCGGCCCGGACTACATCGACCCGGGCTACCACGCCCTGGCCGCCGGCCGGCCGGGCCGCAACCTGGACGCCTTCATGTGCGGGCCGGAGCGGATCGCGCCGCTCTTCCTGCACGGCGCGGCCGGGGCGGACGTGGCGGTGGTCGAAGGCGTGATGGGGCTGTTCGACGGCGCCTCCGGGCGCGGCGAGCTGGCCTCCACCGCGCACGTCGCCAAACTGCTGCGGGCCCCCGTGGTGCTGGTGGTGGACGCCTCCTCGCAGTCCCGCTCGGTGGCCGCGCTCGTGCACGGCTTCGCCTCCTGGGACCCCGAGGTCCGGCTCGCCGGGGTGATCCTCAACCGGGTCGCCTCCGACCGGCACGAGCACCTGCTCCGCGAGGCCCTGGAGGAGGGCTCCGGCGTGCCCGTGCTCGGCGCGGTGCGGCGCTCCGCGGCCGTCGCCACGCCGTCGCGCCACCTCGGCCTGATCCCGGCCGTCGAACGCTCGGCCGAGGCCCTGAGGGCCGTCGCCGACATGGGCGAGCTCATCGCCGCCTCCGTCGACCTCGACGCGGTGCTGGCGCTCGCCCGGACGGCGCCCCCGCTCGACGCCGCCCCCTGGGACGCCGCCGCCGAAGTCACCCCGGTGGCCGGCGCGCCGCGGATCGCGGTGGCCGGCGGCGCCGCGTTCTCCTTCTCGTACGCCGAGAACGCCGAACTGCTCACCGCGGCCGGCGCCGAGGTCGTGCCGTTCGACCCGCTGCACGCCGGCGGACTCCCCGACGGCGCCTCCGGGCTGGTGATCGGCGGCGGGTTCCCCGAGCTGTACGTCAAGGAGCTCAGCGCCAACACCGCGCTGCGCACGGCGATCTCCGCGTTCGCCGCCTCCGGCGGGCCGATCGCCGCCGAGTGCGCCGGGCTGCTCTACCTCGGCCAGGAGCTGGACGGCCTGCCGATGTGCGGCGTGCTGGCGACCGCCGCCCGGATGACCGAGCGGCTCACCCTCGGCTACCGGGAGGCCGTCGCCCTCAACGACTCGCCGCTCGCCCCGACCGGCACCCGGGTCCGCGGCCACGAGTTCCACCGCACGGTCTGCGAGCCCGCGGCGGGCGACCGGCCCGCCTGGGGCTGGCGGCAGCCCACCGGCCCGCACACCGAGGGCTTCGCGGGCGGCGCGGCGGACAACGTCCACGCCTCCTACCTGCACCTGCACTGGGCCGGGGCACCGCAGCTCGCGGCCACCTTCACGGCGGCCGCGGCGGCGTACCGGGCGGGCTGAGCCGGCAGGCTCCGCGGGCGCCGCGGGCCGGGGCGCGGGTCGGGGCGCGGTCCGGGGTGCGGGGGGCGGAAATGCCGGGGCGGGGCGGCTGCTCGCGACCTAGGGTGGCGGGATGAGTACTGCACAGGTGATCGTCCTCAACGGGGGCTCCAGCTCGGGCAAGTCGAGCATCGCCCGCTGCCTCCAGGAGCTGCTGCCGGACCCGTGGCTCACCCTCGGCGCCGACACCCTCGTCGACGCCCTGCCCCCCGCCCTGCGCGAGGGCGGCGACGGCATCGGCGGCGTCACCGAGGACGGCGACGGCACGGTGACGGTCGGGCCGGTGTTCGCCGCCCTCGACCACGCCTGGAGCGCCGGAGTGGCGGCCATGGCCCGGGCCGGCGCCCGGATCGTCGTCGACGAGGTCTTCCTCGGCACCACCGCCTCGCAGGAGCGCTGGCGCACCGCCCTGGACGGCCTGGAGGTGCTCTGGGTCGGCGTCCGCTGCGCGCCCGAGGTCGCCGCCGCCCGCGAACGCGCCCGGGGCGACCGGGCCGTCGGCATGGCCGCCGCCCAGGCCGAGGCGGTGCACCTGGGCGTCCACTACGACCTGGAGGTGGACAGCGGCGGCACCGACGCGGCCACCTGCGCCCGGATCGTCGCGGACCGGCTCACCGCCTGAACCGGGCGTGACCGCCATGGGGTTGACTGTGCACCGGACACCCCCGCGGAGAGGCACCCGATGGCCAAGCTGCACACGTACACCGCCGAGATCACCTGGACCGGCAACCAGGGCACCGGCACCAGCAACTACCGCGCCTACCGGCGCGACCACGACGTGGCGGCGGAGGGCCTGCCGACCATCCCCGGCTCCTCCGACCCCGCGTTCCGCGGCGACCCGGCCCGCTGGAACCCCGAGCAGCTGCTGCTCGCCTCCGTCTCCCAGTGCCACCTGCTCTCGTACCTGCACCTGTGCGCGGTGAACGGCGTCGTCGTCACCTCGTACGTCGACCGCCCGGTCGGCACCATGGAGGAGACGCCGGGCGGCGGCCACTTCACCGAGGCGGTGCTGCATCCGCGGATCGAGGTCGCCTCGCCGGAGATGGTGGAGAAGGCGCTCGCCCTGCACACCGACGCCCACAAGGCCTGCTTCATCGCCGCCTCGGTCAACTTCCCCGTCCGCCACGAGCCCGTGGTGACGGCGACCCCCGCGTAGGGCGTCCCCGGTGGATCCACCCGGTGGGGCTCCGGGCGGCCGTACTGTCCGCCGCCTGCGCCGTTCGCGGTGGCATGCGGGTGAACGGTGCGGCGGGGGGTTCGGGGGGCGGGGGCGGTGCGGTATCCCTCTCGGGCCGAGTAGCCGTCAGGGTGGCCGTGTGCGCCCGGAAGAGGTGGGTTCGTGAGATCGAGAACGATTGCGCGAGGTTGGCGGGCCGTGGCCGCCGTCGTCACCGCGACGGCGGCCACCGTCATGACCGCGGGCGGCACAGCGGCCGCCGATCCCGCGCACGGCGGGGACGGGCTCAGCCCGGACATCCTCGCGATCATGCACAAGCCCGGCTACGAACACGCACAGTGGGGCCTGCTGGAGATCGACGACACCACGGGCGAGGTGATCCACTCCCAGTACCCGAACCAGTTCTTCATCCCCGGCTCGACGGCCAAGCTGGTCAGCGTCTCCGGCACCTGGCACACGCTCGGCGGCGACCACCGGTTCACCACGCCCGTACAGGCCGTGGGCACCCGCAGCGGGACCGTCCTGGACGGCTCCCTCGTCCTCGTCGCGCAGGGCGACCTCACCATGGGCGGGCGGACCGAGCCGGACGGCAGCGTCGCCTTCACCCCGATCGACCACACCTACGCCGACGACGTCCCCGGCGCGACGCTCACCCCCGAGGACCCGCTCGCCGGGCTCGACGAGATCGCCCGCCAGGTCCGCGCCTCCGGGCTCACCGAGGTGCGGGGCGACCTCGCGATCGACGCCCGGCTCTTCGCCCCGGACGCCGGGCTGGACCCCACCCCGACCCCGCTGATCATCAACGACAACCTGATCGACCTGCTGTCCACCGCCACCACCCCCGGGCAGCCGGCCCAGCTGAGCTGGCGGCCGCAGGTCGCGCCGTACCAGGTCGAGTCGACCGTCCGGACGGTCGAGGCCGGCGGCACCACCGACATCGCCGTCTCCGCCTCGCCGGACGGCACCCGCATCACCCTGTCGGGCACCATCGCGGCCGACGCACCGCCGACCCTGCGGGTCTCCCACGTGCAGGACCCGAACGCCTTCGGCCGCACCGCCCTGATCGAGGCGCTCGCCCGCGCGGGCGTCACCGTCACCGCCCCGCCGACCGGGCCCAACCCGGCCCACCTGGTGCCCGACAGCTACGACGGCACGCAGCGCGTCGCCGCGTACGTCTCCCCCGTCTACGAGCAGTACGCGCGGCTGATCCTCAAGGTCAGCCACAACCTCGGCGCCAACCTCGGCATCTGCCTGATGGCCGTGACCACCGGCAGCCACCAGTGCGCGGACGGCTTCCCCGTCCTGCGGGACTTCCTGACCGGGGCCGGGATCGATCCGAAGAAGGTCCAGCTGCTCGACGGGCGCGGCGGCAACCCGGTGGACCGCGTCACGCCCGACGTGGAGAACGAGATCCTGCACTACTGGCAGGGCACCCCCGAGGCCGACCGGTTCCGCGAGGCGCTGCCGATCCTCGGCGTGGACGGCTCGCTCGCCTTCGCCTGCGACGGCTGCCCGACCTGCCCGGGCAAGGGCAAGGTGTGGGCCAAGCCGGGCTCCGTCATCGGCTACGACGCCGTCAACGACCGCCTCGCCGTCGGCGGCGAGACCCTCGGCGGCTACCTCGCGGCGGGCCACGGCCGGCTGCACACCTTCTACCTGGCGGTGAACGGCGCCTCCACGCCGAACATCAACACCTTCTTCGACGTGATCAACGACCTGAACCGGATCGCCGGCCTCCTCCAGGAGCAGGCCGAGGCCCGTCCCTGACGCCTCCCCCGGCACACCCCGAGGGCCCCGACCGCCGACCGGTCGGGGCCCTTGCCGTGTTGGCGGGCGGCTGTGGCCGGGGCCGGGCACTCAGGCCGACGGTCAGGCCCAGGTGGTCAGGTCGTACACCGCCTCGCAGTACGGGTCCGGGCGGTCCGTGGCCCGACGGGCCTCCAGGGTGGGCGCGTCCATCGGGTTGAGGATGGCGACGAGTTTGGCCGCCGCCCACCACCCGGGGATCCTCGGCGTGCCGTCGGCGCCGGAGGTGGCCAGGTCCACGCCGATGGTGCGGCCGTCGTGGCCCAGGTAGACCCGGACCGCTCCCGGGGCCGGCCGGACGAAACCGGTCACGGTGTAGAGCTCGGGCGCCACGGTGGCGCGGGCCTCGGACCACAGGGGGTCGCCGACCAGGTCCGCGATCACGTAGTCGAGGGCGTCGTCGCCGTCCGCGCCGGCCTCGTCCGGGAGCAGCCCGGCCGCCAGCAGCGGCCCGGCGTCGAGCGCGCGCCCGCAGAACGGGTCGGCGGGCGCGCCGGGCGGCGACGCACCGCCGGAACCACCCAGCAGCAGGGCGAGTTCGCGCAGCAGGCCGACGTACCACCACGGCGGCCGGGGCGTTCCTCCGGGGAGCCGCGTCGGCAGGTCCACCGCGGTCGCGGCCGGGCCTGCGGCGTCCGCGCGTTCGGACAGGTAGAGCCGCACCCGCCCACGCCCGGAGTGGACGAATCCGCAGAGCCGCAGCGCCGTTCCCGGCAGCGGCGCCGCGACGTAGCGGCGCAGCGCCAGCAGCGTACGGGCGACATCGACATCGGCTCCGGGCGGTTCGGCGGTCACGATGCGTCGATCCGGTCCGGGCCGGCCGTCCGGCCGGCGCGGTACACCGACAGCGACAGCCCCGTCGCCTGAACGCCCGGCACCGCAACGGCAGTACACACCGAGGACATTCGTCCGAAGACCCTCATCGCACCCTCTCCCACAGCTCCGACCCGCCGGCCACCCCGGCACTGACACCGTGGCGCTCACACCGTGGCCGGTCCCCCGCCGACCGGCGGGCCCGACACGACGCAATGTCACGCGACCGGGTGAGTCGGCGGGGGCGGCGGGAGCAGAACCGGCCCCGAACCGCCTTCGGCGCACCGGCATCGGCACACCGGCTTCGGCACACCGTGTGAGAGCCCGGTGGCCCGGAACCGCTGCCCCGACGGTGGACGGCGGCGGCCCCTGCCGTCCACGATCGGACGGCAGGGGCCGTGGCCTGTCCGGCCGGGTCCGCGTTCACCGGGAGCCGGGACTCCCGGCGGGGTGGCTCAGTTGTACTGGGCGGTGACGCTCACGCCGCTGAAGTCCTGAGCGGCGGCGAGGCTGAAGTAGACCCAGCCGGCCGGCGGGTCGGCGATGGTGAGGGTCTCGCCGTTGCCGGCGTTGGTGGACTTGGCCTGGTAGTTGGCGGTGGTGGCCCAGTTGCTGCCGCCGTAGTAGAGGTCGGCGTTGCCGGTGCCGCCGCTGCTGGTGACGGTCAGCTGCTTGACGCCGGCCGGCAGGTACAGGAAGTGGTAGCTGTAGTTGCCGGTGGTGGCCGCGAGGTTGTCCCGGCGGCAGTTCTTGTCGAACTGGCGCGGGTCGGCGATGGTGCAGAGCGGGATGGCCGGGGTGACCGGCGCCTCCGGCAGGGGGCCGCAGTCGTTGGTGGCGCAGGTGGTCGTCAGCCAGGTGTCGAAGCCCGCGTCGTAGCCCGTGCCGATGGTCTGCTTGAGGAAGGCGCGGGCGCCGTTCCAGTCGCCGGTGCGGTACTTGGCGAGCAGGGTCTGCATGTCGGCGGGGTGCGCCTGGAGCATGTAGCGGACGGCCAGCCAGCCCCAGCGGTAGACCCGGTTCGAGTTGACGTCGGGGTCGCCGGTCTGGTCGTAGACGGTGTCGAAGAGCTCGCTGAGCTTGTACGTCTTCTTGGCGGCCTCGGCGATCGCGTCGGCGTTGCGCACGTTGCGGTAGCCGTAGGAGATGTTCTCGGCGATGCCCTCGACCCACCAGATGGTCGGGGTGACGATGCCGGCCTCGAAGTCGCCGTACATGTTGTAGCGGCCGTCGAGGTAGTGGGTGTACTCGTGGTTGAGGTTCCAGATCTGGAAGCTCGGGCGCAGCCAGCTCGCCTCGTGGGCGATGAAGCGGGCCTGGTTGCCGGGCAGGGCGGGGTTGCCCTCCTCGTACATGCCGCCGTTGTCCACGTCGATGTCGTAGAAGGACCAGGCGTACAGCGAGTAGTTGTAGTAGTCGTCGAAGGCGACGACCTCCAGGTTGGTGTTCACGTCACCGGGGATCGCGCCCTTGTCGCCGATCACCTTGTGGAAGTAGGCGTCCTGGTTGACCAGGCTGGTGCAGGTGGTCGTCAGCTGCGCGGGGGACATGTCCTGGGCGCGGATCTTCAGCCCCGGGTTGCAGGTGTACTGGATCGGCAGGATCACCGGCATCAGGCGGGTGTTCATGTCGCAGATGCCGTAGGCCGCGCAGTTGCCCTTGTCGAACTTGCGGGTCGCCCAGGCCAGGTTCATGGTGATCGGGGCGGTCGGGCCGACGTTCGGATACCGGTTGATCAGGTCCTTGAGCAGCGGCCGGAGCTGGGCCTTGAGCTCGGGCACCACCAGGGCGTAGCCGAGGTAGCGGCCCATGTTGCTGACCATGTCGTCGCGGTTCAGCAGGTCTTCGTTGCGGGTGATGAAGTCGGCCCAGGTGGTGAGGAGGCTGCCGTCGGCCTTGAGGGCCGCCTTCAGGCCCTGGCTGTCGGCCTTGGGGTCGAAGGCCTCCTCGATGATCCAGTCGAAGTGTTGCAGGGACAGGTTCATCCGCTGGGGCCAGGTGCCGTTGTAGCCGGCGAGCATCCACTGGAGCACGCCGTCGTACCGGCCGAGCGACTTGGTCTGGCCGATCACCGTGACGACCTCGTTGAGGAGGTCGCCGTTGGCGTCGGTGATGTCCTTGCTGTGCGGGGCGGCGAAGAAGGCGTCCAGCGCGCCGTGGGCGGCGGTCTCCAGCGCCGGACCGTAGGTGCCGATGACGCCCGGGTTGACCTCGTGCAGGTAGTAGCCGGCGCGCAGGAACATCACCAGCTGCCCGACGGACGTGCTGTTGTCGCCGGGGTAGGTGGCCGAGGTGTCGCGCAGCGCGTTGGCGACGGTCACCATCTTGGCTTCGCCGAAGGCGTTCGCGGCGTCGGTGCCGGTGAGGTTGAACAGCGGGTAGGCGCAGGGGACGTTCGGCAGCGCCTTGAGCTGCTGGACCAGCGCGCTGCCGGTGGAGTTGATCAGCCCGGACATGTCCGGACAGGGATCCCCGGCCGCGGCCGAGAACTGCTTGGCCGCCTTGACGGGCGCGGTGACCGGCGCGGCCGGCGCGGTGGACTCCTTGCCGTAGTCCTGCGAGGAGAGCTTGAACGTGCTGCTGTTCCTGGCCTCGGGCGACTTGGGGACCGGGATGGACCGCGGCACCGGGGCCGTGGCTCCGGCGGCGGCCGCACCGGCCGGGGCCGCCGGGGCGCCGGCGGGGGCGGCCTGGCTCTGCGGTGCGAACAGGCCGAGCGCGATGAAGAAGGCCGCACCGAGCGCAGGGATTCTGCGCGCGTTGGCCTTCGATATCAGGGAGGGGCGCATCTGTGGGGGCCTCCGGGGCCGTGGTGGCCGTGTGCTGGGGACACGGCCGTTCGGTGTGTGACATGTAAAATTGCACATGTCGCATCACACTCGGAAGACCTGCGGCCGGTTTGCCACCCCACCGAAACTGAACCGTTGTCATACCGCCGACCCCGGACGGCTGCCAGCCGGTCGCCCGAGCGTCACTCCGCGCGCGTGCCACGGAGGAGGAAGGGGAGGTGGGGGCCGCGATCCCGTGTCGCGACGAGACCCAATCCGGCCCCCGCGCTCCGCGTGAGAGCCCGGCAGCCGGGTAGACGACTGACCAACACCCGTCGCCGTAGGAATGGATGGCCCCGATGGTCGATTCCGGTGCAGTGCGCGCCGCCGTGGAAGCTCAGGTCGAGGAGTTCGCGGGCGGCGGCGACGGCGCGGGAGTCCGTAGCGTCCTCGTGAAGACCCTCGGCGGACCACAGCTCACCGTCGCCCGCGGCGCCGACCAGGTGCTGCCCGCCGCGAGCCTGGCCAAGATGATCCTGGGCGTCGCACTGTTCGAGGCCGGACGGCGGGGTGACGTCGACACGGAGGCCCGCGTCCGGGTCGGCGACCTCCCGGGCACCATGTATCCGAGCGTCCTGCAGGCCCTCGATCCGGCGTCGACCCTCACCGTCCGGGAGTTGTGCGGGTTCTCGTTGGTGACCAGCGACAACCCGGCGGCCGAGTACGTCCGCGCCGTCCTGGGACAGGACCGGATCGACGCAACGATCAAGGATCTGCGACTGCACTCGACGGCCTTCCCGGCCGGCTTCTCCGAACGGGAGCTCGGGCCGCTGGGCCGGGCGAACACCACGACCGCGGAGGACACCCTGCGGCTCATCGAGCACATCGAGCACACCCCGCACCTGGAGCCGCTGCGGCGGTACTTGGTCAACTACCTGCGCAACGACCGGATTCCGTCCCGCCTGGACGACGACCTCCCGGTGCGGCACAAGACCGGCAGCCTCCGGGGCGTGGTGAACGACGCCGGGATCGTGCTCCATCCGACGGCGCCCGTCGCCCTGGTCTTTCTGACGGACGGTCAGTCCGATAACGTTCGCACAGCACAGGAGATCGGGGAGGTCTCCGAGCGGATCGTCCGGATCATCGCAGAAGCGTCGGCGCACTGACGCCGCCCGCGGGGGTGCGCGTGGCTGCGTCACGGGAACAACAACTGCGCAAGATTCTGGTGCTGGTCAACGCCCTCGCCCTGTCCATGGGCCTGGCATGCGTCGTGACCGCGTCCCTACTCACCCACCAGCAGGTGGTGGCGACGGTACTGAGTCTCGTCGGCGGCGCCTTCGTGTCGGCCGCGGTGGTGACCCTGGCCATCGGGTCGCTGACCGTGCGCGAGACCACCGAGCAGGTCGACAGCGCGGTGCTCCGTGGCATGCAGGACGTGCTCGGCCCGGTACGCGATCCGCTGTTCGCCGGCGCACTGTCGGCCTACCGCTACGACTGTCTGCTCGCACCACCGCCGCCCGGTGACGCCCACCCCGACTACCTGTACCAGAGCTTCCGGATCTCCTACCGGATCGAGACGCTCCCCAGAACGGTGAGCATCGCGTGCCTCTCCTCCAACGACGACGGCTGCCTGGACCGCTTCACCGGCCCGGAGATCCTGCTGCGCTGGATGATCGACGACAACCTCGACCCGGACGACCCCGCGATCTTCTCGATCGGAGCCGTCCGGGTGGACACCAGGGACTTGGAACGCAAGCCGCCGACCCACGAGGCCGTCACCGGGGGAACGGCCCGGATCGACCACTTCTCGGTGCCGCACGAGGCCCAGGTCACCTCCGGCCACCTGGTCGAACTGAGCGTCACGGCACGGAAGTACGTCGGCAACGACCGCCGCGTGCGCATCCAGGCCCAGATCTTCCGCCACGTCACCGATGCCGAGTACCGGCTCACCATCGATCCCGCGATCAGGCCCACCCGCCTGGGCGTCAACGCATCGGAGATCAGCTCGCTCGGCGCCGCCCACGGCGCCAGCGTCCGGGCCACCTTCCCGGCCCCGTTCAACAACCTGGCCGGCCTCGTCCAACTGCCCTTCCCCCTCCAGCCCGGAAGCGTCATGGCCTTCACCATCGACCGCGAGGTGCCCTGAGAGCGGCGCGACCCGGCACCGCCCTCACTCCGCCGGGCTGCCGCGGAGGAGGAAGGGCAGGTGGGTGCCGCGGGAGAGGGCGGCGCGGGCCTGGGCGAGACGGCGGTGGTCGTCGGGGGGCATGACGTCCGACAGGCGGGCGGCGTGGATCCAGTGGACGCCGAGGACGTGCTGCGGCGGTCTGTGTCGGGCGACGACGGTCTCCTGTGCCGAGCTCAGCCGACCGCCCCAGTGGACGAAGTGCACCGTCTCCGGGAGGAGCCGGCCGTCGACGTGGTCGGCCGCGAGGAGGGTGCGCAGCGGGAGGACGAGCCCGGTCAGCGTCTCGGCGTGCCGACGGGCCGCGAGGTGCGGCAGTTCGTGCCGCTCGGCGTTGCCGCCCGGCAGGACGAGCCCACCGCTGCCGGTGGTCTCGACGAGGAGGACGGCGCCGTCCCGGTTGAGGACGAGGGCGTGGTGGGCGTGCCGGCGCCGCGGCGGGTCGGTGAGCGCCTCGGGCAGCGGGTAGAGCATGACGGCGTCCTTTCGGGGAGGTCCAGGAGGGGGAGTCGGGGTGACCGGCCCGGTCCGCACGGGAGTCGCGGACCGGCGCACGGGAACGTCAGCGGGTCGGGCCCGGACGGCAACAGTGACGGAACACCGCCGGGAGGCCGGCCACGATGCCGGCGGTCAGGATCAGCCCGGAGATGAGCAGGCGCGGGGCGAGCGGCCCGTCCCGGATCGGCCAGCAGACGAGCGCCGCAGCACCGGCACTCAGGGCCGGGACGGCGACAACCGCTCTCAGCAGCCGGGCCGTCGGGCTCACGCCGAGGCGCTGTTCGCGCGCGGCCGGCTCGGGTGCTGGACGGTGAGGTGGCGGGGCTCGGCGAGCCGCTGGACGCACTCCGGGCCGGTCGTCCACTCACAACCGCCGGGCTCCGGACGGAGGTAGACCGATCCGTTGAGGGTGTCCATGTAGACCCCCTCGACCGGGTGCCCGTCGGCCCCCTTGCGGGCGAGGTCGCGGACCACCTCGCCAACGCGCGGCTGGTAGACGGGAATACGGGGACGGCTGGGCATGGTTGGGCTCCGATGGTTGCGCTGCGTCCCGGATCTTTCACGGGGTGTAGCCATAGTGGCCCGGCCGGATCTACGATGGCCAGGGTCTAACCTTGACCGTTCCGTCTGGTTATTGGTGGCAAGAGCTATGCAGCACAACGAAACTGACGCAACCTCATCGCCGCTGGTTCGCTTCGGGCTTGAGCTTCGCAGGTCAAGGCGATCGATGAGGTGGTCCCAGACCGAGCTGGGGCGCCGGATGGGTTACTCGAATGCCATGGTGTCGTACGTCGAAAGAGCGAAGAAGGCCATAACCTCTAACTTTGCAGTTAGGGCCGATGAGGTGTTCGAAACCGGCGGAACGTTCTACGAGTTGTGGTGCCGATACTCGAAGTCCAGCCTGCTGGAAGGATTCCCGGAGTTCGCCGACGCGGAGGCCCGATGCCGCCGTCTGCGCGAGTTTGCGCTGACGATCGTCACAGGGCTGTTCCAGGTACGCGAGTACGCCGAGGCACTCGGGCACGCGGCCGTGCAGCGAGGGGCGATCACGCAGTCGGCATCGGAACAACGAGTGGACTTCCTGGCCTCCCGTCAGCAGATTCTGAGCAAAGCCAAGCCACCGCTGATCCATGCAGTACTCGATGAGAGCTGTCTGACGCGGCCGATCGGGGGAGAGGCTGTGATGATCAAGCAGCTGGATCACATAGCGGAGCTCGCCGCCAGGCCGAACATCACCATCCAGGTCGCCCCGCACCACCTGGGGGAGAACCTGCCGTTCACCATGCCGGTGACCTTGCTGGACCTACCGGACGGATCGGTCGTCGGATACGCCGAATCACATGCACGAGGGCACCTCGAACGCGCCCGGGAAACGGTCACGGCATGGGAGAGAGACTACGATCAGCTGGTGGTGGAGGCTCTGTCAAAAACTTCCTCCCTGAAGCTGATCCACAAGGCTCGAAAGGAGCTAGCCTCATGAATCCCGACCTGTCCGGCGCAGCATGGGTGAAGTCGTCGTACTCCAACAACGGCGGTCAGTGCGTGGAAGCCTCCCCGAGCTTCCCCGGGCTGATCCCCGTCCGGGACTCCAAGGACCCCGAGGGCCCCGCGCTCGTCTTCCCCGCCGATGCCTGGCGGGCGTTCGTCGCCGGCGTCCGGGACGGCGAATTCGGCTCCGCCTGAACCCCGTTGACGCCGGAGGGCCCCGACCGCAGGACTGGTTGGGGCCCTCTTCGCGTAGATACCGTGGGGATGTGCCCCGTCCGCACCGCTCGGAAGGATTCGCCATGCAGCAGCTCGACCTGTCCGACGCACGCTGGTTCAAGTCGTCGTACTCCAACAACGGTGGCAACTGCGTCGAAGCCTCGCCCGACTTCCCCGGTGTCGTCCCCGTCCGGGACTCCAAGGACCCGGACGGCCCCGCGCTCGTCTTCCCCGCCGACGCCTGGCGCGCGTTCGTCGGTGCTGTCCGGCGTGGGGAGTTGGGCGGGTAGCTCCGCAGGGGGAGGGCCTCCTCCCCCGGAACGAGGCTTCGCCGGTGCGGGCCCGACACGGTGGAGCCATGCAGATCGATCGTGCCGTGCGCGGCACCGCCCGACCGCCGGCCCTCCCCTCCTGGCAGGCCCGTTGGCCGGGCTGGGCCGTGGTGGTGTGGGGAGTGCTGTTCGCGGTGCCCAGTTTCGTCTGGGCGTTGGGGAGTACGGCGGGTGCGCGGTCGACGGTCGCACCGGACCTCGTCCGCCTCGCCGTGGACCGGGTGCCGTGGTTCCTGGCCGTCCTCTGGATCACCGGCGCCCTGAAGCTCGTCGGCGCGCTGATCGGACTCGGCCTGTCCCGGCCGCGCGGTGTCCGGGCCGGCCGTCTCCTGGCGTTCTGCGGGGGCGGCGCGGCGGTGCTGACCGGCTGGCACGGTGGTCTCTTCATCGTCCACGGCGTGCTGGTCGAGGCGGGGTCCGTCGCCGTCGCACCCGATCTGCTCGGGCTGACCCGCTGGTACCTGTACCTCTGGGGCCCGTGGTTCGTCGCCGGTGCGCTGGCCTTCGCCGGTGCCACCGTGGGGTACGTGCAGGGCTGCGGGCCCGCCGATCAGCGGGGCCTGCGGCGGTCCGGCGCGGTGGGGGCGCTCGGGGCGCTGGTCCTGTCGCTGGCGTCGACGGTCACCGGGATCGGCTGACGGCCGTCACCGGCCCGGGGCGTACTCGACGTGCAGTTGCCCCGGCACGCCCTTCGGCGGGCGGCCGGTCCGGGTGCCGGTCTCGTGGGTCAGGGTGACGCAGTAGTGCGAGCGGCTGGGCCACCGGGCCAGCTCCGTCTCGGCCTCGGTGTTCAGGGAGCTGATCCGGGTGCCGCTCCAGCGGAACGCGTCCGCGGTGCCGGTCAGGAACAGCGTGCGCGCGGCTCCCGCAAAGTGCAGCCCGTCGCGCCAGCCGGCGAAGCGGTGGCTCGCGAAGTCGATCGCGTCCTCGGCCGGGAAGTCGCTCTCCGGGACGTCCGCGGTGTGCGGTACGCCGCCCCGGCCGAGGCGGGAGCGGACCTCCTTCCACCGGGACGGCGGGAAGGCCAGGCTGTGCTGGAGCAGGACGAGGTCCAGCCGGACGGCGTCCTCGTCCGCGCCCGCGGGGGCGGTGCCGGCGCGCAGCGGCAGGTGGATGAGCGAGCGCGGGGAGCGTGCCGCGAGGGCCCAGGCGGCGGCGAGGTCGCGGGCGCCGGCCCGGTCCGCGAGGAGGTGCAGCCACCATTCGCCGTCGAGCAGCACGGCGCGGCCCTTGCCGGGGTCGACGGTGATCACCCGGTACTCGCCACCGCCGGCCCGCACCCGGTGGACCGTCGTCCTCAGCTTCACGTCCCGCCCCACCTCCGCTCGTCGCAAGTCGGCCTGTCCAACGTCCTGTTCCGCCCCGCGGCATCGCGACGGAGAGCGACGTCGGGCGGGTTCCGGTCACTGTAAGCGGCGGATCCGGCCCGCAGAAAACGGGTTTCCGGAACGGGCTGGTCACCGGCCCGGCGCGGTGCTTGCATGGAGGTGTACGCCACGACGCCGGACGCCTCAGGCTGCGCCGCTGGCGACGTGGCGCGGACAACGGCGTGTCAGGCGCGATCGGTGCCACCTCCGGCCGGCCCCCGGCCGCCGCCCCCATCCCTCATCCCCTCCCCCGCATTCCCGCTCCGTCGGAACCCGCCCGGGTCGCCACCCGCGGCCCGGGTGCCCGAAGGGAGTTCCGTCATGGTCAGCTACGTCAAGACAGACCCCACCTGCACGTCCGAGATCCTCTTCATCGGCCCCACCGGCCTGCGGCCCTACAGGGGCGACAACCCCCAGAACATCCCGCTGGAGCTGTACATCGACGTTCTGGCGCCGGATGAGGGCTTCAGCACCGTGGACTTCGAGGACATCAAGCTCATGCTCACCGTCACCGATCCGGCCGGGGTGCAGTTCGTCGCCCACGAGGCGAGCGGCGGCGCCGTCTGGGGCGTTCCCAACGGCGCCGACTGGCTGGAGTCGCTGCCTCCCGTGCCCACCTCCCGCGTCCGGTTGCGGCACAAGACCGGCCGGCTGGCCTCTCCCAAGCGCCCGCTGGACGGCCTGTCGCACTACGTCGGTATCCAGGGGCTCCCGGACGGAGCCGGCCTGACCTTCACCGCCTCGGCCACCGCGACCCGGGTGGTCGCCGCGGCGGTCGGGTGCGAGCTGCGGATCCAGGACCTGCACTCGGGCGAACAGCTCACCGGGTACCTCGGCGGCTAGGCGCCGCCCGGGCGATCGTGCGGGACGCCGGCCGATCACGCGGTTCGGACGACCAGGACCCGGCGCCCCCGGGTGTGACCGGCACGGCTGTCGGCGTGCGCCGCCGCTGCCTCGGCGAGCGCGTACGACTTCTCGACCGGGATGTGGAGCCTGCCCCGGGAGATGAGGCGGACGGCCTCGGCGAGCGCGTCCGGCACGCTGCCGGCCACGCCGGAGAACCGGACGCCCAGCTGCGGCGCGTCGAGGTCGGCGATGGAGACGACCCGCTGCGGGTCCCCGGTCAGCTCGACGAGTTCGCGGATCACGCCCGAGCCGGCCAGGTCGAGGGCCGCGTCGACCGGGCCCAGGTGCCGCACCCGTTCGAGCCAGCCGTCGTGGTAGGTCGTGGCGAGGGCGCCCAGGCCGCGCAGGTAGTCCTGGTTCGCCGCCCCGGCCGTGCCGATCACCGTGATGCCGTGCGCGCGGGCGATCTGCAGCACCGCCGACCCGACGCCGCCGGAGGCGCCGCTGACCAGGAGCGTCTGCCCGGGCCGGACGCCGACCTCGCGGAGGATGCGCAGCGCCGTCTCCACCACCGACGGGTACCCGGCCGCCTCCTCGAAGGCCAGCCCCGCGGGCATCCGGGCCCAGGCCGACAGCACGGCGAACTCGGCGTACGTGTCGGTGCCCTCGCCGAACACGTGGTCGCCGACCTCGACACCCTCGACGCCCTCGCCGACCTCGTCCACCACCCCGGCGGCGTCCAGGCCGACCCCGGCGGGCAGCTCGACCGGATGGGCGCCGAGGACCTGGCCCTCCCGGATCCTCCAGTCGACGGGGTTGACGCCCGCCGCCCGCACCGCGATGCGTATCCGGCCGGGGCCCGCGTGGGGCTCCTCGGCCTCCACCAGGCGCAGGACCTCGGGACCGCCGAACTCGGCGAAGCTGATTTTCCTCATGCGGCCGACGATAACCCTAACCGTTAGGATTTCACAACGGTGAGGGTTTCCTACCTGGTAGTGTCATGGCATGACCGAGCCGCCCGGACGCCGCGAACGCAAGAAGGCCGCGACCCGTCAGAAGATCGCCGACACCGCGCTGCGGCTCTTCCTGGAACGCGGCTACGACGCCGTGGGAATCCGTGACGTGGCGGCGGAGGCCGACGTGGCCGTCACCACCGTCTTCGCCCACTTCGCCTCGAAGGAAGCCCTGGTCTTCGAGCGCGACCAGGACTTCGAGCAGCGCCTCACCCGGGCGGTCACCGACCGGCTTCCGCACGAGCCGGTCGTCCCGGCGCTGCACCGCGAGGTCCAGGCCCTGGTGCGGCACTGCACGGCGGAGGGCAGCGCCCCCGTGCAACGCATGATCGAGGAATCGCCTGCCCTGCGGGAGTACGAGGAGTCGATGAGCCTGCGTCACGCGCAGGCGCTGGCAGTGGCGCTGACCGCCGATCCCCACCTGTCCCGGAGTGCGACGGCCTGCCGGGCGACCGCGCGGTTCACCATCGACGCCTACGCGCTGGCCTGCCGGGCGGACGATCCCGGGGCCACGGTGGACGAGGTCTTCCGGATGATCGAGGCGGCCTGGGAGGCCACCGCACCCTGAGCCGGGGACGGGGCTGCGGCTGCGGCTGCGGCCCGATCATGTGACCCCGTCGGCCGGGACGACGACCCGGGTATCGGCCCGGGCAGCGGGTGACGCCCGGCGGTTCGGGGCGTCGTAGGCTCCTGGGCATGCACAGCACCCTGACGGAGCACGCCCGGTGCCTCTGGGGCGACGAGTTCCGGCCCACGCCGGACTGCGACGGGCCCCACCACGAGCACCGCTTCGTCGAGGAACTGACCTTCGCCGACGCGGACTCGATCATGGCGATGATGCACGAGCTGTGCCCGCCCCCGGTCAACGGCTACCTGCCGGTCTGGGTGCGCAACCTGGCGTACCGGCTGGTGCTCCTGCAGCGGCCGGACGAACCGGCGCTGATGCGGGAGGCGGCCCTGAGCCTCGGACTTTTCGGGCCGGAGTGGGACGACCTCGCGGCAGGCCTGATGCGCCGGGCGGACGCGCTGGAAGCGGGCTGAGCCGAAGCGGGCCGAGCCGGGCAACCCGGCGGACGCCACGGCGGCGACGGCCCGGGCGGTGCTCGTCGCCCCGTCAGGTGGCCCGGCCGGCCGGGCGGTCGGCGGACGTCCAGCCGCGGTGGTGCAGCTGCTCGAAGCCGTCCAGGAGGAGATCCAGGGCGAACTCGAACTCGAACCGGTCGTCGCACCCCGCGCCGACGACCGAACCGTCGTCGTGGGCGGCCGCACCGGCGATCTCTGCGAGGTGGGGGTAGGCGTCGGCCAGCGCGCGGAGTGCGGCGGGGTCGGGGGCCGGATCCGCGCCGGGGCCCGGTGAGGCGTCGAAGAGCTCCTGACTGAAGCCGAGGAGCCGGCTGCCCATCGCGTGCATGACGTGGTGGGTCAGGTCCGCGGAGAGGCCGCCGGCCCGGAACAGGGCGACCATCGAGTCCAGGTACCCGAGGACGGCGGGCGTCGGGCCGGGCCGCGATTCGATGACGCGCGGCGCCCAGGGGTGGCGGAGCAGCGCCTCGCGGGCCGAGAGGACGCGGCGGCGGACGGCGTCGCGCCACCCGGCGCCGGCGACCGGGGGGTCGATCTCGCCGACCACTGCGTCCACCATGCCGTCGAGCAGCTCGTCCTTGTTGGCCACGTGCTTGTAGAGCGCCATCGGCACGACGCCCAGCTCCTGGGCGAGCCGGCGCATGCTGAGCGCGTCGATGCCGGTGGCGTCGGCGAGTGCCACGGCGGTGCGCAGCACGCGCTCCCTGTTCAACGGCGCCCGGCGTACGGCCGCCCCTTGCTCCGGCATCCCGAACCCTCTCCGCTCTCCGCGTCGCGGGACCGATCCCACTTGACGAGTGTACGGCGTACGCCTACCGTAACCACCAGGTGTACGCCGTACACCTCAGGATGGGAAAGGGGGCCCTGGTGACGTCGACCAGGAAGGCGGCCGTGGTCGCAGGAGTGTTCTTCCTCGTGACCGAGGTGGCCGCGATCGCGGGACTGTTGCTCTACGGGCCGGCGCTGCACGGCGCGCAGTACGTGGCCGGCGGCGGCGCCGACCGGCGGGTGGCGCTGGGCGCGGTGTGCGAGGTGGTGCTCGTGGTGGCCGTGATCGGCAGCGCCATCGCGCTGTACCCGGCACTCCGGCGGCGGAACGAGGCGCTGGCGCTCGGCTACGTCTGCGGCCGGCTGCTGGAGGCCGCCGTCATCGCCGTCGGCATCATCGCCGTCCTGTCCGTCCTCACCCTGCGGCAGAACGAGGCGGGAACGCCCGGCGCCGCGGCGGCCGCGGCGGCCCTGGTGGCCGTCCACGACCGGGCGTTCCTGCTCGGGCCCGACATCGTGCTGGGGCTGAACTCGCTGCTGCTGGCCTTCCTGCTGCACCGTTCGAAGCTGGTGCCGCGCGGCATCACCGTGCTCGGGCTGGTCGGCGGCCCGCTGATCTGCGCCTCCGCGGTCGCCGTGCTGTTCGGTGCCTACCCGCAGGTCTCCACCCCCGGCTCGCTCGCCGCACTGCCGGTGTTCGCCTGGGAGCTGGCGCTCGCCTTCCGGCTGCTCACCAAGGGGCTCGCGGAGCACCCCTCGGGCGGCGCGGCGGAGGGTACGGCGGACGGGGCGGCAGACGGGGCGGCGAACGGCCGGGCCGACCGGCTCGCCGGGGCCGCGGGGGTGGCCGGCCCGGTGCGTCAGCCGGTGGCGCGGACGTAGATGTCCGCCGCGCCCGACAGGCCGTTGGAGACCGTCACCACGTAGATCCGGCGGGCGGCGGCCGGCCGGCCGGCCGTCGGGGTGGGGGTAACGGTCGCGGTCGGTGCGGGCGCCGGGGTGACGGTCGGCGTGGGGCTCTCGGAGGGGCTCTCGGAGGGGCTGAGGATCGTGGTGGGGCTGAGGGCGGGGTCGGGTGTGGCCGTCGGCGCGGGCGGGTCGTCCGCGGAGCGGAGGCCGGCACGGTGCCGACTCCCGGTGTCGCCGCTGCCCTCGCTGTCGCCGCTGCCCTCGGCATCTTCGTCGTCCTCGGCGGGTGAGCCGGTCGGGCGGGCTCCGGGGGCGTCCGACGCCTCGTCGGAGGCGCAGGGCGACGGGCTCGCCGGCGACGGGGTGACGACGGGCTCGGCCGGGGTCGGTGCGGGCTCGGTCCCCGACGGCGGGGCGGTCGACGTGGTGGGATCGCCGGTCGACGAGGCAGTCGGCGAGGCGGTGAGCGAGACGGTGAGCGGGACGGTCGGCGACGTGGTGCCCGAGGGCGTCGGCATCGGTGCCAGCTCGTGGGCCTCCGACGGCTCGTCGCCGCCCAGGGCCGCCGTCAGGTCGGACGGCAGCGCGGTCAGCGGGCCCGGGGCGGGGAGGTCGTACGTCCGCAGGAAGTCGTCGACGCCGACGTCCGGGCCGCCGGCCAGCCGGTAGTGCAGGTAGGCCACCGGCACGCCGTCGGCGAGGCGGGTGTACACCGCGCCCACCGGCACGTAGTAGCGGCCCGCGCCCGGGTGCTGGGAGGGGTGGAGGCCGGCCAGCAGTTCGGCGCGGTCCCGGTCGGTCTCGATGGCGCCGCGCCCGAGGGTCAGCGCGTTGACGCCCCGGACGGCGAGGGCCGCCAGCAGCGCGATGGCGAGCACCAGGCCGACCGCGATCGTGCGCCGCAGCACCGGCCGGCCGTGCAGGGCGGGCCAGGAGTCACTGACCATCCGCTCAGGCGCAGCCCGCCCCTGTTCCTTCAACGCTCCCGCTCCCCCGCCTCGCGCCGCTCGCACTGCTCGACGTGGACCCTACGCTCCGAGTTACGAGTCGTACCAACCGGACCCATCAGCCCAGGTAGGCCGGAGCGACCGCCGCTTCGAGCAGGCGTACGGCCGCCCCGCTGCCGTCCGCCGGGACGGTCCACAGGTCGGCGCCGAAGTCGCCGGGGAGTGCGTAGAGCAGGGTCGAACCGTCGGACCAGACCGCCTGGTCGTCGATGCTGCGCTGCTCGGCGGTGGCGGTCTCGGTCATGGTGGCGAGGTCGAGCACGTAGAGCCGCCAGGGCGCGTCCACGGGGGCGTCGGGCACCCGCTTCTTGTAGGCGATCCGGGTGCCGTCCGGGGAGAGCGAGGGGCATTCGACGTTCTGGTGGAGGGTGGTGAGGGTGCGGGCGGCGAGGTCGCCGCGGACGAGGTAGGTCTGACCGCCGGTGGCCACCGTGGCGTAGAAGGCGTTGTCGTCGGCGAAGGTCACGCCCCAGATGTTGATGTCCGGCGCCCGGTACGGCTTGCCGTCCTTGACGACGTCGAAGTCCTCCAGGTTGTCCCGGAGGTTCCAGTCGCGGACGTCGACGATCGAGGTGCGGGTGGAGAAGTCGGTGCCGGCGTAGGAGTCCCCGCTGACGAAGACCGTCCAGGCGGCCAGGTGGCCGGAGGGCGAGACCCGCGAGCGGGTCGGGATGCCCGCCACGGGGAAGGAGCGCAGCTCCTTGAGGTGGTCGTCGAGCACCACCGCCCGGTAGGTGTCCTGGAGTGCGCCGCGCTCGGCCTGGAGGCAGATGCCGGTGCCGCCGCCCGTGTAGAAGCGCAGGCACTGGACGCCGGAGGCGGTGCGCGGGCCGTCCGGGTGGTCGGCCGGAACGGTGGCCAGCTCGTCGCGGTGCGGGCCCCAGGCCATGTTGCGGAAGACCATCGTGCGCGCCGCGCCGTGCTCACCGGGCCGCAGCGAGACCGGCCCGCGGGTGACCACCGGGCCGCCTGGCTGCGCCCGGTCGCGGTCGGCGGAGCGGTCGGCCGCGTACAGCACGGCGCCGGTGCCGACCCCGCCGAGCAGCAGGACGGCGACCAGCAGGATCAGCACCCGGGTGCGGTTCTGGAGGGACGTGGTCACGAGGGCACCTCGGAGTCGGACGGCGGGGAGGACGACGGCGCGGACGAAGGCGCGGACGGTGACGCGGACGAAGGGGAGGTCGGCAGCGCATCCGCAGGAGCGGCGGGTTCACGCAGGACGAAGGCGGCCCCGGCCACGCAGCCGGCGAGCGCCGCCGCCGACCAGGCCAGCGCGGCCGTCCCGCCGGCCGCGCTCCACAGCGCGCCGAACGCCAGCGAGCAGGCGAACCGGGCCAGCGCCTGCCCGGTGCCGACCAGCGCGAGCCCCGCGCCGCGCTGCGCCTCCGGCACGGCATCGGCCGCGGCCGCCGCCAGCACGCCGTCCGTCGCCGCGTAGAACGCGCCGTGCAGCAGCAGCACGCCGACCACCACTGGCAGCCCGCTCAGCGGCGACAGCAGCAGCCCGTACGCCAGCAGCAGCACGCCGTGGCCGGCCAGGAAGAGCCGCCGGCGGCCGATCCGGTCGGCGAGCGCGCCGAGCGGGACGGCGAGCAGCAGGAAGGCCGCGGCGGTACCGAGCGGCAGCAGCGGGAACAGGTCGGTCGCGAGGCCCAGCCGGCGCTGCACGAGCAGGTACAGGAACGAGTCGCTGACGGTGGTCAGGCCCAGCAGCACCGCGCACACCGCCAGCCGGCGCAGGCCGGGCAGCCGCAGCAGGGCCAGCCCGTCCCGGAGGCGGGGCGCGGCCGACGCCGGCACGACACCCGCGATACGGCTCGGCACGAAGAGCAGCAGCACCAGGACGCCGAGCACCGCCACGCACGCACTGACCGTGAACACCGCGTCGTAGCCGTGCCGTTCGCCGCCGTCGGCGAGCAACGGGCCGCCGGCCAGGCGGAGCACCAGGAAGGCGGCGAGCGGGCCGAGCAGCGCCCCGGCGGTGTCCATCGCCCGGTGCACGCCGAACGCCCGCCCGCGGTGCTCCGGCTCGGTGGCCAGCGAGATCATCGCGTCCCGGGGAGCGGTGCGCAGCCCCTTGCCGGTGCGGTCGACGGCCAGCACCGCACCGATCAGCGGGACGGTGTGGACGAGCAGCAGCAGCGGCTTGCAGAGCGCCGACAGCCCGTACCCGACCGCGGCGACCGCCTTGTGCCGGGGGGCGCCGTCCGCCCCGCGCCGGTCGGCGAGGTGGCCGCCGGCCAGCCGGACGAGCGCGCTGAAGCCGTTCTGGATGCCGTCCAGCAGGCCGAAGCCGAGCGGGGAGAGGCCGAGCCCGGTGAGCAGGTAGAGCGGCAGGACGGCGCTGACCATCTCCGAGGAGACGTCCGTCACCAGGCTGACGGTGCCCAGCACCAGCACGGTGCCCGGCACGGCGGCCGCCCGCCGCCCCGGCCGGGGGGCCGGGGCGACGGGGGCCTTGGAGCTGCGGGATTCCGCGACGTACACGGGCGTCAGTTCCAGATGCCGGTGATGGTGGCGGCGGTCGAGGCGTTGCCCGCGTGGGCGGTCAGCCCGGCGAGGTCCTCCAGGGTGCGCAGCACGTTGTAGTGGTTGTAGGTGGTGGCGGTGGTGGAGCCCGGCGTGACGTGGGCGCCGTAGAAGACGGTGGGGATGCGGTTCCCGGACAGCTTGTTGTCCTCGTCGAAGGTCACCACGAGGATGCTGTTGTGGGTCTGGGCCCAGGTCGCGTAGGCGCCGAGCTTGTTCTTGACCCAGGTGTCGCCGGTGCCGACCGAGCAGTCGTGCATGTCGTTGCAGAGGTCCGGCACCACGAAGGAGACCTTCGGCAGCGTGGTGTAGTCGGTCGGGAACTGCGTGAAGGTGTAGGCCGTGTTGGTCGGCACGTTGCTGAAGCCGAACCACGGGTTGTGCTTCTGGGCGTACTTGCCGCTGGAGCAGGTGGTCGAACCCTGGCTCGGCAGACCCTCGTTGTAGCTGCCCCAGCTCTTGCCGGCGGCGATCAGCTCGGACGCCAGGTTGGCGGCGCCGATCGAGCCGACCGGCACGCAGCTGTCGTCCGTGCGGCCCTGGTTGGAGCCGGAGAACAGCTGGTAGTAGTTGGGCTCACTGGGGTGGGTGATCCCGTACGACTGGGTGAGCGTGGCGCCGCCGGCCTTGAGCGTGTTGTTGATGTACGGCGCGCTGGAGCTGCCGATGACCTGCGAGTACGCGTGGTTCTCCAGCACGACGACCACGACGTGGTCGGGCGCGGGCAGCGCGGCGGCCTGCGCGGCGCTGCCGGTGGCCACCCAGAGGCCGAGCGAGCCGGCGACCAGGCCGAGGCCCGCGCCGAGGGCCGTCAGGGTGCGGCGGGGGCGGGTGCTGTTCGAGCGGAGTCGTGCGAAGGGCATGGTGTCCTCCGTGCATCGAAAAGGGCCGGGGCCCGGGGACGGGGCCCCGGTGGAGTGCCGGGATTGGAGCGCCGCAAACAGTAGGAGCGCGGCGGTGGCGGGTGCCGCAGCAGGAACATGAAGAACTGGCGAACAGCCGTCGCGCGGAGGCGGCGGGGGCGGCGGAGGTCACAGGTGCCCCGATTGACCCGTCCGTTGCCGACATGGTGGGATTTCACGGGCCGTCGAACGGCCGTCGAACGGCTGCCCGCGGGCCACCGGGCGACCGCCGGGTGAAGGGAACGCGAAGTGATCGGGCTGCTGGCCCCGGGCGAGGTGGCAGGCCCGCCCGCCGGGGAGGTGCGCGCGCTGCGGCCGGACGGCAGCCCGGCGTACCGGGCGGCGGCGGTGCCCGTCGCCTCCTACGGCCTGCCCGGCCTGCCAGACGTGCCCGGCCTGCCCGACCTGCCCGGCCTGCCCGACCTGCCCCGGTGGGACGAGGACGCCCTCCCCTGCCCGCCGCCGACCCCTCCGCCCGGGCTGCGCCCCGGGGCCCTGGTGGTCGGAATCGGCCTGCGCGAGGGCACCGCGCTGCCCGAGGTGACCCGGCTGATCCGCCAGGTGCTGGCCGAGGCCGGTCTGACCAGCAGCTCCGTCGCCCGGCTCGCCACCCTGACCGGCAAGGGCGACCACCCCGCCGTCCGCCGCGCCGCCACCCTGCTCGGCGTACCGGTGGACGAGCACCCGGCCGAGGCGCTCGCGGCCGTCGCCGTGCCGAACCCGTCGGCCGCGGTGGTCACGGCGGTCGGCACGACCAGCGTCGCGGAGGCCGCCGCGCTGGCCAGTGCACCCGGCGGCGAACTCGTCGTCCCCAAGCAGAAGACGGCGACGGTGACGGTGGCCGTCGCCCGGGCCGCCGTGCCCGGCCTGCCGCTCGCCCCGGCGGCCACCACTGCCCCGGCGCTTGCCCCGCCCGTTGTGCTGCCCGCTGCCCCGCCCGCCCGTCCCGCCGAGGGAGACCGCACGTGACCGCCGCCGACCATGACGCCGACCATGACGCCGACCATGACCTCCGCCACCACGGTGACGCGGAGGTGCGCGCCGACGGGCTCGGCCTGGTCGACCTCGCCGTCAACGTCCGCACCGGCATGCCGCCGCAGTGGCTGCGCGACCACCTCGCGGCGACCATCGGCGACCTCGCCGCCTACCCCGACCAGGGCACCGCCCGCGCCGCCGTCGCGGCCCGGCACGGCCGGCCGGTCGAGGAGGTGCTGCTCACCTCGGGGGCGGCCGAGGCCTTCGTGCTGCTCGCCCGCGTGCTGACGGCACGTCACATCATCGTGGTTCACCCACAGTTCACCGAGCCCGAGGCCGCACTGCGGGACGCCGGCCACCAGGTCGAGCGAGTCCTGCTCCGGCCGTCGGACGACTTCCGGCTGGGCCCCGTCCCGGACGGTGCCGACCTCGTCGTCCTCGGCAATCCGACCAACCCGACGTCCGTCCTGCACCCCGCCGCCGCCGTCGCCGCCCTCGCCCGGCCCGGCCGCACCCTCGTGATCGACGAGGCGTTCATGGACACCGTGCCCGGCGAGACGGAGTCCCTCGCCGGGATCCGGGACCTGCCCGGCCAGGTGGTCGTGCTGCGCAGCCTGACCAAGACCTGGGGGCTGGCCGGCCTGCGGATCGGCTACGCCCTCGGCCCGGCCCCGCTGATCGCCGCACTCGGCGCCGCCCAGCCGCTCTGGCCCGTCTCGACCCCCGCCCTCGCCGCCGCCGAGGCCTGCAGCACGCCCGCCGCCCTGGCGGAGGCCGAGGAGGCGGCCCGGGAGCTCACCGAGCACCGCGACCACCTGCGGAAGGGCCTCGCCGCGTTCCCGACCGTCCGGGTGCACGGCGAGCCGGCCGCCTCGTTCCTGCTGATCGAGCTCCCGGACGCCGCAGCCGTCCGGGAGCGGCTGCGCGAGCGCGGCTTCGCCGTCCGCCGGGGCGACACCTTCCCCGGACTGGGGCCCGACTGGCTGCGGATCGCCGTCCGGGACGAGGTCACCACCGACCGCTTCCTCGCCGCACTCGACGCCGCACTCGGCGACACGACCGGTACCGCGCCCGGCGGAGCGACCGGCGACACGACCGGCAGCGCGGCCGGGACGCCGCCCGGGGTGCGCTGAGGCAGTACGGCCGGGCGCGGCGCGCCGAGCTGCGGCCGCCCGCAGGCCGGGTCAGCCCTCCAGGGAGAGCAGGAGCTTGCGCAGCAGGCCCTCCAACTGGGCGCGCTCGTCCGGGGACAGGGCCCCGACGAGGTCCAGCTCGTTGGCGAGGTGGCCCTCGATCAGACTGTGGGCGACCCGGCTGCCCTCCTCCGTGAGCGCGGTGCGCACCATCCGGCGGTTCTCCGGGTCGGTGGCGCGGGTCACCAGCCCCTTGGCCACCAGCCGGTCGATGCGGTTGGTCAGCGCACCGGGGCTGATCATCGCGGCCCCGGCGAGGTCGCTCATCCGCAGCGCCACGCCGTCACCGGCCCGGAGCAGCGTGGTGAGCATGTCGTACTCCCAGGGCTCCAGGCCGTTGGCCTCGAAGTAGTCCTTGATGCCGAGTTCGAGCAGCCGTGAGGCACGGAAGATCCGCAGCACCACGCCGATCGGGGCGGTGTCGAGTTCCGGGCGGAGCGCCCGCCAGCGTGCGATGACGGTGTCCACTGCGTCGTCCATGCCGGCCAGTCTAACAAAAGCTTCCACATCAAAATGTTTGACATCGACCCGATGTCGCCCTAGCGTTTCACCCGCAGTCATTTTGACGTCGAATCATTGGACGTCGAATCTTCAGTGCGCGGGCCACCCCGCCGCCCCGGCCACCGCCGGAGCAGCCACGGCCCCGCCGGCGACCCGAAGGAGACGGACATGCACTACGTGGTCATCGTCAGGACCGACGACACCCCCGACAGCGCGCTCGGCCACTACCTGGCCAACGTCGGCGCCACCCTGGACGCCCACCAGGGCCGCCTGCTGGCATTCGACGCGCCCGCGAAGCTGGAGGGCACCGTGCCGTACACCCGCACGGCCGTCCTGGAGTTCCCCACCGAGGCGGCGGCCCGCGGGTGGTACGACTCGCCGGCCTACCAGGAGCTGGCCGCCTGGCGCATCGCGACCATGGGCCGGCCGGTCGACATCAACCTGGTGGCCGGCCTCGCCGCATAGGCGCACCGCGGGACAGGGCCGGGGCGGAGCAGGGCCGGGGGGCGGGGGCAGGGACGGGGACGGGACGGGGGCGGGGGGCGGGGGGCGGGGGCCGGCGCCCGGTCAGCAGAGGACGACGGCGTCCCCCACCCGCAGCCGCCCCGGCTCCAGCACCTGCGCGTACACCCCCGCACACGGCAGCTCCGGCATGCCCTCCAGCGGCACCAGCCGGTTCCGCTCGGCGAGCACCCGCAGCGCCGCCGTACTGCGCGGCAGAGCCCCGTGCACGAGGGTCGGGACGGCGCAGCGCGGTGTCGGCACCAGGATCCGCAGCCGCAGCGCCGGCCCGATCCGCACCTCCCGGCCCACCCAGGCGTTCTCGGTGAAGCCCGGCTCCTCCGTGCGGACCACCACGTTCGGGCGGTAGCGCTCGGCCGCGGCGCCCACCGCGGCCAGCGTGGACGTGGTCAGCAGGTGCAGCGGGGCGAAGTCGAAGAACGTCCCGTCCGGCGCGGCCCGGCCGAGCTCGCTCACCGTCACGGCCACCTCCGCCGCCACCCCGCGCGCCAACACCTCCTCCGGCACGGCCCGTTCGAGCGTCGCACCGGCCGGGCGCTCGTCGACGAACCGGACCTTGCGGCCCAGCGCGTCGGACAGCCCTGCCTCGTCCACCGGCCGGCCGTCCGGGCCGGTGACCTCGACCCCGCCGGCCGAACGGACCGCCGTGAACGCGAGCATCCCGGCCCAGAGCCGCGGATTCTTGGCGCTCACCACGCGCCCGGTCTCCTCGTCCACCAACGCGCGCACCCGGTCCCCGTCGAGGCCGCGCCCGGACACCGCGACGGCGTCCAGCTCCTCCCCGAGCATCGACTTCACCGGGTAGCGGCGCAGCCGCTCCACCGCACCGAGCCTCATCCGAGGCCCTCCGCCCAGGCGCGCAGCTGCGCGAAGTCCCCGTCCAGCAGCCCGATCCGCGGATCGATCCGCAGGGTGAGCGCCGGCCCGGCGTGCCGGTCGGCGATCCACTCCGTGTCCTGCGGGCCCAACTCGTCGTCCACCCAGGCGAACGGGCGGCCGGCCGCCCACGCCACCAGGTGGCGGGTCTTCCAGTGCAGGCCGTCCGGATCCTCCCGGTGCAGCTCGGGCCAGTCGATGTACGGGAGCCGGGGCAGCCCGACCAGCGGGCCGATCCAGGTGTTGGCCTCGTCCATCCAGGTGGTGGCCCACACCAGTTCGTAGCGGAGGGCGAGGAGTTCGGGCCCGTGCGCCGGGTTGATCCAGAGTCGCAGCGGCCGGACGCGCTCGGCGGGCCGGCGGGGGAAGCGGGCCACCCAGGAGTCGGGCTTCACCCGATGGGTGCCGTAACCGGGCGGCCGGCGGTGCGGCCGGGCGGCGTACGGGTTGAGCGGACCGTCGACGTCGAGCAGGAGCAGGGGCGGCGTCATGACACCCATCCTCGCCAAACCCCGGCCCACCCACCAGCGGTTTGCCGGCCCCGGGTCGCGGGCGGCCGACGTACCGCAGGCCCCACGTGCCCCACGTACCCCGGGCCCCGACCGCCGTGCGCGGCGGTCGGGGCCCGGGGACGGACGGCGGCGGGGTTACTCGGGCCTGGTCCACAGGTTGCGGGCGGCGAGCAGGGGCAGGACGCCCTCGCCGAACCAGTACGCCTCCTCCAGGTGCGGCATCCCGGAGAGCACGAACTCGTCGATGCCCAGCTCGTGGTACTCGGTGATGAGGTCCGCCACCTCGCGGTGGCTGCCGACCAGTGCCGTGCCCGCTCCGCCGCGCAGCAGTCCGATGCCGGCCCAGAGCCCCGGGTGGATCTCCAGCCGCTCGGCGGAGCCGCCGTGCAGGGCGAGCATCCGGCGCTGGCCCTCCGACTCGCTCTCCGCGAGCGCGCGCTGGGTCTCCCGGATGCGGACCGGGTCCATCGAGCCGAGCAGCCGCTCCGTCTCCGCCCAGGCCTGCGCGGAGGTGTCCCGGGTGATCACGTGCAGCCGGATGCCGAACCGGACCACCCGCCCCTGGGCGGCGGCCAGTTCGCGGATCCAGGCGAGCTTCTCGCGGACCTGCGCGGGCGGTTCGCCCCAGGTCAGGTAGACGTCCGCGTACCGGGCGGCGACGTCACCGGCCGCCGGCGAGGAGCCGCCGAAGTAGACCGGCGGCGCCGGCTCCGGCAGGCGGTTCAGCACCGCCCGCTCGACCCGCAGATGGACGCCGTCGTGGTCGACCGTCTCCCCCGCCCAGAGGCGCCGGGTGATCGAGAGGAACTCGCCGGTCCGGGCGTACCGCGCGTCCTTGTCCAGGAAGTCGCCGTACGCGCGCTGCTCGGCCGACTCGCCGCCGGTCACCACGTTGAGCAGCAGCCGGCCGCCGGACTGCCGTTGGTAGGTCGCCGCCATCTGCGCGGCCAGCGTCGGGCTGAGCTGCCCGGGCCGGAACGCCACCAGGTACTTCAGCCGCTCGGTCACCTGGGTCAGCATCGCCGTGGTGACCCAGGCGTCCTCGCACCAGGCGCCGGTCGGCGTCAGCACCCCTTCGAAGCCCAACTGCTCGGCGCTGCGCGCGATCTGGCCCAGGTAGGCGACGCTCGGCGGCCGGTCCGAGCCGGCCGTGCCGGGCGTCGAGCCGTGCCCGCCGCCGACGATGTGACGGCTGTCGCCGTTGGTGGGGAGGAACCAGTGAAAGGTGAGGGACATCGGGACGGACACGCTCCTGGCGGTGGTGGCTGCTGGTGAACAGGGTTCGCGTCAGCAGCGACAGCCCGCCGCACAGACCCGGACCAGGTCGATGTGCAGCCGCCGTACGGGGAGGAAACGGCCCGGAGCAGTCATGGGGGCGATTCTCCGCGACTTCCCGCCCGTCATCAAGAGACCGGGGGCCGCCGGGAACACGGAGCCGGCCGGCCGAGCAGCACCGCGAACGGCCGCCGGGCCTCCCCTCGTGTGGAGGGGAGGCCCGGCGGGCGGTGCAGCAGAGGAGCGCGGCTCAGACGAGGCCGGCCTTCTCCAGGGCGGAGCAGCAGGTGTTGACCAGGAGGCGGGTCACCACGTACGGGTCCACGTTGGCGTTCGGGCGACGGTCCTCGATGTAGCCCTTCTGGTCGACCTCGACCTGCCACGGGATACGGACCGAGGCGCCGCGGTTGGAGACGCCGTAGCTGTAGACGTTCCACGGAGCGGTCTCGTGCTTGCCGGTCAGGCGCGACTCGATGTCGGCGCCGTACTGGGTGACGTGCTCCAGGACGATCTCCTGCGAGGCGCCGAGCGACTCGCAGGCGGTGATGATCGCGTCGTAGTTCTCGCGCATCGCCTTGGTGGAGAAGTTGGTGTGCGCACCGGCACCGTTCCAGTCGCCGCGGGCGGGCTTGGCGTCGAGGGTGGCGTCGATGCCGAACTCCTCGGCGGTGCGGTAGAGCAGGTAGCGGGCGACCCACATGTGGTCGGAGGCGGTCAGCGCGTCGACCGGGCCGATCTGGAACTCCCACTGGCCGGGCATGACCTCGGCGTTGATGCCGCAGAGCGAGAGGCCGGCGTCGAGGCAGCGGTCCATGTGCAGCTCGACGATCTCGCGACCGAAGACCTCCTCGGCACCGACGCCGCAGTAGTAGCCGCCCTGCGGGGCCGGGAAGCCACCCTCGGGGAAGCCGAGCGGGCGCGAGCCCTTGAAGAAGGTGTACTCCTGCTCGATGCCGAAGATCGACTCCTGATCGGCGAACTGCTCGGCGATCGGGCGGAGCAGCGCACGGGTGTTGCTCTCGTGCGGGGTGCCGTCGATCTCGTTGACCTCGCACAGGACGAGGATGTTGTCGCCGCCGCGGATCGGGTCCGGGAAGGTGGCAACCGGCGCGAGGACGCGGTCCGAGGCGTGACCCTCGGCCTGGTTCGTGGAGGAACCGTCGAAGCCCCAGGTGGGGATCTTGTCCGCGTTGGCCAGGATCCGAGTCTTGGAGCGGAGCTTGGCGGTCGGCTTCGTGCCGTCGATCCAGATGTACTCGGCCTTGATTGCCACGGCGGTGAACCTCGCAAACTGGGTGGTGGGTGCCCGCGTAGCGTCGCAAGCCGCCGTTTCCCGGTTGTTCCTCTCATGTAACGCCCAGGTGAACCAACCGTCCGCGTTGGCACGGTTACGGTGCGGGAGTGCCGCATGCGGCACTCCCGCACCGCTCGCGCGCCGACCGACCCGGTGCTCCCGGGCCTGTCCTTACTACTACGGCCGGCGGTCAGCCCCGGCGGGCGTGCGCCGCCCGGCGGCGGGTGGCCCGGAGCGCGACGCCGCCGAGCACGACCAGGGCGGCGGCCCCGGCGGCCAGCGGCCCGGTGGCGCTGCTGCCGCCGGTGGCGGCGAGGTGACCGTCGGCGGTGGCACTCGCCGTCGCCGCGCGCGGGGCGACGGGGCGGGCGGCCGGGGCGGCGGGGGCCGCCGTGGTGGCGTCCACGGCGGGCTGGACGGCCGGGGTGCCGGTCGGCGCGGGGGCGGAGGGCGCGGGTGTGCCCGGCCCGGCGGGCTTCTCGCAGCTCACCGAGGCGACGGTGATCCGCCCGGTGACCTTGGCGACGTTGAGGTTGAGCGGGTTCACCTCGATCTGCACCTCCAGGGCGGAGGCCGCGGCGGTGCTGGAGGTGGTGGTCTGCTTGGAGAACTCCACCGAGACGCTGCCGATCAGCGGTACGTCGACCTTGGTCGGCCCGTACAGGCTGAGGGTGACGGGCTTGCCGAGGACGTTCAGCCTGGCGGGCGCGGTCACGTTGGCGGTCGGCTGCCCGTCGACCGGGCAGGTGACCTCGGAGCTGAGCGCCTCCAGGCCGAGCAGGGTGGTGGCCGGCAGGCCGGGGGCGTGCACGTCGGCGTTGACCAGCTTGACGGAGGCGGCGGTGCCGTTGGCGTCGGCCTTCGTGACGGAGGTGCCGACGTCCGCCTTGACGAGGGTGACGGGGCCCTGCTGGTCGACGCCGGCGACGGTGGCGGTGAGCACCGATCCGTCGCGCTGCGCCGGTGTCTCGACCTTGTTGAGCGCGATGTTCACCGGGACGTCGACCGCCTTGTTCAACAGGCTGACGTCCAGGTCGAGTTCGGCGGTGACGGCGCGCGCCTTACCCGCCCCGGCAGGTGCGGCGGACGCAGCGGGTGCGGCGGACCCACCGGACGCGCCGGGCGCGGCGGATGCGGCGGATGCGGCGGACGCAGCGGGTGCGACGGACCCGCCGGATGCGGCGGGCACGGGCGACGGCCCGGTGGCGTGCGCGGCGGGCACGGCTATCAGGGCCGACACCGCGGCGGTGGCGGCCGCGACGGCGGCGACGGAACGGGACGAGGACATGGCGGTACCCCCAGGGGTGGTGGTCTCGGTGGAGCGCGCCTCCGACTTCACCCGCACTGCGGGGCAAGGGGCCGGCACTCCGGACGACGAGCCGCCAGTCTTCTCGAACAATCCGTCACATGAGTCACACGGAGCGTCATTTCACTCGTTCGAGTGAGGTTGACGCCGGACGGCGACAGGGCCCGCCGGCCGTGCGGCAGGGCCCCCGCGGCCGCTACGGCAGACGCCAGTCCACCGGCTGCGCACCCTGCTGGACCAGCAGCTCGTTGGCCCGGCTGAACGGCCGTGAACCGAAGAAGCCGCCGTTCGCCGAGTACGGGCTCGGGTGCGCGGACTCGATCGCGGGCACGTCCCCCAGCAGCGGACGCAGGTTGCGGGCGTCCCGCCCCCAGAGGATCGCCACCAGCGGACCGCCGCGCGCCACCAGCGACCGGATGGCCTGCTCGGTGACCTCCTCCCAGCCCTTGCCGCGATGGGCCGCGGGCTTGCGCGGCGCGGTCGTCAGCGCCCGGTTCAGCAGCAGGACGCCCTGCTGCGTCCACGGGGTGAGGTCCCCGTTGGACGGCTGCGGGAGGCCGAGGTCGTTCCCGTACTCCTGGTAGATGTTGATCAGGCTGGCCGGGATCGGCCGCACCTCCGGGCCGACCGAGAAGCTGAGCCCCACCGCGTGGCCGGGCGTCGGGTACGGATCCTGCCCGACGATCAGCACCCGCACGTCGGCCAGCGGCTGCTGGAAGGCGCGCAGCACGTTCGGCCCGGAGGGCAGGTAGGTGCGGCCGGCGGCCAGCTCGGCGCGGAGGAAGTCGCCCATGGCGGCGACCCGCCCGGCGACCGGCTCCAGTGCGGTGGCCCAACCGGGCTCGACGATCTCATTCAGTGGACGCGGTGCCATGGTCGCCACCCTATCGGCCTACACCGACAGCCCGTTCACCCGGATGATCTTCGAACGGGCGGTCCGGCCGGCGGCCCGGACGGGTACGGACCGTCCCCCCGCACCACGGCACGCCCGGTCACCCCACCGGACGCCCGCGCAGCACCACCAGCCGCGGATCGGCGAGCACCCGGACGTCGGCCCGCGGGTCCTCGTCGTAGACCACGAAGTCCGCCGGCGCCCCCTCCTCCAGGCCCGGCCGGCCCAGCCAGCGGCGCGCGCCCCAACTGGCCGCCGACAACGCCTCGGCCGGCGTCAGCCCGGCCTTCACCAGCTCGGCCACCTCGTCCGCGACCAGGCCGTGCGCCAGCGAGCCGCCCGCGTCGGTGCCGACGTAGACCGGGATGCCCGCGTCGTGCGCGGCGCCCACCGTGTCGTAGCGCCGCTCGTGCAGCCGGCGCATGTGCGCGGACCAGGCCGGGAACTTGGCCTCGCCGCCGGCCGCCAGCGCCGGGAAGGTGGCGATGTTGACCAGCGTCGGCACGATCGCGACGCCGCGCTCGGCGAAGGCCGGGATCAGCTCCTCGGTGAGCCCCGTGGCGTGCTCGACGCAGTCGATGCCGGCCGCCAGCAGGTCCGGGAGGGACTCGGCCGCGAAGCAGTGCGCCGTCACCCGCGCGCCCTCCTCGTGCGCCGCCGCGATCGCCTCGGCGAGCGCGTCGCCGGGCCAGCAGGCGGCGAGGTCGCCGCGCTCGCGGTCGATCCAGTCGCCGACCAGCTTCACCCAGCCGTCGCCGCGGCGGGCCTCGGCCCGGACGTAGGCGGCGAGGTCGCCGGGCTCGATCTCGTGCGCGTAGTTGCGGATGTAGCGGCGGGTGCGGGCGATGTGCCGGCCGGCCCGGACGATCCGCGGCAGGTCCTCGCGCTCGTCGATCCAGCGGGTGTCGGCGGCCGAGCCGGCGTCGCGGATGAGCAGCGTGCCGGCGTCGCGGTCGGTGACCGCCTGCTTCTCGCTGGTGGCCGCGTCGACGGCGCCGTGCGCGTCCAGTCCGACGTGGCAGTGCGCGTCCACCAGGCCGGGCAGCACCCACCCGGAGACCGTCCGCACGTCGCCCGCGCCGGCCGGGCGGGCGAACGCCACCTTGCCGTCCACCACCCAGAGTTCGTCCCGGACGTCCTCCGGACCGACCAGCACCCGGCCCCTGACGTGCAGCACCGCAGCATCGCTCATGGCCCGCACTCTACCGACGGGGGTGCTCCGTGGGAGCCGCAGGAATGCGGCAGACTCGTTCCCGCCCGCACGATCCCCCCGGTGAAAGGCCCGTCGTGAGCCCCTTCCTCGACCTCCCCCCGCTGACCGCCGCCGACTTCGCCGCGATCGAGGACAAGGTGGCCGCGCTGCTGCACACCACCGCCGACGTGATCGTCACCCAGGGCGAGGCGCTGCTGCCGCTGGAGGCCGCGATCCGCGGCGCCGCCCACCCCGGCTCCACCGCGCTCAACATCGTCACCGGCCCGTACGGACAGACCTTCGGCAACTGGCTGCGCTCCTGCGGGGCCGAGGTGGTCGACCTCGCCGTACCGTTCGACAGCGCCGTCACCGCCGGCCAGGTCGAGGCCGCGCTGCGCGAGCACCCGGCGGTCGACTTCGTCTCGCTCGTGCACGCCGAGGCCGCCACCGGCAACACCAACCCGGTCGCCGAGATCGCCGCCGTCGTCCGCGCGCACGGCGCCCTGCTGATGGTGGACGCCGTCGCCTCGGTGGCCGCCGAACCGCTGCTGACCGACGCCTGGGGCATCGACCTGTGCGTGATCGGCGGGCAGAAGGCGATGGGCGGCCCGGCCGGGGTCTCCGCCGTCTCCGTCTCGGCCCGCGCCTGGGAGCGGATCGCCGCCAACCCGGCCGCGCCGCGCCGCTCCTACCTCTCCCTGCTGGACTGGAAGGAGCGCTGGACGGACGCCGGGCGCACCGTACTCCCGCACGCCCCGGCCCAGTTGGAGATGCTGGGGCTCGGCGCCTGCCTGGACCGGATCGCCGCCGACGGCCTGCCCGCCGTGATCGCCCGCCACCGCGCCGCCTCCGCCGCCACCCGGGCCGGCGTCCGCGCCCTCGGCACGCTCACCCCGTTCGTCCCCGAGGACGCCCACGCCGCCCCGGTCGCCACCACCCTGCGCACCCCGGCCGGCCTCGACGCCACCGCCCTCGCCGCCGAACTCCTGCGCCTCGACCCCGCGCTCCCCGTCCAGCCCGGCGGCGGCGCCCTGGCCGCCGGCATGCTGCGGGTCAACCACTACGGCCAGGCCGCCGCCCCCGCCACCGTCCGGGCCTTCCTCACCGCCCTGGCCACCGCCACCGGCGCGGACGGCGCCGCCGCCCTGGAGGCCGCCGACAAGGCCTGGACGGCCGCGGCCGACAGCTGACGCCCGCCCCCGAGGCGCCCGCCGACCCGCTCCTCCGGTCGGCGGGCGCCTTTCCGCTGTCCCGGGAGTGCTGCGGTCGCGCCGGCCGTCCCGGGGCGGCCCGGCGGGACAGTTCGCGCAGCGTTCATCTGCGGGGCACGCGGATCTCACCGGGGGGCGGCAGGCTCCATGGCGGCGAAGTTGGCTATACAACTTCGCGAAGAAGCTGCCGAGGAGGAGACCTCATGTCCGAGCTCGCCCTGTCCGGGCTGCCGCCGTACTGGCTGCGCGACAACTGCCCCTGCGCCGAGTGCCGGGACGGGCGCAACGGGCAGAAGCTGTTCCAGATCACCGACCTGCCGGACGGCCTGGCCGTCGCCGCCCAGGCCGAGCTGAACGGGCACCTGGAGGTGCTCTGGTCGGACGGGCACCGCTCGCGGTACCCGCTGGAGTGGCTCGGCCGGGCCGCCGACGGGGACGGGCGGACGGAGGCGGCGAAGCGGCTCTGGGTGGCGGCCGACTTCGCCGGGGGGATCCCGGAGGCCGAGTGGGCCGCCTACCTCGCCGACCCGGCCGAGCAGGCGGCGGTGCTGGGCGCCGTCCGGCGCAGCGGCTTCGCGGTGCTGCGCGGGGTGCCGGCCGTCGAGCGGCAGGTGCTCACGGTGGCCGGGACCTTCGGGTACGTCCGCGTCACCAACTACGGCGAGCTGTTCGACGTCCGGGTCGAGCCCGACCCGAACAACCTGGCCTTCACCAGCGGCGCCATCGCCCCGCACACCGACAACCCGTACCGGGACCCCGTCCCGACCCTCCAGCTGCTGCACTGCCTGGAGAACTCCGCGACCGGCGGCGACTCCGGCCTGGTGGACGGCTTCAAGGCGGCGGCGCTGCTGCGCGAGGAGTCCCCCGCGGACTTCGCCGTCCTCACCCGCACCCCGGTGCCGTTCGTCTTCCGCGACCGCGGCACCGAACTGCGCGCCGACCGGCCGCTGATCGAGGTGGACGCCCGGGGCCGGATCCGCGAGGTGCGGTTCAACAACCGCTCGATCGGCACGCTGCGCGGCGACGCCGCCGAACTGGCCGCGTTCTACGCCGCGTACCGGCGCTTCGCCGCGATCACGCTGCGACCGGAGCTCCAGCTGGACTTCCGCCTCGACCGGGGCGACTGCCTGATCTTCGACAACGTCCGTCTGATGCACGCCCGGACGGCCTTCGAGCAGGACGGCGCGCGCCACCTCCAGGGCTGCTACGCCGACCTGGACTCGCTGGCGTCCACCCTCGCCGTGCTGCACCGGCGGGCCGCCGCACTGGACGCGATGGCCGAGCTGTTCGCCGGCGAGGGGGCCGGCGAGTACCTGGGCGAGGCGGTCACCATGGCCGAGCACATGCTGCAGGCCGGCGCCCTCGCGCAGGCCGCCGGGGCGCCGCCGCACCTGGTGGCGGCCGCGCTGCTGCACGACGTGGGGCACTTCCAGGGGGCGCTGCACGGGCGCGACCTGATGCAGGGGCAGGACAACCGGCACAGCGACACGGGGGCCGGCTGGCTGGCGCAGTGGTTCGGCCCGGAGGTCACCGAGCCGGTCCGGCTGCACGTGGCTGCCAAGCGCTACCTGTGCGCGGTCGAGCCGGGCTACCGGGAGCGGCTCTCCGAGGCCTCCGAGTACACCCTGCGGGTGCAGGGCGGCCCGATGGACGAGGCACAGGCCGCCGCGTTCGCCGCCCTGCCGGGCGCCGCGGACGCCGTGGCGGTGCGCCGCTGGGACGAGCAGGCCAAGGAGGCGGACGCCGCGACGCCGGGCTTCGAGCACTTCCGGCCGCTGCTGGCGGCCCTGATGGCGTGAACGCGGGGAGTGGGGAGCCGGCCGGGCCCGCTCCCCACTCCCGGCTCCCGGGCCGCAGCCCGCCGGCACCTCCCCGCAGCGGCTCAGTCGCTCTCCCGGGCGTGCCGCGAGAGCGCGGACGTGGCCAGGGAGTTGTGGATGCTGAAGGCCACCGTGCCGGGCAGGTAGCGGTCCTGGGACCACTCCACCGGCGTGCCCGTCGGGTCGGTCGTTCGGCGCCGCTCGCGCAGCAGCGGGCCGCCCCGGCGGCAGCCGAGCAGCCGGGCGTCCTCCGCGTTGGCGGCGACGATGTCGATGGTGTGGTCCGCGTCGGTGAACAGGATGCCGTGCTCGCGCAGGACTTCGGTGTGCGAGACGACGTCGGCCGGCAGCTGCGCGACGATCTCGCCGACCCGGGGCGGGTAGACCGTCCGCTCGACCATCACCGGCGTGCCGGACAGGGTGCGCAGGCGGACCGTCACGTACACGTCGGCGCCCGGCTCCAGGCGGAGCTGGTCCCGCTCGGCGGCGTCGGCCGGCCGGCGGACCAGCGAGTCCAGTATCCCGCCGGGCTCCTCGCCCATCGAGTAGGCCCAGTGCGTGAAGCTGAGCAGTTCGGAGAAGCTCTGCACCCGGGCGGTGCCGAGCACCACCCGCCGGGTGCCGCGCCGGGAGGTGACCAGCCCGTCCGAGCGCAGCACGGCCAGGGCCTGGCGGACGGTGCCGCGGGAGACGCCGTACTGCTCGGCGAGCGCGCCCTCGGCGGGCAGCCGGCCGGCCTCGCCGTACGCACCGGTGGTGATCGCCTCGCGCAGGTCGGCGGCCACCTTGCGGTAGAGCGCACCGGCGGCGCGGTCCTCGGCCGCCGGGCGGGCCCCGGGGGCCGAGGGGGCCTGGGGGCGTTCGGGCTCCACTGCCACGTCAGTCAATGTCCCTCCTGGGGCGGTGTCCTGCGCAGCCGTACCGGCACGGACAGCCCGACCTTATCCCGCTGCGCTTTCGAAGCATCGCACCCGGGAGATCACCCGCCGGTGGCCTGATTCGACCGTTACGACAGCCGACTCCGGTTCTGGGCCATCCGTTCACCTTCCCGTCACCGGACTCGGGCGTACTTACCCCCGTCGGGCGAAGTTGGCTAGTCAACTCGGACGGTTCCGAACTTCCACACGGACGGTTCCGGGTCTGTGGCCGCTCGGCCCGGCCTCTCCCAACGACGCACTCGCACCCGGACGGCCCGCGAAACGCCACACCTCGCGGACCACCCGGCCCCCCGCGAAACGCACCCCTCGCAGTACGCCCCCGATCAGGAGACTGACCCGTGACCGTGCACCGTGCCCGCGCCGCCGCCTTCGCGGCCGTACTGACCGCCGCCGCGCTCTCCCTCACCGCCTGCGGCTCCGCCGGTTCGACCGCGAAGGCCGGCGACGCCGCCAAGGCCGGCGCCAAGGACGCCAAGGAGGCCACCTCGGCCGCCGACCTCGGCGGCATCGACGCCCTCGTCGCCGCGGCCAAGAAGGAGGGCAAGCTGCACGTCATCACGCTGCCCAAGGACTGGGCCAACTACGGCAAGATCATGGACTCGTTCAAGGCCAAGTACGGCATCGAGATCGAGGACGAGAACCCCGACGGCTCCAGCCAGGACGAGATCAACGCGATCACCTCCCGCAAGGGCCAGGACCGCGCCCCCGACGTGGTCGACCTGGGCAGCGCCTTCGCGCTCCAGGCGGTCAAGGACGGCCTGCTCGCCCCCTACAAGGTGGCCACCTTCGACAAGGTGCCGGACACCATGAAGGACGCGAACGGCGCGGTCGTCAACGACTACGGCGGCTACATCTCGATCGGCTGCGACGCCAAGAAGATCGCCAACTGCCCGAAGACCTTCGCCGACCTGCTCAAGCCTGAGTACAAGGGCCAGGTCGCGCTGAACGGCAACCCGACCAAGTCCGGCTCGGCCTTCGGCGGCGTCTACGCGGCCGCGCTGGCCAACGGCGGCTCGCTGGACAACATCCAGCCCGGCATCGACTACTTCGGCAAGCTGAAGGCCTCCGGCAACTTCAACCCCGTCGAGTCCACCCCGGCCACCATCGAGAAGGGCGAGACCCCGATCTCGATCGACTGGTCCTACCTGAACGCCGGTTACACCGACGAGTTCAAGGAGAAGGGCGTCGACTGGAAGGTCTCCGTCCCGAGCGACGGCAGCTACGCCCAGTTCTACAACCAGGGCATCAACAAGTGGGCCCCGCACCCGGCGGCCGCCCGCCTGTGGCAGGAGTACCTGTTCAGCGCCGAGGGCCAGAACCTCTTCCTCGGCGGCTACGCCACCCCCGCCACCTTCGACGCCCTGAAGAAGGACGGCACCCTGGACGCCGCGGCTGCCGCCAAGCTGCCCGCCGTCGAGAAGCCGTTCACCACCTTCCCGACCCAGGACCAGATCACGGCCGCGAAGAAGGTCGTGACCGAGAACTGGACCAAGGCCATCGCGGGCTGACGGACCTCACCCGACCGTCACCCAGTCTGGAACGGGCAATCCCACTTATGACCACGGCTCCCACCCCGGTGCCGACCACCCCCGCCGCCACCGACCTCGGTGGCGGCGCGGGGGCGTCCGCCACCGCACCGACCACCCCCACCCCCCGCCGGCGCAGCCGCCGGCGCCCCGGCGGCGCCTCCTGGCTCGCCACCCTGCCGCTCTTCCTCTTCTTCGTGATCGGCTTCGGCCTCCCCGCCGTCGCCATCGTGATCGGTGCCTTCACCACCTCCAGCGACGCGGAGGGCGGTGCCGGCCAGTTCACCTTCGACAACATCACCGCCTCCGTCCAGGGCGCGTACTGGACGTCGATGGTCAGCAGCCTCAAGCTGTCCGCGCTCACCGCCCTGCTGGCCACCCTGATCGGCCTGCCGATCGCCCAGGCCGTGGTGACCTCGCGGCGCGGCTGGCTGCGCCAGGCCGTGCTGACCGCCTCCGGCGTGCTCGCCAACTTCGGCGGCCTGCCGCTCGCCTTCGCGTTCGTCGCGACCCTCGGCAACGCCGGCGAGGTGACCAAGCTGCTGCACCTGACCGACCACGGCTGGTCGCTCTACTCCTTCACCGGCCTGACCATCGTCTACCTGTACTTCCTCATCCCGCTGATGGTGCTCACCATCACCCCGGCCCTGGACGGCCTGCGGGTGCAGTGGCGCGAGGCCGCCCACAACAACCGGGCCACCACCGTGCAGTACTGGCGCCACGTCGCCCTGCCGATCCTGCTGCCCTCGCTGCTCGGCGGCTTCGTGCTGCTCTTCGGCAGCGCCTTCGCCGCGTACGCGACCGCCGCCGCCATGGTCGGCGCGACCGTCCCGCTGGTCAGCCGGTCGATCGCCGACGCCCTCTCCGGCAACGTGCTGGTCGGCCAGGGCAACCTCGCGCTCGCCCTCAGCCTCAACATGATCGTGGTGGCCGTCCTGGTGATGGCCGTGTACCTCCCCCTCCAGCGCCGGAGTGCCCGATGGCTCAGCTGACGACCACCCGAACCCCGCGGCGCCCGAAGGTGCGCTGGTGGCGCGGCGCCGTCCTGCTGCTCGCCGGGCTGTACTTCATCGTGCCGCTGGCCGCCGCCGGCTACTTCTCGATCGACGACCCGAAGGGCTTCTCCTTCGAGGCCTACACGGGCCTGCTGAGCGCCGAGGGCTTCCTCGACAGCCTCTGGCTCACCCTCGGGCTGGCCGTGGTCACCGTCCTGGTGCTGCTGCTCCTCCTGGTGCCGGCGCTGATCGCCGTCCGGCTCGGCGCACCGAAGCTGCGCCCGGTGATCGACGTGCTCTGCACCCTGCCGCTGGTCGTCCCGCCGGTCGCGCTGACCGCCGGCATGATCGGCGTGCTCCGCTGGGGCCCGGACTACCTGATGGACACGCCGTTCTTCCAGACCTTCGTGTTCATCCAGGACCCGGACTTCCCGCTCGTGCTGGTCATCGCCTACGTGCTGATGGCGCTCCCGCTCGCCTACCGGGCGATCGACGCCGGCCTGCGCGCGGTGGACGTGCGCACCCTGGTCGAGGCCGCCCGCAACTGCGGTGCGAGCTGGCCGCGCGCGGTGTTCACCGTCGTGCTGCCCAACCTGCGCGGCGCGCTGCTCAACGCCTCCTTCCTCACCCTGGCCCTGGTGCTCGGCGAGTTCACCGCCGCCTCGATCCTCGGCTACCAGCCCTTCCCGGTGTGGATCTACTCGGTCGGCAACAGCCAGGCCCACATGTCGGTCGCGGTCTCCATCCTGAGCCTGCTGATCACCTGGCTGCTGCTGCTCCTGCTGGCCACCATCGGCCGCGAGCGCGGCCGGAAGACCACCACCTCCTGAACCCCCCGGAGTCACCCACCATGAGCACGGTTACCGCCCCCGCCGCCGGCGTCCACCTCGCACCCGGCGGCGCGACCGTCGAATTCCGCTCGCTGCGCCGCACGTTCGGCGCCACCACCGCGCTGGACGGCCTCGACCTCACCGTCCACCCGGGCGAGCTGCTCGCCCTGCTCGGCCCCTCCGGCTGCGGGAAGACCACCGCGCTGCGCATCCTGGCCGGCTTCGAGCAGCACGACTCCGGCCAGGTACTGGTGGACGGCGAGGACATCACCCGGATCCCCGCCCACCGGCGCGACGCGGGCATGGTGTTCCAGTCGTACAGCCTCTTCCCGCACCTGACCGCCGCCGACAACGTCGCCTTCGGCCTGCGGATGCGCGGCACCGGCAAGGCCGAGCGCCGCAAGCGCGCCCTGGATCTGCTGGAGCTGGTCGGCCTGCCGCAGCACGCCGACCGCTACCCGCACCAGATGTCCGGCGGCCAGCAGCAGCGCATCGCGCTCGCCCGGGCGCTCGCCCTGCAGCCGCGCGTGCTGCTGCTCGACGAGCCGCTGTCCGCGCTGGACGCCAAGGTCCGGCTGTCGCTGCGCGAGGAGATCCGCCGCCTCCAGCAGGAGCTGGGGATCACCACCCTGTTCGTCACCCACGACCAGGAGGAGGCGCTCTCGATGGCCGACCGGGTCGCGGTGCTGCGCGCCGGCCGGCTGGAGCAGTGCGCCACCCCGTCCGAGCTGTACGCCCGCCCGGCCACCGCCTTCGTCGCCGAGTTCGTCGGCACCATGAGCCGCATCCCGTGCGTGCGGTCCGGCGAGGGCGTCGAGGTGCTCGGGCGCCGGCACGCCGTGGACGGCGCGCTGCCCGCCGACGGATCGCTGGACGTCCTCGTCCGCCCCGAGAACGTCGCGCTGACCCCCGCCGCGAACGGCCCGGCCCTCGTGGTGTCCGCGTCCTTCCTCGGCGCCGTCACCCGGCTCACCGTCCGGCTCGACGACGGCACCGAGGTCAAGGCCGACCTGCCCACCGAGGCCACGGCCGCCCTCCCGGTCGGCTCGCGCGCCGCACTGACCCTCCCGGAGCGCCCGGTCCTGGTCGACCGCCGTACCGTCTGAAGCGCCATCTCCTAGGAACCACCGAAGGTACCGCCATGCCTGCATCCCCCCTGCCCGCCGCCGTCCTGTTCGACATGGACGGCACCCTGGTCGACACCGAGCACCTCTGGTGGCAGGCCGCCGCCGAACTCGCCGCCGAACTGCACCACCCGCTGACGGACACCGACGTCCCCGAGGTGCTCGGCCAGGCCGTCGAGCACACCGCCGCCCACCTGCACCGGGTCAGCGGCACGGCGCTGAGCGAGGCCGAACTCGCCGACCGGCTCGGCGAGTCCTTCGCCGGCAAGGTCGCCGCCGAGACGATCCCGCGCCCCGGCGCCCTCGCCCTGCTCGCCGAGCTCCGGGACGCCCGGGTGCCCACCGCGCTGGTCTCCGCCTCCCCGCGCCGGGTGGTCGACCTCGTCCTCTCCACCATCGGCCGCGACTGGTTCGCCGTCACCCTGGCCGCCGAGGACACCGCCCGCACCAAGCCCGCGCCCGACCCGTACCTCGCCGCCGCCGAGCGGCTCGGCCTGGACCCGGCCGCCTGCGTCGCCGTCGAGGACACCCCGACCGGCGTCGCCTCCGCCACCGCCGCGGGCTGCGCGGTGCTGGCCGTCCCCTCCAGCGACGTGGCGATCCCCGACGGCACCCGGATCACCCTGCTCGACAGCCTCGTCCACGCCGACCTCGCGCTGCTCGGGAAGCTCGGCGCTGCGCCGGCGGTCTGACCGGCCATGCCCTATCTCCTGCTCGCCCTCGCCATCATCAGTGAGGTCTGCGCCACCAGCGCCCTCAAGCTCACCGAGGGCTTCACCCGCCTGCTGCCGAGCATCGGCGTCGGCGTCGGCTACGTGCTCTCCTTCGCCCTGCTCGGCCGGGCGCTGAAGCACATCCCGGTCTCGGTCGCGTACGCGGTCTGGTCGGGCGCGGGCACGGCGGCCGTGGCCGGCATAGGCGTGGTCGCCTTCGGCGAGTCCCTGGGCCGGCTCCAGTGGCTGGGCCTGGCCCTGATCATCGTCGGCGTGGTGGTGCTCAACCTGAAGGGCGGCCACTGAGTCGGGGACGCCCCTCGGAGCAAGAAGGCCCGGCGCAAGAAGGCCCGGAGCAAGAAGGCCCGGATACGAGAAGCCCCGAAGCAAGAAGCCCTGGAGCAGGAAGTCGGCCCGGCCGGCTTCCTGCTCCTTCGCGTTGCCCACCGGTCGACCGGGCCCGACCGCGGACGGCCCCTCCGTTCGTCAACGACCAAGACTCAACGGTGAGTTGTCCATCCTTCTTGCGTACGGTCATGCCTCGTTCACACGGAGTATGTCGCTCTTCGGGTCAATGGGCGTCCAGTTGTTCAGCCAACTCGACGCCCCCGACCGAAGGACCTCCGTGGCCACAGGCAGCACCCTCACCCTCGCCTCGCCCACCTCCCCCACCGAAGGCGACAAGCTCACCTTCCACTGGACGACCAACGCCGCCGACGCCAAGAACTGGGTCGGCATCTACGACGGCACCCGCCAGCCCGGCACCGGCTCCTCGCTGCTCTGGAAGTACACCCCGGGCGCCTCCGGCGACGTCCAGCTCGACACCTCCGCCCTCACCGGCGGCCCGTACACCGCCTACCTGCTGGCCAAGGACGGCTACGGCATCCTGGCCCAGACCGCGCCCTTCACCTTCAAGCCCAAGCCGGCGCCCGTCCGCCCGCACCTCGCCGTGGACGCGCTCACCGCCACCGCCGTCGCGCCCGGCGCCGCCGTCTCCGTCAAGCTCGGCGGCCTCTGGTGCCGCCCGGCCGGGACGCCCGCCTTCCGCAAGGTCGCCGGCCCGGCCTGGCTCTCCGTCGCGGCCGACGGCACCGTCACCGGCACCGCCCCCGCGAGCACCGGCGAGACGCAGCTCCTCGTCGGCGTCAAGGACACCGGCGGCGTCACCGACGCGCTCACCCTCACCGTCCCGGTGGTCGACCCGGCCGCCACCGCGCCGCGGCTCAAGGCCGCCAGCTGGAACCTCGCCAACGCGGGCGCCGCCTTCACCGACGCCACCGAGAAGCAGCTGCGCACCGTCCTCACCCAGGGCCTGGACGTCCTCGCGCTCCAGGAGACCGCCGGCACCGCCGCGCAGGCGCTCGCGACCGCCCTCGGCTGGTACGCCTACCAGAGCGCCGGCAGCGTCGGCATCCTGAGCCGCTACCCGCTGACCGCCGTCACGGCCGTCACCGCCTCGCTGCCCGCCGCCGGCGCCACCCTCCAGCTGCCGGGCGGTCGCACCGCGCGCTTCTGGGCCGCCCACCTCGACGAGACCGGGTACGGCCCGTACGCCGCCCAGGACGGCCAGAGCGCCGCCCAGGTGCTGGCCACCGAGAACGGCTCCGTCCGGCTCCAGCAGGCCCGGGCACTGGCCACCGCCGTCCAGGCCGACGTGGCCGCGGGCCGCGCCGTCGCCCTCGGCGCCGACCTCGCCTCGCCGTCCCACCTCGACTGGACGGCCGCCACCGCACCCGCGCACAGCGGTGTCGGCCCGCTCGCCTGGCCGGTCACCGGCGCCCTCCAGGCCGCCGGACTGACCGACAGCTTCCGCGCCGCCCACCCCGACCCGGCCGCCTCCCCCGGCGCCACCTGGTCGCCGAGCCGCAAGCAGCGCGCCGCCGGCAAGGCCGAGCCGCAGGACCGGATCGCCGCCGTGCACTTCGCCGGGCCGCTCACCCTGGTCGAGGCCCACACGCTCGCCACCGGCTGGCCCCAGCCCGAGCCGACCGCCGCCGGCAACGGCTGGCCCTCGGACTGCGCCGCCGCCGTCGCCACCTTCCAGCTCTGAGAGGCCACGCCACCATGCCCGAGCTCTCCCGCCGCACCTTCGTCGGCGCCACCGCGGCCGCCGGCGCCACCGCCCTCGCCGGCCTGCCCTCCCCGGCGGCCGCCGCCGCCTCCCCCGCCGGCAGCATCGCCGACGTCAAGCACGTCGTCGTGCTGATGCAGGAGAACCGCAGCTTCGACCACTACTTCGGCACCCTGAACGGCGTCCGCGGCTTCGGCGACAAGCAGGCGCTGCAGTTCCCCGACGGCACCGACGTGTTCCGCCAGCCGGACGCCGGCCGCAGCGACGGCGGCGCGATGCTGCCGTACCGGATGGACACCACCAAGTACAACGCGCAGAACGCCGGCGGCCTCGCCCACGACTGGGCCACCGGCCACCAGGCGATCAACAACGGCGCGATGAACAAGTGGATCGCCGCCAAGGGCGAGCGCACGATGGGCTACTTCACCCGCGCCGACATCCCCTACCAGTACGCGCTGGCCGACGCCTTCACCCTCTGCGACGCCTACTTCTGCTCGCTGGCCGGCCCGACCGACCCCAACCGGCTCTACCTCTGGACGGGCACCTCCGGCCCCGGCCGGGACGGCACCACCGGCCCGTGGATCGACAACACCCCCGTCACCGACAACCCCGTCGCCGACTGGACGACCTACGCCGAGCGCCTCCAGTCCGCCGGCGTCTCCTGGCGGGTCTACCACAATCCGAGCAAGGACGACCGGACGGGCGACTACGACGACAACGCCCTCTCCTACTTCAAGCAGTTCCACAACTTCCCCGCGACGGACCCCCGTTACGTCAACGCGATGACCAAGTTCGACCTCACCGCGTTCGACCAGCACTGCAAGGACGGCAGCCTGCCGACGATCTCCTGGCTGGTCGCGCCGTACCTGTTCTCCGAACACCCCAGCGCCAGCCCGGACTACGGCGCCCACTGGGTCAACACCGCACTCCAGTCGCTGATGTCCAACCCGGCGGTCTGGCAGCACACCGTCTTCCTCGTCATGTACGACGAGAACGACGGCTACTTCGACCACATGGTGCCGCCCACCCCCGAGCCGGGCACCCCCGAGGAGTACACCCAGGGCCGCGCCATCGGCCTCGGCAACCGCGTCCCGCTCTGGGTCGCCTCGCCCTGGTCCCGCGGCGGCTACGTCAACTCCCAGGTCTTCGACCACACGTCGGTGCTGCGTTTCATGGAGCAGGTCACCGGCGTCGCCGAACCCAACATCTCCGCCTGGCGGCGCGCCGTCTGCGGCGACCTCACCAGCTGCTTCGACTTCACCGCGCCGGACTGGTCCGTCCCGTCGCTGCCCGACACCGTCGCCCTGATGGCCAAGGCCGACGCGGGCGCCAAGCTCCCCGGCGTCGCCCTGCCCGCCACCGGCACCCAGTCCATGCCCGTCCAGGAGTCCGGGCCGCGCCCGCACCGCCGGCTGCCCTACCGGCCGTGGGCGGACGTCACCGTCGACCGCGGCACCGGCCTGGTCACCTGCACCATGAACAACGACGGCACGGTCGCGTTCCCGTTCACCGTCTACCCGAACATCGTCTACGCCTTCGCCGGCACCTCGTACACCGTCGCCCCCGGCGCCACCCGCACCCACACCTGGGACGCCGCCGCCACCGACGGCCGCTACGACTTCACCGTGCACGGCCCGGACGGCTTCGTCCGCCGCTTCGCCGGCACCGTCGTCCGCGCCGACCAGGACGACGTGGCCGTCCCGGTGGTCACCGCCGCCGCCGGCAGCACCGCCCTCACCTTCACCCTCAGCAACACCGGACGGACGGCGATCACCTTCACCCTCACCCCGAACGACTTCGCCGGCACCGTGCAGACCGTCCGCGTCCAGCCGAACTCCACGGCCACCGCCGGCTACCCGCTCGACCAGTCCCGCTACGACGTGACGGTCACCGCCCCCACCGGCACCCGCTTCACCCAGCGCTACGCGGGCACCCTGCACTGAGCCCTGCGCCGGCCCGGTGCCTGCGCGCGGAGGCGCGCGCAGGCACCGGGCACCCGGGCAGCGGGGGTGGACGATGACCCGGTACGGCCGGCTGCCACCGCGCATCCCGCGGGGCCCTGTAACGCGGGCCCGGCCCCGACGCGTGTCTGTGGGTGACATCCGTTCGAGAGGGGGCCATTCGGTGGGGGACACACCCGCGGACTTCCTGGAGTTCGCCCATGCCCGCAGCGACCAGCTGTTCCGCACCGCCTGCCTGCTCACCGGCGACCGGCACCTCGCGGAGGACCTCGTCCAGGAGACCCTCGCCAAGATGTACCGGTCCTGGCGGCGGATCGACCGCAGCCAGGCCCCGGTCGCGTACGCGCACACCGTGCTGGTCCGCACCTTCACCTCGTACCGGCGCCTGCACGACGCGCTGCGGCACACCTCCGACGCCTTCGCCGCTCACCGTCGACCAGTTGCAGCGCATCGCACTCAGCCCGCACTGGGACCGCTGAACAGGAGGAGCAGGAGTGGATTCCCCGCGGAGCGTCGCCCCGGCCGACCGGCTGCCGCGGCGGGGCTTTCATGACCGGCCCCGGGGCCGGGGCCGGTCACGGCGGCTAGACCGGGCCGTCGACCGGCCGGGTGAGCTCCTTGCGCATCAGGATGCCGATCGTCTCGTGGCGGCGCACCGAGCCGTCCGGCGCCCGCTCGTCCCAGCCGTCGGGCCGCCGGTCGTAGGCGACGTAGCCCAGACGCTCGTACAGGGCCAGGGCCCGCGGGTTGCTCTCCTCCACCGCGATCTCGGCGTGGCGCAGACCGTGGGCCGCGATCCGCTCCTCGGCGGCCGCGAGGAGCAGCGTGCCGATCCCGCAGGACTGCAGCGCGGGGTGGACGGCCAGCTGCCAGATCGTGCCGGCCCCCTCCTTGGCCCGGTAGTCGATCCCCGTCTTCGCCACCGGGACGTCGGCCGGCGTGCAGACGGCGAGGTAGTCGACCTCGCCGCGCCTGGCGCGCACCAACTGCTGCACCACGTTCGCCAGATGAATGTCCGACCCGGACCACCCGCACGACTCCAGGTCGGCGTGCACCAGATCACGCACCGACAGCTTCAGGACCACCTCGGTCATCCCCACCACCTCCGACCTGCCAGCTTCCCCGGCGGGCCGCCCGAGCGCAACGGCATAAGGCCGGCGGAGCCCGCGGAGCAACGAACGGCCTGCCCCTCCAAGGGACTTGCTTTGACGCCGACGTCAATGTCTACGGTCGTGAGCGCGCACCGCCGCCCTCCGGGCGCGGCCCGGTGCCCGGCTCCGGCGACGGGGCCCCGGATCCGCATCGACACCACACTTCGAGGTCACCGCATGCCTTCCCTGCTGCACATCGACGCCAGCATCCGCCGGACCGGCTCCGTCACCCGGGAGTTGACCGACTTCCACGCCGCCGAGTGGCAGCGGAACCACCCCGGGGGCGGCTACGCCTACCGGGACTTGGCGGCCGATCCCGTCCCGCACCTCACGCACGCCGTCCGCGAGGCCCTGCTCGACCCGAGCGGCGAGCACGGCGAGCCGCCGCAGGAGCGGGCGCTGAACGAGGCGCTGACCGCGGAGGTGCGGGGGGCGACGACGCTGGTCCTCGGCATCCCCATGTACAACTACGCGATCCCGTCGACGGTCAAGGCGTGGCTGGACCGCCTGGTGACCCCGGCCCACATGGTGGCGCCCGGGGCCGGGGCCGGGCTGCTCGGCGGGAAGTCCGTCGTGGTGGTCACGGCGCGCGGCGGCTCGTACGCGCCCGGCACGCCGCGCGAGGGCTGGGACCATCAGGAGCCCTACCTGCGGGCCGTCCTGGCCTCGATCGGCCTCGCCGACGATCTGACGTTCGTGCACGCGGAGTTGACGCTGGCGACGGTCGTGCCGCAGATGGCCGGGCTGAAGCCGCAGGCGGAGAAGTCCCTCGCCGCGGCGTACGAGGCGCTGCGACTGCCGGCGGCCTGACGCCGCACCCGGGGGTGCGCCGGCGGGGGGGCGGGGAGGCGGTTCTCCTGCCTCCCCGCCCCCCGCCGCCGTCGATCAGCCCGCCAGCAGGGCCGGCAGCTCGGCGACCGACCCGAGCACGTGCGTGGCGCCGTCCGCCCGGAGGCGGTCCGCGTCGTGGGCACCGGTCAGGACGCCCGCGACCACCGCGGCGCCGGCCCGGGAGCCGGTCAGCATGTCGTAGCCGGTGTCCCCGGCGACGGCGATCTGGCGGACGGAGTCGGTCTCCGTGCGCAGCAGCGCGGTGAGCGCCAGGTCGGGGTAGGGGCGGCCGCGGCCGGCCTCGGCGGGGCAGAGGGTGAGGTCGGCGATCGACTCCCAGCCGAGCGCGCGCAGGATCCGGTCCTGGGTGGCCCGGGAGAAGCCGGTGGTGAGGACGACCTTCCGGCCCTGGCCGCGCAGTTCGGCGATGGCCTCGGCCGCACCGGGCAGCGCGGCGCAGTGCCCGGCGTCGACGAGGTCGTGGTAGGCGGCCTCGAACGCGGCGTTGGCGGCCTGCGCCTTGTCCTCCGCACCGAACAGGTGCCGGAAGACGGAGATCTTGGACTCGCCCATGGTGACCCGGACGTGCTCCAGCATGCGGGCGTGCTCGGGGCTGTCGGCCTCGACGCCGAGGGTGCCGGCGGCGGCCCGGAAGGCCTGCTCGACCAGGCCGTCGTCGGCCACGGTGGTGCCGGCCATGTCGAGGACGACCAGACGGATATCAGTGGACATGTTCAACTACCCCTAAGAAATTACAGGTTGGCGAGTTCGGCGGTGGTCTCGGCGATGGCCGGGGAGCAGGTCATACCGCGGCCGCCGGGGCCGGTGACCAGCCAGACGGCGTCGCGGACGCGCTCCCGGTGGACGACCCGGGTGGTGTCGACGCACTGCGCGTACACCCCGGCCCAGCGGCGGCGGACGCGCGGCAGCGGCCGGCCGAGCAGCTCCTCGGCCACGCCGACCAGGTGGTCGTACGGGTCCTCGACCACGTCGAAGCCGAACGGCTGGTCGTACTCGTGGGTGTCGCCGATGGTGAGACCGCCGTCGCGCCGCTGGACCATCAGCAGCTGCATCTTGTGCTCGGCGGCGACCGGCGGCTGCGGCTGCGCGGCCTTGAGCCGCTCCAGCGCGTCCCCGGCGAAGGCGGGGTAGTAGCGGAAGCTGTCGCCGTCGGCGACCGAGCTGGTCAGCGTCTCGCCCAGCGGGTCGGTCTGCATCATCTGCAACCGGACGCGGCGGACGGGCAGTTCGGGGGCCAGCTCGCGGACCAGGCCGCCCAGCCAGGCACCGGTGCAGAGCACGACGAGGTCGCCGGTGTGGACGTCGCCGTGGTCGTCACGGACGGCGTTCTCGCCGATCACCTCGCGGACCTCGCGCCCGGGGAGGAAGGTGTAGCGACCGCTCGCCTCCAGGGCGGCGCGCAGCGCGGGCTGGGCGGTGCGGGGCTCGACGGCGGCGTCCCGCTCGCACCACAGGGCGCCGAGCAGCTTGCCGCGCAGGGCGGGGTTGGCGGCCCGGGTCTCGTCCGCGTCGAGCAGCCGGTAGCCGCGGGCGGCGGCGTCGGGCCGGGTCAGCGCCTGTTCGGCGACGGCGAGTTCGGCCTCGGTGCGGATCGCGGTGAGCGAGCCGTTGGCCCGGAAGCCGAGGTCGGGCACCCGGGCGCCGATCCGCTCCCAGAGCTCCCGGGCGCGCAGCGCGGTGTCCAGCTCCTCGCCCCCGGCCCGGCCGCTGACCCAGACCAGTCCGAAGTTGCGCACGGAGGCGCCGCGCGCCTCGGTCTCGCGCTCCAGGTGGACGACCTCGTGGCCGCGCTCGACGGCCTGCCAGGCGTGCATGGTGCCGAGCACGCCTGCTCCTACGACGATGACTCTCATGCGGCCAGGCTGATGCCGCGAGGTGGCCGCCAGGAGTCCGATTCCGGTCCCACAGGTGAACCGGTCGAAAAGTTGTACAGACAACACGAGGAGGCGGGCGCGGGACGGCAGCACGCGGGGGTGCGACGGCAGCACCGCCGCCCGCCCCCTGGCCCCCGGTCACCCGGTCAGGCGGCCCGGACCGGGTCCGCACCGAGCCACCAGGCCGGAGCGGCCGTCCCGTCCGTGGTCCGGCCGTCGGCGTGCACGTAGTGCCGCACGTCGCGCCCGGGCTCGCGCAGTTCGCCGTCCAGGGCCCGCTCCAGCCACTCGGCGCCGAAGCGGAACACCTCGGCGGCGGTCCCGCCCAGCGGGTGGAACTCGTCCTCGTACACCCGCAGCTCCTTCGGGGCGCGGATCCGCTCGTACGTCGCCATCGCCTGCTCCAACCCGGTGAGTTCGTCGAACTCGCCGATGCCGAGCAGGACGGGGCAGGTGATGCCGGTGACGAGTTCGCCGAGCGGCATCCGGGCGGCGAGCTCCCGGTCGAAGGCCGCCTCGTCGGTGTAGCCGGCCATGAACATGTAGTTGTGCTTGAAGGTGGGCTGGGCCCGCTCGAAGATCGTGTCGAAGTCGCCGCTGACCCCCTCGAAGCTCGCGAGCGCGGCGAGCCGCGGATCGGTGGCGGCGGCCCGCATGCCCCAGTAGCCGCTCATGCTGATGCCGAACATCCCGATCCGGGCCGGGTCCACCTCGGGCAGCTCCGTCAGGTAGTCGAGGTAGCGGCCGATCGCACGCTCGTAGTTGGTGAGGTCGACGGTGAGCCCGCGGGCCCGGGACTCGCCCTGGCCGGGCCCCTCGATCGAGAGCGCGACCACACCGCGCGAGGTGTAGTAGCGCTCGGCGGCGTAGATGTAGTCCTCCTTGACCATGTCCATCCCCGGGCCCAGCAGGACCGCCGGGGCCCCCTCGACCACCCCGGCCGGCAGGTGGAGCAGGGCGTGGATCCGCCCGCCCTCGAAGTCCAGGACGACCCGGCGCACCCGGCGGCCGCGCAGCTCGCCGAGCCGGGCCACGCAGTGGTTGGTCCGCTCACGGAAGGCCCGCTTGCGGGGGTCGGACGCGTCGAAGACCGAGTACTGGGCCCGGCCCCACATCACGGCGGCGCGCAGGTAGAGGTCGGCGGCGGTGCGGGGGAAGCCGCCGCGCTCGTGGTGCGCGGCCCGCTCCTCGGCCTGGCCGGCCACGGTGGCCCACGCCTTGGGGAGCATGGCGCCGCTGCGGACCAGCGCGAAGACCTTGTCGAAGTCGGTGTGGTCGTGGCCGAGCTGCTCCATGGTGCCCTTGGCCTGCGGGTGCAGGGCATCGAAACCGCCCTGGGCGAGGGCGAGATCCAGGGCCCAGCTCTGTCCGGTCGATCGCATGGTCATGGCGGTACGCTCCGTTCGGTGCAATAGATAAGTACTTAATCATTAAGTCCTTATGCTTATCCTGTTGTCAACCCGCGCCGACGAAGGAGAGACCGTGCCGGAAGAGCCCGCCCCCAAGGCCCCCAAAGCCCCCGAGACCGCCGGGGCCCCCGAGGCCCCCGACGACAGCGCCCGCGACACCGCGCTGGACGGCCTGGCCCGCGCCGCCTACAGCCTCAGCGCGGCCGACGCCCGGCTGCGCGGCCGGGCCACCCGCTCACGCGGCGCCCTCTCCCTCACCCACGCGCGGGCCCTGCGCGTGCTCGCCGACGAGGGTCCGCTGCCCGTCAGCCGGCTCGCGGCCGGCACCGAGACGACCCCGGCCGCCACCACTCAGCTGGTCAACGGCCTGGAGGAGGCCGGCTACGTCACCCGCGAACGCCCCGAGCACGACCGCCGCTCCACCCTGGTCGCCCTCACCCCGGCCGGCCGCGAACGGCACCGGCTGCGCAACGCGGCACTGCTGGAGTCACTGGAACGGCTGACCTCGGGCCTCGACACCGCGGAGGTGGAGACCGTCACGACCGTCCTGCGCGGCCTGGTCGAGCTCTACGACGAGCTCTGAGCCCGGGAGCGCCGGGCCCGACGGGCTCCGGTCCGACCGGCCATGCCCCGCCCCCTGCCGCCCCGCCACCACCCGGCCCACCCGGCATCCGCCCCACCCACCCCCGGAGCGCACCTCATGACCGGCACCACTCCCGACCCGTCCCGCCGCCGCGGCCCGCTCCGCACCGCCGGAGCCGTCCTCGCCGCGCTGGCCCTCGCCGCACTGGCCTGGGCGGTCCTGCGGGGGAGCGGCCTCGCACCCGACGGCTACGGCCTGGCCCGGCTCGCCGGCCTGGCGGGCGTCAAAGCCGTCATGGTGGGCGGCGCGTGCGCCGCCGGCCTCGGGTACTACGTCCACACCCGCCGCGGCGGCGGCACGGACGGCACCGGGCCGACGGCGACCCGGGAAGCCGGAGAGGCCGGGGAGGCCACGGCGGCCCGGGAGGCCGAGGACCCCCAGGAGGCCGGGGAGGCCCGCGAGACACCCCGCCGGGCCTGACGCCACCACACCGCTGCCGCTACGGCTACGGCTACCGCGCCACGGACGCCCGCAGGTAGTTGCGCCGCCCGAAGTGCGGTTCGTCCACCGCCGTCAGCTCCTCCACCTGGAACCGGTACAGCGCGGCGGCACCGGCGCCGGTCAGGAACTGCCGCCGCACCTCCTCGTCCTGCCCGAAGGCCGGGTACCGCCCCTGGTAGGCGGCGAACGCGGCCTCCGCCTGGTGCCCCCAGGCCTCCCCCGCACTGCCGGTCAGCTGGACCCCGCGCAGCTGCTCGCCGAAGACCGGCGGCGGCAGGAAGACGGTGGCCGCCGCCCGGGCCTCCTCGGCCAGGTGGTGGCTGTGCCGGGTCGCGCGCTCGCTGACGAAGTACAGGACGAGGTCGTCGTCGTAGGCGAAGAAGGCCAGGTTGGCGTGCGGGCCGTGCTCGTGGCCGGCGGTGGCGAGCGTGAGCACCATGGCCTCCGCGAGCAGCCCCTCCACCCCCTTGCGGAGCTCGTCCGCGGGCCAGTCCCCCTGGACGACGTCGAGTCGGTACGGCATGGACAGCACTCCCCTCCACGGGCACGCCGGGGCGCCTCGGCACCCCGGCACGACTGAGCCGGGCGGGCGCCCCGATCAAGGGGCCCCACGCCCGGCTCACATGCTGCCCCGGCCGCCCCGGCCGGACAAGGCCCGGGGCGGCGGTAGCGGAATCAGCGCCGCTGCGCCTCCAGCGGCGGACGGCCGCCCGCCGTCACGACGGCGCCCGCGCCGAGCAGCGGCCGCAGCGCACCGCCGCGGGCCCGGCCGACCAGCGGGGCGGCCCGGCCGGCGGCCAGCGCCGGCGGGACGGCCACCAGGACGCCGACCACCGCGCCGACCAGCACGTCGTGCGGGTAGTGGACGCCGACCCAGACGCGGGAGGCGCCCATCAGCACGGCGGCGACCACCGCGATCCGGCCGAGCCGCCGGTCGGCGAACCACAGGGCCGTCGCCGCGGCGAAGGCGATCACCGTGTGGTTGCTGGGGAAGGACCAGTCGCCGGTGCCCGGGCAGGCCTCCAGGGTGCTGCGCACGCCCAGCTGGGCGCAGGGCCGGACCTCCTCCACCAGGCTCTTGAAGGCGGAGTTCACGGCGTACGCGGCGATCACGATCAGCGGTGAGGCCAGGACCCGGGCCATCACGGCCGGACCGGCGCCGCGGGCCCGCCACCAGGCCAGGACCATGAGGACGGCGAACAGGCCGAGCCCGATCGCGGACCAGACCTTCACCAGCTGGTCGAGCCAGTACGGGGCGGCGTCCGCCCACCCGACGACCCGGCGGTACAGGCCGCCGTCGATACCGCTGCCGTCGTAGACGGCCAGGGCGCGCGAGGGCGTCATCGGGCGTCACCGCCGTGGCGCCGGGCCTTCCGGGCGCGGAACAATTCGAGAACAATCGGGATCACAGAGACAACTACTACCAGACCGACGATGGGAAGCAGGTACTGGTCGATCCCGGGCACCGACGAGCCGAGCGCGTAGCCGGCCAGCACCACGCCGACCGTCCAGAGCGTGCCGCCGGCGATCTGCCAGAAGGTGAACGAGCGGACCGGCACCCCGAGCACGCCGCACATCGGGTTCAGCACCGTCCGGACGACCGGCACGAACCGCGCGAGCACGATCGCCTTGCCGTGCCCGTACTTGGCGAGCATCTCGTCCGCCCGGCCGATGCCCCGCTGGAGGCTCTTGCGCTCCGTCCGGGCCAGCAGTGCGCGCCCGCCCCGCTTGCCGATCAGGTAGCCGGTCTGGGCGCCGAGCAGCGCCCCGGCCAGGGCCGCCGGGAGCACCAGGTAGAGCTCCAGCTGCGGGCCCTTGGTGGCACCGGGGACGCAGAGCAGGCCGGCCGTGAACAGCAGCGAGTCGCCGGGCAGGAAGAACCCGACGAGCAGGCCGGTCTCGGCGAAGAGCACGACGGCGATGCCCAGCGCACCGAACGATGCGAGGAGCGAGGAGGCGTCCAGCAGGTTCACCGCGAGCGGGTGAAGGGCCGGACCGGCGGACGACTGGAGCAAGGCTGGCGGACCTCCCGTACGTTGGAGGGCGGCACCAGCGGAGCACGCCCTCGACCGTCTACAGTGACGTAGACGGTCGACACGACTGTAGACGACTCCTGGAGGAACCGCCGCCATGCCCGACGTACCGCCCGCCCGCCGGCCCGCCGGGGAGCTGGAGAACGAGGTACTGGCCACGCTCTGGTCCGCCCACCGGCCACTGACGCCGCAGGACGTCCAGACCGCCCTCGGCGACGGCCTGGCCCGGACCACCGTCGCCACGATCCTCGCCCGGCTGCACGAGAAGGGCACGGTGGAGCGGACCCGGGCGGGTCGCGCCTACGCGTACACCCCGACCGTGCGGGACCAGGCCGGCCTCGCCGCCCGCCGGATGCACACCGAACTGGGGCGCGAGGCGGACCGCTCCACCGTGCTGGCCCGGTTCGTCTCCGACCTCTCCCCCGAGGACGAGCGCCTGCTGCGCGACCTCCTCGGCGACGGCGCCGGGCCGGCGGACGGCACCCGGGCCCCGGACGGCAGCGGACCGGCGGCGTCGTGATCCTCGCCGTCTGGGCACCTCTGCTGCTCCCCCTCCTCGCCGCCCCGCTGGCCCGCCGCCTCGCCGAGCGGCTGACCCCGCGGGCCGCCGCCTGGACGCTGGCCGGCACCTCGGTCGTGCTGGCCGGCGGCACGCTCTGCTCGCTCGGCCTGCTGGCCGCCGCCGGCCTGCTCCGGCTGCCGCCGGTCGCCGCGCTCGGCCACCTCTCGGCACCCTGGCCGGCCACCGCGTCGCAGGCCGCGCTGCCCGCCGCCCTGGCCGCCGGCGCCGCCCTCGCGGTGCTGGCCGTCCTCGCCCTCCGGACCGTCCGGCTCCGGCGCCGCGAACTGCACGCGGCCCGCACCGCCCTCGGACCGGTCGCCGTGGCGGGACCGGTCACCATGGCAAGCCCGGACGCCGTTGCGGGCCCGGTCGCCGTGGCAGGCCCAGCCCCCGCGACGGACCCGGCCCCCGCCCTCGGACCGGCCCTCGCCACCGCCCCGCCACCCGCCCTCGGACCGGCCGGAGGGGCCCGCCCGCCCGCGGACCCCACCGCCGCCCAGCATCCGGACGTGCGCCCCCGGCACGCCTCCGTGCGCCAGGCGCGCACCCGGGATGCCCGGCGCAGGGGGCACCTCCGCACGCTCCTGCGGCCCGTCGGCCCCGCCCCGCTCGCGGTGCTGGACGACGACCGCGCCGACGCCTTCGCCCTCCCCGGCCGCCTCCCGCGCCCCGGCCGCCCCGCCGAACCGGGGCGGATCGTGGTCACCTCCGGCATGCTGCGCGCCCTCACCGCCCCCGAGCGGGCCGCCCTGCTCGCCCACGAACGCGCCCACCTGGCCGCCCGCCACCACCTCTTCCTCGCCCTCGCCGACCACGCCGCCGCCGTCCACCCGGCACTGCGCCCGCTGCGCGCGCCGCTCGGCTACCACCTGGAGCGGTGGGCCGACGAGTCCGCCGCCGAGCAGGTCGGCGACCGCACCGTGACCGCCCGCGCGGTCGGCCGGGCCGCCCTGGCGGCGAGCCGCTCCCCCCGGCCGGACCGGCCCCGGCTGGCCCCCGCCGCCCACTCCGGACCGGTCCCGCGCCGGGTCGCGGCGCTGCTGCAGCCGCGCCCCACCGCGGCCGGCACCGGCTGCCGGGCCGCCGCCCTCGCCCTGGCCGCCTGTCTGGCGCTGACCGCCGCCACCACCCTGGACGCCACCGCCGACCTGCACCGCACGGTCGAGGCCGCCCAGCAGGGCGCCGCCCCGCACCCCTGACGGCCCGCCGCCACGCCCCCGGAAGGCCACCGCCCCGCTCCGCCGGAACCCGCCTGCGACGGGCGCCGGCGGCCGGAGAACCGGCCCCGGCAACAGGCGCCGACCCATCCATAGCGACTTGGCATGTGCATTGTCATAGTGCGCGCTGTGCCGACTTGGTGGACCCCGTCCCCAGGGCCCGGTCGCCCCCGTACTCTTTCGTCAACGCGTCGGCCCCGACGCGCCCTCGATCGGCGGCGAGGAGCAAGGCGAGTGCGGCAGACCGGACGGCAGACCCGACGGCCCGAACGCCGGACCGCACAGACCGCACAGACCGCGGCGGAGCTGGCCAAGGTCCACGACCGCACCCTCGCCGAAGCCGCCGCCCGCGACCTCACCCGGGAGCCCGTGCCGGCCGACGACGCCCCGCCGAGCCTCCAGCCGCGCCCCGAGATCGGCGACTCCTGGGCCCGGCTGCGCCGCCTCGGCCTCGACCCGGACGCCGGCGCCGTCGCCGTCCACCTCGGCCCCGCCGAGGTGGAGCACCGCCGCCGGGCCAGCGGCCTGGACGCGGTGCTGCCCGTCCTGCGCGACACCCTGCTCGAACCGGTCGGCCAGGCCCCGCTGATCCTCGCCATCGCCGACGCCGAGGGCCACATCCTCTGGCAGGAGGGCGAACGCGGCCTGCGCCGCAGCGCCGACCGGATCGGCTTCCTCACCGGCGCCCGGTGGATCGAGGAGACCGTCGGCACCAACGGCATCGCCGCCGCGCTGCGCGCCCAGCGCCCGATGCACGTCCACTCCGCCGAGCACTACCTGCGCAGCCACCACTCCTGGACGTGCGTCGCCGCCCCGGTGCACGACCCGGGCACCGGCCGGCTGGCGGGCGTCATCAACCTCAGCGGGCCGGCCCACACCGTCCGGCCGTACCTGCTGCAGCTCACCGCCACCGCCGCCCGGCTCGCCGAGACCGAGATGCGCGCCCGCCGCCTGGAGTCGCTGCACCAGCTGCGCACCCTGGCCGCCCCGCTGCTGGCCCGGGTGAACGGCCCGGCCCTGGTCGTCGACGCCGCCGGCTGGACGGCCGCCGCGGCCGGCCTCCCGCCACCCGCCCGGCTCCGACTCCCCACCGGGGACTGGGACTCCGCCGCCGTGCACTGGCTGGCCGGGCTCGGCGAGTGCGCGATCGAACCGCTCGCCGACGGCTGGCTGATCCGGCCGGTCCGGACGCAGCGCGACGACGGCACGGCCGACGGCGCCACCTTCACCGCCGAGCAGGCGGAGGGTGCCCGGCTGCGGCTCGACCTGCGCCGCCCGGACCGGCCCGAACTGTCGGCGCACGGCACCGCCGGCAGCTGGTCGCACGCGCTCAGCCCGCGCCACGCCGAACTGCTGCTCCTGCTGGCGGTCGAGCGCGACGGGCACAGCGCGGCCGGCCTCGCCGACGCGCTCTTCGGCGACCCGGCCCGGACGGTCACCGTGCGCGCCGAACTCTCCCGGCTGCGGCGCTACCTCGGCGGCCTGCTGGCCCACCGGCCCTACCGGTTCGCGGAATCCGTCCTGGTCACCGTGCTCGCCCCGGACGACCCCTACGACCTGCTGCCGGTCTCCACCGCGCCGGCCGTCCGGCGGCTGCGGGCCGGCCTGGCCGCGGGCACCGTCCGGCTGCCCGGCGCACCACCGCTGCCGGGGCCGCGTGTCCCGGGGGACGCCGCCGGCCCTCCGCCGACGCGGCGTCAGCCGCCGGCGAGCAGCTCGGACAGCTGGGCGTCGGTCGGGCCGTAGGCCAGCTCGGCCGCCTCCGAGACGAGTGCGTACGTCCGGTCCAGCCAGGCCTGGACCCTGGGCTTGGAGACCTCCAACAGCGCACTTCCGTGGGGTGATTCGAGCGCCAGGTGCAACGTCGAACCGTGGCACGGGCAGTACGCCGGCCACAGTTTGACGTCGCCCTGGCCGCTCAACGAGCGCAGGCCGTCGCGCAGCAGATCGCGCGAGAACACCCAGTCGGCCTCGTCCGGCCGGCCGAGATGGAACGTCAGCAACACCTCGTACGGGCGCTCGGCGTCGAACCGGAACCTGGTCCGGACTTCGCCGACGACCTCCTCGCCCAGCGAGATCCGCAGCGGGAGCACCTCCTCCACCGCCGCCGGAGCGGCGGTGGAGCCTGCCTCTTCGCCGCCCGTGGGGGTGGCGGCGAGAGGGGCACTGGAGGGTGCGGGCAGCGGGTCGGGCGGCATGACGATCTCTCCGGGACGGCGTGGGATGCTCCCAGCCTGCGGCACCCCGGCCGGACCGGCAAGGGTTGCAAGGAGGTTGCAATAATCCCCGCCCTCGACCACCGACCCTTACCCCGCCGTTGTCAGACGGATCGTCAACTTCCGTTCGCAGAAAGGCTGTCCACGGAACGGATTGGCCCCCTCCAAGGACTGGCCGACCGGCCGGAGGCCGCTGGTACGCTCGTCCCCCTGCCGGCGCGGGCCCGCGCGCGCGAACACCGGCGGCTCCGCCGTGAGCCGCCGCTGGACGGCCCGGGCGCCCCGGAGGACCGGGCTGCCCGGACCGGACCGCACCGGACGGGGCCCCGGGCGGCAACGGCCCGCCCGCGGCGGCGGTTCGGGCCCGCCGACGACGCGTGGAAGAATGCTGCGATCGCAACGGCGACTTCGGGGAGGGAGGGGTCCGGTGGGTCTGCGCGAGGACACCGAGCAAGGCGTGCAGCTCGAACGAGAACGGCAGGGCGAACTGCGTGAGCGGCACGGCCGGCACGGCCGGCCGAAGCCCTTCGGCGGCCGGCTCCGGCTGCCCACCCTGCGGTTCTCCGGCGCCGCGATGGCGATGTCCACCGTGGTCGGCATCAGCATCGCCACCACCTGCCTGCTCAACGAGCAGCAGGGCGTGGGCCGCCGGGCCGGGGTGGCCCGGGTCGGCAGCACGCCGCCCACCGACCCCACCGCGACCGGGCGGGCCGACGCCGCCGACGCCAGCACGCCGGCCCCGGTCGCCGGCCCGCCCGCCGACCGCCCCGACAACCGCCCGACCGGGGCGGCCTCGCCCGCCGCCACCGCCGCCGCACACCCGCCCGCCGGCACGGTGCCCGCCCCGCGCTCCTCCTCCCCGGCGGCATCCGTACCGCTCGCCGAGGGCCGCGCCGGCGCCGGCCGGGCCCCCGCCACCACGGACGGACCGTCCGCCGAGGCGCTCGGCCCGGTGCCGGGCGGTCACCCGGCGGCCACCGCAGGCCCCGCCACCCCGCAGCCGACCGGCCCCGGGCGGCCCGTCGGCACCGAGTACCCCACCGGTACGGAGTACCCGACCGGTACCGAGTACCCGACCGGTACCGAGTACCCGACCGGCACCGACCAGCCGGCGGCCCAGCGGCCCCTCGCCCCGAACACCCCCGGCCCGTCCGGCCCGTCCGGGGCCCCCGGCACGCCGGACCCCGGGACCCTCCTGCCCGGCCAGGGCCAGGGCCCCGGCGCGCAGCCGGGTCCGCCCGGCCGGCCGACCGACCCCGTCCCGGGGCACCCCACCGGCGACCCGGCCGACCCCACCGAGGGCGAGGACGCCGACCGCACGCTCACCGGCACCGCCGTGGTCCAGTCGCTCGGCCCCGACGGCACCCGCCACCTGCTCACCCTCACCGTCGGCGAGCCGGTCACCGCGTTCCAGGCCGAGTTCCGGCTGGCCCCCGGCGAGTCGGCCCCCGGCGAGTCGGCCGCCGACCCCGGCACCGCCTGGACCGACCTCACCGGCGCGGTGATCACCTCGTTCCGGGAACGCGGCACCCTGGTCTACCGGTTCAGCACCCCGGCCGGCACCGACCTCCGGCCCGGCCGGTACACCTTCGGCGTCCGCGACACCCACCCGGCACCCGTGCCCGGCCCCAGCGGCACCCCCGTGCCCGGCAGCCCCTTCCGTCCGACGGCCCCTGCCGGACCCACCGGACAAGCCGGACCGCTCGGCCCGACCGGGCCCGCCACCGCGCCGCCGAAGGCCGCCGCGGCCGAGAGCTGGAACGCCGCCGCCTTCGGCATCCAGCACCCGCGGGCCGTCGCCGCACTCGGCAGCTTCGGCGCCGAGACCCCCACGACCACCCCCGCCCCCGCCCCCGCGCGGCGCTGACCGGCGATCCGACAACCCGACAGGTCACCGGCCTGCTCGGGCTCTTCTCCGCAGCCCCGTTCGTTACTGTGGGTACCACTCGGCACGGCGCCCCCGACCCGGGCCCCGCCGCCGTGCCACCGCATCCGAGGAGGAGTTCGTGTCCACGGTCCTGACCCAAGGCGGCAACGCCCCGCTGACCGCCGCGCGGGTGACCGTCGAGGTGACCGCGCCCAAGGCGCTGGACGTATCCGGCCTGCTGCTGACCGACGCCGGAAAGGTCCGCTCGGACGCCGACTTCGTGTTCTTCAACGCCCCGAACGGCCCCGGGGTCACGCACCGCCCGGCCTCCGGCGGCACCCCGGACGCGATCAGCATCGACACCGCCGCCGTCCCGGACGGCATCACCAAGATCGTGGTGACCGCCAGCCCCGACGAGGCGGGCGCCACCTTCGCCGGCATCGAACCGACCGCCACCGTCCGGGACACCGCCACCGGCGAGGTGCTGGTCACCTTCACCCCGCCGCAGCTGGGGCGGGAGACCGCGCTCATCGTGGTCGAGGTCTACCTCCGCAACGGGGCCTGGAAGGTCCGCGCCGTCGGCCAGGGCTACGCCGACGGCCTGGCCGGCATCGCCACCGACTTCGGTGTCCAGGTCGAGGACGCGCCCGCCCCGGCGGCGGCCGCCCCCGTCACCGCGCCCGCCCCGGCCACCGCGCCCGCCCCCGTCACCGCACCGCCCGCGCCGCCGGCCCCGCCCGCCGCTCCCCGGCCCCGCCGGCCGCACCCCCCGCGGCCCCGCCGGCCGCCACCGGCCCGATCGACCCGCGGGTGGCCCTCGCCGCCAACCCCCCGCTGCCGCAGGCCGCACCCGCCGCCGCGGCGCCCTCGCTCACCAAGGTGACCCTGGACAAGGGCCGGGTGAGCCTCACCAAGGGCGGCTCGGTCTCGCTGGAGAAGAACGGCAAGCCCTTCCTCTCCTCGATCCGGATGGGCCTCGGCTGGGAGCCGGCCGGCAACGGCCGCAGCATCGACCTGGACGCCTCCTGCATCGCCTTCGACGGCAAGCGCGAGAAGCTGGACACCGCCTGGTTCATGAAGCTGGGCATCTTCAACGGCGCCGTCGCCCACTCGGGCGACAACCTCACCGGCCAGGGCGGCGGCGACGACGAGTCGATCACCGTCCACCTGGACGGCCTGCCGGCGGAGGTCTGCGGCCTGGTGTTCGTGGTGAACTCCTTCTCCGGGCAGAAGTTCACCGACGTCAAGAACGCGTACTGCCGCCTGGTCGACGCCGGTTCGGGCCAGGAGCTGGTCCGCTTCGACCTCACCCAGTCCGAGGCGCGAACCGGTGTGGTGATGTGCAAGCTGGTCCGCCAGTACTCCGGCGAGTGGGTGATGACCGCGATCGGCGAGTACGTCGACGCCAAGACCGCGCGCGCCATGGTCAAGCCTGCCGCCTCGATGCTCTGACCGTCCGTCCGACGCGGCGCCCGGGGCCGGGCGGCAGACGCGAAAGCCGTTTGGTTCTCGCGCCGCCCGGCCCCCATGCTGTCCGCATGCTGATCAGGGAAGCCACCACCGAGGACTGGCCGGCCATCTGGCCGTTCTTCCACACCATCGCCGCCGCCGGCGAGACCTTCACCTACCCGCTCGACCTCTCCTTCGAGGACAGCCGGGCGTGGTGGCTGCTGCCCGAACCGAACCGCACCGTGGTCGCCGTCGACGAGACCACGGGCACCGTGCTCGGCACCGCCAAGATGAACCGCAACCACCTGGGCAACAGCGCGCACATCGCCAGCGCCAGCTACATGGTGGACCCTGCGCACGGCGGCCGCGGCGTCGGCCGGGCACTCGCCGAGTACACCGTCGACTGGGCCCGCCGGTCGGGCTACCTGGCCATGCAGTTCAACGCCGTCGTGGCGTCCAACGAGCACGCGGTGAAGCTGTACGAGCGGCTCGGCTTCACCGTGATCGGGACGGTCCCGGACGGCTTCCGCCACCCCGTCCACGGCTACGTCGGGCTGCACATCATGCACCGCACCCTCTGAACTGCCCGGCCGCTACTCCTCGATCGCCCCGCCCACCCGGCGCAGATGCTGCCGGAAGCTGTACGCCGGGTCGGCGGCGCGCCGCTCCAGGTAGTCGTCGAAGGCGGTCTGCCGGCGCAGCGTGTCGCCCGAGCGGATCCGCTCCGCCTGCGCGCGCTCCGTCCGCGCGATCCCGGCGGCCGTCTCCAGCACCTCGTCCACCCGGGCCGCCGGGACGAACAGCACGCCGTCGGCGTCCCCGAACACCGCGTCCGCGGCGCTCACCAGGTGCGGCCCGAAGGTGGCCGTGACCAGCGCCTCCGGCTCCTGCGGGTCGAGCCGCAGCGGCCCGAGCGGCAGGCTGCCGTAGCTGAACACCGGCACCCCGATCTCCACCAGCTCCGGGGTGTCCCGGTGCAGCCCCCAGACCACCAGCCCGGCCACCCCGGCGGCCTGTGCCTCCAGCACCGCGAGGTCCCCGACGCAGGCCTCGTCCGCCCGGCCACCGTTGTCGATCACCAGCACGTCCCCGGGCTCCGCCGCGCCGTACGCCTCCAGGAACACGTCGACGCTCCCGTAGTGCCGCACCGGCAGCACCCGCCCGGCGATCCGGCTCCCGGCAACCACCGGCCGCACCCCGGCCGGCGCCGCCCGCAGCTCCACCCCCAACCGCACGCACGCGTCCGCCACCAACGGCGTCGACAGCTCAGCAAACCTCTTCAGCACGCCAACTCCTCTTCTAGGTAGCCCAGTTCATCACCACCGCGATCCTAGGCCGCCACTCGCACTCACACCATCGAGTGAAAAAACACCGTGTACTGCATAAGTCCACAAAACACCGGATTAGCGTGACTCCCACCAGGAGGAGGGGCATCATGAGTGCTGTGGCGCATGAGCAACCGATCGCGGACTCACCATCGCAGGAGGACATCCTGCTGGAGAGCTTCCTGAGCCTGCACTCCCCCGAAGGCTTCCGGGCCGAGCTCATCGAGGGAGAGATCATCGTGGCACCACCGCCGGACGGCGATCACGAGGACTACATCAGCCACCTGGTCAAGCAGGTGATCCGGAGCTCGGCGATCGACATGAGCATCTCGGGCGGGAAGGGCCTGCGACTGGTCAGCGGCGGGCTCTGCCCGAAGAACCACGTCATCCCCGACGCCACCTTCGCGCCCGAGGAACTCCGCCTCTTCCGCGGCGCCCCGTCCTGGATGGACCCCGACGGGGTGGCCATGGTCGCCGAGGTGACGTCCGGCAAGCCCGACCAGGACCGGATCGCCAAGCGGCACTGCTACGCCCGCGCCGCGATCCCGCTGTACCTCCTCGTCGACCGGGAGAAGTCGCAGGTCAGCCTCTTCGCCAAGCCGCTCCGCGACGAGTACACCGAGGTCCACCTCGCCGCCTTCGGCGAACCGCTCGCCCTGCCCGAGCCCTTCGGCTTCACGCTGGACACCAAGCCCTTCCTGTAGTCCGGGTGGCACGACGAACGGCCCGCACCCCCCTTCCACAAGGGGTGCGGGCCGTTCGCGGTACTGGGGCCTCAGCCGCGCGTCGCCATGGCGCGCAGGAAGAAGGTCAGGTTCGCCGGGCGCTCGGCGAGGCGGCGCATGAAGCAGCCGTACCACTCCGGACGGCATTCGTCCTGAGCTCGGACGGCGTGGACAGGTGTACCAATAGGGGCCTTGACCTGCAATGACGTAGTCGAGGGAGCAGGGCCGGTGCCTTCGCTACGGTCTGTATGGGCAGAGCGTCCCAGCCGAAGGGCCGCCGCCGCAGCGGCTTGGCCGAACGTACGACTACCTACGAGATGCCCGTGCGCGTGGCAAGCTCCCGCACCCCAGGCACCGTCACCGACGCGTACAGCAGGTCGGCCGTCAACGCCCGCAGAGCCGGCCGACGCACCTCCTCCGGCGCCACCTGCTCTGTGAACCGCAGCGCACCGAACGTCCGACGCTGGTCACCGAGCTGGTGCCACATGCGGGCGCAGTCCGTGCCGAACCGGGCCCGGCGCTCAGCCGTCGGCAACTGCCCCGGCGCAATCCGCGCCGCGTACGGCACACCCTCGTCCGGGGTACCCAGCGCAGTGTGGACGCCGATCCAGTACAGCTCCACCTGCGCCAGAGTAGCCCGCCGGCCCACACCGAGGGTGTCAACCGGCAGGTCCAACGCCCGGGCCATCAACACCAGCGGCTCCGGTGCCGGCCGCAGCAGACCCGCCTCGACCCGGCTGATCGCAGCCGCCGAGTACCCACATGCCCGGCCCAGCTGGGCCTGGGTCATTCGCTGTGCACACCGGGCGGCCCGGATGACCGTCCCCAGCTGGCGCTGATGCACGGTGCCGCCCTTCGACTGCACGGGTTCGCCACCGTACCGACAGGACGGCCCTCGCCGGCAGGGCGTGCACGGGGTGTGCGGGGCCCGCACGTGGCGTGCGGGAGCGCGCCGACGGCATCCGCGCCTGAGCCACAACCCGGTTCTCTGGTGGTGCCCGGCCGGCGCACCTCTGCCACTCCGTTCCTGGGAGACAGTCATGAGCGCGATCCTGCTCGACCAGCCCATCACCGAGTTCCAGCCCGTCGCCGACCCGACGCCCAGTACCCTGCTGGAGCGGGCCGACGAGCCGGCCGCCCGCGCCTGCCCGGTCTGCGGATCGGGGGCCACCTACCAGACGATGGAAGGCCGATGGGGCTGCACCTCCTGCGGCGCCACCTGGGCCTGACACCCCCGCGGAGGAACCGATGGTGAACTGCACTCAGTGCTCTGCCCCCGCGGTGATCGAGGACCTCGACGTGCAGCCGCCACGGTCCTGGTGCCTTGGATGCGCCACCGCCCTCGTGCGGGCCGGTGACCCGGTGGTCAACTACCGCCCACTGGCCTACGACGAGTACGCCCAAGTGCTCACCGGTGGCAGCACCGAGGCGCTGCCCTTCCGCTGACAGGTACGACGACCGGCCCGCACCCCCCTTCCACAAGGGGTGCGGGCCGTTCGCGGTACTGGGGCCTCAGCCCCGCGTCGCCATGGCGCGCAGGAAGAAGGTCAGGTTCGCCGGGCGCTCGGCGAGGCGGCGCATGAAGTAGCCGTACCACTCCTGGCCGTAGGGCAGGTACACGCGCATGGTGTTGCCCTCGCCGGCGAGGCGGAGCTGCTCCTCGGGGCGGATGCCGTACAGCATCTGGTACTCGAAGGAGTCGCGCTTGCGGCCGTTCCACTGGGCGAGCTGGCCGGCGATCTTGATCATGTTGGGGTCGTGCGAGGCGATCATCGGGTAGCCCTCGCCCGCCATCAGCACCTTCAGGGCGCGGACGTACGCGAGGTCGACCTCGTGCTTGCCCTGGAACGCCACCGACTCGGGCTCCTTGTAGGCACCCTTGCACAGGCGCACCCGGGAGCCGGCGCCGGAGAACTCGCGGCAGTCGGCCTCGGTGCGGCGCAGGTAGGCCTGGAGGACGACGCCCAGCCAGGGGAAGTCGGCCCGCAGCTCGCGCGCGATGGCGAGGGTGGAGTCGGTGGTGGTGTGGTCCTCCATGTCGAGGGTCACCGTGGTGCCGGCGTCGGCGGCGGCCTCGCAGATCCGGCGGGCGTTCTCCAGCGCGATCTTCTCGCCGTCGACCGGCAGGAACTGACCGACGGCGGACAGCTTCACCGAGACCTCGGCGCCGGCCGCGAGGCCGGTGTCCTTGAGGGCGGCGAGCAGGTGCTCGTACGCCTCGGCGGTGCCGGCGGCCTGGGCGGCGTCCTTGGTGTCCTCACCGAGGTGGTCCAGGGTGACCGTGCGGCCGGTGGCGACGAGGTCGTCGCAGGCGGTGACGGCGTCGTCGAGGGCCTCGCCGGCGACGAAGCGCTCGACTATGGCGTGGGTCGGCGGGAACTTCTCGACCACGGTGCGGACCTGCGGGGAGCGGGAGGCCGCGAGAAGGGCGGAACGGAGCATCGTGACTCCTGGAGCTGGTGCTTCTAAGGGTGGCAGAAAGCGGGCGGCGGACCGGGGGTGGGGTCCGCCGCCCGGATGCTCCCGGCTGCGGGACCGGGCGCGGTGGGGCACTCAGCCCATGTGCGGGTAGCGGTAGTCCGTCGGCGGGACGAAGGTCTCCTTGACCGAACGGGTCGACGTCCAGCGCGCCAGGTTCTGCTTGGCGCCGGCCTTGTCGTTGGTGCCGGAGGCCCGGCCGCCGCCGAACGGCTGCTGGCCGACGACCGCGCCGGTCGGCTTGTCGTTGATGTAGAAGTTGCCGGCCGCGAAGCGCAGCTTGTGCATGGCGTCCTGGGCGGCGGCGCGGTCCTGGGCGATGATCGCGCCGGTCAGGCCGTAGGGCGACACCGACTCCATCTGCGCCAGCATCTCGTCGTACTTCTCGTCCTCGTAGACGTACACGGCGAGGATCGGGCCGAAGTACTCGTCCTTGAAGTACTCGCTCGCCGGGTCCTGGCAGACCAGCACGGTCGGACGGACGAAGTAGCCGACCGAGTCGTCGTACGTGCCGCCGGCCAGCACCTCGACCTGCGGGTCCGCCTGGGCCCGGTCGAGGGCGGCCTTGTTCTTGGCGAAGGAGCGCTCGTCGATGACGGCCGACATGAAGTTCGACAGGTCGGAGACGTCGCCCATGGTGAGGCCGTCGACCTCGTCGCGGAAGCCGTCCTTGAGGCCGGCCCAGATCGAGGCCGGCACGTAGGCGCGGGACAGCGCCGAACACTTCTGGCCCTGGAACTCGAAGGCGCCGCGGGTCATCGCGGTCTTCAGCACGGCCGGGTCGGCGGACGGGTGGGCGACCAGGAAGTCCTTGCCGCCGGTCTCGCCGACGATCCGCGGGTAGGTGCGGTAGCCGGCGATGTTGGTGCCGACCTCGCGCCACAGGTGCTGGAAGGTCGCGGTGGAGCCGGTGAAGTGGATGCCGGCCAGCGCCGGGTGCTTCAGCGCGACGGCGGAGACGTCCAGGCCGTCACCGGTGACCATGTTGATGACGCCCTTGGGGAGCCCGGCCTCCTCCAGCAGCTGCATCAGCAGGTGCGCGGAGAACTGCTGGGTCGGGGAGGGCTTCCAGAGCACCACGTTGCCCATCAGCGCCGGCGCGGTCGGCAGGTTGCCGGCGATGGCGGTGAAGTTGAACGGGGTGATCGCGTAGACGAAGCCCTCCAGCGGGCGGTGGTCGCTGCGGTTCCACACGCCGTCCGAGGAGATCGGCTGCTCGGCCATGATCTGCCGGGCGAAGTGCACGTTGAACCGCAGGAAGTCGACCAGCTCGCACGGGGTGTCGATCTCGGCCTGCTGGGCGGTCTTGGACTGGCCGAGCATGGTGGCGGCGGCCAGGGTCTCGCGCCAGGGGCCGGCCAGCAGGTCGGCGGCCTTGAGGAAGATCGCGGCCCGCGAGTCGAAGGAGAGCGCCTGCCAGGCCGGAGCAGCGGCCAGGGCAGTGTCGATGGCGTCCTGCGCGTCGGCCTGGGTGGCGTTGCGCAGGGTGCCGAGCCTCGCCGCGTGGTTGTGCGGCTGGACGACGTGGATCTCGGTGCCGGCGCCCATCCGGCGCTCACCGTTGATCGTCATGGTCAGCTGGACCGGCTCCTGGCCGCCCAGCTCCTTCAGCTTCGCCTCCAGGCGGGCCCGTTCCGGGCTGCCGGGGGCGTAGCTGTGGACCGGCTCGTTCACCGGCGCGGGGACCTGGGTCACAGCATCCATGAGCGCACGCTCTCCTTCGGTTCATGGGGGATGCCGGCGTGGGTCGCACGTCGGCCACAGGACGAACGCTATTCCTGCACCGGGGCTCACATGATTGGCCGGGCGGCTAAAGTCCCCCGTACGGCGTTGTCCGGCCCGACGAAGGGATCACGGAGCGGTCACGGCGGCGGCCGCCCGCGCGCTCCGGTCCCGGACTGCTCCGGCCCTCGGCCCGTTCCCCGACGGCTCCTCGTCCGCTCCCTGTCCGCCCGGCTAAAATCGCCGGTACGCCGTTGTCCGACCCGATGAAGGAAGCGCCGGTGTCCCAGCCCGCCGGACTCCCCCTGCGCCAGTTGCTGATGTCGCTCGGCGAACCGCTGGTCGAGCTCCAGGCCGCCCCGCTGGGCCTGGACGTCCCGGTCCGCGACGTCGCGATCCTCGACCCGGAGGACCCACCCGTCGCCGCCGCCGGCGAACTCGTCCTCGCCATCGGCGCCCGCGGCCGGGCCGCCCTCCCCGCCCTGCGCGCGGCCGGCCGGGCCGGGGCCGCGGCCGTCGCCGTGAAGCTGGACGCCCCCGGCCAGGCCGACGCCCTGCGCGAGGCCGCCACCGAGGCGGGGGTGGCGCTGCTCTCCGTCCGCCGGGAGACCCGCTGGGAGCACCTGGACTCGCTGGCCCGGGCGATCATCGCCGGGCCGGACGCCCCGGACGGTGCCGGCGCCCCCGAGCACAACGCCGGCGACCTCTTCTCGCTCGCCCAGACCGTCGCCGTGCTCACCCACGGCATCGTCTCGATCGAGGACACCTCCAGCCGGGTGCTGGCCTACTCCCGCTCCTCCGACTCGGACGAGGTCGACGACCTCCGGCGGCTCTCCATCCTCGGCTGGCAGGGCCCCGAGCCGTACCTCTCCAAGCTCCGCGAGTGGGGCATCTTCCAGCACCTGCGCAGCTCGGACACGCCGATCGCGGTCGACCCGCACCCCGAGCTGGGCCTGCGCCGGCGCCTGGCGATCGGCATCCGGACGGGTGCGCAGCCGCTCGGCACCATCTGGGTCCAGGAGGGCGCCCAGCCGCTCGCCCCGCTCGCCGAACAGGCCCTGGTCGGTGCGGCCCGGGTGGCGGCGGCCCAGCTGGTGCGCCGCCGCCGGGAGCTGTCGGCGGACGTCCGGCTGACCCGGACCCTGCTCACCGGCCTGCTGGAGGGCTCGACCGGCCCGCAGTCGCTGGCCACCCACCTCGGCCTGGACCTGCGCCGCCCGGCCACCGTCCTGGCGTACGGCGCCCGGGCCACCGAGGCGCTCACCCGCACCGAGGTGACCGGCCTGATCTCGGTGCACACCGCCGCCCGGCACCGCGCCGCGCTGCTCGCCCCGATCGAGTCCCGGGTGTACGTGCTGCTGCCCGACCTGCCCGCCGGGCTGCCGATGACGACGGTCCGCGGCTGGGCGCAGGAGGTGGTGGAGGCGGCCCGGGACCACCTCGGGGTCCCGCTGCGGGCGGCGATCGGCTCGACGGTGGACGGTCTGGCCCAGGTGCCCGACTCCCGGGCCCAGGCGGACCGGATCCTGGACGCGATGGGGCGCGGCGGGGTGGAGCTGGAGGTCGCCGCGCTGATCGACGTCCAGGCGGAGGTGCTGGTCAGCGAGATGCTGGCGCTGCTGCAGGAGCGCGGCGGCCTGCGCGACCCGCGGCTGACGGCGCTGGCCGACTACGACCGCCGGCACGGCACCCGGCTCGCCGAGTCGGTGCTGGCCTGGCTGGACGCGCTCGGCGAGGTCCGGGTCGCCGCGGACGCCCTGCACATCCACCCCAACACCCTGCGCTACCGGGTGCGCCGGGCCGAACAGCTGACCGGCATCGACCTGACCCAGCCGCAGCAGCGGCTGCTGGCCATGCTCCAGCTCCGGCTGCCCGCCGAGGGCTGACGGCCGCCCGCCGAAGGCCCCCGAAAGGCCCGGAGGCCCCCGCGAACCCCGAGGCGCCCGAGGCGCCCGAGGCGCCCGAGGCGCCCCGAACGCCGGGAAGGGGCCCGCCGGAGCGGGCCCCTTCCGTCACGACAGCGGGGCTCAGGCGCCGTAGCCCTGGCCGCGCTTGTGCTCGTTCAGCCGGTGCCACGGGCCGGTGATGGCCAGCTGGATGCCCGGGGTCTGGATGTTGGCGAAGAGGGTCTTGCCGTCGTCCGAGAAGGTGACGCCGGTGAACTCGCTGAACTCGGGCTTCTCGGCGCTGCCGATGTTCAGCTCGTTGCGGGCGATCGGGTAGGTCAGCCCGTCCTCGGTGGCGCCGAACAGGTGCGACACACCCTCGCCGTCCTCGGCGATCACGATGCCGCCGTAGGGCGAGACGGTGATGTTGTCCGGGCCGTCGAAGTTGTCGTGGTCGCCCCAGACGTCGGAGTTGACGCCCAGCAGGACCTTCAGGGTGATGGTGCGGCGGACGGGGCTGTAGAACCAGACCTGGCCGTCGTGCTGCACCGGGCTCTCCGAGCGGGCGAAGCTGGAGACGAAGTAGAAGCCGCCGTCACCCCACCACATGCCCTCCAGCTTGCGGGCGCGGGTGACCTCGCCCTCCTTGAACTGCTTGCGGATCGAGACGGTCCTGGCGTCGCGGTCCTGGACCTTGACCCAGTCCACGCCGTAGGTGGTGCCGACCTTGGTGGCGCGGGAGAGGTCGTCGACGAACTTGCCCTGGGCGTCGAAGACCTTGAAGGCCTCCAGCACGCCGGCGTCGGCGGCCAGCTTGCGCAGCTGGTAGCGGCCGTGCTTGAAGCCGGCCGGCGGGGTCCAGCGGAACAGCAGGCCGTTGGGGTTCGAGGCGTCCTCGGTCAGGTAGACGTGACCGCGCTTCGGGTCGACGACGACGGCCTCGTGGGCGTAGCGGCCGAAGGCCTTCACCGGCTGCGGGTCCTGGTTGTACTCGTCGTCGAACGGGTCGACCTCGAAGATGTAGCCGTGGTCCTTGGTGAAGCCGTTCTTGCCGGCCTTGTCCTCGGTCTCCTCGCCGGACAGCCAGGTGCCCCACGGGGTCACGCCGCCCGCGCAGTTGGTGGCGGTGCCGGCGATGCCGACCCACTGCTCGACCGTGCCGTTGGCCTTGGCGTGCACGATGGTGCAACCGCCGGCCGCGCCCGGGTCGTAGACGTGGCCCTCGGTCAGCGGCACCGGGTAGGGCCAGTTGGCGCGGGCGCCGCCCAGCTCGTGGTTGACGACCATGAGGTTGCCGCCGCGCTCGTCCTCGAACGCCGAGGTGCCGTCGTGGTTGCTCGGGGTGAACTCACCGGTGCGCAGCTTGGTGACACCGGCCCGGTTCACGACCTTGTACGTGAAGCCCTTGGGCAGCGCGAGCAGGCCCTCGGCGTCGGCGGCCAGCGGGCCGTAGCCGACGGCCACGCGCTCGGCCTCGACGGCCGCGGCGACCGGCGCCTCGCCGCCGACCGGGGCGGCGATCGCGCCCGGAGCGCTGGCCAGCGCCTCGGCGCTGCCGGCGATCAGGACACCGGCCCCGACGAGGGTGGAACGGTTGACGAAGTCCCGGCGGGACAGCGACATGTGAGTCACTCCTGAGTGGTGGGGCACCGACCGGGGGCGAACCCGGTACGTGGCGTGCGAGGTGTCGAGGCAGTCGTCGACGCCCAGAGACTCCGCCGGTGCAGTGAACGCCCGATGAATCGGACACCGCGTCAGGGTGTTCATTTGCCGACCTTATGCAAACGCATGACTTGTTCTTTGCCGTGCGCACCACAGGTCACAGCATCGTCGCCCACCGTTCGCCGCACACCGCCCACGCGTACAGCCCACCGCGCACCCCGCACAGCACGCCGCTCACCGCTCACCGCTCACCGGCAGGCGCGCGCCGACCGCCACTGCTCCCAGGCCGCCAGCCAGAGCTGCTCGCCGAGCTGCTGCTCCTCCCAGCCGTCCCCGTCGGCGGCCGGGCGGTCCCGCCAGAGCTGCTCCCAGGCCCGCTGCGCCGGCAGGCTCGCCACCTCGCTGGCGAACACCGTGTAGCGGACCACCTCCTCGACGGCGGCCTCGCCGTCCGGCGTGCCGACCACCCACTGGGTCTGCCGGGAGAGCCGGTTGAGGTGGTTGACCATCGACGTCACCGCCGCGACCGCCTCCTCGCGGCGCTCCGAGGCCAGCCGCATCTGCTGGCGCACCGCGGCCTCCCAGCGCAGCGCGCCGGTCTCCCCGCGCAGCCCGCGCGGCAGCCGGGGCGTCCGCCCGGCCCGGACCTGCGCCTCGATCGCGGCGGACTCCGCGATGCTGTGCTCGATCACCGCCCGGTGCGCCTCCAGCCCGGTGGCCGGGGCGAGTTCGCGCTCCTCCACCGGTACGTGCGGGCCGCGCCGGGAGGCCAGTGCGCGCAGCAGCGCCGTCCGGCCGCGCAGGTAGCGCTCGATGTCGTCGACGGGTGCCAGTTCGATCGCGCCGGGCGGCACGCCGCGCCCGCAGACGGTGACGGTCACCCCGCCGACCACGAACCGGCCGGCCCAGACCGGCCCGGCGCCCGGCTTGGCGCAGACCCCGGGGAGGCGGTCCTCCGGGCGCTCCCAGACCTCGCGCCGGTCCTCGTGCACCTCGACCGCCCGCGGCTCGCCGTCCACGGTGATCCACTCGCGCAGCGCCCGGACCCGCGCCGGGCAGTCGACCTCGTCCACGCCGAGCTGCTCGTACACCCGGTCGCGCTCGTCCTCGACCACGTCCTCCAGCTCGGGCAGGGCGGCGCCGCCCCCGGCACCGGGCCGGTGGGTGCGGACGGTCAGGTACGGGCCGTCGGCGGCGCTCCGGTCGCCGGAGCGCACCTCGACCCAGCAGAGCAGCCCGTCGGAGGTCTCGAACGCGGCCAGCGCGTCGCCCTCCCGGGCCACCCCGGACGCGACGCCGTACACGGGGAAGTCCGCCGCGGCGAGCATGCGGCGGGCGAAGTCCTCCTGGTCGGTGAAGCGGTCCTCCCGTCCGCGCGGGGCCACCCGCCCCGGCCCGTCGCCCCGGAGACCGTCCTGCCTGCCGCCGCTCTCCCGCGTCATCCCGCGCCGCACCCCCCAAGTCCTCACCGCTCCGCGCACCTGCGGGACCACGATACGTGGCGCGACCTGCCGGGTCATCAGCTCCTCTGGTCCGGCGGGCGGATCGGCCCGCCGGATGCCGTGTCAGGGCCGTGGTTTGTCAGTCCGGCTTCCTACGCTGTCGGGCATGACAGCAGCCAAGGACTTCCCCGCCAGAATCAGCATCGTCACCCTCGGCGTGGCCGACCTCGACGCCTCCGCCCGGTTCTACGAGGCGCTGGGGTGGCAGCGCTCCTCGGCCTCCAGCCCGGAGATCGTCTGGTTCCGCACGGCCGACTCGGTGCTCGGGCTCTTCCCGTACGAGGAGCTCGCCGCCGACGCGGGCGTGCCCGCCACCGGCGAGCCGTCGTTCCGGGGCGTCACCCTCGCGGTGAACCTGGAGTCGCCCGAGCGGGTGGACACCGCCCTGAAGACGGCCGTCGCGGCCGGCGCCACGGTGGTCAAGCCCCCGGCCGCGACCAGCTGGGGCGGCTACTCCGGCTACTTCGAGGACTTGGACGGCCACCTCTGGGAGCTGGCCCACAACCCGTTCTTCCCCTTCACCGAGGACGGCTCGCTGGACCTCCCGTAGGGCCGGGCGGAGCCGGGCCGCGGGTGCGGCGTACCGCCCCCGCCCCCGGCCGCAGCCCCACCGTCCCGTCCCGGTCCGGCCCGAGGGGCCGACCCCGTCAGCTCTTCGAACGCGCCTTGAAGGCCGCCTTGCGGGCCTCCTTGGCCACCGCCCGGTCCAGGTGCAGCTCCCCGACCGTGTCCAGCACGTCCGCCGTGTACGGGTGGTCGACCCGCCAGAGCTCGCCGAAGTAGCTCGCCGGGTTGCCGGTCACCGGCAGCTCGGCGATCAGCTCGCGCAGCAGCGCGGCGTCCCCGCCGGTGTCGAGCAGCTGGGCGGCGAAGGTGTCGATCACCGTCCAGAGCACCATCGTCCGCTCCGGCACGGGCACGTCGGTGGCGCCCAGCCCGACGAGCCAGGCCCGCGCGCCCCCGCCCAGCTCCGGGTCGTCCAGCACCTCCCGGACGGCGGGACCGGCGGGCTCCCCGAGCATCGTCAGCGCCTGCTGGCAGAGCATCCGGCGCATCGGCGCGTACGCGTCGCTGCCGCGCGCCGCGGCGAGCAGCTCACGGGCCGCCGCCACCGGCTCCCGGCCGGTGACCCAGACCCGCAGCTCCTCCTCGGGCAGCACGTTGGCCGCCTCGCAGACCGCGCTCAGCAGCTCGGCGGCGTCGCCCTGGGCGAGCTCACCGACCAGCGGGGCGTCGTAGCCGTCCTCCAGCAGCCACTGCCGGATGCCGTACTGGCCGAGCGGGGTGAGCCGGACCAGGCCGAAGCGGGCCGACTCCTCCTCGTCGAGCGGCTCCTCGCCGACGGCGGGTCCGGCCGGCTCCGCGCCCTCCTCGCCCTCCTCCTCGTCGAACAGCTCCGGGTCGATCGGGCGGTACTCCAGCAGGCCGAGCTCGGAGAGGTCCCCCAGCATGGGGTCCAGCGCGACCATCACGTCGGTGATGTCGCCGAGCAGTTCCTCGCTCGGCTCCTCGCCCTCCGGGACGACCAGCAGCGCGGCCAGCACGCCGAGCGGCACGGTCTCGCTGCCGGGGTCGGCGAAGGCGGTCGTCTCGTACAGCACCTGGAGCGCCTCGTCGAGCAGCTCGGCGGCCTCGTCCCGGGCGTCCTCGACCTGCGCGAGCTGCTCCTCGTCCTCCTCGTCCTCCTCGCCCGACGGCTCCTCGTCCCCGTCCTCGGGCAGCGAGTCCGCCTCCACCGCCAGCTCCCGGACGATCCCGGCAGCGGTGAGCCAGAGCTCCAGGACCGTCTCCGGGTCCCCCTCCTCGGCCGGCTCCAAGTCCGGCCCGGGCACGGCCACGTGCTCGCCGGCCGCGGTCGTGCCGATCTCGACCAGGTCCAGGTCGCACGCCAGCGACCAGGCCCGCATCGCCTCGACCACGGCCTCCTCGGGCGCGTCGCCCTGCTCCGGGGCGAGGCCGAGCAGCCGGGCGGCCGGCTCCCGGTCCGGCCCGGTGAGGTCCCCGAACTCGTCCACGGCCCGGTGCGGGGCCGCCCAGCGGGCCAGCTTCAGCGCGTAGCCGAAGATCGGCACCGCCTTCGCCTGTGCGGCGAGCTCCGCCTCGGCGGGCAGCTTCACCGGCGGCACCAGCACGGCCGCATCGTCCAGGTCCTCGTCGTCCAGCCCGTGCGCGGCGAACGCCCCGTAGAGGTCCTGCAGCTCCAGGTCGGCGGGGAGCACCGCTCCCTCGCCCGGGGTGCCCGTCGCAGCGGCCCCAGCGTTCTTCCGACGTCGTCCGGCCATCGTTGCGCGTTCTCCCTACAGCCTGCGGTCAGCCGATCAGCTCCGCGTACCGGTCTCCTACCTCAGCGTATAGGGACGGCAGGCCCGATGCTTGGCCTCCAGGGGCGCGCGCCGCGGGCGTGCGCCCACCCCTTATCCTTCGCAATGGTGCCGTGCACACCCCGCGCGGGCCACCGGGCAACGAAGCCCCCCTTCCTCCTCGTCCGGCAGCGGACGGGAGGGCACCCCTCACGCTCACTCGCCCCACCAGGGACCCCGCACCGAGGCCACACCACAGCGCCCCCGGACGGGACGCCGGCACACCCCGCCGACCCCGGTGGTGCCCGGCCACAGGAGACCCCTGCCATGGCGGACCTCTCCCCTGCCGGCTCCGGCCTGCGCACCGCGCAGCTCGACGGACGCCGACTGTCGGAGGCCCTGCTTCCCCTGGAGCTCGCCCCCCGGGCCCAGCTCCAGCTCGCCGCGATCAGCCGCTGGAACGCGCTGCGCGGTGTCCGCGTCGGCCTCGTCGCCGCCGCCCTCCTCTTCATGCTGATCGGCGCCAACCTGGCGACCCCGATCTACCCGCTGCTCCAGCAGCGGCTGGCGCTGACCGCGCTCGACACCACGATCCTCTTCACGATCTACGTGTTCGCGCTCGTCCCGGTGCTCGCCGCGGTCGGCCACTGGTCGGACCACCTCGGCCGACGGGCCATGATCCTGCCCGCGGTGGCCCTGGCCGCCGCCGGCGACGCCGTCTTCGCCACCGCCGGCAGCTTCTGGCAGCTCGCCGCCGGCCGCGCCGTCCAGGGCATCGCGGTGGGCCTGTCCACCGGCGCCGCCGGCGCCGCCCTCGGCGACCTGCTGCCCGAGCACCCCACCCTGGCCGCCAAGCTCACCCTCGCCTGTTCGGCCGGCGGCGTCGCGCTCGGCCCGGTGGTCGGCGCCCTGCTGGCGGGCGGCTCGGACCCGCTGCTGACCCCGTTCCTGCTGCACGCCGTCGCCCTGCTCGCGCTCTGCGTGCCGCTCGCCGTGGTGCACCCCCGGATGCCCGGCCGCAACCGCCCGCCGGCCTCCCCGCCGCGGATCACCATGCCGGCCCACCTGCGCCCGCAACGGCTCGCCCTGCCGACCTCCGGCCGGCGCGAGTTCCTGCTCGCCTCCGGCGCCGGCTTCGTCTCGTACGCGGTCTTCGGCGTCTACCTCAGCCTGGCTCCGGCGTTCTCCGCCAAGCTGCTGCACACCGACTCCCGGCTGACCGGCGCCGTCGTGGCGGCCCTGCTGCTCGGCTCCTCGGCCCTCGCCCAGCTGCTCGTCCCGCCGACCGCGGACCGCCTGGTCATCGCCCTGGGCCTGACCGGCCTGGCGGCCGGCCTCGGCCTGGTCGTCACCGCCCAGTACACCGGCACCCCGGCGCTGCTGTTCATCGGCAGCGTGCTGGGCGGCGCCTGCCAGGGCGTCGCCTTCCGTTCACTCTTCACCTCCGCCGTGGCGGCGATGAACCCCGAACGCCGGGGCTCGGAGCTCAGCTCGCTCTGGGTCATCGTCTACCTCGGCTCCTCCCTGCCGATCGTCGGCGTCGGCGCCCTCGTCCAGCGCTACGGCCTGCTCCCGGCCACCAGCGGCTTCGTCGCCCTCGCCGCGACCGTCTGCCTGGCCCTGGCCGCCGTGGTGGCCCGCCGGCCGAAGACCGCCTGACGCACGCCACAACGCCGCCGCCCGGGACGGATTCCGTCCCGGGCGGCGGCGTCTGCCGTGTCATGCGGTCCAGGGTTTCCAGGTGTTCGTGCGGAACTCGAACCCGAAGGGACTCGGCAGCCGGACCGTGTCCCCAAACTTCCACTCGCCCAGGACCGCGTAGCTGCCCTCCCGGCGATCCGGCTCACCGAACAGGGTGACTCCCGGATCCCTCGGATCACGGTCCACGAGCAGGTAGTACGGCACGCCGGTCCGCGCGTACCCGCTCCATCTGGTGGGCTTGACCCGTCGGCCCAGTACCGGACGGCGGTCGTTGTGCGCGTTCGACGAGGAGGTCACTTCGACCACCAGGCCGATCTGGTCCGGCCGGAGATAGGTGGCGTTCTCCGCGAGCCCGCGCTCCTCCACCTCGGCATCCATCACGACGAGGTCGGGGATGTAGCCGTCCCCGACCTCGACAAGATCAAGATTGATCGCCTGTACCACCCGCCAGGGATGGGCGGGGTCCTGGAAGCGGGCGTAGTCGATGCCACGCTGGATGTCCGACAGGATCACCGCGTGGGCGAAGACGGGTGCTGGTGACACGACGAACTCCCCTCCGACCACCTCGACCCGCGTGCCGTCGTCCGGGATCCGCAGGTATGCGTCGAGCTCACCGCGGACCCACATGGCGTACGCCGAGTCGGGCAACGTCCAATGCCCGATCGCTTCCACAGCCATCGCGTCGCTCCCTCCGTGGTCACGGCAGCACTCTCGCCACCCGCTCGCAGATATACCACTGCCGCGCGAATACTTCCCCCGAAGGGGAGACTCGCGCGGCAGCGGGTTGACGCTCGACCGGTCTCAGACGTTGAAGCCCAGCGCCCGGAGCTGGTCGCGGCCGTCGTCGGTGATCTTGTCGGGGCCCCACGGCGGCATCCAGACCCAGTTGATCTTCAGGTCCTGGACGAGGCCGTCGGTGGCCGTCTTGGCCTGGTCCTCGATGACGTCGGTCAGCGGGCAGGCCGCCGAGGTGAGCGTCATGTCGATGGTGGCCACGTCGGACTCGTCGATGTGGATGCCGTAGATCAGGCCCAGGTTGACGACGTCGATGCCCAGTTCGGGGTCGACGACGTCCATCAGGGCCTCGGTCAGGTCCTCGACGGAGACGGTGCCGGCGGTGGTGCCGACGATGACGGTCGGGCCCCCCTCAGCGGAAGGGGCGGGCGTCTCGGTGGTTTCGCTCATGGTCTCGGTCCTCCTCTTCTGCGTCAGTCGGTGGTGTCGTGGACGGCGGGCTGCCCGGCGAGCGCCTTGGCGGTGGCGTCCTTCCAGGCCATCCAGCTCAGCAGCGCGCACTTGACCCGGGCGGGGTACTTGGAGACGCCGGCGAACGCGACCGCGTCCTCCAGCACCTCCTCGTCGCCCTCGCCCTGGCCCTTGCTCTGCATGAGCTCCAGGAAGGCCTCCTGGACGGCCTGCGCCTCGCCGACGGTGCGGCCGACCACCAGGTCGTTCAGCACGGAGGCGCTGGCCTGGCTGATCGAGCAGCCCTGCGACTCGTACGAGACGTCGGCGACCGTGGCACCGTCGAGCTTCACCCGCAGGGTGATCTCGTCCCCGCAGGTGGGGTTGACGTGGTGCACCTCGGCGTCACCGTCCCGCAGCCCCTTGCCGTGCGGGTTGCGGTAGTGGTCCAGGATGATGTCCTGGTACATCGAGTCGAGCTTCATGATCGTCGCGCCCCGTCCCGTCAGCCGAAGAAGTTCCGGACGTGGTGCAGGCCGTCGATCAGGGCGTCGACCTCGCCCGGCGTCGAGTACAGATAGAACGACGCCCGTGTGGTCGCCGGAATTCCGTACCGCAGGCAGACCGGCCGCGCGCAGTGGTGGCCGACGCGCACGGCGATGCCCTGCTCGTCCAGCACCTGGCCCACGTCGTGCGGGTGGATGTCGCCCAGCGTGAACGAGATCGCCGCACCGCGGTCCACGGCCGTGCGCGGACCGATGATCCGCAGGTCCGGGACTTCGAGCAGCCGCTCGACCGCGTACGCGGTGATGGCGTGCTCGTGGGCCGCGATCTTCTCCATGCCGATGCCCGACAGGTAGTCGATCGCCGCGCCCAGCCCGACCGCCTGGGCGATCGGCGGGGTGCCGGCCTCGAACTTGTGCGGTGCCGGGGCGTAGGTGGACGAGCCCATGGTGACGGTCTCGATCATCTCGCCGCCGCCGAGGAACGGCGGGAGGTCCTCCAGCAGCTCCTGACGGCCCCAGAGCACGCCGATGCCGGTCGGGGCCAGCATCTTGTGGCCGGTGAAGGCGACGAAGTCGGCCTCCAGCGCCTGCACGTCGAGCACCATGTGCGGCGCGGCCTGCGAGGCGTCGATGACGACCAGCGCGCCGACCGACTGGGCCTTGCGCACGATGGTCTCGACCGGGTTGACCGTACCGAGCAGGTTGGAGACGAGGGTGAAGGAGACGACCTTGGTCTTCTCGGTGATCAGCTCGTCGATGTTCGAGAGATCGAGCCGGCCCTCGTCGGTCAGCCCGAACCACTTCAGCTTCGCGCCGGTGCGCTGCGAGAGCAGCTGCCACGGGACGATGTTGGAGTGGTGCTCCATCTCCGTGATCACGATCTCGGAGTCGGCGTCCACGCGGTACGGCTCGTCCGCCCAGGTCAGCATGTTGGCGACCAGGTTGAGCGACTCGGAGGCGTTCTTGGTGAAGACGACCTCGTTGCGGCTCGGCGCGTTGACGAACGCCGCGACCTTGTCACGGGCGCCCTCGTACAGCGCCGTGGCCTCCTCGGCGAGCACGTGCACGCCGCGGTGGACGTTGGCGTTGTGCCGCTCGTAGTACGCGTTCAGCGCCTCCAGCACCTGGCGCGGCTTCTGCGAGGTGGCCGCGTTGTCCAGGTAGACCAGCGGCTTGTCGTCGTGCAGCAACCGCTGCAGGACCGGGAAGTCCTTGCGGATCGCGTCGGTGTCGAGCAGTCCCGTAAACGTATGGGTCACTCGGAAGCGCCGCCCTTCACGTAGGCCTCGTAGCCCTCGTTCTCCAGCTTGTCGGCCAGCTCGGCGCCGCCGGACTCGACGATGCGGCCGCCCGCGAAGACGTGGACGTAATCGGGCTTGATGTACCGCAGGATGCGGGTGTAGTGCGTGACCAGCAGGGTGCCGACCTCGCCGGTCGAGCGGACCCGGTTGATGCCCTCGGAGACGACCCGCAGCGCGTCGACGTCCAGGCCGGAGTCGGTCTCGTCGAGGATCGCGATCTTCGGCTTGAGCAGCTCCAGCTGGAGGATCTCGTGGCGCTTCTTCTCGCCGCCGGAGAAGCCCTCGTTGACGTTGCGCTCGGCGAACGCCGGGTCCATCTGCAGACCGGCCATCGCCTCCTTGACCTCCTTGACCCAGAGCCGCAGCTTGGGGGCCTCGCCGCGGACGGCGGTGGCGGCGGTGCGCAGGAAGTTGGAGACCGAGACGCCGGGGACCTCGACCGGGTACTGCATGGCCAGGAAGACGCCGGCGCGGGCGCGCTCGTCGACGGACATCTCCAGGACGTTCTCGCCGTCCAGCAGGACGCTGCCGCCGGTGACGGTGTACTTCGGGTGGCCGGCCAGCGAGTAGGCCAGGGTGGACTTGCCGGAGCCGTTCGGACCCATGATCGCGTGGGTCTCGCCCTGCTTCACGGTCAGGTCGACGCCCTTCAGGATCTCGCGGGGGCCGTTCTCGGCCTCGACGGAGACGTGCAGGTCGCGGATTTCAAGGGTTGCCATATGTACTCAGGACTCCTGGTTGACGGAGACGAGCACATCGTCCCCTTCGATCTTTACGGGGTAGACAGCGACCGGCTTGGTGGCGGGCAGGCCGGAGGGCTTGCCGGTGCGCAGGTCGAAGCTGGAGCCGTGCAGCCAGCACTCGATCATGCAGTCCTCGACCTCGCCCTCGGAGAGCGAGACGTTCGCGTGCGAGCAGGTGTCGTTGATCGCGAACACCCCCTCGTCGGTGCGGACGACGGAGACCGGCACGCCGTTGAGGTCGACGCGCCGGGGCACGTCCTCGGCCAGCTCGCTGAGCGCGCAGGCGCGGAGAAAGCTCATCGGGCTCAGACCGCCGATTCCAGCTCGGCCTCGATCTTCTCCATCAGCTGGTCCTGGATCTCGGCGACGCCGATCTGCTGGACGAGCTCGGCGAAGAAGCCGCGCACCACCAGGCGGCGCGCCTCGTCGGCCGGGATGCCGCGGGCCTGCAGGTAGAACAGCTGCTCGTCGTCGAAGCGGCCGGTCGCCGAGGCGTGGCCGGCGCCGACGATCTCGCCGGTCTCGATCTCCAGGTTGGGGATCGAGTCGACCCGGGCGCCGTCGGTGAGCACCAGGTTGCGGTTGTGCTCGTACGTGTCGGTGCCCTCGGCGGCGGCGCGGATGACCACGTCGCCGACCCAGACGGCGTGCGCGTCCTTGCCCTGCAGCGCGCCCTTGTAGACCACGTTGGAGCGGCAGTGCGGGGTGTCGTGGTCGATGACCAGCCGGTGCTCCAGGTGCTGGCCGGCGTCCGCGAAGTAGAGGCCGAACAGCTCCGCCTCGCCGCCGGGGGCGGCGTAGGTGACCCGCGGGTGGATGCGGACGAGGTCACCGCCGAAGGTGACGACCACGGACTTGAGCGAGGCGTCCCGGCCGACCAGCGCGGTCTGCTGGGCGGCGTGCACCGCGTCGCGGTCCCAGTCCTGGACCGAGACGAAGGTGAGCTTGGCGCCGTCGCCGACCAGCAGCTCGACGTTGGCGGCCCGGGTGCCGGTGCCGGTGTGGTTGATCACCACGACGGCCTCGGCGAACGGCTTGACGTCGATCACCACGTGGGCGAAGCGGACGCCGCCCTCGCCGTGCACGTCGATCTTGACCGGCTCGGTGAGCACCGTCTCCTTGGGGACGGTGACCACGAGCGCCTGCTCGAAGGCGCTGAACGCCTGCGCGGCGACCCGGTCGACCGGCTTGCCGGCCTTGCCCAGGCGGGCGTCGTCGCGGCCGACGGTCTCGGCGGTGACGCCGTCCGGCAGGCTCAGCTCGACCTTGTCCTCGCCCTTCTCGGCGCTGTCGGCGGCGGTGCCGTCGTGCAGGCCGTTCAGGCGGTGCATCGGGGTGAACCGCCAGTCCTCCTCGCGGCCGGTCGGCACCGGGAAGTCGCCGACCTCGAACGAGGGCTTGACCGCGACGCGCGCGTCGATCGGCTGCTGGACGGTGGCACGGCCGGTGCCGGGGCCCGCGAGCTGCGCGCCCGCGCCCGCGGTGCCGACCTCGATCGAACCGGCGGTCGTGGAGCCGGTGGGGGTGTTGACGTCAGCCATGGCTGTCGTGGTGCTCTCTTCCTAGGGATGCGGAGTGGACTGCGTGCGGCCGTGCGTCAGCCGACGGAGCCTTCCATCTGCAGCTCGATCAGCCGGTTCAGCTCCAGCGCGTACTCCATCGGCAGCTCGCGCGCGATCGGCTCGACGAAGCCGCGGACGATCATCGCCATCGCCTCGAACTCGGTCATGCCCCGGCTCATCAGGTAGAAGAGCTGGTCCTCGCTGACCTTGGAGACGGTCGCCTCGTGGCCCATCGACACGTCGTCCTCGCGGACGTCCACGTACGGGTAGGTGTCCGAGCGGGAGATCGTGTCGACGAGCAGCGCGTCGCAGAGCACGTTGGACTTGGCGCCCTTGGAGCCCTCGCCGATCTCGATCAGACCGCGGTAGGACGTCCGGCCGCCGCCGCGCGCCACCGACTTGGAGACGATGTTGGAGGAGGTGTTCGGCGCCATGTGCACCATCTTGGCGCCGGCGTCCTGGTGCTGGCCCTCACCGGCGAAGGCGATCGACAGCGTCTCGCCCTTGGCGTGCTCGCCCATCAGGTAGACGGCCGGGTACTTCATGGTGACCTTGGAGCCGATGTTGCCGTCGACCCACTCCATGGTCGCGCCCTCGTACGCCACGGCGCGCTTGGTGACCAGGTTGTAGACGTTGTTCGACCAGTTCTGGATGGTCGTGTAGCGGCAGCGGCCGCCCTTCTTGACGATGATCTCCACGACCGCGGAGTGCAGCGAGTCCGAGGAGTAGATCGGCGCGGTGCAGCCCTCGACGTAGTGGACGTAGGCGTCCTCGTCGACGATGATCAGCGTCCGCTCGAACTGGCCCATGTTCTCGGTGTTGATCCGGAAGTAGGCCTGGAGCGGGATGTCCACGTGGACGCCCTTGGGCACGTAGATGAAGGAGCCGCCGGACCACACCGCGGTGTTCAGCGCGGCGAACTTGTTGTCGCCGGCCGGGATGACGGTGCCGAAGTACTCCTTGAAGATCTCCGGGTACTGCTTGAGCGCGGTGTCCGTGTCCAGGAAGAGGACGCCCTGCTCCTCCAGGTCCTCACGGATCTGGTGGTAGACGACCTCGGACTCGTACTGCGCGGCGACACCGGCGACCAGGCGCTGCTTCTCCGCCTCCGGGATGCCGAGGCGGTCGTACGTCGCCTTGATGTCGGCGGGCAGGTCCTCCCAGGACTCGGCCTGCTTCTCGGTGGAGCGGACGAAGTACTTGATGTTGTCGAAGTCGATGCCGGTGAGGTCGGAGCCCCAGGTCGGCATGGGCTTCTTGCCGAACAGCTTGAGGCCCTTGAGCCGCAGGTTCAGCATCCACTCGGACTCGCTCTTCTTCGCCGAGATGTCGCGGACGACGTCCTCGCTGAGCCCGCGCTTGGCGGCGGCACCTGCGGTGTCCGGGTCGGCCCAGCCGTACTCGTAGGTGCCCAGGCCTTCGAGCTCCGGGTGCGAAACGGTGTCAGTCATGCGAGCTTCCTAACGCGCGGACGCTGAGTCTTCGGTGGACGTACCGGCAGTCGGCACTGCACCGGTACCCGGGCCTGCGGTACGCAGGGCGGGCGACGATGCGGCACCGGGTGCCGGCACATAGGTGGTGCAGACCCCGTCGCCGTGGGCGATGGTGGCCAGCCGTTGCACATGGGTGCCCAGCAGTTGGGAGAAGACCTCGGTCTCCGCCTCGCAGAGCTGCGGGAACTGCTCGGCGATGTGCGCGACCGGGCAGTGGTGCTGGCAGAGCTGGGCGCCCGCCGGGGCTTTCGCCGCGGCCGACGGAACACGCCGCACGGTGGCAGCGTACCCGTCCGCGCTCAGCGCCTGGGCGAGCGCCTCGGTGCGCTCCCCCGCTTCGGCGCCGTGCAGGGCGTCGAGGTAACGCTCGCCCTGCTTGCCGAACCGGGCGCGGGCGAAGGCGGCGACCGCCTCCTCGCCCGCCTTGCCGCCGCCCACCGAGTCCGAGATCCAGCGCAGCGCGTCGGCCGCGAGCTGGTCGTAGGCCTGGTAGAAGGCGTCCCGGCCGCCGTCGGTGAGGGCGAAGACCTTGGCCGGGCGACCCCGGCCCCGGCTGCCGTACACCCGCTGTTCGCGGGCGTCGACCAGGCCGGCGGCGGCCAGTCCGTCCAGGTGACGGCGGACGGCCGCGGTGGTGAGGCCGAGGCGGTTGGCGAGGTCGGTGGCGGAGGAGGGGCCGTGGTCCAGGATCGAACGGGCGACCCTGTCCCGCGTGGCGCGGTGGCCCTCCAGCAGCACCTCGGCCGCCGTCGCGGGCACGGCGCAGCCGGGGGCCGACTCGGCCTCCGGGTGCGTGGAGTGCTCGCGCATGTTTTTCACAACACCAGTGTTGCGTAATTCCTTCCGACAGGACAACCCGTGATCCAGGCCTCACCGGTGTCCTCTGTCACGCAGGTAAGCCTTACCTGACCTGCGGAAACGATCCACGGCGGCGATTCCCCCTCGGCGGCTCCGGCCACGACGAACCGGACTCCGCAGGTCCGCCGAAGCGGAATCCCATCCTCCGGCACCCTCCGCCCGCGCCCCGGTCCACCCCTGCCGCGTCGACCGCCGGCCGCTCCGGCAGCCCCGGCCCGGCCCACCGTCCGGCCGCCGCGTTCACGCCTCTTACACTCGCCGGTATGCATTCCGAACCCGCGGTCCGGATCACCGGGCTGGTCAAGCGCTACGGCACTGCGTCGAAGCACCGAGTGACCGCGGTGGACGGTCTCGACCTCACCATCGCCCGCGGCGCGATCACCGCGGTGCTCGGCCCCAACGGCGCCGGCAAGACCACCACCGTCGAGACCTGCGAGGGCTACCGCCGCCCCGACGCCGGCACCGTCCGCGTCCTCGGCCTCGACCCGGTCACCCAGGGCGCCGAGCTGCGCCCCCGGATCGGCGTGATGCTCCAGTCCGGCGGCGTCTACGCGGGCGCGCGCGCCGTCGAGATGCTCCGGCACACCGCCAAGCTGCACGCGAACCCGCTGGACGTCGACGCCCTCGTCGAACGCCTCGGCCTCGGCTCCTGCGGCCGCACCACCTACCGCCGGCTCTCCGGCGGCCAGCAGCAGCGGCTCGCCCTGGCGATGGCCGTCGTGGGGAGGCCCGAGCTGGTCTTCCTCGACGAGCCCACGGCCGGCCTCGACCCGCAGGCCCGCCGCGCCACCTGGGAGCTCGTCCGCGACCTGCGCCGCGACGGCGTCACCGTCGTCGTCACCACCCACCACATGGACGAGGCCGAGCAGCTCGCCGACCGGGTCGCGATCGTCGACCGCGGCAAGGTGATCACCGAGGGCACCCCCGAGGAGCTCTGCCGCGGCGGAGCCGAGTCCTCGCTGCGCTTCGACGGCCCGCCCGGGCTCGACCTCGGCCCGCTGCTCAAGGAGCTGCCCGAGGGCGCCGCCGCCACCGAGCCCTCCCCCGGCAGCTACCGCATCGAGGCACCCGTGGACCCGCAGCTGCTGGCCACCGTCACCGGTTGGTGCGCGGCCTCCGGCATCCTCCCCGAGCGGCTGGCCGTGCAGCGCCGCAGCCTCGAAGACGTCTTCCTCGACCTGACCGGACGGGACCTCCGCGCGTGACGACCACCGACCACTCCCCCGCGCCCGGCGCCGCCCCCGTCGGCCGGATGCTGCTCGCGCAGACCGCCTTCGAGACGAAGATGCTGCTGCGCAACGGCGAACAGCTGCTGCTGACCGTCATCATCCCGACGGTGCTGCTCGTCCTCTTCTCCGCCGTCGACATCGTCGCCGTCGAGGGCCCCGGCAAGCGCGTCGACTTCCTGGCGCCCGGCCTGCTCGCGCTCGCCGTGATGTCCACCGCCTTCACCGGGCAGGCCATCGCCACCGGCTTCGAGCGCCGCTACGGCGTCCTCAAGCGGCTGGGCGCCAGCCCGCTGCCGCGCTGGGCGCTGCTCACCGCCAAGACGGGATGCGTACTGGTGACGGAGGCGCTGCAGGTCGCGCTGCTGAGCGTGATCGCGCTCGCGCTCGGCTGGTCCCCGCAGGGCAACCCGCTCACCGTCGCCGCCCTGCTGGTGCTGGGCACCGCCGCCTTCTCCGGCCTCGGCCTGCTGATGGCCGGCACGCTCAAGGCGGAGGCCACGCTCGCCGCCGCCAACCTGGTCTTCATCCTGCTGCTGCTGGCGGGCGGGGTGATCGTGCCGCTGTCGAAGTTCCCGTCCGCCGTCCAGTCGGTGCTGGAGCTGACCCCGATCGCCGCACTCTCGGACGGCCTGCGGTCCGTCCTCCAGGCCGGTGCCGGCGTGCCGTGGGCGGACCTGGGCATCCTGGGCGGCTGGGCGGTGCTCGGCCTGGCCGCGGCGGCCCGGTTCTTCCGCTGGGAGTGAGTGAGCGCGGGTGACGGGGCGGCCCCGACGGTCAGCGTTCGCCCGGGCCGTCGGAGTCGCTGTCCGGATCCTTCGACCGGCGGTAGCGGGTGATCAACTGCCGGGTGGTGTGCCACCGTGAGCGCGCCTGCTCGATCACGGTGTGCCATTCGCGGCGGATCTCGTCGTCGGGCGGGCGCTCGCCCCTGGCGATGCCGACGAGCTCGTCGCGCACCTCCCGCCCGAGCGCGGCCGCCCCGACGATGACGACCATCGCGCCGAAGAGCGCCGAGAGCGTCGCGAAGACGGCACCCACCGCGCCGTAGCGGGCGGCCGAGGAACTGAACAGGTGCGGCAGGTAGACCGCCGCACCCACCGAGTACACCGCCACCAGGACGCCCGCGACGACTCCGAACGGGACCAGGGCCCGCCAGGCGACCCGCCGCGCGGTGAGGATCCGGCCGCTCCAGACGAGGAAGGCCGCCGTCACCGGCGCCTCGGCCACGGCCGCGGCCACCTGTAGGCGCCCGTGGCCGAGGAACCCGTAGACCAGGCCGGTGACCGTCACGTAGCCGGCCAGGCCGGCCACCCACCACAGGTCGTTCAGCGTGTTGCGCACACTGAGCGGCCTGAGCTCCCAGGTCTGTTCGAACAGGCGCTGGACGGCCCGCGCGAAGCTCAGTACCGAGATCACGAGGAACACCACCCCGAAGACCCCGACGGTGGCACTCGTGTCGGACCCGAGCGAAAGGACCTGCCGGACGGCGTAGGCGCCTTCCCCGGTGAGCTGGTAGCGGCTGATGATCCGGTCCGCCGTGTCCTGGTGTCCCGTGTGTCTCAGGATGCTGCCGGCGAGGATCGAGAGCGGGACGGTCGCGGCCAGCGCCCCGGCGGCCAGGGCCATCGAGCGGTCGAAGCCCACGAGCTTCTGGAAGCGGCTGACGCAGCGGAGGGCGAAGGCCGGGCGCAGCCAGAACGTCAGCGTTCTGATGACGCGTTCGCGGCTGGTCTGGGCCGTCACGCCCTCCTTGGATCCCCGAGCTCCTGTCCTGCCTGCGAGCGTAGCCCGCCCGGCCCTCGGCGGGAGCTCGTGACGCGGCCGTGCGGGGACGTCCAGGCAGGCGGCACGGTGCGGCGAGGTGCGGCGAGGCCCTCGCCCGGGCGGGCGAGGGCCTTCGTGGCCGCGCTCAGCCGGGTATGCGGTGGCGGCCGGGCCCGGGGTTGGTTTCGGGGCTGGTTTCGGGGCTGGTTTCGGGCCCGAAGCGCCCGGCCTGGCGGGCGATCCAGGCGTACTCGTGGGTGCCGTCCGGGAGTCGGCGCAGCTCCCAGCGGCCGTGCCGGGTGATCGGCGGCGGGGGCTCGTCCGGCGGGGGCGGCATCCTGAGCGTGGCGACGACGCCGAAGGCGACGGTGGCCAGCGCCAGCGCGAGGAGGGTGAGCAGGGCGGCGCCGACGAGGAAGCCGGCGGTGCCGCTCCTCATCGGCGGATCCCGATCACGCGGTGGCCGAGGTGGGCGGCGAGGGCGTGGAGCAGGTCGTGAGCCTGGTCGCGGGTGAGGGGGACGGCGAGGTGTTCGCCGGGCGCGGCGTGGATGTCGAGGTCGACGGCGACGCGCAGCTGGAGGGCGGCGTCGGGGACGTGCTCGACGGCGAGGAAGGCGACGGTGGTGCGCTCGGTGTGGATCGCCTCGGTGGTGACCATCGGGATCAGGACTCCCACGGCCGGACCTCCTCGGTGTCGCGGAGCAGGTGGAGGAGGTTGAGGAGGGTGGCGACGGGGGCGTTGCCGAAGTCGACCAGGAGGCGGCCGTCGACGGTGCCGTTGACCGTGGTGGCGGAGCCCCACCGGATGCCGAACTGCGATCCCCGGGTGTGGAGTTCGCGCAGCAGCGCGGTGACCTGCGCATCGGTGTACTCGCGCATCCCGGGGTCGTCGGGCGCGATCGGGGCGCGGCGGGCGCTCACGCGGCGCAGTCCAGCTCGAACCAGACGAACTTGCCGTTCTTCCGGGGGCTCGCCCCGAACCGGTGGGTGAGCGAGCGCACGAGGTGCAGGCCGCGCCCGGAGAGCTCGTAGGGGTCGGCGGACGTTCTGGGCTCGGGCAGGACGGGGCTGTCGTCCGAGACCGAGACGCGCAGCGTGCGGGTGGCGAGCAGGACGACGACGACCGTCGGGGCGGGGCTGCCGCCGTGCTTCCAGGCGTTGACGAACAGCTCACAGAGGGCGAGTTCGGCGTCACGGGCCAGGCCGTCCGGCCAGCCGGCGGCGGACAGCGCGTGGCGCAGCGCCTCGCGGGCGGCGGACCAGTCGGGCGGGTTGAAGGCGCACATGAGGGACCTCCGGACGAGGTGGAAGGAGAGGTTCGTCGATCACCGGCGGAGACGTCACCGTGAGCCAGGCCAGGACATGGCTGCTCTGCGGTGCGGGGGCAGCAGGCGCCTACTGCCCTGGAAACAGGCGTTACTGACGACCCGTCGGATCGATGTGATATCGACCATAGCGCAAGCTCTCTTAAAGTTAATCCAGATCCGAGAAGGTTCCCTCTTCGGTGGGACGGCCGCCGCCCCGCACCCAACTGGCACCGCCGACGCGCGGCGCGGCAGACTGACGCCCGTACCCGCAGAGAGGACGTCATGGCCCTTCGCCCGAACCCAACCCTTCGCCAACGTCGCCTCGGCGCCGAGCTGCGAAGGATGCGAGAGCGAGCCGGCTTCGGAGGCAGCCACCTTGCCCGCCTGCTCGGGGTGACTCCGGCACTGGTGACCCAGATGGAGAACGGAAAGTCCTCTGTCAGCGTGGAGCGCCTGCGGGCGATTGCGGCGGCCTGCACCTGTGAGAACGAATCCCTGATCGACGCACTCGCCGACATCGTCGAGGAACGAGAAACAGGCTGGTGGGAGGAGTTCAGCCCCGGCCTGACCACCGACCTCCTCGATGTGGCCGCGATCGAGGGTCATGCACGAAGGATCTCCACGTACTCGATCACCTTCCTCCCCGGGCTGCTCCAGACTCCGGCCTACGCGACTTCGGTATTCGCTCGTGCGATCCCACCGTTGCCGCGCACCGATGTCGAGCTCAGGATGGCTTTCCGCCTCCAGAGGCAGGAGATCATCCGGACCAGCGCGACGCCCTACACGGCGTTCATCCACGAAGCCGCACTCCGCATGCAGTTCAGTGGGCCGGAGGTACTTGCCGAGCAACTCGGGACTCTCACCGAAGACTCCGAGAGCTCCGGAATCTCAGTTCGAGTGGTGCCCTTCGACATCGAATCTCTGCCCGGCCCCAGCGAGAACTTCGTCTACACCGAGGGCCCGGTGACCGAACTGGACACTGTGCAGATCGACATCAGCTTCGGGTGCCCGCTCTTCGACGCTCCATCCGACCTGGCGAACTACCGCGAGATCCTCACCCGCATGGCATCCGTAGCCCTCACGGAGGAGCGGTCCCGAGACTTCATCCGATCCATCAAGAAGGAGATCGAGAGCAAGCATGGGTAGCCCCATATGGCAGAAGTCCAGCTACTCCGGATCCAGCAACGCCTGCATCGAGATCCGCACCGCAGGCGGGCTGATCGAACTCCGCGAGTCCGACGACGCCGACACCATCCTCCGCACCACCCCCGTCAAGCTCGCCGCCCTCCTCCATGCCATCAAGGCCGGCGACTACGACCGCCACGCCTCCCCCGCGTAGCGAGTCGTTCCGGCGGCCCCCTGCTCCTCGCAAGGGGCCGCCGGCAGTGTGACCGGTGCGCCTCCGACGGGGTGACTGTTCGACGGGTCATGACAGGTTCGCGACGGTCTGACACTTAGCGTGACGGCATGACCACATATCATCCGCTCGGTGCCGCCGCGCCCTCGCGGATCATCCGGCACCCCGGCCTCGCGCCCCTCTTCGTCCTGGCCCTCGCCCTGCTCACCCTCGTCGCCGCCATCACGCCCGCCGCGGCCGCGCGCCGGGCGGGCGGCCTGCTCGGAGTGAACCTCGTCAACAGCAGCGACCGCGACCTGACCTTCACCGGCCTCCAGGTCACCGACGGGTGCGCCTACACCAACCCGCCGGCGCGACTCGCCGCCCTCGGCGGCACCGGGCAGTTCAACGTCGGCGTGTGCGACGGCTCCAACGGCGCGTCGGGCACCGTCAGCTACCAGGTGGGCGGTGAGAGCCAGGGCACCCTGATCACGCTCGGCTGGAACGTCCCGGCCCCGCTCGACGTGCCGAACACCTTCACCGAGACCGTGCCCACGGGCTACGTGGCGAGCCACAGCGGCGGCACCGGCCCCTTCGACCCCGTCACCTTCACCGTCGACTGCAACTCCACCACCTGCGACGGGATCCCGGACGACTGGAAGCGCAACGGCGTCACGATCAAGCCCAGCGACGGCAGCCCCGACCAGTTCATCGACCTCAAGGCGATGGGCGCCGACGTGAACAAGCCGGACATCTTCGTCCAGGTCGACTGGATGGCCGACGACACCCACAGCCACGCGCTCACCAACGACGCGATCAGGAAGGTCGTCGACGCCTTCAAGAACTCCCCGTTCAACCGGCACAGCCCCACCACCGGGATCAACCTGCACGTCGACGCCGGGCCGGACAGCTTCCTCGACTACACCAAGAACACCACCTGGGGGGCGCTCAGCAAGGCGAAGAAGCAGACCGAGGCGGCCAACCTCGGCACGGTGGACGCCAGCGGGCGCTACCTGTGGAACGACTTCAACAAGATCAAGACGGCCAAGGGCGGCTTCATCAGCACCGGGCGGAGCTCGATCTTCCACTACGCCATCGCGGCGCACAACCTCCAGCCCGGCGTCACGTACAGCGGCGTCGCCGCCGGCGTACCGGGCAGCGACTTCATCGTCAGCCTGGGCAGCTTCGACAACCGGGTCGGCAACACCAACCAGCAGGCCGGCACGCTGATGCACGAGCTGGGGCACGACCTGGGCCTGAAGCACGCCGGAAACGCCGACGCGCCCAACCACCAGCCGCAGTACTTCAGCGTGATGAACTACTCCTACCAGCTGGGCGGCCTGTCGATCGGCACCACCACCGGGGTCATGGACTACTCGCGCGCGGCGGCCTCGCTGACCGAGCCGACGCTGAACGAGCGCCAGTTCCCGGCCAGCGCCGCCGGCTACGACGTCATGCACTGGTGCCCGAACACCAAGCAGGGCTCCCGCTTCGTCACCGTCCAGGCGAGCGCCGCCCAGGTCGACTGGAACTGTGACGGCATGATCAGCCAGAACACCGTCGCGTTCGACACCAACAACGACGGGGCCCAGACCACGCTGAACGGCCACGGGGACTGGGACAACATCCAGCTGCGCGGCGGCTCGATCGCCCACTCGGGCGCGGCCGGGGTCCCGGCGCCGACCGAGGAGAACGAGATCACCCTCGAAGAGGCCGCCATGGAGCTGCCGCTCGACACCCTGCCGCCGGTCACCACCGCGAGCACCGACCCCCGGCCCGACCGGCACGGTGTCTACCACTCGGACGTCCGGGTCACCCTCGACGCCACCGACGACATCAGCGGCGTCGCGATGACCGACTACCGGGTCGACGGCGGCGAGTGGAAGCGCTACACCGAGCCGTTCACGGTGAGCGGCGACGGCCGCCACGAGGTCGCGTACCGCTCGGTCGACCACTCGCAGAACGCGGAGCAGGAGCACTGCCTGGAGATCCGGATCGACTGCGACCCTCGTAACGCGGAGCTCTGGGACGCGTCCGACGGCTCCCAGGAGGGCTGAGCCGGCCGGCATCTGACGCACCACCACGGGCCCGGGCCACCGCGAGGCTGCCCGGGCCCCGTCGCGCGGCGCGACCTCGCCCCAAAGCTGAATGACCCTCCGACAAAGGAAGCTCGGGCTGCCGCGCAGCTCCGGCACTCCTACGCGGCGAAACCGGTCCCGCGTTCGGCGAAGACACCGATCGCCTCACCCAGGAACTCCACCATCCTCGGGTGGTAGGAGTTGTGGAACTCCCTCATGCCGTCGTCCTCCCCGTAGAAGAGCGCCATGCCGACATAGGCTTCCCTGGTGGGGACGTAGAAACGGCAGATGATGTCGAAGTGCCTGCCGACGAGCTCCTGGACCTGCGGATCGCCGGGCAGGGATTCGTCCAGAGCGGCCGCGATCTCCTTGTACAGCACGTCCCAGTCGCGGTGGACGCGCTCCCTGTCCACGTGCTCCCAGTCGTTGGTCTCGGCGAGGCTCTTCGCCTGCTCCTCGGCCAACGCCCGGCGACACTCGTCCTCGTACTGACTGCGACCGCCCATGGCACCCGTTCCCATTCGTCCAACTACCCATCAATGATCTTGATTCAGACGAACGGTGACACGCCCCCACAGGTACGGCAAACCGTTTTGTCGGGCCGCGTCGAACCGTCCGCAGCGGCAGCGCCGGTACGGCAGGGATGCTCGTCCGCTAGGTTCGATCACGTTCCCGTCGGAGGACGGGCCCGGACCTACGCGTGAAGGAACTCATGGCCGCCATTCACCGCACCACCATGACGCCCACCAAGCTGGAACTGCTCACCGACTGGCTGCCGAAGCAGAGCTGGTACCTGGGCACCGGCGCCGCCCCGGCACTGGAGCGGGCCGGCGGGTTCCGGCTGGACGATCCGGCGGGCGCGGTCGGGATCGAGTTCATGGTCGTGGTGGACACCTCCGCACAGGAGCCGGTGGCGTACCTGGTGCCGATGGCCTACCGCGCTGCGGCCCTGGAGGGCGCCCCCGGCGAGGCGTTGATCGGCACCTCCGAGCACGGCGTGCTCGGCACCCGGTGGATCTACGACGGCGCCCACGACCCGGCGGTGACGGCGCAGCTCCGCGCCCTGCTGCGCGGCGAGGCCGTACCGCAGCACCAGAGCCTGAGCGACACCGCCGACCCCACCGTCACCGTGCACGGAACCGCCCCCGGCGAGGCGTTCGACGTCCGGCTCCACCGCGTCCTCCGGCCGGCGGAGGCCGCACCGGGCCCTGCTGCGACCCTCCTCGCCGGGTGGACCTGGCCGGACGGAACGACCGTGCGGGGCGCGTTCGCCACCGTCGCCCCCCGCTGACGCGGGAAGGTCGACGGCACACGCCCCCGGAGTGGGAAGTCGGACCGGCCGACTTCCCACTCCCCGCGTGGGCACCGTTCGGCAAAAGCCCGGGGTGGTGGCGGATACCCGCCGGCCGTTCTTCACGTCATACCGGTTGCCCGTCCGATCGGCGATGGTTCGGACCGGATCCACCCCCAGAAGGTTGGGATACCGGGCACCCGGCTCCGGCGGCGAGGATGCCTGTACCGGGAGATGTGGCATGCACGAGACACGTCTCCCGGCCGTATCCCGTCCGACCGGAGGAGCACTCCCATGACTTCGCGCAACCGACGCGCCGTCCTCACCTCGGGCCTCGCCGCACTGTTCGCGGTGACCGGCCTCGGGCTGGGCGCCGCACCCGCACAGGCCGATCCGCCCCCGACCCCCGTCTGCAACCCGGACCGGGACTACCTCTGGGAGGACATCGTCTCGGCCCGGGTCGACCCGACCGTCACCGACTTCGTCGCGGTCGCCATCACCCCCGGCACCACCGGCCAGTACACCAGGACGCTGACCGAGATCAACTCCGTGAGCACCACGGTCAACAACAGCGTGGAGGTCACGGCCGAGTTCAAGGCGCTCTTCGCCAAGGTCAGCGCCAAGGTCGGTTTCGCGGTGACCGACACCAAGTCGAGCACCCGCAGCACCTCCGTCACCGACACCGTGAACTTCAACAGCCCTGGCTACTACGGCATGTACCGCGGCACCCGGAAGGTGACCGGCGAGTGGGTCCGGTACATCTGCGCCCGCTCGGGGCCGGGCACCGGGTACTGGATCAACATCACCCCCGGCAGCCCCGGCACCTTCACCACCTTCGACGTTCCCGAGCAGGGCACCGTCTCCTGCGCCTGGCCCGAGCCGGCCGGCACTCTGCGCGCCGCCGCCCGACTGCGGCTCTTCTGCTGATCATCCGCCGGTGCAGCCCGCAAACCCTCAGCCGTGAAAGCGAGTTCATGATGCCCGTTCTTCACCGACTCCGCCGCGGGGTGGCCGCGTCCGGCACTGCGGCCGCCGTCGCCCTGCTGGTAGCCGCCGGCCCGACCGCCGTCGCGGCTCCCGCCCCCGCGCCGACCGCCCTCAACACCACCTGGGGCGACTTCACCTGCGACGGGGGCTTGTACCGCATCAACACCGGCACCGGCCGGCCCCTGACCGTCGCCCTGTCGCCCGGGAACCACGGCTCCGTCATCCAGTACTTCTGGGGCAACGAGTCCAATCAGAAGTGGATCTACTGCCACCGGCCCGAGCCCGACGGCCGCGAGACGGTGGTCTTCCAGGACAGCTGGCGGCACTGGTGCCTCGCCGTCGACGGGAATTCCATGAGCTACGGAGCCTGGATCCTCACCACCGGCTGCTTCAGTGACCACATCCCCACCGAGCAGCAGTTCGTGAAGACGAAGGTCCCCGGTACCAACCTGTTCGCACTCCAGGGCCAGCACTCCGGGAAGTGGGTCGCCGCCCAGTACCACGCCGACACCCTCGGCCAACAGATCGTCCAGGACGACCGGCCCGACCTCTACTCCCTCCAGGCCCTCTGACGACCGTGCGGCTGCCGGGGAGCCCCTCCACGGACGCCCGGTGCGCCGGGGTGGAACGGAGCGAACCTTGAGGCCCACCGCGCGTCGGGCGGGCCACCGTCGCCGGGCGGCCGCTCCGGCCGGCGGGCGCAACCCACGGCGGCCCCCCGCTCGACGTGCGAGCGGGGGGCCGCCGGGGGTGTTGCCGGGTGCCGCGCGTCAGCTCTCGCTGCCGTTGCTGCGGCGCTTGCGGGCGACGAGGACGAGCGCGCCGCCGAGCAGCACGACGCCGCCGCCGGCCGCGGCGATGACCGGGGTGGAGTTGCTGCTACCGGTCGCGGCGAGCGCCGGGCCCGGGGTGGCGGTGCTCGGGGCCGGGGTGGGCGTCTTGGCCGGGGTGGTGACCGCCGCGGTCGGGCTCACCGTCGCGGTGGGCGAGGCCGTGCCGCTCGGGGTCGGCTTCGGCGTCGGGGTCGGCGTCGCCGTGGCGGTCGGCGTCGGGGTGGGGGTCGTGGTCCTGGTGGGCGTGGGGGTCGGCGTCGGGGTCGGGGTGTGGCAGACCTCGATCGTCTTGGTCTCGGTCTTGTTCCAGTCGTGGTTCTTCGGGTCCTCGGTGGTGGTGACCACGATGGTCGCGGAGACCGGCTTGTCGTGGTCCTTGACCGGGTACGTGCCGTGGAACTCCTTGCCGAACGACTTCTGGTCCAGCACCTTCTCACCGTCGACGGTCAGGCTGACGACGTTCTTCACGCCCGACTGGTCGCTGTAGTTGGTCAGGTCGATCACGATCTTGTCGCAGCTCACCTGCCAGCTCGGCGAGTGCGCCGAGGCGCTGGTGGCCAGTGCCATCGGCAGCAGGACGGCGGCCGCTGCCGCCCCTGCCAGTGCCGCGCCCCTGATGCCGAGCTGCCGCTGCTGTCGCGCCATTTCGTTGTCCCCTCCGAACGGTCCTGTGCAGCAGGCATGTTGAGTGGTTTGGCGGTGGCCCGCTACGACTGTCCGGGGGACTCTACCGGCACTCCCGCCCCTGCCCACACCCCGCCGTGCGACCGGATTTCGTCTGTCCGTCCGGCCTCGGATGTGCATAACTAGCCCACCACACCTGCGACCTCGGGGAACAGCGCTTCGGCAAACTTGATCTGTTTCTGTCACACCGGCCAAAAACTGCTGCCCTTGAGGGTCGGAAACCGACCCTCAAGGGCAGCAGGGCGAACCGTCGGACAGGCGTCAGCCGTTCCTGGCCGCCCGACGGCGCGCCGCGACCACGATCGCGCCACCGGCCGCGACCACGACCGCGCCGCCGATCGCCAGCGGGACGACCGGGCCGGAGCCGGTGTGCGCGAGGTTGCCGCCGCCGGTCGCCTCGGCGGACGGGCTCGCGGAGGCACTCGGCGCACCCGGCGCGGCGGAGGCGGAGGCGGACGGGCTGCCGGAGGCGCCCGTGCTCGGCCGGCCGCCGGCCGGGGTGGACGGGGCGCCCGAAGCGCCCGGGGTCACCGAGGCGCCCGGCGTGCCCGGGGCGCTCGGGGTGACCGACGCCGAGGGCGAGCCGCTCGGGACGGTGGTCGGCGGCACCGTCGGCGGGACGCTCGGCACGGTGGTCGGCGGCGTGACGACCGGCAGGCAGCCGGTGAACGGGTAGTGGTGCGTCTCCGCGCCGCCCTCGCCGGACAGCGACTTGGCGATGACCGAGCCGTTGACCGGTCCGCCGCTGCCGAGATCGAAGGCGGCGTTCGGCGCGAGGACGGTGCCGGCCCAGGCGGCGGCGCTGTTCTTGACCACCTTGGTGGCGGTCGGGAAGTTCCAGAGCAGCTTGGCCCGGACGGCCCCGCCGGCGGCGCTCTGCAGCTTGTCGTCGAGGACGTACGCCTTCTTGGCCTCGTCCCACAGGTGGAAGCCGGTGGTCTTCGCGGCGGCCATGTCGTACGCGTCGCCGGTCACGTTGATCACGGTGACCGACCCGGCCGGCACCTTCAGGAACACGTCGTGGGCGCCCTGCAGGGTGGCGGCGCCGACCGTGAAGCTGTTGAGCCGGCCGTCGGCGCCGCTGAGGCGCAGCTCCGCGCCCTTGGACTCCACCGTGGCCCCGGCGGTCTGCGGCACGGCGGCGAGCGCGGTGGAGGCGGCGCGCAGCTTGGCGAACTCCGCCTTGAAGTCGATCGGGGACGCGCCCTTGCCCGTCTTGCCCTGGTGCGCCTCCAGGACGCCGGTCAGGGTGCCGCCGTAGATCCCGTTGCCCTTCATGACCTGCGTGTTGTGACCGTTCAGGTTGCCGGCCACGACCAGTGCGTTGCCGCCCGGCAGTGCCGCGACCTGCTCGGCGGAGAGTTCCTGGCCGACCGAGAAGCCCTTCGGGTTCTTCGGGTCGTTGCCGGCGAAGTAGGCGTCACCGCCGACCGCCACGGCGCCCTCGGCGTCCGGGACGTGGTGGTCGTCGCCCTCGATGAACTCGCCGTAGAGGTTGGCGACACCGAGGGTCTGACACTGCTGCCCCGGTTCGGCGGCCTGGGCCACGGGGGTGACGAGGGCGGCCAGGGCAAGGGATCCGCCGAGTGCGAGCGCAGCGGCGGGTGTGGGTATGCGCATGTGCAGGGTCTCCGCTTGACGTGCGGTGGTGGGGGGCTCGGCCCGAAAAAGGTATGGACCAAACCGCACTCTTCCGGCCAGTCCGGGCATTGGTCAAGACCAATGCCCGGGTTGACCGAACCATCCCTTTTGCGCCAACGGCCTTGCCGGAGCGGCAAACCGCCCGGGCGTCCCGCGCGGTCCGCACGGCGCGCGGCCGCCCCGCCCCAAGATCGGCTGTAAGGGCGCCTACGATTGACCCCGTGCGTACCCCCTTCTCCCTGCTCGCCGATCGCTGGCAGCCCTCCGCCGACATGGTCAGGCGCGCCGCGTTCGCCGCGCTGGTGATGAGCGTGGTCATCGTGGTCACCGGCGGCGCCGTCCGGCTCACCGCCTCCGGCCTCGGCTGCACCACCTGGCCCCGCTGCACCGCCGAGAGCCTGACGCCGACGCCCGAAATGGGCTTCCACGGCATCGTCGAGTTCACCAACCGGATGCTCACCTACGTGCTGAGCGCCGCGGTCGGCTGGGCCATCCTGGCCGCCCGCTGCCACCGCCGGCCTTCGGCCGGGGGCACGGCGACGCCCTGGCGCCGCGGGCTCACCAAGCTGGGCTGGGCGCAGTTCTGGCTGGTGATGAGCAACGCCGTGCTCGGCGGCATCACCGTCCTGACCGGCCTCAACCCGTACACCGTCGCGCTGCACCTGATCGCCGCGATGGGCCTGGTCTGGGTCGCGCTGCTGATGTGGGAGCGCGCGAAGGAGGGCGACGGGCCGGCGCAGCCGCTGGCCGCCCGCCCGGTCGTGCAGCTCACGTACGTCCTGGCCACCGTGATCGGCCTGCTGGTGGCGGCCGGGACGCTGGTGACCGGCGCCGGGCACCACCCGGGGACGCCCAAGGACAACAAGCTGGTGCCGCGGATCCCGATCGACTACGACCGCCTCGCGCAGGTCCACGCCGACCTGGCGTTCCTCTCGGTCGGCCTGGCCGTCGCCGTGCTGTTCGTGCTCGCCGCGGTGAAGGCCCCGCCGGCCGCGAAGGCCCGGGCCCGCGAGCTGCTCGCGGTGCTGCTGGTCCAGGGCGTGCTGGGCTTCGTCCAGTACTTCACCGACGTCCCGGAGATCCTGGTCGGCCTGCACATGCTGGGCGCCACGCTCACCTGGATCGCCGCGCTGCGCATCCCGCTCGCGCTGCGGGTCCGCGCCGAGGACGCGCCCGCCGTTCCCGGGCCGGCCCGGGAGCCGCAGACCGCCACCGCCTGACGCACCCCGTACGCGAAGGGGGCCCCGGGATCACCCGGGGCCCCCTTCGCGCGTTCGCGGTCCGGCGTCAGCCGCCGATCTGGATGCCGGCCATCCGCTTCCACTCGTACGGGCCCGTCTTCACCTTCAGGCCGAGCTCACCCTCGAAGCTGTCGTGCAGGGTGATGCCGGCCAGCTCGGCGGCCCGGCGGCCGACCGCGTAGCTCGGGGCGACCTGGTCGCCCCAGGCGCCGTCCGCGCCGACCACGACGATCCGGGTGGCCACGGCCCCGACGTACTCGACGACGCCGTCGGCACTGCCGCCGTGCTTCGCGGCGAAGCTGCTGAGGTGCTTGGCGATGCGCTTGGCGCGGCGCTCGACGCGGGCGTCCGGCGCGGCGGGGGTGGCGGTCTCTGCGCTGCTCATGCCCGCATGCTACCGAGCGGTAGCGGTGCTGGCGACGGGAGCGGACTGTGCACCGGGCCACATACTGGAACGGTGACCTTCCAAGGCTGGCCGACCGAGGCCCTCGACTTCTACGAGGGCCTGGAGGCCGACAACTCCCGGACCTTCTGGCAGACCCACAAGGACCGGTACGAACACGTCGTGCGGGAGCCGATGGAGCTGCTGCTCGACGAGCTGGAGCCCGAGTTCGGGCCGGGGAAGATCTTCCGCCCGAACCGCGACGTCCGGTTCAGCGCCGACAAGTCCCCGTACAAGACGCACATCGGCGCGCACCTGGCGGCCGGCGGCTACGTCCAGCTCTCCGCCGACGGCCTGGCCTGCGGCAACGGGCTGTACCAGCTCGCCCCGGACCAGCTGGAGCGGTACCGGGCCGCCGTGGCCGAGGACGTCTCCGGCGCCGAGCTGGAACGCGTCGTCGCCCTGGTCCGGGCGGCCGGACCGGAGGTGGTCGGCCGGGACAGCCTGAAGTCCGCCCCGCGCGGCTACCCGAAGGACCACCCGCGGATCGCGCTGCTCCGCCACAAGGGCCTGATCGCCTGGCAGGAGTGGCCGCCCGAGCCCTGGCTGGGCACCCGGGCCGCACGCGACCGGATCACCGCCTTCCTGCGGGCCTCCCTGCCGCTCAAGGACTGGCTGGACGGCCACGTCGGCCCGTCCGAGCTGCCGCCGCGCTGAGCCGGCCGCCGCGGCGGGCCCCGCAACGCCGAGGGGCCCCGGTCCGAAGACCGGGGCCCCTCGCCACGAACGGTGACCGCCCGAACGGGCCGGCTACTTCATGAACGGGTCGACCGCGATGACCACGAAGAGCAGCGTCAGGTAGGTGATCGACCAGTGGAAGAGCCGCATCTCCTTCAGCTTGGCGCCCACCACCCCGGCCTTGGCGCGGGCGTACAGCCCGTGCGCCTCCTTCAGCCAGGCCGCACCGAGCACGACGGCCGAGACGGGGTAGAGCCAGCTGGTGTCGGCCAGCGGCCAGAGCGCCATCGAGACGGCGACCATCACCCACGAGTAGATGACGATCTGCTTGGCGACCGCCAGGTTGCCCTTGACCACGGGCAGCATCGGCACGCCGGCCCGCTCGTAGTCCTCGCGCACCTTCATCGACAGCGGCCAGTAGTGCGGCGGCGTCCAGAAGAAGATGACCAGGAAGAGCACCAGCGCCGACCAGGACACCGTGTTGGTGACCGCCGCCCAGCCGACGAACACCGGCATGCAGCCGGCGATGCCGCCCCAGACGATGTTCTGCGCCGTCCGCCGCTTCAGGCCCAGCGTGTAGACGAAGACGTAGAAGAGCAGTGCCGCCAGCGCGAGCAGCGAGGACAGCGGGTTGACCAGGACGCCCAGCCAGACCGTCGAGCCGACCGCCAGCGCGATGCCGAAGACCAGCGCCTCGCGCGGCGAGACCATGCCGGTCACGAGCGGCCGCCGCTCGGTGCGGGTCATCACCGCGTCGATGTCGCGGTCGATGTACATGTTGAGCGCGTTCGCACCGCCGGCCGAGAGGTAGCCGCCGACGACCACCTGCAGCACCAGCAGCGGATCCGGAACACCGCGCTGCGCCAGGAACATCACCGGCACGGTGGTGATCAGCAGCAGCTCGATGATCCGAGGCTTGGTCAGTGCGACGAAGGCGCCGACACGGGCCCCGAACGGCCGGTTCGCAGGCGTCGCCCCGGTGACCCCGGCGGGACGGGATTCGACGGCGGTCACTAACACCCCAACTGAAGATGAATCCTCACAGGCGGCCACAGGAACGAAGGTCCCGAAATCGTCCGCTCTGTGCGTACCACGCCACCTTAGACGCTCCATATCTCCCCACCGGCTCCGGGGTCCCCCGGCGGGGCGGAACGCACACCCCTGGGTGAACCCACGAAGCCGGGCCCTTGCGGCACCGGTCCCCCGTCCTGACCATCGGACGGGCAGACGCCCGGAAATCAGGAGAGCCTGTGACAAAAGCTCCCATCGAACCCTCGTGGGAATCGCCATACGGAAATCCCGGTTGTCTCAGCACGGAGGGTGAGCCTCAGCACGGACGGTAGGCTCGCCCCAGAAGCGGGATCTACCCTCCGTGACCGGCACCACCCAAGCGTCCGGCCCCACCGACGTGGCCGACCCGGTCCCCCTCACGGGGTCACTCTTCACAACGGAAGGAGCCCTGAGACAGGGTGAGCACGACGCCGACGAATACATTCGAGTGGTCCGAACTGGACGAGCGCACTGTCGACACGGCCCGGGTCCTGGCCATGGACGCGGTCCAGAAGGTCGGCAACGGACACCCGGGGACGGCCATGTCGCTGGCCCCGGCCGCCTACCTGATCTTCCAGCGCTTCCTGCGCCACGACCCGACCGATCCGGCCTGGGTGGGCCGCGACCGATTCGTCCTCTCCCCGGGGCACACCAGCCTGACCCTCTACACCCAGCTGTACTTCTCCGGCTACGGCCTGGAGCTGGACGACCTCAAGGCCTTCCGGGTCGCCGGCAGCCGCACCCCCGGTCACCCCGAGCACGGTCACACCGCGGGCGTCGAGACCACCACCGGCCCGCTCGGCCAGGGCATCGCCAACGCGGTGGGCATGGCGATGGCCGCGCGCTTCGAGCGCGGCCTCTTCGACCCGGACGCCCCGGCCGGCGAGTCGCCGTTCGACCACACCGTCTGGGCCATCGTCTCCGACGGCGACCTGGAGGAGGGCATCTCCGCGGAGGCCTCCTCGCTCGCCGGCCACCAGAAGCTGGGCAACCTGGTCGCCCTCTACGACGACAACCACATCTCGATCGAGGGCGACACCGAGACCGCCTTCTCCGAGGACGTCCTCAAGCGCTACGAGGCGTACGGCTGGCACGTCCAGCGGGTCGCCCCGAAGGCCAACGGCGACATCGACGTGGCCGTGCTGGCCGAGGCGCTCGCCGCGGCCAAGGCCGAGACCTCCCGCCCGTCGATGATCGCGATGCGCACGATCATCGCCTGGCCGGCCCCGGACGCCCAGAACACCGCCAAGGCGCACGGCTCCGCGCTCGGCGCCGCCGAGATCGCCGCCACCAAGAAGGTCCTGGGCTTCGACCCGGAGAAGACCTTCGAGGTCAGCGAGAAGGTCATCGGGCACGCCCGCGAGGTCATCAAGCGCGGCAAGGCCTCCCGCGACGAGTGGCAGCAGTCCTTCACCGCCTGGCGCGCCGCCCACCCGCACCGCGCCGCGGAGTTCGACCGGATCCAGGCCGGCGAGCTGCCCGAGGGCTGGAAGAAGGCCGTCCCGGTCTTCGAGGCCGGCAAGGACGTCGCCACCCGCAAGGCGTCGGGCGAGACCCTCAAGGCGATCGGCGCGGTGATCCCGGAGCTGTGGGGCGGCTCGGCCGACCTCGCGGAGTCCAACCTCACCACCATCGACGAGGAGAGCTCCTTCCTCCCCGAGGGCAACCCGCTGAAGAGCGCCAGCCCGTACGGCCGGACGATCCACTTCGGCATCCGCGAGCACGCCATGGGTTCGGCCATGAACGGCATCGCGCTGCACGGGAAGACCCGCGTCTTCGGCGGCACCTTCCTGGTCTTCGCCGACTACATGCGCCCGGCCGTCCGGCTGGCCGCACTGATGAAGCTGCCGGTCACCTACGTCTGGACGCACGACTCGATCGGCCTCGGCGAGGACGGCCCGACCCACCAGCCGGTCGAGCACCTGGCCTCGCTGCGCGCCATCCCGGGCCTGACCATGGTCCGCCCGGCCGACGCCAACGAGACGGCCGTCGCCTGGCGCACCGTCGTCGAGCGCCAGACCACCCACCCCGGCCCGGTCGGCCTCGCGCTCACCCGCCAGAACGTCCCGACCTTCGACCGCGAGGTCTTCGGCTCCGCCGAGGGCACCGCGAAGGGCGGCTACATCCTGGCCGAGGCGTCCAACGGCGACCCGCAGCTGATCCTGCTGGGCACCGGCTCCGAGGTCCAGCTCGCCGTCAAGGCCCGCGAGGTCCTGGAGGCCGAGGGTGTCGCGACCCGGGTGGTCTCGCTGCCGTCCTTCGAGTGGTTCCAGGAGCAGGACCAGGCCTACCGCGACAGCGTGCTGCCGCCGTCGGTCAAGGCCCGCGTCTCGGTCGAGGCCGGCATCGGCCAGGGCTGGCGCGAGCTGGTCGGCGACCACGGCCGGATCGTCTCGCTGGAGCACTTCGGTGCCTCCGCCGACTACAAGGTGCTGTACGAGGAGTTCGGCCTGACCTCCGAGCGCGTGGTCGCCGAGGCCCACAACGCGCTGCGCTCGCTCGAAGCCGTCAACCGCTAGCCGCACCCGGCCGGGGCGCCGACCGCACATCGAGCGCCCCGGCCCCTCCGACGACCCCACGCAGACAGAAGAAAAAGGACTGAGCACCATGACTGACGCACTGAAGCGCCTCAGCGACGAAGGCGTGGCGATCTGGCTGGACGACCTCAGCCGCAAGCGGCTGAACACCGGCAACCTGGCCGAGCTGGTGCAGAACAAGCACGTGGTGGGTGTCACCACCAACCCGACCATCTTCCAGAAGGCGATCGGCGGCGGCGACTCCTCGTACGACGGCCAGCTGCGCGACCTCGCGGTCCGCAAGGTCACCACCGACGAGGCCGTCCGCATGATCACCACCTCGGACGTGCGCGATGCCGCCGACGTGCTGCGCCCGGTCTACGACGCCTCCAACGGCCGCGACGGCCGGGTCTCCATCGAGGTCGACCCGCGGCTGGCCCACGAGACCGCCGCCACCATCGCCGAGGCCAAGCAGCTCTGGTGGCTGGTCGACCGCCCGAACGTCTTCATCAAGATCCCCGCCACCAAGGCCGGCCTGCCCGCGATCGGCGAGGTCATCGGCAAGGGCATCAGCGTCAACGTCACGCTGATCTTCTCGCTGGAGCGCTACCGGGCCGTCATCGACGCCTACCTGACCGGCCTGGAGTCCGCCAAGGCCAAGGGCCTGGACCTCTCCCAGATCGAGTCCGTCGCCTCCTTCTTCGTGTCCCGCGTGGACACCGAGATCGACAAGCGCCTCGACAAGGTCGGCGGCGACGCCAAGAACCTGCGCTCCAAGGCCGCCCTGGCCAACGCCCGCCTCGCCTACCAGGCGTACGAGGAGGTCTTCGGCAGCGTCGACGGCAAGAACGCCGGCACCGACCGCTGGAAGGCCCTGGAGGCCGCCGGCGCCAAGCCGCAGCGCCCGCTCTGGGCCTCCACCGGCGTCAAGGACCCGGCCCTGCCGGACACCCTGTACGTCACCGAGCTGGTCGCCCCCGGCACCGTCAACACCATGCCCGAGGCCACCCTGGACGCCACCGGCGACCACGGTGTGATCACCGGCGGCACCATCGTCCCCAACTACGCCGACGCCAAGGCCGTGATGGACGCCATCGCCGCCGCCGGCGTGGACTACGACGACGTGGTCCAGGTGCTGGAGGACGAGGGCGTCGAGAAGTTCGAGCAGTCCTGGAACGAGCTGCTCGACACCGTCACTGCCTCGCTCGCCTCCTTCGCCGACGAGAAGTGATCCCCGCTCACAGCCAGCGCACGAAAGCGGAGCCCATCAAGTGAGCACTGATTTCCCCGAGTTGACATCGGATTCGGACGCGGGCGACCCCCCGCCGGCCCCCGTCAACCCGCTTCGTGACCCTGCCGACCGGCGGCTCCCGCGCATCGCGGGGCCGTCCGGCCTGGTCATCTTCGGGGTCACCGGCGACCTGTCCCGCAAGAAGCTGATGCCGGCCATCTACGACCTCGCCAACCGCGGTCTGCTCCCGCCGGGCTTCTCGCTCGTCGGCTTCGCCCGCCGCGAGTGGGAGGACGAGGACTTCGCCAAGGAGGTCCACGACGCGGTCAAGGACCACGCGCGGACCCCGTTCCGCGAGGAGGTCTGGCAGCAGCTCGCCAAGGGCATGCGCTTCGTCCAGGGCGACTTCGGCGACGACGACGCCTTCGACAAGCTGCGCGAGACCATCGAGGAGCTCGACAAGGCACAGGGCACCGGCGGCAACTTCGCCTTCTACCTCTCGGTGCCGCCGAAGTTCTTCCCCACCGTCGTCCAGCAGCTGAAGAAGCACGGCCTGGCCGACCCGCCGCAGGGCTCCTGGCGGCGCGCCGTCATCGAGAAGCCCTTCGGCCACAACCTGGAGAGCGCCCAGGAGCTGAACCGGATCGTCCACGAGGTCTTCCCCCGGGACGAGGTCTTCCGGATCGACCACTACCTGGGCAAGGAGACCGTCCAGAACATCCTGGCGCTCCGCTTCGCCAACCAGATGTTCGAGCCGATCTGGAACCGGTCGTACGTCGACCACGTGCAGATCACCATGGCCGAGGACATCGGCATCGGCGGCCGGGCCGGCTACTACGACGGCATCGGCTCGGCCCGGGACGTCATCCAGAACCACCTGCTCCAGCTGATGGCGCTCACCGCCATCGAGGAGCCGGCGTCCTTCCACCCCAAGGCGCTGGTCGCCGAGAAGCTCAAGGTGCTCAGCGCCGTCAAGCTCCCGGCCGACCTCGGCAAGCACACCGTGCGCGGCCAGTACGCGTCCGGCTGGCAGGGTGGCGAGGAGGTCGTCGGGTACCTCGACGAGGACGGCATCAACCCGGACTCCAAGACCGACACCTACGCGGCCATCAAGCTGGAGATCAACAACCGCCGCTGGGCGGGCGTGCCGTTCTACCTGCGCACCGGCAAGCGGCTCGGCCGCCGGGTCACCGAGATCGCGGTGGTCTTCCAGCGCGCCCCGTACCTGCCGTTCGACTCCTACGCGACCGAGGAGCTGGGGCAGAACGCCCTGGTCATCCGGGTCCAGCCGGACGAGGGCGTGACGGTGCGGTTCGGCTCCAAGGTGCCGGGCACCTCCTTCGAGGTCCGGGACGTCACGATGGACTTCGCCTACGGCGAGTCCTTCACCGAGTCCAGCCCGGAGGCGTACGAGCGGCTCATCCTCGACGTCCTGCTCGGCGACGCCAACCTGTTCCCGCGCCACCAGGAGGTCGAGCTCTCCTGGCAGATTCTCGACCCGATCGAGACGTACTGGGACACCCACGGCAAGCCCGCCCAGTACCCGGCGGGCACCTGGGGCCCGACCGAAGCGGACGAGATGCTCTCACGAGACGGCAGGAGCTGGCGCCGGCCATGAAGATCGACCTCACGAACACGACGTCCAGCAAGATCAACGCCGCGCTGATGGAGGCGCGCCGGGCCGGCGGCTCCACCGCCGCCGGCATGGTGCTCACCCTGGTGATCGTGACGGACGAGGGCAGCGCGTACGACGCCCTCAAGGCCGCCAACGACGCCTCCCGCGAGCACCCCTCGCGCACCCTGGCGGTCATCAAGCGGGCCGGGCGCTCGCCCCGGGCCCGCGCGGAGACCCGCCTGGACGCCGAGATCCTGGTCGGCAGCGACGCCGGCTCCGGCGAGACGGTCGTCCTGCGGATGCACGGCGAGCTCGTCGCGCACGCGCAGTCCGTCGTCCTGCCGCTGCTGCTCCCGGACGCCCCCGTGGTGGTCTGGTGGCCGGAGAACGCGCCGCTGCACCCGGCGCAGGACCCGCTCGGTGCCATCGCCCAGCGCCGGATCACCGACGCGGTGACCGCCGAGTCCCCGGTCGGGCAGCTCGCCCAGCGGGCCCAGAGCTACACCCCGGGCGACACCGACCTGGCCTGGACGCGGATCACCGGCTGGCGCTCGATGCTGGCCGCCGCGCTGGACCAGCGGCCGTCCACGGTCGTCTCCGCGATGGTCGAGGGCGAGTCGTACAACCCCAGCGTCGAGCTGCTCGGCCTCTGGCTGCACAACCGGCTGCACGTGCCGGTCGAGCGGGTCGTCACCGGCGGCCCGGGCATCACCGCGGTGCACCTGCGCACCAAGGACGGGGACATCACCCTGGACCGCCCGGACGGCCTGATGGGCACGCTCTCGATGCCCGGCTCGCCGGACCGCCAGGTGGCGCTCAAGCGCCGCGAGACCTCCGAGCTGATCGCGGAGGAGCTGCGCCGCCTCGACCCGGACGACATCTACGCGACGGCCGTCCGCACGCCCGTGGACCGGCTGCGCGAGCAGGCCGACGCGGACGCCGCGGCGGCGGCCGGGCGGGCGCCCCAGGCGGTCGCCGAGGCCGCGGTGGCCGCCCCGGTCCGGGTGACCGCCAAGGTGCCCGCCACCGAGGCTCCCGCCGCGGAGAAGGCGGCGGGCGGGAAGGCCGCCGCGAAGCCCGCCGTGCAGAAGACCGCCACCAAGCGGACCGCCACCAAGAAGGCGGTCACGAAGACGGCGGCCTCCAAGACGGCGGTCGCGAAGCCGGCCGTTGCCAAGCCGGCGGCCGCGAAGAAGACCGTCGCCAAGAAGGCGGTCGCCAAGACGGCCGTCGCGAAGAAGGCCCCGGCCAAGCCGGCCGCCCGACGCGCGACCAAGCGGGCGGGCTCATGACCGCGGCCACCCCGCAGCTGGTCGTCCACCGCGACAAGGAGCTGATGGCCCAGGCCGCCGCGGCCCGGCTGATCACCCGGATCGTGGACGCCCAGGCCGCCCGCGGCACCGCCTCGGTGGTGCTCACCGGCGGACGCAACGGCAACGCGCTGCTGGCCGCCATCGCCGCCTCCCCCGCCCGGGACGCGGTGGACTGGGCCCGGCTCGACCTCTGGTGGGGCGACGAGCGCTTCGTGCCCTCCGCCGATCCCGAGCGCAACGCCGTCCAGGCCCGGGCGGAGCTGCTCGACGCCGTCCCGCTCGACCCGGCGCGGGTGCACGAGATGCCCGCCTCGGACGGCGTGGACGGCTCGGACGTGGAGGCCGCCGCGGCCCGCTACGCCGAGGAGCTGGCGAAGGCCGCCGGACCGGGTGACCGGCTCGGCGTCCCCGCCTTCGACGTGCTGCTGCTGGGCGTCGGCCCGGACACCCACGTCGCCTCGCTCTTCCCCGAGCACCCGGGCGTGCGGGAGACCGAGCTGACGGTGATCGGCGTGCGCGGTGCGCCGAAGCCCCCGCCGGTGCGGATCTCGCTCACCCTGCCGACGATCCGCTCGGCCCGCGAGGTCTGGCTGCTGGCGGCGGGCGAGGACAAGGCCGGCGCGGTCGCGGTGGCACTGTCCGGGCCGGGCGAGCTGCAGGCGCCCGCCTCGGGCGCGTACGGCCGCAGCCGCACGCTCTGGCTGCTGGACCGGTCCGCGGCGGCGCAGATCCCGCCGCAGCTGTACCCGCCGGCCTCGGCCTGATCCGCGGGCCCCGGCCGGGGCCCGCGGACGCCGAAGGGCGCCACCGTATCCGATACGGTGGCGCCCTTCGTGCGTACGGCCCGGGCTCAGATCTCGCCGCGCAGCTTGGCCAGTGCCTCGGCGAGGATCGCCTCGCCGTCGGCGTCGGTGCGCCGCTCGCGGACGTAGGCGAGGTGGGTCTTGTACGGCTCGTTGCGCGAGGGAGCAGGCGGGTTCTGCTCGTCCTGTCCGGCCGGGAAACCACAGCGCGGGCAGTCCCAGGTGTCCGGGATGACCGCCTCGGCAGCGAAGCTGGGGCGGGTCTCGTGCTTGTTGGCACACCAGAAGGTGATCCGGTTGCGCGGGGCGGACTCGCCGCGCTCCGCCTCCCCCATCGGGCCGGCTCCGACCCTGCTGCCACGAATGGCGTTGCCACTTGCCACGGTCTGACTCCCTGCGTGCTGGTGCGCCCACCCGCCGCGGTGCGCGTCGGTGGCGAAAGTCGTCCTAGTGTAAGCAGGAGTTAAGGGTCCACCACCACCGGCTCCGCCCCGGACCGTTCCAGCATAGGCCGCGGGGCGACGGGGCGTCAGCGATACGTCAGCTCTTGTACTTGAGCACCAGGCCGAGCACGATGATGCATGCGAACCAGCCAACGCCGACAATGATCGTGATGCGGTCCAGGTTGCGCTCGGCCACCGCCGAACCGCCACCGGTGGACATCGCGCCGCCGCCGAACATGTCGGACAGGCCGCCGCCCTTCCCCTTGTGCAGCAGCACCAGCAGGATCATCAGCAGGCTGAAGATGATCAGGGCAATCGAGAACCCGATAACCACGACGGGACCAACTCTCTCGTATCTTCGGCGAAGGGGCCGGGCCCGCGGTGAGCGGTCCGGCCCCAAAGCCTACGTTGCTGCGGCGGCGTTAGCCTACTGCCTGGTCACGGTACCGCACGATCTTGACGAACTCCTCGGCGTCCAGCGAGGCACCGCCGATCAGGCCGCCGTCGACGTCGGGCTTGGCCATCAGACCGGCCGCGCTCGACGACTTGACCGAACCGCCGTAGAGCACGCGGACCTTGCCGGCCAGCTCGGCGTCGTACAGCTCGGCGATCCGCACACGGATGGCGGCGCAGACCTCCTGGGCGTCCTCGGGGGTCGCCACCTCGCCGGTGCCGATCGCCCAGACCGGCTCGTACGCGACCACGACGGACTCGGCCTGCGCGGCCGGGACGTCCTGGAGGGCGCCGTCGAGCTGGGCCAGCGTGTACTCGACGTGGGTGCCGGCCTTGCGGATGTCCAGCGGCTCGCCGATGCACAGGATCGGGGTGATCCCGCTCCGGTAGGCGGCCTTGACCTTGGCGTTGACGATCTCCTCGTTCTCGCCGTGGTACTGGCGGCGCTCCGAGTGGCCGATCACCGCGTAGGTGCACTTCAGCTTCGACAGCATCGGGCCGGAGACCTCGCCGGTGTAGGCACCGGAGTCGTGCTGCGAGATGTCCTGCGAGCCGTACTTGATCTTCAGCTTGTCGCCGTCGACCAGGGTCTGCACCGAGCGGAGGTCGGTGAACGGCACGAGGACGGCCACCTCGACCGACTCGTAGTCCTTGTCGGCCAGCGCGAAGGCCAGCTTCTGGGTGTGCTGGATGGCCTCAAGGTGGTTGAGGTTCATCTTCCAGTTGCCCGCCATCAGCGGGAGACGCTCAGTCATTGCCTCAGCCTTCCAGGGCGGCGAGACCGGGGAGCGTCTTGCCCTCCAGGTACTCAAGGCTCGCGCCACCGCCGGTCGAGATGTGCCCGAACTTCGTCTCGTCGAAGCCCAGGATGCGGACGGCGGCGGCGGAGTCACCACCACCGACCACGGTGAACGCGTCGCTGTCGAGCAGCGCCTGCGCGACGGCCTTGGTGCCCTCGGCGAAGGCCGGGTGCTCGAAGACGCCGACCGGGCCGTTCCAGAACACCGTCTTGGCGTCGGCCAGCTTCTCCGCGAAGAGCTCGCGGGTCTTCGGGCCGATGTCCAGGCCCTCCTTGTCGGCGGGAATCTTGTCCGCGTCGACGATCTCGAAGTCCTCGACCGGCGCGTGCGTCTTGGTGTCGGGGAATTTCGCGGAGATCGCGACGTCCACCGGCAGCACGAACTCGACGCCGTTCGCCTTGCCGCGCTCCAGGTAGTCCAGGACGACGGGGACCTGGTCCTTCTGCAGCAGCGAGATGCCGACCTCGTGGCCCAGCGCGTGCAGGAAGGTGTACGCCATGCCGCCGCCGATCAGGATGCGGTCGGCCTTGCCGAGCAGGTTGTCGATGACGCCGACCTTGTCGGACACCTTCGAGCCGCCGAGCACGACGACGTACGGGCGCTCGACCTCCTCGGTGAGGCGCTTGAGCACGCCCACCTCGGTGGCGATCAGGTCGCCGACGGCGTGCGGCAGCCGGGCCGGCAGGTCGTAGACGGAGGCGTGCTTGCGGTGCACCGCACCGAAGCCGTCGCCCACGTAGAGGTCGGCGAGGCCGGCCAGCTCGTCGGCGAAGGCGCCGCGCTCGGCGTCGTCCTTGCTGGTCTCACCGGCGTTGAAGCGCAGGTTCTCAAGCAGCGTGACCTCGCCGTCGGCCAGGGCGGCGACGGTGGCCTTCGCGCTCTCGCCCACGGTGTCGGTCGCGAACGCGACCGGAACGCCGAGGATCTCGCCGAGGCGGACGGCCACCGGCGCGAGGGAGAACTGCGGGTCCGGCTCGCCCTTCGGGCGGCCGAGGTGGGAGGCGACGACGACCTTCGCGCCGCGGGCGACGAGCTTGGCGATGGTCGGGGCGACAGCCCGGATCCGTCCGTCGTCGGTGATCGTCCCGCCGGACAGCGGCACGTTCAGGTCGGCGCGCACGAACACGCGACGGCCGGCGACGTCGAGGTCTTCGATGGTCTTCACGATCTTCGGTCTCCTGGGGAGAAGGTGGAGCAGGCGACGGCACAACGGCGGGCCGTCAAGGGGGAGTTGAGGGTGCGCAGACGAGGGCCCGGACGGCGTCGAAGCCTTCCGGGCCCTCCCCCTTACTTCACTTCAGCTCCCGCAGCGTCAGAGCTGTCCACCGACGAGGGTGGTCAGGTTGACGAGGCGGTTCGAGTAGCCCCACTCGTTGTCGTACCAGCCGAAGATCTTGACCTGGTTGCCCTGGGCCATCGTCAGCAGCGAGTCGAAGATCGTGGAGAACGGCGAGTTCACGATGTCGCTGGAGACGATCGGGTCCTCGGTGTACTGCAGGATGCCCTGGAGGTTGCTCTCCGACGCCTTCTTGAAGGCCTCGTTGACCTCCTCGACGGTGACGTCGCGCTCCAGGGTGACGACCAGGTCGGTGATCGAGCCGGTGGGCACCGGGACGCGCAGCGAGGTGCCGTCCAGCTTGCCCTTGAGCTCCGGCAGGACCAGCGCGGTGGCCTTGGCGGCACCGGTGGACGTCGGGATGATGTTGAGGGCCGCGGCGCGGGCGCGACGCAGGTCCTTGTGCGGGAAGTCCAGGGTGACCTGGTCGTTGGTGTACGCGTGCACCGTGGTCATCAGACCCTTGACGATGCCGAAGCTCTCGTTCAGCACCTTCGCCAGCGGCGCCACGCAGTTGGTGGTGCACGAGGCGTTGGAGATGATCGTGTGCTTGGCGGCGTCGTACTTGTCGTCGTTGACGCCCATCACGATGGTGATGTCCTCGTCGGAGGCGGGCGCCGAGATGATGACCTTCTTGGCACCGGCGGTGACGTGCTTCTTGGCGGCGTCGGCCTTGGTGAAGATGCCCGTCGACTCGATGACGACGTCCGCACCCAGCTCGCCCCAGGGGAGGTTGGCCGGGTCACGCTCGGCGATGACCTTGAAGGTCTTGCCGTCGACGGTGATGCTGTCCGCGGTGTGGGACACCTCGCCCGGGAAGGTGCCCAGGATCGAGTCGTACTTGAGCAGGTGCGCCAGCGTCTTGGTGTCGGTCAGGTCATTGACACCGACGATCTCGATGTCCGCGCCCTGGGCTTTGACCGCCCGGAAGAAGTTGCGGCCGATGCGGCCGAATCCGTTGATGCCTACCCGGATCGTCACGAACCGATCTCCTCGTTAGGTACGCCGGAACTATGCCGACGGGGTGGAATTTGGGATGTCCCCGACCGCCTATGACCCTACCCCTCCGAGGCCTGGGAGGGCACATCAGGCCGGGTCGGACGCCTTGGCGTGGCGTGTCAAGAGGCCGGGAACAGGCCTTCCGCCCTTGCCGTCGGCGGCAGTTGGTCCGGACCAAGTGCACCCGGGCACGAACTGTCCGCTCCGCACGTCCGGACACGCGAGAGCCGGTGTCCGCAATTCGGACACCGGCTCGGCGTGTTCACGGACGGTGATCGCTAGTTGAGCGCCATCTCGTCGGTCAGATTGGCCTCGGTGCTGGGCAGGCCGAGCTCGGAGGCGCGCTTGTCGGCCATCGCCAGCAGCCGGCGGATCCGGCCGGCCACCGCGTCCTTGGTGAGCGGCGGGTCCGCCAGCGCGCCCAGCTCCTCCAGCGAGGCCTGCTTGTGCTGCATCCGCAACTGGCCTGCGGCGGCCAGGTGCTCGGGCACCTCGTCGCCGAGGATCTCCAGCGCCCGCTGCACCCGGGCGCCCGCCGCCACCGCGGCGCGGGCCGAGCGGCGCAGGTTCGCGTCGTCGAAGTTGGCCAGGCGGTTGGCGGTGGCCCGGACCTCGCGCCGCATCCGGCGCTCCTCCCAGGCGAGCACCGACTCGTGCGCGCCGAGCCGGGTCAGCAGCGCGCCGATGGCGTCCCCGTCGCGGATCACCACCCGGTCCACGCCGCGCACCTCGCGGGCCTTGGCCGGGATGCCGAGCCGGCGGGCGGCGCCGACCAGGGCGAGGGCGGCCTCCGAACCGGGGCAGGTGATCTCCAGCGAGGAGGAGCGGCCGGGCTCGGTGAGCGAGCCGTGCGCCAGGAAGGCGCCGCGCCACGCCGCCTCGGCGTCGCAGGTGGCCCCGGAGACGACGGCCGGGGGCAGGCCGCGGATCGGACGGCCGCGGCCGTCCACGAGTCCGGTCTGGCGGGCCAGCAGCTCGCCGTCCTTGACCACCCGGACCACGTAGCGGCTGCCGCGGCGCAGGCCGCCGGGAGCCATCACGACCAGGTCCGAGGAGTGTCCGAAGATCTCCAGCAGGTCCTTGCGCAGCCGGCGCGCCGCCGCGCCGGTGTCCAGCTCCGCCTCGATCACGATGCGGCCGCTCACGATGTGCAGCCCGCCCGCGAATCGCAGGATCGCCGAGACCTCCGCCTTGCGGCAGCAGGCCCGGGTGACCGGGAGCCGGCTGATTTCGTCCTTCACCGCTGGAGTCATCGCCATGGCCCGATCCTTCCATGTGTCCGGAAAATCCGGTCGTACGCGGCGGCCAAGAGCTCCGGGTCGTGTCGCGGCGTGCCGTCGGTGCGGGCGACCCGGCCGAGCACCAGGGCGGCGCCCATCCGCTCGGCGGCCTTCTCCAGACCGGCCAGGTCCGCCAGGCCGAACGCGCCGCCGGTGACGGCGCGCTCGTCCACCAGGATCGCATCCACCGCGAGGGTGGGGGCGTGGTCGGCGATGACCTCCAGGTGGCGCTGCGGGGTGAAGCCCTCCGTCTCGCCGGGCTGCGGGGCCAGGTTCAGGGTGAGCAGGCGGCGGGCGCGGGTCTCGGTGAGCGCCGCGGCCAGCTCGGGCACCAGCAGGTGCGGCAGCACGCTGGTGAACCAGGAGCCCGGGCCGAGCACCACCCAGTCCGCCTCGCGGACGGCGGTGACGGCCTCCGGGACGGCCGGCGGCGCGTCCGGCAGCAGCCGGATCGACTGGACCGTACCCGGCGTGACGGCGACGCTGGCCTGGCCGCGGACGGCGGACAGCGCACCGGGGTGTGCCGGGTCGTGCCCGCGGACTATCGCCTCGATGTCCAGCGGCACCGCCGACATCGGCAGCACCCGGCCCTGGACGTTCAGCAGCCGGCCCACCCAGTCCAGGGCGGCCACAGGGTCCCCGAGCTTCTCCCAGAGCGCGACGATCAGCAGGTTGCCGACGGCGTGGCCGCCCAGCTCACCGGTGCTGGTGAAGCGCTGCTGGATCACCTCGGACCAGGTGCGGCCCCAGTCGTCGTCGCCGCAGAGCGCGGCCAGCGCCTTGCGCAGGTCCCCCGGGGGCAGCACCCCGAGCTCCTCGCGCAGCCGCCCGCTGGAACCGCCGTCGTCGGCCACCGTGACCACGGCGGTGAGGTCGGTGGTCAGCCGGCGCAGCGCGGAGAGCGAGGCGGAGAGGCCCTGGCCGCCGCCGAGGGCGGTGATCCGGGGTGCCTGCTTGCTCCGGGGCGGCTGGCTGGTACGGGAGGGACTGGTGCGGGCCGGGTTGCTACGGGCCTGGCCGGCCCGCAGGCGGCCGGCCCACGCGGAGCGCGACGGGGCCCCCGTCCGGTCGGCGGTCTTGTTCTGGAGCTGCCGCCCGGGCACGTATCCCGTCACACCCACCTCGCGTTCCTCTTGCCCGCCGCCGGCCTCCGCCGGCGGCCCGGCAGGAAGACGGCGGCTACTCCCGTCCCATGTCACGGTGGACGAGCACCGTTTCGACCCCGTCGGCGACGAGACGCTTCGTCAGGCGCTCGGACATCGCGACGCTGCGGTGCTTGCCACCGGTGCAGCCTACGGCAAGCGTCATGTAGCGCTTCCCCTCGCGGCGGTACCCCTCGGTGACGATGCGCAACAGCTCGGCGTAGCCGTTCAGGAATTCGTTGGCGCCGGGCTGGCGGAACACGTAGTCGGCGACGTCGGAGTCGGTGCCGGTACGGGCCCGCAGCTCGGGCACCCAGTGCGGATTGGGCAGGAAGCGACAGTCCACCACGAGGTCGGCGTCGACCGGCAGGCCGTACTTGAAGCCGAAGGACATCACGGTGGCGCGCAGCTCGGGCTCGTCGTGGTCGGCGAACTGCGCGTCGAGCTTGGCGCGCAGCTGGTGCACGTTGAGGTTGGAGGTGTCGATCACCAGGTCGGCCTCGCCGCGCAGCTCGCGCAGCAGGTCGCGCTCCTGGGCGATGCCGTCGACGATCCGGCCGTCGGCCTGCAGCGGGTGCGGCCGGCGGACGCTCTCGAACCGGCGGACGAGGGCGTCGTCGGAGGAGTCCAGGAAGACCACGCTCAGCCGGACGCCGCGCTTCTCCAGCTCGTCCAGCGAGGTGAGCAGGTCGTCGAAGAACTGGCGGCCGCGGACGTCCACCACGGCGCCGATCCGGGCGACGTTCCCCTGGGAACGGGCGCCGAGGTCGACCATGGTGGGGATGAGGGCCGGCGGCAGGTTGTCCACGACGAACCAGCCGAGGTCCTCCAGGCACTTGGCGGCGGTGGATCGGCCGGCTCCGGACATGCCGGAGATGATCACCAGCTCCGGGACGTTCTCCGCCCCGGCCTCCGGCCGGGGGGTACTCCCGTGGTCGGGCATCGTCACTTCGGTTCCCCGCTCTCGATGGTTCTGCTGAGGAGAACGCGCGTCGCGCGGGCATGCTTCCCCGGTCCACTCGGACGAGTGAGCGCGGGGCGCGCCGGCTGACGGGCGGCGTCGGCCGTCATGGCGTCTCCTGGGAAGGTGCGGTCCGGGGTGCCGCGGTCGGCGGCACTTGGTCCTGCGGCTCTGCGGTCTTCGGCACTGCGGTCGTCGGCACTGCGGTGGGCGGCACCGCGGTCGTCGGCCCTGTCGTCGGCCCGGCGGTCGTCGGCTCGGCGCCCCGCGGTCCTGCGGTGGTCCGGGGCGCTGCGTCCGCCGGGCCGCCGACCGCGTCGGCGCCGTCATCGATGATCTCGCCGGTGGCGGTGTTCACGGCCGGTGCCGCCGGTGTACGGGAGGACAACGCTGCCGCAACAGTCTCCGCCGTGCGGCGTCCGATGCCGGGCACGGCGCAGAGTTCGTCGACGGTGGCCGCCCGGAGCTTCTTCAGCGAACCGAAGTGCTTGAGCAGCGCCTGGCGGCGAGTCTCGCCGAGGCCGGGAACGGAGTCCAGCTCCCCGGCGGTGAGTCGCTTGGAGCGCTTGTTGCGCTGGTAGCCGATCGCGAAGCGGTGCGCCTCGTCGCGGACCCGCTGGAGCAGGTAGAGGCCCTCGCTGCTGCGCGGCAGGACCACCGGGTCGTCCTCGCCGGGCAGCCAGACCTCCTCCAGCCGCTTGGCCAGGCCGCACAGCGCGACGTCGTCGATGCCCAGCTCGTCCAGGGCCCGCTTGGCCGCGGCGACCTGCGGCCGGCCGCCGTCGACGACGAGCAGCTGCGGCGGGTAGGCGAACCGGCGCGGGCGGCCCGTCTCCGGGTCGACGGGGCCGGCCGGTGCACCCGGCTCGTCCTCCCCGCCCTCCTCCGGGACGGCCCACTCCCCGGTCTGCTCGCGCTCCTGCAGGTAGCGGCGGAACCGGCGGCCGATCACCTCGTGCATCGAGCGGACGTCGTCCTGGCCCTCGAAGCCCTTGATCTGGAACCGGCGGTACTCGCTCTTGCGGGCCAGGCCGTCCTCGAAGACCACCATCGAGGCGACCACGTCCTCGCCCTGGAGGTGGGAGATGTCGAAGCACTCGATGCGCAGCGGGACGGAGTCCAGCTCCAGCGCGTCGGCGATCTCCTGGAGGGCCCGGCTGCGGGTGGTGAGGTCGGAGGCGCGCTTGGTCTTGTGCAGCACCAGCGCCTGCTGGGCGTTGCGCTGCACGGTGGCCATCAGGTCCTTCTTGTCGCCGCGCTGCGGGACGCGCAGGTCCACCTGGGCGCCGCGCAGGCCGCTCAGCCACGCGCGGACCGGCTCGACCGGCTCGGGCAGCGCGGGGACGAGCACCTCGCGCGGCACCGACTCGCGCCGGTCGTCCTCGCCGACGCCGCCGTAGAGCTGCTGGAGGGCGTGCTCGACCAGGCCGGCGGTGTCCACGTCCTCGACCCGGTCGGTGACCCAGCCGCGCTGGCCGCGCACCCGGCCGCCGCGGACGTGGAAGATCTGGACGGCGGCCTCCAGCTCGTCCTCGGCGACGGCGAGCAGATCGGCGTCGGTGGCGTCGGCGAGCACGATGGCGTTCTTCTCCATCGCGCGCTTGAGCGCCCCGATGTCGTCGCGCAGCCGGGCCGCCCGCTCGTACTCCAGCTCCTCGGCGGCCTCCTGCATCTGCTCTTCCAGCCGGCGCAGGTAGTTGCCGGTGCGGCCGGCCATGAAGTCGCAGAAGTCCTCGGCGAGCGCCCGGTGTTCGTCGGCCGAGACCTTGCCGACGCAGGGCGCGGCGCACTTGCCGATGTAGCCGAGCAGACAGGGCCGGCCGACCTGGCGGGCGCGCTTGAAGACGCCGTTGGAGCAGGTGCGGACGGGGAAGACGCGCAGCAGCAGGTCGACCGTCTCGCGGATCGCCCAGGCGTGCCCGTAGGGCCCGAAGTAGCGCACGCCCTTCTTGTGCGCCCCGCGCATCACCTGGACCCGCGGGTACTCCTCGTCGAGGGTGACGGCGAGCTCCGGGTAGCTCTTGTCGTCGCGGTACTTGACGTTGAAGCGGGGGTCGAACTCCTTGATCCAGGAGTACTCCAGCTGGAGCGCCTCGACCTCGGTGGCGACCACCGTCCACTCCACCGAGGCGGCGGTGGTGACCATCGTCGCGGTGCGCGGGTGCAGCCCCGCGAGGTCCTGGAAGTAGGACGAGAGGCGGGGCCGCAGGCTCTTGGCCTTGCCGACGTAGATGACCCGCCCGTGGGCGTCGCGGAACTTGTAGACGCCCGGAGAGGCCGGGATCGCGCCCGGGGCGGGGCGGTAGGTGGACGGGTCAGCCATGGGTCCACCGTACCGAGTCGGGTCGGGCGTGCGGAGTGCGGATCAACTGCTTCAGCTCGGAGTCACCTTGAGGTTTCCACCCTCGACGACCACCTGGTACTCGGGCAGCGGCTTGGTCGCCGGGCCCTCGACGCGGGCGCCGGTGGTGAAGTTGAAGTTGCTGCCGTGACAGGGGCACTTGATCAGCTGGTCCTCGACCTTGTCGACCACGCAGCCGGCGTGGGTGCAGACGGCGCTGAACGCCTCCCACTGCCCCTCGGCGGGCTGGGTGACGACGATCTTCTTCTCCCGGTAGACCGTGCCGCCGCCCACCGGTACGTCCGTGGCCGGGCCGACCACCACCGGCTCCTTGGGCTTCGCCGGGGTGGAGGACTTCGGCGCCGAGGAGGAGCCGGCGGAGGCGCAGCCGGACAGGGCGACCGTGCCGCCGGCGGCGAGCACGGCGGCGGCGCCGCAGAGCACGGTGCGACGGGAGGCGGCGGGGGTCTCGGGGGCCTCGGACATCGGTGGCTGCTCCTGGTGGGGTGGGCGGTCCCGGCGGGCCGGGCGGTCCTGCGTCAGCGGGATTCTATGCGGCGCACAGCCGGCCGCCCCGTGACGGGACGGCCGGGCTGCGGCGACGGGCCGCCGCCGGGGCGGGCGGCGGCGGGCCGCGGTCGGCGACGGGCCACGGGCTACTTCTTGGCGGCGGGCTGCTTCTTGGCCGCGGCACGCTTGCGCGGTGCCTTGACCGGGACCGGGGCGTCGGTGAACTCGCCCGGGAGGATGTCCCGCAGGAACTTGCCGGTGTGGCTCTCCGGGACGGCGGCGATCTGCTCCGGGGTGCCCTCGGCGACGACCGTGCCGCCGCCGGAGCCGCCCTCGGGGCCCATGTCGACGACCCAGTCGGCCGTCTTGATCACATCGAGGTTGTGCTCGATGACGATCACCGTGTTGCCCTTCTCCACCAGGCCGGAGAGGACCTTGATCAGCTTGCTGATGTCCTCGAAGTGCAGGCCGGTGGTGGGCTCGTCCAGGACGTAGACCGTCCGCCCGGTGGAGCGCTTCTGCAGCTCGGAGGCGAGCTTGACGCGCTGCGCCTCACCGCCGGAGAGGGTCGGCGCGGACTGGCCGAGCCGGACGTAGCCGAGGCCGACGTCGTTGAGCGTCCGGAGGTGGCGGGCGATCGCCGGGACGGCCTCGAAGAAGTGCAGGGCCTCCTCGATCGGCATGTCCAGCACCTCGGCGATGGACTTGCCCTTGTAGTGGACCTCCAGCGTCTCCCGGTTGTACCGGTCGCCGTGGCAGACCTCGCACGGCACGTAGACGTCGGGCAGGAAGTTCATCTCGATCTTGATGGTGCCGTCGCCGGAGCAGTTCTCGCAGCGGCCGCCCTTGACGTTGAACGAGAACCGGCCGGGCAGGTAGCCGCGGACCTTGGCCTCCTGCGTCTCCGCGAAGAGCCGCCGGACGTGGTCGAACACGCCGGTGTAGGTCGCCGGGTTGGAGCGCGGGGTGCGGCCGATCGGCGACTGGTCGACGTGCACCACCTTGTCCACCAGGTCGGTGCCGGTGATCCGGGTGTGCCGGCCCGGCACGCTGCGGGCGCCGTTCAGCTCCCGGGCGAGGTGGGTGTAGAGGATGTCGTTGACCAGCGTCGACTTGCCGGAGCCGGAGACGCCGGTGATCGCGGTGAACGTGCCGAGCGGGAAGCCGACCGTGACGTCCTTGAGGTTGTGCTCGCGGGCGCCGTGGACGGTCAGCTGGCGCTTGCGGTCCCGCTCGCGGCGGGCGGCCGGGATCGGGATGAACCGCTTGCCCGACAGGTACTGGCCGGTCAGCGACTCCTTGTTGGCGAGCAGCTCCTTCATCGAGCCGGAGTGCACCACCTTGCCGCCGTGCTCACCGGCGCCGGGGCCGATGTCGACCACCCAGTCGGCCATCTTGATGGTGTCCTCGTCGTGCTCGACGACGATCAGGGTGTTGCCGATGTCCCGCAGCCGGACGAGCGTCTCGATCAGGCGGTGGTTGTCCCGCTGGTGCAGGCCGATGGACGGCTCGTCCAGCACGTAGAGCACGCCGACCAGGCCGGAGCCGATCTGGGTGGCGAGCCGGATCCGCTGGGCCTCGCCGCCGGAGAGCGTGCCGGCCGCGCGGTTGAGCGACAGGTAGTCCAGGCCGACGTCGACCAGGAAGCGCAGCCGCTCGTTGACCTCCTTGAGGACGCGCTCGGCGATCTGCTTGTCCCGGGCGTTGAGCTTCATCGCGCCGAGGAAGTCCGAGCAGTCGCTGATCGACATCGCCGAGACGTCCGCGATGGAGCGCCCCTCGACGGTGACGGCGAGCACGACCGGCTTGAGCCGGGTGCCCCGGCAGGTCGGGCAGGGCACCTCGCGCATGTAGCCCTCGAAGCGCTCGCGGCTGGAGTCGCTCTCCGCCTCGGTGTGCCGGCGCTGGATGAACGGCACCGCGCCCTCGAAGCCCGTGGTGTACGAGCGGTCCCGCCCGTAGCGGGTGCGGAACTTCACCTCGACCTGGTGCTTGTGGCCGTACAGCAGCGCCTTCCTGGCGCGGGCCGGCAGCCCGGCCCAGGGGAGGTCGGTGCGGAAGCCCAGCTCCTCGGCGAGCGCGCCGATCAGCCGCTGGAAGTACTCCTTGGTGTGGCCGCCGGACCACGGGTGGATGGCGCCCTCGTCGAGCGACTTCTCCTCGTCGGGGACGACCAGCTCCGGGTCCACCTCCATCCGGTTGCCCAGGCCCGAGCAGTCCGGGCAGGCGCCGAACGGCGAGTTGAAGGAGAACGAGCGCGGCTCCAGCTCCTCGAACGACACGTCGTCGTACGGGCAGTACAGGTGCTCGGAGTACATCCGCTCGCGCTCGGGGTCGTCCTCCGGGAGGTCGACGAAGTCGAGCACGACCATGCCGCCGCCGAGCCGCAGGGCCGTCTCCACCGAGTCGGTGAGGCGGCGCTTGGCGCTCTCCTTGACGGTGAGGCGGTCGATGACCACCTCGACGGTGTGCTTCTCCTGCTTCTTGAGCTTGGGCGGCTCGGCGAGCTGGACCGTCTCGCCGTCCACCCGGGCGCGGGCGTAGCCCTTGGACTGGAGGTCGGCGAAGAGGTCGACGAACTCGCCCTTGCGCTCGCGCACCACCGGGCTGAGGACCTGGAACCGGGTGCCCTCGGTGAGCTCCAGCACCTTGTCCACGATGGCCTGCGGGGACTGCTTGGCGATCGGGCGGCTGCAGTGCGGGCAGTGCGGCTTGCCGATCCGGGCGAACAGCAGGCGCAGGTAGTCGTAGACCTCGGTGATGGTGCCGACGGTCGACCGCGGGTTGCGGTTGGTGGACTTCTGGTCGATCGAGACGGCCGGGGAGAGGCCCTCGATGAAGTCGACGTCGGGCTTGTCCATCTGCCCGAGGAACTGCCGGGCGTAGGAGGACAGCGACTCGACGTACCGGCGCTGCCCCTCGGCGAAGATCGTGTCGAAGGCGAGCGAGGACTTGCCGGACCCGGAGAGGCCCGTGAAAACGATGAGGGAGTCGCGGGGCAGGTCGAGCGAGACGTTCTTGAGATTGTGCTCGCGAGCACCGCGGACGATGAGGCGGTCGGCCACTGCTTCTGGCGCCTTTCTCCGGGGCGAGATGGCTGGCGGAAGTGATGCGTACTTCTTCCAGGATGCGGCAGCCAGCCTACTAGCTCACGCGTTCGATTATCGAGCCTGTCCAGCCGAGTCCACCCGAACGAGTGACGGGGCGCCCCGAGCCCGCCCCGGTCCGTTCGAAACTACTCCTGTTCGGCCCGGGGATCGGCGGTAACGTCACCACGTCAACGAGCGGCGGGGCCTGGAGGCAACGCCGCGAGCCCGCCGATCCGGAGGACCGATGACCGACCCCCAGAGCGCCGCCCGCGCCGCCGCGCAGCTCACCGCCGTCGCGGAGAGCACCGAGCGCCTGCTGCACACCGTGGCCGGGCTCAAGCCCGAGGCGCTGGCCGAGCCCTCGGCACTGCCCGGCTGGACCAGGGGCCACGTCCTGGCGCACCTCGCCCGCAACGCCGACTCCCTGGTCAACCTGCTGGACGGCGCCCGCACCGGCACCGACATCCCGCAGTACCCGAGCGGCGAGGCCCGCGACCGGGACATCGAGACGGACGCGCCCCGCCCGCTGGACGTCCAGCTCGCCGACCTGCGCGCCTCCGACCGGCGGTTCGCCGACGCGGCGGCGCTGCTGCCCGCCGCGGCCTGGACGGCCGAGGTGCGCCACCGCACCGGCTACGTCTTCGAGGCGTCCGAGATCCCCTGGAAGCGCCTGCTGGAGGTCGAGTACCACCACGTCGACCTCGACGCCGGCTACACCGCCGCGCACTGGCCCGCGGAGCTGGCCGGGGTGGAGTTCCGCCGGCTGAGCGACCGGCTGGCCGGCGACGGCGCCCTGCCGGGCGTGCGGCTGATCGCCGACGACACCGAGGACGGCGCCCTGATCGGCAGCGAGGAGGGCGGGCCGGAGCTCACCGTCGAGGGCCCCGTCCGGGCGCTCACCGCCTGGCTCTCCGGCCGCTCCGACGGCGACGGCCTTCAGGTCCACCGGGGCGGCGTCCAGCTCACCGACGGCCGCACCGCGCTGCCCCGACTTCCCCCGCTGGGCTGACGGCGCGAGGATGCTGTCAGGTCAGGTCAACCCACACCTCTAGGAGCGGACGGATGACGTACCACGGAGCGGTCAAGGTCGGCGGACCGCCGGACGTGCGCGAGCTGGCCCACCTGATCATCACCAAGGTGGCCGTCGGACCGTACGACAACAACGCCTACCTGCTGCGCTGCCGGGCCACCGACGAGCAGCTGCTGATCGACGCCGCCGCCGACGCGCCGGTGCTGCTGGAGACGGTGGGCGACACGCTGGCCACCGTGGTCACCACGCACCGCCACCACGACCACTGGGCGGCGCTCGCCGAGGTGGTCGCGGCCACCGGGGCCCGCACCGCGGCCGGGGAGCACGACGCCGAGGGCATCGACGTGCCGACCGGGCTGGCCCTGGCGGACGGCGACACCGTCCGGGTCGGACAGGTCGGGCTCACCGTCCGCCACCTGGTCGGCCACACCCCCGGCGCGATCGTGCTGGTCTACGACGACCCGCAGGGGCACCCGCACGTCTTCACCGGCGACTGCCTCTTCCCCGGCGGGGTGGGCAACACCTGGGGCGAGCCGGAGGCCTTCGCGAGCCTGTTCCGGGGCGTCAACGAGAAGCTCTTCGACGCCCTGCCGGACGAGGCCTGGGTCTACCCCGGCCACGGCAGCGACACCACCCTCGGCGCCGAGCGCCCGCACCTCCAGGAGTGGCGCGAGCGCGGCTGGTAGCCGGCCCGGCCGGGCGACCGGCACGACGACGGCGGCGGGCCCGCGACCACTGCTCGGTCGCGGGCCCGCCGCCGTCGGTGCACGGGGCTGCCGTGCACGGGGTTGCCACGGGGGCTCAGGCGTCGATCTTCTCCGCCTGCCCGGCCTCCCGCTCCTGCTTCCTGGAGGCCATCAGGCTGGTCACGGTGGTGACGGCGAGCACCACCACGATGAAGCCCAACGAGAACGGGATGCCGATCTCCGGGACGTGCACCCCCTGCTCGTGCAGCGCGTGCAGGACCAGCTTCACGCCGATGAAGCCGAGGATCACGGACAGGCCGTACGACAGGTGGACCAGCTTCTTCAGCAGCCCGCCGATCAGGAAGTACAGCTGGCGCAGGCCCATCAGCGCGAAGGCGTTGGCGGTGAAGACGATGTACGGGTCCTGGGTGAGGCCGAAGATCGCCGGGATCGAGTCCAGCGCGAACAGGACGTCGGTGGTGCCGATCGCCAGCATGACGATCAGCATCGGCGTCATCAGCCGGCGGCCGTTCTCCCGGACGAAGAGCTTGGTGCCGTGGTACTTGTCGGTGGACGGGAAGCGCCGCTCGATCGACTTGAGCAGACGGTTCTCCTCGAACTCCTCGTCCTCCTCGTCGGACCGGGCCTCCTTGATCAGCTTCCAGGCCGTCCAGACCAGGAATGCGCCGAAGATGAAGAACACCCAGGAGAACTGCGCCACCAGCGCCGCACCGCCGGCGATGAAGACCGCGCGCAGCACCAGCGCGATGATCACGCCGAACATCAGCACGCGCTGCTGGTAGATCCTCGGCACCGCGAACTTGCCCATGATCAGAATGAACACGAACAGGTTGTCGACGCTGAGCGACTTCTCGGTGATGTACCCGGCGAAGAATTCGCCGGCCGGCTTCGACCCGGAGTGCCACCAGAGGAACCCGCCGAAGATCACGGCCAGCACGACCCAGACCGTGGTCCAGATACCGGCTTCCTTGACCGAAACCTCGTGCGGCTTACGGCCGCCGATGAAGAAATCGGCCACGATCAGCGCCAACAGCACACCGATCGTGCCGACCCACATGCTTACGGAAACGTCCACTACTGCTCCTCCGGCAGGTAGGCGAGACAGACATCGTCACTGCCGGAGGTCTCTTCCGCCCGTCGGACTCGCTCGGCGAGTGCTCGGACCAGCGCCCCGGGACGCCGCTCGGGGCGTCCGTGATGACGGGACAACTGCTGCAGGGAATACTCCCCTCCGCTGCCATCGAGAGTAACAGGAAGTCCAAAGGAAGGTAAAGAAGGTAAAGAACCGCCCCGCGGCACCGCCCCCGGGGCACCACGGCGGCACCTGCTGGAGGAGCGGCTCGACGGCCCTAGAGGAACGGCTCGATGGCCGGCAGCAGGTCCTGGAAGGTCCGCCCCCGGGCCGGTGCGCCGATCGCCAGCATGGCCCAGCCGCCGGCCGCCTCGCGGTACACCTTGGCCATGATCTGGCCGGTGTGCGGGCCGCCGCCGGCCAGCTCGTACCGGGCCAGCTCCAGCCCGGTGGAGTCGTCCACCAGGCGGCAGTACGCGTTCTGCACCTCGGCGAAGGTCTGGCCGGTGTACGAGCTGACCGTGAACACCACCTGGGTGATGTGGGCCGGCACGTGCGCCAGGTCCACCAGGATCGACTCGTCGTCGGCGCCGGACCCGCTGCCGCCGACCAGGTTGTCGCCGGTGTGCCGGACGGAGCCGTCGTCGCTCTCCAGGTGCTGGAAGAAGACCACGTCGGACGGGGTCTGCTCGGCGTACAGCAGCGCCGAGGCGTCCAGGTCGATCTGGCGGGTGCGGCTGCCGAACAGGCCGCGCCTGGGCGCCGCCTTCCAGCCCAGCCCCATCCGGACGATCGTCAGCGACTCGCCCGAACCCTTCTGCAGGCTGACCTGCTGCCCCTTGGCAAGGGTCACCGACACGGCGTTGTCCTCTCTGCCCAGCCGCGCGGTCGGTCTCCGCGCCGGCTCCACGGTGGAACACCCCGTTGCCGTCCCCCGGCTGAGGCCCCCTGGTGCGACCGCCCCCGTCCCGGGGGCGGCACCGCAGGCCAGCCTAGGGCCTGCGCCCGGACGCACCGCCCGGCGTCCACCCGTTTGTGGCCAGGCCGATACACCGCCGGTCCTGACCGGCGCCGGAACCGGCCGGGCCCGGCGACCGCCGGCAGCGGCCCCGGGCGGGGCCCACCGCCGCCCGGGGCCGGGCCCGCTCAGGCGATGCCCGCCTCGCGCATCTGCCGCAGCTCCTTCTTCAGCTCCTTGACCTCGTCGCGCAGCCGGGCCGCCACCTCGAACTGGAGGTCCGTGGCGGCCGCGTGCATCCGGTCCGTCATCGACTGGATCAGCTCGGCCAGCTCCGCCGCCGGCATCGACTTGGCCGGCTTGCGGTCGGCGCCCAGGGCCGGCACCGGGGCCTTGCCCTTGCCGGCCGCGCCGCGGTACCCGCTGGAGAGCAGCTCGTCGGTGTCCACGTCCTCGCGGGCGAGGGTGTCCAGGATGTCGCCGATCTTCTTGCGCAGCGGCTGCGGGTCGATCCCGTGCTTCTTGTTGTAGGCCTGCTGGACGGCCCGGCGGCGGTTGGTCTCGTCGATCGCCCGCTCCATCGAGGGGGTGATCCGGTCCGCGTACATGTGGACCTGGCCGGAGACGTTACGGGCGGCGCGGCCGATGGTCTGGATCAGCGAGGTGCCGGACCGCAGGAAGCCCTCCTTGTCCGCGTCCAGGATCGCCACCAGCGAGACCTCGGGCAGGTCCAGGCCCTCACGGAGCAGGTTGATGCCGACCAGCACGTCGAACTTGCCGGCCCGCAGCTCGCGCAGCAGCTCGACCCGGCGCAGCGTGTCGACGTCGCTGTGCAGGTACTCGACCCGGATGTCGAGGCCGAGCATGTAGTCGGTGAGGTCCTCGGCCATCTTCTTGGTGAGCGTGGTGACCAGGACGCGTTCGTCCCGCTCCACCCGGGTGCGGACCTCGTGCACCAGGTCGTCGATCTGGCCCTCGGTCGGCTTGACGATCACCTCGGGGTCGATCAGACCGGTCGGGCGGATGATCTGCTCCACCTGGCCGTCGCCGCGCGACAGCTCGTACGGGCCCGGGGTGGCCGAGAGGTAGACGGTCTGGTCGATCCGCCCCAGGAACTCCTCCCACTTGAGCGGGCGGTTGTCCATCGCGGACGGCAGCCGGAAGCCGTGCTCGACCAGGGTGCGCTTGCGCGAGGCGTCGCCCTCGTACATCGCGCCGATCTGCGGGACGGTGACGTGCGACTCGTCGATCACCAGGAGGAAGTCCTCCGGGAAGTAGTCGAGCAGCGTGTTCGGCGGGGAGCCGGGCTCGCGGCCGTCGAAGTGCATCGAGTAGTTCTCCACGCCGGAGCAGGTGCCGATCTGGCGGAGCATCTCGATGTCGTAGGTGGTGCGCATCCGCAGCCGCTGGGCCTCCAGCAGCTTGCCCTGCTTCTCCATCCGGGCGAGCGTCTCCTCCAGCTCCTTCTCGATGCCGTTGACCGCGCGCTCCATCCGCTCCGGACCGGCGACGTAGTGCGAGGCGGGGAAGACGTGGACGGCGGTGTCCTGGGTGATGATCTCGCCGGTGAGCGGGTGCAGCGTGTACAGCGCCTCGATCTCGTCGCCGAACATCTCGATCCGGACGGCCAGCTCCTCGTAGACCGGGAAGATCTCGATGGTGTCGCCGCGGACCCGGAAGGTGCCGCGGCTGAAGGCGACGTCGTTGCGGGTGTACTGGATGTCGACGAAGCGGCGGAGCAGGACGTCGCGGTCGATCTCCTCGCCGACCTTGAGCTGCACCATCCGGTCGACGTACTCCTGCGGCGTGCCGAGACCGTAGATGCAGGAGACCGAGGCGACCACGATCACGTCCCGGCGGGTGAGCAGCGAGTTGGTCGCGGAGTGGCGCAGCCGCTCGACCTCCTCGTTGATCGAGGAGTCCTTCTCGATGTAGGTGTCCGTCTGCGGGACGTAGGCCTCGGGCTGGTAGTAGTCGTAGTACGAGACGAAGTACTCGACCGCGTTGTTGGGCAGCAGCTCGCGGAACTCGTTGGCCAGCTGGGCGGCCAGCGTCTTGTTCGGCGCCATCACCAGGGTGGGGCGCTGGAGCTTCTCGATCATCCACGCCGTGGTGGCGGACTTGCCGGTGCCGGTGGCGCCGAGCAGGACGACGTCCTTCTCCCCCGCGCGGATCCGGCGCTCCAGCTCGGCGATGGCCGCCGGCTGGTCACCGTTGGGCTGGAAGGGGCTGACGACCTCGAAGGGCGTCACTGACCGCTCAATACTCGTGATGGGTCGCACGTGTCCACCGTACGACCCACCACTGACAACCGGTGCCTACTTCGCGCCGTCCCCGGCGCCGGCCACCGCACCGGCTCCGACGCCGGCCGCGACAGCGGCTCCGGCCGCGGCCGCGGGCTTCGCGCTGTCCCGCGCCAGGGCGACCAGGCGGGAGACCGCCCGCAGGTACTTCTTCCGGTAGCCGCCGCGGAGCATCTCCTCCGGGAAGACCTGGTCGAACGGGACGCCGGAGGCGGTGATCGGCAGCTCGCGGTCGTACATCCGGTCGGCGAGGACGACCAGGCGCAGCGCGGTGGACTGGTCGTCGACCTGCCGCACGCCGCGCAGGCAGACCGCCCGCACGTCGTCCAGCAGCGCGCCGTAGCGGCTCGGGTGGACGGCGGAGAGGTGGTCGAGCAGGGCGCCGAAGTCGTCCAGCGAGGCACCCGCGGTGCGGCCGGCGACGGCCTCCACGTGCGCGTCGGAGTACGGCGGCGGCGCGTCCGGGAGGCCGCGGTGGCGGTAGTCCTGGCCGTCGATCCGCATCGGGCGGAAGTGCGCGGAGAGGCCCTGGATCTCGCGGAGGAAGTCGGCGGCGGCGAACCGGCCCTCGCCGAGCTTCTCGGGCAGGGTGTTGGAGGTGGCGCAGAGCTTGACGCCGTTCTCGACCAGGCGGCCGAGCAGGGTGGAGACCAGGACGGTGTCGCCCGGGTCGTCCAGCTCGAACTCGTCGATGCAGAGCAGCGTGTGCCCGGAGAGCGTGGTCACGGCCTGCTGGAAGCCGAGCGCACCGACCAGGTTGGTCAGCTCGACGAAGGTGCCGAAGGCCTTGGGGCCGGGGGCCGCGTGCCAGAGCGAGGCGAGCAGGTGGGTCTTGCCGACGCCGTAGCCGCCGTCCAGGTAGACGCCGGCCGGGCCGGTGGGCGCGGGCGCGCTGCGGCGGAACCAGCTGCGCCTGGGGGCCGCACCGTTCCCGCTGTTGAGCGTGCCCGCGAACTGCTCCAGGACCTGTACGGCCTCGTACTGGCTGGGCTGGGTCGGGTCGGGGAGGTACGTCCCGAAGCTCACGTCGGAGAAGCGCGGCGGCGGGACCATCTCGGCGACCAGCCGCTCGGCGGGGACGACGGGGCGTCGGTCGGTGAGGGCGACGGGGGCGGCGGCCGGGGGCTCGGTGGCTATCGACTCGCTCGCACCGGGCGCGGCGTCGGGGTGTGGGGCTGCTGCGGGCACGGTACTAGAGGGTACGCCTGGTCGCGGCCCGGTCCGGGCCGGGCCCGCGGTAGGCGGGGCCGGGGGCCGGGCGGCCGCGGACGCGCCGGGCGCGGGCTGCGGCACCGGGCAGAACCAGGCCGGGCCGGGCCGGGCAGGGCAGGGCCGGGCAGGGCCGGCCGGCGGCTCCGGTGGAAGACTGTGGGCATGCAACAGTTGATCACCCCGCTGGACCGGCCCGCCGCCGATCCGGCGTCCCTGGAGTCGCTCGCCGCCGTCTACGCGTACCCCGACCAGGTGAATCACGGCCGGCCGTGGCTGCGCGCCAACATGGTCGCCGGTCTGGACGGCGGGGCCAAGCTGGACGGGCTCTCCGAGGGGCTCTCCAGCCAGGCCGACAAGCGGATCTTCGGCGTCCTGCGGGCGCTCGCGGACGTGGTGCTGGTGGGCGCCGAGACGGTCCGCGCCGAGGGCTACCGCCCCGGGCGGGCGCGGGCCGACTTCGCCGCGGCGCGGAAGGCGGCCGGGCAGGCCCCGGCGCCGGTGATCGCGGTCGTCACCCGCTCGCTGGAGCTGGACCTCACGGCGCCGCTGTTCACCGAGCCGCTGGTGCGCACGGTGGTGATCACCACCGGGGACGCACCCGAGGAGCGCCGCGCGGCCGTCGCCGGGGTGGCCGACCTGATCGTGGCCGGGCGGGGCTCGGTGGACCTGCGGGCGGCCGTCGCCGCGCTGGCCGAACGGGGCTGGACGCGGCTGCTGAGCGAGGGCGGTCCGCGGCTGCTGGGGCAGCTGGCGGCGGCGGACCTGCTGGACGAGCTCTGCCTGTCGCTGGCGCCGCTGATCACGGGCGGCGGCGCGCCGCGCATCATCCACGATGCGGAAATGCCTGACGTGCAGCAGATGCGACTGGTCTCATTGATCGAGCAGAAAGGATTCCTCTTCACCCGCTACCTGCGTCTTCACCCGCATCCTGCCCCGCCGGGGCCCGGGACCGCCGGAGCGTGATCCCGATCTCGTTCGGGCACCCGCCCGTGTGACCCGCGTGGGAGCGGGCAGCGTGCGGAAAGCTTCCGCCGGGCAGTCATGGGATGCGATGCCGGGGCCCGGGGGCCGGCCACTGGAAGGAACTCACGTGTTCAAGACGGTACTGATGATCGAGAAGGCGCTCTCCGACGCCGACGTGGAGCTGGTCACCACGCTCCACAGCGACGAGAAGGTGTCCTTCGTCGTCCTGATGCAGCCGAGAGGCAGACAGGACGAACTGCTGCGGGCGCTGGACGACGTCGCGCTCGGCCACCTCGACAAGGTGGTGCGCGAGCACGACGAGTCCGAGAGCGGGCCCACGGTGGCCGGCGAGTCGCTCGAACACAGCCTGCGCCACCTGCGGGCCGCCGGGGCCGAGGCGGTCGGCGAGCTGGTCGAGGACAAGCCGCTGGAGCGGCTGCGCGCGGTGGTCGAGGAGCACCGCGCCGACGAGGTGGTCGTGCTCACCTCCCCGCACTTCGTGGAGGAGTTCTTCCACCGCGACTGGGCCTCCCAGGCCCGGCACAAGGTGGGCGTCCCGGTGCTGCGGCTGTTCGCCAGCGACTCCTGACCGCTCCCGCCCGCCCGCTCCCCGGCCCGGGGCTGCCCGTGCGGCCCCGGGCCGCAGCGCCGCACCGCCCGCCCCCGGCCGGCGGTCGCGGACGAGGGGCCCGCCGCCGGTGGTGCAGAATCGTCCTTGCGGTCCGTCCGCGAGGACGACCCGCCCCTCGTCCGTCTTCACTGTCCCGCCCCCGCCCGTACGGAGCCCCGCCTTGAACGACGCCGCGCACGACCTGCACGCCCCGCACTTCATCGGTATCGGCGGCGCCGGGATGTCCGGCCTGGCGAAAATCCTCGCGGTGCGCGGCGCCAGCGTCTCCGGCAGCGACTCCAAGGAGTCCGAGACCGTCCTCGCGCTGCGCGCGCTCGGCGCCAGCGTGCACATCGGCCACGCCGCCGAGCACGTGCCGGACGGCGTCAGCAGCGTCGTCGTCTCCAGCGCCATCCGCGCCGACAACCCGGAGCTGGCCGTCGCCCACGAGCGGGGCATCCCGGTCGTCCACCGCTCCGACGCGCTGGCCGCGCTGATGGGCGGCCGCCGGGCGCTGGCCGTGGCCGGCACCCACGGCAAGACCACCACCACCAGCATGCTCGCCGTCGCCCTCGGCGAGCTGGGCCTCGACCCGTCCTACGCCATCGGCGGCGACCTCGACGCACCCGGCTCCAACGCCCACCACGGCACCGGCGAGATCTTCGTCGCCGAGGCCGACGAGAGCGACCGCAGCTTCCACAAGTACGCGCCCGAGGTGGCGATCGTGCTCAACGTGGAGCTGGACCACCACGCGAACTACGCCTCGATCGAGGAGATCTACGAGTCCTTCGAGACCTTCGTCGGCCGGATCACCCCCGGCGGCACCCTGGTCGTCTCCGCCGACCACGACGGCGCGCGTGAGCTGACGGCGCGGGTGGCCGGCCGCGAGGGCCTCAACGTGGTCACCGTCGGGGCCGCCGAGGACGCCGACGTCCGCGTGCTGTCGGTGGTCGCCCGCGGGATGACCAGCGAGGTCACCGTGGAGCTGGACGGCGCCGAGCTGGGCTTCACCGTCTCCGTGCCCGGCCGGCACTACGCGCACAACGCCGTCGCCGCGCTGGCCGCCGGCGTCGCGCTCGGCGTCCCGGGGGCCGACCTCGCCAAGGCGCTCGGCGCCTACACCGGCGTGCGGCGCCGGCTCCAGCTCAAGGGCGAGGCGGGCGGCGTCCAGGTGATCGACTCCTACGCCCACCACCCGACCGAGATGACCGCCGACCTGGAGGCGATCCGCGAGGGCCTGGAGGGCGAGGGCCGGGTGCTGGTGGTCTTCCAGCCGCACCTGTTCAGCCGCACCCAGCAGCTCGCCGAGGAGATGGGCGCCGCGCTCGCCCTCGCCGACGCCTCGGTGGTGCTCGACATCTACCCGGCCCGCGAGGACCCGATCCCCGGCGTGACCAGCGCGCTGATCGTCGACGCGGCCGGCCGGGCCGGCGCCGAGGTCACCACCGAGCACGACTTCGACGCCGCCCCCGCGCTGCTGGCCGGCCTGGCCCGCCCCGGCGACCTGCTGCTCACCATGGGCGCGGGCGACGTCACCAACCTCGGACCTGCGATCCTGGAAGAACTGCAGCGGGGCTCCAAGCACCTCGCGAACGTCGCCACCAACGTCTGAGTCCACCCGACCGGGAGCTGTCATGAGCTACGAGATCGAGAAGTCCGAGGCCGAGTGGCGCGCCCAGCTCACGCCGGAGGAGTACCACGTGCTCCGCGAGGCCGGCACCGAGCGCCCGTTCACCGGTGAGTACACCGACACCAAGACGGTCGGCGTCTACAGCTGCCGCGCCTGCGGCAGCGAGCTGTTCAGCTCGGAGACCAAGTTCGACAGCCACTGCGGCTGGCCGTCCTACTACGCGCCGCTCGCCGGGGACCGCGTCCAGTACATCGAGGACAGCACGCTCGGCATGCGCCGGGTGGAGGTGCGCTGCGCGAACTGCGGCGGGCACCTCGGCCACGTCTTCGAGGGCGAGGGCTACGGGACGCCGACGGACCAGCGCTACTGCATCAACAGCATCTCGCTGACGCTGAAGCCGGCCGACCAGGGCTGACCCCGGCGGCACGGCAGCACGGCGGCGCGCAGGCCCGGGAGCCCCTCGGCTCCCGGGCCTGCGCGCTGTCCGCGGGCGGGGCCGGGCCAGGGCCAGGGGCCGCGGGCGGGTGCCCCGGCGTGCCCGGGCTATCCGGCGACGGGGTGGAAGCGGACCGGGAGGTGGACCAGGGCGCGGTGGAACGGGCCGGGACGCCAGAGCAGGTCCGCCGCCGGGGTGGCCAGTTCGAGGTCGCTGAGCCGGCTGGTGAGCTGCTCGATCGCGGTGATCGCGATCAGCAGCGCCGGATCCCGGGCGGGGCAGGCGTGCGGGCCGGCGGCCCAGGCCAGGTGGGCGGACTCGCCACTGGGCAGCCCGGTACCGTCCGTGGGCGGCGCCGCCTGCGAGTTCGCGGCCGCGTAGGAGACCAGCACCAGCGTGCCGGCCGGGATCTCGCGCCCGTGGAAGGTGATGTCGTAGCGCGGGTAGTGGGCGGAGAGGTTCGCCAGCGGCGGCTCGTGCCAGAGCGCCTCGTCGATCGCCTGGTACGCCGTCATGGCGCCGCCGAACAGCGAACCGGCGTACCGGGCGTCGGTGAGCAGCCGCAGCAGGGCGTTGCCGATCAGGTTGGTGGTGGGCTCGTGCCCGGCGATCATGTTCAGGGTGATCTGCCGGACCACCTCGTCGTTCTCCAGCCCCGCCGGGTGGGTGACGAACCAGGAGGTCAGGTCGTGCCGGGGCCGCTCGCGGCGCTCGGCGACCATCTCCGTGACCACCGCGACGAGGTCGCCGTACGCGGCGACCGCCTTCTCGGCGGACTCGATCATGCCCGCGATGCCGGCCACCAGCCGGGCGCTGTGCTCCTCCGGCACGCCGAACCAGGTGTTGAAGACGAACAGCGGCAGCCGGCGGGCGTACTCGGCGATCAGATCGGCCGTACCCGTCGCCGCGAAGCCGTCGATCAGCTGCTGCGCGACCTCGGCGACCCGGCGCTGGAGCTGGTGCGGCTCCAGCAGGGCCAGACCGTCGGTGATCACCTGGCGGTAGCGGGCGTGCACCTCGCCGTCGCTGAACAGGGCCGTGGGGCGGTACCCGAGCATCGGCAGCAGCGGGGAGGTCGGCGGGAGGGTCTGCTGCCAGGCCCGGGAGTCCTTGGAGAAGGTGTCGGAGTCGCGCAGCAGGTCCAGCGCGGCCTGGTAGTCGGTGACCAGCAGCGCCTCCACGCCCGGCGCGATCTCCACCGGGGCGACGGCGCCGTAGCGGCGCAGCCGGTCGTAGACGAGCTGCGGGTCGGCGGCGAAGACCGGGCCGTGGATCGGGATCGGACGGTCCGCGGCGGCGGCGGGCGCGTCGGTGTCGACCGGGCCGGTGACGGGTGCGTCGGCGGTGTCGGGAGCGGTGGTGGGGACGGGGGCGGGGGCGGGGACGGCGGGGCCGTTCGCGTCGGCGGGTACGGCGTCGGTGCTGGTCACGGCTGCTCCGGGGCGGCGTCGGGTGCTGCGGGCAGGCCGTGCAGCACGTGCTCGGCCAGCGCGATCAGCGCGTCCAGGCTGGCGCGGCGCTCGCGGGCGTCGCAGAGCACCAGCGGGGTGTCGGCATGCAGGTCCAGGTGCGCGCGGAGCACCTCGACCGGGTGCGCGGGCGCGTCGGGGAAGCAGTTGACGGCCACCGCGTACGGCAGGCCCTGCTCCTCGACCATGTCCATGATCTCGAAGGAGTCGGCCAGCCGGCGGGTGTCGGCCAGCACCAGGGCGCCGACCGCACCGCGGGCGATGTCCTGCCAGAGCGGGAAGAAGCGGCGCTGACCGGGCGTGCCGAACATGTAGAGCACCACCTGGCCGGGCAGGGTGAGCCGGCCGAAGTCGACCGCCACCGTCGTGGTGGCCTTGTCGGGCAGCAGCGCGGCGTCGTCCACGGGGGCGCCGGTCTCGGTCATCGCCTCCTCGGTGTGGAGGGTCGGGATCTCCGAGAGCGTACGGATGAGCGTCGTCTTGCCGACGCCGAACGGGCCGGCGACGACCAGCTTCATCAGCGTCTGGTCCCGGTCGGGCAGGTAGCCCACCCGGTCCGGCCGGCCGGACCGGCCGCCGGCCGGGTCGGCCGGGTCGGCCGGGCTACCGGAGAGTGCGGAGTCCAACGAGGAGCCTCTCGACGATGGAGCGGTCGGTCTGCTGGGCGCGGGGGATCGGGGCGCGGGCGCGGAGGCAGCCCAGCTCCACCAGGTCGGCCGCGAGGAAGACGGTGGCGCTGACCGGCAGCCGCAGGTGCGCGGCGGCCTCCACCACGGTCAGTGCGCCGGGCCGCAGCAGCTCCCAGAGCCGCCGGTGCTCGCCCTCCAGCTCCTGCAGCGCCTGCGGCGGTTCGGCGCCGGTGGTGTGCAGGACGGTCAGCCGCTCGAAGCCCGCCGTACCCGGCCTGGTCCGGCCGCCGGTGGCCAGGTAGGCGGGGACCATCCGCCTGCGGGGTACGGCGGTCATGACCGGACGGTGGCGCCCTGTCGCCTGGCGGGACTCGCCAGGGCGCGGCCGAGGGCGGCCACCTGGACCTGCATCTGGTAGGCCACGTTGCCGAGTTGGGCCTCCGGGGTGGTGAACACCGCCAGCGAGGTGTTCTCGCCCGCCGGAACGACGATCGCGAATCCCTGCTCGGACTCCACCACGGTCTGCGCCAGCCGGGGCTGCTCGATGTCGGTGAAGGCGGTGGTGAACGCGCGGGCGGCGGCGTGCACGGTGGCCGTCATCGCGGCGACCCGCTCGGCCGACGCGCGGCCGAGGCCGTCCGAGGCGCCCTCGACGAGGCCGTCGCCGGTGGCGATCACCGCGTGCAGGACGCCCGGGAGCTCCAGCAGCGGGGTCAGCACCCACGAGATCTCGTCGGTGGCGGTCGGGCTGGGCGTGCTGCTCACTGCTCGGCTCCTTCGGAAGGCTGGACGGGACGACGGCCGGTCCGGCCCTGGCGGGCGGTCTCGGCCTCGGCCTCGGTGGTGTGCGGTGCGGCCGGGACGACCTCGGCGGCCGCGGCCGCCCGGTCGCCGGTCTCCGGCGCGGCAGGCGCGTCGGCGCCGGCTGTGGTGGGCGCGTCGGTACGGGGAGCGGTGCGGGTGCCGGTGCGGGTGCCAGGGGCGGTGCGGGTGGCGGGAGTGGTGCGGGTCGCGGCGGCCGCCTCGGCGACGGCGGCCCGTCCGGAGCCGGTGCCCTGTTGCAGCGCCTCCCAGCGGGCGGCGGCCTGCTCCGGGGTCCGCGCGACCGGGCCGGCGGCGGTGCCGTCGCCCGCGCCCCGCGCGGTGCCGTCGGCGGACCGGTCGGACCCGTCGGCCCCGGCAGGCCCGTCGGCCGGACCGGTGGACGGCTGGGCGAGCGGCTGGCGCCGGCGCCGGCTGGGCAGACCGGTGCCGTCGGACGGCGCGGCGTGCACCGAGGGCACGACGTGCATGGCCGGCGCGGGGTGCCGGAGCGACAGCTCGTGCCGCTCCGGCACGTCGTGCCTGTTCTGATCATCGGACGCGTCGCGCGGTGCCGGCACCGCCTGCACGGTGGGTGCGGGGGCCGGCCCCGTCCCGGCGCGCAGCGGCAGCGGGGTGAGCACCGAGAGCGGCTGCTCCTCGTCCACCACGGTCAGCAGCCCGGCCGGGATCCGCACGATGGTCCGCATGCCGCCGTACGGGGAGGGCTCGATGTGACAGGCGAAGCCGTACTGCCGGGCGAGCTTGCCGACCACCGCGAAGCCGGTCTTCGGCGGGTTGCCCAGCTCCGTGAGCAGCACCTCGGGCGGGCCGGCCAGCAGCCGGCGGGCCCGGCGCAGCTGGTCCTCCTCCATGCCGATGCCGCTGTCGTCGATGATCACCAACGCCCCGCGGCCGCCCTGCTGGACGGTGACCGGGATGTCGGTCTCCGGGTGCGAGTACGCGGTGGCGTTGGCGAGCAGCTCGGCCACGGCGATGGCGAGCGGCTCGGCGGCCCGGGCGACCACGGCGAGGCGGTTCTCCCGCAGGTGGTTGGCCACCTTGATCCGGGCGTAGCCGGGCACCCGGGAGAGCGCGCCGATCACCACCTCGGCCAGCGGGGAGTCGGTGCGGGCCAGACCGGGCCAGGCCTCGCAGAGCACCGCGATGGTCTGGATCCGGCGCAGCGCGACCTCGTTGCGGAAGTCGACCTCCAGCAGCCTGGGGTCGTCGTTGTCGTCCTGGAGCTGCTGGACGAGGCTCTGGATCTGGTACAGCAGCGTCTGGATCCGGGAGGTGGCGCCGCGCATCGCCGCCCGGGCGGCGGCGTCGACCCGGTCGCGCTCGTCCGTGACCGCCGCGGTGGCCGCGTCCAGGACGGCCTGCAGGGCCCGGACGGCCTCGGGGCCGACGGCCGGCGCGTCCAGCGGCCCGACGACGGGCGCGTTGGGGTGGCTGAGCCGCACCGCGGCGGCGGTCACCCGTGCCGTGGCGAGGTGGCCGACCTCGGCCAGCAGGGCGCTGGTCCGCGCGTCGGCCTCCGCGGCCCGCCGGCCGGCCTCGGCGGTGCGGTCCTCGGCCGCGCGGACGTGCAGCTCGGCCTCGGCCGCGCGGTGCTCCGCCGCGGCGGTGCGCTGGTCGGCCTCACGGGCCCGGCCCTCGGTGGCCAGCGCCCGGGTCTCGGTCCGGCGGGCCTCCTCGGTGGCCCGCCGGGTGACCTCCTGCGCCTCGCGCAGTTGCTGCTCACCGCGGGCCAGCCGGCCGTCGGCGGCGCGGGCCCGCTCCTCGCTGTGGGCGGTGGCCGTCTCGGCGGTGACGGCCCGGGTGAGCGCCCGGGAGCGTCCCCGGGCCAGGGCAGCGGCCGCCGCGAGCGCGGCGGCTGCGAGCACCGCCAGGACGAGCAGCGCGATCTGCGTCATCGAAGTCCTCGGAAGTCCTCGATCGAAGGGGCGGGGGGAGCGGCCGGCGAGGGAAGGGGCGCGGAGGGGGTGGAGGGGTGGGCCGCCGGCCGGGCGGTCGGGCAGTGAGACAGCGGGTGGCCGGGCCGCGGACGGTCAGGCGGAGGCCCGGACGTCCGGTCCGGACCGGGGCCGCGGCGGGCGGGCGGCGGCGTCCTCGGCGAGCTCCCGCTCCACCAGGGCGACCTGACCCATCGCCTCCAGGACGTTCGGCACCTCGCTGCCGTTCAGGTGCCGGTACTCGGCGGCGACGGTGAGCACCAGCCGCTCGGGCAGGCCGAGCTCGGGGTGGCGCTGCTCGGCGATGACCCGCCGGGCGGCGTCCAGCGCGGGTATCCCGGCGGCGTGCAGCGCGTGGGCGCGCTCGCGCACGTAGGCGAGGTAGGCGATGTGGGCCCGGACGCCGGAGCGGTCGAGCACCGGGCCGTGGCCGGGGACGAAGATCTCCGCACCGGTGGCGAGGGCCTGCTCGCAGGCGGCGACGATGTTCTCCAGCGGACCGGCCCAGTGCGAGGGGTGGTCCCCGGGCTGCTCGGGCGTCGAGCCGAAGATCACGTCGCCGGTGAACACGGCACGCTGGTGCGGCAGGTGCACCAGCAGGTCGCCGCCGGTGTGCGCGGCCGGCAGCGCGGTGATCTGCACCGGGTACTCCCCCACCCGCAGCTCCAGCTCGCCGGTGAAGACGGTGTGCGGGTGGACCGGCTCGGTCTCCGACCAGTCGAACTGGCCGAAATGACGCTGGAGGTAGCCGCCGAGCAGGGAGTCCGGGTCGCCACCGTTGACCAGGGCGTGCTGCTGCTGCGGCGTCGGCTCCCAGTGGATGTGGCCCAGTGCCTCGCGGGTGGCGATCACCTCGGCGTCCGGGAGCACACCGGCGCCCCAGAGGTGGTCGCCGTTGGCGTGGGTGACGACCACCCGGTCGACGGTGACGCCTTCGGACAGCCGCTGCCGGCTCTCGGCGAGGAACTCCGAGGCGAGGGAGGGGTCGTAGGGTGTGTCGATCCACAGCGCGGTCCGCGGCGAGGCCAGCAGACCGCAGTTGGCCAGCCCCCAGCCACGCTCCGGCGGGAGCCACACGTACAGGTCCTCGGCAATCGCGCTCACGTTCGCGCGGCTGATCGTCATGTGCGCGATTATGCCGATGATATGACAGTGGCGAAGCAAAACCCTTGCACTTCCGGCCACTTCCTGCCCCAGACCCTCCCGACCTGTCCCCATTCGCACCGGTGCGGTCCGGACCACTTCGTCTCAAGGAGCAGGACGGCGAACGGCGCACCGGCGGCCCCGCCGGAGCCTCAGACCGCCGGGAGGAGCCGGCAGACCTCCACCGTCACGTCGACCGTGTCCAGGCCGATCACCCGGCCCTCGACGGCGGCGAATCCTTTCTCCCCGCTGCGGAAGAGCGCCGCCAGCGGGGACTTCCGGCTCGCCGCGGCCAGCGCCTCGACCGCCATCGCCGACCCGAAGGCGAACACCCCGCAGAGCACGATGCAGGGCGCGTGCCGCGAGGTGTGGGTCACGAAGACGAAGCCGTGGTCCCGAATCAGCTCGTCGGCGGGGTTGTACTGGGCCTCGAAGGTCATGCCGCCCCAGCGCGCCCGGGCCGCTTCGGGGTACTCGATGCAGAAGTCCGGGAAGGCCGCACCGAGCACGCTCGCCGAGTACGGATTGACGCTCGGGCCGCCGACCGAGAAGGTCGGCATCCGCGGGTCCTGCGCCCCGGCGGTGACCAGCTCGATCGTCGCCTTGCGGTTGACCTTCCGCAGCAGGTCGGTGAGCTGGGCGATCGCCCGGGCCTCGGCCATCGGCATGAAGAGGACGTTCCGCGGGCCGCGGCTGGTCAGCCGGCGGCCGTCCTTGGCGAAGGCGAACTCCGCCACCTCGATGCTCGGGGTGACGATCTGCACCCGGCTGTACGGCGCGAGCAGCGCCCGGAGGAAGCCGTAGCGGAGGAACAGCCGGGTGCGGGCGAGGGAGCGGGCCGCGAGGAAGCCGATCACGGCCGGAACGAATCCGATCAGGACCTGAAGCAGGATCTCCATACCACCCCCCGCGGGGAATACTCGGGCACGAACTGTCTGCCGTGAGGTGATGCCCCGTAGAACACCGGGAACTCCCGGCACAGCAGCTCGCCCGGCGCGCGCCGCCGCGCGTGCGCCCCGCCCCCGGCGGCCCGCCGGCGGCCCACTGTGCTCCCGTCAGCCGCCCAGCTGCTTGGTGAACTTCCGCTCGCTCGCACAGCGCTCGTACCCGAGCCACTCGTTGATCGCGAGCATCGGCGCATTGGTCGCGTCGTTGCTGGTGTACGCCCGGCGGTAGCCGGCCTCCCGGGCCCGGCGCAGCGACTCGTACTTGGCGAGCTTGCTCAGGCCGCGCCCCCGGAAGTCCCGCCGGCAGGCCGTGAAGGCCGACCAGTAGCGGTCCGCGCCGTCCGTCTGCACCGCGCTGAACGCGACCGGCTCGCCGTCGAGCACCGCGACCACGGTCAGCTCGCGGTCGAAGTCCGGGCGGGCCCAGTCCCCGTTCAGGAACTCCTCGTAGTCGGCGGCGTCCATCACGACCTCGCCCGGTTCGTCGCGGATCGCGTCCGCCTCGACGACGAAGATCGGGTACGGGTCGTCCGCCCACTCGCTCGCCGGGCGCAGCTCGACGCCCGCCGGCACCGCGGGGGCCGCCGGGAGCGGGAGCGCGAGGTCCCGGCCGCCGAAGTGGGCCGTCCGGCCGGCGGTGAAGCCGCGGTTCGCCGCGAACTCCAGTGCCGCCGGCTCGTCGTCCACCCAGCTGTGCACCTCGACCACGCCGTGCTCGGCGAGGTGCGCCTCGGCCGCGCCCAGCAGCGCGGTGAACGCGCCCCGGCGCCGGTGCGCGGGCAGGATGCTGCCGTTGGCGTAGCCGACGCCCTTGGTGCTGGTGCCGGTGACCAGGCCGCAGCGCAGCGCGCCGGCCACCTGGCCGTCGACCTCGGCGACCAGGGTGCGGTGATGCTGCTCCGCGGGGAAGTTGGCGTCCATCCACACGAAGGTCTCGGGCGTGAGCACCAGGTGCTCGCGGCCGGCGCTGTGGGCGGCGGCCACGGCCGCGGCGTCCTCGGGGCGGAAGTCACGAATCGTCAGTGTCGTCATAGGCGTGTCACGCTAGCGCCCGACCACCCGGTTCGCCTTTGAATTTCCGCTCCCACCTGCGCGTTCTCGGCCCGGACGGGACCAAAGTCCCTGACCTCCGGATCCGCAAGCTCAAATAATGCTCTGAGATGACCGGGCAAGGCTTGGCAGCCGCCCCGCCCGGGGACATCCTCAGCAGCACAGCCCGGACCGGCCCTGGCGACGACGCCCGCGCCGGCCGACGGCTCCCCACCCAGCCCTCCGAAGGGGGCGCACCGATGATCTCCCCTGCGCCGAACTCCGCTGCGCCGAACTCCGCTGCGCCGGGACTCCCTGCACCGGGACTCCCCGCACCGAACGCCGCTGCGCCGGACACCTCCGCGAAGAGCGCCCCGGCCCGGCACACCGGGCAGGTCACGCTCGGCGTCGGCCTCGGCTGGCGCAGCGAGATCGACGTCGTGGTCGAGCGGCAGCCAGGCCTCGACTGGGTCGAGGTGGTCGCCGAGAACATCTGCGCCGGCCACCTGCCCGCCTCACTGCTGGCCCTGCGGGAGCGCGGCGTCACCGTCGTCCCGCACGGCGTCTCGCTCGGCCTCGGCGGCGCCGACCGGCCCGACCCGGCCCGGCTCGCCGCGCTCGCCGGGACCGTCGCGGCGCTCGACGCCCCGCTGGTCACCGAACACCTGGCGTTCGTCCGGGCCGGCGGCCTGGAGGCCGGGCACCTGCTTCCGGTGCCGCGCTCGCGCGACGCGCTCGCCGTGATCGCGGAGAACGTCCGGATCGCCCAGGACCAGCTGCCGGTGCCGCTGGCCCTGGAGAACATCGCCGCCCAGCTGGCCTGGCCGGACGACGAGCTCACCGAGGGGCAGTTCCTCGCCGAGCTGGTCGAACGCACCGGCGTCCGGCTCCTGATCGACGTCGCCAACCTGCACACCAACCGGGTCAACCTCGGTCTGGACCCAGCGGCCGAGCTGGACCGGCTGCCCCTGGAGGCACTCGCCTACGTCCACGTGGCGGGCGGTCAGCTGGTCGACGGCGTCTGGCACGACACCCACGCGCACCCCGTCACCGAGCCCGTCCTGGAGGTGCTGGCCGAGCTGTGCGCGCGGGTCGTCCCGCCCGGTGTGCTGCTGGAACGCGACGCCGCCTTCCCGCCGCCGGCCGAGCTCGCCGCCGAGCTGGACGCCGTCCGGCGCGTCCTGGACGGGGCGCGGCGACCGTGACGACCCCCGAGGAGGCCGGGCTCGCCGCCGCCCGCGCCCGGCTGGCCGAGCGCCAGGAGGCCCTGCTGACCGCCCTCGTGGCGGGCGGTCCGGTCCCGCCCGGCTTCGACGAGGCGCAGGTCCACGCCCAGGCACTGGGCCTGGCCCGCAAGCGCCGCGACACCACGGCCAAGGTGGCCCCGGAGCTCGCCCGCCTGCTCGGGCCGCGGTTCGGGCCGCTCTTCCTGGCCTACGCCCGCCGGCACCCGCAGGCCGGCGGCTACCGCGCCGACGCCCGGGCCTTCGCCGCCTGGGCGGTGGCCAACACCTCCGCGTACGGCGCCGGCGAGGGCCTCGGCCCCGAACAGCGCCGGGCCCTGGAGCAGTGGCTCCGCGGCCCCGCCCCGGAGCAGCCGCCCGGCCCGCTCACCCGGCTGCGCCGGAGCCTGCGGCCCGGCCGCCGGCCGCACTGACCCGATCTCCTGCACACTTCACCACCCGGGGGAACCGCCCATGTGGCACAACGTCTGCTTCTTCGTCCCCGCCGTCCTGCTGCTCGCCGCCGCCGTCCACGCGTCACGGGCCCGGCAGGCCGTCCTGCGCGTCCCGTACGCCCGGGGCCTGCCCGGCCGCGGGCTGCCGCTGCTGGAGACCGCCTTCCTCTCCGGCGGTCCCGGCCGGGTCTTCGACACCGCCTTCGTCCGGATGCACCAGGCCGGCCACGTCGTCGTCAACCGGGCCGGGCTGGTCACGCTGACCGCCGACCGGCCGTACGACGCCGTGGACCAAGCGATCGTCGAGGCGATCGGCCCGACCGGGCAGCAGGACCTCGCGCCGCTGCGCCGCACCGTGATGCGCTCGCCGGCCGTCCAGAAGCTGGGCGACGGGCTCGCCGACCGCGGTCTGATGCGCAACCCCGCCAAGCTGCGCCGGGCCAGGACCGCGCGCCGGCTGCTCTGGTGGGCGCTGCTGCTGGTGGTGGTGACCACCGTGCTGGCCTTCGCCCTCGACCGCGGCGACGCCGGCGCGGACCGACCGGCGCTCGCCGTCCCGCTGGTGCTGCTGGTGGTCGGGCTGATCTCGCTGATCGTGACCTGGCCGCTCAAGGGCCGGGTCACCCCGGCCGGCCGGCGCCAGCTCGGCCTGATGAACACCGGCAAGCCGTGGCAGCCCTCGGTCGGCCTGGCGCCCCGCGCCGCCGGGGGCGTGCTGCTCGGCTCGATCGCGCTGGGCGGGCTGGCCGTGGCCGGCCTGGAGGACGGCGAGCTGGAGGCGGCGATGACGGCCGCGGCCGCCGCCGAGCTGGAGGCCGCCCGGGTGGCGGCCGGCGCCGGCTCGTCCTCGTCCTCCTCCGGCTCGTCCTCGTCCTCCTGCGCGAGCAGCACCGTGTGGTGCGGGTCCTCCTCGGACTCCGGCTCCTCGTCCAGCTCCTGCGGCGGCAGCTCCTGCGGCTCCTCGTCCGGCTCCTGCGGCTCGTCCTCGTCGAGCTGCGGCTCCTCCAGCAGCTGCGGGTCCTCGTCGAGCTCCTGCGGGTCCTCCAGCAGCTGCGGCGGCGGCAGTTCCTGCAGCTCCTGAGGCCCCCGGGGCTCCCGGGGCCGGGGCCCTCCCGAGTCACAGTTCGGTATCGCGGTCCGGAATTGCGTTCCGCACAAGGTGAGGGCGGGTCTACAACAAGCCCATGTGGTTGCTCTTCCTGATCCCGGCCTGCGCCGCCGCGGTGCTCTCCTGCATCCGGCTGGTCCGGATGACCGCCACCGCCGACGCGCTCGCCGGCCAGGACGGCCCCCGGCCGCCCGAGGCGGTCGGGGTCGGGCTGTACGAGACGGCGTACCTGGCGGGCGGCCCGGAGCGGGTGGTCGAGCTCGCCCTGGTCCTGATGGCCTCGCGCGGCCGGCTGCACCTCGCCCACACCGGCTGGACCACCGTCGTCGACCCGAGGGGCCGCAGCCGGCTGGAACGCGCGGTGGTCGCCGCCGCCGGCCCGGACGGCCAGTGCCGGACGGACGAGCTGCGCCGGGCGATGGCCGTCCACCCCACCGTGCTGGAGATCGGCGCCCGGCTCTCGCTGGCCGGCCTGGCCACCCCGGCCCTGGTGCAGCAGCACACGGTGCTGGTGATCCGGCAGGTCCGGCAGGCGCTGCTGCTGTCGCTGGTCCTGCTGGCCGGCGCGCTGGCCGTCGCCGGCCTGACCGGGGGTGACGCGTCGGCGGCGCTCGCCTGGTTCGCGCTGCCGCTGGTGCTCACCTCGGGCACGCTGCTGATGGCCCGGGTCGACGTCTACCCCTACACCCACTGGGCGTCGCCGGTCGGGCAGGAGGTGCTCCGCGAGGTCCGCCCACCGCGCCAACGCGGCCTGACCGACGACGACGAGCGCGAACTGCTCACCGCCGTCGCGATGATCGGCCCCGCCGCCCACCCCGACGCCCGGCTCCGCGCGGCCCTGGGTCACCGGCACTGACCGCGCCCGGCCGGGGTCGGCCGGGGCCGGCCGGGGCCGGCCGGGGCCGGCCGGGGCCGGCCGGGGCCGGCCGGGGCCGGCCGGGGCCGGCCGGGGCCGGCCGGGGCCGGCCGGGGCCGGCCGGGGCCGGGCCGGGGCCGGCCGGGGCCGGGCCGGGGCCGGGCCGGGGCCGGGCCGGGGCCGGGCCGGGGCCGGGCCGGGGCCGGGCCGGACGTGCCGAGGGCCGGTCCCCCCGATCGGGGGGACCGGCCCTCGGCACGTCCGGGGCTCCGGTCTCAGACCAGGCCGTTCAGCAGCTCGCTGACCGGCTTGCGGCGCCCGGTGTAGAACGGCACCTCCTCGCGCACGTGCAGTCGCGCGCGGGACGGGCGCAGGTCGCGCATCAGGTCGACGATCCGGTGCAGCTCGTCCGCCTCGAAGGCGAGCAGCCACTCGTAGTCGCCGAGCGCGAACGAGGCCACCGTGTTGGCCCGCACGTCCGGGTAGCCACGCGCCATCTGGCCGTGCTCGGCGAGCATCGCGCGCCGCTCGGCGTCCGGCAGCAGGTACCACTCGTAGGAGCGGACGAACGGGTAGACGCAGACGTAGTCGCGCGGGCGCTCGTCGGCGAGGAACGCCGGGATGTGCGACTTGTTGAACTCCGCCGGGCGGTGCAGCGCCATGTTCGACCAGACCGGCTCCAGCTCGCGGCCCAGGCCGGTCCGGCGGAAGCGGTTGTACGCCTCCTGGAGGTCGTCCGAGTCCGCCGCGTGCCACCAGACCAGGATGTCGGCGTCCGCGCGCAGCCCGGACACGTCGTACGTCCCGCGCACCGTGACGTCCTTCGCGGCGAGCTGCTCGAACAGCTCCTCCACCTCGGTGGCCAGCGCGGTGCGGTCCTCGGGCAGGGCGCCCTTGAGCTTGAACACCGACCACATGGTGTAGCGGATGACCTGGTTCAGGTCGCGCGCCTTCTTCTTCTCGGGCTGCTGCTCCGGCTGCTGCTCAACGGTCTCAGTCATGCGCCCATTGTCCTCTCCGTGACGTCCGCCCCGGTCGCCGGGGTCAACACCTTGTCGATCTCCGCTACGGCCGCCCGGGCGCTCGCGATGCACGCCGGGATGCCCACGCCGCCGTACGCGGCCCCGCACAGCGCCAGGGCGCCGACCCGCGCGGCGGCGGCCCGGATCCGGGTCACCCGGTCGAGGTGGCCGACCGGGTACTGCGGCAGGCCGGCCGGCCAGCGGGTGACGGCCGTGTCGTACGGCCGGGCGGTCAGGCCGATCGCCTCGCCCAGGTCGGCCAGCGAGCGCGCCACCAGCTCCTCGTCCGGCAGGTCCAGCGGCTGCTCCTCGCGCAGCCGGCCGAGCGAGGTGCGCAGGAGGAAGCTGTCCGGGGCCGAGCGCTCCAGCCAGCCCCACTTGTTGGACGAGAAGGTGGACGCCTTGATCCGGCGGCCGTCCACCGGCGGCACCAGGAACCCGCTGCCGGCCGGCGGCTCCGGCAGGTCGGCCCGCCGGAAGGCCAGCGTGACCAGCGCCATCCCCGCGTACTCGACGCCGTCCAGCTCGGCCGCCGCCCCGGGCACGTCGGCGCGCAGCAGCCGGGCCGCGGCGGGCGCGGGCACGGCCAGCACCACGGCGTCCGCGTGCAGCACCTCCCCGCTGCCGGTGACCACCCGCCAGCCGTCGGCGGTGCGGCGCAGGCCGTCCACCGCCGTCCCGGTGCGCAGGTCGACGCCGGCCGCGGCGCAGGCCTCGGCGACGGCCACGGGCAGGGTGCCGAGGCCGCCGCGCAGGCCCTGGAAGACGGGGGTCGAGACGGTCTGCGGGCGGGTGGCCAGCGCGTGCACGCCCTCGACCAGCGAGCCGCCGCCGCGGGCGATCTCCAGCAGCTGCGGCACGGCGGCGCGCAGCGAGATCTCGTCCGCGCGCCCGGCGTAGACGCCGCCGAGCAGCGGCTCGACCAGCCGGTCCACCACCTCGCGGCCCAGCCGGTCGGCGACGTAGCGCCCGATCGCCACGTCGTCCGTGACGCGCTCCCCGGTGCCCTCGTGCCGGGCCCGCTCCAGGCCCTCCGGGCTCAGCACCCCGGACGCCGCGAGCGCCGCCAAGTCCCCCGGGACGCCCATCACCTGGCCGCCGGGCAGCGGCCGCAGCGCGCCGCGCGTCCAGATCGCGGCCCTGGCGGTGGTCGGCGGCTCCAGCTCGGCGCCGAGCCCGACCGCGCGGGCCAGCTCGACCGCCTCGGGCCGCCGGGCGAGCATCGACTCGGCCCCGAGGTCCACCCGGACCCCGCCGACCTCGCCGCCGAACAGCTTCCCGCCGAGCCGCTCCGAGGCCTCCAGCAGCGTCACCCGGGCCCGCGCCGGCCCGCCGGCCGCCCCCGAGAGGAACGCCGCCGCGGCCAGCCCCGCGATACCTCCGCCGATCACCACGACCTGTGCTTGCGCCATGCCCCGCAGTCTCGCAGGTCCTTACATCTTTGCCTCAATCCGCCCGCTTCGACCCCTTCGACCGGTTCGGGGCCGGCACGAGCGCGTCGAGGTCGACGGCGACGGGGAACGGCACCGGCCGTTCCAGCAGGCTCCGGAAGATCCCGGCGGGCGCGTACGCGGAGGTGGCGGCGTCCAGCTCGTAGACGTGCACCACGGGGAGGCCGTCCTCCTCCTCGATCACCCAGTAGTGCGCGATCCCGGCCTCGGCGTACTTGCGCAGCTTGACGGTGCGGTCCCGGTGCGCCGACTCCGGCGAGACGACCTCCACGACGAGCGAGACCTCCTCGGCGGCGTACCAGGTGCGGTCCGGATCGTACGAGCCCACCGCGACCAGCAGGTCCGGCTCGGGGCGGTTGTGCCGGTCGAGCTTGACCGTCATCTCACGCTCGGCCAGGTACCCGTCCGGTACGAGAGCCTCCAACAAGGCGGTCAGGGCGGTGACGACCCGGCTGTGCCAGGAGCGCTGCGGGGACATCATGAAGACCAGCACTCCGTCGATCAGTTCGGTGTGCCGCGGTGCCTGCGGAAGGTGGTCGAGGTCGTCGGCGATCCACCCCTCCGCCCGGGGTGCGTACATCCAGTCCGGCAACTCACTCATGGGACCCAAAATAGCGCCCGGCCGGGCCTGCGCGGGCGCGCTGCGGCGGCGGCCCGGGCCGCCGCCTTGTCCGGGCCGCGGCCGAGCCGTGACCGAGTTGCGATCTCCCGGGCGGGTCCGATCGGGCGGCGCCACCGTCCAATGGGCCGGACGCCCCAACGGGGGCTCCGGCCAGAGGACTTGGGGAGGGCACGATCGTGGTGCGAGAACGGCGCGGAGCGGGGCGCGGAGCGGCGGCGGCCGTCGCGGTGGTCACGGTGGCGGTGCTGGCCGGCGGGTGCGGCGCGGGTGCCGAGCGCGGCGCGGACAGTGCGGCGGCGGCCAAGCAGGAGGGGGCTGCGGCGGCCGGTGCGCCCGCGGTGGGGGCGGCGCCGGTGCAGCCGTCGGCTGCCGCGAAGGCGGGCGCACCGGCCGCCGACGGGGCGGCGCAGACCGGCGCCGTGCCGGTGGCCGACCCCCGGCTGATCGCGTACACGGCGCAGCTGTCGGTGCGGACGAAGGACGTGGCCGGGGCGCTGGCGAAGGCGCGGGAGCTGGCGGCGGCGGCCGGGGGCTACGTCGGCGCCGAGACGGTCAGCGGCACCGGTGAGGGCTCCGGGCAGAGCGGCCAGATCACCGTGAAGGTGCCGTCGGCGACGTTCCAGCAGACGCTGGACCGGCTCGCCGCGCTCGGCGAGGTGCTGTCGCGCCGCAGTCAGGCCGACGACCTCACCCAGCAGGTGGCGGACGTCTCCAGCCGGGTGCAGACCCAGCAGGCGAGCGTCGACCGGGTCCGGGCGCTGATGGCGCAGGCGAAGACGCTGGGCGAGGTCACCAGCCTGGAGGGCGAGCTGAGCCGCCGCGAGGCGGATCTGGAGTCGCTGCAGAAGCAGCTGAAGGAGCTGTCGGCGCGGACGTCGCTCTCCACCGTCACGGTGGACGTGCGGCAGCAGGCGGCCCCGGTGCCGGTCGCGCCGGAGAAGGAGGAGGACGGGTTCCTGGCCGCGGTCGGCTCCGCGCTGGGCGGCGGCTGGCACGTCCTGGTTGCGATCGTGCGCGGCCTCGCGGTGGCGGTGGCCGCGGCCGCGCCGTTCCTGCTGGTGCTGGTACCGGCGGCGCTGGCGTTCCGGCTGGTCCGCCGGCGCCGCACGGTAGCGGCCGGGGCGCCGGCGGTGCCGGCCGAGGAGGCCAAGGAGGAGGCGACGGCGGAGCGGCAGGACGGCTGAGCACCGGCGGCAGGACGAACGACGGGCGGCGGGCCCCCGCGCGAAGGGGGCCCGCCGCCCGGTCGGGCGCCTCGGGCGCCGGGGGCTCAGCGCGCGCTGGCCTCGTGCACGAACGCGACGAGCCGGCTGAGCGCGTCCGGGTCCATGCTGGGCAGCACGCCGTGGCCGAGGTTGAAGATGTGGCCGCTGGTGCCGAGGGCCCGGGCGGCGTCCAGCACCTCGCGGGCCTTGGTCTCGACGGCCTCGGTGGGCGCGAAGAGCACGGCCGGGTCGAGGTTGCCCTGGAGGCCCTTGCCGGGGCCGACGCGCTCGGCGGCGACGTTCAGCGGCACCCGCCAGTCGACGCCGACGATGTCCGCGCCGGCCTCACCCATCAGGCCGAGCAGCTCGCCGGTGCCGACGCCGAAGTGGATCCGCGGCACGCCGTAGCCGGCGACGGCGTCGAACACCTTGGTGCTGGCGGGCATGACGGAGCGGCGGTAGTCCTCCGGGGCGAGCGCGCCGACCCAGGAGTCGAACAGCTGGACGGCGGAGGCGCCGGCCTCGATCTGCACCTTGAGGAAGGCGGAGGTGATGTCGGCGAGCCGGTCGACCAGGGCGGCCCACAGCTCGGGCTGCCCGTACATCATGGCCTTGGTGTTCTCGTGGTTCTTGGACGGGCCGCCCTCGACCAGGTAGCTGGCCAGCGTGTACGGCGCACCGGCGAAGCCGATCAGCGGGGTGCCGCCGAGCTCGTCGACCAGCAGGCCGATCGCCTCGGTGATGTAGGGGACGTCGTCGGGCTCCAGCGGGCGGAGCCGCCGGAGGTCCTCGGCGGTGCGGATCGGGTCGGCGATGACCGGGCCGATGCCGGGCTTGATGTCGACGTCGATGCCGATCGCCTTGAGCGGCACCACGATGTCGCTGAAGAAGATCGCCGCGTCCACCTTGTGCCGGCGCACCGGCTGGAGGGTGATCTCCTTGACCAGCTCGGGCCGCATGCAGGACTCCAGCATGGGGATGCCCTCGCGGACCTTCAGGTACTCGGGCAGCGAGCGGCCCGCCTGGCGCATGAACCACACGGGGGTGTGCGGCACCGGCTCGTGCCGGCACGCGCGCAGGAACGCGGAGTCGTACGCGGCGCCGCGGCGCGCGGGGGCCTGCTGACCGGGGGTGGTGCCGGCCTGGGCGGCCGCCGTGGTGTCTGCCGTAGTCTCGCTCACGGTTCAAATCTTCGCACGCGCTCCCCACCCGCCTTTCCGGCCGGTCTCGTCGGTTCCTCCAAGATCTGGCCGGTTTGCCGGTCCGGCACGCCGCGTGAGCAGAAGTTACGGCGATTACCCAGGTTTTCGACCTAGTCTTCGGGTCATGGCAGCGGTCGGCGGGCACCCCGCACAGGGTGGCGGAACAGGTGGCGGAACGGGTCGGGAGGCGGCGCCGAGGGAGTTCCGGGCCGCCGTCGAGGCCCTGACGGGCGCGCGGCTGCGCCCCGAGCTCTCCCTCTCCCCCGCCCCGGCCCCCCGCCGGCTCGCCCCGCACGCCTTCGCCCTGACCGCCACGGTTGAGGTGGACGGCGACGAGCTGGCCGACGGCCGGCTGGTGCTGCTGTACGACCCGGCCGGCCAGGAGGCCTGGAACGGGGACTTCCGCGTGGTGACCATGACCCGGGCGGAGCTGGAGCCGGAGATGGCCGGCGACCCGATGCTCTCCGAGGTCGGCTGGGCCTGGCTGCTGGACGCGCTGCAGGCGCACGGCGCGGGCTACGCGGAGCCGTCGGGCACGGTGACCAGGTGCGCTTCGCAGTACTTCGGCGGCCTGGCCGACCGGGAGTCGTCCACCGAGATCGAGATCCGGGCGTCCTGGACGCCGGCCGACGGACGCTTCGAGCGGCACCTCGCGGCCTGGGGGGACCTCCTCTGTCTCGGCGCCGGCCTGCCGCCGGCCGCCCCGGCGCCGCAGCCCACGGCCGACGTGCCGTCACTCGGCGGGGTGGTCCCGATGCCCGCCCGCCGGCGCCCGCGTTCGCACTGACGGGTGGCTTCCGGGCCGGTCGGCCCCGGCGTGCCCGCCGCCACCCCCAGGGCTGACGGAGTGTGACTTCGGATCCGCTCTGCGTCAATTAACCGGTCGGAGCCGACCGTCCCCCGCCGAGATCTGATCGATTTTGTGCGATTTCCAGGCATGTCGTAATCAGTCACCTGCACGATTTGTCCGTATTGTTACTCACTAGATCGTGATCTTTCGCTAAAGCCGGGCACGGTTGTTGCCGAAGCAGACTGTGACCCTTTCCGAACGCGGAACACTCCGACCGCCCCCATCGGGGTTCCGTCCGCCACTCCCCGCAGGAGGCCTGGTGTCGGTCCTTCTTGAGCACCCCGCAAACGTGGTCGCCTACCGGCCGACCAAGCCCACCGCCATGGTGGTCATCGCCGATCCCCGTGTCCGAAACACCGTCACCCGCCACCTCTGGGCGCTCGGCGTCCGTGACGTGATCGAGGTGTCCTCGATCGCCGAGGCCCGCCCCCGGGTCTCCACCCCGCGCGACATCTGCGTCGCCGACGTCCACCTCCCGGACGGCTCCGGGCTGACCATCCTGGCCGAGACCCGCGCCGCGGGCTGGCCGAACGGCCTGGCACTCTCCGCCGCCGACGACATCGGCGCGGTCCGCAGCGCGCTGGCCGGCGGCGTCAAGGGCTACGTGGTCACCGGTACCCGGACCAACGTCGCCATGCCGGGCCGCCCCGGTCTCCCCCTCGGTGCCGGCGGCCTGGCCGGCCGGATGCGCCGCCCCGGCATGCCGGGCGTGCCGGGTGCGGCCGGTGCGCCGGGCGCCCCCGGGGCCCCCGGTGCGCCGGGCACGCAGCAGGCCGCCTACCGCGAGCTCTCCGGCCGCGAGGTCGAGGTGCTGCGACTGGTCGCCGAGGGCCAGTCCAACAAGGCGATCGGCGTCGCGATGGGCCTGTCCGCGCTCACCGTGAAGAGCCACCTCGCCCGGATCGCCCGCAAGCTGGGCACCGGCGACCGGGCCGGCATGGTCGCGGTCGCCCTGCGTACCGGCATCATCCACTGAGTCGTCGGTGGGACCGCTGCGGCGGCTCTGGAGGAACGTTCCTCCAGAGCCGCCGCAGCGGCGTCGGGCGCCGCCGCGCCGACCGTGCCGGGCGACGCGCCCGTGGCCGCACCGGGCCCGCCCGGTGACGCGCGCGGGCGTGCCCGCCGACCCGGTCTGACCAGTCCGACAACACTCCCGGCTGCGAGGTCCGTCGTACCCTTGGTAGGTGACCGACGCCGTAGCAGCCATCCCAGAAGAAGCAGCCCCGGTCCCACTCCTCGAACCGAAGGAGGGGATCCCGCCAGTCGTGGCGGACGAGCGGGCGCTGGCCGCCACCGTCGCCGCCTTCGCCGCGGGCACCGGACCGGTTGCCGTCGATGCCGAGCGGGCCTCCGGCTACCGGTACGGCCAGCGCGCGTACCTCATCCAGCTGCGCCGCGCGGGCTCCGGCACCGCGCTGATCGACCCGATCGCCTGTCCCGACCTCAGCGGGCTGGGCGCCGCCCTCGCGGACACCGAATGGGTGGTGCACGCCGCCACCCAGGACCTGCCCTGCCTCGCCGAGGTCGGCATGCGCCCGCAGCGGCTCTTCGACACCGAGCTGGCCGGGCGGATCGCCGGGTTCGCCCGGGTCGGCCTCGGGCCGATGACCGAGAGCGTGCTCGGCCTGAGCCTCGCCAAGGAGCACTCGGCGGTGGACTGGTCCACCCGCCCGCTGCCCGAGCCGTGGCTGCGCTACGCCGCCCTGGACGTCGAGGTGCTGGTCGAGCTGCGCGACGCGCTCGAACAGGAGCTGGAGGCCCAGGGCAAGCTCGACTGGGCGCTGGAGGAGTTCGCCGCGATCGCCTCCGCGCCCCGCCCGGCACCGCGCACCGACCCGTGGCGCCGCACCTCGCAGCTGCACAAGGTCCGCCGTCGCCGCCAGCTGGCCGTGGTCCGCGAGATCTGGCTGACCCGCGACCGGCTGGCCCAGGAGCGGGACGTCTCGCCGGGCCGGGTGCTCTCGGACGCCGCGATCGTCAACGCCGCCCTGGCCATGCCGCTCAACGTCGCCGCGCTCCAGGCCGTCCAGGGCTTCGGGCCGCGGGTGCACCGCCGGCAGCTGGAGCAGTGGCTGGCCGCCGTGCAGCGGGGCCGGGAGATCCCGGAGAACCAGCTGCCGCCGGCCTCCGCGCCGCACGACGGCCCGCCGCCGCCGCGCGCCTGGGCCGAGAAGGACCCGGTCGCGGCCGCCCGGCTCTCCGGGGCCCGGGCCGCCGTCAGCGAGCTGGCCGAGCAGCACAACCTGCCGGCCGAGAACCTGATCACCCCGGACCTCGTCCGCCGGGTGTCCTGGGAGCCGCCGGCCGATGCCGGCGCCGACAACGTGGCCGCCGCGCTGCGCCGGCTCGGCGCCCGGGCGTGGCAGGTCGCCCTGGTGGCACCGGCCGTCGCCGCCGCCTTCGCCGACGCCGCCGACGCGACCGACTGAGCGGGCCGGCCCCGCGCAGGACCGGAAGGGGATGCCGTCTTCGGACGGCATCCCCTCCGTCGTACCCGGCCTTCGGGGCACGTGTCGCGGGACACACCCGGAGATCGGGCCGCCGGGCCTGGGCAGGTTGGTTACCGGCGGGTAGCATGGCGGTGAAGCGGCACCGCCCACGTCCTCTCTGCGACGGACGGCGGCAGCCTGCCCACCTCAACCTGTTGGTCCCTGGGAGGAGAGCCCCCGTGCCTCGTACCGCGAGGGACGTCGTCTTCGTCGATGGCGTCCGCACCCCGTTCGGCAAGGCCGGCCCGAAGGGCATCTACCACGAGACCCGCGCCGACGACCTCGTCGTCAAGTGCATCCGGGAACTCGTGCGCCGAAACCCGAGCCTGCCCGTCGAGCGGATCGACGAGGTCGCCGTCGCGGCCACCACGCAGATCGGCGACCAGGGCCTGACGATCGGCCGCACCGCCGCCCTGCTGGCCGGCCTGCCGAAGTCCGTCCCCGGCTACTCGATCGACCGCATGTGTGCCGGCGCGCTGACCGCCGTCACCGCGACCGCCGGCGGCATCGCCTTCGGCGCGTACGACGTGGTCGTGGCCGGCGGTGTCGAGCACATGGGCCGCCACCCGATGGGCGAGGGCGTCGACCCGAACCCGCGCTTCGTCTCCGAGAAGCTCGTCGACGAGTCCGCCCTGTTCATGGGCATGACCGCGGAGAACCTGCACGACCGGTTCCCGCACATCACCAAGGAGCGGTGCGACGCCTACGCCGTGCGCTCCCAGGAGAAGGCCGCCAAGGCGTACGCCAACGGCGACATCCAGCCCGACCTGGTGCCGATCTCGATCCGCAACACCAACCCCGAGGTCGGCGAGACCGGCTGGGGCCTGGCCACCGTGGACGAGCCGCTGCGCCCGGGCACCACGATGGAGTCGCTGGCCGGCCTGAAGACCCCGTTCCGCCCGCACGGCAACATCACCGCGGGCAACTCGGCCGGTCTCAACGACGGTGCCACCGCCTCCCTGCTGGCCGCCGAGGACGTCGCCGAGGAGCTCGGCCTCCCGGTCAGGATGCGCCTGGTCTCGTACGCCTTCGCGGGCGTCGAGCCCGAGGTGATGGGCATCGGCCCGGTGCCGGCGACCGAGAAGGCGCTGGCCAAGGCCGGCCTGACGATCGACGACATCCAGGCCTTCGAGGTCAACGAGGCCTTCGCCGTCCAGGTACTGGCCTTCCTCGACCACTACGGCATCGCGGACGACGACGAGCGGGTCAACCCGTTCGGCGGCGCCATCGCCTTCGGTCACCCGCTGGCCTCCTCCGGCGTGCGCCTGATGAACCAGCTGGCCCGCCGCTTCGAGCAGCGCCCGGACGTCCGCTACGGCCTCACCACGATGTGCATCGGCTTCGGCATGGGCGGCACCATCATCTGGGAGAACCCGCACTTCGAGGGTGGTAAGTGACCATGAGCACCACGACCGATCTGCTCCAGCACGGCGCCCGGCTGTTCCCGGGCGAGGTCATCACGACCGCGCACGTGCGCCACCTCGACCTGCCGCTGCAGGCCGGCAAGCTGGCCCTGATCACCCTGGACAACGGCTTCGACCACACCAAGCCGACCACCTTCGGCCCGGGCTCGCTGCTGAAGCTGGACACCGCGCTGGACCAGGTCGAGGCCGAGGCCGCCGCGGGCACGATCGCCGGTGTCGCGATCACCGGCAAGCCGTTCATCTTCGCGGTCGGCGCCGACCTCAAGGGCGTCGAGCTGCTCAAGGAGCACGCGGACGCGCTGGCCATCGGCAAGGGCGGCCACGACGTCTTCAAGCGGATCGCCGCGCTGCCCGTCCCGTCCTTCGCGTTCTACAACGGCGCGGCCATGGGCGGCGGTGTCGAGGTCGGCCTGCACGCCACCTACCGCACCGTCAGCGCGGGCGTCCCGGCGTTCTCGCTGCCCGAGGTCTTCCTCGGCCTCGTCCCCGGCTGGGGCGGCTGCACCCTGCTGCCGAACCTGATCGGCCCGGCCAAGGCCGTCAAGGTCATCATCGAGAACTCGATGAACCAGAACAAGCAGCTCAAGGGCCAGGAGGTCTTCGAGCTCGGCATCGCCGACGCGATCTTCGAGCCCGCCGACTTCCTGGAGCAGTCGCTGCTCTGGGCCGCCAAGGTGCTCAAGGGCGACGTGGTCGTCGAGCGCGAGGCGATCGACCGCGGCAAGGCCTGGGACGACGCCGTCGCCTGGGGCCGCCTGGTCGCCGACGCCAAGGTGCACGGCGCCGCGCCGGCCGCCTACAAGGCGCTGGACATCATCCAGCAGGTGAAGGACGCCGACCTGCAGGCGGGCTTCGACGCCGAGGACGTGGCCCTGGCCGACCTCTTCATGAGCGGCGAGCTGCGCAGCGGCATCTACGCCTTCAACCTGGTGCAGCGCCGGGCCAAGCGCCCGGTCGGCGCGCCGGACAAGTCGCTGGCCCGCCCGGTCACCAAGGTCGGCGTCGTCGGCGCCGGTCTGATGGCCTCGCAGCTGGCGCTGCTGTTCGCCCGCCGTCTGGAGGTGCCGGTGGTCCTCACCGACATCGACCAGGAGCGCATCGACAAGGGCGTCGGCTACGTCCACGCCGAGATCGACAAGCTGCTCGCCAAGGGCCGGATCGGCAACGACAAGGCCAACCGCCTCAAGGGCCTGGTCACCGGCTCGCTCGACAAGGCGGCGGGCTTCGGCGACGCGGACTTCGTGATCGAGGCCGTGTTCGAGGAGATGGGCGTCAAGCAGACCGTCTTCGCCGACCTGGAGGACGTGGTCTCGCCGACCTGCGTGCTGGCGACCAACACCTCCTCCCTCTCGGTCAGCGAGATGGCCTCGAAGCTGAAGCACCCCGAGCGGGTCGTCGGCTTCCACTTCTTCAACCCGGTCGCGATCCTCCCGCTGCTGGAGATCGTCCGCGGCGAGCAGACCGACGCCGCCTCGCTGGCCACCGCCTTCGGGGTCTCGAAGAAGCTGAAGAAGACCTCGGTGCTGGTCAAGGACGCCCCGGCGTTCGTGGTGAACCGGATCCTGACCCGCTTCATGGGCGAGATCCAGGACATCATCGACGAGGGCACCCCGATCGCCACCGTCGAGAAGGGCGTCGAGCCGCTCGGCCTGCCGATGTCCCCGATCGTGCTGCTGGAGCTGGTCGGCCCGGCCATCGCCCTGCACGTCTCGGAGACCCTGCACCGGTCCTTCCCGGAGCGGTTCACCGTCTCCGAGAACCTGGGCAAGGTCGTCAAGGCCGGCAAGCGCGGCTTCTACACCTGGGTGGACGGCAAGCAGGTCCTCGACCCCGAGGTGCTGGAGCTGCTCTCCTTCGGCGACACCGTGCTGACCGAGGAGCAGGTGCTGAGCCGCTCCCTGGAGGCCGTCGCGCAGGAGATCGGCCTGATGCTGGAGGAGGGTGTCGTCGCCGAGGCGCAGGACATCGACCTCTGCATGATCACCGGCGCCGGCTGGCCCTTCCACCTGGGCGGGATCACCCCGTACCTGGACCGTGAGGGCGTCTCGGAGCGGGTGAACGGCAAGCCGTTCCTCGCCCCGGGTGTGGCCTCGCTGCCCGCCTAGCAGTGACGCGAGGAGCCCCGGTGACCGTGGAGGTCACCGGGGCTCTTTTCGTTCTGCCGGGCCGCTCGGCGCCGACGGCGGGACGTGGTGGGGCGGGGCCGGCGGGGCGTGGTCGGCGGGGCGCAGCGGGGCTGCGCAGGGCCGTGACGGGCCCGTGGCGGGCGGGAGGGGGCGGGGGCCGGATCGGGCGCCGGAGCCCCGGCCCGGCCCGGGCTCAGCGCTTGAGGCGGTAGACCACGGTGTCGGCGAAGACGCCGACCATCTCGTAGTGGGTGTCCAGCAGGTTCTCGATCTTCGGGATCTGGGTCGGCTGGTACGGCGAGAGGCCCGAGTCGTCCACGACCACCTCGGGGAGGCCGTTGTCGACCAGCTCCTTGTCGAAGGTCTGCCAGGCGTTGCTGACGCTGAACTGCTCGCCGACGTTGGCGTTGCCGTCCTTGCCGCCGCTGTAGTTGGTCAGGAATCCGGCCGTCAGGTAGCGGGTGGCCGGCTTGCGGTCGGCCAGCCAGTACAGCTCCGGGTGCATGCCCCAGACCAGCACGGTGTCCTTCGGGGTGGTCTGCGCGGCGACGGCGGTGGCCACCTCGGTGGTCCGGTTCAGCCGCTCCCCGGGCCAGGCCAGCGCCAGCCCCCAGAACGCGGTGGCGGCGACCGTGGTGTACACCAGCACGGGCTTCCAGCGGACCGCCGAGGTGGCGACCGCGCCGGTGCCCAGCAGCACCAGCGGGGGCATCAGCTGCAGGTAGTAGTGGCCGAAGAAGTGGAAGCCCACGCTGACGGCGACCACCGAGGAGAGCAGCCAGACCCAGAGGTCGGTGGTGGAGCCGTGCTCCTCCCCCGCGACCGGCAGCGGGCGGTGGCGGTACTTCAGCCAGAGCCTGCGCCCGACCGGCAGCAGGAAGCCCAGGCCGGCCGCGACCAGGATCGCCGAGTTGCCGAGCGCGCGGCCGGTCATCTGCAGCCAGGCGCCGCCGAACGAGGCGTAGTCGCCGCTGCCGGTGACCACCCAGAACAGGAAGCCCTTCGGCTTGGTGAGGATCACCGCCACCAGCGCTATCGGCAGAGTGAAGCCGAAGCCGATCTTGAACAGCGCGGGCGGCCAGCGGACCCCGCGCCGGCGGGCGTCCTGGAGGAGCATCCAGAGCACCGGCAGCAGCACCGCGCCGCCGGTCTGCTTGGTGAGCGAGCAGAGCGCCACGGCGATGCCGGCGGCCAGCCAGCGGCGGCGCTCGGCGTACCGGAAGGCCGCCACCATGGCGGGCAGCATGAAGACCTCGAAGGTGGCCGCCTGGGTGTCCTCCGGGGAGAGCCCGATGGAGACCAGCAGGTACAGCAGCCCGGCCCCGGCGCCGGCCCGGTTGCCCCAGCGGCCGCGGGCGATCGAGGCCAGCAGGATCGCGGTGACCAGGTGGGCCACCACCGCCAGGGTGCGCAGCGGCCAGAGCGAGGCGGAGCCGAAGAGCGCGAAGCAGGCCTGGTAGAGCCAGGGCAGCAGCGGCGGCTTCCGGTCGACGACGGTGTCGTAGAGAATGCCGCCGTCGGCCAGCATCCGGGCCTGGGTGGCGAGGAAGCCCTCGTCGGGGCTCCAGACCGGCCGGACGAAGGAGGGGATGTGGGTGACGAGGGCGACCAGCGCCAGCACCGGCACCAGCCTCGTCCAGTACCGCCCTCCCAGCCCGCCGAAGGGCAGCAGGAGCCCGGTACGGACGCGTTCGGGCAGGCGCTCGGCGAGCCCGGCGAGGCGGGGGCGGGTGGGGGTCGGCACGCATGACAACCTACCGGGCGGGATCGGCGCGGGCAGCGCCGGTCCCGCCTTTCGATGCGATTATCGTCCCGGCGTCTGGCCTCCCCCGGGCGAACTGTTGCGCACTTGTCGCAAACGGACGCCCCGGGGACGGGCCGGGAACGGGGCCGGAGCCCCGCGAGCGGTGGCTCAGGCCTCGACGGTGGCCACGTCGAGCCGGGCCAGCCGGGAGACCAGCGCCGTCACCTGACGGGCGATGTCGGGGGCGTTGAGGCCGATCTCGGCGAGGATCTCGCCCCGCGAGGCGTGGTCCAGGAACTCCTGCGGGATGCCGAAGTCACGCAGCGGGACGTCCACCTCGGCGTCGCGCAGCGCCTGCGCGACCATCGCGCCGACGCCGCCGACCCGGCCGTTGTCCTCGATCGTGACGACCGCCCGGTGCTCGGCCGCCAGGCCCGGCAGAGCCTTGTCCACCGGCTTGACCCAGCGCGGGTCCACCACGGTGGCGGTGATGCCCTGGGCGGCCAGCAGCCCGGCCACCTCCAGGCTGGTCGGGGCCATCGCGCCGACCGAGACGATCAGGACGTCGGCCCGGCGGCCCTCAGCACCCTCCGCCGGGGCGCTCTCGTGCAGCACGTCCATGCCGCCGATCCGGCCCACCGCGGCGACGGCCGGGCCGACCGTGCCCTTGGAGTAGCGGACCACGGTCGGGGCGTCCGTCACCTCGACGGCCTCGCGCAGCTGGGCCCGCACCTGGTCGGCGTCGCGCGGTGCGGCGAGCCGCAGACCGGGGACGACCTGCAGGATCGACATGTCCCACATGCCGTTGTGCGAGGCGCCGTCGGTGCCGGTGACGCCGGCCCGGTCCAGCACGAAGGTGACGCCCAGCTTGTGCAGGGCGACGTCCATCAGGACCTGGTCGAAGGCCCGGTTGAGGAAGGTCGCGTAGACCGCGAAGACCGGGTGCAGGCCGTTGGTGGCCAGGCCGGCCGCGCTGGTGACGGCGTGCTGCTCGGCGATGCCGACGTCGAAGATCCGGTCCGGGAAGGCCTTGGCGAACGGGGCCAGGCCGACCGGGTGCAGCATCGCGGCGGTGATCGCGACGATGTCCTCGCGCTCGCGGCCGAGGGCGACCATCTCCTCGCCGAAGACCGACGTCCAGTCCTTGCCGGAGCTCTTCACCGGCAGGCCGGTGTCCGGGTGGATGACGCCGACCGCGTGGAAGCGGTCCTCCTCGTTGTTCTCGGCGGCGTGGTAGCCGCGGCCCTTCTCGGTCAGGCAGTGCACGATCACCGGGCCGCCGAAGCCGCGCGCCTTGGTGAGCGCGGACTCCAGGGCGATGAGGTCGTGGCCGTCGATCGGGCCGATGTACTTGAGGCCGAGGTCCTCGAACATGCCCTGCGGGGCGATGAAGTCCTTCAGGCCCTTCTTGGCTCCGTGCAGGGTCTCGAAGAGCTGCTGGCCGACCACCGGGGTGCGCTGCAGCGCGTCCTTGCCCCAGGAGAGGAAGCGCTCGTAGCCCTGGGTGGTGCGCAGCGTGGCGAGGTGGTTGGCCAGGCCGCCGATGGTCGGCGAGTAGGAGCGCTCGTTGTCGTTGACGACGATGACGACCGGCAGGTCCTTGTTGTCGGCGATGTTGTTGAGCGCCTCCCAGGCCATCCCGCCGGTCAGCGCGCCGTCGCCGATCACGGCCACCACCGGGTCGTTCTTCCCCCGGACGCGGTTGGCCTTGGCCAGGCCGTCCGCGTAGGAGAGCACGGTGGAGGCGTGCGAGTTCTCGATGACGTCGTGCTCGGACTCCGCCCGGGACGGGTAGCCGGAGAGGCCGCCCTTCATCTTGAGCCGGGTGAAGTCCTGGCGGCCGGTGAGCAGCTTGTGGACGTAGCTCTGGTGGCCGGTGTCGAAGAGGATGCGGTCGCGCGGCGAGTCGAAGACCCGGTGCAGGGCGACGGTCAGCTCCACCACGCCGAGGTTCGGGCCGAGGTGGCCGCCCGTCTTGGAGACCTCCGTCACCAGGAAGGTCCGGATCTCCTGGGCCAGCGTCGCCAGCTGTCCGGGCGTGAGCCGGTCGAGATCGCGCGGTCCCCGAATGCGGGTCAGCAGGGCCACCCGTTCCTCCTCGTTCAAAGTCGCGGACCGCGGGCGGTCCGACGGGCGTCGCTGCCCGGTGGTGCCGACGCGCTCCGACGGTCTCGGTCGGTGCCGACCGGTCGAGTCTAATGTCCGCCTACCGGACACGGAGCGGGGCGCCCGGTGCCACTGGCCGGTTACCGCCCCGAACGGTGCGGTTCACGCGCGGCGACGGCCACGGAGAGCTCTCCGGCGGGCACTCACGGTCGAGCGGCGGACGTCTGTGCGGATCTGCCGAGCGCGCCGGACTCGCCCATCTCGCTCATCACCAGGGCCAGCGCGCCGAGCACCTCGGCCCGGCCGCCCAGGGTGCCGGGCACCACCGACAGCTGGCGGGCCGCGCTCGGGATGGCGTAGCGGGCCACCGAGTCCCGGATCGGCGCGAGCACCAGCTCGCCGGCGTCGGCGAGGTCGCCGCCGAGGATCACCCGGCGCGGGTTGAGCAGGTTGCAGAGGGTCGCGACGCCGGTGCCGATCTGGCGGCCCGCGTCGGCGATCACCCGGCGGCAGCCGAGGTCGCCCTGGTGGGCCAGCTCGACCACCCGGGGCAGCGAGAGGTCCGGGCCGAGGGTGGGGCTGAGCAGGGCCAGCAGGTAGCGGGAGCCGACGAAGGTCTCCAGGCAGCCGCGGTTGCCGCAGCGGCAGACCGGGCCGGCCTCGTCGAGGGTGATGTGGCCGATCTCTCCCGCGGTGCCGCCCGGGCCGCGGTAGATCTGGCCGTTGACCACCAGGCCGGCGCCGACGCCGCTCGCCACCTTGATGTAGGCGAGGTCGCTCAGGCCACGGCCCGCGCCCCAGACCAGCTCGCCCAGGGCGCCGAGGTTGGCGTCGTTGTCCACGTGCACCGGCATGCCGAGGCGCGCGGCCAGCTCGTGGCCGGGGGCGATGCCGGTCCAGCCCGGCAGGATCGCGGTGGAGCCGAGCGCGCCGGTCTCCACGTCGATCGGGCCGGGGACGCCGAGACCCACCCCGATCACCTTGTCGGGGCGGAACCCGGCCTGCGCGAGCAGCCGCTCGACCAGGGCCTCGGCCCGGTCGAAGCCCTGGGCCGCCGAGACGTCCACGTCGATCGGGGCGCTCTCCTCGGCCAGCACCCGGTGCGCGAGGTTGCCGACGGCGACCCGGAGGTGGGTGTGGCCGAAATCGATGCCCACCACGATGCCGGCGTCGCCGCTGAGCGAGACGCTGCGGGCGCGGCGGCCGCCGGAGGAGGTGTCGGCGACCACGACGGTGCCGCTCTCCTTGAGCTCCCGGACGATGTTGGACACGGTGGCCGCGGAGAGCCCGGTACCGCGGGCGATCTCGGCCTGGGTCAGCGAGCCGGCCATCCGTACCGCCCGGAGCACGCGCTCCAGGTTGGCCCGGTGCAGTGAGGACTGCGAGCCCGGTGTGTCCGTCGACATGATCCACCCTCCCAAGGGCGAGGGAACCCCTCCGCCGGGCGATCCCTTCAACTCCTGAAGCCTAGGCCCTGGAGGGCCCGGGAGGTGCGGTGACGGCCGACGTGGGTGGAACGGCGGGTGGCGGGGAGGGGGCGGCGGGGCGTCTGAGCGCCGCCCCGGGGGTGTCCGGCGGGGTGCGGCGACCGGACGGGACGGGGTACGGCGGCGGTCGGCGGGAGCGCGGCGACGGAGGTGGTGCGGGTGCGGGGCGGGGGTGGCCGGGCGGGAGGTGAGGGGTTGGCGGAGTGTGCGTGGGCGTGCGGTGCGGGCCGCGCCCCGTCGGCCCGTCAAGGGCGCCGCCGGACGGGGAGTCCGGGCAGCTCAGGGCGGGGCGGGCGGGGTTCGGGGCTCCTGCGGCCCGGCGAAATCGGGCCACCCGTACCATGGTGCCCAATCTCACCCGTCCCACCGGCCACGGGGATGTGACCCGGCCGGGGGACACTTCCAGACATGACGGGGCATCAGATGGCAGGGGATCACCCTACTCCAGGGTCAGGCGACACGCCGGGCAACGGACCGCACGACAACCGGGGCGTCTCGTTCGGGCGGACGCCCGGCACGGACCCGGCCGCCGTGGCGGACCAGATGACCCGGCTCGACGGGGCGCCGGTGCCCGGCCAGGCCGGACCGGCCGCCCCCGCGACGCCGCCGGGACAGCCGCCGGCGCCCGGCAGCGAGTACGCCTACGCGCCCACCGCCGCCGCCTTCCCCGCGCAGGCGCCCCCGCCGCCGGCCGGCGCACCGGTCGGCCCGTACGACCCGGCCGCCGGCCAGCAGCCCCCGTTCGGTGCCGGCAACACCGGCCAGCAGTACGGCTACACCGCGCCGCCGAGCCCCGACGCCACCGGCGGCTACGGGTACCCGCAGCAGCAGCAGTCCGGGTTCGGCTTCCCCGGCGCCCCCGTACCCGCGCCGCCCAAGCAGCGCAACCCGGTGATGCTCTGGGGCGGCATCATCGGCGGCGTGCTGGCGATCGCCATCGTCGCCGGGCTGATCGTGCTGTTCACCCAGAACAAGGACGACAACACCTCCGCCGACAGCGGCGGCAGCAGCACCTCGGGCGGCGTGACCGGCGGCTCCACCGCCGACCCCGGCACGTCGGGCGGCACGTCCGGCGGCTCGGGCGGCGGCGGTGGCGGCAAGGCCGGCGCGTACAACCTCGCCTGGACGGCCCCCAAGCCCGCCAACGCCACCAGCGGCGCCCAGCTGCTCGGCATCTGGGGCGCCGACAAGACCGTGGTGCGCGCCGACAGCTACGGCATCCGCGGCCTCAACGCGGCGGACGGCAAGGAGCTGTGGACGATCGCCCCGCCGGCCGGCAGCAAGGAGTTCTGCGCCGCGTCGTACGGCGTCAACTCCAAGCACATCGCCGCCGTCGCGCTCAACACCGGTGACAGCGACTGCTCCACCGTCGGCGCCGTCGACGTCAGCACCGGCAAGCTGCTCTGGACGGTCAAGGTCAGCCCGGACCGGATGTCCTCGCCCACCCTGACCGTCACCGACAAGGTCATCGGCATCGGCGGCAACGTGGTCGGCGCGGTGAACGTCGCCGACGGCTCGCCGGCCTGGCAGTTCCAGCCGCGCGAGAAGGACTGCAGCGTCTACGGCAAGGCCGCGGGCGCCCAGATCGCCGTCAGCGACCGCTGCTACGGCTCCGGCACCACGGTGAAGTCGCAGCTGGTGCTCGTCGACACCGACTCCGGCAAGGCCACCAGCGGCGCGCCGATCACGCTGACCGGCAGCATCGAGCGGGTCGACAAGGTCGTCTCGGACCAGCCTCTCGTCCTGCTCGTCACCAACGGCCCGAACGGCGACTACATCCTGCCGTTCGACAAGAGCAACAAGCCGATGACGCCGATGTCCGTCAAGGAGCCCGGCGCCGACAGCCTGCGGCTCTCCGGCCAGTCCGACGCGTACACCCAGAACGTGGTCAGCGGCACCACGCTGTACGTCCAGACCAGCCCGGTCAAGCCGGCCATCAACGCCTACGACCTGACCACCGGCAAGCGGCTCTGGTCCTCCACCGGCGGCACCAACGAGGGCATCCGGCTGGTCTCCGGCACCGACAAGGACGGCAAGGTCCGCGCCGTGCTGGACATGGGCTACAACAAGGACGCCAAGCTCGTCACGCTCTCGCCGGCCGACGGCTCCGTGACCGAACTGGGCAGCATCACCTCGGCCAAGGGCACCGACTTCCTGGGCTCCAGCACCACCGAGTACGTCCTGCAGTCCGACGGCGCGCTGGTCGGCTTCAGCCGCAGCGCCGGCTCGGACGCCCCGGTGGTCAAGTACACCAAGAAGTGACGCACCACCGGTTCCCCGGGCACCGCGTGCCCGGGGAACCGGCCGGCCGTACGCGTGACGGGCGGGGCAGCAGCGGGCCGGCCGGCCCGCTGCTGCCCCGCCCGCGGCTATTTCCCCGGGCGCCGCACGCCGGACATGGCAGGATGCGGAGCACCAGCCCGACGAAGGAGTCCAGCGAGTGCCCGGCACCAACCTGACCCGTGAGGAAGCCCGCACCCGGGCCGACCTCCTGCACGTGGACGCGTACGACATCGAGCTCGACCTCGGCTCGGCCCGCGAGGGGGGCACCTTCCGGTCCACCACGGTGGTCCGGTTCAGCGCCAACACCCCCGGCGCGGCCAGCTTCATCGACCTCGTCGCCCCGAACGTCGAGGAGATCGTCCTCAACGGCGAGCGCCTCGACACCGCCAACTTCGCCGACAGCCGGATCGCGCTGCCGAACCTGGCGGCCGAGAACGAGCTGCGCGTCGTCGCCGACTGCGCCTACACCAACACCGGTGAGGGCCTGCACCGGTTCGTCGACCCGGTCGACGGCGAGACCTACCTGTACACCCAGTTCGAGGTGCCGGACGCCCGCCGGGTCTTCGCCAACTTCGAACAGCCCGACCTCAAGGCGGCGTTCACCTTCACGGTGACCGCGCCCACGGGCTGGGTCGTGGTCTCCAACTCGCCCACCCCGACCCCGGAGGGCGACGGCGACGTCCAGGTCTGGAAGTTCGAGCCGACCGGCCGGATCTCCACCTACATCACCGCGCTCGTCGCCGGCCCGTACGTGGGCGTCTTCGACGCCTACGAGAACGGCGACCAGAAGGTGCCGCTGGGCGTCTACTGCCGCCCCTCGCTGCGCGAGTTCCTGGACGCCGAGGCGATCTTCGAGGTCACCAAGCAGGGCTTCGACTACTTCCAGGAGAAGTTCGACTACCCGTACCCGTTCGCCAAGTACGACCAGCTCTTCGTCCCGGAGTTCAACGCCGGCGCGATGGAGAACGCGGGTGCCGTCACCCTGCGCGACCAGTACGTGTTCCGCTCCAAGGTGACCGACGCCGCGTACGAGTCGCGCGCCGCGACGATCCTGCACGAGCTCGCCCACATGTGGTTCGGCGACCTCGTCACCATGGAGTGGTGGAACGACCTCTGGCTGAACGAGTCGTTCGCGACCTTCGCCGAGGCGGTCTGCCAGGCCGAGGCGCCCGGCTCGAAGTGGCCGCACTCCTGGACGACCTTCGCCAACCAGATGAAGACGTGGGCGTACCGGCAGGACCAGCTGCCGTCCACCCACCCGATCATGGCGGAGATCAACGACCTGGAGGACGTCCAGGTCAACTTCGACGGCATCACCTACGCCAAGGGCGCCTCGGTGCTCAAGCAGCTGGTGGCGTACGTCGGCCAGGACGCCTTCTTCCAGGGCGTGCAGGCCTACTTCAAGCGCCACGCCTGGGGCAACACCCGCCTCAGCGACCTGCTCGGCGCCCTGGAGGAGGCCAGCGGCCGCGACCTCAAGGCATGGTCCAAGGCCTGGCTGGAGACCGCCGGCATCAACGTGCTGCGGCCCGCGCTCACCGTCAACACCGACGGCGAGATCGAGTCCTTCGCCGTCCTGCAGGAGGCCCCCGCGCTGCCCGCCGGCGCCAAGGGCCAGGCCGTGCTCCGCCCGCACCGGATCGCCATCGGCCTGTACGAGCTGACCGACGGCGCGCTGGTGCGCACCGACCGGATCGAGCTCGACGTCGACGGCCCGCGCACCGACGTCCCGCAGCTGGTCGGCCGGCACCGCCCCGCCGTCGTCCTGCTCAACGACGACGACCTCTCCTACGCCAAGGTCCGCCTCGACGAGGACTCACTGGCCGTCGTCACCGAGCACCTCGGCGGCTTCGCCGACTCGCTGCCGCGCGCGCTCTGCTGGGCCTCCGCCTGGGACATGACCCGCGACGGCGAGCTCGCCGCCCGCGACTACCTGGCGCTCGCCGTCTCCGGCCTCGGCCGGGAGTCCGACATCGGCGTCGTCCAGTCGGTGCACCGCCAGGTCAAGCTCGCGCTCGACGCCTACGCCGACCCGGCCTGGCGCGAGCAGGGCCTGGCCCGCTGGGCCGAGAACGCCGAGGCCCAGCTGCGCGCCGCCGAGCCCGGCAGCGACCACCAGCTGGCCTGGGCCCGGACGCTCGCCTCCGTCGCCCGCACCGACGGCCAGCTCGGCCTGCTCGCCGGCCTGCTGGACGGCACCGCCGAGCTGAAGGGCCTGGCCGTCGACACCGAGCTGCGCTGGACGCTGCTCGGCCGGCTCGCCGCCACCGGCCGCGCCGACGAGGCCGCCATCGCGGCCGAGCTGGAGCGCGACCGCACCGCGGCCGGCCAGGAGCACGCCGCCAGCTGCCGCGCCGCCCGGCCGACCGCCGACGCCAAGGCGCAGGCCTGGGCCGACGTGGTGGAGTCGGACACGCTCACCAACTACGTCCAGGACGCCGTGATCGCCGGCTTCCAGCAGGCCGACCAGCGGGAGCTGCTCGCGCCGTACACCGCGAAGTACTTCGCGGCCGTCAAGGGCGTCTGGGAGACCCGCAGCCACGAGATCTCGCAGCAGATCATCGTCGGCCTGTACCCGGCGGTCCAGGTCGAGCAGGCCACGCTGGACGCCACCGACGCGTGGCTGGCCTCGGCCGAGCCGGCACCGGCCCTGCGCCGGCAGGTCGTCGAGGCGCGGGCCGGGGTCGAGCGCGCGCTCAAGGCCCAGGCCGCCGACCGGGCGGCGGGCGCCCGGGAGCTGGGGCACTGACGCGGTGCGGGGCCCCGGGCACTCCCGGGGCCCCGCCTCCGGGGCCCCGGGGTGTTCCCGGGCCGGTGTCGGAAACGCCGTGAGGGGGCGCCGGACGTGACGTCCGGCGCCCCCTCAGGGCTGGTGCGAGGCTCGGGTGGAGAGCCCTCGGCTACTTCTTCTTGGCCTTGTTGCCCCACGGCATGCCGGCCAGGGCACCGATGATCACGAAGGCCGCGAGCGGGATCAGCACGTACAGGCCGAGAATCTGGGCGACGCTCAGGCCCGGGCCCGGGTCGTCGCCGTCGTCCCGGGTGAGCGCCATGGCGGGCGACGACAGCAGCATCATCAGCGTGACCGTTGCGCTGATCGCGCCGGCTCGCAAAGCGTTCCTCTTGTCCACGTCGCCCAACTTACCCGCCGCTTACGCCGCCGCGCTCGGCGGGGTCGGCCTTTCGGGCCCCTCCGCCAGGATTCCCGCGAAGGCCGCTGCGGCCGGGCCCGCGGCCAGCTCGTCCAGCGTCACCGGCGCCCCGGCGGCGTCGGCGACCGGCAGCCGCCAGTTCGGGTACTGGTCCCAGGTGCCGGGCAGGTTCTGCGGGCGCGGATCGCCCACCAGATCCGGCAGCCAGACGCCGACCAGCTCGGCCGGCGTGGCCCGCAGGAACCGGTACAGCGCCTGCGCCGAGAGCGGATCCCCCTCCCCCAGCAGCCCCAGCCGGGCCAGCTCGGCGTGCCAGTCCGCCAGCTCCGCCGCCGCCTCCGCCTGCTCCTCGCCGAGCGACCGGGCCAGCAGCCCGAGCCGGTGCCGAAGCTCGACGTGCTCGCCGGAGAGCCGGGCCGCCGTACTCGGCAGGTCGTGGGTGGTCAGGGTGGCCAGGCTCCCCGGCCGCCAGCGCTCCGGCGCCAGGATCTCGCCCTTCGCCCGCCAGTCCCGCTCGAACCAGAGCACCGACGTCCCCAGGATGCCGCGCGCCGCCAGCTCCTCCCGGACCCCGGGCTCCACCGTGCCCAGGTCCTCGCCGATCACCGCCGTCCCCGCCCGGTGCGCCTCCAGCGCCAGCACGCCGAGCATCGCCTCCGCGTCGTAGCGGACGTACGCGCCCTCCGTCGGCGCGTGGCCGTCCGGCACCCACCAGAGCCGGAACAGGCCCATCACGTGGTCGATCCGGATCGCGCCCGCGTGCCGGGCCGCCGAGCGGAGCAGCTCCGCGAACGGCGCGTACCCGGTCTCCGCCAGCGCGTCCGGGCGCCACGGCGGCAGGCCCCAGTCCTGGCCGTGGGCGTTGAAGGCGTCCGGCGGGGCCCCGGTCGAGATGCCGGTGGCGAGGGCGTCCTGCAGCGCCCAGGCGTCCGCGCCGTCCGGGTGCACACCCACGGCGAGGTCGTGCACCAGGCCGACCGGCATGCCCGCCGTCCGCGCGGCCTGCTGGGCGTGGGCGAGCTGCTGGTCCACCTGCCAGGCCAGCCGGCGGTGGAACTCGACGCGGTCGCGCAGCTCCTCCGCCGCCAGGGTGACGTGGGGGCTGTCCGGGTGACGCAGCCCCTTCGGCCAGGCGTGCCGGTCCGGCCCGTGCACCTCGGCGAGCGCGTTCCAGACCGCGTACCGCTCCAGCCAGACGCCCTCCCGCCGGCGGTACGCCTCGTACGCGGCCCGCCGGCCCGGGCCGAGCGGCACCTCGTGCAGCAGCTCCAGCACCCGGCGCTTCAGCGCCCAGACCGCGTCCCGGTCGATCAGGCCGTCGTGCCCCAGCACCTCCTCGCGCAGCCGGACGGCCCGGCGGCCCAGCTCCTCCGCCTCGGCCCGCTGCTCGCCCGTCAGGTAGCCGTACTCGGGCACCGCCTCGACCCGCAGGTGCACCGGGTCGGCGAAGCGGCGGGAGGACGGCCGGTACGGCGACGGGTCGGAGGGCGCCCCGGGCAGCGCCGCGTGCAGCGGGTTGATCTGCACGAACCCGGCACCGAGGCTCCCCGCCCACTGGGCGAGCTCGGCGAGGTCCGCCAAGTCCCCCATGCCCCAGGAGCGGTCCGACAGGACGGAGTACAGCTGTGCGAGGAACCCCCAGCTGCGGCCGGGCAGCTTCGGCAGCACCTCCGGTGCGACGATCAGGTGGGCGTGCTCCACCCGCTCCGGCGTGAACGCCCGGAGGGTGTGCCGCCCGAGCGGGAGGTCCGCCGGCAGCCAGTGCGAGTGCCCGCGCGGCAGCTCCCAGATGCCGCCGTCCTCCAGCTCGACGCTCAGCACGGCCTCGGCCGGCACGTCCAGCGCCGTCCGCCGCCCCTGCCGCACGACGACCGTCGGCGGCAGCGACCGCGCCCGCTGCCCGGCCCGGTGCCGCTCCAGCGCCGCCCGCACCTCCTCCGGCGAGGCCGCCGTCACGCCCAGCGCGGCCAGCACCGCCACCAGCGTCCGCGCCGACGGCTGCAACGACACGTCCACGCCGTACGCCTGCGCCAGCGCCACCAGTTCGACCGGCGGCGGCGGCGCGTCCTGCGCCGGCACCTCCAGGCCGTCGGCTCCGTCACGATCGAGATAAGCGGCCACTCGCGGCTCCTGCGATGTCTCGGCACCACCCGGTCAGAACAGCCACAGTCCTACCCGGGTAACACCTCGATCACCCAGCGCGACACGACGGCGGGGCCCGCCGATGAGCGGGCCCCGCCGTTTTCTTCGCCTGCCGGACGCTAGGCGTACGGGTTGATCGAGAACTCCGGCCTTTCACTCGGGAAGTCGTCCGGGAAGAGGTTCAGCCGCACCTCGCCGGAGAGCAGCGCCAGCAACACCCCGGTGGAGCTCAGGGGCAGCTGGGCGTAGCTCAGCCGACCGGCCTCCACCACGAGCGTCGGCCAGTCCTCCGGGTCACCGACCGGCAGCCAGAACACCAGGTCGGCGTTGTCGGTCACCGCCCACTGCACCAGGTCGTCGGTCGTCAGGCCGTGCTCCGCGAGCAAAGCCGGGAGGGTGGGCTCCGGATAGTCCCGCAGCAGCTGCCGGGTCTCCTCCGTCTGCCGGACCAGGTCCGAACCGGGCCTGGTGGATCCCACCGCGTACACCCAGAGGAACTCGTCGAAGCACCCAGGACCGTAGGCGTCGATCAGCGCCCGGTGACTGGGCGGGATCTCGAACCCCGCCCCGGCCGCCGGTACCACCTCGACCCTCTGCTCGGACGGCGGACAGAGGGCCGTCAGGCGCTGCAGCTCGTTCACCGCGAACCTCACAGGTTGGAGAGTGTTTTCTTGAGGGTCCAGCCGAAGTCGTCGACCGCCTCGATCGTGATCCTGGTGGCGAGCGCCCCCGGATTGTCGTAGTGCGGTGTGACGCTCATGATGACGGTATTCCCCGTATTCTCGACGTGCTTGGCGATGAGGTCCTCCACCGTGGCGATGGGACCGTTGTTCTGGGCCTGGGTCTGGGTGACGATGTTCCGGAGATCCTTGCCGGATCCACCGAACTGCCGTCCGATCAGGTGACCCTTGGACCAACCGGCGTTGCCACCACCGAGCTTGATGAACTCGGCAGGCGCGTTCCGCTTGCCCTGGCTCGGCTCGCTGCCGATCGTCCTGGCCTTGGCGTCCGCCAGGACCTGGGGCGACACCTCGGCGTAGGCCACACCGGCGCGGCCGTCGGCCCCCACCTCGCTCAGGTGCACGTTGGCGCCGTTGCAGTTGTGCACGAGCAGCGGGGTGGCGCCCGCGACCACGTAGTAGGTGTGGACGCGGTCAACGGTCAGGTTGTGCGTGACGACGGCGTCGAGGTAGTTGCGGACGGACCGGACGACGCTGGTGCTGCCGTCCGGCTTCCGCAGCTCCTCACCGACGGTGAGCTCACCCGCGTCGACCCACTGCTTGCGCGTCTCGCTCCAGTACGGGTGGTGGTGGGTCGAGGTGATGACGGTGGACTCGCCGGCCAGGGTGAGGTCGGTGAAGTCCTTGTCGTCGGGCGTGGTGATGGTGGTGGTGACCGTCTCGGGCGCGGTCTCACCGGTCTGCGGGTCGGTGGCCATGACCACGTCGCCGTCGACGACCTGCTCGATCGGCTTGACCGTCCCGTCAGCCATCAGGACCTGGGTACCGGCCGGGAAGCTGTTGCAGCTCGGAGCTGCGGAGCCCGAGTCCACCTCGGCCTTGCTGGCCGAGGGCTCCGTACTCGGTGCGTCGCCGGCCGTTTCCTTGGCCGCCTTCTCCTCGGCCGCCTTCGCTGCCGCCTTCTCCGCGGCTCTGGCCTCCTCGGCCGCCGACTTGGCCCGGACGATCGCCTTCTCGGCGTCCGCGGCGGCCCGTTCGCCGGCGCGGATCACGTCGTAGGCCTTGTCGATCTCCTTGTAGACCTTGAAGGCCTTGATGCCGACCTTGATCGCCTTGAAGAGCTTGCCCCAGGGCACCGCGTTGAGCGCGGTGTTGACGCAGGCCATCACGTCGCCCTTGGTGAAGCAGTCACGGGCGTCGTTGTAGCCGATCAGGTCACCGATGAGGTCGACGACCTGGTGCTTGATCTCGTCGCGCTTGCGCTTGCCCTCGTTGACGATCTTGTCGGCGGCGTTCTTGTCGTCCTGGGCCTTCTGCTCGTCGGCCGACGGGGCCGGGGTGGGCGTCGGGGTCGGCGGGGTCCCCGCCGAGCCCTTCCTCTGCTCCGCCTCCCACTCGCGCAGGCCCTGGCACTCCGCCGGGGTGTCGCAGGCCTGCCTCAGTCCGTTGGCGTCGGACCTGTTGACCGGACTGTTGTTGGCGTAGGCGTAGGCGTTCCACTGCTGTGGATCACCGGAGTCGACGATCGGGTCCGGGCTGAGGAAGCGGGCCGTCCTGGGGTCGTACTCACGCGCCCCGAGGAGGGTGAAGCCGGTGGCACTCTCCTTGGTGCCCCCGACGAAGCCCTTGTCCCCCGCCCACACCCCCGGCGCCGGCTGGGCGCCGCGCTCGTTGCCGAACGGGTCGGTCGGACGGCGGACCTGGGCGAGGGTCGAGGCGTCGAACTGCACGCTGTTCGTGCCGTGCGGGTCCGATCCCTGGTAGGCCAGCCGCGAACCGGCCACGGTGGTGGTCCGGGTGATGGTGAGCCCGCCGGCGGCCGGGTAGGACCGCACGTCGGTCACCGCGTCCGCAACGGTGTCGAAGGTGATCTGGTCGCCCCCGAGGTTCAGCGTGGTCCGGCCCGTGTCCCGGCGGATCAGCTGGTTGCCGGAGGTGTCGTACAGGTAGCTGGTGCCGTTGCTCTCCCCGGTGCCGGTGACCTTGTCGAGCTTGCCCTGGTCGTTCCAGGTGAGCGACTTGGTACCGGACGTGCTGGTGATCGAGGCGGTGTTGCCGCTCATGTCGTAGGTGTACGAGGTGACCGCGGGAGCGGCGGGGGCGGGGCCGGTCCGGGTGGACCTGACCAGCGCGTGCGGGCCACCGGTGCCGACGCCGTTCTTCGGGTCGCCGACCGCCGTGTTGGTGCCGGGGCCGAAGGTCTGGGTGGTGGTGACGTCCTTCGACGCGTCACCGTTGACGTCCTTCTGGACCAGCTTGGTGCGGTTGCCGATCAGGTCGTACTCGTACTGCTGCCAGTACGGTGCCGGTCCGCCGACGCTGGGCTTGCCGGCGTCGACCGCCGGGCCGTTGGCGTTGGTGCAGGCGCCGAGGCCGGGAATGCTGGGCTGCGCCGCGGTGGTCTGGGTGCCGGTGTCGGTCCAGGCCTGGGTGAGCCGGCCGAGGTAGTCGTGGTTGTAGCACTGCAGGTCGGCGACCTGGCCGTCCTGCGCGTTGCGCACGGAGGTGACCTGGCCGAGCGCGTTGTAGGTGTAGTCGTTGACGTCGACGCTGGCGGTGGGCGCGTTCTCCTTGTCCAGGATCGAGCGCGTCACCCGGCCGGTGCTGTTGTCGAACATCGTCGTCGAGACGACGTTCGCCCCGCCGCGACCGAGCGTGGTGCGGATGATCCGCCCGTACGGGTCGTAGCGCAGGTCGGCGACGTAGGTGGTGGAGGGGCCGAACCCGAACACGCTGGACAGGCCGGCCAGGTGGCCGACGGTGTCGGAGGCGAAGGTCAGCTTCTCGGCCGCCAGGCCCGCGTTGGGCACGGCCGGGAGGAGGCTGTTCTGGAGCCGGCCGGCCGCGTCGTAGGTGTTGGTCGTGGTGTAGGTGCCGGCGAGCTTGCCCTCCTCCTGCGGGATGGTCGTCTTCGTCCCGAGGACGCGGTATCCGGTGTCGTAGCCCGTGACCTCGGACTTGTAGGCCTTGCCGGTCACCCCGCCGACGTAACGGGTACCGGAGGTCGGCTTGCCCAGCGCGAGGGTGTCGTACGTCCAGGCACCGACCTGCTTCGTCGAGTCGGCCACCGGGCCCTCGTACGAGGCGACGGTGCGGCCCAGCAGGTCGGTGACGCTGGTGGCGCTCCTGCCCCGGGCGTCCGTTCCCGTGGAGGTGTTCTTCGCGTCGTTGTAGGACAGGGTGGTGCTTCCGGAGTCCGGGTCGGTGGACTTGAGCAGCCGGCCGAGCAGGTCGTACTCGTGGGTCCACACGTTGCCCGCGGCGTCCTTGCGCCAGGCCTCCTGGCCCTCGACCGTGTACCCGTACGTCGTCTCGTCGTACGGCCCGGTCGGGGTGTTGGCCTTGTACTGCCGCAGCGCGATGCCCTGACCACGGGCGTCCGTGATCGACGCCGAGGCGTACCCGCCGGCCGGCGGGATCGACCGGGTCTCGTCCGCGCCCGCGTACTCGGTGCGGCTGCGCCACTGCTCGATGCCGTAGGACTGGAAGACCGAGTCGGTGACCCGGCCCATGCCGTCGTACTTGCGGACCGTCTGCGCCGGGATCTTGCCGTCCGGGTTCACCCCGCCGTTGGGCAGGAAGAGCGCGCCGCTCGGGTCGCCCTGGTCGGTGTAGTACGCGGCGCTGGTCTTGGTCTGCCAGCCGTGGGAGTCGAACAGCGCGTCGGTGATCATGCGACCGGCCACCCCGGACGGGGTACTGGCCTGGGTCTGGCGGATGCGGCCGAGTCCGTCGTAGATGGTGAAGCTGGAGGTGTACGTCTTCAGGTCGCCCAGCAGCGCCTGGGTCAGCACGGTGGACGGCGCGTTGGCGCCGTTGAGCGCGTACGAGAACTTGCGGTTCGGCCGGGTCGGGTTCTTGGCCCGGTCGTTGTCCGGGCTCCAGGCCGCGACGACCCGGCCGAGGGCGTCGTAGTCCTGCTCGGAGATCCGGTTGTTCTCGTCCTTGGCCTTGACCGGCAGCGCGCGGCCGACGTCCAGGGTGGTGACGTTCTGCCAGCCGAGCGGGTTGGTGTGGGTGATCTGGGTGGGCAGCTGGCCGGTGGCCGGCGCGTAGGCGGTCTTCGTCTCGGCGCCGGTGGCGTGCGTGTCGTCGGTGCGGGTCGGGTCCTTGGTGCTGGTGACCCGGCCGTAGTCGTCGAAGGCGGCCCGGGCGGTGAACCGGTAGACGGCCTTGCCCGTGGCGTCGTAGCTCTCCAGGACCTCGGTCGCGGTCTGCTCGGCCTTCGAACCGGCCTTGCCGAGCTCCAGGTTGTCGAAGTAGGAGCGGGTGTCCGCGATCGTGTTGGCCTTGGTCGGCGTCTGGTTGCAGGCGCCGGAGAGCAGCAGGACCCGGGAGGCCAGCTGGGTCACCGCTCCGCCGGGACCGTCGGCGTAGCTGAACTGCGAGCAGCGCGCCTGCTCCGGGTGCGCCGTGTCCGGGTTGTCGACGACGACGGTGGGCCGGGCGACGAGCGTGGTGTCGTACGCGGTCGACTGCTCGTTGGTCCGCCAGCCGCTGACCAGCTTGGTGCGCGTGGTCACCTTGGCGGTGTTGACGGCGCGCGCGGTGATCGCCGGCATGCCGCCGGACTGGTTGCGGGTCGCGGTGACCGGGCCGAGCCAGGGGTCGGAGACCACGGTGGAGACGATGTTGCCGTTGTCGGCGTCGTAGTTCGTGGTGTCGCGGATGTAGCCGGCGAGGACGTTCTCGTCCTTGATGCTGCCGCCGTGCACGTCGGCGACGTCGGCCGTCCGCTTGGAGCCGTTGGCCAGGACGTCGCCGTCCATGCCGCGCAGGAAGGTGGAGATCGTCCTGGTGCGCGGCGCCTCGACGCTGCTGCCGCTGCCGCCCCGCGTGGTGACCGTCGCGAACCCGCGGAACTGGTCCCACGTGCGCGTCTTCGGGTCGGTCAGCTCGGAGTCGTTGCGGTGCCAGGCGGCGCCGCCCCCGTACTCGTACGTGGTGACCGTCGGCGTCGCACCGGCCACCGCGTCCTGCTGGGTGACGGACTCCACCACGATCTTGTTGAACCAGTCGTTGACCGGATCCGGTGCGGACTGCCCGGGCAGGTACCACTTGACCGGCATGCAGGCCATCTTGTTGTCGTCCTCGGAGGACGGCATCCGGCCCGCGACCCGGGAGCAGTCGGCGCCCTTGTAGACGATGTTGACCACGCCACCGGTCTCGGTGGTGATCTTCTGGATGCGCGGGCGCTTGTACGGCTCCACCGAGGCGTGCGTGCCGTCGGGCCGGGTGATGTCGCCGTCCACCCGGTTGGGGATCTGGAGCGGCTGGAACGCGACCTCGGGCAGGGTGATCGGCGTCCTGCCGTTGCTGCCGGTGCGCTGCACCGAGTCCAGCCAGAGGGCCGGTGACGTACCGTCGCCCGGGTCCTGGAAGGACTGCTTCAGGGCGAAGGAGTCGACCGCGCGGTACGCGGAGCCGTCCCACACCTCGGTGTCGATCTTCGTCAGGCGCTTGCTGGTCCAGAACGTCGGCGAGTAGATCTCGCAGGTGCCGTTCTGGTCGCAGGTCTGGTCAACGGGTGTGTCCGGCCAGGACTTGGCGTTGGCCTTGGTGCGCTGCGACGGGTCGCAGGTGATCTGGCCGCTCGGCAGGCAGCGCTCGTCGGTGCGGAACCACACCTGCGCGGCCGGCTTGGCCTTGCCCTTCGCGGCGATCTGCTCGGGCAGCCGCTGGCCGTAGCCGACCCAGACCGGGTACGAGGCCCGCTGGTACTGGGTGCGGGTGCCGTTGCCGTTGTTCTGGCCGCCACCGCGCGCGTAGCTGTTCTGCTCCTGCTCGTACCGGTAGGTGATCAGGTTCTGGTGCGGGTCGACCACGTAGTCGAGCGACCACTGCCAGCCCATCTGCGACCAGGAGTTGGTGGCCGGCGAGCCGGACTTCAGGCACGGGTCCTGACCGCCCGGCCAGTACACCGGCACCGTGGAGACCGAGTTGGCGGCCTGGTCGCTGCCGTCACCGCCGGGCAGGTGGTTGGCGCCGAAGTAGAACTGCGTGCCGTCGACGGTGGTGACCCGCCAGGCCTCGCCCTTCCAGGCGCCGTTGTTCTGGTCGGTCAGCCGCTCGACCTTGGTGCCGTCCTCGCCCTGGAGGTGCCAGACGCACGAGGTGTCGTCCCGGACGAGCTGGCCCGCGTGGCCGGCCAGCGACAGGGAGAGCAGGTCTCCGCCCCAGCACTGGTCGCCGGAGTTCTGCACCCCGGCGTCCTTGCAGCCCTTGTAGCCGCGGGTGATCGCACCCGGCTGCCAGTCCCAGCCGTCGCCGATCCAGGACGGCTGCGCGTTGGTGGACGCCGTCTTGCCGTCCACCGCCGAGGAGTCGTAGCCGAGCGAGACGCTCGGCGCCGATCCGCCCAGGGCGGAGGGCAGTTCGACGGTGTAGCCGTAGGTGAAGTTGGCCGCGTTGGCACCGGCCTGCCAAGAGGCGGAGGGCGTCAGCGGCGAGGCGGAGAAGTCACCGGCGCTGCCGGACGGGCCGGCCTCGACCGCGAGCGCGAGCGCCGGGGAGGCCGACGCCGGAGCGGCGAAAGCGCTGGGGGAGAGGGACTTGGCCGCGACGGCGGCCGACTGCGGAACGTCGACCTCGGCCACCAGCCGGCCCACGCCGTCACGGTGCGAGGCGACCGGGGTGCGCGTGGTGCAGCCGGGCGCACCCGGCGTCGTCAGGGCACAGCCGGGCAGCTGCACGACCCGGGCCCGGGAGCCCCAGTTGGCGCCCGCGGCCTTCGCCCAGGCCGTGGTGTCGATGCCGACCTGGACCCGGCCGGGAACGGCACCGGCACCGGCGTCGGCGAGCGAGATCAGGGCACCGGAGACGCCGGCCGAGCGGGTCCGGTCCGCGTCCGCCACCTCGACCTTGAGCTGCGCGCTCCCGGCCCCGGCGGGGGCCAGCGGGGCGAGTTGGGCGGACTTGCCGGCGGGGGCGGCCGACGACGGCTGCGCCTGGCCGATCCAGACCGGCAACGTGCCGACCTGCACGGGAGAGGCGGCCGAGCCGGCGGGCGCGGCATCGGCCGCACCGGCGGACGCGGCCGGGGCCGACTTCGCCGCGGCGCCGGCCGACGCACCGTCACCGAGCGCGGTGGTCGCCGCCCCGGAGGGCGTGGTGGTGTCCCCGGGCGGGGACCACTTCCTGCCGCGGTCCGCGGTGTGGCCCTCGACCTTGGCGGCGGAGCCCTTCACCGGCGTCGTCTGCGGCAGCGGCGTGTTCGGTGGCACCCAGACCGCGGGTTCCTTGACCGCCTCGGCGACCGCCTGTGCGGAAGGGATCGTCACCACCGACATCAGGACCGCGAGCGCCGCGACCGCGGCCGTTCTCGATCGCCCTCTTCGCACGAATTGCCATGGACCAGGTGACAACTGAACCCCCATGAGATGCACACCGCAAGCGAGGGCCTCCACGGAGGCCCAGGTCAGGGGGCACCTTATGAGCACACGATCTATCGGCGAAAGAAAAAACTTAGAAATTTCTCATGTGACCAACGTCACCGGACAGGCAATGCGCCATCAGCCCCGACAACTCGGACACCCTGTCGACAAAGTGCTTTGACACCGTGCGCACGGACCGCGAGCGTGCGACGGAGCTCCGCTCGCTGCACGGGCCGGTCACTCCCTCACCCGCGGCCGCGAGCCGACCCAGCATCAGTTCATCACTTCAGACGGGGACTCCATGCCGAGGTTGCAACCTCCCGCGCCCAGACCGAGATCCAGAAACTCCTCCGTCGGGCGTCTGCTCGGCCCCACCGCCCTGCCCGTCGCCTGCGCGGCCGTCCTGGCGCTCGGCGCCGGCCTGCTGGTCGCCCCGACGGTCGCCGTCGCCGCCGACCGCGGCCACGGGCCGGCGGACGCCTCCTGGCCCGCTCCCCCGGCCAAGCCCGCCGAGGCCGGCCAGGCCGGCGCCGTCCAGGCCGCCCGGGCCAAGGCGAAGGAGACCGGCCGAGCCGTCGTCATCGACGCACTGACCGGCGCGAGTTCACAGACCTCGGCCAACCCCGACGGCACCCTGACCACCAGCTCCACCCCGGTCCCCGAGCGCGCCAAGGGCGCCGACGGCTCCTGGCGGCCGGTCGACGCGACGCTGCGCAGCAACGCCGACGGGACGGTGACCCCCACCGCGGTCGGCTCCGCCCTCAGCTTCTCCGGCGGCGGCAACGGCCCGATGGCGACCATGACGACGTCGGACGGCAAGAAGCTCGCCCTCACGGCCCCGTTCGGCCTCCCGAAGCCCGAGCTCAGCGGCGACAGCGCGCTCTACCGCTCGGTGCTGCCCGACGTCGACCTCCAGCTGACCGCCACCACCTCCGGCGGCTGGCGCCAGGTGCTCGTCGTGCGCACCGCCCGGGCGGCCGTCGACCCGCGGATCAGGAACCTGCACCTCGACGTCACGGCCGACGGCCTGAGCGTCAACGCCGACGCGGGCGGCAACCTCACCGCCGTCGACGCCGCCGGTGCGGCGCGCTTCACCGCCCCCTCCCCCGTCCTCTGGGACTCCACGGTGCCCGCAGCCACCGAGGCGCCGGCGCTCAAGGCCGCGCCGAAGGTCCGCGGCAAGTCCGCCGAGGCACCCCCGGCGGACAGCGCGCTCAACCCGGTGGCCACTGTGTCCTCCGCGAAGGGCCCGGGCGACGGCGCCACGGTGGCACCGATCGCCGCCACCGTCACCGGCTCCGGCATCGACCTGGTGCCCGACACCGCGGCCCTCGGCAAGGGCACCGGCCCCTGGTACATCGACCCGGGCTGGAACCCCAGCATCGACAACGGGACGCAGGCCTGGGCGCAGGTCCAGGAGGCCTACCCCGATTCGAGGCAGTACAACAGCACCAAGGACGACCAGGACAAGCCGGCGGCCGGCTACTGCGGGTACATCGACACCGCCAACCCGTGCCCCAAGGTCGGCCGCACCCGCGCGTACTTCCAGGTGGGGTTCGACTCCCGGCTCTGGGACACCACGATCCTGAACGCGAAGCTCTACGCCAACGTGGTCAGGTCGTCCAGCCCGTCCACCCCCACGCCGATGGGCCTCTACACCACCCCGGTGATCAACGAGTGGACGCGCTGGGACGCCCAGCCGTGCCAGACCGACTGGACCATGCAGAACTGCTCCAAGGTCGTCGGCAAGTCGATCTCCGGCACCGGCGGCGTCGACTTCGACGTCACCGGCGAGATGCAGCGGGCCGCCCGCGAGCACTGGCCCAACTGGACCTTCGGCTTCGCGCCCGACGACGAGAAGAACAAGTACTACCGCCAGCGCTTCGCCAACAACCCGCACCTCGCGGTGACCTACGACATCGCGCCGCACATCGGCACCCCGGCGGCGAGCCCCACCCCCGGCTTCGCGCGGGACGGCTCCTCGAACGGCTGCGCCACCCCGGGCACCGCCCACCCGTGGGACAACCCGGGCTGGGTCGGCGTCAACACCGACGTCAACCTGAGCGTCGACACCTGGTCACCGACCGGCGAGCAGCTCTGGACCACGTTCAAGATCTGGGACGACGACAACGGCGGTGCCTCGCAGATCTTCGAGACCGGCTGGATGGGCGGCTCCGGCCGGGTGTCCAAGAGCGTCGGCCCGCTGACCGACGGCCACCAGTACGGCTGGTTCGCCGTCACCGGCGACGGCACCCTCAACAGCCCGAACTCGGACATGTGCTTCCTGCGCATCGACCGCACGCCGCCCACCGCGCGCGTCACCTCGACGGACTTCCCGGAGTCCGGCACCCTCGGCGCCAAGCCGAAGCTGGCCGGCCAGCCCGGCGTCTTCACCCTGACCGGGACGGACCCGGTACCCGCCGGCGGCGCCCGCAGCTCCGGCCTGGCCTGCGCCCGGTGGACCACCGACCCCGTCCAGGCCGCGGCCACCGGGTGGAAGTGCACCGACAACGACAGCCGCATCGTCAAGATCGACAACGGCTTCTCGGTGAACGTGACGATCACCCCGAACAACTGGGGCACCAACTTCGTCTTCCTCCAGACGCAGGACAACGCCGGCAACATGTCCCAGCCGGTCTCGTACAGCTACTACGCCCCGACCAACCCGAACGGCCCCGCGCCGATCCTCGGCGACATCGACGGCGACAAGAAGTCCGACGTCCTGCTCCCCGACAGCGCCGGCAACCTCCGCATGATCGGCGCCGGCGCCGACCCGTACGGCGCCCCGAACGCCAAGCCGCAGTCCGCCCCCGGCACCACGGGGTGGGACAACATCCAGATCACCCACCGCGGCTCGTTCAGCGACGCCAACGTCGACGACCTGGTCGCCCACGCTCCTGGCAGCGCCGAGGCCTACCTGTACGTGAACGACCGGATATCCGGGCGCTTCGACGGCCAGGCGGGCGTGGCCCTGGCCAAGCCCACCAGCTGCATGCTGCCCGACGCCACGCCCGTCACCTGCTCCGACTGGGGCCTCGGCGCCGACTGGTCCAAGGTCACCGACATCGCCGCGTTCGGCTCGCCCACCGGCGACACCCCGGACATCCTCGGCACCAACCTCCCCGGACTGCGGCGCACCTCGCTGCTCTTCCGCGAGGGCAGCCGCCTCTGGCTGGCGATGTCGTCGAGCGTCAAGACCCTCGACGGCCCCGTCGTCCTGCTCTCCGGCACCGACCAGGAGTGGGACTTCTACGACCTGATCACGCCCGGGCCCACCAAGGGCACGGACATGCCGACGCTCTGGTCGCGCTCGCGCGGCGACGGCACCATTCACGCCTTCCAGCTGAAGCCGAAGCCCGACGGGACGCTCGACGCGAGCGAGTTCACCACCCCCACCAAGGGCTGGATCGCCAACGGTGTCGACCGCCGGCTCTACCCGAAGGTGGGCTCCAACGGCGACCTCACCGGCGACGGCGTGCCCGACCTCTGGGCCGTGGACACCAACCAGCAGCTCGTCGCCTGGAGCGGCGTCGGCACCAAGGCGCCCAGCACCGGCACGGCCGTCGGCCCCACCGTCACCGGCCTGAGCGGGACGCCCGTGGTGCTCGGCAACCTGAACCGGCCGACCGCCTCCTGGCTGGCCGCGCCGGACGGGAGCAACAACGTGCCGGACGGACGCGGCCAGAGCCAGTACGCGGCCACCGCCGCGGGCGTCGGCTGGTCCCCGGACACCGTCAACGGCAAGTACCGGACGGTGGCCGGCTTCAGCCCCGCCGCCGGTTCGAACATCACGGCGGCCGGGCCCGTCGTCGACACCCGCAAGAGCTTCACCGTCTCGCTCTGGGCGAAGTCCGGCCCCAACGGAGGCATCGTGGCCAGCCAGACCGCGGGCCACGCCAGTGACTTCATCATCTACAACGACGGCGGCACCGGCCCCTGGCGGTTCGCCGTGAGCTGGCGCGACACCACCGGCTGGCCGTTCCACTACACCGACCTGATCAACTCTAGCGTGACCTCCCGACCGGGCGTCTGGACCCAGCTCACGGCGTCCTACAACAGCGTCACCAGCCAGATGTCGCTGTACGTGGACGGCGTCCTCGCCGGGACGGGCATCCACAACGCGGGCGAGAGCTCCGTACCGTCCGGACCGTTCGTCCTCGGCCGCTACAAGGCCAACGACGCCATGAGCGGGAGCTTCGACGGGGCCCTCGGGGCCGTCGCCGTCTACCCCTTCGCCGTCAGCCCGTCCGCACCCGGCACCGCCGAGGTCCTGCGGTCCGGCGTGAACGCGGGCATGTGCGTCGACGACGCCGGCAGCGCCACTGGACCGGACAACCCGGTGCAGCTCTACGGCTGCAACGGCACCGCGGCCCAGCAGGTCTCGGTCGGCACCGACGGCACCCTGCGGGTGCTCGGCGGCTGCCTCACCGCGCAGGGAGCCGGCACCGGCAACGGCACCAAGATCGTGTACCGGGCCTGCGACGGCACCCCGTCGCAGATCTGGGCCCCGACCGCCGACAACCGGTACTACCACCCCGCCTCGACCCGGTGCCTGGACCTGCCCGGCTGGAACGCCGTCAACGGCAACCAGTTGCAGCTCTGGGACTGCCACACCGGCGCCTCCCAGCAGTGGACCACCACCCTGCTCCGCACCCCGGTGATCCCGGCACCGCCGCAGTAACCGCACCACCGACCGGCACAACGCGCCCGGGCCCGCCGCACCGATGACGGTGCGGCGGGCCCGGGCGCGTTGGGGGTGGGATCTTTGCCCGGCCGGAGCCGTCTACTCGGGCCTCGATTACGAGGATGATCCGCCGCACCTTATACGACATCCGCCTGATGACGGCGTCGCCGACTACTGCCGTTAGGTGCATAAACTTTCCCCACCGGGAATCAGTCTCATCGAGGCTTCCGAGACCAAATCAGGAACAGTGACGGAGGTCCCACCAGCACCACGAGCACTGGTGGGACCTCCGCGTGCTTAATCTGTCGGAACTGCCTATATCGCCGGAATGGCAGCGACCGTCACTTGCCCATCCATCAGGCATTCAATGAGAACCGAACCGCCGAGCGGGTAAATCCAGAAATGTGGCCCGGGGTCCAGGATTTCCCGCGCGTGCTCTACAACAGAGCGTGCGGGAAGAGTTACGGTCGGGATAGCGAGATTTCCCCAGAAGATGGCGACACGCTTTCCCTCCATCGCGTATGAGGAGAGAAGTTCCGCCACCATCCTCGCCCAGTCTTCCTCGTCGTCCCAGCATCGGCGGTCATCGTACGAGGCGGCTTCCCAGTCAAGGGCTGCGGTAGCGGTGGGTGGGAACCTGTTCAGGCTCGCCGCTTCGAGCTCACGGCTCTCCCCGAGGCCCAGCCTTAGGACCAGGTGCCCTTCACTAACACGGCGGTCGTTCATGAAGCCAGGGAGGAGATCCGGGCGACTGCCGTAGGAGTTTCTTTCAGTCACGTGTTCCGCCTCAACCAGGGAGCGACACTCGTACCGGGCCATCGGATAGCCCACTTGCGAACCGACGCGCCCTTTCCAGTCATGACATTTATGTGCGTCCCCTTTTTGGAGTCGACGTCAAGGCGAAATTCTCGATAATCTCCACCACTTCTTCCCGTGAACCCAACCAGCTTTCCATAGGTTTCAGTGGCGGCTTCGAGTCGGCCGATAAGCGGTGCCCTTGAACCTGCGTCAAGGCTTCCTACCAGATCCAGTCCGGTGTTCCTGGCCTGCTCAAACGAATCCGTGTCAAGAGTTACCTCACTCCTGGGATTCTCGGGATTACATTCGCAGGTCGGGGAGTGCCCATCAACCGCGCCACCGCAGTTGTGAACCAGAACCGGCGTGGTCCCCGCCAGCACATAGTACGTGTGGAGCAGGTTGACCGTCAGGTTGTGGGTGGTGACGGCGTAGGGGTAGTTGCGGACGGACGTGATGGTGAGAGTGGTGCCGTCCGGCTGGCGGAGGTGTTCGCCGGGGGTGAGGTCGCCGGCGTCGACCCACTGGTGGCGGGTCTCGCTCCAGTAGGGGTGGTGGTAGGTGGAGGTGATCTTCGCCTGGTCGGCGGCGGGCGGGCCGCGGGGGTTGGCGTCGTCGGTGAGGGTGAGGTCGGTGAAGTCCTTGTCGTCGGGGGTGGTGATGGTGGCGGTGACGGTCTCGGGGTGGGTCTCGCCGGTCTGGGGGTCGGTCGCCATGACGACGTCGCCCTCGTGGACGTCCTCGATGTTCCTGAGGCTGCCGTCACCCATCAGCACCTTGGTACCGGTGGGGAAGCTGTTGCGGACCAGGGAGCAGCTGGAGCCCGCGGCGTCGTCGGCTTCCGAGGCGACGGCCTTGCTCTCCGTTCCCGCCGCGTCCGTTGCCGTTTCTTTGGCCGCTTTTTCCTCTGCCGCCTTGGCTGCCGCCTTCTCTGCCGCTCTTGCCTCCGAGGCCGCCGTTTTCGCGCCGACCAGGGCGGCTTCGGCCTCCTTGGCTGCGCGTTCGCCGGAGCGGATCATGTCGTAGGCCTTGTCGATCTCCTTGTAGATCTTGAGGGCCTTGATGCCGACCTTGATCGCCTTGAAGAGCTTGCCCCAGGGCACCGCGTTGAGCGCGGTGTTGACGCAGGCCATCACGTCGCCCTTGGTGAAGCAGTCGCGGGCGTCGTTGAAACCGATCAGGTCACCGATCAGGTCGACGACCTTGTGCACGATCTCGTCGCGCTTGCGCTTGCCCTCCCTGACGACCTGGTCGGCCGTGTCCTTCTTCGCCTGCGCCTGCTGCACGGCGGCCGTGGGCGGCGGGGTCACGGACGGGGTCGGCGGCGGGCTGTAGATGAACACGGCGTCGACGGCCTGGCCGTTGCTGCGCGTGCTGGTGCGGTTGTTCTCGCACTCTGTCGGGTTGTCGCAGCCGACCTTCAGCCCGTTGGCGTCGGACTTGTTGATCGGGCTGTTGTTGGCGTACGCGTAGGCGTTCCACTGCTGCGGGTCGCCGGCGTCGGTGATCGGGTCGGGGCTGATGAAGCGGCCGGCCCTCGGGTCGTACTCGCGGGCCCCGAGGAGGGTGAAGCCGGTGGCTTTCTCCTTGGTGCCCCCGACGAAGCCCTTGTCGCCCGCCCAGACACCGGCGTCGGGCTGGGCGCCGCGCTCGTTGCCGAACGGGTCGGTGGGGCGGCGGTGCTGGGCCAGGCTGGCGAAGTCGATCTGGACACCGGCGGTGCCGTGCGGGTCGGTGGACTGGTAGGCGAGGGTCGAAGTGCCGCTGGCGGTGGTGCGGGTGATGGAGAGGCCGTTCGGCGCGCCGTAGGAGCGGACGTCGGTGACCACTCCGGTCGTGGTGTCCAGGGTGAGCTGGTCCGCGCCGAGGTTGAGCGTGGTCTTTCCGGGGTCGCGGCGGAGCAGTTGGCCGCCGGCGATGTCGTACAGGTAGCTGGTGGCGTCGCTCTGGCCGGTGCCGGTGATCTGGTCGAGCTTGCCCTGGGCGTTCCAGCTGAGGTTCCTGGTGCCCGGGGTGTCGGTGATCGACGTGGTGTTGCCCGCGGCGTCGTAGGTGTACGAGGTCACCGCGGTGCCGTCCGGGCCGGTCTGCGTCGACTTCATCAGCGCGTGCGGGCCGCCGGTACCACCGCCCGTCCTCGGGTCGGCGGACGGGGTGTTCGGGCCGGTGCCGAAGGTCTGGGTGGTGGTGACGTCCTTCGACGCGTCACCGGTGACGTCCTTCTGGACCAGCTTGGTGCGGTTGCCGATCAGGTCGTACTCGTACTGCTGCCAGTACGGCGCCGGCCCGCCGACGCTCGGCGTGCCCGCATCCACCGCCGGGCCGTTCTCGTTGGCGCAGGCGCCGGTGGCCGGCACGTTCGGCTGGTCCAGGGTGGTCTGGGTGCCGGTGTCGGTCCAGGCCTGGGTGAGCCGGCCGAGGTAGTCGTGATTGAAGCACTGCAGGTCGGCGACCTGGCCGTCCTGGGCGTTGCGGGCCGAGGTGACCTGGCCGAGCGGGTTGTAGGTGTAGTCGACGACGTCGACGCTGGCGGTCGGCGCGTTCTCCTTGTCCAGGATCGAGCGGGTGACCCGGCCGGTGGCGTCGTCGATCATCATGGTGGCGACGACGTTCGCCCCGCCACGGCCGAGCGTGGTGCGGAACGCCCGCCCGTAGGGGTCGTACCGGACGTCGGCGATGAAGGTGCTGGCCGGGTCGCTGCCGAAGGTGCTGGTCAGGGCGGCCAGCTGGCCGACGTCGTCGGTGGTGAACTTGAGCTTCTCCCGCCCCATGCCGGCCACCGCGGGCATCAGGGTGGTCAGCAGGCGGCCGGCCGCGTCGTAGGTGTTGTCGGTCGCATAGGTGCCGGCGAGGTTGCCCTCGACCGCGGGGATGGTGGTCCTGGCCCCCAGTTCGCGGTAGCCGACGTCGTAGCCGGTGATCTCCGACTTGTACGCCGCGCCGGTCGCGCCGCCGACGTACCGGGTGCTGGAGGTGGGCTTGCCCTTGGCGAGGGTGTCGTAGACCCAGCCGGCCACCTGCTTGGCCGGGTCGGCCGCGGTGCCTTCGTAGGCGGCGACGGTGCGGCCGAGCAGGTCGGTGACGCTGGTGGCGCTCCTGCCGCGGGAGTCGGTGACGGTGACGAGGTTCTTGCTGTCGTCGTAGCTGGTCGTCCCGATGCCCGAGTCCGGGTCGGTGCCCTTCACCGGACGGCCGAGCAGGTCGTACTCGTACGTCCACCGGTTGCCGGCCGCGTCCTTGCGCCAGGCCTCCTTGCCCTCCGGGGTGTAGCCGTACGTCGTCTCGTCGTACGCGCCGGTCGGGGTGTTGGACTTGTACTGGCGCAGGGCGACGGTGTTGCCGCGGCCGTCCATGAGGGTCGCCGTGGCGTACCCGCCGGCCGGCGGGACAGTGCGGATCTCGTCGGCACCCGCGTACTCGGTGCGGCTGCGCCACTGCTCGATGCCGTAGGACTGGAAGACCGAGTCGGTGACCCGGCCCATGCCGTCGTACGTCTGGACGGTCTGGGAGGGGATCTTGCTGTCCGGGTTCACCCCGCCGTTGGGCAGGAACAGCTGTCCGGCAGGGGATTCCTGGTCGTTGTAGTACGCGGCGCTGGTCTTGGTCTGCCAGCTGTGCGAGTCGAACAGCGCGTCGGTGATCATGCGGCCGGGCGCACCGGACGGGGTGCTGGCCTGGGTCTGGCGGATGCGGCCGAGGCCGTCGTAGATGGTGTAGCTGGACGTGTAGGTCTTCAGGTCTCCCATGAGTGCCTGGCTCAGCACCTGGGAGGGCGAGTTGGTGCCGTTGACCGCGTACGAGAACTTCCGGTTCGGCCGGTTCGGGTTGCCGGCCCGACTGTTGCCCGGGCTCCACCCGGCGACCGCGCGGCCGAGGGCGTCGAAGTCCTGCTCGGAGACGCGCCCGTTCTCGTCCTGGACCTTCAGCGGCGAGCCGCGTCCCACGTCCAGGGTGCTGACGGCCTGCCAGCCGAGCGGGTTGGTGTGGGTGATCTGGGTGGGCAGCTGGCCGGTGGCAGGTGAGTAGGCCGTCCTGGTCTCGGCGCCGGTCGCGTGGGTGGCGTCGGTGCGGCTCGGGTCGACGGTGCTGGTGACGCGCCCGTAGTCGTCGAAAGTGGCCCGGGCGGTGGCCCGGTAGACCGGCTTCCCGGTGCCGTCGTACTTCTCCAGCACCTCGGTGCCGGTCTGCTCGGCCTTGGCTCCGGCCTGGCCGAACGGCAGGTTGTCGAAGTAGGCGCGGGTGTCGGCGACCGTGTTGTCCTTGGTCGCTGTCTGGCCGCACGCTCCCCTGAGCAGCAGGGTGCGCGAGGCGAGCTGCGTCACGGCGCCGTTCGGGCCGGTGGCGTAGGTGAAGGCGGTGCAGAGCAGTTGCTCGGGGTGGGCGAGGTCTCCCTTGTCGTAGACGACGGTGGGCCGGGCGACGAGCGTGCTGTCGTACTGGGTGGAGCTCTCGCTGGTCCGCCAACCGCTGACCAGCTTCTCCCTGGACGTCACCTTGGCGGTGTTGACGGCGCGCGCGGTGATCGCCGGCATGCCGCCGGACTGGTTGCGGGTGGCCGTGACCGGGCCGAGCCAGGGGTCGGACACCACGGTGGATATGACGTTGCCGTTCTCGGCGTCGTAGTTCGTGGTGTCGCGGATGTAGCCGGCGAGGACGTTCTCGTCCTTGATGCTGCCGCCGTGGACGTCGGCGACGTCGGCCGTGCGCTTGGTGCCGTTGGCCAGGACGTCGCCGTCCATGCCGCGCAGGAAGGTGGAGACGGTCTTGGTGCGCGGCGCCTCCACCTCGCTGCCACTGCCGGACAGGGTGGTCACCTTGGCGTAGCCGCGGAAGTCGTCCCAGGTGCGGGTCTTCGGGTCGGCGAGCTCGGAGTCGTTGCGATGCCAGGCCGCGCCACCGTCGTACCGGTAGTCGGTGACGACGGCGACCGCCCCGGCCACGGAGTCCTGCGTGGTGACGGACTCGACCACGATCTTGTTGAACCAGTCGTTGACCGGGTCCGGTGCGGACTGCCCGGGCAGGTACCACTTGACCGGCATGCAGGCCATCTTGTTGTCGTCCTCGGAGGACGGCATCCGGCCGGCTTCGCGCGAGCACTCGGCGGGCCTGTAGACGATGTTGATGAGGCCACCGGTCTCGGTGGTGATCGTCTGGAGACGCGGGCGCTTGTACGGCTCGACGGAGGCCTTGGTGCCGTCGGGCCGGGTGATCTGGCCGTCGACGCGGTTGGCGATCTGCTGGGGCGTGAAGGAGACCGCCGGGATGGTGATCGGCGTCCTGCCGTTGCTGCCGGTGCGCTGGACGGAGTCCAGCCAGAGCGACGGCGAGGTGCCGTCGCCCGGCTCCTGGAAGGACTGGTTGAGCGCGAAGGAGTCGACCGGACGGTAGCCGGCGCCGTCCAGCACCTCGGTGTCGATCTTCGTCAGACGCTTGCTGGTCCAGAAGGTGGGTGAGTAGACGGTGCAGTCGCCACCGGCGTCGCAGGTCTGGTCGACGGGCGTGTCCGGCCAGGACTTCGCGTTGGCCTTGGTGCGCTGCGACGGGTCGCAGCTGATCGTGTCGCTCGGCAGGCAGCGCTCGTCGGTGCGGAACCACACCTGAGCGGCCGGCTTGGCCTTGCCCTTCGCGGCGATCTGCTCGGGCAGGCGCTGGCCGTAGCCCACCCACACCGGGTAGCTTCCGCGCTGGTACTGGGTGCGGGTGCCGTTGCCGTTGTTCTGGCCGCCACCGCGCGCGTAGCTGTTCTGCTCCTGCTCGTACCGGTAGGTGATCAGGTTCTGGTGCGGGTCGACGACGTGGTCCAACGACCACTGCCAGCCCATCTGCGACCACGAGTTGGTGGCCGGCGAACCAGCCTTCAGGCACGGGTCCTGACCGCCCGGCCAGTACACCGGCACCGTGGAGACCGAGTTCGCGGCCTGGTCGGTGCCGTCACCGCCCGGCAGGTGGTTGGCCCCGAAGTAGAACTGCGTGCCGTCGACGGTGGTGACCCGCCAGGCCTCGCCCTTCCAGGCGCCGTTGTTCTGGTCGGTCAGCCGCTCGACCTTGGTGCCGTCCTCGCCCTGGAGGTGCCAGACGCACGAGGTGTCGTCCCGGACGAGCTGGCCCGCGTGGCCGGCCAGCGACAGCGACAGCAGGTCGCCGCCCCAGCACTGGTCACCGGACTTGTCGATCCCGGCGTCCTTGCACCCCTTGTAGCCACGGGTGATGGAGCCCGGGTGCCAGTTCCAGCCCTCGCCGATCCAGGACGGCTGCGCGTTGGTGGACGCCGTCCGGCCGTCGGCGGCGGAGGAGTCGTAGCCGAGCGAGACCTCGGGCGCGGCGCCGGCGAGCGCGGAGGGCAGCTCGACGGTGTACCCGTAGGTGAAGTTGCCCGCGTTGGCACCGGCCTGCCAGGAGGCCGACGGGGTGATCGGCGAGGCGGAGAAGTCACCGGCGCTGCCGGACGGACCGGCCTCGACCGCGAGCGCGAGCGCCGGGGAGGCCGACGCCGGAGCGGCGAAGGCGCTGGAGGAGGAGGACTTGGCCGCGACGGCGGCCGGCTGCGGCACATCGACCTCGGCCACCAGCCGGCCCGCGCCGTCACGGTGCGAGGCGACCGGCGTCCGGGTGGTGCAGCCGGGCGCACCGGGCGTCGTCAGAGCGCAGCCGGGCAGCTGCACGACCCGGGCCCGGGAACCCCAGTCGGCACCGGCGGCCTTCGCCCAGGCCGTGGTGTCGATACCGACCTGGACCCGCCCCGGCCGGCCGCCTTCACCGGAGTCGGTGAGGGCGACGAGCGCGCCGGTGACACCGGCGGCCGCGGCGACGCCCTTGTCGGCCACCTCGGCCTGGAGCCGGGCGGGGCCACCCTTGGCGGGGGCGAGAGGTGCGTTGTTCTTGGCGGCGGCTGCGGGTGCCTGCGTCGGGGTGATCCAGACGGGCAGCGAGCCGGCCTGCACGGCAGCGGTCGGGGCAGCAGGTGCAGGAGCGTCCGCGGCGGCCTGGGCGGAGGCCTGTGCGGCCGCACCACCGAGTACCGCGGTGGCTCTGCCGGACGGGGGCCCGGGGTCCGCCGGGGGCTTCCACTTGACGCCCGGGTCGACCTGGTGACCGGCGGGCTTCGCGGCGGAGCCCTTCACCGGCTTGGTCTCCGGCACCGGGGTGTTCGGCGGCACCCAGATCTTCTCGTCCGCGGTCGCGGCCGCGACCGCCTCGGCCGAGGGGATCGTCACCATCGACATGAGGACCGCGAGCGCCGCGGCTGCCGCCAGGCGTGAGCTGCGCGAGCGCGTGAACAAACGGGCACGACGAGACAACTGATCCCCCCACAGAATCCCTGGATCTCGGGCGCGGCCGTGGATCGGCCCAAGTCAACGGGCACCTTATGGGCGGCCGATCGCCTACAGATAGTGCAGGACGGGAATCCCCTGGTGTGATCAGAGTCACTTCGTATCCAATGCATCATCAGGTCGAACAAATCGGACAGGTTGTCGACAAAACTCTTTGACACCTCGTCGAATGTGGCGGCAGCGTGCGGCTGATCTCTGCTCACCTTCACAACTGATCTCCACTCACCTCACCTCCGAGGACAGGTTCTTCATGTCGAGCCCACAACCTCCCGTGCCCACCGGCCGGAGACGCCGCGTCGCCGGCCGGGCCTTCGGAGCAGTCCTGCTCCCGCTCGCCTGCACCGCGGCCCTCACCCTCGGCGCCGGCCTGCCGGCCGCCTCCGCGGCGGCCGCCGCTCCCGCCCCCGACCGCAACCACGGCCCGGCCGACCCCTCCTGGCCGCCGACCCCGGCGAAGGCCGGCGGGGGCGGCACCTCCGCGACCGTCGCCGCGGCGAAGGCCACGGCGAAGAGCACCGGCAGGCCGGTGCAGATCGACGCCCTGACCACCCCCACCGGCACCACCACCGCCAACCCGGACGGCACGCTCAGCACCACGTCCGCCCCGGTGGTGGAGCACGTCAAGAACGCCGACGGCACCTGGCGCGCCGTCGATGCGACGCTGCGCGCCAACCCGGACGGGACGGTCACCCCGGTCGCCGTTCCCTCCGCGCTGGCCTTCTCCGGCGGCGGCAAGGGCCCGATGGCGACCATGACGACGGCGGACGGCAAGAAGCTGGCGCTCAAGGCACCCTTCGACCTTCCGAAGCCCGAACTCGACGGTGCCGGTGCGCTCTACCGGTCCGTGCTGCCCGACGTCGACCTCCGGCTGAGCGCCACCACCGCGGGCGGCTGGCGGCAGGTCCTGATCGTCCGGACCGTCACGGCCGCGGCGAACCCCGAGGTCCGCAAGCTCCGTCTGGACGTCCTCGGCGACGGCCTGACCGTCAAGGCGGACGCGCACGGCAACCTGACCGCCGAGGACGCCGCGGGCACGCCGCGCTTCACCGCCCCGGTCCCGGCGATGTGGGACTCGACCCCGGCCCCCGCCGACACCGCGGCGCCGCCGGCGCCCCGGACCCGCGGGAAGTCCGCCGAGGCTCCGCCACCGGACAGCGCGTCGGCCCCGGTGCCGTCCGGCCCCGAGGGACCGGGCAACCACGCCAGGCGGGCGTCGATCGCCACCGTCGTGAACGGCGCCGGCATCGAGCTGACTCCCGACCCGGCACTCCTCGGACAGGGCACCGGCCCCTGGTTCATCGACCCGGGCTGGAACCCGAGCGTGGACAACGGCTCCCAGGCCTGGGCGCAGGTCCAGGAGGGCTGGCCCGAGACCATGGAGTACAACGGAACGGTCTACGACCAGGACAAGCCCGCCGCCGGGTACTGCGACTTCGTCCAGCCCTCGCCGTGTGAGCGCAAGGGCCGCGAGCGCGCCTACTTCCAGATCGGTCTGAACCCGCAGTTCCGGGATGCCACGGTGCTCAGCGCCAAGCTCTACGCCAACGTGGTGGCCTCGTCCAGCCCCGGCACACCCACGCCGATGAACCTGTACTCGACGGGCACCGCCAACTCCAACCCGATCAACCGGTGGACCCGCTGGAACGCCCAGCCGTGCCAGGACGTGCCGATCCAGAAGGCCTGCGGCAAGGTCACCACGACATGGATGAAGGGCACCGGCGGGATCGAGTTCGACGTGGCGGGTGTGATGGCCCAGGCCGCCCGTGAGCACTGGGACGGGTGGACGTTCGCCTTCGCGCCCGACGACGAGACCTACAGCGCCTACCGTCAGCGGTTCGCCAACAACCCGCACATCTCCGTCACCTACGACTTCCAGCCGCACGTCGGCTCCCCGCAGGTCAGCCCGACCCCGGGCTTCGCGGCCAACAGCGACTACCGCTACCAGTGCCAGTCGCCGGACAACCTGTACCCGTGGACCAACCCCGGGTGGATCGGCGTCAACAGCAACATCAACCTGAGCAGCGACACGTGGTCCCCGACCGGCGAGCAGCTCTGGACCGCCTTCAGCATCTGGGACGACGACGACGGCGGCGCCACCAAGATCCACGAGGTGAGTTGGAACAACTCCGGCCGGGTCGGGGTCGACGTCGGTCCGCTGACCGACGGCCACCAGTACGGCTGGTTCGCCCGCACCGGCGACGGCACGCTGGACAGCGCCAACGGCCCGATGTGCTACCTCCGCATCGACCGCACCCCGCCGACCGCCCGGATCACCTCGACCGACTTCCCCGAGTCGGGGACGCTCGGCGGCCACCCGAAGATGACCGGCCAGCAGGGCACGTTCACCCTGACCGGCACCGATCCGATCCCGGCCGGCGGCGCCCGCTCCTCCGGCCTGGCCTGCGCGCGCTGGACCAACGACCCGGTCAAGGCCTCGGCCACCGGGTGGACGTGCAACGACGGCGGCAACATCGTCAAGATGGACGGCAACGGCAACTACCAGCTGCCGTACACGGCGTGGCGCTGGGGCACCAACTTCCTCTACCTGCAGGTCCAGGACAACGCCGGCAACATGTCGCAGCCGGTCGCGTACACCTTCTACGTCCCGCACAACCCGGCCGGACCGGACCCGGTCTACGGTGACCTCGACTCCGACGGCAACCCGGACCTGCTGCTGCCCGACAGCACCGGCAGTCTGCGGCTGACCGGCGCCGGCGCGGACCCGCACGCCTCCCCCAACGCGGTCAAGTCGTCCGCTCCGGGTGGCAACGGCTGGGGACAGGTGGACATCACCCACCGCGGCTCGTTCAGCAACCGGAACTACGACGACCTGATCGCGCACCGGCCGGGCGACGCCTCCGCCTCCCTCTACGCCAACGACGGCATCGTCGGCCGGTTCGACGGCCAGGCCCCGGTCTCGCTCCACAAGCCCGTGGACTGCGCGCTGCCGGACGCCGACGGCACGACGATCACCTGCTCCGACTACGGCTACGGCCCGGACTGGTCCTCGGTGACGCAGATCGCGGCCTTCGGCTCCCCCGAGGGCGACACTCCGACCACCCTCGCCTCCGGGCTCAAGGGCCTCCCGGCGACCTCTCTGCTCTTCGTCGACAACGGCCGGCTCTGGCTGGCCCGCTCGGACGGCGGCAAGCAGCTCGGGACGGCCGTGCTGCTGTCGCAGAACAACCAGGACTGGAGCCACTACGACCTGATCGCCCCCGGCCCCGCCAAGGGGACGGACACGCCCACCCTCTGGGCCCGGTCCAAGAACGACAGCACCATCCACGCCTACGCGTTCAAGAAGAACGGTTCGGCGTTCGACACCACCGCGTTCGCCGACCCCACCCAGGGCTGGATCGCCGGCGGGGTCGACCGGAGCCTCTACCCGAAGGTCGGCTCCAGCGGCGACATCACCGGTGACGGCATCCCCGACCTGTGGGCCGTCGACACCAACCAGCAGTTGGTCGCGTTCCCGGGTACCGGCGCCAAGGCCTCCGGCGCCGACCGGAGCGGCCCGACCGTGACCGGGCTGGAGCAGGCGCCGGCCGTGCTCGGCAACCTCAACCGCCCGGTGGCCAACTGGCTGGCCTCCCCGAACGGCAGCAACACGGTCACCGACGGCCAGGGCAAGGCCGACGGCACGGCCTCCGGAGTGAGCTGGGGCTGGGACAACGTCGGAGGCCGTGGCACCACGGTCGCCCAGTTCAGCCCCGGAGCCGGCTCGAACATCACCACCCAGGGGCCGGTGGTCGACACCCGGAAGAGCTTCACCGTCTCGACCTGGGTGAAGTCCGGCCCCGCCGGCGGCGTCGTCGCCGGCCAGACCGCCGACCACGCCAGCGACTTCATCATCTACAACGACGGCGGCACCGGCCCCTGGCGCTTCGCGATGAGCTGGCGCGACACCGGGGAGGGGTGGCCGTTCCACTACACCAGCACCGTCAACGCGAACGCGACGTCGCGGGTCGGGGTGTGGACGCAGCTGACGGTGTCGTTCAACGCCGACACCGGGCTGATGTCGCTGTACGTGGACGGGATCCTGGCCGGTACGGGCTACCACCCGGCCGGTGAGAGCTCCCCGCCCTCGGGCCCGTTCGTACTGGGCCGTTACAAGGCGGGCGACCAGCTGAGCGCCTCCTTCGACGGCGCCGTCGGCAGCACCGCCGTCTTCCCGTACGCGGTGGCCCCGGCCGCGCCCGACGCCACCGGCCTCATCCGCTCCGGAGTCAACGGGAACACGTGCGTCGACGACGCCGGCTTCGGCCGCGCCGACGGCACCCCGATCCAGGTCTGGGGCTGCCACGGGGACACCTCGCAGCAGTTCGCGTACGGCAGCGACGGCAGCGTCCGGGTGCTGGACGGCTGCATGCAGCCGGTCAACGGCGGCCGCGACAACTTCGTGAAGATCGAGTACCACAGCTGCAACGGCACCATGACGCAGAAGTGGCTGCCGCTCGCCAACAACACGCTGTACCACCCGGACTCCGGGCGCTGCCTGGACCTGACGGGCTGGGACGCCGGCAACGGCAACCAGCTCCAGCTGTACGACTGCCACTGGAGGGAGTCGCAGCAGTGGTACAGCGACCTGGTCCGGACCGCCGTGCTCCCCGCTCCGCCGACGTCCTGACGTCGGGGGCCTGAGCGTGCCCCCCGGGCCCGTCGTACCGATCGGTGCGGCGGGCCCGGGGGCGTTCCGGGGAGAAGTGGTGAAGGTGATAAATGCGACAAAATAGTCATACCCGTCGGCGGCGTTGACACCGGCTGGGCCAACTGGTGGGCTTTGGGCCGATGTGGTCGTTGCCTGGCGAGGAGGCTCCTGTGCAAGCCCGAGTGTCCGTCGCCGCCGGACGGCGGCTGCGCCAGCAGCTGGAACAGAGCCCGTCACTGCGGGACGTACTGCACCACCCGGCCGCGGTCGCGGCGCGGCAGTTGACCGCGCGGACGTGCCGTCAGCTGGCGCCGCGGACGGCCGACCGGCTGATCGCCGATCTGAAGGGGACGCCGCCGCTGCTGGCCTCGGTGCGCGCCGAGCGGGCGCGGGCCGAGCGGCCGGGGGCGCCGAGCCGGCGGACGCTGCAGATCGCGGCGACGCTGTCGGCGGCGGCCGTGGTCGGCGGGCTGCTGGTGAGCGGGCCGGGTGTGGCGTACGCGGCCGGGCCGGGGCCGGACGTGGTGAGCACCGCGGCGCAGACGCCGCTGGGGAGTGTGAGCAACCCTCAGGTGTTCCCCCGGCCGCAGGAGCTGAGTGCGGCCGGGAAGCCGGTCGTGGTGCCGGCGGCGGTGACGCTGGTGACGGCGCCGAAGGCGGACCACGGCGCGGTGGACGCCGTCCGTGACGTGCTGGGCGTGGCCGGGGCGACGGCGGTGACGCCGCAGGCCGACGCCGGGGTGCCGGCCGCCGGGTCGCTGGTGGTGTACATCGGCGGGCCCGCCGAGGGCGCCGACGGCGAGGTGGACCGGGTGCTGCGGGAGCTGACCGTGGCCGCGGGCGGCAAGGACAGCGCCGCCCCCTCGACGGCGGGGATGGCGGCGGGCGGCTACGTGCTGTCGGCGGGTCAGCTGCCGGCCGCGGGCGGCGGGACGTACGGCGCCGTGGTGCTGGCCGGGGTGGACGGGGCGGGCACCTTCTACGCGGCGCAGTCGCTGCGCCAGCTGCTGGCCGCGGTGCCGGCGGGGCAGGGCCAGACCGGGCAGGGGCAGGCGGCGGGTGCGGCCGGCCTGGGGCTGCCGGGGATCACGCTGCGCGACTGGCCGTCGGGCGCGCCGGTGCGCGGGACGGCGGAGGCCTTCTACGGCACGCCGTGGAGCGCGCAGCAGCGGCTGGACCAGATGGACTTCCTCGGCCGGTCGAAGCAGAACTTCTACCTGTACGCCCCGGGCGACGACGCGTACCGGCTCTCACGCTGGCGGGACGGGTACCCGCAGGCGCGCGCCGAGGAGCTGAAGGCGCTGGCCGCCCGGGCCCGGGAGAACCACGTCACGCTGGGCTACGCGATCGACCCGGGGCAGTCGCTCTGCTACAGCTCGGGCAAGGACGCGGACGCGCTGGTGGCGAAGCTGGACGGGCTGCGCAAGCTCGGCTTCGGCGCCTTCCAGCTGCAGTTCCTGGACGTCTCGTACGACGAGTGGCACTGCAGCGAGGACCGGTCCAAGTACGGCACCGGGCCGGCGGCCGCCGCCAAGGCCCAGGCCGAGCTGATCGCCAAGGTGCAGGACCGGCTGATCGCCAAGAACCCGGGGCTGGCGCCGCTCTCCGTGGTGCCGACCGAGTACCACCAGCAGGGTTCGACCCCGTACCGCAAGGCACTGGCGGCGGCGCTGCCGGAGGGCGTGCAGGTGGCGTGGAGCGGGGTCGGGGTGATCCCGGAGAAGATCACCGGCGCTCAGACCGCGGAGACCGCTGCGCTGTACGGGCGGCCGCTGGTCACCATGGACAACTACCCGGTGAACGACGCCAACCCGGACCGGCTCTTCCTGGGCGCCTACACCGGCCGGGACGCGCAGGTCGCCACCCGGTCGGCCGTCATGCTGACGGGCGCGATGGAGCAGCCGGTGGCCTCGCGGATCGCGCTGGCCACGGCCGGCGACTTCGCCTGGAACCCGGACGGGTACACGCCGGAGGACTCCTGGCAGGCCGCCCTGCGGTCGCTGGCGGGCCCGACCGGCGCCACCAGCACGCCCACCGGCGCGGCGCTGGCGGCCGTCACGGCGCTGGCCGGCAACAGCGCGTCCTCCCCGCTGTCCAAGCAGGAGTCCGGCTACCTGGCGCCGTCGCTGGAGCGGTTCTGGGCGACGGCCGAGCCGAACGCCGGGGCGGCTCCGGAGCTCGCCAAGCTGATCGAGGCGGCGGTGCCGCTGCGGGAGTCCTTCGCCGCGATGGCGAGGGCGCAGCAGACGCTGACGGCCACCCCGGCCACCGCCGCGCTGGCCGCCGAGGCGGGCCCGTGGCTGGCCCCGCTGCGCGACTACGGCCTGGCCGGTCAGGCGGCGCTGGACATGCTGCTGGCGCAGCGCGGCGGCGACGGTGCGGCGGCCTGGAAGGCCCGGGTGGAGCTGAACAAGCTGCGCGAGCAGCTGGGGCAGAGCCCGGCGACGGTCGGCGCGGGCGTGCTCGGGCCGTTCCTGGAGCGGGCCGTCCGCGCGGCCGACAACTGGGCCGGTGTGGTCGGCGGCGGGATCACCCCGACCACCACCCTCGGCACGGCGCACGACCACCTGCCGGCGCTGATGACGGACGGGGTGGCGGACACCTTCTACTGGAGCTCGGCGCCGCCGCAGCCCGGCGACGCCGTCGGCCTGGACCTCGGCGGCGGCCGCCCGGTCGGCAGTGTCACCGTGCTGATGGGCTCCTGGGGCAGCGGCCCGGACGGCGGGAGCGCGCTGGACGACTACATCCGCGACGGCGTGCTGGAGTACTCCACCGGCGAGGGCGGCTGGAAGCAGCTGGCGCAGGTGAAGAACCAGAAGAGCGTCACCGCCCAGCTGCCGGCCGGCACCGTGGTGCGGGCGGTGCGGCTGCGCGCCACCGCCGCCCAGAAGACGGCCGTGGCGGTGCGCGAGTTCTCGGTGACGGCGCCGGACGAGGCGCCGGCCAGTGTGACCGGCGGTCCGGCGGCGCTGCCGGGCGCCTCGGCGGCCGCGGTGCTGGACGGCAACCCGGACACCGCCTACCGGGCGGCCACCGCGCCGACCGCGGCGGACGAGCCGCTCACCGTCGAGCTGGGCGCCGCCCGGCCGCTGGACCGGCTGACCATCCTCACCGACCCGACCGTGCGGGCCAGTGCCACGGTGGCGCTGCGCCGGGCGGACGGCACCTGGGTGGAGATCGGCACCGTGCAGCCGGGCTACAACGAGCTGCCGGCCGGCGGCCAGAGCGCGGACGCGTTCCGGCTGGCCTGGAAGCCGGGCGGGGAGCCGCCGGTGGTCAACCAGGTGATCCCCTGGTACGCGGACGTCCCGGCGGCCCGGCTCAGCCTGGCCGACGCGGCGCTGGACGTGGTGACCGGGGCGGCCGCCCCGGTGCAGGCCCGGGCAATGGTCGAGGCGGGCCGCCCGGAGGGCGTGTCCGGCGAGCTGCGGGCCGAGGTGCCGGTCGTCGCGAAGGGCCTGACCGTGGCCCCGGTGTCCGGGGTGAACGTGCCGCGCGGCGGCCGGGTGGGCGTGCCGCTGCTGGTCAGCGCCACGCCGGAGACGCCGTCGGGGACGTACCAGGTGCCGGTGCTGTTCGTCGCCGGACAGACCACCGTGCGGCAGGTGCTCCAGGTGCACGTGGTGCCGCCGACCGGCGGGCCGGACCTCGCGCCCGACGCGCAGGCGAGGTCCTCGGCCGACGAGACCTCCGCCTTCCCCGCCTCGGCGGTGGCGGACGGCGATCCGAAGACCCGCTGGTCCTCACCGGCGAAGGACGACTCCTGGGTGCAGCTGGAGCTGCCGAAGGCCGCCCATCTGGGTTCGGCGGTGCTGCACTGGCAGGCCGCGTACGCCTCCGCGTACAAGGTGCAGACCTCGGCGGACGGCGTGAGCTGGACGACGGTGGCGACGGTCGACGACGGCAAGGGCGGCAACGAGACGGTGCGCTTCGACGCGCCGGGGGCGAAGTTCCTGCGGGTGCAGGGCGTGGCCCGGGCCACCAAGTACGGCTACTCGCTCTGGGGCGTCGAGGTGTACGCCGTCACTCCGGCGGCCCCGCCGGCCGGACAGCAGCCCGGCACGCCGCCCGCGCCGGTCGTGCCCGCTACCCCGGCGAACCCGCCGGCCACGCCGCCGGCCGCCCCGGCCGCAGGGGCCACGGCGCCCGCGAAGCCTTAGGAACCCGCACGCGGCCGTAGGAAGCCGTAAGCGGCGGGCCGCCGCGCTCCCCGGTGGGGTGCGCGGCGGCCCATGAGGCGTACCGAAGGTATGACGGGCAAGCCCTTGTGGAGCGGGTCAGGCGGAGAGCGGTTCGGGCTGCTCACCGCGGCGGACGGGGGCGGAGTGGGCGGAGTGCGCCCGGCCGAGCGGCAGGGTGTGCCCGGCGTCGGTATGGTCGAGGTGCTCGTACTCGCCCCACTGCGGGGCTCGCAGCTGGTCACCTCCGCCGTACGGCTCCAGGTAGGGCCGCCAGCGCGGGTCCTTGATCCCGGTGCCGATGATGCGCCAGGCCAGGCCGCTCGGCGGGGCCGGCGGGCGCTTCATGCGCCAGCCGAGTTCGGTGAGGTGGCGGTCGGCCTTGGTGTGGTTGCAGCGGCGGCAGGCGGCCACCACGTTGTCCCACCGGTGCTGGCCGCCCCGGCTGCGCGGGATGACGTGGTCGACGCTGGTGGCGGCGGCCCCGCAGTAGACGCAACGGCCGTGGTCACGGGCGAACAGCGCCCGGCGGGTGAGCGGGACGGGCCCGCAGAACGGGACCCTGACGAAGCGGGTCAGACGGACGACGGACGGCGCCGGAAGGGCGCTGGTGGCGCTGTGCAGAGTGACCCCGGAGTCCTCCAGGCTGACCGCCTTGTGATTGAGGACCAGGATGAGTGCGCGGCGCATCGATACGACGCCGAGTGGCTCGTAGGACGCGTTGAGGACCAGGACATGCGGCACGGATGCCTCCTTGGACGCCTGCGGCGCGTGGCTCGCGCCGGGACGAGCGGTTCGACCGCGCAACGGGTGCGTGATCTCCCCCAGTGTCGCCTTACGCCTTTGTACGGCGCCACCACTCCTGTGTAACGGACCCGGCATGAACTCCCGGTGTGCTTTCCGTCATACCCCGTATGCCCGGGCGGAGGACGCGTTGCACCCGGGCGCCCTCCCGGAGGGCGGCGCGGGTTACGGCGCGGGTCGCGGCTCGGCCGGTCGGAGCAGCGCGGGGCGGCGGCCGGCCGGGGCCCGGCCGGGGCGTCACCGGGGCCCGGCGGGGCGGGCGCCGCAAGGGTGGTCGTAGGGGTACCGCGGGGCGACGCGGGGCGCGCCGCAGGAGCGCTTCGGGGGCGGTGGAGCGGGTGCTGAGGGGGCGGTCCGGGGGCGGATCACCGGCGTGCCGGGGCGTTGACGGGGCGTCCGGGCACCCTCCGCGCGCCCGGCAGCGGCGCCTCCCCGGCCCCACCGGACGACCGCCCGACGACCGCCCACAGCCCGCCCGACGACCGCGTACCCGCTGCCAGGACGCGGCCCGACCGCCTGCTGACCGGCCGCCGATACCCGGCCACCCCCTCCCGCGGGCCGCCCGCAGACCGCCGGCGGACCGCCCGGCGGCCGACCGGCGTGTCCGGCGGGCGGTTCGGCGGCGGATAGGCTAAGGCGGACGGTCCGCAGGCCAGGGGCATGCTTCCGCGGCAGCGGGCTGTGCCCAGCCCCCTGCAGGAAGGTCCCGCACGTGTTCCGGTCCGGTGCCGCCGGCATCCTCGCCGACGCGTCCACGACGCTCACGTCCACGACGGACTCGTCCACACCGCCGAGCCCCTCCCCGAGCCCCACCGCGCCCGCGCTGCCGCAGCTCGACCTCAGAATCCCGACCAGCGCGCAGGAGGTCAGCGACACCACCAAGCAGGCGGCCGGCTGGTTCGACTCGCACTGGCAGGAGTGGCTGGCGAGCGGGGTACGGATCGTCTTCATCATCGTCCTGGCCCTGGTGCTGCGGGCCGTGGTCCGCAAGCTGATCACCCAGCTGATAGCGCGGATGATCAAGCCGGGCGAGGGCGACGAGGAGCCCGGGCGGTTCGGCGGCCTGCTGGCCAACACCGGGGTGGTCAACCCCGAGCGCCGTCAGCAGCGTTCGGAGGCGATCGGCTCGGTGCTGCGCAGCGTGGCGTCGTTCACCATCCTGGGCACGGCCGCGCTGATGGTCCTGGCGGCGCTCGGGGTGAACCTGGCCCCGCTGCTGGCGAGCGCCGGTGTGGCCGGTGTGGCGATCGGTTTCGGCGCGCGCAACCTGGTCACCGACTTCCTCTCCGGGGTCTTCATGATCATGGAGGACCAGTACGGCGTCGGCGACGAGATCGACACCGGGGTGGCCACCGGCACGGTGCTGGAGGTCGGCCTGCGGGTGACCAAGCTGCGCGGTGCGAACGGCGAGATCTGGTACATCCGCAACGGCGAGGTGAAGCGGATCGCCAACATGAGCCAGGGCTGGTCGACGGCCTCGGTGGACGTCCAGATCGGCTACAAGGAGGACCTGCTCCGGGTCGAGGCCCTGATCCAGGAGACGGCGGAGGCGCTGGCCAAGGAGGCCCCGTACGACGAGCTGGTCTGGGCGCCGATGTCGATCCTGGGCGTGGAGTCGGTGGCGGCGGACTCGGTGGTGCTGCGGGTCGAGGCGCGGACGGCGCCGGGCCGGTCGCTGACCGTGGCGCGGGCACTGCGCCAGCGGCTGAAGACCGCCTTCGACCTGGCCGGGATCAAGGTCAAGGAGGAGGTCACGCCGGCCGGCGCGGCGGCCGCGGCGGCGGCCGGGCCGGTCGCGGCCGGGGTGGTGCTGGCGACCGCGCCGATGGGCACGGAGGCCGCCGCGCCGTCCGCGCTGGCGGACCCGGCCTCGCCGCGCTACCTCGCGACGGCGCCCATACCGGCGCCGGTCAGGCCTGCCGAGGACGTCACCAAGTCACCCTGACCGCCTGCGAAAGCAAGCCGAAACCGGACGAATGCCCCGCCTCCCGAACGCCGGGGGGCGGGGCTTCCGCGTCGGCCGGTAACGCTTCGGCATCCACCGCGGAAAGGGCCATTGACACGCTCCGACGGGGACCGTACGGTCCTGTCTCAAGCGACTGGAAAGTTTCCTAACTATTCGCCCAGGGCCCACCCAGGGCCCACCCAGGGCCCACTCACGACCCCACGCCGACGCCACCCCGGGCCCACCCCGGCGGCTGCCCCGACCTGCAGGAAGAGGAGGATCTTCGCGTGACCAAGACGACCGCCAAGGCCCCCCTCGCCGGCACTCCCAGCCTGCTCCGGGCCATCAACGACCGCGCCGCCCTCGAACTGCTGCTGGAGAACGGACCGCTCTCCCGCACCCAGGTCGGCACCCTGACCGGGCTCTCCAAGCCCACCGCCTCCCAGCTGCTGGCCCGCCTGGAGGCGGCGGGGCTCGTCCTGCCGGTCGGCACCACCGCCGGCGGCCCCGGCCCCAACGCGCAGCTGTACCAGGTCAATCCGGCCGCCGGTTACGTCGCCGGGCTGGACGTCACCACCGGTCACGTCCGGGTCGCCGTCGCCGACATCACCGGCACCACGCTGGCCGAGCACCTCGTCCCGGCCAAGGGGTGGCCCGCCGCCGGGACGGTCGCCCGGGTCGCCGAGGCCGTCGCCGAGACGGTGCGCGCCGCCGGGCTCCCCGCGGGCAGCCTGCACACCGCCGCGATCGGCGTCGGGGGCGCGCCCGACCCGGTGACCGGCAAGCTCCGCTACGCCTCCCACCTGCCCGGCTGGCACTCGCCGCGGCTGGTGCAGGAGCTCTCGGAGGCGATCGGCGCCCCGGTGTCGATCGAGAACGACGTGAACCTCGCCGCCGTCGCCGAGCAGGCCTCCGGCGCCGCGCGCGGGTTCGAGGACTTCGTCCTGCTCTGGGCCGGCGAGGGCACCGGCGCCGCGATCGTGATCGCCGGCCGGCTGCACCGCGGCTTCACCGGCGGCGCCGGGGAGGTCGGCTACATGCCGGTGCCCGGCTCACCGGTCGTGCGGGACGTGCGCCGCCGCAACTCCGGCGGGTTCCAGGAGCTGGTCGGCGCACCCGCCGTCCGCGCCCTGGCCAAGGAGTACGGGCTCGGCGCGCCCACCGCGGAGGAGTCGCTCGTGAAGGCGCTGGAAACCCCGGGCGCCGGCGACGAGTTCCTCACCGAGCTGGCCGGCCGGATCGCCGTCGGCCTGGCCGTGATCGTCGCCGTCGTCGACCCCCAGCTCGTGGTGGTCTCCGGCGGGGTGCCGGGTGCGGGCGGCGAACGCCTGCGCGCACTCGTCGAGGAGGAGCTGGCCAGGATCTCGATCGCCCGGCCGGAGGTCCGCAGCAGTGCCGTGCCCGGTTCGCCGGTCCTCACCGGTGCACTGCAACGCGCCCTGTCCGCCGCCCGCGAGGCGGTCTTCTCCACCCACTGAACCACCCACTGCACCACCCACTGCACCACCCACCGAGCCACCCCCGGATCCACCCACCGACGCTCCCCGGCGCACCACGGCACCACCGCACCACGGCACCACCGCATGACCGCACCACCGCTGACGCGCCACCTGCACCCACCTCTCCCCCAACCCCCGAACGCGGGACCCGAGGCAATGACGCCTGCCCGCGCACCCCCAGGAGGATCTCGAAGTGCACTCCACCACCTCCCGCAGAGGCCGCCGCACGCTCGCCGCCGTCACCGGCAGCGCCGTGCTGGCCCTGCTCGCCACGGCCTGCACCGGCACCAACGACGCCGGCGGCAACGACGACTCGGCCAGCGGCAAGGACGTCACCATCTCCTTCTGGCACGGCTGGAGCCAGGACTCCGAGGTGAAGGCGATCAACGACAACATCGCCGCCTTCGAGAAGGCCCACCCGAACATCCACGTCAAGGCCACCGGCAACATCGCCGACGACAAGGTCAACCAGGCCCTGCGGGCCGGCGGCGACGACGCCCCGGACGTGGTCTCCTCCTTCACCACCAACAACGTCGGCATGTTCTGTTCGACGAAGGCCTTCGCCGACCTCAAGCCCTTCCTGGAGAAGGACAAGATCGACCCGGCGAAGACCTTCCCCGCCGCGATGCTCAACTACACGCAGTTCCAGGGCAACCAGTGCTCCCTGCCGCTGCTCGGCGACGCGTTCGGCCTCTACTACAACAAGAAGGCCTTCGCCGACGCCGGCATCGCCGGCCCGCCGAAGACCTTCAGCGAGTTCGCCGCGGCCGCCGCCAAGCTCACCGTCCCCGACGGCGACAGCTTCAAGCAGCTCGGCTTCATGCCGCTCTACCACGGCTACGAGTCCACCACCGAGCACTTCCTCGGCCAGTACGGCCCGAGCTACTTCGACGGCTCCGGCAAGTCGAGCATCGCCACCGACCCCAAGGTTGCCGCGATGCTGAACTGGCAGAAGGGCCTGGTCGACAAGCTCGGCGGCTACGACAAGCTGGACAAGTACCGGGCCACCTTCGGCGAGGAGTTCAGCGCCAAGAACCCCTTCCACACCGGCCAGGTCGCGATGGCGATCGACGGTGAGTGGCGGACGGCCTCGCTCGCCGAGAACAAGCCCGACTTCGAGTGGGCCACCGCGCCGTTCCCGGTGCCGGACGACCAGGCCGACACCTGGGGCCGCGGCTACCAGACCGGCACCATCGTCGGCGTCGCCAGCAGCAGCAAGAAGCAGGCCGCGGCCTGGGAGCTGGTCAAGTTCCTGACCACCGACACCGACGCCGTGGTGTCGTTCGCCAACGCGATCCACAACGTGCCCAGCACCTTCGCCGCGCTCGACTCGCCGAAGCTGATCAGCGACCCGAACTTCAAGACCTTCCTGGACATCGCGAAGAACAAGAACTCCGGCACCACGCCCGCCAGCGTCAACGGCGGCGGCTACATCGTGTCCCTGCAGAACCTCGGCTACGCCTACGAGTCGGGCCAGCAGGCCGATCTGACGGCGGGCCTCGCGGCCACCGCCAAGGAGATCGACGCCGCCATCGCCCAGGCCAAGTAACAGCGCGTACGGTCCACGGAGCTCCCATGTCACTTGCGTCCGCCACCCGCAAGGGCGCCGGACCGACCGTCCCGGCGGCGCCCTCCACGCAGCACCTGCTGCGCCGGAAGCGCCGCCGGGAGGCGGCCCGCACCCTCGCCTTCCTCTCCCCCTGGCTGATCGGTTTCGGCGTCTTCTTCCTCTACCCGCTGATCTCGACCATCTACTTCTCGTTCACCAAGTACAACGGCTTCGGTGCCCCCACCTTCAACGGCCTGAAGAACTGGGACTACGTCTTCAACGACCTCCCGGCGTTCTGGCAGGGCCTGCGCAACACCGTCTGGCTGGTGTTCGTGATGGTGACCCTGCGGGTGGCCTTCGGCCTCGGCATCGGCCTGCTGATCACCAAGGTCAAGACCGGCGTCGGCTTCTTCCGCACCGCGTTCTACCTGCCGTACCTGGCACCGCCGGTGGCCGCCACCGTCGCCTTCGCCTTCCTGCTGAACCCCGGCACCGGCCCGGTCAACCACTTCCTCGGTGACCTCGGGCTGCCGCAGCCCGGCTGGTTCGCCGACCCGGACTGGTCGAAGCCCGCACTCACGATGCTCGCCATGTGGGGCATCGGCGACCTGATGGTCATCTTCATGGCGTCCCTGCTCGACGTCCCGAAGGAGCAGTACGAGGCGGCCGAGCTCGACGGCGCCGGCCCGTTCCAGCGGTTCCGGTACGTCACCCTGCCGAACATCTCGCCGATCATCATGTTCGCCGTGGTCACCGGGGTCATCCAGACCATGCAGTACTACACCCAGGCGATCGTCGCGGGGAAGGTCGCCGGCGGCATCGCCGGCAACTCCGGGCAGCAGTTCGAGCCCGGCTACCCGCAGGGCTCCACCTGGACCCTCCCGCAGATGGTCTACAACCTCGGCTTCCAGCGCTTCAACTACGGCGCCGCCTGCGTCGTCGCCCTGGTGCTGTTCGTCATCTCCATGGCCGTCACCTCGCTCCTGCTCCGCCGCAAGTCCGGCTTCATGGCGAGCGACGACTAGCAGCCCGTGAGGACACGATCATGACTCTGAGCTCCACCCTCGCCGCGAAGGCCCCCGCCCCGGGGGCCGCCGGGCGCCGCCCCCCGACCGCCGCGTCCCGCGCGGCCCGCCGCCGCGCCGCCCTCAACTGGGTGGCCGTGCACTCGCTGGCCATCGCCGCCACGCTGTTCTTCCTGCTGCCGTTTGTCTTCGCCTTCCTCACCTCGGTAATGACGGACAGTCAGGCACTCACCACCGACTACTGGCCCACCTCCTGGGAGTGGGGCAACTACCTCAAGGTCTGGGACACCCCCGGCTTCCTCACCTGGTGGCGCAACACCCTGCTGTACGCCGGCCTCGGCACCGTGCTGACCATCGTCTCCAGCCTGCCGGTGGCCTACGCGCTCGCCAAGTTCCGCTTCCGGGGCCGCAACCTGGCCCTGATGGCCGTCATCGCGATGATGATGCTGCCGCCACAGGTCACCGTCATCCCGATGTACCTGTTCTGGGCGAAGCAGCTCGGCCTCGGCGGCTCGCTCTGGCCGCTGATCGTCCCGATGGCCTTCGGCGACGCGTTCTCGATCTTCCTGCTGCGGCAGTTCCTGATGACCATCCCCAAGGAGTACATCGAGGCGGCCCGGATCGACGGCTGCGGCGATCTGCGCACCCTGCTCAAGGTGGTGCTGCCGATGGCCAAGCCGGCCATCGCCGCCGTCGCCCTGTTCCAGTTCTTCTACTGCTGGAACGACTACTTCGGGCCGCAGATCTACGCCAGCAACAACCACGAGGCCTGGACGCTCTCGTACGGCCTGGAGTCGTTCAAGGGCGCCCACCACACCAACTGGAACCTCACCATGGCCGCCACCCTGCTGGTGATGGCGCCGGTGATCGTCCTCTTCTTCTTCGCACAGAAGGCCTTCATCGAAGGCGTGACACTGACAGGGGTCAAGGGCTGATGTCCGCACTCAAGCTGGCCATCGTTGGCGGCGGTTCGACGTACACCCCGGAGCTGATCGACGGCTTCGCCCGGCTGCGGGACACCCTGCCGATCGGCGAACTGGTGCTGATCGACCCGGCCGCCGACCGGCTGGAGCTGATCGGCGGGCTGGCCCGCCGGATCTTCGCCAAGCAGGGCCACAGCGCAATCGTGTCGACCACCACCGACGTCGAGGCCGGGGTCGCCGACGCCGACGCCGTCCTCCTCCAGCTCCGGGTCGGCGGCCAGGCCGCCCGCAACCAGGACGAGACCTGGCCGCTCGAATGCGGCTGCGTCGGCCAGGAGACCACCGGCGCCGGCGGCCTGGCCAAGGCGCTGCGCACCGTCCCGGTGGTGCTCGACATCGCCGAGAAGGTCCGCCGTGCCAACCCCGACGCCTGGATCGTCGACTTCACCAACCCCGTCGGCATCGTCACCCGGGCCCTGCAGAACGCCGGCCACAAGGCCGTCGGCCTCTGCAACGTCGCCATCGGCTTCCAGCGGCGGTTCGCCGGGCACCTCGGCGTCGACCCCGAGCTGATCCGCCTCGACCACGTCGGCCTCAACCACCTCACCTGGGAGCGCGGGGTCACCCTGCTCGACGCGCCCGGCGCCACCACCGGCCGGGAGGTGCTGCCCGAACTGCTCGGCGGCTTCGGCAAGGAGATCGCCGAGGACCTCCACCTGCCGCAGCGCGTCATCGAGCGGCTCGGCGTCGTGCCCTCCTACTACCTGCGCTACTTCTACCAGCACGACGTCGTGGTGGAGGAGCTCAGGACCAAGGGCTCGCGGGCCGCCGAGGTCGCCGAGATCGAACGGCAGCTGCTGGAGATGTACGCCGACCCGGCCCTCGACACCAAGCCGGAACTGCTCGGCAAGCGCGGCGGCGCCTTCTACTCCGAGGCCGCCGTCCAGCTCATCGCCGCCCTGCTGGGCACCGACGGCCGCACCTCCGTGCAGGTCGTCAACACCCGCAACGACGGCATCCTGCCCTTCCTGCCCGACGACGCCGTCATCGAGGTGCCCGCCGAGGTCGACGCCGCCGGCGTCCGCCCGCTGCCGCAGCGCCCCGTCGAACCGCTCTACGCCGGCCTCATCGCCAACGTCACCGCGTACGAGCACCTCGCCCTCGACGCGGCCCTGCACGGCGGCCGCGACCGCGTCTTCGACACCCTGCTCGCCCACCCGCTGGTCGGTCAGATCGAACTCGCCGACCAGCTCACGGACCGGCTGCTCGCGCACAACCGCGAACACCTCGCCTGGGCCTGACCGGCCCGCACCCCCGTCCGGTCCGCGCCCCCGCCCGGGAGTCGCGGACCGGACCGCGAGGAGACCGACCACCCCGGCCGGGCCCAACGGCCGGGCCACGTACGAGCCGCGGGAATCCGATGACCCACCAGCCCGAACCGCTCCTGCCCGGCGTACTCGCCATCGACGCAGGGAACTCCAAGACCGACGTCGCCCTCATCGGCGCCGACGGCACCGTCCACGGCTCCGCCCGCGGCGGCGGCTTCGCCCCGCAGCGGATCGGCGGCGCCGCGGCCGTCGCGGGCCTCGCCCCGCTGGTCGAGGAGGCGGCCGCCGCAGCCGGCCTGTCGCTGCGGGACGGCACCCTGACCACCCACGTCAGCGCCTGCCTCGCCAACGCCGACCTCCCCGTGGAGGAGAAGGCACTGCGCACCGCCCTGGAGTCGCACCCCTGGGGCGTCACCAACACCGTCGTCAACGACACCTTCGGCCTGCTCCGGGCCGGCACCGACGGCCCGCGCGGCGTCGCCGTCGTCTGCGGCGCCGGCATCAACTGCGTCGGCCTGCTCCCCGACGGCCGCACCGCGCGCTTCCCCGCCCTCGGCGAACTCACCGGCGACTGGGGCGGCGGCAGCGGCCTCGCCACCAGCAGCATGTGGCACGCCGTGCGCGCCGAGGACGGCCGCGGCGGGCCCACCGCCCTCGCCGGGGCCATCGCCGACCACTACGGCCTGCCGAGCACCGGCGCGGTGGCCGAGGCCGTCCACCTCGGACAGGTGCCGTACGTGCGGCTGCACGAGATCGTCCGGGTCCTGTTCGCCGTCGCCGAGGCCGGCGACCAGGTGGCCCTGAAGCTGATCGACAAGCAGGCCGACGAGATCGTCCGGCTCGCCGTCGTCGCGCTCCGGCGGCTCGGCCTGCTGGACGAGCCCGCGCCGGTCGTCTTCGGCGGCGGCGTGCTCGCCTCCCGGCAGCCGCTGCTGCTCGACAATGTGACGGCCCGGCTCGCCGCCGCCGCCCCGCAGGCCGAACCGCGCATCGTGGTCGCCCCGCCCGTGCTGGGCGCCGCACTGCTCGGCCTCGACCACCTCCGCGCCGGCCCGGCCGCCCAGGCCCGGGTGCGCGAGGCGTACGACCCGGCCCACCCGGTCGCCGCCTGAGCCGGACCGGGCGCTCCCCCGCACTCCACCCTCTGCACTCCACCCTCTGTACTCCGCCCCCGACGGGTCCGCACACCCGTCGGGGGCGGGCATCGTGGTGACCGGGCGGGACGGGCGGGACGGGAACCGCGGGTGGGGCTGCTGCGTGTACCGGGATGCCGTAACCGGCCCACACCCCGGGGGACTCGAACCATGACCGCCACGCGCCGCCTCCTGCTCGCCGCCCTGCTGTGCGGCGCCGCCCTCACCGCCTGCACCTCGTCGAAGGACGCCCCGGCGACGGCGGCACCGGCCACCGCGACACCGCGGGCCGTGCCGCCGCCCGTCACCGCCCCGACGGCGTCCACCGCACCCTCGGTGAGCAGCAGCAGCCCGGCGACGCCGACCCCCGCCTGCGCCTCCGCGGCCTACCTGCCCGGCCACCGGATCGTCCAGCTCACCACCGTGAGCGCCACCTCGCTCACCGCCCGCCCGACCAGGTTCGTCTGCGGCCCCGACGTGCCCGGCGACGGCCACTACGAGGCCGACGGCACCCCCGCCCCGTACGCGCTCACCCCGATCGCCACCGCCACGCTGGTCGACCTGGAGCACGGCGAGGGCGCCACGGTCGTGCCACTCACCGTCCTCGTGCAGCACGCCGACGACTGCCTGGCCAAGCGCGAACCGACCCGCCCGTACGGCTGCTACGGCGACAAGTACGACCTGGTGTCGGACTCACAGGGCCGGATCACCCGGATCTCCGAGCTCTACCAGCCCTGACGGCGGACTCCCTCCAAGATCCCCTGTACCGCTCTGGAGAGGTCGTGCCCCGGCCGAAGACCCGCAGGAGGTCGGGCAGCAGCTGCTCCAGGGCCGCCCGGCCGGCGGCGTTACGGCCTTCGATCCACTGGAAGACGCCTTCCGGCCGCGCCGGCACCCTGCCGACCTCGCTCCAGGCGTCGGTGTCGTGCCGGTGCAGGACGGCGGAGTTGGCCGCCATCGACCATGAGGTAGACGGTGCCGCCCTGGATCAGCAGCCCGTTGACGGTGCCGCCGGACTGCTCGTTGCGCACCGATTCGACCATCCGCCCAGTCTCACAGCCGCCGTCCCGCCTGGCAGACGGTTCTACCGGATTCCCGGCCGGTCGGTTTACATGCCCGAATGGACCACGAACGAGAGGACCGCCGGCGCTGGCTGGTGCTGGCCGTCGGGATGTTTGCGATGACCTCCGGGTGCGCGTTCCAGTTCGGGCTGCCCTACCTGATCCCGGCGCTGCGGGACGACGGGCTCTCGCTCTCGCAGGCCGGGCTGCTGGCCGCCTGCCCGACCGTCGGGCTGGTGCTGACGCTCGCCGCGTGGGGCGCCGCCGCGGACCGGTGGGGCGAGCGGTGGGTGCTGGCCTCGGGGCTGGGGTTGGGCGGACTGGTGCTGCTGGGGGCGACGGCGGTGCGCGGCACGGTCGGGCTCGGCGTCTGCTTCCTGCTCGCGGGCGCGGCCGGGGCGTCGGCGCACGCGTCGAGCGGGCGGCTGATCCTCGGCTGGTTCCCGGCGCGGGAGCGCGGGTTGGCGATGGGGCTGCGGCAGACCGCGCTGCCGCTGGGCGTGGCGGTGGCGGCCCTGCTGCTGCCCCCGCTGGCCGGGCACGGGCGGGCGACGGCGCTGGGCGTGCTGGGCGGGCTGAGCCTGGGGGCGGCGCTGCTGGTGGCCGTGGCCGTACGGGATCCGGCCCGGTCCGCCGCTGACGGCGCCGGCGGGCCGGCCGGGAACCCGTACCGGACGGCGGTGTTGTGGCGGCTGCACGGCGCGGCGACGCTGCTGGTGGTGCCGCAGTTCACCGTCTCGGTGTTCGCCCTGGTCTACCTGGTGGACGAGCACGGGTGGGCGCCGTCGGCGGCCGGGCCGCTGCTGGCCTGCGTGCAGGTGGCCGGGGCGGGCGCGCGGCTGGCGGCGGGGCGCTGGTCGGACGTGGCGGGCAGCCGGGTGGCCCCGCTGCGGCGGCTGGCGTGGACGGCGTCCGGAGTGCTGGCGGTGCTCGCCGCGGGCGCGTTCGCCCGGTCCGGAGTGGCGGTGGCGGCACTGCTGGTGGCGGGGGTGCTCACGGTCTCCACCAACGGCCTGTCGTTCACCGCCGTGGCCGAGTACGCCGGTTCGGCGTGGGCGGGGCGGGCGCTGGGGGTGCACACCACGGTCCAGAACGCCGTCGCGGCGTGCGTCGGCCCGGCGGTGGGCGCGCTGATCGGCGCGGCCGGGTACGGCTGGGCGTACGCGCTGGCGGTGGCGTTCCCGCTGGTGGCGGCGGCGGTGGTGCCGTCGGTGCTGCCGCCGTCGGGGCCGTCGTCCACAGCCTCGTCGGGGCCTCCGTCGGGGCTTCCGTCGGGGCTTCCGGGCGGGCGGGGTGAAGTGGCCGGGAAGTCACGCCGGCCGACTTCTCGCGCCGGCGGGGCTTGACCTCAACCGCACTTCATGGTGTCCCATGGGAACCAACGGCGGAGATCACCGCCGCTCCCGGGGGGATCCGGGAGCGTCCGGTGGGATTCCGGTGGGACTCCGGTGGGCGCCCACGGCGTCACCCTGTACGTGATCGCCCGGCAGCCGGAGGGCTGGAAGATCGTGACCGGTCGGAACAGTGCGGTCGATGCCCCGTCCGCAGGGTGACTGACGACCGGTCCCGTGGCTGGGGGCCGCCTCCGATCCATCGATCGTGCCAGGAGGCGGCCCCCTACCACTGCTTCGCCCGGGCGAATCGGGTCGTGACCCGAAATCCTGTTGCCGGGGGCGGTGCCCGCACATGATCCTCCCGGCATGGACCTTCCACTGCGGGTGATCGAGCTGGACGACCTGACGCTGCGCCGCTTCGACGGCGAGGCGGACCTCCCGGAGTTCTTCCGGGTCATCGAGGAGTCGCTGGAGCACCTGCGCCCGTGGATGCCCTGGGTCGCCGAGCACAGCCTCGGCAGGACGGCCGAGTTCCTGGCCCGCCGCGCGGGACTCTGGGCCGGCGGCGAGGCGTTCAGCTACGCGATCGTGGCCGACGGCGCGATCGTCGGCGCCTGCATGCTGTTCCGGCCCAGCGAGGCCGCGGACGACGTCCGTGAGCTCGGCTACTGGCTGCACCCCGCCGCCACCGGCCGCGGCCTGGCCACCCGGACCGCCCGCGCCCTGGTCGACCAGGCCTTCCGCCTCCCAGGTGTCGACCACGTCGAGGTCGTCCACGACACGGCCAACCGCGCCAGCGGTGCCGTCCCGGCCCGCCTCGGGTTCACCGAACACGCGCGCCGCCCCGCCGAGCATCCCGCTCCGGCCGGCACCGGCGAGAACCGGATCTGGCGGCTGACCCGCAGCCAGTGGGAGACCGCCGCAGCCACAGAGGTGCGGTGACGGCCTCGCCGCCGGACGCGGGGGGACGTGGTCGGCCGGGTCGGCCCGGTCGGCCCGGGTCGCGAGGGGGCGTCCGCGCTCAGGCGGCGCGCTGGCCGTGGGTGAGGAGCGGCAGGGCGCGGCCCAGGTTGGCCAGCGCCTGGTGGACGCGGGCGTTCTGGGCCGGGCTCATCCGTGCGGCAAACTCGACGGGGTGAGTGAAGCGGGCACCGTGCAGACGGCTGCGACGCTGCGGCGGGACGGTGATCAGGGCGGCCTCGCCGTCGGTGACGATGCCGCCGTCGAAGACCAGGTTCAGCCGCTCCAAGTAGCGGTCGGCCGGGGTGAAGTCGACGGCGAGCAGCTGGGTGGGGCGGCGGTGCAGACCGGTCTGCGCGTGCAGGTGGCGGGCGGCGGCCAGGTGCGGGGGTTCGTTGGGCAGCGCCGCGCCGCCCGGGAGGATCAGCCCGTCCAGGAAGTCCGGATCCACCAGGAGGACGTGGCCGGCCGGATTGCGCAGCAGGATCAGGCAGCCCAGGCGGCAGGCCGGGGGCTTGGCGAGGAGGCGCGGGTCACGCACGGTCGTTCTCCCTTGCGGGCGTGCGGCGACGCGGTCGGGGGTCGCCGCGGTGGTGGTTGCGGTGGTAGTGGTTGCGGTGGTGATGACGGTGGATGCGGCGGATGCCCGCGGCGAGGCCGGCGGCGAAGAACAGCCACCAGGCGAGGCGGGCGAGGAGCTCAGCCCGCATCGGCCTGCCGCTCAAGGCGCAGGCCCTTCCGCAGCAGGTCGGTGATCCGCAGGATCTGAACCGTCCGGGCCGAACCGAGCTCGATCAGGTAGGCGCCGGTCAACCGCCCGTAGTTCCAGTCGACTTCGACCGACGGGAGCTTGGCGCCGGCCAGCGCGAGGACGGCGACCAGATCCTCGACGGCGAGGGCCGCCTCGCGCCGCTGCTCGGCGGTCGCCCGGTTGAGGATCGCCCCCATCACGCCACCCGCCGGTGCGCCCCGAAGGCCCGGTAGGCGGATTCGGCGGCGAAGAAGGAGGAGAACCCGGCGAGTTCGCCCGAGGCCTCGCACAGCCACTCCCCCGAGACCTCGTCGCACACCCGGTAGAGACGCTCGGCCGCGTCCCAACGCACCCCGTAGCCGGGGAGTTTGGCCACCGGGTCGATCCGAACAGGTCTCATGGAAACCCTCCGCAGTCGCAGTTTCACGTTCTGTGCCCATCGTGACCCGCGCGCGGTTAGCATCGGAAGCAAGAAACGACTTGTGGTCGGCTTCGACGAGAGTTGGGGGAGCAGCCTTGAACAAGAAGCACATTGACCCGACGTCATCCCCTTGGGCCCCCTTCGGCGTCCAACTCCGCAGGTCACGCGAGGGCCGGGGCCTCACCCAGGCCCAGCTTGCGCGGAAGTGCAAGTACGACCCGTCCTACGTCTCCTTCGTCGAACTTGCGCAGCGGCCGCCGAGCGAGAAGTTTGCCGTCACGGCGGACCAGATCCTGGAGACCGGTGGGACGCTGTCGCTGATGTACTGGCAGCACCGCCACACGGCCCTGGTCCCGGGCTTCCCGGAGTACGCCAACTACGAGTCGCGAGCGGCCGAGATCCGAATGTTCGAGATCAACGTAATTCCCGGACTTCTTCAGACCGCAGAGTATGCGACGGCGCTGGAAGCCGGTCATGTCAGGCAGGGCAGCGCCACTCAAGAACAAGCCGACGAGCGCGTGAACTTCCTGGCAACTCGCCAGCAGTGTCTGACGCGAACGCCTCCGCCCCTGATTCACGCCGTGCTCGACGAGAGCTGCATTCGACGGCCTGTTGGCGGCCGAGAAGTGATGGCTGCCCAGCTCCAGCAGCTTGAGGCGTCGGCACAGCAGCCAAACATGCTCATCCAGGTCGCACCCTTCGCACTTGGCGAGGATCGACCATTCATGCGCATGGTTTTCCTCCTTACCATGCCCGATCGCAGAATGCTCGGATACTCCGAAAACGAGCAACGCGGCTTCCTCGACCGTGACGTCGAGACCGTCCATTCACTGGCCAAGAGCTACGATCGGCTTCAGATCGAGGCGCTGAACCAGGCCGCATCCGTGGCGTTGATCCGCGCGGTACGGAAGGACTTTGAGGATGGACCTTGACCTGACCGACGTTCCCTGGAGGAAAAGCTCGTACAGCGGCGGAGGTGGCGCCTGCGTCGAGGTGGCCCCCGGCTTCGGCAGCGTCATCCCGGTCCGCGACTCCAAGGACCCGAGCGGCCCCGCCCTCCTCTTCCCCACCGATGCCTGGCAGTCCTTCGTCACGGCCGTCCGCACCGGCGAGTTCGGCACCGGGCGCGGGCCCGCCGTCCGCTGAGGCGGCGGGAGCACACCGCACCACCGCCCCCGGAGTGGGAAGTCGGCCGCGCCGACTTCCCACTCCGGGGGCACCACCCGCACCCGTCCTCGGGCCTGCTCGCCGCCGGCCCTCGTCCATGGAGCGGGCACGGGCCGCGAACTACCTGGCCGGGACGACGTTCTCCGCCTGCGGCCCCTTGGGGCCCTGGGTGACGTCGAACTCGACCTTGGCGCCCTCGGCCAGCTCCTTGAAGCCGGTGCCCTGGATGGCGGAGAAGTGGACGAACACGTCCGGGCCGCCGCCGTCCTGCTCGATGAAACCGAAGCCCTTCTCGCCGTTGAACCACTTCACAGTGCCTGTTGCCATCGGTGCCGTTCCTTCGTCGAATGTGCCACGGCACGCTCCGGGCGTGCCGGCCGTGCCCACACGCGGCAACGGCGTCTGAAGCATGCATTCCCGCCGCTCGCCGAAATCCCGTTTCGCCTCCGTGTCAACGAAGCCCACCCGTTCGGGTGACCGGTCCGGCACCGCGGTCCGGCGGACCCGGTGCCGAAGGGCCGTGCCAACCCGGTCGACAGACATCACTCGGGTGGCGCAGAGTCGCCTCATGCCTCGTGTCTCTCAGCTCTCCCTCCCGGACCGGTACCGAACACGACCCGCAACCCTCGCCGACGCGCCCGCCATCCACCGGCTGCTCGACGCCTGCGAGCGCGACCTGCTCGGCGTCACCACGGGCAGCCCGGAGAACGGCCCGGACAGCATCGCCGCCGACCTCGCGCTGCCCGGCCTCGACCCCGCCCTCGACACGCTGCTGGTGCTGGACGCGGCCGGCGCGGTCGTCGCCCGGGCCTGGGTGCACGGCGGGCGGCGGAGCGCCGTGGACGTCCACCCGGCCCACCGGGGCTCGGGGTTGGGCGGGGCGCTGCTCGGCTGGGCCGAGGGGCGGGCCCGCGAGCTGGGCAGCGAGCGGATGTCGCAGACCCTCCTGGACGGCGACCATGCCGCCGAGGCGCTGCTGCGCTCGCGCGGGTACGGACCGTTCGTCACCCAGTGGCTGCTGGAGATCGCGCTGCCCGCCGGGCCGGTGGCGCCCGCCCCGCCGGACGGGATCACCGTGCGACCGTTCCGGACCGGGGACGAGCGGGCCGCGTACCGGCTCACCGAGGACGCCTTCGACGAGTGGCAGGTGCGGCGCAAGCCGTACGAGGAGTGGGCGCTGCACACCGTCGGGCGGGACACCTTCGCGCCCGCGCTCTCGCCGGTGGCGTTCGCGGGCGAGGAGATGGTCGGCGCGGTGCTGTCGCTGGACGTGCCGGCGTCGGGTGAGGGGTACGTCGAGCGGGTCGCAGTGCGGCGGGACCACCGCAACCGGGGGATCGCCCGGGTGCTGCTGCGGGAGGCGTTCGCCGCGTTCCACCGGCGCGGGCGGACGGCGTGCACGCTGTGGACGCACTCGGAGACGGGCGCGCTCGCGCTGTACGAGCGGGTGGGGATGTCGGTGCGGCGCAGCTCGACCGTCTACGGCAGGGCACTCGGCACCGGCACGCCGTGAGAGCGCCCGGACCGGGGAACACCCCGGTCCGGGCTCCGGTAGTCGCGGTGCGGTGCGGTCAGCCGTGGTGCGGTGCGGTCAGCCGCGGGGGCTCGCCGAGATCCGGGCGAGGACGGCCGCCGCCTGCGCCGGGTGGCCGTGGAACCAGGCGGTCAGGTGCTCCCGGACGGCCTCGGCCACGCACGCGCGGACATGCGCGTTGCCCAGGAAGTCGCGGCGCGCCCCCAGGAACTCGGGGTGATCGACCTTCACCGACACCACGGCCACCAGCCCCGCGCCGAGCTGGGCGGGGGTGAGGTCGGGGTCGGTCGGGCGGAGGATGTGCCGCTCCCGCGCGTAGGTGTTGGCCGCGGCCGCCAGGCCGTCGCGGAAGCCGAGCTCGTGCACGCCGCCGTCGTCGGTCCGCCGGTTAGTGGCGTAGCTCGTGACGTGTTCCTCGTGGGAGTCGCACCAGCGGAGGGCGACCTCCACCGTCCCCTCCATGGTGGCGTACTCGCGCTCGAAGGCGATCACGTCCGGGTGGAGGGGGGAGACGCAGCTCTGCTCCGCGAGGGCCTCCCCCAGCCCGCCGGGGAAGTGGAGGCGGTCCGCCCGGGGCTCACCGGGGTCGCGGTCATCGGCCAGGGTGATGTCCAGCTCGCGGTTGAGCGAGGCCACCTCCCGGAAGTGCCCGACCAGCGTGTCGAACGAGAACTCCAAAGCCTCGAAGACCTCCGCGTCCGGCCGGAAGGTGATCACCGTCCCGGTGTCGCCGGCCGGTCCGCTCCGGGTGGGCGGCGCGACCTCCTCGCCCCGCTCGTACTCCAGGACCCAGCGGGCGCCGTCGCGGCGCACCTCGGCCGTCAGACGGCTCGACAGCGCGTTGACGACGGACAGTCCCAGCCCGTGGGTGGCAAAGCCGCCGTCCAGCGAACGCCGGCCGGCGGGCCGGGCCCTGCCGCCGATCACGGTCAACCTGGTCCGCAGCGAATCGCCGCCGCCGTCGTGATCGACCGGGAGGGCCTCGCCGTCGTGGTCGATCCGCACGCCACCGTCGGCGGTGAGGGTGACCACGACACGGCCGCCGGCGCCGCCGATGACCTCCTCCAGCGCCCACTCGGCGGCCTCGAACACCAGGTGGTGGAGCCCGCGTTCACCGACCGATCCGATGTACATCCCGGGCCGCTTCCGCACGGCCTCCGGGCCCGTCAGGACCACGATCACCGTGGCGTCGTACGCCGTGGATTCCTCGCTCATGATGCCCCCTCCGAGGGTGTCCGGCAGAACTCCCCCAGCCTAGGAGATATTCGAAGAAACAGCAGGTCAGAGGCGTTGCAGCGAAGCTGTGGACGGGCCCCTGACGGGCGATCGGGAGCGCCCGGCCGCCAGGGGGTGCGGGCGGGTGGGGCAGGGCCGCCGAGGGCCCCCCGAGGGCGCCCGAGGCACCGTTGGGCGCGGCGGCGGCGCCACGAATTCGAGGAAATTTCCACGCCGCCCCGACGCGGCCGCCCCGGGGGCTCCCCGGCGCACCCGTCGGCCGGCTCAGGTGAGCCGGCGGGCGAGTTCGGCCGGGAGGGGGTACGGACGCTCGGGCGGGAGGAGGCGTTGGGCCTGGGCGGCCCGGCCGCCCTGCACCAGGGCGGCGATCTTCCGGACCTGCGGGGTGAGGTCGGTGATCCCGGTGATCCACTCCTCGGCGTAGCTGCGGATCAGCGAGCGGCCGACGCCGACCTGGATGCTGTACTGGTTGAGTGCGGCGCCGCGCAGCGAGCGCTCCGGATCCCACTGGACGTGCACCTCGGCGCGGGCGACGGCGGCCGGGTCGGCGGTGGTCGGGACGGCGCGGGCGAGCGCCTCCTCCCAGCCGGCGCGGGTGATCCGGACGGCGAGGACGCGCTCCTGACCGGGCTTCTGCGCCCAGTTGCTGCGGTGCATGAGCCAGCGGAACGACGGCTTGATCCACGTCATCCGGCCGAAGGAGAACGGCGGCACGAAGCGGCCCGCCGCCACCGCCGGACCGGCGACGGCCGGGGCGTACGCCTGGTAGACGACGATGGTGTCGGCGTCGTGGTCGGCACGGATCTCACGAAGACTCGGCTGCTCCATGGCGGTCCAGCCTGCCGGTGCCGGGCACCTTGCGGCGAACGGTTTTCCGCGGGCCCGCAGCCGCCCCCGGCCGGGCGGGCGCCGGACAGCCGCCGGGCGGGATCGGCCGGGCAGCGCCGGAGCGGCCCCGCGCCCCGCCTCCCGGCCGGTCGGGGGCGTCATGAGTCCGATAAAGTCCGCCCCCGGGGCTACATGATCACCGGGGGCGGGGCAGAGCGGCATGGCAACGGGAAGCGATCCGCAGAACGACCGGGGCATACCCGCCGAACTGGGCGTTCACTGCCTCGGCCTGCTCGACGACGTCTCCCGCACCGGGCGGCTGCTGCGCCGCTCCGAGCTGGAGGCTCTGCGGGCGATCGGCGAGCGCGGCAGCGAGGCCGGGCACGGGCTGCGCGAGCTCGTCGCGTACTGCCTGGGTGTCACCCGGCAGGCCTGGCAGACGCTGCCCGGGGTCACCGCCGCCGCCAGCGTCACCGAGCTGCGCCGCACCGGCGACGCCGTGCTGGCCGCCACCGAGGCCGCGCTCGCCGCACTCGGCGAGGGGCACGAGCGGGCGCAGCGGACGGCCGCCCGCCAGGAGGAGGCGGCCCGCCTGGCGTTCATCGACGACCTGCTCTACGGACGCAGTGACCTCGGCCTGCTCGCCGAACGCGCCGAGCGGTTCGGGCTGCGGCTGGCCGGTGGGTACACCGTCGCCGTGGCGGTCGGCGACGAGCCGTACACGGCCACCCACCCGCTGGTGCACCGGCTGGACCGGGAGCTGGTCGGCCGGTTCGGCGAACGTGACGTCCTGCTGGCGAGCAAGGACGGGCGGCCGGTCTGCATCGTGACCGACAACGACCGCGCCGTCCTGGACGCCTTCGCCGAGCTGGCCCTGCGCCCCGGCCCCGGCTACCGGCCGGTGCTGCGGGTGGCGACCGGCCGGCGGCACTCGGGCGCGGGTGGGGTGGCCCGCAGCTACGAGGAGGCGCTCGGCACGCTCGACTACGCGGAGCGGCTCGCGCTGCCCGCGAAGCGGCTCAGGGCGGAGGAGTTGCTGGTCTTCCCCGTCCTGATGCGCGACCGGGCCGCCATGGCCGACCTGGTGCGCAGTGTGCTCGGCCCGCTGACCGCGGCCCGGGGCGGGGCGCGGCCGCTGCTGGAGACCCTCGCGGTGCAGGCCGAGGCCGGGTACGTGAACGCGGAGGCGGCCCGCCGGCTGGGGCTCAGCGTGCGGACGCTCGGCTACCGGCTGGAGCGGATCCGGACGCTGACCGGCTACGACCCGGCGGACGCCCTGCACCGCTACACCCTGGAGACGGCCGCGATGGGCGCCCGCCTGCTGAACTGGCCCGAGCAGCCGCTCTGACCGGCGCCGCCCGGCTCGACACGCACCCGTAGCCGTACGCGCGCCCGCCGTACCCGTAGCCGTACCCGCGCCCGCCGTACCCGTACCCGTACCCGTACCCGTACCCGCCGTACCCGTCCCCGTACCCGTACCCGCCGTACGCGCACGGCCGCGCACACCGGCGCCGACCGCCCCGGAGCTGCACGTACCGGGGTGTCAAAACGGCGTCAAGACTGCCGGATCCTGGCAATGTGCGGACCCCTCCCCACCTGCCACGATCTCCGGGGCACCGGGGTACGGCGCCGCCGGGGTGAGCACGGGGGGTGTGGCGGGGATGGGGGGTTTCGTCCAGGCCGCACTGGGCTTTCCGGCGGCGCTGTTCACGTTCGCACTGGTGGTGGTCGTCGGCTACTGGCTGCTGGTGCTGCTCGGCGGGATCGGGTTCGACGCCCTGCACGGGGGTCATGGGGTCGGACACGGGGGCCATGACATCGGGCTCGGCCACGGGCACGCGGGTCACGGGCTCGGCCACGGGCACGGAGGGCACGGCGCCGACCCCCACGTCGGCGCCGGCCCCCACCTCGCCGCCACGGCCGGCCACGGCACGGCCCCGCCCGGCCACGGGGGATCGCCGGCCGGGCTCGGGCTGGGCGGGGTGCCCGTGACGGTGGCGGTCTCGCTGCTGATCGCACTCGCCTGGTTCGTCAGCCTGACCGGCTCCGTCCTGACCACCGGGACGCTCCCGCGGATCCTCGTCCTGCCGGCCGCCCTGGTGGCCGCCTGGTGCGGCACCCGGCTGCTGGTGAAGCCGCTCGCCCGGCTGTTCCCCCAGGAGCGCCCGGCCAGCCGCGGCGACTTCGTCGGCCGGGTCTGCGTGATCCGGACCGGCCGGGTGACGACCGCCTTCGGTCAGGCGGAGGTCACCGCCGAGGACGGCTCGACGGCGACCGTGCAGGTGAGGTCGCTGACCGACGAACCGGGCCTGGCGGCCGGCCGGACCGCCCTGATCTTCGACTACGACGGCGCCGGCGAGCACTTCCTCGTCACGCCGTTCGAGCCCGGGCCGTTCGACCCCGCGCCGCCCCACTCCGCGCCGTCCGACCCCGCGCCGTCCGACCCCGCGCCGCCCGGCCGCTGAGCGCCGCCACTCCCCTTTTCACTTCCGCACCAGGCTCTTCTGCAAAGGACACCGTGATGGACACCATCGCCGTGGGCCTCGGCGTGCTCGTCGCCGTCGTCCTGCTCATCGTGCTCGCCATGCTGCTGTTCGTCGGCCGGCTCTTCCGCAAGGTCGAACAGGGCAAGGCGCTGATCATCTCCAGGACGAAGAAGGTGGACGTCACCTTCACCGGCACCGTCGTCCTCCCGGTGCTGCACAAGGCCGAGTTGATGGACATCTCGGTGAAGACGGTCGAGATCCACCGGGCCGGCCGGGACGGCCTGATCTGCCGGGACAACATCCGCGCCGACATCCGGATCTCGTTCTTCGTCCGGGTGAACAAGACCGTCGAGGACGTCATCAAGGTCGCCCAGGCGATCGGCACCGTCCGGGCGAGCGACCCGGACGCGGTGCAGGACTTCTTCGCCGCGAAGTTCTCCGAGGCCCTGAAGACGGTCGGCAAGCAACTCGACTTCACCGATCTCTACACCCACCGGCACGAGTTCCGCGACCAGATCATCGCCGTCATCGGCACCGACCTCAACGGCTACACCCTTGAGGACGCGGCCATCGACCACCTCGAACAGACCCCGATGAACCAGCTGGACTCCAACAACATCCTGGACGCCCAGGGCATCCGCAAGATCACCGAGCTGACCGCGATCGAGCACGTCCGCACCAACGAGTACCAGCGCACCGAGGAGAAGGAGATCACCCGGCAGAACGTGGACGCCCGCGAGGCCGTCCTCGAACTGGAGCGCCGCCAGGCGGACGCCGAGATCCGCCAGCGCCGGGAGATCGAGACCCTGCGGGCCACCGAGGGCGCGGTGATCGCCCGCGTCCAGGAGGAGGAGCGGCTCACCGCGCAGGCCGCCTTCCTGCGCACCGAGGAGCAGTTGGGCGTGCAGCGGGAGAACCAGGCCCGCGAGGTCGCGGTGGCGCAGAAGAACCGCGAGCGGGTGATCGCGGTGGAGACCGAGCGGATCGAGAAGGACCGCCTGCTGGAGGTCATCGGCCGCGACCGGGAGACCGAACTCGCCCGGATCGCCAAGGACAAGGAGGTGGAGTCCCAGAAGCGGGAGATCGCCGACGTGGTCCGCGAGCGGATCGCGGTGGACCGCACCGTCGCCGAGCAGGAGGAGTCGATCAAGTCGCTGCGCGCAGTCGAGGAGGCCGAGCGGATGCGCAGGTCCGTGGTCATCCAGGCCGAGGCGGAGGCGCAGGAGAAGCTGGTCAAGGACATCAAGGCCGCCGAGGCCGCCGAGCAGGCCGCCACCCACAAGGCACGCGAGGCGCTGGTGCTGGCCGAGGCCCGGCAGCGGGCCGCCGAGCTGGACGCGGCGGCCAAGATCCGGCTCGCCGAGGGCGTCCGGGCGGAGGCCGCGGCGGAGGGGCTGGCCCGGGTGGAGGTCCGCGAGCAGGAGGCCGCCGCGATCGAGAAGGTGGGCCGCGCGGAGGCCGCCGTCCTCGCCGAGAAGGCCCAGGCCGCGGCGCTGGAGATCGGCGCGAAGCTGAAGGCGGAGGCCGCCGGTCTGACCGAGAAGGCCGCCGCGATGGCCAAGCTGGACGAGGCCTCGCGCGGGCACGAGGAGTACCGGCTGCGGCTGGCCGCCGAGAAGGACGTCCGGCTGGCCGGGCTGGACACCCAGCGGCAGATCGCGGAGGCGCAGTCCGCGCTCGTCGCGGCCGGGCTGGAGAAGGCCAGGATCGACATCGTCGGCGGGGACACCGTCTTCTTCGACCGGCTGGTGCAGTCGGTGACGGCGGGCAGGAGCGTGGACGCGTTCGTCGCGCACTCCGACACCGCCCGGGCGCTGGCCGGCCCCTGGCTGGACGGCAGCGCGAACTTCACCGAGGACCTCACCCGGGTGCTCTCCTCGGTCTCCACCGCCGACGTGCAGAACCTCACGGTGTCCGCCCTGCTGATGCGGCTGATCGGCTCCGGCGCCGGGGAGCAGGCCGGCCCCCTGCGGCAACTCCTCTCCTCCGCGCAGAAGCTGGGCCTCGCCGAGACGCCGCTCGCGGTGCTCGCCGGCGCCAACGGCAGCAAGTGACGACGGGAACGACGACCCATGGACGTCCTCGACGCGGCCGGTGCCGGACCGGCCGCCCCCTCCACCGCCCCCGCCACCGCTGCCGCCACCGGCCCGGGTGCGCGGCTCGACGCCGGCACCTACGAGGTGCTGCGCGACCGGCTCGCCCGGGCCGCCGCCGGGCTGGCCGACCGCGCCCGCGCCCTCAACGCCCGGCGGGCCGAGGAGTTCGGCGCCCGCGAACTGCGGCTCACCGGCAGCGGCCGGATCACCACCGAACGGGCCTGCCTCCCGCAGGACCTCACGGCCGTCGGCGGGCTGCTGCTGCTCGGCCGCCGCCCCGCCGAGGGGACCGGGGCGGGCCCCGCCGGGGCCGCGGACGGCTCCGGGACCGGCCCGGCCGTCGAGGACGTGCTCACCCTGCACCACCCCGACCTCACCCCGGCCGGGCCCGGCTTCCTCGACGACCCGCGGCTGCGGCAGGACTTCGCCGAACTCCACCGCTACTACCGGGACGCCCGGCTCGAACAGCTCCGCCCCGTCGGCGGCCGGCTGCTGGCCGTCTTCCGCACCGGCCCGGCCGCCGGCGACGTCCGCGTGCTGCGCTGGCAGCTCGACGACGGCCGGCCCGCCTACCTGGACGGCCGCGGCGAGCGCGACCACACCCCCGCCGACGGGCAGCAGGTCGACTGGACGGCGCTCACCCGGGACGACCGGCTCCCCGGCCGGGTGCCCCGGGCCGCCCTCGGTGACGACCTGCTGCTCGCCGTGGAGGGCGGGGCACTCACCCTGACCACCCCGGCCGGCGCCGTCCTGCACCGCGAGCCGCTGGCCGAGCCGCTGCAAACTCTCGCCGACGCGCAGGTCGCCCACGCCCGGCTGGGCACCCTGCTGCTGGTGCGCGTCCGCCCGTACCAGGAGGAGACCGTCCGCCACCTGGTCTGCCACCTGCCCACCGGGCGGGTCACCCGGATCGACGCGCTCGGCCAGGCCTGCCTGCGGCTGCCCGCCGACCAGGGCGTCGCCTTCCCCGGCGGCTGCCACCTCGCCGACGGCACCGTGCGCACCTTCGACCAGCCGGTCGACGGCCTCGCCCACGAACGGACCGTCACCGCGCCCAACGGCGAGGACGTCCTCCATGTCTTCCGCTCCCCCGCCGACGGCCGCACCCTGCTGCTCCCGTACAACAGCGTCCGCCAGGAGCCCGCCGCCCCGCTGCTCTGCCAGGGCTTCGCGCTGCTCGACGACGGCACCCTCGTCGCCCTGCGGCCCGCCCCGGACGGCCCCTCCCGGCTGCACCCCGTCCAGCTCTGGGAGACGCCGTTCACCAGTGAGCGGTACGCCGCCGAACAGCCCGCCGGCACCGGCCCGCTGGCCCGGATCGGCAACGCCGACCTCGTCCGCGGCCTCGCCGACTGCCTCGCCCTCGCCCGGCTGGCCGCCGCCGGCGCCGACACCCCGGCCGGCCACCGGGCCGTCCTGGAGGCCTGCACCCGCGCCGCCGACCGCCACCACTGGCTCGGCGAGCCCGGCCTCGGCGGCCTCCGCGAGCCGCTGGAGGAGATCGGCGCCACCGCCCGGCAGGTGATCGCCGAGTACGAGAGCGTCGCCGAGCTCACCGCGCACGCCGCCCGGGCGACCGACCGGACCGCCGAGCAGGTCGACGGCCTGCTGCGGGTCGTCCGCGGCGAGACCCTCGCCGACGCCACCGCCTGGGTCGACCGGCTCGGCGCACTGCGCCGCGCCCAGGGCGCCGTCGCCGCCCTGCGCGACCTGCCGCGCGCCGACGCCGGACGCATCGACGGGCTCGCCGCCCGGCTGGACGAGGGCCTCGCCGAGGCCGCCCGCCGCGCCGTCACCCACCTCGCCGAACCCGACGCCTTCGCCGACCACCGCCGGCGGGCCACCGCCCTCGCCGAGGAGTGCGCCGCGCTCGCCACCACCGCCGCGGCCGGCCCGCTCGGCGAGGAGCTGGCCACCCGGACGGAGGCCCTGCAGACCGTCGCCGAACTGGTCGGCGGGCTCGACCTGGCCGACGCCGCCACCCGCACCGCCATCCTCGACCGGCTCGCCGACGTCCTCGGCCTGCTCAACCGCGCCCGCACCGCCCTCACCACCCGCCGCCGCGAGCTGCGCACCCGCGAGGCCGCCGCGGAGTTCGCCGCCGAGACCGCCCTGCTCGCCCAGGCCACCACCGCCGCGCTCGCCGCCGCCGACACCCCGCAGGCCTGCGACGACCGGCTCGGCGGGCTGCTGCTGCTGATCGAGCAGCTGGAGACGCGGTTCGCCGACGCCGACCCGGCGTTCACCGACCTGCTGGCCGACCGCCGCACCGGGATCCACGATGCGCTCACCGCCCGCCGCCAGCAGCTGCTGGACGACCGCGCCCGCCGCGCCGACCGGCTCGCCGCCTCCGGCGACCGCGTGCTGGACACCCTGCGCCGGCGTCTCGGCACGCTCACCACACCCGCCGCGATCGACGCCGCCCTGGCCGCCGACCCGGCCGCCGTCAAACTGCGCGACCTCGCCGCCCGGCTCACCGAACTCGGCGACGGCGTCCGCGGCGAGGAGCTCCGCGGCCGGCTCCGGGCCGCCCGCGGCCAGGCCCACCGCGCGCTGCGGGACCGCGCGGACGCGGCCGCCGACGGCCCCGGCACCCTGCGGCTCGGCCGCCACGTGTTCACCGTCACCACCCAGCGGCCCGAACTCACCCTGGTGCCCCGCAACGGCCGGCCCGTGTTCACCCTCACCGGCACCGACTACCGCTCCCCCGTCACCGACCCGGCGTTCGCCGCCACCGCACGGTTCTGGGAGCAGCCGCTGGCCTCCGAGACGCCCGCGCTCTACCGCGCCGAGTACCTGGCCGCGAGCCTGCTGCTGGCCGCCGAACCGGACGGCCTGGACGCCCTGCACCGGGCGGCGGCCGACGGCACGCTCGACGAACTCGTGCGCCGCGAGGCCGAGTCGCGGCACGACGAGGGCTACCAGCGCGGCGTCCACGACCACGACGCCGCCGCCGTCCTGCGGGCCCTGCTCGACCTGCACGCCGGCGCCGGCCTGCTCCGCCACCCCGCCGCCGCCCGGGCCGCCGCCCGGCTCTACTGGGCGTACGGCGCGGACGAGCGGCAGCGGCTGGTCTGGCGCACCCGGGCCCGCTCGCTCGGGCTGGCCCGGGAGGCCTTCGGCACCACCCCCGCGGTGGCCGCCCTGGCCGCCCTGGCCGCCGAACTCGACCGGGCCGTCGTGGAGTTCGATCCCTGGGCGGCGGGCGCCGGCCGCTACCTCGCCGAGGAGCTGACCCGGCCCGCCCTCGCCTTCAGCACCCCGCCCGGCGTCACCGCGCTGCTCGACAAGTTCCGGGCCGCGCCGGAGGCCGCCGGGCTCACCGAGGCACTGGCCGCGCTGGCCACCCTCCCGGCCGGGCCGGAGCTGCTCCCCGCCCGGCGCCAACTCGCCCACGCCTGGCTGGAGTCCGCCGCCGCGGCGGAGCCCGCCGAGCTGGCCGAGGCGGTGGCCGTCCTGCTCTGCCCGGACCAGCCCCGCCGCCCCGCCGAGGCCGCCGTGGCCGCCCGGCTGACCGGCCTGCGCGGCGACCACCCGCGCCTCGGCGACGGCACACTCGACCTGCGCCTGGACGAACTCCTCGACCGGGTCGAGGAGTTCCGGGCGAACGAGGTGCCCGCCCACCGCGCCTACCAGCGGCTGCGCGGCGAACTGCTGGCCGCCGAGCGCGACCGGCTCCGGCTCGACCAGTACCGGCCGGCGCCGCTCAACGGCTTCGTCCGCAACCGGCTGATCGACCAGGTGTACCTGCCGCTGGTCGGCGACAACCTGGCCAAGCAGCTGGGCACCGCCACGGACGGCTCGCTCGACCGCAGCGGGCTGCTGCTGCTCGTCTCCCCGCCCGGCTACGGCAAGACCACCCTGGTCGAGTACCTCGCCGAGCGGCTCGGCCTGCTGCTCGTCCGGATCGACGGCCCCGCCCTCGGCCACCGCGTCACCTCGCTCGACCCGGCCGAGGCGCCCGACGCCGCCGCCCGACGCGAGATCGAGAAGATCGACTTCGCCCTCCGCGCGGGCAACAACGTCCTCCTCTACCTGGACGACATCCAGCACACCTCGCCGGAGTTCCTGCAACGCTTCATCCCGCTCTGCGACGCCCAGCGCCGGATGGACGGCGTCCAGGACGGCGAGGCCCGCACCCGGGACCTCCGCGGCAAGCGGTTCGCCGTGGTGATGGCCGCCAACCCGTACACCGAGTCCGGCCGGCTCTTCCGCCTGCCCGACATGCTCGCCAACCGCGCCGACGTCTGGAACCTCGGCGACGTCGTCGCGGGCCGCGACGACCTCTTCGCGCTCAGCTTCGTCGAGAACGCACTGACCGCCTCCCCGCACCTCGCCCCGCTCGCCGGCGCCGAACGCGCCCACCTGGACGCCCTGCTGGCGCGCGCCGCGGGCGAGCCCGACCCGGCCGCGGCCGCCCTGCCCTGGCCGCCGGCCGAGACCGGGCGGATGACCGCCGCCCTGGCCGGGCTGCTCCACCTGCGCGCGACCGTCCTCCTGGTGAACCGCGCCTACGTCGCCTCCGCCGCCCAGGACGACCGCACCCGCACCGAGCCGCCGTTCCTGCTGCAGGGCTCGTACCGGACGATGACCCGGCTCGCCGGGCGGCTCGCCCCGGCCATGACCCGCCCCGAACTCGACGCCCTGCTCACCGACCACTACCGCGCCGAGGCCCAGCCGTTCGGCGCCGGGGGCGAGGCCCAGCTCCTCAAGCTGGACGAACTCCGCGGCACCCTCACCCCGGCCCGGGCCGCCCGCTGGGCGGAGCTGAAGGAGGCGTGGCGCCGCACCGGCCCCCTCCCCGCCACGGAAGTTACCGTTCGGTAGCATCGCCGGGAGGGAACGACGGTCGATGCGAGGGGGCGCAGTGGAACAGCAGCGGACGGCGGTGGTGTCCGGCGGCGGGACGGGCATCGGGCGGGCGATCGCCGCCGAACTCGCCGGGGAGGGCTACCGGGTGGCGATCGTCGGACGGCGGGCCGACGTCCTGGCCCGGACGGCCGCCGAGATCGGGGCCGGCACCCTGGCGGTCGCGGCCGACCTCACGGTGGCCGCCGAGGTCGAACGGGCCGCCCGGGAGCTGGCCGTGCTCGGACCGGTGGACGTCCTCGTCAACAACGCGGGCGCGGTGATCACCCCGCCCGCCGACGCCGGCCTGGCCGCACTCGCCGACGCCTGGCGGCGCGACCTGAACACCAACCTGCTGACCGCCGTCCTGCTCACCACCGCGCTCGCCGGGCAGCTCAGGCGCCCCGGCGGCAGGCTCGTCCTGATCAGCTCCGCCGCCGCCCAGCGCGGCGGCGCCGGCCCGCACTCGGCCGGCTCGTACGCGGCCGCCAAGGCCGCCCTGCACGGCTGGGCGTTCGGCCTGGCCCGCCGGTTCGGGCCGGACGGGATCACCGTCAACGTCCTCGCGCCGGGCTACGTCGAGGACACCGAGATCTTCGGCGCCGACTGGACGCCGGAGTTCCACGCCGACAAGGTCGCCGCCACCCTGGTCGGCCGGGCCGGCACCCCGGAGGACGTCGCCGCCGCCGTCTCCTACCTGGCCTCGCCCCGCGCGGGCTACCTGACCGGCCAGATCATCGGCCTCAACGGCGGTGCGGTGCTGGGCCGCTGAGGGCGGCGGGGGCGACGGAGGGGACGGAGGCGGCGGGGGCGACGGGGGCGACGGGGGCCCGTAGCCCCGCCGGTCTCAGCGCCGGGCTGCTGCCAGCAGGTCCGGGACGGTGGCGAGCTTGACCCGCGGCCGGCCCGCCGCCTCGCCGAGGGCACGCTCCGTCCGGTCGATGGCGCGCAGCTCCTTCAGCCCCACCGCGTCCGGGCGGCGGCCGCGCACCAGGCGGGCGAACTCCTTGCCGCTGCCCGTCGGCGCGGCCAGCAGGCCGGCCGCGGCGTCGTCCATGAAGGCGTCGACGGTCTCGTGAGCGCAGGCCCGGTTGGCGCCGATCCCGCCGGAAGGGCCGCGCTTGGCCCAGCCGACCAGGTAGGTGCCGGGCAGCGGCCGCCCGGTGGCCGGGTCGAGCACCCGGCCGCCGCGGTGCGGGACGGCGGCGGCGGCCTCGTCGAACGGCAGCCCCGGCACCGGCACGCCGCGGTAGCCGATGGACCGGACGACCAGGCCCGCGGCGATGGTCTCCGGCCCCGCCTCGACGCCCGTCACCCGGCCCTGCTCCTGACCGGCCAGGCCGGTGGGCGTGGTGAGGAAGCGCAGCACGATCCGGCGGCCGGGGCGCGGCGGGCCGGCCAGGTCGACCGTCTCCAGCGGCAGGCCGGCGAGCAGCGCGGCCTTCGACCCCGGGGCCGCCGAGGCGAGCGCCGCCCGGACCTCCGGGTGGTCCTCGACCACCAGCTCGACGCCGGGCAGGTGCTGGAGGGCGAGGAACTCCGGCCTGGTCCAGGCCGCCTGCTCCGGACCGCGCCGGGCGAGCAGCACCACCTCGCGCACCCTGCTGCCGCGCAGCGCGGCGAGGGCGTGGTCGGCGATGTCGGTGGCGGCGAGGCGCTCCGGATCGAGCAGCAGGATCCGCGCGACGTCGACGGCGACGTTCCCGTTGCCGATGACGACGGCCCGCTCGGCGGAGAGGTCGACGGCGTCGGCGGGCACCGTGGGGTCGGCGTTGTACCAGCCGACGACGGTGGTGGCGGGCAGGCTGCCGGGGAGGTCCTCGCCGGGCAGGCCGAGCCGGCGGTCGGCGGCAGCGCCGACCGCGTAGACCACCGCGTGGTGGTGGGCGGCCAGTTCGGCGTGCGTGACGTCGCGGCCGACCTCCACGTTCAGGTGGACCGTCAGGCGCGGGTGGTGGAAGACGGACGAGAAGCTCTCGGCGATCCGCTTGGTGGCCTGGTGGTCGGGGGCCACCCCGTGCCGGAGCAGGCCGCCGGCGACCGGCAGGCGGTCGATCATGGTGATTTCGGCGCCGGTGGTGCGCAGCAGCGACTGCGCGGTGTAGCTCGCGGACGGGCCGGTGCCGACGATGGCGATCCGCAGCGGCCCGAGGGCGAGGTCGTTCGGCAGGCTGCGGGGGAAGGCGGGCTCGCCCCAGGCGTGGTCGTTGGGGTGCTCGCGGAAGTAGTCGCGGTTGAGGTCGCCGAAGACGGTGTCGGGGCCGGCGAGCCGGTCGACGGGGAAGACCGCGTCGACCGGGCAGGCGTCCGCGCAGGCACCGCAGTCGATGCAGGCGGCCGGATCGATGTACAGCATGTCGGTGCTGCCGAAGTCCGGTTCCTCGGGCGTGGGGTGGATGCAGTTGACCGGGCAGACGGAGACGCAGGAGGCGTCGTTGCAGCAGGTCTGGGTGATCGCGTAGGCCATGGCCGGGTGAGGTCCTCGCTGCGTGGGGTGCGTCGGACGGCGTCGGGCGCGGTGGGGATGGGGATGGGGATGGGGATGGAGGTGAGGGTGGGGGCGGGGGTGGGGGTGGGGGCGGGGGTGAGAGCGGGCCCTGCGGGGCCGCTCAGAGCATGTGGACGCGGCGGTAGACGGCGGCCGAGGCCTTGGTGAGCAGCCCGCACTCGGCGAGGAACGCCATCAGGTGGCGCGAGCTGGTGCGCATCATCGCCTTGCGGTGCTCGTTGGCCCGCGCCTCGGCGACGGCCCGCTCGCGGTCGAGCCCGGCCGCGGTGTAGACGCCCGGGTGCACCATGCTGCTGACGATGACGTAGGCCCCGGCGGCGATCCCGGTCGCGGCGGCCCGGCGGCGGGCGGGCGAGGCGCCGCGCATCCGTTCGCGGATCTGCTGCCGGGCGAACTTCATGTGCCGGGACTCCTCGACCACGTGGATCCGGGAGGTGCCGCGGACGATCTCCAGGACGTTCTCGCCGCGCATCCAGTCGCGCTGCATGACGTCGAGCACCTCCTCGGCGACCAGGATGCCGCCGTAGGCGAGCTCGCCCCGGGCGGTGGCCTTGAAGAGGCGCCCGGCCTGGGCGATCACGGTGGCCGGCCGGTACTGGGGGACGCCCATCTTCTCGCAGGCGCGGGCGAACATGATCGAGTGCCGGCACTCGTCGGCGATCTCGGTGAGCGCGAAGCGGAACTCGGCGCTGGCCGGGTCCTTGAGGTACTGGTCGCGCAGCACCATCTGCTGCAGGATCATCTCGAACCAGATGCCGGTGGTCATGATCGAGCAGACCTCGTGCCTGGTCAGCACGACCCGCTGCTCCTCCGCCATCTCGTCCCAGAGCCTGGTGCCGTAGAGCGTGCTCCACTCCGGGTTGAGTCCGTAGTCGCCCGCGGGGAGCGGGGCCTCCCAGTCGATCTCGGTGGCCGGGTCGTAGGAGAGGGTCGCGGCCGAGTCGAGCAGCCGCTTCGAGACGTCGTCGTCGGCCTGGGTGTGGGTGGGGGCGCCGTGGGCGCCTCGCGCTCGGTGGGGCCCTCGGGGTCCCTGGGCCCCTCGGGTTCCGTGGGTTCCCGTCACCGCTCCGGTCCGGGTCATGGCTGCCTCCAGGTACGTGCCCTGCGCGGGATTCCCGCCGACCCCGCTTATTAGACGGAGAGTACAATAAGAGCTTCGGGCCGAGAACCCCTCGCGCACCGACCGGCCCGCAGCGACCGCCCCACCGCACCTCCCGCCACCCGCGCCCGCGCTTGGCGCGCGCCCCCCGCGGCCGCTCCTCGCGCCGCCTGCGGCTGGCGGCCCCGCCCCGCGGAGGGATGATGGCGGAAGACGGCCCGCAGCGGAGACACCCGAGGTGCACACATGGACAGCCGGCGGTTCCCCTTCGTCGACAGCGCGGCAGGAGCCCTGCTCGACGCCGACGGCAGGATCACCCGCTGGACCCCGCAGGCCGAGCAGCTGCTCTCACTGCCCGCCGAGCGGGTCTGCGGGCGGCCCGTCCGGGAGCTGCTCGCCGACCCGGCCACCTGGCCCGCGCTGCTGACCGAACGGGCGACCGAGGCGTGGTCCGGCCGGGCCGTGCTGCGCTCCGGGCGGGGCGAGGAGCTGGGGATCGCCTTCCAGGTGCTCCCGCTCGCCGACGGCGAGCCGGACGCCGCACCCGCCGGGCCCGTCGGGCCCGCCACCGGCGCGTCCCGGTACTTCGTCCTCGCCGCCCCCGCCGGTCTGGTCGGTCAGTGGCGCCAGGACCAGGCCTTCACCCAGGAGCTGTTCCTCCAGGACCGGGTCGGCCTCGCCGTCTTCGACGACCGGCTCCGGCTGGTCAGGACCAACACCCACCTGCTCCCCTACTCCGGCCTCCCGTCCGACCTGAACGGCCACCGCCTGGGCGACTTCCTCCGGCCCGAGGATGCCGCATCCGTCGAGCAGCACCTCCGCCACGTCCTGGAGACCGGCCGGCCGCTGGTGCTCACCGAGGAGCTCGTCCGGACCATCCGGGAGCCGGGCAGCGGCGCCGTGGTGGCCGTCTCCGCGTTCCGGCTCCAGGCGCCCGACGGGCGCGCGATCGGGGTCACCGCGCTGTTCACCGACGTCACCGAACTCCACCGTGCGGGCGAACGCCTCGCCGTGCTGCACCGTGCCACCGCCGCGGTCGGCGCCTCGCTCTCCGTCACCGGCACCGCCGAGGAGCTCGCGGCCGTCCTCGCGCCCGGGCTGGCCGACCAGGCCGTGGTCGAGATCGCCGAGGCGGTGTTCACCGGAGAGGAGCCCGTCCCCGACCGGGACGGGCGGCTGCTGCTCCGCCGGGCGGCCGTCGCACCGGACACGGGGGCGGGGCCGGGGGCGGGTACGGGCAGCAGTGCGGGCAGCGGTGCGGGGGCGCGGTCCGGGCCGGGGGTGTCCGGGGGCCCCGGGGCGACCGTCCGGGTCGACGCCGCCGGGCTCTGCGCCGTCCTCGACTCCCCCACCGGCATGACCGCCCCGCTCCGGGCCCGCGGCACCCTGCTCGGCCGGGTCACCGTCCGCCGCGACCCGGACGGCCCGCCGTACGAGCCCGCCGACCGGGACCTCCTCGGCGAGATCGCCGCCCGCACCGCCCTCGCCCTGGACAACTCCCGCCGCTACACCCGCGAACGCCGTGCCGCCGTCGGCCTCCAGCGCAGCCTGCTGCCGCCCTCGCAGACCGAGACCGCCGCCGTCAGCACCGCCAGCGTCTACCTGCCCACCGACACCGCCACCGGCGTCGGCGGCGACTGGTTCGACGTCATCCCGCTCTCCTCCGCCCGGGTCGCCCTGGTCACCGGCGACGTGGTCGGCCACGGGCTGGAGGCCAGCGCCACCATGGGGCGGCTCCGCACCGCCGTCCGCACCCTCGCCGACCTCGACCTGGAGCCGGACGAGCTGCTCGTCCACCTGGACGACCTGGTCTCCCGGCTGCTCGTCGACACCGCCGAGCCGGACGACGGCCGCGGCCAGAGCGGCTTCCGCGACGACGCCCGTTGGAACGGTGGCTTCCGGGACGACGACCGCCCGGACGACGACGCCGCACCCGGGCACGGGGCGGACGACGGCTGGGGCGACGGCACCTGGCCCTCCGGCGAGCGCACCTCCGCCTACGGCGCCACCTGCGTGTACGCGGTCTACGACCCGGTGTCCCGCCGCTGCGCCGTCGCCTCCGCCGGCCACCCGCCGCCCGCCGTCGCCGCCCCCGACGGCACCGTCGAGTTCATGCCCGTCCAGCCCGGCCCGCCGCTGGGTGTGGGCGGCCTGCCGTTCGAGGTGACCGAGGTCGAGGTGGCCCCCGGCAGCGTCCTCGCGCTCTACACCGACGGCCTGATCCACGGCGGCGGCGACCTCGACGAGGGCCTCGACGAACTCCGCCGCCGGCTGGCCCGGCCCGGCACCACCACCACGCCGCTGCCCGAACTCGGCCGGGCCGTCGTCGGCGGGCGCCCCGCACACCTGCGCGCCGACGACGTCACCCTGCTGCTCGCCCGCACCCGCGCCGTCCCGCCGGAGGCCACCGCCGTCTGGCCGGTGGAGGCCGACCCGGCCGCCGTCGCCCTGGTCCGCGAGCGGACGGCGGAGCAGCTGCGCGCCTGGGGCCTGGAGGACCTCGTCTTCACCACCGAGCTGGTGCTCAGCGAGCTGGTCACCAACGCCATCCGGTACGCCGGCGGCCCGGTGGAGGTCCGCCTCATCCGCGCCGAGCGCCTGACCTGCGAGGTCTCCGACCCCAGCGCCACCCAGCCCCGGATGCGCCGCGCCCACCTCACCGACGAGGGCGGCCGCGGCCTCTACCTCGTCGCCCAGCTCACCAGCCGCTGGGGCAGCCGCTACACCCGGCACGGCAAGACCATCTGGGCCGAGCAGGAACTGCCCTGACCCGAGGCCCTGGCCCCTGACCGGGGCCGGAACCGGCAACAGGCCAGGTCAGGCCGATTTCCGGTTGTCCCCCCGCAGGTTGGTTGACATGATCCACTTCATGCCCACCTTCCCCGCCCCCGACGGCACCCTGCTCTCCTACCGCGTCCACGGCGACGGCGAGCCCCTCGTCTGCCTCCCCGGCGGCCCCACCGACTCCGCCTACCTCGGCGACCTCGGCGGCCTCTCCGCCCACCGCCGGCTGATCGTGCCGGACCTGCGCGGCACCGGCCGGTCCGCCGTCCCGGCCGACACCGCCGGCTACCGCTGCGACCGCATGGTCGAGGACGTCGAGGCGCTGCGCGCCCACCTCGGGCTCGCCCGGATCGACCTGCTCGCCCACTGCGCCGGCGCCAATCTGGCCGTGCAGTACGCGGCCCGCCACCCCGAGCGGGTCGGCCGGCTCGTGCTGGTCACCCCCAGCACCCGGGCCGTCGGCATCGCCATCACCGGCGAGACCCGCCGGCAGGTGGCCGGGCTGCGGGCCGGCGAGCCGTGGTACCCGGCGGCGTCCGCCGCCCTGGCCGCCATCGTCGCGGGCACCGGCAGCGACTGGGCGGCCACCGCCCCCTTCGCCTACGGCCGGTGGGACGCCGCCGCGCAGCAGCACCACGTGGCGGCCACGCCGGACAATCCGGAGGTGGTCGCGGCCTTCGGCGCCGACGGCGCCTTCGACCCGGCGGCCACCCGGGCGGCCCTCGCCACCTGGGCGGGGCCCGTCCTGCTGCTCGCCGGGGAGTTCGACCTCAACAGCCCGCCGCAGTCCGTCGCCGAGTTCGCCGGTCTCTTCCCCGACGCCACGTACACCGTCCAGCCGGGCGCGGGCCACAACCCCTGGGTGGACGACGCCGAGCAGTTCGTCGCCACGGCGGCGGGCTTCCTCGCCTGACGGGCTCACTCGCCTGACGGGCCGGCCCGTCCGACCGGTGTGACGGCCGGACGGCCCGTCCGGCCCGGACGGCCGGTCAGACCCTCGCTGCGGTGTCCGCGCCCGGGTACCCGTAGGGCTGCTCGCCCGGGTGCGCCACCAGCAGTGGCAGCACCGGGGCCGTCCGCACCGGCGCCGCGAGCGCTCCGGCGAGCACCAGGCCGAGCCCGGTCAGGGCGAACGTGGTGCCGATCGCGAACTGCATGCCGATCGCCCCGACCATCCCGAGCTCCCGGTAGAGCGTGTCCGACCCCACGCCCACGATGACGGTCTCGATGATCGGCCCGACCGCCGCGACCAGGCAGCCGGCCATCGCCAGGCGGGCGCTGCGCCCCCTGCGGCGGATGAACGTGCCGGCCACGACGGCCCCCACGAGCGGGACGAGGATCGAGACCCCGGCGGATATCAGGCTCATCAGGGCAAAGCTCGAATGGTCGTTCACAAAGCTCCGTTCGGGATGCGGGCCCACCGGCCGCGGGCCCGTCGCACACGGGCCCGTCGAATGCCGGCACACGGGATCAGGACACGCTGGGGGCCGCCCCCGCGGGATCCACGCCCGCGCGAAAGATACCGGCCCGGTACTGGTGCGGACAACGGACGACCCCCGGCCGACGTGCTGCCGGTCCCGGCGTCCGGGTGGCCCGGAGACGAACACCGCTGGGGACGACCGCGCGTGACGCACAGTCGGTGGCGGCGAGGGCCTCCATCGGTTCGCCACCGGTGGTGAGGGTCCGCCCGCGGGGGCGGCTGCGAAAACCGCTGTCCGAATACCGGAACGCAGTGATAGAGATTCCGGGTGACAACGACACTTGAGTTCCCCGCTCTGCTGCGACTGATCGACGAGCGGTCGACCGCCTTCCGTGCCGCGATCGCCTCCGCTCCCAGCCTCGACGTGCAGGTGCCGACCTGCCCCGAGTGGACGCTGTTCGATCTGGCGGAGCACATCGGCTCGGGGCGCCGCGACTGGGCCGCCACCGTCGCCGCAGGGCCGGCTCCGGCCAAGACCGCAGCGGAGGGCGCCCCGGCGGCGCCCCGGGAGCGCGAGGCCCTGCTGGCCTGGCTGGCGGAGTCCACCGAGCAGCTGCTGGACGCGCTGCGGGAGGCCGGCCCGGATCGCGATTGCTGGACGTGGTGGGAGACGTTGCAGTCGCCGCCGACCTCCGGCGCCGTGGCTCGGCACCAGCTCCAGCAGATGGCGGTGCACACGTACGACGCCCAGATCACCGTAGGCGCCCCGCAGCCGCTGCCGGAGGAGGTGGCGCTCGACGGTGTCGAGGAGTTCCTGTTCACCTGCGTCGCCACGACAAGTGCCTGGCCGCACAAGCCCGCTGTCGTCGACTTCCACGCCACCGAGGGCCGCTCCTGGCGCCTCTCGCTCTCCGCCGACGGCGCACGGACCGCCCGCCTCCCCGAGCCCGGCACCGTACCGGCCACCGCTGCCGACCAGGACCCGGCCACGGCCTTCGTCTCCTTCCGGGGCACGGCCGGCGAGCTGGTCTCCATCCTGTACGACCGCATCCTGGTCGACTCCCTGGAGGTCGACGGCGACCGGCGCGTCTTCGAGCAGCTCGCCGCCTGGGACCCGAGCGCGTAGGACGTGACGATGCGCCACCTCGCGCGCCCCGGGGCATGCCGCCCGCCAACGGCGGCCACCACGCCGTGACGGCCCCGGGGCCGCGGGGGGAGCAGACCGTCACGGCCGTCGTCGCCGCCGGGGCGCGACGCGCGATGAGCCGACGGTCGGTCAATTGTCGGCCGCGGTCGGGCCGGTGACCGGTACCGTGGCGCCGGCGGCGTTGCAGTCCGGTGACACAGCGGGCGCCGTTCCGTCGATTGTCCGCACTAGGTTCGATCGTGCACGACGACGCCGCACGCTGTGTGCGCCGCTGCCCGTACTGCGCTCAGGAGAACCTGCATGTCCACCTTGACGACCCGCCGCGCGACCGCCTTCCGTTCGCTGGCCGGCACCGTCCTGGCAGCCGCGCTGATCGTCCCCGCCGCGACGGCCTGCAGCTCCACGGCAGACACGAAGGGCACGGCCGCCGCCACTCCGTCGGCCCCCGCCGCCACCGCACCGGCCGCCGGCACGCCCAGCACCCCCGCCGCGCCGGGCGCCACCGCACCGGCGGCCCCGCCCGCCACTCCTGCCGCGCCCGCCTCGCCGAAGGCGAGCGCACCGGCCACCACGGCCGCGGCGGCGAAGCCGAAGTCCCCGGGCCGCTCCCAGCCGCTGGTGGACGGCAGCACCGCCGAGGTCCAGCCGGTCGGGAACCAGAACTACACCGCCAGGATCGTCAACGCCGGCGCCGTCCTCGCCACGCTGGAGACGAAGGACGCCGACGCCGGCCTGGACGCCAACGGCATGTTCGTCGTGCTCTCCGTGGACGGCACCGTCCACTCCTGGATGGGCGGCGAGCACCAGGGCCCGGGCACCTTCAAGCTCGCGGGCGGCTGGACGGCCAAGGTCACGAAGGTCGGCGAACTCCACTACCGCGCACAGATCCTCGGTGCCGACAACGCGGTGATGGACACGCTGGAGGCGAACCAGCACGACACCGGGGCCGTCGCCAACGGCTCGTACATCGTGCTCAGCGCCGGCGGCGAGATCAGCTCCCACATGTGACCGGGCACCGGCGGCCGTGACCGCCCCGGCCGCCGGGGGGCGGCCGGGGCTCTCCCGTGTCAGCGATCAGGCCGCTCCGCCCTCCGGGAGCCGGTCAGCCGGTCAGGGTGTTGTGCAGCCAGGGGACGATCACGGCCATCGCCTCGTCGAAGCGCGAGATGGCGCAGTGCCCGGTGTCCGGGATCAGCTCGACCCGGGTGTCCCGGCGACCCTCGAACACCAGGCTGTCCGCCGGCGGGACGTGCACGTCCTCGGTGCCGTTGACCACCAGCATCGGCCCGTTGGCGTCCCGGTCGAGCAGCGGGCGCAGGTCGAAGGCGGCGAACGCCGCCTCGCGCTCGGCCGTGCTCGGCATGGCGTCGAAGCCCAGGGCATTGCCGACGATGCCGTCCATGCCGAAGGCGAAGCCGCGGCCCGGGGCGAAGGAGTGCTCGACGGGGCCGCCGAGCACCACGGCGGCGTCCACCGCGCCGGTCAGTCCGGTCCGGGCTGAGTAGTGGCCGCCCATCGAGATGCCGAAGTGGCCGACCTTCCCGTTGCCGAGCGTGCGGGCGAAGGCGATCAGCCCGTCGACCACCTCGGCCCCGCCGTCCGGGGTCATCGGCAGGTGGGCGGTCTCGCCCGTGCCGGCGAGGTCGAACAGCAGCAGCCGGGCGGGCAGGGCGAGTGCGAGCTGCTCCCACATGCCGTGCAGGTCGGTCTTCCAGGAGTCCACCCCGCCGCTGGCGAGCACGACCGGCGCGTCGGCGGGCAGGCCGGGGGCGGCCATCAGGTGGACCGGCAGGGCGGCCTCGCCGCCACGGTGCGGGAGGGTGAGCGTGCGGCGCTCGAACTCCACCGGGAAGCCGGGGGCGGCGAGGACGTACTGCTCGACCTGGCGGACGAGCGCGGTGCGCTTCGGCCCGTCGGCCAGTGCGGGGAACTTCGCCCACCCGTACGCCTGCGCGGCCTGGCGGTGGCGCCCGGCCGCGGCGTGCCGGGCGGCCAGGGCGGACCACTCGTGCACCCAGCCGCCGGGCCGGTCGGGCCACATCCCGGTGACGGCGGCGCGGACGGCGTCCACTTCGTCGACGGGCAGGCCGAGGGTCATCTGGGGGTAGCGCTCGACGAACAGGTCCTGCGGGTCGACGGGCCAGGTGAAGGGCATGGTGGTACCTCCCGTTGCGCTTAAAGCCGGAACTCTTGCCTTAGCGACTATGCGCTCGGGTCAGGCTTAATGCAAGCCTCCCTGCGTTAAGGTGGTGCCCGAGGTGATCGACACATGACCGAGGAAGAACCGGAGGCGATCCGCCGCCGCCCGGGAGGCCGCGCCGCGCGCGTCCGCCAGGCCGTCCTGACGGCCGCCATGGAGGTGCTCGCCGAGGAGGGCATCGCCCGGCTCACCATCGCCGGGGTCGCGGCCCGCGCCGGCGTCAACGAGACCACGGTCTACCGGCGTTGGGGCACCCGCGAGAAGCTCGTACTGGACGCCATGCTCGCCGGGAGCAGCGCGGGCATCCCCGTCCCCGACACCGGAGCCGTCCGCACCGACCTGGCCGCCTTCGCCCGCGCGCTGGCCGAGTACCTCGCCACCCCGACCGGCCGCTCCGTCGCCCGGGCGGCCGCGCTCAGCTCCGACGACCCCGACCTCGCCGAGGCCTGGCAGACCTTCTGGCAGTCCCGCCTCGACCAGGCCGGCGTCATCGTCACCCGGGCTGTCGAACGCGGCGAACTCCCCGCGGACACCGACACCGCCCTCGTGCTGGAGCTGCTCTGCTCCCCGCTCCAGACCCGCGCCGTCCTCGGCCACCGCCCGATCGAGCCGGACCTGCCCGAGCGCCTGACCAGCCTGGTGCTGGACGGCCTGCGCGCACGGACCGACGGCTGACCCGCGCCCCCGAAGGGCACGGGGGCCGGCTCCCGCCCGTGGCGTGACCACTCCCCTGACGCCGCGGTGTGAGCCGGATCACCGGAACTGCGCGGCCGCGGCGGACAAGGCATTTCGTGAACTACTCACTGCACGCCCGGATACGCACGGGGGACCCCGAAGCGTTCCGGGAGCTCTTCCGTGACCATGCGCCCCTGGTCCACCGGCACGCCGTCCGCGCGTGCGGCGACCGGGACCTCGCCGAGGACGTCGTCTCGCTCACCTTCCTGGAGGCCTGGCGGCTGCGGGACCGGCTCCTCGACCACGAGGCCGGCCCGCGCCCGTGGCTCATGGGCATCGCCGTCAACGTGCTGCGCAACACCGGTCGTGCCGCACGCCGCCACCAGGCGGCCCTCGGCCGCCTGCCCGCCCGCGACACCGTCCCGGACTTCGCCGACGAACTCGTCGGACGCATGGCGGACACCGACCAGCTCGCCGCCGCCCAGCGGGCGCTGAAGAAACTGCGCCGCGCCGAGCGCGAGGTGTTCACCCTCTGCGTCTGGTCCGAACTGGGGTACGCCGAGGCCGCCGCCGCGCTCGGCGTCCCCATCGGCACCGTGCGTTCCCGCCTCTCCCGGGCCCGTACGCGCCTGCGCAAACTCGCCGCACAGGAACTACAGAAGAACCGGGAACCGCTTCCGCGCCCCGGACAAGTACAGGGCGGCCGCACCCGCGCGGCCCGGTCGTACGAGTCGCACGAGGAGACGTACGGATGACCCGCAAGTTCTGGAAGCGGACCGAGCCCCTGGACCACACGGAGCCGGACCGCACGGAGCCGGACCACGCGGAGCCGGACCACGCGGAGCTCGCCCGGCTGCTGCCGGCCCCGTCCGCCCCCCGGATGCCGCTCGACCGTCAGCTGCTGTTCGAGGAGCACCTGTTGAACGAGATCCGCACCCACGACCCCGCTCCGGCGCCCGCTCCCGCACCCAAGGCCGCGAAGCGGCCGGTTCGGCGCACCCTGCTGATCGCCGTCCCGGTCACCGCCGCCGTGCTCACCGCCGTCGTCGCCGTCGGCACACTGACCAGCGGCATCGACAGGCCGCGTGCGGCGGCTTCGGTGGAGGCGCCCGTCGTGCCGGTCGAGGAGGGCAGCGCCCTCCAGCTCGTCTCGACCGTCCAGCAGCTCGCCGCCGCCGTGAGCACCCAGCAGATCCCGGTGCCGAAGCCGGGCCAGTTCATCTACGTCAAGAGCAAGGTCTCCTACCTGTCCTTCTCGCACAACGGCGACACCGACGAGCACCGGACGTGGGTGCAGCCGCTGCACCAGCGCGAGGTCTGGAAGTCCCCCGACGCGCTCAAGGGCTGGCTCGACGAGCCCGGCTACCAGGACGAGGGCGGTATCACCCTCGACAGCGACGGCCCCCACTCCAAGCCCGAGAACGGCCAGGACATCCCGGGCGAACCCCGCCGCCTCTCGTACAACTGGCTCAAGACCCAGCCGACCGACCCGGACCCGCTGCTGAAGTCGATCTACACGACCGTCAGCGGCCCGCGCGACCGGGACCAGCAGGCGTTCGAGACGATCAAGGAGATCATCAACGAACAGCTGGTGCCCGCCCCGAGCGCCGCCGCGCTCTACCGGGCCGCCGCGAACATCCCCGGCGTGGTCGTCGTCCAGAACTCCCAGGACGCCGTCGGCCGCACCGGCCTCGCCCTCGCCCGCCTGGACGAGCAGAGCGGCGAGCGCCTCGAACTCGTCTTCGACCGCACGAGCTTCACCTACCTGGGCAGCCGCGGTGTCCAGATCAGGCAGGTCGGCAGCATCAAGCCCGGCACCGTCACCGAGCGCACCGCCGTCCTGGAGCGCGCCGTCGTCGACGCCCGCAAGGAACGCCCCACGACGGGCGGCACCGCCTGAGCGGAGCCCACGGCGGGGGTCGGGGGACCGGTTTCCGGTCCCCCGACCGCCGGCCCCGGCCCTCGGCCGCTCCGGCAAGCGCGGCCGGACAACAAAAAAGCCGGTCGGCCCGACGTGGAGTCGGGCCGACCGGCCTCAATGGGTCGATTGACCTTTTGTGCGCGAGGGGGGAGTTGAACCCCCACGCCCTTTCGGGCACTGGAACCTGAATCCAGCGCGTCTGCCTATTCCGCCACCCGCGCATCTGGGTGATGAGCTAAAGCTTAGCCCATCCGCGAGGGTGCTCCGTACCGGGTTTCCGCGCAGGCCAGGGGCCGTCAGACGAGGCGGTCGACGATCCAGTCGATCAGCACACCGGAGATGTGACTGTGCTCGGTGTTGTCGGTGTCGAACGCGACCTCGTCGAGGTGACCGCGCTGGAGGTCGGCGTCGGTGATGGCGAGGTTCGGCTCGACGTCCCACTTGACCGGGTCGAAGGCCAGGGCCGCCGCGCTGACGGACGGCACGAAGGCGCCACTGCGGTACTCGTCGGCGATCTTGGCCTTCAGCGCGTCCGCGACCTTGCCGAAGGAGTCCAGCGTGCCGCCGGGCACACCGTCCAGCGCCGGGACCTCCGTCGTGGTGCTGCGGCGCAGCTCCAGACCGAGGTGCATGCCGCCGATCGCCTTCTTCTCGCCCCTGTCCGCCTGGAACCGGGCGGTGGCGCTGGCGATCAGGGCCTGCCAGTCGAACGCGACCTCGCCGGCCGGCAGCGGACGGCCGATCCCGTCGCGCCGGCCGTTGGAGACGCCCAGCTTGCGCGGGCGCTGCGGGAAGTTGCCGACGCGCTCCAGGTCCGCCAGGAACTCCTTGCGCAGCTCACTGGCCGTGGCCACCGGGCCGGAGTACTTGGAGTTCTCGACCCAGGCCCAGAGCAGCTGCTGTGCGGCGGGGCTCCGGATCAGGTCGGCCTGCTTGGCGCCGTCCGGCCCGGCCGGGGTGAAGTCCTCGAAGAAGTAAGCCATCTGCTGGAGGACCAGCGGGATCCAGGCGCCGTTGTGCGGGGAGTCGAAGGAGAGGTAGGTGGCGGTCTCGTGGTCGGCCTCGCCGGACTCCATCTTGGCGAGCGCGTAGCGGGTGATGATGCCGCCCATGCTCACCCCGCCGACGGTCAGCGGAATGTCGCTCTTGCGCTCCGCGATCGCCTGCCGGATCGCGGCGATCGCGACCTCGGCGTTGGCCTGAATGTGGGTGTGCCGCTCCGTGAAGCCGAGCACGATCACGTCGAAGCCCTGACGGAGCAGCTGGTCGAAGAAGCCGGCCTTGCCGTCGTAGGGCTGGTTGAAGTAGGCGAACAGGCCGGGGAGGTCACTCTCGCCGTAGTTGAAGCCGTCGGCGAAGATGAAGGGCCGATTGAGGCCGAACTTCGAGTTGGCGAGGTAGACCGCCGCCTTGCCCGTGGCGGTCTGACCCTGGTAGGGCGCGCCGGTGAGCTCCCAGGTGAAGTCGGGCTCGCGCCCGGCCGCGTTGGTGGCGCTCAGCGAGCTGGAGAACCAGACCTCGGGCTTGAGGGAGGCGGCAAGATCCGCCAGCTCCTCCCGCGAGGGCTCCGCGCCTCCGTCCCGGAGGGTGAGTGCAACGTCGATACGGGCTTCCTGTGCCATGTCTACCGCCTCGGTCGAGTCGAACAGGGGTCATTCGTGCACACCGAGTGAACGTAACGGTTTGATTACACACTCCGCCAGCACCGGACCGTTAGTGTTCGAAACTTGTTGGACGGGATCGCCGGCGACCGAAGTTGACAGGCCGGACGCGCCTGATGGGTCTGATGCGCCGAACGGGTCAGGAGGGGAGGTCACCGGCCCGGACGGCCGCGACGAAGGAGTGCCAGGCGGAGGCGGCGAAGACGAGGGCCGGGCCGGCCGGGTCCTTGGAGTCACGCACCGGAACGACGCCGGGGAACCCGGGGGCCACCTCGATGCACTCGCCGCCGTTGTCCCCGCTGTAGCTGCTCTTCAGCCAGACAACATTGTTGAGATCGGTCACGGTTCGTCCTTCGCAGGGAAGTCGCCGGCCCGGACGGCGGCGAGGAACGACTGCCACGCGGAGGTGGCGAAGACGAGGGCAGGGCCGTCGGGATCCTTCGAGTCACGCACCGGGACGAGACCGAGGAATCCTGGGGCCACCTCGATGCAGTTGCCGCCGTTGCCGCCGCTGTGACTGCTCTTCAGCCAGGCCGCCAAGTTGAGCTCGGCGTTCGGCATACCGGTACTCCTCCATCGCATCGGCGATCAGCACGCGAGAGTCGCGCACCGAGAGTACATCGCCGCGCACGAGGTCGAAGTCGCATCGATGTCCCGCCACGATCGCCGGCGCATCGCTGAAGTGCCCCCGATAGAGGCTCTCCGAGTAGATCCACTCCTTTCCGTCCGGCATCACCAACAGGAACATCGATGTCGTGGGCAACCGCGTCAAGGACATGCCGAAAGGCGCCACCTGAACGCTGACGTTGGAGGCTTCGCCCACCGAGAGCAGATGTTCCATCTGACGCCGCATGACTCCGGGGCCGCCGACGACGCTCCGAATCACGCTCTCGTGAAGAACCACGAGCAGCAGCGGGCCACCAGCCTGGAGATAGCGCCCCTGCCTACTCAGCCGGGCTGCCACCCTCTCCTTGACGAGAGCTGGGCTGTCGCGGACATCGCCGAGAGAGAACAGGGCATGCGCATAGTCCTCACACTGGAGCAGTCCATTGACCCTGGCGTACTGGAACGCCCTCACAGCCACCGCTTCGGCCTCCAGATCGACGTACTTCTGGAACCAGTCCGGGTGCTCGATGTCCGCCTGCCAGTCCACCCGGTCCCAGAGCTTGACCAACAGACCTCCCATCTGGAGCAGCTCGTCACAACTCGCCACCGTCTCGGCCTGCATCGGTCGCTGACCGCCCTCGGCACGGGTGACCACCGTGCGGTCGCAGTGGACCAGCTTGCCCAGTTCGGCCTGCGTGTAGCCGGCACGCTCCCTCGCGAATCGCAGGGCTTCACCGAACATCACCGCCGGGCTCGACGTGGGCCCGGCATCCGCCTTCCGATGTGACACGTCCTGCCCCCTCATGTGTCGCGCATCGCTGCACCTGGAATCGGCCGTCACCGTAACCCGCAGGCCCGATGATGGAGACCGGAACGCGATCGTTTGCTTGCGCAGCGTGAGGCCGTGCGCCCCTGTCGTGAGCCGCTTCCACTCCCCCACCAGCACCGGAGGTTGCCTCGCCATGCCCAAGAACTGCCCCGCCCCTCCCCCGGCCTTCCCCTCCCGCCGGCCGCGCGAGTTCGCCGCGCGGCTGGAGTCGCGGACCGGCTCCACCCCGCTCGCGCGGCTGCTGCTGCGGGCCTACCTTGCCGGGCTGCCGCGCGGTGAACGCTTCTGCGACGTCGGCGAGTTGCTCCTCGGGGAGCTGTTCGCCAACGCCGTGCAGCACAGTGAGGCGCCGCCGGACCGGCTGATCGAGGTGCGCTTCGCGGTGACCGGCGACCGGCTGCGGATCGAAGTGCACGACGCGGGTGCGGGCCGGCCGTCGGTCCGCGCCTCCTCCGCCGAGGAGGAGGGCGGTCGTGGCCTGTTCCTCGTCAACGAGCTGGCCGAGCGCTGGGGTTGCTGCCTGCGGGCCGGCGGCGTCGGCAAGTTCGTCTGGGCGCTGGTCGCTCCCGCCCCCGGCTTCACCGAACTCGCCTTCGGCCGCGCCGCCGGGGTCGTCGCGGTCTGACGCGCGGCGCACGCCGGGCCCGCGCGCATCACGTTCCCCCCAACGTGGGGTTTGGCTCAACCGACCCGCAGCAGCGCGCCGATACCCCGTCCGACGCAAGTCCCGGACGGGGTGGCGGCGCTGAGGGCTGCCACCCCGTCGACCGGCCGACGTTCTCCGGGCCCACCGGATTGAACGTGATCACCTTGGGTAGCACCGTCCCCACCGAACGTATCCAGTTGCAAGGGGACCCCGACCATGGCCGATCAGCAGCACACGACACCGGAGGCGCCGGCACCGTACGCGGAGGCCGATCTCCTCCTGCACGGCGGCGAGATCGTGACGGTCGCCGAGCCGCCCACCGCCGAGGCGGTGGCGGTGAAGGACGGCGTCATCGTCTTCGTCGGCGGCCACGCCGAGGCGGTCGACCGCTGGCACGGCCCCCGGACGAAGGTGCGCGACCTCGGAGGCCGGGCGCTGCTCCCCGGGTTCATCGATGCGCACGGCCATCTGGGCGGCATCGGGCTCCAGGCCACCATCGCCAACCTGCTGGCCGATCCGGACGGCGACGTCACCGACATCGCGTCCCTCCAGGAGAAGCTGCGGGCCTGGGCGGAGACGGAGGTCGGGCAGGAATCCGAGTGGATCATCGGCTTCGGCTACGACGACGCGATCCTCACCGACGGGCGGCACCCGACCCGGGACGACCTGGACGACGTGTCCACCACCCGGCCGGTGCTGGCGATCCACCAGTCCTTCCACCTGGGCGCGGTCAACTCCCTGGGGCTGGCGGCACTGGGCTACGGCGCGGACACCCCCGACCCCGAGGGCGGCGTCATCCGCCGCCGGGAGCTCGCCGTCGAACCGTCGCACGGCGAGCCGAACGGGGTGCTGGAGGAGACGGCCTTCAATCCCGCGTCAGCGGCGGCGCTGGGCGGTCTGCCGGAGGCCGTGCAGCTCGGGCTGTTCGCCAAGGGCGCGGAGTCGGCGGCGTCCTTCGGCTTCACCACCGTCCAGGAGGGCGGGACGACGCTGACCAACCTCGCCGCGCTGCGCGAGATCGCCGCCGCCGCGCCGTTCGAGATCGACGTCGTCGCCTACGCCCGCGCCGACCAGGCCACCGCGGCGGTGCTGGACCGGGATGCCGACCGGGACCCGGTCGGCGCGAGCCGGGAGTACGTGAACGGCGTGCGGGCGGCGGGCGTGAAGCTGTACCTCGACGGCTCCCCGCAGGGCCGGACGGCCTGGCTCACCAAGCCGTACAAGACGCCGCCGGACGGGCAGCCGGACGACTACTGCGGCTACCCGACCGTCCCGGACGACGCAGCCGTCGTCCGGCAGGTGCGGACGGCCTACGAGCAGGGCTGGCAGGTGCTCGCGCACGTCAACGGGGACGCCTCGATCGACCAGTTCATCGGCGCGGTCAGGGCCGCCACCGCGGCGGCCGGGCCCGGCGACCGGCGGACGGTCGCGATCCACGCGCAGACCGCCCGCGAGGACCAGATCAACGACTTCGCGTTGCTGCGGATCATCCCGTCGTTCTTCTCGATGCACACCTTCTACTGGGGCGACTGGTACCGGAAGACCGTCCTCGGCGAGGAGCGCGCGGCGACCATCTCCCCCGCCCGCTGGGCGCTCGACCGGCGGATCGCCTACACCTCGCACCACGACGCCCCGGTGGCGCTGCCCAACTCGATCGCGATCCTCGCCAGTCAGGTCACCCGCCGGACCCGCACCGACCAGGTCGTGCTCGGCCCGGAGCAGTGCGTGTCCGCGCTGGACGCCGTCCGCGCGATCACCATCAACGCCGCCCACCAGTACTTCGAGCAGGACAGCAAGGGCAGCATCGAGGTCGGCAAGCTGGCCGACCTGGTGGTCCTGAGCGCCAACCCGGTCACCGTCGACCCGGAGAAGATCCGGCACATCGAGGTCGCCGAGACGCTCAAGGCGGGCCGCACCGTCCACCCCGTCGACGCCGCACGTGCCACCGCCGCAACGCCGGAGCGGACTCCCCCGCTCGACCACCACTGGCACTGCAACTGCTGACCCGCGCGCGGACCGGCGGCGCAGCAGGGCGCCGCCGGTCCGCGCTGCGAGTCCGGCACCCTCAGTCGTCGCCCTTGATCTTCTTCATGGTCAGGTGGGAGTCGACCCGGGTCACGGCCGGCAGCCCCATCAGCCGGCCGGTGAGGAAGGTCTCGTAGGCGGCGTGGTCCGCCACCGCGACGCGGACGAAGTAGTCGGGGCGGCCGAAGAGCCGGCGGAACTCGACGACCTCCTCGTAGGAGGCCACCGTCGTCTCGAACTCCTCCACCGTCTGGAGGTCGTTGACGCCGATCTCGACCGCGACCACCACCTCGAAGCCGCGGCCGGCGGCCGCCGGGTCGATGCGGGCCCGGTAGCCGGCGATGATCCCCGTGTCCTCCAGCCGCTTGACCCGGCGCAGGCAGGGCGGCGGCGTGAGGCCGACCCGCCTGGCCAGCTCGACGTTGGTCAGCCGGCCGTCCTGGCGCAGATGGAACAAAATATCGCGATCGACGCTGTCGAGCGTCATTCTGTTGCTCATCGGGCCGCTCCCAGGCAATAATTGGAAACCATATTACCTGGATTTCGTTCTAGCATTTCTCTTATGGATTCCTCGCCCGCCGGACTGCTCACGCACCCGGCCCCACCCCCCGCGTCCGCTCCCGCGCCGACGCCACCGGCCCGCGCCGACCTGGTCGCGGCGCTCCGGGACTCCAGCTCGGTGGGCCTGGGCCTGTTCCCGCTCGGCATCGCCTTCGGCGTCCTCGTCGTCCACGCCGGCCTGAGCTGGTGGTGGGCCACCGCGTTCACCGCCCTGGTCTACGCCGGGTCGCTGGAATTCCTGCTCATCGGGCTGGTCGTCGCCGTCACCCCGCTCGCCCAGATCGCACTGACGGCGTTCCTGGTCAACTTCCGCCACGTGTTCTACGCGCTCTCGTTCCCCCTGCACCGGGTGCGGGGGCGGTTCGGCAAGGCGTACAGCACCTTCGGCATGACGGACGAGGCCTACGCCCTGACCACCGGCGAGACGGCGAAGTCCTGGAGCAGCCGGCGGATCATCCTGCTCCAGGTGCTCTGCCAGGTCTACTGGGTGGTCGGCGCCACGGCCGGCGCACTGTTCGGCGCGCTGGTGCCCGCACGGCTGGTCGGGCTGGACTTCGCGCTCACCGCGCTCTTCGTCGTCCTGTCCGTCGACGCCTACCGGGCGCGGCGCGACATCCCCACCCCGGCCCTGGCCCTGGTCTGCGCGCTCACCGCACGGTTCGTCCTCCCGGACCAGATGCTGCTGGCCGCCACCGGCCTGTTCACCGCCGGACTGCTGGCCCGGTACGCCCTCGCGCGGCGACGCCCGGCCACGGCCGCGGCGGTGCCCGCACCCGCACCCGCCACGAAGGAGCCGGCCCGTGCCTGACACGCCCTACCTGCTGGCCGCCATCGGCGTCTCGGCCGCCGTCACCTGGGGCCTGCGCGCCCTGCCCTTCGCCGCGCTGGCACCGCTGCGGGCCAGCGCCGTGCTCCACCACCTGAGCGCCCGCATGCCGGTCGGCGTGATGGTGATCCTCACCGTCTACTCGCTGCGCGCGCTGCCCCTCGGCAGCCCGTTCCGGGCCGCGCCCACCGTGCTCGCCCTGGCCGCGACGCTCGGTCTGCACCTGTGGCGGCGCAACGCCGTCCTGAGCATCCTGGGCGGCACCGCCGTGCACGTCGCCCTTGCGAGCACGCTCTTCGCCCACTCCTGACCGGAGCCCCTGAGGCCGAGCAGCACCGGAGCCCCGGGCGGGGCCCGTCCGCTACGTGGCGGCCGCCTCCAGCGCAGCACGCCACACCGGGCTGTCGACGTAGTGGTTGTCGTACTGCTCCGAGGAGTCCTTGATCTCCTGCGGGCTCGCCGCGCATCACGCGGCCGAGCAGGCGCAGGTAGTCGAAGCGCGGCATGCCGGGCGTGAAGGTGAACAGCACGTCGGCCACGGAGCCCGTGGAGGCCGCGAAGGCGTGCGGGGTGTGCGGAGGGACGAGCAGGAAGTCGCCCTCGCCCAGCACCTCGCCCTTCTCGTCCACCAGCACCCGGAGCGCGCCGCCGATGACGAAGAACATCTCCGAGGCCCGGGTGTGGAAGTGGGCGGGGGCACCGACCGCACCCTCGGCGAAGGAGGACCGGTAGCTCGTGAGCCCGCTGCCACCCGTACCGAAGTCGGCCAGCAGGGTCATCACACTGCTCGGGTCGCTGGCGGTCTCGGCCTCGGCGGCACGGGTCAGAACGGGCTTCGGCGTGGCGCTGCTCATGGTGTCTCCCCTGGCCATCGGCCGTTCCGACGTTCCCTCCCGGCCTTGTGATCACCACTCCAGGCTCATAAAAGACCCCGTACATGGTTCACTTTCAGGCCATGATCATGGGTCAATTACCGAGGGCGGCCCGCCTCGCGGCGAGGCTCCGCTCCAGGGCGGCACGGCGGTCCGGCCACTCCTCGGCCGTGATCGAGAAGATCGCGGAGTCCCGGAGGCGGCCGCCCTCGCCGGGGGCCCAGGAGCGCGACCAACTCCGCAGCACGCCCTCGAAGGTGGCCCCCGCCGCCTCGATCGCGGCGCGGGAGCGGGCGTTGCGGGCATCGGTCTTGAGATCCACGCGGCCCACCCCCCACTGCTCGAAGGCATGCCGGAAGAGCAGGTACTTGGCCTCCCGGTTGAGGCCGGTGCCCTGCGCCGAGGCGGCGAGCCAGGTGAAGCCGATCTCGACCGCGAACAGCCGGCCGTCGTCCGGGAGACGGCGCGGGCCCAGGAAGGCCGTGGCGCCCATGACGCGGCCGGACGCCCGGTCCACCTGCGCGTACGGGGCGACCTCCCCGGCGGCGGCGCGGGCGAGTTGGGCCTCGATGTAGCCGCGGGCCTCCCCGACGCCCGGCACCCAGGTGAAGTCGTACGACCGGCGGTCCTCCCCCGCCGCGGCGGCCAGCCCGGCCTCGTGGCGGTACTCCAGCGGCTCCAGGCGCACCAGGGCGCCCTCCAGCACCGGGCCCTCGAACGTCGGACTCATCACTCATCACTCCTTGCGCGCCGGCCAGATCGGCCACTTCGGCCACTTCGGCCACCGGAGCGGTAGCGTCCCAGAGCCTCCGCGCCCTGTCGCCCGCATTTCCGGCGGGCCTCGGACGACGCCCCGCGCGGCACGGCGCGGCAGGGCACGGCCGGGCACGGCAGGGCGTCGCAGGACCGTTCGGGCAACGGCTCCTGCCTTCGCGCACCTGCCCCGCTGCCCTGGCAACGGGGGGTATCCCCCCGGGCCGTTTCGGAGGCTTCCCTCAGCGCGCAGCCATGGAATCGCAGGCAATGATCAGTTCCACAAGGCAAGAAGCAAGCCGCAGTACGCAAGTTGAGGGGTAACAAGCATGACGAGGCACCGGAAGCGCATCGGCCGGCGGGGGCTGCTGGTCACGGCGGTCGTCGCCATGGGAGCGGTCCTCGCCCCCGTCGCGGCCCAGGCGGCCCCCGCCGACCCGGCGGACACCGCGGGCACGACGGGGGCGGGTAGGAGCCCGCTCCGCGCACTGGAGCAGGCGGCCCACCCGCTGCGCTCGACCGAACCCGGCGGGAGCACCGCCGACCTGCGGGCCCTGGGCGCCATGATCGGCGACGCCCAGGTGGTCGGACTCGGCGAGGCCACCCACGGCTCGCACGAGTTCTTCACCATGAAGGAGCGGATCTTCCGCTACCTCGTCGAGGAGAAGGGCTACACCACCTTCGCCCTGGAGCTGAGCTGGTCCGCCGGGCTGCAGATCGACGACTACCTCCAGACCGGCAAGGGCGGCGACGCCCGCAGCGTCGCCAAGAAGGCCCTCGCCAACTCCCCCTGGGACCGCGAGGAGTTCGTGAGCCTCATCGAGTGGATGCGCGACTACAACCGCCGCCACCCGGACCGCACCGTCCACTTCATGGGCGACGACCTCGGTGCGCCCTCCCTCGACGACGCGTTCTTCGCCCGGATCACCGACTACGTCCGGCAGAACCACCCGCAGGCGCTCGCGCGGCTCAACGAGCTCTACACCGGCCTGCGCCCGATCGACGACGCGTTCGCCTACCTGGGCAAGCCGCTCGCCGAGCGCCGGCAGCTCGCCGACCGGGCCCAGCAGGCCCTGGAGCTGGTCGGCAGCCTGCGGGGCTCCGGCGGGGCGGCCTTCGACTGGGCCGAGCAGAACGCCCGTTCCGTCGCCCAGACCACCAAGTTCTTCACCATCGACCCCGGCGACCAGGCGACGCTGCCCGACTTCGAGCGGTTCCGCGACGAGGTGATGGCCCAGAACGTCACCTGGTGGCGGCAGCACACCGGCCACAAGGTGCTGCTGTCCGCCCACAACGACCACGTCGGCCGTGCGTCCGGCGATCCCGGGCTCTACCCGAAGACCCAGGGGGCGTTCCTGCGGGACACGATGGGCCGCGCCTACGTCCCGATCGGATTCACCTTCTACCAGGGCTCGTTCCTGTCGAAGGACACCGCCGTGGGCGGCGAGTGGAAGAAGTTCACCGACGGGCCTGCCACGGCCGAGATGAACGAGTACACCCTCGACCAGGTCCGCGGGCGGGACTTCTACCTCGACACCCGGACCGCCCCGGCCGCCGCGAAGGCCTGGCTGAACGTCAACCGGCCCACGCGCAACTACGGCACGCAGGCCCCCTACCCGCCCGGGAACATCGCACTGGCCAAGTCCTTCGACGTCCTCATCCACCTCCACGACGTCCGCGAGGCCGACAGGACCCCGTGACGCCTCCGACCCCGCCGGGGCCCGGTGGCGCGGACGGTGGTCGCCCCCGCCGTCCGCGCCGGGCCCCGGCGGGGACCGCCCAGCCACCGGCATGCCGCCACCCGCTACTTGGCGGCCGCCTCCAGCGCGGCACGCCACACCGGGCTGTCGACGTAGTGGTTGTCGTACTGCTCCGAGGAGTCCTTGATCTCCTGCGGGCTCGCCTCGCCGCGCATCACGCGGTTGAGCAGGCGCAGGTAGTCGAAGCGCGGCATGCCGGGCGTGAAGGTGAACAGCACGTCGGCCACGGAGCCCGGGGCGGCCGCGAAGGCGTGCGGGGTGTGCGGCGGGACGAGCAGGAAGTCACCCTCGGTCAGCACCTTGACCTCGTCGTCGACGAGCACCTGGAGCGCGCCGCCGATGACGAAGAACATCTCCGAGGCCCGGGTGTGGAAGTGGGCGGGGGCACCGACCGCACCCTCGGCGAAGGTCGACCGGTAGCTCGTGAGCCCGCTGCCACCCGTACCGAAGTCGGCCAGCAGGGTCATCACACTGCTCGGGTCACTGGCGGTCTCGGCCTCGGCGGCGCGGGTCAGAACGGGCTTCGGTGCAACGGTGTTCACGATGATCTCCCCTGATCGAACAGCGGCCCCGGCATTCCCCCGCGGCCTTCTGTCTACGACTCTAGGCCTCTGAAAGACCTGGTTCATGGTGCAGTTTCCTGCGGAATTCATGGGTCAATTCCAGCTGGTCGGGCCTCGGCGCCGGGCGTCGGCGCCGGGCGTCGGCGCCGGGCGTCGACTCGGGTTCAGCGGTCCAGGGAGATGGCGTTCTTGGCCCGCTCGACGGACTCCTCCGACGCCGGCCCACCCGGGTTCTCGGTGGCGAGCGCCTGGTTGGCGAGGACGAAGGGGCGCATCCGCTCCTCGTACCGCTGGTACGCCGCCCGGTGGTCCTCGCCGGCGGTGCGGGCCCGGCCGAGCTCGTCCGCCAGCAGGTAGGCGCCGACCAGGGCGAGACTGGTGCCCTGGCCGGAGAGCGGCGAGGCGCAGTAGCCGGCATCCCCGAGCAGGACGGTACGGCCGGCCGACCAGTGCTCCAGGCGCACCTGGGCCATCGCGTCGGCGTAGAAGTCGGGGGCCCGGTCCAGCGCGGCCAGCATCCGGGGCGTCTCCCAGCGCAGGGCCGCCATCCGCTCGGCGACGAGCTTCCGGCTCTGCTCGGCATCCCGGACGGCCGGCTCGGGGCTCTCCCAGCCGAAGGTGACCCGCAACTCGCTGTTGCCGCGCACCGGGTAGATGCCGTAGCCGGCGTCGCCGTCGCGCTGCCAGACCTGCCAGTCCTCCAGGCCGAGGAAGTTGTCGGCGCTGAAAATGGCGATGTGCAGGCCGAGGTGGTGCAGGTACTGCTCCTCCGGGCCGAAGGCGAGCCTGCGGACGCGCGAGTGCAGGCCGTCGGCGCCGACCACCAGGTCGAAGGTGCGCGACTGCCCGTGCTCGAAGGTCACGTGGACGCCGTGCTCGTCCTCACGGAGGTCGGTGACGGTGTCGCCGTGGACGAACTCGACGCTGCGGTCGGTGTGGTCGTGCAGGATCTCGACGAGGTCCTCGCGGAGCAGCTCGACGTCGTCGCTGTCGAGCCGGCCGCTGCTGTAGGTGGCCTCGGTGGAGCGGTGCACCTCGTTGCCCTCGGGGTCGAGGACGGACATGCCGCGCATCCGGGTGCGGACGGCGCGGACCTGCTCGGTCACGCCCATCCGCCCGATCACGTCGAGGGCGACGCCCCTGATGTCGATCGCCTGGCCGCCGCGGCGCGGGGCGGGGGCGAGTTCGACGACGGTCGGTGCGAAGCCCTGGCGGTGCAGCCAGAAGGCAAGCGCGGTGCCGGCGATGCCGCCGCCGGAGATGAGGACGGTCTTCATGAGGGCTCCCCCGTTGATGGTGTTCGTACGTGATCGTGCGTGTTTGTGTGTGTCCGTGCGGCCGGGCCTGAGGGCTCCGCCTGTGCGGCGGTGCCTTCCCGGTCGTGCCTGTACGCTGTAAGCAAGGTGAATGTACGACGTAAATTCAGGCCTTCGCAAGGGCCTGACCAGCAGGAAAAGGGCCCATCTGCCCTAGCACAGAAGGCCTGTGGCGAGCATCGGCGCTGGTAGGGTCTGAACTAGTACAGGGGCGGACAGCCGCGAAAAAACATCCCCGGAGGAGTTCGGCAGCATGGCACCGCAGACGGATCCGCCCTTCCAGCGCATCGCCGCCGACCTGCGCCGGCGCATCACCTCCGGCGAGCTGGCCCCCGGCGACCGCGTGCCCTCGACCCGGCGGCTCGCCCAGGACTGGGGCGTCGCCCTGGCCACCGCCACCAAGGCGCTGACCGTGCTGCGCCTGGAGGGCACGGTCGAGGCCCGGGCGCGGATCGGCACCGTGGTCGCCGGGGGCGGCGCTCCCGCAGCGGGCAGCGCTCTTCCTGCGGTCGGTGACCGCTCCCCGCTCGTCGACCCGAGGGCGAGCACCGATCCGGGGCCGGGCGGTGCTCCGCTGCCGGGCGCCGCCCCCGAGGGAGAGTTGAGCCGCGAGCGGATCGTCCGCGCGGCCCTGGAGCTGGCCGACGCCGAGGGGCTGGCCGCGCTCTCGATGCGCGCCGTCGCGGCCCGGCTCGGAGTGTCCGCGATGTCCCCGTACCGCTACGTCACCAGCAAGGAGGAGCTCGTCCTGCTGGTGGCCGACGCGGCCTTCGGCGAGGCCGGCTACCCCGCCGAGCCGCCCGCCGGCTGGCGGCCGCGGCTGGAGCTGGGCGCCCGCACGCTCTGGTCGCTGTTCCGCCGCCACCCGTGGCTGGCCCAGATCAGCCCCGTCACCCGGCCGCTGGTGCTGCCCAACCTGATGGCCCACGCCGAGTGGGCGCTCGCCGCTCTGGAGGGCCGCGGTCTGGACGCCACGGCGGTACTGGACACCCACGTGCTGCTGTTCAGCTACATCGAGGGCATCGCCGTCAACCTGGAGCGCGAGACCCAGGCGCGGGCCACCACCGGGCTCTCCGAGGAGCAGTGGATGGACAGCCGGCTCCCCGCCCTCGGCGCGCTCGTCGCCTCGGGCCGCTTCCCCGCGTACAGCAGGCTGATGGCGGAGCTGGCGGACGGCTACGACCTGGACCTGGACGCCCTGTTCGAGTACGGCCTGACCAACCTGCTGGACGGGCTGGCCACCCGCCTCGGCCCCGCCGACCCGACCGCCGCCCAGGGCTGACCGGCCCGCCTCACCAGCCGCACCTCACCGCCCGCGCCTCACCGCCCGCCGTCGCGCAGCAGCAACAGCTCGCACCCCCGGCCCCGGGCACCGTCCACCCAGGCCGGAAGGAGCTCGGCGAGCAGCCACTCGGCCTCCTCGACGTCGTCCTCCCCGCCCGGCAGCACGGCGCTCCCGGCGTCGATCCCGCCCGGATCGAAGCCCGCCAACTCCTCGTGAATGAGGTCGAGTTCGGCGCGCCCGGCGAGTACGGGGAAGGGCCACGGATCGTGCCCGGGCGCCGCCTCCCGCCACGGGAACGGCCAGGGCCGCCCCCACAACCCGGCCAGGTTCACCAGCCCCCAGGCCCGGAACGCCCCCGCGAGACCGTCCCAGCCGCGCCCCGGCAGGACGGCCGAGCCGAGCGACTCCCCGAGCACCGGGCCCAGCAGCTCCAGCACGCCCGTGTACCGCGAGGGGAGCGCCGGGTCGAGCCGCCCGGCCACCAGCTCCCGCAGCACGGGCTCCGCCTCGCCGGGCCCCGCGACACGGAGCAGCCGGCCGCCCTCGCGCAGCTCCCCGACCGCGGTGAGCGCCCTGCGGACGAGTCGGTCGTCGCCGGAGCCGGCCACGGCGAGCAGGGCATCGGCATCCACCGCGAAGGCGGAGAGGTACTGGTCGGCCACGCCGCCAGTATGACGGCCGGTCACGACAGCGCCCTGGTCCCGCGCCCACGACGCCCCGGCCCGCACCCGGCCGGACGGACGGACGCAGAGACGCACGGACGGCAGGACGGACGCCGCGCTACCCCGCGTCGCGGCCGCGGAACGCCCTGCGGTACTCGCGCGGAGCCACGCCCACCCGCGCCACGAAGGCGGGCCGCAGGGACACTGCCGAGCCGAAGCCGCAGCGGACGGCGACGGTGTCCACCGGGAGGTCCGTCTCCTCCAGCAGGCGCTGGGCGGCGAGCACCCGCTGCTCCAGCAGCCAGCGCAGCGGCGTGGTGCCGGTCGCGGCGACGAAGCGGCGGGCGAAGGAGCGTTCCGACATCAGCGCCGCCCCGGCCATCCGGCGGACCGTCCACGGGCTGTCGAGTGCGGCCAGGATCTCGGCCCGGGCACCGGCCAGCGTGTCGTCCACCGCGTCCTCGGGGACGGGGGTGGGGATGAACTGGGCCTGGCCGCCGGTGCGGAACGGCGCGGTGACCATGCCGCGGGCGATGGTGGCGGCGGTCTGCTGGCCGTGCGCGGCCCGCACCAGGTGCAGGCAGAGGTCGATGCCGGCCGCCACCCCGGCGGAGGTCCAGAGGCCCTCCTCGCCGGTGAACAGCACCTCCGGGCGGACGTCCACCGCCGGGAACCGGCGGGCCAGTTCACCGGCGAGCGCCCAGTGGGTGGTGGCCGTGCGGCCGTCCAGCAGGCCCGCCTCGGCGAGCACGAAGGCGCCCGCGCAGAGCGAGGCCACGGTGATGCCCCGCCGGTGCACGGCGCGCAGCGCGTCCGCCACGGCGGGGTCGCGCGGCGGGCCGTGCAGGCTCTCCATGCCCGGCACGACGACGAGGTCGCAGTCGAGCAGCGCGTCGAGCCCGGAGTCCGGCACCCGTTCCAGCCCGCCGCCGAGCCGCACCCGCGCGCCCTCCGGCCCGCAGACCCGCAGGTCGAAGGAGGGCAGCCCGGGCCGGCTGATCCGGTTCGACCAGACCTCCCCGATCACCGCGTAGTCGAAGGCCCGGACACCGTCGAAGATCAGGCAACCCACCGTCCGCATGGCAGGATCGTATCGATGGGTGGCAGCAGCGCCCATCACGGCGTCCGGCCGGCCCGCCGCAGGATGGACGCATGACGAACACCAGTGCATTCGATGCCCCGCTGACCATCGACCCCGACGCCGTCCTGGTCGTCATCGACGTCCAGAAGGGCTTCGAGGACAGCGCGTTCTGGGGCGAGCGCGACAACCCCGATGCCGAGCAGCGGATCGGCGAGCTGATCACCGCCTGGGAGACCACCGGGCGCCCGATCGTGGTCGTGCAGCACGCCTCGGCGGGCGGCCCGCTCGCGCCCGGCACCCCCGGGTACGAACTGAAGGACTTCGTGGCCGCGGTCGAGCCCGCGCTGCACATCACCAAGCAGGTCAACAGCGCCTTCTACGGCACCCCGGACCTGCACGCCTGGCTCCAGGAGCAGGGCGCCCGGCAGGTGGTCGTCGCCGGGATCATCACCAACGTGTGCAACGAGACCACGGCCCGGATGGCCGGCAACCTCGGGTACGACGCGGTGTTCCCGGCCGACGCGATGCACGCCTTCGACCTGACCGGCCCCGACGGCGTCACCGTCCCCGCCGCCGAACTCGCCCGCGCCACCAGCGCGGTGCTGCACGCGATGCGGTTCGCCAAGGTGGTCACCACCGCGGACGTGGTGGCGGCGCAGGCCGCCCGGACCGGGGCGGTGGTCAGCTGAACAGCGCGTCGTAGGCGGTGCCCTCCGCCGCGTTGAGCAGCACGATGCCGTGGTCCGGCCCGGTGGCCACCTCCCGGAGCCGGGCCAGGGCCGCGGCCGCGGTGGGGAGTTCGAGCCCGAGGGCGGCGGCCGCGGCGTCCCGCTCGGCGAACAGCGCGGGCGCGTCCTCCAGGTACCACTCGCCCGCCTCGGCGCTCTCGTGCGCGCTGAAGGTCCGGCAGTCCCGCCACCACGGCACGGCCAGCAGCAGCCGGACCAGCTCGGGCACGCCGACGGCCACCAGCGCGGCGCAGCCCTCGGAGTCGGCGTAGAGGACGGGCCGCTCGTCGCCGCCCTCCCCGCAGAGGAAGTAGGTGCCGCCCGCGCCGTCCCCGCCGATCGGCTCCAGCGGCTCGCCGGACGCGAGGACGACCTCCTCGACGTGCTCGGTGCCGTCGAGGTCGAAGTCCGCCGTGCAGCGCAGGAATTCCTCGGCCGGATCGCTCTCCCGGACGGCCGCGAGCAGTGAGTTCGTCATGGCCGCCACCCTAGGACGCACGTCCGACACCCCGCGCGGGCCCCACCCATCGCAGCAGCGGCAGGACGTGGCCGTCCAGGGTGCCGGTGCCGCCGGTCACGAGGATCGCCGGGTTCGTCATGGTCGTCCCCGATTCGTCCCGGCCGGGAGTCGATCTCCCGGCCGCAGCCGTTAGGTTTCGTGGTTCTGCACGTTCGAGGTTCTGCACCTTCGAGGTCCTGCGACTCGCGTTCCTGCGACTTCGAGGTCCTGCGACTTCGAAGTCCTGCAGCTCCGACCCGCGGCGACGAAGGAATGTGACACGGTGGATGAAGACGTTGTGCCGGCCGGCCGCTCGGACCCCGGCCGCACCGAGCGGTTCGAGGAGCACCGGCCGCACCTGCGCGCGGTGGCGTACCGGATGCTCGGTTCGATCAGCGAGGCCGAGGACGCCGTCCAGGAGGCGTGGCTCCGCTACGACCGCACCGACACGACCGGCGTGGAGAACCTCGGCGGCTGGCTGACCACGGTGGTGAGCCGGGTCTGCCTGAACCTCCTGCGCTCGCGCGAGCAGCGCCGCGAGGACTCCCTGGAGCTGCGCATCCCCGATCCGCTGCTCGCCCGCGAGGGGGTGGTCGACCCGGAGCAGGAGGTGCTGCTGGCGGACTCGGTCGGACTGGCGCTGATGGTGGTCCTGGAGTCGCTGTCGCCCGCCGAGCGGGTGGCGTTCGTCCTGCACGACCTGTTCGCCGTGCCGTTCGAGGAGATCGCCCAGCTGATCGAGAAGACCGCGGCCGCCACCCGGCAGCTGGCCACCCGGGCCCGCCGCAAGGTGCAGGGGCAGGCGCCCGCGCCCGACCGGGACCTCGCCCGGCAGCGGGTGGCCGTCGACGCCTTCTTCGCCGCCACCCGCACCGGGGACTTGGAGGCGCTGCTCGCCCTGCTCGACCCCGAGGTCGTGCTGCGCTCCGACGGCGGGGCGGCCCGGGCCCGGCAGACCGTGGTGCTCACCGGCGCCCGGACGGTGGCCGGCCAGGCGGTCATGTTCCACGCGCTCGCGCCGTACGCGCGGCCGGCGCTGATCAACGGCGCCGCCGGCGTCGTGGTGATCGGCGCGGCCGGCCGGCCGGTATCGATCATGGCGTTCACCGTGGTGGACGGCTCGATCGTGGCGATCGACGTGCTGACCGACCCGGAGCGGCTGAACGGGCTCGACCTGACGGCCTTCCAGGAGTAGCCGGGCCGTCGCGAACGCGGACCGCCCCCGCACGGCATCCGTGCGGGGGCGGTCCGGGTCCGTCCGGCGGGGGCGGGCTCAGCCCTTCTTCGACAGGAAGTCGTAGGCCCCGGCGGCGACGTCGTCCAGGTACGGTCCGGCCTGGTACAGCGGGTCACCGGTGTGCTTGCCCACCGACACGTTGCTGACCAGGACGGGCTTGCCGTCCCGGACGGCCAGCCAGCCACCACCGCTGGATCCGGCGGTCATGCTGCACCCGATCACCAGCATCGGCGGGCGCGAGGGCTCGTACGAGAGCCGGCCCGGCCGGCCGCTCTCGCAGTGGTTCAGCTCCATGCCGTCGAACGGCGGGGCGGCCGGGTAGCCGTACTCGCTGATGCTCAGCTGGTCGCGCGGAGCGTTGAACCAGACCGGCAGCGCGCCGCCGACCGTCTCCTCCAGCGACTTGCCGCCCTCGGCGGGCTTCACCCGGACGATCCCGAAGTCGTAGTGGGTGGCCGCGTCGCCGCTCTTGCCGCCCTCGGCCTTCCACTGCGGGGAGGTGACGGCCTGCGTGCCGCTCCAGATGCCGAACGGCGCGTACTGGGACTCCGGCGCCTGCTTGCCGCCGCTCAGGGCGGCGCTGCTGTTGAACGCCGGGATGAAGCTGATGTTGCTGTAGAACGCGCCGCCCTTGCCCTGGTGGACGCAGTGGCCGGCGGTCCACACCAGGTTGCTCTTGCCGGGGTGGGCCGGGTCGGCCACCACGGTCGCGGAGCACTGGTAGTGGTTGAGGCCGGCGGCGGCGTTCGGGCCGCTGCCCGGCTCGTCGGCGAACAGCTTCCCGTGCACCGCGGACTTGGTGTACGGGTGCGCCACCGCCTGGGCGTTGACGGTCTTCGGCAGCGGGTCGTTGCCGTTGTCGGCAGGCTGGGCGGGCTGCTGAGCCGGCGGCTGCGCGGGCTGGGCCGGCGGCTGCGACGGCTGGGCCGGAGCCTGGGCGGGCTGCGACGGCTGCGCCGGCGCCTGCGACTTGGGCGGCGCGGCCGGCTGCGAGGCCGGCTGCTGGGTGCTGGACGGCTTCGGCGGCGCCGCCGGGGTGTTCGGGTGCCCCGGCTGGGTGGGCTGCCCGGCCGGCGGCTTGGCGCCCGGCGGCGTGCTCGCGGGCGCCGGGGCCGGCGGCTGGCCCGGCTGCGACGGCTGGGCGGGCGGCTGGGCGGGCGGGGCCGCCGGCGGCGCGATCGGCTCGTCCGGCTTCGCCTGGAGCAGCTTCTCCAGCGTCCAGAAGCCCTGGGCGGCGGCCGGGAGGGCGTAGTCCTTCGCCCACTTCTCCCAGTCGTCGAACTTCCACTTCTTCAGGTCGTCGAGATTGGCCGGGAGGCCGAGGTCGGGTGCGCCCGCCCCCGCGGTCGCGGCGGCGTCCGCCGAGCTGTTGTCCGGCCCGCAGGCCGAGGTGCCGAGCAGCGTGAGCGCGAGCACCGAGGCGCCGAGAACGGCCCGCACGGAACGCCTGGTTCTACCTGACGATGACATGAACTTCTGATCCCCCTGTGTGAAAACGCGCGGCGCCGTCAGAGCGGCGGCGCGGTGCGCGGGGGAGTATGCCACTGTCCGTCAGGGCCGGGGGTACCCGCCCCCGCTAGCGGCCGACCGAGCCGTCCAGCTGCTCCCGGATGATGTCGGCGTGGCCGGCGTGCCGGCCGGTCTCCTCGATCATGTGGACCAGCAGCCAACGCATCGACGGTGCTTCGGCGTTGGGCCGCAGCGAGCGGACGCCGGGCCGGTCCAGGTCGGCGGCGGCGGCGGCGACCTCGTCGGCGCGGGCGATCGCCGCCCGGTAGGCGGCGACCGACCCGGCCACCGTCTCGTCGCCGGGCGAGGGTGCGTCGTCGTCCCACAGCTCGACGTCGTCACCGCGGTAGGCCCAGAGGAACCAGTTGAGTTCGACCGCGGTGAGGTGCCGGACCAGCCAGAGCAGGCTGGTGCCGGAGGCCACACCGGGGCGGCGGGCCTCCTCGTCGGAGAGGCCCTCGGTCTTGCCGATGACCGCCTCGCGCAGGTAGCCGAGGAAGGTCAGCAGGGTGGTCGGCTCGTCCGCGTTGAGGCCGGGCGGGCGGACGTCGGAGCGCCGGCGCGCGGCATCGTTCTCGGTCACGCCGGCCAGGCTACCCACAGCGCGGCCCTGACGGTCCGTCCGCCCACCTGCCGGGCCGAAAACCGCCCCGGGGGACGCTCCGGGCGCGGCTCACCAGCCCTGGTTGTGCAGCCAGTCCGCGAGGTGGCGGGCGCACTCGTCGACCGACTCCTGCCAGGTGTGGACGGCACCGTCCCCGGCCTCGTCGCTGACGTGCTTGACCAGCCGGACCGGCAGGCCGGCCCGGTGGGCGACAGTGGCGACGGCGTACCCCTCCATGTCGACCAGGTCGGCGTGCTCGGCCAGCCGGTCGCGGGCGGCGGCGGAGGAGACGAAGAGGTCACCGGTGGCCAGGATCGGGCCGTCGCCCTTGCCGACCACCAGCGGGGCGCCGTAGGTGCGGCCGGTGAGCGCCAGCAGGGCGGGGCTGTCCAGGTCGTGCTGGATCACCTGGGTGACGGTGTGGGTGCCCTCCCAGCCGGGGCGCAGCGCGCCGGCGGTGCCGAGGTTGAGCACCTCGCACGGCCGCTCGCCCTGCGCCAGGACGGTCGCGAGCGCCGCCGCGGCGTTGACCTTGCCGATGCCGGTGAGCAGGACGGGAAGCCGGTCCCCGAGGTGGACGGCCTCCTCCCGGACGGCGACGACGACGAGCGGGCGGTCGGCTGAGATCGTTCCCATCAGGCGCATACCGCCATGGTACGGACGGCCCCCCGCCGGAGGCCCGCGGAACCGGACCCCTCCCCTCCGGCTGTCACGGGAACCGCATAGGGTGCATCCCGCGTCGACCCGATCGCCGCCCGCCCCGCGCCCGGGGAGGGAGGGGCGGCCGACCCCGCAGTCGCACCGAAGGACACCGCCGGACGGCGCCACCGGACGGCACCGCCGAAGGACACGACCGGACGGCACCGACCGCGGCCGGCGGCCGGGCACGGTGATCGACAAGCGGTACGCGCGCGCAGTACCCGGAGCCGGTGCCCGTCCACGGCACCCGGCGATGCTCAAGATCGGCGCAAGTGGGGTGTGGCCGCGGGGAGCGACGGCCATACTGCTGGCAACGGCCGGGCCCGGACGACGGGCCGGGCCACAGGGGAGGGTGAGGCAGGTGGCGACACCGGTACGTACGAAGGGGCCGGGCGCAGTGGTGCCGGCGGGGCCCGGCGGCACGGCCGCCGCGCGGGGGCGGGGCCCGGTGGCCCGGATCGGCCGGGCCACCCGGACGGCACCGGGCCGGCTGCGGCTGGCCGGCGCGCTGCTGGCCGTGGTCACCGTCGCGTTCGGCGTGCTCACCGCCTGGCAGGTCAACTCGCGGGCGCAGGCCGCCCAGCGGGTGGTCTCGTACAGCCAGCCGCTGAGCCAGGCGGCCGCCGACATCCACCGCTCGCTGGCCGACGCGGACACCACGGCGGCCACCGGCTTCCTGCTGGCCGGCGCCGAGCCGAAGGCCGTCCGGGACCGCTACGAGCAGGACCTCGCGACGGCGTCCCGGCTGATCGCCGAGGCCGCCGCGCGCACCACCGCCTCCTCCCCCGCCCAGGGCTGGCTGGCCACCCTCAACCAGCAGGTACCGGTCTACGCCGGCCTGGTGGAGACCGCGCGGGCCAACAACCGGCAGGGCTACCCGCTCGGCGGGGCCTACCTGCGGTACGCCTCGGACCAGATGCGCACCGTGCTGCTGCCGGCCGCCGCCCAGCTCACCGCCGCGGAGAACCAGGAGCTGGACGCCGACTACGCCGCGGCCAGGGCGATCCCGTGGGCCGCCTACGGCCTGGGGGCAGTGGCCCTCACCACGCTGGTCCTGGTGCAGATGGTGCTGTTCCGCCGGACCAACCGGGTGTTCAACCCGGGGCTGCTGGGTGCGACGGCCGCGGTACTGGCCGGGGTGCTCTGGCTGACCGTCGCCGGGCTCGGTGCGCGCGACGCGCTGCAGGACAGCGCCCGCAACGGCGCCACGCCGCTGAAGGCGCTCAACGCGGCCCGGGTGGACGTCCTGACCGCCCGGCTGGCGGAGAACCTGCACCTCGTCGCCCGGGGCTCCTCCGGCATCTACGCCGACCTCTGGGCGAAGACCACCACGCACCTGTCCGACGGCCAGGACCTCCCGGTCGACCGGCGCGGCGGCACCCTCCCGGAGGCCTTCCGGCTGGCCCCGGCCGATGCCCAGAAGGCCGTCACCGTCGCGTGGAGCAAGTACGACGAGTGGCGCGAACGGCACCTCGCGGCGAGCAAGCTGGAGAACGTCGACGCCGACTACCAGGCCGCGCTGGACGCGACGGTGACGGTGAAGGAGGCGGACGTGCCGAAGACCGCCGACGCCTCGTTCAACGTCGTCGACCAGCAGCTGGCGCTCGCCGCCGACACCGAACTGGAGCAGTTCCGGCGGGCGGCCGAGGGCACCGACGGGGATCTGCGCACCGCCGCCGTGGCGGTCGCGGTGCTGGCCCTGGTGGCGGCCGCCGCGGCGGCCCGCGGCCTCGGCCGACGACTGGCCGAGTACCGGTAGAGGGGGGACGGACACGATGCGCGAGGGAACGGCGAAGACCCGGTCGGCCGTGGCGGTGGCGCTGCTGGCGAGCTGCGCGGCGGTGCTCGGCGCGGGCGCCCCGCAGGGCGCGGCCCTGGCCGGCGCCCCGCTCCGGCCGGCGCAGGCACCGCAGCAGGAGCAGGCCGGCACCGACTGCGACGTCTACCAGAGCGTGCCGCCGAGCAGCGAGGACGGCCCGGCGGTGAAAGCGATCAAGGCGAAGCGGAGCCTGGTGATCGGCGTCGACCAGAACAGCTTCCGCTGGGGCGCCCGCAACCCCACCACCGGCCAGATCGAGGGCTTCGACATCGACCTCGCCCGGGCCATCGGCACCGCGATCATGGGCGACCCGGACAAGGTGACGCTCAAGGCGGTGCCCACCTCCGGGCGGATCGACTTCATCCAGCAGGGCCGGGTCGACCTGATCGTCCGGACCATGACGATCAACTGCGACCGGCTGCAGCAGGTCGCCTTCTCCAAGCCCTACTTCAACAGCAGCCAGCGGGTGGTGGTGCCGCGCACCTCCACGGCACGAACCATCGACGAGGCGGTGGACGGCAAGACCGTCTGCGCGGCGACGAGCTCCTCCGCCGAGATCGAGCTGAAGCGCCGCCCGAAGGTCGCGAAGATCGTCTCGGTGGAGAACCACCTGGACTGCCTGGTGCTGATGCAGCTGGGCAAGATCGACGCGACCATGACGGACGACGGTCTGGCGGCCAGCCAGGCGGCCCAGGACCAGACGGTCCGGGTGGTGGACGGCGAGGTCCAGCCCTCCGTGATGGGCGTCGCGATGCTCAAGAACAGCCCCGACCTGACGGCCCGGGTGAACCAGGTGCTCGCCGACTACCACGCGAACGGCGGCTGGCAGGCGAGCTACGACCGCTGGCTCAAGCCGTACATGCTGAACGACGCCGAGCACTACTGGCCGGTCCGGCGGTGACGGCGGCCGCGTCATGACGGGCCCTTGACGACCGGGCCCCGCCCCGCCGCGGGGACGCAGGCTAGGGTCGTCCGGGGCCACGCGGCCGGCCGGGCGGGCCCGGCGGTCCAGGGCCGCGGAGCCCCGCGGGACGGATCAGGACCAGGCAGCACCCAGCAGGGCCAGGCAGTACTCAGCAGCACCGGGCAACGCTCGACAGCACCCGGCAGCACCGCGCACGACCAGGACGCGACGAGGAGGGGGAGACGACGTTGGCAGCTTCGGCCGGCCCGGTACTGAGCCGGGAGGAGGTGGACCGCGCACTGACGCGCCTCGGCGCCGAACGCGACGCGGTCGAATCGGCACTGCTCTCGCTCCAGGACCACCCGGGCCTGCGGCTGATCGACGGCGCCGAGCTGGCGGGCCGCACCCAGGAGCGCTGGTCCGTCGCCGGGCAGGGCCTGCCGCTGCTCTGGGCGCTGTTCGACCGCTACTCGGAGGCGCTGGCCTCGGCCCGCGCCGTCCGCGCCCGCCGGGCCCGGCCCGGTTCGGCCGAACTCGCCGAGCTCAGCGAGCTGCTGACCGGTGACGCCGTCACCGTGCCCGGCGGCTCGCTGCCGGACGGCCCGCAACTGCTCGGCGCACCGGCCAAGCTCGTCCAGCGGGTCAGCCTGGACGAGCTGATGGCCCGGATGAACTCCTGGTACGCCACCGTGCTGGAGGTGGTCAGCGCCGCCGACGCCGTCTGGTCGGCGCTGCCCGCCCGGATCGACCTGCTGCTGGCCGAGCTGCGCCGGGTGCAGACGCTGGCGGGCTCGCTCGGCGTGCACCCGGGCAGCCACCCGCTCGCCGACGACCTCGCCGGGCTGGCGGCCGACCTCGCCGAGCTGCGGGCCGAGGTGCGCACCGACCCGCTGGCGCTCTGGCGGCCGGCCCGGGTGCCCGCGCAGCGCGGCACCGTGCCCGACGGCACCGCACTGGCCACGCCGTCCGGGGTGGTGGACACCGAGCGGTTCGACCGGGCCGGGCGGGCGCTGGACGGCGTCCGGCTGGAGCTGGAGGACGTGCTCCGCCTGCGCGACGACGCCGAGGAGCGCCTCCAGGGCGTCGGCGACCTGCTGCAACGGGCCGACGCCACGCTGGCCGAGGCCCGCCGGGCGCGCGGCGAGGTGCTGGCGAAGATCGCCGCCACCGAGGTGCCCGCGGTGCCCGGGCCGGCCTCGGCGCTGCGCGAACGGATCGTGCTGGCCCTGGAGTTGCGCCAGAGCGGGCAGTGGCACCGGCTGGCAACGCTGCTCGACGCCCTGGAGGACGCGGCAGCCAAGGAGCTGAACCGGGCCCGCCGCGCGCTCACCGAGGTGACGCAGCCGCTGGCCGTCCGGGCCGAGCTGCGCGGGCGGCTGGACGCCTACAAGGCGATGGCGGCGCGGCTGCGCGTCGCCGAGGACCCGGAAGTGGTCGAGCGGTACGAGAAGGCGCGCTGGCTGCTCTGGAGCGCGCCGTGCGACCTGCGGGCGGCGGCCGCGGCCGTGGCCCGCTTCCAGCAGTCGCTGCGGCCGGCCCCGGCCGGGCCGCCGCAGGCCGGGGGGCCGGTCGACGGGCAGGCACAGGAACAGGAACTGGGGAGCTGAGGTCATGGACGAGGCGTGCGGACGGCCGGAGTGCACCGGCGACGGGACGATCGACGAGGACGGCTACTGCACCGAGTGCGGGCTCGCGCCGGCGGGCGCGGTGTCCGTCCGGACCGGTGCCGGCTCCGGCACGACCGGCTCCGGCGCGACCGGCTCCGGCAGCGGCACCACCGGCTCCGCCACGCCCTCCGGGCCGGCGCCGGGCGCCGTCGGCCCCGGCTCGCCCTGCCCGCGCGACTGCACCGGCACCATCGACCCGGACGGCTACTGCGACGAGTGCGGCCTCACCGCCCCCGGCGGCGACACCGGGCTCACCCAGCCGTACATCCCCTCCGCCCGGCTCTCCGCGGACTCCTCACGCACCGGCTCCTCGCGCACCGGCTCGGCCCGCTCGATGTCCGGCCGGTCCCGCTCGCACCGCTCCACCCGGACCGGCAGCAGCCGTTCGGTGTCGGTGCGCAGCAGCCGCGGCAGCGTCAGCGCGGGCACCCGCAACCGGCTGGGCGCCGGCCTGGTGACGGTGCCCACCGTCCCGGCGGCCGACCCGACGCTGGCCGTCCTGACCGACCCGCAGGTGCCCGAGCGCAAGCGGTTCTGCTCCAAGTGCGACACCCCGGTGGGCCGGGAGAAGAACGGGCAGCCGGGCCGCCCCGACGGCTTCTGCACCAAGTGCGGCACCCCGTACTCGTTCACGCCCAAGCTGCGCCGGGGGGACTTGGTCGGCGGGCAGTACGAGGTGGTGGGCTGCCTCGCGCACGGCGGACTCGGCTGGATCTACCTGGCGGTGGACCGGCGGGTCAACGACAAGTGGGTGGTGCTGAAGGGCCTGCTCGACACCGGGGACGAGGACGCGCTCGCGGTGGCCGTCGCCGAGCGGCGGTTCCTGGCCGAGGTGGACCACCCGAACATCGTCCGCATCATCAACTTCGCCGAGCACCCGGACCTGCGGACCGGCTCCACCGACGGCTACATCGTGATGGAGTACGTCGGCGGCAAGTCGCTCAAGGACATCGCCAACGAGCGCCGCACACCGGACGGCCGGCGCGAGCCGCTGCCGGTGGAGCAGGCCATCGCGTACGCGCTGGAGGCGCTGCCCGCGCTCGGGTACCTGCACGGCCGGGGCCTGATCTACTGCGACTTCAAGATCGACAACGTGATCCAGAGCGGTGACGCGCTCAAGATCATCGACATGGGTGCCGTCCGCCGCCTCGACGACGACGGACCGATCTACGGCACCATCGGCTACCAGGCCCCCGAGATCGCCACCGAGGGCCCCTCCCCCGCCTCCGACCTCTACACCGTCGCCCGCACCCTCGCGGTGCTCAGCTTCGACTTCCAGGGCTACAGCACCACCTACCGCGACTCGCTGCCCGGCCCGGAGTCCGTCCCCGTCCTCGCCGCGTACGAGTCGTACTACCGCTTCCTGGTCCGCGCCACCGACCCGGACCCGGCCCGCCGGTTCGCCTCCGCCGAGGAGATGGCCGACCAGCTCACCGGCGTGCTGCGCGAGGTGCTGGCCCTCCAGGACGGCCGCCCGCGGCCCTCGCTCTCCACGCTGTTCGGCCCGGAGCTGCGCGTGGTGGACACCGAGCTCGTCCGGCCGGCCCTGCGGCCCGACGAACTGCGGGTCACCGCACTGGACCCGGCCGCCGCCGCACTGGCCCTGCCCGTCCCCCGGGTCGACCCGGCCGACCCGAACGCCGGCTTCCTCGCCACCCTGCTCGCCACCGACCCGCACGAGGCGCTCGCCGCCCTGGCCGGCGCCCCCGCCGACTCCGTCGAACGCCGGCTGCGCGAACTCCGCGCCCACCTCGAACTCGGCCACCGCGCCACCGCCGAGAAGGCACTCGCCGAGCTGGACCGCGACCACCCGGACGACTGGCGGGTGGTCTGGTACCGCGGACTGACCGCGCTGGTCGGCGCCGCCGACCCGGGGAGCAGCGCGGACGGACGCGGCGGATCCGCCGTGCCCGGGGAGGCCGGCCCCGCCGGGGAGGAGACCCCCGCCACCCGGGCGCTGCGCGCCGCCGCCGAGGCCTTCGACGCCGTCTACGACGCCTTCCCCGGCGAGAGCGCCCCGAAGCTGGCCCTCGGCATCTGCGCCGAGCTGCTCGACGACGGCGGCGACGCGGCCGAGTTCTACCGCCTGGTCTGGAGCACCGACCACGCGTACCTGAGCGCCGCCTTCGGGCTGGCCCGGGTCCGCCTCGCCGGCGACGACCGGGCCGGCGCCGTCGCCGTCCTCGAATCGGTGCCCGCCACCTCCAGCCAGTTCACCGCCGCCCGGATCGCCGCCGTCCGCGCCCGGCTGCGCGAACGGCCCGCCACCGACCCGCTGGGCGAGGACCTCGGCACCGGCTCCGAGCAGCTGACCGCGCTGCGGCTGGACGACCGCCGCCGCGAGGAGCTCTCCGTCGAGGTGCTCGGCACCGCCCTCCGCTGGGTCGTCGCCGGCTCGGCCGGGGCCGAGAAGGCCGGCGGGACGACCGTGCTCGGACGGCCGGCCGTCGAACGGGAACTGCGGTTCGCGCTGGAGCAGTCCTACCGGGTACTCGCCCGGTTGGCCGACCGGGCCGAGACCAGGATCGAGATGGTGGAGCGGGCCAACCGTGCCCGCCCCAGGACATGGGTGTGACCAATGCCGCAGCAGACCGTGTGCCAGAGCTGTGCCGAACCGCTGGAGCCGGAGGATTCCTATTGCGGCTCCTGCGGGGTGGGCCGGGACGGCCGGCCGGCCCCGGGCGCGATGCCCGCGGGCTGGTCCACCGCCCGGGGTGACGGCGGCGACCGCACCCCCGGCGGCCACCGCCCGGCGACCGGGCCGGACGGGCCCGCCGTCCCCGCCCAGGGCGGGCCCGCCTGCGTGCACTGCGGCCTGCCGCAGGTCTCCGGCGACGGCTACTGCGAGGCCTGCGGCGGCGCCCAGCCGCGCCCGCGCGACCACATGGAGAAGGCGCTGGCCGGCGTGGCCGGGGTCAGCGACCGCGGCGTGCGCCACCACCGCAACGAGGACTCGTTCACCGTCGCCGCCACCTCGCTGCCCGGCGGCGAACCCGTCGTGGTGGCCGTGGTCTGCGACGGTGTCTCCTCCTCCGACCGGCCCGACGAGGCCTCCGAGACCGCCGTCGATGCTGCCTCGGAGTCGCTGCTCACCGCGCTGGAGGCCGGCCAGGAGCCGACCGCGGCGATGCGCCGGGCGATCGCCGACGCGGCCGCCGCCGTCGCCGCCCTCGCGGTCGACGGCACCTCCCCCTACCGGCCCGACGTCAACGCCCCCGCCTGCACCTACGTCAGCGCGATAGCCGCGGGCGGCCGGGTCACCATCGGCTGGGTCGGCGACACCCGGGCGTACTGGATCCCGGACGACCGGGTCGCCGCCGAGCCGTTCCGGCTCACCCAGGACGACTCCTGGGCCGCCCGGATGGTCGAGGCCGGCCTGATGGGCGAGGCCGAGGCGTACGCGGACCCGCGGGCCCACGCCATCACCGGCTGGCTCGGCGCGGACGCCGAGGAGGTCGTCCCGCACACCCTCGACTTCACCCCGCACGTCCCCGGCGTGCTGCTGGTCTGCACCGACGGCCTCTGGAACTACGCCGAGGCCGCCACCGACCTCGCCTTCTACGTCCGCCCGGACGCCCGCACCGAGCCGCTCGCGGCCGCCCGGGCCCTGGTGAAGTTCGCCGTCGCGGCCGGCGGGCACGACAACATCACCGTCGCCGTGCTGCCGATCGACCCGCCCGCCGGGCCGGCCGGCGCGGACCGGGCCGACGACCCGGCGGCCGAGGACGCCCGCACCGCCACGGCGCTCGACCTGCCGGTGATCCGGCCGGGCGCGGCCGGTGGCGACGACGAGGAGGACCACGACCCGACGCTGCCGGACCTCCCGGTGATCGGCTCGCCCGCCGCCCCGCTGCCGCCCGCCGCCCCGCTGCCGCCCGCCGGGCCCGTGCCGCCCGCACCGCCGGCCCCGCCCGCGGTGCCGCCGCAGCCGCCGCGCCCGCCGCTGGGCTGACGCCCGCCCCCACCGACCGTACGCACCAACGACCACCCGACGGGAGCCACCGGCCCATGGCAACACTGGCTAAGCCGAACCTGCCCAGGTTCGACGTGGACATCTTCCAGAACGAGTACCTCGCCGACGGCGCCCGCGAGGTGAACGCCATCGTGACCGTCACCGCGACCGGCGGCGGCACCTCCGGCGGCCGTCCGCTCGGAGTCGCCGACGCGGGGCCGCTCGGGGCCGGTGCGCAGTCCGCCGCCGTGGTGATCATGGTGGACTGCTCCGGCTCGATGGACTACCCCGCCAGCAAGATGCGCGGCGCCCGGGAGGCCACCGCCGCCGCCATCGACACCGTCCGCGACGGCGTCGCCTTCGCCGTCGTGGCCGGCACCCACGAGGCCCGGGACATCTTCCCCGGTGACGGCACCCTCGCCATCGCCTCGGACGACACCCGCGGCCGGGCCAAGGAGGCGCTGCGGCGGCTCACCGCGGCCGGCGGCACCGCGATGGGCACCTGGCTCGCCAAGGCCGACCAGCTCTTCCTGACCCGCCGCGACATCGCCATCCGGCACGCCATCCTGCTCACCGACGGCAACAACGAGCACGAGTCGGCGGTCGACCTGGACCGCGCCATCGAGCGGGTCTCCGGCCACTTCACCGCCGACTGCCGCGGCGTCGGCACCGACTGGCGGGTCGACGAACTGCGCAAGATCTCCTCCGCGCTGCTCGGCACCGTCGACATCGTCGCCGAGCCCTCCGCACTCGCCGAGGACTTCCGCTCGATGATGACCGGCGCGATGGGCAAGCAGGTCGCCGATGTCGCCCTGCGGATCTGGACGCCCGCCAACGCGGTGGTGAAGTTCGTGAAGCAGGTCGCCCCCGCGGTGGAGGACCTCACCGGCCGCCGCACCGAGGCCGGGCCGCGGGCCGGCGACTACCCGACCGGCTCCTGGGGCGACGAGAGCCGCGACTACCACGTCTGCGTCGAGGTGCCGGCCGCCACCGTCGGCAACGAGATGCTCGCCGCCCGGGTCAGCCTCGTGCTGCCGCCGCAGACCGGCAGCACCCCCGAGGTGCTCTCGCAGGGCCTGGTCAAGGCGGTCTGGACCGACGACCTGGCCTCCTCCACCCGGATCAGCCCGCAGGTCGCCCACTACACCGGTCAGGCCGAGCTGGCCTCGTCCATCCAGGAGGGCCTGGAGGCCCACCGGGCCGGGGACGTCGACCGGGCGACCGCCAAGCTCGGCGCCGCCGTCCGGATCGCCCACGCGACCGGGAACGAGGGCACGTTCAAGCTGCTTCAGAAGGTGGTCGACGTCGTCGACCCCAAGGAGGGTACGGTTCGGTTCCGTAAGAACGTGAGCGAGGCCGACTCGATGACCCTTGAGACCCGGTCGACCAAGACCGTCCGTGTGAAGAAGTGACCGCTGAAGAAGCCGACCGGGCCGGGGCCCGGCCGGACGCTGCCCCAGCTGGCTGGAATTGAGGGGGACCTGATGCCGATCTGCCCGAGGGGGCATGAGTCGCAGGCCGAGGACTGGTGCGACTTCTGCGGCTTCCCGATGACGCCGCCGCCGCCCGTCCCGCCGCCGCCGGGCTCGCTCCCGGGCGCGCCCGGGGCGCACGGCACGCACGGCGCGCCCGCGCATCCCGGCCACGGCCCGCACGGCGGTCCGCCGTACGGCGGACCGGTGCAGCCGGGCCCCGCACCCGTGCCCGGACCGGTACCGCCCGGCCCGCCGCCCGCCGGCCAGGGCTTCCCGGACCTCACCGAGGGCCTGGTGGTCTGCCCGATCTGCCGCAGCCCGCAGACCGGGCGGTTCTGCGAGGAGTGCGGGTACGACTACGACCTCTCCGCGCCCTCGCACCGCCGGCCCCCGGCGGCCCCGGTGCCCGGGCCCGCCCCGGCGCCGGCCCCGCTGAACATCCCGGCCGCGTACGGCGGCCCGCAGCAGCCGGGCCCGGGCGCCCAGCAGCACGCGCCGCAGCCGTACCCGTCGGAGCAGCCGTACGCGCCGGAGCAGCCGTTCCCGCCGGCCCAGCCGCAGCACTCCCAGCAGCCGCAGCAGCACGCCCAGCCGCAGCCGGCCCAGGGCGGGGCGGCGTCCGGCTACGGCTACCCGCCGGCGGCCGGCTCGCCCTACCAGGAGACGCCCTACCAGGAGCCCGGCTACCCGGCCCCCTCGTACCCGGAGCCGTCCTACCCCGAGCCGTCCTACCCGGAGCCGCTGCCGCGCGAGGACTCCGGCCCGGTCTACGCGCAGCCGGGCCCGACCGGGCGCGGCGGTGAGTTCGGCACCTCGTTCAACCTGGCCCCGCCCGTCCCGCCGCAGCCGCAGCCGCAGTCGCCGCAGCAGGCCCAGCACCAGCAGGCCCAGCACCAGCAGGGTGCGCCGGGCCAGGGCGCGCCGCAGCCGGAGGCGGTCCGGGCCAACTGGATCGCCGTGGTCTCGGCCGACCGCGACTACTTCACCGACATGATGGCCCGCAGCGGGCCGGAGGCGGCGGGCCTGTTCTTCCCGCCGTACTGCCCCGAGCGGCGGATCCCGCTGACCGGCCGCGGCCAGCTGCGGATCGGCCGGCGCAGCCAGCACCGCGGCACCGTGCCCGAGATCGACCTCTCCGTCCCGCCGGAGGACCCGGGCGCCTCGCACCAGCACGCGCTGCTCGCCGAGCAGCCCGACGGCAGCTGGGTGCTGGTGGACCAGGACTCCACCAACGGCACCACGATGAACGGCGGCGGCGAGTCGGTCACCCCGCACACCGCGATCCCGCTGAACGACGGCGACCGGATCCACATCGGGGCGTGGACGACGATCACCCTGCACCGCGCCTGAGCCGTCCGCGCAGGCCACGCAAGTGCTCAGGGCCGGGCGGGAGTTCGACTCCCGCCCGGCCCTGCCGCGTCCCCCGCGCCGGCAGCATCCAGCCGGCCCGGACCGCGAATCGCGCGCGCGGACGTGCACAAGTCACCCCGCTGCCCCTACCCTCAGGGCACATGACTGCAGCTATATCCGCCGACGGTATCCGTCAGCGGTACGGGGATGTTCAAGCCGTTGACGGAGTGTCACTCACCGTCGAGGCCGGAGAGTTCTACGGAATCCTGGGGCCGAACGGCGCCGGGAAGACGACCACACTGGAGATCCTGGAGGGGATCCGCAAGCCCGACGAGGGCCGGATCGAACTCCTCGGGCTGGCGCCCTGGCCGCGCAACCCGAAACTGCTGCCGCGCATCGGCGTGCAGTTCCAGGCCTCCGCCTTCTTCAACAAACTGACGGCGCGGGAGACCATCCGTACCTTCGGCTCCTTCTACGGCGTCGGGCCCAGGCGGGCGGACGCCATGCTGGAGCGGGTCGGCCTGACCGAGTCGGCCGGCGTGATGACCGACAAGATGTCCGGCGGCCAGGCCCAGCGCCTCTCCATCGCCTGCGCGCTCGTCCACGACCCCGAGCTGGTCTTCCTGGACGAGCCCACCACCGGCCTCGACCCGCAGGCCCGGCGCAACCTCTGGGACCTCCTCCGGGCCATCAACGCCGAGGGCCGCACCGTCGTCCTGACCACCCACTACCTGGACGAGGCCGAGGTGCTCTGCGACCGCGTCTCGGTCATGGACCACGGCCGGATCCTGAAGACCGGCGCGCCGGCCGCTCTGATCCGCGAGATCGACGACACCGTGCGGATCAGCGTCGAGTCCGGCCTGCTGACCGCCGAGCGGGCCGGCGAACTGCTGACCGCCGTCGACGCCGAGGTCGTCTCGATCGAGGACGACGGCGTCTCGCTCGTCGTCGCCACCCACCTCCCGGCCCCGGTGCTCTCCGTGCTGGCCGAGCAGAACGCGCTGCGCGGCCTCGAAGTCCGCGGCGCCACCCTGGAGGACGTCTTCCTCCAGCTCACCGGACGGGAGTACCGCGCATGACCGCCGAACAGACCGGGACGGCGGCCGTGCCGTCCCAGCGGAAGCCCGCCACCACCCCCTCGGCGCCCGACGGGCAGCCGGAGCGCGAGCGGGTGAGCGCCTTCGCCAGTCTCTCCCGGGTGATGCTGGTCGCCTTCCTGCGCGACAAGTCCGCCGTCTTCTTCGTCCTGCTCTTCCCGCTGATGTTCCTGCTGCTGTTCGGCACCCTGCTCAAGGGCGCCAGCAGCCCGCACGCCAAGGTGGTGCAGGTCGGCTCCGTCCAGGTCCTGGACGCGGTGCAGGGCGACGGCCGGGCCGAGCTGGAGAAGGTCCTGACCATCAGCCGGAGCGACGACGAGGCCGCCTCGCTGGAGAAGGTCCGCAAGGGGGACCTCGACGCGCTGATCAAGCAGGGCCCGGACGGCAAGATCGAGCTTCGCTTCAGCGCCGCCGACCAGGTCCGGGCCGGCTCCGTCCAGGGCATCGTCAACTCGGTGGTCCAGCAGGCCAACCAGGCCGCCAGCGGAAAGCCGCCGGCCTTCACGCTGGACGCGAGCCGGGTCGAGGACGAGTCGCTGAAGCCGATCCAGTTCCTCACCCCGGGCCTGCTCGGCTGGGCGGTGGCCACCGGCGCGGTCTTCAGCGCCGCGCTGACCCTGGTGTCCTGGCGGCAGAAGAAGGTGCTGCGCCGGCTGCGGCTGGCCCCGGTCAGCGCCGGGGCGATCGTCTCCTCCCGGATCGCCGTCTCGGTGCTGACCGCGCTGACCCAGACGGCCATCTTCCTGGCGCTCGCCACCACGCCGTTCTTCGGGCTCAAGCTCACCGGCAACTGGTGGCTGATCATCCCGCTGGTGGTCTGCGCGACCGTCGCCTTCATGTCGATCGGCCTGCTCGCCGGGGCGATCGCCAAGACCGAGGAGGCGGCCAACGGCATCTCGCAGATCATCGTGCTGCCGATGTCGTTCCTCTCCGGCTCCTTCTTCCCGACCGACGGCATGCCGGGCTGGCTGAAGGCCGTCTCCGAGGCGCTGCCGCTCAAGCACCTGGTCAGCGCCTCGCAGACGGTGCTCTCCCGGGGCGGCGGCGTGATGGACGCGCTGCCGACCATGGGCGGCCTGCTGCTCTTCGCCGCCGTCTTCACCGCGATCGCCTGGCGGCTCTTCCGCTGGGAGGACGCGTAGCCACCACCGGCGCCTAGCGCACCCGCCGACGCGCGGCCCAGCCGCGAACGCGCAGCGGCCGCGCCCGCGCCCGCGCCCGCGCCACCGGCCCACATCACCGGCCCACATCACCGGCCCGCGGGGCCGTACGCCGGGAGTCCTGGTCCTCAGGCCCCGGTGTACGGCCCCGCCGGTGTCTGCGACCATGGTCGGGTGAAAGAGATCCGGCGTGGCACGCTCAGCGAGGAGACCTTCTTCGACCAGGTCGGCGGCGAGCCGACCTTCCGGCGGCTGGTGCACCGGTTCTACCAGGGCGTCGCCGAGGACGAGTTGCTGCGGCCGATGTACCCCGAGGAGGACCTCGGCCCCGCCGAGGAGCGCCTCGTCCTCTTCCTGATGCAGTACTGGGGCGGCCCGCGCACCTACAGCGAGCAGCGCGGTCACCCGCGGCTGCGGATGCGGCACGTGCCGTTCCGGGTGGACCGGGCGGCGCACGACGCCTGGCTGAAGCACATGCGGGCGGCGGTGGACGAGTTGGCGCTGCCGGCCGACGCCGAGCGTCAGCTCTGGGACTACCTCACCTACGCCGCCGCCTCGATGGTGAACACCGAGGGCTGAGCGGGCCGGGCACGGCAGCCCGGCGGCCGGGGCGGGCGCTGCGCGCCCGGGGTGTCCGGCTCAGCGCAGCGGGCTGAGCCCGAGGCCGGCACCGGGCGCGGCCGCCGTACGGACCGCCACCGAACCGGCCGGGGCGCTCAACCGCAGCCAGCCACCGGCCCGGTGCACGGTCAGCAGGGCGTCCGGGGTCAGGAAGCCGATCACGTAGGCCGCGTGCGCGGCCCGCAGCGGCAGCTCGGGCAGCACGGTCACCGGCCGCGACCAGATCTCGTCGGCGAGTGCGTCCAGCACCGCACGGGTCCGGTGGTGGGCCGGCACGGCCTCGCTGCGCTCGCGGAACTCCCGGACGGCGGCCATCAGTTCCGGGTGCACCCGCTCCACCGGCGGCTCGCCGAGCAGGCGCCAGCCGGTGCGCGGCGGGAGCAGACCGGCCCAGGCCGGGCCGGTGACGGGCGCGGGCAGGGCGACGGTGTTCGCCCGGTCGTCGAGGCCGTCCAGCAACTGTCCGGCGGAGACGGTCCGGTCGACCGGCCCGCCGAGCCCGGCCAGCCGTGCGGTGCGGATCGCCAGCGCGCCGGATCCGCCCAGCGGCAGCCGCCCGAAGACCGCCACCACGCCGTCGTCGCCGTCCGGCCGCGCCACTGCCTGCAGCCGTACCGCCGCCGCCCGGTCGAAGCGGAGCAGGCGGACCAGGAAGGCGCTCAGGTCGGCGGCCTCCCCGGTGTCGGCGAGGGCGAGGGGGGCGGTACCGGTCAACGCGTGTCAGCTCGAATCCGTTGTTGTCGGGTGGTCGTGAGGGGCCGGTGCGGGGACGGGGCCGGTGCGGGGCCGGCGCCGGGCCGGGCCCGCGGCCTCAGGCCGCCGCGCCGACCGGCTGCGCGTCCCGGCTGCGCTCGCCCTCGGCGCGCTCACCCCCGGCGCGCTGGTCGGTACCCCGCTCGTCCGTGTAGCGGCCGAGGAACTCCCGCTCCACGGCGCTGATCCGGCGCGGCCGGCCCTCGGCCAGGTCGTAGGGGACGACCACGGTGGACGCCCGGACGTAGACCGTCTCGGTGCCGTCCTCGGCGGTGTCCTTGATCTCGTAGGCGACGGTCAGCGAGGCGACGCCGATCTTGGTCACCCAGGTCTCGATGGTGACCGGCTCGGGCCGGTGCACCAGCGGACGCTTGTAGTCGATCTCGTGGCGGGCCACCACCGAGCCGCCCGCGAACTCCCCGGCACCGGCGGCGGCGGCCTGGGTGAACATGAAGTCGATCCGGGCCTCCTCCAGGTAGCGCAGGAAGACCACGTTGTTGACGTGCCCGAAGGCATCCATGTCGGACCAACGCAGCGGACAGGCGTAGATGTGGCGTGCCACGGGTGTTCTCCTCGACGTCCGGTGACCCGCCGCACGGCTGTGGCGGTGGGCCGCGGCCCGGCAGGCCGCCCCCGGGGGGGGCAGTCTGCCGGGCCGTTGTGACGGCTGGGTGTCAGCCTCGGGTCAGCTTCTTGTAGGTGGCCCGGTGCGGACGGGCGGCGTCGGCGCCCAGTCGCTCGATCTTGTTCTTCTCGTACGACTCGAAGTTGCCCTCGAACCAGAACCACTTGCTCTCGCCCTCGTAGGCGAGGATGTGGGTGGCCACCCGGTCCAGGAACCAGCGGTCGTGGGAGATGACCACGGCGCAGCCGGGGAACTCCAGCAGCGCGTTCTCCAGCGAGGAGAGGGTCTCGACGTCGAGGTCGTTGGTGGGCTCGTCGAGGAGCAGCAGGTTGCCGCCCTGCTTGAGGGTGAGCGCCAGGTTCAGGCGGTTGCGCTCACCGCCGGAGAGCACGCCGGCCGGCTTCTGCTGGTCCGGGCCCTTGAAGCCGAACGCCGAGACGTAGGCGCGGGACGGCATCTCGACCTGGCCGACGTTGATCCAGTCCAGGCCGTCGGAGACGACCTCCCAGAGCGTCTTCTTCGGGTCGATGTTGGCCCGGCTCTGGTCGACGTAGCTGATCTTGACCGTCTCGCCGATCTTGACCTTGCCCGAGTCCGGCGTCTCCATGTCCTGGAGCATCTTGAACAGGGTGGTCTTGCCGGCGCCGTTGGGGCCGATCACGCCGACGATGCCGTTGCGCGGCAGGGTGAAGCTCAGGTCGTCGATCAGGACCTTCTCGCCGAAGGCCTTGTTGAGGTTCTCCACCTCGACGACGATGCTGCCCAGACGCGGGCCCGGCGGGATCTGGATCTCCTCGAAGTCCAGCTTCCGCATCTTGTCGGCCTCGGCCGCCATCTCCTCGTAACGGGCGAGGCGTGCCTTGGACTTCACCTGACGGCCCTTGGCGTTGGAGCGGACCCACTCCAGCTCCTCGCGGAGCCGCTTGGCACGCTTCGCGTCCTTCTGGCCCTCGACCTTGAGGCGCGACTGCTTGCTCTCCAGGTAGGTGGAGTAGTTGCCCTCGTAGCCGATGGCGCGGCCGCGGTCGAGCTCCAGGATCCAGCCGGCCACGTTGTCCAGGAAGTACCGGTCGTGGGTGACGGCGACGACGGTGCCGGCGTACTTGGCCAGGTGCTGCTCCAGCCAGTTCACCGACTCGGCGTCCAGGTGGTTGGTGGGCTCGTCGAGCAGCAGCAGGTCAGGGGCCTCCAGCAGCAGCTTGCAGAGCGCCACGCGGCGCTTCTCGCCACCGGAGAGCTTGGTCACGGCCCAGTCGCCGGGCGGGCAGCCCAGCGCGTCCATGGCCTGCTCCAGCTGCGCCTCGAGGTCCCAGGCGTTCGCGTGGTCCAGCTCCTCCTGGAGCTTGCCCATCTCGTCGAGCAGGGCGTCCGAGTAGTCGGTGGCCATCAGCTCGGCGATCTCGTTGAAGCGGTCGAGCTTCCCCTTGACCTCCCGGACGCCGTCCTCGACGTTCTCCAGGACCGTCTTGGTCTCGTCGAGCGGCGGCTCCTGGAGGAGCATGCCGACGGTGTACCCGGGCGAGAGGAAGGCGTCGCCGTTGGAGGGCTGCTCCAGACCGGCCATCATCTTGAGCACAGTCGACTTGCCGGCGCCGTTGGGACCGAGGACGCCGATCTTCGCTCCGGGGAGGAAGCTGAGCGTCACGTCGTCAAGGATGACCTTGTCGCCATGCGCCTTGCGCACCTTGCGCATCGTGTAGATGTATTCCGCCACGTGAGATCGCTCCGGCGTCGTCGGGAGTTATTCGGCTTGCAGCCTTCCATTGTGCCGCACCCGGCCCGAACCCCCGAACCGCCTGCTTTGCCCCACTGGGGTATCCGGCCGTTCCCGACCGCGGCACCGCCCGGCCGCCCGGCCCCGGAGCGGGCCCGCCGCGGCCCCGCCCGCCGTGCGTCGCGCCCCCTCTCGTCGTGCGGGAGGGGGCGCGGGCGGTGGCGCAGAGCCTGCCCCGGACGCGACTCGGCCCGGCCCCCCGCAACAGGTGCGGGGAGCCGGGCCGGGGCGTTTCAGGCCCTCACCCGCTCAGGACCTCGGCGTGCGCGGTGTGCGCAGTGCCTCCAGTGGCGCAGTGCCTCAGGCGGCGCAGTGCCTCAGGCGGCGCTGCGACCGTGGCGGCCGCGGCGGCGCAGGACGAAGACCGCGGCACCGCCGGCCACGACCAGGGCACCGGCGACACCGGCGAGCACCGGGGTGGCGTCATTGCCACCGGTCTGGGCCAGACCGGTGGTGCCCGGGGCCGGGCTGGTGGCGGCCGGGGCCGGGTGGGCGGCCGTGCTGGTGGAGGTGGCCGACGGCGTGGCCGACGGGGTGCCGGTCGGGGCCGGCGTGCTCGGGGTCACCGAGGCCGACGGGGTACCGGTCGGCGTGGTCCCGCTGGTGACCTTGCAGTCCAGGATGCCCTTGAACTCCTTGGAGAAGCCGTTCGGGCCGGTGACGGTGATGTCGTAGGCGGTGTCCTCCGCGACCGGGACGACGACGCTCTCGACCTTGCCCGGCTGGACGGTGATCGTCTTGCCCGGCTTCACCGTGACGTCGGCGGCCTCGTCACCGCCGTTGGCGACGGAGACCTTGACGCCGTTGGCGTCGCACTCGACCTGCGCGGTGCTGTCCAGCAGCGCGCCCTTGCCCTGCTTCCAGGCGGCCTTGGCGGCGTCGACCACGCTCAGCTTGGTGGAGCCGGCCAGGATCATGGTCTGGCTGTGCTTCGCCGGGGTGTAGCCCTTGCTGAGGAAGACGCGGCCGCTGGGCACCACGGTCTCGGCGTTGGCGGTCACGGTGGCCGTGCCGTCCGGGGTGCCGGCCGGCACGTCCAGGAACAGCTGGGTGTCCTTGGCGATCGGGCCGGTCAGGTCGTTGACCGCCTTGCCGTCCTTGTCGACCAGCTTCACCTTGTCCTTGGCGTCACCGGTGACGGCCAGCTTCACCTCGGAGGCGCTGGAGTTCACGGTGAACGGACCGAGCTTGTTGCCCGGCTTGCCCGACACCGAGTCCGGCGTGAGGCTCAGCGAGGGCTTGGGCTCGGCGGCGATGCCCTTGTTGTTGTCGCTGACCAGGTAGTCGCGCAGCTGCTTGGCCTGCGGGTCCTTCGGGACGGCGTTCTTGCCGTCCGAGAACTGCCAGATCGCGGCCTGGGTGCCGGCGGCGGCGTCCTCCTTGGTGAACTCGCCCTTGACGCCGGCCGCGGCGGCCAGCTTCGTCAGGTCGGTGACCTGCGGGTACGAGTTCTCCAGGATCCAGCGGATCTTGGCGGCCGCCGGGGCCTTGTCCTTGCCGCCGAGCGAGCTCGACTTCCAGTCCGACTCCTGGTACTCGACCCCACTGGTGATGTCCACCGGGTGGTCGATGTCGATGCAGTACGTCCGGATCTCGCCGTTGGGCGTCTTGAGGGTGAACAGACCACCCTGGAGGCCGTGACCGTCGACGGAGATCTCGCCGGACTCCATGGTGGGCTGGATCACTGCCGTGACGCCTGCACCCGGCGCGTCGGCCGCGGTCGCCGTACCGGCCGCGAACAGGCCTCCGGCCAGCGCAATGCTGGTCGTGAGCATGACAGTGGAGATGCGGGGAAGACTCCGCCCCTGACTCTGGAACATCTGTGATCCCTCCGGGCCGGGCCTTGCCGATGGGCAGCCCGCCTTGCATTGCCGCGCCCCCTGTGGCGCTGCTGCACGTGTGTGAACCAGACGAATCCTATTGAGCCCCGGAGTCCCGCAAACCCCCATGCGAAATCAGGACGATACCGTATCTGTATCGTTATCAACCCTCCCACTATCGTCACAAGCTGACGATCTGCCAGAAAGTCTCGAAGTTTCGGTTATCCGATCCGGGATTGCCGCGTACGGGCACAACAACCGTCTCGACCAACATATTTGTCGACAGTTGAGACGCCTTCCGGTCAGGCCGGGGCCACCAGGACGTCACTGCCGATACCCCCACCGTCCACCCGGACCTCCGGCTCCGCGCCCCCGGCCTTGACGCCCGCCGTGACGCCCGCCGTGACACCTGCCGACGCCAACGCCGAGGCCTTCCGGGCGTGCAGTACGTTGGCGATCCACCCCGGCACCGCCTCGTCGGCGACCCCCTCGCCACCTCCCGGAGACCCGCCCCGCATGCTCGCCGCCCACGTGAAGGCCGCGGTGCCGCGGCTGAGATCGTGCCCGACCGACCGGGCGTCGATCTCGACCCGGCTGCGCCTGGCCGAGCCCTCCGTCCACTCGCGCACCCGCAGACGACCGCTCACCAGCACCGGATCGCCCTTCGACAACGAGTCGTTCAGATGACCCGCCAGCGCCCGCCACGCCGTCACCGTCACCCACTGCGTCTCGCCGTCCACCCACCCCGCCTTCTCCCGGTCGTACCGCCGCTCCGTCGACGCCAGCCGGAAGGTGGCCATCGGCACCCCGCCGGCCGTCTCCGCGTAGCTCACCTCGGTCGCGACATTGCCGATCACCGTCACCCGGGTCTCGTTCACAGAACACGCTCCGTTCTCTCCGATGCACCGTACGGAATCGACCGGTGCGAGTTGAGAGTGCGCTTCCCGGGAAATTCGCACCAGGGAGTTCGGAAATGCTGTGGACAACTCGGGCCTGTGGAAAACCGGCGTCACTCGCAGGGGTGAATTTCAGCCTTCCGGCGCCAGTTTCGTCCGGGTTCCGCCCCAGATCCTACGGGGCCATGACAACAAACGATCCGGACCCCGCCCCGCCCGGACACCCCCAGGGGTGGACCGATCGACCGTCCCCGCACGTCATCCGACCGAACGAACCCGAATAGGACCCCCCACCCGCTGTGACGGTGACACTTTCTCCGTGCCGAATCCATAACGGGTGAGGCGGCAGCCCCGTAACGACTGCACAACGTCCGGCGCCGAAGACCGTCAGACCGCTGCACGTACGGCCTTCACCTGCGATTATCGGACCGCTCCACCGAGGCCGACACACCCGCAACGGTGTTGTTACGCCCGGCCGAGGAACTGGACACCCTTATCCTGTCCCCTGACAGGGCAAGGGCCCCAACCCCCAACCCCCACCCTCAGGTACGGGGCCGGACAGCGGACGCCGCACGCGCTCGCCGCCCGACCCCGGCAACGGTCACGCCCGCCAGGGCGCCGTCCGTCCCGCCCCCATAGCTCAGCGGATAGAGCACCCGCCTTCTAAGCGGTAGGTCGCAGGTTCGAATCCTGCTGGGGGCGCACTGCCCGAATTCCCGCAGGCCACCACCCCGGTGGGGCCTATGCCCGGCCCCGTCACCGGGAAGCCGAACGGAAAAGGCCGCACACCGAACGCACATAACTCGTGACAATGCGTGGTGCACCCCGCCGGAATCGTTCCCGCAGGAAACACCGGCACCTCCCGCCCGAACCACCGGGCCCGGCGAACGAGTCGGCCCCGAACGGAATCCCCCGGCGAATCCGCCGGACCGCCCGCGCCCCGCACAGCCACCCCGTACAGCCACCCCGCGCACCGCACCCCGCACCGGGCCCGGCGGGCGTTCGCGCAACTCCGCCCGCCGAACCGGCAGTGAATCGCCGGACCGCCCGCTCCGGCGGCCGTGGCAGGATGCCCGCATGACGTCAATCCGAAAGGGCCATGCCGCGTAGGCGCCCGAGGGCCGTCCGCGTCGAGCGGTGGCGGCCGACGAGAACAGGTGCGCCGACCCCCGGGGTTCGGGGGGTGTCCGCACCGACCCGGGCGGCCGTTCGCCGGACGGAGGAGCGGTACCTGTGGCCCGGTGCCGTCGCCACGGCGCTCGCCCGGTACGCGCACCACGTCCGGGCGCCCGGCTCACTCCTGATCACGGACGAACGGCACCTGTGGCCCGGGGCGGTGTCACTGGCCCGCGACCGGGAACAACGGGCACCGGACCCCGGGCCGGTCCTGTTCGCGCCGTGCCGGTGCACCGGGTGCGGTCTGCTCGAAGCGCGCGACACCCTGGAGGAGGCACTGCGCCGGCTGCCCGGTGGAGCCCGACGGGATCTGGCCCGCGTCGTCGGGCAGTTGGACCGCCGGCTCCTGCGGCGCACGCTCCACGGCCCGCGGGGCGATGTCGTCCTCGCCTGGACGACGGAGGCCTGGTGGTGGCAGTTCCGCTCCTGACGGCGCCGCCCCGCGGGCGGGCCCCGGACGGACCCGCGGACGGACCACCGCGGGCGGGCCTACGGGAGCGGGACGGCCAGGCCCGCGAGGTAGGCGTCGAGCAGTTCCTCCTGCCGGGCCGGCGGGAACTCCTCCGGCGCGAACAGGACCTGCACCACCAGCCCCAGGACGAAGGCCTGCGCCCCCGCCGCGAGCTGCGCCGCGGGCGGTGCGGCAGGCAGCTCCCCGAGCTGCTGCGCGGTCGCGACGTGCTCGGCCAGCAACGCGCGGGACCGGGCGTACCGCGCGGCGTGCGCCGCGGCCAGCTCCGGGTCGGCCAGGGCGACGTCCCACGAGCCGACCCAGATCCGGTTACCGGCGGTGGCCGGCCCGTCCAGCGGGAGGATGTCGAGCAGGGCCGCCCGCAGCCGGGGCAGCCCGGCCGGCGGCGGGGCGCTGCCGTCGACGGGTGCGGTGCGCCGCGGCCGGGCGAGCGAACGCCGGTCCAGCTCGTCGAGCGCATAGGCCACCAGGGCCCGCTTGTGGGGGAAGTAATGGGTCAGCAGCCCGGTCGAGGCGCTCATTTCGGCGGCCACCGCGCGGAGCGTCAGCCCCTCGAAGCCCCGCGAGGAGAGCACCCGCCAGACCGCCTCGGAGACCTCCAGGCGCCGGGCTTCATGGTCTCCACGGGCTGGCGTCATAGGGGCTATCGTACATACCAAACGTTTGTTATGTATGTAGCGACCACCACGCAAGCCCTCGCCCGAAAGGCCCGCCGATGTTCTCCGTCCCGCTCGCCGACAACGCCGAGCTGCGCCCCCTGGAACCGTGGCAGGCCGCCGAGTTCCTCGCCAACATGGACCGCGCCCGCGACCACATGAACCCGTGGATCACCTGGGCGCACCGCTCCACCGATCTGGAGTCCGCCCGCGCCACCCTGCAGGGCTACGCCGACCGGCAGGCCGCCGACAGCGGCCGGCTCTTCGGGATCTGGCTGGACGGCACGCTGATCGGCGGCACGATGTTCGTGAGCTTCAGCGAGGCGAGCGGCGTCGCCGAGATCGGGGTCTGGACCGAGCCCGCCGGCCAGGGCCGGGGGCTGGTCGCGGCCGCCGTCCGCCACCTGATCGACTACGCCTTCACCACCCGCGGCCTGCACCGGATCGAGTGGCACACCTCCCCGGCCAACCTCCGCAGCCGGGGGCTCGCCCAGCGGCTGGGCATGACGCTGGACGGCACGCTGCGGGAGACCTTCAAGGTCAACGGCGTCTTCCAGGACTCGGAGATCTGGTCGATCCTCGCCCACGAGTGGAAGCCCGCCACGCCGACCGCCTGACCCGCAGCCCGTGCACCCGGCGCGCCCGGACCGCCCCCGGTGCACCGCACCGGCCGCCCGGCGCAGCGCAGGGGGCCCGGCGGACCGAAGTCCGCCGGGCCCCGTGCCGACCGGCCCCCGACCGGCCGGGCTCAGGCGGCGAGCGCCTGCTTCTCGGCCTGGTCATCCGCCGCCCGGTCCTCCGCCACCGGCGCCACCGCCGCCCGCGGCAGCCGGAGCGCGAGCACCAGGACCAGCGCCATCACCCCGGCCGCCGAGCAGAAGACCACGTCCACCGCGTCGACGAAGCTGCCGACCGCGTGCACCCGGGCGGCGCCGGTCAGCCGGCCGACCGAGCTGAGCGTGGTGCCGGGCTCGCCGTTCTCGAAGACCCGGGCCAGCACGGTGCCGAAGAGCGCCGCGCCGAGCGCGCTGCCGAGCGTCTGGAAGAACCGGATGCCGGTGGTGGCGACGCCCAGCTGGTGGGCCGGGGCGGAGTCCTGGACGACGCTGACGAGCTGGCCGATCAGCTGCCCGAGGCCGACGCCGAGCAGCACCAGCTCGGCCCGCACCAGCCAGAGCGAGGTCTCCGGGCCGCTGAACCCGAGCAGCAGCAGGGCCACGGTGGCACAGGCCGCACCGGAGGCCAGGATCGTCCGCACCTGCACGCCCCGCCCGGTGAGCCGGTTGACCACCAGACCGATCACCGTCATGCCGAGCGCCATCGGGAGCAGGTAGAGGCTGGCCGAGGTGGCGGCGACGCCGCGGGCGATCTGCAGGTAGAGCATCACGTACATGATCGCGCCCATCAGGCCCATCCCGACCAGGCCCTGGACCGCGAAGCCGATCCGGATCTCCGGGATGCGGAAGAGCGAGAGCGGCAGCACCGGGTCGGCGGCGGTGGCCTGCCGCCGGAGGAAGAGCCCGAACGAGGCCAGCGTCCCCAGGCCCAGCAGGACGATCTGCGGCGACGTCCAGCCGTAGTCCTTGCCGCCCCACTCGGTGACCAGCAGCAGCCCGGTGGCGAACGCGGCGGCGAGGGTGGCACCGAGGAAGTCCAGGCCGCGACGGCCGGCGCCCTTCGGGAGCTTGAGCAGCACCGCGGCACCGATCAGGACGAGCAGGCCGAACGGCAGGTTGACGTAGAAGATCCAGCGCCAGTCGAGGTGGTCGGCGAGCAGCGCGCCGATCAGCGGGCCGAGGGCCATGCCGGCGCCGCCGACGATGCCGCCCATGCCTCCGCCGCCGCCCTTCTCCTCCTCCGGGTCCTTGAGCTGGGCCATCACCACCATGGTGACGCTCATCAGCCCGCCACCGCCGATGCCCTGGAGGGCCCGGAAGGCGATCAGCTGCTCCATCGACTGCGCGGCCCCGCAGAGTGCCGAGCCGACCAGGAAGGTGCCGACGGCGCCGAGCAGCACCCGCTTCGCGCCGTACAGGTCGCAGAGCTTGCCGTAGAGCGGCAGCAGTGCGGTGGCGGCCAGCGCGAAGGCGCTGACCAGCCAGGGCAGCCGGTCGACGCCGTGGACGGGGTCGAGGTCCCGGACGATCGGCACGGTGGCCGCCGAGACGATGTTCATGTCGAGCACGGCCAGGACGATCGTGATCAGGCAGAGCAGCATGCCCAGTTTGCGCTGCGGCTCCGTCATCAGCGCTGCTGTCGGCGCGGTTGCGGCCATCGGAAGTCCCCCCACGGGTCGCGGAATTCGGGTGATCGGGCAGAGGCGGAGCCGCACCGGGTGGGGCGCTGCTCGGTGGCACGGCTTCACCATGACAGGGTTTTTTGACTCGGTCAATTCTTTGCCCTGACCAATCTTCCGACCCAGTACATGCTTCTACCGGGTCAATGTTTGATCCTGGTACAGTCAGCCCATGGTGAAGAGCAACGGGGCCGCCGCCGACGACGGGCTGGGCCTGCGCGAGCGCAAGAAGCGTCAGACCGCCATCCGGATCTGGCGCAGTGCGATCACCCTGTTCGCCGAGCGGAGCTTCGACGAGGTCTCGGTCGCCGAGATCGCCGCCGCCGCCGACGTCTCGAAGATGACCGTCTTCAACTACTTCCCGTCCAAGGAAGACCTGGTCATGTCGCCGATGGAGCAGCACGCCGGCGAGCCCGCCCAGGTGGTCCGCGAGCGCGACCCCGGCACCTCGGTGGTGGCCGCGCTGCGGGCCCACTACCTGGCGGCGCTGGCCGCCTTCGACCCGGCCACCGGCCTCAACGACGACCGGTTCACCCTCGACGTGGTCCGGCTGATCCACCGGACGCCCAGTCTGGCGCTGCGCGCCACCACCTCGTTCAACCACACCGCGAGCCGGCTGCTGGCCGACGAACTGCTCGCCCAGGACCCGGACGGCGACCGGATCCGCGCCCGGGCGGCCGCCGCGCTGCTGCTCGGCGTCCGGACGACGCTGACCACCGAGAACCAGCGCCGGGTGCTGGCGGGCGAGCCGGCCGCGGAGGTGCTGCCGGAGGCCGTCGAGAACGCCCGCCGCGTCTTCGGCCTGGTCGAGCACGGCCTCGGCGACTACGGCGCCGGCCCCGCCTGAGAGAGTGTCCGCACCACGAACTCCGGAGGTGCGCATGGACCAGCCGCTGCTCACGCGGGACCGCTCCCCGCTGCCCACCCACGTCGACGGGCTGAACGCCTGGACCGGCGAGGACGGCGTCGCGGTGCTGGCCTTCGCCCGCCCGCACCGGCGCAACGCCGTCACCCTGGCGATCTGGCACGCCCTGCCCAAGGTGCTGCTCCGACTGGCCGAGCAGCCCGGCGTGCGCGCCCTGCTGGTGACCGGCGAGGGCGGCACCTTCAGCGCGGGCGCGGACATCGAGGAGCTGGCCGCGGTCTACGCCGAGCCGGACCGGGCCGACGACTACCACGCGGTGAACGTGGCCGCCGAGGAGGCGCTGGCCGCGTTCCCGCACCCCACCGTCGCGGTGGTCCAGGGGGCCTGCGTCGGTGGCGGGTGCCAGCTGGCCGTCGCCTGCGACCTGCGGTTCGTGGCCGAGGACGCCCGGCTGGGCATCACCCCCGCCAAGCTCGGCGTGGTCTACCCGGCCGTCCCGACCCTGCGGCTGGCCCGGCTGGTGGGCCCGGCCCGCGCCAAGTACCTGCTGTTCTCGGGCGAGTTGGTGAGCGGCCGGGAGGCGGTCGGGCTCGGGCTCGCCGAACGCGCCCTGCCCGGCGCCGAACTGGACGCCGGGGCCCTGGAGTTCGCCCGGCTGCTGACCCGGCGCTCGCCGCAGACGATCGGCGCGGTCAAGGCCGCGCTGGGCGTCCCGCCGGAGCAGGCCGCCGAGGCGCTGCAGCCGTGGGAGCGCCGTTCGCGCGAGGCCCCGGACGTCCACGAGGGTCTCGGCGCGTTCCTGGAGGGGCGCCCGCCCCGGTTCTGACCCTCGCGCCCGCCCCGGTTCTGACCCTCGCGCACGGCCCATGACGATCGTCCGATCGACGGTCCCGGCCGGCCCACCGACCCGATCCACCAGGAGCGCCGCGCACGATGACCACGCCGACGACCGCACCGACCACCACACCGATGACCCCGCCGATGACCCCGCCGACACGCAGCACTGTCTGGGCCCGCCGGGTCACCGACGGCATCGAGCCGAAGAACGTGATCATCGCGATGCTGCCGCTGCTCGGCGTCCTGCGCCACGGCTGGCGGGGGCTCGGCTGGGCGCTGTTCGCAGCGGTGTTCACCGCCGTCGTCCCGACCCTGTTCATCCGGCGCGGAATGCGCAGGGGCACCCTGGAGGACCGGCACGTCGGCCACCGGCAGCGGCGGCTGACGGTGCTCCCGTTCATCATGGGGTCGGTCCTGATCTGCTTCGCGGTGATGCTCGGGCTGGACGCCCCGGCCGACCTCACCGCGATGGTGCTGGCGATGTTCGCCTCACTGGTGCCGATCCTGGTGATCACCGTGTGGTGGAAGGTCTCCGTCCACACCGCGGTGGCGAGCGGCGCCGTCGTCTGCCTGGCGATCGCGCTGGGCCCGTGGTGGCTGCTGCTCGCGCCGGTGGTCGCGCTGATCGGCTGGTCCCGGGTGGCGCTGCGGGACCACACCACCGCGCAGACGATCGTCGGCGCGGTGGTGGGCGCCCTCACCGCCGGGCTCACCTTCTGGGCCGCCCGCTAGGTCCTGTCGAGCCCTGGGGACGGCCGCCGGGGACGGCCCGGCGCGGCCGGGGCGGGTCAGCGGATCGGCATCCCCGAGACCGCCCGGGCGATCACCAGCCGCTGGATCTCACTGGTGCCCTCGAAGATCGTGTAGATCGCGCTGTCCCGGTGCATCCGCTCCACCGGGTACTCGCGGGTGAAGCCGTTCCCGCCGAGGATCTGCATCGCCTGCGTGGTGACCCACTTGGCGGTCTCGCCCGCGTACAGCTTGGACATCGAGCCCTCGGCGGCGGTGAACGGCCGGTTGTTGGCGGCCATCCAGGACGCCCGCCAGACCAGCAGCCGGGCCGCGTCGATCCGGGTCTTCATGTCGGCCAGCTGGAAGGCCACGCCCTGGTTGTCGATGATCGGGCGGCCGAACTGCTCCCGGGTCTTCGCGTAGTCGAGCGCCACCTCGTACGCGGCCCGGGCGATCCCGATCGCCTGCGCGCCGACGGCCGGCCGGGAGGCCTCGAAGGTGGCCATCGCGGCGTTGCCCCGGCCGCCCGCCCGCTTGACGCCCTCGCGGGCCCGGGCCAGCCGCTCGTCGAGCTTCTCCTTGCCGCCGAGCAGGCAGTGGCCGGGCACCCGGACGCCGTCCAGCACCACCTCCGCGGTGTGCGAGGCGCGGATGCCGTGCTTCTTGAACTTCTGGCCCGGGGAGAGGCCGGGGGTGCCCGGCGGCACCACGAAGGAGGCCTGGCCGCGCGCGCCGAGTGCCGGGTCGACGGTGGCCACCACCACGTGGACGGCGGCGATCCCGCCGTTGGTGGCCCAGGTCTTGGTGCCGTTCAGGACCCACTCGCCGGCGGCCTCGTCGTACACGGCCCGGGTGCGCAGCGCGGAGACGTCGGAGCCGGCGTCGGGCTCGGAGGAGCAGAACGCGGCCACCTTGACGTCGTCCGGGGTGCCGAACATCTGCGGCGCCCAGGTGCCGATCTGCTCGTCGGTGCCGTTGGCGAGCACCGCGACGGCGGCCAGCGTGGTGCCGACGATGGAGAGGCCGATGCCGGCGTCGCCCCAGAACAGCTCCTCCATGGCGATCGGGATGCCGACGCCGGACGGGTCGAAGTACTGCTGGGCGTAGAAGTCCACGGAGTAGATGCCGAGTTTGGCGGCCTCCTGGATGACCGGCCAGGGCGTCTCCTCCCGCTCGTCCCACTCGGCGGCGGCGGGGCGCATGACGTCGGCGGCGAAGCCGTGCAGCCAGTCGCGTACGGCGAGCTGGTCCTCGCCCGGGTCCAACGAGAACGTGCTCATGAGGCATACCTCCGGTGCAAGGGGCGACCGCGGAAAAGCGTGGCCACGCCGGGTGTTACCCCGGGTAACATCGAGGGAGTCTGCTACTGATTGGTAACCGATGTCAACGCCCAGGACCAGGAGCAGCGCATGTCCGCAGAGCCCCGCCGCGAGCAACTGCTCAACGCCGCCGACCGGGTCGTCCAGCGGGACGGTCCGGGCGCCAGCATGAACGCCATCGCCGCCGAGGCCGGGATCACCAAGCCGATCCTCTACCGCCACTTCGGCGACCGGAACGGCCTGATCCGCGCCCTGACCGAGCGTCACACCGGCGGTCTGCTGGCCGCCGTCCGGGCCGCGCTCAACGAACCGCTGGAGCGCCGGGACCGGGTCGAACACGTGCTGGACACCTACCTGGCCGGGATCGAGGCCCGCCCGCAGGTCTACCGGCTGCTCACCCACCCCGAACCGGGCGACCCGAGCGGCATCGGCCACGCGCTCGCCCCTGCGCTGCGGCAGATCGCGGAGGAGATCACCCGCGCCGTCGACAGCCAGGTGGACCTCGGCGCCGATCGCGAACTCCTCGCCGAGGCCTGGGGCCGGGGCATCACCGGCATGGTGCTGGCCGCCGGGGACTGGTGGCTGGAGTCCAGACCCTGCTCGCGCACCCGGATGGTCCAGGCCCTCGCCGACCTGCTCTGGGGCCGGCTGGCGGCCGCCGCCGACCTGCCGACCGCCGTCCTGCCCGCCCCGGCCGCCGAGGCCCCGCCGGGCACCGGCTCCACCGGCTGAGCCCCGGCCCCGGCCCCGTCCCCGGCTCCGGCCCCAGCCCCGGAGCCGCGTCCGCACCCCGCGCCGGCCCCGGCGGGGCAGCACCGGCCCGCACCCCGGCCGGTCGGTCCTCTTGTGCCGTCCATGGCAAGCCGGGCATCATCGGGCCCCACCCCCAGCCCGCGAGGCTCCGCCCGCGAGACCCTGTGAGGTCCCGATGCGCCTGCGCCGCACCGCCGTTGCCCTCCTGCTCGCCGCCACCACCGCCGTCGCCGGCGTCGTCACGGCCCCACTCGGAGCCACTCCCGCCGGCGCCGCCCCCACCGGCTCCACGGCCCCCGCCGACGACCGGCCCGGGGGCGACCGCGCCGCGTTCCCCACCGGGACGACCACCGCCGCCGACGGCCGGACCGACCTCACCGACGCGGCCGGCCGCACCCTGCGGCTGCGCGGCTTCAACCTCGACAAGTACGCCGAGGTCACCGAGCAGGACGTCAGGGCCCTGGCCGCCCAGGGCTTCACGCTGATCCGGGTGGCCGTCTCCTGGACGCGGCTGGAGCCCGAACGCGGCCGGCTCGACCGCGCCGAGCTGGCCCGGCTGCAACGCGTGCTCGGCTGGGCCGACCGGTACGGCGTACTGGCCCTGGTCGACTTCCACCAGGACGTCTACGGGCCGAAGTTCGGCGGCGGCGACCGGGGCATCCCGCTCTGGGCCACCCGCGACGACGGCCTGCCCTTCGAGAGCGACCCGGCCGACTGGTTCGCCGGCTACTTCCAGCCGGCCGTCCAGGCCGCCTTCCGGCACCTCTACGACGACCCCGACCTGCGCGCCTGGCAGGCCGACTTCTACACCCGGCTGGCCCGCGAACTGCGCGGCCACCGCTCACTGCTGGGCTACGACCTGTTCAACGAGCCGTTCGGCCCGGTGGACGGCGACCCGACCGACCCGGCCGTGCTCGCCGCCGCCTCCGCCGCCCTCGAACAGGGCCGGCTCGCCGACATGTACCGCCGGCTGATCACCGCCGTCCGCCGGGCGGACACCCGGTCCTGGCTGTTCGTCGAGCCGACCGTGCTGGTCGGCCAGGGCGTGCCCACCCGGCTGCCCGGCTTCACCGACCCCCGCCCCGGCGGCCCCCGGCTCGGCTACGCCCCGCACTTCTACGACACCGCCGTCGAGTCCGGCGCCGACTGGGATCCGGCCGGCGGCTTCGTGGAGGCCTACACGGCGGCGGTCACCGCCTACCCGGCCGCGCACCGGCTGCCGGTGCTGGTCGGCGAGTGGGGCCCGCCGAGCGCCCGGACGCCGGGCAACGCCCAGCTGGTCCGCCGGCAGGTCGCGGCGATGGAGGGCTTCGCCGCCGGCTGGACGATGTGGTACTGGTGCCGCGGCACCGGCGGTTACTGCGCGCTCGACCCGGCCGGCCACCCCGCGCCCGGGGACGAACCGGCCTTCGGCCCGTACCCGACGGCGGTCGCCGGGACGGACCCGCACACCACCGCGGACGCCGCCGGCCCCACCGTCCGGTGGACCTCCGACGGCACCGGCCGGACCACCGTGATCGCCCTGCCCGCCGCCGCGTTCCCCACCGGGGTCCGGGTCGCCGTCACCCCGGCCGGCGCCCGCGTCGAGCTCGACCAGCCGGCCGGCGAGCGGGCCGGCACCGCCCGGATCCGCCTCCCGCACACCCGTCCGGGCACCCCGGTCACCGTCACCCTCACGCCGCGCTGACCCGCTGACGCACCCCGCCGACACACCCCCCGAGGCCCGCACCGCGCCCTGGGCGGCCCGCCGTACGAGCGGGCCGCCCAGGGCCGGGCGTCAGGCCAGACCGCGGCGCGCCAGCAGCGGGCCGGTCTGCGGATCGCGCCCGACCACCGCGCGGAAGGAGTCCAGCGCGTCCCGGCTGTCCCCGCGCGAGAGCAGCTCGCGGCGGAACACCTCACCGCTCTCCCGCACGCCGCGGCCGTTGCCCGCGAACCACTCCACCGTCTCGGCGTCCAGCACCTCCGACCAGATGTACGCGTAGTAACCCGCGCTGTACCCGCCGGAGAAGATGTGCGAGAAGTACGCCGTCCGGTAGCGCGGCGGGATCGCCGCCACCGAGAGCCCCGCCTTCGCCAGCGCCGCCGCCTCGAACTCCTCGGCGTCCTCGATCTCCTGGCCCGCCGGCACGGTGTGCCAGGCCCAGTCCAGCAGTGTCGCCGCCAGGTACTCGACGGTGCGGAAGCCCTGCCCGAAGCCCTCCGCCGCGGCCATCCGCGCGACCTGCTCGGCCGGCAGCGGCTCCCCCGTCACGTGGTGCTTGGCGTAGTTGGCCAGCACCTCCGGCCGGACCATCCACATCTCGTTGACCTGCGACGGGAACTCGACGAAGTCCCGCGGCACGGCCGGGCCCGCGAAGTACGCGTAGCGGACGTCCGAGAAGAGCCCGTGCAGCGCGTGCCCGAACTCGTGGAACAGGACGCGCACCTCGTCCCAGGAGAGCAGCACCGGCTCGCCGGCCGCCGGCTTGGCGATGTTCAGGTTGTTCATCACCACCGGCCGGTGGCCCAGCAGCCGCGACTGGGTGACCAGTTCGTCCATCCAGGCCCCGCCGCGCTTGGACGCCCGGGCGTGGAAGTCCCCGAGGAAGAGCCCGAGCGAGCCGCCGTCCTCCTCGAACACCTCGAAGACCCGCACGTCGGGGTGGTACGCCACGAGGTCCGGCCGCTCGGTGAACGTCACCCCGTACGCCAGGCCCGCGGCGAAGAAGACGCCGTCCCGCAGCACCCGCTCCAGCTCGAAGTACGGGCGCAGCGCGGCCGCGTCGACCTGGTAGGAGGCCTGCCGGACCTGCTCCGAGTAGTACGCCCAGTCGTGCGCGGCGATCTCCTCGACGCCGTCGGCGGCCGCCAGCCTCGCCAGCTCCGCCGCCTCCCGCCGGGCGTTGGCCACCGCCGGCGGCACCAGCCGGGACAGCAGGGCGTCCACCGCCCCGACGGTGCCGGCGGTCTCGTCCGCCACCACGTACGCGGCGTGCGTGTCGTACCCGAGCAGGCGCGCCCGCTCGGCCCGCAGCGCGGCCATCCGGATCGCCAGCGGGCCGTTGGTGCCGGCCGCGCGCCCCAGCGAGGCGGCGAGCAGGCGCTCGCGCACCGAGCGGTCGGTGAGGGAGGCCAGCTCGGTCTGGTTGGAGAAGTTCTTGAGGCTGAGCACGTACGTGCCCTCGCGCCCGAGCGCCCGGCCGTTCTCGGCGGCGGCGGCGATCTCGTCCGGCGAGAGCCCGGCGAGCTGCTCGGCGGAGTCGAGCACCAGCGCCCGGGCCTTCGAGTCGGCGGCCACGTTCTGCCGGAACGACGCCGAGGCGGTGGCCAGTTCGGCGTTGATCCCGCGCAGCCGCTGCTGCTCGGCGGCGCCCAGCCGGGCACCGGCCCGGACGAAGGCGGTGTGCCACCGCTCCAGGAGACGCAGCGACTCGGCGTCCAGCTCCAGTTCGGCGCGCCGTCCGTGCAGGTCCTCGATCCGGGCGAAGAGCGCCGCGTCGAGGTGGATCGCGTCCCGGTGCGCCGCCAGCCGCGGGCTCGTCTCGGCGTCCACCTCGTCCACCAGCGGCGTGGTGTCGGCGGCGCACTGGTTGTCGAAGACCGCCCGGACCCGCCGCAGCAGGCCGCCGGAGCGCTCCAGCGCGATCAGCGTGTTCTCGAAGGTCGGCGGCTCCGGGTCGGCCGCGATGGCGGCGATCTCCGCGAGCTGCTCGGCCATCCCGCGCTCGAAGGCGGGCCGGTAGTGCTCTTCCCGGATCTCGGTGAAGGGCGGCAGTTCGTGGACCAGGGTGCTGGGTGTGAAGAAGGGATTCTCGGTCACTTCGCGAACCCTACGCGGTGTCACCGGCGCTGCCTACGGCCACCGGCCCGGCCGGACGGCGCACCGCGCGGGCCCCGGGCGCACCGCCCGGCCCGCGCGCCCGGGGAGCATTGTCGGACCCACCGGATACCGTCGAGGTCCCTGCCCGTCCGCCCGAGAGGAGGAGCCCCCATGGCACCCCGGATCGCCCTCGTCCCCGACCCGCACGGCCCGGGCGGCCGGCTCCAGCCCCTCGACGAGGCCGGCGCCCCGCTCGGCCCGCCCACCACCGCCCCGGACCTCGCACCCGCCGTCGCCGCCGCCGAGCGGGCGGGCACCGTGCGCTGGGTCTGGGCGGCCACCGAGAGCGCCTACGCGCCGCTGCTCCCCCGGCTCCCGGACCGCCTCGCCCGCTGCCACGACCTGCGGCTGGTCGAGGCCCTGCTGCTCTCCCACGAGGGAAGGTTCGGTGCGCCGCGCTCGCTCGGCGCCGCCTGGGCCCGGCTGCGCGGCCTGCCCGTCCCGGCCGACCTCCCCGAGCCCGGCTCCGCCGAGTCCGACGACGGCCAGGACAGCCTGTTCGCCCCCGACCGCCTGCAACTGCCGCCCGGCGCCGACCCGCTGGCCGCCGTGGTCGCCGTCCACGCCGAGCAGCAGCGCCGGCTGGCGGCGATCGACGATCCGGCCGCGCGCTCCCGGTTCCGGCTGCTCGTCGCCGCCGAGTCCGCCGGCGCGCTGGTCGCCGCCGAGATGGCGCACGACGGCCTGCCCTGGCGCGCGGACGTCCACGACCGGCTGCTCACCGAGCTGCTCGGCCCCCGCCCCACCGTTCCCGGCAGCCGGCCCCGGCTGCTCGCCGAGCTCGCCGTCGAGCTCCAGCAGTCGCTCGGCGGCAAGCCGTTCAACCCCGACTCGCACACCCAGGTGCTGCGCGCCTTCGCCGACCGCGGCATCCAGCTCGCCTCCACCCGCTCCTGGGAGCTCAAGGCGGTGGACCACCCCGCCGCGCACCTGCTCGTCCGCTACAAGGAGCTGTCCCGGATCCACACCGCGCACGGCTGGGCCTGGCAGGACGCCTGGGCCCGCGGCGGCCGGTTCCGGCCCGAGTACGTGGTCGGCGGCGTCGTCTCCGGCCGCTGGGCCAGCCGCGGCGGCGGCGCCCTGCAGATCCCGCGCATCCTGCGCCGCGCCGTGGTCGCCGACCCGGGCTGGCTGCTGGTGGTCGCCGACGCCGCCCAGCTGGAGCCGCGCGTCCTCGCCGCCCTCTCCCAGGACGCCGGCCTGGCCCGCACCGCGGCCGGCGGCGACCTCTACGAGGCGCTCGCCGCCTCCGCCTTCCAGGGGGACCGCGACAAGGCCAAACTCGGCCTGCTCGGCGCCATGTACGGCCAGACCAGCGGAGACATCGGCCCGCTGCTCGCCACCCTGCGCCGCCGCTACCCGGCCGCCATGGGCTACGTCGAGGCGGCCGCCCGCACCGGCGAGGACGGCGGGCTCGTCGCCTCCCGGCTGGGCCGGGTCTGCCCACCGCCCTCCGCCGACTGGCTGGACCTCACCGAGTCCCCGGACACCGCGGGCGAGGCCGGCGGCCGCTCGGCCCGCGCCCGGGGCCGGTTCACCCGCAACTTCGTCATCCAGGCCAGCGCCGCCGACTGGGCGCTGGCCCTGCTCGCGGCGCTGCGCCGCCGGCTCGCCGCGCTGCCGGTGGCCGGCCCCGGCGAACGGCCGCACCTGGTGTTCTTCCAGCACGACGAGGTGATGGTGCACACCCCGGCCAACCTGGCCGACGCGGTGGCCGCGGCCGTCGCCGAGTCGGCGGACGAGGCCCGGCGGCTGGTGTTCGGGGACACCCCGGTCCGGTTCCCGCTCAGCACCGCCGTGGTGGACTGCTACGCCGACGCCAAGTGACGCCGGGCCGACGGGGACCGGACCGACGGGGACCGGACCGACGGCCCGCCGCCGCTCAGAGCTTGCGGAAGCCGCGCGCCTCCTCGGCCGCCGCCACCACCTCGGCCAGCGACGCACCGGTGGCCGCCGTCACCGCCGCCGAGACGGCGCCCTCCACGAAGGGCGCGTCCACCAGCACCACGCCGGGCCGCGGCTCGTCCTCCAGCACCGTGACGGCGGTCAGCACCGAACTGCCGAGGTCCGGCAGCACCACCACACCCGCCCCGCCGTCCGCCTCCGTGACGGCCCGCGCGATCAGGTCGTAACTGGTGCCGAGCCCGCCCTCCTCCGTCCCGGCCGCCACCACCACCCGCACCGCGTCCGAAGCGAGTTCCCCCAGCAGCTCGCGCAACCCGGCGGCCAGTTGCGCACTGTGCGAGACCAGGACGATGCCCACGTAGTCGCTCATGCCCCCGACCCTACGACCGCCCGGCCGCTCCGCACGAGTGGCCCGCCGCCGGCCCGCCGCCCGCGAGCCCGGGCCGCCCGGAGCGGCGGGGCCCGGGAGGATCCGCGGCCGCCCGGCCGTGTCGCAACCCCTGCCCCCGCCCCCCGTCCGGCGTAGCGTCGGGTCAGCATCGTCTGCCGAGGGAGCGAAGCGCCGTGAAGAAACTGATCAACACTCCGGAGAGCGTGCTGTCGGACGCCCTGGCCGGAGTCGCCGCCGCCCACCCGGAGTTGACGGTGGACGTGGTGAACCGGGTGATCACCCGCGCCGCCCGGCCACCGGCGGCCAAGGTCGCGCTGGTCTCCGGCGGCGGCTCGGGCCACGAGCCGCTGCACGGCGGTTTCGTCGGCCCGGGCATGCTGGACGCCGCCTGCCCGGGCGAGATCTTCACCTCCCCGGTGCCGGACCAACTGCTGGCCGCCGCCAAGGCCGTGGACTCGGGCGCGGGTGTGGTCTTCGTGGTGAAGAACTACACCGGTGACGTGATGAACTTCGAACTCGCCGCCGAGCTGGCCGCCGAGGAGGGCATCGAGGTCCGGACGGTACTGGTCGACGACGACGTCGCGGTCGAGGACTCGACCTGGACGGCCGGCCGCCGCGGCACCGGCGCGACGGTGCTGGTGGAGAAGATCGCCGGCGCACTGGCCGAACGCGGCGCCCCGCTGGCCGAGGTCGCCGCGCTCGGCGAGCAGGTGAACGCCGCCTCCCGCTCGTTCGCGATCGCCCTGACCGCCGCGACCGTCCCGGCCGCCGGCAAGCCGGGCTTCGACCTGCCGGAGGACGAGATCGAGGTCGGCGTCGGCATCCACGGCGAGCCCGGACGACGCCGGGAGAAGCTCCGCCCGGCCCGTGAGCTGGTCGCCGAGGTGGTGGAGACGATCCTGGCCGACCACCACCTGGCCGCCGGCGACGAGGTGATCGCCCTGGTGAACGGCCTGGGCGGCACCCCGCTGCTGGAGCTCTACATCGTCTTCGGCGAGGTGACCGCCCGGCTGGCCGAGCGCGGCATCACCGTGGCCCGCAGCCTGGTCGGCAACTACGTGACGAGCCTGGACATGGCGGGCTTCTCGCTCACGCTGGCCAAGGCCGACGCCCGGCTGCTGGGGCTCTGGGACGCCCCGGTGGACACCCCCGCCCTGCGGCGGGGCTGAGAGGAGGGACCGGCATGGAATTCGACACCACGCTCGCCGAGGCCTGGGTCCGCGCGACGGCCGCCGCCGTGGAGCAGGAGCAGCAGCGGCTCACCGAACTGGACTCCGCGATCGGCGACGGCGACCACGGCAGCAATCTGCAGCGCGGCTTCACCGCCGTGCTGACCGCACTGGACGGCCTCGACCCGGCCGGCCCCGGGGAGGTGCTCAGCAGGACCGGCAGCACGCTGATCTCCAAGGTCGGCGGCGCCTCCGGCCCGCTGTACGGGAAGGCGTTCCGGGCACTGGGCTCTGCCCTGCCCGGGCCGGCCGGCCCGGCCGCGCTCGGCGAGGCCCTGGCCGCGGGCCTGCAGGCCGTCCGGGACCTCGGCAGGGCGGAGCCGGGCGACAAGACCATCGTGGACGCCTGGACCCCGGCGCTGGCGGCCTACCGCGCCGCGGTGGCGGACGGCGCCGACCTGCCACGGGCGGCCGCGGCGGCGGCGGACGCGGCCGGGCAGGGGGCGTTGGACACCGTCCCGCTCCAGGCCCGCAAGGGCCGCGCCTCGTACCTGGGCCCGCGCAGCGTCGGCCACCAGGACCCGGGCGCGACCTCCACCGCCCTGCTGTTCCGCGCCCTCGCCGAGGTCACCGCGCACTGAGGCGGGCCCGGCAGGGCACCGCACCGGCCGGGCCGGCCCGCCACGGCGTACTACGGCGGCCGGTCGGTCCGGGTGATCAGGAGCAGCAGGGCGTCGTCCCGCAGCTCCCCGCCGGTGTGCTCCAAGAGGTCCGCGTACACCCGGCCGACCGCCGCCTCCAGCTCCGCCGCGGAGCGGGCCGCGCCCTGCACCAGCGGGCCGACCCGCTCCGCCAGCGGGTAGAACTCGCCGTTGCGGCGGTGCTTGGCCTCGATCACGCCGTCCGTGCAGAGCACCAGCACGTCCTCGTCGCCGAACGGCTGCCCCCAGCTGGTGGGCTCGCCGACGGCCAGCCGGCCCAGCCCGAGCGGCACCCACGGGTCGGGCGCGTCGAGGACGTGCGCCCGGCCGTCCGGGTCCACCCGGATCGGCGGCACGTGCCCGTACTGCAACAGCTCCATCACCCCGGGTGTGCGGAACTCCGCGAAGAGCGCCGTGGTGAACTCGCCGTCCGGCGCGTGCCGCTCGACGCTGGCCTCGATCCGGGCGGCCACCCCGCGCAGTCCGGCCTCGTCGTAGGCCGCCTCGCGGAAGGCGCCGAGCACGACGGCGGCGGTCTGCACCGCGCCCAGCCCCTTGCCGCGGACGTCGCCGACGGCCACCCGGGTGCCGTGCGGGGTCTCCAGCACGGAGTAGAGGTCCCCGCCGATCCGTGAGGCGTCGGCGGCGGAGACGTAGCGCACCGCGAGGTGCAGGGGGCCGACGACCGGGCCCGGCAGCCGGAGCAGGGCCCGCTGGGCGGCCTCCGCGACGGAGCTGACCGCCGCGAAGGCCGCGGCGCGCCGCATCCTGATGTGGGCGACCCAGGCGGAGAAGACCGTGAGCAGCAGGTAGCTGACCATCGCGCCGTAGAGGAAGCGTTCGTCGTTGACGTTGTCGACCTCGTCGTAGTGGCTGAGGCCGAACACCGCGACGAGCCCGAAGAAGCAGACCACCAGCAGTTCGAGCGGCCGCAGGGTGAGCGCGGCGATGGTGGGGACGACCGTCATCAGCGGCGCGAGGTAGCGGTCCTTGCCGGAGAGCAGATCGGCCAGCCCGACCAGGAGGATCGCGACGGCGGCCGGGGTGGCCCGCCGCCAGAACGGCACGTCCTGGAGGTCTGCGGCCAGCAGTGCGCCGCGGCGCCGGCCGGGCGGCAGCGCGTCGGCCGTCGGGACCGCGGGCGACTGGGCTCGGCGGATCGGGAACACATATCGAACATAACGGACGATCAACCACCCCACCCCCGCACCGGCCGCTCCCGCCCCCGCCGACCGCCCGTGCCCGGCCCACGGCCCGTCCGCCCTCGACCCGTCCACTGGGACATTCGGTACCTGTATGCCCTATTTGTCATACAGTGCGACCAAAGCGGCTACGCAAGGGAGGCCCTCACCGGTGTCCGGATACCGCAACACCCCCCGCATCTCCGACCGGCCGGCGCGCACGGCGGCCCGCCCCGCCCAGTGGCCCAGGATCTTCCTGATCGGCCTACTGCTCTGGCTCGCCACCGTCGCCGTCACCTTCGCGACCGGCAACAGCAACCTCGTCCCCACCATCGTGCTGCTCGGCAGCTTCCTCGTCCCGGCGACGATGGTGGTGTGGGCCTACGAGCGCTACGCCGCCGACCTCGGCGCGGACCGGATCCTCGCCTGCTTCGGCATCGGCGGCATCATCGGCGTGCTCGGCGCCTCCGTCCTGGAGACGTACCTGCTCTCCCCCTCCGTCTGGATGTACGTCGGGGTCGGCCTGATCGAGGAGGCGGTCAAGCTCGCCGCCCTGGTCATGGTCTGCCGCCGGCTGCGCGTGGGCGGGCTGCGGCACGGCCTGGTCCTGGGCGCCACCGTCGGCGCCGGGTTCGCCGCCTTCGAGAGCGCCGGCTACGCCTTCAACGCCGTCCTCAGCATCCAGGGCCTGTCCCTGCGGAACCTGGTCGAGACGGAGATCCTGCGCGGGGTCCTGGCGCCGGTCGGCCACATCCTGTGGACGGCCATCCTGGGCGGGGTGCTGTTCCGCGAGCGGCGCCGGGGCCACTTCCGGTTCACCCTTCCGGTCGCACTCACCTACCTCGGGGTCTCCCTGCTGCACGCGCTCTGGGACTCGACGGGCGGCATCGCGGTCTGGCTGGTGGCCCGGACCACCAGCACCGACTGGCAGCGTGCCCTCTTCGACCTCGGATACATGCCGGACCCGACGAGCCGGCAGGTCCACCTCTACACGCTGTACGACACCCTGGGGCTGGTCGTGGTCGCGCTCGGCGGCCTGCTCTGGCTGCGGATGCTGGTCCGCCGCGAACGGGCCACCCCGATCCCGGCCCAGTACCCGTCGGCGCCCGCCTGATCCGCACCCGCCCGCCTGCTCCCACCCGCCCGCACCCGCCCGCGCCGCGGCTCCCGCAGCACCGCAGCAGCGCCCCGTCCCGCGCCGCACCGCGGCACCGTGCAGCACCGCGCCCGAATCCGCCCCGCCACCCGGCGCGGATTCGGGCGCAGCGTGTTCAGGCGCATACGCTCTGCTCTCGGACCGCGCCCGCGACGCCCCGCGCCGGGGTGCGATCCACGCCACATCACCCCTCCCCTTGCGAAATACCCCGCAGGGGTATGGTGTTATCACCACAACAGCCCGGGCACGCGCCCGCGGCCGTACAGACATCCCGGAGGCCCCGATGTCCAGCACCATCACCTACACCGTGACCGGCATGAGCTGCGGCCACTGCGAGAGCTCGGTCAGCAAGGAGCTCTCCGCGCTGACCGGCGTCACCGAGGTGGCGGCCGACGCCAAGACCGGCACGGTGACGGTCTCCTCCGCCGCGCCGCTGGACGACGACCAGATCCGCGCCGCCGTGGACGAGGCCGGCTACGAGCTGGTCGGCCGGTCCGTCTGAGCCCCGGCCGGACGGCGGGGGCCGGCACCACCGCGCCCCCGCCGTCCGCCACGACCTAGGAGCTGATCCGCATGAGCACCTCCACCCCGGGCTCGACCGCCCCGGGCCCCGCCGCGACGGACGGCTCCGCGGCCGTGCGGGACCGCGTCGAGCTGTCCATCGGCGGAATGACGTGCGCCTCCTGCGCGGCCCGCATCGAGAAGAAGCTCAACCGGATGGACGGCGTCGAGGCCACGGTCAACTACGCCACCGAGAAGGCCCGGGTCGACTTCGGGCCCGGCGTGAGCGTGACCGACCTGATCGCCACCGTCGAGCGCACCGGGTACACCGCGGAGCTCCCCCCGCCGCCCGCCGCCCCCGTCGCCCCGGCCGGCGAGGCCGGCACCGGCCCGGAGCACGCCCCGGCCGACCCCCTGCTGGACCGGCTGCTGATCAGCGCCGTGCTGTCCGTCCCGGTGGTCATGCTGTCGATGATCCCGTCGCTGCAGTTCGCCAACTGGCAGTGGCTGGCCTTCGCGCTCACCGGCCCGGTGGTCGTCCACGGCGGGCTGCCGTTCCACCGCGCGGCCTGGACCAACCTCAAGCACGGCGCGGCGACCATGGACACCCTGGTCTCGCTCGGCACCCTGGCCGCCTTCGGCTGGTCGTGCTGGGCCCTGTTCTGGGGCGACGCGGGCAGGCCCGGGATGCGGCACTCCTTCTCGCTCACGGTCGGCGACACCGCCGCCTCGTCCAGCCTGTACCTGGAGACGGCCGCCGCCGTCACCGTCCTGATCCTGCTCGGCCGCTACCTGGAGGCCCACTCGAAGCGCCGCGCCGGCGCCGCCCTGCACGCGCTGCTCGACCTCGGCGCCAAGGACGTCGCCGTCCTCCAGGGCGGTCGCGAGCTGCGGCTGCCGGTGGACCGGCTCGCCGTCGGCATGCGCTTCGTGGTCCGCCCCGGCGAGAAGATCGCCACCGACGGCGTGGTCGTCGAGGGGGCCTCCGCCGTGGACGCCTCGATGCTGACCGGCGAGTCCGTCCCGGCCGAGGTCGCGGTCGGCGACGCCGTCACCGGCGCCACCGTCAACGCCGGCGGCCGCCTGGTGGTCGAGGCCACCCGGGTCGGTGCCGACACCCGGCTCGCCCGGATGGCCCGGCTGGTCGAGGAGGCGCAGAACGGCAAGGCCGCCGCGCAGCGGCTCGCCGACCGGATCTCCGCCGTCTTCGTGCCGCTGGTCATCCTGATCGCCCTGGGCACCCTGGTCGGGTGGCTGCTCGCCTCGAACAGCCCCACCCAGGCCTTCACCGCGGCGGTGGCGGTGCTGATCATCGCCTGCCCGTGCGCGCTCGGCCTGGCCACCCCGACCGCCCTGATGGTCGGCACCGGCCGCGGTGCCCAGCTCGGCATCCTCATCAAGGGCCCCGAAGTCCTGGAGACCACCCGCCGGATCGACACCGTCGTCCTCGACAAGACCGGCACCGTCACCACCGGACAGATGACCCTCCTCGCCGTCCGCACCACCGACGACACCACCGAGAACGAAGCCCTCCGCCTCGCCGGCGCCCTCGAACACGCCTCCGAACACCCCATCGCCACCGCCATCGCCACCGCCGCCACCGAGAAGTTCGGCACCCTGCCCGCAGTCGACGGCTTCGAGAACATCCCCGGCCTCGGCGTCCAGGGCCTGGTGGACGGCCACACCGTCGTCGCCGGCCGCGAGCAACTGCTCGCCGACCGGGCGCAGCACCTGCCGGAGCCGCTCGCCGAGGCCAAGCGCACCGCCGAGGCCGCCGGACGCACCGTCGTCGCCGTCGCCTGGGACGGCACCACCCGCGCCATCCTCGAAGTCGCCGACGCCGTCAAACCCACCAGCACCGAAGCCATCACCCGGCTGCGCGCCCTCGGCCTGCGACCCATCCTGCTCACCGGCGACAACGCCACCGTCGCCGCCACCGTCGCCGCCGAGATCGGCATCGCGGCGGAGGACGTGATCGCCGACGTCCTCCCCGAGGACAAAGCCACCACCGTCCGCCGCCTCCAGCACGAAGGCCACCACGTCGCCATGGTCGGCGACGGTGTCAACGATGCCGCCGCCCTCGCCCAGGCCGACCTCGGCCTGGCCATGGGCACCGGCACCGACGCCGCCATCGAGGCCGCCGACCTCACCCTCGTCCGCGGCGACCTGCGCGCCGCCGCCGACGCCATCCGCCTCTCCCGCCGCACCCTCGCCACCATCCACGGCAACCTCTTCTGGGCCTTCGGCTACAACATCGCCGCCCTCCCCCTCGCCGCCACCGGCCTCCTCAACCCCATGATCGCCGGCGCCGCCATGGCCTTCTCCTCCGTCTTCGTAGTGACCAACAGCCTGCGCCTGCGCCGCTTCCGGGCGGCCTGAGCCGGCCGGCACGCACGACGAAGGGCCCGTACCGGTACGGGCCCTTCGTCGTGCGGACGTCCCCGTCCGGCCCCGCGGCGCGTGCGGCGCCCCCGCCGACCGCCGCCGGCCGCGGAGCGGTCAGCGGCCGAGCAGCTCGCCGCCGTTGCAGTGCAGGATCTCGCCGGTGACGAACCCGGCCTCCGCCGAGGCCAGGAAGTAGACCGCGGCCGCCACTTCACCCGCCTCCCCGATCCGGCCCAGCAGCGTCCGGGCCGCCCGGCGGGACACCTCGGCCTCGTCCAGCCGCGGGCCGAAGAACTCGGTGCCCGCCACGGTGCCCGGGGCGACGATGTTGGCGGTGATGCCGGAGGTGCCGAGCTGGGCGGCCAGGAAGTGGTTCCAGGCGTGCAGCGAGGCCTTCGCGGCCCCGTACGAGCCGGCGCCGCGCAGGGCGGCGATCGAGCTGACGGTGACCACGCGGCCGGAGCCCGGCGTGAGCCGGTCGCGGACGGACTCGGTGAGCAGCACCACGGTGAGCACGTTGCGCTCGAAGTCGCCGCGCCAGCGGGCCAGCAGGGCGTGCGGCCCGCCGCCGATCACCGTCTCCCGGCTGCCGGCGTTGTTCACCAGCACGTCGATCCGCTCGGGCAGTTCGGCGAGCGCGGCCTCGACGTCGTCCGGGTCGGCGAGGTCGCGGACCAGGGGGGTGACGTTCGGCCCGAGGTCGGCCGCGGCCTGTTCGAGCACCGCCCGCCGGCGGCCGACGATCACGACCTGTTCGCCCGCCTCGGCGAACCGGCGCGCCACCTCGTACCCGATCCCCGTGCCGCCACCGGTGACTACGACGTTCCTGGCCATCTGCGCACTCCCTCCCCAGTTCCGCCGCCACGCTGCGAGGGTGCGGGGCGGTCCGTACCGGAATGCCACGATTCCTATCACGCTCGGTTGCCGTGACTGCGGGGAGGGTGACGTCACCGCCGGCGGAAGGTGTGATATGGGCCGGGCACCGCCCGCACACGGAGCGTGGCGAGAGGCAGCTCACACCCCCCGGGCGTAACTTCTCGCACCCTGATACGTCTTAGGTTGGTAGTGCGGCATTTTTTCGGTGGACGGGGACGTGACGAACGGCTTCACGTCGCCACACCCCACCACTGCCGCCGACGGGGCTCCGGCGGGCCCCGGGACGGTCGTCGACTGTTGGCGGCCTCGCGCACGGCGCCGGGGAGTGGCGAGTCTGGGACGCTTTGAGCGGCCGTCCCGGGCTGCGGCCGCCCCCGGAGTCGTGCGCCGTACACCTTCCGTCCCCGCCCGCGCGGGGACGGCGAAGGGCCCGGCCGCGTGATGCGGCCGGGCCCTTCGAGGTCCTGCACCGGTCGGTCGCCGGCGACCGTGCGCCGGCGGACCGCCCCGGGTCAGCGGGCGTCGAGCTCCACGTAGTCGCGGATCGCGGTGCCGGTGTAGATCTGGCGCGGACGGCCGATCCGGCTGGTCGGGTCGTTGATCATCTCGTGCCAGTGGGCGATCCAGCCCGGCAGCCGGCCGAGGGCGAAGAGCACGGTGAACATGCTCGTCGGGAAGCCCATGGCGCGGTAGATCAGGCCAGTGTAGAAGTCCACGTTCGGGTAGAGCTTGCGCGAGACGAAGAAGTCGTCCTGGAGCGCGTGCTCCTCCAGCTTGAGGGCGATGTCGAGCAGCTCGTCGGACTTGCCGAGCTGGCCGAGCACCTCGTGGGCCAGGATCTTGACCTGCGCGGCGCGCGGGTCGAACGCCTTGTACACGCGGTGGCCGAAGCCCATCAGCTTGACGCCGTCCTCGCGGTTCTTCACCTTGCGGATGAAGCCGTCGACGTCACCGCCGTCCTTCTGGATGCTCTCCAGCATCTCCAGGACGGCCTGGTTGGCGCCGCCGTGCAGCGGGCCCCAGAGCGCCGAGATGCCGGCCGAGATCGAGGCGAACTGGTTGGCGTGGCTGGAGCCCACCAGGCGCACGGTGGACGTCGAGCAGTTCTGCTCGTGGTCCGCGTGCAGGATGAGCAGCTTGTCCAGGGCGTTGACCACGACCGGGTTGAGCTCGTAGTCCTCGGCGGGCACCGCGAAGGTCATCCGCAGGAAGTTCTCGACGTAGCTCAGGTCGTTGCGCGGGTAGACGAACGGCTGGCCGACCGACTTCTTGTACGCGTAGGCCGCGATGGTCGGGAGCTTCGCCAGCAGGCGGACCGTCGACAGGTGACGCTGGGCGGCGTCGAACGGGTTGTGGCTGTCCTGGTAGAAGGTGGACAGCGCACCGACCACCGACGACAGCATCGCCATCGGGTGGGCGTCGCGCGGGAAGCCCTGGTAGAAGCGCTTGACGTCCTCGTGCAGCAGGGTGTGCTGGGTGATCTCGCGGTTGAACTCCGCCAGCTGGTCGGCCGTCGGCAGCTCACCGTTGATCAGGAGGTACGCGGTCTCGATGAAGCTGCCCTGCTCGGCGAGCTGCTCGATCGGGTAGCCGCGGTACCGCAGGATGCCGTTGTCGCCGTCCACGAAGGTGATCGCGGACTTGTACGCGGCGGTGTTACCGAAGCCGTTGTCCAGGGTGACCAGGCCGGTCTGCGGGAGCAGCTTCGAGATGTCGAAGCCGGCGTTGCCCGCAGTGCTCTCGACGACGGGGTACTCGTACTCGCCGTCCTGGTACCGCAGTACTACCGAGTTGTCGCTCACGTCTTCCTCACCGACGAAATGAATCCTCTTCCAAGGTGCCCTGACTGTCTCTACCATCCCCCATCTGGCGGACAGCCGCGCACCCGGGGTGGCCCGAAAGGGACCACCCCTACAAAACCTGCCGCCGCAGCCGGTACGAACCGGACAAGATCGGCACCACCCCAGGCTCTGCCGTAAATCTCTTCACGTCAAGAGAACAATAGAGGCAACCATCCGTTGGAGAATCATCCAGTGGCCAGCCGGTGATCGAGCGCGGCGTGCCTCCGACCTGCGCTGACGGTCCGAACGGCCTGCCCGATCGCCTTCCGTGACCCGACCAGCACAACCAGTTTCCGTGCCCTGGTCACAGCCGTGTAGAGCAGATTCCGCTGGAGCATCGTCCAGGCGGAGGTGGTGACCGGAATCACCACCACGGGGTACTCGCTTCCCTGCGACCGGTGGATCGTCACCGCGTACGCGTGCGACAACTCGTCCAACTCGTCGAAGTCGTACGGCACCTCCTCGTCCTCGTCGGTGAGCACGGTCAGCCGCTGGTCGTCCACGCTGAGCGCGGTCACCACCCCCACGGTGCCGTTGAAGACGCCGTTCTGTCCCTTGTCGTAGTTGTTCCTGATCTGGGTCACCTTGTCCCCCACCCGGAACGTCCGCCCGCCGAACCGCCGCTCCGCCAGCCCCTCCCGGGCCGGCGTCACCGCCGCCTGCAGCAGCGTGTTCAGACTCCCCGCGCCGGCCGGCCCCCGGTGCATCGGCGCCAGCACCTGGATGTCCCGCCGCGGGTCGAAGCCGAACCGCTGCGGGATCCGCCGCGCCACCACGTCCACCGTCAGCCCGGCCGCCCGCTCGGTGTCGTCCTCCACGAACAGGAAGAAGTCCGCCAGCCCCTCCGTCAGCGGTGGCAGCCCCTCGTTGATCCGGTGCGCGTTGGTCACCACCCCGGACTGCTGGGCCTGCCGGAAGATCCTCGTCAGCCGCACCGACGGGATCGGCCCGCCGTCCGCCAGGAGGTCCCGCAGCACCTCACCGGCACCGACCGACGGCAGCTGGTCCACGTCCCCCACGAACAGCAGGTGCGCCCCCGGCGCCACCGCCTTGACCAGCTTGTTCGCCAGGATCAGATCCAGCATCGACGCCTCGTCCACCACCACCAGGTCCGCGTCCAACGGCCGGTCCCGGTCGTACGCGGCGTCCCCGCCCGGCCTCAGCTCCAGCAGCCGGTGGACGGTCGACGCCTCCACCCCGGTCAGCTCCGCCAGCCGCTTCGCCGCCCGGCCGGTCGGCGCCGCCAGCACCACCTTGGCCCGCTTCGCCAGCGCCAGCGTCACGATCGACTTCACCGTGAACGACTTGCCGCAGCCCGGCCCGCCCGTCAGCACCGCGACCTTCTCGGTCAGCGCCAGCCGGACGGACTGCTCCTGCTCCGGTGCCAGCTCTGCCCCCGTCCGCTTCGCCAGCCAGGCCAGCGCCGCCGGCCAGTCGACGTCCGAGAACCACGGCATCCGGTCCGACTCCGCCCGCAGCAGCCGCAGCAACTGGTTCGCCAGCGAGATCTCCGCCCGGTGGAACGGCACCAGGTACACCGCGGTGATCGGCTCGCCGGCGTCCCCCGGCACCGACTCGCGCACCACTCCCTCCGTCGCGACCAGCTCCGCCAGGCAGTCGATCACCAGGCCGACGTCCACCTGGAGCAGCTTCACCCCGTCCGCGATCAGCCGCTCCTCCGGCAGGTAGCAGTGCCCCTGGTCACTGCTCTGCGACAGCGCGTACTGCAGCCCCGCCTTCACCCGCTCCGGACTGTCGTGCGGGATCCCCACCGCCTGCGCGATCCGGTCCGCCGTCAGGAAGCCGATGCCCCAGACGTCCGACGCCAGCCGGTACGGCTCGTTCTTCACCACCCCGATCGAGCCGTCCCCGTACTGCTTGTAGATCCGCACCGCCAGCGAGGTCGAGACGCCGACCCCCTGCAGGAAGACCATCACCTCCTTGATGGACTTCTGCTCCTCCCACGCCACCGCGATCTTCTTCGTCCGCTTCGGCCCCAGCCCAGGCACCTCGATCAGCCGGCCCGGCTCGTTCTCGATCACCTCCAGGGTGTCCACCCCGAAGCGCTCGACGATCCGCTCGGCGAACCGGGGCCCGATCCCCTTGATCAGCCCCGACCCCAGGTACCGCTGGATGCCCTGGATCGTCGCCGGCAGCACCGTCGTGTAGTTCTCCACCACGAACTGCTTGCCGTACTGCGGGTGCGAGCCCCACCGGCCGTGCAACCGCAGCGACTCCCCCGGCTGGGCCCCCAGCAGCGCGCCGACCACCGTCAGCAGGTCGTTGCCACCCCGGCCGGTGTCCACCCGGGCGACCGTGTAGCCGGTCTCCTCGTTGGCGTAGGTGATCCGCTCCAGCACGCCGTCCACCTGGGCCAGCTGGCGCGGCGGGCTCGCCTGAGCCGCCGGCGACTGCTGCGTCTGCCTGGCCACCGGGCCCCCTTCGTCCGTACGGGTGCAGTTACGCTCCGCACCGTACCGTCTGCATCGGACACCGGTTGCGCCGGTCGCGCGGGGCACGGTACGGGCGGGGCACGGTACGGGCGGTGGCCCGCCCGGCCCAGCGGGTGCGGCCCCCGCGGGAGCAGTGCCAGGCTGGTGGCGGATTCCACCCCGACCGCGCCCCGGACCCGACCGCGCCCCGACCGCGACGGGCAGCGGCCAAGGAGCAGTGCCGCCGTGCTCACCACCGCCTTCACCCCCGGCTCCCCCAACTGGCTCGACCTGACCAGCCCGGACACCGACGCCTCGGTCGCCTTCTACGCGACGGTGTTCGGCTGGACCTTCGCCCCCACCGAGCTGCCCGGCCCCGACCCCGACGCGTCCGACAGTCGCGGCGGCTCCTCGTCCGACGGCTCCGGACTCTTCCGCCACGACGGCCGGACCGTCGCCGCCCTGACCCCGCTCACCGGCTCCGGCTCCGGCTCCGGCTCCGGCTCCGGCTGGACGATCCACTTCTGCACGCCCGACGCGGGCCGGACCGCCCGACTCGTCGAGGCCGCCGGCGGCACCGTCCGCCCCGCTCCGCCCGGCGCCCGGGCAACCGGGTTCACCGACCCCACCGGCGCCGGGTTCGCCGTCCGGGAGCCCTTCGCCGTACCCGGCCTGGAGGCGGTCGACGGGGAGGGCGCCCTCTGCTGGGCGGAGTGCCACAGCATCGACGCCGAGGCGGCGAAGGTGTTCTACCGGGCCGTCCTCTCCTGGCAGGAGCAGGACGTCCCGCTCGGCGAGGCGATGTACACCGTCCTCACCCCCGCCGGCGGCGGCACGGACGACGCGCTCGGCGGCATCACGCAGCTCGGCCCGGAGCAGACCGCCGCCGGCACCGCCTCGCACTGGCTGCCGTACATCGAAGTCCCCGATGTGGACGCCGCCGTCGCACTCGCCGGGCAGCTCGGCGCGACCGTCCGCGTTCCCGCTACGGACGTGCACGGCGTCGGCCGGCTCGCGCAGCTGATCGACCCGCACGGTGCCGCCTTCGCCGTCATCACCAGCACGCCGAGGGACGGGTGACGACGGGTCACCGCAGGGCGACCGGGCCCGCGGGAGGCCGTCGACATGGCCCCGCACGGGGCCTGGAGGGCCGCAGGAGGCCACCGGGGCCGCATCGGGCGGCGGAAGGTCCAGCAGTCCCCTCGCTCGGGCAAGGCGGCCCCGCGCGGGCCGCCTAGGCTGTGATCATGACCGATCTGACGATCCGCCGGGCCACCGCCGACGACCTGCCGGCGATAGTGGCCATGCTCGCCGACGACCCCCTGGGCGCCGCCCGGGAGAGCCCCGACGACCTCACCCCCTACCGCGCCGCCTTCACCCGCATCGACACCGACCCGCACCAGCACCTGGTCGTCGCCGATCGCGCCGGCCGGACGGTAGGCACCCTCCAGCTGACCATCGTCCCCGGGCTCTCCCGGAAGGGCTCCACCCGGACCATCATCGAGGCCGTCCGGATCCACGCCGACGAACGCGGCAGCGGGCTCGGCACCGAGCTGATCCACTGGGCGATCGACCGCTCCCGCGAGCTCGACGCCCACCTCGTGCAGCTCACCTCCGACACCACCCGCACCGACGCCCACCGCTTCTACGAGCGGCTCGGCTTCGTCGCCTCGCACCTCGGCTTCAAGCTCACGCTGTAGTGCCGTCCTCCCGGCCTGCCGGGCCGGCCGGGAAGGCAGAGAGCCCCGCCCGGGACCCGGACGGGGCTCTCTGTCCATCTGCCTACCTGTATCCGGGCATGTTATGTGCCCGTACATGCAGAAAGACCCCCTCCGGAATCCGGAGGGGGTCTTTCTGGAATGATTGTTCGGCGGCGTCCTACTCTCCCACAGGGTCCCCCCTGCAGTACCATCGGCGCTGTGAGGCTTAGCTTCCGGGTTCGGAATGTAACCGGGCGTTTCCCTCACGCTATGACCACCGAAACACTATGAAACTTATCACCGCACCCATACCGTGACCTGGCATGGGGGTCGTTGTTTCAGAACAACACAGTGGACGCGAGCAACTGAGGACAAGCCCTCGGCCTATTAGTACCGGTCAACTCCACCCCTTACAGGGCTTCCATATCCGGCCTATCAACCCAGTCGTCTACTGGGAGCCTTACCCTCTCAAGGAGGTGGGAGTGCTCATCTCGAAGCAGGCTTCCCGCTTAGATGCTTTCAGCGGTTATCCCTCCCGAACGTAGCCAACCAGCCATGCCCTTGGCAGGACAACTGGCACACCAGAGGTTCGTCCGTCCCGGTCCTCTCGTACTAGGGACAGCCCTTCTCAACACTCCTACGCGCACAGCGGATAGGGACCGAACTGTCTCACGACGTTCTAAACCCAGCTCGCGTACCGCTTTAATGGGCGAACAGCCCAACCCTTGGGACCTACTCCAGCCCCAGGATGCGACGAGCCGACATCGAGGTGCCAAACCATCCCGTCGATATGGACTCTTGGGGAAGATCAGCCTGTTATCCCCGGGGTACCTTTTATCCGTTGAGCGACGGCGCTTCCACAAGCCACCGCCGGATCACTAGTCCCGACTTTCGTCCCTGCTCGACCCGTCAGTCTCACAGTCAAGCTCCCTTGTGCACTTACACTCAACACCTGATTGCCAACCAGGCTGAGGGAACCTTTGGGCGCCTCCGTTACTCTTTAGGAGGCAACCGCCCCAGTTAAACTACCCACCAGACACTGTCCCTGATCCGGATCACGGACCCAGGTTAGACATCCAGCACGACCAGAGTGGTATTTCAACGACGACTCCACAACAACTGGCGTTGCTGCTTCAAAGTCTCCCACCTATCCTACACAAGCCGAACCGAACACCAATATCAAGCTATAGTAAAGGTCCCGGGGTCTTTCCGTCCTGCTGCGCGAAACGAGCATCTTTACTCGTAATGCAATTTCACCGGGCCTATGGTTGAGACAGTCGAGAAGTCGTTACGCCATTCGTGCAGGTCGGAACTTACCCGACAAGGAATTTCGCTACCTTAGGATGGTTATAGTTACCACCGCCGTTTACTGGCGCTTAAGTTCTCAGCTTCGCCCCGACGAATCAGAGCTAACCGGTCCCCTTAACGTTCCAGCACCGGGCAGGCGTCAGTCCGTATACATCGCCTTACGGCTTCGCACGGACCTGTGTTTTTAGTAAACAGTCGCTTCTCGCTGGTCTCTGCGGCCACCCCCAGCTCGGAGTGCAAGACTCTCCACCAGGAATGGCCCCCTTCTCCCGAAGTTACGGGGGCATTTTGCCGAGTTCCTTAACCATAGTTCACCCGAACGCCTCGGTATTCTCTACCTGACCACCTGAGTCGGTTTGGGGTACGGGCCGCCATGAAACTCGCTAGAGGCTTTTCTCGACAGCATAGGATCATCCACTTCACCACAATCGGCTCGGCATCAGGTCTCAGCCTCAATGAGTGACGGATTTGCCTATCACTCGGCCTACACCCTTACCCCGGGACAACCACCGCCCGGGCTGGACTACCTTCCTGCGTCACCCCATCGCTCACCTAATACAGACTTGGTCCGGCGGCTCCACCACGTCCCTTTGTCCGAAGACTCCGGGCCGGCTTCACGGCCTTAGCATCACCTGGTTCAGCGTTGGCGCTTCAAAGCGGGTACGGGAATATCAACCCGTTGTCCATCGACTACGCCTGTCGGCCTCGCCTTAGGTCCCGACTTACCCTGGGCAGATCAGCTTGACCCAGGAACCCTTGGTCAATCGGCGCAAGAGTTTCTCACTCTTGTATCGCTACTCATGCCTGCATTCTCACTCGTGTACCGTCCACGACTGGTTTCCACCGCCGCTTCACCCGGCACACGACGCTCCCCTACCCATCACAGCAGGCGTTGGCCCTATATGCTGCAATGACACGACTTCGGTGATGTGCTTGAGCCCCGCTACATTGTCGGCGCGGAATCACTTGACCAGTGAGCTATTACGCACTCTTTCAAGGGTGGCTGCTTCTAAGCCAACCTCCTGGTTGTCTCTGCGACTCCACATCCTTTCCCACTTAGCACACGCTTAGGGACCTTAGTCGGTGTTCTGGGCTGTTTCCCTCTCGACCATGGAGCTTATCCCCCACAGTCTCACTGCCACGCTCTCACTTACCGGCATTCGGAGTTTGGCTAAGGTCAGTAACCCGGTGAGGCCCATCGCCTATCCAGTGCTCTACCTCCGGCAAGAAACACGTGACGCTGCACCTAAATGCATTTCGGGGAGAACCAGCTATCACGGAGTTTGATTGGCCTTTCACCCCTAACCACAGGTCATCCCCCAGGTTTTCAACCCTGGTGGGTTCGGTCCTCCACGAAGTCTTACCTCCGCTTCAACCTGCCCATGGCTAGATCACTCCGCTTCGGGTCTTGGGCATGCAACTGAAACGCCCTATTCGGACTCGCTTTCGCTACGGCTACCCCACACGGGTTAACCTCGCTACACACCGCAAACTCGCAGGCTCATTCTTCAAAAGGCACGCAGTCACGAGACACACAGCAAGCTGCATGTCCGACGCTCCCACGGCTTGTAGGCACACGGTTTCAGGTACTATTTCACTCCGCTCCCGCGGTACTTTTCACCATTCCCTCACGGTACTATCCGCTATCGGTCACCAGGGAATATTTAGGCTTAGCGGGTGGTCCCGCCAGATTCACACGGGATTTCTCGGGCCCCGTGCTACTTGGGAGTTCTTCAAACGAGCCGTACAGATTTCGTCTACGGGGGTCTTACCCTCTACGCCGGACCTTTCGCATGTCCTTCGACTACCCATACGGTTTCTGACTCGTCGACCGGCCGGCAGACCGATCAAGAAAAATCCCACGACCCCACCAGCGCAACCCCTGCCGGGTCTCACACGCTGATGGTTTAGCCTCATCCGGTTTCGCTCGCCACTACTCCCGGAATCACGGTTGTTTTCTCTTCCTGCGGGTACTGAGATGTTTCACTTCCCCGCGTTCCCTCCACATACCCTATGTGTTCAGGTATGGGTGACAGCCCATGACGACTGCCGGGTTTCCCCATTCGGAAACCCCCGGATCAAAGCCTGGTTGACGGCTCCCCGGGGACTATCGTGGCCTCCCACGTCCTTCATCGGTTCCTGGTGCCAAGGCATCCACCGTGCGCCCTTAAAAACTTGGCCACAGATGCTCGCGTCCACTGTGCAGTTCTCAAACAACGACCAGTCACCCACCATCAACAACCCGAAACGGGCTGCCTCAAGTGAGACCGGCATCTCTGAAGCAACGACCATACGGCCGTTCCCTCAGGACCCAACAACGTGCCCGACCCATCATGCGGTGCTCTGTTTTCCACGCCGAAGCAGTACTCACAGGCCCATACCTGATGTGCCGAATAGTCAACGTTCCACCCATGAGCGACCGTGCAGAACATTCGCCTGCAAGCGGCCATGTGCTCCTTAGAAAGGAGGTGATCCAGCCGCACCTTCCGGTACGGCTACCTTGTTACGACTTCGTCCCAATCGCTGGTCCCACCTTCGACGGCTCCTCCCCTTACGGGTTAGGCCACCGGCTTCGGGTGTTACCGACTTTCGTGACGTGACGGGCGGTGTGTACAAGGCCCGGGAACGTATTCACCGCAGCATGCTGATCTGCGATTACTAGCAACTCCAACTTCATGGGGTCGAGTTGCAGACCCCAATCCGAACTGAGGCCGGCTTTTTGGGATTCGCTCCGCCTCGCGGCATCGCAGCCCTTTGTACCGACCATTGTAGCACGTGTGCAGCCCAAGACATAAGGGGCATGATGATTTGACGTCGTCCCCACCTTCCTCCGAGTTGACCCCGGCAGTCTCCTGTGAGTCCCCATCACCCCGAAAGGCATGCTGGCAACACAGAACAAGGGTTGCGCTCGTTGCGGGACTTAACCCAACATCTCACGACACGAGCTGACGACAACCATGCACCACCTGTATACCGACCACAAGGGGGCGACCATCTCTGGCCGTTTCCGGCATATGTCAAGCCTTGGTAAGGTTCTTCGCGTTGCGTCGAATTAAGCCACATGCTCCGCTGCTTGTGCGGGCCCCCGTCAATTCCTTTGAGTTTTAGCCTTGCGGCCGTACTCCCCAGGCGGGGAACTTAATGCGTTAGCTGCGGCACCGACGACGTGGAATGTCGCCAACACCTAGTTCCCAACGTTTACGGCGTGGACTACCAGGGTATCTAATCCTGTTCGCTCCCCACGCTTTCGCTCCTCAGCGTCAGTAATGGCCCAGAGATCCGCCTTCGCCACCGGTGTTCCTCCTGATATCTGCGCATTTCACCGCTACACCAGGAATTCCGATCTCCCCTACCACACTCTAGCCTGCCCGTATCGAATGCAGACCCGGGGTTAAGCCCCGGGCTTTCACATCCGACGCGACAGGCCGCCTACGAGCTCTTTACGCCCAATAATTCCGGACAACGCTCGCACCCTACGTATTACCGCGGCTGCTGGCACGTAGTTAGCCGGTGCTTCTTCTGCAGGTACCGTCACTTGCGCTTCTTCCCTGCTGAAAGAGGTTTACAACCCGAAGGCCGTCATCCCTCACGCGGCGTCGCTGCATCAGGCTTTCGCCCATTGTGCAATATTCCCCACTGCTGCCTCCCGTAGGAGTCTGGGCCGTGTCTCAGTCCCAGTGTGGCCGGTCGCCCTCTCAGGCCGGCTACCCGTCGTCGCCTTGGTAGGCCATTACCCCACCAACAAGCTGATAGGCCGCGGGCTCATCCTGCACCGCCGGAGCTTTACACCACAGTCCATGCGGACCGTGGTCATATCCGGTATTAGACCCCGTTTCCAGGGCTTGTCCCAGAGTGCAGGGCAGATTGCCCACGTGTTACTCACCCGTTCGCCACTGATCCACCCCGAAGGGCTTCACCGTTCGACTTGCATGTGTTAAGCACGCCGCCAGCGTTCGTCCTGAGCCAGGATCAAACTCTCCGTGAATGTCTTCTCGACAGTGCTTAATGAAAAGCAGTCGAGCTGCACTCGCGTCGAGCGGCACGGCAACCACCGGAATAGGGCGGCCCCGCGCACTGCGTCCTCGCTAGTGTTTTACTTCAAAAGGAATCTCCAACCCCGATCAAACGATCGAGGCCGGGGATGTCAACATATCTGGCGTTGACTTTTGGCACGCTGTTGAGTTCTCAAGGAACGGACACTTCCTTCAGGCGGCTTTCACACCGGCCCTCCGGGCGCTTCGTTCTTTCGTGTTTCCAGCTTACCAGATGTTTTCGCTCCGTTTTTCCGGAGTTTCATTCATCGGATTTGCTTTCCGCGTTGTCCCCGCTCTCTCGCGGCGACTCCGAAACTGTACGGGGACGGGCCCGCCACATGCAAATCGCCCCCGCCCGGGCATCCGGGCGGGGGCGACGGGCGAGCCGTGCAGCCGGCTCAGCGGACCTCGGTGATCTCCGGGCCGCGGGCGAACGGGTCGAGCGCGGTGCCGCCGAAGCGGTTGTCGGTCTCGTCGGCGGTGGCGGCCGCCCCGCCACCGTCGGCGACCATCTGCGCGTCCTCGGGGAGCTTCAGGACGATCGGGTCCCGGGGCGCCATCGGGATCTCGCCGCGGACGACGACCGTCTGCTGGAAGACCTGCTCCAGGATCCCGGCCATCTCGGGCTGCACCGCAGCCTGGCCCGAAATGACACCGCGGAGGAACCAGCGCGGCCCGTCGCAGCCGACGAAGCGCACCAGCTGGACGCCCTGCGTGCCGTCCGGCAGCTGCACGGGGACCTGGGCCCGGAGGTGCCAGCCGAGCGGGCCCTCCTCCTCCTCGATGATGCCGCCCTGGGAGGTGATGCCGTTGGCGATCTCCTCGCGGACCTCGCCCCAGATGCCCTCCGACTTGGGGGCCGCGAAGGCCTGGAGCTGGATGGCGCTGTTGCCGAGGACCAGGGTCGCCGCGACGATCGCGTCGCCGGCCACCTCCACGCGCAGCTCCATGCCCTCGACACCGGGGACCAGCAGGCCCCCGAGGTCGACCCGGCCCTCCTCGGGGTTCTCCAGCTCGGAGTGGTCCCACGGTCCGTCCGGACGCGGGGCCGGCGGGAGCCCGACCCGGTCGGTCGGGTCCAGGTCGGTCTCGTTCTCGCTCTCGGCGGAACCTTCGACGTCATCGGCCGTCTCGTCGGCGCTGATGGCGTCGTCGGCGAGCTGCTCGACAGCGTCCTCGCTCTTCTGGCGACGACGGAACACGGTCACTGTCCTTCCCGGTCCAAGACCGATGCGAATACCTGCTCGGCTTCCTGCGAGGCCGCGGGCAGCCTAGACCGCGGCGTGGCCGCCGGTCGACCCGAACCCGCCCTCGGCTCGCGCCGACCCGGGCAGTTCGGCCACCTCGTGGAAGCGGGCCTTCTCGACCTGCTGGATGACCAGCTGGGCGATCCGGTCCCCTCGGCGGAAGCTCACCGCCTCGCGCGGGTCCAGGTTGACGACGATCACCTTGATCTCTCCACGGTACCCGGCATCGACCGTCCCTGGGGCGTTCACCAGAGCAACTCCGCAACGAGCTGCCAGGCCGGACCGGGGGTGGACGAAGGCCGCGTAGCCGTCGGGCAGCGCGATGGCGATCCCGGTCGGGAGCACGGCGCGCTCGCCGGGGGCCAGCTCGGCGTCGACGGTGGTCCGCAGGTCGGCACCGGCGTCACCGGGCTGCGCGTACGCGGGCAGCGGCAGCTCGGCGTCGATTCGCCTGATCAGAACGTCGACGGGAGGACGGGGGGTGCTGCTCAAGGGTTCACCTCAAAGGCTCGGGCGCGCTTCATCAGATCCGGGTCGTCGAGGACCTTCTCGATGTCCTCGGGCCGACCGTGCGTGGTGAAGTGTTCCAGCTTCACCTGGATGAAGAGTGCCTGCGCACGCACGGCGACCGGTCCGTCCGGGCCGCCGATCCGCGCCTCGGCGGCGCTGTAGATCTTGCGGCCGTGCACGCCGGTGATCCAGGCGCGCAGGTGCAGCACCGAGCCGACGGGCACCGGGCGGACGAAGTCGGTCTCCAGCCGGCCGGTGACGGCCGGGGCGTGCAGCAGCCAGTTCAGCGTCCCGAGCGTCTCGTCCATCGCCGTGGTCAGCAGGCCCCCGTGGGCCAGGCCGGGGCCGCCCTGGTGGGTCGGGCGGACGGTGATCTCGGCGGTGACGTCGAGCCCCTCGCCGGCCACCGCGTCGATCCGCAGGCCGCCGGGGTGTGCCGGGCCGCAGCCGAAGCAGTGCTCGTAGTGCGAGCCGAGCCGGCTGCCCGGCGCCGGGGCCTCGGGGGCCCGGGGCGGCAGCACCGCGTCCGGCGGGGGCGTGGTCGGCGACGGCGGGCGCGGCGGGGCCGTCGGCGTGGTCGGCGACGGCGCGGTGCTCGGCGCCGGCGGGGCGGACGGGGAGGCGGGGGCGGTGGAACCGGTCACGCCGCCCGACCCTACCCGCCGGTAGCCGCGCGGGGAGCGGGGGTGCCGTCCCTGCGCCGGCGTAACGGCGCCCACAATGGGGGCATGTACGACGAACGCCTCACCGTGCCGCGCTCCTGGTGGTTGCTCCCGGTCGCGATCGGGCTCACGCTCGCGTTGATCCTGCTGCGTCTCAGCGCGGTGGGCGCGCTGGTCGGGCTGGTGGTCGGCATCGCGGCCGGCGCGGCCGCGATCAGCAGCTACGGCTCCGCCCGGATCCGCGTGGTTCAGGGATCGCTGGTCGCGGGCCAGGCCCGGATCCCGGTCGACGCCCTCGGCACCGCGCACCCGCTGAGCCCCGCCGAGGCGGTGGCCTGGCGCGGCCGCAGCGCGGATCCGCGCGCCTTCATGCTGCTGCGCAGCTACGTCCCGACCGCGCTGCGGGTCGAGGTCAGTGATCCGGCCGACCCGACGCCGTACCTGTACCTGTCGACCCGCTCGCCGATGAAGCTGGCCGAGGCGCTGGAGGCGGCCCGCCGCGGCGCCCGCACCTGACGCGCTGCCGGGCAGTCCGCCCGGCAGCGCCGCAGCGAGGGCCCGGGGCGCGAGAGACCCGGCGAACGGAGAGGGACGGTTCCGCCGAAGCGGGACCGTCCCTCTTGTCTCCGTACTCCGCGAGGTGCCGCTCGAGGTGCGGCACGACACGCGTACAAGGTGCTGCGCTGGCTACTGCCTGACTCCGTACTGCCGGTGCGTCCGCCTCGACGGTCGCCGGAGCTGCCGTCCGGCCCCGCTGCCCGGGGCCGGAAGGGACGGTGTGCCGGTCTCGCTGGCTGCGAGGCCCGGGCCATGACCGCCCTCGTGCTCAGGCGCCGCAGTCCCGGCAGATCGGGTTGCCGTTCTTCTCGCTGTACAGCTGGCTGCGGTGGTGCACCAGGAAGCAGCTCATGCAGGTGAACTCGTCGGCCTGGCGCGGCAGCACCCGGACGGAAAGCTCCTCGTTCGAGAGGTCGGCGCCGGGAAGCTCCAGGCCCTCGGCCGCCTCGAACTCGTCGACGTCGACCGAGCTACCGGTCTTCTCGTTACGCCGAGCCTTCAGTTCCTCGATGCTGTCCTCGTTGAGGTCGTCATCGGTCTTGCGTGGGGTGTCGTAGTCCGTTGCCATTTTTTCGCTCTCCCCCTCCGGGTTGTGCGGTGTGTGCGGGTATCTCCAGCGCACGTAACGCATGGGGGGTCGGTCTTGTGCCCGACCCGAGGCGGAGATTTTGCCTTACTTCAAGCCCTGTTACTCAATCGACACTCAGCCAGGGGTCCGTTGGGGTGATCCGATCAAGGGCCGGAGGCCTCACGCTGGGCCATCGCCGGCCCGTGCGCGGGGCCGTCCGGCGGGCACGCACAGTGACCAATGGCCGCCCCACCGGCCGCCCGCTCCCTTGCCCACCAGGGGCGGGCGCCGATCCACCGGGCCGGATCCGATGGCCGATTCGCTCACGGACGGCAACCGGAGCGACGTCGGCCATGATCACGCTCCGAGGTCGGGCCAACCCTTGCAGCGACACGGTGTGACCTTCGTCACGTTCCGAATCTTCCGGGGCAAACCACGGAAAATCCACCCAAGCGGAGCGGCCTGATCCACGCTGTGCCGCCCCCGCCGGTTCGTGTCCGGCCGCTACCGGTCCCGGACCGGCCCACCACCGGTCCGCCACCGGCGCGCGTCGCCGGCGGACGGCGCGTGCCGCCCGCCGGCCGCCCCCGCGGCCACTCCGCCACCGGGAGACCTACCGGGAGGCCTACCGGGCGGCCTGCCGGGCCGCACGGCGGGCGAGCAGGGCCGCCTGCCGCTCGTCGAACTTGGTCGCCTGGGCGTCCAGGCCGCCGAGGAAGACGCCGAGCTCGTCCTGGGCCTGCAGGCCGTCGGGGCCGAGGCCGGAGACCTCCATGACCTTGAGGTGGCGCAGCACCGGCTGCAGCACGTCGTCGTGGTGGATGCGCAGGTTGTAGACCCCGCCGATGGCGATCTGCGCGGCGGCCCGCTCGAAGCCGGGGATGCCGTGGCCGGGCATCCGGAAGTCGGTGACCACGTCGGAGATGGCCCGCATGGCCTGGTCGGGGGCGATCTCCAGGGCGGCCTTGAGCAGGTTCCGGTAGAAGATCATGTGCAGGTTCTCGTCGTTGGCGATCTTCGCCAGCAGCTGGTCGCAGAGCGGGTCGCCGGCGTGGTGGCCGGTGTTGCGGTGCGAGATGCGGGTGGCGAGCTCCTGGAAGGCCACGTAGGCCACCGAGTGCAGCATGCTGTGCGAGTTGTCGGACTCGAAGCCCTCCGACATGTGGCTCATCCGGGCCCGCTCCAGCTCGTTCGGGTCGACGGCCCGGGTGGCGAGCAGGAAGTCGCGGATCGCTATGCCGTGCCGGCCCTCCTCGGCCGTCCAGCGGTGCACCCAGGTGCCCCAGGCGCCCTCGCGGCCGAACATGGTGGCGATCTCGTGGTGGTAGCTGGGGAGGTTGTCCTCGGTCAGCAGGTTGACCACCAGCGCGACCCGGCCGAGCGGGGTCACCTGGGACTGCTCCAGGGACCAGGCCTCGCCGCCCAGCACGCCCTCGAAGTCGCGGCCCTGGCTCCACGGGACGAACTCGTGGGGCATCCAGTCCTTGGCGACCTTGAGGTGGCGGTTGAGCTCCTGCTCCACCACCTCTTCGAGGGCCATGATCAGTCGCGCGTCGGTCCAGGCGCTGGATCCGAGCGAGGCGGTCCGCTGCACGGGGGCGATGGTCACGATCAGGCTCCTGGGGGCACTGGCACGCGCGGGACGGGCGCGCTGGGCGGGCACGTCGGGGACGCACGGTCGGGTTCACCTACGGTTGCGTAGGTTACGACACCGTAAGTTGCTCGGACCGGAAATGACAAGCCGCCCCCGCCAGGGCTTATGTCGTCTTGACAGGCCCGGCGGGGGCGGCTCGGAACGGTCGGCGCACGGAGTGCGGCCGACCCGGTCGGCGCAAGGGGGGCGAGAAGGCCCTGCGCGGGTGGTCAGGCGCCCGGAACACGCACCCGCATGGTCAGGCCCCCTCCGGCACGCGGGGTGGCCTCGACGGTGCCTCCGTGCGCCCGGACCACCGAGCGGACGATCGACAGGCCGAGCCCGACCCCCTTGTCGCTGCGGGTGCGGTCGGCGCCCTTGACCCGGCGGAACGGCTCGAAGATGTGCTCCAGCTCGTAGCCGGGGACGACCGGGCCGGTGTTCGAGACCACCAGCTCGCCGCCGCCCGGCACCTCGGCGGTGGTGATCTCGACCCAGCCGCCGGCGACGTTGTAGCGCACCGCGTTCTGCAGCAGGTTCAGCGCGAGCCGCTCCAGCAGGACGCCGTTGCCGCCGACCACGACCGGCGTGAGCGTGGCGCGCAGCTCGACCTCGCGCCGGCCGGCCTCGGCCCGGGTCTGCTCCAGGGCCCGGGCGGCCACCTCGGAGAGCTCCACCGCGCGGCGGTCGGTCAGCTCGTTCTCGCTGCGGGCGAGCAGCAGCAGGCCCTCGACCAGCTGCTCGCTGCGCTCGTTGGTGGCCAGCAGGGTCTTGCCGAGCTGCTGGAGGTCGGCCGAGGCGGCCGGGTCGGAGAGCTGGACCTCCAGCAGCGTCCGGTTGATCGCCAGCGGGGTTCTCAGCTCGTGCGAGGCGTTGGCGACGAAGCGGCGCTGGGAGTCGAAGGAGCGGTCCAACCGGTCGAGCATGTCGTCGAAGGTGTCGGCGAGCTCCTTCAGCTCGTCGTCCGGCCCGTCCAGCTCGATCCGCCGGTGCAGGTCGGAGGAGGCCACCTCGCGGGCGGTGCGGGTGATCCGGCCGAGCGGGCGCAGCACCCGGCCGGCCATCGCGTAGCCGGCGATGAAGGCGATCACCGCGAGGCAGACCAGCATGGTGAGGGACTTGCGCAGCAGCGTGTTGAGGGCGGCGTTGGAGGCCACCTCGTGCCGGCCGGCCAGCATCTGGTTGAGCTGGTCGCTGCTCATCGGGACGCCGCCGACCATGAACACCGAGGAGACGTTCCCGTTGCGGTCGAGCACGCTGAAGTCGAGCTTGGGCGGCGCCACGTCGTGCAGGGCCTGCCGGACGAAGAAGTACATCAGCAGCAGCAGCACCACGCCCGCCATCAGGAACATCCCGCCGTAGAGCAGGGTGAGGCGCATCCGGATGGTCGGGCGGAACGGCAGCCAGGCGAGCATGCCGTCACCGGGGACGTAGGTCTCGTGCGAGGCGTGGTGCAGCCGGGGCGCGCGCGGCGGGTGCTCGGGCTTCGGCGGTACGGGCCTGGACGGTACGGCGCGCGGGCCGCCGGCGGGCGCGCCGGAGGGCCCGCCGGCCGGGGGCGGGGTGGTCATGATGGTCCTCTCGGAGCGCGTCCGCCGGGCGGGCGGGCGCGGTGGGCCGGCCGCGGGGGCCGGCGGGGGTCAGATCCGGTAGCCGGAGCCGGGGACGGTGACGATCACCGGCGGGTCGCCGAGCTTGCGGCGGAGCGTCATCACGGTGACCCGCACGACGTTGGTGAACGGGTCGGTGTGCTCGTCCCAGGCCTTCTCCAGCAGCTGCTCGGCGGAGACGACGGCGCCGCCCGCCCGCATCAGCACCTCCAGGACGGCGAACTCCTTGGGGGCGAGCTGGACGGTCCGCCCGTCGCGGATCACCTCGCGGCGGCCGGGGTCGAGCGAGATGCCCGCGCGCTCCAGCACCGGGGGCAGCGGGACGGTCGCCCGACGGCCCAGCGCCCTGACCCGGGCGACGAGTTCGCTGAAGGCGAACGGCTTGGGAAGGTAGTCGTCGGCGCCGATCTCCAGGCCCTCGACCCGGTCGCTGATGTCGCCGGAGGCGGTCAGCATGATCACCCGGGTGGCCAGCCCCTGCTCCACCACGCTGCGGCAGACGTCGTCCCCGTGGACCAGCGGCAGGTCGCGGTCCAGGACCACGACGTCGTAGTCGTTGACCGCGATGCGCTGGAGCGCGGCCTCCCCGTCGTACACCACGTCGACAGCCATGGCCTCGCGGCGCAGGCCGGTGGCCACGGCCTCGGCGAGCAGCTGCTCGTCCTCGACGACGAGAACCCGCACGGTCGTTGTCCCTTCTCCAGGCCGGCCCCGGAAGCGGACGCGCGGCTCCGACGGTGGTCCCCATCCTGCCTGGTCGGGCGGTAAAGCAGCGATAAGCTGCCCCGGAGGCACGTTCGCACCGGGCGGCGCGGCGGCGGCGGGGCACGGTTCGTGGCGGGAACACTCCGCTTGGACTGTGACACAGGCAACTTTCTCGCCCGGGGAGGTTTCCTCCGCCCGGGGGCGGGGAGGACAGGTGCACACCCGCGATCTGGCTGTTGGCCGATCGCACCCACCCGCCGTGCGTTCATCCGCGCCGGCCCTGGGGCTGGGGCGTCACGGGAGCGGCCGAGGGCCGTCTCCGCGCCCGACCGGAGATCTCGACCTGCCGGATCGGACGCTTCCGCTGACCTTCGCATCCCGGGGCGGGGGACGCACGAACGTGCACGTCCGACACAGTAAGGGGGCCCGTATGGACGCCTTCACCGCCGGAATCCTGCAGCGCATAGCCAACGCCGAGCAGGACCTGCACCGCGCGATCGAGGCCGGGGACGAATTCCTGGCCGAGGTGGAGCAGTCCGAGCTGGACGATCTCCGCCGGCTCGCCGCCGAGCACGGCGTGGACACGGTGCTGGAGCGCCACCGCACCGCTGCCTGAGCCACCCGACCGACCCGACGCCGGACCTCCGGCACCAGCGGCCCTGCGGGGGCCGTGCGAAACCCAAGCCCTGGCATCCGTCGTGTGTGCCAGGGCTCTTCGCTGCCCGGGGCCGGGCCCGCCCGCAGGCGGGCCCGGCCCCGGGCCGGGTCTGCCGGTCAGCCCCGGTCCGCCCAGGCCCGCAGCCCGGCCAGCCGCTCCTGGAGCGGCTCGTAGACGCCCGGGGCGGCGGCGACGGTCAGCTCACCGTCCGGACCGTGCCCGGGGCGGCCGCCGACCAGCGCGCCCGCCTCGGCGGCGATCAGGCAGCCGGCCGCCCGGTCCCAGGGCGCCAGCCCGCGCTCGTAGTACCCGTCCAGCCGCCCGGCCGCGACGTCGCAGAGGTCCACCGCGGCGGCCCCGCCCCGGCGGATGTCGCGGACCTCCGGCATCAGCGCAAGCAGCACCTCGGCCTGCCGGACCCGCACCTGCTGCACGTAGTTGAAGCCCGTGCCGATCAGCGCCTGCCCCCACGGCGGGGCCGCGCGGACGGCGAGCGGCCGGCCGTCCAGCCGGGCGCCACGGCCCCGCACCGCCTGGAACAGCTCCCCGCGCGCCGGGGCGTACACCACGCCGACGACCGCCTCGCCGTCCAGCTCGGCGGCCACGCTGACGGCCCACGAGGGCAGCCCGTACAGGTAGTTGACCGTGCCGTCGAGCGGGTCGACCACCCAGCGGACCCCGCTCGTGCCGGGCCGGTCGGCGCCCTCCTCACCGAGGTAGCCGTCGGCCGGGCGGCGGGTGCCGATCAGCTCCACGACCAGCTTCTCGGAGGCGAGGTCCATCTCGGTGACGACGTCGACCGGGCTGCTCTTGGTGCCCGCGACGCCCAGGTCGGCGGGCCGGCCGTCGCGCAGCAGCGCGCCCGCCCGCCGGGCGGCGTCCAGGGCGACGTCGAGCAGTTCGTCGAGCAGTTCGGGGCTGGGCACGGGCTCTCCTCGGGGCGGGATCAGCGCTCGGCGGCGGCCGGGCGGGGGGCGCGCGGGTTGGGGCAGCAGGCCACCGCGCAGACGTCGTGGGCGGGGCCGAGAGCACCCAGGGCGCAGCGGGTGACGGCCTCACCGCGCTCGGTCGCGGCGCGTTCCAGGACGAGCTCGCGCACGGCGGCGGTGAACCGCGGGTCGGCGCCGACGGTGGCGGCGCGGGCGACCGGCAGGCCGAGCTCGGCGGCCCTGGCCACCGCCTCGGTGTCCAGGTCGTACTTGACCTCCATGTGGTCGGAGACGAAGCCGATCGGGACCATCACCACGGCGGGCGCGCCGTCGGCCCGCTGCGCCTCCAGGTGGTCGCAGATGTCGGGCTCCAGCCACGGGACGTGCGGGGCGCCGCTGCGGCTCTGGTAGACCAGCTCCCAGGGGCGGTCCGGCACGCCGGTGCGCCCGGCGACGGCGTCGGCGATCAGCCGGGCCACCTCCAGGTGCTGGGCGACGTAGGCGCCGCCGGGCCGGCCGCGGGCCGGGTCGTCCGGTGCGCCGGAGGCCTCGGCCATGCCGTCCGGGATCGAGTGGGTGGTGAACGCCAGCCGGGCGCCGGCCCGGGCCTGCTCGGGCAGCGCGTGCAGGGCGGCCACGGTGGCGTCGATCATCGGCTCGACGAAGCCCGGGTGGTTGAAGAAGTGCCGCAGCTTGTCCACCCGCAGGGCCGGCTGCCCCTCCGCGGCGAGCGCCGCGAGGGCGTCGGCGAGGTTCTCCCGGTACTGGCGGCAGCCCGAGTAGCCGGCGTAGGCGCTGGTGGCGAGGACGGCGATGCGGCGGTGCCCGTCGGCGGCGATCTCGCGCAGCGCGTCGACCAGGTAGGGCGCCCAGTTGCGGTTGCCCCAGTAGACCGGCAGGTCGAGGCCGTGCTCGGCGAAGTCCTTGCGCAGTGCGGCCAGCAGCTCACGGTTCTGCTCGTTGATCGGGCTCACCCCGCCGAACATGAAGTAGTGCTTGCCCACCTCCTTGAGCCGCTCCTTCGGGATGCCCCGGCCGCGGGTGACGTTCTCCAGGAAGGGGACGACGTCCTCGGGGGCCTCGGGCCCGCCGAAGGAGAGCAACAGCAGGGCGTCGTACGGCCGGGCGGCGATCGGAGCGGCGCCGGGAGGTGAGGGATTGCGCACGTCGGACATGGCACCGATCCTGCCACTGAGGGGCCGGACGGCGCCGTCGGGGCGGCACCGGGTGTCCGGAAAATACTGTTCGCCAAGGTACGTAAGCTGTGTTGACCAGCCTTGTTCCTTACCCCACGGAGCTCCCCCGTGCTCTCCACTTACCGCCAGATATTCACCGCCCCCGGCAGTCTGGCCTTCTCCTCGGCCGGCTTCATAGCCCGGCTGCCGATCTCGATGACCGGCATCGGCATCGTGACCATGCTCTCCCAGTTGAGAGGGTCGTACGGGCTGGCGGGCGCGGTGTCGGCCACCCTGGCGGTGGCCGCCGGCGCACTGGGGCCGCTGGTCTCCTGGCTGGTCGACCGCCACGGGCAGCGCCGGGTGGCCCTCCCCGCCGCCGCGATCACGCTGGCCGCCGGGGCCGGGCTGCTGCTCTGCGCCCACTTCGGCGCGCCGTCCTGGACGCTGTTCGTGTTCGCCGTCGGGATGGGCGCGATGCCCAGTGCGGGCGCCATGGTCCGCGCCCGCTGGGCCCACCTCTACCGGGACGACGCGCCCAGGCTGCACACCGCCTACTCCTTCGAGGCCGTGGTCGACGAGTTCTGCTTCATCGTCGGCCCGATCCTCGCCGTCGGGCTGGCCACCACCGTGTTCCCGGAGGCCGGCGTGCTGGCCGCCGCCGTCGCACTCGCCGTCGGCACCGTGCTGTTCACCGCCCAGCGCCGCACCGAGCCGCCGGTCCACCCCGCCGCCACCCGCGGCGGCGGCAGTGCCATCGCCAACGGCGGCCTGGTCGTCCTGGTGCTCACCTTCATCGCCACCGGCGCGATCTTCGGCTCGGTCGAGATCGTCACCGTCGCCTTCGCCGACGCCCAGGGGCACAAGGAGCTGGCCAGCTTCGTCCTCGCCGTGTGGGCGCTCGGCTCCGGCCTGGCCGGCCTCGTCTACGGCGCGCTCAAGCCGCAGGGCTCGCTGGCCAACCGGTTCTTCGCCGGGGTGGTGATGATGGCGCTCAGCATGATCCCGATCCTGCTCGTCGCCTCGACCGTGCACGGCCCGGGCGGGCTGATCGCGGCCGGCGCGGCCCTGCTGGTCGCCGGCGTCGCCATCTCCCCCACCCTGATCTCCGCGATGGCCCTGGTCGAGCGGCTCGTCCCGGCCTCCCAGCTCACCGAGGGCATGGCCTGGACCACCACCGGGCTCGCCATCGGCGTCGCCCTCGGCTCCTCCGCCGGCGGCTGGGTGGTCGACGCCTCCGGCGCCTCCGCCGGATACTGGGTACCGCTGGTCGCCGGGGTGTTCGGCGTGCTCGTCGCCCTGGCCGGGCTGCGCCGCCTGCGGGCCGGAATCGCCGGCCCCGGGACGGCCCGGTCCAGCGGGCAGACCGCCGGCGCCGAACACTGAACCCGGCACCTGCGGGCGGCGGACCGTAGACCTCGAACGGCCGACTGACTACTCTCCTCCCTACCCGCGGCCTACCCGCGGGTAGGGAGACCGCAGGGCGGGCCGGCCGCCCCGGAGCGAGCCGACGCGTTCGGCCACGGAGCAGGAGGCACCGCATGCCCCAGGCCAGTACCGCACCCCGCACCCGCTGGACCAACTGGGCGGGCAACCAGAGCGCCCACCCGGCCCGGGTGGTCACGCCGGGCACCGCGGAGGAACTGGCCAAGGAGATCCTGCGCGCAGCCGACGCGGGCCGCACCGTCAAGGCCGTCGGCTCCGGCCACTCCTTCACCTCGATCGCCTCCGCCGGCGACGGCGTCCTCGTCCGCCCGCACGCCCTCACCGCCGTCCGCGGCATCGACCGCGAGGCCGGCACCATCACCGTCGAGGCCGGCCTCCCGCTCTCCCGGCTCAACCGCGTGCTCGCCGCCGCCGGGCTCTCGCTCACCAACATGGGCGACATCGAGGTGCAGACCGTGGCCGGCGCGACCAGCACCGGCACCCACGGCACCGGCCGGGACTCCGGCTCGCTCGCCGCCCAGATCCGAGCCCTGGAGATCGTCCTCGCCGACGGCAGCGTCCGGCACTGCTCCCCCACCGAGAACCCGCAGCTCTTCCAGGGCGCCCGGCTCGGCCTCGGCGCGCTCGGCGTGATCACCGCGCTCACCTTCGCCGTCGAACCGGCCTTCCTGCTCACCGCCCACGAGCAGCCGATGCGCTTCGACGAGGTGCTGGACCGCCTCGACGACCTCACCGCCGTCAACGAGCACTTCGAGTTCTACTGGTTCCCGCACACCGACCGCTGCTCCACCAAGCGCAACAACCGCAGCCAGGGGCCGGCCGCCCCGCTGCCCCGGTTCAAGGAGTGGCTGGAGGACGACTTCCTCTCCAACATCGTCTGGGAGGGCGCCTGCCGGGTCGGCCGGCGCTTCCCCGGCGCCGTGCCCACCATCGCCTCGCTGGCCAGCCGCGCCTGGTCGGACCGCAGCTACACCGACACCGCCCACCGGGTGTTCACCAGCCCGCGCAAGGTCCGCTTCCTGGAGATGGAGTACGCGGTGCCGCGCGCGGAGGTGGCCGGGGTGCTGCGCGAGCTGCGGGCCATGGTGGAGCGCTCCGACTGGCGGATCAGCTTCCCCGTCGAGGTGCGCTTCGCCCCCGCCGACGACATCTGGCTCTCCACCGCCAACGGCCGGGACAGCGCCTACATCGCCGTCCACCTCTACCGCGGCACCGCCGAGCAGGGCTACTTCACCGAGGTGGAGAAGCTGATGGCCGCCCACCACGGCCGGCCGCACTGGGGCAAGCTGCACACCCGCGACGCCGGCCACCTCGCCGAGGTCTACCCGCACTTCGCCGACTTCACGGCGCTGCGGGACGAGGTCGACCCGCAGCGCCGCTTCGGCAACGACTACCTGCGGCGGGTCCTGGGCGCCTGAGGCCGGTCCGGCGGCCCCGGCCCGCAGCGACACCCGGACCGGCTAGCCGACCGTCGCGCCCGAGGGGGCGGCGGCCGGCGCACCGGTCGGGGCCGGCGGGTTCGGGCTCGCCGCGCCGGACGGTTCGGCGGCGCCCCCGCTCGCGGTCGCCCCGCCGGACGGCCCGGCCGAGGACCCCGCGGAGGGGCCGGCGGACGCACCCGAGGAGACTCCGGCGGACGGCGTCGGCCCCGGGCTCTGCGACGGCGAGGCCCCGCCGCTGCTCCCGGCGCCCGGGCTGCGATCCGGAACGGCCGGCGCCGAGGCACCGCCGTCCTTCCCCGGCGAGGCCGACGCGCCGCCCGTCGGTGCGCCGGTGGGGCCGCCGGACGGCCGGCCGGCCGGGGCGGACGGGTCCGCGGGCTTCGGGCGCACCGTGCCGCCCAGCGAGGTGCCGCTGCCCGCCTCGCCCTTCACCGTCGCCGACACCGGCTGCCCGGTGGCCAGTTCGAAGCCGACGATCGGCACCATCGCCAGGACGAAGACCAGCCCGGACACCGCCGTGTACGTCTTCCACGTCCACCGGCGGCGCACCCGGACCACCTGCGGTGCGTTCCACTCCGGGGAGAGCGCCGGGGAGCCCACCGGGGAGACCGGCCCGGCCGGGGCCGCTGCGTCCGCCGCGCCGGCCGGGGCCGGGAGGTCGCCCGGCACCTGGCGGAGCCCGTTCACCGCCGCCCCCGGACCGGTCCGCTCCACCGCGCCGCGCCATTGTTCGCCGGTGCGCCGGAAAACGTGCTGGAACACCGCACTTCCGGTGGTCGCCCCGACACTCACCACCGCCGCGCCCAGAATGGTTCCGTAGACGCCGAGTTCGGAGGCGAGCACTGCCCCCACCACGGTGGCGAGTGCACTGGCCGCGACCTGAGCCACACTCAGGTCAATTCGCCTGCGACCTTCCTCCTCGACCTCCCCGGCCGGCTTCGCGGCAGTCTTCTGCTCCGGCATCAACATCCCTCGGTTCGTACGACTGTTCTTCGAACAAGTCACTCCATCTTGCCCAAAGAAGGACACAAGGGACGAAAATGCGGTTCTGCGCGGGGGATATATGTGAAGATGATCACCGTGCCCCGGTCGATCGTCCTCCATCGGGGGAGCGCGCTCTTGAGATTCCCGTGAATCGCGGGAGACTTGAGCGGCGAGCCGCCCCTTTGGATGCCACGAATGGAGTACTGTTCGTAAAGCCCGAGCCCTGGGTCGACTTGTCGACTGGCCATCACCTGGCAGATCGACAAAGAGCCACGGCGCAGGCACGCACGGCGACGCCCGTCCCGGACCGTCGCGAAACACTTCGCGTGCGAGTACGGCCGGGACACCCAGGCGCGACGTCAACAGGTGACGTGGCAAAAAGGCAACCGTGCCACAGCGGCGAGCCCGGGCGTAAGCCCGACACGCCGGGGAACTCAGCAAGGTTGTGGCCAGTCGCGAGCGGGCAGGCCACACTCAGTACGGGAGCAGCGACGCAGGTGACGTCGGCAGGCACCACCCGGGAGGTAACCGTGCCCGAACTGCGGGTTGTGGCCGTCAGCAACGACGGCACACGGCTGGTGCTCAAGGCTGCCGACAGCACGGAGTACACCCTCCCCATCGACGAGCGGCTGCGCGCCGCCATCCGGGGTGACCGTCCGCGCCTCGGCCAGATCGAGATCGAGGTCGAGAGCCACCTCCGGCCGCGTGACATCCAGGCGCGGATACGAGCCGGTGCCTCCGCCGAGGAGGTCGCCCAGGCCGCCGGCATCTCCGTCGACCGCGTCCGCCGCTTCGAAGGACCGGTACTCGCCGAGCGCGCCTTCATGGCCGAGCGCGCCCGCAAGACCGCCATCCGCCGGCACGGCGAGTCCACCGGACCGCAGCTGGGCGAGGCCGTCGCCGAGCGGCTCGCGCTGCGCGGCGCCGAGAAGGACACCGAACGCTGGGACTCCTGGCGGCGCGACGACGGCACCTGGGAGGTCATCCTCTCCTACCGGGCCGACGGCGAGGGCCGCAGCGCGTCCTGGACGTACGACCCGCCGCGCCGCCTCGTCCAGCCCAACGACGACGAGGCCCGCGCGCTGATCGGCGAGAACGTCGAGCGCGAGGAGGAGTCGATCTTCCCGTTCATCCCGCGGATCGCCCGGCTCCCCCAGGACCGGCCGCTGCGCCCGATGATCGACCGACCGTCCGCCGACCGCATCATGTCCTCCCGCGAGGTGCGGGAGTCCCGCGAGGCCACCGCCGACGCGCGCGACTCCCTGACCAGCCTGCTCGACGTCGTCCCCGCCTTCCGCGGCGACCTCGCCGTCGGCGCCCCGCCGTCGATCGAACCGGTGCCCGCCGAGGTCGCCGAGGAGACCGAGGAGCCGGCCGCCGCCGCACCCGCCGTCGGAGCCGGCTCGGCCTACGCGGACATCCTGATGCCGCGCGCCGTCGCCCCGCACCGCGAACGCCTGGTCGGCACGACCGACCGGCAGGCCGAGGCGGACGGCGTCCGCCCCGGGCGCCGGGCCACCGTGCCGAGCTGGGACGAGATCGTCTTCGGCAGCCGGCGCAAGAAGCAGGAATAGCCGTCCTCGGCGAAGGGGCGGGAGGCCGGCCTCCCGCCCCTTCGCCGTGCCCGGGCTCCGGCCGCGCCCCGCCCCGCCCCGGTCTCAGCCCGGCAGGCCGGTGACCGCCACCGGTCGCCCCCCGTCGCTCGACCACTCGCTCCACGACCCCGGGTACAGCGTGGCCGGCAGGCCCGCCACCGCGAGCGCCAGGATCTCGTGCGCCGCCGTCACCCCCGAACCGCAGTACACCGCCGTCTCCCGCTCACCCGCACCCAACGCGCGGAACCGCTCGGCCAGTTCGCCGGCCGGCCGGAACCGCCCGTCCGGGCCGACGTTCTCGGTGGTCGGCGCGGACACCGCACCCGGGACGTGCCCCGCCCGCGGGTCGATCGGCTCGGTCTCGCCGCGGTAGCGCTCACCGGCCCGCGCGTCCAGCAGCAGACCCGACCGGGCCCAGGCCGCGGCGCCGTCGCCGTCCACCGTCGGCAGCTGCCCCGGCACCGGCACGAAGTCCCCGGCCTCCGGCGCCGGCACCACCTCGGTCACCGGCAGCCCGGCCTCCTGCCAGGCCGCGAACCCGCCGTCCAGCACCCGCACGTCGGGGTGCCCGGCCCAGCGCAGCAGCCACCACGCCCGGGCCGCGGCCAGCGAGGTCGCACCGTCGTAGACCACCACCGGCCGGTCCGCGCGGACCCCGGCGCGGCGCATCGCGGCCCCGAACTCCGCCGGCTCCGGCAGCGGGTGCCGGCCACCACGCCCCGGCGGACCGGCCGGCGCGGCCAACTCCGTGTCCAACGCGACGAAGTGGGCGCCGGGCAGGTGACCCACCGTGTAGTCCTCGATCCCGGGCGGGCCGCCGAGCTGCCAGCGCACGTCGAGCAGGACCGGCGGACGGTCCGAACCGAGCGCCTCCCGCAGGCCGGCCACCGAGACCAGCGGGGAGTCGTGAGAAGTCGTCATGGCGGTCATTCTCGCGCAGCACCACCACCCCGACGCTCTTTGTGCGGTCTTTGCCGGACTTTCCGCGCGGCCCGAGGGTTCGGCGCGCGCCAGGGTGGAACCATCACCCTCACGTGCACAGCTCCGTGCGCCGACCGCCCCTGAGGAGGCCCGCATGCCCGCGGTGCAACTCCGGCTCGCCCAGGGCACACCGTGCTGGGTGAGCCTGATGACCGACGACCTGGCCGGCGCCCGCGCCTTCTACGCCGAGCTGCTCGGCTGGACGTACACGCCCGGCCCCGCCCAGCTCGGCGACTACGTCCGGGCCGAACTCGACGGCGCCCCGGTCGCCGGGCTCGGCGTCCTCGCCGCGACCGGCTTCCCGGTGCAGTGGACCACCTACTTCGCGGTGGACGACGCCGACCGCACGGCCCAGCTCGTCCGCGAGTGCGGCGGCACGGTCGCCGTCGGCCCGCTGCAGGCCGAACGGGCCGGGCGCCTCGCGATCGCCGCCGACGTGTCCGGCGCGGTCTTCGGCCTCTGGCAGGGCGAGGAGCACCCCGGCCGGGAGGCCGGCCCCGAACCGGGCGGGCCCGCCTGGGCCGAACTGCTCACCCCCGACGAGTCGGGCGCCGCGGGCTTCTACGGCGCCGTCCTCGGACGGCCCGTCGCCGCGGACGGCGGCGCATCCGCCCTGCTGGTGGACGGCCGGCCGGTCGCCGGCATCCGGCCCGGCGCCGAACTGCGCGGGCACCCGCCCCGCTGGCGCGTCCACTTCGCCGTCCGGGACGCCGACCTGACGGCCCGTCGCACGGTCGAACTGGGCGGCCGGGTCCTGGTGGGCCCGCACGACGCCGGGCGCGGCCGCCAGGCCCGGCTGGCCGACCCGCAGGGCGGCCACTTCTCCGTCCTCGAAGCGGCCTGACGGCCCCCGGTCAGGCCTGCTGCTCCTCGAAGGGCAGCACGTCCGGGGAGAGCACCGAGGCACGGGCGGTCGCGGCCGTCAGCCGGCGGCGGTGGTGCCGGCGGCAGAGCACCTCGTAGCCGACCTCGTCCTCGCGCACCGAGATGTCGCCGATCACGACCTGGGCCCCCTCGACCACCATCACGCCGCCGACCGTGCGGGCGTTGTGGGTGGCCCGCGCGCCGCACCAGCAGAGCGCCTCGACCTGGAGCACCTCGACCCGGTCGGCGAGCTCGATCAGCCGCTGCGAGCCGGGGAAGAGCCTCGTCCGGAAGTCCGTGGTGATGCCGAAGGTGAAGACGTCGATGCCGAGTTCGTCGACCACCCGGGCCAGCTGGTCGACCTGCTCGGCGGCGAAGAACTGGGCCTCGTCGCAGATCAGGTAGTCCACCCGGCCGCCGGCCGACAGCCGGTGCACCACGTGCGCGTGGAAGTCGAAGCCGTCCGCCACCTCGACCGCCTCGGCACGCAGACCGAGCCGGCTGGAGATGGTCGCCGCACCCGCCCGGTCGTTGCGGGTGAGGATGATCCCCTGCCGGCCGCGGGCGGCGTGGTTGTGGTCCATCTGGAGCGCGAGCGTCGACTTCCCGCAGTCCATCGTGCCCGAGAAGAACACCAGTTCAGCCATGGGTGGAGCAGAGGCCTTTCAGAGAGGGGGAGTTCGCGCGGAGCGGGGGGTTCACGCGCGGACTTCGAGCAGGGGCACGAACTGCTCGACCGGGGTCATCGAGCCGTGCAGGCCGATCATCGCGGACTCGCCGGGCTCGTTGCGGGAGGCGACCACGGCCACGTCGTCCCGCGCGGCGGCGACCACGTCGCCGATCCGGTGGTAGACCCGGTCGTCCACCGACGGGCCGAACCAGCCGGCCGCGATCGCCTCGTCCCGGGTCGCGACCCACATCCGGTCGCCGAGCACCTCGCTCCACACCGTGTACACGTCGGCGGCAGCCCCCGGCACGGCGTACACGTGCCGGGCCCGGCCCTCGCCACCGAGCAGCGCGACGCCCGCACCGAGCTCCCAGTCCTCGTCGAAGTCGATCCGGTCCTCGGGGGCGATGTCGATCATGCCGTGGTCGGCGGTCACGTACATCGCCGAACGCGGCGGCAGCTGCCGGGCCAGCCGGCGGGCGAGCCGGTCCACCGCGTCGAGCGTCATCCGCCACTCGTCGGAGTCCACCCCGAACCGGTGCCCGGCACCGTCCAGCTCACTCACGTACGTGTAGACGAGGGCGCGGTCGTGCTCCGCCAGCCAGGCGGCGGCCCGGTCCATCCGCTCCTCACCGGTGGTGCGGCCCATGAACGTGCCGCCGGAGAGCGCCACCCGGGTCAGCGGCGTCTGGGCGAACAGCGGCGAGGACACCTGCGCCGTCGCCACCCCGGCCGCCTGCGTCCGCTCGAACACCGTCGGGTACGGCTGCCAGAGCGCCGGATCGGTGTGCGGCTGCCAACGCAGCTGGTTCATCAGGTAGCCGGCGCCCGGCACCGCCACCGTGTAACCGGCCAGGCCGTGCAGACCCGGCGGGGTGCCCGTGCCGACCGAGGCCAGCGAAGTGGCGGTGGTCGACGGGAAACCGGCGGTCAGCGGGCGGCCGGAGCCGCCGAGCGAGCTGCCGGCCAGCGAGGAGAGGAACGGCGCGTACTCGGGGTGGCGCAGCAGCAGCTCCCAGCCGAGACCGTCGACCAGGAACACCACCACCCGGTCGGCGGGCTCGATCGGCAGCGTCGCGGTGAACCCGGGCACCTCCAGGCCGGCCGCCACCGACGGCAGCAGGTCGCAGAGCGAACCGGCGCCGTACGGGGGCGCCGGAGCGGTGGCGGGGTCGAGGATCTCGAAGGCGTCGTGGCCGTCAGGGGCGAAGGACATGGCTGAGGGGCAGGCTTCCTGGCTTCGGTGGCGTCGTCGTGCGTCGGGTCTCGGCGCACGTCGCCGTGCGTCGCCGGATCAGGCCCGCGGGCCGTTGCTGATCGTCGCGTCGGACAGCGCCCGGGCGAACACCAGGGCCTGCGCGACCGTCTCCGGACCGTCACCGGCCTCGCTGACCCGCAGGGAGAGGTCGTCGGCGGTGGCCGACCCGGTGTAGCCGTGGTCCGCCTCGCAGTTCGGGTCCGAGCAGCCGGCCGGCTCCAGGTCCAGGCGCTGCACGGCGCCCCAGCCGATCGTCAGCACGACCTCGCGCGGCAGCGTGCCCGGCGTGTACGTCTCCGGGTTGGCGACCATCCGGCTCACCACCACCGAGCCGATCCGGTCCAGCCGGACGCTCTCGGTCGAGGTGGTCGCGAACGGCACCGCCGGAGCAGCGCCGTCGCCGGACTGCTCGTCGGTGTGGCTCACCACGAAACGGGTCGGGGTCAGCACCAGCACGGTCACGTGCCGGCGGACCTCATTGGCGTCGAACGTGGTCTCCTGGTGCACCAGGTAGGAGCTGATCGGCTCGGGACCCACCGCGGACTCGACCGCCTCGGACACCAGGGCCGGGTAGTAACCGCTGCGCTCGATCGCCGAGCGCAGGTCCTGAGTGGTGGTGGTACCGGTCTTCGCCATAACTCCATCCTGGCATGGTCCGCCGACGAAGCGGGCGGCACGGCGCCGAGCTTCCGGACAACAGCGCCCCCGGACAGGGCGCAACCAACGAAGGTTACAGCGTGCTCATGGCGCGCGGGCCCAGATCGCTGCGGACGGGCAGGGGCGCGATCCGCACCCGCGCCCCCAGGATCGCCAGTCCGTGCGGGGCCACGACCACGGGTTCGAGATCCACCGAGGCCACCTCCGGCAGGTCGTCCACCAGCCGGGAGACCCTCAGCAGCACCTCCTCCAGCGCCGCGGTGTCCACCGCCTCGGCACCCCGCCAGCCGAACAGCAGCGGCGCCGCCCGCACCTCGCGGATCAGTCCGGCGACGTCCTGGTCGGTGGCCGGAACCAGCCGGTGAGCCACATCACCGAGCAGCTCGGCCGGCGCACCCGCCAGACCGAAGGAGAGAATCGCGCCGACCGCCGGGTCGACGGTGGCGCCGATCACGGTGTCCACCCCGCGCGGGGCCAGCCGCTGGACCACCAGCTCGGCCTGGGCGGCCCCGCCGAGCAGCACGTCCAGCTCCCGGTGCGCCCGGCGCAGCCCCGGCTCGCCCGTGAGGTCCAGCCGGACACTGCCGAGATCCGGGCGGTGGCGCAGGTGCGGCGCGGTCGCCTTCAGCGCGACGGGGTAGCCGAGCGCCCCCGCCGCCCGGACGGCGGTCTCCTCGTCCGGGGCCGGCCGGGCCGGCGAGACGTCGATGCCGTAGTGGGCGAGCAGCGCGGCGGCGTCCGCGTCCGGCAGGGTGATCCGGGCGCCGCCCGGCTGGGTCCGCGCCGCGACGGCGGCCCGGGTGGAGAGCGCGGCCTCGACCAGGGCGCGGGCCCCGGCCTCGTCGATCCGGTCCAGCTCCGGCACCCGGGCGGTCTCCTCCGCCTCGGCCGTGCGGCGGCGCCACTGCGCGTAGTGGACGGCATGCGCCAGGGCGCGGACGGCCCGCTCGGGCGCCGGGTAGGCGGGGATGCCGCCCGGCCGCAGCCGGCTCGGCAGGCCGGTCAGCGCCAGGTGGGTGAGCATCAGCGGCTTGCCCAACTCCCTTGCCCGCTCGCCCGCTTCGAGCAGTGCGGCGGCGATCTCCGGATCGTCCGACCCCAGCTCCGGATCGTCCGGACCCGCCGGCCGGCCCCCCGCCGCAACACCCCACATCCCGGTGCCGATCGGCGGAATCGCCACGGCGATCACCGCGTCCACCGCCGGATCGTCCAGCGCCACGTTCAGCGCGATCCGGAAGTTCTCGCCGGTCGCGGCGGTCGTGAGGTCCACCGGGGTGCGCGGGCGCAGCCCGGCGCCGAGGCAGGCGTCGTGCGTCAGCAGCCCGAGCGAATCGGAGTTGCCGACCACCGCCACCCGCGGCCCGGCGGGCAGCGGCTGCTGGGCGAGCAGCTCACCGGTGTCGTACAGCTCGGTGATCGTCTCCACCCGCGTCACGCCGGCCTGTTCGAACAGCGCGTCCACGGTCGCGTCGCGCAGCCCGGTCGCGGTCGGCGGGACGGCGTGGCCCGGGGGCAGACTGCCGGTGTGCCGGGCGCCCTTGACCACCACGATCGGCTTGGCGGTCGCCAGCCGGCGGGCGATCCGGGTGAACTTGCGCGGATTGCCGAAGGACTCCAGGTAGAGCAGCACCACCTCGGTGGCCGGATCCTCCGCCCAGTACTGGAGGAGGTCGTTGCCGGAGACGTCCGCCCGGTTGCCGACCGAGGCGAAGGAGGAGACACCGAGGCCCCGGCGGTGGGCGGCCTCCAGCAGGGCGACACCGATCGCGCCGGACTGGCAGAAGATGCCGAAGCCGCCGCGCCGCGGCAGGACCGGCGCCAGCGAGGCGTTCAGCGGCCGGTCGGCGTCGGTGCTGATCAGACCGAAGGCGTTCGGGCCGACCACCCGCATGCCGGCCGCGCGGGCCTGGCGGATCAGCGCCCGCTGCCGGTCCCGGCCCTCCGGCCCGGTCTCCGCGTACCCGGCGGTGACCACCACCAGCCCCTGCACACCGTGCGCGCCGCACTCGGCGACGGCGGCCGGCACGGCGGCGGCCGGCACCGCGATCACCGCGAGGTCCACCGGGCCCGGGATCTCCAGGATCGACCGGTGCACCACCACACCGTCCAGCTCGGTGCCGGGCGGGGCGTTGCGGTTCACCGCGTAGACCCGGCGGTCGTCGTCCTTCCCGCCCGCCTCGAAACCGGCCAGCAGGTCGCGCAGCAGCGCCCGGCCGACCGTCTGCGGATGGCGCGACACCCCGAGCACGGCGACGGAGCGCGGGGTGAGCAGGCGCTGCACCGACCTCGCCTCGGCCCGGTGCTCGCGCGCCCGCATCACCGCCAGCGAGGCGGCGGTCGGCTCCAGGTCGAACTCCAGGTGCACCACGCCGTCCGCGAAACTGCGGTGCTGGGTGTAGCCGGCATCGGTGAAGACCTTCACCATCTTGCGGTTCTCCGGCAGCACCTCCGCCTGGAACCGGCGGATGCCGCGCTCCTGCGCCACCGCCGCGATGTGCTCCAGCAGGGCGGACGCCACCCCGCGGCCCTGGTGGGCGTCCTGCACCAGGAAGGCCACCTCGGCGTCGGTCCCGGTCTCCGAGGGGCGCCCGTCGGCGTCGATCCGGTCGTAGCGGACGGTCGCGATGAAGCGGTCGCGAATCACCACGGCCAGGCCGACCCGGTTGACGAAGTCGTGGTGGGTGAAGCGCCGGACGTCCTTGTCGGAGAGCCGGGGGTAGGGCGCGAAGAAGCGGAAGTACTTGGACTGGTCCGACACCTGCTCGTAGAACTCGACCAGCCGGCCCGCGTCGGCGGGCGTGATCGGCCGGATCCGCGCCGTGCCGCCGTCCCGGAGCAGGATGTCGGCCTCCCAGTGCTGGGGGTAGTCCGGCCCGGCCTGCTCGGGGTGGTGCGCGGAGGGCGGCGCCGCACCCTGCTTCGTGCCCTGCCCGGGGGTCTGCTTCGCGCCCTGCCGGGGGCTCGGCTCGGGGTGCGGTACCGCGGAGTCGTCCACATTCGTCAGGTTATCCGGCGGCGAGCCGAATGGCGTCGGACCTGCGCCCACGGCAGGGTGGAGACCGCCGCCGGCCGGGGGTTATGCCCCCGAAAGAAACAATCACAACTCCCGAACGCGGCGGCTCGAAGGGGTTGCCCCCATGCAACACTGGTCTAGACAACATGGCCGTAACCCCCGATCCGGCCATGACCAGCTTCACCGGAAAGGCACGTCTCATGGCTGAGCGCCGCGTCACCATCGGTTGGGCCGAGGGCCTGCACGCCCGTCCCGCCTCCGTCTTCGTCAAGGCCGTCACGGCCACCGGCGTGCCGATCACCATCGCCAAGCCCGGCGGCAAGCCGGTCAACGCCGCCTCCATGCTCGGCCTGCTCGGCCTCGGCGCCCAGGGCGGCGAGGAGGTCGTCCTCGCCTCCGACGCCGAGGGCGCCGACGAGGCCCTGGACCGCCTCGCCAAGCTGGTCACCGAAGGCCTCGACGAGCTCCCGGCCGCCGCCTGAGCCGTTCGTACCGACAGAAGCGCCCGGCAGTCATAGCACTGCCGGGCGCTTCTTTTCGCACATTCGATCGTATCCACACCATCGGGCGAACCGGCGAGCGAACGAGCCCCCGGACGGCGACACCGGCGGATGCTCACGGCATGACCTTCTTCGACCTCGAACGACCCGAGCACGCCTACCTGTTCGCCTTCCTCCAGGCGGACGGACACCTCGCCCGGGGAGTGGGCCACAAAGGCCGGCTCACCGTGGAGATCTCGGCGCGCGACGCCCCGATCCTCGAAGAGTTCCAGCGGATCTGCCCGTACTACAGCAGCATCCGCCAACGGACTCGCAGCACCAATTTCACGGCCTCACACACCTCCGCCGTATGGACCGTCAGCGCCCGCGCGTTCCGCGAGGAACTCCAGGCCCTCGGCATGCCGGCCGGCCGGAAGTCGGAGATCGTCGCTCCCCCGACAGTGCCGTTCTCCGAACGCGACTACCTTCGGGGCCTGATCGACGCGGACGGCTCCGTGGGGCACTATGCGGGAGGCCTCCCGTTCGTCAGCCTGACCACTCAGAGCAACGCCATCGCGATGTTCTTCCAGGCCTATGCCGAACACCTCACCGGGGCCAGTCGCACCTTCGGTCGCAACCAGCGGGACGGCATCTACAACCTCTTCTTCTCTCGCGAGCACGCCATCGCGATCCTCAGGGACCTGTACTACCCCGACTGCCTGGCACTCGCCCGGAAGCGGGCCTCCGCGGAAGACGCGACCGCTTGGGTTCGGCCACCCCACATGAGAAGGATCATCAAGCGGTCCTGGGACAGGGCCCAGGACGAGATCCTCATGGCAGCCCCGAGCATCAGGGCGGCCGCAGAACAGCTGGGCAGAACGGAACAGAGCTGCAACGTCCGCCGATGGCGGCTCAATCGCGTCGTGCCGCGACAAGAGCGTCTCCCGACAACCGGTGGGCGTGACGCCTCCGAGTGACTCGGAGGCCTCACACTCCTCGTCAGCCCTTGACGCAGACGACCTGCTTCAGGTGGGCGACGACCTCGACGAGGTCCGTCTGCTGCTCGATGACCTTCTCGATCGACTTGTAGGCGCCCGGGATCTCGTCCACGACGCCGCTGTCCTTGCGGCATTCCACGCCCTTGGTCTGCTCGACCAGGTCACTCGTGGTGAACCGCTTCTTCGCCGCCGTCCGGCTCATCTTCCGACCGGCGCCGTGCGAGGCCGAGTTGAACGCCGCCTCGTTGCCGAGGCCGCGCACGATGTACGAGCCGGTACCCATCGAGCCAGGGATGATCCCGTAGTCGCCGGAGCCCGCCCGGATCGCGCCCTTGCGGGTCACCAGCAGGTCGACGCCGTCGTACCGCTCCTCCGCCACGTAGTTGTGGTGGCAGCTGATCACCCCGTCGAAGGTGACCTTCGCCTTGGCGAACTCACGGCGGACGACGTCCTGGAGGAGCGCCATCATGACCGCGCGGTTCCTCTTGGCGTACTCCTGTGCCCAGAAGAGGTCCTGACGGTAGGCATCCATCTGCGGCGTGGCCGCGATGAACACCGCGAGATCGCGGTCGACCAGCCCCTGGTTGTGCGGCAGCGAGCGGGCCACGCCCATGTGGTGCTCAGCCAGCTCCTTGCCGATGTTGCGCGATCCGGAGTGCAGCATCAGCCACACCGAACCGGACATGTCTACACAAATCTCCGTAAAGTGGTTGCCGGCGCCAAGCGTCCCCATCTGCTGCATGGCCCGCTCGCGGCGCCACTTCACCTCGTGGGCGACGCCGTCGAAGCGCTCCCAGAAGTCGTCCCAGCCCGCCGTGGCGAAGCCGTGGAGCTTGGTGGGGTCGACCGGCTCGGCGTGGAGGCCGCGGCCGACCGGGATGGCCTGCTCGATCTTGGAGCGGAGGCGGGAGAGGTCCTCGGGGAGGTCGCCGGCGGTCAGCGACGTCTTCACGGCGCTCATCCCGCAGCCGATGTCCACGCCGACCGCCGCCGGGCAGACGGCGCCGTTCATCGCGATGACGGAGCCGACCGTCGCGCCCTTGCCCAGGTGGACGTCGGGCATCACGGCGAGGCCGTGCAGCCAGGGCAGCGAGCTGATGTTGCGCAGCTGCTGCATGGCCTGGCCCTCGACGGTGGCCGGGTCGGTCCACATCCGGATCGGGACCCGGACGCCGGGTACCTCGGTGTACGACATGGTGGCACGACCTCCAAAGGTCGGTTGGTTCAAGCCTAGGTGTGCTGCCGCGCGAAGAGTCCCGGTGCGGCTCGGGGAAGTTCTGGGGGTGGCGGCGCTCAGGCGGCCAAGAGACACAGGGCGAACAGGGAGAACGGCCTTGGGGAGCGTCGTATGGTTCGCTCGACCCGCATGGTGACCGCCTCCTCTCGTCCGTGTGTGCCGGGGACCATCTACCCACGGGCGCGGAGGGCGCTGCAAGGGGTTTAACGACGGCGGGCCCGGCGGAGCGGAGTGCTCCACCGGGCCCGGCCCGTACGGGGGTTCAGGCACCCCGGGTTCGGATCCCGCTCAGGCGCCGACCACGGTGACCTCGCCGATGCCGAGGGCGCGGACGTCGTCGGCGATGGCGGCGGCGTCGCCGACCAGGACGGTGACCAGGCGCTCCGGCGGGAAGGCCGCGACGACGGCCTCGGTGGCGGCGGCGGTCGGGAGCACCGCGAGCTTGCGGTACACCTCGGCCTGGTAGTCGTCGGGCAGCTGCTGCTCGACCTGGTCGGCCAGGGTGCCGGCGACGGAGCCCGCGGTCTCGTACTTGAGCGGGGCGACGCCGACCAGGAACTGCACGGCCTCGTCGCGCTCGGCGTCGGTGAGGCCCTCGGCGGCGAGGGTGCGCAGGATGGTCCAGGTGTCGGCGAGGGCGGGGGCGGTGGACGCGGTGTCCACCGAGCCGCTGATCGCGAGCATCGCGCGGCCGCTGCCGTCGGCGGCGGAGCGCAGCGGCTGGGCGAAGGCCCGGACGCCGTAGGTGTAGCCCTTCTCCTCGCGCAGGACGCGGTCGAGGCGGGAGGTGAGGGTGCCGCCGAGGCAGTAGGTGCCGAGGATCTGGGCGGCCCAGGCGGGGTCGTGCCGGTCGGGGCCGATCCGGCCGATGAGCAGCTGGGTCTGGACGGAGCCGGGGCGGTCGACGATGACGACGCGGCCGGTGTCGGTGGCGGTCACCGGGGCGTGGCTGCTGGGGGCGGCGTCGGTGCCGGTCCAGGCGCCGAGGGTCGCTTCGAGCAGGGCGGGCAGGTCGGTGCCGGTGAGGTCGCCGACCACGACGACGGTGGCGGTGGCGGGCCGGATGTGGGCGTCGTAGAAGGCCTTGACGGCGGCCCGGTCGATGGACTTGACCGTGTCGGCGGTGCCGCCGCGGGGGCGGGAGAGCCGGTCGGCGCCGTCGAAGAGTTCGGCGTAGAGGGCCTTGGCGGCGCGGCGGGCGGGGTTGGCCTGCTCGTGGACGATCTCGTCGAGCCGGTTGGCGACGAGGCGCTCGATCTCGTCCTCGGGGAGGGCGGGGGCGCGCAGGGCGTCGGCGAGGAGGCCGAGGCCGCGCGGGAGGCGGCTGGCGGGGACTTCGAGGGAGACCCGGATGCAGGGGTGGTCGGCGTGCGCGTCGAGGGTGGCGCCGGCGCGCTCCAGCTCGGCGGCGAACTCCTCGGCGGTGAGGGTGTCGGTGCCTTCGCTGAGGGCGCGCGCGAGGATGCCGGCGATGCCGTCGAGGCCGTCGGGCTCGGCGGCGAGCGGGGCGTCGAGGAGGACGTCGACGGCGATCAGCTGCTGGCCGGGGCGGTCGCAGTGCAGGACGGTGATGCCGTTGCCGAGGGCGGTGCGCCCGGGGGCGGGGAACGCCCACGGGCTGGGGGTGCCGGGCTCGGGCTGGGGGTGGAACGTCATGGCGGGGACGTAGTCGGTGCTCATGCGGCAGCGCCCTCCTCTTCGGTGTCGGCGGCGGTCTGGTCGTCGGCGTCGTCGGTGTCGCCGGGGGTGGGCTCGTAGACGAGGACGGCCCGGTTCTGCGGGTGCAGGCGGGCCTGGGCGACGGCCCGGACCTCCTCGGCGGTGACGTCGAGCACCTTGGGGAGGGCGTCGGCGAGCAGCTTGGGGTCGCCGAACAGGACGGCGAAGCGGCAGAGTTCGTCGGCGCGGCCGGCGACGGTGGTGAGCCGGTCGAGCCATTCGCGCTCGATCTGGGCCTGGGCTCGTTCGAGTTCGGCGGCGGTGGGGCCCTCGGCGGCGAAGCGGGCGAGCTCCTCGTCGACGGCGGTGTCGATCTGCTCGATGGTGGCGTCGCCGGAGGTCTTGACGTCGAGCCAGCCGAGGCTGGGGGCGCCGGCGAGGCGGAGCAGGCCGAAGCCGGCGGCGACGGCGGTGCGGTCGCGGCGGACGAGGCGGTTGTAGAGCCGGCTGGACTCGCCGCTGCCGAGGATGGTGAGGGCGAGGTCGGCGGCGTCGGCCTCGCGGGTGCCGTCGTGCGGGAGGCGGTAGGCGGCCATCAGGGCGCGGGAGGGGACGTCCTCGTCGATGTGCTCGCGGAGTTCGCGGCCGATGGTGTCGGGGAGGGTGCCGTCGCGCGGGGGCTGCTTGCCGTCGTGGGCGGGGATGGTGCCGAAGTACTTCTCGACCCAGGCGACGGTCTGCTCGGGGTCGATGTCGCCGACGACGGAGAGGACGGCGTTGTTGGGCGCGTAGTAGGTGCGGAAGAACGCGCGGGCGTCGTCGAGGGTGGCGGCGTCGAGGTCGGCCATCGAGCCGATGGGGGTGTGGTGGTAGGGGTGGCCGTCGGGGAAGGAGAGCGCGGTGAGCTTCTCGAACGCGGTGCCGTAGGGCACGTTGTCGTAGCGCTGGCGGCGCTCGTTCTTGACGACGTCGCGCTGGTTCTCCATCGACGCGTCGTCGAGGGCGGCGAGCAGCGAGCCCATCCGGTCGGCTTCCAGCCAGAGGGCGAGTTCGAGCTGGTGGGCCGGCATCGTCTCGAAGTAGTTGGTGCGCTCGAAGCTCGTGGTGCCGTTGAGCGAGCCGCCGGCTCCCTGCACGAGTTCGAAGTGGCCGTTGTTGGAGACGTTGGCGGAGCCCTGGAACATCAGGTGCTCGAACAGGTGGGCCAGCCCGGTGCGGCCCTTGACCTCGTGGCGGGAGCCGACGTCGTACCAGAGGCAGACGGCGGCGACCGGGGTGAGGTGGTCCTCGGAGAGGACGACCCGCAGGCCGTTGGCCAGGCGGTGCTCGGTGATGGCGATGGCAGCGCCAGTGCCTCCGGTGGAGGCGGCTGCGGGGGCCGGGTTGGCCATGCGCTCGGGTCCTTCCCGTCGTCGTTGTCGGGGGTTCGTGTGGCGTCCCCATTGTGGTGCAACGCGTGGGGGGCGCGGATGTGTCCGCGCGGACGGGGCGTTCGCCAGGGGCGGAAGAGGGGCGCTGGCCGGGACTGTCGGCGCGAGGGTCCACAATGGGGGCGCTGAGCCGTGATTCGACGCAGAGCAGAACGCAGAAGCAGACAAGACGCAAGGGAGCCCCGCCGCGATGGCCCGCCGCAGTTCGCAGACCCCGCCGCCCGGAGATTTCGAGGAGCGGATCCTCGATGTCGACGTTGTGGACGAGATGCAGGGCTCCTTCCTGGAGTACGCCTACTCGGTGATCTACTCGCGTGCGCTCCCCGACGCGCGGGACGGTCTGAAGCCGGTGCACCGCCGGATCCTTTACCAGGCCAACGAGATGGGCCTGCGGCCGGAGCGCGGGCACGTCAAGTGCGCGCGCCTGGTCGGCGAGGTGATGGGCCGGCTGCACCCGCACGGTGACGCGTCGATCTACGACTCGGTCGTGCGGATGGCGCAGCCGTTCTCGATGCGCCTCCCGCTGATCGACGGCCACGGGAACTTCGGTTCGCTGGGCAACGACGATCCGCCGGCCGCGATGCGGTACACGGAGTCGCGGCTGACGGCCGCGTCGATGGCCATGGTGGAGTCGATCCACGAGGACACCGTGGACTTCGGCCCGAACTACGACGGCAGTGAGCAGGAGCCGCTGGCGCTGCCGGCGGCGTTCCCGAACCTGCTGGTGAACGGCGCGACGGGCATCGCGGTCGGGATGGCGACGAACATGCCGCCGCACAACCTGTCCGAGGTGGTGGCGGCGGCCCGGCACCTGATCAAGCACCCGGGTGCGGACCTCGACACGCTGATGCGGTTCGTGCCCGGTCCGGACCTGCCGACGGGCGGCCGGATCGTGGGTCTGGCGGGGATCCGCGACGCGTACGAGTCGGGGCGCGGCACGTTCCGGATCCGGGCGACGACGTCGGTGGAGAACGTGACGGCCCGTCGCAAGGGCATCGTGGTCACCGAGCTGCCGTACAACGTCGGCCCGGAGAAGGTGATCGCGAAGATCAAGGACCTCGTCAACGCGAAGAAGCTGCAGGGCATCGCGGACGTCAAGGACCTGACCGACCGCGAGCACGGGCTGCGGCTGGTGATCGAGGTGAAGAACGGCTTCGTGCCGGAGGCGCTGCTGGAGCAGCTCTACAAGCTGACGCCGATGGAGGAGACCTTCGGCATCAACAACGTGGCGCTGGTCGACGGCCAGCCGCTGACGCTGGGGCTGCGGGAGCTGCTGGAGGTGTACGTCGACCACCGCTTCGAGGTGGTCCGCCGGCGCAGCGACTTCCGCCGGCGCAAGCGCCAGGAGCGGCTGCACCTGGTCGAGGGCCTGCTGGTGGCGCTGGTCGACATCGACGAGGTCATCGCGCTCATCCGGTCGAGCGACAACGCGGCTCAGGCGAAGGAGCGCCTGATGGAGCGCTTCTCGCTGTCGGAGACGCAGACGGCGTACATCCTGGACACTCCGCTGCGGCGGCTGACCCGGTTCGACCGGGTGGAGCTGGAGGCGGAGCAGGCGAAGCTGAACGCGGAGATCGCGGAGCTGACGGAGATCCTGGAGTCGGACGCGCGGCTGCGCAGCGTGGTGTCGGCGGAGCTGGCCGCGGTGTCGAAGCAGTTCGGCACGGAGCGGCGCACGGTGCTGCTGGAGGCGGGTTCGGTGCCGTCGGCGTCGCTGGCGGTGCCGCTGGAGGTGGCGGACGATCCGTGCCGGGTGCTGCTGTCGTCGACGGGTCTGCTGGCGCGGACGGCGGACGGTGAGCCGTTCGAGCTGTCGGAGAAGCGGGCGAAGAACGACGTGATCGTGTCGGCGGTGCCGGCGACGGCGCGGGCGGACGTGGGTGTGGTGACGTCGGCGGGCCGGGTGCTGCGGCTGCCGGTGATCGATCTGCCGGCGTTGCCGCCGACGCCTTCGCCGACGCTGGCGGGTGGTGCGGCGGTGGGCGAGTTCCTGCGGCTGGAGGCGGGTGAGCGCGTCCTGGCGCTGACCACGCTGGACGAGTCGTCGCCGGGTCTGGCGCTGGGGACGGCGCAGGGTGTGGTGAAGCGGGTGGTGCCCGAGTGGCCGGCCAACAAGGACGAGTTCGAGGTGATCGCGCTGAAGGACGGGGACGAGCTGGTCGGCGCGGTGGAGCTGCGGACGGGCGAGGAGGACTTGGTCTTCGTCGCGTCGGACGCGCAGCTGTTGCGCTACCCGGCGGGTCAGGTCCGTCCGCAGGGCCGTCCGGCGGGGGGCATGGCGGGCATCAAGTTGTCGGACGGGGCCCGGGTGCTGTCGTTCACGGCGGTGGATCCGGCGGTGGACGCGGTGGTGGTCTCGGTGGCGGGTGCGGGCGGCACGTTGACCGGTGAGGAGCAGAGCTCCTGGAAGGTGACGCCGTTCGAGCAGTACCCGCGCAAGGGTCGGGCCACCGGCGGGGTCCGTTGCCAGCGGTTCCTGCGCGGTGAGGACGCGCTGTCGTTCGCGTGGGCGGGCCCGGCGCCGGCCCGGGCGGCGACGGCGAAGGGCGTGCCGGTCGACCTGCCGGAGCTCGACCCGCGGCGGGACGGCTCGGGCACGCCGCTGACGACGCCGATCGCGGTGGTGGCCGGCCCGGCGTAGCCGTCCGGGGGACGTGCGGAGCCCGGGGCGGGACACCGAGTGGTGTCCCGCCCCGGGCGTTTTTGGTGAGGGTAGCCTGGCCCGCGTGAGCACCTGTGCGTCGTTGTCGAGTGAACTGTCGGAGCCGCTGGTCGCCACCGCGGCGACGGCGACCAGCTGGCTGCTGGTCGAGCAGAACGGGCCGTGGGGGGCGAAGGCGCTCGGCGAGAGCCATCTGGACGCGGCGGTGGGGCGGGCGCTGGAGGCGGCCGCGGCGGGGACGGGTGTGCGGGTGGCGCTGATCCGGCGGCCGGGGCGGCATGCGGACTGCCTGCCGGCGGCGGGGCACGAGGTGATCGTGGCGCACACGGTGCCGGGGCGGGGCTGGGTGCGGCGGGCGTCGGTGGCCGGTCCGGCGGAGCTGCTGGGGCTGGACTTCGCGGCGCTGGGCGTCGGTGACCACGGCGGGTTCGGGGCGGAGCACGTCGGCGGGCCGGTGGCGCTGGTCTGCACGAACGGGCGGCGGGACCGCTGCTGCGCGCTGCTGGGCCGCCCGTTGGCGGCGGAGCTGGCCGCGGCCGGGCACAGCGAGGTGTGGGAGGTGACGCATCTGGGCGGGCACCGCTTCTCCCCCACCATGCTGGTGCTGCCGTACGGCTACGCGTACGGGCGGCTGACGGCGGAGAGCGCCAAGGAGGTGCTGGCGGCGACGGCGGCCGGGCACATGGTGCCGGCGCGGGCGCGGGGGTGTTCGGGCTGGGAGCGCCCGGGACAGGCGGCCGAGCACGCGGTGCGGGAGGCCACCGGGGAGACCAGGGTCGACGCGCTGACGCTGGCGCAGCGGCCGGACGGCGAGGGCCGCTGGCTGGTGACGGTGCTGCACGAGGACGGCCGGGCCTGGGAGGTGGACGTGATCGAGGGGGCGAGCGAACCGGCGCGGCCGGAGAGTTGTGGCAAGGCGGCGGGGATGCCGTCGCGGATGGACGTGCTCTCGGTGCGCGGGCTGTAGCGGTCCGGGCGCACCGGCTTCGGGGGCGCGGCGGTCCCGACGGCGCGCGGGCCGCGGACGCGCGCGGGCGGCCCCGCGCCCGTGGGGGTGGGCGCGGGACCGGTGCGCGTGGGCGGCCCCGCGCCGCTGTCCACGGAGGTGCGCGGGGCCGTCACGTCGGGCGTCGGCTCAGCCGGTGGCGGCCTTGGCGACGAACTCGGTGGTGTAGGTGCGGGCGAGGTCGATGGTGGCCTCCTTGCCCTTGACGTCGGGGTGGAAGGCGGCGAGCACGGCGAGGACGGTCTTCGGGCCGTCGGCCGGCATCACGCCGTCGGTGGTGAACATCGGCAGGGTCGCCCCGATCGCGGCCGCGTACTGGTCGGCGCCGCCCTGGGCGTAGTCGGCGGGCATCTTCGCGGCGATCTCGGCGGGGGTGTGGGCGGCCATCCACCCGAGGGTCTTCACGAAGGCGTTGGCGAGCTTCTGGGTGGTGTCCTTGTTCTTCGCCACCCAGTCGGTGTTCATGTAGAGCGAGGACGAGGGGTAGAGCCCGCCGAGTGCGTCGCGCGACCCCTGCGGGGTGCGCAGGTCGTAGAGGATCTTGCCGAGGCCCTTGTCGAGGATGTTCGCGACGGTCGGATCGGTCGTCATGCCGGCGTCGATGGAGCCCTGCTGGAGGGCGGCGATGAAGGTCTGGCCGGCGCCGACGGCGATCGGGCTGAACTGGTCCACCGGGGTGCCGTTCTTGACGGCGAGGTACTTGGTGAGGAAGTCGGTGGAGGAGCCGAGGCTGGTGACACCGAGCTTCTTCCCCTTGAAGTCGGCGCCGGAGGTGATGGCGTCGGCCTGCTTGGCGGAGACGATCTCGACCTCGCCGGGGGCCTGCGAGAACTGCACCACCGACTGGACGTTCTTGCCCTTGGCCTGGAGGTCGATGGTGTGGTCGTAGAAGCCGACCGCTCCCTGGACGTCGCCGGCGAGCAGCGCGGTGGTGGCGTTGACGCCGGCCGGCTCGCTCATCAGCTCGACGTTGACGCCGGCGTCGGCGAAGAAGCCGAGGCGCTGGGTGAGCATGGCAGGCAGGTAGATGACCTTGTCCAGGCCGCCGACCATGATCTTGACCTTCGGTCCGTCGACCTTCTGCCCGGCGGGGGCGGCGCCGTTGTGGGAGGTGGAGGCGGCGTCGTTGGCGCAGGCGGTGAGCGGGAGGAGCAGGACGGCGGCGAGGGCGGCGGCAGCGGCTCTGCCGCTCGGGTTCGGGCGCATGGGTGGGGGGTGCCTCTCTGCTGCGGAACGGGGTGGGGGTCAGCGGCCGTCGCCGGAGTCGGCGGGCTTCCAGCGGAACAGCTTCTTCTCGGCGAAGGTCAGCAGCCCCTCGGTGCAGAGCGCGACGACGGCGAGGATGGTCATGGCGGCGTACACGCCGGCGGCGTTGAAGGTGCCCTGGGCGGCGGCGACGAGCAGGCCGAGGCCCTTGGTGGCACCGATGTACTCGCCGACGATGGCGCCGATCAGCGCGAAGCCGAAGCTGACGTGCAGGCTGGTGAAGATCCAGGTGGTGGCGGCGGGAATGACCACCTGGAGAGTGACCTTGCGGTTGTTCGCGCCCAGGATGCGGGCATTGGCGACGAGGTTGCGGTCCACCTCGCGGGCGCCCTGGAAGGCGTTGAAGAAGACCGGGAAGAAGACCAGTACGACGGCGGAGGCGACCTTGGAGGCCGGGCCGAGGCCGAACCAGATCAGGAAGATCGGGGCGAGCACGATCCGCGGGATGGCGTTCAGCACCTTGATGTAGGGCCCGAACACGTCGGCGAGGAAGCGGATCCGGCCGAGCGCGATGCCCAGCAGCACACCGCCGGTGACGCCGATCACCCAGCCGGTGAGGGCCTCGTAGAGGGTGTAGCCGATCTGCTCCCCCAAGGAGCCCTGGGCGGTGCCGTGGGTGATCCACTGCCAGATCTGCGCCCAGATCCTCGACGGCTGGGAGAAGTTGAACGGGTCGACGACCTCGGTGCGGGCGCACAGCTCCCAGAGCCCGAGGAAGGCGACGAGCACCGCGACCCGGGCCCCGTGGACCCGCAGTCTGCGGTGGCGGGCGGCCCGTTCGCGGGCCTCGGTCCTGGTGGCGGCGGGCACGACGGGCGTCCCGGCGACGGCCGGTGCGGTGCCGGCGGTGCCGGCGGTGTCAGCAGTGCCGGCGGTGTCAGCGGTCTCAAGCGGCACGACCCGCTCCTCTCTCGCGGGTGATGCGCACCTCTTCGCCGAGCGAGGCCCAGATCTCGCGGTACAGCTCGACGAACCGCGGCTCCAGGCGGACGGCCTCGACGGTGCGCGGGCGGGGCAGGTCGACGGTGAAGACCTGCTTGACGGTGGCCGGGCCGGCCGTCATCACCACGACCCGGTCGGCGAGCGCGATCGCCTCGTCCAGGTCGTGGGTGACGAAGACGACGGAGGAGCCCGTGCCGGCCCAGAGCTCCAGCAGCTGGTCGGACATCAGGGCCCGGGTCTGCACGTCCAGCGCCGAGAACGGCTCGTCCATCAGCAGGATCTTCGGGTCGTTGACGAAGGTCTGGGCGAGCGCGACGCGCTTGCGCATGCCGCCGGAGAGCTGGTGCGGGTAGCGGTCCTCGAAGGCTCCGAGGCCGACCCGGGCCAGCCAGTCCCGGGCCCGTTCCCGCGCCTCGGCGGCCGGGACGCCGCGGAACCGCGGACCGGCCGTGACGTTGGACAGGACGGTCCGCCAGGGGAAGACGGCGTCCTGCTGGAAGACGAAGCCGACCTTCGGGTCGATCCCGGTGACCGGCTCGCCGTACACCCGGACGTCGCCCTCGGTGGGCTCCTCCAGGCCGCTGACCAGCGTCAGGGTGGTGGACTTGCCGCAGCCGGTGGGGCCGACGACGGCGACGAACTCGCCCTGCGCCACGGTCAGGTCGAGGTCGCGGACGGCGGTGTGCAGGGCGCCGGACGGGGTGCGGAACCGCTTGGTCGCTCCGGCCAGCTCGATCGCCGGGACGGCCGGCGGGCCCGGCACCGGGGCGGCGCTCATGCGCGCACCTCGCTGCGCCCGGCGCGTGCTCGGCTGCACGCGCTCCTCCTCGTCGATCGCTCGCATCGCTCGGCCGATCGCTCGGATCGCTCGCATCGCTCGCTCATGGGTCCTCCCGGTCTGTGCTTGCTCCGGGAGGCTAGGAGCGGGCCGGGCCCCGGCGGGAGCCTTCTCGGCGTAGTGCGGGTTCTCCGCGTTGAGGGCTGTTCTGCTCCTTTTGCTTCCGCTACAACAGCGGGGGACACGGCTGACAGAAACACCTCGGAAACATAGGGTGTGCCGACCACCCACCCTGTCCGCCCGGAGACCGGCCCGCCGGCCCGCCGGCCCGCCGGCCCGCCGGCCACTGCCGAGAGGAGGCCCGGATGAAGCACCCGCGTCGCCCCCGCCGGGTCTTCGCCCAGCTGCTGCTGAGCCAGACCGTGGTCACCGTCGGCGTCACCGTGGTGACCGCCGGCCTGTTCCTGGCGCCGGTCAGCTCCGAGCTGGACCACGACGCGATGCAGCGCGCGCTGTCGATCGCCCGGGCCACCGCCGCGGACGAGGCGATCGCCCGGGCCGCCGAGGCCCGCGACTCCGTGACGGCGCAGCGCAACGCCGAGCAGATCCGGCTGGCGACCGGCGCCAGCTTCGTGGTGGTCACCGACCTGGACGGGATCCGGCTCTCGCACACCGACCCGGGCCGGATCGGCCAGCGGGTCTCGACCGACCCCGAGCCGGCGCTCGGCGGCCGGAGCGTCACCGCCATCCAGGAGGGCACCCTGGGCCGCACCGCGCGCGGCAAGGTGCCGTTGCGGCTCGCGGACGGGCGGATCGTCGGCGAGGTGTCGGTCGGCATCAGCGACGACTCGATCCGCCGGCGGCTGCTGAAGATGCTCACCGGGATCCTGCTCTGCGCGGGCGCGGGCCTGGCCGCCGGCACCGTCGCCACCCTGGTCCTGGCCCGGCGGCTGAAGCGGCGCACCCACAACATCGCGCTGGCGGACATCTCGGCGCTGCTGGTGGAGCGCGAGGCGATGCTGCACGGCATCCGCGAGGGCATGGTGGCGCTGGACGAGCGCGGCCGGATCCGGCTCGCCAACGACGAGGCGGTCCGGCTGCTCGGCCTGCCCGACGGCTGCACCGGCCGGCCGATCGACGCCGTGCTGCCACCGGGCCGGCTGGCCGACGTGCTGGCCGGGCGGATCACCGGCACCGACCTGCCGGCCGTCCGGGACGACCGGGTGCTGGTGGTCAACCGGATGGCCACCGCCGAGGGCGGCGCGGTGGTGACCCTGCGCGACCGGACCGAGCTGGAGTCGCTGGTCCGCGAGCTCGACACCACCCGCAGCCTCACCGAGGCGCTGCGGGCCCAGGACCACGAGCACGCCAATCGGATGCACACCCTGCTGGGGCTGCTGGAGCTCGGCCGGCACGAGCAGGCGGTGGCGTTCATCTCCGAGCAGTCGGGTTCGCACGCGGCGGTCGCGGCGCGGATCGCCGAGCAGGTGCAGGATCCGCACGTCGCCGCGCTGCTCGCGGGCAAGACCGCGGTGGCGGGCGAGCGCGGCGTCCGGCTGGTGGTGGCCCCGGCCGCGCACCTGCCGGACGCGGTGGTGGACCCGCGGACCCTGGTCACGGTGCTCGGCAACCTGGTCGACAACGCCGTGGACGCCCTCGCGCCGGGCGGCGGGCGGGTGGAGGTGACGCTGGCCGCGGCCGGCTCCACCCTGCTGGTCGAGGTCGCGGACAGCGGCCCGGGCGTGCCGGAGGGCCTGCGCGAGCTGGTCTTCGAGGAGGGGTGGAGCAGCAAGGACGCGCCCGCGCACCGGCCGCGCGGGCTGGGGCTGGCGATGGTGCGGCGGCTGGTCGAACGGACCGGCGGCCGGATCGTGCTCGACGACGGCCCGCTCGGCGGCGCCCGGTTCACCGTCGGGCTGCCCGAGGCACTGCATCCGGGGGTCACCGACGGCCGCACGGCCGCACCGCTCGTGGAGGCGTGATGATCGACGTACTCGTGGTGGACGACGACTTCCGGGTGGCCGACGTGCACGCCGCGTACGTGGCCAAGGTGCCGGGTTTCCGGGTCACCGGCACCGCGCACTCGGCCGGTGAGGCCCTGGCCGCGCTGGAGCGCCGCCCGGTGGACCTGCTGCTGCTCGACCACCACCTGCCGGACGAGACCGGCCTCGCGCTGGTCCGCCGGCTGCGTGACCGGCAGGTGGCCTGCGACGTGATGATGGTGACGGCGGCCCGGGACGTCTCCACCGTGCACGCGGCGATGCAGCACGGCGCCCTGCAGTACCTGGTCAAGCCGTTCACGTTCGCCGGGCTGCGGGAGAAGCTGGTCGCCTACGCACAGCTGCGGCACGCGCTGGCCGGTCCGGCCGCCCGCGAGGCCGGGCAGGACGAGGTGGACCGGCTGTTCGCCACCCTGCGCAGCACCGCGGCCCCGGCTGCCGCGCTGCCGAAGGGCCACTCGGCGCCCACCACCGATCTGGTCCTCGGGGTGCTGCGGCGGGCCGGCCGGCCGCTGTCGGCCCAGGAGGTCGCGGACGGCACGGGGCTGAGCCGCTCCACCGCGCAGCGCTACCTCAAGCAGCTGGAGCGTGACAGCCGGCTGCGGCTCACCCTGCGGTACGGCGACACCGGCCGGCCCGAGCACCGCTACGGGCTGGCCGCGCGGGCCTGACCGCCCCGGACGCGCCGGTCCCCGGCGTGCCCGTCCCCTACGTGCCGAACCCGGATGCGCCGAACCCCGGCGGGTACCGGACCGGCCGGGGTTCGGGTGCGGGGCCGCTCTGGCCGCTCAGGCCGCTCAGGCCGCGCCGGCTCCGGTGAGGGAGCGCACCTCCAGCTCGGCGTAGCGGTCCGCGTCGGCCGGCTCGGAGGAGGTGACCGTGCCGATCCAGCCGGCCAGGAAGCCGAGCGGGATGGAGACGATGCCGGGGTTCTCCAGCGGGAACCAGTGGAAGTCCACCCCGGGGAAGAGCGCCGCCTTGCCGCCGGAGACGACCGGGGAGAAGGCCACCAGCAGGACGGCCGGGAGCAGCCCACCGTAGACCGACCAGACCGCGCCGCGCGGGGTGAAGCGCCGCCAGAACAGGCTGTACAGCAGCACCGGCAGGTTGGCCGAGGCAGCGACGGCGAAGGCGAGGCCGACCAGGAAGGCGACGTTCATCTGCTGGGCGAAGAGGCTGAGCGCGATCGCGACCGCCCCGATCCCCACCGCCGCGATCCGGGCGACCCCGACCTCCTCCCGCTCGGCGGCCTGGCCGCTCGCGCCGCCGCCGCGTGCCCGCCGGGAGGCCGGGACGGCGGCCCGCCGGCCGCGGGGGCGGCGGCGCGGCCGGCCACGCCAGGCACCGGCCCAGATGTCGTGGGCGAAGGCGGCCGAGGAGGCCAGCGTCAGCCCGGCGACGACGGCGAGGATGGTGGCGAAGGCGATGGCGGAGATCAGGGCGAACAGCACCACGCCGCCGGTGCTGCCGTTCCCGCCGCCGAGCACCAGGGCCAGCAGCGGGACGGCGGTGTTCCCCGCCGGGTTGGCGTGCCGGACCTCGGCCGAGCCGACCAGGGCGGTGGCGCCCAGGCCGAGCGCGATCGCCATCAGGTAGAAGCCGCCGACCAGCCCGATCGCCCACATCGTGGAGCGCCGGGCGGCCCGGGCGGTGGGCACCGTGTAGAAGCGGGACAGGATGTGCGGCAGGCCGGCGGTGCCGAGGACGAGGGCCAGGCCGAGGCTGAAGAAGTCGAGCCGGCTGGTGAAGCTGTGGCCGTACTTGAGCCCCGGTTCCAGGTACCGCTGTCCGGCGCCGCTGTGCTGGGCGGCCTGCCGCATCAGCTCGGCGACGTCCCCGTGGAAGCGGATCATCAGCAGCACGGTGAGCAGTACCGAGCCGGCCACCAGCAGGACGGCCTTGACGATCTGGATCCAGGTGGTGGCGCGCATCCCGCCGATCGTGACGTAGATGATCATCAGGCCGCCGACCGCGACGATGGTCCAGGTGCGGGCCTCGGAGCTGTTGGTGCCGAGCAGCAGGGCGACCAGGCTGCCCGCGCCGACCATCTGGGCGACGAGGTAGAACAGCGTGACGACGATGCTGGCGCCGCCGGCCGCCGCCCGGACCTTGCGGCGGCGCAGCCGCAGCGCCAGGACGTCGGCGAGGGTGTACCGGCCGGCGTTGCGGACCAGTTCGGCGACGAGCATCAGCACGACCAGCCAGGCCACCAGGAAGCCGATGCTGTAGAGCACGCCGTCGTAGCCGTACAGCGCGATGAGCCCGGCGACGCCCAGGAACGAGGCGGCGGAGAGGTAGTCGCCGGAGAGCGCGAAGCCGTTCTGCAGCGGCGTGAAGTCGCGGCCGCCGGCGTAGAAGTCCTCGGCGGCGCTGCCCCGGCGACCCACCCAGAGGGTGATGCCCAGGGTGACCAGGACGATGACGGCGAACAGCACGATGGCGAGGTCGTGGTGGTCGCCGGTGGGGGCGACGGGGGGCGGGGTGGCGGTCCTCATCGCAACGCGTCCTGGGTGTCCCAGCGGAGCTCCAGGGCGGCCCGGTCCCGCTTGGTGCGGGCGTTGCGGGCGTAGAGCCAGGTGAGCAGGAAGGTCGAGGCGAACTGCAGCAGGCCGAGCAGCCAGGCCACGTTGACCGGGCCGGCGACCTGGCTGCGCATCACGCCGGGCGCCGCGGCCTGGGCGGCGACGTAGAGCAGGTACCAGCCGAGGAAGGCACCGCTGACGGGGAAGACGAAGGCCCGGTAGCCGAGCTTGATCGCCTGGAACGCCTCGCTGGCCTGGACGGCGCGGTACACCTCGGTGCTGCTGTCGACGACCGCGGGGGCGGCGTCCGGCAGGACGGTCACCGGCAGTACGGGCGCGACCGGCGCCGCGGCGGCCGCCGGGGCGGGCGCCACCGGCTGCGGGGGCACGGCGTCCGCGTGCGCCGACCGGGCCGCCGGGGTGTGCACCGGTGGCGGCGGCGGTGCCGGCCGGCCGGGCTGGGAGGCGGCGGCGGGAGCGGCCCACCAGTCGAATCGCTGCCCCTGGCCGGGGCTGCTCGTCTGCGGCTGTGGCACTACTGCTCCTGGACCGAGGGGTGTGCTGACCGAACCATGATGGAGGCCGGAAAACCCCGCCAACTCCCTTTGCAGATACGTTCACTCGATGAGGTGATCGATGATCCGACAGACACTCATGCGACTACTGCTGCGTACCGGTGATTCCGTGTCGGAACGCGTAGGCGACCGCCTGCGCGCGGTCCCGGACGGCGGTCTTGGCGAACAGGTTGTTGATGTGCGTCTTCACCGTGGCCGGGCTGACGAAGAGCCGGCGGGCGATCTCGGTGTTGGAGAGGCCCTCGGCGATCAGTGCCAGCACCTCGGCCTCACGGGCGGTCAGTCCGTCCGGCAGCGCGTCTGCGGCCGAACCCGGGGGGCCGGCGGCGGGGGCGGCGGACGACGGACCGGCCGCCGGGCCGGAGGCGGCGGGCCGCACCGGCGCCTGCCCCGCCAGCCGCTCCAGCAGCCGCAGCTGCACCTGGGGCGAGAGCCCGGCGGCGCCCGAGCGGACGTCCGCGACGGCCCGGGCGATCTCCTCGCCGCCCGCGTCCTTGGTGAGGTAGCCGCGCGCCCCGGCCTGCAGGGCGGGGAAGAGCGAGTCGTCGTCGGCGTACGTGGTGAGCACCACCACCTCGGTCTCCGGGTGGGCGGCCCGGATCCGGCGGGTCGCCTCGACGCCGTCCACCCGTGGCATCCGCAGGTCCATCAGCACCACGTCCGGGCGGTGCCGTTCCACCAGGGCGACGGCCTCCTCGCCGTCGGCGGCCGCGCCGACCACCTCGATGCCCGGCAGCAGCCCGAGCAGCATCACGATGCCCTCGCGCACCACCGTCTGGTCGTCGGCGACCAGCACCCTGGTCACGCCGGTGATCCGCCCGTTCACGCCGGCACCCGAAGCAGCACGCGCCACCCTCCGTCCTCCGGGCCCGCCAGCAGGGTGCCGCCGAGCAGTTCCGCGCGTTCGCGCATCCCCAGCAGACCGTACCCGCTGCCGCTGGCGGCGAGGTCCACCGCGGGTTCGCGGCGGACCGGGCGGGTGTTGCGCACCTCCAGCTCCACGTCCTCGGCCAGGTAGCGCAGTTCGACGGAGCAGCGTGCGCCGGGGGCGTGCTTGCGGACGTTCGTCAGCGCCTCCTGCGCCGTGCGCCGGACGGCGAGCCCCGCCTCGGCGGCCAGCGGGCGCGGGGTGCCCGTGACGGAGAGCCCGGCCCGCTCACGGCCCGCCAGCTCCACCAGGAACTCCCCGACCGGGGTGAACTCGCCGCGCAGCGCGGAGAGCGCCTGCCTGGTCCCGGCCAGACCGTCCTGCGCCATCCGCCGGGCGGCCACGACCCGTTCCCGGACCTGCTGCCGGTCGGTTCCGGCGTCGAGCATCAGCCGGGCGGCCTCCAGGTGGACCAGCTGGGCGGAGAGGCTGTGCGCCAGCACGTCGTGGATCTCCCGGGCGATCCTGGCCCGTTCGGCGAGCGCCGCGCTCTCCGCCTCGGCGGCCCGGGCGGCGCGCTCCTGGACGAGCAGCCGCCGGGCGGTGCCGCGCGCCTCGATGTCCAGCCGCAGCAGGTAGCCGAGCAGGACGAGCCCGCCGGCGGTGGCGATGATGCTCAGCCAGCTCGCCCAGCTGGCCGCGGTGTACGAGCCGAGGGCGGCCAGCGCGGTGAGCAGTGCGGGTGCGGGCGGCAGCCTGACCAGGGCGGTCACGGCCAGCCCGTACCAGAGCACGTCGGCGAGCAGGAAGGCGTGCCCCCCGTTGGCCAGCCAGGCCGCACCGAGCACCCCGGCGGCCAGGCAGAGCGCCGCCGCCAGGTGCTGCTCCCGGCTGGCGTGCAGGTACCCGGCGGCCAGGGCGACGGCGGCGACCAGCCCGGCCACCGCGGCCACCACCGCCCAGCCGGTGTACCTGTTGTCGGAGAACGTCCCCCAGCAGACGGTGACCAGCAGAATGGACCGGCCGAGCGCGGTGAGGATCCGCCGCGGCCGGCTGTCGGCATCGCGCTCCAGCCCCTCGCGGGAGGGCCAACGGGTCCAGTACCACCCGGCCACGGGTGCCTCCTCGAAGCTCACGGCGGTGGGTCAGCGCAGCCCTGCGGCCTGCTCCGGGGCGTCCAGCGTCCGGGCCCTCCAGTTCACCACGAGTGAGCGGACCAGCAGCAGCACCGCCAGGCCGAGCAGCAGCACGCTCCCCGGCTGGTGGACGTGCAGCGCCGAGCCGGTCCCGTAGATGCTCAGCCGGATGACGATCATCCCGGCCCAGGCGGCCACCGTGGCCCTGGTGCCCCGGGCCCAGAGCGCGCCGTCCGCGGCCCGCCAGAGCCGGACGGTCCAGCCCCAGACGGAGCCCATCGCGAGCACCGCGACCAGTCCGCAGCCGAGCAGGACGGCGGACTCCGCGGTGTGCCCGCGGTCGATCAGCTGCGGGTCGCGCAGCGCGAGCGCGCCGAGGACCAGCGGCAGCACCCAGAACCGGCGGTCGGTGTCCAGGCGCCGGGGGCGCATCTGGCGCCCGACGACCAGGGCCATCACCGCGATGACCACGGCGACGTTGAGAAAGGTGCTCATCGGACTCTCCGTCCCGAGGCTGCTGCTGACCTCTCCGACGCTACGGATCCGGCGCCTGCGGGTGATCGGAGCCCGGGTGGACCGGCGGGTGGACCCCACGGCGAAGGGCCCTCCACCCGTGGGTGGAGGGCCCTCGTCGCGCGGGGGGGCGTCAGGCGTCGATGCGCGAGCGGTCCAGGGTGGCCGCCGAGTCCACGATGAACTCCTTGCGCGGGGCGACGTCGTTGCCCATCAGCAGGTCGAAGATCTTCTCGGCCTGTTCGAGGTCGCCCAGGTTGATCCGGCGCAGCGTGCGGTGGCGCGGGTCCATGGTGGTCTCGGCCAGCTGGTCGGCGTCCATCTCGCCGAGGCCCTTGTAGCGCTGGATCGGGTCCTTCCAGCGCAGGCCCTTGCGCTGGAACTCCAGCAGGGTGGAGCGCAGTTCGGTGTCGGAGTAGGTGTAGTGGAACTTCTCCTGGCCGCGCTTGGGGTTGGTGAGCTCGATCCGGTGCAGCGGCGGCACGGCGGCGAAGACCCGCCCCTGCTCGACCATCGGGCGCATGTAGCGCTGGAAGAGCGTCAGCAGCAGGCAGCGGATGTGCGAACCGTCGACGTCGGCGTCGGCCATGAAGATGACGCGGCCGTAGCGGGCCTGGTCGATGTCGAAGGTGCGGCCCGAACCGGCCCCTATCACCTGGATGATCGCGGCGCACTCGGTGTTCTTGAGCATGTCGCTCACGGACGCCTTCTGCACGTTCAGGATCTTGCCGCGGATCGGCAGCAGGGCCTGGAACTCCGAGTTGCGCGCCAGCTTGGCCGTGCCGAGCGCGGAGTCCCCCTCGACGATGAAGAGTTCGCTGCGGTCGACGTCGTCGCTGCGGCAGTCGGCCAGCTTGGCCGGCAGCGAGCTGGTCTCCAGCGCGGTCTTCCGGCGCTGGGCCTCCTTGTGCTGGCGGGCCGCGACCCGGGTGCGGGCGGCCGCGACGATCTTCTCCAGCAGGGCCCGGGCCTGGACCTTCTCGTCCTTCTTGGCGGAGGTCAGGAAGGCCTTGAGCTCCTTGGCGACGACGGCGGCGACGATCCGGTTGGCCGCCGAGGTGCCCAGCACCTCCTTGGTCTGGCCCTCGAACTGCGGCTCGGCCAGCCGGACGGTGACGATGGCGGTCAGGCCCTCGGTGGCGTCGTCCTTGGTGACGTCGTCCTCGGCGACGCGCAGCAGCTTGCCGGCGCGGAGCGCTTCGTTGACCGTCTTGGCGAGCGAGCGCTCGAAGCCGGTGATGTGGGTGCCGCCCTTGGGCGTGGCGATGATGTTGACGAAGGAGCGCAGCGTGGTGTCGTAGCCGGCGCCCCAGCGCAGCGCGATGTCCACCCCGAGCTCCCGGGTGACCTCGGTGGGCGTCATGTGACCGAGTTCGTCCAGGACGGGCACGGTCTCCTTGAAGGTGCCCTCGCCGCGCAGCCGCAGCACGTCGCAGACCGGCTTGTCGGGCGCCAGGAACTCGCAGAACTCGGCGATGCCGCCGTCGTAGCGGAAGGTCGACTCCTCGACCTTGTCGCTCTCGGTCAGCCGCTCGTCACGGACCACGATGGTGAGGCCGGGGACGAGGAAGGCGGTCTGCCGGGCCCGGTTGTGCAGGTGCTCCAGCGAGAGCTTGGCGTCCTTGAGGAAGATCTGCCGGTCGGCCCAGTAGCGGATCCGGGTACCGGTGCGGGCCTTCGGGACCTTGCGGCCCCTGGTCAGGCCGTTGGCCGGCTCGAAGGGCGCGTCCGGGCTCGTCTCGGTGAAGATGCCGGGAGTGCCGCGGCGGAAGCTGATCGCGTGGGTGTGGCCGCTGCGGTCCACCTCGACGTCCAGCCGCGCGGAGAGCGCGTTCACCACGGAGGCGCCGACGCCGTGCAGGCCGCCGGAGGCCGCGTAGGAGCCACCGCCGAACTTGCCGCCGGCGTGCAGCTTGGTCATCACGACCTCGACCCCGGACAGCCCGGTCTTGGGCTCGACGTCGACCGGGATGCCCCGGCCGTTGTCGCGCACCTCCACGGAGGAGTCGTCGTGCAGGACGACGTCGATCCTGTCGCAGTAGCCGCCGAGCGCCTCGTCGACGGAGTTGTCGATGATCTCCCAGAGGCAGTGCATCAGGCCACGGCTGTCGGTCGAGCCGATGTACATGCCGGGCCGCTTGCGGACCGCCTCCAGACCCTCCAGGACGAGCAGGTGCCGAGCGGTGTAGTTGGAACCGTCGTCGCCGGCCAGCAGTGCGGACGGCACGGTCGTTTCGGCACTCACGCGGCACACTCCTCAGATCAAGTTCTGTCTCGTCGGTCACACCGGCCGCAGCCGGATCGTCCGCCAGTGCAGCACACCGCACCGACAGCTGTTCCCCTGCGTGTACACACCCCTCCGCTGCGTACGCAGCACGGCGGGCCGGTCCCGCGCAGCTTGTACGCGCTGCGCGAACAAGCACCGCGCCGGGCAACGGACGCCGGGGGGCCATCTCCTCCCGGTACCAGCGGTCCTGGCGGATCGTGGGGCCGGGTACAGGCTCCGGAACTGCCGTTATGCAGGCTACCGGGGCCCGGGACGGGGCTTATGCTCCAACCCAACGGAGGATTATGCTACGCGGACCTCGCACCCCATCCCGATCGGGCGTTCGAGCGACAGGCGAATCCTGGGATTCGGTAGGCATGAACCACCGGCCCCCGGGGCACGTCCTCATCAACACAGCAGAATCCTCAAAGAAGAAAAGCCACGAGCGGGAACGTTTTCGGCCTGGTTGGATGTTGACCCTGGTACGACAGCTCGTCGAGCTAGAGAAGAGGCGACGTGACTACTGTTCTGACCCCTGCGAGCCCGCTCACCGCGGCTGACCGCTGCGACCGCTGCGGCGCCCAGGCCTACCTGCGCGTCGTACTCGCCAGCGGCGGAGAGCTGCTCTTCTGCGCCCACCACGGCCGGAAGTTCGAGCCCGAGCTCAAGAAGATCGCCGTCGAAATACAGGACGAGAGCAACCGGCTCGACGGCACTGCGGCCACGGCCACCACCGACGAGCGCTGACTCGGAGCGCCGCCACAGCAACCAGCAACGGGCTGCGTCCGGTCGGGCACGACGCGCGACCGGTGGGCCGGGCGACAGGTCCCCTTCGGGGGGCCGGTCGCCCGGCTCTGCTGTTTCCGGCCCGCCCGCCGCCGAGTGCGGCGGCCGGCCGGGAGCCGCGCCGGCGCCGCCGTGCGCGCCCCCTGCGACGGGCCCGGCGGCGCGACACGGCGTCAGAACGTGACCGGACGACTACAGCGCGGAACGGATCGCGTCCGCGACCGAGCCCACCCGGGTGTAGACGCCGGGGTGCGCCGCCTCCGCGCAGCCCGTCCCCCAGGAGACCAGCCCGGCCAGCCGGCCGGCGACGACCAGCGGCCCACCGCTGTCCCCCTGGCAGGCATCCTTGCCGCCCTTCTCCTCACCGGCGCAGACCATGCCCCGGGCATCGAAGCGCCCGTCCGGACCGCCCGGGTACGCCTGCGCACAGGTCTGGTCCGGGACGACCGACACGTCGACACCACGCAGGGTGGGTGAGTAGTCACCCCTGCCGGTGGTGTCCCCCCAGCCGTAGACCCGCGCCGCGGTCCCCGCCAGGTACGGCTCCGTCTCGCCCTGGCCGACCAGCTCGATCACCGGCCGGGCGCCCTCCGACCCGCTCAGCGTGAGCACCGCCACGTCGTTCATGTTGGCGGCGAAGGCGTAGTCGGGGTGGATCCAGACGGACTGGACGGCCACCTCGTGACCGGCCGAACCACGCAGGTCGTCCCGGCCGACCACCACCTTCAGGCCCGGCCGGTCGACCCGGCGGCCCTTGGACTCGTCGTAGAAGCAGTGCGCCGCCGTCACCACCTTGGTCGGCGTGACGAGTGCGCCACCGCAGAACTGGCCCGAGCGGCCGCTGCCGAACTGCTGGCGGCTGGCGAGCGCGACCAGCCACGGGTGCTCGCCGGTGGTCACCGCCGCCCCGCCGACGATCCGCCCCTGCGCCTGGGCCGGGGCCGCGCCGGGGCCGAGCACCACCAGCGGCGCGGGCAGTGCCGCCAGCAGGGCCAGCGCCGCGGCCCGGTGGCGGCGGCGCGCCTGCCGGGCGGCCGGCCGGGCCGGGGGCGGGGCGAGCGGCAGGTCCGCGCGGTCCGGGTTGGGCAACACCGTGTCTCCAGTTGGCTCGGCAGCAGGCAACCGGCACAGCGTAGGTGACCGACTACTTCCGGCGACCGTTTCCGGCCGGACGCCACCCGGACGGGCGACAACCGCCACCCGGACGCTGACGGACCCGGCGGCGGACCTGCCCGGAGGCGCCGGCCCATGGGTGGGGGCCGGGACACGAAGGGACGGCAGGCGACGGAGCGGCCGCGGGCGGGCTGCGGGCATGCGGAAGAGGCCCGGAGCACCATGCTCCGGGCCTCTCCACGGGCCGGCCGGGCCTACCGCCCTACCGGCTCGCGCCGATCATCAGTCCAGGTAGTCGCGCAGCACCTGGGAACGGGACGGGTGGCGCAGCTTCGACATGGTCTTGGACTCGATCTGGCGGATGCGCTCACGGGTGACCCCGTACACCTTGCCGATCTCGTCCAGCGTCTTCGGCTGACCGTCCGTCAGGCCGAAGCGCATCGACACGACGCCCGCCTCGCGCTCGGACAGCGTGTCCAGCACCGAGTGCAGCTGCTCCTGGAGCAGGGTGAAGGAGACCGCGTCGGCCGGCACGACCGCCTCGGAGTCCTCGATCAGGTCACCGAACTCGCTGTCGCCGTCCTCACCCAGGGGGGTGTGCAGCGAGATGGGCTCGCGACCGTACTTCTGGACCTCGATGACCTTCTCCGGGGTCATGTCGAGTTCCTTGGCCAGCTCCTCCGGGGTGGGCTCGCGGCCCAGGTCCTGGAGCATCTGGCGCTGGACGCGGGCCAGCTTGTTGATGACCTCGACCATGTGCACCGGGATACGGATGGTGCGGGCCTGGTCGGCCATCGCGCGGGTGATCGCCTGGCGGATCCACCACGTGGCATAGGTCGAGAACTTGTAGCCCTTGGTGTAGTCGAACTTCTCGACCGCACGGATCAGACCGAGGTTGCCCTCCTGGATCAGGTCCAGGAAGAGCATGCCGCGACCGGTGTAGCGCTTGGCCAGCGAGACCACCAGGCGGAGGTTGGCCTCCAGCAGGTGGTTCTTGGCCCGGCGGCCGTCCTCGGCGATGATCTCCAGCTCGCGCTTGAGCTTGGGAGCGAGCTTGTCGGCGGCCGAGAGCTTGTCCTCGGCGAACAGGCCGGCCTCGATGCGCTTGGCGAGCTCGACCTCCTGCTCGGCGTTGAGCAGCGGGACCTTGCCGATCTGCTTCAGGTAGTCCTTGACCGGGTCGGCGGTGGCACCCGCGACGGCGACCTGCTGGGCCGGGGCGTCGTCCTCGTCGTCGTCGGAGAGCACAAAGCCCTGCGACTCCTCCTCGGGCTCCGCCTCGCCCTCCGGCTTGTCACCGGGCAGCGCAACGTCCTCAAGGACCTCTTCCTCGCCGCCGAGCTCCTCGTCGCCCTTGCCCTTGGCGGCGGTGGTCTTCTTGGCGGCGGTCTTCTTGGCCGGCGCGGTGGTCTTCTTGGCGGCGGTCTTCTTGGCCGGGGCGGCCTTCTTCGCCGCGACCGCCTTCACCTCGGTGACGACCGTGGTCGTCTCCCCGACGGTGATCTCGGCGGACACGGTGTTGACCTGGGCCGCAGCAGCCGCGACCGCCGGGGCGGAGACGGGGGCGCCGGGCGCGATCCGCACGGGCGGCTTGGTCGGGGCGGACGGGGTCCGGGTGGTGACCGCCTTGGTGGCGGTGCGCTTGGTGGGGCTCTTGGCAGCAACGCTCTTGCGCTTGGCGCCGGCCGGTTCGGCCGCGCTGACCATGAGATCCACCCCCTCCTCAATCAGTACCTGGTTGAGGCTGCGCATGACGTTCTTCCACTTGGTGACCGGGATCTGGTCCGCCTCGAACGCCTGGCGTACGTCGTCACCGGCGATCTGCCCCTGGGCCTTGCCCCGCTCGATGAGCGCCAGCAGAGCCGCGGACTCGGCGATCTCGGGGGGAAGTGAACGGGATGTGCTGGCCGACACGAACAACCTCTCGGACGATGAGTGGACTCGAACCCGTACCGGCCGCCCGAGCGGGCGGGGAAGGAAATCGCGCGTCGGGCGCGCGGTGTCGATTCCGACCGACTCGGGTTTGAGGACTGGGTTTGCAGGACGGCAGCAGCGCCGCAGACCAACACAGCATTCTGACATGTTGGGGTATTCCGGAGCTGCTTCCGCTCAGGAGACATCGCTGCTACTCGTCAAGTGTTACGCATGGCCTTCGTGTCGCGGGTCACACCACTCGGCGCCCGCGGCCCGGGGCCGGCTTCCATCATCGCGCACTCGCGCCGAAGTCGGTTGTCATGCGCAGGACGCTGCCCTCGCGCCGGGCCGGGCGGGCGGGAGCGGGTCGGAGGTCGGGGCGGGTCGGGGGCCGGGCGGGAGTGGGCCTGCGGTGGCTCGGGGGCGGGCCTGCGGCGGGTCTGCGGCGGGTCTACGGCGGTCAGGTCGGGCCGGGGACGGCCTCGGGACGAGCCGGAGGAGGGCCGGGAGCGGCGGGGCGGCGTGCGGGCGGGCTGCTTGGCCGGGCCGGCGCCACAGGAGGGCGTACAAGGGCCCTCCGGCCGCGCCGTGGGGTGCAGCCGGAGGGCCTGGGTTCGCGGGGTCGCCCGGTCGCCGACAGGTGGGCCGCTCAGTGCTCCCGGGGGGCCGGGACGGACGGCTCGATCTCCGGGTGGACGGTGAGCAGCGCCCGCATCGCGACCTCGCCCGCGGTGCCGTCACCGGTGCCGAGCGCGTCGACCAGCCGGGCGTGCAGGCTGACCGAGGCCTCGGAGGGCCGCTCGCAGGAGATCGCCGGGCCGCCGGAGACCTGGAGCGCGCAGGAGACGATCCCGGAGAGGTGCTCCAGCATCCGGTTCCCGGCCATCTGCAGGATGAGGACGTGCAGCTCGGTGTCGGCGCGCGAGTAGGTGGAGAGGTCGGCCTGGGCGGAGGCGTGGCCCATGATCTCGACCAGCTCGACCAGTCGCTGCTGGACGTCCTCGCGGCCGTGGCCGGCCGCGAGGCGGACCGCCAGCGGCTCGATCGCCCAGCGGAGCTCGAACAGCTCCCGGCGCTGCTCGTCGCGCTGCGGGCCGAAGGCGCGCCACTCGATGATGTCCGGGTCGAGCAGGTTCCAGTCACTGACCGGGCGGACCCGGGTGCCGACGTTCGGGCGGGCGCTGACCAGGCCCTTGGCCTCCAGCACGCGCAGCGACTCCCGGACAACCGTCCGGGAGACCTCGAAGCGCTGGCCGATCTCCTCGGGGACGAGCGGGCGGTCGGCGCCGAGATCACCCGAGACGATCATCTGGCCGAGCTGCTGCACGAGCTGACCGTGCAGCCCTCGGCCGCGACTGCTGGTGGTCTTGCGGCCGACCCGGGCCAGATCCGACTCGGCGCCCTCCCAGCGGGGCGCCGGCGGGACCGGCCGGTCGGCGTACGAGAAACGGTCCAGATCGCCGTGGCCGGGGATGGCGCTTTCGGCGGAACGGGCGGGGGTCATGGTGGGGTGCGCAAGGGTACTCACAGCTCCTTTGTCGGCGATCGGCGGGCCCAGCTTGAGAATTCTCGTGAAAAGCACACGAAAGGGTGATCGACCGTGACTGGATAATTGACTTCTTATCAGGAAGAACCGCGCATTACGGTCACAGCTGGTCGATCTTGGCAGACCGTCAGTGACGGCCGGAGGCACGGGGGTTGGTCCCGGGTTGCTCCGGAGGTGATCCGGCAGGGGTCCGGCGGTGGTCCGGCAGGGGTCGCCGAGCCCGGTGGGCCAGGAGCGTCAGAGCTCGCGGCGACGGGCCTGGACCAGAAGCGTGGCGAGCAGCAGCACCAGGGCCGGCGCCGCCACCGCGGCCAACAGCACGGGGTCGGTGAGCATCGAACCGCCCGCCGCAACCCGGCGGTCCCCGCCGTACACCCATCCGTACGCCCACTCGATGCCGGACTGGAACGGCAGCAGCTCCGCCGCGCGCGACGGCCAGGCCGTCCCGGTCTGCCGGAGGAACAGCGCCACCCCGGACTCCAGCAGGGGCGGCAGCGCACAGAGCAGCAGCACACCGGCGGCGGCACTGCGGGTCAGCGAGGCCGTCAGCACGCCCGTCCAGGCCGCCACGACCGTCAGCAGCACGAAGGCCAGCAACGCCACCGGCACCCCGTGCCCGGCACCGAGCGCCGCCGGGGCGAGCGCCCCCGGCAGGTCCGCGAACCCGGTGAGGCCGGCCGACGCGAGCGCCTGCGAGACCCGGTCCGAGAGCGCGGCCGGCTCCGACCAGGCGGCCACCGTCACCCCCGCCGGGAGCGCGAGGTGCACGGCCACCGCGTCCACCAGCAGCGTGGCCAGCGCCAGCAACCCGGCCACCGGAGCGACCACCGCCAGCTTGGCCAGCAACGCCCGGACCCGGCGCAGGTACGACACCTGCGAGGCCGGCAGACCGGGGTACCGCACCTCGTGCCCGTACGAGAGGGCGCCGAGCACCCCGGCGGCCAGCGCCGCGAACGGCAGCGGGATCAGCGGGACGGTCGCCGTCAGCAGCCGCACTCCGGCCGGCCCGGACAGTACGCCGGCCGGCGCCTGGGCGGCCAGCACGGCGGCCACCACGGCGTCGCAGAGCAGCACGCCGACGAGGAGCAGCCAGGTGGAACGGAGGCCGCGCAGCCGGCGCAGCTCATAGGCCAGGACGCGCACGGTTCACTCGCTCCGGTGGTCGGGGGTCGGGACGGGGGTGGGGGCGGGGGCGGAGCTGTGGGAGGGGGCGGGGCTGTGGGCAGGGGCGGGGTCGGCCTGGTTCAGGCGGCCGAGCCGGACGGTGTCGGCGGTCAGCAAGTCCCCCTCGGCGGCCTCCTGCCCGGCCCGGGACGTGCCCGTGCCGCTGCCGACCGACCGGGCGAGCCCCCGGAGACCGTCCCGGAAGAGGCGGTCCACGGCGACGGTCGGGGAGGTCTCCGCGAGATCGAGCGCGTCCGGCTCCTCCGGGATCGCCGGTGCGGGGGTGCCGGTCGCCGCGGTGACGGCCGCCTGGGTGATGGGCTCGTGGCCCGGGGCCTTCGGGGCCGACGCCTCCGGTCGCGGCTGTCGGGGCGCGAGCCCGGGCGTGGACCGGGAGGTGGACCAGGGTGTCCGCGCGGTGGCCGGCAGTGCGGTGGCTGCCGAGACGGCGGTGGCACCGGTCGAAGGGGCGGACGGGGTGGAGGGCAGCGCGAGGGCGGGCAACGCCCCGGTGGCCGGCGCCCGGTCCGCAGACCGGGGCAGCTCTGCCTCCGCGGCTCCGGCGGGCTCCGACTCCGACTCCGGTCCGTACTGCGGCCCGTACTGTCCTCCGTGCTGTGCTCCGTGCTGCGGCCCGGTCCCGGAGCCTGCGGTCGCCCTTGGCATCAGCTGGGTCGTCGGCCCGCCCGCCGCCGAGTCGTCGGCCGCCTGCCGGGCCTTCACCGCCCGGGCCCTGACCGGACGGTCCGGTGCCGGGCCTTCCGATGCCGGACTGCCCGGCGCCCGTCCTGCCGGCGACGCCTCGGCCCCCGCCTGCCGGACCTGGCCCGAACGGCCCGAGGCCACCGGCAGCGTGGCCCGCGGAACCGGCTGCTCCACCACCCGGTCGGCGAGTTCGTGCAACAGAATGCCGTGCTGGTAGGCGAGTTCACCGATCTCGGTGCGGCCGATCCCCGCCACCGCGAGACCCGCCCCGCCGTCGCGGCGCACCTGCGCGCCCTGGCCGACCAGCAGGTCGGCCAGCCGGGCCATCTGCGGCCCGCGCACGGCGACCTCCGGGCTGAGCCTCGTCCGGCAGAACTCCGTCACGGGCTGGTCGGCCAGCATCCGGCCCTGGTCGAGCGTGACCACCCGGTCCGCGAGCCGGGCGGCCTCCTGCGGGGTGCGGGTGGTCACCAGGACCGTCCCGCCCGCGACGGCGAAGGAGCGCAGGAAGGAGTGGAACCACTCCACGTTGCGTGGCGACAGGCCCTCGGTCGGCGCGTCGAGGACGAGCGTGCCCGGATCCCCGAGCAGCGCGGTGGCGAGTGCCAGCCGGCGGTGCATGCCGGGTGAGAAACTGCGCAGCCGCTGCCCGGCGACGGTGGCGAGCCGGGTCTGCTCCAGCAGTTCGTCGGCCCTCCGGGCGGGGACCCCGGCGGCCGCCGCCAGCATCCTGAGGTGGCTCAGTGCCCTCCGGCCCGGGTGCCCCGCGACCGCGCCGTCGGTCCCGCCGGGACCGGACATCAGCAGGACACCGACCTCCCGCTCGGGGCGCCGCAGGCGGCGGTAGGTGCGGCCGCCGAAGAGCGTGACGCCGTGGCCCCGTTCGAGTTCGAGCATGAGCCGCAGCGCGGTGGACTTGCCCGCGCCCTCGGGGCCGAGCAGCGCCGTCACCGCCCCCGGCCGGGCGTCGAAGGTCAGATCGAGCACCGCCGGTGGCTCACCCCGGCGGTAGACCTTGGTCAGTCCGGTGATCTGGATCATCGCTGGCTGCTCCCATGCCCTCGGCCGACCTGCGTCTGCGCGGTGCGGGGCCGTGCCCGCACGGCCCCGCGCCAGCACATTAGGGGTCGGCCGCGGCGATTCCGGGCATTACGGGAGCGGCACGGGGACGCCGCCCACACACCTCACCCGATCAGGGGAAAATCCGATCCTGCGACGGTCCGCGGTGACGGCGGACGGCGCCTCGGCAGGGCGGGGCGGGCCGCCCCGCCACGGCCGCAGGACGGCCGGGCCGGGTCGGGGAGCCGGGTCGGGGGCGCGGGGTGCTCAGGACTCCGGGCGGAGCATGGGCGGGTTGAGCACGGTGGCCCCGCCGGCGGTGAAGAGCTGGGCCGGGCGGCCACCCTGACGGGTCGTGGTGCCGCCGGAGGGCAGCAGGAAGCCGGGGGTGCCGGTGACCTTGCGGTGGAAGTTCCGCGGGTCGAGCACCACGCCCCAGACGGCCTCGTAGACCCGGCGCAGCTCACCGACGGTGAACTCGGGCGGGCAGAAGGCGGTGGCCAGCGAGGAGTACTCGATCTTCGAGCGGGCGCGCTCGACCCCCTCGGCGAGGATCAGCCCGTGGTCGAAGGCGAGCGGGACCTCGTCGGCCGGGGTCTTCCCGAGCAGTTCGGTGACCGGGGCCCAGCGGGCGCTGCTGGCGTCGCCGCCGGCGCGCGGGGTCGGCAGGTCCGGCGCGAGGACGAGGTAGGCGACGCTGACCACCCTCATCCGGGGGTCGCGCTGGGGGTGGCCGTAGGTCGCGAGCTGCTCCAGGTGGGCACCGGCCGTACCGGGGCCGGCCGCGTCGTGTCCGGGGGCGGAGTAGGCGCGCAGGCCGGTCTCCTCCGCCAGCTCCCGGGAGGCCGCCTCGGCCAGGCCCTCGTCAGGGCGGACGAAGCCGCCGGGCAGGGCCCAGTAGCCCTGGAAGGGCGGCTCGCCCCGTCTGACCAGCAGGGCGCACAGCGCGTGGTCGCGCACCGTCAGCACCACCAGGTCAACCGTGACAGCGAACGGGGGGAAGGCCGACGGGTCATAACGCGACATGGCGACGATCATAGTCGTCTCTCTGACGATAAGCACAGGCCCGTGCACGGACCGTGCGCCGCCGCCCCGGCCCGGCCCGGAGTGCCCCTGCCCGGGCCGGAGTGCCCCGGGACCGTGACCTGGGGACGGTGCCCCAGGGCGGTAAGCCGGAGCGCACGGCGACGTACGGGCCGACGCTCCGGGACCCGGCCCGGAGACGGCGTCAGCGGGCGACGAGCTGAAGGTCCGCGGACGCCTCCTCGACCATCGCCACGCCGATCCGGCTCACCCGGACCGAGAAGGGCTCGCCGGCCACCCGGAGGCCGGTCAGTTGCAGCTCGCCGAGCGGCGCGGTGCTGGCCGGGCGGACCATCACCCGGCCGCCCGGGACGTCCGGGCGGACTCCGGCGAGCGCGAACACGGCGTGCACCGCACCGGCCGCCGAGACCGCCGCCGGGTGGCAGGCGGCCGGGTGCGGCACGGGCGGGCAGCCGAGCGTGCGCTGCTCCCCCGCGTACATCTCGGGGAGCCGGCCGTCGAAGTGGGCCGCCGCCCCGAGCAGGCCCTCCAGCAGGGCACCGGCCTCGTTCTCGTGGCCGGCCTCGGCGAGCCCGGCGACGGCGAGTGCGGTCTCGTGCACCCGCACCGCTCCGCTGCGGTGGCCCAGCGGGTTGAACCGCGACGACTTGGCACTGAGGGTGCGCAGCCCCCAGCCGCTGTCCAGCTCGGGTGCGGCCAGGCGCTGGGCGAGCAGCCTGGTCTGCTCGCGGTCCAGCAGGCTCTCGTGCCGCCCGCCGTCGGCGGAGAGCCCGAGGTCCAGGAGGTGGACGAGGGAGGAGGCGACGGCGGGGAGCGGCTGGCCGCCGGGGGCGAGACCGGCTGCCGGGCGCCCGCCGGAGAGGTCGTCGATCCAGAACTGCTCGCGGAAGCGGCCGCGCAGGGCGGCTGCCCAGCTGCGCCATTCTCCGGCGCCGGGCCGGCCGAAGGCCTCCAGCAGTTCGGCGCCGTGCAGGGCGGCCCGGTGTGCCTGGGCCTGGACCTCGGCCCGGGCCGGCACCGGGTGGGCGGCGCGCTCCTCCACCGGGCGGCCGAGGTCGGTGACGAAGCCGTCCACCAGGCCCTCGCGGAGGGCTCCGAGCGCACGCTCGGCGGCCGGGAGCAGCTCGGCGACCTCCTGCCGGGGCAGGCCCCAGCGCCAGGCCTCGGCCAGCACGGTGACGAACAGCAGGGTGGCCTCGGTGGCGGTGCAGGTGGGCGGGAGCTCCGGTCCGCCGTGCCGCAGTGCACCGGGCAGCAGCCCGTCCGGGCGGCGTCCGGGCTGATCGGGCCGGCCCGCGGCGGGGCCGGCCTGCTGACGGCGGGCCAGCGCCCGGAGGGTGCCGGCGGCGAGCCGGGTGCCGAGCGGGAGGGTCAGCCGGGCCGCCCAGAGCGCGTCGGCCGGGGCGAGGCCGAAGCGCCAGGGCGCGCCGGAGGCCGGGTAGAGGTCGGTGGGGCGGTCCGGGTCGGCGAACAGCAGGCCGCCGAGGGCGTTCAGTGAGCGCGGCACCAGCAGCCCGACTCTTGGGTCGTCGCTGCGGACCTCCGGCTCCGACCAGGGCAGCGGGACGCCGGTGCCGCGCCCGCCCGGGGGTCTGGGCCCGGGGACGGTGCTCTCCAGCTCCGTCCGCAGCTCGACCGACCAGCGGGCCCCGGGCTGCACCTCCAAGTCCCAGCGCAGCACGCCGGCACCGGCCAGGACGGCGTGCGGCGACGGCTTGGCGCTGACCACCGCACTGTGGGTGGGGCCGGCCCAGCGCAGCCCGGCGGACTGCACCTGACCGGGCAGGTCGGGCGGCCGGTGTCCGGCGGCGATCTCGCCGACCGGGCCGAGGTCCGTGCCGAGGGCGATCTCCAGCGGCAGCCGGGCGGGCCTGCTGCCGGTGTTGCGGACGGTGACCGTCTCGACGCCGTCGGCGTGCCGCAGCCGCTCGACCGTGAGCGCGGGGTCGGGGTCGGGGTCACCGGGGATACGCACGGCGCCGAGGAACCGGGCCTGCGCCGCCGTGGTCAGGGTGCCCTGGAGCGGCAGCGGTTCCATCCCGCCGAGCCGCAACTCCATCCGGGCCAGCACCCGGACGCCGGAGCGGTAGAAGCCGTGGAGGCCGTGGCCGCGGAGCTGCCCGTCGGGGCCGGAGGCGGCCATGGCGGGGGCGTTGACGCAGAGCACCGCGTGGTGGACCGCGGCGGGCTGCGGCCGGGCCGGCGCCACCGGCCGGGCCGCCCCGGCGGGTGCACCGCCGGGGCCGTGGTCGGGCCGGCCGGCCGGCCTCGGCGCGCCGACCACGCTCTCGGCCGGCATGGCCTGTGGTGGCCTCATGGCGGTCACCGGACTCTCCTCCCCTCGGCGGTCCGGTGGCCGGTCAGGCCGGTGGGCCGCGAGCATGCTCGATCGCGTGCTGATGGTGCCTGGCCGGCGGGGGCTCCCGTCGGCCTCTGTGCCGTGTCTGGCCGTACCCGGTGCCGGGTCGTGCCATGCGGCGCCCGGTACCACTCCGGTACCGGTCCTGCCTCGCCCCGGACATATCCTCGGGCCGCCGGGGCCGTCACCTGCTCCGTGGCCCGGCCGTCCGCGGTGGCGCCGGGCCCTGCCCGGTGCCCCGGGCCGTTCGCCGGACGGGCCGTGAGCGGCGGCGCCGGCCTCCTCGTGGGCGCCCTGCGGCCCGGCGCCCGGGGCGCCGCCCGTACTCCGACCGCTCCGGCACGCCAGCCACTCCGGCAGCGGGCGCGCCGCGTCTGCGTCGTCCCGGTCGTCTCCGTCCGCCTCCGGGGGCCCCGAGGCCATCCGGGTGCAGCACCCCCGGGGTGAACGCCGCCGACCGGTCACAGGTAACGCCCGCGGCGCTCATTCGGCCGTCCGGCCCGGGGTGCCGGGCCGTCGTACCGCCGTCGCCGCCGGGGTTTCGCCGCCCCCGGCAGGTGTCGTTCAGGGACGAACCGATCCGGCCGGGGTTTCGGCCGGATCCGCCCGGCCCGGTGGGCAGGACGGCTCGGCCGGCGGGTGGCGCGGACGGCAACCGCCCGGCCGGTTCCCGGCCGCCGCCAGGATACGGTGCGAGGGTCGCGGCGCCCGCACCGGCAACACCGTGAGCGGCGACGCGACCGCTGTGACCTGCACATACCGAGGAGTTGTATGTCCACCGCCAGCCGGCTGCCCGGGATCGTCACGACCGACCACCTCTTCCAGCTGCCCCTGGACCACGCCGCCCCGCAGGGCGAGCAGATCGAGGTGTACGCCCGCGAGGTGGTGGCGCCGGGCCGGGAGAAGGACGACCTGCCCTGGCTGCTCTTCCTCCAGGGCGGCCCCGGTGGCAAGGCCGGGCGCCCGCTCGGCCGCGACGGGTGGCTGGAGCGCGCGCTCGACGACTACCGGGTGCTCCTGCTCGACCAGCGCGGCACCGGGCGGTCCACGCCCGCGAACCGGCAGAGCCTCGCCCGGCGCGGCGGCGCCGCCCAGCAGGCGGACTACCTGACGCACTTCCGCGCGGACTCCATCGTGCGGGACGCCGAGCTGATCCGCCGCCGGCTGCTCGGCGAGGACCGCCGCTGGAGCGTGCTCGGGCAGAGCTTCGGCGGCTTCTGCACCCTCACCTACCTCTCCATCGCGCCCGAGGGCCTGCACGAGGCGTTCATCACCGGTGGCCTGGCCGGCCTGCGCAGCTCGGCCGACGACGTCTACCGGGCCGCCTGCCCCCGGGTCGTCGGCAAGAACGAGGGGCACTACCGCCGCTACCCGCAGGACGTCGAGGCGGTACGGCGGATCGCCGCGCACCTGGCCGCCTCGCCCGCCGTCCTGCCCGGCGGCGGCCTGCTCACCGTGCGGGCGTTCCAGGCCCTCGGACTGCTGCTCGGCGGCGGCAGCGGTTCCGGCACCCTGCACTACCTCCTGGAGGAGGCCTGGATCGAGGGCGCGGCGGGGCCCGAACTGTCCGACACCTTCCTGGCCGAGGCGCAGGCGAAGCTCTCCTTCGCCGAGGGGCCGCTGTACGCCGTGCTGCACGAGTCGATCTACGGTCAGCGGTCGGTGGACCGGACCGGGACGGCGTGGTCGGCCGAGCGCGTCCGCAAGGAGTTCCCGGAGTTCGACGCCGAGGCGGCGCTGGAGTCCGGAGCACCGGTGCTGTTCACCGGCGAGATGATCTACCCCTGGATGTTCGACACCGACCCCGCACTGCGGCCGCTCAAGGAGACCGCGGAGCTGCTCGCCGCCCGCACCGACTGGGCCGACCTGTACGACCCGGCCCGGCTGTCCGCCAACGAGGTGCCGGTCGTGGCGGCGGTCTACCACGACGACATGTACGTCGACACCGCCGACTCGCTCGCGACCGCCCGGGCCGTACGCGGCCTGCGGACGTGGATCACCAACGAGTGGGAGCACGACGGCCTGCGGGTGAGCGGCGGCAAGGTGCTCGACCGTCTGATCGCGATGGCCCACGGCGAGGCGTAGCCGGCCGAACCACCGCGCCCCGGGCCGCCGCGAGCCGAACCGCAGTGAGCCGGGTCGCAGCCGGCCGCGTCGGCGCAGGGCCGAGCGGACGGCACCCCGGGCCCGGCCCGGGGTGCACCCGGTGCCCCCGCCGGCCGCCCGGGGCGGCTGCCCCGGGCGGCCGGCGGGCGGTGGGAGCGGGCGCGCCCGATCGCCCGCGAGGTCACCCTGCATACCGCGGTCCGATCGCCGCACCGCGGAGCCCCCGGCAGCGGCCGCGCCGGCCGACCGGCCCCCGTACCCGTCCGCCCGAGAGCCTGGACCCGGTCGAGGCCCAGGGCGACGGGCGGGCCGGCCGGAGCCTGCGCGCCGGGCGCGGCTGCGCCGCCGGCCGGCACCCCGTGAGGCCGTCCGTCCACCGTCGGGCCCGCGGGCCCGGGCCGCCCTCACCCGGGCGGGCTGTGCCGGCCCCGGGCTCGCGCCTGCCCTCGGCCGGGCGGTCGGGCGGCGCGGCGTCCGGCAGAGCGGGCCCGGCCTGCCCGCGCCGGGCCCGCCGCCGTCGTTCCCCGGCCGGGGGCGGACCGGACGCCCGCCCCGGCGCGCGCGCCGGATCCGCGGACGGGCCGTTCGCCGGGCGGTCCGAGCCGTCCGGACCGCCGACCGGGCCCGCGGCCTCCGCCGTCTCCGCCACCGCTTCCTCCACTCCCGCCGTCGTCCCGGCCCGGCGGCGGCGCTCGGCGTCCGCCCGGGCGAGCAGCGGGGCCGGCGAGAGCCCGCCGTTCAGCGACTCGTAGAGCAGCTGGGCCAGCAGGTAGGAGGGATCGAGCCGGAGGGTGTGGGCGAGCACGACGCGGGCCGTCGCGGTGTCCCCCGCCACCCAGGAGACCCAGGCCAGCAGGGTGAGCGGGGGCGGGGCGCAGCCCGTGTGGGGCGGCACGCAGCGCCGGGCGAGGAAGCGCCAGAGCCGCTGGGCGGGGGCGAGCTCGTCGGGCCGGGCGAACTCGGCCGCGCGGTCCCGGATGCGCCGGTCCCGCAGGGCGACGAGCAGCTGGGCCGTCCGCTGCTCGTCGAGCCCGCGGGCGCCGGCCATGAACTCGGCCACGGCCTGTTCGAGCAGCTCGACCCCCTGCTCCGGGGAGAGCACCGACCCGCCACCGGCTCCCCCACCCCCGTCGGCCCGGACCAACGCGAGACGCTGGGCCTCCGCCCCGGGCGGGCCGATCGGTGCCAGCCCGGCCACGATCGACTTGCGGCTGCCCCGCGGGACGAGGCCCGCGAAGGTGGCCGCGACGGCCACCGGCCCGGGGCCGGGCGTGTGCCGGACGGGGTGGCCCGCCGGATCGCAGCAGCCCTCCCGGCGGCAGAGGAAGGACCACCAGCGGCCCGCGGAGACGCAGAGCGACTCCTTCACCCCCACACCACGGCTCTCGAACTCCGCCCGCAGCTCGGCCGCGAGCGGTCTGAGCCGGTCGGGCACGGGCGGACCATGCTCGCCACCGGGGTCCTGACAGAGATAGAGGAGCACCTGGGCCGGGCGGCGGTCCCGCTGCTCGGAGAGGCCGACGAGCAGCGCGGCCGTCTCCTCGGCGGCGGCCGGCCACTGGGCGGTGTCCTCCGGGATGTCCAGCCGGATCACCCCGCCCTGGTGCAGCTCCGGCCCCTGGAGGCCGACGGCGACGATGCTGTCGTCGGGGAAGAAGCCCAACAGGTAGGGCAGCAGCTCGGCCATGTCGGCCGGGCCCCGCATGGTGACCGGGCGCGGACCGGAGGGGCCGCCGGAGGGAAGCGCAATGCGTTCGTTGTTCATGGCCGGAAGACTCCCGCAATTCGTGAACGCCCCCGGATTTTCTGCTTTTCCCTGTGGATAAACCCCGCCTGTGGATAAAACCTCCTCCTTTCGGGGCATATCGAGCCACTCTCCCGGGGGATATTTGACGGCCGTTCGGCCCCGGAGCAGGCGGAATACGCCCCCGCTCCACCCGGCCGTGGACAGGCCCGTTCGCCCGTTGTCGGCCCTTCGGGGTTACATGGACGCCATGCAGCAGCCGCAGAGCAACCCCCAGGCCTCCGAGGCCCCCGCCACGCCCGGCACCGGCGACGCGACGGCCGCCGACCGCGCCGAGGTCCGGGCCCGGGCCGAGGCCGTCCTGCGCGAGCTCGCGGGGCCCGCCGCCACGCTCCGCGACGACCAGTGGAAGGCCATCGAGGCCCTGGTCGTCGACCACCGCCGGGCCCTCGTGGTGCAGCGCACCGGCTGGGGGAAGTCCGCCGTCTACTTCATCGCCACCGCCCTGCTGCGGGCGCGCGGCGCCGGGCCGACGGTGATCGTCTCCCCGCTGCTCGCCCTGATGCGCAACCAGGTGGAGTCGGCCGCCCGGGCCGGCATCCAGGCCCGCACCATCAACTCGGCCAACACCGACGAGTGGGACGCCGTCCAGGCCGAGGTCGCGGCCGGCGCGGTGGACATCCTGCTGGTCAGCCCCGAGCGGCTGAACAACCCCGACTTCCGCGACCAGGTGCTGCCCAAGCTCGCCGCCTCCACCGGCCTGCTGGTGGTCGACGAGGCGCACTGCATCTCCGACTGGGGCCACGACTTCCGCCCCGACTACCGACGGCTGCGCACCATGCTCGCCGACCTCTCGCCGGGCGTCCCGGTGCTGGCCACCACCGCCACGGCCAACGCAAGGGTCACCGCCGACGTCGCCGAGCAGCTCGGCACCGGCACCACCGACGCGCACGCCCTGGTGCTGCGCGGCCCGCTCGACCGCGAGAGCCTCACGCTCGGCGTGCTCGACCTGCCCGATCCGGCGCACCGGCTGGCCTGGCTGGCCGACCACCTCGACCGACTGCCCGGCTCCGGGATCGTCTACACCCTGACGGTCGCGGCAGCCGACGAGGTGACGGCCTTCCTGCGCGAGCGCGGCTTCCCGGTCGCCGCCTACTCGGGCCGCACCGAGGACGCCGAGCGCCGGACCGCCGAGGCCGACCTGCTGGCCAACCGGGTGAAGGCGCTGGTCGCGACCTCCGCCCTCGGCATGGGCTTCGACAAGCCCGACCTCGGCTTCGTGGTGCACCTGGGCTCGCCCAGCTCGCCGATCGCCTACTACCAGCAGGTGGGCCGCGCCGGGCGTGGCGTCGACAAGGCCGAGGTGCTGCTGCTGCCCGGGCGCGAGGACGAGGCGATCTGGCGCTACTTCGCCTCGCTGGCCTTCCCCCCGGAGGAGCAGGTGCGCCGCACCATCGACGCGCTCGCGGAGGCCGGCCGGCCGCTCTCCACCGCGGCCCTGGAGCCCCGGGTGGACCTCCGCCGCGCCCGGCTGGAGACCATGCTGAAGGTCCTCGACGTCGACGGCGCGGTGCGCCGCGTCAAGGGCGGCTGGACGGCCACCGGGCAGAGCTGGGCGTACGACGCCGCGCGGTACGCCAAGGTCGCCGCCTCCCGCGAGGCGGAGCAGCGGGCCATGCGCGAGTACGCGGCGGGCTCCGGCTGCCGGATGGAGTTCCTGCGCCGCCAGCTCGACGACGACCGGGCCGCGCCCTGCGGGCGCTGCGACAACTGCGCCGGGCCGCTGCACACCGCGGAGGTCTCGACCGAGGCACTGAACGCGGCCCGGGCCTCGCTCGGCCGGCCCGGCGTCGGCTTCGAGCCGCGGCGGCTCTGGCCCACCGGCATGGACGCCCTGGGCGTGCCGCTCAAGGGCCGCATCCCGGCCGGTGAGCAGGCCGAGACCGGCCGGGCGCTCGGCCGGCTCTCCGACATCGGCTGGGGCAACCGGCTGCGCGCGCTGCTGGCCGACCACGCACCCGACGGGCCCGTTCCCGCCGAGGTGGTGGACGCGCTGGTCGCGGTGCTCGCCGACTGGGCGCGCGGCCCGGGCGGCTGGGCCGGGCCCGCGACCGGCGAGGAGGCCCGGCTGGACCGGCCCGTCGGCGTGGTCACGATGGCCTCGTCCACCAGGCCGCAGCTGGTCGGCAGCCTCGGCGCCCGGATCGCCGAGATCGGCCGGCTGCCCCTGCTCGGGCAGATCGAGTACGCGGCCGGGCGACCGCCGCACGGCGCCCGCAGCAACAGCGCCCAGCGGCTGCACTCGCTGGCCGGCGCACTCGTCCTCCCGCCCGGGCTGACGGACGCGGTGGCCGGGGCCGGCGGTCCGGTGCTGCTGGTGGACGACCTGGTCGACTCGGGGTGGACGGTGACGGTCGCGGCCCGGCTGCTGCGCAAGGCCGGGGCGAGTGCGGTGCTGCCGCTGGTGCTGGCCGTGCAGGGCTGAACCGCCGGGCCGGAGCAGCCGGACGGGGCCGCCGGTGCCGCAGCACCAACAGCGGCGGCAGCGGCCGGAGGGGCCGGGCGGGCGGCGATGGGGGGTCGGTCGGCTCGCCCGGCCCGGCGAGGAACGGACGGATCCGGCACCGACCGTCACTCGAATGGAGTAACGGAGGCGATCACCCGAGGATCCGGCGTTCCCGAAGGCACCACGCGCGACAAAAAGCGGTCAGAGTTGCCGAAGGTGCTTCGCAGGAGCCTTCCGGGGGCTCGGATCACGATCCGGCAGCACACGAGTGCCGTGCGCGCGACCGTGGAATATATCCGGCAGAACGTTGGCTTTCGGGCGGCGTTCATCATTTCATCGTTGCCGCTCCGGCCCTTCTGCCCCGAGAATTGGACCGTACCCCGACCCCGGTCCGACGGACCACGGTTTCGGCGTACCTGCGCACCCGCGCCTCCGTGGGTCGGGAAGGAGGATCGTGATCAACGGTATCGGCCGAGGTCAGTATCCCCTCGCCCGGAGTTCGTCGCCCAGACGGGTGCTCGACCTGGAAGCGTGGGCTGCCACGGGGGTGCCGTTGCTGCGCGATCCGCGCGACTTCGTCCTGGAGCTGCACCAGCGCCACCTGCCCCAGCCGGGCACGGTCGTGCTCGCCGTGCTGGACGCCTCGAACCGGCTCACCGCCTCGGCGTCCTTCGTGCCCTGGGCCCACCACACCGACGGCTGGCAGCACCGCAACGCGATCCTCAGCCACCTGCGCCAGGTCACCCCGCACGACCTGCGGCAGGCCGCCCCCACCCGGACGGCCGTGCTGCTGCGCTGCCGCGAGGGCGCGGCCGGCTGGACCGAGCAGGACGGCGCCTGGATGTGGGCCCTGCAGGACGCGGCGGTACTGCACGGGCTGCGCTGCGGCTCCTTCATCGCCCTGACCCCGACGGGCTGGCAGATCCTCGGCCACGAACGCGGCGGGCGCACGCCCCACGCCGGATCGTGGGCGGACGGCCCGGTCCACACCGTCACGGAGCTGCCGCCCCGCTCGGCGCGGCGCCGGACGGCGGAGCCGGACCAGCACGGCGAACGGTCGCCGCGCACCCGGCCGGCCGAGCTCCCGTGGGCTCCGACACGGGTCGCCGCCATCGAGCCGGCCCGGCGTACCGGCACCTGCTGACCGGCGGCCAGGCCCGGCCGCCGACGGACCACGGTCACGGCCGACGGCACCGGCGCCGACGGCGCGCAGCCGGACTCACCCGGCACGCCGGAACTGTCGGGGTGGCACCGACACGTCGGCGCCACCCCGACAGCAGCCGGGCCCGGCAGCGTCCGGTCACGACAGCAGCCGGGCCCGGCACCGAATGGCGAACGGCGCCGGGCCCGCGCCGGCCTCGGGCCGGCCTCGGACGTGACCGGACGCAGCCGGCCTCGGACGTGACTCAGGCAGGCACCGGGCGGCCGGCAGCTGCTCCGGCGGCGGCCGAAGCGGCGGGGCCGGCGTCGCCGCAGACCACCACCAGCTCGGTCGCGTGGCCGAGCGCCGTGCGATAGGCCTCGGCGGCGCCGTCGACCGTCCCGCCGTTGACGACCAGCACGACCACCTCGCGGCGGGCCGGGCGGGTCAGCGCGGCATCGGCGTAGAACACGTCGCCGCCCTCGGCGAGTTGCGCCCAGTAGCGCTCCTCCCCGAAGGAGAGCTCGTGCTGCTGCCACGGGTGCGGCTCACCGGTCGTCAGCACCAGGACGGCGCTCGGGTCACGCCCGGACTCCAGCAGGCGGTCGACGGCTTCGTCGGCGCGCTCCAGGGCCCGGGCGGCCGTCGCGGCGACCTGCTGGACCGCGACCTGCGGTGCGGCGGGCTCCGGTCGGCGCGGACCGGGCTTGGGGATCTGGGCCGTCCGCGCCGGCGGGCCCGGGCGGCCGGCACGCTGCGGCGCCGGTCGCGGGGGTGCGGAACGGGGGCCCGGCACCGGGGCCGGTGCGGTGGTGGCGACCGGCGGCGCGGCCGTGGTCGGGGTCGTGGCAGCGGTCGAGCTGCCGGCGGCAGGCGTACGAAGGGCTTGTGCGTCCGACTCGCGGGGGAAGGGAACGCCGGGGCCCGGAAGGCTCTCGTGAATCTCCGGCTCCTCGGGGAAGGCAGGCATACCCGGATATCTATCAAATGCCGGCTGAACGCGCACGGGCGCCCCACCTGTTGGGCACCATGAACCTTCCACGGCGACCCGGCAATTCCCGACGGAACATCAGAAACCGAGCGTCAACTGTTCGTCGGCCGGTCCGTCCGCGCCCGCCCCGGCCGTGTCGAAGCGGTCCCGCTTCAGGTGGCGCCACTTGGGCAGCCCGTCCAGGTACGACCAGGAGAGCCGGTGCTGTCCGGTCGGGCCGAACTCCTCCAGCGCGGCCCGGTGCACCGGGGAGGGGTAGCCCGCGTTGTCGGCGAAGCCGTACTCGGGGTGCTCCTCGCCCAGTTCGGCCATCAGGCCGTCGCGGTGCACCTTGGCGAGCACCGAGGCGGCCGAGACGCAGATGCAGGACTGGTCACCCTTGATCACGGTGCGTACCCGCCAGGGGCCGCCGAGGTAGTCGTGCTTGCCGTCGAGGATCACCGCGTCCGGCTCCACCGGCAGCGCCTCCAGGGCCCGGACCGCGGCCAGCCGGAGGGCGGCGGTCATCCCGAGCTCGTCGCACTCCAGCGCCGAGGCGTGACCGAGCGCGTACGCGCCGACCCAGTCGGCGAGCACCGGGGCGAGTGCCCGGCGGCGCAGCTCGGTGAGCAGCTTGGAATCGGTGAGGCCCTCCGGGGGTCGGCGCAGCCCGGTCACGGCCGCGCCCACGGTGACCGGACCGGCCCAGGCGCCGCGCCCGACCTCGTCGAGGCCGACCACGATCTTGGCGCCGGCCCGGCGGAGCGAGCGCTCGACGGAGTGCGTCGGCGGGACGATGGGCATCACGGTGTCCTTCAGCTGGGGCACCTCCAGCCTAAGCCCCGGCCGCCGGCGCCCCGACCACCCACGGCGGCCCCGCCGCACCCCGTCCCGACCTGCGGCGACACCACTGCCGACACCACTGCCGACACCGCCGGCCACCACCGACACCGACCGTCCGACCAGCCGGGCCCGCGGCGGGTCGGGCAACCCACCACCCAGCAGGCCCGGCCCGGCCCGAATCAGACCGGATCAGGCCCGAACCAGACCGGATCAGGCCCGGATCAGGCCCGGATCAGCGGGACGAGCACCTCGTCCACCAGCTCGGTCGCGAAGTCCGGACCGAACTGCCGGCCGTGGCTCTTCGCCCGGTACATCAGCATCGCCGGTGCCACGTCGGCGACCAGCGGGTTGACCGCGCCGGGGCGGACGTCGCCGCGCTCGGCACCCCGGCCGAGGATGTCCAGGATGGTGTCCTTGGTCGGACCGATCACCCGCCGGACGATGAAGTCCTTGAACACCTCGGCCTGTTCGTGGTCCAGCTCGGACATCAGCGCGTGCATGGCGCTGCCCGCCCGGGAGTCCATCGCCACGGCGAAACCCTCGATGAGCAGCAGCAATTCGTCGCGGGCCGACCCGAGGTCCGGGGTGTCGGCGGGGCGTGGCAGAGTGGAGTCCAGGGCGTCGACGACGAGCTCCACCTTGGACGCCCAACGCCGGTACAGCGCAGCCTTTCCGGTCCGCGCGGCGCCGGCGACGCCTTCCATCGTCAGCCGTGCGAATCCGCCGGAGGTGAGCTGGTCGAGCGCGGCCTCGAAGATCGCCTGTTCCAGCTCCTTGCCCCGGCGGCGGATCGGCCGGGACAGCACCTCGGCGGCCGCCCTGACCGGACAGTGCGCCGCGGACCTCGCCACGGGAACGGCAGACCTCTCCCCGGCGGTGGCCGGACGTTCGCCGGGCGGGCTCCCGGCCCGGCCCGCCGACTGCTCCACCCCTCGCTCGGTCGCCCCTGTGGCCGCCTGGCGCCGCACCAACTGATCCATTGTCACCAACCTTAGAGAACGCTTGCGTTCATAATCTCGCCCGAGCTATGGTCCAGAGTAGTGAACGATCCCGTTCCTTCATAGCCCGCGGGACGCCGTAGGGCGACGCCGGATCCCGGCTCCACAGCATACGAAGCAATAGCCAGCAGGGGGCATCAACTTGGCTATCTCCGACACACTCAGCAAGAACTCTCCGCCGCAGGGCAACCAGAGCCGGGGCAAGGGCATCACCCTGACCGTCATCGCGGCCACCCAGCTCATGGTGGTCCTCGACGCGACGATCGTGAACATCGCGTTGCCGCAGATCAGGGACGCGCTGAACTTCTCCACCACCAACCTGTCCTGGGTGATCAACGCCTACACCCTGACCTTCGGCGGCCTGCTGCTGCTCGGCGGCCGCGCGGGCGACATCCTCGGCCGCCGCCGGGTGTTCATCGCCGGCACGCTGCTGTTCGGCCTGGCCTCGCTGCTGGGCGGCTTCGCGCAGGACGGCGGCATGCTGCTGGCCGCCCGTGCGCTCCAGGGCATCGGCGGCGCGATCTGTTCGCCGACCGCCTTCGCGCTGATCGCGACCAACTTCGACGAAGGACCCGAACGCAACAAGGCGTTCGGCGTCTTCTCGGCGGTGGCCGGCTCGGGCGCCGCGATCGGCCTGCTGGCCGGCGGCATCCTGACCGAGTACCTCGACTGGCGCTGGGTGTTCTTCGTGAACGTCCCGATCGCGATCCTCATCGCGATCGCCGCCCCGCGCTACATCGCCGAGTCGGAGCGCCACGAGGGCCGCTTCGACCTGCCGGGCGCGCTCACCTCCACCCTCGGCCTGGTCGGCCTGGTGTACGGGTTCATCCGCGCGGCCTCGGACGGCTGGACGGACCCGGTGACGCTCGGATCGTTCGCGGGCGGCGTCCTGCTGCTGGCCGCGTTCCTGGTGGTCGAGAAGCGCACCGCGCAGCCGATCACGCCGCTGCACCTGTTCGCCGACCGGAACCGCACCGGTGGCCTGGTGATGATGCTCTGCCTGGCCGCGGCCATGTTCGGCATCTTCTTCTACATCACCCTGTTCGTACAGGGACCCCTCGGGTACAGCCCGCTGAAGGCCGGCTTCGCCTTCCTGCCGATCAGCGTGTCGATCATCATCGCCGCGCAGATCGCGTCCACCCTGCAGGTCAAGTACGGCCCGAAGCCGTTCATGGCCGGCGGCGCGCTCCTGGTCACGATCGGACTCACCTGGCTGACCCAGATGAGCTCGGACAGCGGCTACCTGGACGGGGTGCTCGCCCCCACGGTGATCTTCGGCTTCGGGATGGGCCTGGTCTTCGTCCCGGTGATGCTGCTCTCCGTGGCCGGCGTCGCCTCCGAGGACACCGGCGCCGCCTCCGGTCTGCTCAACTCGATGCAGCAGATCGGCGGTTCCCTCGGCCTCTCGATCCTGACCACGGTGTTCGCGCACTACGCGACCGCCGAGGCCAAGGTCCAGCTGCCCGGCTTCATGGCCACGGCCACGCCGGAGCAGAAGGCCGAGTTCCTGGAGAAGCACGAGTTCCCCAAGGGCACGGGCGCGGCCAACGAGGTGCTCGCGCAGGGCATCTCGCACGGCTTCATCGTCGGCGCGGTGCTCGCCGCTCTGGCACTGGTGATCGCGGCCGTCGTGATCAAGGCCAAGGCCGACGACCTGGCGACCAACACCACGGGCATCGCGATGCACTGAGCCCGGCAGCGGGCACGGAACGGAACGGAACGGCGAGGGCCGGCCGGGAGCAGCACGCTCCCGGCCGGCCCTCACGGCTTCCCCGCCGCACCTCCGCGCCTCTCCCGTCAGCCCGCCCCCGTCCACCTTCCCCCGTCGGCCCCGATCGGCCCGGCGCCGGCCCCGTCCCGTCCCGTCCCGTCCGGCTCAGTCGCGCTCGGCGTAGTCGGACTCGTGCAACCCCGCCCGGTCGCAGGCGTTGCCGGCCGTCAATACGCCGTCGGGCAGCGGACGCGCAACGAGGATCTCCCGCGCCCGGGACTCCGCGAGGCTGGTCCGGTACCAGGGGCCCGAGGCGTCGCCCAGCTCGATCCGCATGAGGTCCAGCGCACAGGTCCGCTGGTCCCCGGGCAGCCGGTCCAGGGCGGGGACGGCGTCCACCGAGAGGTCACGGACGTTGCGCAGGTCGATCCGACCGGTGCGCTCGAAGCGGGCGACGTTCTGCTCGGCGACGATCGCGTCCGGCCCCATCAGGCCGTACACGGCGGCGGCGATCATGCCGCTGAGCACCACGGACCGCGGCAGCCAGGCGGCGGAACGCACCAGCCCGGCCGTGATCAGCATCAGGAGGACGACGCCGAGCCAGACCTCGACGACGAGCACCCAGAGCCGCAGCCTGGTCAGCCCGGAGGCATCGACGTAGTACCACATCCGGCCGAGGGCCGAGGCCACCACGACGAGGGCGAGGAGGCAGAGCAGGCCGAGCAGGATCCGCGCCAGCCGGTGGTCCGCCTCGGTGGTGCGCGGCGCCCAGCGCTTGGCGACGGCGACCACCACGAGGGTCAGCACGGTGACGGCCATCAGCTGCCAGAAGCCCTGCCGGGCGTACTCGGAGCGGCTCATGCCGGTCTTCTCCATGATGGAGTCCCGGCCGCCGAGCACCACCACGGCCTGGACCACCGCGAAGCCGCCGAACATCAGGTTCAGCGCGACCAGCGGCAGCGCCCACTCGACCCGGCCGCGCTCCCGGCCCGGGCGGACCACCGTGCGGTCCCAGCGGCGCGGGCCCGCCGCGATGTGGGCGAATCCCAGCGCGGTGATCAGGCCGAGCACGAACAGCGCCAGGCGCATCGGGATCTCGCCGGGGTCGATGCTGGGGCCGAGGCCGCCCAGGACATCGGCCATGGCCGCGTCCGCACTGGCGAACAGCCAGCCGAAGACGGTCAGCAGGACGACGGCGACCAGCACGGCACGCAGCACCGGGGCCACCTTGGCGCGACCGGGCAGACTGAGGCCGCGCAGCCCCGCCCGGGCCCAGAGCACACCCGGTCCGAGCTGCCAGACGATGCCGGGCAGGGCCAGCAGGACACCCGCCCAGCGACGGCCGCCGTGCAGCGCGAGCGAGGCCAGGGCCAGGGCGCAGACGATGGACAGCAGCGTGGGCCAGCCGGCGTCGAAGAGCGCGGGGACGGCGAGCATGGCCAGCGCGAGCACGCTCCACACCACCGTCCAGGGCCGCACCCGCCGGCCCGCCGAGCGGGCGGCGAGACCGGCGCCGACGGCGGCGACCGCGCCGCAGATCAGCAGGTTGACGCCGAGGCCGCCCTCCAGCAGCCAGGCCGTCAGCAGGCCGGTCAGCACCGCGGCCAGCAGGGCCCGCGGCGGGGCCGGCGCCTTGGCGGGCGGATCGCTCGGGCGCAGCCACGGCGCGGGCTGCGGGATCGGGCGCACCGGCGGGCGGTAGGGGTCGGCCGGCCCGCGGTTCAGGTCGAAACCGGCCGCCGGGTCGAAACCGGCCGCCGGGCCGGGGGTACCGGCGAAGCCGGCCGCGGGGCCGGGAGCACCGGCGAAACCGGGCGCGCCGTGAGCACCCGGTCCACCCGGTCCACCCGGGGCGCCGTGAGCCCCGCCGGCCGCCCACCCAGGACCGCCGCCGGCTCCGGCAGCGTCGGACACACCCGGGTCGGACGGCCCGGCGCCCGGTGCGGGCCTGCTGGGTCCGGACATGAGTTCCCCCTCGAAGGTCGGTGGGTGTCGACGGGCATGCGGAAGCAGCCCTGGGGGCAGTCCGCCGGCCGGCGCGCACAGCGCCTCGACTGCAGCCGACTGTAGACCATTCTGAACAAGTTCAAATACGCCGGGGGCGCCCCTGTCGCCAGGCTGTGACAGGGGCGCCCCGGGGCTCTGCGAGGGAGGACGTGAGGGAAGGTGAGGGCGGGTCAGCGGATCAGTAGGAGCCGTACAGCGAGTAGAGCAGCGTGTCCTTCACCGCCGGCCCGAAGGTGGCCGGCCAGGTACCGAAGGGCACCACGGCGTTGCTGTAGGCGCCGGAGCCGGCCGGGCCGGTCGAGTAGTTCATGTTGTTGACCGTGGCGCCCGTCCCGTTGCTGTTGTAGACCAGCCAGTACGCGGTGTTGGCGCTCAGCGTGACGTTCACCGGCAGCACGTTCCAGGCATTGGCGGTCAGCGTGCCGGAGCCGGTGGACGCGACCAGGGTGCCCGGCGAGCCGCCCGCGTCGGTGTACACCGCCAGCTGGAACTGGTTGTCGGGCGCCGCGCTGACCGGGCCGACGTGCACGCTCAGCGCGGTGAGCGGGGCCGCCGACGCCCCCGTGGTGATCCGACTGCCGTTGAGGTGGTGGGAGTCGGTGTCGTCGACCGACGCGCCCACCACCGTGTTGCCGAGCGTTCGGGGCGGCGCTCCCCCGGTGGTGAACGAGACTGTGACCGGGCCCGCCTGCACGTTGCCCGAGGTGTCGCGGACGCCCTGGACCGTGGCGGTGTAGCCGGTGCTCAGCGCCAGCGGCGCAGTCGGCGTGAGGACGACGCCGTTGGCCGCCCCGTCGTACGCCACCGTGCCCGCGACCGCGGCGCCGCCGGCGGTGCGCAGGGTGGCGGTCGCGGCGGTGACGCTCGCCTGGTCCAGCGGCTCGCCGAACGAGAAGCGCACCGCGCTCCCGGCGGCCACCCCGGTGGCACCGGCCGCCGGGCTGGTGCCGATCACGGCGGGCGGCGTGGTGTCCCGGCCGTAGGAGGCGGTGTAGGAGCCGACCGCGCCGTCGAAGAACGCGTAGGACACGCCCTTGACGGTCTCGATCCGGTACGGGACGGCCCGGCCGCCGGAGGTGATGCCGGTCAGCGTGCCGGAGGCGGCGGATACCGGCAGCATCGCCCGCAGGCCGTTGGCCCCGCCGGTGATGTCGAAGCCGAGCGAGCTCCCGCTCCAGGCGAGCTTGGTGAAGGCCGAGCCGTTGCGCGCGTCCAGCCAGGTGAGCATCTGCCGCCCGGAGACCACCGGTACCCCGCGGGCCCGGGCGGCGGCGATGATCGCGTCCGAGGCCGAGGAGGCGGCGAAGTCGGTGTGGATGTTGGCGGTCAGCGCCGCGTAGTAGCCCTGGGCACCGTAGGCGGCGTCGAGCAGCGTGCTGATGGTGCCCGGGTAGGACTGGCCGGACTCGTCGGTGAGCTGGGTGGTGGCCTGGTACTCGTCGATCACGCTGCCGTCGGTGTCGGCGAAGCGCATGATCTGGGCCGTGCCGTTGAAGTAGCCGGGCCGGTCCTTGGTGAAGTTGGAGGGGTAGAAGTAGTAGTCGGTGTCCAGCCGGATGCCGTTGGCCAGCTTGGTCCTCGCCTGGGTCGCCCAGTCGTCCCACTCCACGCAGTGCGTGCGGCTGCTCGAAGGGCCGGGGAGCGACGGGTACTTGGCCCGCCAGTTGGCCAACTGGTCGCGGTAGTAGCCCTGGAGCGCCGCGGTGGTGCCCCAGGGGCGGCAGTTGGTGGTGACGTGCACGCCCACCTCGAAGCCCTGGTCGGTGTAGGCCTGGGCCTGCGCCGGGGTGAGCGGGTCGTCGGTGTAGATGTACGAGGAGCCGCGCACGCACTCCCAGTTGGCGACGTTGCAGCCGGGCGGGCTCTGCGCGATGTAGCCGTCCCAGCGGCCGGCGGTGCCGCCGACGCCGTGGTCGTCGCCGGTCATCACCACGACGGCCTTGACGTCCCGCGGGAAGTACCAGAACCGCGGGAGCGGCTTGTTGGCGGCGTCGACCAGGGTGATCAGGTTGGCCAGCAGCCGCTGCTGCTCGTCGGCGACCGGGATGAGCGCCTTGTCCAGGTTGTTCCAGTCGGGCTGGCCGCCGGTGCCGAAGAACATCTCGCCGGCCTCGTACCCGTCGGTGCCGTCGCGCTGCTGGCCGGCCCAGGCGGCGTTGCCCTGCCGGGTCTGCACCACCGACCTGGCCAGGTCGTAGCTGAACGCGGCGGCCCGCCCGCTGCCGGCCGTCCGCAGGGTGACGGCCGGGTTGGCGGTGGCGGTGCCGGCGTCGCTGTAGAGCGTCGCGACGGCGGTGGCGCCGCTGAGCGTGTAGAGGTCGGCCGGCCCGTGGTAGCCCATGGTGTCACCGGTGATCCCGGCGCCCGGGGCGGCGCCGGTGTCCACCTTGAGGTAGGCGTCCGCGCGGGTGCCGGTGGCCGGGGTGAGGCCGAACAGCGGCGCGAGCTGCTTGTCCGGGCGCATCGCGACCAGCCGCCCGCCGCCGTTGGTCCAGCTGGTGAAGGTCGCGGCCTGCGCGGCGGTGAGCGGCATCTCGCCGAGCAGCACCACGTCGTAGGAGGCGAGCAGCGTGGCCGTCACCGCCGAGATGTCCACCGTGCGGTAGGCGTTGAGGCCCTCGGCCTTGAGGATCTCGGCGAGGTAGCGGGTGTACGGGTTGGCCTGGCTGGTGACCAGCAGGACCGGCCCCTCGCTGCCCGGGCCGGAGCCCGGCGGCGGGGGCGGCGGGGCGTCCTCCGTGGTGTACGTCGCGTAGATCGAGAAGCTCAGGCCGCTGGTCGTGGTGGCCCCGAAGTCGGCCGGCCAACTGCCGAACGTCCGGCCGCCGTTGCCGTACACGCTGGTGCCGCCGGGGCTGTAGTGCAGGTTGTTGACGGCCGGGCCGCCGCCGTTGCTGTTGTAGGCCAGCCAGTACGGCGTGTTGGCGCTGAGCGCGGCCGTCAGCGGCACCGTGTTCCAGCTGTTCGCGGTGAGCCGGGCGGAGGCGCTGGTGGCCAGCAGGGCGCCCGGGCTGCCGCCGTTGTCGCGGTAGACCGCCGCCTGGAACTGGTCGGCGGGCGCGGCGTCCACCGCGCCCACGTACACGCTGATGCTGCTGACGGTGCCGCCGGCCGCCCCGGTGACGTACCGGGAGGCGTTCAGGTAGTGGGAGTCGCCGGAGTCGGTCGACGGGCCGGCCGTCGTGCTGCCCAGGGTCGCCGTGGCGGCCGCCGCCGGGGCGGCCCCCGGGCCGGCGGCCAGCGCCGCCGCCGTGCTCAGGGCGGCCAGCAGGCCCGCGATCCGTCTCCGCCACCGGACGCCCGGGCGCCTGCCCGCAGCCGAAACCGCAGCCGACACCGCGCCCGAAGCCACACTCGAAGCCCCAGCCGAAGCCGCTCCTGCGCCCGTCCCCTCGTCCGCCCCTGCCCCTGCTCCTGCTTCTGCTCCTGCTCCTGCCATGACCGCCCCCTGCCCGTTTCGGCCAACTACCCCTAACGGTGTACCGGTTGCGCAGCGAGCGTGTCCACGGAACCGCCACAATCCCCCGCCGGACCGGTCAACCCTTGACGGATCCGGCCAGCAGACCGCGGACGAAGTACCGCTGGAGGCCGAAGAAGACCGCCAGCGGGATGACGATCGAGAGGAACGCCCCGGCGGTGAGCAGCTCCCAGCGCCCGCCGAAGGAGCCGGAGAGCTGGGCCAGGCGCACCGTCATCGGCGCCACCTCCGGCGTCCCGCCGGCGAAGGTCAGCGCCACCAGCAGGTCGTTCCAGACCCAGAGGAACTGGAAGATGGCGAACGAGGCCAGCGCCGGCGCGCAGAGCGGCAGCACGATCGAGCGGAAGATCTTGAAGTGCGAGGCGCCGTCCACCACGGCCGCCTCCATCAGGTCACGCGGCAGCTGGGCGATGAAGTTGTGCAGCAGGAAGATCGCCAGCGGCAGCGCGAACATCGTGTGCGCCAGCCAGACCGGCGCGTAGGTGCCCTTGAGGTCCACCGCGGGGATCAGCGTCAACGGGCCCAGGTGCGCGCCGCCGGAGAACAGCCGCAGCAGCGGGATCAGCGCCATCTGGATCGGCACCACCTGGAGCGCGAAGATCACGAAGAACACCGTGTCACTGCCCCGGAACCGCACCCAGGCCAGCCCGTACGCGGCCATCGCCGCCAGCACCAGCGGGAACACCGTGGCCGGGATGCTGATCGCCAGCGAGTTCACCAGGAACGGCATCAGGCCGGTGGAGACGCCGGATCCGCCCTCGAACAGCACCGTGTGGTAGTTGGACAGGCCGAGGTCCGGGTGCAGGAAGACGTTCCACCAGCCGTTCGCGGTGACGTCCTGCTTGGGGCGCAGCGAGGTGGCGAGCAGCCCGAAGGTCGGAATCGTCCACAGCACGGTCACCGCGACCACGAAGACGGAGGCGAGCCGGCTGCCGAAGGCCTCCCGGACGGGGTTGCGGCGCGGACCCAGCGGACGCCCGCTCATCGGACCCCACGCTCCTTCCTCAGCTGGACGATGTTGTAGGCCACCAGCGGCAGCACCGCGAGGAAGAGGATCACTGCGAGTGCGCTGCCCCGCCCGGTGTTGAACTGCACGAACGACTGCGAGTACATCTCGTTGGCCAGCACCTGGGTGCCGAAGTTGCCGCCGGTCATGGTGCGGACGATGTCGAAGGCCTTCAGCGTGGTGATCATGACGGTGGTCAGCACCACCACCACCGTCGTGCGGATCATCGGCACGGTGACGTACCAGAACAGCCGTACCCCGCCCGCGCCGTCGAGCCGGGCCGCCTCGGTGACCTCGTCCGGGATCGCCTTGATCGCGGCCGAGAGCACCACCATCGCGAAGCCGGTCTGCACCCAGACCATCACCGCCATCAGCAGGAAGGTGTTCAGCGGCTGCGAGAGCATCCAGTTCGGCGGATGCTCCCAGCCCAGCCCCATCACCACCTGGCTGAGCAGGCCGATCTGCTGCTGCGAGGCGTCCCGGGACTCGTAGACGAACTTGAAGATGATCGAGGCGCCGACCAGCGAGATCGCCATCGGCATGAAGATCAGCGACTTGTAGACCGCCTGACCCCGCATCCGGTCCACCAGCAGCGCCAGCACCAAGCCCAGCCCGGTGGCGGCCAGCGGTGCGACCACCAGCCAGACGAGGGTGGTGCCGAGGATCTTCTGCACGAAGTCGGTGCTGAAGGCCCAGCCGAAGTTCTCGCCGCCGACGAACCGGCTGCTGTCGTCGTTGTACAGGCTCAGGTAGACGGTGCGGACCAGCGGGACGACCAGGCCGACCAGCAGCAGCACCGCCGCCGGGCCGAGGAAGACCGCCACCGTCAGCGGGCGGGCGAACCGGCCCGAGGCCAGGCCGGCGGCCAGCAGGACGAGCAGGACCAGCACCAGGACGCCGAGGAACAGCGCGACGGACAGCTGGTTGGTGAAGCGGACGGCGACCCGGGCGGCGGCCAGGAAGGCCAGCACCAGGACGCCGACGCCGCCCGCGACGGTCAGCGGGCGGGCGAACCGGCCGGAGGCCCGGTCGGCGACCAGGGAGACCAGCAGCAGGATGACGAGGAAGCCGGCGACGGCACCGAAGGCGTTGCCGAACTTGACGGCCGCGTCGCCCCAGGCTCCGCCGGCGGGGGTGCCTGCCGCGAGCGCGGTGGCGGTCAGGGACATGGCTGCGCGTCCTTTCCCTGCCGCGGGCAGAGAGGAGGGGCGGGCGGTGCGGGTGGGTGGCCCCGCACCGCCCTCGGCGGATGGTCCTCGGACGGTGCCCGGCGGGCTGCTACTGCGGCCAGGCCGCGTCGATGTCGGCGGCGGTCTTCTGGATCGACTGCCCCTCGGCGAACCAGGCGGTCAGCGACTTCCACTCCTGCCCCGCGCCGACCGCGGCCGGCATGAGGTCCGACCCGTCGAAGCGGAAGGTGGCCGCCGGGTCGGTGAGCGCGTCGGCGGAGAGCCGGTCGATCGGATCCGTGTACAGGGCCTTGTCCACGCCCTGGTTGGCGGAGACCCAGCCGCCGGCCGTCCGCACCCGGCTGCTCGCCCACTCCGCGCTGGACAGGTAGTTCTGGACCGCCTGCACCTCGGGCCGGCTCGCGAACGCCGTCACGAACTCCCCGCCGCCCTCGACCGGGTTGGGGACCTGCGGGTTCACCGCCGGGAGCCGGAAGGCGAAGATGTCGCCGTCCGGGCCGACCTTGGTCTCCTTGGGCCACTGCGCCTTGTAGAACGACGCCTGCTGGAGCATGAAGCACTTGCCGGTGAGGACGGGCGCCCCGGCGTCCTGGAAGGTCGTGGTGGCGATCGACTTCACGTCGCCGTAGCCGCCGTTCACCCAGGCCGGGTTCTGCAGCCAGTCCGCGACGGTCTTCATCGCCGTGGTGATCTTCTCGTCCGAGAACTTCACCCGGTGGCTCACCCACTGGTCGTACACGTCACCGCCGTACGAGCCCAGTACCACCTCCTCCAGCCAGTCGGTGGCCGGCCAGCCGGTGGCCGTCCCGGAGGCGATGCCGCCGCACCACGGCTTGCCGCCGCCGGCCTTGGCGATCCGGTCGCTCAGCGCCATGAGGTCGGCCCAGGTCTTCGGCACCTCGTAGCCGGCCTGCTGGAAGGCCTTCGGCGAGTACCAGACCAGGGACTTCATGTTGGCGCTCATCGGCGCCGCGTAGAAGGTGCCGTTCACCGAGCCGTAGCTCTTCCAGACCGGGCTCCACTTCGCCTGGTTGGCGACGGTCTGCTCGGGCGGCTTCGCGACCTTGCCGCTCTTCACCATCTGCGCCAGCAGACCGGGCTGCGGGATGATCGCGAAGTCCGGGGCGTTGCCGCCGGCCACCCGGACGGGCAGCTGGGACTCGAAGTCGTTGCTGCCCTCGTAGCTGATCCTGATGCCGGTACAGGAACTGAACTCGGACCAGGACTTCTCCAGGTTGTCCGACTCCGGGCTGAGGATCGACGCGAACATCGTCACCGTGGTGCCCGAATGCCCCGCGTACGGCTGGTACTTGGCGCAGTCCCCGGCGAGCGCGGACGCCCCGCCGCCGGAACCGTCACCGGAGCCGCCCGAGCTGTTCGAACAGGCCGCGGTCAGCGCCAGCACCGCCAGCAGGGCGGGCAGCGCGACCAGCCGGCGGGACCGGGCGGCGGGCGGGCTCGACGGCGGACTCGTGGGCGACGCGGTCGGGGTGGGGGTCAATGCGGTCCTCCTCGCCAGGGCGCGAAGCGCCGGCCGTACGACAGAACGACATTGCGCTGTACCGGAGATCGACATGGACGCGGCAAGGGCCGGTTTGACGACGTTAACGCAGAGCACACCTGTCGCCAAGGTCCCCGTTCGACCTTCATCCGCACATGCCCCAGTTGTGACCTCGACGGCCGGCCGGAAAGCCGCCGGCCCCGCCCGGGAGAGGGCGGGGCCGGGGCGGAGCCGTGGGAGGAAGTGGTGGGCGCGGAGCCGTGGGCGGAAATGACCGGCACCGGCCCGGAGCTCAGGAGAGCCGGACCGGCAGCTCCCGCAGCGAGTTCACCACCAGCGAGGGGCTCGGGCGCAGCTCCTCGTCCGGCACCGCCAGCGCCAGCCCGGGGAACCGCTCGAACAGCGCCGGCAGCGCGACCCCGGCCTCCAGCCGGGCCAGCGGCGAACCCGGGCAGACGTGCGGGCCGTGGCCGAAGGAGAGGTGGCGGATCGGATCCCGGGTGATGTCGAACAGCTCGGCCGTCACCCCGTGCTGCGCCGGGTCCCGGCCGATCGCGTTGTACGAGATCAGCACCGGCTCGCCCCGGGGGATCACCACCCCGCCCACCTCGACGTCCTCGGTGGTGAAGCGGAACAGGAAGTTGCTGGTCGGCGGCGTCCAGCGGAGCGACTCCTCCACCACCGCGTCCCAGCCGACCCGGCCCGAACGCACCAGCTCCAGCTGGTCCGGGTGGGCGAGCAGGGCCCGGACGGCGTTGCCGATCAGGTTGACCGTCGTCTCGTGCCCCGCCGCGATGATCACCCGCAGGGTGGCCGCCGCCTCCGCGTCGCTCAGCGCGCCGCCCTCGGTGTCGGCCGCCAGCAGCACACTGGCCAGGTCCTCGCCGGGCGCCGAACGGCGCTGCGCCACCAGGTCGTTGACGAAGGCGTTCAGCCCGGCGACGGTCGCCTGGATGCCCTCGGGATTCGGCCGGATGCCGAAGAACCGCTCGTAGAGGTCGCGCAGGTGGCCGTGGTCCGACTCCGGGACGCCGAGCAGCGAGCAGATCACCGTCATCGGCAGCGGGAAGGCGAACGCCGTCTTGAGGTCCACCTCGCGCTCGCCGGCCGCCAGTGCGTCCAGCAGGCCGTGGGTGATCTCCTCCACGCGCGGGCGCATCAGCTCCACCCGGCGGGGCGTGAACGCCTGCGCCACCAGGGACCGCAGCCGCCGGTGCTCGGCGCCGTCGGTGGTCACCATGCTCGGGCCGGGCACCGCCAGGCCGATCAGCGGCCAGGCCTTCGGTACGTCGCCGCGCTGGAAGGCCGCCCAGTGCGCGGCGTCCTTCACCAGCCGGGCATCGGTCAGCAGGTCGCGGGCGGCCGCGTGCCGGGTCACCGCCCAGGCGGCCACGCCGCCGGGCAGCTCCACCGCCACCGCGCCACCGGCGGCGCGCAGCAGCGCGCCCTCGGCGGCGTTGTCGCGCGCCAGCGGGTCGAGGGCAATCGGGGCGGTCATCGGTACAACACTCCTTGGGTTCCTGGTTCTTGAACGCCCCGGGCGGCGCTCGGACGGTACGGAGCCGGGCGGGGCCGGGCGGGGCCGGGCGGGGCCGGGCCAGCTCAGGCCCGGCCCGGGTCCGACTCAAGCCCGGCCCGGCTCAGGTCTGGTAGCCCGGGGAGAACGACACCGGCAGCGCCACCAACCCGCGCACCCACGCCGACGGTCGCCAGACCAGCGCGTGCTCCGCCACCGCCAGCCGCAGGTCCGGCAGCCGGTCCAGCAGCACCTCGATCGCGGTGGTCGCGATCACCTCGGCCGCCTCCTGCGCGGGGAACGGGCAGCCGTGCTCGCCGTACGAGTAGCTCAGGTGCGCCCGGTTGCCCTCCGCCGGCCGGCCGTCCGGCCGGCGCACCGACGGGTCCGCGTTCGCGCCCGCGAAGCCCAGCAGCACCATGTCCCCGGCGGCGATCCGCTGCCCGGCCAGCTGGGTGTCCCGGGTCGCCCAGCGGCCCGCGAAGATCTGCGTCGGGGTGTCCTCCCAGAGCGCCTCGTTCAGCGCCTGGCTGATGCTGCGCCGGCCGCCCGAGAGCGAGGCGGCGAACCGCTCGTCGGTGAGCATCAGCCGCAACGCGTTGGAGATCCAGTACGAGCTGGGCTGGTGGCCGGCGATCAGGAGGACGCGGAGGTCCCGCATGATCTCGTCGTGGGACAGGCCCGCCTCGTGCCCGAGCATCCGCGAGGCCACGTCGTCGGTGGGGTGCTCGGCCTTCTCCCGCACCAGGTCCAGCATCACGGCGAGCAGCCGCTGCGCACCGGCGGGCGCGTCCGGGCCGCCGTCCAGCATGGTGAGCAGCCCGTCGATCAGGACCGGCGCCTGCTCCTCGCTGAGCCCGAGCACCCGGCAGAGCACCAGCAGCGGCATCCGGTGGGCGTACTCGGCGACGAGGTCGGCCTCGCCCCGGCCGGCGAACCCGTCGATCAGCCGGTCCGCGATCTCCTCGGCGTACTTGCGCAGCTCGTACGGGTCGATCGCGGCCAGCGCGTCGGTGACGGCCCGCGAGCGGCGGACGTGCTCCTCGCCCTCGGCGTAGAGGATCGAGGGCACCGGGGCCATCATCGGCCGGAGCGGCCAGTCCTCCGCGATGGTCTCCCAGGCGTTCCAGCGGGTGGAGTCGCGGCCGAACAACTGCGGCTGCCCGGTGACGAGTTGCAGCTCGCGGTAGCCGATCACCAGCCAGGCCGGGACCCCGCCGGCCAGCTCGACCGGCGCGACCGGACCGTGCGCCGTCCGCAGCTCGCGGTAGAGCTGGGCCGGGTCGGTCTGGAAGCGCGGCCCGTACAGCGGGGTGGCGCCGGCGTGCGCCGGGCAGCCCGGCGGCGGGGTGGCGGCGGGCTCGGTCACGGGGTGCTCTCCTCGTACGGGGACGGGTCGGTGGGGCCGGCGGCCGCGGCGGCCCCTGCGGTGACGGCACCGGTGGCGGCGGTCGCGGACCGGGGGGCCGGGATCCCGGCGGCGGCCTCCACCCGGGCTGCCAGGTGGCGGACCAGGCCGATCAGCACCTGCTTGCACGACTCCCGGTCACGCGCGTCGCAGTCCACCAGCGGGACGTCGGCGGGCAGGTCGAGCGCCTCGCGGACCTGCTCCAGGGTGTGGGTCGGCTCACCGAAGTTGTTCCGGGCCACGATGAACGGCGTGCCGTGGTGCTCCAGCCGGTCGATCGCGTACCAGGACTCCTCCAGCCGCCGGGTGTCCACCAGGACGACCGCGCCGAGCGCACCGCTGAACAGCCGGTCCCAGAGGAACCAGAAACGTTCCTGCCCCGGCGCACCGAACAGGTACAGCACCTGGCTGGCGGAGAGCGTGATCCGGCCGAAGTCGAACGCCACCGTGGTGGAGCGCTTGCCCCAGGCCGCCGAGGGGTCGTCGATCCCCTCGCCCGCCCGGGTCATGGTCTCCTCGGTGTTCAGCGGACGGATCTCGCTGACCGCACCGACCAGCGTGGTCTTGCCCACGCCGAAGCCGCCGACCACGACGATCTTCAGCGCGTTGTCGGCGGTGCCGCGCAGCGGGGTGCGCCCGGCCGCCAGGGCCTCAGAGCCGTTGGAGTCCATGCAGCACCTGCTTCAGCGTGTCGAGATCGGGCAACCGGGCCTTGGTGGGCGCGAACCGGGGGTGGCGGGCGGTGACCGCTCCGGTCTCCAGCAGGTCACCGAGCAGGATCTTCACCACGGAGATCGGCAGCCCGAGGACGGCGGCGACCTCCACGACGGCGGTCGGGGCCTCGCACAGCTGCAGGATGCGGGCGTGCTCCGACTGCATGCCCGGCGCCGGGCCCCGCTCGGCCACGATCAGCGTGACCAGGTCGAAGGCGTTCTCCGGGGAGCGACTGCGGCCCCGGGTGATGGTGTAGAGGCGGTCCGGGTCGTCGTCACGGCCTGCCACGACCGGCCGGCCGGTCATGCCCGGGCGCTCTCTCGGGCCGCCCCCGCCGGGCCCACGTCCTCGCGGGCCGGAGCACTGAGGTGGACGCCGATCTGCTCGATCAGGCCGTGCATGTTGTGGCCGACCACGCCCACGTCCGCGTCGTCGTCGGTCACCACGGCGAGGTGGGCGCCCTCGCCCGCGGCCACGATGCAGAGGATGCCGCCGTGGAACTCGGTCATCGACTGCCGCACCCCGCCACTGCCGTCGCCGAACTCGATCGAGGCGCCGTGCGCCAGGCTCTGCAGCCCGGAGGCGATCGCCGCCAGCTGGTCCGCCTGGTCCGTGCTGAGACCGGGGGTGTGGCAGAGCTTCAGCCCGTCGGCGGAGAGCACCAGGGCGTGCCGGGTGCCGGGGGTGGCCGTCAGCAGGTTCTCCAGCAGCCAGTCGAGGTCACGGTCGGTCACACTGCTCATGAGGGGTCCTTCTCGGTGGCGGGGGCGGCGTCGGGCGTGTTGTCCGTGGTCGGTGCGCCGCCGCTCCTCGCCTGCTGGGAGGCGCGGCGGAAGGCGCCGAACCGGGCGGCGGCGCTCGCCGCATCGGCCCGGGCGGGCTCGGCGGCGGGGGCCGCCGGGGCACTCGTGGCGAGTGTCTGGCCGCGACGGCGCTGCGGCAGGCCGCTCTCGGTGACCTGCGCCGGGACGGCGGGGGCCGGGGCCGCGGGGGCGGGGACAGCGGGGGCCGGGGCCGCGGGAACGGCCGGGGCTGCCGGAGCGGGCGCTGCCGGCGCAGGGCGCGCGGTGACGAGGGCGGGCGCTGCCGGCGCAGGGCGCGCGGTGACGAGGGCGGGCGCGAGGGCGGGCGTCAGCGCCGGGCGCGCAGGAGCCGGGACGGCCGCCCGGGCCACCACGGGCGCCGGGGCGGGCTCCGGCGCGGCGTGCGTCACCAGCTGCTGCGGGATCAGCATCACCACCCCGGTACCGCCGCGCGCCGACGGCCGGAAGGAGATCTGCAAACCGTGCTTGCGGGCCAGCGCACCGACCACCGCGAGGCCGAGCCGCGTCCCCGCCGACAGCACGGTGAGGTCCAGCGGCTCGGCGGAGACGGCCCGTTCGGCCCGGCGCAGCCAGCTGTCGCTCAGCCCGAGGCCACTGTCCTCGACGGTGACGACCAGCCCGGCCGGCACCTCCTCGACGTAGACGTGCACCTCGGACGGCGGGGCGGAGAAGTTGGTGGCGTTGTCGAGCAGTTCGGCGAGCGCGTGCATCACACCCTCGGCCGCGAAACCGACCACGGCGGCCGTGCTGGCGTTGTGCAGCCGCACGCGCTGGTACGCGCCGATCCGGCCGAGCGCACCTCGCAGCACCGACTCCACCGCGATCGGCTTGGCCCAGCGCCGGCCCGACCGGGCGCCGGTCAGCACCGCGATGCCGTCGGCCATCCGGCCCGCCTGCGCCGTCGAGTGGTCGAGCCGGAGCAGGTCACCGAGGACCTCCTCGTCGTGCCGGTGCTGCATCTCCCGCAGCTCGGCGTGCATGCTCGTGGCCAGCGCCTGCACCCGCCCGGCCGCGGTCGCGCAGACCGCGAGGGCCGCACCGCGCAGCCGCTCGCCCCGGCCGACCTCCTCGGCCACCGCACGCAGCAGCGCGTACTGGGGGTGCTCGCGGTGGGCGGCCAGCGCACTGTCGACGGACGCGCCGCCACGGAGCTTCTTCACCACCTCGGGCAGCACTTCGTCGGCCAGCCGGTCCAGCCGCGCCCGGTCCTCCTGCGCCGCCGCGGCCTCGGCCCGGACGTGGGCCAGTTCCGCCTGCGCGGCGGCCGCCGCGGCCTCGGCCCGCTCCTGCTCGCTCCGGGCCCGGTCCCGCTCGGCCTCCGCCGCCGTGACTCGGTCCAGGGCCGCCGCCTCGCCCTGCTTCGCCGCACCGGCCACGCCGAGCGCCGCCACGGCCTCGTCGTCCTTCCCGGCGAGCTGCTCGGCCAGCCGGCCGGCCCGCTCGGTGGCGCTCGCCGCCAGGCCGACCGCGATCAGCCAGAGCACCCCGACCGCGGCGATGGCCACGGCCGTGAGCGGTTGCCGGGCCGCCGCCGCCCGGCCGATCCCGACCGGGGTGACGACCAGCGCCAGGATCAGGGCCGCTCCCGCGAGGGCCACGGTGCGCACGGCGGGTCGTCGGCGCGGCCCGCCGTCGGGGCTGGTGGGTTCTCTCATCGGTGCGTCCTCGGCAGCGGCGGGCGTCGACGGGCGGACGCCGACAGCGGGGCGGGCGAACGCGCGACCGCCCGGCCGACGTGATGAAACGTCTCCGGGCGGCTGATCGGTTCACGCTTTCGGCCGATCATATCCATTCAGCTCTTGGTCTCAACCGGTGAGTTGACGCACAGTCTCGTTCCCGCACGCTCCGTACACAGAGCCGCCCCCGTTCCCCCACCGACGTTCAGCCGGTGTTCGCCTCGACCGCCCGACGCAGCTCCGCGAAGTCCAGCCCGTGGCCCGCGACGACCCTCGCCCCCAGCCCCTCACCCTCCCGCAGCACCCCGAGCAGCAGATGCCCGATGCCGATGTGACCGGACTTCAGGCGCAGCGACTCCCGCAGCGACAGCTCCAGCACCTTCTTCGCCCGGGCCGTGAACGGGCTGCGCCGCTCCTTCGCGCCGAGCCGCAGCCGGCCGCGCCGCCGCGCTTCCGGCTCCTCCGGCGCGGCGTCCAGCGCCCCCTCGCCGAACACGGACTCCACCGCCTCCCGGACGGCCTCCAGATCCACCCCGATCGCCGCCAGCGCCTGCGCGTCGTTCCCCTCCCCCAGCAGCCGCCGCACCTCCCGCAGGGCGGTCTCGTGGTCCAGGCCCGCGTCGATCAGCACCGCGGCCGCCGGGTCGTCCCGCTCCGCGAGGATCGCCAGCAGCAGGTGCTCCGTCCCCACGTACCCGTGCCGCAGCTCCCGGGCCTCCTCCTGGGCCCGGCCCACCGCACGCCGCGCACTCTCGGTGAAACGCTCGAACATCGCTCAGCCTCCGTCCTTGTCGGCTCCGGCCCCGCGCCGGGCGTACTTCTTGTGCACCGCCTGCCGGCTCACCCCGAGACAGACCGCGATGTCCTGCCAGGACCACCCCTGCCCCCGGGCATTGCCCACCTGCAGGGCCTCCAGCCGGTCCGCCAGGTCGCGCAGCGCCCGCACCGACCGAAGGCCCACCGCCGGATCACGACTGCTCGCCGCAGCCGCCAGCTCTCCGCTCTCGCTCATGCTGTCAACCTAGGTTGACACTCGGCACCTGTCAACCCTGGTTGACAAGGACCATGCAGAAGAGGCGGGGCGAGGACTCGAAGTCCTCGCCCCGCCCACCTTCTCGCCGGTCAGAGCTCAGTCTCCCCGACACGGGCACGCCGTTCCCGATCAGCAGCCTCGCGATCGCGCCTCTCAGCCGTACGGATACGGTGGCAGTTCGCGCAGACAACCTCGCATTTGGCGATCTCGGCCTCGACCTCGTGCCAGGGCCTGCGATCGGCAATCAACTGAGACACGCTGGCCACCTTCGTGCCCCTGACGTGATCCCAGTCCAGCCCACGCGCCAACTTGTTCCACCCGCAATCGCAGCAACCGCGCCCGAGCTTCGTCGCGTCGTTCCGGCGCTGTCCATCCACCACGCGCTGCCAGGAGGGCGGAAGGCCTTCCAGAATGGCTCGCGGGCGCTGCCGCATCGTTCTCGCTCGATGACAACAGGCGCATCGAACGTCACACTTGGCCAACTCTGCGACCAACCGAGCTCGTGAAACGCAGAGCTGAACGAGCCTGGAGATCGTTCCCGTTTTCTCCACGGGATCCCGGTGGTCGGGGTCGAGCGCTCGCACGTCGGAGTAGCCACAATCCACACACCCGGTGGACTTCCACTCCGTCACCACCGCCCGCAGCCTGGCCCTCGACCGGGTGAGATCATGGCCGGCGCCGAGCTTCGCTCTCCGCGCCCGTTGGCGTTCCCGGGCCACGGCCCGCACCTCGGGGTCATTCCACCTCTCCCGCCGAGCACGGTTGGCAGCGTCCCGCGCTTCTGCGGTCCGTGCCCTGGCTCGCACCGCGCGCTTGCATTCCCCCTGCAGGCCGCTCGGCTTGCTGGAGTTCTTCGGGAACTCGGCGGCCGGGTGCACCTCCTGGCACGCAGGGCACCAGATCGGCGTGGCCGGACTGATCTCTGCTGCAGGCGGGCGACGCGGCGCCCTGCTCCTCGGTCTGTCTGACATGAGGGCACCGAAACATCTGCCACTGACAAAAAGACGGGGCGAGGACCCGAAGTCCTCGCCCCGTCTCACACATTCACCCAAGCGGGTGACGGGCATTCACTCGATTCAGCTGCAGCCGCTGGTGGAGCCGCAGCCCTCGCAGAGGTAGCAGCTGCCGGCACGGCGCATCTTGGTGCCGCAGGAGAAGCAGAGCGGTGCGTCGGCGTTGAGGCCGAGCTGGATCTCCATCAGCTCCGTCGAGTTGTGGGCCTGGGCCGGGGCCTTCGGCGCCGCGACCGCCGGGGCGGGCTTGGCGACCGGGGCCGCCGGGGCGACCGGAGCCGACTGGGCGAGCGTCTCGGTGTCCAGCTGCTCGGCCTCCAGCGGCTCGTAGAAGCCGGTCTCCAGGTGGCGCTGGCGCTCGTCGACGGAGTGGATGCCGAGCGCGGAGCGGGTCTCGAACGGCAGGAAGTCCAGCGCCAGGCGGCGGAAGATGTAGTCGACGATCGACTGGGCCATCCGCACGTCCGGGTCGTCGGTCAGACCGGCCGGCTCGAAGCGCATGTTGGTGAACTTCGAGACGTACGTCTCCAGCGGCACGCCGTACTGGAGGCCGACCGAGACGGCGATGGAGAAGGCGTCCATCATGCCCGCGAGGGTCGAGCCCTGCTTGGACATCTTGAGGAAGACCTCGCCGAGGCCGTCGTCCGGGTAGGAGTTGGCCGTCATGTAGCCCTCGGCGCCACCGACCGTGAAGGAGGTGGTGATGCCCGGGCGGCCCTTGGGCAGGCGCTTGCGGACGGGGCGGTACTCGACGACCTTCTCGACCGCGGCCGGGGCCGGGGCCTCGGCGACGGCCTTCGCCTCGTCCTTCTTCTTGGCCGAGAGCGGCTGGCCGACCTTCGAGTTTTCGCGGTAGATGGCGAGCGCCTTGACGCCCATCTTCCACGCCTCGAAGTAGATCTCCTCGACGTCCTCGACGGTCGCGGCGACCGGCATGTTGACCGTCTTGGAGATGGCGCCGGAGATCCACGGCTGGATCGCCGCCATCATCCGCACGTGGCCCATCGGCGAGATGGAGCGCTCGCCCATCGCGCAGTCGAAGACCTCGTAGTGCTCGGTCTTCAGGCCGGGCGCGTCCACCACGTTGCCGTGCTCGGCGATGTGGGCGACGACCGCCTCGATCTGCTCGTCCTGGTAGCCGAGGCGCTTCAGGGCGCGCGGCACGGTGCCGTTGACGATCTGCATCGAGCCGCCGCCGACGAGCTTCTTGAACTTGACCAGGGCGAGGTCGGGCTCGACGCCGGTGGTGTCGCAGTCCATCATCAGGCCGATGGTGCCGGTCGGCGCGAGCACCGACGCCTGCGCGTTGCGGAAGCCGTTCTCGGCGCCGATCCGCAGCACGTCCTGCCAGGTCTCGGTGGCGGCGGCCCAGACGGGCGCGTCCAGCTCGTCGACCGCGACGGCCGCGACCGAGGCGTCGGCGTGCTGCTGCATGACCCGCCGGTGCGGGGCCGCGTTGCGGGCGTAGCCGTCGTACGCGCCGACGACACCGGCGAGTTCGGCGCCGCGGCGGTAGGCGGTGCCGGTCATCAGGGAGGTGATGGCGCCGGCCAGGGCGCGGCCGCCCTCGCTGTCGTAGGCGTGGCCGGTGGCCATCAGCAGGGCGCCGAGGTTGGCGTAGCCGATGCCGAGCTGGCGGTAGGCGCGGGTGGTCTCGCCGATCTTCTCGGTGGGGAAGTCGGCGAAGCAGATGGAGATGTCCATCGCGGTGATGACCAGCTCGACGACCTTGGCGAAGCGCTCGGCGTCGAAGGAGTCGTCGTCGCGGAGGAACTTCATCAGGTTGAGCGAGGCGAGGTTGCAGCTGGAGTTGTCCAGGTGCATGTACTCGGAGCAGGGGTTGGACGCGTTGATGCGGCCGGACTCCGGGCAGGTGTGCCAGTGGTTGATGGTGGAGTCGTACTGGATGCCGGGGTCGGCGCAGGCCCAGGCGGCCTCGGCCATCTTGCGGAAGAGCTTCTTCGCGTCGACGGTCTCGATGACCTCGCCGGTCATCCGGGCCCGGAGGCCGAATTCGGTGCCGTTCTCGACGGCGGTCATGAATTCGTCGTTGACGCGGACCGAGTTGTTGGCGTTCTGGTACTGGACGGAGGTGATGTCGTCCCCGCCGAGGTCCATGTCGAAGCCCGCGTCGCGCAGGGCGCGGATCTTCTCCTCCTCCTTCACCTTGGTCTCGATGAAGGCCTCGACGTCCGGGTGGTCGACGTCCAGGACGACCATCTTGGCCGCTCGGCGGGTGGCGCCGCCGGACTTGATGGTGCCGGCGGAGGCGTCGGCGCCGCGCATGAAGGAGACCGGACCGGAGGCGTTGCCGCCGGAGGAGAGCAGCTCCTTGGAGGAGCGGATCCGGGAGAGGTTGAGGCCGGCGCCGGAGCCGCCCTTGAAGATCATGCCCTCTTCCTTGTACCAGTCGAGGATCGACTCCATGGAGTCGTCGACGGACAGGATGAAGCAGGCGCTGACCTGCTGGGGCTGCTTGGTGCCGACGTTGAACCAGACCGGCGAGTTGAAGCTGAACACCTGGTGGAGGAGGGCGTGGGTCAGCTCGTGCTCGAAGACCTCGGCGTCGCCGGGGGCGGCGAAGTAGCCGTTCTTCTCGCCGGCGGCGCGGTAGGTGAGCACCACCCGGTCGATGATCTGCTTGAGGCTCCACTCGCGCTGCGGGGTGCCGACCGCGCCGCGGAAGTACTTGGACGTCACGATGTTGACGGCGTTGACCGACCAGAAGTCGGGGAACTCGACGCCGCGCTGCTCGAAGTTGATCGAGCCGTCCCGCCAGTTGGTCATGACGACGTCGCGCCGCTCCCAGCGGACCTCGTCATAGGGGTGGACGCCAGGGGTGGTGTGGATGCGCTCGATCCGCAGCCCGCCCTTGGGCGCCTTGCCGGCTCCCTTGGTCGCGGTCTTGTCGGACTTCGACCCGCGTGCGGAACCGCTCGTGGTGTCTGTCACTTCTCGCTCCTCCTCCTAGGCAAACGCCCAAAGTGCCCTGAAAAGTCCGGGCACCGCTGGCTCGCTTCTCCGGTGTGCGGACAGGCGACGACCTGCCTGTTTCCGCACGGTTTGTGGTGTTCTGTGCACCGTTTCCGGGCACGCGTCGGCCCCGGGGGGCCGGTGGGACGATTCGGCCCCGGGGGGCCGGTGTGCTGAGCCGGCCTCCTAGGGCGCGGCGGCGGGGACGGGCACGCAGGTGCCGTCCGCCTCGGGGACGGGCCGCTCGGCGCGGAGTTCCGCGATGGCGGCCTCGAAGTCTTCCAGTCCGTCGTAGGCCTGGTACACGCTGGCGAACCGCAGGAAGGCGACCACGTCGAGGTCCTTCAGCGGTCCCAGTATGGCCAGCCCGACGTCGTGGGTGGTGAGCTCGGACTTGCCGGTGGCCCGCACGCACTCCTCGACCCGCTGGCCGAGCTGGGCGAGGGCGTCCTCGGTGACCGGGCGGCCCTGACAGGCCTTGCGGACTCCGGAGATGACCTTCTCCCGGGAGAACGGCTCGGTGACGCCGCTGCGCTTGATGACCATCAGTGCGGCCGTCTCCACCGTGGTGAAGCGGCGACTGCAGTCCGGGCACTGCCGGCGGCGTCGAATGGAGCTGCCGTCCTCGGTGGTCCGACTGTCGACGACGCGGCTGTCGGAGTGCCGGCAGAACGGGCAGTGCACCTGAGGATCCCTCCATGGCAGGACGTGCGGACTGAGTCGAGTCTATGCGATGACGACCGGCTCTCGGCAAGCTGATCATGCGACGTGACCACTAGTACTGGGCACGGTGTGGACTGTAGCCACTAGATGTAGGCCTTCGGGGGACGCAGCACCCCTGGCGTGTCGGACCGGATTAGACTGCCGGGAGCGACTTCGAGTCGAACATTTAATCGATGTACAACAAAGCCTTGATCGAGTCAGCCAACTCCCGAATAATTCACTCGAACGTGTGTTTGGCGCAACCTTTCGATAGGAGGTGCCGTTGGGCTGGAAAAGGGAGAGGACAGCCGTCGAGAGGGGCCGCCGTGAACACCGTCGAAACCAACACCATCCCGGTGCAGGAACACTCCCAGCTCAAGGTGGGGCAGCGCACCACGAATCAGCAGAGTGTGGACGTCAGCATGGACCGCAGTGAAGAGCACCGCTTCCCCGGCCCGGGCATTCCCGGCACGGGCCGCGTCCCCGACCAGGCGATCGAGCATTCGCCCGTGCTGGACGACGCCCATCCCGCCCCCGCGCGGGCGATGCCGGGGCGCCCCCCCGGCATCCGCACCGACGAGGCCGGGCTCACCGAGCGCCAGCGCCGGGTGATCGAGGTCATCCGGGACTCCGTCCAGCGCCGCGGCTACCCGCCGTCCATGCGCGAGATCGGCCAGGCCGTCGGCCTGTCCAGCACCTCCTCGGTGGCGCACCAGCTGATGGCCCTGGAGCGCAAGGGCTTCCTCCGGCGGGATCCGCACCGCCCGCGCGCCTACGAGGTCCGCGGCGTCGAGGTGGCCCGCCCGAACACCGCGGAGACGGCCGGGCGCCCGTCCACCTCGTACGTGCCGCTGGTCGGCCGGATCGCCGCGGGCGGTCCGATCCTGGCCGAGCAGACCGTCGAGGACGTCTTCCCGCTGCCGCGCCAGCTGGTCGGCGAGGGCGAGCTGTTCGCGCTCACCGTCCGCGGCGACTCGATGATCGAGGCGGCCATCTGCGACGGGGACTGGGTCACCGTCCGCCGCCAGCCGGTCGCCGAGAACGGCGACATCGTGGCCGCGATGATCGACGGCGAGGCCACCGTGAAGCGGCTCAAGCGCGAGGACGGCCGGATCTGGCTGATGCCGCACAACCCGGCCTACGAACCGATCAACGGCGACAACGCGACCATCCTGGGCAAGGTCGTCGCGGTCCTGCGCCGCCTCTGAGCGGCCCGCCGCGGCACACACCGGGAAGCGGCACACACCGGGAAGGGGCTCCACCGCACGGCGCGGGGAGCCCCTCCGGCGTTCCGGGAGCTCGGGCGGGGCCGCCCGGACGCCCCGCCACCCTGCCGGCCCCGCCGCCGTCAGCCCCGCTTCACCACCGGCCGGACCGGCTCGGCCGCGGCGTCGATGGCCGCCAGCGAACGCCGCACCTGGTTGCGGTCGGTGGTGTACCAGAACTCCGGCATCGAGGAGCGGAAGAAGCCCCCGTAGCGCTTGGTCTCGACCCGCGGGTCCAGCACCGCCACCACGCCCCGGTCGTCCGCCGCGCGCACCAGCCGGCCCGCCCCCTGCGCCATCAGCAGCGCCGCGTGGGTGGCCGCGACGGCCATGAAGCCGTTCCCGCCGCGCTGTTCGACGTCCTTCTGCCGGGCGCTCATCAGCGGGTCGTCCGGGCGCGGGAAGGGGATCCGGTCCATCACCACCAGCTGGCAGGCCGAACCGGGCACGTCCACGCCCTGCCAGAGCGAGAGCGTGCCGAACAGGCAGGTGGTGGCGTCCGAGGCGAACTCCCGGATCAGCTCGCCCAGGGTGTCCTCGCCCTGGAGCAGGATCCGGTTGTCCAGCCGCTCGCGCATCGCCTCGGCGGCCGTCTGGGCGCCGCGCATCGAGGAGAACAGGCCCAGCGTCCGCCCGCCGGCCGCGCCGATCAGCTCGGCCAGTTCGTCCAGCATGTCCGGGCGCGCCGGGTCGCGGCCCGGGTCGGCCAGGTGCTTGGCGACGTAGAGGATGCCCTGCTTGGGGTACTTGAACGGCGAGCCGACGTCGATGCCCCGCCAGTGCGGCACCGGCTCGTCCCCGAGGCCGGCGGCCGGCTCCGGGGTGTCCCCCTGGGTGCGGACGTCCGGCAGCCGGGCCTCCGAGGGCAGGCCCACCGAGGCGGCGACGCCGTTGAAGTCCCCACCGAGCTTGAGGGTGGCCGAGGTGAGCACCACCGAGCGCTCCTTGTACAGGCCCTCGCGCAGCAGCCCCGAGACGCTCAGCGGGGCGACCCGCAGCGAGGCGGTGCCCATGCCGAACCGGTCGCTGCGCTCGATCCAGACCACGTCGTACTCGGAGTCGCCGAGCAGCCGCTCGGCCGTCTCGTGCAGCGCCTCGGCGGAGGCCATCGCCTGCTTGCGCACCGCGTCCTCGTCGCTGAGCGCCTTGTCCCTGGTCTCGCCGAGCGAGGTGATCACCTGGCGGCTGGCGTCCCGGATCGCGGTGACCGCGTACGCGAGGTACTCGGGCAGCTCCTCGACCCGGCCGGGCTGGGCCGTCTCCATCAGGCCGTGGAAGTTCTCCGCGGCCCCCTGGAGGGCGTCGACGGCCTTCTCGTTGGCCAGCCGGGCGGCCCGCTTCACCGCACGGTTGACGGCGCCGACGGTCAGCTCGGCGGTGGCCGCGCCGGTGACCCGGTTGACCAACTCGTGCGCCTCGTCCACGATCAGCAGCCCGTGCTCGGGCAGCACCGGGGCGCCCTCGATGGCGTCGATCGCCAGCATCGCGTGGTTGGTGACCACCACGTCCGCGAGCTTGGCCCGCTCGCGGGCCTTCTCCGCGAAGCACTCCTGCCCGTACGCGCAGCGGGTGGCGCCCAGGCACTCCTTGGAGGTGACGGCGAGCTGGGCCCAGGCCTTGTCGGAGACGCCGGGGCTGAGGTCGTCCCGGTCCCCCGTCTCGGTCTCGTCCGCCCAGTCGCGCAGCCGCAGCACGTCCTTGCCGAGCTTGCCGGTCGGGCCGCCCAGCGCGTCCACCGGGTCGAACAGGCCCTCGCCCTCCTCGCTCGGGGTGCCCTCGTTGGCCCGGTGCAGGCACAGGTAGTTCGAGCGACCCTTGAGCATCGCGAAGAGCGGCCGGCGGCGCAGCACCGGGTGCAGCGCATCCACCGTACGCGGCAAGTCCCGCTCGACCAGCTGGCGTTGGAGCGCCAGGGTGGCGGTGGCGACCACCACGCGGTCCCCGTGGGCGAGCGCCGGGACGAGGTAGGCGAGGGACTTCCCGGTGCCGGTGCCGGCCTGCACGAGCAGGTGCTCGTTGTGGTCGACGGCGTCGGCCACGGCCTCGGCCATCCGGGCCTGGCCGGGGCGCTCGACGCCGCCGACGGAGGCCACGGCGGCGTGCAGCAGCTCGGGGAGGCGGGCGCGCGGAACGGCGTCGACCGCGGCCGAATCGTCGGCGGCGTCCTCGGCGGCGTCGGCGGGGAGCTGGGATTCGGAGTCGTTCGTCATGACGCTCCCAGCCTACGGGGCGGGGGTGACAATCCGGTCCCGTTGCCCGGGCAGTGCGGCTGCCCCCTCGGGGGTCAGGGCGTTCGGGACGGTGCCGTGCCGGGCGGCGTGCGGGCGCTGCGGGCGGTCGCGGTAACCGTCCAGGAGCAGCCGGTTGCGGTTGAGGCAGAGCCGGTCGATCTCCGGGCGGAAGAGGTCGAAGAGCGCGAACCGCTCCTTCAGCCCGGGGAAGCGCTCCTGGTACCGGAGGATCTCCGCCCGGAGCAGGGCCCAGAAGTCCGCCTCGGCCAGGCCGGTCTGGGCCTCCAGGAGCGGGGCGAGGTAGCGCAGGACGCCGATGAAGAGGCCGGAGTGGAGGAACTGGCAGAGGCCCTCGGGGTCCTCGCGCAGCAGCACGCCGGCCACCTCGGCGGGCAGGTCGCGCAGCTCGGGGAGGTCCTGGTCGGTGAGGTTGACGTCGTCGACGAAGTCCTTGACCGCGAGCCGGGCCGGGGTGTCCCGCTCGTCGAAGACCAGGATGGCGTTCTCGCCGTGCGGGGAGAAGACCAGGCCGTAGCGGTAGAGGAAGTGCAGCAGCGGCGGCAGCACCGCGGTGAACAGCCGGGCCGTCCACTCCGCGGGGGTGAGCCCGGAGCGGGCGACCAGCTCGGCGGCCAGTGCCCGGCCGTCGGCGCCGGTCTGCAGCAGCGCGGCCAGGGTGCGGCCGCGCTCGCCGCGGTCCAGGGCCGGGCCGAGCGGTTCGCGCCAGATCGCGCCGAGCAGCTCCTTGTACTGGTAGGGCGCCTCGGGCAGCTCGCGGTAGAGCGGGTGGTCGACGGTGACGGAGGCGATCTCGCCGAGCAGCACCACCCGGCACTCGTCGCGCAGGAACGGGTCGGCCTCGCGGAGGCCGTGGATCCAGGCGGTGACGGCGGGGGCGGCGAGGGTGCGTTCGGTCGGGAGGCCGCGCCAGACGAGGGTGTTGAGGATGGCGAGCGGGAGCTTGACGGTGCAGCGGTCGGGGCGGCTCTCGTTGAAGAAGGAGCGGATCGACTGCTGGGGCAGCCGGAGGTCGCCGTCGGAGGGCAGCGGGACGATCTCGCCGGACGCGATCCACGGGGCGAACAGCGGGACGACGGTCTCGTCCCACTGCCAGGGGTGGACGGGCAGCAGCAGGTAGTCGTCGGCGTCGGGGCCGAGTGCGGCGCGCAGGGCCTGCGGGTCGTCCAGCTCGCGGGCGTAGAGCTGCTCGGGCTCGGCCAGGCCGGGGACGCCGCGGTACTGGGCGAGCCGCCGGTGGACGGCGATCCAGGGCAGCGGCTGCGGGGTGCGCGCCTCCGGGGTCCAGCGGGCGGCGTCGGTGGCGGAGAAGCCGATCCGGCCCTTGTTCGGGACGATCCAGGGGTGGCCGCCCTGCCGGCCCTCCAGTTCGCTGTGGCCGAGGTCGGCCAGTTCGGCGGCGGAGAGGGCGGTGGCGAGCTGGTGGGCGTCGGCGATCAGGGTGGCGGTGAGTTCGCGGACGAGGTGGCCGGTGGTCTCGCCGCGCAGGCCGAGGGTGTGCCGGGCATAGGCGAGGAAGCGCAGCGGGTCGAGGCCGTCCGGCCGGGAGCAGCGCATCGAGTCCTGGTCGACCTGCCAGCCGCCGTAGGCGCCGCGGCGGGCGGTGAAGCGGTACTCGGCCTCGGGCAGCCGGAGCAGGTACGCGCCGACGGCGGCCGAGGGGGCCGCGGTGCCGGGGGCCGGAGCGCCGCCGGCCGTGGTGGCGGGGACGGGGACCGGGACCGGGGTGATCAGCTCCTCGTAGGCGAACTCGCCGAGCATCTTGGCCAGCAGCGCGCGACCGGCCCGCTGCCAGTGCGCGGCGGTGAGCTGCGGGGGCAGGTACAGCGGCGGTTCAGCGGCCGGCGGTTGCGGCACGGGTCAGCTCCTGGGGGCGCGGGACGGTGGTGGTAGGTGTGGTGCCGGTGGCAGGTGTGGTGCCGGTGACAGGTGCGGTGGCGGGGCCGGTGCGGGGCGGGGCGAAGCCGGTCCAGGCGGTACGGGTGGGCAGCCGGTGGACGGTCCGGCCGGTGACGGCGTTGAGGATCACGGCGGCCCGGTGGGCACCGAGGCCCAGGTCGGGCGTACCGACGCCGTGGGTGTGCAGCTCGGCGTTCTGGACGTACAGCCCGCCGGTGAGCCCGGGCGCGGTCGCCACCCGGTGGTCGAGGTCGGTCCGGTAGCGCCCGGCCTCGTCCCAGTCGATCAGGTCGGCGATCGGCTCCAGGGCGGCCGGGCGGGCGGCGCGGTAGCCGGTGGCGAGCACCACGGCGTCGGTGCGCAGCACGTGCTCGGTGCCGGAGTCGGTGTGCCGGCAGCGCAGTTCGAGGCCGCCGCAGGGGCCGGGCCGGGCGTCGGTGACGGCGGTGCCGGGGGTGATCTCGACCGGGTCGGCGTCGATCGGCCGGCCGATGGTCCGCTCGTAGAGGTGGTCGTGGATCTCGGCGAGGGTCTCGGCACTGGCGGCCTTGTGCAGCTGCCACTGGGCCTCGACGAGGGTGTCGCGGACCGGCGCGGGCAGGCCGTGGAAGTACCGGGTGTAGTCGGGGGTGAAGTGCTCCAGGCCGAGCTTGGAGTACTCCATCGGCGCGAGCGCCCTCGTCCGGGTGAGCCAGCGCAGCCGGACGCCGTCGCCGGCGTGGCGGCGCAGCAGGTCGAGGAAGACCTCGGCGCCGGACTGTCCGCTGCCGACCACGGTGATGTCGCGGGCGCCGTCGAGGGCGGAGCGGCGGTCCAGGTAGTCGGCGGAGTGGAAGGCCAGCGGGTGGCCGGCCAGGGCGGCGAAGGCCTCGGGGCGGACCGGCCGGGTGCCGACGCCGAGCGCGAGGTTGCGGGCGTACACCTGCTCGCGCCGGCCGGTGGCGGTGTCGGTCAGTTCGGCGCGGTAGCGGTCCCCCTCCCAGTGCAGCGCCGTCACTTCGGTGCCGAACCGGCAGTTGGCGAGCCGCTCGGCCGCCCAGCGGCAGTAGTGGTCGTACTCGCGGCGGGGCAGCTGGAAGCGCTCGGCGAAGTAGAACGGGAAGAGCCGGTCCTGCTCGCGCAGGTAGTTGAGGAAGGACCAGCGGTTGGTCGGGTCGACCAGGGAGACCAGGTCGGCGAGGAAGGGCACCTGCATCCGAGCCCCGTCGACCAGCATCCCCGGGTGCCAGTGGAACTCCGGGCGCTGGTCGCAGAAGAGGGCGCGCAGGCCCGGCACGGGTTCGGCGAGCGCGGCGAGCGAGAGGTTGAAGGGGCCGATGCCGATGCCGAGCAGGTCGTACGGCGCTGGCTGGGGTGCGGGGGTGTCCATGGGGTCGGCGGTGTCCTAGGCGGGGTCGGGGAGCAGCGGGGTCGGCGGTCGGGGGGCAGCGGTCACGATCGGGGGATCGGCGGTCGGGGTCAGTCGGGGGTGGGCGGGCCCGGCCGGAGGCCGTCCCGGTCGCGGACCATCAGGGCGGCCCGCTTGTCGGGCAGGTCGAGTTCGGCCGTCACCCGGAACCCGGCGCGTTCGAAGGCGCGGACCGAGCGCCGGTTGCGGACGTCGGGTTCGGCCACCACCCGTCCGCAGTGCGGCCGGTCCCGCAGGATGCATTCGGCGAGCGCGGCGAGCAGGGTGGCTCCCAGGCCCCGCCCCCGGCGGTCGGCGGGGCCGATCAGCAGGTGGAGGCCGGTGTCGTGCGGGCGGGCGGGGTAGTGCGCGGCGAGCGGGTCGAGGTCGGCGCGGTAGACCTCCCAGTAGCTCATCGGGGTGCCGTCGAGCAGGCCGAGGACGGGTTCGCTGTGCCCGGCGCCGTCGAGCTGGGCCCGGACGTGCCGCGCGGTGGTGGCGGGCGGCCCGGCGAGGTCCCAGAAGGCGGCGGTCTCCGGGTCGTTCATCCACCCGGTGAGCAGTTCCAGATCCTCGGGCAGGCGGACCGGCCGGAGCCGGAACTCACCGGCGGCGGTGGGCATGACGCCCCAGCCCGCACCCGTATCGGCACCCTCACCCTCACCGGCACCGGCACCGGCACCGGCACCGGCAGAGCCAGCACCCGCACCGGCCGGGCGTGCCGCGGTGGTCACCGGCCGGCCACCGGGTTGGGAATGTCGACGTAGACGGACTGCGTGGCCACCGGCCCGACCAGCTCGTCCAGGCCGTTGATCCGGGTGAGCAGGTTGGCCTTGCAGGGCAGGGCGGCCGCGTCCAGCAGCAGGGCGGGCAGCCCGGAGCCGGTGGCCGCGACCCGCGGGCTGCCGAGGAAGCCGCGCAGTGCGGCCAGCAGCACCGCCTCGTCGGCCAGCCGCTGGGAGCCGAGGGCACCGATCAGGCCGAGGATGTGGTTGATGCCGAGGTAGTAGGCGAAGTGGTGGTCGATCACCTCGTCGTCGAGGAAGGTGTCGCTGCGGCGGCCGAGGCCGGGCAGCCGGGCGGTGAGCCGCTCGGCCGCGCTCTGCCGGTAGTAGAAGCCCTGGTTGTCGCGGTAGCGCCCGCCGGTCGGCCAGCCGTCGGCGTCGAGCAGGACGAGGCTGTTCTGCTGGTGGGCCTCCAGGGCGATGCCGGCCCGTCCGTCGAGCCAGAGGACGGGCAGCACGACGGCGTCCAGGTAGCGCAGGAACCATTCGGCGGTCACCGTCGCGGTCGGCCGGCCGCAGCGGGCGGCGAGGGCGCGCAGGGTGTCGCCGAGCCGGGAGGGCACGGTCTCGCCGGTGCCGAGCGGCTGTTCGGCGACGAACCCGGCCAGGCAGAGCGCCCGGTCGGCGGGGGCGAAGGGCTGGGCGCGCAACACGGTGTCCAGCCCGCCGGGGTCGCCGAGGGCCGGGTGGTCGACGCCGATCCAGGCGGGGTCGCGGACGATGTCGAAGCCGGGGTGGGCGGCCCGCCACTCCGCGCCCAGGCCGCTCTCCAGCAACCGGTGCATCTCCAGGCCCCGGTGCAGTTCCTTGCGGAGGTTCTCCCGGCGGGAGTTGGTGATCCGCAGGCCGAGCGAGAGCTTGAGCATCCAGGGGGTGCCGGGCCGGTAGACGGTGCGCACCGAGGAGGTGGGGTACCAGGGTTCGCCGGCCGGGCCGAGGTCGTGCAGCAGGCCGTCGGCGAGCAGCTCGGCGACGGCCGGGCGCAGCGCCAGTTCGCGGGCCTGCCAGGGGTGCAGCGGCAGGGCGGCCGTGCCGGGCGGGAACGGGGCGTGGTCGCCGAGCAGCCCGGCGGTGATCCGGTCGGCGCTCTCGGTCAGCGCGGAGCCGGCCGCGAGCAGCTCGCGGTCGACGGCGTACCAGTGCAGGCGGAACGAGCCGTGCAGTTCCGGGGAGTAGGCGGCGCTCTGCGCGGGGCCGAGGCCGTCGCGGCTCTTGGGGGTCGGGTGCAGCGGGTGGCCGAGCAGCAGGGACTGTTCGGCGGCGAGGAAGTGCGAGCCCTCGGGCCCGCCGGGGGCGGCGGCGGTGCGGCGGTGGGCGAGGATGTCGGCGGTGCGGACGACGGAGTCGGCGACCCGGCCGGCGAGGTCGGCGACCTGGCCCGGGTCGGGGCGGTCGGCGGCCGCGGCGGCCAGCAGCGCGGCCGTGGTGACGGCGTCCACGGGGGCGCCGGCGGTGCCGTCACCGGCCGCGAGGGTCGCCGGGCCGAAGCGGTGCCAGCCGGCCGGCGACCAGTAGCGGACGGGGGCGCTGAGCCGGGCCGCGCCGCCGAGCACGGCGATCCGCAGCCGGCCGTCGGGCCCGGGGGTGGCGCCGGTCTCGCGCGCCCAGCAGCGCAGCAGGGCTTCCAGGGCGGCCTGTTCGGCGGCGACGGCCGGCTCCGGGTGCAGCAGCAGGTCGGGCCCGGCCGGGGCGGCCGCGGTGGCCCCGGCGGGGCGGGCGGCCGGGGTGGCGCGGCAGGCCGGGAGGTCGGGCGGGGCTCCGGTGAGGGCGGTGCTCAAGACTGCTCCTTGGGGCGCGTGAGGTGCGGACGCGCGCGGGTGGTGGAGAGGTCTGGCGGGCGCTCGCACCGTCGCGTCAGGTAAGGGTTACCTATCCCTGGCGGGTGATCACAAGAACGGCTCACTCGTACGGGTGAAGCGCGGCGATTGTTCACCCCTGGGGAGGGAGGCCCTGCCGTGGCAACGGGACAACCGGGGCTTCGTCACAGATCGGTGACCTCCGGTCAGCCGCGCAACCCGGGGGTCGGCCGGTGCCGTCCTGATGGCCAGTGGGAGACTCCAGGACGGCGAGCGGCCGGACACGAACCACCAGGGGGAAGCGAACACCATGCCATCGATCCACCGGTCAGCCACGGCCGCGGCCCTCGCCGCCGGCGCCCTGCTCGCCGTGACCGCCTGCGGCCCGGACGGCCCCGCGGGGGACGGCGGCACCGCCGCACCGCCACCGGCCTCGGCGGCGGCCACCGGCGCGGCCGCCGCGGGGGGCGGCCTGATAGGCGGCCTCAACCTGCCCTCGGGCATCCCGACCAGTCTGCTGGAGGGGCTCCCGAAGAGCTGGGACGACCTGAAGAAGTGGAAGTTCGAGGACTGGGACAACTGGGCGTCCAAGCACGTCTTCAACAACCCGGTCGTCAAGGACTTCTGGAACCCGGACAAGATGGGCGACTCCAAGCCCGCCGACCCTGCGCCGCCCACCGCGAAGCCGGCCGGGGACGCCGGGGTCACCGACCCCGAGCCGCCGGTGGTCAAGGCGACGCCGGTGACCCGCCCGTACACCAAGCAGCCCTCCGGGAAGGTGTTCTTCAGCGCCGAGGGCGGCCGGGGGAACTGCTCGGCGACCGTGATCGCCGACCCGGCGCACCCGGGGAAGAGCAACCTGGTCTGGACGGCGGGGCACTGCGTCCACCCGGGCAAGGGCGGCAACTTCTTCAAGGACCTCGTCTTCGTCCCGGCGTACAACAACTCCGGTGCTTCCAGCGGCGGCAAGAAGGCCCCGCTGGCGGAGCTGGCGCCGCTCGGCACCTGGTGGGCCAAGGACGTGGTGACCTCCCCGCAGTGGACGGTCGAGGGCGGCGGCACCGGTGACGCCGCCAGCCAGTACGACTTCGCGGTGATGCGGGTGCAGAACCAGAACGACACCGGCAAGTCGCTGGAGGAGACGGTCGGTGCGGCCGTCCCGGTCTGGTTCGACGCCCCGCGCGACCAGCTCAACGTCTCGGCCGTCGGCTACCCGCTCTACAAGCCCTTCGACGGGCAGGAGCTGTACAAGTGCGACGGCGGCAAGCCCGTCCGGCTCTCCTTCGACCCGAAGCGCCCGTCGATGCACACCATCGGCTGCACCATGACCCAGGGGTCCAGCGGCGGCGGCTGGTTCGCCCCGATGCCGGACGGCAGGCTCGCCCTGGTCAGCAACACCTCGATCGGGACGCAGGACCACACCTCGCTGAGCGGCCCGTACCTGGAGACGGTCGCCAAGCAGGCGCTGGACTACATCTCGCGGAAGCAGAAGTAGCCGCGCCCGCCGGACCGACCGAAGCCGACCCAGGGGGACGTACCACCATGCCGCCGACGACCACGGCCCGCACCGGCCGCAGCACACGGACGACCACGGCCCGCACCGGCCGCAGCACCGCCACGGCGGGCGCCGCGGTGCTCGCCGTGCTCGCCCTCACCGCGACCGCCTGCGGGCCGGACACCGCGGACAGCACCGACACCGCGGCCACCACGGCCCCGGCCACCCTCGCGGCGTCCGCCTCCGGCAGGCCGGGCGCCCGGCTGCCCGGCAGCCTCCAGGACCTCGCCGACTGGAAGCTCGACGACTGGGCGCGGTTCGTGGGCGACAACGCCTTCGTCAACGAGGTCGCCCAGGGCTTCTGGTCGATCGCCAAGATGGAGAACGCCAAGGGCCGGGCCACCCCGGAGTACTCGCACAAGACGGCCGGCAGCACGGTCGAGCGGGACGCACCGCCGGCCGCCGTCCCGGCCAGGCCGCAGGCACACCCGTACAGCCCGGCGACGGCGGTGGTCGGCAAGATCTTCATGACCGCACCCGAGGGCGACTCGATGTGCTCCGGCACCCTCGTCTCGGACCCGGCCAACCCGGGGCGGAGCAACCTCGTCTACACCGCCGCGCACTGCCTGCACGACGGCAAGGGCGGCGGCTGGCTGAAGGACATCGTCTTCGTCCCCGGCTACAACCGGGACGGCCAGGCGAGCCGGGGCAAGCAGTACACCGAGCAGCAGGTCTCCCCGTACGGCCGGTGGACGGCCGTGAAGGCCCTGGTCCCGCCGACCTGGGTGAAGGAGAGCGGCGTCGGCCCGAACTCCCAGTTCGACTACGGGATCATCCGGGTCCGCAACGAGAACGGCTCCGGCAAGTCGCTGGAGGAGACCGTCGGCAGCTCCGTCCCGGTCTGGTTCAACGCCCCGCGCGAGCAGATCACCTCGGCGTTCTCCTACGGCTACCCCGCCGAGCGGCCGTTCGACGGCATGGAGCTCAACCACTGCGACTCCGCGATCCGGCCGGCCAGGCTCTCCTTCGACCCGGCCCGACCGCCGATGTACGTGATCGGCTGCACCATGACCGGCGGCTCCAGCGGCGGCGGCTGGTTCATCACCAAGGACGGCAAGCCGAACCTGATCAGCGTCAACTCGATCGGCAACCGCAACCCGTCCGAGTACATGGCGGGTCCGTCGCTCCAGGAGCAGGCCAAGCAGGCCTTCGACTACTTCTCCAAGAACCCGAAGTAGTCCTTCCGGCAACGCCGCGGGCCCCGGCCTCCCCGAAGGGGGACCGGGGCCCGCGGGCGTCGTGCTCGGGCGTGCTCAGCCCCGCGGCGTCAGCGCGACCGTGAAGCGCTCCAGCTCGGCGGCCAGCTCGGCGGCGACCTTGGCGTGCAGCAGGGTGCCCTCCGCGGTGTGCTCGGTGGAGAGCAGCTCGCCCTCGGCGTGCACCCGGGAGACCAGGCCGCCGTGGGTGTACGGGACGAGCGCCTGCAGCTCGATCGCGGGGCGCGGCAGCTCGTCGTCGATGAGCTTCAGCAGCTCCTCGATGCCCAGGCCGCTGCGGGCCGACACCACGATGGCGTGCGGCTCGCGGCGCAGCAGTCGCTGCAGCACGTGCGGGTCGGCCGCGTCGGCCTTGTTGATCACCACGATCTCCGGCACGTTCTGGGCGTCGACCGAGACGATGACCTCGCGGACGGCGGCCAGCTGCGTCTCCGGCTCGGGGTGCGAACCGTCCACCACGTGCAGGATGAGGTCCGCGTCGGCGACCTCCTCCATGGTCGAACGGAACGCCTCGACCAGGTGGTGCGGCAGGTGCCGGACGAAGCCGACGGTGTCGGCCAGCGTGTAGAGCCGGCCGCTCGGGGTCTGCGCCCGGCGGACGGTCGGGTCCAGGGTGGCGAACAGCGAGTTCTCCACCAGGACGCCCGCACCGGTGAGCCGGTTGAGCAGGGAGGACTTGCCGGCGTTGGTGTAGCCGGCGATGGCCACGGACGGCACCTGGTGGCGCTTGCGCTCCTGGCGCTTGGTGTCGCGGCCCTTCTTCATGTCGGCGATCTCCTTGCGGAGCTTCGCCATCTTCTCGCGGATCCGGCGCCGGTCGGTCTCGATCTTGGTCTCACCGGGACCACGGGTGGCCATGCCGCCGCCGGACGAGCCGGAGCCGCCACCACCCATCTGCCGGGACAGCGACGCGCCCCAGCCGCGCAGCCGCGGCAGCATGTACTGCATCTGCGCGAGCGAGACCTGCGCCTTGCCCTCCCGGGACTTGGCGTGCTGGGCGAAGATGTCCAGGATCAGGGCCGTCCGGTCGACGACCTTGACCTTGACCACGTCCTCCAGGTGGATCAGCTGGCCGGGGGTGAGCTCACCGTCGCAGACCACGGTGTCGGCGCCGGTGGCGGCGACGATGTCACGCAGGTCCTTCGCCTTGCCGGAGCCGATGTAGGTGGCCGCGTCGGGCTTGTCCCGGCGCTGGATGAGACCGTCCAGCACCTGGGAGCCGGCGGTCTCGGCGAGGGCGGCGAGCTCGGCCATCGAGTTCTCCGCCTCCTCCAGCGTCCCGTCGGTCCAGACACCGACGAGCACCACGCGCTCCAGGCGGAGCTGGCGGTACTCGACCTCGGTGACGTCCTCGAGTTCGGTGGAGAGACCGGCGACCCGGCGCAGGGCGGCGCGCTCGCTGCGGTCGTACTGGTCGCCGTCGTAGTCGTGGTGGCCGCGGTCCTCGTCGATGGCCGCGAGGTCCTCGTCCATGAGGGCTTCCGCCCGCAGACCGTCGATGCGGCGCGGGGCGTCGGCGTGGTCGCGGGTGTCGAACGTGGAGGTCATTCTGTCCTTAGGCTGCTGGTACGGAAGGCCTGTCTGCGTGACCGTACCCGACGGTCACACCTGGAGTCTGCCCAGCTGCCGCCCCGTCTACCGCTCGGGCGAGGTGCGAGCTACCCCTCGGGACCGCGGCCCCACACAGGCGTACTTCTCATTGCCCGGTGAACGCCGCGGACCGGCCGTGAATTCCCCACGATGGTCGCACGCCCGGTGCGGGCGGGGCATCCCCATTTTCCGTGTCCGGCAGCGGCCCGGGGCCCTCGGCGGGCTCCTGGGCGGCCTCCCCGGCGGGCTCTGCGCCGGGGTCCGGGCCCGATCCGGCACCGACCGCCGCCGCCCCCTCCCCCGGGGCGCGCGTGCCACCGCCCTCCGGGGCGTGCGGGCGGCCCACGTCGTACACCCCCGAGACCCGCAGCATCGCCCGCATCACCGCGGCCAGCGCGGCCGGCTCGGGCAGCTCGACGGTGTAGGTGTGCCGCACCCGCAGCTCCTGCGGCGGCTCGACCTCCGCCGAGACGATCCCGACCCCCTCCCCCGAGATCGCCGCGGTGAGGTCGGCCAGCAGCCGGGGCCGGTTGAGCGCCTCGGCCCGCAGCGTGGCCCGGTAGCCGGCCGGCGGTGCGCCGCCGGGCTGCCAGTGGATCTCCAGCGCGCCGCGCCCGTCCGCGCGCATCCGCTCCCCGGCCGGGCAGCCGGTGCGGTGCACGGCGACGGCGCCGCCGCGGATCGCGAAGCCGCTGACCTCGTCCGGCGGCACCGGGGTGCAGCAGCGGGCCAGCCGGACCGCCGCCCCGGGCCGGCCGGCCACCGCCACCGGGGCGGCGCCGCGTTCGGCGGTCCGGAGTGCGGGCGGGGCCGGCTGGCCGGCGGCGGCGGGGGCGGCGCGGACCACCGGCGGCCGCGCCGGGGGGTCGGCCAGCCAGCGTTCGATGGCCAGCCGGGCGGCGGCCGTCCGGGCGTGCGCGAGCCATTCGGGGGCCGGGCCCGAGGGGCGGGCCGCCGGGTCGCCCTGCTCGGTGAGGATGGCCACCCGGTCGCCGTCCTGGAGGACGGTGGAGAGCGCGGTGAGCCGGCCGTTGACCCGGGCTCCGATACATCGGTGGCCGGTCTCCTCGCCGAGCAGGTAGGCGGCGTCCACGCAGCTGGCCCCGGCGCGCAGCTGGAGCGTCTCGCCGCTCTCGGTGACGACGGTGATCTCGCGGTCCCCGGCCAGGTCGGCGGTGAGCGCGGACCAGAAGGCGTCCGGGTCGGGCGTCTCCTGCTGCCACTCCAGCAGCCGGCTGAGCCAGCCGGGGCGGGCCGGGTCGGTGCGGTCCAGCTCGTCCCCGGCCTGGTCGGAGCCGTTCGCCCCGGGCTGGCGGGGGTCGCCGAGGGCGACCACGCCGGTCTCCGCGATCTCGTGCATCCGCCTGGTCCGGACGAGCACCTCGACCACCTCGCCGCCGGCCAGCGCGACTGCGGTGTGCAGCGACTGGTAGAGGTTGAACTTGGGGGCGGCCACGAAGTCCTTGAACTCGCCGGGCAGCGGCGTCCAGCAGGTGTGCAGCTCGCCGAGGACGGCGTAGCAGTCGGCGTTCTCCTCGACCACCACCAGCAGCCGCCCGAAGTCGGCGGGCTGCGGCTCCTGCGGCTGCCCGTCGCGGCCCGGCGCGGCGGCCCGCTTCAGCAGCACCCGGTGCAGCGAGACGCAGTGCCGGGGCCGGACGGTGACCTCGGCGGCCACCCCGGCCTCGGCGAGCTGGCGGGCCAGGGTCCGCGCGAAGGGCTCGAACAGGGCGTCCGGTACGGTCTCGTGACCGGCCAGCAGGGCGCGGGTCCGGGCGTGCTCCTCCGGGTGCAGGGTGGCGAAGACGATGTCCTCCAGCTCGGCCTTGAGCACCTGGATGCCGAGCCGCTCGGCCAGCGGGATGAGGACGTCCCGGGTGACCTTGGCGATCCGGATCCGGCTGGCCGGCTTCATGTGCCGGATGGTGCGCATGTTGTGCAGCCGGTCGGCGAGCTTGATCACCATCACCCGGACGTCGTCCCCGGTGGCGACCAGCATCTTGCGGAAGGTCTCCGCCTCGGCGGCCGCACCGAAGTCGACCTTCTCCAGTTTCGTCACCCCGTCGACCAGATAGGCGACTTCGGGCCCGAACTCCTCACTCACCTGCGCCAGCGTCAGCTCCGTGTCCTCGACCGTGTCGTGGAGCAGCGAGGAGACCAACGTCGTCGTCCCGGCGCCGAGTTGGGCCAGGATCATGGTGACGGCGAGCGGGTGGGTGATGTACGGCTCACCACTCTTGCGCTTCTGCCCGCGGTGGCTGGCCTCGGCCAGCCGGTAGGCACGGCCGAGCAGGCCGAGGTCGGCCTGCGGGTGGTGGCGGCGGTGGGCCTGGACGAGCGGTTCGAGGGCGTCCGGCACCGGCGTTCGGCCGGTGGCGAGCAGGGCGGCACGCCCGGCCCGGCCGAGCGCGGCCCGGCCCAACCCCCCCAGGGGCCGCTTGGGCCCGGCTTGCCGTACGGACGTCGGCTGCCCCGCGAGGGGCTGCCCGGCTTCGATGGTCATCGGCACCTCCGGCAGCGGTCACCGGTGGCTACCCCGCCGAGGGGCGATCGACCCGGTGGTCCATGCTACCGAGCAGAGCACGTTCCGCGACGCCCTGCTTCCCGTCTGTCAGCCGGATCACCCGAACGGGGGGATTCGGCGGCGTACGAATTGGGCAGAACGCTCGCGCCCGACCGGCAGACGGCCGCCTCACGCCGCCGGCCGGCAGGCGGCGGCACCACCCCGCCGGCCGGCCGGACGCCCACGCTCACCGGCCGAGGAAGGCCGCCGTCCACCGCGGGTCGAGCTCGCCGCGGGCCACGATCACCGCGGGCCCGGTCTTCTCCACCCGGCCGTCCGGGTACTCGGTGATCACCAGTCGGCCGCCGAGCACGTCCACGGTGCAGGTGAAGGCCTCGCCGGTGACCGCCGGGTCCACGCCGTCCCGGCGGGCGGTGGCGACGGCGACGGCGCAGGCGCCGGTGCCGCAGGAGCGGGTCTCGCCGGAGCCGCGCTCGTGCACCCGCATCGCGACGTGCCGCGGCCCGCGGTCCACCACGAACTCGACGTTGACGCCCTGCGGGTAGGCCCCGGCGGGGCTGGTGAGCGGCGCGTGCAGCAGGTCGCCCGCGTGGTCCAGGCTCTCGACGAAGGCGACGGCGTGCGGGTTGCCCATGTTGACGTTGCGGGCCGGCCAGCGGTGCTCGCCGACCGCGACCTCGATCCCGTCCGGGCCGGGCAGCAGCGCGCGCCCCATGTCGACGGTGACCTCGCCGGGCGTGCCGTCCTCGGCGTCCTCGGCGACCCGCACCGTCCGCACGCCGGCGCGGGTGGCGACGGGCAGCTCGCCCGGCTTCGCGAGCCCGGCCTCGACCAGGTAGCGCGCGAAGACCCGGACGCCGTTGCCGCACATCTCGCCGATCGAGCCGTCGGAGTTGCGGTAGTCCATGAACCACTCGGCCCGGTCGGCCTGGCCGGCCGCGGCGGGGTCGGCGGCCGAGCGCACCACGCGCAGCAGCCCGTCACCGCCGATGCCGGCCCGGCGGTCGCAGAGCTCGGCGACGGCCTCGGGGCCGATCGTCAGCAGGCCGTCCGGGTCGGGCAGGATGACGAAGTCGTTCTGGGTGCCGTGCCCCTTGAGGAAGGGCAGGCCGGCGGGCTGCGGGGTGGTTTCGCTCACCCTGTCGATGATACTGAGCCGCCCCTCGGACCGGCCCGGCGGACCAGCAGGCGGACGCGCCCGCGAGGGTGGCCGGGGGGGCGTCGGGGGCCGGCGTCAGCGCAGGTGGACGACGCGCCAGAGCGCCAGGGCGCAGGCGGCCAGCGCGATCAGGGTGTAGATCACGATCGCCTTCCACCCGGCCCGGCGGCCGGAGCCGCGGCGCGGCAGGCCCGGCCACTTGTACCCGGCGTGCCGGGCGGCCATCGCGCCCCAGCCGACCGAGGCGGCGGTGAGCAGCAGACCGAGCATCCCGACCATCGCCGAGCCGGCCCCGGCCGAGCCGAAGGCCAGCGGGAAGGCGAACATCAGCGAGCCGGCGGTGCCCAGCAGGGCTATCGGCAGCGTCTGCCACCAGCGGAGCCGGCGGCGCGGGCGGATCTCCCGCTCGTGCACGGCGCCGGCGGGGGCGCGGGTGTCCAGCGCGGGGAGTGCGACCGCGTACGAGGTCGGGCCGTCGAGGCCGGGCAGCACGGGCAGGTCCTGGACGGCCGACGCGTCGAGGTCGTCGGCCTGCGCGGTGGCGCTCCGCCTCTGACCGGTTTCGGGGCCGGTACCCGTCGACACGCGGCCTCCCCTGACAGTTCGACACGAGTGCGGACTCGCGGCCGGGCACGGCCGGCCCGCCCGGGCCGGCCCTTATGACCTCGATGATGGCATGTCCAGGGAGGCGTTCCGGGCCTGACCGGGGTCGTCGGGTGATCCGTGGCCATCACGTGATCCGGCCGTAACCGCGGGTTCTTCCTGCACGCCCGGCTGCGCGCGCAAGTGCACCGCCGGAATGGCCGGATAGCGTCTACGGGGCGGCGGATTCCTGACGTTCGATCAGCTCCAGCGAGCGGGCGAGCAGCTCGGCGGGGTCGGCGCCGGCCGGGCGGGAGAGCCAGTGGATCCGGTCGTCGCGGCGGAACCAGGACTCCTGACGGCGGGCGAACCGCTTGGTGGCCCGCACGGTTTCGGCCCGCGCCTCGTCCTCGGTGCAGTCCCCGGCGAAGTGGTCGAGCACCTGCTGGTAGCCGAGGGCCCGGGCGGCGGTCCGCCCCTCGCGCAGGCCCGCCTTCTCCAGCTCCCGGACTTCGTCCAGCAGTCCGGCCTCCCACATCCGGTCGACCCGCAGGGTGATCCGCTCGTCCAGTTCGGGCCGCGGCACGGCCACCCCGATCTGCACCGCGTCGTAGACGGCGGTGTTGCTCGGCAGGTTGGCGGTGAACGGCTGCCCGGTGATCTCGATGACCTCCAGCGCCCGGACGATCCGCCGGCCGTTGCTGGTCAGGATCGCCTCGGCGGCGGCCGGGTCGAGCTCCGCCAGCCGCCGGTGCAGCGCGTACGGGCCGGCCTCGTCGAGCTCGGCCTCCAGCCGGGCCCGGACGGCCGGGTCCGTCCCGGGGAACTCCATCTCGTCGATCGCGGCCCGGACGTACAGCCCGGAGCCGCCGACCAGGACGGGGGTGCGGCCGGCCGCGAGCAGCCGGTCGATCTCGGCGCGGGCGAGCCGCTGGTACTCGGCGACGCTGGCGGCCTCGGTGACCGGCCAGATGTCCAGCAGGTGGTGCGGGACGCCGCCGCGCTCGTCCGGGGTGAGCTTCGCGGTGCCGATGTCCATGCCCCGGTAGAGCTGCATCGAGTCGGTGTTGATCACCTCGCCGTCGAGGCTGCGGGCGATGGCGACGGCCAGGTCGGACTTGCCGGCGGCGGTCGCGCCCACCACGGAGACGACACGGGGCCGGACGGTACCTGGCTGAACGGTGCTGGAGCTGCTCACCGGACCAGTCTCGCAAAACCGCCGCCGCGCCGGGGACCTCCCCGCCCGCCTTGTTCTACTACGGGAAGATATGACCGATTCCGGCCATTCCTGCGCCACCGCGAACGGTCCGGCCGTGTGCGGCGTTGAGCAGGGAGAACGGCGCCGAGCAGCAGCAACAGCGAGAAGGGCGAGGACAGCATGGGTCTGATGGACAACCTCAAGGGCAAGGCCGAGGAGCTCAAGGAGAAGGCGAGCGAGCTCGCCGGCAAGCACAACGCCCAGATCGACCAGGTGGTGGACAAGGCCGGCGGCGCGATCGACAAGGCCACCAAGGGCAAGTACAGCGAGAAGATCGAGCACGGCGCGAGCAGGGCCAAGGGCGCGGTGGACGACTTCGCCCAGCAGCCGAAGCCCGGCGAGGGCCCCGCCGCGCCGGGCGACGGGCGGACCCCGCCGGCCTGACCCGCCGGCCCGGCCCGCCCTCGGGAGCTCAGCTCCAGGAGGCCACGACGTACCCGACGCCGTACGGGGCGTCCCGGTAGCCCAGCCGTGCTGTGAGGCCGGCGCCCTCCGCGGCGCCGGCCAGCACCTGCCAGGGGGCCCGGCCCCCGGCCATCAGCTCGGTGGCCAGGCCCTCGTCCAGGGCGGCCAGCGCGGCCAGGTCGGCCGAGCCCAGCGCGTCGGCCAGCGCCGCGTCGAAGCCCTCGGCCCGCTCGTCCAGGTAGCCGGGCGCCTTCAGCGAGCGGCGGGCACTGCCGTCGCCCATCACCAGCAGGCCCACCCGGTCGGCCAGCCCGGCCAGCCCCTGGCCCAGGCCCAGCATCCGGTCGGCGGGGGCGTCGGCGGGCACCGCGCAAGCGTGCGCCGGCACCGTCACCCCGGCCCGCTCCAGCAGCCAGGCGCCGACGGTCAGCGAGGGCGCCAGCTCCGGGCCCTCGACCCGGCCGGCCGGCAGCCGGACCACCAGCGGCACCCCGTAGCGGTGGAAGGAGCCGGCCCCGCCCTCGGTCCACACCTCGGCCTCCGGCCCGGTACCGACCACCACGAGCAGCTCGGGCCCGGCCGCGAGCAGCGCGGCCAGCGCCTCGTCGCAGGCCGCGCGCAGCGGCTCCAGCTCGGCCGCGGCGCCGGCGGCGACCTCGGGGACGAGCAGCGGCGGACAGGGGCAGACGGCGGCGGCAACCAGCATGTGGATCACTCTAGCCAAGAACGGCGCCGGCCCGGCGGGAGCGATTCCCACCGGGCCGGCGCACGGAGCGGGGCGGTCAGTCGCCGCAGCAGCCGCCCGCCGGGGCCGCGAGCGGCAGCGCCGCCGGGGCGCCGATGGTCGGCAGGCCGAGCATCACGCCGGCCGGCTTGGCGGCCGGCTTCGCCTGGCGCTTCTCCCAGGCGTCGCCGGCCCGGGTGCGGCGCACCGCGAGCGTCGGGCCCTCGGCCAGCAGGTGGTGCGGGGCGGCGTAGGTGATCTCGACGGTCACCATGTCGCCCGGGCGCACCGGCTCGGCGGGACGGCTGAAGTGCACCAGCCGGTTGTCGGGGGCGCGGCCGGAGAGCCGGTCCGTCCGGTCGTCCTTCTTGCCCTCGCCCTCGGCGACCAGCACCTCCAGGGTCCGGCCGACCTGCTTCTTGTTCTCCTCCCAGGAGATCTCCTCCTGGAGGGCGATCAGCCGGTCGTAGCGGGCCTGCACGACGGCCTTCGGCACCTGGTCGGCCATCTCGGCGGCCGGGGTGCCGGGGCGCTTGGAGTACTGGAAGGTGAAGGCGTTGGTGAAGCGGGCCTCGCGGACGGCGTGCATGGTCTGCTCGAAGTCCTCCTCGGTCTCGCCGGGGAAGCCCACGATGATGTCGGTGGAGATCGCGGCGTCCGGCATCGCCTCGCGCACCTTGCGGATGATGCCGAGGAAGCGCTCCTGCCGGTACGAGCGGCGCATCGCCTTGAGCACGGTGTCCGAGCCGGACTGCAGCGGCATGTGCAGCTGGTGCATCACGTTCGGGGTCTCGGCCATCGCGGCGATCACGTCGTCGGTGAAGTCGCGCGGGTGCGGCGAGGTGAAGCGGATCCGCTCCAGGCCCTCGATCTGGCCGGCGGCGCGCAGCAGCTTCGAGAAGGCCTCGCGGTCGCCCAGGTCGGAGCCGTAGGCGTTGACGTTCTGGCCGAGCAGGGTGACCTCGATGACGCCCTCGTCGACCAGCGCCTCGATCTCGGCGAGGACGTCGCCGGGGCGGCGGTCCTCCTCCTTGCCGCGCAGCGCCGGGACGATGCAGAAGGTGCAGGTGTTGTTGCAGCCGACCGAGATGGCGACCCACGCGGCGTACGCGGACTCGCGGCGGGTGGGCAGCGTGGAGGGGAAGGTCTCCAGCGACTCCAGGATCTCCACCTGGGCCCTGCGCTCGACCGCGGCGCGCTCCAGCAACGCGGGCAGGTGCCCGATGTTGTGGGTGCCGAACACCACGTCGACCCAGGGGGCCTTCCGGACGATGGTGTCGCGGTCCTTCTGCGCCAGGCAGCCGCCGACGGCGATCTGCATGCCCTTGTGGCGGCTCTTGACCGGCGCCAGCTGCCCGAGGTTGCCGTACAGCTTGTTGTCGGCGTTCTCGCGCACCGCGCAGGTGTTGAACACGACCAGGTCCGGGTCGCCGTCCTGCCCGGCCTTCACGTATCCGGCGTCCTCCAGCAGGCCCGACAGCCGCTCGGAGTCGTGGACGTTCATCTGGCAGCCGTAGGTCACGACCTTGTAGCTCTTCAATCCGCTCTCACCGCTCACCAGACCAGGGTACGGGCAGCCGCGAACGGCTTTTCCCCCGCCGGTGCCCGCCGGCCCCGGGGGTTCCCCGCCCACGGACGGGCGTCCGCCCCTCCCGTTCGGTCCGCGCGCCTGGCACTATCCCTGCATGGCCCCCCGTTCCGCGTCCCGAGTCGGCGCCGCCCTCCGTGCGGCGGCGCGCAGCCCGCTCTGGCGGACGCTGCTGGTCCTGGTGCTGGTGGCGACGGGTTTCGGCGGCTGGTGGCTCTCGGCGAGCCACTCACCGGCGTACCCGACCGGTGAGACCGGCTTCGCCACCGGGGTGCAGCGCGGCGTCTACGACCGGTACGGGCAGCTGCTGGAGAACCACGTCGCCAAGGCGATGCCGGGGGTCCGGCTGCGGCTGGACAACTCGGAGGGCTCGATCGACAACCTGGCCCGGGTGACGAGCGGCCAGGACGACTTCGCGATCGCCACGGCCGACGCCGTCGCCCAGTACTCCGGCCCCGGCCGGGACCGCCTGCGGGCGATCGCCCGGCTCTACGACGACTACCTCCAGCTGATCGTGCCCGCCTCCTCGACGGTGCGCCGGACGGCCGACCTCAAGGGCCTGCGGGTCGGCGTCGGGCAGGCGAAGTCCGGGGTGAACCTGGTGACCAGGCGGCTGCTGTCGTCCGCCGGGCTGGACCCGGACCGCGACATCCGGCCGGCCATGCTGGGCGTCGGCGACGCGGCCGACCAGCTGCGGGCCGGCAAGCTGGACGCCTTCTTCTGGTCCGGCGGGCTGCCGACCAGCGCCCTCACCGACCTCTCCGACCACGTCCGGATCCGGATCGTGCCGCTCGGGGACCTCGCCGAGGCGGTGCACAAGGTCGAGGGCGGCGGCACCGACGCCTACCGGGCGGCCACCATGCCGAAGGGCACCTACCCGAACGCCGAGCCGCAGGACGCGGTCGCCACCGTGGCCGTGCCCAACCTGCTGATCACCCGGGACGACGTGGACACCGACCTGGTCCAGGGGATGACGAAGGTGGTGATAGACAGCCGCGACCAGATCGGGGCCCAGGTGCACGCCGCCCAGCTGGTCGACCTGCGCACCGCCGTCTACACCGATCCGCTCCCGCTGCACGAGGGCGCGGCCCGCTACTACCGCTCGGTCAAACCCTGAGACCTGCCGCCGGGCCCTCCGCCGCCGGGCCCGCTCCGGCCTTCCCGCCGCGCTCCTCGCCCCTGCTCTCCGCCCGCGGCACCGCCAGGGTGACGGCGAGGCCGGTCGGCTGCACCGGGGCGAAGGTGAGCGAGCCGCCGGCCGCCTGGAGCAGGGTGCGGGCGATCGAGAGGCCCAGGCCCGAGCCGTCCACGTTCTGATGGCGCGCGCTGCGCCAGAAGCGGTCGCCGGCCCGGGCCAGCTCCTCCGCGGTGAGGCCGGGCCCGGCGTCCGAGACGGTCACCGCGACCTCGCTGCGCCGCACCGCGACCAGCACCCGCACCCGGCTGTCCTCGGGGCCGAACTTGAGCGCGTTGTCGATCACCGCGTCCAGGGCGCTGCCGAAGCCGATCGGGTCGGCCATGCCGCGCGCCACGGCCGGGCCCTCCCAGGCGAGGTCGATCCCGCGCCGGGCCGCCACCGGCCGCCAGGCGTCCGCCCGGGCCAGGGCGAGCACGGCGAGGTCGGTCGGCTCGGGCTCCGGGCGGGCGTGCTCGGCGGTGGCCAGGCCGAGCAGGTCGTCCAGGACGCGGGCCAGCCGGACCCCCTCCTCGCGGACGCCGCCGAGCTCCTCGTCGTGCCCGTCGGGCAGTTCCAGGCCCAGCACCTCGACCCGCAGCAGCAGGGCGGCGAGCGGATTGCGCAGCTGGTGCGAGGCGTCCGCGACGAAGGCCTTCTGCTGGTCCAGTGCGAGTACCACGTGATCGGCCATCTCGTTGAACGATCGGGCCAGCCGCTGGAGTTCGGGCGGGCCGCCGCCGGGTGCCACCCGGGCGTTCATCCGCCCGGTGGCGATGTCGTGGGTGGCCCGGTCCAGAGTGCGGACGGGCCGCAGCACCCATTCGGTGAGCCGGACGGCCAGCAGCACGGCGACGATCATCGCGGCGGCCTCGCCGGCCCCGATCACCAGCCAGCGGTGCCACATCCGGGTGCGCAGCGCACCCGTCGGGGACTCACTGAGCACCACCGCGACCACGTCGCCGTCCCGGACCACGGGGGTGGCGACGGTGAGCGTCCGGTCGGAGGTCCACGGCCAGACCTGCGGCGGGTTGTGGCTGCGCCGCCCGTCCAGCGCCTCCTGGAAGGCCTGCCCGCCCCAGCCGGCGGCCGGCACCCGCCAGTCCGCCGGGGCGGCGGCGATCGGGACGCCGTCGCGCTGGAAGATGCCGAGCCGGACGCCGTACAGCTCGTGGTACCGGGCGACCTCGGCGTCCAGGGCGTGCCGGCGGCTGAGGTCGCCGGGGGCCGGCTGCAGCTCGCCCTTGAGCGCGGACTCCAGGCCGGAGACGCCGGAGGTGGGCAGGTCCTGCGCGAACCGGGCGGCGTCGTCGAGCCGGTCGACGACCACCCGGCTCTGCTCGGCGGCCGCGACGGCCGCGGCGAGCGGCAGCCCGAGGGCGGCCAGGACGCAGAGCATCAGGGCGATCAGGATGCCGAGCAGGCGGGTGCGCACGTGCGGTCAGTGCTCCGCGGGGGCCTGGGGGGCGTCCGCGGCGGCGGCCGGGGACTCGGGGATCAGCCGGTAGCCGACGCCCCGGACGGCCTCGACGAGTCCGGGCAGCGCCAGCTTGGTGCGCAGCGAGCCGATGTGCACCTCCAGCGTCCGGCCGTTGCCCTCCCAGCCGCTGCGCCAGACCTCGCTGAAGATCTGCTCGCGGCGGTAGACCACGCCGGGGCTCTGCGCCAGCAGCGCGAGCAGGTCGAACTCCTTGCGGGTGAGCGGGACATCGCGGCCGTCGACACTGACCCGGCGGCGCTCGCGGTCGATCGTGATGCCGCGCGACTCCAGCGGCCCGCGCGGCTGCGGCACGCTGTCGTCGGGCGCGGGAGCCGCGGCGGCGGGCGCCGCGCCGCGCCGGGCCACGGCGTGGATCCGGGCGAGCAGCTCGCCCATGTCGTAGGGCTTGGTGACGTAGTCGTCGGCGCCGAGGTTGAGGCCGTGGATGCGGGAACGGATGTCGGCGCGCGCGGTCACCATGATCACGGGCACGCCGCTGCCGGCCCGGATCCGGCTGCAGACCTCGAAGCCGTCCCGGTCGGGCAGGCCGAGGTCGAGCAGGACCACCCGGTACGGCTCGTTGCCGTCCGGCACCAGCGCGTCGAGCGCCTCGTGGCCGCTGCGGGCGTGCCTGACCTGGAAGCCGTGCCGTCCCAGCACCGCGACCAGCGCGGCGGCCACGCGTTCGTCGTCCTCGACGAGCAGTAGTCGCATCGTTCCTCCTCCCCCCGATGTTCCCCGGGGTTTCGTGTGGCGTTCACGGGCCCCACCGGGCACCTCCCGGTTCTGCGCAGTATGAGCCAGCGGAGCGCCGGACGCCAGGCTCGGCCAGGCTCCGGAACCCTCCGGGACGGCCTGCGGCGGGGCGGGTGCCCGCTGTCACCTGCCCCCGTGGGAGGGCCGTGAACAGTGCGCGCGGGGCGTGTGGCCGGATCGTGATGCTCAAGTTCCGCTCAGATCGGCTGACGTGGCATCGTCATCGCTCCTATGGTCGGCGCACCGGGGGCCGAGGCTCCGCCGGCCGAGGCCCCCGGCTTTCCATCACCATTGCCGCCCAAGGGAGTTAAGCTCTCGGGCCGTTACCAGGGAGCAGGCGCGATGACCGAGAGCCTCACCAAGGACTCCAGCGCCGCCGCCCCCCTGGTGGTGCTGAGCGGGGTGAACAAGCACTTCGGCGCCCTGCACGTGCTCCAGGACATCGAGCTGGAGATCAAGCAGGGCGAGGTCGTCGTCCTGATCGGGCCCTCCGGCTCCGGCAAGTCCACGCTGTGCCGGACGATCAACCGGCTGGAGACCATCGACTCCGGGACGATCACCATCGACGGCCGGCCGCTGCCCGCCGAGGGCCGCGAGCTGGCCCGGCTCCGGGCCGAGGTCGGCATGGTGTTCCAGAGCTTCAACCTGTTCGCCCACAAGACGGTGCTGGACAACGTGGTGCTCGGCCAGGTCAAGGTCCGCGGGATCGCCCGCGACCAGGCCGTGCGGACCGCCAAGGAGCTGCTGGACCGGGTCGGTGTCGGCGCGCAGGCCGGGAAGTTCCCGGCCCAGCTGTCCGGCGGGCAGCAGCAGCGCGTCGCGATCGCCCGGGCCCTGGCGATGAACCCCAAGGTGATGCTCTTCGACGAGCCCACCTCGGCGCTCGATCCGGAGATGATCAACGAGGTGCTGGAGGTCATGCGCCAGCTGGCCGCCGACGGCATGACGATGGTCGTCGTCACGCACGAAATGGGCTTCGCCCGCTCCGCCGCCAACCGCGTGCTCTTCATGGCGGACGGCCGGATCGTCGAGCAGAACACCCCCGAGGCCTTCTTCACCGCGCCGCGCAGCGACCGCGCGAAGGACTTCCTCTCCAAGATCCTGCAGCACTGACCGCCCGCGGGGCGCCCCGGTCCGCCCGGGTGCCCCCGACGGTCCGGACCGCACCGGGCCGGCCTGCGGTCCGCAACGGCGAGGACGCCGTCGCAGACCCCCGCCGACCCGGCCACCTTCCTGTCGCCAGAGCCCGGTTGACCCGTGGCCGCCAGCCCGAGGAGAGCTACCCTCATGAGGACCAGTCGCACCTTCGCCGTCGCGCTCTGTGCCGTCGCACTCACCGCCACCGCCGCCTGCGGCAAGGACGGCACGCCCGGCGCCGCCGCCACCGCGAGCAACGCCCCGCAGCTGCCCACCTACACGGTCAAGACCGACGCCAAGGTGGACTCGCAGATCCTGGCCACCGCCAAGAAGCGCGGCCAGCTGATCATCGGCGCCAAGGCCGACCAGCCGTTCCTCGGCTTCGAGGACGTCGCCAGCGGCGACCGCAGCGGCTTCGACATCGAGATCGCCAAGATGGTCGCCGCCGACCTCGGCTTCACCCCGCAGCAGATCAAGTGGGTCACCCTGGTCTCCTCGCAGCGCGAGCCGGCCATCGCCAACGGCCAGATCGACTTCTACGTCGGCACCTACAGCATCAACGACGAGCGCAAGAAGTCGGTCTCCTTCGCCGGCCCGTACTACGTCGCCGGCCAGGACCTCCTGGTGAAGTCCGACAACACCGCGATCACCGGCCCGGAGACGGTCAACGGCAAGAACGTCTGCACCGCCACCGGCTCGACGTCGATCAAGAACATCCAGCAGTACTCGCCGAAGATCACCCAGTTCGACACCTACTCGGCCTGCGTCGAGAAGCTGATGTCGGGCGAGGTCGACGCCGTCACCACCGACGACGCGATCCTCAAGGGCTACGCCTCCAAGTTCGCCCCCAAGCTCAAGGTGGTCGGCAAGCCGTTCACCAAGGAGAACTACGGCGTCGGCCTGAACAAGGACGACGCGACGCTGCGCGGCGCGATCAGCGACGCCCTCAAGGCCCACCAGGACAACGGCGACTGGAAGAAGGCGTACGACGCCACCCTCGGCCTCTCCGGCTCGGCCGCGCCCACGCCGCCGGCCCTGGAGCGGTACTGATCCTCCCCGCCGACCGACGTTCCTGACCACCCCTGAGAGGAGGGCCGCCGAATGGGTTTCATGTTCGAGGACGGCAACTTCGCGCTGTTCCGCGACGGCTTCCTGCAGACGATCGAGCTGAGCGCACTCAGCGCGCTGCTCGCCCTGCTGCTGGGCACCCTGCTGGCGGCCTTCCGGGTCTCCCCCGTCCCGGTGCTGCGCGGATTCGGCACCGGCTGGGTGACGCTCTTCCGCAACACCCCGCTCACCGTGCTGTTCTTCGCCGTGACCTTCGGGCTGCCGCCGCTCGGCGTGCACTTCAGCCACCTCACCTTCGCGGTGCTGGCGCTCGGCGCGTACACCGCGTCGTTCGTCTGCGAGGTGCTGCGCTCGGGCATCAACACCGTGCCGCTGGGCCAGGCGGAGGCCGCCCGCAGCCTGGGCATGACCTTCGGCCAGACGCTGTTCAGCATCGTCCTGCCGCAGGCCGGCCGGACGGTGCTGGCGCCGATGAGCAGCGTGTTCATCGCCCTGCCGAGGAACTCCGCCATCGCCGGCGCGTTCAGCGTGAGCGAGCTGTACAGCGCGCAGCAGACGTTCTCCGAGCGCGGCTACTCGATCTTCGCGATCTTCTTCTGGGTGGCCTGCGCCTACCTGGTGATCAGCGCCACCGTCGCCCTGCTGTTCCGCTTCCTGGAAGACCGACTGGCGGTGGCCCGATGAGCTCCCTCTTCACCCGTGGTTCGACGGCCAGCGTCCTCTACGACGCACCGGGCCCGCGGGCCCGCTCGCGCTACCGGATCTTCGGGGTGCTGTCGGTCCTCGGCATCGCCGGGCTGCTCTGGTACGCCGTCACCGCGCTCGCCGACAACGGCCAGTTCGACGCCCAGCTGTGGGACGTCTTCCAGTACACGGCCGTCCAGCAGCGGATCGTCGACGGCCTGCTCTCCACCCTGGAGGCCTTCGGGCTGGCGGCCGTGTTCTCGCTCGCGCTGGGCGCACTCCTGGCGGCCGGCCAGCTCTCCGACCACACGGCGGTGCGCCGGGCCGCGGTCTCCTTCGTCCAGTTCTTCCGGGCGATGCCGCTGCTGATCCTGATCGTCGCGCTCTACTACGCGTTCTTCGCGAAGGAGCCGATGTGGGCGCTGGTGCTCGGGCTCACCCTCTACAACGGCTCCGTCCAGGCCGAGATCATCCGCAGCGGCGTCAACGCCGTCCCGCGCGGGCAGAGCGAGGCCGCGTACGCGCTCGGCCTGCGCAAGACCCAGGTGATGACCGTCATCCTGGTGCCGCAGGCGGTCCGCTCGATGCTGCCCACGATGATCGGCCAGCTGGTCGTCACCCTGAAGGACACCTCGCTCGGCTTCATCATCACCTATCACGAGCTGCTGTTCGTCGGTAAGGCCATCGCCAGTCAGCCGATCAACGCCGCGGGCTTCCCCTACATCCCGGTCGTCCTGGTGATCGGACCGATCTACGTGCTGATGTGCCTGCTCCTCACGGCGCTCGCCCGGTGGATCGAAGCACGCGGCCGTCGCGGCGCGAACCGGCGCACATCGGCTGCTGCTTGACGGACACGCAGGTGAACTGTTGCATTGCTCTTCGTGACACCATCCGGGACCATCCTCGCGGCATATGACGCCACCCCGTCGGCCCGCCCATGCCCGGAGGTCCCGGCATGGACCCGGTGATCGTGGTCGGGGCCGGGCCGGTCGGCCTGGCCCTGGCCCTCGCGCTCGCCCGGCACGAGGTGCCGACCATAGTCCTGGACGAGGGCTCCGGGCTCTGCCCGGAAGGCCCGCGCAGCGTCGTCCTCGGCGCCGACACCGCCGCCTTCCTGACCCGGATCGGCTACCCGCGGGCCGTCTCCGACGCCGCCCGGTGGGACGCCTTCACCGTCTGGCGCCGCCGCCAGGAGGTGCTCCGCTTCGACCTCGCCGACACCCCGGTCCTCCACCTGCCCCAGCACCGGCTGCAGCGCGGCCTGCGCGACGCCCTCACCGGCACGCCGCTGGTCCGCCTCGTCCCGCTGAGCCGGGTGACCCGGCTCGAACAGGACCGGGACGGCGTCAGCGTCCACACCCGCAACCCGCAGAACGGCACCGAGACCTGGTGGCGCGGCAGCCACCTGGTCGGCTGCGACGGCGCCCGCTCCACCGTCCGCAAGCTGCTGAAGATCCGCTTCCCCGGCCGGCCGGCGGTCGACCGCAACGCCATCGCCACCGTCCGGGTCGACCTGCCCTTCACCGAGGCCCGGCTGCACCGCGAGCCGCCGTGGCGCGGCGACCGCGAGGCCTCCGCCCGCCCGCTGCCGGACGGCGTCTGGCGCCTGGACTGGCGGCTGCCCCCGGGCAGACCGGCCCCCACCGAAGCCGTCGACCCGCACGCCACCTGGCCCGGCATCGTCACCGGTGACACCCTGCTCACGCGCGTCACCGCCACCCTCACCGGGTGGTGCGGCGAACTGCCCCGGTACGAGCTGCTCGCCGCCGCCGACCACACCGCCCAGCAGCGCCTCGCCGCGCGCTTCCGCAGCGGCCGCTGCTTCCTCGCCGGCGACGCCGCCCACCTGCACGGCGCGCTCGGCATGCAGAACCTCGCCGACGGCCTGCGCGACGCCGACAACCTCGCCTGGCGCCTCGCACTCGCCTGGCACCTCCACTCCGGCGGCCCGCAGCCCGGCGGCTCGCTGCTCGACGGCTACGAGGCCGAACGCCGCGGCGCGGTCGGCGCCCGGCTGCGCGCCGTCGACCAGGCCATGCCGCTGCTGCGCCCACTGCGCGGCTGGCCGGCCACCCGGCGCTCGCTGTTCACCGGCTCCTTCCGCAAGCACGCGCCGCTGCTCGCCGACGGCCTGCTCGGCACCGGCCGCTTCGGCGGGGCCCCGGCCTACCCGGCCGCCCCCTCCGGCGTGCCCGGGCGGGTGCCGGTCCAGCGCGGCATGCGCGGTAGCACCGCGCTCAGCGAACTGCTGCCCGCCACCGCCCCCGGCGTCCTGGTGCCGGACGTCCCGGTGCTCGCCACCGACGGCACGCCGGACCAGCTGCACGCCCGGCTCGGATCGACCTTCCTGCTGCTGCTGGTCGCCCCCGGCACCGCGGTCTGGTCCGCCGAGCACTGGCTCGGCGCCGGGCTGATGCCCCGGCTGGCCGAGGTCGCCGCGGCGCTGCCGGTGCCGGCCGAGGTCCTGGTCACCGAGGAGTACCCGGGCGCCGGGCCGCACACGGTGCTGCTGATCCGGCCCGACGGGCACCTGGTCGGCGTCACCCAGGGCGCGGCCGCCGAGGACCTCCAGGCCCTCGCCGACGCGGCCCGGGGCGGGCCGCAGCCGCTCACCGGCAGCGCCGATCCGGAACCGTCGGCCCCGGCAGCGCCCGGCTGCGGCAGCGGCCCGGAGACCGCGCCGACGGCCCCGGCCGCGGTGGCCGCCCCGGTGTCCGCCCCGCCGGTGGACTCGGCTAGCGCGCCACCTCGGTGACCCGGCTCTCCCGGACCACCGTGACCCGGATCTGCCCCGGGTAGGTCAGCTCCGCCGCCACCTGCTTGGCGACCTCGCGGGCGATCACCTGCGCCCCGAGGTCGTCCACCACCTCCGGCCGCACCATCACCCGCACCTCGCGGCCGGCCTGCATCGCGTAGACCTTCGCCACCCCGTCGTGCGCCCGGGCGATCTCCTCCAGCCGCTCCAGCCGGCGCACGTACAGCTCCAGGGACTCCTTGCGGGCCCCCGGCCGGCCGCCCGAACACGCGTCGGCGGCCTGGGTCAGCACCGCCTCCACCGTGCGCGGCTCCACCTCGCCGTGGTGCGCCGCAATGGCGTGCACGACGTCGGCCGACTCGCCGTACCGGCGGGCGAGCTCCGCCCCGACCGCCGCATGGCTGCCCTCGGCCTCGTGCGTCAGCGCCTTGCCGATGTCGTGCAGCAGCGCCGAGCGCCGCACCGGCTCCGGATCCACCCCGAGCTCGGCGGCCATCATCCCGGCCAGGTGCGCCGACTCCACCAGGTGCCCCAGCACGTTCTGCCCGTACGAGGCCCGGTAGCGCAGCGTGCCCAGGGTGCGGACCAGCTCCGGGTGCATCCCGGTGACCCGCACCGCCAGCAGCGCGTCCTCACCGGCCCGCACGCAGCGCCGCTCGACCTCCTCGCGGCTGCGCTCGTGCACGTGCTCGATCCGCACGGGGTGGATCCGGCCGTCCTCGACCAGCTGCTCCAGGGTGAGCCGCGCGGTCTCGCGGCGGACCGGGTCGAAACAGGAGAGCTGCACCGAGGCGGGGGTGTCGTCGATGATCAGGTTGACCCCGGTGACCGCCTCGAAGGTCCGGATGTTGCGGCCCTCACGGCCGATGATCCGGCCCTTCATCTCCTCGTTCGGCAGCCGGAAGAGCGACACGGCCGTCTCGGCGGTCTGCTCGGCAGCCAGCCGCTGGATCGCCCCGGCGACGATCCGCCGGGCCCGGCCCTCGCCCTCCTCCTTGGCCGCCCGCTCGATCTCCCGGACGGTGACGGCCGCCTCGCGCCGGGCCTGCGCCTCGGCCTCCCGGACGAGTTGGGCCCGGGCCTGGCCCGCGGAGAGCCCGGCCACCCGCTCCAGCGCCGCCGCCCGACGCCGCAGCAGCGCCTCGGCCTCGCCGTGGGCCTGCTCCAACGCGGCCGAGCGCTCGGCGAGTTCGCCCTCGCGGGCGCGGAGCCGGTCCAACTCCTCGGTCAACCGCTCCTCGCGCCGGTCGAGTTCGGCCCGCAGCTGCTCCGCCTGCTGCTCGTCCCGGCGCCGGGCCCGCTCGGTCTCGGCCACCACCCGCCGCTGCGCGGAGCGCAGGCGCCGGACGGTCAGCCAGGCCGACACCACGACGGCGGCCAGCACGGCCGGCGAGAGCAGGAGGGCGACCGTTCCGGTGCTCAGCGCGATGCTCATCCTGACCACTCCCCGTCCCTGTACGGCACGCCGTCCGGGACCGGCTGCGACCGGGCCCGGGCATGCCTGCCCGAGGCGTGGCCGAGGAGTGATCGACGCGCTCCCGCACTGAGTGCGAGGCTAAGCGCAGGTTACGAAACGGTCAAGACTGGCCTGGTACTTGGCCAACTTACGTACCGGGACGCCGTCAGTCCCACTCGTCGGCGGGTGCTCCGTCCACGTCCTCTTCCGCCGGGCCGGTACCGGCCTCCTCGTCCAGCGCCTCGCGGACCACTCGGTAGGCCAGACCCTCGGAGTAGCCGCGGCGGGCCAGCACACCGACCAGCCGGCGTGTCCGGGCCTGGCGCTCCAGCCCGCGCGTGGTCCGGAGCTTGCGCTCGACCAGCGCCCTGGCCGCCTCGGTCTCGTCGTCCTGGTCGACCTGCGCGAGGGCCTGCTCGGCCCGCTCGCCGGTCACGCCCTTGGTCCGCAACTCCTGGGCCAGCGCCCGCCGGGAGAGTCCCCGGACGGCGTGCCGGGACTCCACCCAGGCCTGTGCGAAGGCGGCGTCGTCGATCAGCCCGACCTCCTCCAGCCGGGTCAGTACCTGCTCGGCGACCTCGTCGGGGATCTCCCGCTTGCGCAGGGCGTCCGCGAGCTGCTTGCGGGACTTGGCGGCGCCGGTCAGCAGCCGAAGGCAGATGTCGCGCGCGCGGGTCTCCGGGTCGGCCTGGTCCTCGGCGCGGGCCGCCCGCCCCGCGCGGCGCGGCTTCCCGGCCCGGCCGGCACCGTCCTGGTCCCCGGCCGGCCCGTGCTCCGAACCGTGCTCAAGCCCGTGCTCCGGGCCGTACTCGGCACCGGTCGTGCGCCCGGTACGGTCCGCCCGGGTCCGGGTCCGGGTGCGGGCGCGGCGGCTGTCCGGCCCGATGGTCGAGGACGGGGCGGCCGCACCCCCGTGACCGGCCGCTCCGCTCCCGGTCCACCGGCCCGGGTCCTCCTCCTCCAGCGCCGAGCGGCGCCGGCGCCGCCCGGTGGGCAGCTCGGAGGCGGAGACCAGCCCGAGCCCGCCGTCCGGCCCCTCGAACCCGTCCGACCCCTGGAACCCTGGGGCCCCCTCGGATCCGCGCGGACCCCCGGCCCCGGTGGGGCCCGCTGCCGGCCGCCGGGCCGAGGCCCGCCGCCGGGCGGGCTCCGGAGCGGGCCCGGCCACGAACGGGGCCGGTTCCGGCTCCGCCACCGCGGCGAGCCAGTCCGGCGGTCCGTGGTCGTCGTCCTCCGGGCCCACCGGGTCACCGTCCATCGCCGTGTCGTGCTGCATCAACGGGTCAGGCCTTGGCGGCCGCCGCCGTCTTCTTCGCCGCGGCCGTCTTGGCGGCGGTCGCGGTGATCGGCTTGACGGTGCCGTCAGCAGCTCCGGCCGTGGCCGCCGCAGCGGCCTGGTCCGCGCCCTCGGCCTCGGCCGGCTCCTCGATCTTCGGGCCGATGCCCAGCTTGCTCTTGAGCTTCCGCTCGATCTCGTCGGCCAGCTGCGGGTTGTCCCGCAGGAAGTTGCGGGCGTTCTCCTTGCCCTGGCCGAGCTGGTCGCCCTCGTAGGTGTACCAGGCGCCCGACTTGCGGATGAACCCGTGCTCGACGCCCATGTCGATCAGGCCGCCCTCGCGGCTGATGCCCACGCCGTACAGGATGTCGAACTCGGCCTGCTTGAACGGCGCGGCGACCTTGTTCTTGACGACCTTGACGCGGGTGCGGTTGCCGACCGCCTCGGTGCCGTCCTTCAGGGTCTCGATCCGGCGGATGTCCAGCCGGACGGAGGCGTAGAACTTCAGCGCCCGGCCACCGGTCGTGGTCTCCGGCGAGCCGAACATGACGCCGATCTTCTCGCGGAGCTGGTTGATGAACACCGCGGTGGTGTTCGACTGGTTCAGCGCGCCGGCGATCTTGCGCAGCGCCTGGCTCATCAGCCGGGCCTGCAGACCGACGTGCGAGTCGCCCATCTCGCCCTCGATCTCCGCGCGCGGGACGAGTGCCGCGACGGAGTCGATGATCACCAGGTCGATCGCGCCGGAGCGGATCAGCATGTCGGTGATCTCCAGGGCCTGCTCGCCGGTGTCCGGCTGGCTGACCAGCAGGGCGTCGGTGTCCACGCCGAGCTTCTTGGCGTACTCCGGGTCGAGCGCGTGCTCCGCGTCGACGAAGGCGACCGTGCCGCCGGCCCGCTGGGCGTTGGCCGCCAGGTGCAGGGTCAGCGTGGTCTTTCCGGAGGACTCGGGGCCGTAGATCTCGACCACGCGGCCACGCGGAATGCCGCCGACCCCGAGGGCGACGTCCAGGGCGGTGGACCCGGTGGGGATCACCTCGATCGGCTCGTTGGCCTTCTCGCCGAGGCGCATCACCGAGCCCTTGCCGAACTGCCGCTCGATCTGAGCGAGCGCGGTCTCAAGGGCCTTCTCGCGGTCCGTACCTGCCATGGCTTCCACCCTCGGGTTCTGTGCTGTGCGCTTCATCGTCCTCGACGCTAGCGCGTCCCACTGACAAACGGCCCAGACCGGGCTCGGCCTGTGGAAAACTCCTCGCCGGAGAGTACAAAGAACATCTGTTCGATTCAAGCCCGGCCCGTTCGGCTACTCCCCGCCCTCCGGGCCGCCGGTCCGCCCCGCCGCGCCCCCGCCGCTCCCGCCGTCCGCCCCCCGACCTGCGCCGGCGCCCGGCCCCCGACCAGCGCCGGCGCCCGGCCCCGAGCCCGCCCCGACCATCCGCCGCAGCCGTCGCGCCGCCTCCCGGCGCAGCTCACGCCGGGCGCGCCGCTGCGCCCCCCGGTCGATCCGCGGGTCGGTGGTCACCTCGTACCGGCGCACGTAGGTGCCGACGAAGCCCTGGAGGGTGGCCGCCGCCGGGATCGCGATCAGCGCGCCCACCGCGCCGAGCAGCGCCGCGCCCGCGATCACCGAGCCGAACGCCACCGCGGGGTGCACGTCCACCGTCCTCGCGGTGATCCGCGGGTGCAGCAGGTAGTTCTCGATCTGCTGGTAGACCACCACGAAGACCAGCACCCAGAGCGCGTCCACCGGCTCCACGGTGAGCGCGACCAGCACCGGCAGCGCACCCGCCAGGTACGTCCCGATGGTCGGCACGAACTGCGACATGACGCCGACCCAGACCGCCAGCGCGGCGGAGTAGGGCAGGTCCAGCAGGGCGAACATCACCCAGTGCGCGAGCGCCGACGCCACCGCGAGCAGGGCCCGCGAGTACAGGTAGCCGCCGGTCTTGGCCAGCGCGATCTCCCAGGCCCGCAGCACCTCGCCCTGCCGGGCCGGCGGCAGCATCGAGCAGACCGTCCGGCGGACGCGGGGGCCGTCGGCGGTGAAGTAGAAGGTGAAGAGGCCGACCGTGAAGGCCTGGAAGAGCCCGCCGATCAGGGTGGAGGAGACGCCCCAGACGTTGTCGGCGGCCTGCTGGGCGTAGGTCTCGATGGCGCCGGAGTCCTTGAGCAGCTTCTTCTGCAACTCGTCCAGCGAGAGGTCCTGGTGGAAGGTCCGGTTGACCCAGTTGATCAGGTTGTCGAGCAGGTGCGGCAGGTCGCCCGCGATCTTCGCCACCTGGTCGACCAGCAGGGTGCCGAGCGCGGCCAGGAAGCCGGCCACCGCGACGGCCAGCGCCACGAACACCAGGAAGGTGCCGACCCCGCGGCGCACCCCGCGGGCCGCCATCCGGTCCACGGCCGGCTCCAGGGCCAGCGAGAGGAAGAAGGAGACCAGCAGCATCACGAAGAGGTCGATCAGCTGGTGGAAGGCCCAGTCGGCGAGCTTGAACAGCCCGACCAGGGCGAGCGCCATGACCATCGCACGGGGGAGCCAGCGCGGCATCCCCGAGCCCCGGAGGCCGCCGGCCGCGTCACGGCCCGGCTCCGGCGGGCCCGCGTCCGCCGGCGCGGGGGCCGACCCCGAGGCGGCCGAGGATGCGGATGCGGGAGCGGGCTGCGGGCCCGCGGCCTCGTCGACGACTCGCGCCGACCTGTCCGAATTCTGCGCTTCTGGGCTGCTTGTCACCCGGACAGTCTGTCCCATGCCCGTTGCCCGTCCGCGCACCGGGCGCCGGCCGGCGGACGCGGGACACCGCTCAGCGCAGTACGGCCGACACGCCCTGCGTCTCGCAGACCACCCGCCAGACGTCCTTGGCCTCCAGGCCCGCCTCCAGCGCCTGCTGCACCGTCCGCCCGCCCAGCTCCGCCATCACGTGATCGGTGGCGAACGACTCCGCGTAGGCCGCGCCGAAGTGCTCGTACATCCGCCGCCAGAACTCGGTCAACCTCATGCCCACCAGTATCCCGGACCGGGCCCGCGGACCGCTCAGGGTTTCCGGTCGGCAGGCTCCCGGCCGGCGGGCTTCCGGTCGGCGGGCTTCCGGTCGGCCGCCGCCAGGGCGTACTCGACCTCGCCCAGCTCACTGCCGGGGATCGGATCCGGGTACTCCTCCTGGAAGGTCCGCACGTAGCTCAGCCCGGCCTTCTCCATCACCCGCCGCGAGCCGGTGTTGACCGCCATCGTGTACGCCACCACCCGGCGCACGCCCAGCTCCTCGAAGCCCGCCCGGATCAGCGCCCGCGCCCCCTCGGTGGCGTAGCCGCGACCCCAGGCCGCCCGGCGCAGCCGGTAGCCGAGCTCGACCTCGCCGCGGTCGGCCGGATCGGTCGGGCGGAACTCGAACCAGCCCAGGAAGGCCCCGCCGGCCCGCTCCTCGGCCGCCCACCAGCCGAGGTCGCCGTACCGCTCGTAGTGGTCGAAGTAGAGCGGCAGCAGCTGCCCCACGACGTCCGCGCGCGGGGTGGCCCGGCCGCCCGTGAGGTAGCGCATCACCTCAGGGTCGGCGTCCAGCTCCACCAGGTGGTCGACGTCGGCATCGGTGAAGCGGCGCAGCACCAGCCGCTCGGTGGTGAGGTGGACGGTCATGCCCCGATCCTGCCCCGCCCCGGGGCGGCGGTCACCCGGTTTTCCGCGGCGGCCCGGGCGGGCCGCAGCGGGCCGCGGCCGTCAGTGCGGCAGCGCCAGCGTCCCCGCGCCGTAGTACTGCCGGTCCCCGCAGCCGACCGGCCCGGGCGGGCAGGCGGCCGCGGCGGTGGAGGCCAGCAGGTCGGCGAGCCGGTCGGAGTCCCAGTCCGGGTGGAGGGCGGCGGCCACCGCGACCGCGCCGGTGACGTGCGCCGCGGCCATCGAGGTGCCGGCCAGCGCCGCGTACTGCCCGCCGGGCCAGTCGGAGACGATCGCGCCCCGGGCGCCGCCGTCCGGGTCCCCGCCGGGCGCGGCCAGCGAGACCTTGCCCCGCCCGTAGTTGGAGTACGCGGACGGCCGGCCGTCCCGGTTGACGGCGGTCACCGTGACCACCCCGGGCAGCTCGCCGGGCAGCCGGACGCACTCGGTGCCGAGGTACCGGGACTGCGGGGGGCCGGAGGTCCGGTCGTTGGGGCTGCGCTCGTCGGTGCGCGGGGCGCCGAGGTCCTGTCCGTCGTTGCCGGCCGAGGCCACCACCACGGCGCCGTGCCGCCGGGCGTAGCCGACCGCCCGGTCGACCGCCGCGGTCAGCGCGGCCTGGTCGCGGTCCTGCGGGCAGTTGTACTTCCACGGGTCGGCGAAGTAGCTGTTGTTGATCGCCCGGGCGCCGTGGTCGGCGGCCCAGAGCATGCCGCAGACGATGTTCTCCGCGTAGTACTGGCCGAGCGGGCCGAGCAGCCGGACGGCGGCGATCCGGACGCCGGGCGCCACGCCGCTGACGCCGTGGCCGTCCCGGGCGGCGCCGACGATCCCGGCGACGTGCGTGCCGTGACCGCTCTCCCCCACCCCGGCGTCGGGCCGCCAGGCACCGGTGCGGGCGTCGGGGCGGCCGTCGGCGCAGGAGGCGGAGCTCTTCGGGTCGACGGCGGCGCGCAGGTCCGGGTGGGCGTCGTCGACGCCGGAGTCGAGCACCGCGACCAGTACCTTGCGCAGCCCGTCGGCCGGGGGCGCGCCCGGGTCGGCGGAGGGGCTGCGCAGCAGGGTGGGCGAGGAGTCGCCGGCCGTGCCGGCGCCGGGGGCCAGCATGGCGAGGTTCCAGGCGTCCTGCTCGGCCGGGTCGGCCACGGTGGCGGTGGCGTCGTCGGCCCGGTCGGTGCTGCGGCCGCCGGCCCGGTCGGCGGAGGGGCCGAACGCCCCGGCGCCGGCCAGCGGCCGGGGCGGGCTCGGGACCGGGGCCGTGCGGGTGGCTCCCGCCGCGGCCACTCCGGGGCGGGCCCGGACCTTGTCGGCGAAGCCGCCGCCGGCGTACACGAGCACGGCCCCGATCTGCGGGTACTCCTGGACGACCTCGCCGCCGACGGCGCGCGCCTCGGCCCCGGCCCGGGCGGCGCCGGCGGCGTCCTCCTGCTCGGCCAGGACGAGGTAGCTCAGGTAGGACCGGCCGGGCCCGGAGACGTACGGGACGGCGCCACCGACCACCAGGGCGGTGAGCAGCATCGCGAGCAGGGCCCGGAGCGGGCCGCGGGCCGGGTGCGGGCGGGGCCGGTCGGGACCGCTGCCGGACGGGTGTGCCTGCGGCATCGCACGGTCTCCGCTCGTCGGTCCCGGTCGGTCGCGGGAGCTCCGGTGGTCGCGGGAGCTCCTGTGGTCACGGGGGCTCCGGTGGTCACGGGGGCTGCTGGTCGGGGAGGGAATCGCCACCCGAACACTCACCATATGAGTGGATTGTCCGCTTTGCCTTTTCAGTTGCCCCGGACGGCAGGAGCCGACGCCGCGCCCGCCCGTTGTCGGTGGCACCCGGCACCATGGGGGCATGGCGCCGCAGACCCATCCCCAGCCGCCCGCCGACCGGCCCGACGACCCGCTGGCCGGATTCGCCCCGGCCACCCGGGCCTGGTTCACGGGCGCCTTCCACGCGCCCACCACCGCCCAGGCCCGGGCCTGGCAGGCCATCGGCCGGGGGACGGACGTCCTGGTGGTGGCCCCCACCGGCTCCGGCAAGACCCTCGCGGCCTTCCTCTCCGCACTGGACCGCCTCAGCAGCACGCCGGTGCCCGCCGAGCCGAAGCGCCGCTGCCGGGTCCTCTACATCTCGCCGCTCAAGGCCCTCGCCGTCGACGTCGAGCGCAACCTCCGCGCCCCGCTGGCCGGCCTGCGCCAGGCCGCCGTCCGGCTCGGCCTGCCCGAGCCCGACGTCCAGGTCGGCATCCGCTCCGGCGACACCCCGGCCGCCGACCGCCGCCGCTTCGCCGGCCACCCGCCGGACATCCTGATCACCACCCCCGAGTCGCTCTTCCTGCTGCTCACCTCCGCCTCCCGGGAGGCCCTGCGCGGCATCGACACGGTGATCCTGGACGAGGTGCACGCCGTCGCCGGCACCAAGCGCGGCGCCCACCTCGCGCTCTCGCTGGAGCGGCTGGACGAGCTGCTGGAGCGCCCCGCCCGCCGGATCGGCCTCTCCGCCACCGTGCGCCCGGTCGAGGAGGTCGCCCGCTTCCTCAGCCCGCAGCGCGGCGCCGTCGTCGTCCAGCCGCCCGCCGAGAAGGAGTTCGACCTCTCGGTGGTCGTCCCCGTCCCCGACCTCGACGACCTGCCCGCCGCTCCCCCCGGCCCGGCCGCCGGCGGCGACGACACCACCCGCAAGGCGTCGATCTGGCCGCACGTCGAGGAGCGGATCGTCGACCTGGTCCAGGCCCACCGCTCGACCATCGTCTTCGCCAACTCCCGCCGGCTCGCCGAGCGGCTCTGCAACCGCCTCAACGAGATCGCCCTGGAACGGGCCGCCGGCGAGCCGCTGCCCGAGGCGCACTCCCCTGCACAGCTGATGGCCGCGTCCGGCGCCGCCAAGGGCGCCCCACCGGTCATCGCCCGGGCCCACCACGGCTCCGTCTCCAAGGAGCAGCGCGCCCTGGTCGAGGAGGAGCTGAAGGCCGGCCGGCTGCCCGCCGTGGTCGCCACCTCCAGCCTGGAGCTCGGGATCGACATGGGCGCCGTCGAGCTGGTCGTCCAGGTGGAGTCCCCGCCGTCGGTCGCCTCCGGCCTCCAGCGGGTCGGCCGGGCCGGCCACCAGGTCGGCGCCGTCTCCACCGGCGTCTTCTTCCCCAAGTACCGGGGGGACCTCGTCCAGTCCGCCGTGGTCACCGAGCGGATGCGGGCCGGCCGGATCGAGGCGCTGCGCATCCCGCGCAACCCGCTGGACGTCCTGGCGCAGCAGCTGGTCGCGATCACGGCACTGGACACCTGGCCGGTCGACGACCTGCTCGCGCTGGTCCGCCGGGCCGCGCCGTTCGCCACCCTGCCGCAGTCCGCCTTCGACGCGGTGCTCGACATGCTGGCCGGCCGCTACCCCTCGGACGCCTTCGCCGAGCTGCGCCCCCGCCTGGTCTGGGACCGCGTCGCGGGCACCGTCACCGGCCGCCCCGGCGCCCAGCGGCTCGCCGTCACCTCCGGCGGCACCATCCCCGACCGGGGCCTGTTCGGCGTCTTCATCGCCGGCAGCACCGACGGCCCCGCCGACGGGAAGAAGGGCGGCGGGCGGCGGGTCGGCGAGCTGGACGAGGAGATGGTCTACGAGTCCCGCGTCGGCGACGTCTTCACCCTCGGCACCACCTCCTGGCGGATCGAGGAGATCACCCACGACAAGGTGCTGGTCACCCCCGCGCCCGGGATCCCCGGCCGGCTCCCGTTCTGGAAGGGCGACACCCTCGGCCGCCCGCTCGAACTCGGCCGCGCCCTCGGCGCCTTCACCCGGGAGCTGGGCGCGCTGGAGCCCGCGGCCGCCACCGCACGGCTGCGGCAGGCCGGCCTGGACGACTGGGCCGCCGGCAACCTCCTCGACTACCTCGCCGAGCAGCGCGCCGCCTGCGGCCACCTCCCGGACGACCGCACCATCGTGGTCGAGCGCTTCCGGGACGAACTGGGCGACTGGCGGATCGTCATCCACTCCCCCTTCGGCGCCCAGGTGCACGCCCCCTGGGCGCTCGCACTCGGCGCCCGGCTGCGCGAGAAGCACGGCCTCGACCCCCAGGTCATGCACGCCGACGACGGCATCGTGCTGCGCCTGCCCGACGCCGATCTGCTCGCCCCCGACTTCGACTTCGCCGCCCCCGCCGCCCGGCCGGCCCCGGACGACCGGGCGGCCGCCGACGACGCCCCGGTCGGCGCCGACGCCGCCGTGTTCGAATCCGGCGAGATCGAGCAGCTCGTCACCGACCAGGTCGGCGGGTCCGCACTGTTCGCCTCCCGCTTCCGCGAGTGCGCCGGCCGCGCCCTGCTGCTGCCCCGCCGCAACCCGGGCCGGCGCACCCCGCTCTGGCAGCAGCGCCAGCGCGCCGCCCAGCTCCTGGAGGTCGCGTCCGAGTACGGCTCCTTCCCGATCGTGCTGGAGGCCGTCCGGGAGTGCCTGCAGGACGTCTTCGACGTCCCCGGCCTGGTCGAGCTGATGAAGGACCTCGAATCCCGGGCCGTCCGGCTGGTCGAGGTCACCACCCAGGAGCCCTCCCCGTTCGCCCGCTCACTGCTCTTCGGGTACGTCGCCCAGTTCCTCTACGAGGGGGACTCCCCGCTCGCCGAGCGCCGCGCCGCCGCCCTCTCGCTCGACTCCCGCCTGCTCTCCGAGCTGCTCGGCCAGGCCGAGCTGCGCGAACTGCTCGACCCGCAGGTGCTCGCCGAGCTCGAGGCCGAGCTCCAGCGCCTCACCCCGGAGCGGAGGATCAAGGACGCCGAGGGGGTCGCCGACGCACTGCGCCTGCTCGGCCCGCTCACCGAGGCCGAGCTCGCCGCCCGCGGCGCCGAACCGCTCTGGGCCCTGGAGCTGGAGGCCGCCCGCCGGGTGATCGCGGTCCGGATCGCCGGCGAGCAGCGCTGGGCCGCCGTCGAGGACGCCGGGCGGCTGCGCGACGCCCTCGGCACCCCGCTGCCGGTGGGCGTCCCCGAGGCCTTCACCGAGCCCGTGAAGGACCCCCTGGGGGATCTCCTCGCCCGCCACGCCCGCACCCACGGCCCGTTCACCTCCGGCGGGGCCGCCGCCCGCTTCGGCCTCGGCACCGCCGTGGTCACCGGCACGCTGCAGCGGCTGACCGCCGCCGGCCGCCTGGTCCAGGGCGAGTTCAGCCCGCCCGGCGCCGGCCTCCCCTCCGCACCGGCAGCCGGCGCCGCGCTCCCGGACGGCCACGGCGCCACCGTCGAGTGGTGCGACGCCGAGGTGCTGCGCCGGCTGCGCCGCCGCTCGCTGGCCGCCCTGCGGCACGAGGTCGAGGCCGTCCCGCCGCGCGCGCTGGCCGCCTTCCTCCCGCAGTGGCAGCACCTGGCCGGGCACCGGCTGCGCGGCCCAGACGGGCTGCTCCGGGTGGTCGAACAGCTCCAGGGCACCGCGCTGCCCGCCTCCGCCCTGGAGCGGCTGATCCTCCCGGCCCGGCTCGCCGACTACTCCCCCAACCTGCTGGACGAGCTGATGGCGGCGGGCGAGATCGGCTGGTCCGGCGCCGGCGCCCTGCCCGGCAAGGACGGCTGGATCAGCCTGCACCTCGCCGAGAACGCCCACCTGCTGCGCCCCGAGCCCGTGCCACCCGCCGTCACCCCCGTGCACACCGCCCTGCTGGAGGCCCTGGCGGGCGGCTACGGGCTGTTCTTCCGCCAGCTCGTCGCCCACCTTCCGGAGACCCCGGAGGCCGAGCTGGTCGAGGCCCTCTGGGACTTGGTCTGGGCCGGCTACGTCAGCAACGACACGCTGGCCCCGCTGCGCGCCCTGCTCGGCTCGGGCCGGACGGCCGGCGCGACCGCCCACCGGGCGCCCCGGGCCACTCCGCGCGGCCGCTACGGCGGCGCGGGCCGCCCGTTCGGCCGGATCGGCGGCGCCCTGCGCAGCGGCCCGCCGACGGTCGCCGGGCGCTGGTCCCTGCTGCCCGCCCCCGACGCCGACCCGACCGTCCGGGCCACCGCCCGGGCGCAGAGCCTGCTGGACCGGCACGGCCTGGTCACCCGGGGCACGGTGGTGGCCGAGCGGGTCCCGGGCGGCTTCGCCGGGGTGTACCGGGTGCTGGCCGCGATGGAGGAGCGCGGCCGGGCCCGCCGGGGGTACTTCGTGGAGGGGCTGGGCGGTGCCCAGTTCGCCATGGAGGGCGCCGCGGACCGGCTGCGTTCGGTCAGCGGCCGGCTGGACCGGGCGCGGGCGGCCACCGAGTGGGGCGCCGGGCCGGGGGCCGAGCCGCCGCAGGTCCTGGTGCTGGCCGCCGCGGACCCCGCCAACGCCTACGGCGCCGCGCTGCCCTGGCCCGAGCCGCCCGGCGGGCCCGGACCGGCCGGGCCGCTGCCCGGCGACGCCCGGCCCGCCGGGGAGGCGGCCTCCGCGGGCGCCGCCACCGGCCGGGAGGGGCGGGCCGCCAAGGCCCACCGGCCGGGCCGCAAGGCGGGCGCCCTGGTGGTCCTGGTCGACGGCGATCCGGTCCTGTACGTCGAGCGCGGCGGCAAGTCCCTGCTGGCCTGGCGGGAGGAGGGCGCCGCCCTCGCCCCGGCCGCCGCGGCGCTGGCGTCGGCGGTCCGCGCGGGTGCGCTCGGCAGTGTCACCGTCGAACGGGCGAACGGCGAGCCCGCCCTCGGCTCGGCGATCGGCGCCGCCCTGGAGGAGGCCGGCTTCCATGCCACCCCCCGCGGCCTCCGGCTGCGCCCCTGACGGGCCCGGGACGCGCAGCCGCCCCCGGACACGGCGAAGGCCGCGAAGCGGGTGTCCCGCTCCGCGGCCTTCGCACCGCACGGCTCGTCGCCCGGGAGGGCGCCGTCACCCGATCGGAGGCTCTGCCTCCGTCCGGGTCACCGGCTCACCCGTTCGGCGTCGCACCGGCCCGGTGGACCACCGGTCGGCGTGGACCGGGATCAGGCCGAGGCCCCACCCGCCGGCCGCCAGCAGCCCCAGGACGGCCCCGTCGGTCAGTTGCCCGCGGACCGCCGGCAGCCACCAGGCGAGCCCGCCCGCAGCCAGGAGCAGCCCCACGCGAAACGGCCGGGGCACCAGGCGCCCCAGCCGTATTCGGGCTTCGGCGTACGCCGTCGCTGGTCTCCGCACGACCGCCCTCCTTCGCTCGCCCCGGGCACCGAGCGCCCGGGTGTCGAGGCCGGATCAGGCGGCGACCACGTCCATCGCGGCGGTCTTGGGCGAGAGGTTCGCCCGGTCGGCGCCGGGGGCGGGCAGCGGTACCGGTTCGAGTACCGGCCTCAGCAGTTCACCTTCGGAGAGGGTGGCCATCGCCGCAAGTTCGGCGAGCGAGAGTTCGTCGCTGACCTCGCGCATGACCTCGGACATACGGACGTCGAGTGCGTCGCAGATCGCGGAGAGCAGCTCCGAGGAGGCCTCCTTCTGACCCCGCTCGACCTCGGAGAGGTAACCGAGCGAAACCCTGGCGGCTGCCGACACCTCGCGGAGTGTGCGGCCCTGGCGCTGGCGCTGCCGACGCAGTACATCGCCCAGTAGGCGACGGAGCAGGATCATCGGTGCCTCCCTCCTCGGACTGCGGATCGAGATGTCACGTCCCCACCGTACCGCCTTGCCCGCTTCGTGTGCGGGGACCATGGTCGTGTTCACTCTGGGCTGCAAGGCTGTCCCCTCCCCAATTTCGGTGTCTCATCCGGGTCCGCGGGCACCGCGTCGTGCCCTCCGTGCGGCCCCCGGTCACCGTCGGGCCACTCGTTCGCCACCTGGTTTCTGCCCAACCAGGACCCTCGATGTAACACGATCCTCCAGCTACGCCATACCCGTACGCCAGTTCGGCAGATCTCGGTTCTGTGGAGATCTGCCCGAACGGGGCCCCGGAGGCACCCCGGTGGCGCCCCGGCAGCACCGCTGCGGCGGGCGGACGGCGGGTCAGTGCGCGGACGCACCGGCCGGGAGCCGCCCCAGGAGCAGCTCCAGAGCGGCGGTCACGGCTCTGTGACGGATTGTGGCACGCTCCCCCGACAGCCGGGGCGAACTGACCAGAGTTCCACCCGGACCGGCCACCGCGAGGTGTACGGTGCCCACCGGCTGCCCGTCCTGGGGGTCCGGCCCGGCCACCCCGGTCGTCGCGACCCCGTAGGTGGCGCCCAGCAGCCGGCGCACGCCCTCGGCCATCTGCCGCGCCACCACCGGGTGGACGGGCCCGTGCACGGCGAGCAGCCCCTCGTCCACCCCGAGCACCGAGGCCTTCAGTTCGGTCGCGTACGCGGTGACCGAACCGCGGAAGGTCGCGGAGGCCCCGGGGACGTCCACCAGCGCCGCGGCGAGCAGTCCGCCGGTGAGCGACTCCGCGACGGCCACCGTGCTGCCCTCCGCGCGCAGCGCCGCGTGCACGCGGGCGGCGAGCCCGCCGCCCCCCGCCGCGCCCGCCGTCTCCACCCCGTTCGCTCCCGTCTCCGCCCCGGTCACCCCCGTCACCGCCCGGCGCGCTCCGCCGCCAGCCCCTCGCGGCGCAGGCGCAGCGCCTGGCCGACGTAGTCCAGCGCGGTGCCGACGGTCAGCAGCACCGCCAGCCCCATCAGCACGGCCCGCCCGGTGGCGAGCCAGCCGGTGAGCACCAGCACGTACATGCCGACGGCGATGCCCTGGGTGAGCGTCTTCAGCTTGCCGCCCCGGCTGGCCGGGATGACGCCGTACCGGATCACCCAGAACCGCATCACGGTGATGCCGAGCTCGCGGGCGAGGATCACCGCGGTGACCCACCACGGCAGGTCGCCGAGCATCGAGAGGCCGATCAGCGCCGCGCCCATGATCGCCTTGTCCGCGATCGGGTCGGCGATCTTGCCGAAGTCGGTGACCAGGCCCTTGCGCCGGGCCAGCTCGCCGTCGAACAGGTCCGTGATCATCGCGATCGCGAACGAGGCCCACGCCACCGCGCGCCACTTCGGGTCGTGCCCGCCGTTGGCGAAGAGCAGCGCCACGAAGACCGGCACCAGCAGCAGCCGGAGCATCGTGAGCATGTTGGCGATGTTCCAGATCCCCGGCGCCGGCGGCACCGCGGCCACCGGTCGGTCCGGGTGGGCCGCGGCCGGGGCGCCGGGCCCCTTGGTCATTCTCCGGCTCCCGGGGCGTCGGCCCCCGAGGACTTGGGCAGCCGGACCTGCTCGATCGCCTCGGCGATCAGGTCGACGCCCTCGCTGGCCACCACCCGGGCCCGGTAGAACCGGCCGACCTCCGGGTCCTCGACGCCGGTGAGCGTGGTGAGGCCGTCCGTCTCGGGCGCCTGGTGGGCCGAGCGGCCCTCGACCAGGTCGCCCTCCACGGACTCGATCATGACCTCGACCTCGGTGCCGATCCGCTGCTCGGCCCGCTGGGCGGTCATCTCCTCGGCGAGCCGGGTCAGCCGGTCCAGCCGGTCCGCCACCACGTCCTCGGGCAGCTTGCCGTCGTAGCCGGCGGCCTCGGTGCCGTCCTCGTCGGAGTAGCCGAAGACGCCGATCGCGTCCAGGCCGGCGTGCGTGACGAAGCGCTCCAGCTCGGCGAAGTCCTCCTCGGTCTCCCCGGGGAAGCCCACGATGAAGTTGGAGCGGGCACCGGCCTGCGGGGCCTTGCCGCGGATGGTGCCGAGCAGCTCCAGGAACTGGTCGGTGGAGCCGAAGCGGCGCATCCGGCGCAGCACGGCGGGCGCCGAGTGCTGGAAGGAGAGGTCGAAGTAGGGCACCACGTCGGTGGTGCCGGTCATCGCGTCGATCAGACCGGGCCGCATCTCGGCGGGCTGCAGGTACGAGACCCGGACGCGCTCGACGCCCTCGGTCACCGCGATCTCGCCGAGCAGCGTCTCCAGCAGCCGGATGTCGCCGAGGTCCTTGCCGTACGAGGTGTTGTTCTCGCTGACCAGCACCACCTCGCGGACGCCCTGCGAGGCCAGCCACTGGGCCTCCTGCAGCACGTCGGAGGGGCGGCGCGAGATGAAGGAGCCGCGGAAGGCCGGGATGGCGCAGAAGGAGCACCGCCGGTCGCAGCCGGAGGCGAGCTTCACCGAGGCCACCGGGCTGTCGTCGAGCCGCTTGCGCAGCGTGCGCGGCCCGGAGGCGGGCGCGACGCCGTCCGGCAGGTCGGCGATGGGCGCCGCGTCCGGGTCGGCGGCGCCGTGGCCCGGCAGAGCCACCTCGGCGGCGGCGGCCTGGCGCTCGACCGGGCTCAGCGGCAGCAGCTTGCGGCGGTCGCGCGGGAGGTGCGGGGCGTGGTGGCCGCCGGACAGGATGGTCTGCAGCCGGTCGGAGATGTCGGCGTAGTCGTCGAAGCCGAGCACACCGTCCGCCTCGGGCAGCGCGTCGGCCAGCTCCTTGCCGTACCGCTCGGCCATGCAGCCGACCGCGACGACGGCCTGGGTGCGGCCGTGACCCTTGAGGTCGTTGGCCTCCAGCAGGGCGTCGACCGAGTCCTTCTTGGCGGCCTCGACGAAGCCGCAGGTGTTGACGACGGCGACATCGGCTTCGGCGGCGTCGTCGACCAGCGACCAGCCGTCGGCCTCCAGTCGCCCGGCGAGTTCCTCGGAGTCCACCTCGTTGCGGGCGCATCCGAGCGTGACAAGGGCGACAGTACGGCGTTCAGGCATAGGGCCAAGATTAACGCGCGGCCGCCGGGGCCGTTCGCCCCGGCGGCCGTGTGCCCCGGATTACCGGATCTTCACCGGTCCTTCAACGGGCCGCAGCCCGCCCGTGGTCAGCCCGCCTGCGGGTCGCCGGGGGTGTACGTGACGTGCACCACCTGGCCGTTCTTGCCCGCCGGACCGAGGTCCTTGCCGTTGACGTACACGTGCACGGCACCGGCGTTGCCGATCACCAACTTGATCTGCTTGGGGTCGGTGAAGGTCTGGTCCTGGCCTTCCTCGATGTTGTTCTGGAACAGCGACTTTCCGGTGCCGTCCAGCGCCGAGACCCAGCTGGTGTCCTTCTCGGCCACCAGCTTCACGGTGACCTTGTCGGCGGGCGCGGCCGCGATCGCCGCGGCGCTGGGCGCCGGGGCGGGCGGCTGCACGCTCGGCGAGGCCGGCGGGGCGACCGAGCCGGTGCCGGACCCGCTGGGCAGCGGTGCGCTGGCCGAGCCGGTGGTCGAGCTGCCGGTCTTGCCGCTGACCAGGTTGAACCCGATCAGCGCGACCACCGCGAAGATCGCGGCGACCATCGCCGCGGTCCAGTTCGGCCGGCCGCGGCCGGGCACCTTGATCGGGCCGCTCTCGATCAGCTGGGCCGGGCGCCGGGCGGCCGGGGCGCCGCCGTGCGCGGCGTCGTAGCGGGCCACCAGGGGCTCGCCGTCGACGCCGACCGCGCGGGCGATCGACCGGATGTGGCCACGGGCGTAGAAGTCACCGCCGCAGCGGTCGAAATCGTCCTCCTCAATGGCATGCACGATCGGCACCCGCACTCGGGTGGCGGTACTCACCTGATCCACCGTGAGTCCGGCGTCGATCCGGGCAGCGGACAGCACACGACCGATGCTCACGGCATCGGCCGTCTGCTCCGCGCCGCCGGACGGCTGGGCGGACGACGGGGCGTTCTCGCGATCGGGGGACTTGCCGATGGTCACGGGGCACGCCTTTCGAGCGGATGGCCACCTGCTGGAGAACAGTCTAGGGGCGGGAGCGGATCGTTTCTCAAGCGGAACAGGCCCGAATGCGCGCACCCGCCCCGAGCCGGTTCCGGGTGTCCGCCGACCGGCCCCCGGGGCGGGGGCCGCCGTTCACGGAGACCTCTTCTTCCGGCCTGTGACGCCGTGCACGTCCGATCGGTTCCGTGCACGGCGCCTACCCCTCTCCGAACGGGTGAACACCCATGGGGCGGGGTGCGGTCAGCCGCGGATGTCGACGATCACGCCGTCCAGTTCGTCCGGTTTCACCAGGACGTCACGGGCCTTGGATCCTTCACTCGGACCGACGATCCCGCGCGACTCCATCAGGTCCATCAGCCGGCCGGCCTTGGCGAAGCCGACCCGCAGCTTGCGCTGGAGCATCGAGGTGGAGCCGAACTGCGTGGAGACCACCAGCTCGACCGCCTGGATCAGCAGGTCCAGGTCGTCGCCGATCTCCTCGTCGATCTCCTTGCGCGGCCCGCCGCCGACCGTCACGTCGTCCCGGTAGGCGGCCGCCATCTGGTCCTTGCAGTGCTGCACCACCGCGGCGATCTCCGCCTCGGTGACGAACGCGCCCTGCATCCGGACCGCCTTGCTGGCGCCCATCGGCAGGAACAGCGCGTCGCCCTTGCCGATCAGCTTCTCGGCGCCCGGCTGGTCCAGGATGACCCGCGAGTCGGCCATCGCCGAGGTCGCGAAGGCCAGCCGGGACGGCACGTTGGCCTTGATCAGACCGGTCACGACGTCCACCGAGGGCCGCTGGGTCGCCAGCACCAGGTGGATGCCGGCGGCCCGGGCGAGCTGGGTGATCCGGACCACCGAGTCCTCGACGTCGCGCGGGGCGACCATCATCAGGTCGGCCAGCTCGTCGACGATCACCAGCAGGTACGGGTACGGGGTCAGCTCGCGCTCGCTGCCGAGCGGCGCGGTGACCTTGCCGGCCTTCACGGCCGCGTTGAAGTCGTCCACGTGCCGGAACCCGAACGCGGCCAGGTCGTCGTAGCGCAGGTCCATCTCGCGCACCACCCACTGGAGGGCCTCGGCGGCCTTCTTCGGGTTGGTGATGATCGGCGTGATCAGGTGCGGGATGCCCTCGTACGCGGTCAGCTCGACCCGCTTGGGGTCGACCAGCACCATCCGCACCTCGTCCGGCGTGGCCCGGGCCAGCACCGAGGTGATCAGGCAGTTGATGCAGGAGGACTTGCCCGCCCCGGTCGCGCCGGCGACCAGGATGTGCGGCATCTTGGCGAGGTTGGCCATCACGGTGTGGCCCTCGACGTCCTTGCCCATGCCGACGACCATCGGGTGGGTGTCCTCGGCGGCCGTGCGCGAGCGCAGCAGGTCGCCGAGGTTGACCATCTCGCGGTCCCGGTTGGGGATCTCGATGCCGACGGCGGACTTCCCCGGGATCGGACTGATGATCCGGACGTCCGCGCTGGCGACGGCGTACGCGATGTTCTTCGCGAGTGCCGTGATCCGCTCCACCTTGACGGCCGGGCCCAGCTCGACCTCGTACCGGGTGACCGTCGGGCCCCGGGTGAAGCCGGTGACCTTGGCGTCCACCTTGAACTCGGCGAACGTACTGGTGAGCTGGGCCACCACCTCGTCGTTGAGCGCGCTGCGGGCCTTGGCCGGGCCGCCGCGCTCCAGCAGGTCGAGCGGGGGCAGCGTGTACGTGACGTCGCCGGAGAGCTGGAGCTGCTCCATCCGTACCGGCGCCGGGCCGTGCTCCTCCGGGGCGCCCGGGCCCGCGGCGGCGCTGCGGGCGGCCGGCACGGCGGCCTCCTCGGGCGGGGCGGTACGGTCCTGCACCTGGTGCATCATGTTCGCCACCGCCGAGGAGGCGGGGACGCCGTAGACCAGCGCACCGTCGAGGTCGGCGGCGGCGCCCGCGGCGAGGTCACGGGTCGCGAACGGGTCCTCCGGCTCCGCGCCGAACGGGCCCTTGGTGAACGGATCCCTGCCGAACGGACCCTCGGCGAGCGGCCCGGAGGCGGCGGAGTCCGCCTCCCCGTCGTCCGGCCGCTTGCGGCGGCGGCGCCGGCGGGCGGCGACCTCGTCCTGCGGGGTGCCGCCCTCGCTCTCCACCGTGTACGGCAGCGCCGACGGGTCGGCGTCCTCCGGCGGCTCGGTGGACAGCTCGCGCTCCGGCGTACGCCCGGCAGGACCGTCCTGCGGCCCCGGTTCGACCACACCGAGCCGCACCCCGGCCGCGCGCAGCCGCTCGGGGATCCGGTTGACCGGGGTGGCGGTGGTCACCAGCAGACCGAAGAAGGCCAGCAGCAGCAGGAGCGGCACCGCGAGCAGCGGGCCGGCGGCGGCCATCATCGGGGTGGAGACGGCCCAGCCGACGATGCCGCCGGCCGCCCTTATCCGGGTCGCGCCGCTGCCCATCATGGGGGCGCCGCAGCCGATGTGGACCAGGCCGAGCACGCCGACCAGCAGCGCGCTCAGGCCGATCATGATCCGCCCGTTGGCCTCGGGCAGATCCGGGTGGCGCATCAGCCGGACGGCGACCACCGCGAGCAGAAAGGGCATCAGCACGTCCAGGCGGCCGAACAGGCCGGACACCACGTAGGTGGCGGCCTCGCCCAGCCAGCCCTGCGGCCGGGACCACGTGCCGACCGCGGTGACCAGGGCCAGCCCGAACAACAGGAGCCCGACGCCGTCCTTGCGGTGCGCCGGGTCCAGGTTCTTCGCGCCGTCGCCGAAGCCGCGGAATATCGCGCCGAAGCCGTGCGCGATTCCGCTCCCGACCCCGAGGACGAGGCGGAAGAGCACCGGGCGCGGGGGCGGCGGCGGAGCCGGCCTGGCCGCCGCCTTCTTCGCCGGGGCGGCCTTCCCCGCGGGCGCCTTCTTCGCTGGCGGCTTGGCCGGAGCCTTCGCCGCGGCCTTCTTGGACGGTCCCGGACTCGAATTGCGTGCCGCGCTTCCGGGCGTACGTGTGGCCATGGCTCAGCAGCCTACCGGGGCCGACCAGCTGTGCCCATGCGCCCCGGTCCGGCGGCCCGGACGTGTCGCAGACACTCCGTCACGCCGGTCCGGTTCACCCGGACGGGGCAGTCGGGCGGCGGTCAGTCCGTGCCGGGACGCAGCGCGTCCAGGGCCCGGCGCAGGCCGGTCAGCTTCCGCTCCAGGTGGGCCGCGGTGGCGGCGATCCCGCCGTCCTCGGTGCCGTCGAGCTGCTTGACCAGCGCCTCGGCCTGCTCCTCCACGGATGCCAGCCGGGCCGACAGCTCGCCGAGCAGCGCGCCGCCGATCTCCGGCTGCGCAGCGCCCGCCTCGAGCTGCAGCCGCAACAGCGCGGCCTGCTCCTTGAGCTGGCAGTTCTTCATGTAGAGGTCGACGAAGACCGAGACCTTCGCGCGCAGCACCCACGGGTCGAAGGGCTTGGAGATGTAGTCCACCGCGCCGGCCGCGTAGCCGCGGAAGGTGTGGTGCGGCCCGTGGTTGATGGCGGTCAGGAAGATGATCGGGATGTCCCGGGTGCGTTCGCGCCGCTTGATGTGCGCGGCCGTCTCGAAGCCGTCCATGCCGGGCATCTGGACGTCCAGCAGGATCACCGCGAAGTCGTCGGTGAGCAGCGCCTTGAGCGCCTCCTCGCCGGAGACCGCGCGCACCAGCGTCTGGTCCAGCGCGGAGAGGATCGCCTCCAGCGCCAGCAGGTTCTCCGGCCGGTCGTCGACCAGGAGGATCTTCGCCTTCTGCATTACGACCCGCCCTCCTGTCGCCTGCCTGCCTGGGGAGGGCATCCGCGTACTGCTGCCCACCATTACCCCGGTCATGCTAGCCGCACCCCCTCGCCCGGCACACCGCTCCGTCGCGAGCCGATCCGGAACAGCGCGCAGCCAGTGCCCCGGCGCACGCTGAGCAGCGAGTCGCCGTCCGGTCACTGTTCGCAACGATCGGTGACCCTACCGGGTTCCCGCCCCTCCCCGCCAGCAAACCGCTCCGGCCTCGGGCGCGAACCCCGGAGCGGGCGGTCCGCCGCACGCCCCCGCCGTCCCTGCCGCGCGGGCGGCAGGTCGGCCCGAACGGGCAACCGCGCAGGTGGCGGCGGGTGCGGCCGGCCGTTCGGCGCGGGTGCCCAGTGGCGGGCCAACAGTGGCGGGTACTCAGTGGCGGGCGGTCAGTGGCGGGCCGTCAACCACTCGTGCATCACCGTCAGCAGGTGGTCGGTCTCCACCGGCTTGGTGATGTGATCGGTGGCCCCGGCCTCCAGCGACTTCTCCTTGTCGCCCTTCATCGCCTTCGCCGTGAGCGCGATGATCGGCAGCCCGGCGAACTGGGGCATCCGGCGGATCGCCTCGGTGGTCGCGTAGCCGTCCATCTCCGGCATCATGATGTCCATCAGGACCAGCGCGACGTTCTCGTGCTGCTCCAGCATCTCGATGCCCTCGCGACCGTTCTCCGCGTAGAGGACGGTCAGACCGTGCTGCTCCAGGACGCTGGTCAGCGCGAAGACGTTGCGGACGTCGTCGTCCACGATCAGCACCTGCTGGCCGGCGAACCGGGTGTCCACCCGGGTGCTCGGGCGGACGGTGGCACCGACGGCCGGCGGGCGGCCCTCCGCGGGGGCCTCCAGGGCCGCGGCGCGGCGCCGCTCGACGGCGCCCCGGCGGCGCTCCTCGGCGAGCTCACGGACCTCCTGGGCCCAGTGGTCGGCCGGGTTCTCGCCGACCGGGACGGGCGTACCGGCCGGGGTCACACCGACCGCGGCACGGACCACCGGCGCGCTCGGGGCGGGCGCCGGCCCGGCACCCGGGGCCGCGGCGGCCTCGGTGCGCAGCGGCAGGTAGAGCGTGAAGGTGGAGCCCTTGCCGAGCTCGCTCTCGGCGTGGATCTCGCCGCCGAGCAGCCGGGCGATCTCCCGGCTGATCGAGAGCCCGAGACCGGTGCCGCCGTACTTGCGGCTGGTGGTGCCGTCGGCCTGCTTGAAGGCCTCGAAGATCTCCCGCAGCTTGTTGCCGGGGATGCCGATGCCGGTGTCGGAGACCGCGAAGGCGATCAGCTCGTCGTCCGGGTCCTGGATCGCCCCGGCCTCCAGCAGCCGTTCCCGGACGTGCTGCGGGACGGCGGGCCCGGCCGGGCTGATCGAGAAGTCGACCGCCCCGGAGTCGGTGAACTTGACCGCGTTGGAGATCAGGTTGCGCAGCACCTGCTGGAGCCGCTGCTCGTCGGTGTGCAGGGTCACCGGCAGCGCGGGCGAGACCCGGACGCCGAACTCCAGGTTCTTGTCGAGCGCGACCGGCTGGAAGGTGGCCTCCACGTAGTCGACCAGCTGCACCAGGGCGATCCGCGCCGGGCGGACGTCCATCTTGCCGGCCTCGACCTTGGAGAGGTCCAGGATGTCGTTGATCAGCTGGAGCAGGTCGGAGCCGGCGCCGTGGATGGTGTCGGCGAACTCGACCTGCTTGGGCGAGAGGTTGCCCTCGTTGTTGTCGGAGAGCAGCTTGGCCAGGATCAGCAGCGAGTTGAGCGGGGTGCGCAGCTCGTGCGACATGTTGGCGAGGAACTCGCTCTTGTACCGGGAGGCCAGGGCGAGCTGCTCGGCGCGCTCCTCCAGGACCTGCCGGGCCTCCTCGATCTCGCTGTTCTTGATCTCGATGTCACGGTTCTGCTGGGCGAGCTGCGAGGCCTTCTCCTGCAACTCCTCGTTGGTGCGCTCCAGTTCCTCCTGGCGCGCCTCCAACTCGGCCGACCGCATCGAGAGTTCGGCGGTCAGCCGCTGGGACTCCAGCAGCAGGCCCTCGGTCTTGGTGTTGACGCTGATGGTGTTGACGGTGACGCCGATCAGGTCGGCGATCTGGTTGAGGAAGTCCAGCGCGACGGTGGTGAAGGAGCTGAAGGTCGCCAGCTCGATCACACCCAGCAGCCGGCCCTCGAACAGCACCGGCAGCACCACGATGTGGGCCGGCGAGGCCTCGCCCAGGCCCGAGGCGATCTTGAGGTACCCGGGCGGCGCCTCCTTGAGGATGATCGAGCGCTTCTCCACCGCGGCCTGGCCGATCAGCGACTCGCCCGGCCGGAAGGTGGTCGGCATCGCCCGCCGCTGGTAGCCGTAGCTGCCGATCAGCCGCAGCACGGTGTCGTTCTCGTCGTCGTCCTCGGTGATCAGCTCGGCCGTGCGGCCGGCCGGCTGGGCGAGGAAGAAGGCGCCGTGCTGGGCCGAGACCACCGGCGTCAGCTCGGTCATGATCAGCGAGGCGACCGCCTCCAGGTCCCGGCGGCCCTGGAGCAGGCCGGAGATCCGGGCCAGGTTGGTCTTCAGCCAGTCCTGTTCCTGGTTGGTTCGGGTCGTCTCGCGCAGGTTGGCGATCATCTGGTTGATGTTGTCCTTGAGCTCGTCGAGCTCGCCGGACGCGTCCACGTCGATCCGCAGCGAGAGGTCGCCCCTGGTCACCGCGGTGGCGACCTGCGCGATCGCACGCACCTGCCGGGTCAGGTTGTTGGCCAGCTCGTTCACCGACTCGGTGAGGTCCTGCCAGGTGCCGTCCACCCCGGGCACCCGGGCCTGGCCGCCGAGGCGGCCGTCGGTGCCCACCTCGCGCGCCACCCGGGTCACCTCGTCGGCGAACGCCGACAGCTGGTCGACCATCGTGTTGATGCTGGTCTTGAGCTCCAGGATCTCCCCGCGCGCGTCCACGTCGATCTTCTGCGAGAGGTCCCCGCGGGCCACCGCCGTGATCACCAGGGCGATGTTGCGGACCTGGCCGGTGAGGTTGTTGGCCATCAGGTTGACGTTGTCGGTCAGGTCCTTCCAGATCCCGGCCACGCCCGGCACCCCGGCCTGGCCGCCCAGGATGCCGTCGGTACCGACCTCGCGGGCCACCCGGGTCACCTGCACCGCGAAGGCGGAGAGCTGGTCGACCATCGTGTTCAGGGTGCCGGCCAGCGCCGCCACCTCGCCCTGCGCCTCGATGTCGATCTTCTTCGAGAGGTCGCCGCGGGCCACCGCCGTCGCCACCTCGGCGATGTTGCGGACCTGACTGGTCAGGTTGGACGCCATGAAGTTGACGTTGTCCGTCAGGTCCTTCCAGATGCCCGACACCCCGCGCACCCGGGCCTGGCCGCCGAGGATCCCCTCGGTACCCACCTCGCGCGCCACCCGGGTCACCTCGTCGGCGAACGCCGACAGCTGGTCGACCATGGTGTTGACGGTGGTGACCAGCTCCAGGATCTCCCCGCGGGCGTCCACGGTGATCTTCTTGGAGACGTCACCGCGGGCCACCGCCGTGGTGACCTCCGCGATGTTGCGCACCTGGCTGGTCAGGTTGTTGGCCATCAGGTTGACGCTGTTGGTCAGGTCCTTCCAGGTGCCGGAGACCCCCGGCACACTCGCCTGACCACCGAGGATGCCCTCGGTACCGACGTCCCGGGCGACCCTCGTCACCTCGTCCGCGAACGCACCGAGCTGGTCCACCATCGTGTTGATGGTGTTCTTCAACTCCAGGATCTCGCCCCGCGCGTCCACCTGGATCTTCTGCGAGAGGTCGCCCCGGGCGACCGCGGTCGTCACCTGCGCGATGTTGCGCACCTGGTCGGTGAGGTTGTTCGCCATGAAGTTGACGTTGTCGGTGAGGTCGCGCCACACCCCGGCGGCGCCCGGCACCTGCGCCTGGCCGCCCAGCCGCCCCTCCGTGCCGACCTGACGGGCCACCCGGGTCACCTGCTCGGCGAAGCCCGAGAGCTGGTCCACCATCGTGTTGATGGTGTTCTTCAACTCCAGGATCTCGCCCCGCGCATCGACCTCGATCTTCTGCGAGAGGTCGCCGCGCGCCACCGCCGTGGTCACCTGGGCGATGTTGCGGACCTGACCGGTCAGGTTGTCGGCCATGAAGTTCACCGAGTCGGTGAGGTCGCGCCACACCCCGGCCACGCCCGGCACCTGCGCCTGGCCGCCGAGCCGCCCCTCCGTGCCCACGTCCCGGGCCACCCCGGTCACCTGCGCCGCGAAGCCGTTCAGCTGGTCCACCATCGTGTTGACGGTGTTCTTCAGCTCCAGCATCTCGCCGGCCACCTCGACGGTGACCTTGCGCGAGAGGTCGCCCTTGGCCACCGCGGTGGTCACCTGCGCGATGTTGCGCACCTGCGCGGTCAGCCGGCCCGCCATGGTGTTGACCGAGTCCGCCAGGTCCTTCCAGCTGCCCGAGACGCTGCGCACCTTGGCCTGGCCGCCGAGCTTGCCCTCGGTCCCGACCTCGCGGGCCACCCGGGTCACCTCGTCGGTGAACTCCGACAACTGGTCCACCAGGCCGTTCACCGTCCGGCCGATCTTCAGGTACTCGCCGCGCAGCGGGTGGCTCACCCCGTTGCTGTGCAGCGAGCGCAGCTCCATCTTCTGGTCCAGGTCGCCCTCGGCGATCGAGGCCAGCACCCGGCCCACCTCGGCCATCGGCCGGGCCAGATCGTCGATCAGCGCGTTGCAGTTGTCGACCGCCGCCATCCAGGCGCCCTCGCCGGCGCCCGTCTCCAGGCGCTCGTTCAGCCGGCCCTCCCGGCCCACCGCCCGCCGCACCCGGGCCAGTTCCCCGGTCAGGTGCTGGTTGCGCTCGGCGACCTCGTTGAACACCGCGGCGATCTCGGCCAGCGGCCCGTCACCCGGCACGGTCAGCCTGCGGCGGAAGTTGCCGTCCCGCATCGCGGTCAGCGCGGCCAGCAGCTTGCGCAGCTCGGCCGGCTCGGCCCCCCGGCTGTGGCTCGCTCGCCGGCCGGCCGCGCCCCGCGGCGCGGCCCCGGAGCGCACCCCACGCTGAGCGGGCGGCGTCGTACCGGTTGCGTCCTTGGTCGCCGAACTCAACGGGGCCCTCCCAGATCGTGAACTGTCCGGCACCCGGCCGCACCCCCTGCGGGGCCCGGCACCCGGACACCGGCCCGGCGCAACTGCGTCCCGACAGCCTCACGGCCGAGCGGAACCCACACGACCGTACTGCTCCCGCCGGCCGTCGCGGACCCCCCAGTCTGGCAGCACCGGCCCCGGGTATACGGCCGGTTGCGCTCGGTTGGTGGCCCCCCGGCCGAAACAGGTGGGCAGAATCACCCTCTGGTGCCTGTTTCGACGCCCCGCCCCCACGGGGAACCAAGCGGAAAGTAGGGTGGAGCGCTGCACCCGGGCCACGACCCGACCCAGCGCCGCCGCTCACCCCGCCGGCGCGCACGGGGAAGTCGGCGCCGCACCCCGGACAGCCAGAGCCAGAGCAGAGGAGAAGTGGCAACGTGGTCACCGCGCGCGCAGCCGCCACCTTCGAACCCGTCGGGAGGTCGGCCGGCGCTGCCCGCGCCTTCGTCCGGGACGCACTGCTCGGCTGGGGGCTGCCCGAGGTCGTCGACGACGCCGTGGTCCTGGTCAGCGAACTCGTCACCAACGCCGTCGTGCACGCCGGCACCGCCGCCGAGGTCTGTTGCCTGCGCGAGGACGGAACCGTCCGGATCGAGGTCACCGACCACCACCCCGAGCGGAGCCTGCCCACCTTCCCCGACGTCCCCGTCACCGCCTCCGAGCGCTACGCCGACCCGGACGGCGAGGGCGGCCGCGGCCTCCTGATGTGCTCCGCCCTGGCCGAACGCTGGGGCGTCGAGTACGCGGCGGGCGGCAAGACCGTCTGGTTCCGCCTGGCCCTGCCCGCACACGTCGCCGGCACCCGCTACGCCGTCCCCGCCGCCCCCGGCGGCGAACTCCCCCGCAGCACCGGCCCGGTCCACGTCGCCGTCGTCCAACTCGACGACGACGGCTGCGTCCTGGCCTGGAACGCCGACGCCGAAGCGCTCTTCCGCCACTCCGCCGACACCGTCCTCGGCCGCCCCTGGGCCGACCTCGCCGTCTGGCCCCAGGGCCCCGGCCTCGGCCTCGGCCTGGCCGCGACGCTGCGCCTGGCCCGCTGGGAGGGCAGCTACGGCCTGCGCCACGCCGACGGCCGGACCGTCGACGTCTACGGCCTCCAAGTCCGGATCCGGGACACCGAGGGCACCCCGTCCACGCTCTGCCTGCTCGTCCTCGACGGCGACCGGGCCGTGCTCCGCTCCCCCGCCCGCGCCCTGCCCGGCGACAAGTCCGACCAGGCCGCCCCACGGCTCGACCTGCTGGCCGGCCCGACCGCCGGCGACGACCTCGACACCCTGCTCCAGCGCACCGTCGAACGCGCCCGCGACCTGCTCGACGCCGACGCGGCGTACGTCCTGCTCACCACCGAGGACGAGAGCGAGTTCGAGGTCCGCGCCGCCACCGGCCTCACCACCGGCCACCGCCGGCACAGCCGCTTCCCCGTCGAGACCGGCAACCGCTACGACTCCGCCCGGCTGCCCTCCGTCCACGAGGACCTCGCCACCCGCCCCACCGGCCTCGCCCTGCTCGCCGACAGCGGCCTGCGCTCCCTGCTGACCGTCCCGCTCAAGGTCGAGGGCCGGCTGATCGGCTCCCTCGGCATCGCCTCCGCCGCCCCGGGCCGCTACGACAACGAGGACGCACTGCGCCTCCAGTTCGCCGCCGACCGGGTCGCACTCGCCGTCGAGAGCACCCGGCTCACCGAACTCGACCGGCTGCGCCGCGGCTCGCTCTCCTTCCTCGTCGAGGCCTCCGACCTGCTGGCCGGCACCCTCGAACACGAGCAGACCCTCGCCCTGATGGCCCAGATGGCCGTCCCCACCCTCGCCTCCTGGTGCGCCGTCTACACCAACGGCGACCACGGCGCCCCGGCCTCGGTCGCCTTCGTCCTGCACGAGGACGAGGACCGGATCGACCCGCTTCGCGCCCTGCTGGAGAAGACCCCCGCGCCGGAGTCCGGCCCCACCTCCGGCGTCCGATTCTGGACCGCCCCGGCCGAGACCGCACGGACCGGCGGCCTCGCCGGCAACCCCGAACTCGCCGGTCTGCTGGGCGAGACGGTCGTCCTGCCGCTCACCGCACGCAACCGCGTCATCGGGCTGCTCGCCCTCGGCGTCCCCGCGAACGTCCGGTTCCGCCAGGAGATCCTGGAGCTCGCCGAGGACCTCTCCCGCCGGGCGGCCCTGGCCCTCGACAACTCCCGCCTCTACTCCGAGCGCACCGCCACCAGCCAGGCCCTCCAGCGCAGCCTGCTGCCGCCCGACCTGCCCGAGATCCCCGGCGTCGAGGTCGACGTCTACTACCAGGCCGCCGGCGAGGGCAACGAGGTCGGCGGCGACTTCTACGACCTCTTCACCATCCGCGAGGGCACCTACGGCTTCGCCATCGGCGACGTCTGCGGCACCGGCCCCGAGGCAGCCTCCGTCACCGGCCTCGCCCGGCACTCGCTGCGCCTGCTCGCCCGCGAGGGCCTGGACGCCCCGCAGGTCCTCAGCCGGCTCAACGCGGCCATCCTGGACGAGGGTTCGCGCAGCCGCTTCCTGACCCTGCTGTACGGCGAGCTGACGCCCAGGCCGGACGGCAGCACCGAGCTCTCGCTGGTCTGCGCCGGGCACCCGCTGCCGCTGCGGCTGCGCACCGACGGCCAGGTCGACCAGGCCGCGACCCCGCAGCCGCTGCTCGGGGTGATGGACGAACTCGATCTCACCGCCGAGCACTTGGTGCTCGCCCCCGGCGAGGTGCTGCTCTGCGTCACCGACGGCGTCACCGAACGCCGGGAGGGCCTGCGGATGCTGGGCGAGGACGGCCTCGCCGAGGTGCTCACCGGGTGCACCGGGCTGACCGCCGGCGCGGTGGCCATGCGGGTCCAGCGGGCGGTCGAGCGGTTCGCCCCCGAGCCGCCGTCCGACGACATGGCGATCCTGACCCTGCGGGTGCCCGCGCAGCGGGTGGGCTGAGCGCACGGGCCGAGCACCGCCGCGCGCACTGCTGCGCGGTCCTGGCCGTCCCGGCGCCCGATCGTGAGCGTTCCACAGCTGACGGCGCCACAAATTGTGCGATTCACAAGGGTACAAGGTTGTGCGGCCGGGTACACCGATCTCACCGGGGAATCCCCCGGCGGGGCCACGACCAGCGGTTCTCCGCTGGACCGTCATTCTGACCGCAGCCGTCGCACGCTCCAGCCGTGCGCCCTCGGCGCGGTTGCGCGCATCCTCCTCATCGAACACCCCCCGTGCGGTCGACCGCGCCCTGCGCGCGCCCGAAGCGAAAGGAGCCTCCGGTGAGCAACGACGCTTCCGGGGCACAGAACGCCCGTTCCTCCGGGGCCGACGCGGGTAACCTCGGTTACCTCGCCCTCGGCCTGACCCTCCTCGCCTACGGTCTTCTCTCCACCGGCATCTTCAGTGGCACCGGAGTCGGGGACTCAGCACATCTCGCCCACCTCGTCGGTGGCCTCACCCTCTTCGTCGCCGGCCTCTGGCAGTTCCGCAGCGGCGAGGGCTTCACCGGCACCGCCTTCACCAGCCTCGGCGCCTTCTGGGCCACCTGGTCCGCGGCCGGTGGCGCCGGCAAGAACGCAGCGGGCCTGTTCCTGCTGCTGTGGGCCCTGCTCGCCCTCACCCTCACCGCGGCGAGCTGGAACAGCGGTCTGCTCAGCCGTGCCGTCTACGGCCTGCTGACCGTCTCGCTGGTGCTCTCCGCCATCGCCACGTTCGGCAGCTCCGGCGGCCTCGCCAAGGTCGCCGGCTGGATCGCCGCGGCCTCCGGGCTGGCCGCCTGGTACTGGGCCACCGCGTCGCTGACCAACAGCGCGTGGGGCCGGGCCGCACTGCCGGTCAAGTAAGTCCACCGGCCGCAACGCAGGCGGGCCGGCCCTCCCCGGGTGGGGAGGACCGGCCCGTCGCGGTGTCCGTCACCGGGTCCGTCCGATCCGCGGGTCAGCCCCGCCGGTGGCTGCCGGCCCGTTCCCCGGCTGCCGCTGCGTCCGCACCCCCGGCCGTACCCCCGCCAGCTCCTCCAGCGGCACCTCCAGCGGTTCCTCCGCCCGGAGCGGCCGCGTTCCGGGCGGCCGCTCTGCGGACCCGGCGGGCGAACGCCTCCTGCACCGCGTACGCGAAGAGCAGGATCGCCACGGCGACCAGGCCGTCCGCCCAGAAGTGGTTGGCCGTGACCACCACGACCGCCACGGTCAGCACCGGGTGCAGCACCACCAGCCAGCGCAGCGAGCTCGTCGACACCTTGATCACCGCCACCGCCGCGAGCACGCACCAGGCCACGTGCACCGAGGGCATCGCGGAGAGCTGCGCGGCCACCACGACGCCGCCGACCGCGCCTCCGTACACCGACTGCCCGTACTCGGCCGCGACGTCCACGAAGCCGTTCTGCGGCAGCATCCGGGGCGGCGCCACCGGGATGAACTGGATCAGCAGGCAGATCGCCGTCGTGATCACCACCGTGTTCCGCACCCACGCGTACCGCGCGCGGTGCCGGACGAACACCCAGGCCAGGACGGCGATCATCACCGCGAAGTGCATCGAGGCGTAGTAGTAGTTCGCGGCTTTCACCGCCACCGGGTACGGCGTGACCGCCGCCTGCCAGGAGGCTTCGTCCGGCAGTCCGACCGCCAACTCCGTCCGGTGGATCCAACTTGCCCGGTCGAGCGCGTGCTCGGCACTCATCAGGGAGAGGCTGCCCACCAGCTGCCAGAGCGCGAACAGCGCGAGCAGCGTGCCGGCCTCCCGCAACAGCGCCGGCAGCGGGCCGCGCCGCCACCAGCGCGAGACGGCGTACGAACCCCCGTGGAGAGCCGCTGCGGTGCCCCCGGCGGACTGCCAGGTCAGGGTCAGATTCTGCAACGGTTCGTGCCTTCCGCCGAGCCGGGATGTGCTGGCAGAGACGTTAACGCAAAAAGACCCCCTTCCGAATGGAAGGGGGTCTTTTTGGAATGATTGTTCGGCGGCGTCCTACTCTCCCACAGGGTCCCCCCTGCAGTACCATCGGCGCTGTGAGGCTTAGCTTCCGGGTTCGGAATGTAACCGGGCGTTTCCCTCACGCTATGACCACCGAAACACTATGAAACTGTCAACCGCACCCATACCGTGACCTGGCATGGGGGTCGTTGTTTCAGAACAACACAGTGGACGCGAGCAACTGAGGACAAGCCCTCGGCCTATTAGTACCGGTCAACTCCACCCCTTACAGGGCTTCCATATCCGGCCTATCAACCCAGTCGTCTACTGGGAGCCTTACCCTCTCAAGGAGGTGGGAGTGCTCATCTCGAAGCAGGCTTCCCGCTTAGATGCTTTCAGCGGTTATCCCTCCCGAACGTAGCCAACCAGCCATGCCCTTGGCAGGACAACTGGCACACCAGAGGTTCGTCCGTCCCGGTCCTCTCGTACTAGGGACAGCCCTTCTCAACACTCCTACGCGCACAGCGGATAGGGACCGAACTGTCTCACGACGTTCTAAACCCAGCTCGCGTACCGCTTTAATGGGCGAACAGCCCAACCCTTGGGACCTACTCCAGCCCCAGGATGCGACGAGCCGACATCGAGGTGCCAAACCATCCCGTCGATATGGACTCTTGGGGAAGATCAGCCTGTTATCCCCGGGGTACCTTTTATCCGTTGAGCGACGGCGCTTCCACAAGCCACCGCCGGATCACTAGTCCCGACTTTCGTCCCTGCTCGACCCGTCAGTCTCACAGTCAAGCTCCCTTGTGCACTTACACTCAACACCTGATTGCCAACCAGGCTGAGGGAACCTTTGGGCGCCTCCGTTACTCTTTAGGAGGCAACCGCCCCAGTTAAACTACCCACCAGACACTGTCCCTGATCCGGATCACGGACCCAGGTTAGACATCCAGCACGACCAGAGTGGTATTTCAACGACGACTCCACAACAACTGGCGTTGCTGCTTCAAAGTCTCCCACCTATCCTACACAAGCCGAACCGAACACCAATATCAAGCTATAGTAAAGGTCCCGGGGTCTTTCCGTCCTGCTGCGCGAAACGAGCATCTTTACTCGTAATGCAATTTCACCGGGCCTATGGTTGAGACAGTCGAGAAGTC